>NZ_OZ242038.1:0-2387500 GCF_965205175.1 Candidatus Poriferisodalis sp.
GCCGGTGAACCGACCGTGCGTGGATCGTCAGGCCGAACGACCCATCAAGTTCGTCAATCTCGGCGGCGGCATCCATGGCGCGGCTGTCCTGCGTGGGCGCTGGAGCGGCGGGCACGGGCTCCAGAGTCAAGAAACCGCAGCGCGGCGAGGTGCATCGGCACGCGGGCAGAGCATTACTGTCAGCGGCGGAGCTTCTGTGGGTGAGACTTCAGCTGCGGTCGTAGTCCGACGGTTCGTAGGCGGTGTTGGCGAGCTGGATCAGCACCAACGCGCGAGCAGCCCACTCGCTATGGATTGGGGCACGGCGGTGCAACGATTCCTTCACCCTGAGCGCATCGGTGATTGTCATCGCGAGATCGTCGGGCGGCCGGCTGGCCGTATAGTGGCTATGGTCGTAAGGTCCGTTCGGCATCGAAGCTAGGCTATCGCCGAAATAAGGCTCCCGAACGACCACGACTGAATGTGCCTGGCATCGAGCGAGTCGGCTATGGGTCGAAGCGCCAAGTAGGACTGTTGGACATTTGGGCCGTCCCGTACCGAGCCAGTCTCGTTCCGAGACAACGCGGCCTCAGGAACCGCTATGGGTCGAAGCGCCAGGTGTTGAGGGCGTCGGCGGGGATGATGCGGCCAGCGGTGCGACCGGCGAAGTGGGTGCCGATCACGAGTCGGCCGTCGGACCAGCGACCAAATGCTTCCAGACGCGTCGCGGTGGAGGTGCCGTCGGCTGCGTAGTCGGCGCTGGAGGCCAAGTCGGGACGGGCGAACTGCACCGGGTGATGGATCATGTCGCCGGTGATGACCGCCCGCTCCCCCGCCGAGGAGACCACGACGCTGACGTGTCCCGGCGTGTGGCCGGGCGTCGATTCAAGCCACACCTCGTCGTTGATGCGGTGGTCGGCGCTGACGAGCTCAGCGAGCCCCGCGTCCATGACCGGCTGCACTGAGTCCTCGAACACCGGCCCGTAGTGCTGCGGCTCGGCGCGCCAGTAGTCGTATTCGGTCTGCACGAACAGATAACGGGCGTTGGGGAACGTCGGCACCCATTCGCCATCCGAGAGTCGGGTGTTCCAGCCGACATGGTCCACGTGCAGATGGGTGCATACGACGACATCGATGGTCTCAGGAGCGAAGCTGGCTTCGGCGAGATCGGCCAGGAACGGCGTGGAAAGCCGTTCGAACGGCGGCGCGCCCGGGCGGGACTTGTCGTTGCCGACGCAGGTGTCGACGATCATGCGCAGCCCGCCGGATTCGATGACCACCGAGTGCATCGACAGCCGCATGCGTCCGTCGTCGGTGACGAAATCGGGCCGCAGCCAGTTGTAGTCGTCAATCACGTCTTCGGCGCCCGGCAGCAGGATGCCGAACGGCCAATGCACCTCGAGCTCGGCTATGCGGGTGAGCCGCGCGTCACCCACGGTCCAGGCGATGGGGGCGGACTTGGCCACGGTCGGCATCGTCAGAACTCCCGTCGTGCGGTGATATGCACACGTGGCGTACGCACGTGAGGTTCACAGTAGAGCCAACAGCTGGCTCGGGGCGACCTATCGCCGCCAGCGCGCGCTGAGTGCTCAGCGTGCTCCGAGCGCCCAGCGCCGCAGCCGCGGGTTCTGTGCCCGGTGGGTGACCTGCGGTGCTCCGAGTGCCCAGCGTGCCCAGCGTGCTCTGCGTGCTCAGCGGCGCTGCGCGACGCACGAGCCGGGCCACACTTCGGCCACACTGTTGCAGCTTCCACATCTGCGCCACCTCTACGCGGTGGCGTGCGGTTGCGCGCTGAAGCGTGCTGCGGCGAACGACGAACGAGCGGGTCGATGACAGCTGATCCTCACGAGCCGATCAAGCCAACCAAGCCTGCCAAGCTTGCCGAACCAGCCGAGCCTGCCGCGCCTGCCGAAGCCCAACCGTTCGCTGCCGCCGCCATCGACGCCCGGCCCGAAGCGGACGAGCACGGGCAGACCCGTAGTCCACAGCTCCCCGAGGCCAACACCCATCCCGAAGCCGAAGCCGAAGCCGAGCCTGAACTCAAACCCGAACCCGAGTCCGATGAGCGCGAACAGACCCACAGCGAGCGGTTCCGCCAAGCGGCCATCGACGCCGAACTGGAGACCGGCGAACGCGAGCCAACCCGTCAAGAGGCGCAGCGCGGTGCGATGCGCCGGCTGGCAAGAACGACCTTTGGCATGTGCGTGGTCGTCCTCGGGCTCATCTTGATGCCGCTGCCCGGACCCGGCACGCTGGTGGTGGCAACGGGCCTCGCCATCTTGGCTCGCGATGTGGCGTGGGCCGACCGGCTGCTGCAAAAGGTCCGCGGGCGTCTCCCGAGCGACGTCGACGGCAAGCTGCCCCGCTCGACCATCGTGACGATGGTGCTGCTCGCCGCTGCTGGCATTGCGGCTTCGATCTGGTTCACGGTCGGCGACGTCAACCCCATCGACGTGGCGCTGTTCTGGCGTGATTGACGGCGTGATCGATCCAGCGCGCTGCGCGCAGACGCAAGCCGCCACGACGAGCCCCGCCGAGCCCGTCCGCGCACCTCAGCGAATCTGCACCGGCGTGGTGACCTCGCTGAAGAAGTCGTTCCCCTTGTCGTCGATGACGATGAACGCGGGAAAGTCTTCCACCTCGATCTGCCACACCGCTTCCATGCCCAGTTCGGGGTACTCCAGCACCTCGACCCTGCGGATCGAGTCCTTGGCCAGCCGCGCCGCCGGTCCGCCGATGGAGCCCAGGTAGAAGCCGCCGTAGCGCGCGCAGGCATCGGTCACTTGGCGCGAACGGTTGCCCTTGGCCAGCATCACGAGGCTGGCACCCGCAGCCTGGAACTGCTCCACGTAGGAATCCATGCGGCCCGCCGTGGTCGGGCCGAACGAACCGGACGCGTAGCCCGCCGGCGTCTTCGCCGGGCCTGCGTAGTACACCGGCCGCTCACGCAGGTAGCCGGGGAGGCCGTCGCCGGCGTCGAGCCGTTCTTTCAGCTTGGCATGCGCGATGTCGCGTGCTACCACCAGCGTGCCGCTCAGCGACAGCCGAGTCTTCACCGGGTAACGAGCCAGCTGACTGCGGATCGCATCCATCGGCTGGTCCAAGTCGATGGCAACGACTCCGCCTGACAATTCCAGCGGATCGGCTTCGGGCAGGAACCGAGCCGGGTCGGTCTCCAGCTGTTCCAAGAACACCCCGTCTGCGGTGATGCGTCCGAGAGCTTGGCGGTCGGCCGAGCAGGAGACAGCGATCGCCACCGGGCAGCTGGCACCGTGTCGCGGCAGGCGCACCACCCGTACGTCGTGACAGAAGTACTTGCCGCCGAATTGGGCACCGATGCCGAACTGGCGGGTCAGCTCCAGGATGCGTCCCTCCCACTCGAGATCCCTGAAGCCGTGACCGGCCGCGCTGCCGGCGGTAGGCAGCGTGTCGAGGTACTTGGCGGACGCGTACTTGGCGACCTTGACAGCGAATTCTGCCGAGGTCCCGCCGATGACCACTGCGAGGTGGTACGGCGGGCACGCAGCGGTCCCCAGCGTGCGCAGCTGAACGTCCAGGAAGCGGGTCAGACTCTCTGGATTGAGCAGCGCCTTGGTCTCCTGGAACAGGAAACTCTTGTTGGCCGAGCCGCCTCCCTTGGCCATGAAGACCAACTCGTACTCGTCGCCGGGCGAAGCGTAGATCTCGATCTGCGCCGGCAGGTTGTTGCCCGTGTTGCGCTCAGAGAACATGTCGAGCGGCGCGAGTTGCGAGTAGCGCAGATTCGAAGTCAGATAGGTGTCTGCGACGCCCTGGGAAATCGCCTCGGCGTCATCGAAGTCGGGATGTTCGGCGGTGCCCGTGAGCACCCGTTCCCCCTTGTGGCCCCAGATGATCGCCGTGCCGGTGTCCTGGCAGCTCGGCAGGACGCCGCCCGCAGCGATGTTGGCGTTCTTGAGCAGCTCAAGGGCCACGAAGCGGTCGTTGGGCGACGCTTCGGGGTCGTCGAGAATGGCCGCCAGCGACGCCAAGTGATCGGTGCGGAACAAGTGTGCGATGTCGCGCATGGCTTCTGCAGTGAGCAGCCGAAGCGCCTCGGGCCCGACTTGCAAGAATCGCCGACCCGCGGCGGTGACGGTAGAGACGTGATCGGAGGAGATGTGCCGATAGGTCACATCTGCGGGGCCGGTCGGCAGCAGATCCACGTGAGCGAAAGTGCTCATCGCCTCATGCTATTGCCACATGCTAAGGAGGCCGCGTGCTCACGAGTCCTTGTGTGCGGGCGGTCCCATGCCAAGCAGGCGCATGCAGAACCCGCTGGCCGCACGCGTCACTGCTGGATGCGCTGCCCGCGGCGCGCAGGTCCCGCCAGCCGCACGCGTCACTGCCGATGCTGCCCTCCTCTCCCCCGGGGGCAGGAACCGGCATGACGACGCCGTCAAGCGAGGCCTGGCGGCTACCCCCGAGCAGGAACCGACACGATCAGGCTCGGTGCAATACGCCAAGGTCCGATAGAAGGCTCCTGCCCTCTCCCCCGGGGCAGGAACCGGCAGGATCAGGCTCGGTGCGCGCATGACCCGCCGGCCGCGACAATGGCGTAGTGAGCGGCATCGAGTCGATCAATGCGATTACCCTGCGCACCACCGTCATGGCGGCGTCGGTCCAGTTCTACGAGGCGCTGGGCTTCCAGTTGAGCTACGGCGGCACAGATGCCTCGTTCAGCACCCTGCGCAGCGGCGGGTGCTTCGTCAATCTGATCGCCGTTACTGACCCGGCGGGGGTCGAGACCGGCTGGGGTCGGGTGATCTTCCATGTCGGAGACGTGGATGCGCTCTACCGACGGGCGCTCGGTGCAGGCTTGCGGCCGCAGGCCGAACCGCTGGATGCACCGTGGGGCGAGCGGATGTTCGCGATCTTCGATCCCGCCGGTCACGACCTGAGCTTCGCCAAGCGCATCCGTGCCTACGAGGCAGATCACCCCAAGCTGTGAACCCGCTTGCGGCCTCACCGTCTTGGTGCCTTGCTGCCATGCTGCCTCACTGCCTGGCTACCTTGCTGCGCCACCGTCTTGCTGCCTCACTGCCTTGCTGACTTGCTGTTGCGGCCGGGCTGTTCTGTACCGGCTGAGGTGACATGAGTGACTTAGCAAGGCTGACTGAGCAAGGCTGACTTGGCAGAACTGGCCGGACAGAACTGGCCTGACAGAACTGACGCAGCAAACACCGGCCGAAGCGCAGCAGGCACAAGCCGAAGCGCGCGTACCAGAGCGCGTACCGTCAAGGCGTGAGCAACAGCGCGGCCAGAGACGCGAGCAGAGGCCAGCGCGAGGGCCTGTTCGAAGCGGCAGGCACCGAACGCCTGACCGCGCAGGCACCGCTGGCAGCGAGGATGCGGCCGCGCACGCTCGACGAGATCGTCGGGCAAGACCATCTGCTTGCCCTAGGTCGTCCGCTGCGCGAGCTGATCGAAGCAGATCGCCTGTCGTCGGTGATCTTGTGGGGGCCGCCCGGCACCGGCAAAACCACGCTCGCACGGGTCGTCGCGGCCAGCACGGCCAAGGAGTTCTGCGAGCTGTCCGCGGTGAGCGCAACCGTCAAAGACGTCAGGGAGATCCTAGCGGAGGCTCGCCGGCGCATCGGCGAGCACAACCGAGGGACCATCTTGTTTCTCGACGAGGTACACCGCTTCAACAAGGCCCAGCAGGATGCGCTGCTGCCAGCGGTCGAGGACGGCTTGGTAGTGCTGATCGGGGCCACCACCGAGAACCCCCACTTTGAGGTCAACCCGCCGCTGCTGTCGCGCTCGACACTGTTCCGACTGGTGCCGCTCGACGACGATGCGCTGCGAACGCTGATCGGCCGTGCGCTCGCCGCCGAGCAGGCCACGGCCGACGCTGAGGCCATCGACCATCTGGCAGCTCGCAGCGGCGGCGACGGTCGCCACGCGCTGACCAGCACCGAAGTGGCGGTAGCGCTCGCTGGGCGCCGACAGGCCGCTGCGGCGCGCGAGGCCAGCGGACTCGGCGAGACAGGCGGGTCGGCTCACGGTCCGACAGCCGCATCGACGAGCAGCACCCGAGGCGCGCCGGCCGCACAGGCGGAACGCACTCACGTCACACTCGTCGACGCGGAGCACGCCGTGGATGCCAAGGCGGTGCGCTATGGCGCCGACGCCCACTACGACATCATCAGCGCATTCATCAAGTCGCTGCGAGGCTCCGATCCCGACGCCGGGCTGTACTGGCTCGCCCGCATGCTCGACGCCGGCGAGGACCCAAGGTTCATCGCCCGCCGCATGGTCATCTTGGCCTCGGAGGACATCGGCATGGCCGACAGCTCGGCCCTGCTGGTGGCCGAGGCTGCCGCCCGAGCCGTCGAGTACGTGGGCCTGCCCGAGGCACAGCTCAACCTGGCCCACGCGGTGGTGCGTCTCGCCACGGCGCCGAAATCGAACCGGGTCACGGTCGCACTCGACCGAGCAATGCACGATGCCCGCTCGGCCGGCGCCGGGGAGGTACCCGTCCACCTGCGCGACGCCCACTACCCGGGCGCGGCATCGCTCGGCCACGGTGCGGGCTACCGCTATCCCCATGACGACCCGCGCGGCTGGGTTTCTCAGCAATATCGGCCCGACGAAGCAGCGGGTCATACGTACTGGGAACCGTCCGGGCACGGCCGCGAGCGAGACCTGCGCCGGCCCACAACCCGCAACCTTGAAACCCGCGACACAGAGACTCGCAACTCAGAATCCCGCAACCCTGAAACCCGCAACCCTTAATCCCGCAACCCTGAAACCCGCGACTCTGAGGCTCGCGACCCCGCGACCCGCAACTCCGGCAGCGCGTCAGTCAGCGAGGGGGATCACCGCACTGGCCCCAAAGCGCGCGATGACGCTGGCGCCGAGAGCAGGAGCGTGCGGAGTGAGCGCATCCAGCGTGGTCCTCACGCCGCCGAGGTCGGCCTCAAGCCGTAGCTCGTAGCGATCGCCGCGAAAGCGCCGACGGCTGACCGTGGCCCCGAACTGAGCCGCGGCACCCTCGCGGATGCTGCTGACGCCGCCGTCATCGACGCGCGCCGCGGTCTCCACCTCGATGCGGTCCGAGCGCAGCACGAATCGCTGCTCGTGCCTCGCAGCCGTGGCGGGCATCGACGGCGCGTCGACCTGGGACACAGCTAGGTCGAACGCAGCCCGGTCGAACACGGCCAGGTCGAACACAGTCTTGTCAAACACAGCCTTGTCAAACACAGCCCGGTCGAGCACATTGGTGTGCCCGAGAAACCTTGCCACCTGCGCCGTGCGCGGATCGGTCCATACCTGCTCGGGCGTGCCGATGCGCAGCAGCCGCCCCGACGCCATCACCGCGATGCGGTCAGCCAGGGCAAACGCCTCGTGGTGGTCGTGGGTCACATGCACCGCTGTCACGCCGACTTGGTCCAGCACCGGACGCAGCTCGTTGATGAGCCGTTCTCGAAGCAGTCGGTCCAGCGAACCGAACGGCTCGTCGAGCAGCAGCACCCTCGGCTCGGGGGCGAGTGCCCGAGCCAGCGAGACCCGCTGCGCCTCGCCACCCGACAGCGTGGCCACGTCGCGCCCCTCGAAGCCTGCCAACCCGACCAGTTCGAGCATCTCGGCGACTCGCCGCTGCCGTTGCGCCGTCGGCACCTTGGCCATGCGGAGCCCGAAGGCCACGTTGCCCGCGACGTCGTAGTGCGGGAACAGCACCTCGTCCTGGAACATCAAGCCGATGCCGCGCTGATCGGGTCGCTGACCGGTCAGGTCGCGGCCGTCCAGCTCGACTCGGCCGGCGTCCAGGGGCTGCAGCCCCGAGGCAGCTCGCAGCAGTGTGGTCTTGCCGCAGCCCGACGGTCCGAGCAGCACCAACATCTCGCCGTCGCCGACTTCGAGATCCACTCCGTCCAAGGCTGCGGTGCCGTCGAAGGCGACATGCGCATCGCGTATCCGCAGCGTGCCGCCGCCTGCGCCGTTGGCCATGGTCCAACGCTACGCACCGCGCCCAGGCCGACCCGCTCCTGGCCGGCGGACCGTCGGCAAGCGGGCAGTGTCGTCCGCCGCGCAGCGAACGTGCGCATCAACCTGCATCAACCACCTGCATCAACGGGGGCGGACCCTAGGCGAGCGGTGCGGGTGCCAACGCGGCGGCTCAGGCCGACACGGCAAACCGCAGACGCACGCACTCGCGCCAAGCTGTTGTGCCAGGCGCTCGCTAAGATGAGCGTTCGGAACTCCGCAGGGTGCGCGGATGCCTGCCCAAGTTTGCCAGGGTCATTTTGGCCAAGGTCCACTTTTGCCGTAGTCCACTTAGGGGGTGATCGGTTTCGACTTTGACGGTTGACGTGAGAGAAGCGAGCCGTGGTCTCCGGATCCACGAAAAAGAGCCGGAAACAAACACAAACGCCAACGTCGAACAAGACGACATGGTGCTCGCCGCCTGATCCCAGGCGGCGAGTTGGCCCGAGAGCCCCAGTCCTGCGGGTTCCGGCGCCCTCATCTGCAGGACTTGCCCATCGCCCGTGCCGACGGGGCGCTGAGGACTCGCACAGCCGGCTACGGTGATTGCCTGGGTGTCGCTGCCCTGCGTCGCCCGACAAGCTGATAGCGACTGCGCTCGGAGAAGACTCACCGAAACGTTGAAGGACGCGGGTTCGATTCCCGCCACCTCCACCACCTCAGATGCGCGCTCTTGACACCGCCTCCGTGGCTCTGCAGGGGCGGCTCTGGCTGACCACAGCACTCACGCGGCATTCACGCTTCGGCTGACGGGCCGACCGTGCTTGGGCTGTCGGGCCCGGGCTTTCATGCGCGGGCTTGGGCTGCGTAGGCCTTGTTGTAGCGCTCGCGACAGATGTAGAACTCGTGCGGGCTCTGGAAGGCCTCGTGCGCGATGAGCAGGTCCAGATTGCGTCGCACGAGGCGATCGGGCGCCAGGCGGGTGGCGAGCACCTGGATTGCCCCGTAGCCCACCGGGCCGGTTCCCTCGGCGGTGTTGCGGCCGTGCGTCACGCCGAGCAGGTACTCGATCTCGTCGAGCACGGCATCGAACAGCGTATCTTCGCTGGTTCTGGGAATGAACTCGTCGGTCATCGAACGCAGCGTCATCCACAGTCGAAGCGAGGCCTGTATGGGGGCTTCGGCCGGCTTCTTGAGTCGATCGCAGTTGACCAAGTAGGTGACTCGCCCGAGTTGGCCGTCCTCTTCGGCTCTCACGGTTCCGATGATCCTCGCGAGGGGGTCCAGCCGATCTGCAGCGGCGGCACCGAAGGCGATGGCGTAGATCGCCAACAGCGTGACGTGGTGCTGCAGATTGATGGCAGGGCCCCCCGGGGGGCTCGCGAACGGAATGCGATTGGCCAACAGGCGGACCGCATGTGCCAAGGCCTTGTCGTGGTCGGCGCAGTTGGCGAAGTACGAGCCCACTACCAGCAGCCCGTTCAGGTCGGCGGACACCTGCTCATAGGCCCGCAGGCACTCGTCGTAGCCCTCGCAGTCGGTGTTGTCGAGGGCCTCGACGGTGCTCAGCGTTACATCGCTGAGGAAGTCGTGGACTTCGATGCGTCCCGCTGGGTCGGCCAAGATTTCCTTGAACTCGGCCACGGTGGCCGTCTCGGGCTGTGCATTCACGCGGCCCACAGTAGCGCTCGCTGCGCTGGTGATGAGTCTCTGCGTCACGAGCACCGGGCAGATGTGCGGCCTCATGTTGGCTCAATCGAAGTCTCGCTGCGCACGGGCTAGCGACAGCAGCTCAATGAGCGCCGGGCGAGCAGTCTGCGCATCCGCGAGCGGTGTCGCAAACGGCACGCGGGCCATGCGCGGCCCGGCTGGCGTGGTGGCGCGCAGCGTGACGCCGTATCGGTCGAGGCCCAGCATCGTTGCCTCGCTGGCATCTGGCAGACCGGCGTGGACCTGCGCATACGCCAGGTTCGCGTCAGCGTGGTCGCCATTCATGTGCTCGACGATGCCGGCGGCGGCTTCCCACAGTGGGTCGACGCCGGCATCCCGGTAGGCGTCAGCACTCACCCAACTCATGTGGCCGAATCCGCCGACATAGCGGCACTGCTCCGTTCGGAGGCGCCAGAACGAGAAGTCAGTGAAGTCCGCGTAGTAGGCGGCGTAGGGGTGCGCTTCCAGGTAGCGGTCGCGCAGCTCGCCGGGATCGTCGAGCACGCCGAGACGGCCGACCAGCGTGAGGCGGGCCCGGCCCAGCGGGTCGCCTTCGCCTGCGCCGTCCACGATCAGCATGCTGGCGCGGTCGTCGCCCCGGGCGTTCACCGTGTGCTCAGCCATCTCCGAGATCAGCACGACGGGGTCGCCGGCGTCGTCGTACGCGTACGACACGACGCTGCCGTAGGGATAGCCCGCAGCCGTGAGCGTGGAGAGCGTGGCGATCCTGGTGGCCGCCACCAGTGTGCGCGAGAGCTCGGCATCGGTCGGAAACGAAGAAGGGTCGCCGGCGATCGGCGGCCCTGCCTGGCCGCCGCCGTGGGATGTGGGACGGCTCATCGTGCGCAATGCTCCTGTGTCGCTCGTTTGCAGCCAATGATGCCGCGCTGCGCCAGCGGGCCCCACCAACGGCCAGTGGCGTGGAGTCATCGGCGTAGAGTCGCCAGCCAGTTCAGCCGAATCCAACCGCACGGGGAGTGAACACCGGTCGATGACTGCCGACTCTGCCGACGACACTGCCGCTGATGAAGCCGTGGCCGGCGATGCTGTGGGTGCTGTGCCGCGTGGACACCGATTCGCCGCGGCACTGCGAGGCGGCGGGCGCCCGGGCGACGGCAGGCGGGCGAGGGGCGGTGACTTGGCGGTCATCGCCGAGCTCAAGCGGCGCTCGCCGTCACGCGGAGCGCTGAACGCAGACGCAGACGCCGCCAGCGTCGCAGTGCAGTACCAGGCGGGCGGGGCCGCTTGTTTGTCGGTGCTGACCGAGGCCGAGCGCTTCGGCGGCAGCCCCGACGACCTGCGGGCCGCCAAGGCTGCGACCGGCCTGCCGGTGCTGCGCAAGGACTTTCTGCGCACCCTCCACGACGTGCGCGACAGCCACGCCATGGGCGCCGATGCGATGCTCGTGATACTCGCCGACATCGACCACTCACTTCTGCCGCCGATGCAGGAGCTAGCGCTGTCGCTCGGCGTGGACGTGCTCACCGAAGTACGCGACGAAGCCGAACTCGCCGCAGCAGTCGAGCTGGGCGCCTATCTGATTGCGATCAACCAGCGCGACAACCCCGAGTCCGCCAAGTTCACCGTGGACTACGACAAGGCCGTACGCGTCAGCAAGTGCTTCGCACAGATCGACGACCGCGTGCTGCTCGTCGCGGCATCGGGGATCGGCGTTCCCGGCGGCACCCCGATGCGAGCCGTCGCGGAGGCCGGCTATGACGCAGCGCTGATCGGCGAGGCGCTGGTCACCGCCGACGATCCGGCAGACCTGCTGCGAACGCTGCGCGCAGACGCCAGCGCGGCGGCGCGCAACGGCGGCGCCCGCCGCTAGACAGGGCGGCTTGACCGGGCGGCCAGATCGGGCGGCCAGACCAATATCGGCCAGACTGTTGCAGAGTCTGCTGCGACACATCGGGCGGGGGGACACCGTGGGACTGCATCACGTGGCATTCGCAACGAAGGACCTCGAAGCCACGCACCGCTTCTACGAGGAGTTGATGGGCTTCCCGCTGATCCACGCCGAGCAGACGTCGCGTCCGGCTGCGGACGGCGCACCTGCCGGCCATCTCAAGCATGTGTTCTACGACATCGGCGACGGCGAGTGCATCGCGTTCTTCTTCGTGCGCAACATGGGCGAGCAAGCCGACTACAGCACCGACGTCAGCAGCTCAGTCGGACTGCCAGTCTGGGTGAACCATGTAGCGGTCCGAGCCACGCCACAGCAACAGGCCGACGTTCGCGAGCGAATGGCTGCAACGGGCACCAAGCCGCTGATGGAACTCGACCACGGCTGGTGCAGCTCCCACTACTACTTGGACCCCAACGGCATCATGGTGGAGCTGTGCGTTGACACAACCGGCATCCAGCCCGACCCTGCCGGCGCGTTGGAGGTGATGCGCGCCGCGGTGCCGGCACAAGCCCCCGCTTGAACCGACCCGCCGAGCTGTGCCATGAGGATCACCCGAGAGTTCGTGGCGCTGACGAGTGCCGGGACCTCACGAGCCGGCGTGGGCAGCCATCCTTGTCAAGGCGTCTACTGGCGGCCCGCCGGCAGCGAACCGCGCACAGCGCTGATCGCAACCCACTACAACATCGACTTCTCCGAGCATTACTTGGCCTCGTACTTCGCCGAACGGGACTTGGGATTTCTCGGCTGGAACACCCGCTTCCGTGGCGCCGAGCCGTACTTCCTGGCTGACCTGGCGCTCGTCGACATCGACGCCGGGGTGCGATGGCTGCGCAGCCGAGGTGTGGACTGCGTGGTGCTGCTCGGCAACAGCGGCGGCGGCTCGCTCATGGCCACGTACCAGTCGCAGGTCACTTCGCCCGGCCTGACGCCGGAGTACAGCCGGAGCAGTCTCAGCCCGGCGGTCGAGCAGCTGGCCGGGGGCGACTTGTACGTGTCGATCGTGGCCCACACCGGCCGCGCGGAAGTGCTGACGAACTGGATGGACCCGTCGGTCACCGACGAGAGCGATCCGCTCAGCGTGGACCAGGCACTGGACCCGTTCGCGCCGGACCGCCAACCGCCGTTCGACGACGCGTTCATCGCGGTGTACCGGGACGCCCAGCGTGCGCGCAACGAGCGCATCACCGACTGGTGCTGCGACGAGCTGGACCGGCTGGCGGCGGCGGGACACCGCGAGCGGCTGTTCGTCGTGCCTCGGCTGTGGGCCGACCTTCGCATGCTCGACGATGCCATCGATCCCAGCCGGCGCACTGTCCCCGGCTGCTACCTAGGCGATCCGCGCCGTGCCAACTATGGGATCTTCGGGGTCGGCACCGTCAGCTCACTGCGTACCTGGCTGTCCATGTGGAGCCTGCGCTCGTCGCAGTGCAGCACCGATCAGGCGCGCAACATCACGCTGCCGGCGATCGTGGTGGACGCCGATGCCGACACGGGCATATTTCCCTCGGACACTGCCAAGATCGTGGAGGCGCTCCGCAGCCGGCCCGGCGGCGGTGGCGTCGAGACGCACACGCTGGCTGGCGACCACTACTTGGCTGAGCCTGCGCGAACGCGGGCCGAGGCTGCCGATCTCATCACCGAGTGGGTGCGCTCGCACGCCTCATGAGCGGCGCTGCCGGAGCGCAGCACCCGCGCTTCGTGCATACGCCATGGGGACGCTAGGGGTGCGTCAGCGATGCAGCGTGCATAGGTCGTGCATACACCGCGCATCGGCAGGCGCTCGGCGTCAGTCCGTGTCAGTCCGTGTCAGTCGATGTCAGTGGTCGGTATCAGTCGGCGTCAGTCGGTGTCAGTCCCAGCCGAGTTCATGCAATCGGTCGTCGTCGATGCCGAAGTGGTGAGCAATCTCGTGTACCACGGTCACGAGCACCTCCTCGATGACTTCCTCGGACGTCTCGCACATCTCCAGAATCGGCAGCCGGTAGATCACGATGCGGTCCGGCATCACGAGACCGCCGTAGTCGTGACGCTCAGTCAGCGGAATGCCCTCGTAGACGCCGAGCAGGTCTGGATCATCCCCGCTGTCCTCCACGAAGATCGCAATGTTGTCCATCAGCGATCGCAGAGCATCGGGAATGTCCTCAAGCGCCTGTTCCACCAGTTCGGAGAATGCGGCCTCGCTCATCTCGAGCACGATCTCATCCTGCCCGGTGCCGGAGTCCTGCGTCGGCATGGCCGAGTCGGCCGAGCTGACGAGTCTCGGCGAGTTGCCGTACGTTGCAGGCATGCGCGAGTCGAACGGGACACCGGCGTCCCACATCGCGACTTCCGGTCGCTTCCGCCTCCTCGGCACGCTGTTGGCTCTGGCGGCAGCAGCGGCGGTGTCGCAGTCATTCGGGCGCTTCACCTATTCGCTCTTGTTCGCGGAGCTGCGAGACGGCTTGCGCCTGTCCAATACCGTCGCCGGCGCCCTCGGATCGCTGAATCTGCTGATGTACGTCACGGGCTCGCTGGTGGTTGCGCTGACGGTGGGACGCACCGGTTTGAGCGGTGCCGTGCGCATCGGTCTCGCCGGGAACGTGATCGGCTTGGCCTTGCTGGCGTGGAGTCCGAACCTCGCTGTGGTGGCCGCAGCGCTCGCATTGACGGGCTTTTGCGCAGCAGGCGTATGGGTCGGCACGCCCGGCATCGCTGCTGAGATCGTGGCAGCCGATCGCCGAGGTGCTGCGGCCGGCTGGTTGACCGGCGGCGTCGGCTGCGGCATGGTCGCTGCAGCTGCCATCGACGCCGTCTTGAGCGGATCGGGACCCAACGACCTGAGCGTCGGAACGCTAGCGGCGGCCGATCTCAGCCATCCGCGCAGCGTGTACCGAATCGAGCTGGTCATCGGTGCGGCGGTGATGATCGCCGTGGTGCTTGCACTGCACAGCAGGCAGCGTCCACCCGATCGGTCGCGCACGCCCGGTCGCGTGGGATTCGCAGGCGCCCGTACATCACTGGCCAAGGTGCCCCAAGCAGCGCGGCTGATCGCGGCCTACACGCTGCACGCATTCGTCGTCACCACGCTGCTCACGTTCATCGTCAGCCATCTGGAGAGCCATGGCGACGTCTTCGACGCTAGGAGTGCAGCCGTGGCGTTCTCGTCGATCGGCATCGGCTGCATCGTCGGCGGTCCGATCTTCGGCCGACTGGCGGACCGGCTCGGGCGACGTCGAACCGTCACGGTCGGATTCGCCGTGTCGGCGACGGCCACCGTCGCCATGACCGCCTCTCCGCCGCTCGCCGTTGGCGGCCCGCCGCTCGCGTGGGCAGCTGCGCTGGTGTTCGGCACGGCATTCACCGGCATCATCGCCTCGATCGCGGCTCGGGTCAGCGACGTTCTGGCAGGCCCCGATTTCGGTGCCGCGTACGGGGTGGCCACGATTGTGTTCGGTCTCGGCCTCGCAGCAGGGCCGCCGGTCGGTGGCGCTGTCGCTGACCGGTTCGGCAGCCTCGGTCCCGTCTTCGGCCTCGTCGTCGTCGCCTGCATCGCGGGCATGCTGCTGTCGGGCTGGGGCGACGACCCGCAGCCGGCTGAGCCCAGCCAGCTAGCAGCACCCAACTAGCTGAATTCGGGCTCGTCCCACCACGGGAAGTACTCCGGCAGGTCCTGCGTCGGACGCAGCGTGAACTCCGGCGGCCGCTTCTGGAGAAACGAGGCCACGCCCTCATGGGCATCCGCACCGCGCCCGAGATGGACGATGCCTCGGGAGTCGATCTTGTGAGCCTCCATGGGATGATCGGCCGCCAGCATCCGCCACAGCATGTGACGAATCAGCGTCACCGAGACCGCCGAGGTGTTCTGCGCGATCTCCCCCGCGAGTTCCCGAGCCGCCGCCATCAGGTCCTCCGGCTCGTGCAGGCTGCGCACCAAGCCGCCCTCGAGGGCTTCCGCGGCATCGAACACTCGGCCGCTGAAGCACCACTCGAGTGCCCGCGACACGCCGACGACACGTGGCAGGAAGTACGAAGAGCAGGCCTCCGGCACCACGCCGCGCCGGGAGAACACGAACCCGATACGGGCCTTGGTGGAGGCCAGCCGAATGTCCATCGGCAACGTCATCGTCACCCCGACGCCGACCGCGGGACCGTTGATCGCCGCGATCAGCGGCTTGTTGCACTCGTACAGGCGCAGGGTCAGCAAGCCACCGCCGTCGCGCATCCACGCCAGATCGCCGTTGGCGCGACGCTCGGCTGCCCGAGCGGCCCTGCGCTCATCAGACTGGTTGTCGAAGTCGAACGTCGTCGCGCCTGCGCTGAGGTCTGCGCCGGCGCAGTAGCCGCGGCCCGCGCCGGTGAAGATCACCGCCCGGACGCCGTCATCGGCATCCACCAAGTCGATGGCGTCCAGAACGTCGCGCAGCATCTGGCCGTTGAAGGCGTTCAGCCGTTCCGGCCGGTTGAGCGTGATCGTCGCAATGCGGTCGTCCACGTCGTACAGGATCGTCTCGAACTCCGGCATTGGGCCTCCCGTGCGTCGGCATCAGTCAAGCAGCTGCGTGATCAGCTGGACGTCGAGGAAACCTAGACGTCGAGGAAACGGCTGGCGGCGAATGCTGAGCCGATCATGCCGACCAGCACTCCGGCGATCACGGTGACGAACGCCACCGTCGTGAACTGACCGGAAGTGACGACGAACGACCGGAAGAACGCCAGAATCTCCGAGCGGGAGAACAGCCCTTCGACGTGGCCTCGCAGTGCTCCGGCGGCTATCGCCCCGATGATGCCGCCGACAAGGCCGTGCAGCATGCCTTCGAGCATGAACGGAAACCGGATGAAGCTGTTGGTGGCACCGACCAGCTTCATGACCTCGATTTCGCGCCGGCGGGCGAACATCGCCACCCGAATCGAATTGAAGATGAGCATGACGCTGGTGCCCGACAGCACTACGGAGAGCAGCAGCACGATGCCTTGGAACGACGTGAACCACGTCCGGATGGCGTCTACCTCTTCCCTGCCTGTCTGGACCGACAACACGCCGGGCCGCTGGCGGAACTGCGCTGCCAGCGACTCGATCAGCTCCGATTCGACTGACCGCGGCACCACGCGGTACGAGGCCGGTAGCGCGTCTGGGGAGACCTCGGTGAGCAGCTCGGGCTGGTCGGCCATCTGCTGCGATACCAGCGCGTAGGCCTCCTCTGCACTGAAGAATTCGATCCGGTCGATGTCCGGGTGGCTCAGCAGCTCGATGCCCAGCGCATCGAGCTGGCTGGGCTTGATCTGAGGAGTCAAGAACACCTCGAACTGGACGCCACCCTCCCAGCGATCGAGCGCGTTCCCGCTGGCATAGCCCGCCATGAGCCCCATGCCGACCAGCATCACGCCGACCGCCACGGTGAGAATCGCCGCGAAGGTCAGCGTGAGATTGCGCCGGATGTTCGTGGAGGTCTCGCGTGCGAAGTAGAGGATGCGGCTCACTGACCCGCCCCGTCGACGGGCTGATCCGGGCCCGGCGTAGGCACCGCGGACGATGACTCCTCGGGCTCGCTCCCGTAGGCGCCGCGTTGCTCGTCACGTACCAGCATGCCGTCGCGCAGCGCAACCACCCGCCGCCTCATGCTGTCCACGATCGTCCGATCATGAGTGGCCATCACCACGGTCGTGCCCATGCGGTTGATCCGGTCCAGCAAAGAAGTGAGCTCTTGAGAGGTGTCGGGGTCGAGGTTGCCGGTGGGCTCGTCGGCCAGCAGGATGAGCGGCCGGTTGACGAACGCCCGGGCGATGCTCACACGTTGCTGCTCACCGCCCGAGAGCTCGTCGGGGAAGCGCCGATGCTTGTCCGCCAGGCCGACCAGCTCCAAGATCGCCGGCACCTGAGTGCGGATGACGCTCTCGGGGCGGCCGATGACTTCCAGCGCGAAGGCGACGTTTTGATGGACGGTCTTGTTCGGCAGCAGCTTGAAGTCCTGGAACACCGAGCCGATGTTCCTGCGCAGGTACGGCACGCGCCAGCTGTTCAGCGTGGAGAGATCCTTGCCGGCCACATGGACGCTGCCGGCGGTGACCTTCTCCTCGCAGGTCATGAGCCGCAGCATGGTGGACTTGCCCGAGCCCGACGGACCCACCAGGAAGACGAACTCGCCTTTGTCGATGTTGAGCGTCACGCCGTCGACTGCCCGCGTCTCTCCAGAGTAGATCTTGGTGACATCGTCAAAGCGAATCATGCGCGCCCTGGTTCGTGAAGCGGGTCTCGGAGCAGTTCTCGGCGCATGAATTCTTCGCACCGGCATTCGTGGGACAACTCGTGGCACCGGCGGGTCGCCGGCCCGACCTGCCGGCTCGCGTACCACGGTAGGCCAGCGTCGCGCCGCAACACCGTCACGCCGGACTGTTCGCCGCCTGCCGGCGGCGATGCCATCGCAGGTACGCCTCCATCAGTCCGCTCAGGTCGCCGTCGAGCACTGCATCGACGTTGCCGACCTCCATGCCGGTCCGCAGATCCTTGACCTGCTGGTAGGGATGCAGGACGTAGGAGCGGATCTGGCTTCCCCATGCCACGTCGCGCTGCTCTCCGGCGAGCGCCGCCACCTCGGCCTCACGCTCTTGTCGCTGCCGGTCGGCGAGCTTGGACGCCAGCATCTGCATGGCTCGGTCCTTGTTCTGGTGCTGACTTCGCTCGTTCTGACAAGCGACGACGATGCCCGTAGGCAGGTGGGTGATGCGCACCGCCGAATCGGTGACATTGACGTGCTGGCCGCCGGCGCCCGACGAACGGTAGGTGTCGATGCGCAGATCGCCCTCGTCGATGGGCACTTCGTCGGACACGTGGTCGAAGAACGGCACCACCGACAGCGACGCGAATGCGGTATGGCGACGCGACTGGGAGTCGAACGGCGAGATGCGCACCAATCGATGCACGCCGCGTTCCGCAGCAAGGAAGCCGAAGGCGTGCCGTCCCTTGACGAGAAATGTCGCTGAGCTGATGCCCGCTTCGCCGCCGTCGGTGGCTTCGGTCAGCTCGACAGCGAAGTCGTTGCGCTCCGCCCATCGCTGGTACATGCGCAGCAGCATCTCGGCCCAGTCGCAGGCGTCGGTCCCGCCGGCACCCGAGTTGATCTCGCAGACGGCGTCGTTCTCGTCGTGCTCGCCGCCGAACAGCGCCAGCAGCTCGATGTCGGTGAGCAAGCCGTCGGCGGCGGTGACGATGTCGTCGAGTTCGCCGAGCAGTTCCGCGTCGTCCGCCTCGGCAGCCAGTTCTGCCATCGCCTTGGCATCGTCGACTTCGGCTCGTGCTCGCTCCCAGCGCCCGATGTCGTCACGCACATGCGACAGCCGCGTGGTCACCGTTCGCGCACGGTCGGGCTCGTCCCACAGCGAAGGCTCGGAAGCCTCGGCCTCGAGACTGTTCGCCGTCGCGCGCGCCTCTTCGACCCCGAGATACTGATGTGCCTCGCGCACCCTGCGATCCAACGCGTCCAACGCATCGGAGAGATCACTCAAGGATCGGCTCACCGCGACGCCTCAGCGGCCGCAGCAGTGCTTGAACTTGCGACCCGATCCGCAATGGCAGGGATCGTTGCGTCCCAGCTTCTCCGCAGCCGACTTGACCACAGTGCCGGCCGAGGCCGCGACCCTCGAACGGGCCTGCGACGCGCCGCTGGGGCCTCGAGCCGACGATGACCCCGCAGCCGCAGTTGCGCCGTTGGACGCACCGACCACAGCCGGCGCGAGATCGGGCGCGGAGTACCGCACATCGGACGCCTGGGTCTGAGCTCTGCGATCTGCAGCTTCGCCAGGCGAGGACCCGTCCGGCGAAGGTCCGGCCGGCGGCGAGGAGGCATCGCGGGCAGCTTCTGCGGGCACGACCTGCACGTGCATCACGTAGCTCACGAAATCGCGGTAGACCCGCTGGAGCATCGCCCCGAACATGTCGAAGCCCTCTCGCTGCCATTCCGCCACCGGGTCCTTCTGGCCGATCCCCCGCAGATGGATGCCTTCGCGCAGATGGTCCATGTCGGCAAGATGCTCGCGCCAGCGCTGGTCGATGAGGCGGAGCATCACCTGGCGCTCCACTTCCCGCATCGCCTCGGGACCGATGTCGGCCTCGCGCGCCTCGTAACGCTGCTCGCCGTCGGCACACACCGCCTCGACGACATCGCTGACCGACCAGTCACGCCGGCCCTCGCCCGACAGCTCCGAGGCGGTGAGCTCCGACGGCCAGTAGGTGCCGATGGTGGCAAGCAAGCCTTCGACGTCCCAGTCCTCGGGCAGGTCGACGGCGCAATGATCGTCGACGGCGGCTTCGGCAGCATCACGCACGTAGCCCAATGACTCGGCGCGCAGATCGTCGCCGCTGAGGATCTGCTCGCGGCGGGCGTAGATCACTTTGCGCTGCTCGTTCATCACCTCGTCGTACTTGAGGACGTTCTTGCGAACCTCGGCGTTCTTCTGCTCGACGGTGTTCTGCGCCCGTTCGATGGCCTTGGTCACCATCTTCGCCTCGAGCGGCACGTCATCGGGCAGGGCACGGCCCATCACCCAGTTCACCGCTCCGGTGGCGAACAGGCGCATCAGGTCGTCCTCCAGCGACAGGTAGAAGCGGCTCTCGCCCGGATCGCCCTGCCGGCCCGAACGGCCTCGCAGCTGATTGTCGATGCGCCGCGACTCGTGGCGCTCGGTTCCCAGCACGTACAGCCCGCCGAGGCGGCGCACTTCGTCGCCTTCGGCACGACACTCGGGCTCGTACCGCCGAATCAGGGCCGCCAGTTCTTCCGCGTTGGCCGGGTCGTCCGGATCCAGCTTCTCGCGAAGCAGGTCTCGGCGCGCCAAACCCTCGGGGTTGCCCCCCAGCAGGATGTCGACGCCTCGTCCCGCCATGTTGGTCGCCACCGTCACCGACCCCAGCCGGCCGGCCTGGGCGATGATCTCGGCTTCACGCCCGTGCTCTTTGGCATTGAGCACGTGGTGATCGATGCCCCGGCGTGCAAGCGCCGACGACAATTTCTCGGAGTTCTCGACGCTGACCGTGCCGACCAGCGTGGGCTGACCGGCAGCGATGCGCTCGGCGATGTCGTCCACCGCAGCGGACAGCTTGGCTTCCTCGGTCTTGTAGATGAGGTCGCCTTGGTCGTCGCGAGCGACCGGCAGGTGCGTCGGCACCGGGACCACATCCAGCCCGTAGGTGCTGTTGAACTCCGCTGCTTCGGTGGTGGCGGTGCCGGTCATGCCGGCGAGCTTGTCGTAGAGGCGGAAGTAGTTCTGGAGCGTGATGGTGGCGAGCGTCTGGTTCTCCTCCTTGATCGCCACCCCCTCCTTGGCTTCCACCGCTTGATGCAGGCCCTCGCTCCAGCGCCGTCCCTCGAGGATGCGGCCGGTGAACTCGTCGACGATCTTGACTTCGCCGTGAGACACGACGTAGTCGCGGTCCCGCCGGAACAGCTCCTTGGCTCTCAGCGCGGCATTCATCTGATGGACGAGATTGGCCGAGACCTGGTCGTACAGGTTGTCCACATGGAGCGCTCGCTCGACCTTGGAGATGCCCGGCTCGAGCACGGCCACGTTGCGCTTGTCTTCCTCGACTTCGTAATCGACGTCGCGGGTCATGGTCGCAGCGATGCGGGCGAACTGCTGGTAGAGCTTGGCGGCATCTGCGACCCGGCCGCTGATGATGAGCGGCGTGCGGGCCTCGTCGATCAGAATCGAGTCGACCTCGTCCACGATGCAGTAGCTGTGGCCCCGCTGGACTTGATCTCCGCGAGACGGCGCCATGTTGTCTCGCAGGTAGTCGAATCCGAACTCGTTGTTGGTGCCGTAGGTGATGTCCGCGCCGTACTGGCGGCGCTTGTGCTGCGCTTCGTAGGGGCCGGGCACCACGAGTCCCACCTCGAGACCCAGGAACCGGTAGATGCGACCCATCCATTCCGCGTCGCGGGCTGCCAAGTAGTCGTTGACCGTGACGACATGGACGCCTGCTCCGCCCAGCGCGTTGAGGTAGACGGGCAGGGTCGAGACGAGCGTCTTGCCTTCACCGGTGCGCATCTCGGCCACCCAGCCGAAGTGCAGCGCTGCCCCGCCGATGAGCTGCACGTCGTAGTGGCGCTGGCCGATGACACGGCGGGCCGCCTCGCGGGTGACTGCGAAGGCATCGACGAGCAGGTCGTTGAGGTCAGCCCCCCGTTCGAGCTCCGCCCGGAACTCGCCGGTGCGAGCCCGCAGCTCGTCGTCGGTGAGGCGCTCCACCTCGGGCTCGACATGGTTGATCTCGGGCACGAGTTCGGTGAGCAAGCGCAGCTTCTTGCCTTCGCCGGCACGGAGCACACGCTGAAACAGGGCCACGTGGGCAGGCTACCGCTGCACCGCGACCCCAGAGCCGAGGATTTTCTGCGCTCTAACCTGCTCCGACGCCTCGCGGCACCGCTTAGGTGCCGATCTCGATGAGGCCGGCGTCGCCGTCGGAGCGCAGGTACACGACGCTGGGCTTGCTGCTGTCCGAGTTGACGAAGAGGAAGAACTCATGATCGAGCAGCTGCATGCGCGTGACTGCTTCGCTCGGCTCCATCAGCTCGAGGTCGAACGACTTTCGACGCACGATGCGGGGAACCCACTCGGGATCGTCGGGCCCCGCCTCCGCCTCGGCTACCGCAGCGCCGTCGACGAGGTCGTTGTCGAGGCGTGAGAGCAGATGACGCCCCTCGTCTCGATGCGCGTTGGGGCGGTGCCGCCGCACCACGCGGGTCTTGAGCTTGCGCAGCTGCTTGCCGAGTTTGCCGACGGCGAGGTCGACGGCCTGATGCTGGTCGATGCCCGAAACCGAGGCGCGCACATGATGGCCGTGACCGAGCAGCGTCACCTCGACTTGGTCACGTTCAGCGATGCGCGGGTTCTTCTCTCCGCGAAACACGACCTCCGCGCGTTCAAGACCGCTGACAAACCGATCCAGCGCCCCGATCTTGCGCTCCACAGCGGCGCGCACGTCGTCGGGCACATGAACCTTGCGACCCGTGATGGTGATCTGCATGGCCTCGGCTTTCTGGGCAGGTGCGAAGCAGCGGCTGTGCTGCTGGTATGCGGCTGTCGGTATGCGCGCCCGCACGATAGGGAACTCACACGGCAGGGAACGCCATGTTAGGCATCTGGCGAGTGGCCACTGTGGCCACGTCGAGCGCACGCCGCGACATGCACCGCAGCTGCGCCTGCTTCCAGCAACGCGCTGGTTGCCGCGTGCAGCGTGGCGCCGGTGGTGAGCACATCGTCGACGAGGAGGACCGTGCGGCCGTCGGCACGGGCGCTGGCCCCGAAGCGTGGAGTCGACAGGCGCGCGGTTCGGCTGGCACCCGATTGAGCCCTCCCGCCGACACGCGTCAGCAGCCGCAAGGGGCGCACACGCAGGGCCTTGGCGGTTGCCCTCGCCAGCGTCTCGGCTTGGTCGAAGCCACGGGCGCGGCGGTGCGCAGCCGTCGTGGGTGCCCAGGTGACCGCGTCGACCGCAACTGCACCCATGAGACCCGAGGCGGTGCTGCAGCGCCGCGCCGCGAGGTGCCCCAGCGCCAGCGAGTTGCCCAACCAGCCTGCGATGGCTCGCTCGCCCCGGTACTTGAGCGCATGAATGAACTCACGTCCCGTGTCGGCATGCGCGAACAACAGCGTCACCGACGCCGCTCCGCTCACCGTCGCCGGCGCCGGATCGGCGAGTTCGTCGATGCACCGTGGACAGGGGCACCAGCCCAGCGCGTTGCAACCAGGACAGCGAACCTCGAAGAGCACCGAAGCGACCGTAGATGGGCCGGTGCTCGCCACCAAGACGATTTGGCGCCTTGTCGGCCGAGGCGCGGCCGGGTGCCGGGGTCGGTGCCAGTGGGTATGCCCGAGCGGAGGCGACCACGCGCGTCGGCGTGTGGTCCGCAGGCGTGTTCAGTACGCGCGTTCAGTAGCGGTAGCTGTCGGCCTTGTACGGACCTTCGACGTCGAGACCGAGGTACGAGGCCTGTCGTGGGGTGAGGCGGGTGAGCCTCGCGCCGAGATGGTCGAGATGCAGGCGGGCTACCTGCTCGTCGAGTCGCTTGGGAAGCACGTGAACGCCCGCCGGAAGCTCCTCAGCGCGGCGGTGCAGTTCGAGCTGGGCGAGCACCTGGTTGGTGAAGCTCATCGACATCACGAAGCTCGGATGCCCAGTGGCACAGCCCAGATTCACCAAGCGACCTTCGGCGAGCACGATCACCGAGTGCCCGTCGGGGAACACGAACTCGTCCACCTGCGGCTTGATCGAGCGGCGTTGGACGTCGGACATCGCAGCCAAGCCGGCCATGTCGATCTCGTTGTCGAAGTGCCCGATGTTGGCAACGACCGCCTGGTGCTTCATGGCCGCCATGTGCTCGGCTGAGATGACGTCGCGGTTGCCTGTTGCGGTCACGTAGATGTCGGCGATGGCGAGCACGTTCTCGAGCCGGTTCACCTCAAACCCCTCCATGGCCGCCTGCAAGGCGTTGATGGGGTCGATCTCGGAGACGATGACCCGGCAGCCTTGGCCGCGCAGTGCCTGGGCACAACCCTTGCCCACGTCGCCGTAGCCGGCCACGAACGCCACTTTCCCGCCGAGCATCACGTCGGTCGCACGGTTGATGCCGTCGATCAGCGAGTGCCGGCAGCCGTACAGATTGTCGAATTTGGACTTCGTGACCGAGTCGTTGACGCTGTAGGCGGGGACGGCAAGCTCGCCGCGCGCATGCATCTCGCGAAGCCGGCTCACGCCGGTGGTGGTCTCCTCGGAGATGCCGCGAAGACCCGACGCAATCGCGGTCCAACAGCCGTGTTCCGTGCGCTGCAGCTCGGCGAGCAGTTCGTGCATCGCCAGCTCGTCGGGCGACGCCGCACCCGGGCCGTCGGCCGGCAGCTGCGGCACCGAGCCCGACGCTTCGTAGCGGGCGCCGAGGTGGACCATCAGCGTGGCGTCCCCGCCGTCGTCCACGATCAGCGTGGGGCCCAGTCCCCCGGGCCAGCGGAGTGCCCGAGCGTTGCAACGCCAGTACTCCGCAAGCGTCTCGCCCTTCCAGGCGAACACCGGCACGCCTCGGGGCCGGTCCGCCGAACCGTCGCGGCCGACGACCACAGCAGCAGCAGCCTCGTCCTGGGTCGAGAAGATATTGCAGGACGCCCAGCGCACCCGCGCGCCCAGATCGGTCAGCGTCTCGACGAGCACCGCCGTCTGCACGGTCATGTGCAGCGAACCGGTGATGCGCGCTCCGGCCAACGGCTGTGCATCGATGTGCTGGGCGCGCAAGGCCATGAGCCCAGGCATCTCGGCTTCGGCCAACTCGATCTGGCGCCGTCCCGCCTCCGCCAAGCTCAGATCAGCTACGTCAAAGTCCTGCGTCACTCACGCACCTCCATCAGCCCGATGCACACACAGCCGACCGCGCGAATCCACCCAGCGAGTGTCGGCTGCGGCGAGGCGTTGCTGCATGACACGTATTGCCTCAGAGTTGTTGTCGATCAGCACGAAGCGACGGTCCAGTTGCTGAGCCACTGCGCCGGTCGTACCTGAGCCGGCGAAGAAGTCGAGCACTCGGTCGCCTGGGCGCGACGATGCACACAGCACTCGCCGCAGGATACCCTCGGGCTTTTGTGTGGCGTAGCCAGTGCGTTCGGCGCTGCGGGTAGGAACGATGGTGTGCCACCACACATCGGTAGGCAGCTTGCCCCTAGCCGCTTTCTCTGGTGTGACCAAGCCTGGTGCCATGTACGGGATGCGCTCGACAGCGTCTTGGTCGAAATACCAATTGTGAGGATCGCGGGTGTACACCAGTATCGTGTCATGCTTGGCAGCCCATCGACGCTTGGATCGGCCGCCGTAGTCATACGCCCAGATGATTTCATTCAAGAAGCAGTCTCGGCCGAAAATCCCATCGAGCAAGACCTTGCAGTAGTGCGCTTCGCGATAGTCGATGTGGAAATACATCGTTCCCTGCGGTGTGAGCAGTCGATGTGCATGCGCGACTCGTTCGCCGACGAAGTTCATGTAGTCGTCGAAACTGTCGGCAAACGACGAAGCACGTTGCGGTTGTGATGCATAGCGATTACCGCCGAATCCAGTGCGGTCACCTGTTTCATCGCGGACCACCGAGATAGGCGTTCGGCGCTGCGCGCGGCCGGTGTTGAACGGCGGATCGATGTAGATGAGCGGAAACGACGCGTCGGGCAGCTTGGGCAGTACGTCTGCGTTGTCGCCGTAGACGACCCAGTCGAGCTGGTCAGCGAGATCGAGCATCGACCCTCCTGCTGGACCTATGCGCCTACCTGGGCGGTCGTTCTGCTGCTGGCAGCTTCCGTTAGCCAGCGATGGAGGCAAGGTACGTCTTGAGCTCGGTGAGCAGCGGGATGGGTCCGGGGTCGCGCTGGGCTGCTGCTGCAATGCGCAGGCTCAGCGTGTCGACTTGGCAGATGAGATCGAACAGCTGCGCCATGGGGCTGTCGCCGGCGGCTCGCAGTTCGGCGTAGGGCACCGCGATGCGACCACCGCCGAGCACCGTCCGTGTGAAGTCGTAGCGACGACGCAGCTGCGGATGCTCGTAGTCGTGCCGCAGTGCGACGACCGCCATCGGCGAGCCCTCGTCGTCGGCGCCCAGCTGGTCCCAGCCGGCCAACTCGTTGTGGCACAGCTCGGGCATCGTGCCGGCGTACGCGGGGATCTTCGCGTTCTCGTTGACCTGCGCTTTCGCTCGTCCCGCCGCCACTGCCCCCACGGCACCCCCGCCGTAGAAGACGGGCAGCAGCGCACCTTGGCCGATGGCGTTCACGATGTCGTCGAGCGCACCGGCGGCATCGGACACTGGTGCGTGAGCCTGACGGGCCCGCAGCTGCGTCACCGCCGAGCGCACCCAGCCCGCAACCCCGTGCAGCAGGCCCGCTCCCTCCAGCGCCATCAGGGGCGCGACCGACAGGGCACCAACGGCCGCACGCGGCATCGGGATGGCACGGTCCACCGCATAGAGCGGCGCCTCCCACTCGCGAGCCAGTTCGGCGAGCCGTCCGCCCGAGGTCACCGCGATCATCGAAGCGCCCGCAACATGGGCTGCGGTGGAAGCCTCGAGCGTCTCTTCGGTGTTGCCGCTGAATGACAGGGCTATCGCCAGTGTCGAAGGTCCGACGAACGCTGGACACTCGTAGCCCTTGACAACCGTCACCGGCACCTGCATCACGGGCGCTGCGAGCGCCGAGACGATATCGCCGGCAATGCCGGAGCCGCCCATGCCCATCATCACCACACTGGAGATCGGCACCCCCTCGCAGCGCCCACGACCGTACGCGTGCGCGGCCGCGCCAAGCCCAACTTCGAGCTGGGTCGGCAAGGCTTGGACGGCTGCTGCCATGCCCAGGCTGTCCGTGCTGCGTGTCACAGTCACGGCTGGCACGTCGGACGGAGATCGCCGCGTTCGATGCGCTCGTCGAACGCTTCGGCCGCCGCCGGGTCCACATCGGCCGCTTCGTCAATCAGCAGCACGGGGATGCCGTTCTCGACGGCATAGGTCCTTCGCAGACGCGGGTTGTACAGCAGGTCGTCCTCGGGCACGAAGTACAGCGGGCCTTTGTCCTGAGGGCACGCCAGCACTGCGGCCAAGACCGGGTCCAGGCCGACGCGTGCAACTGCCACCTGCTGCTCCTGTGCCTGCGTCACCTCTGCCGAGGCCCCGGTCGCGCCGGCCTGCGACCCACCATCCCTTCCGCCACGCCTGCGGGCTGTGGCGTGGCGGAGTCTGCGAAGCCTCTCAGCGAACATGCCACCCGATGATGCCAGCCGATCACGCCAGCAACGCAACGATGTCATCGGTGTGCTCGGCCACGGCCTCGGCAGTGGGCGCTTCGAGATTGAGCCGTAGCAACGGCTCGGTGTTCGACGGCCGCAGGTTGAACCACCAGTCGCCTCCGTCAACCGTCAGTCCGTCGAGGCGATCCTGGGGACAGTTCGCGAAGTGCTCGCTGACGCGCCGCAGCACCGCCGCAGCGTCAGCGACGCGGGTGTTGATCTCGCCAGAGGAGGCGTACCGGTCGAGCGGGGCGAGCAGTTCAGACAGCGGCACCTGCGCCGCGCTCAGCCGCTCCAGCGCGATCAGCGCAGCGATGAGCCCGGAGTCTGCTCGGTAGTTGTCGGCGAAGTAGTAGTGGCCGCTGTGCTCGCCGCCGAAGACCGCCCCGGTGCGGGCCATCTCGGCCTTGATGAAGCTGTGACCCACCCGGGTGCGAAGCGGTTGGCCTCCGGCTTCGGCAATCGCCTCGGGCACTGCGCGGGAGCAGATCGCGTTGTACAGGACCGGACCCGGACCGTGGCGTGCCAGCATGGCCTGCGCCACCAGCGACGTGAGCAGCGAGCCGCTGACCGCCTCTCCTCGTTCGTCGATGAGGAACACCCGGTCCGCGTCCCCGTCGAATGCGAGCCCCACGTCTGCACCCGTGCGCACCACGCGTTGGCGCGCGTCGGCCAGGTTCTCGAGCTGGATCGGGTCGGCTGGATGGTTGGGGAACGTGCCGTCAAGCTCGCCGTACAGCAGCTCCCACTCGAACGGCAGCGGGCCGAACACCGCAGGCACCACCAACCCGCCCATGCCGTTCGCTGTGTCCGCCACCACACGCAAGGGCGCAAGAGCCGACACGTCCACAAAGGAGCGGACGTGGGCTGCGAAGGCATCCAGCAGATCCCGCGCGCTGCGGCGGCCGCCGCCCCGCGGCGACGAGTCTCCCTGCGCAGCCCGTTTCGCGATCTCGTCGAGTCCGCTGCCGACACCCACCGGCGCGGCACCCGGCCCGCAGAGCTTGATGCCGTTGTAGGCCGCCGGGTTGTGCGACGCCGTGAGCATCGCCCCGGGCACCTGGAGCTGACCGGACGCGAAGTACAGCAGGTCGGTAGACGCCAGCCCGATGTCGATGACGTCGGTTCCTGCGGCTTGGACGCCGGCCGCGAAGGCCTCGGCCAACCCGACACCGCTCTGGCGCATGTCCCGGGCCATGACGAGCTGAGCGGTCCCCGCCCACACTGCGAAGGCGTAGCCGATGCCCCGCGCCGCAGCGGGATTCAGCTCATCCGGACATCTGCCACGTATGTCGTACGCCTTGACGATGCACGCCAAGACGTCGGCAGGCACGGGATCGACGCGCTCAGCCATGACGCCCTCTGAGCCTAAGCGGCCAGCGTGGTATGACCTCGGCGATGCCTCGGGCTTCGTGCGCAGAACGCCGTTCCGGGCTCGCTCGCAGCGATGCCGTGCTGATTCCGACGGCCGCCGCGGCGCGCGATTTCACCGTCATTCCGCGCAGCGGTGCGCGGCGATGCCGGCCGTCGAAGTTGCGATCGAAGTTGCGAGCTGTGCCGTCATTTCCCTATGGTGGGAGCAGCGGGCGAGATGCAGCACGGCCAAAGAGACAAGCGAGAGATTCGATGACGAACAGCAAATATCAGCCTTCCAAACGCGAGCTGAGTGTCCTTGATGAGGTCGAGAATCCGAGGTACGACCGCCAAATCGTCAACGGTCTCAAGCCATTCATGCAAGGCAGCGCCCCAGCGGACCTCGCGAATTTCTACTCGAGCGAAGAACTGCGTGAGCTGGAAGAGCTGCGCGCGACCGAGCGCGACATCGAAGCCAGAATGCCGGTCAAGCTGACACGTCACTACTTCGAGATGGCCAAGTCGAGCGCGGCATTGCAGCGAATAGTGAAGGCATCACCTGATGAGACCGTTGATCTAGAAGGCGATCCTGACCCTGCGAATCAGCTGGACTACAGTCCCACAGAAGGTTTGCTCCACAAGTACGAGATGGCACTGCTGTATGTCATCTCTACCTGCTCTGCTCACTGCCGGTTCTGCTACCGCGAAGAGCTGATCGGCCGCAAGGAAATTGCTCGTTCTGACGGCACGGTAAAGAAGAAAGGTCTTGCCCGCATTGACCTGACAACCGAGTACTTGCGACAACACAATGCCGCCGTGACAGCAAATGGCGGCAGGCACCCGGACACAGGCCGGCCCAAACTGCGCGAGGTCTTGCTCTCAGGCGGCGATCCTCTGGCGCTGCCAAACTCCAAGCTGGCCGGGTGGTTCACTGCGCTGGCGGAAGCCGGCACCGAGATCATTCGGATCGGCACGAAGGAGCTGGCATTCTTCCCGGATCGATTTGACACGGCTTTCTTCGACATGATCGACTGCTTCCATGAGGTCTACCCTGACGTTGCGCTGCGATTCATGGTGCATTTCAATCACCCCGATGAGTTCTTGCTCATGGATGCCGACGGACACTACCAGATCAGCAGTGGCGGACTGCTTCGGTGGCGATCGAACACTCGGCGAGCAGTCGATTCACTCGTACAGCGCGGCTGGCTCAGCGTCGAGAATCAGACTCCGATCATCGCGGGAGTGAACGATGACGCCGACGCGTTGAGAATACTGCAGCGCACGTTGAAGAGCGTTGGCGTCGAGAACCATTACTTCTTCGGTGGGCGCAACATCGTTGCCTACAGGGCGTTCAATGTGCCGATCGAAACCGCATGGCAACTGGTCAACGATTCGCAGCGCGGCTTGTCCGGCGTCGAGTCACACGCTCGTCTTGCCGTCGTTCATTACAAGGGAAAGATCGAGGTCTCCGCAGTGACGGATGCGCCCATTGCCGGCCTGCGGGGCAGCGAAAACGGCGTGGTCATCTTCAAGCTTCTGCGCAGTCCAGCAGACGCGCGCGACCGGGGCAAAGTGACCATCGTGGGGCGCAACCCCGAAGCGCTGTGGTTTGACGACTACGCGGACCGCGTGCTGCTTGACGAAGCCGGTCTGTTTGCCTCCCAGCGCCCCAGCGGCATCTCGCTGCCGCGATCCCGCTCGCCGCACCACCGGGCACCGAATGGACGGGAGCGGCAGCACGAGGGGAAGGCAGCTGGTCATCCGCGTTCGGCGTCCGGTCATGGCGCCGGCACGGCTTCGGCAGCCTCGCTGCTCGGCGTGTCGTAGGCGCCGGCGGCGGCGCGGTGGCGGATGCGCCAGATGTCCGCCAGCACGCTGAGCGACTGCGCAGCGATGCGGACGGTGGTGTCCGTCGAATGGTCGACGACGACGGGCACCTCGACAGCCTGCAGTTCGAGATGCTCCACCAGGTACAGCACTTCCACGTCGAAGGCGAACCCGTCGATCACCGAACGACCGAAGACTTCCTGGGCAGCCTCAGCGGTGAAGCCCTTGAAGCCGCACTGTGTGTCTCGGTAGCGACGCAGGAGCACCAAACGGGTGAAGACGTTGAACATTCGGCTCGCGAATGCCCTGGCAGGAGGGGCGGGATTGATCGTGTCTGCCTGGGGGTGACGCCGATTGCCCAGCGCGACGTCGAAGCCGGCGTCGAGGGCTTCGATGAGCGACGTGAGCTGGCCGGGCGGATATGCCAAGTCGACATCGGTGAACAAGCGCAAGCGGCCGCTCGCTGCGAGCATTCCCGCGCGGACAGCGGCACCCTTGCCCCGATTCTCCTCCAACGACACCACGACGTCGGCGCCGGCGCTGCGAGCTGCTCGCGCCGTGCCGTCGGCAGAGCCGTCATCGACCACCACGATCTCGACCCGTCCACCCTGGAGGGCCTTGCTGCCGGCTAACGCGACAGTGACTTGCGTGACGGCCTCTCCGACGAGGTGTTCGGCTTGGTAGGCGGGCAGCACAACAGACACCGCGGGTCGCGGCGCGGCATCGTCGTCGTGGTCCCCATCGCCGCCGAGCCGGTCTTGGGAAGCTGCCGCAGCGGCTACGGCTCTGGTGGGCGGTCGGATTGCTCGCCGACGTCTGAACTGCCCCGGCGGGCGCACGGCCATGAAGACCAGCGCGACCGCGCCCAGCAGCGTCGTGGCCCACGCCAAGTACTCGACCGCCGTGTTCCCGTAGGTGAGCTCGACGCGCTCGTCGGTGGGTATCACCACCATCCAATTGGGCGTCACTCGATAGGGCCCGTCCGCGCCGTGCGCCGACCAGTTCGGGAAGTAGGACATCTTCACCAGCACCGGAACGCCGGTCTGATCCACCGAGAACGACAACCAATCGCGCCCCATGTCGATGTTGTCGACGCGGACCGACGGCAGTGCCTGTCGCAACGCCGGACTGAACCGCGGCAACGATTCGGAGGGCGGACCGTCAGGGTCCAGCGGCGGCAGCAGCGACACCCGGGCCCAGTGCGGCGGCCCATCGGCTGCGATCGGCACATCCCACGCCTGCGGGTCGTTCCACCATATTGCGGCCGGATCGGTCCACGCCCGGCCGGCTTGGGGCGCTTCATGCGCCACAGCCGGCTCGAACGCCAGCGGCGATACCACCTCACTGTCAGCGACGAGGAAGATCGACCATGGCCCGCTCGAGGCGAGGTGGCTCAGGTCGGCCGATGCGTGAGCTGCGGTGGTCGCTTCGTCGCTGACCGAAGCGTAGTAGCGCACGCCCGACATCTGCAGATGCGTGACTCCCAAGTCGATGTCGAAATCGACGTAGGGAAGGTCGCGCATCGGACGCGACGGCGCCGCTGACAGCTCCGACTGCATGAGGAAGTGGAACGCCACCGTGGGGGACGACTCGAAGTAGAGACCTTCCATCGATGCGATGCAGCCGTCGGTCCAGTGCGGCAGCAGCATCGGTGCCATCGGCGTGCCGTACGCGCCCACGATGTCGCGGTCGTACTCCCACAGCAGGCGCCCGCAGCCGTGGGTGTCGCCGACATCGCTCATGGTGGCGACGAAGTCGTGGTACTCGGGATAGGACCCGAGACTCTCGTAGCCGCGGAAGTTCCAGCGTGCCCAGCCGGACACGAAGTTGCGGTCCTGCGGAGACAGGGCAAAAGGCCCCCAGCGGTAGTCGCCGGCGTCATCGAAGGTGCCGAACGGAGCATTGCCGAAGCGCATCGCCAACAAGCCGAGGACCGCCAGCAGCGCGATGACGGGACTCAGCGTGCGCACCCAGCGTGCAGCCGCCGCACCTGTGTCGGCGGAGGCGTCGCCGCGGCCGGGTCCGCTTCGGGTCAGCGCGTCGATCAAGAGCCACACGCCGATCGCCGCCAGCAGGTACAGCGCCAAGTACCAGAAGGGCAGGATGCGCGCGTTCCACAGCCGGTGCTGAGGCCAGTGGACGAAGCCCATCCCCATCGCTAAGGCCACCGCAGTCCAGGTGAGCGCCGGACGGTGCCAGCGCGCCAGCCCGACCACGGCACCGACGCCTGCCAGCAACAACACCCAGGTGATGCTGTGATAGGTGCCGTCGCCGCCGCCAAGCTCATCTGGAAAGAACAGATGTTCCCGTATGGTGCTGGTCCGCTCCCAGCCCATGTCGTTGAGGTAGGCCCGACGAGCCACGAACGGCAGCGTCCAGAACGCCGATACAGCGCCGCCGACGAGGCCGATCACCAGCGCATGCGCCGATCGGCGCCACTGCGTCGCCAGCAACGCCACCACAGCCGCGGTCGGCACGGCCAGACGCGCGACCGGATGCTCAGTGATGTTCCAGATCGCCGCCCAGAGCGCAATCGCCGCGGCCGAGGCGGCCAGTGTCGGCACCCGGCCGATGCGTGCGGGCAGGTCGTGCAGCCCACGCACGGCGACGATCATCACGCTGGCCGCTACGGCGAAGGCCAGCGGGATCGGATGGCACAGCGCAACGAATGCCAGCAGCAGGCTGGTCCGCGCTCGACCGGTCCCCCGTTCCAGCGAACGCCAGAACATGCCCAGGTACACGAGCGCTGCCGAAAGCGCTACCGAATAGGCGAACTCCCCTGCCAGCGTCGAGGCTGCGTTGCCGCCGTAGATCGTGAAGTTGACGTCGAAGACGAACAGCAGCGCTGCCGCCGGCGCCAGCATCCGCAGCGGACGTGCCCAGCCCGCCAGACGGCACATCAGCCACGCCGCCGCCGGCATCGTCACCAAGCCGCTGATCGCCACCAGCTTGAAGGCCACGCCGTAGGGCAGCACCACGTCGGCCACGACGATCATCAGGTACGGCACCACCATGTAGAAGTGCATGGCCGGCATGCCCGCGTACCACTCCTGGGTCCAGCCTCGCAGCGAGCCCGCAGACAGCAGCTCGTCCCGCAGGTACGCAGGACCCCAGACATGAGCGCCCATGTCCCCGCCGGTGGGGATGGAGGCGGAGACGATGCCGCCAGGGTCGAGCCACGCCACGACCGCCAAGCTGCTCGCTACCACGACCGCTGCTTCGATCCACTTGCGCAGAGCCGGTGCCTTGCGGGAAGTGCTCGTGCGCCCGTCGTCCACCGGCGCAGACTAATGGCCAAGGTCGCAGCTCACGCCACCCGAGCGTGCATCGGGCCGACTACCGACTCCGGGCAGCGACACCTCCGCCGTAGCATGAACTCATGGCATCTGAGGTGCCCTCGGGCGAGCGTCACACACGCGCACGCAGGCCGCGCGCCAGCGAGCCACCCGATGCCATTGCCGAAGACAGCTCCGACGGCGGCGCCCAGCGCAGCGGGCAGCCGCCTGCGGCCGACCGTGCCGCAGAACGCGGAGGGCGACGACACCGCGATCGCTGGCCCCGCTGGTCGATTTGGCTGCTCGCCTTGGTGCTGTTGTCGGTGATGTTCTTGCCCGGACTCCTGCGCGGCGGCAACGGCGAACCGATCGACTACAGCGCACTCATCGCCGAAGTGTCTGCCGGCAACGTCGACAGCGTCACGGTCACCAACGGCACGGGCGCGATCGCCGGCGAGTACGCCAACGGCACCAAGTTCTCCTCAGAGGGACCTGTCGAGCTGCCCGAGCCCGACCTGGCCCTGCTGCGAGAACGCGGCGTGTCGATCGAGTTCCACACCGACCGGCCGAACTTGCTCATCAGCCTGCTGCCGTTCTTGCTGCCGTTCGGCTTGATCTTCCTGCTGTTCTGGTGGATGCAGCGGCGAGCCCAGGGACAGATGTCGGGCATCATGTCGATCGGCCGCAGCAAAGCCAAGACCTACACCACCGAGCGACCCGCTACCAAATTCGACGACATTGCGGGGTACGACGGTGTCAAGCAGGAGATCACCGAGATCGTCGATTTCCTCAAGACACCCGAGCGCTTCGCGGCGATCGGCGCCAAGGTCCCCAAGGGCGTGCTGCTGGTAGGGCCGCCGGGCACCGGCAAGACGCTGATCGCCAGAGCAGTGGCCGGCGAGGCGGGCGTGCCGTTCTTGTCGGTCACCGGCTCGGACTTCATGGAGATGTTCGTCGGCGTCGGCGCCAGCCGCGTGCGCGACCTCTTTCAGTCTGCTCGCAAGCTGGGGCGGGCGATCATCTTCGTCGACGAGATCGACTCGATCGGCCGCAAGCGAGGCGCGGGGCTCGGCGGCGGACACGACGAACGCGAGCAGACCCTCAACCAGATGCTGGCCGAGATGGACGGGTTCGAGGAGAGCGGCGGCATCGTCATGATGGCGGCCACCAATCGGCCCGACATCTTGGATCCGGCGCTGCTGCGGCCCGGACGGTTCGACCGCCAGGTCGTCGTGCCGCTGCCGGAATTCTCCGAGCGGCTGGCCATCTTGCAGGTGCATTCCAAGGACAAGAAGACCGACGAAGACGTGGCATTGGAGACCTTGGCGAAGGGCACACCGGGCATGAGCGGCGCCGACTTGGCCAATTTGGTCAACGAAGCGGCACTCCACGCCGTTCGACGCGACTCGGAGTCCATCGCGCAAGCGGACTTCGAAGCGGCGAGAGACCGCGTGCTCATGGGTCAGCGCCGCGAGTCGGTAGCGCTGACAGAACGAGAACGTGAGGTCACCGCCTACCACGAGGGCGGGCACGCGCTGATCGCCACACTGTTCCCTCACGCCGACCCGGTACACAAGGTGACGATCCTGCCGACGGGCCAGGCACTCGGCGTCACGATGCAGCTGCCCGAGGAGCGTCACGCGTACAGCCAGGAGTACATCGAGGATCGGCTGGCGGTGCTGTTCGGCGGCCGAATGGCGGAGGAAACCGTGTTCGGCGTGACCTCCACCGGGGCGGCGAACGATCTCGTGCAAGGCACCGAACTGGCTCGCAAGATGGTATCGGAGTGGGGCATGAGCGACCGGGTGGGGCCGATGGCGTGGGGATCGCACTCGCAGGTCTTCTTGGGCGAAGACCTCGTTTCCGGGCGCGAGTACTCCGACGAGACTGCCCGGGTGATCGACGAGGAAGTCGAGCGGATACTGCGAACCCAGCAGGATCGGGCACGCAGCGCGCTCGTCGAGCACCGCGCGGCGTTGGATCGCATCGCTGCCGCATTGCTCGAGCACGAGACCATCACGGGCGAGCAGATCACGGCACTCGTGGCCGAGTAGCTGTCAGGCCTCGGCCAGCGCCGCTGCGAGGCCGGCTGGGTCGACCGCGCCGACCCAGCCGTCGACCACGCCGCCGTTTGCATCGGTGACGACGGTCGTGGGCACGGTGTCGATGCCGTGGTCGCGGTGTGTCTCGCGCTGGGCGCCGAAAGGCACCTCGACGACGGGCACTCCAGCGGCGGTGCCTCGGACCACGGCGAGTGCGCCGGCGCAGGTTCGGCAGGTCTCCTCGGTGAAGACCACCACCGCCGGACCGTGTCTCACGCCCACCGCTGCAAGATCGACCGCCGTGGGCAGTTCGGACCGCGGCACGGTCATCGCCGGGGCACCACGGCGGCGCTGTACCAGCGAGGCGACCGCAATGGCAGCCACGACCAGTCCCGCGGCGACCGCGAGGCGTTCCATCAGCTGCTCACCCGGTCAGCCCGTCGCTCTGCGAGCCAATCGCGCGCCTCGGAGCGCCCGGCCTACCACGGCGTCGGGAGCGCCACGCTCAGGCCTGCACCGTCGATTCGTGCTTGCCACACCAGCGCCGCGAACGGTGCGTCGGACACGAGGAGTCGAGCCGTGCCGCTCGCCAAGCTGTGCGTGACCACGCCCGATTGCGGCACTTCGATCACTGCGAGCGCTCGACCGCTCAAGTCCTGAACCACCACGCGGCGATCCGCGGCGGCCGAGGACGCGCCACGATTTTCGCTCTGGGTGCCGCCTGCTGCGGACGCAAGCGGATCGGCCATGACGGTGAGGAACACCTCGCTGCGGGGCTGTCGCGCCACGACGACCAGCCATCGATCGCTCGTCTGTGCGATGCCGGGCACGACAGACAAGCCCGACTGCGACGCCAGCACCGGCGAACGCACGTGCGCAGCGCTTCGGCCGTCTGGCGGATCGACGCCGTCGCCTGCTGCAGCCTCGTCCTGTGCTGCTTCGTTTTGTGCTGCCTCTCGGTCTGCAGTCTGTTCTTCAGTCCCTGCTTGCGCTGCTGCCTCTGGCGCCGCTTCTTCGCCGGCAGCCGAGGCCGCGTCCTCCTCGATCCGGATGCCGGTGCGCGGGCTCGTCGAATCACCGACCAGTGCTTCGGCCCACACCACCAGCGGCACCCCGTTCTGCGACACGATGGACAGCCCCAACGGGACACCGGGGTCTGCAACAAGCACGTTGTCGGGCGGCTGTTCGCTGGGTGCCTCTACTGCCAGCTCCTCCACGGCACGAGGGCCGACAGCGAGCGACTTCTGCGGACCGAAGGCATACAACAGGCTGCCGTCAGACGACCCGGCGGCGTCGACCGAGACGGTCACGGCGGCGATGTCGTCGGAGGGGTTGAAGACTCGCACGCTCAGCGTGGTGTGATCGTCGAAGCCGGCCGCAGGCACGAGCCAGCGCCCGCCGACGGCTGCCGATGCCAGCTCCACAGCGAAGCCCCGCCTGCCGAAGCTGCCGTCGTAGGCCGCGACGGCGTCCACAGCGATGCGTCCGGTGCGTGCCCGCACCGAGGTGGCAACGATGTCACGGCGACGTGCATGCTCGCCCAAGTCGATGACCGCGGTGCTCGACTTCGGCACGACAACTCCGGTGAGCTCTGGTGCCACGACGGGCCCGGACTCTGCCTCGGAGACGAACGTGATGTCGACGATCGCGTCGCGTGGCAACGGATTCATGACAGCCACTGCGGTCAGTGCGTCCACTTGAGTGTCGCCGGTCGGCATGTGCCAATCTGCGGCCAGCAGGCTGGAGCAGCGAGTTTCGTCCACGCCCAGCGACGAGACGAAACGCCGCGTGACGGCGAGCCCGCCCGCTGAGGACTCCACCAGTGCTCCCACCACCTCGTCGCTCACGTAATCCGCAGTGCGCACCGCCATGGTGCGGCGCGGCGCAATCTCGATATTCGCGACCACGTTGCCTAGCGTGCGTCCTCGGAACTCGACCGACGCCTGCGACGGCTCATCGGTCATGTTCGTGAGCAGCACCATGGTGGTGATGTCGCCAAGACTCTCGGCAATCGGCCGCAGGCCGACCAAGGGGCAGAACCACGTGGACGTCAGCGCATCAGGCGGCGGCACGATCTCGCGCGCCGGCATCGGCGGCGCCGCTGCGGCTACCGCAGCCTGTGTGCGGTCGACTGCTGCGTCGACTCCAAGCGCCGCCGCCAACCCCAGCGGAATCAGCAGCCGAGCCATCCAGCGAGCGAAGCGCTTCACGGTGCCAGGCCGTTCACTGGCCCGCCTCGCAGTCGGCAACCTCACGCCTCGCCGATGCGCGTGTCGCCCCGAGTCGACCGGACAAACGATCCGCGAACGGCGTGGGCTGACCGATCGCCACCCAGGCCAATGCCAGCCAGATCAGCACTTGGGCTGCGATGCGGCTCGTCACCGCGGCTGAACGCTCGAAGCTCAGTTCGGCAAGGCCTGCTCGGGGCGGATCGAAGCGCATCGCCCAGCCCAACGCGGGGGTCGGCTCAACGACCGCCTCCTCGACGTCGAGGCGCCAGCCGGGATCGTAGGACTCGGCAACCAGCACGACAGCCGCGTCCACCGGTCCGAGCTGGCTCGTCGCCGACCGGTAGTCGGTGAGCACGCCGAAACCGTCGTCGGACATGTCGAGCACGACGAGATCTACGGGGTTGAGAGCGAAATCGTCCGGAATCGGCCGCTCGAATTGCGACCGCGAGGACCACCACGCCTCGTTGCGGAACACCTGCACCGACGGATCCGCCGCCAGCGGCAGCAGATCGAGCTGGGAAGCGAGTGCCTCCGAGACTGCCGGCGACACCGGACGCTCCCAGCCCTCGGCGTAGGACGGCCCCGACCGCTCCACCACCACCACGAACCGGATCCCGAACGCCCCCAGCAGCCGTCCCAGTCGCAGCGTGTCGCCTGCCAGCCCAGCCCGAATGGCCTCCGCCAAGCGCTCATCGCCGGGCGCGGCAGGTATCGCCCAGGAGTGTCGGATGTCGGGGTACCCGCGCACCGACGTCCCTGCAGCGAGTCCCTCGACGCCGAGGTCGGTGCCGCGCAGCGGCAGGACCTCTGGCGCGCCGATCCAGAGCACCCGGTAGTCGGGTCCGACATCGCGGTCATCGACGAGTCTCAGCGGAACTCGGTGGTCGAAGCGCGGTGCCGACCAGTCGCCGTCAATTGCCGCCCATGCCGTCGGCAACACCATGGCGCCCACGGCGACGGCGCTCACCAGGACCATGATGCCGCGCAGCCGCGGCGACACGTCGCCGTCGGTCTGCGCGAGCGCGCCAGGGGCGGAGGCAGCAGCCCAGCACAGGCCGACAGCGCCGAAGACCAAGGACACCGCAGCCAGCGAAGGGCCCAAGCCCGCGCTGCCCAGCAGGTCATCGGTCCATCCGGTCACGACGAGCCACGCAGTCGCAATGCCGACGAGCCCGACCAGCCAGCCGCGCACCGCCTGCCGAAGCCGGCCGCCACTGCCGACCAGCAGCGGCACAGCGGCCACGACCAGCAGCCCCCAGCTCATCGGCAGCTCGCCGAGCGGACCGGTCCGAAACGCCAGGAGCTCTGCCAGCGAGGACGGCGTCCACGGAACGCTGCCGCCGAGCGAGACATCGACGTACGTCCGCCATGAAGCGAATTCGAGCAGCCACGGCAGATGTGCGATGCCCGCCAGCACCGCCGCCACCATCACCCGCCCCAGTCCGGCGATCGGCGCGCCGAGCGACTCGCCGCTTGACGCTCGCCGCATCAGTTCGACCATGGCGAGCATCACTGCGCCTGCCAGCGCCGGCACGACGACGAAGGGCTCGAAGGCTGCCACTGCGGCGAGGAGCAAGCCAAGCGTTGCCACCCTGGCCGCCGTGCCGCGTCGGCCTAGGTCACCCGCAGGCAGCGCCGGCGACGTGCCCACCAGCCCGCTCACGAGCAGCACGATCGCCGGCGCCGTCCCGTAGGCGAGCAGCACGTCCCAGCGGCCGTGCGCCAACGCGTTGTACGGCAGCGGACATGCGGCGTACAGCACCAGAGCTACCAAGCGGCCGTTGCGGTGCCGCACCGATGCGCACAGGCGCCACATGCCCCACAGTGCGGCGAGCACCAAACCCCAGACCGCGAGGCTCCGCAGCAGTCCGCTGGCGCCGAGCAGCACAGTGCCGCCGAGGCCCAGCAGACCCATTGCAGCGGGGCCGATCCCCGCTGCGCCGACGCCGCCGTCGCGCCAGCCGTCCAAGTACGAGCTGACCATCGTGGCGACGTCAGGGAAGTACGCGAACTGCCCGTACGCCGCTATGCCGCCCGTCAGCAGGTGACGCGAGCCGAATGCGATCAACCCCACGACGCCCAGCCACACCGCCCACACCGATCGGTGCGCATTTCGGCGCCAGTTGCCCAGAATGCTCTCGTCGATCCTGGTGCGCGCGGCCCGCCCGCTCTCGGGACTCAGGCGGTAGCGGAGCCAGTCGGCGACGCGCACCGAACCGCCCTGCTGCAGTCGCCGCAGATCGGCATCGCGCACGCGCCGGTAGCGCTTGGCAGCGCTTCGCAACGCCACGGTGCCGGCGATGTGCCGTGCATTCCACGCCCATGCCCTGCACACGTCAGCGGCTTGGGCAAACCGCCCGCGCAGGGCCGCGAACAGCACCTCGCCCCCGGCGAGCACGGCGCCGAGCACCACAGCCGGCAACAGGTACACCCATCCGTAGCACTTCGCCATGGTGCGCAACCGCGCTCGATGCTCGTGCCGGCGAGCGGACGGCTCGTGCCCCGCCTTCGCCGTGTCGCTTCGCATGGCTCCGATGGCCGCCGGCACCACTCGGACCCGCGCTCCCCGCAGCTGTATCCGCCAGCACAGGTCGACGGCGGCGCCGTCGCCTTCGAGCTCGGGATCGAAGCCGCCGGTGCTTTCGAACAGCTCGCGGCGTACCAGCATCGCCTCGGTCGGCGCCACGAAGCGATCTCTGGCTTCGTCGTGCTGGCCCTGGTCCAGCTCGTCGCGACCGACGACGGGAATGCGCACTGCGAGGCGATCCACGCTGCCGCCGAGATCGCGCAGCGTCAGGCCGTCGTCGGCATCGCGCAGCTTGGGGCCGGCGACGCCGATCACGCCGTCACTCGCGTTCTCGGCTTCGCCGACGAGGAGACCGATCGCGTCGGGCGCTAAGGCGATGCGGTCGGTCAAGAAGAGGAGATAGTCCGCTCCTTGGACCAGCGACGCACCCCGGTTGAAGATTGCCCCCATGTGCCGACGCTGTGCCTCACGGTCGCGGCTCGCCCGAGACGACACCGGATCAGCGACTTCGGCATCGGGCAGCTGCCGCATGACCCGCCGGCCCTGCTCGCCCTGCGCGTCGCACAACACCAGCACGGCGAGACGCGGGTACTCCTGGGCAGACAGCGCCTGCAGTGCGAATTCCGTGTCGGACGACGGCGAACTCGCCACCACGATGACAGCAACCGCCGGCGCCGCAGCCTCGGCCGATGCCTCGGTCGCACCTGCCGGCGACCGCTCCTCGGGCATAGGCGAGCTCACCGCCGGCTCTCGGCCGACACAGCCGGCACAGGTGCCTACCGCACCGCGGCGACAGCGACGACGCCGTCTCCTGCTGCGGACGTGCGGTAGTCCGGTGCGTCGCCGTAGCTGAAGCTGGTGCCGTCGCTCCACACCAGCCAATAGCCGCCGCCGCTGGCCGTGGAAGCGACGCCGACCGTGCGCAGCCGATTCTGGCGATCACGACGATCGCCAAGGTGATCCGACGAGCCGACCGCATGCACGGCGGTGTCGGCGCCAGCGATCCAGTAACCGCCGCCGGTCGGCACAGCTGCGAGACCGATCCCCGAGGCGCCGGCGCGCAGCAGCGGCCCGCAGCCGAGATCCCGCGCGTCGCCGAACGCCAGCACGCGGCCGTCGTCGAGCGCCAGCCAATAGCCGGCACCGGTCGGCGAGGACTCGATGTCAACCACCTCGCTCTCCAGACCGAGATGCGCGATCGCCCCCCAGTGCGCGGCTGCGCCGAACGAGAACACGCTGCCGTCACCAGTTGCCAGCCAGTAGCCGTCGCCGCCCGGGTGCGCGGCCATCGCTGCGACAGTGTCGGCGAGTCCTGTGTCGATCGCGTCGCCGTGCGCACGGGCGGCGCCGAAGGACTGGACGTCTCCGCGGGAGGTCGCGAGCCAGTAGCCGTCGCCGCCCGGGTGCGCGGCCATCGCCGTGAAACGCCCAGACGACGGCAGGGTTCCGTTGCCATGATGCTGCGCGGATCCGTACGCGCTCACGGTGCCGTCGGACTTCAGCAGCCACAGGCCGGGCCGCTTCGTCGCGGACGTCGAAGCCGGCCTGTCCGAGGGCGGACGCTCGCAGGACTGGCCGTCGGGAAACTGAGGAAAGCGATACCAGTCGGAACGCAAGGAGAACTGCTTGCGGAACGGATCGCGGGCCCAGCGATTCCACCGGCCGTCCTCCACGCCGGAGTACCCGTCGAAGTTCTCTACGCCGTCGGTCCCCACGATGCGCAAGCCGCGGGTCCGCCCGCCCCACGCGCCGTTGCCATTGCGGTGGGTGACCTGGATGCACACGAGGCTGCCGATGCTCGCAAAGGCCGCTTCGATGTCCGACCTGCTGATGCGCGACTGCCAGGCGTGGTTCGGATTTCCTTCTGTCGAGTCGCCCAAGTCCTGGACCCCGGGGAACCGGGCGCCCTCGTCGAGGCCGGCCGTCCACCCGCCGCTGGAGGAGTGGTACTCCGCAAAGGCGATCGAGCCGTCGTCATGCACGCGGATGTGACCTGCGGTGTTTCTGATCGCGGTGTTGGTGTGGATGTACCGGGTGCCGTGATCGAGCGGCTGCCCGTCGCGCGCCGCGCCGCCGTACACCTGACAGTTCCAGTAGTCGCAGGTGTCGGTGAAGCGCCCGATGCGCTCACGCGCCGCTGCCAGCGACAGCACGTACGAGCGCGCAGCGATGGCCTGCGCCTCGAGCGCGGCAATGCCACGACCGTCCCCCCGAGCGCCCCACTCAGGAATGCTCTCACGAGGCACGACGCCGCGCAGATACTGCTCCAGCGGGACACGATTGAACGCGTAGGGACCGTTCTGATTCACCACGCCGAGCGCACCTCGATAGGCGATCCGCATGGATTCCACTGCGGTGTCGCGCCCGTCGCAGTAGATCATCACCAACATCTGCGACCGGTCGTCCACGGCGTGGTCGCTGTGGGACGGAACAGCTTCGACGTATCGGTCGCCACGACGGCTCGCAGCAGACAGCGCGTCGTCCACCAGGTCGCCGCGCCTCCCGCAGCCGCTGTTCGAGCGCAGCCAGAAGGCGCCGGAGCTGATGCCGATCCGCACCACCGCTCCGCCGTCGAAGCGATGTCCCGACACGCTGAACGCTGACGCGGAGGTCACCAGCAGATCGCTGCGGTCGTTGCGCGTCAGATGCACCCACACATCGGGGTCGTCCACGCTGGACTGCGAGGTGTTGCCGTAGTAGTGCTGAACGATGCGCTCGCTGGTCCATCGGTGATCCACGGCGTAGCCCAACGCGCCCCACTGGCTGAGCCCATTGCCGTGGCCGAAGCCGCGGCCTTGCACCGTGATCACATCGGGGGCCAGTGGGGACTGTTGAGCCGCAACGGGCGACGCTGCCAGCGCCAGAGTGCCCACTGCTGTCAGGCAGGCTGCAGCGGCGCCGGCAACTCGCCGCCAAGCCACAACGGCGCGCCGAACTCGCCGGCGACGGCCTTGCACGCCGACGAGAGGCCCAAGCACCTGCGCCGGACCCGTCATTTCAGCTTGCGTCGTTCGATCTCGATGTCGCTCGCGACCATCGACTTCACCAGTTCTTCGAACGACATCTGAGGCGTCCACCCGAGCACACGTGCGGCCTTGGACGCGTCGCCGACCAGCAGGTCCACTTCGGCCGGCCGAAGGAACCTCGCATCGATCCGAACGTGGCGTTCCCAATCGTCGATGCCCGCAGCAGCGAAGGCGAGCCGCACGAAATCGCGCACCGCGTGGGTCGTGCCAGTGGCGATCACGTAATCGTCGGGTTCGGGCTGACGCAGCATCAGATGCATGGCGCGCACGTAATCCCCTGCGAAGCCCCAGTCGCGCTTGGCGTCGAGGTTTCCGAGCGACACTTCCTCCTGCAGGCCGAGGACGATGCGCGCGACGGCATTGGTGACCTTGCGTGTCACGAATTCCATGCCCCGCCGGGGTGACTCGTGATTGAACAGGATGCCGCTGCAGGCGTAGAGCCCGTAGCTCTCGCGGTAGTTCACCGTGGTGTGATGTCCGAACACCTTGGCCGAGCCGTAGGGGCTGCGCGGGTGCAGCGGGGTCAGCTCATGCTGCGGTGTCTCACGAACCTTGCCGAACATCTCGCTCGAAGAGGCCTGGTAGAAGCGAATTGGGTTGTCGACGCCCCCCACCAGCCGGATCGCTTCGAGCAACCGGAGCACGCCCAGTCCCGTGATGTTGGCGGTCAGCTCGGGCTGCTTGAACGACAGCGCCACGAAGCTGATGGCCCCGAGGTTGTACACCTCGTCGGGCTGGGTGTACTCGAGTGCCGCAATGAGCGACGCCATGTCGGCGAGATCGCCCGGCACCAGCTCGACGTACGGCAGGTCGGCGGCCACGGTCTCCGAGCGCGGATTGTGCTGGCCAGTGATCAGCCCGACGACCCGATATCCCTCGCCGTGCAAGTGCTCGGCAAGATACTGACCGTCCTGACCGGTGATTCCGGTGATGAATGCCGTCGGCACGACGCGGCTCCGGTTCGCAGATGGCAGAGGAGGCTGAGAGGCAACGAGTCAGGGTACGGGGCATCGTCGAGACTGTGAAGCGGCGCCTTCGGGTACCGTGCCGCGGATGGCACGGTGCCCGCATCACGGCCGGGTTCGCCCGCTCGCCGCGGCAGCGGCAGCGTTGCTGGCCGGCACAGCAATTGTCAGCACCGCAGTCGTCGCGACCTCGAGCACCTCCGGCGCTGCATCTCGCGTCGATTCGAATCGTCTGTGGGGTGCAGACCGCTACAAAACCGCAGCGGCCACAGCCGAGCGATACGCCGCCTCGGCCGGACCGATCGAAACGGTCATCGTGGCCTCGGGCACCGCATTTGCCGATGCGCTGGCAGCCACCCCGCTGTCCCGCGTGCGCAATGCGCCGATCCTGCTGTCTTCGCCCGACGTGCTGCCCGACGCCACCCGCGACTTCATCAAGCGCCACCCGGTCACCGACATCATCATCGCCGGCGGCACCAAGGCCGTGTCCAGCGGGGTGGAGGCCACGCTGGCTGGACTGATCGTCGGCGAGCCAGAGCGCATCGACGGCGCCGACCGCTACGGGACGGTGGTGAACATCGCGCGCCAGATCGAGGCCGCCAAGGTAAGCGACTACTGCAGCGACGGCCGTCGCACTGTGCTGGTGGCGACGGGCGAGCAGTTCGCCGATGCCTTGGCGCTGTCACCGCTCGCCTTCGCCGGGCCGCATCCGGTGCTGCTCACCAGGCCCGACCAACTGCCCGCAGCGCTCAAGGAGTTCCTCGCTGACTACCGCATCGAGCAGGTGCTGATCGCGGGAGGGCCGGCCGCAGTCACCCCTGCAGTCGAGACGGAACTGTCCGCTCTCGGCATCAAGGTCCAGCGCCTGTGGGGACAAGATCGCTTTGAGACCGCTGCAGTGCTCGCCGAGGCGCTCGCCGAGGGTTGCTTCGAGTCAGACGAGTTCGGCCTGGCGGACGGCCGCAACTTCCCCGACGCACTGGTCGGCGGCCCATTGCTGGGACTGCGACGTGCGCCGCTGCTGCTGTCCGGACCCAGCCTGCCGGACGCGACACGCCGGACGCTGGCCGGTCCCGTTCCCGATGCAGGCGTCGTCGGGCTCACCATCTTCGGGGGGCGCCAGGCCGTCTCCGACGCCGCGGCCGCGACAGCAGCCGACGCGCTGCTGGGCGTCAAGCGCACATGCGACCCCCGCACCGATGCGGCCGGTGTGCCGCGTGAGGTGACCGTGCAACCGCTCGACGGCAGCCTGGTGGTGCGCTGGAAGGCGCCTGCCACCGTCGGCAGCGCGCCGCCGACGGGCTATCGGCTCAGGTACCGGCCTGCCGGGGGGCAGTGGACCACCGTGGACAACGTGAACTCACCTTCGACGATTGCAGGGCTGCGCAACGTCGTGTTGTACGAGGTGCAGGTGGCGGCGACCGGCAGCGGCTACGAGGCATGGAGTCCGAGCAGCTACGCCACTCCCTCGGAGGCAGCGACAGCCACCGTGTCGTCGAGATCGGGCGGACTCGCCGGCGCAACCGCAACCGGCGCCGTCAGGCAGGTGGCGTACTCGGCAGCAGCGAAGTGCCCGCCCGCAATCAGATGAGCCCCTCGGCGAACAGCAACTCGACATCGCAGACGGTGGCGGTGCTGGCCGGAGGCGTCGGCGCCGCACGCTTTCTTCGCGGACTGCTGCGCGTGCGCCGACAGGCCGATGTCACCGCTGTCGTCAACGTCGGCGACGACTTCGTCTTGCATGGGCTCAGCATCAGTCCCGACCTCGACACGGTCACCTACACGCTGGCTGAACAGGTCAACGCCGAGACCGGGTGGGGTCGCAGGGGCGAAACGTGGCACGTACGGACCGAACTCGGTCGCCTCGGCGGCCAGGACTGGTTCGCGCTCGGCGACCTCGACGTGGCGCTCCACCTCTTCCGCACCCAACGCAGAAACGAGGGTGCCTCGCTGTCGCAGATCACACGCGAGCTGGCGGGTCGCTTCGGCCTCGAGTTGACGCTGCTGCCGGTCAGCGACGACCCGATCCGAACTCGCATCACCCCGGCAGCGCCCGCCGAAGCAGCAGAGATCGACTTTCAGGAGTACTTCGTGGCCCGACGGCACGGCATTGCCATCCGATCTGTGCGATTCGCCGGCATCGAAGCCGCCCGGCCTGCTCCTGGCGTCGCCGAGGCGCTCACGAGCGCCGACGCCGTGGTGCTGGCGCCCTCCAACCCATTCGTCTCCATCGGCCCCGTGGTGGACGTGCCGGGAATCCGCGAGATCCTGGCTCGTCGCCGCGAGCGCGTAGTAGCAGTGTCGCCCATCGTGGGCGGCCAGTCCGTCAAGGGACCGGCCGCCGACATGATGCACTACTTGGGCCACGAACCCAGCGTCGTCGGCATCGCACGGCTCTACGCCTCCTGCGCTGCCACGTTGGTGATCGATCATGCCGACGCCGAACTCGCCCCGGCAGTTGCGCGAGCCGGCATGTCCCCGGTCGTCACCGACACCATCATGGCTGACGTGGACCGCGCAGCAACGCTGGCGACCGCAACGCTCCATGCGGTCGATGCAGACATCCGCGACACAGATACCACTCGCCCAGCAGCCAACAGCACAGGCACCGGCACGTGACCGTCGAATTGCATCCCGTCGAAGGCATCGGCGAGATCACCCGAGGCGCGGATCTGGGCGCCGTCATCGCGCAAGCCTGCGCGGCGTCGCCCATGGGCCTGCGCGAGGGCGACGTGCTCGTCGTGACGCAGAAGATTGTCTCGAAGGCCGAAGGCGCCCTGGAGCTGATCGACCCTGACGACCCCCTGTCGCACAAGCCGCTCGTCGAGCGGGAGTCACGCCGCATTCTTCGCCGCCGCGGCGATCTCATCATCAGCGAGACCAAGCATGGGTTCGTCTGCGCCAACGCCGGAATCGATCTGTCCAACGTCGAACGGGGATACGCCGCGCTGCTGCCCGATGACAGCGACCGCTCCGCATACAGGATCCGAGCCCGCATCGCTGCGCTGTCGGGCTTCACCGTCGGGGTCATCATCTCCGACACCTTCGGACGCCCGTGGCGGCGCGGCGTCACCGACGTCGCTATCGGCTGCGCGGGCATCGCTGCGGTAGTGGACCTGAAAGGCACAGCGGATGCGCTGGGCCGCGAGCTGATGGTCACCGAGGTCTGCGTGGCCGACGAGATCGCCGCCGCCGCCGATCTGGTCTGCGGCAAAGCGCGTGGCGTGCCGGTCGCCATTGCACGCGGAATCGACCAGAGCTGGCTGCGACGCTCCTCGGTGCGCACGGAGATCGTCAGGGAACCCGCCGAGGACCTGTTCCGCTAGCGCTCCGGATGCGGTCGGCGCTGTTGGCGCAGCACTGCGCCGGCGCCGATGTGCTCACCGTGGCCGACCACCGTGTACTCGCGGAGCACTGCTTCGGGGCCCACGACCGCGTCTGCGCCGAGCAACGAGTCGATCACGGTGACACCTGCCGCGAGTCGGCACCGCGGGCCGAGGACGGAACGCTGCACCACGACTCCGGGTCCGATCTCGCACCCCTCGCCGATGACCGAGGTGCGCACGTGCGCCTCGGGATGGATGTCCGCGCTCGCAGCAGCCAAGCCGTCGACCACCTGGGCGTTGGCACGCCGACCCTCCAGAACGTCCAGATTCGCCGCCAAGTACTGCCGCGGTGTGCCTGTGTCCAGCCAATAGACATCGGCGACCAGCGCTGCCAGCGCCCGATCCTCGACGATGCGAGGGAAGATCTCCCGCTCAATCGAGACGGGCCGATCCGGCACGACACGATCCAGCGTCGCCGAGGTCAGCACATAGGTGCCCGCGCTGATCGTCGGTCGGCCGCCTTCCGCCGACGAAGCGGTGACCGAACCGGGTTGCGGTTTCTCCGAGAAGGACAGCACGCGGCCCGACGGATCGGTCGTCACCAGACCGTACGGCGTGGGGTCGGCGACCGGTTGCAGCGCGATGGTGGCCTCGGCACCCGAACGCTCGTGTTGCGCGACGAGGTCGCCGATGTCGAGATCGGTCAGCACGTCGCCGTTGAGCACCAGGAACGTGCCCGCCACACCGGCTGCCTCAGCGGCGAACCGCACCGCACCTGCCGTGCCGCGGGCCTCAGGCTCGACCGCCACGTCGTAGGACAGCCGTCCGATGCGCCCCCGAGGGTAAGCCGTGGTGAATGCCTCGGACCGGTAGCCCAACGCAAGCACGACGTGGTCGATTCCGTGCCGGTGCAAATGCTCGCAAACCCACTCGATCATGGGCCGGCCGCAGATAGGGAGCATCTGCTTGGGAGTGCTGTCGGTCAGCGGACGCAGCCGAGTGCCGTAGCCGCCAAGCAGCAGGATTGCCTTCATGGCGCGGTTCCGATGCTCGCGGAATCGATGTCGCTGGGCCTCAGGATGTCGCCGGAGTAGTCGCCGGCGGGCTGCCTCCGTCGTCGGAACCGTCTTCGCCGGAACTGTCCTCGTCGGATTCGGATGCTGGGTCCGGGGATTCCGGCGGGTCGGGGGACTCATCGGATTCCTCGGACTCAGCAGGCTCGGATGTCTCCAAAAGGCCGCCATCGTCCGACTCGCCGGCGCCATCCGCATCGGGCAGCGGCATCGGACCGACTCCGGGGTCGCCCAGCGGTTGATCCTCCAAAGGCAGATTCAGGTACTGCCGCAAGAACGCGTCGTCGGGCCGCGGTATGTCGGAATCGGCCACGCTCGGGTGGACGAATGCGAACACGAAGATCTGACCGTCGTCCAAGAACCGCACACCTCGCAGGTCCTCAGCGAAGGTCAGTGCTTTCTCCGCCTGCAGCGTCTCCCAACGCAGGATGCGCAATTCTGCGCCCGGCTCGGCTACGTCCGCGTCGTCGCTGCTGGGATCCGGCGATTCGCAGCCATCGCCGGACTCGTCGAGCAACGTCCCATCGGGCAGCTCGATGGTCGCGTCGGTCATCTCGACCTCGATCTCGTCCATGAACGCGCCGACAGTGGCGAACTGTCCCGTGACGCCGGTATGGAACGGATGAATGTGGATGAGACCGTCGCCGTGCGTGTGGATGCCGGACTGATCCTCGACGTCGTTGGGATACACGTCGAGGACGAATTCGTCGCAGTTGTAGATCGCGTAGAGCGAGTGCCAGTGATCGCCGAGGCGTGGCGGACCTGCCGGCGCGTTGTCGGCCCGCTCGTCGCGTGCCACGAGAATCAGCGCGACGCCCACCAGCACGACGAGCAACATCGCCGCCGGGAACAGCAGGTCGCGTCGAGGCCGGAACTTCCGGCCGCTTCCGCCGGCGCTTGCGGCTTTCGCGATCTTCTTGGCAGCGGCTGTTCTCGCCATACGGGCCGACAAGCTACCGACGCTCAGCGTCGACTGTGCCCACCACGCCGACGCTCAGCGTCGGCCGAGCCCCTCGTAGACGAAGCCTGCTGAGCGCAGCTGGCGTGCATCGAGGAGATTGCGCGCATCCACGACGCGAGCCGTCGCCATCTCCGATGCTGCACGCTTCCAATCGAGGGCCGCAAACTCAGGCCACTCCGTCAGCACGACTGCTACATCGGCACCCTGCAGAGCTCCATACGCCGAGCTGCGCAGTTCCATGTCCGCCGGGAGCTGCGAGGCGATGTCGGGACGATCCTCGAGACTGCGCATCGCCGGGTCGTAGGCCGCCAAGCGCGCACCTCGGGTCCTCAGCAGCTCAGCGATCCGCAGCGCAGGAGATCCGCGGAGGTCGTCGGTCCCGGCCTTGAAGGTGAGCCCCAGCAGGGCGACCGTGACGCCATCGAGACCCACGGAATGAAGAGCATCAGCAACATCCGAGGACCGCCCGTCCGCGCGCTCCGCGGCGAGATCGCTGTTTCTCCCCGCAGCCATGCCGGCGACCTTCGCGACCACGCGGTCGAGCTGCTGCTCGTTGACCGCGATGACTCCTTCGAGCAGGTCGAACACGTAGCCGGCGTCGTTGGCGACCGACACGAGGGCTCGGGTGTCCTTCGGCAGACAGGAACCTCCCCAGCCGGGACCCGGTTGCAGGTACGCCGTGCCGATCCGGTGATCGGTGCCTACTCCCGCGAGCACCGTGTCGACATCGGCATCGACGGCTTCGCACACCGCAGCGAGCGCGTTGACGAACGAGACCTTTGCGGCAAGGAATGCGTTGGCCGCGTACTTGACGGTCTCCGCCGACGTGGGATCGCACAGGATCATCGGCGCCTCCACGTTCGCGTACAGTGCCGCGACCCGGCGGGTCGCCGCGCCATCCTCGGCGCCGATGACGATCCGGTCGGGCGCCAGGAAGTCGGCCACCGCCGAGCCTTCCCGCAAGAACTCCGGATTCGACGCCAGCGCTACATCGGTCCGGCCGAGCGCTGCGGCAATCTTCGGCGAAGTGCCCACCGGCACCGTCGACTTGGTCACGACGACCGAACCTGGCCGCAAGCGAGATGCCACCGATTCGAGTGCGGCAAACAAGTAGCCGAGTTCGGTTTCGCCGTCGGCGCGCAAGGGCGTGGGCACGCAGACGAAGACGAACTCGCAGGCAGCCGCGACTGCTTCGGCGGACGTCACGAATCTGAGACGGCGGCGAGCGATGCCCTCGGCGACGAGCCGGTCGAGATCGGCTTCGCGAATCGGCACGACCCCGGCGGAGAGGGAGGCCACTTTGGCCTGATCGATGTCTGCGCAGATGACGTCGTGGCCGAGATGTGCCAAGCACGCGGCGGTAGTGAGGCCGACGTAGCCGGCACCGACCACCAAGATGCGTCCGCTGGGCTGTGTGTCGCTCATGGCGTCTGCTCGTCCACGGTCAGATGGTCTGCGGCCGGCTGGTCCGAGTTCAGCTCGTCCATGGCCAGCTGATCCGGTGGGGGCACGTCCACGGTCCGGTAACCGACATCGATGCGAGGCGCTTCGTCGCCGACATGCAGGATGACCGTGGTGGCGTCAAGCTCGGCATAGCCGGCGAAGTCTGGCACAGGCAGCAGACGACTGGCCACCAGTCCCGCGGCAAGACGCCCGTGCGGCGACAAGTAGATGACGGCGCCTTCGGGGGGATCCGCGATGCCCTCCGGCGCCGGACCAGCTGCTTGCGCGTCGAATCCGAGCGCTGCCAGCTCGGCCGCGGCTTGGTTGCGCGCTGCACCCGTCACCAGCACGTGCACACGCGACTCCACGATGTCTTCCCAGCCGATCCCCCGGAACACGTCGAGCACGCGCTGGTTGTGCTCGGTCTGGCGCGGGTCGAGCCCCAGCGACCACCTCACCGGGTCGTGAACGTCGACGACCTTCAGCTCGTAGTCCTCGACGGCGGCGGCCACATCGATGCCGGCGAATTGGTCCGCAAGACGGCGTCCGTCGCTCACGACGCTGAGCGTGTCGGAGGTGGACAGATGATCGGCTGCAATGCTCAGCACGCTCAGCAGCCTCATGGGATTGGCGAGCAACGACGGCGCGATCTGCGCTGCTGCGGTGCGCATGAACTCACGCTGACGGTCGTTGCGGTCGAGATCGTTCCAAGTCCCGGACCGACGCCATGTCCCGTCCGGCAGCTGCACTTGGAGGTGTCTACTGCGGACGTAGGCCATCGCCTGCCTGCCGTCGAATCGATGGGTTCCCGCCTCGGTGTAGAAGCCGCTTCGGCTCTGCGTCGCGTCGGCGGCATCTGCCTTCGGCTGATCTCGGTGCGGTCGGTCGAACGACATCGTGACACCGCCGACGGCGTCCACCAGCCGCATGAATGCCAGAAAGTCTGCCTCGACGAAGTGCTGCAGCGTGATGTCGAGACTCGCTTCGACGGTCTCGATGAGACGGGCGGCGCGTTCCGCGGTCGTGTCGTCGCGGTTGTACGCGCTGTTGATCTTGGCAACGGCGCCGGTGCCGGCAATCTCCACAGCCAGATCCCGGGGAATGGACATCATGGCGACGGTGCCGTCGTCCCGCAGGCGCACCACCATGATGACGTCCGCCAAGCGGGTGTGATCCGAATGGCCGTCTCGCAGCGGATCGTCACGCTCGAGCCCCAGCGTGTTGTCCGTGCCGACGAGCAGGTAGTTCTCTCCCGCCGGGCTGCTGGGCCGCACCGGCGTGCCTTCGGGCGAGACCGCGTCGTCGGATGGCGAGGCTCGATCAGCAGGCGCCGTGTCGCTGCCCGCAGCGGGTCCAGCGCCGTCGGACGCCGTCTCGCCGCTCGCAGCCAGTCCCTCAGCAGCAGTCTGCGGAGGCTGCGTCGTGGTGGTTGAGTGCCTGACGAGGACATCTGCCGCGGTCACCGGCTGACGCGGAGCCGATGTCAGCACGTCGGCCAGCTCATGGCGCTCGATTCGCCCGAGCTGCACCAGCACGTAGGCCGACACTCCGGTTGCCGCTGCCCCGACCAGGGTCAACGCAGCCAGCGAGAACAGCACGGCGCGGGCGCGCCAGCTGCGTCGGCTCATCGAACGGCCCCAGATGCCATGGCCAGCGACGGAACCGTCGCCCGCTGCCTCACTCAGCTGCCTCGCAGATGGCCTCGCTCAACGACGGATAGACGAACAGGCTCTCGGCGATGTCCTGCACACGCAGGTTGGCGCTGACGGCCAGTGCCACCACGGAGATCAGTTCGCACGCATGGCGTCCGACAATCGAGCCGCCCAGCACCTGGCCCGTCAGCGGATCGGACACGATCTTGACGAATCCGCGGGGATTCTCCTCGATCAGCGCCTTGGCATTGGCGCCGAAGGGCACCTTCGTCACCCGAATCTTGCGTCCCGTGGCGAACGCCTCGGCTTCGGCGAGTCCCACATCTGCGATCTCGGGCTCGGTGAAGATGGCCGATGCGGCCTTGTCGTAGTCGAGATGGCGGTGCGGGCGCGAGTCGTGCAGACCCATCGCGTGCTCCACCAGCTTGCGCCCCTGCATCGCAGCGACCGACGAGAGCGGCAGCTTGCCGGACAGGTCGCCGGCAGCGTAGATGCTCGGCACCGACGAACGCAGGTTGTGATCCACCTCCACGTAGCCTCCGCTGTCCACGCACACCTCGGTGTTCTCCAGCCCCAGGCCGTCGCTGTTGGGCACCGAGCCGATGGCCAGCAGCGCGTGTGTCGCTCGCACCACGCGTCCGTCGCTGCAGGTGACATCGACCGCATCGCCGTCTCGCACGATGCCCACCGCACGCGCACCTTTGAGCATGGACACGCCGAGGTCGCTGAAGGTCTGCTCCAACGCCGCTGCCGCTTCGGGATCCTTGTGAGGCAGCACCTGCTGTCGGCTGACGATCAGCGTGACCCGCGAACCCAGCGACGTGAACATATGTACGAACTCCACGCCGGTCACGCCTGAGCCCACGACGACCAGATGCTCGGGCAGCTCTGCGGGCGGGTACGCGTCGCGGGTGGTCAGCACCCGCTCCTTGTCGATGGGCGCCCACTCAGGGATGCGCGGCCGGCTGCCGGTCGCGAGCACGACGACATCAGCCGACAGGTCCACGGTTCCGTCTACGGTTTCGGCGCGGACGTCGCTGGGTCCGAGCAGGCGGCCTGAGCCCGCCAAGATCCGCACGCCTTGGCTGACCAGCATCTGCTTGGCCACCTCCGCCAGACGGGTCTCGATGTCGCCGATGCGCTGTCGGAGCTGCGGTGTGTCCACCGACGTGGAGACGTTGGCGAGGCCCAGGTCATCGAGGTGGCCGGCGAAGCTCAGCGCCGAGCCGGTGGCGATCATGGACTTGGACGGCACGCAGTCGCGCAGATGGGCTGAGCCGCCCACGATGTCGCGCTCGATGAGCGTTACCTCGGCGCCGTAGCGCGCTGCGTAGGTAGCCGCCGAGTGGCCGGCCGGTCCGCCGCCGATGACGACGAAGCGCTTCGGGGCCATGGCGAGGCAGCGTACCTGTGCCCCCAACTGCATCTGTGGTCACGGCCCGGCCTCGGCACGGACCCCACTCCGCGCTTTGCCGGCGCAGACTCTGCTGGGCTCATGGCGGACACCGCCGCCTGCCTGCGGCTCAGCCCGTCAGCCGCTCAGCGTCGGGCTGCAGAGACCGTCCAGTTCGCCGACAGTGATGCGCTCGCGATTGGCGAAGGTGACCTCGTTGGCGGGGTCAGGACGCAGCCGAAACTCGCGGAACGTCATCTCCAGCGAGTCGAAGGCGACGATGCGGCCGCACAGCGATTCGCCGACGCCGAGGATCAGCTTGATGGTCTCGAGCGCCTGGATGGAACCCACGATTCCTGGCAGCACGCCCAGCACACCGGCCTCTGCGCACGACGGAGCAAGCTCCGCCGGAGGGGGTTCGGGCAGGTAGTCGCGATAGGTCGGGCCCCGCGTCGGGTCGAACACGGTGACCTGGCCCTCGAAGCGGTAAATCGAGCCGTGTACGACGGGTATGCCCAGCTTCACCGAGGCGTCATTGAGCAGGTACCGGCTCGGGAAGTTGTCGGCGCCGTCCACGATGACGTCCCAGCCCGAGAGGATGTCCAGCACGTTGTCTGCGCCGAGTCGGGTGTCGTAGGTGACGACGTTGACGTCGGGATTGAGCGAGGTCAGGGTCTTCTTGGCCGAGTCCACCTTGCGGTCCCCGATTCGGTCCATGTTGTGGAGAATCTGGCGCTGCAGATTGGACTCGTCGACCACGTCCATGTCGATGATGCCCAGCGTGCCGACGCCTGCCGCAGCCAGATAGAGCGCAGCCGGCGAGCCGAGGCCTCCCGCTCCGAGCAGGAGCACCTTGGCGTCGAGCAGCCGGAGCTGTCCAGCCTCGCCCACCTCGGGCAACAGCAGGTGTCGCTGGTACCTGTTGCGCTGCTCGGCACCGAGCGAGGCAGGCGTTGTCCACGGACGGCCCTCGTCCTTCCAACGGCCGAAGCCGCCGTCCATGGACACGGCGTTCGTGTATCCCAGCTCGCCGAGCGTCTTCGCAGCGAAAGCCGAGCGGACACCGCCGGCGCAGTACACGACGATCTCCGCGTCGTGGTCGGGCAGCCGGTTCTCGATCTGCGCCTCGAGGTGCCCACGCGGAATGTGGATGGCGCCGGCAAGCGCACCCTGCTCGTACTCGTCTGGCTCGCGCACGTCGAGCACGGCCGGCGACCGGCTGGAGATCCACTCCGCTGCGGTCGCCGTATCGATCTCGATGATGTCGCGCTTGGTCGCTGTCAAGAGTTCGCGGAACGAGGGCATCGGGGCCTCCGAGTTCGTCGCTATTCGTCGCTGCGTGCCGAAATCCTACCAAATCGGTCAGGTATTGACGGTCAGGTGTCGGCTGGTGATGCAGCGAGCGATCGGGTTGCACGGCGCTGCACCTCCTGCGTCACCCCGGCTTCGCAGGTCCGGCGTGACCGCGGCCGCAGATGTACGGAAGGATGTCGGAGATCGAACCGCGCAAAACCTGGTCCGCCAGATGGTCCATCTCGGTGGGCTCCGCGTTGACAATCACGACTCGGGCGCCTGCGGAGCGAGCAGTCGGCACCACCGCTGCGATGGGGTACACCGCCAGCGTCGTTCCCACGGCCAGCATCAGCTCGCAGTTCTCGGCCGCGGCTTGAGCGCGCAAGAGATCGCGCGCCACCAGCTGCTGGCCAAAGCTGATCGTCGCGCTCTTGAGAATCCCGCCGCACTCGGGGCACGGAGGGTCCGCCTCGCCGAGGCGTACCCGGTCGAGCACCACCCCCATCTCGGTGCGGTAGTCGCACTCCAAGCAGGCAGCTTCGCGCATGGTGCCGTGTACCTCCACGATCTTGTCGGGATCGGACCCGGCGTCGTGGTGGAGGCCGTCCACGTTCTGGGTCAGCAGGGACACCAGCTTGCGACGGCGCTCGAGCTGCACCAAAGCTCGATGCCCGGCGTTGGGCACCGCGCCCCGGACCCGGTGATCGAGGCGCGAACGCCAGGCCGCCACACGCACTTCGGGGTCTGCGAGGTAATTCTGGAGCGTCGCCTGCTTCTCAGCGGCAGGGTTCTTGGTCCACACGCCGTTGGGGCCGCGGAAGTCCGGGATTCCTGAATCTGTGGAGATTCCGGCGCCAGTCAGCACGGTGACGGCGTTCGCCTCGTCGATCCACCCGGCAACCGTCCGCAGCGAATCGTCTGCGTCCCAGCCCGCCACTGCGCCTGCGCGCACCTGTGAGCTCATGTCTCACCGCCCATGACGCACAGTCTGACCCATGGGCTGATCGGCGACACCGGCGGACAGCGCCGCAAGCGCACCGGTCGCCTCCGCTTCGAGCGGCGTATTGTTACTTTTCAATAATTTTCAATATAGAAAGCTCCGTACAATGTAGTTTCATGCCACATGTCGATCGTTCCGTGCCCGGTACCTAGCCCGAGGGACCCATCTCTTGGGACGACACAGCAAAGGAGACCACCGTGCGAGCTGACCAGACCTCTGCGGCCCCTGCATCCCCGATGACGCTCGGAGCGCTGCACCACGCTGAGCCGAAGCCGACCGGGCACACAGCGCCGACGCCGAACTGCACGGCGACTCAGAGCGCCGTGGCCGGTCCGCTGCACATCTTGCGGGTCCGTGCTTGGCACGATCCCGCCGTCGGCAGCCGCGGCCACGATCCCCGCTCGGCATACGTGGAGCGATTCTGGATCGCTGTGCTCGGCCCGAGCGTCGTTTGGCTGCTCAGACTGCTGGCGCGGGAATTCGACGAAATCTCAGCGGGAGAAGAGATCCACTTGGACCTCGACTCGACCGCTCGACGACTCGGGCTTCAGCACCGAGGAGGCCGCCAGAGCACCTTCATGCGGACCATCGACCGCTGCCGCATGTTCGACTTGGCGCACTTCGACGAGAACGCTGTGCTGATGGTCCGCCGTCTCATGCCGGCCGTGCCCCGCAGGCTGCGCATGCGCATGCCTCAACAGCTGCGGGACGAAATCGGTGACTGGAGGCAAGCCGACGACCGCTCGGACTTCTCCGTCGGCGAGACCCGACTGCTGGCGACCTGCATGCTGACACTGGGTCACGGCCTGCACGAGTCTGCCGAGCGGCTCGTGACGCTCGGGCTGGCGCCGAGCGCCGCCAACGAGGCCACTGCTTGGGCTTGGGCCGAGCGATGCATGCGGACGCGCACGCGCTCGTCTGCCTAGCCGCGCGCCCAAGCCCCTGCCTCCGCTCCGCGCTCGCTCGGTTGCGGTGAGCTCACCAGCCGCAGATCAGCTCGACCAGGGTTCGTACGCCGAACCCTGTCGCACCCTTGGAAGCCTCGCCTGCGTCGGCGTCGGTGCGGACCGGTCCGGCGATGTCGAGGTGCAGCCACGGCGTGTCGCCGACGAACTCGGACAAGAAGAGCCCTGCATGGAGCGCTCCCCCGTAACGGTTCTTGCCGATGTTGCGAAGGTCGGCAATCGGCGAGTCCAGCTGCTCGCGGTACTCGGGCGGCAGCGGCAAGTGCCACAGCAGCTCCCCCGCCGCGCGTCCGGCAGCTTGCGCCCGCTCGATCGCAGCTTCGTCGTTGCCCATCAGCCCTGCGTACTTTTCCCCCAGTGCAACCATGCAGGCACCGGTCAGCGTGGCGAGGTCGATCACCAAGTCGGGCGCCTCCTCGACAGCGAGCGACAGTCCGTCGGCCAAGACGAGCCTGCCTTCGGCGTCGGTGTTCAGCACTTCCACCGTCGTGCCGTTGCGGATGTGCAGCACGTCGCCGGGCTTGGTGGCCGTTGGTCCCGGCTGGTTGTCGGTGCAACAGCAGATGCCGGTGACTGCCACGTCGGGCGCCAGGCGAATGACGGCACTCATGGCGCCGATCACGGCCGCGGCACCGCCCATGTCGATCTTCATCCACTCCATGCCCTCGAACGACTTGAGGTTGAGTCCTCCCGTGTCGAAGGTGATGCCCTTGCCGACGAGTTGAATCGCGGCCCGCGGCTCAGCTGTCGGCTGCCAGCGCAGGCGGACGAGAGCTGGAGGTTCGGTCGAGCCGGCGTTGACGCCCAGCAACCCTCCGCACCGTTCGGTGACGAGGCGGTCGCGGTCCCAGACCTCGGCCGATGCTGAACCCGCCTTGGGATTGCTGCTCGCTCGCGCCGCGTCCACGGCTTCGACGGCAGCCGCGGCGAGACCGGCGGCGGTGAGGGCGCCAGCGGGCTGGTTGACCAGATCGCGGGCCAGCGCGATGCCGCCCGCAACCGCCGCGGCACGGTCAAGCGCTGCTGCGGTGTCCGTTCCCTCAGGCACCGCCAGCACGATGCGCTTGAGCGGGTCAGCCTCCGCAGGCTCACCCTTGTACTCGTCGAATCGGTACGAGGCCAACAGCATGCCTTCGACCACCGCGCTGAGCGCTCCGTCGGCCCCGAGGTCTGCGGCCGCCGCCGTCGGCAAGGTGGACACCAGCGAATCGACCTTCGACGCAGACCGCCAGAGGCTCGCTGCGGCCTTGCGAACGTCGGCAGCAGTGAGACGTTCGCTGCCCAGCCCGACGGCAATAGGCACAGCGCCGTCGACTGCACCGCCTGGGCTCGGCAGCAGCGATGTCGCGCCCACGGCGCCGTCGAAGCCGCAGGCTGCCAGGTAACTGGGCGCAACGCCGAGGGCATCCAGGGCATCGCTGCGTACCGGCCGGTCGGCCGCGGCAGCCGGCGCCGCAGCGGCAGCGTCGTTCACTGCCTCAAGCACTACCTCAAGGTGTTCGGTCGAAAGGGTCAGCGGCACGGCGTCCTCGCTTCGTCGGCGCGTTCGGCAGCGGGACGAAGCTACGGCATCGACCGAGGCGTCACCGTTCGCGCGCGGCTGGGCGCAGATGCATCACGTCGCCCACCGCCACGGCATGGATGACGCCGTCGTCGTCGTGCACCAGCAGCCTGCCGTGGCCGTCGAGGTCGCTGGCCACTCCTTCGAGGCTGAGCACCTCGGTGTCACTGCCCATCTCGGCCCGAGGCCCGCCCGCCGGTGCCCCGAGGGTCACCCGCACCCGCCGGCCCAGCGTGGCCGAGTTCTGGCGCGCCTCGTCGAGCACCGCTTCGGGTCCCGCAGCATCACCGGCAGAGCACAGGCGCCGGTAACGAGTTTCGAGGCCCTCGAGCACGTGGCGCGCCAAGGTCGTCCGGTCCACTGGTGCGCCCGATGCCAAGTTCAAGCTCGTTGCGGCACCCTCCAACTCGGCCGGTACCCGAGCCCAGCCGGTGTTGAGGCCCATACCCACCACCAGCGCCGACAGCAGACCGTTCGCAGCGACGGACTCGGCCAAGATGCCTGCAAGCTTGAGGTCGGGCCGCGTTGCTCCGCGGCTTGGCGCGCCCGCTCGGGCAGCGTCGGCGACCACCACCAGATCGTTGGGCCACTTCAGTCTGGGCCGAAGCCCGCTCGACTGCTCGCAGGCGTCCACGGCCGCCAAGGCCAGCGCAAGGGTCACCAAAGCTGCCCGGGCAGGCGGCAACCGGTCCGGTGGCGGCCGCAGCAGCACCGACATCATCAGCGCGGTGCCCGACGGCGCTGTCCACCGGCGGCCGCGTCGGCCCCGGCCGGCGGTCTGCACGTCGGCGATCAGCACGGCCCCTTCGGATGCCCCCAGACGCGCCCGGTCGAGCAGCTCCGCATTCGTGGAGGAGACCTCGCCGTGCCACTCGACGTCGGTAAAGCGGGTGCCGGCCACGGAGGCGAAGCGAGGCGAGTCCGAACTCCACGGTTCGTGCTCGGTCGGCACACGGCGACGGTAGCGCGGCAGTCCCGGTAGCGAACAGGACCAACGCGCAATAGCGTCGCCGGACCATGTATTGGCCAACGCGGTATCGGCGAGCCCTGTCTTCGCAAACCCTGTCTTCGCAAACACAGTCTTGGCGAGCGCTGCGTCCAAGCGGCGCCTGATTCGTGTTCGGCAAGCTCCTCATCGCCAACCGCGGCGAGATCGCCGTGCGCATCATTCGGGCCTGCCGCGAGCTGGGCATCGCCTCGGTGGCGGTCTACAGCGACTTGGACCGCAACGCCATGCATGTGCGCCTGGCGGACGAGGCATTCGCGCTTGGAGGTCAGACCGCGGCCGAGAGTTATCTCCACACCGACGCGCTCATCGACGTCATCGCGCGCTGCGGAGCCGATGCGGTTCATCCCGGCTACGGCTTCTACTCCGAGAACGCCGACTTCGCTCGCGCCGTGACGGCCCGAGGCGTGACCTTCGTGGGGCCGCCGCCCGAGGCCATCGAAGTGATGGGCGACAAGATCTCGGCGCGGTTGGCCGCTGAACGGTCAGGCGTGGCCGGCGTGCCCGGCACCACCGAGATCATCGCCTCGACCACCGAAGTCGCCGAGTTCGGCGCCGAGCACGGCTATCCCATTGCCGTCAAGGCGGCCTACGGCGGTGGCGGACGCGGCATGAAGGTGGTCCACGGGCCCGACGAGATCGAAGCTGCGCTGGCATCGGCACAGCGCGAGGCCGAGGCCTTCTTCGGGCGGAGCGAGTGCTACATGGAGCGGTACCTCACTTGGCCGCGCCACATCGAGATGCAGATCATTGCCGACCACCACGGCAACGCCGTGTGGCTCGGAGAGCGCGACTGCTCTGCTCAGCGCCGGCACCAAAAGCTGGTGGAGGAGAGTCCGGCGCCCATGCTCGACGATGCCACACGAACCGCCATGGGCGACGCCGCCTTGGCGGTGGCGCGCGGCTGCAACTACGCCAACGCCGGCACCGTGGAGTTTCTCTACCAGGACGGCGAGTTCTTCTACTTGGAGATGAACACCCGACTGCAGGTTGAACACCCAGTCACCGAGATGGTCACCGGCATCGACTTGGTGCGAGAGCAGATCAGGGTGGCTGCAGGGGAAACGCTGTCGTTCACGCAGTCGGATGTGGCATCGGTCGGCCACGCCATCGAGGCTCGGATCAATGCCGAGGATCCGGCCGACGGCCGCTTCTTGCCGTCGCCTGGTCGACTGACCTCGTTGCGCGTGCCCGACGGCTTCGGCGTTCGCTGGGACGGCGGCTACGAGCCGGGCGACACGGTCAGCCAGTACTACGACAACCTCGTCGGCAAGCTCGTCGTCTGGGGCTCAGACCGTCCGACGGCCATCGCCCGAATGGAGAGAGCCCTCAACGAGCTGAGCATCGGCGGCATCGCGACCACAGCGCCGGCACATGTGCAGATCATGGCCTCGCCGGAATTCCGCGCCGGCACGCACAGCACCAAATGGGTGGAGGAACGACTGGATCTGAGCAATGTGGCCGCTGCCGGCACTAGTGCTGACGGATCCGAAGATGCGTCGCTTGGCGTTCGCGATGGCGAGGCGGCGCTGGTGCGACGGGACGCAGTGGTGGAAGTCGACGGCAAACGGTTCTCGGTGAGCGCGTGGGTGCCCGACGCGGCGCCCGCGCTCACCACAGCCACGACGGCCGGTGCCGCCAACGCGGTGTCTCGGCCGCGCCGCTCCAGCGGAGGTGCTTCAGCCGGTTCCGGCAGCGGGCAGGTGACGGCGCCAATGCAGGGCACCATCGTCAAGATTCTGGTCGAGATCGGTCAGACCGTCACCGCCGGCGAGGGTGTGGTGGTGCTCGAGGCCATGAAGATGGAGAACAGCATCAGCGCTGACCGCTCCGGCGCTGTCTCGGACATCAAGGTCCAGCCCGGCGACACGGTCGGAGCGGGCGACGTGGTGGTCGTGATCTCCTGAATCTCGGCTGCGCGTCCTCAGCGGCACCGGCCGGCTCTGCCTGCCCGGCGCGACATGCCCCGATCATCCCGTCAATCGTCTCCATCATCGGGTGTCTCGTCGCGCCTGTCGTCCGGTTCTTGAACATCGTCGGGCTGTGGCCGCCGGGTCAGCTTGCGGTCGTTGCGCATGTCGAAGATGTCCAGCTCGATGGACCGCACTCGGCGCAGCGTGCGCTCTGCCACCACGCGGTTGGCGCGCAGCAAATCGGCAAGGATGCCGAGCATGGCCAGCTGCATTGCCACGAGCAGCGCAACTGCGCCGATGATGAGCGACTGCACATGGCCCGAGCCGCCCGAGGTCACCAGAAACCAACCGAATCGAGCGAACAGGGTCACGCCGACCGCAGCGAAGATTGCCGCCGGCACCGCAAAGACCCGCAACGGCTCGTGCATGGCGTAGACGCGAGCGATCGTGCCGGCAGCCCTTCGCACGTACTGGCGCTTTGAGGTGAACAGGCGCGACGGTCGACTGGTGGGATTGACGGGCACTGGCACGTCGGCCACCGCGAGATCGGACTTGCCCGCTTGGATCACCGTCTCCAGCGTGTAGGTGAAGCGCGACACGACGTTCGCGGCCAGCGCAGCCTCGCGACTGTAGGCACGAAAACCGGAGGTGACATCGGCCACGTCGGTGCCCGAGGCCTGGCGAACCGTCCACGAGCCGAGCCGCTGCAGCCGCTTCTTCAACGGCGAGAACTCCCGATGGTTGCGGATGTCGCGCGAGCCGATCACCAGATCGGCGCGGCCGGCCACGATCGGCTCAGTGAGCCGGCCGATGCTTCCGGCGTCGTACTGGTTGTCGCCGTCGGTGTTCACCACGACGTCGGCACCCATGCGCAGCGCCGCATCGAGACCGCTGGCAAAGGCGACGGCCAGTCCCTTGTTCTGCGTCAGGCTGACGACGGCATCGGCGCCGTGACGCCGGGCCACGTTCGCGGTGTCGTCGGTGGAGCCGTCGTCGACGACCAGCCACAGCACCTCGGTGAAACCGTCCACGTGACGCGGCAGCGCGCTGAGGGTCTCGCCGAGATGTTCCTCCTCGTTGAGGCAAGGAATCTGGATGACGAGCCGCACCCGTTCATTGTGTCTGCGTCCAGCGCGCTCCATGCCCGGGACTGACGGGCCGCAGCACCGCCGCGGCCACGTCCGAGCCGGTTAGTCCACGTCGAGACGACCCAGTCTCACCGTGGCGAGCACGAGACTCAGCGCGCTGACCGAGGCAAGCACGAAGATGGCGGCGACCAAGCCGTAGGTGGTGAAGCCCAGATCCACGTCAGCGATCCGCGCGAGCACGGCACGAGCGTAGCCGCGCAGCGAGAGACGCTCGGCGAAGTCGCCGAGGCCCACCGCCAAGCCTTCCCACAGCAGCACGTAGGCAATCCCCCACAGGACCGCTTTGCGGAACAGCAGCCCCAACAGCACGAACACGCACGAATAGGCAACCGCGCCCAGTGCGGCCGCAGCCAACGCGCCCAGCGCCACGGCGCCGGAGCCTGCAACGAAATCGGTCGCTAGCCAGCCGCCCGCCACCGTCGGCGCGACGCACAGCGGCAGCGCCACGGTGACCGCAGCACACGCTGCGCCCAACGCCAGCGGAGCGCGGCCAATGGGACGCAGCCACAGGTAGACGAGCGTGCCGTCGTCGCGCGCGTCGCCCAGCGCAGCGGCGGCGAAGACCAGTGAGACGATGGGCACGATCAAGATCAGGCCGAAGCCGTCGGCGTAGCTGGCGCCCGTGAGCAGCGGATCTACGAGCCCATCGGTGCCGTCTTCGGCCGCATTGCCGACGACCCAGCCCACCAGGATCATGGCAGCGCCCAACGCTCCGAGTGCCCAGAGTCGACCCGCGGAGACGATCTGGCGTAGCAGGACTCGGTAGCACAGCACCGTGGCTCGCACAGCACCGACGGGCCGGCCCGCCGACGCGGTGCCGGCAACCGCGAAGACCGAGGCTTCGTGCGGCGCGCTCATCGACGTTCCACCAGATAGCGAAACACCGATTCGAGGTCGTCGTCGAGCGGGACGATCTGGCGCAGGCGGACGCTCATGGCCTTGGCCACCGGCGCGATATCGCGTCCCAGCCGATCCACGTCGAGCGTGTCGGCCACCACGACGTCGCCGTCGACGCGCACACCCACGGCGATGCCCAGCCGCACCAGCATCGCTGCGAGATGGCGAGGCTTGTCAGCCTCGATGCTGATGCGATGGGGGCGATCGTCCATCAGCTCCCGAAGCTCGCGGTAGTCGCCGCCTGCCACGAGTCGGCCTTGCGCGATCACCAGAATCCGAGAGCCGAGCCTCGCTACCTCCTCCAACACATGGGAGGACACGAGCACGCAGCGGCCCTGCGCGCCGAGTTCCTCCAGCAGTGCGATCATGCGGCGACGCTGCACCGGATCGAGGCCGTTGAGCGGCTCGTCCAGGATCAGCACGTCGGGATCGTGTACGAGCGCTGCAGCCAGCTTGGCGCGCTGGCGCATGCCTTTGGAGAAACCGGCCACCGGTCGATGGTCGTCGGGGTCCAGCTCCACCAGTCCCAACGCATGCCGGGCGGCTGCGGGAGCATCGGCGACACCGGCCAGAGCCGCGGCGAGCTGCACGAAGCCGAGCGCGTCGAATCTGTCGAACAGCGCGTCCTGCTGAGGCGCCAGCCCGATCCGGCCCCGCACCTCGCGGTCGGCACGTGCGTCGGCGCCCAGCACCCGCACGTTTCCCCGCGACGGCGCTGTGAGCCCGCACATCATGCGGAACAGCGTGGACTTGCCGGCGCCGTTGGGCCCCAGCAGCGCTGTGACGCCGGCGCGGACAGAGAAGGACACATCCGAGACGGCCACCACATCGCCGAAGAACTTGGACACGCCGCGCACCTCGACCATGCCGGAAGGGAAAGCACCGTTGACCTCGGGCCTCGGACTGTCGGCAGGCGGGCTGCCTGCAGGCCCTCCTGCGGCCGCCGCATCGGGCCGCGGCGCCGGGGCCGGCAATGGCCGAGTGTTCATCAGCTCTCCACGGTCCGGCGGTAGCGCCACCACACCACCGCGCCGCCGACGAGCACCCAAGCGACATTGGCCGCGACCACGAACATGGTCGACAACTCGTTCATGCGCCAGCCGGGCGAGCCTTCACTGGATTGGGTCGGCAACGGAGGCTCGACGCCGAAGATCCGGTCCTTCAGCGCGGCGCCGATCTCGCCGAGATTGAAGGCGTACAGGCGCGGATCCAGATCGGCGACCTCGACGAGCGCGCTGGTGATCAGATTGCTGCCCAGCAGGAGCAGGATCACGCCGATGACGGCGAAGGCCCGTCGGTCGGTCAGGCTGGATATGGCCAAGCTGGCTGCCGTGACGGTTGCCGCTATTGCGGCACCGGCGACCAGAATGCGAAGCAACACGATGAGCCAGTCGCCGACGCCGCCCGGCCCCGAACCCTCGACGGTGTAGGCCACGAGCAAGAACAGCAGCGGCCCGACGGTGAGCACGGCCAGCGTCGCGGCCACCGCAGCCGCCTTGGAGGCCAGGTAGCTCCACAGGCGCAACGGCGTCGACAGGTACAGCGGCAGCATCCCGTTGCGCCGGTCGGCCACGAGGATCTCCGGCACGACGATGCCGCAGTAGAAGAACAGGGCCACCCGAATGAATCCGTAGTACTCGTGGTAGTCGGGCAGGATCTGGTCGGAGATCAAGTCGACGTCGAGCACGGTGGCGATGCCGACGAACACGATCGCGGGCACCACGCCGATCACCACCGCCAGCCACGGCAGGACCTTGTGACGCGCCGAGCGCCCGAAGCCCAGCGTGAACCGGAACGACGAGCCGACCACCGCGCGCATCGCGCCCGCGAGCCGGTGGCGAGTGCCCTCGTAGGGCCGATAGCTCTGATCCAGAATGCGCGCCGCCCCGTCGTCGAAGGCCGCGCTGTCGTCGAGTACGGTCGCCGACGATGCAGTCACAGACCCGTCAGCCCATGGCGCGGGCTCGCTGAGCCGGCTCACGGCGCCGTCGGTTCGAACAGGTCGGCCAGCGTGCGACGTCGGGCTTCCAGCCGTCGAATGCGCGCACCCGCTTGCGCAACAGCATCGCGTGCGTGATCGCTGATCGCGCCGCGTTCGGACCCTCCGAGCCGCAACGTGGTGCCCGTGCGCTCGACCTCGACGCCGACGCGACGCAACAAGCGCTCCACCTCGTCCACCGATCCGGCCGGTTCGGCGACATCGACCAGCTCCAGCGTGATGCCCTCGTCGTCGCCCACCAGCTCCGCCATGGGCCCGTTCGCCACGAGGCGTCCCGCTTGCAGCGCAACGATGTGGTCGCAGACCCGTTCGACTTCCTCAAGCAAGTGCGAGGACAAGATCACGCTGACCGAATGCTCTGAGCTGATCTCGGCCACCAGCGAGAGCATCTCGCTGCGCTGGGTGGGATCGAGTCCCGCGGTCGGCTCGTCGAGCAGCACCAGCTGCGGGTCCGCTGCGATGGACTGCGCCAGCTTGACCCGCTGACGCTGACCGGTGGACATGGTGCCAAGCGTGCGGGTGCGTTCTTCGCCGAGCCCCACGAGCCACAGGCTGTCCGACGCCCGAGTGCGCGCTGCGCTGCGGGGAATGCCGCGCACCTGCGCCAAGTGGCGCACGAAGTCGACCGCCCGCATCTCGTCGGGCAGCACGTCGCGCTCGGGAGCGAAGCCCACGTGGGTCCGCAACATTGCACCTTGGCTGCGAGGATCGAGTCCCAACACGGTTGCCGACCCCGACGTCGGTGTCCGCAGGCCGAGCAGCGCGTTGAGCAGCGTGGTCTTGCCGGCGCCGTTCGCGCCCACGAGTCCCGTGACGCCGGGGAGGATCTGCACGTCCAGCGCGTCGAGCGCCAACGTCGATCCGAACCGCTGCGTCAGCGCCTGGGTGGAAGCGATCACTGGCCGTGCATCAGCATCGGCAGCATCGCTCACTCGCTCAGACTATGCGGCACGGGGCCTCAGTGGCCGGCAGGCGCGAGCCCGGCCACGGCCAACGCCTTGGTCTTGGCGGCGTCAAGGTCGTAGTGCTTGCGAGTGACGATGCGCTGGGCGTAGAGGCCGCCTCCTGCTTGCAGGTTGGTGACGAACTTCCAGCCGCCGTAGGCATCGGCGGTGAGGTCCCGGATGGTGTGCATCAGTCGGGCGCGGTACTCGCCGTCCACATCGTGGCCGGTGGACATGTACTTGCGCGCCAGCGGCCCCACGTCGGGGTGCTCGAAGTCGGCGGGCACCGGCGAGGTCAGCACGGCGCCTCCGGCGATGTCGTGCAGGTGCCGCACGATGGCGCTGTAGTTGGCAGCGGCATGGAATTTGCCGGCGTTCGTGTACAGCTCATTGGGGAATGCCGCACCTTCAGGGCCGATCGAGCAGTGAGCGATGGCGGCTTCCAGCGCTGCTCGGATGAGGGTGGCGTGGATGATCATCTCGGAGATCTTCTCCTTGACGTGACCGATCCCTGCGGTGCCGTTCGCTTCGGCCACGAGCTGGGCCAGCCCCACCAGCTGGTCTGCCTCCTCGACGAATGCCGACAGGCCGCCGAGGCGCTCCCAGAGCCCCAAGGCGTGGGCGAAGACGGCTGCGTAGTGCGTCTCGCCGTCGAGGAACACCCGCTCGTGGGGCACGAACACGTCGTCGAAGATCACGAAGCCCTCGGGGTAGTGGTGCTCGCCGGAGACCGGGAACGCACGGACGTCGGTGTGTCGCGGTGCGTAGGTCGTGTTGATGATCTTGACGCCCGGCGCATTGACGGGCACTGAGCAGCCGATCGACCAGTCCTCTTCGCCGGGCTTCATCGCCTTGGTCGGGATGGTGAGCAGTTCGTGGCCGAAGGAGGCGCCGGTGATGTGGAGCTTCGCCCCCCGCAGCACCACGCCGTCTCGCTGACGATCCACGACGCGGACATAGGAGTCCAGGTCGTCCTGGCGAGCCGGCGGCCGGCTGCGGTCGCCCTTGGCGTCGGTGATGCACTGGGTGATCCGCACATCGTCTCGTTGCGCCTCCTCGATGAAGGCATCCATCCGCTCGATGTAGTCCGGTTTCGAGTCGACCATGCGGCCGGCTGCGGTCTTCAGCGTCTGGATGGAGGTGTAGGTGACGTGGGCCATCATCCCCGCCGAATGCAGCAGGGGGATCATGGCTCGCAGGTCGTCGGCACTGCGCGGGACGGTCATCAGGGGCGAGGTGGCATCCGGCGCGGGGTCGTAGAAGCGTTCGTAGCCCGCGGCTGTAGCGTCCACGGTCTGTCCGAGGATCGGGTGCGTTGCCAAGTCGTCGATCTGGGCGCCCTCGAAGTACGTCATACGTCCGTCGTCGAGCGATTCCCTGTACTGCTGGCCGGTGCGCATCGTGAGCTGCCCCTTGCTTGATGCCTTCTGGGTGGTGCCCTGTTCGTGGTGCCCCGCTCGTGGTGATGTCGGGACGGCGCACTGCTGACGCGACGCAGACACCTTCCGAGCGTCATCGCAGTGCAACCAGCAGCGACCTTAGCGATGCGCCCCAATGCGCGTGGGCTAGAACGGCAGCCATGACCGATCCCTCCTACCAGGGTCCAGTGCCCGACGTGTCGGACCCCGACGCGGCCGCGACCTACCAACTCGACGGCCGCATCGCCACCATCACCTACAACCGACCCTCAGCGATGAACGCCATCAACGGCGACATGCGGCAGTGCCTGAACGCTGCGTGGACGAAGTTCTACAACGATCCCGACGCCTGGGTGGCGATCATGACCGGCGCCGGCCGTGCGTTCTGCGCCGGGGCGGACCTGCGCGACCCGACGCGGGGTTCAGCGGGCACCTGGTCGGGGTCGTACTTCGAGATACCGACCGTCAACAGCCTCGAGAGCGGCCTCGAGCTGTACAAGCCGATCATCGCAGCGGTCAACGGCGCCTGCATCGGCTACGGGCTCACCGGAGCGCTGGTGGCGGACTTTCTGATCGCGTCGGACCGTGCTGTGTTCGGCATGCCTGAAGTGCGGATCGGCGTGCCGACCGTCGTGGGCGCGATGCGCATGCCGCACAAGATCGGCTGGGCGAATGCGATGGAAATCCTGCTGACCGGCGAGAACTTCGATGCCGAACGGGCCCGCGACCTGGGCTTGGCATGGAAGGTCGTGCCCCATGACACGCTGATGTACGAAGCCTGCGCGCTGGCTGAGCGGCTGTGCCAAGGCGCGCCGCTTGCAGTCCGTGCCGTCAAGGAGGTGGCGTGGCGCAGCCAGCGCATGGGCTGGACCGAGGCGCTGCGCATGGGCGAGTCGATCCGACGGATCGTGGGCGCCAGCGATGACGCCGCAGAGGGCGGAAGGGCCTTCGCCGAGAAGCGTCCGCCCCAATGGACCGGCACCTGAACGAACCCCCGACGGAGGGCCCGTGGGACACCGGGAGCAATGGGTTCGGCCCGCCTGCGTCCTTCAGCTCGCCAAGGTGAGGCGAGCGACGAGGTCGGTGCCGAACCCCGTCAGGATCGCGAGGTAGAGCAGCCCGGTGGCGGCCATGACCGCCGCGTACTGGCGCTCGCGCAGCGCCGCCATCGCCACCGCAGCAAGCGCCGCTGTCGTAACGGCGCAGGCAACCCAGAACCAGCCCAGCAGGCCGCCGTAGCCGTCGTCGATGCTTCCGCTCAGCACGGCGATCATGCCGGTGGGAAGCAACAGCAGCCCCACCTCGATCGGCCAGATGCCGCCGAGATGGCGTACCAGCTGCCGCAGCGGCGCACGCCGCAGCCCCGGCTGCACCAGGTACCAGTGACCCAGCAGCATTGCGTCGCTGACCACGCCGAGAAATGCAGCACCGACGATCATCCGGGCCAGATGCAGCGCGGGCGCGACACCGCCGCTCGCGTCGAGCGCCGCCGCAACCACCCCCACCAGTCCCGCCAGCGGCGCTGCGAGGTCCCAACGCGGGTCGAAGCCTTCGGTTGTCCCACGTCGCGTGGGCAGCGCGGAGCGCACCAGAGCTGCACCGGCGCACAGCGCCATTGCCATGCAAGCCACATCACGTACGGCGTCCGGCTGGAAGACGAAGCCAGCGACCGCCCCAATGACTGCAATCACGGCGTACAGCGAACGCAACAGCCAGCCGTAGCCGAGGCCGACCTCGACTCGGCGGGTCGTCACCCACAGGTACGCCAGTCCCCCGGTGGCCCACTGGCACATCACCGTGGCCACCTCCACCGGCGCGCCGTCACTCACTGCTGGCTGCACTCAATGCCCGCTGCTGGATGTCTGGCGGCGCTACGCCGGGACGTGGGGAGTTCGGGCGTCGAGTTCCGCTGCTGCTGCTGACTCGGATGCGTGGTAGCTGGATCGCGTCAGCGGGCTCGCCTGGACATAGCCGAGGCCAAGCGTGATGCCCAGCGCTCGCCAGCGCTCGAAAGTTTCGGGGGGCACCCAGCGGGCAACCGGAATGTGATGACCCGTTGGCCGCAAGTACTGGCCGATGGTGACGATGCTCACGCCCACGGCCGCCAAGTCGGCAAGTGTGAGGTCGACCTCGGCGTCATCCTCGCCCATGCCGACGACGACGCCCGACTTGGTGACGCAGCCGGTGGTGACGCTGCGTGCCAGCAATGCGAGGCTGCGGGCGTAGCCGGCTGAGGGCCGCACGGCGCGTTGCAGACGAGCCACCGTCTCGATGTTGTGATTCACGATGTCGGGACCTGCGTGGATCACCGTGCTCAGCGACTCGGCGTCGCCGCCGAAGTCGGGCACCAGCACTTCCACGGTGGTGTGGGGCGACCGGTCTCGGATTGCGGCGATGGTCTCGGCGAATGCGCCGGACCCGCCGTCGGCCAGGTCGTCGCGAGCAACAGCTGTGACTACCACATGGCCCAGTTCCATCTGTGCCACCGCCGCAGCGACTCGGCGCGGTTCGTCGGGGTCGAGCGGCGCAGGCCGACGCGTGTCCACCAAGCAGAAGCCGCACGCACGCGTGCAGCGCTCGCCGTTGAGCATGAACGTCGCCGTCCCTGCACCCCAGCACTCGAAGATGTTCGGACAGCCGGCCTCCTCGCACACCGTCGCCAAGTCATGTCGGCGCATGATCTTGCGCAGACGGAGATACCCCTCGTTGACATCCACCCGAGTGCGCAGCCACGCCGGCTTGCGGGAGTCGAGCTGGAGTCCGCCGCCTACTCCTGCCTGCGCCAGACGGCTGCGACTGCGCGGCGGTGCGATCGCCACCCGACCCGGACCGCTGCCCCAGCCCAGTGCTTCGAGTTCTGCTTCAAGCTCAGGGTTGAGATTGCCGCTGTCGGCGGTGCGATTCGACGGATGCCGGCGCCAGGCCACGTCTGCTCGTCTGCAGTCGCCGTAGCCCCAGCGCTGCGCCGCACGCCGGACGACGGCGTCGGCCACGTCGCGCATCGATGCTGTACACCCTTCGGCTCGCAGCGACGTGGGGCGGTAGTCGCGAATGCCGCACGGAACGATCCGATCGAACCACGCGAGGTCGGTGTCCACGTTGAGCGCGAAACCGTGCATGGTGCGGCCGCGCCGCAGCCGCACGCCGATGGCCGCCACCTTGCGCGGCGTGCCGTCGAGGTCGAGCCACACTCCCGGGTACTCCCGAAGCCGGCCGCAGCCTGGCAGCCCGACGTCTGCCAACGCCTCGATGAGCACCTGCTCCACATCGAAGACGTAGGCAGCTGTCTCGGCGAGACCGCCGCCGCGACGGCCCTCCAGCGTCAGAATCGGATAGCCGACGAGCTGACCCGGACCGTGGTAGGTGAAGTCGCCTCCGCGGTCGATGCGTACGCAGTCGGCACCGAACGCGCCGGGGGCGACGAGCAAGTTGGCCTCGTCTGCGTTGGGTCCCGCGGTGAAGACGTGATCATGCTCGAGCAGCAGCAGGTAGTCGCCCGTGTGGTGAGTCCACAGGCGCCGCTGCAGGTCGAGCGCCTCGCGGTAGCCGACGCGTCCCAGCCAGCGCACCTGCAACATCGGCCCTACAGCTCCGCTCCCCAGTCGTGCTGTTCGAGCATCTGGCGGATGTGCCCCAAGAAGCCCGCTGCGTAGCTGCCGTCGAATGCCCGGTGGTCCCAACCCATGGCCAGGTGGCCCACCGAATGCACGACGATGGCCTCATTGCCGAATCGGTCCGTGACCACCACCGGCCGCCGGGCGACGCCGTCAGTGGACAGCACGGCGACTTGGGGCTGATTGATGATGGCCGCAGTCGTGTAGGTGCCGAAGGAGCCGTTGTTGGAGATGGTGAAGGTGCCGCCGGCAATGTGGTCGGGCGTCAGGCGCCGCTCCCGAGCGCGGCCGGCCAACTCGTTCATCTTGCGGGCGACGCCTCGCAGGCTGAGTGCGTCGGCATCGTGGAGCACTGGCACGATCAGCCCCTCGTAGTCGAGGTCCACGGCGACGCCGATGTTCGGCCGGCGCCAGATGCGCAGGCCGCCCTCTTCTACCGAAGCGTTGATCCGCGGCCAATGCGCCAGCGCATCTGCGACTGCGACCACGATGAACGGCAGGTAGGTGAGGCTGAAGCCCTCCGCGGCCCGCCACTGTTCTCGATGGGCCCTGCGCACCTGTTCCACCTGCTCGTAGTCGACTTCCACAACGGTCAGCGCGTGCGGCGAGGTGACCGCCGAGTGCGCCATGTGCTCGCCGGTGCGTCGCCGAATGTTGTTGAAGGCCTCAAAGCACGAGTCTCCGTCGGTCCAGTCGGCCGTACCGGCAGCAGCCAGCGGCGCTGGCACCGAGCGAAGCGGCCGATCCGGCGGCGGGTCCTCACCGACTGACGGCCGAGCCGGTGTCGCCGCAGGCATGGCGGCGGCGCGCTGGCGCTCGTCGATGGCGTTGAGCACGTCGGATCGGGTGATACGACCGCCGACCCCAGTGCCCGCCAGCGCAGCGGGGTCCAAGCCGTGCTCACGAACCAGGCGCCGCACGACCGGCGAGAGCAGGTAGCCGCCGCTGCCGGTTGCGGGTCGGATGGACGCATGGTCAGCCAACCCGCTCTCACCCGTCCGAGTCGCAGGCTGCGCCGTCACGGCGCTGCCGGCATCGATTGGCGCTTCTTGCTGGGCCCCAACTGCGACGGACGCAGGGGCTGGGGCGGGCGGGGCCGAAGCGGCCGCGTCTGTCAGATCGACGATGGCCAGCACCGTGCCCACATCCACGGTTTCGCCTTCGGGCACCCGAATCTCGGCGACGACGCCCTCCATAGGCGACGGCACCTCGCTGTCCACTTTGTCGGTGGACACCTCATAGAGCGTCTCGCCCAGCGTGACGGACTCGCCGGGGTGCTTGAACCAGCGGATGATCGTCCCTTCGGTCACGGTCTCACCGAGCTGGGGCAGCACGACCTCAGCCATCACAAGCCTTCATGCAGCAACCGTCTTTCAGCAGTCTTCATGCAGCGTTGCGGCTTGTATTCGAGACCGGCGTCTGCGTCATCTCGGACAGTTCATCCGTGGAGGCTGCGCCCCGTGAGCGACAGCATCGTCTCGCCGAACAGCTCCGACAGCGTGGGGTGCGGCTGCACGAGCGCCGCCACTTCCGCGACGGTGGCTTCCCAGTTGACCGCGAGATAGCCCTGACCCAACTGCTCGGTGACCCATGGCCCCATCATGTGAACACCCAGGATGCGCCCAGCGGCGCCGTCGGGCTGCCGCTCGGCCACGATCTTGACAAGACCTTCAGTGTCGTTGACGATCATGGCGCGCGAGTTGCCGCTGAAGCGGTGCTTGGAGACCACCACGTCGAAGCCGGCCTCGCGGGCCGCCGCCTCGCTGAGCCCCGCGAAGGCCACCTCTGGGTGGCAGTAGATCGCCCACGGCACGTTCGCGTAGTCGACCGGCGCAGGCGACTCGCCGAGCATGTCCTGGGTTGCGACTATGGCCTCCGCGAATCCCACATGAGCAAGCTGGGGAGTATCGGTAAGGTCGCCGATGGCGTAAACGCCGGCCATGGAGGTGCGGCACATCTCGTCGACCACGACGAAGCCACGCTCGTCCAGCTGGACCCCGGTGTCGTCAAGGCCGAGGTGATCCGCGAACGGACGGCGGCCGACCGATACCACCACCGCATCGACCTCGACTGACTCGGGATCAACGGACGCGGGCTCAGCGGCACCAGCACTGCTTGGGTTAGCCCTGCCGGGTCGGGACGCCACGCTGTAGTACACCGTCGTGCCGGTGGCGTCGCCAGTTACAGCGTCACTGCCTTTGGGGGTGTGTCCGGTCACCTCGCAGCCCGTGCGCACCGTGATTCCTCGCTTGGCGAAGGCACGAGCGAGTGCCTTGGCGATGTCGGCATCGACGCCCGGAATGATCTGCGGCGCGTACTCGAGCACGGTGACCTCAGCGCCGAGGTCGGCCAGCATCGAGGCGAACTCGCAGCCGATGGCGCCCCCGCCGATCACGGCCACGCGGCTGGGCACCTGTTCGAGGGCCAGAACCTCGTCGGACGTCATGACCAGCGTGCCGTCGCGCTCGAATCCCTGCAGCGTCCTCGGCACCGAACCGGCTGCGAGCAGGACATGATCGCCGTGCAGCGTCGCTTCGGCTGAGTTGCCCGAATCGACGACGACCGACCGGTCGGCGCACAGCCGGCCCGTGCCCTCGAAGACGGTGACCTTGCGCCGCCGCAGAAGGCCCTGCACACCCGTTTCGAGACTGTCCACGATGCGCTGCTTGCGGGCTTGCGAAACACCGAAGTCCAGCACCGGCGGCTCGACGTTGACGCCGAAATCAGCTGCTTCGCAGACGGTGCGCCACACGGCTGCGGTCTCCAGCAGCTCCTTGGCCGGAATGCAGCCGCGGTGCAAACACGTGCCTCCTAGCCGGTCACGCTCCACCAAGGCCACGCTCATGCCCGCAGCCCCGGCGTACAGCGCCGCGCCGTACCCCGCGGGGCCACCCCCGATCACCACCAGGTCGAACCGCTCAGTACCGCTCGCCCCGCCAGTTCGTGCGTCGCCTGCCATCGCGTAACGAGGGTACGCCGCCAAGCGCAGTCGCCCGCACGAACCCTCCGGCGGCGCCCATTGGTTCCCAGTGTTCCAGCCAGCACCGTGCAACCGGCATCACGGGCCAACAACATCCATAGGTGACGCGCCGAGCTAGAGCTAGAGCGCGATGAGGACTTGGACTGCGAACGCAACGAGGATGAGCAGGCCGGTGGCGAGCGCTAGGGCGATGAGTGTTCGCGTGCTCACGGAATCGACGGTAACCCGCGGCAGCGGCCGGGAGCAGCGAGTGGCGGGGCGCGGACAATGCTCGGCGCTCGGCAGTGTCGGCAAGTAGGCACGGTCGGCGGTGTCGGCAGACGGGCATGGGCGGGTGCGGCAGCAGGGGCGGGCGCGGTGGCTGGGTGCCAGTCCGTACTGGCGGTAGCGTCGTCGGGGTGACGAGTTCGGTGCGCCGAGCGGCTTTCTGGGGTGCGGTGGTGTTTGCTGCTGCAGGAATGCTGGCTGCGACCGCTGGGTGCCAGAGCGATCCCGGTGGTTCGACGCAGGTGACCGCTGCGGCGACTTCGCCAGATCAGGCGATCGCCACCACTGCACCCGCCTCCACACGTGACGACGGCACCACTGCATCCGGCTCGACTGCTGCGCTCCCCGACGGCGGCAGCACTGCGCTGCCGGGCGACGGCACCGAAGACGCAGCGTCCACCGAGCCTGCGGCAGCGACCGCAACGACTGCCCAGGTGCCTGCTGCCACCGAGACCCGGCCCGAGATCTTGCTGCTGGCAGGGGCGCAGCTCGACGGGCAGCCGTTCGACCTGGCCACCACCGCGGGCAACGACATTCTTCTGTGGTTCTGGGCACCATGGTGATCGTCGTGCAATCGAGAGGCGCCTGCGGTCGCAGAGCTGAAGTCCGTCCACGGCGACGAACTGCACATCGTCGGCGTGCCCGGCGGTGACACCCAGCACGCTTACCGAGGCTTCGTTGCCAAGCACCGCCTGAGCGACATCCCTCAGGCCGCGAACCTCGGCGGCGACCTGTGGGTGCAGTTCGGGGTGACATCGCAGCCGCGGTGGATCCTGGTGCGCGCCGACGGCACCATCGAACGCGGCAGTGGCACTATTCCCGACAACATCGTCGCCGACGCGCTGTCGCCGGCCTGAGCAGGTACTGGGCCAACAGCCGACAGTCAGGCAGTGACGCAGATGGGCGAGCGCAGCAGGCAGCGAAGCGTGAGTGCGGAGCGGCTCATCGCCGCGCCGGCAGAACGCATCTTCGCCGTGCTGACCGATCCGAGCCGCCACTGCGAGATCGACGGCTCCGGCACCGTCTCGCGCCTCGTCTCCGGCGATGCTCCGCTCTCGCTCGGCAGCACCTTCTCGATGAACATGAAGCTCGGCATCCGTTACACCATCAAGAATCGGGTGCTGGAATTCGAGGAGAACCGCCTCATCGCCTGGGCGCACTTCTACGGCCATCGCTGGAGATTCGAGCTCGAGTCGCAGCCAGACGGCGGCACGCTGGTACGGGAGACGTTCGACTGGTCAACGGCGCTCTTGCCGTGGACTATCGAACTCATCGGCGCACCTCGCAAGAACCATCCGGCGATGGAGCAGACGCTCGAACGCCTGGAGACGCTCGTCGCCGGAGACTCCACCGAAGACCAGCCGAACTAGTCGGGCTCTACCACCATCACGTCGTCCAGCGCCTCCTCCAAGCGCCGATGCAAGTCCGCCAAGGAGCGGTCGTCGGCTCTGCGAACCAGGATCGCCTCGTCGCAGTTGCGCAAGAACCACGTGTCGCGCCGCCGCATCGCCTTGCCGAACGCCTCCCCGTCGATGGGGGCAGCCGCGCTCAGCACGAATTCACGCATTGCTCGGCCTCGCAGTTCGGCAAAGCGCCGGCGTGCAGGTCCTCGCCACCGACGCTCGACGCCCTCGAAGGCGAGCACCGCGACATACGGCACGCCGGCCGCGAGCGCGGCCTCGGCACCGAGCGTCTCCGCCCCGAGGCCCAGACCGGTCGCCACAAGCAGGTCCGGGTGCATCTGACGCTTGGCTGCCAGCACATCGCTGAGCCGGCGAAGCACGCGGCGAGACGTGGAGTTCTCGTCGTAGCCGCCGAGTTCCGGCGGGCGGTGGCCCAGGATCGCCAGCACATGTCCGGTGATTTCACGGTTCGCGCGGTTCGGGCTGCCCGACGTGCGCCCCCGCGACCGCCCGCCCGCCGATTCCGGCCGGCTGTCCCTCGCTGCGCGTTCGGCTGCGGCACCTGCAGCGCCTGCGCACTCGCGCGTTCGGGGGTCGACAAGCTGATCCAGCACGTCGTCGCTGAACCGCCTGCCGCTGCGTCCCTCGCGAGCACCAGCGGCAGCCACGGCCAGCAGATCGGCGGCAGAGTTCAGGCGCTGCCCTGCGTGGCCCTTCACCCAGGCAAAAGTGACGTCGCCCCTGCTCAGCACCGCATCGATGAACGGTTCCCACAAGTCACGGTTGGCCACCGGCTTGCGTGCCGAGTTCAGCCAGTTGCGCCGATGCCAGCCCTTCCACCACTCGTCGGTGAAGCACTTCACCACGTAGGTGGAGTCGCTGACCACACGCAGCGGCCCGTCCAAGTCCGCCACGGCCTGCGCCGCCGCCGCGACCTCCATGCGCTGATTGGTGGCGGACGGCTCGTACCCGCTGGCCCACGGCCCGCCGTCGACGACGTAGGCCCAGCCGCCCGGCCCGGGATTGCCCAAGCAGGAGCCGTCGGTGAAGACCTCCAGCGCCGAACCGTTCGGCTGCTGACTCATCTCGGGTCCCCGTTCGTGCGGTCTGCGGGTGCTGGCTGCCTCTGGCTCATCGAGATGCGAGACTAGAACCCATGCTCTTCGACGGGCTGCGCGAGCAGATCCCCGACATCGACCCCGAGGAAACCGACGACTGGCTGCAGTCGTTCGCGGCAGTCGTCGAGGAGCGAGGCAAGAACCGCGCACGCTTCCTGATCCGTCGGCTCATGTCCAAGGCGCGCGAGCTGCAGGTCGACTTTCCCGCCACCGTCTCCACCCCGTACATCAACACCATCGCGCCGGAGGCCGAGCCGTGGTTCCCCGGCGACGAGGAGATCGAGAAGCGTCTGCGGGCCTTCATCCGCTGGAACGCCGTGGCCATGGTGACCCACGCCAACTCCTGGGCGGACGGCATCGGCGGCCATCTGTCCACCTTCGCCAGCTCGGCAGCTCTCTACGACGTGGGCTTCAACCACTTCTGGCACGGCAAGGACGACGGCGAACCCGGCGACCACATCTACATCCAAGGCCATGCTGCGCCCGGCATCTATGCCCGGGCCTACCTCGAAGGCCGCCTCGACGACACTGACCTCGAGCACTTCCGTCGCGAGATCGGCCGGACGGGGTTGTCGTCGTACCCGCACCCGCGCCTCATGCCCGAGTTCTGGGAGTTCCCGACCGTCTCGATGGGACTCGGGCCGATCATGGCGATCTACCAAGCTCGCTTCAACCGCTACCTGCACCATCGCCGCATCGACAACACCGCAGCCTCCAAGGTGTGGTGCTTCGTGGGCGACGGCGAGACCGACGAGCCCGAGACTCTCGGCGCGCTCCATCTGGCGGCGCGGGAACGGCTCGACAACCTGATCTTCGTGGTCAACTGCAACCTGCAGCGCCTCGACGGGCCGGTGCGCGGCAACGGGAAGATCATCCAGGAACTCGAAGCCAACTTCCGAGGCTCGGGCTGGAACGTGATCAAGGTGATCTGGGGCGGCCGCTGGGACGAGCTGCTGGCTCGCGACCGCGACGGCGTGCTGCTCAACAAGATGAACGACACCATCGACGGCGAGTACCAGCGCTACTCGGTGGAGAGCGGCGCATACATCCGCGAGAAGTTCTTCGGACCCGATCCGCGATTGCGCAAGATGGTCGCACATCTCTCCGACGAGGAGCTGCAGACGCTCCCCCGTGGCGGCCACGACTACAAGAAGCTCTACGCGGCGTACCGAGCAGCGATGGAGCACGAAGGCAGTCCCACGGTCATCTTGACCAAGACGGTCAAGGGCTGGACGCTGGGGCCCGACCTGGAAGCCCGCAACGCCACGCATCAGATCAAGAAGCTGAGCCGCGAACAGCTCCTGACCATCCGTGAACGGCTGCGGCTGCACGCTGAGATCGACGCCGATTTCGATCCCGACGATCCGCCGTATTGCCGGTTCGTTCCTGGCAGCGCCGAGCACGAGTACCTGATGGCTCGCCGCAAGGCACTCAACGGACCGCTGCCCAAGCGGATGCGCAACTGGTGCCGCAAGGCGCTGCCGATGCCGAGTTCGGCCCCGTTCTCGGAGTTCGCGGCCGGCTCCGGCGAGATGGCGGTGTCGACCACCATGGCCTTCACCCGCATGCTGCGGGCGATGACCCGCGAACCCGGTTTCGGCGAACGGGTCGTGCCGATCATCCCCGACGAAGCCCGCACGTTCGGCATGGACTCGCTGTTCCGGGAACTGGGCATCTACGCCAGCCAAGGGCAGCTCTATGAACCGGTGGATCACGACCTGCTGCTGTCCTACACCGAGCACATCGACGGCCAGATCCTCGAAGAAGGCATCACCGAGGCGGGGGCGCTGGCCAGCTTCACCGCCGCGGCGACCTCCTACGCAACTCGCGGCGTGGCGATGGTGCCCTTCTACACGTTCTATTCGATGTTCGGCTTCCAGCGGGTGGGCGACATGATCTGGGCGCTGGCAGACATGCGAGGGCGCGGCTTTCTGATGGGCGCGACTGCTGGTCGGACGACGCTGATGGGCGAAGGCCTGCAGCACCAGGACGGTCACTCGCCGCTGCTGGCCTCGGTGGTGCCGCCTTGCCAGGCCTACGACCCGGCGTTCGCCTACGAGCTTGCGGCCGTGGTGCAGGACGGGATTCGCCGCATGTACGGCGACGGCGAGGACGTCTTCTACTACCTGACGATCTACAACGAGAACTACATTCAGCCGCCGGCACCGGACGACCTCGCGGTCGGCGACTTGCTGGCCGGGCTGTACCGCTATGCCGTGCCTCCCACGGGCCGCGCCCATGGCGGCACCATCCTGTTCTCCGGCTCGGCACAGGGAGCTGCGCGGGCTGCGGCGGAGCTGCTCGCGGCCGAGCACGACGTCGGCGTCGATCTGTGGAGTGCTACCTCGTACAAGGCGTTGCGGGAGGAGGCGCTGTCGTGCGAGCGCTGGAACACCCTGCATCCTGAAGATCCGCAGCGCTTGCCCTTCGTCACCCGTCAGCTGGCGAACGGCATCGGCCCAGTCGTCGCCGTCACCGACTTCATGCGTGCCGTGCCGGACCAGGTGTCGCGCTGGATCGGCCGCGACTACACCTCGCTGGGCACCGACGGCTTCGGGCACAGCGACACCCGCAGCCGCCTGCGGGAGCACTTCGAGACTACGGCCGAGCACATCACCGTCGCGGTGCTGTGGCGCCTCGCCGAGCTGGGCGAGATCGACGCGTCGTTGGTGACCGAGGCCATCAAGCGCTACGGACTGGCGACCGACAGCGCCGATCCATGGTCGCCTTCGGTGCATTGAGCGGCGTCTCGCAATCGGTGTCTCAGCCACCGTCAGCGCTCGGCACACTGGCTTGATGTCCAGCGACGGCTCGCGCCCGATCCCGTGCCCGCAGCGATGGTTCGACGATTACGAGGCCGGCGAGCGCTTCACGTTCGGTTCAGCGACCGTCGACGAAGCAGAGATCGTCGAATTCGGGCGCAGGTTCGACCCGCAGCCGTTCCACATCGATCCGGCAGCTGCTCGCCACAGCGTCTACGGCGGCCTGATCGCCTCGGGCTGGCACACCGGCGCCATCATGATGCGGCTGCTGGGCGAGCATCTGCTGGGGCCTTCCAGCATGGGTTCGCCCGGCCTCGACGAGCTGCGGTGGCTGGCGCCGGTGCGTCCCGGTGACTGCCTGACGCTGACGGTCGAGGTGCTGGAGGTTCGCCCGAGCCGGTCCAAGCCCGACCGGGGCATCGTCAAGATGGCCCACGAACTCGTCAACCAGCACGGCACCACCGTGCTGCGAGCCGTAGCCAACATGATGCTCGCCCGCCGCCCCTGACGTTTTCGTCGGCAAGTCTCGAACGCCGGTGCCGGCTCGCAGACGCGAACTACAGTCTGCACTCGCCGTTGCTGGCAGTTGCGGAGGGAGCACATGCCCGAGTACGCCGATCCCGCTAGCGCTTTGCCAGACGAGGACATTCGCTGTGCGAAGTGCGGCTCAGCCATGGTGCGTCGAGTGGCCAAGAAGGGCAAGCACGCGGGTAACGAGTTCTGGGGATGCTCGACGTTTCCGAAGTGCCGCTCAACGGTGACGGTGCCGGAGGTGTGCCCGTTCAGCAGCGCGCCGCCCGAGCCGCTGTCAGGGCAATCGGGGCTGTTGAACAAGGCGCGCGGTACAGCAGATCGCATCTGGCGCTGGCGTCTCGAACTCGACGAACCCGATGCGAACGACCGCTGGGATCCTGAACACCGCCGGAGAGTTCTGCCGTATCTGCACGATCGCGACAAAGGTCATTGCGGCATCTGCGGTGGCTTGATGAAGCTCAAAGGAGCGCACATCGAGCACATCGTGCCGAAACGGTTCGCCGTGTTCGAGCTCACCTCTGAAGGCATGGCGCAACAAGGGGCGTACTACACCAGCGAACTGCACAGAATGAACAATCTTCAAGTCGCTCATGCGCGCTGCAACAGGAACAAAGGCAACACCCCTGACATCCGCCAATGGCGGCATCAGACCATGGAACCAAGGCCCGTGGCCAAGAGCAAGGACGGCCGAGTGCTGCTGTTGCCGCTGCCTGAGCCAACACATCGCTGAGCCGGCACCGCTTCACATCGGCGCATCGTCGACGAAGCCGGACACGACCGACACCCGCTGCCAGCGTGCCGACCAGCGGTGCGATGCGCAGCGCCTCAGATGAACACGACGAAGCCGCCGGGTGCGGAGCGGCTAGGCGTACTGGGCGGCGGCTTGGTGTTCTAGCCAGCCGAGCAGGATGGCGATTGCGCGGGGGTCGTGGCGAATCCGATGATCGGCGCCGTCTATGAGGCGCAGCTCAGCGCTGGGATGTCGAGACGCCAAGTGTCGTGCCTCTTCGTAGGGGACCTGGCGGTCCGCGATGCCGTGCAGGATCAGCAGCGGCCGGTCGGCGAGCTGCGTCACGGCATCGATCGCCTTGTTCTGCTTCAGCTCGCGGTTCCATGCGCTCGCCGAGCGCGGGAAGGTCTCAGACCGGATCACGCCCACATCTCGGCAGTGCTGCAGAAATGCCCTTGGATCACTCGCCCAGTCGTCGAAGTCAGCCCTGGGCGCCATTGCCGCCACCCCCCGAACGCGCGCATCGCTTGCGGCGGCAAGCATGGCCACCGAGCCTCCCGTGGTGGAACCCACGAGCCACACACCGCGGCAGCCGTCTTGGAGAACCTGCTCCACAGAACGTCGGACATCGTCGATCCAGCCGAGCAGCGAGAAATCTCCTTCGGATTCGCCGCAACCTCGCATGCTGACTGCGAGCACGGTCCAGCCCTGCGCGTCGGCGATGCGCTCAGCAAACAGCTGGTACGTGCGATTCGGCGTGTCAGGTCGCTGCTTGGAAGGGAACCCGTGACACAGCACTACAGCGGGTCCGCTCCCTGTCGAGCGGGCCGGCCGGATCATCAGCGCGGCAAGCCGGGGAGCGCCTTCGATGGTGATCTCGGAGACTGTCGTGCTCACCGCACGCTCCAAGCAGACGGCACCGCGCTCAATCGGGCTCAACGAGGCTGCGACGAACCGCACAGCCGCGACAGGCGATAGCCGCGGTTGCGCGCCTCTCGCAGCTCGTCGGGGCCGAACGTGGCGTACGACTGCGTTGCCACGATGTCTGCGACGGCCCGGACAAGGCGTTCGACAACGGCCGCGTCATCCGATGCTGTCTCCAGGTCGTAGACGACCTGGCTGCGCTTGTCGCCTACGAAGCGGCGGCCTGCAAGTTCCCTGGGGGCGTCGATTCGCCGGAGGTCCATGCGCACATTCTGCCGTCCGGGGCGCGCTCCGCTCGCCGCGGGCTCAGCCATCCTCGTCGCAAGCGCGGCCTCCATCAGGTTCCGCGGCCGCGAGTGCGCCGATGCGACGCAGGTACTCGAGGTGTGCGGCCGCTACGGCGTGGACCTGCTCGAGCGATACCTCAATTCCGTCTCGACGCAGGCCGCGATACAGCTCTGCGATAGAGGAGCGATCCTCGGTGACGCTGATGCCTGTCGTCGCCACGCTCGCAGGCGCACTATCGACGGCCTCCGCGGCACCCTCAGATACGGGACTCGCTGACGCAGCGCTTGCTGCCGCGGCGGTATCGGACGCGGCACCCTCGGGCACTGCCATCAAACGCGCGGTGTCAGCCGATGCAGCCGTTTGCGACGCGGCGAGGTCGTGCATCGTGTCCGACGCGAACTGCAGCTGGTTGAGATGCGCTCGCAGGAGCGTCTCCAGTTCGCTCGGTCCCAGCCCTGCGGCAACATCGAACGGCAACAGATCCGAGACGAACTGCGCCGCTTCTGCCAGCCGCCACACAGGCTCGCGGCGTTGGCGGCCCAGCCGCTGCGCCTGTGAGCCCACCACGCCGGCGGCAACGACGAAACCGATCACCAGCGAGATGACCACCACCGCCACGATCACGGTTGACTCCTCGGCCGCCCACCGCGCTCAGGCATCAACCAAGAGCATCAACACGAGCATCGACCCAGAAGTCGGTCGTGAAACGAGAACGTTGCGCCAGCCTCTGCGCCCGGCAAACCGTACACCTGAGCGCAGCGACCCACGCGCTGCAACGCCGCGCGGCCCCGCCGGTGCGTCCGCAACCGATGCGCCGGCCGCTGACAGCGCCTACAGCCCGATGCGCTGCGCCAGCAGCTCCCGGTGGTATGCGGGATCACCGAAGATCAGCTCGGAGCTCTTCGCGCGCTTGAAGTACAGGTGCGCTGGGTGTTCCCAAGTGAAGCCGATGCCGCCGTGGATCTGGATGTTCTCCGCAGCGCAATGGAAGTACGCCTCCGAGCAGTACGCCTTGGCCAGCGAGGCCACCGACGGCAGCTCGTCGTTCATCTCCGATGCGCACCAAGCCCCGTAGTACGCCGCCGACTTAGCCGACTCGACCTCGAGCAGCATGTCCGCGCACTTGTGCTTGATGGCTTGGAACGAGCCGATCGGCCGGCCGAACTGCACACGGTCCTTCGCGTACTGCACGGCCATGTCCAGCACGAACTGTGCGCCACCGACCTGCTCGTTGGCGAGCGCCACCGCAGCTAGATCGAGCACCTTGTCGAGGTAGGCGAAGTTGTCGGTGTCGCACAGGTGCTTCGCAGGCGTGGCGTCGAACGTGATGCGCGCCTGTTTGCGAGTCTGATCCATGGTGGCGAGGTTCTCGCGGCTCAGCCCGGCCGCGTCACCCTCGACGGTGAACAGGTGAATGCCGCCGTCGCAGCGCGTCGCCACCACGAACAGGTTGGCAGTGCCGCCGTCGGTCACGAACATCTTCTCGCCGGAGATCGTCGCCGAGTCGCCGGTGTCGGTGGCCTCAGCTTCGATGCCATCGGCGTCCCAGCGTCCGCTGACCTCGGCCAAGGCCAAGGTGGCGATGATCTCGCCGGAAGCGATGCCTGCGAGCAGCTCTTCTTTGGCCTTCTCGTTGCCTGAGTGCAAGATGGCGTTGCCGGCCAGCACCACCGTGGAGAAGTAGGGCGAGCACAGCAGGCTGCGGCCCATCTCCTCGAGCACAATGCCGAGCTCGACGTAGCCGGCGCCCTGACCGCCGTACTCCTCGGGAATGATCAGCGCCTGCAAGCCGAGCTGTTCGGCCATCTGCGTCCACACGGCAGGGTCGTAGCCCTCATCGGTCTCCATCAGCTCTCGCACCGTGGCTTCGGGGGACTTCTCCTCGAGAAATGAACGGACGAAGTTGCGGAGCTCTTCTTGCTCCTCGGTGAATGCGAAGTTCACGGACGCGCCTCCGGGCTGGTGCCGCCAGTGCAACCCAGCACCAGCGCAACGGTCAGGCGAAGTTCTATCACGCCCGTGTCGCGACGGCTCAGCGATCGCAACGAAATCTGTCGCAGTGCCAAGCGACAGCTGTGGTAGCGTCGCCACGAGTAGCGATGTCCAGCGCCCCCACGACGCCGAACGGCCGAGGCATCAGCCGGTGGGTCCGCAGGCCCCGAGCAGGCGTTGGACGTGAATGCGGTGGGTCGCCAGACCCGTGGTCGGCAGGCGCCGAGTCGGCCAGCACCGGTTCAGCAGCCTCCGGGTTTGTGGCCGGCGTCTGTGGTGCAGGTATGGCGCTGGCGTTCGGCGAGCTGGTAGACGCGCTGGCGGAGACGATTCCTTCGCTGGTGGTGGCAGTCGGCGAAACCTTGGTGGACTACTCGCCGGACTGGGCAGTGCGGCTCAGCATCGAGCTGTTCGGAGAGAACGACAAGACCGCAGTGGCAGCCGGCATCGTCGGGCTGACCTTGATCATCGGCGGTCTGCTGGGCGCTTCCGCGATGGCACCCCGACGCCGTTGGTTGCAGGTCGCCGGCTTCGCCGGGTTGGCTGTCATTGGCGGCTGGAGTGCTGCTCGCCATCCCCTGAGCCCGTTCGTGCGCTCATGGCTCGTCGCCGTGGCTGCTGCGTTGCTCGGCTACCTCACGCTGACACTGCTGTCGCGCGTTGCCGTGACCCGAGGCGACTTGGGGCGCAGCGGCTCGTCGCTCGCACGCAAGGGTCCCGCGGGCGTAGGTCCCCCAGCCCATGAGCCTGCCGACATCGCTGCTCCCGACAACGGCGCTGATCCGGGCTTCAGCCCGCAGCTTGGACCGACCCCCGGAACGAGCCCGGACCCCAGCCGTCGGGCATTCCTGCGCAGCGTCGGCAGCGCAGCAGTGGCGGCCGTGGGCCTCGTCGCACTGGGACGGGTCCTGCGAGGTCCCTCGGCGGCCGAGACCGCTCGAGCGGGCATCAGCCTGAATCCCTCGACGCCACCCTCAAGCCCGGCCTCGATTCCTCCCGGCATTCCTCCCACCAGCACCTCGGCCGCCGGCACCCCGAGTTCGACCGCGCCGACTGCCACGACGGCGGCACAGCGCAGGCTTGCCGCCGAACTCGCATCGTTGGAGACGCTGGACGAGGTCGAAGGCATATCGACCTACCTGACGTCCAACAGAGACTTCTACCGCATCGACACCGCGCTGACCGTGCCGCAAGTAGACCCCGCAACCTGGCGGCTCCGGTTCACCGGCATGGTCGATCGTCCGTACGAGCTGACCTTCGACGAGATCCTGGCGATGGACCTGCAAGAGCGCGTGATCACCCTGTCGTGCGTGTCGAACCCGGTCGGCGGCAGTCTCGTCGGCAACGCCGTGTGGACCGGTGTCCCGCTGGCCGACTTGCTCGACCGCGCGGGCATACGCCAAGGTGCCGACCAAATCGTCGGACGCTCGGTCGACGACTGGACCGCCGGGTTCCCGACCGAAGTGGTGCGCGACGGCCGCAACGCGATGCTCGCGGTCGGCATGAACGGAGAGCCGCTGCCGACCCAGCATGGCTTCCCCGCGCGGCTGCTGGTGGCTGGGCTGTACGGCTACGTGTCGGCCGTGAAGTGGGTCGAGGAGATCCGCCTCACCACGTGGGACGGATTCGACGGCTTCTGGGTGCCTCGAGGGTGGTCCAAACGCGGACCCATGAAGATCCAGAGCCGCATCGACGTGCCCGGCCGCGGCACCCGCCCGGTGGCCGGCTCGGAGACGTCGATCGCGGGCATCGCTTGGGCGCCGACACGAGGCATCGGCACCGTGGAGATGCGCGTCGATGGCGGCCCGTGGCAGCGCTGCGAACTGGGCGAAGCGATCAGCGGCGAGACATGGGTGCAATGGCACCGGCGGTGGACCCCCACTGCGGGCACGCATGTGCTGCAAGTGCGCGCCACAGACAGCGCCGGAACCGTCCAGCCCGAGGGTCCCGTCGATGTCCGACCCGATGGCGCCGAGGGATGGCACCGCATTGCCGTGCGGGTGGACGCCGCCTGAACGCGGCAATACGGCAGCATCGTGACACGTCCGCCGGCCCCGTGGCCGATTGGCACCTTGGCACCGTGCCATAAGATGCATCCATGGCTCTGCACTGGTCCGCCACCGGCATCGAAGTACACAAGCATGTGGTGCGCCCGCTTGAAGGCGACCTGCCCGGCGGCTTCCCAGACGACTTCGACAACAACGTCTTCACCATTCGCTGCACAGCGACTGGCGAGGCCATGCTCATCGACGCAGCCAACGAGCATGAGCGCCTGCTCGAGGTGTGCCGGCGCCTCGGCGTGACCAAGGTGGTGGAGACCCACGGTCATTGGGACCACATCCAAGCAGTGCCGGCAGTGCGCGAAGCGGGCATCAAGGTGGGCATCACCGCACAGGATGCGTCGATGCTGCCGAGCTACGACTTCATCCTCGAGGACGACTCGGTGATCGAGCTGGGGCGTCTGCGAGTCCGCACCATTCACAATCCGGGCCACACCGAGGGCTCCATGAGCTTCCACGTGGAAGGAACGCCGCTGCTGTTCACCGGCGACACGCTGTTCCCTGGCGGGCCGGGCAACACCAGCTTCGGCGGCAATTTCGACCAGATCATCCGCAGCATCGAGGATCGGATGTTCTCGGCGTTCCCGGCCGACACCATGGTGCTGCCCGGCCACGGTCTCGACACCACCATCGGCACCGAGTCGCCGCACCTGCAGGAGTGGATCGACCGAGGCTGGTAGCCCGCGCCGCAGCACTCGTCGCAGCTGCGGGCTGTATCGGCCTAGCCGGTCGCCACTCGGCGGTTCAGGGATCTGAACGCCATGAAGAACGTCACGACAGCGAGGCCCGCAATTGCCCCGGCGCCCTTGAGGATCATCGCAGCATTCCAGCCATCGAAGAGAATCGTGCGCATCGCTTCCAACAGGTAGGTCACCGGATTCCACCCCGCCACTGCGCGGAGCCAGCCCGACATCAGCTCTCGCGGCAGGAACGACGGCGTCAGAAATGCGAACGGGAAGAAGATCAGGAACGACGAGTTCACAGCTGCAGGGTTCCCGGTGCGCAACGCCACGGTGTACGGGATGCCGCTGTAGGCCAAGCTCCAGGCAATGGACAGCAGCAGGAACACCAAGAGCCCCAATACCCCCGTCTCGAACCACACACCGAAGACCAGGCCCATGGCCACCACGAAGAGCGCCAAGCCCAGCGCCATGACGACATCGGCCACCATGAGTCCGAACAGCAGTGTGGTGCGTCGAATGGGGGTCACCAGCATGCGGTCCAGATAGCCGGACTGAATGTCGATGACCAGAACGCTCGCCCGGGAAATGCCAGTCACCGCGAAGATGATCGCAACCGGCAGCTGGAAGCCGCGGTAGTCGAGGCTGACGTTGCTGCCCGCCGGCGCCTGGCCTTCGACGAACGACTCGAGGGCGCCCGTGTTGACGACGAAGAAGAACACCGGGATGATCAGCGCCGGAATGACGAACTCGGGTTCGCGCATCACGCTGCGGATCGCGCGCCGCGAGATCGTCGCGATGTCGGTCAGGAAGCTGACGCGGCGCGTGAGGCCGCCGCCGGCAGTCGAGGCTCGGTCCGGTGCGATGTCAATCGCGCGGTCGGTCATCGGACGCCTCCCGCCGAGGTCTGCTGCCGCAGCTGCGCGTCGACGGCGGCGTTCGATGCTGTGCCCAACCCTGCTGGGCCGCTCGCTGCATCAGCACCGTCAGCCGCAGCCTCTTGGGCAGCGGACATGCGATAGCCGGTTGCCTGCAGGAACACGTCGTCCAGCGATGGGGTGCGCACGGTGAGCGCCGTCGGATGCACATCGGCACCGGCCAATGCCACGGCCACAGCACCTACCAGTCCTGCGCCGTTTGCAGCGGAGATGGTGATGCCGCGTCGGCCGGCTGTCACGCCGTCGGCGCCGTCCACCTCTTGTGCGACCTCGGCTGCGCGTGCAATATCCCGCGGCGCCAGATCCACCACGATGACATCGGCGCCGACAGCCCGCTTCAGCTCCGCAGGCGTTCCTTGCTGCACGATGCGGCCGTCGGCGAGTATCGCCACCCGATCGGCCAGCGCATCGGCTTCCTCCAAGTACTGCGTCGTGAGGAACACGGTCACGCCCAGTTCGTCGTTCAGCCGGCGCACCTCCTCCCAGACCTGCGCCCTGCTGGCAGGGTCCAGCCCGGTGGTGGGTTCGTCCAAGAAGATGACCTCGGGCGCGTGTATCAGCGAAGCCGCGAGGTCCAGCCGGCGCTTCATGCCGCCGCTGTAGGTGGAGATGCGAGCATCGATGGCGTCGCCGATGTCTGCGAGATCGATGGCGTTGTCGATGGAAGCTGCCCGATCCGCCGGCCGCAGTCCGTACAGTCGCGCCTGCAGATCCAAGATCTCTCGGCCGGATTGCTTCTCGTCGAGCGCCGACTCCTGCATAGCGACGCCGATGCGAATGCGCACTTCGCCCGGATGTTCTGCGATGTCGTAGCCGGCAACTCGCGCCTTGCCCGCGGTAGGACTCAGCAGTGTGCACAGCATGCGCACCGTTGTGCTCTTCCCGGCCCCGTTCGGTCCGAGGAATCCGAAGATCTCGCCTCTGCGGACCAGCAGATCGACACCGTCGACCGCGCGTTTGGCGCCGAAGTCGCGCACCAGCCCGTCGGCCTCGACAGCCGGCGGCGCCGCAGGTCGGCTCGGCTCGGACACTCGCGGCAGGGTACCGATTGGCGGGCTGCTCAACGTCTGAGTGCTGAGCAGTCACGCAGCACTGCTCGACCCCGCAGGGCAGGCCCCTCGTGGCGCCACGTCGGGCTACGACAGCGGCGGCAGCACGTCGACGTGACGCGTCGCGGTCTCCCAAGCGTGGGCCAGCTCCAGCACTGAGCGGTCGGCACGGTGGCGACCAACCAGCTGCAAGCCCACAGGCAGGCCGTCGGCGGTAAAGCCGGCGGGCACCGAGATGGCCGGGTGCGTAGTGACCGTGATGTCGCTGCACGAGCGCATCCAGTCGATGTAGGTCTCGAACTCGACGCCCTCGATCTGCGTGGGGTACTCGAGGTCGACATCGAACGGCGGCACTTGGGTGGTGGGACAGGCCAAGAACTCGAATCCGTCGCCGTCAGACGACATGAATTCGTGTACCCGAGCGAACAACTGCGTGTGGCGGCGACAGGCGTCGCCATAGTCGGCCATCGACATCGCGAGTCCTCGGCGGATGTTCCAGACCACCGACTCTTTCATCTCGCCTCGGTGGGCCGCATCTCGGTGGGCCTCGAGCAGCGGCCCGAAACCTACGGCGAACGCCCATGCCCGGCGCGCATGGAAGATCTGCGGAGCGTCGGTGAGGTCCGGCCACGCCTCGACCACCTCGCAGCCCAAGTCCGTCAGCGCATCGGGCACGTGCGCGGTCGCTGCTCGCACGGCGGGGTCGACGGGCAGCCCGCCTGCATCCGGCGACCACGCCACTCGGACGCCCTGCACATCCCGCTCCAACGCATCGGCGAAGGCCGTCGGCGATTCCTGGATCGACACCGGCGAACGGTCGTGGGGACCAGCCAATGCCTGCAAGTAGAACGCCGCATCTGCCACGGTCCGGGCCATCGGACCGTCGACCGCCAACGGGAACCAAGCATCTGGCGATGTCGTCGACGGCACCCGTCCCGGCGAAGGCCGGAACCCCACGACGTTGCAGAACGCTGCCGGATTGCGCAACGAACCGCCCAGATCGGACCCGTCGCACAGCGGCAGCATCCGTGCCGCCAGCGCCGTCGCCGCTCCCCCGCTGGACCCGCCGCAGGTCTTGGAACGGTCATAGGGATTGCGCGTGATGCCGAACACCGGGTTGAACGTGTGCGAACCGGCGCCGAACTCCGGCGTATTGGTCTTGCCGACCATGACCGCGCCGGCTGCCCGCTGGCGCTCGACCACCAAAGCGTCGGCGTCGGGCACGAAATCGGCAAACAGCGGCGAGCCCATGGTGGTGCGAACACCTGCGGTCATCGCCAAGTCCTTGTGCGCAACCGGCAGCCCGTGCAGCAGACCCAGCGACTCGCCTCGGGCATGCGCCTCGTCAGCCGCCGTAGCGCGCGCTGCGGCAAGCTCGGGCGTGAGCGTGACGATGGCGTTCAGGGCGGGGTTGACCTGCTCGATGCGCGCGAGGTGCGCAGCGAGCAGCTCGCGCGCCGAAATCGCTCCGTTCGCCAGCATGGCGGCCATCTGCGTGGCCGTCATCCCGCAGATGCCGAGGTCGTCGTGCGTTCCCGAGTTCATGGCGTGCCGGCGCTCATCGTGTACTCGTGTTCACGGGATCATTCGACCACAAGCGCCGCCTAGGTTGCAGGCTATGAGTCAGTCATTCGCCTCCGGGTTCAGCGACGAACATCGTCGCACCGGCCAGACCGTGGAACTCTTGACCACGCTGATCCGCAACGAGTGCGTCAACGACGGCACGCCCGAGTCCGGCGGCGAGGTCCGCAATGCCGATGCCATTACGGCCTACTTGGACGGCGTCGGGCTGGACCTCGAAGTGTTCGACGCGGCGCCGGGCAGACGGTCGCTCGTCGCTCGCATCGAGGGCTACGACCCTGCAGCACCCACGCTGTGCCTCATGGGCCACACCGACGTGGTGCCGGTGAACCCCGACGGCTGGAGTCGCGAACCGTTCAGCGGCGAGCTGATCGACGGCGAAATCTGGGGCCGCGGCGCGGTGGACATGCTGAATCTCACCTCCTCCATGGCCGTGGCCTTCCGGCATCTGGCGGCAACCGGCTATCGGCCCAAGGGCGACCTCGTCTACTTCGCCTGTGCCGACGAGGAAGCCGGGTCTGCCTTCGGCGCTCGCTGGATGGCCGAGCATCACCGCGACGCCATCAGCGCCGACTACGTGCTGACCGAGAACGGCGGACTGCATTCGGGGCCGCGCGACGCTCCGTTCATCGGCATGAACGTGGGAGAAAAGGGCGTGGCCTGGCGGCGACTGAGAGTGCGGGGCGTGCCCGGCCACGGCTCACGGCCCTTCCGCCAGAACAATGCGCTGGTGACCGCAGCTGCTGTGGTACACCGCATCGCGAACTACCGCCCGCCGCCGAGGTTCCACGAGCTGTGGCGCGAGCAGGTAGACACGCTCGGCGTCGACGAAGACACCCGGGCCATCCTGCTCGACGAGAGCCGCATCGAGGACTGGCTGGACGCTCATCCCAGCGCGTCGACGGCCGCACACCTTTACTCGTGTACGCATACCTCGTTCTCGCCGAACGTGATCGGGGCACCCACCTCGATGAAGACGAACGTGATTCCCGACCACGTCGACGTCGAGGTGGACGTGCGGACACTGCCCGGCGAAGCTGCGAACGACGTGCAGGCACATCTCGACGAAGCGCTGGGCGACCTAGCCGACGAGGTGGACGTCGAGATCATCATGAACGATCCGGCATCGGTCAGCCGAGTCGACACACCGTTGTGGGACGCACTGCAGATTGCGGTCGGGCGGCGCTTTCCGACCGCCCGACTGACGCCGCAGCTCATCATCGGGTTCACCGATTCTCGCGTGTACCGCGACTTGGGCGCCGTCGCGTACGGCGCAGGGCTGTTCAGCCCAGATCTGGACAGCAGCGACTACGGCGCCCGGTTTCACGGCAACGACGAGCGCATCGATCTGGAATCGCTCGCGCTGACCACCCAGCTGTGGCTCGACGTGGTCGACAGCCTCTGGAGCTGAAACCTCGGGAACCGGCAGCCGCCGTACACTGCCTGCGATGGCAGCGGGCGATGCTGCGCCGGACGCCGCATCCGGTGTACCCCTCTTCGAGATCGACAGCTTGGGTGTCCGGGCAGTCGAGGGTCCCCAGATCCTTCGAGGCGTGAACCTGCTGGTCCACGAGGGCGAATGCCACGCCGTCATGGGTCCCAATGGGTCCGGCAAGTCCACGCTGGCCACCACGATCCTGGGATCGCCCGAGTACGAGGTGACACGCGGCGAGATCCGCTACCGCGGCGACGACATCTCCGGCTGGGACCCGGACGCCCGCTCCAAGGCCGGCCTGTTCTTGGCCTTCCAGTATCCGCAGCACATTCCGGGCGTTTCGGTGCGCAACTTCCTGCGTCAAGCCGTGTCGGCCCGGCGCGGCGAGGACGTGTCCGCCATCGAGATCTACGTCGCCATGGGCGAGTGGATGTCGCGTCTGGGCATGGACGAGTCGTTCATGGACCGCTACCTCAACGAAGGCTTCAGCGGCGGTGAGCGCAAGCGGAACGAGATCTTGCAGCTGGCGTTGCTCGAACCCGATGTAGCCGTACTCGACGAGACCGACTCGGGCCTCGACATCGATGCGCTGCGGGTGGTGGCGACCGGCCTGCAGCAGGTCCGCGCTGAGCGGCCTCGGATGGGCGTCGTGCTCATCACCCACTACGAGCGATTGCTGGACGAGATCGAGCCAGATCGCGTCCATGTGCTGATCGACGGCCAGATCGTCGCATCAGGCGGCCCCGAGCTGGCTGCAGAACTCGAGCGCGACGGCTACGAGCCATTCGAATCGAAGGCCGCCGCGTGAGCCCAGCGGCGGGCAACAGCAGCGGCAGCCGCTGCATCGACGCAGCGGTAAAGGCGCAGTTCCCGCTGTTGGAGCGCAGCGTCCACGGACGTCCGATCGTCTACTTGGACTCTGCAGCGACTTCGCAGAAGCCCACCGCCGTGCTCGACGCCATGGACGACTACTACCGCAGCGTCAACGCAAACGTTCACCGCGGCGCCTATGAGATCGCGACCGCCGCCACCGAGCTGATGGAGCGTGCCCGAGCCGACGTAGCCCGTTTCATTGCAGCGCCCCACAGCAGCGAAATCGTCTTCACGAAGAACGCTACCGAGGCCATGAACCTGGTAGCCCGGTCTTGGGGCGGCGCCAACCTCGGGCCCACCGACGCCATCGTGCTCACCGAGATGGAGCACCACGCCAACATCGTGCCGTGGCACATCCTGGCTGCCGAACGAGGCTTCGAGATCCGCTGGATCCCGATCACCGGTGACGGCTGCTTGGACCTGTCACACATCGACCGCTTGCTCGACGGGGCGAAGCTGCTGTCGGTGACGGCGATGAGCAATGTGCTCGGGACGCTCAACCCGATCGCCCACCTCGCCGAAGCCGCGCACGACGCAGGTGCGCTGATCTGCGCGGATGCCAGCCAGTACGTTCCGCACCTGCCCACCGATGTCACCGAGCTGGGCGTCGACTTCATGGCGTTCACGGGCCACAAGATGTGCGGGCCTACCGGCGTGGGCGTGCTGTGGGCCCGTTCGGAGCTGCTCGAGACGATGCCGCCGTTCCTCGGCGGAGGCGAGATGATCCTGGACGTCACCAAGGACGGCTTTCGCCCCAACACGGTGCCGCACAAGTTCGAGGCAGGCACGCCACCGATTGCCGAGATCGTGGGCCTCGGCGCGGCCGTGCAGTACCTGAGTGGACTGGGCATGGATGCGGTGCGCGCCCATGAAGTCAGCCTGACCGGCTACGCGCTGCGTACGTTGGCCGATCGCCACGGCGACGACATCACCGTACACGGGCCTTCCGAGCCGGCCCAGCGCGGCGGTGTGCTGTCGTTCGCCTACCGTGACGTGCATCCCCACGACATCTCGCAGGTGCTGGACCAGAGCGGCGTGTGCGTGCGCGCAGGTCACCACTGCGCGAAACCGCTGATGCGCTGCCTCGGCGTCGGTGCCACCACCCGGGCTTCGATGTACGTGTACAACGACACCTCCGACGTAGATTCCCTGGCGGAGGCGCTGGACGAAGTCGGCGCGCTGTTCGGCCGCTGAGACTGCCAGATCAGGGCGAGACGAGGCGAGACGAGATCCCATGGCTGGGCTTGAGGACCTGTATCGGGAGATCATCCTCGACCACTACCGGAACCCGCGTCACCGTGGGGAGCTGGAGTGTCCCCCCGCGCGCCGCAGCGAAGGATTCAACCCGCTGTGCGGCGACGAGATCGTGCTGACCTTCGAGACGGACGGCGACACGGTCTCGGATCTGCGCGTCAGCGGTCAGGGCTGCTCCATCAGCCAGGCGTCAGCCTCGATGATGTCCGCCGCGGTGATCGGCAAGTCGACCGCAGAGATCCGCGACCTCACGCGGGCGTTCAAGGCGATGATGTCCATTCACGAGGAGTCCATCGGCGGCGACGGCAGCGAATCTCTTGGCGGCGCCGGCGAGCACGCGAACGGCGATCCCGCCGGGGAGCAGCCACGACTCGGCGACCTCGAGGCGCTGCGGGGCGTCGTCAAGTTCCCGGTGCGCATCAAGTGCGCAACGCTGGGCTGGAACGCACTCGTCAGCGGCCTCGACGAGCTTGCTGCATCCGGGCTGGCTGAATCCGGGCTTGCCGAATCGCCCTAGCGCGGCAGCTACCAGCGATGGCCGGGCGGGACGCCGGTCATCCACTCAGAGATGCGACGTGAGGTGCCCGGCGTGGTACCCGGCGGCAGCTCGTCAGGCGGATAGAAGGCCACTTCGGCGATCTCCGAAGAGACCGACTCCTCGATGCGCCAGTCGGTGACCACGAATACGACGATGTGATCGCTGCGGCGCCCATAGCGCGACGAATAGACCCCGAGCACGCTGCGAGGCGCCTCTGCGACCACGATGCCGGTTTCTTCTCTCAGCTCCCGAGCAGCCGCCTCCGACAGCGTCTCGCGGGGCTTGACGCCGCCGCCGGGCAGGAACCAGCCGTCCCGATACGTGTGACGAACCAAGCAGACCCGGCCCTTGCCGTCGACCGCCAAGCCGCGCACGCCCAGCGTGACACGTGCCGGCCGCAGACGCACCCAAGCCTCGAAGAGCTGATGCAGCAGACGGCGCGCGCCAGGCTTCGGTTCGATCGTGCCTTCCACCATGGGCAAGGCCGCGGCCCGCTCGGAACGATCCTTGTCTCGGTGGCGCCGCCTCAGGCGCAGCCAAGCCATCGACCGAACGTCAGCCGGCGTTGCCCGCCGACGAGTGCCCTGCCCACGCGTCCATTGCGCGGGCAAGTGCAGCGTCCAGTTCGGTGACGCCGCCGCGGTCGTGCGTGCTCAGCGCTACTTCGACCGTGCTGTAGACGTTCGACCAGTTGGGATGGTGGTCCATCTTCTCGGCTGCCAACGCCGCCGCGGTCATGAAGGAAAACGCTTCCACGAAGCTGGCGAAGCGGAAGGTGCGGCGCAGCTCGCTGCCCGACACCTGCCACGACTCCAACTCGCTCGTCAGTGCTGCGAGTTCGTCCTCGCTCAACAGCTCTCGTGTCATCGCATCAACCTCCTTCGTGCGGCACTCAGCCCAGTTGGTCCAGCGGGTCTGCCCACGGGTCAGCGAGCGGACCGCCGGTGCGGCCAGGGCCCGCTGATGCTGGACCGGCCGATGACGCCTGCGGCCGGCCGAGTCCGCCGATGGACACCGCTACGCCAGCGGCCCGCTCGTCGGGGAGGTACGGCGCGTAGCCGCGCTCCTCCAGCGCTTCGGCCAGTTCGGGACCGCCGGAGTCCACGATGCGACCGTCCACGATCACATGCACCTCGTCGGGCCGCAGATACTCCAGCACTCGGGTGAAGTGCGTGATGGCCAGCACGCCCAGACCCGTCTCGGTGAGTGCCTCGATGCGATTGGCGCAAGAGCGCAAGGCGTCGATGTCGAGCCCGCTGTCGATCTCGTCGAGGATGGCGATATGGGGCTGCAGCACCGCTAGCTGCACCGTCTCGTTCCGCTTCTTCTCGCCGCCGGACATGTCCACGTTCAGCGGACGCGCCACCAAGTCGGCCTTCAGCCCGACCGCGGCGGCTTCGGCCTCGAGCAGCTTGCTCGTGCGCGCCAGCAGTGCTTCGTCTGGGCCGTCGCTGCCGGCGCGCAACGCAAGCGCCTCAGCCAATGCTCGGGCAGTCGAGACGCCAGGCACTTCGGTGGGATGCTGCATGCCGAGGAACAGACCGGCCTGGGCCCGCTCCCAAGGCACCAAGCGCAGCATGTCTGCGCCGTCGAGGGTGACCGAACCGGCAGTGACCTGGTAGCCGGGCCTTCCGGTCACGACATGGGCCAAGGTGCTCTTGCCTGATCCGTTCGGCCCCATCACCACATGCACCCGCCCGGAGGACACTTCGAGGTCCACGCCTCGGAGAATTTCCTTGCCGCCTGCTGAGGCGCAGAGCCCGTCGATGCGCAGCGTGTGCGTTTCTGAGCAGCGTGTCACAGCACTACCGCCACGACCTCGCCTTGAGCACGGACTTCATAGACCGGGACAGGCACCGTGGCCGGAAAGCAGTTCGGCTTGCCTGTTCGCAGGTCGAAGCTCGACGAGTGCTGAGGACATTCGAGCGCGCATTCGTCAGGCCAGACCCAGCCCTGCGAGAGCGAGTAGTTGCCGTGACTGCACCGGTCGCCGATGGCGTAGAAGTCGTCACCGATGCGTGCGAGTGCGATGCGGTGACCCTCGACGTCGAAGCGGCGGGCCTCGCCGTCAGGCACCTCGTCGCGCCGGCACAGCACGACCACACCGGGTTCACCCGAGGCGGTCACTGCGTCGACACGGCGAAGTCCGAGTCCGACACCAGCTCGTCGATGCGCCGGCGCACCGACGCCGAGATCTGCTCCGACGGCAGCGCATCGAGCACCTCGTCGAAGAAGCCGCGCACTACCAGCGCCTCGGCCACATCGGTCGGCACGCCGCGGCTCTCCAGATAGAAGCGCTGGTCAGCATCGACCGGACCGATCGAGGAGGCGTGGCTGCACTGCACGTCGTTGTTCTCGATCTCCAGATTCGGCACCGATTCGGCCCAGGCATGCGGGGACAGCTTCAGATTCCGATTCGTCTGCTCGGCCACGACATGCGAGGCATCCGACTCGATGCGGATCAAGCCCGTGTAGACGGCTCGGGCATGGTCGTCGACTGCCCCCTTGAACAGCAGGTCCGACGTGGTGTGGGGTGCGATGTGTGTCTGGAACGTGCGGAAGTCGAGCGTGGAGGTGCCCCGTCCGAAGTACACGGCGTCGATTTCGCTGTGGCCGCCTCGGCCGGCCATGTCCGTGCCGATGCGGGCCCTGGCGTACGCACCGCCCATCGCGACATGCCCGATCCGCAAGTTGGCGTCGCGGCCCACCTCCGAGCACAGGTTCGCGATCTGCCACGCAGCCGGGCCGAGTTCTTGCACCGTCACGTGCGCGAGGTGTGCTCCGTCGGCGACGCTCAGCTCGGTGAGCGGGCAGATCAGCGCTGGAGTCGCACCGCTGCTGTGGTGCTCGACGACGGTGGCCTGGCTCGTGTGTCCAGCAGTCACCACGAGCCGGGGGAACCATGCCAGCCCTTCGGCATCGGTGTGTACATGCACGACAATGGGCGCGGCGATTACGGCCTTCGGGTCGATGCACAGCGCAATAGGCGCGGCCGTCAGCGCCAGATTCCAGTCGCCGAACACATCGGGCCCTTCCGGTGCCACCATGCCGATCTGCTCGTCCGCACCGTCGTCGAGGGTGCTGATGCGGACACCGGCTGCCCGCACCGCGACGTCGACCACGACCCCGTTGGAGATGTGTACCACTGCGGCGGCATCGCTGTCCACGCAGTTCATCAGCCCGGCCGGGCCCGCGGCGCCGCCAGGCGCCCCGAAGCGGTACAGATCGGCGTCGAGATCGTCGATGGGCGTGTAGCGCCACACCTCGTCGGTGAACGACGGCATGCCCGTCGCGACCGCCCGTTCCGCTGCTCGGCGGCGCCGCTTGGCGAACGTGTCGGATCCGCCGAGCGCACTGACCAAGTCCGGGCTGAACACGCTGCGGAGGCTACCGGCGCGGCTGTGAGGGCCTTGCTCAGACCTCGCCGTCTTTGCGGTCGTCGCGGTCTTGGCGCCGCCGAGCGCGCCTCTTCTTCTTGGCCGCTTTGCGAGAGCGAGCCTTTGCGCGCAGGCCCTTGTGTCGGGACCGCTCGGCGGCGACCTCTTCGAGGATGCGCGGCCCTGCTGCATTCACGACGTCCTCGGCTGCGTCCAGCAGGGCCGCTATGGAATCGTCCTCGCCGATGCTGGCCGGCTCTTTCGCGAAGTTCTGGACGCCCAGCGACCCGTGCTGCCAGCCGGCGTCGAGTCGACGAGGCGAATAGGAAGGACAGTCCTCCGGACAGCGCCACGGCGCTTCGGGCGCCAAGTCCAGGTTGCACTTGCGCACCGTGTCGCCGTTCGGGTACGTCCGGCTCTCATAGTGGCGGCAGTTCGTCCGCATCGGCACCGCTGTTGCCTCCTTCAGCGCTGCGCAATCGCTGCGGCGAATGCCAGCGCCCGCCGAGCCTCGGCCAAGTGAAGATGCTCGACCATCTTGCCGTCGACCGTGGCCACCCCGCGGCCGGCTGCCGCAGCCGCTTCGAAGGCCTCGATGACGCTGCGATGAAAGCCCAGCTCGTCCAAGCTGGGCGAGAATGCGTCGTTGCACGGGCCGACTTGGCTGGGGTGAATCAAGGTCTTGCCGTCGAAGCCGAAGTTCGCGCCCTGCACGCACACCGCGGCGAATCCGTCAGCGTCGCTGATGTCGTTGTACACCCCGTCGAGCGCAACCACGCCCGCCTCGCGAGCGGCAACGAGGCACGCTGCCAAGTGCGGCACGAGCGCAGCGCGGTCGGGGGTGATTGTGGCCCTCAGCTCGCTCGCCAAGTCGTTGGTGCCCATCACCAATGCCGCGGTCCGCTCGAAGCCCGCTATCTCGCGAACGTTGGCGATGCCGGCGGGAGTCTCGATCATGGCCCAGATGCGCACCAACTCCGCAGCACCGCCGGCGTCGAGCACATCGGCGACCGCAGCCAGATCGGAGACACCGGACACCTTCGGCACGACCACAGCCGCCGGCCCCGCAGCACCGGCTGCGGTGATGTCCTCGTGTCCCCACGGCGTGTCCAGTCCATTGCAGCGAATCGTCAGCTCGCGGTAGCCGTACTCCCCTGAGACGGCTGCTGCGCACGCACGCTCGCGAGCGGCCTCCTTGGCATCGGGCGCTACGGCATCCTCGAGATCGAAGATGAGTGCGTCCGCGTCGATGCCCTTGGCCTTCTCCAGCGCCCGGACATTCGCCGCCGGCATGTAGAGCACCGAGCGGAGCGGGCGGCTGCCGGCCACGGCACCGCTCACTGAAGACCCCACGCCTGCCGAGGCGGCGCCATGCGCTGCGGAGGATTCACGTGTCTCCAAGCCCGTATGCGGCCGCCAGCTCGGAATCGGTTGCGGCGAGATCCCGGGCCAGCTGCAAGATGACGCCACACTGCTTGAACGTGGCGTCGTCTTGCATCTTGCCGTCGATCATGACCGCCCCCGTGCCGTCGCCCATCTCGGCGACGACCCGCTGTGCCCAAGCCACCTCGTCGGGATCAGGGCTGAACACCTGCTTGGCGATGTCGATCTGGCTGGGGTGCAGGCTCCAAGCACCCACGCAGCCGAGCAGATAGGCGTTGCGGAACTGGTCTTCGCAGCCGAGCGGGTCGCCAATGTCGCCGAACGGGCCGTAGTAGGGAAGGATCCCGGCGGTGCCGCAGGCATCCACCATCCGGGCCAGCGTGTAGTGCCACAAGTCCTGCTGGAACGCAGTGCGTGCGCTGTCGCCCGCAGCGGCGGACATCGGCGTCGGATCGGTCCGCACCAAGTAGCCCGGGTGTCCGCCGCCGACCCGCGTCGTCTTCATGCGACGATCCGCAGCGAGGTCCGCCGGCCCGAGCGAGAGCCCCTGCATGCGAGGACTGGCCAAGCAGATCGCCTCGACATTGGCGACACCGCGGGCCGTCTCCAGAATCGCATGCACCAGCAGCGGACGCTCCAGCCCAACCCTGGCCTCCAGCTGTGCCAGCAGCCGGTCCACGTAGTGAATGTCCTCGGGGCCTTCCACCTTGGGCACCATGATCACGTCCAGCTTGTCGCCGATCTCGTGACTCAGCGCCCAGATGTCATCGAGGAACCACGGCGAATCGAGACTGTTCACCCTTGTCCACAGCTGCGTGTGCCCTTGGTCCCAGGCCTTGCCGACCTCGATGAGTCCTGCCCGTGCGGCGTCCTTGCGGTCGGCGGCCACGGCATCTTCCAGATTGCCGAGCAGCACGTCCACCGTCGGAGCGATGTCGGGCACCTTGGCGCGCATGCGCTCATTCGACGGATCGAAGAAGTGGATCATGCGCGAGGGACGGAAGGGAATCTCGCGCAGCGGGGCAGGCGCCCCGACCGCCAACGGAACGAAGACGTCCTTGGGGCTGCGCATCAGCCGATCGAGCCCTCCATCTGCAACTCGATCAGCCGGCTCCATTCGACGGCGTACTCCATCGGCAGCGTCCGTGTCACAGGCTCGATGAATCCGTTGACCACCATGCCCATGGCCTGCTCAGACGACAGCCCGCGGCTCATGAGGTAGAAGAGTTGCTCGTCGGCCACCTTCGACACCGTGGCCTCATGGCCGATCTCGGCGTCGCGCGATCCGATCTCCTGGTACGGGTAGGTGTCGGAGCGGCTGTGAGGGTCGAGCAGCAGCGCATCGCACTGGACATGGCTGCGGCAGCCGCTCATGCCCTCTTCGACCCGTACCAAGCCGCGGTAGGTCGTGCGGCCGCCGTCCTTGCTGATCGACTTCGACACGATCTTGGACGTGGTCTCGGGAGCGGCATGGACCATCTTGGCCCCGGCGTCTTGGTGCTGGCCCTCGCCCGCGTAGGCCACCGAGAGCACTTCACCCGAGGCCTTCGGGCCCATGAGGTACACGGCCGGGTACTTCATAGTGAGGCGGCTGCCGATGTTGCCGTCGATCCACTCCACGTGGGCCTCGTCGTAGGCGGCGGCGCGCTTGGTGACCAGATTGAACACGTTGTTGGACCAGTTCTGAATGGTCGTGTAGGTGATGCGCCCGCCGGGCAGCGCCACTAGCTCAACGACCGCCGAGTGCAACGAGTCGGTGGTGTACACCGGCGCCGAGCAGCCCTCGATGTAGTGCACCGTGGCGCCCTCGTCCGCGATGATCAGCGTCCGCTCGAACTGGCCCATGTTCTCCGCGTTGATGCGGAAGTAGGCCTGCAGCGGCATCTCCACCTCGACGCCGGGAGGCACGTAGATGAACGAGCCGCCCGACCAGACCGCCGAGTTCAGCGCCGCGAACTTGTTGTCGCCCGGCGGGATGATCGTGCCGAAGTAGCGCTGGACGATCTCGGGGTGCTCCTTGACCGCCGAGTCCATGTCGCTGAACAGCACGCCTTGGGCCTCGAGGTCCTCCCGGTTGCGGTGATACACCACCTCGGACTCGTACTGGGCGGTGACCCCGGCAAGGTACTTGCGCTCCGCTTCTGGAATGCCCAGCTTCTCGTAGGTGTCCTTGACCGAGTCGGGCAGCTCCTCCCAAGCGTCGACCTGACCCTCGGTGGGCTTGATGTAGTAGTAGATGTCGTCGAAGTAGATCTCCGACATGTCTCCGCCCCAGGCGGGCATGGGCTTGCGCTGGAAGATCTTGTAGGCGCGCAGCCGGAAGTCCAGCATCCACTGGGGCTCGTTCTTGAGACCAGACATCTCACGGATGATCGCCTCGTCCAAGCCCTTGCGCGGCTTGAACACGTAGTCTTCCTCGTCGCTCCAGCCCAGCTTGTACTTGCCGAGGTCGATTCCGACGGCAGGTCCTGCGGTGTCGGTCGTGGAGGTGTCGGTCATACGCTCAGCCTACTGCCGCCCGGAGCGAAGTCCGAGCGCGCCAAGCCGGGAGCGATCGCACGGAGAACCGGCGCGCAGCAGCGGTGCCCAGTGAGCCGGCCGCGAGCCGACGCCCAGTTGAGATACTCAGCCGAGACGCTCAGTCGATCAGGGCGGGGGCGAGCCGGCGCCAGCCGTCGAACGCGGTCTGCGGGTCATCGGCTAGCACCTGCACGCAGACGTGGTCCGCTCCGGCGTCGAAGTGAGCGTTCACCCGCGCCGTCACATCCTCTTCGGTGCCCCAAGCCACGATGGCATCCACCAGCTGGTCGGACGGGCCACCGTCGGGGCCGCCGTCGATGTCCGCCTGCGTGAAGCCCAGCCGCAAGAGGTTGTTGGCGTAGTTCGGCAGGCCCAAGTAGATCGCCATGTTCTTGCGGGCGAGCGTGCGAGCGGTGTCGGCGTCGGTGTCCAGAATCGCCATCTGCTCCGGGTACAACGCCGCTTGGGGACCCATGGTCTCGCGGGCGAACGCCGTGTGCTCGGGCGGCACGAAGTAGGGGTGCGCTCCGGCGGTGGCGGTGGCAGACAGCTCAAGCATCTTGGGCCCGAGCGCGGCCAGCACCATCTCGGGCAGCTCCTGAGGGCCGTGCGCCATGAAGCGGGCCTTGCCCATGCGCTCGAGGTAGTCGCGCATGTAGCTCAGCGGCCGGGAGTAGTCGTGCTTGCGGATGTACTCCACTAGGTGGTGATGGCTGACGCCCAAGCCCAGCAGGAAGCGTCCCGGAAACGCCTCGTCGATGGTGCGCAGCGTGTTCGCCATGGTCATGGGGTCGCGTGCGTAGATGTTGGCGATCCCGGTAGCCAGCTTGATGGTGCTGGTGCCCGCCAGCAGGCGGGTGGCCGCCACGAACGGATCCCGCCCGACGGCCTCTGGGACCCAGAATGCGCCGTAGCCCAGCTCCTCGGCTTCGGCGACGAACTCCACGCCCTGCGCCGACGGCAGCGAGTCGAGCACCCCCGTCCAGATACCGATGCGGCCGATGTCGATGTTTCCCATGCTCATGGGTGGCGACGATACCTCAGTCCTTGTGGCTGCACGCGGCTGACCGCCGCCGGGCACGGCCGACACCGCTTGGCCAATGTGGCCCAGTCAAGGCGGCCCAGTCGAGACAGCTCAGTCGATGCGGCGCAGCTCACCCATGTAGCGGACCCGACGGTCCAAGTAGTTCTGCACGCCCGGCAGGATGAGCGGCGCAGTGTCGACGTTGTCGCGGATCTTGGCGGGCGTGCCGACCGCAATGGTGCCGGGCGGCACCTTCATGCCTCCAGGCACGACCGCGCCGGCACCGACCAAGGCCCGCTCGCCGATCTCCGCGTCGTGGAGCACGATGGCACCGGTGCCGACCAGTGCCTCGTCGTGTACGACGCCGCCTTCGATGTGCGCCAAGTGCCCGATGGTGCAGCGCTCTCCGACAGTCGTGGACCATTGCTCGGTCACGTGCAGCACAGCATTGTCCTGCACCGACGTCCCTGCGCCCACGACGATGTCGTTGTCGTCGCCACGCAGCACGGCACCAGACCAGATCGACGCCTCGGGGCCGATCCTCACCCGCCCGATGATGACGGCCTCGGGCATCACGAACGCGTCGGGATGAATGTCCGGCAGATGTGGGCCGAGCGCGTACACGGGCACGTCAGCGACGCTACTCGCGGCTCGCCGCAGATACCGTGCGCCGCCTGTGATCCAGCCTCCCTCGGCGCCCCGACGGCCTCACCTGCGGCGCATCCACGGCACCGAGACCGCCGACCCGTGGCACTGGCTGCGCAATCGGGACGACCCCGGCGTGCGGCGCTACCTCGAGGCAGAAAACGCCTATACCGAGGCCGCCATCGCTCACTTGGCCGAGCTGCGGGAGACGATCTTCCGCGAAATCAAGGCTCGCACCGCCGAGACCCACCAGTCGCTGCCGACGCCCAAGGACGACTGGGAGTACCGAGCACGCACGGTAGAGGGTCTGCAGTACGTCATCCATGTGCGGCGCCCACGCGGCGGCACCGACGAGGACGAGACTGTCCTGCTCGACGAGAACAAACTGGCCGAGGGCCACGAGTACTTCGCTGTGGGAGACCTCACGGTCAGCCCCGACCATCGCGTGCTCGCCTTCACCGTCGACACCGAGGGCGACGAGACCTACTCGCTGAACGTGGTCGATATTGCCAGCGGCGCGATGCTGGACGGCCCCGATGTGCCTGCGCCAGGATGCGGCCTCACCGACCTCGGCTACGGCTTGGTGTGGGCGAACGACAACTCCACGCTGTTCGTCGTACGCACAGACGAGGCGCAGCGCCCCGACCGCGTCGTCCGCCATGTCGTAGGCATCAGCCCAGCCGACGACGTCGAGGTGTACCGGGAGGACGACGAGCGGTTCTGGGTGGGAGTCGATCGCACTCGCAGCGAGCGGTTCATCGTCATCGGCTCGCAGTCCAAGACCACCTCCGAGCAGCGTCTGGTGGATGCCGACTGTCCGGAGGCCGAGCCGCTGGTGGTGCAGCCGCGTCGCGACGGCATCGAGTACGGCGTCGACCACCAAGACGGCCGGCTGCTCGTGGTCACGAACGATGCAGCACCGGAGTTCCGGCTGCTCGAAACGCCGATCCCGCTTGCCGCTGACGCACCCGAAGGTGATGCATCAGTCAGCGATGCAGCTCCCAGCAGCGCATGGCGTGAGCTGATCGGCGCCCGAGGGAACATCCGGCTCGAGGACGTGGACTGCTTCGCGGATTTCGTGGTGGTTCACGAACGGCAGAACGGGTTGAGGACGATGCGAGTTCACGACACGCGCGGTGCCCGGCCCGGCGAGCTCGGGCCGTCGTTCGAGATCGAGCTGCCTGAAGCGGTGTACGAGGCGGGCGGCGGAGGCAATGCCGAGTTCGACACGCGGCGTTACCGCTTCGGCTACACGTCGATGGTGACGCCGCCGTCGGTCTTCGAGCTGGACCTCGACGCCGGACGCCAAGAACTGCTCGATCAGCTGCCCGTGCTCGGCGATGTCGATCTGAGCGCCTACCGCACCGAGCGCATCGCCGCGAATGCCCCCGACGGCACGGCGGTGCCAATGAGCCTGGTGTGGAAGCCGAGTGCGGTGAGCTGGCCGGCCGCCTGTGTGCTGTACGGCTACGGGGCCTACGAGATGGCGATGCCTGCATCGTTCTCGACGGCACGACTGTCGCTGCTGGACCGTGGCGTGCTGTTCGCTATCGCCCACGTCCGCGGCGGCGGCGAGCTGGGACGGTCGTGGTACGAGAGCGGCAAGCTGGCCAACAAGCACCACACGTTCGATGACTTCGCCGCCTGCGCAGCGCATCTGATCGAGCAGGGCTGGGCCGACTCGGATCGAACTTGTGCCCGCGGCGGCAGCGCCGGCGGCCTGCTCATGGGAGCAATGGTGAACCGCCACCCAGAGCTGTTCTGCGCAGTCGTGGCCGAAGTGCCGTTCGTGGACGTGCTGAACACGATGCTGGACCCGGCGATTCCGCTGACGGTCACCGAGTACGACGAATGGGGCGACCCAGCAGACCCGCAGGTGTTCGAGACCATCAGGTCCTACGCGCCGTACGAGAACGTGCTGCCGGCGGACCATCCGGCGCTGCTGGTCACCGCGGGCCTGACCGATCCGCGAGTGCAGTACTGGGAGCCCGCCAAGTGGGTCGCCAAGCTGCGAGCCACCACGACGTCGTCGCAGCCGATCCTGTTGCGCACCGAGATGGAGGCCGGCCACGGCGGCCCTTCTGGCCGCTACGACGCGTGGCGCGAAGAAGCGTTCATCTTGGCGTTCATCTGCGACGTCTTGCAGGTGACCTAGCCAAGGGCCGCAGCAGCCCAAGCGACAGACCAGTCAGAACAAACCACACAGAACAGGGCTGCTCAGAACAGGGCCATGACGGCAACAAGCACCAGCACGCCGTTGCGCACTAGGGCGCCTGGACCCACCGGCTGTGCCGACCAGCGGCCGAAGCATGCGCAGGCAGGCCGCTGCGCCGGCGGACGACGCAGGACCGCCGCCAATGCCGCGCTGAAGACCGCCAGCAGCCCGAGTGCCAGCCACGCAGGCCACGGATCGCCGACCCCGGCAGCCAATCCCGCCCCCAGCACGATTTCGACGGGGGCGACGAACGGCACCGACCACCGGGGGGCACCCATGGCTGCGGCCGCCGCCGGCCACGACCGGTCACGCAGCTTCAGCGCCCCCGATGCCAGCAGCAGCACTCCGAGCCCCACGCGAGCGACGGCACCGATCACCGGGCTTCCCGATCAGGCTGACACCCGATCAACGGGTGGCCCGGCATACCCGGCAAGCAGGACAAACAGGGCCACGCTGCTGCGCGGTCACGCGAACGTGCCGTAGCCACCCTTCCAGAACAGCATGGGAGCCTTGGCAGCGAGGACGTCCATCTCGACCACCCGGCCGACGACGATGTCGTGATCGCCGCCGTCGTAGACGTTCTCGATGGTGCACTCGATGTAGGCGACGGAGCCGTCGATAATCGGCGCGCCGGTCGAACCGGGACGCCAGGCGATGTCTGCGAATTTGTCGGCGGCGCGGCTAGCCATCACGCCGCAGGTGGCCATCTGATCCTGCGCCAGGACGTTCACGCAAAAGCAGCCGGCTGCGCGGATGTCGCCCCACGACGAGGAGTCCTTGGTGGGCAGGAACGCCACCAGCGGCGGATCCAGCGACACCGAGGTGAACGAGCCGATGGCCATGCCAACCGGCCGGCTCTCGTTCATGGCGGTCACGGCAGTCACGCCGGTCGCGAAGTGTCCGAGCACATTTCGGAAGTGTCTGGCTTCGATGTCTTGGCCGATGTCGGCCTGGTCGTCGGCCTGGTCGCTCGCGTCGCTCACGACGCCAACCTTAGGCAAGGCGAATCCACACACGACGACCCAGGCACGCCGAGCTTCGGCATGGCGAACTCGGGCATCCCCTCGGGGCCCTGCGGTAGCCTCCGGCCATGACACCGGGCGACGCAGGCAACGCGCGCAACACGTCCAGCACCGCGGCACTCAGTACCTCGACGGACAGCACGGAAGCCAAGCCAACGCCACGCGACGGCCTGGTGGCAGTCGTGAAGCGGGACTGCCCCACCTGCGAACTCGTCGCGCCAGTGCTGGCGGACATCGAGGCTCGGGACTCGCTCACCGTGTTCACCCAGGACGATCCGCTGTTCCCCGAGGCGGTCTCCGCCAGAGTCCGCGACGACGACCTCAGCTTCTCCTGGCACCACGACATCGAGACCGTGCCGACGCTGATGCGCTTCGTCGGCGGGCAGGAACGCGGACGCATCGTGGGCTGGTCCCGCGCCGAGTGGGAGTCGTTCACCGGTCTCGAGGCTTTGGGCGTACAGCTGCCTGAGCATCGTCCGGGCTGCGGCTCGCTCTCGGTGGACCCGGCGCACGCGGAGGTGTTGGCGGCGCGCTTCGGCGGGTCGACGATGACCGCTCGTCGGGTGGAGTTCGGCAGCCAAGAGGACGTCCACGAGGCGATGTTCGACCGAGGCTGGTCCGACGGCCTGCCGCTGGTGCCGCCGACCGCCGCGCGGGTCGCGGCGATGCTGGCGGGAACCTCGCGGGCGCCGAGCGAGGTGGTCGCCAATGTCGCTCCGGACTTGACGGACTGCACGGTGGAGAAAGCGGCCGTCAACGCCGTCATGGCCGGCTGCCGGCCCGAGTACTTCCCGGTTGTGCTCGCAGCGCTGACGGCCGTATGCAACGACACCTTCAACATGCACGGGCTGCTGGCCACGACCATGCCGGTGGGGCCGGTGCTCGTGGTGAACGGGCCGATAGCCCGTGACATCGGCATGAACAGCGGCATGAACGTCTTCGGCCAAGGCAATCGTGCCAACAGCACGATCGGCCGAGCGGTGCAGCTGATCGTCCGCAACGTGGGCGGCGGTCGACCGGGCGAGGTGGATCGAGCCGCGCTAGGCCAGCCCGGAAAGGTGGGCTTCTGCTTCGCTGAGATCGAAGATGAGCATGACACGCAGGCTGACGGCAGCGCTGGGAACACAGCTGCGCGCGGCTGCTGGGCGCCGTTGTGTACCGACTTCGGCTATCCGGCTGGCACCAACACGGTGACCGCATTCCCGGGCGAGGCGCCCCGCTCGGTGGTGGACCAGCTCGCTCGCGACCCCGAGTCGCTGGCACGCACCTTGGCGGCAGCGCTGATCGCGCTGCATCATCCGAAGCTGGTGCTCGGATTCGATGCACTCCTGGCGATTGCGCCAGATCACGCTCGTGTGTTCATCGACAGCGGCTGGACACGCAATCAGATCGCCGAACGCATCAACGAACTGACGACCCGTCCCGGCGCCGAGTTGGTACGAGGTGCCGGCGGCATCGCCGAAGGGGTGCCCGAGTTCTTGGCCGGGTCGAACCTGCCCAAATTCCGCGAAGGCGGCCTGCACCTCGTGTACTGCGGCGGCGGGGCAGGCCTGTTCTCCGCCGTCATCGGCGGCTGGGTCAACGGCGAGGTGGGCGCTCAGCCGGTATGCGTCGAGATCAACCCGTGGCGCTAGCCGGCTCCCGCCGCGCGCGCCTCGGCGGGAGCGGTGCCCTGCCGCATCAGCGGGCCGTCCTGGCGGCGCAGTCGTCGGCGGACGGCTACAGTCGCAGCAGCCCACATCGAGCACGGCACATCCGTGAGCGGCAAACCACAGGGGGGATGCCATGAGCACCGTCGTCTTGGATCCGACGAATGAGGCCGCGCCAGCACACCGAGCGAGGGTCGCCCGCCCGGACTCGCTGGACGGCCTCACGGTGGGCCTGCTCGACATCAGCAAGCCCCGTGGCGACCTCTTTTTGAACCGGTTGGAGGAGCGACTGTCCGAGCGGGGCATGCGTGTCGAGCGCTACGCCAAGCCCACGTTCACCAAGCCGGCACCGGTCGACCTGCGCCACGAGATCGCCACCAAGTGCGATGTGGTGATCGAAGCGCTGGCCGATTGAGGCAGTTGCACGTCGTGCAGTGTGCACGACATCGCCGATCTGGAGCGCCGTGGCATCCCCTCCGTGTTCGTCGCCACCGTGCAGTTCGTCGACGGTGCCGAGGCGCAGGGCAAGGCGCTCGGCTTCGACCCCGCAGCTGTCTGGGTGGAGCACCCCATCCAGGATCGCACCGACGACGAAATGGTCGCCATCGCCGACAAGGCCTTCGACGAACTGATCGAACAGCTCGTAGCTGCCTGAGCCCCGGGCCGACCGGCGAACTGACCATCGCTGCTGACGCAAGCCCACGGCACACCAAGATTGCTGCGCGACCTCGCCGGATGGTCCGCTGCCCGCCGTCTGCGCGTTCAGCTATGGGAAGCTGTCTGGTGCACGCGAGCCGAGCCGAAGCCGGCGTTCGACGGTGCTCGCCAAGCCCTCGGCGACCAGCGCGGCAACGATCCGCTCAGCCCGTTGCGCATCGTGGGCCAAGTTCATGGCGATGGCTGCGTCAGCGCCGTCAAGGTCCCGGTCTGCCAATGCAGCCAGCAGCCGGCCCCGGGCTTGGCGGTCGCTGCCTTCGAACGGCGCCTGCCTCGCACTGACGCCGGCGCTGCGTAGGGCCGGGTCCGGTGCATCTGAGCCGGCCCAACTGCACCAGCGCTGCACGGGGCACAGCCCGCACCTCGGGTTCCGCTTGGTGCAGACCTTGGCGCCGAGGTCCAGCATCGCCTGATTCCACGACCAGCTCTCGCCGGGCGGCACGTGTACGTCCGCTGCTCGCTGTGCCTGCGCCAACGCGAGGCGGCTGCCGAACCAGCGCGCCAAGATGCGGCCCACATTGGTATCGACGACTCCGGCGTCGAGGCCCCAGGCGAACGCCTGCACTGCCCGCGCTGTGTAGGGACCCACACCGGGCAACGCCAGGAGTGCCTCCAGATCGGCTGGCACCTGGCCGCCGTGGCGCTGCGTGACCAAGGTCGCCGTATGCCACAGGTTGCGTGCTCGCCGGGGATAGCCCAGTCCCTGCCAAGCGCTCAATACCTCCGCCAGCTCGGCGCGTGCAAGCAGCTCAACCGTCGGCCAGTGCGCGGCGAATTGCTCGAAATACGGCACGACTCGATCCGCTTGCGTCTGCTGGAGCATGAACTCGGACATCAGCACGAGCCACGGGTCGCGGGTGCGCCGCCACGGCAGATCTCTCCGCTGCGCTTCCCACCACTGCATCAGCGCTGCGCATCGGCGGCGCCGTCGCTGTCGTTCAGCTGCGACCGACAGCCGCATCGTCGCTGTACGGGAAGCGACGCTCGGGTGCGGCCTCGCGCTTCCAGATCAGGACCTTGCGTCGAAAGCAGCAGACCTCTTCGGAGCGCTGGTTGAACGCGCGTGTCTTGACCGTCACCACCCCTCGGTCGGGCCGCGAGCCGGACTCCCGCTTGTCGAGCACCTCGGTGACCGCGTAAATCGTGTCCCCGTGGAACGTCGGGCGCGAATGCGTCAGCGACTCCACTTCCAAGTTGGCGATGGCTGCGCCGCTGACGTCGGGCACGCTCATGCCCAGCACCAGCGAATACACCAGATTGCCGACCACCACGTTGCGTCCGTGAACCGTCTCGTGCTGCGCGAACCACTCGTTGGTGTGCAGCGGATGATGGTTCATCGTGATCATGCAGAACAGATGATCGTCGGCCTCGGTGACGGTCTTTCCGGGCCAGTGCCGGTACACGTCGCCGACCTCGAAGTCCTCGAAGTAGCGGCCGAAGGGGCGGTCATGAACGGTCACGTCATGCTCCGTGCGGTGATAGCGGTGGGCGGGCCCAGCGAGCAGGCTGGTCGGCCTGGCGCGGGGCGGACCCAGAGGGCGGGCCGCGTCATCGTAGAGCTTGGGCGCAGGGCATCGGGCGTCCGCCCATCTGGCGCCTGCCAGCCGGATCGTCGCTGACGCCTCGGCATGGCGCACGGTCGGGGCACCCACAAACGAAGCCCACAGCCAGCCGTGGTGCCCATAGCCTGAGCCCCCGTGAGCACGACGCCAACGACGGGCACACTGCCTGCACCCGACATGGAAGCCGCGGCACAGGCGCTGGCAGTCGGCGCCGCAGCGGCTGCCCGAGCCGGCGCACACGCAGTGGGCCTCGGCGACGAGCATCAGTGCTTCCTGTACGACCTGGCGCACACCGCATCGGCAATGAAGATCTGCGAGCCGCTGCTCGACTGGGGGTCGCGCGGCGAGGCCGAGGCGGGCTTGGCCTGCGGGTTCATCGCAGACGTCCTCGGCGAGTTCCAGGCTCGCCTGTTCGCACGTGAATCGCAGTGGGGTCTCGAAGCAGGCGTACTGGACGGCGTCCGGGACTTCGTGGCGGCCTATCGCGACCCGGCGTTCGTCGCCGCACTCGCCGGAGTGGAGGCGCCCAGCCACCTCGACGAGGACTTCGAGCTCGTCGGGCAGACCTTCCGACGGTTCGGCCAGGACAAGATCGCGTCCGCCGCCGAGCACATCCACCGCGCGGATGCGGACATCGACGAGGAGATCATCTCCGGACTGGCCGAATTGGGCTGCTTCGGATTGTCGGTCCCCGAGGAGTACGGCGGATTCGCCTCCGGTACCGAGAGCGACTATCTCGGCATGGTCATCGCCACCGAGGAGCTGTCCCGGGCGTCGTTGGGGGCCGGCGGCTCGCTCATCACTCGACCCGAGATCTTGACGCGGGCGCTGGAGCGAGGCGGTACCGAGGAGCAGAAGCGGCACTGGTTCCCGCGGATCGCCACCGGCGAGACGATGGTGGCCGTGGCGGTCACTGAACCCGACTACGGCAGCGACGTGGCCAACTTGGCGGTGACTGCCAACCCGACCGAAGGCGGTTGGCTGATCTCGGGCACCAAGACGTGGTGTACCTTCGCCGGCCGCGCCGACGTCCTGATGCTGCTGGCGCGCACGGATCCCGATCGACGCAAGGCCCACCGAGGGCTCAGCCTGTTCATCGTGCCCAAGCCCCGGGCTGCGGGCCACTCATTCCAGTTCAGCGGCGAACGCAGCGGCACGATCGAGGGACGGGCCATTCCCACGCTGGGCTACCGCGGCATGCACAGCTTCGAGATCGCCTTCGACAACTGGTTCGTGCCGGCGGAGAACCTCATCGGCGGCAGCGACGGCATCGGGCAGGGCTTCTATCTGCAGATGGCAGGGTTCGAGAACGGAAGGCTGCAGACGGCTGCTCGCGCTGTGGGTGTGATGCAGGCGGCCTACGACGAGGCCCGTTCCTATGCGCAGGAGCGCAGGGTGTTCGGCCAGCCCATCGCCGAGTACCAGCTCACGCAGGCGAAGCTGGGACGCATGGCCGCGATCATCGCTGCCGCCCGCCAGTACAGCTACGAAGTGGCGCGCATGATGGCGCGAGGTAACGGCGCGCTGGAGGCCTCCATGATCAAGGCCTACGTCTGCAAGGCCGCCGAGTGGGTGACCCGCGAAGCACAGCAGCTGCACGGCGGCTTCGGTTATGCCGAGGAGTACACGGTGAGCCGGCTCTTCGTGGACGCGCGGGTGCTGTCCATCTTCGAAGGAGCGGACGAGACGCTGTGCCTCAAGGTCATCGCACGGCGGCTCCAAGCGCAGCACGCGTAACGGCGCATCCCACCCGAGGCGTGCGGGCTACCGTCGGCGTGTGCATCCGATCGAGCACTTGCGCTACGTGGCTCGTGCGGGCGACCTGTCCCAAGAAGTGCTGGTGCGCGAGACCGCCTCAGCGCTCGGCGCGCTGTCGTCGGATCCCCAGTCGCTGGTCGTTGCCTGCCGCCGCATCCTGAGCAGGCATCCGATTGCCGGGGCGCTGTGGGCCATGGCGGCTCGTGTCTGCACGTCCTCGCAGCCGTATCGCGCTGCACGCGAGTTCGTGTCCGAGCTGCGCGCCGATGCCACCGCTGACCACGCTGCCGATGCGCTGCCCGAGGGTGCTGCGGTGTGCGTGATGGGCTGGCCTGACCTCGCCGCCGAGGGACTCGCACGACGACCCGACGTCTGCGTGCGCATCATCGACGCCTACGGCGAGGGCGCGGGCTTGGCCCGACGGCTGGCCGGCGAAGGCTGCGATGTGTCAGAGGTGCCGCTCACCGGCTTGGCAGCCGCGTGCTCGAGTGCCGAGGTGATCTTGGTGGAAGCAGCGGCCGCTGGTCCCGCTGCGGCGATTGCCGCGAGTGGCTCTCATGCCGCTGCTGCGGTCGGGTACGTCACGGGTGCGGACGTGTGGTGCGTGATCGGTCACGGCCGAGCGCTGCCGCCGCAGATGTTCGAAGCCGCCACAGCTGCCGTGGCGCATGAGCCGTGGGAACACGACGAAGAGATCGTGCCGTTCGGGTTGTTCAGCCAGGTCGTCGGTCCGAACGGCATCGAACCAGCCGCCGAATGGCAGCGTGCGGACTGCTCCCTCGCCCCGGAACTGCTCCGCCCCGCTTGAGCCAGCAACATCGCAGCGCCCTCAAGGCCGAACAACGCGCCACCGTCACAGTGCCCATCCGCGCAGATGCCGGGAACATCTCGCCGCCATCTCACCACGCGCAAACGGACTCATGCAAATCCACCAATTGTGCGCTACATTAGGTCTCGATGGCCCCCGATCCGGCACAACACTACATCAGCAAATTCTTGATCAAGCAGTGGGCGCAGAACGACGAAGTCGGCGTCGTGTGCATGTACCATCGTGACGGCGTCAAAGTGAGCATGTCGAAAAGGGGTAAGGGATTACACCACATTCGGCATCTGTCCACGGCAGACATGGAGAATGATTGGTCTCGCGAAGAGTTCGACATGAGCAAGGTGATAGCGGGACTATCCGAATTGGTGGGGTCGCGTCGGCAGTGTCGTAAGGCGATGGAGAAGTTCATATCTGTCCCCGAACACCACAATACCCTGAAGCGACTGGTCGCACTGCATTACAGTCGTTCTCTGAGCGTCGCTGCACGGCAATGGATCGTTTCAGAAAACGGCATACTCGATGATGTCGAATCAACGGCACATATTATAGCGCGCGAAAATGAAGTCAGGGATTTCTACAAGTGTGGAATTCAAATCAATGTCTTTCCTCCGAGTGAGCCAATTGTATTGGGCGCTTTTCCCGTATTTCATGCACAGGATTGGGGAGGCCACGGCGCAGGAACTGCTCTATTCATGATGCCGTTGACGCCGCGGATTGTCGTCTGCGGCACACCCGAAGTCGCCGCTGGTGATGTCAATGTAGTGCGCGCAAGCGCAGATAGTGTCGAGACACTGAAGTGGCAGTTAGCGGGAACCCCGGACCAATTTGCGTCACCATATGTAATCTGTCACCCCTCCTCGCTCAGTCGCGTAAAGAAGCAGTCATTGGGCTTGACCGAGGGAGGCGAGCTTCATTGGATCTCGATCAAAGATCGCGTAAGCTCATGTGAATCTCAGGCCGGTGTTGGGCTTAGCGACGATTTGCAAGCGCTTCTCCGATATGAGAAATGTTGTCGATATCGGTTCGAGAACAGATCGATAGAGGAGTCCGAAAAGGCCAAGATGCGGCAGAAACTGGTGGAGAATGCCCAAAAGATGCAGTGCGACCTTGATGAACTTCAAGTACCTATCTGCTGTTGCAAGAAACACCGAGAGAACCAGATGACCGGTGAGATGTGGAGCACGCTGTTTCCTCAAGTTGTCTGTGACAACATCCGCCGTCAGAAGAATGTGGAACGGCACTGATCTTTGGATTCGGTGGCCCAAAGCAGGACCGCTCCACGGACATCGTCACGTGAATGCGAGAATCGCTGATCTCGTATCGCCGTTCACAGTCTGTCCATCAAGCGCCTTACCAAATTGACGTTGTATTGTTTGGGTTTCGTGCTAGAGTGTTTGTGTGTTGTCGCATGTGGAGCAAGCGCTCGATGAGGTCGGATCGGCGCTCGACGCGGTGGAGGACGCGTCCACTGGGGAGCTGCGCAGAGCGTTGTCGGCGGCGAAGTCGCTGCGCAGCCGTGTGGAGCTGCTCGAGACCAAAGCAGCGTCTGTGGTGGCGTCTCGTGAGCGTCACGGCGACGGCGGGGTCGGCTTGTTGAGCCGGCTCGGCGGGCTGTCACGCTCAGAGGCTGTCCGCAAGGTGCGCACCGACGCGCAGCTCGCCCAGCTGCCCGCCGCGCGCCGAGCGGTGTCGGCGGGCGAGATCAGCTTCGCGAACGCGTCCAGGCTCACCCAGGCAGCGCGCTCCGCGGGGCCTGCGGCGGTGCAGGGCTCCGCCGATCTGATGCAGTTGGCCAGGACTTTGCCCGACGACGAGTTCGCCCAGGCGGCGCAGCGCTGGACCGCGCGGCAGCTCACCGCCCAAGCCGCAGCCGAACGGCACGCTCGGCTTCGGCGCAGCCGCAGCGTGCGGTTCTGGAACGGCGACGACGGGTCAGTGCAGATGCGCGGCGCGTTCGACCCCGAGACCGGCGCCCGCGTCGAGCGCACCCTGCGGCACCACGCCGAAGCACTCCGCCGACACGACCGCCGCCAACACCAGCAGCAGCAGCAGCACGGCCAACGCCGCACCTCGGCCGACCACGGCGCCACAGCCGGCGACGCAGCGGCCGGCACCGCTTTGCGCACCCCTGATCAGCGCATGGCCGACGCCCTCGCCAACCTCCTCACCGGCACTCAACCCGGCAGCCGCACCCAAGCACCCGGCGGCGCTGCTGCGGCAACACAGCCGGCCCGCAGCCCGCACGGCACTGCGCAGATCATCGTGCGGGCAGACCTCGCAGCACTGCTCGGCGAACCCGGCGGCACCGCCGAAATCCCCGGCACCGGCCCCATCACGCCCACCGCACTGCAACGCCTCGCCTGCAACAACGACCTCTCACTCGTGCTGTTCAGCGACCCGCTCACACCCGTCCACCAAACCACCCCCAGCCGCACCCCCACCGCAGCCCAACGCCGCGCGCTCATCGCACGCGACGGCGCCTGCATCGGCTGCAACGCACCCCCCGCCGACTGCGAAGCCCACCACATCACCCCCTGGTCACACGGCGGCGCCACCCGACTCGACAACCTCGTCCTCGTGTGCTGGTCCTGCCACGACCGCATCCACCAACACCACTGGCACATCACCAAACACCACAACCACTACACACTCACCACACCCAACCCCAACCGACCCCGACCGCATCCACCAACACCCAAGCATCGAGCCCCGCCACCCCCCGACCCATAACCGCCCCAAGCAGCTGCTCAGCCACTGGCTCGCACTGCTGTGCTTGTAGTGAGCAGGTGGCTGGGGATCACCGGCACGTGGAGGGCGTGGAGGTGAGGGGAGTCGAACCCCTGGCCTCTTCGATGCGACCGAAGCGCTCTACCAGCTGAGCTACACCCCCGACTGCACCACGAGGCCACACAGCGGACGGGCACGGGCGGGCACTGAATGTCGGGGACCGAATATACCCGCTCTGCAAACGCCCGCGCTGCGCTACGGCCGTGCCTCTGTTCCCGTGCTGACTCGATGCCCGCGCCTGTGCGCGCGTGCTGTTGGATGTACTGCGCAGCAGGCGCTACTCGTTCCCGGCGCTACTCGTTCACCGTCCGACGAACCATGGTGATCGTCGAGGCAGTGGCAGGGTCTCGCAACGGCAGGTAATGCACCACGGCAGTGGGCGCTGCGCGGCGTCGGCGCAGTGCCAGCATGACGTACGCACTCGAGCCCGCAAACAGCAGCGCGAACGCGGTGAGCGTCAAGAGCGAACCGGTAGCCAGTGTGCCTGCGAGCGCGACGAGCGTACACAGCACCAACAAGGTGCCGACATCCCGACGGCGGGTCGCGGCCTGCTTCGGCGTGGTCGGCATCGACGATGGGCTCGTCCAACGTCGATGCCGATCGGCACGGCGCTGATGTGCGTGGCCACGAGACAGCTGCGCCGCGGCGGGCACCGATCGACCGAGAGAATCGAGTTGTCGGCGGAACTGCTCAACAGACGAACTCCTGCGTCCTCGTCGGATTCCTCGCCCGCGAGGCTGCAACAAGCGCCTGACATCGGGTGCCAACACGACGATCCAAGCGACGGCCAGCAGCACCAAGACCAGTTGCGTCACGCATCACCTGCCTTGCTGACGGGACACTCCACGCAGGGGTGGCTCATAACGGTGTCCTGCACGGCGTGCGAAGCCAAGACGCGCGCAGCGCATCGTCGAAGTACGGAACGCACTGCACACTACCGCACGGCACCGCGGCGCACCCGCCAAGGGTGATCCGCCGCGAGCCACCGATCACGCATCGTTGCGGCGATACATGCCCGAGCGGCCGCCGGTCTTCTCCCACAGGGTCAGGTCGCCGATGACCATGGACCGGTCGGCCGACTTGCACATGTCGTAGATCGTGAGCGCGGCAACCGAGCATGCTGTCAGCGCCTCCATTTCGACGCCGGTCCGGTCTACGGTCTCGACTTGGGCCTCGATCTCGATCCACGTGTCGGCAATCTCGAAGTTCACCTGTACTGCGCCGACGAGCAGCGGATGGCAGAGCGGGATGAGATCAGAGGTGCGTTTCGCTGCCTGAATACCGGCGACGCGTGCCACCGCGATCACGTCCCCCTTGGCGATTGCGCCGCGGGCAACCAGCGACGCAGTCTCGGCTGCCATGTGCACACGGCAGCGGGCAATTGCGCGCCGATGGGATACTTCCTTCGGGGTCACGTCGACCATCCGTGCCCGTCCGAGCGGATCCAGGTGGGTGAAGGGAGACTCAGTCATCCTGTTACGGCCGCTGTCATGGTCGCTGTGTCATCTTGCGCTAGCCACCGATCTGGCTCATCGTCCGCTTCGGCTTGATGAAGTGGACTTGGCCGATCGAGTGACCAGCCCATTTGGTGCCGACCGCATCGCGCACAGCCACCGCCAACCGGTCGTCGAGATCGGCACCTGTGGCGCCACTGCGCAGGATCGCCCGCATGTCGAACTCGTCCAGTGCGAACAAGCACGTGCGGAACTGGCCCTCAGCGGTGAGCCGTACCCGGTCGCAGTTGCCGCAGAACGGCTTGGTGACGCTCGCAATGACACCGATGTGGCCGCCTCCGTCGAGGTATCGGTAGCGCTCGGCCGGTTCGCTGGCACGCACGACGGGCTCGATCGGAAACTCAGCCGAGACTGCCGCGATGATCTCGTCGGCCGAGACCACGACCTGTTCGTTCCACACGTCGCCGGCCTCGAGCGGCATGAACTCGATGAAGCGGACTTCTACGCCGCGCTCGCGCCCGAAGCGAGCGAAATCCACGACTTCGTCGTCGTTGATGCCGCGCATCATGACGGTGTTGAGCTTCACCGGCGCGAGTCCTGCCTCGATGGACGCATCGATGCCGTCAAGCACCCGGTCCAGCTCGTCGCGGCGAGTCAGCTTCAAGAAGCGGTCGCGGTGAAGCGAGTCGAGGCTGATGTTGATGCGCGACAAGCCGGCAGACGCCAGCGCAGCGGCGTGCAGGCGCAACGTGGCGCCGTTGGTGGTCAACGCCACATCGACGCCGAGGCGGGCGAGTCGTTCCACCAAACGCGGCAGGTGTGCGCGCACCATTGGCTCGCCCCCGGTCAGGCGGATGCTCTCGAATCCGAAACGCTCCACGCACACCCGAGCAAAGCGCTCGATCTCCTCGAAGCTCAGAACCTCCGATCGCGGCAGCCAGCTCATGCCCTCGGCGGGCATGCAGTACTGGCAGCGAAAGTTGCAACGATCGGTGACCGAAATGCGCAAGTCGCCCACGACACGGCCGAACGGGTCGACGAGGTCTTCGGCCCGAGCCGGTGCAACGGCTGCTGCTGCGCTCATCACTGGCCGCAGCGTACCGACCGGCGTGAGGTGCACTTGTTGGCCGGTACTGCTCAGTCCAGCAACAACACGTCCACTGGGGCGCCGGCGGGAACGCCCTCGCCGTCCGGCACCACCGCCAGCGCATTGGCCTTGGCCATAGCCCACAGCATGTGCGAGCCTTGCCCGCCTGCCGAGCGCACTTCGACGCCGCCAGCGGCGGCGGGCGTCGCCAGTACACGCATGAAGTGCGTCTTGCCGTCGGCATGGCGCATCAGATCCTCTGCGGCTGTGGCAGTGACCGTCGGCCGGACGGGATCTGGATGACCCATCATCGAGCGCAGGCCCGGACGGGCGAACAGCTCAAAGGACACCATCGACGAGACGGGATTGCCCGGCAGGCCGAATATCGGCACCTCGCCCACCGTGCCGAAGGCCAGCGGCTTGGCCGGCTTGATCGCCACCTGCATCCAACGCATGTCGCCGATGCGATCCAGCACCGCCTTCACGTAATCGAAGTCGCCCATGCTGACGCCGCCCGAGGTGACGATGGCATCGCACGTGCTGACGCCTGACATGACAGCAGCTTCGATCTGATCGACGTTGTCGGGGCAGAGCCCGAGATCGATCGGGATGACATCGGCGCGTTGCGCCAGCGCCAGCAACGTGCGACGGTTCGAGTCGCGGATCTGACCCGGGCGCAGCGGGCTGCCATCGTCGACGAGTTCGTCGCCGGTGGACAGCACGCCCACACGCGGCCGCGGGTACACCTCGACCTCGACCATTCCGAGGCTGCACAGCACGCCGAGACGTCCGGCGGTGAGCTCGGTTCCAGCGGCGAACACGTGAGCCCCTGCGTGCAGGTCGTCACCGACCGGTCGCACGTGGTTGCCGGGCGGAACGCTCACCTCCACACGGACCGTCTCGCTGCAACCGTCATGCTCGGCACCGAGATTGGCGTCGTGCTCGGCAGCGCACGTATCGGCCATCGGCTGGGTCGCCACGATGCTCGTGCGCTCCACCATGACCACCGCATCGGCACCGGCCGGGATCGTCGCGCCCGTCATGATGCGGCTGGCCTGGCCTGGCCCGACGGTCACCTGCGGCTCATGTCCCGCCGCAATCGTCTCCACGACCCGCAGATCGCATGGGGCATTCACGGTGTCTTGTGAGCGGACGGCGAATCCGTCCATCGCCGTGTTGGCGAACGGCGGGATGGCCTCGCGCGAGACGATGTCGTCGGCGGTCACCAAGCCCAGCGCATCCGCTATCGGCACCCGCACCGGGGTGCGCGCGCCGCAGCGATCGAGCACGTAGCGGCGTGCGGTCTCCAGCGGCAGCACCCGGTGCAATGTAACCGGGCGCGCCGCTCGTGGCTGTGTACTGCAAGTGGCGCGCATGCAAACGGCTGCACGCTGGGTCAGCGCAGCACACGCGTGGGACCGCGGCCTCAGGCGCCGGATGCGGTGCCCCCTGCGCAGAGGGTTCGGACCGAGGCAATGCGGGCGGAGAGAATCCGGGCAATCTCGGGGCGGCGCACCTCGAGTTCGGCTGGGTCCTTGACGGGCTGAAAGCGGCCGTCGGACCCGTCGCGTTCCACTAGCAGCATCGTCGTGTCCACGAATGCCGACAGCTCCCCGATGAGCCGCTCGAACTGCACCACAGCGAGCCCATCCACCTGCTTGCGCACTTCAAACCACGTGAGCGGCCAGCCGGCGGAGAACACCTCGACGTCGGCGACCAGCGAATTCGTGTTCACGGTGCCCGGCGCCAGCGGATCCGCGCCGGGCGGCAGGCGAAACGACTCCACGATCTGCAGCCGCCCGTCCACACGCCACGGCGAGCCTCCCGCGGCAGCGCCCTTGACCACTTCGCAGGTCAGCGGTTGCTTCGCAGCGAGATGTGCGCCGATCACCGCGGGGTCCAACGTCGCCGCGGCATTGTCCACGTTGGTGACGAACAGACAACGCCCCCCGTCGTCCGCGAATCGGCTCAGCTCGCCGCTGCGCTGCATCGCCCACGGAGCATCTCCGTGGCCTGGGGCATACAGCGACACATTGCCGGTTCGATCTCGGAACAGCTCGCCGCTCGGAGTCAAGCGCATCGACACCCCCTGAGGAACGAAGCCGACCTTGACGTGCTCGTCGGCGGGCACCGCAGCAGCCCACTCCCGCAAACCACCGTCAGATCGAAAGCTGGTCATCAGCCAGAGCCGCAGCTGGCACTCCAGCTCGTTCGCCAGACACTGAAGACCGGCCAACTTGGCATCGACGAACGTGAGTCCGGGCAGCACCTCGGCCAGCGCCTTCACGCCGCCCCCGAATCTGGTCGCCATCCCGCCTGCCAGCAGCAGCACTCCTACTTGCCCGCCGGCGATCGCCTCGCGGCCGAGGTGGGCGAGCTGCTCGCGTTCGCGCGAACCCGCCAGAGGCAGCCGCACCAAGTCGTCGGGCCGTGGCGGCTCGATACCGCCGCTCAGCCAGTTGGCTGCAGTGCCGTTCGTGGCGGCTGCGTCGCCGGCGACCGCGTCGGCGTCGGCACCTGTGCGGGATACACCGCTTGGCCGCTGTGTCTCAGCCAGACGTTGCCGCAAGCGGTCGAAGACACTGCCGTCGAAGCCGAAGGCTGCGAGGGTGCCGGCCGACGCTTCGTCGATGCCGTAGCGCTCAGCGAGGTCGCAGGCGCGGCCCATGGCCAGAACCTACCGACGCGGGCCACCCATCGAAGCACACAGGCCCAGGGTCTAAGGAGACACCAAGAGGCCCAGAATCCGCAGAAGCAGATCCGCACAGCCGAGAATTCGCTGTTGCCCTCGCCGGCTGCCGGCTACACTGCACGACTGCTCATAGCCAAGCTTGGTAGTTGGGCACGCGGTAGCTGGGCACTTGGTAGCTGGGCACTTGGCCAGTTGCGCAACTGAGCTCAGCACGACACAACCTGGACCAGAGCCACCTGCCCAAGTCCGCGGGCTGAAACCACGCCACGAGTTGACAGCATGTCGATCGACGAATGCTCTTCGACAGAAAGGACCGCCGCACCATGCCGACGTATCAGTACCGCTGCACGGATTGCGGACAGTCCTTCGAGCGCTACCAGAGCTTCTCCGACGATCCCATCACGGTGTGCCCGCTGCCCGCAGTCTCGCTGCCTCGCCGTGGCGACGCGGTTCACGAGGCTCTAGCCAACGACAAGACCGCAGCGACTTGCGGCGGCGAGGTCCGCAAGATCTTCTCCAACGTCGGCATCAGCTTCAAGGGCAGCGGCTTCTACCGCAACGACAGCCGAGCGTCCTCGAAGTCGTCATCGGGCTCGTCCACATCCAAGACTGCGGGCGAGTCGTCAAGCGATTCGGTCAGCGACTCACCGAGCAGCACATCGACTTCCTCCGACAGCGTCTCATCGGCCAGCGCGTCGAGTTCGACCGTGGAAGCCGCCTCGGCGTCAGGCTGACGCCTCCAGCATCGAAACCAGCCCGCAGCGGCGCGCGCCGCTGCGATGGCTTCGCGAGGAGGCTCTCATGGCGTTCATCTCACAGCCGTTCATGTCACAGCTCAGTGACCTCTGGCGACGCCGACCCAACGCGGTGCACTGGACCGCAGTCGGCGCGGTCGCGTTCGTGGCGCTGGTGCTCGTCGCCGGTGCAACCGGCAATGCTCGCTCGGCTGCGGAGGCATGGGGCACGTCCGTGCGAGTGCTGGCGGCGCAGCGGCCCTTGGCAATCGGCAGCTCGGCACAAGAACATGTCGATCTCATCGACGTTCCCGCTCATCTCGTGCCAGCCGGTGCGCTGACCAGCACTGTCGGCCTCGGCGAACTCACCAGGGCAGTCCCGGCGGGCGCCATGCTCAGCGAGCTGGACTTCAACCCCGCATCCGGAGTGTCACCGGGGCGCAGGGGCATCGGCATCAGCGTCGTGCAGCATGCGCCTGACGTGAAGCCGGGCACTCCGGTGGAGCTCATGCTGTTCGCGGACATCGATCCGTTCGAACCCTCCGCAGGCCACCAGAGCGCGGAGCGCGTACCCGCCCACGTGCTCGAGGCATCCCGCGAGGGATGGTTCGTCGAGATCGAACCCACCCACCTCGACGCTGTGGCGCGGGCCAGCGCCACAGGAGTGGTCGTGCCGATCGTGCTCAGCGCAGACCGCTGATCGCCGCTGCGGCAACTACTGCTGCGAGCGCGACGCGGTAGCCGGCGAACGGCGCGAACGGCGACGAACCCCGGCGGGCGCCGACCCGAGCCAGCAGTCGGACCATGGCGGCAACTCCTGCCCACGAAGACACCGCTGCACAGATGCCGCCGACCACGAACATCTGCAGATGCGTTCTCGTCGGAGCAGCATCCGCGAGCGTCGCAAAGCGGTATACGCCCGCTCCGGCGATGAGCGGCAAGCTCATGAGGAATGCCAGCCGCGCCGATGCGGCTCTGTCGAAGCCAAGCCGCCGCGCGGCCGTGATCGTCACGCCTGAACGACTGACGCCCGGCAGCAGCGCCGCTGCCTGCGCGAGGCCCATGGCGAGAGCGTCGCGCAGCCGGTAGGAGTCCTGCGATCGCTGCGCGCCACGCTCGTGCGCTGCTGCATCGGTCCTCCACAGCAGCCAGCCGAAGCCCGCCAGCAGGCCCGCTATCAGCAGTGGCTGCTCCGCGAGGCCGAGCAAATGTCCCTGCGCAGCGACACCCACGACGGCTGCGGGAACTGCCGACACCCCCAAGCTGACGGCAATCGACGCTTCGCGCTGGACGCGGCCGCGCACGGCGCGCCAGAGCGCCGCGCCGTAGCAGGCGATGTCTGCCCGCAGGTAGGACGCGGCCCCCGCGAGGGTGCCCACATGCAGAGCTATGTCGAAGGCGTTCTCCAGCTCGCCGTCATCGCCGAACAGGTCCCATCCGGCCAGCCACGGCACCAGCTCCAAGTGTGCGCTCGACGAGACGGGAAAGAACTCCGTCAGTCCCTGCAGCAGGCCGAGCAGGATCGCGACGGCCCAATCCGGCGTAGCACCTTCCGGCATCGCACCGGCGCCTAGTCGTCGTTCCCCACCGAAGGAACGATGCGCGGCTTCCAGCGACGGGGCGGGTCGTAGTGATGACCGACCGCTCTGCCCTGGCGCATCGACCACAGAAAACCGGCAGGATCGTCGTTACCGAAGTCGGGCATCTCCAAGTACGCGCCCCCAAGCGCCTCGGCGACATGTGCGTCGCTGCCCGCACCGGGCGCCAGGCCGTGTTCGCACGCGTAGCGGGCCGCTTGTGAGTTGAGGCTGGACAGGCTCGTCTTTGCATTGAGCACCTCGATGCCGTCGACCAGACCTTCGCCGACCAGCTCGTCGAGCACGTCGCGGCGCAGATTGTTGCGGAGCGGATCGAACGGGTGCGGGATGTAGACCAGCCCGCCTTGGGACTTCACGGCCCGTGCCGCCGCTGCCGGCGCCAAGCCCTGCGGCACACGTTCGGTCAGGAACAGCCCGATGATCTCGCCTGCGTGGGTCTTCATCTCCTCGCCGACGACGACGCGCGCATCCAGCTCGTCCTGCAAGCGCTGGGCGCCGCGCACGGCGTTGTGGTCGGTGATGCACACCACGTCGATGCCGCTTTCGGCGAGGCACGTCGCGAACTCGTCCGGCGTCGTCGTCGAGTCGCCCGACCACATCGTGTGCGTGTGGAAGTCGACACGCACCCAGCCCGCCGGGCAGTCCTGCGCGAGATGGGGATGACGTTCGAGGGCTGCCGGCGCAGCAGGACGCGGCATCGCTCACACCCCGGAGAGCGCGACATCCGCAATGACGATCGGCGGCATCGAGGTACCGCCGGTCAGTCGCTCGGCGGTCGCGCCGATGCCGCTGATCCCCAGCAGCATCCGCTGCAGCGTCGATGCAATGGTCGCTTCGCGGAACGGCTCAGCCAGCTCGCCGCCCGATATCCGGTGCCCCCAAGCGCCGACGGAGAAATCGCCGCTCGTGGGATTCACGCCGCTGTGCAACCCGCTGACGCCACGCACCAGCACGCCTTCCCCGAGAGACCCGTACAGCGCTTCGTCGGCGAGGTCGCCGACGGCAACCGCGGGCGCATGGGTACCCACGCCGGGCACCGACCGCGTGCCGCGTACCGCCGAACCCGTGGACACCGTGGCGGATCGGCGCGCCGTGTACGCATTGTGCAAGAAGCCGTCTAGCACGCCCGCGGAGATCAACTCGTTGCGGCGGGCAGCAAGCCCCTCGCCGTCGAAGTTCGCTGCTGCCAGCGTCGTCGGGTCCGTGGGATCGTCGAAGAGGTGGAGCCGCTCGTCGGCGATGCGCTCGCCGACGCGGTCCGCGAACGGCGAGCGTCCCTTCAGCACGCTGTCCGCAGCCAACGCTCCGGCGACCACGGCAATGAACGCCGCTGCGACGGACGGCGCCAGTACCACCGTCAAGCGCTTGCTGTGCGGCTTGGTCGCCCCCAGCTGCCCGAGTGCCTGCTCCGTCGATTCGGTGACGACTCGGTCGAAGTCCAGCTCGTCGGGCCGCCACGCAGCATCGCCGGCGTAGCCGATCTGCGTCTCGTGCCCGTCGGTGGCGAGGGGCTGCGCGCCGATGGAGCAGCTCGCGTGCTCGGATTGCACGCAGATGCCGGCGCTCGACGCCAGCACCGATTGCGACCATCCGTCGCTCCATGCAGCAACTCGCACGCCGGAGATACGCGTATCTGCAGACAGGCAGCGCCGTTCGAGGTCGATCGCCGCGGCGATCTTGTCGGCATCGGACACCCGCGCCACGGCGGCATCGCACAGATCCAGACTCGGCGGCACCACGCCGTCGGGCTCGGCAAGCCCTTGATGGGGATCAGGCTCGCCGAAGGTTGCATTGCTGCGGGCGGCGCTCAGCGTCTCAGCCACCACGTCGACGTCCAGCGAGCCGGCCGATGCGAAACCCTGACGGCCGTCGACGATGATCCGCACGCCGATCGCTGCGCTGTGTCCCGAGCGAAGCGACTCGATCTCGCCGTTGTACGCGCGCACCGTGGTCGAACGCCCCGTCGACACGCAGACCTCGACCTGCTCGCTTCGGCGGGCGCGTCCGCACACCTCCTGAGCGATCCGTGCCAGCTCGTCGGCGTCGTCTCGGCCGTTCCGCAGTCGTTCGCTCACGCGTGATCGAACCGCCTAGCCGGCGGTGCCCCCCACCGTGAGCGCGCGCACGCGCAGCGTGGGCTGACCGTCGCCCACAGGCACGCCCTGGCCGTCCTTGCCGCAGGTGCCGGGGCTTCCCATCGCAAAGTCGTTGCCGAGGGCATCGATGTCGAGCAGCACTTGGGGTCCGTTGCCGATCAGATTGCCCTCCCTCAGCGGGGCCGTGATCACACCGTCCTCGATGAGGTACGCCTCGGTCATGCCGAACACGAAGTCACCGGTCGCCGTGTTGACCTGGCCGCCCCCGAGGTGCGCCACATAGACGCCCCACGGCGTGTCAGCGACGATGTCGGACGGGTCGACCGAGCCGTTGGTGACGAACGTGTTGGTCATCCGGACCATCGGCAGATGCATGTAGCTCTGGCGTCGGCCGTTGCCCGAGGGGGCTCGGCCGTCGTCGCGGCTGCGCAGCCAATCCCACATGTAGTCGGTCAGGACGCCGTCGCTGATCAGCTCGTTGCGCTGGGTGGGATGACCCTCGTCGTCGATGGCCAATGCGCCCCACTCGGGCGCCATCGTGCCGTCATCGACCAGTGTCACGCCGTGGGCGGCGACTTGAGCGCCAACCCGACCAGCGAACACCGACGCTCCCTTGCGCACCAGATCGGCCTCCAGGCCGTGGCCGCACGCCTCGTGGAACAGCACTCCTCCCCCGCCGCGTGCGATGACCACAGGAACTTCGCCGCTCGGCGCCGGACGGGCCGAGAGCTTGGTGACCGCGCGGCGAGCGGCTCGTTGCGCGAGTTCGGCGGGGTCGCAGTCGTCGAACAGTTCCCACCCGACCGTGTAACCGACCGTCTCGCGTCCGGTCTGCATACCGCCGTCGCCGCTCGCTACGCAACCCACCGAGAACAGCGTCCGCACCTGGTCGTCGCCGGCATACACGCCGTCGGTGTTGGCAACCAGGATCCGCCGACGGCTCTCGCCGTAGCGGGCAGTCACCTGCGTGACCGATTCGTGGGTCGACCGGGCGGCTTCGTCGGCGGCGCGCAACAACGCGACCTTGCGTTCGGCACCGACGCTCGAGGGCAGCACAGCCGCTCGGGTCGCAGCCAGATCGACCTTCGGGAGCGGGCTCATGGCGACGATTCCGCCCAGCGCCTGCGTGGACGCCACTGCCGCAGCCGTGCGAGCGGCGTCCGTGAGTCCTCGGGCACTCAGGTCCGACGTGTGTGCGTAGCCCGTGGTGTCGCCCGCAGTGACCCGAACGCCGACGCCACGGTCTCGGCCGGAGTTCATCTCTTCCACTCGGCCCTCGTCGAGCACGATGCCCGCTGACTCTCGGTCCTCGGCGAACAGCTCTGCCCATTGGCCGCCGGCGTCCAGTGCCGCCCTGAGCATCGTGTCGACGAGGTCGAGGTCGAGAAGCGGCGCGGAGGTCGCGCTCATGGCGCCGGGCTCGTCGGGGTTGGGCGTTTCGGCGCTGGTCGTGTCAACGCTGAGCTTGTCAGCATTGCGTGAGAGTCGGTACTGCGTGGTATGTCGCTGCGTGTCATGGGCTGCCAAGGGTGTCGAGCGTCTGTCCGGTCAGGACATGGGCGATCAAGGCGCGGGCGGTCACGGCATGGGCCGCGGCACGACCGTGCATGGGCGCGCTGTTGTCACACTATTGTGCGAAGCCACGTGAACCGCTTAGGGATTGCATCAAGGATTGACGCACGCCACGGGACTGCTCGCAACACCCCAAGGCTCAGGCGACGCGGAAGCGCTGCCTGAGTGTCCCGCCCGCAGAGCCTCGTTGCAGCGTCACGCGCGTGCGCGGCCGTCGTAAGGCGTCACACGGCTTCGCATCTCGCACGCAATGCGCTGAGCCTCGCCGTCAGCGCCGGCCTGCTTGCTTGGCTGATCACGGTCAGCCGCGAAGAACTCTCATCGCTGGAGGTGGGCTCCAAGAGTGCTGCTGCTGCATGGCTAGTCGCAGCAGCAGGCGCCATGGCATGTGCCTTCGTCATGGCCTCGGTGCGGTGGCGTCACGTCGCGCACACGCTCGACGTCGAGGCGTCAGGGCGGACGATGCTCTCGATCTACTTGGCCGCGCAGTACGTCGGGAACTTCTTGCCCACCACCATCGGCGGCGACGTTCTGCGCGTCAACCGTCTCGGGCGCATCTGCGGCAGCCGGGCCAACGCGTTCGCTACCGTCATCATCGAGCGACTCACCGGCTGGATCGTGCTGCCTGTGCTCACGCTCGCAGCGCTGACCGCTCAGCCGGGCCTGCTGCGCCACAGCGGGGGAAGAGTCGCCGGCGGGCTGGCGCTCGGCACGCTGGTTGTCCTGGCGTTCATTGTCTGGTTTGCCGAGCATCCCCGCGGTCTGGGCCGGCTGTCCGGCGGCACCCACGTCCGGGACTGGCTGGGCGCCGTGCATACCGGGCTGAGCGTGATGCGACGCCACCGACGCGCCGCTCGGCGCATCCTGGGCATCGGATTTGCCTATCAGGGCCTGCTGGTGGCGGCGACCGCGCTCGCGGGCGCAGCCATCGGCGTCAACCCCGGCTTGATTGCATGGCTGGCGTTCACGCCCATGGTGCTGATCGCGCAGAATATGCCGTTCACCATCGGTGGGCTCGGAGTGCGCGAAGGCGCATTCGTGCTGTTCCTGGACGCGCACGGAGTCAATGAAGGTCAAGCGGTGCTTCTCGGCCTGCTGCTCTACGCTCTGACGCTGCTGGTCAGCCTGTCCGGTGCCCCGGCACTCGCACTCGGCGGTCGCAGGCATCGCATCGCGGGACTCGCACGAGCACCCGCCGGACGCTGAGCAGCGGCGCTCAGTAACCTCGCGCCGCGAATGCACCTCGCCAAGCTCACCAGCCCAGCTGACCTGCGAGCGCTGGACAACTCGCAACTCGCCGAGCTTTGCGCCGAGATCCGCCATTTCGTGGTGCAGGCCGTCTCACAAACCGGCGGACATCTCGGCTCGAACCTCGGCGCGGTCGAACTCAGCGTGGCCTTGCACCGGGTCTTTGAGTCGCCCCGCGACGTCATCATCTGGGATACCGGCCATCAGGCGTACGTTCACAAGCTCATCACCGGCCGACGCGACGGCTTCGAGCGACTTCGCCAGCGGCACGGCCTGTCGGGATACCCCAGCATGTCCGAGTCGCCTCACGATGTCGTCGAGAACAGTCACGCATCCACCTCGCTGAGCTGGGCATCGGGCCTCGCCGCCGGATTCCGGCTCACCGGCCACGAGCATCGGCGCGTCATCGCCGTCATCGGCGACGGCGCCATGACCGGCGGGATGGCCTTTGAGGCACTCAACAACCTCGGCCACTACGCCCAGCGAGCGCTGATCGTGCTCAACGACAACGGCCGCTCCTACGCCCCGACCATCAGCCGGCTCTCGACAGTGATGTCGCGGCTGCGACAGTCTCCCCACTACGTGCAGGGCCGTCGAGTCGTCGACCACATGCTCGACCGAGTGCCGCTGGGCGGTGGTGTGCGCCGCAGCCTGGACAGCGCGGCCGCCGCGATGCGCGAGATGTGGGAACCGCCGGCGTTCTTTGAGACCCTCGGCGTGCGCTACGTCGGTCCGGTTGACGGACATGACATCGCCGCCATGGAATCGGCCTTCCGCGACGCCGGCGCCTACGTGGACGGCCCCATCGTCGTCCATGTCGTCACCCAGAAGGGGCGCGGCTACGCCCCTGCGGAACACGACAACGAGAAGCACCTGCACGACATCGGACTGTTCGATCCCGCCACCGGCAGCTCTGCCGCGGCGTCGGCTGCGGCGTCTCGAACTGCGCCGGGGCCTGCGGCGTCGGACCGTCACGGCGTGCCGGCCATGCGCGACTACACCGCAGCATTCACCGAAGCGCTGGTGGCAGCAGCACGACGCGACCGTGACATCGTGGCGATTACCGCAGCGATGCCGGGATCTACCGGACTGCTGCCGTTCCAGCGAGCGTTCCCGGACCGTTTCTACGACGTCGGCATCGCTGAGCAGCACGCGCTCACGTCTGCTGCGGGCATGGCCCGCGCCGGTCTGCGGCCGATCGTTGCGGTGTACTCGACGTTCTTGGCGCGGGCCTTCGATCAGGCGCTCTACGACATCGGTCTGCACCGGTTGCCGGTCGTGTTGTGCGTGGATCGCGCCGGGATCACCGGCCCCGACGGCGCTTCCCATCATGGCCTCTACGACATCGCGATCTTCACTCGCATTCCGGGCATGACCGTGTTCGCTCCGTCGAGTCCCGACGAATTGCCGCTCGCGTTTGCGCACGCTTTGGAGATCACCGATGGGCCTGTGGCGATCCGCTGGCCGCGGGGCAAGGGCCCCGTTTCGGCATTGGCTGCGTCACCCGATGCCCCGGTTTCCCCCGGCATGCGCTTGCATGCGCTCCAGCACCGTGCGGGCCCAGATGCCTGCATCCTGGCCGCAGGCCAGACGTTCGGCGCAGCCACTGATGCAGCCGAACTGCTGAGCGCGGAGGGCATCGAAGTCTCGCTGTGGGATCCGCGCGTGATCAAGCCGCTCGATCGCGCCATGCTGCTGGACGCAGCCGCGCATCCGCTGGTGGTGACCGCGGAGGACGCCGTTCGGGTGGGCGGTTTCGGCAGCCTGGTCAGCGATGCCTTGCAGCAGCTGGACGCATCGACCGTGCCGCGCGTTGCACAGCTTGGGACTCCCGATGCGTACTTGCCTCACGGGTCCGCCGACGAACTGCGCGCCGAGGTCGGACTCGATGCCGCAGGGATCGCAGCATCGGTGCGCAAGACTCTCGCCCGGATCGCCGCCTGAGGCGGCCGGTCGCGGAACCGTCGGCGGTGCTAGCCCAGCTCGGTGCCAGCCGAGCCCTGCGTTAGCCCAGCTTCGTGCTAGCCCAGTTCTGAGCCGACAACGGAGACAAAGCTCACCGCGGCCCCGGGTTGTCCGCCCAGATTGTGCGTCAAGCCCAGCGTCTTGCCCTGCTCGGTCACCGACGGGATCTGCCGCTCAGGCGGCGCTTGGCCCCGTAGCTGCAGCCAGCACTCGAAGAGCATCCGCAGACCGGAAGCGCCGATCGGGTGGCCGAAGCTCTTGAGACCGCCGTCGGGGTTGACCGGAAGGTCGCCGTCGAGGTCGAACGTGCCGGCCATGGCCTCCTTCCAGCCCAAGCCACGCTCGGCAAAGCCCAAGTCCTCCATCAGCACCAGCTCGGTGGGCGTGAAGCAGTCGTGTACCTCAGCCATCGCAATCTGCGAGCGGGGGTCGGTGATGCCGGCCTGCTTGTAGGCCTCCGCAGCCGACGCCTCCACCTCACGGAACGTGGTGTAGTCGTAGGTGCTGTCCAGCGCACCGGTCGCGGGACCGGAGGCGAAGCTGAGCGCCTTGATGTACAGCGGATTGTCGCAGTACTTGTGAGCGTCGGATGCCCGCACCAGGATCGCCGCAGCCGATCCGTCGCTGACGCCCGAGCAGTCGAAGATGCCCAGCGGGCCCGCGATCAACGGCGAACCTGCGATGGTCTCCTTGGCGACCTCCTTACGGAACTGCGCCCGCGGGTTGAGCGCTCCGTTGCGGTGGTTCTTCCAAGCGATACGGGTGAGGACTTCCTTCATGGTCTCGGCGTCCAAGCCGTACTTGTGGGCATATGCCGGCGCCAGCAGGCTGAACATGGCCGGCGCAGTCAGCGCCGAGTCGGTGCCGTCGCTGGGCGGCCGAGCGCCCGTCAGACCGGAGTAGCCGGAGTCCTTCAGCTTCTCGACGCCGATAGCCATCACCATGTCGTACGCACCAGAGGCGACCGCGTACGCCGCGTTGCGGAAGGCTTCAGAACCGGTGGCGCACATGTTCTCGAGCCGTGTGACGGGCTTGTAGTCGAGCTGCAGCGGCTTGGACAGGGTCAGGCCCGAGACCCCCGAACCCATGGTGCCGAGCCAGAAGGCGTCGATGTCGTCTTGAACGACACCGGCGGATGCGTACGCCTCGTGGGCAGCGTCGGTGAGCATGTCATCGACGCTGCGATCCCAGTGCTCGCCGAACTGGGTGCAACCCATGCCGACGATCGCGACCTTGTCGCGGATTCCGTGTGAACTCATGTCTGCCTGCCTTGGTATTGGGTGGTGTGCCTGTTTGGTGATGTCCTACCGGAAGAATCGAGCGGCGAGCTGTCCGGCCGCCCGCGCAGCGCACGCACGGACTGGCAGCGCACGCACGGACTGCCTGGCGCTGCGGTACTTGCGCTGCGACCACACTAGTGCCTAGCACACTCGCCTGTCGCAATGCTGCGCAGAACCCGCCGGGCAGGACTCGCCGGCCGTGGCGGCTGAGGACGCGACACAACCACGCGTGCGCTGTTGTGCCGCAGCATCAGCCGGCAGCAGGGCGTGCCTTCCAGAAGTAGTTGTGGATGCCTTCCGCGCTGTACAGCCGTCGGAACGTCATCTCGACGCGGTCGCCGATCTTCACCTGACCCGGATCGACGTCGGTCATCTCTGCCTGGAAGCGGCCACCGCCGTCGTAGTCGATGACCACCGCCACCACCGGCGGCGACAGCGAGAACGCCAGGCGGTCCACCGTGAACGTGGCGATCGTGGCCAGCACGTCCGCCATGCGGATGCGCTCCATGTCGTCCACGGCGCCGCCTTCCATCGAGACCCGCATCGGCGGCAGGTGGATTGCGCCCGACGCGCGGTCACGCGAGCCGACGAACGCGTACTTCCAGTCTTCGGCACGAAACGCCGGCGGCGCTCCGGGACGGTCCGGGTCCGGACGCCGCGGCGGTTCGCGGTCGAGAAATCCGCGCCACGTCAAGAACTTGTTGTAGTCCAACGCGTCGTTGCCACGATCGATCTGCGAGCGCACCGGCGCGAACGGCGTGTGATCGGAGATGGCATCGGTGGTGCGCAGCACGTCGGCCGTCGCACCGTCGGCGAGATGGACGAGCAGGATCGTCTCGCCTGGCCCCGCCTCGTCCAGCATCGATGCCAGCACCACTCCGGCGTGCGCTGTGCCCGTGTTGCCGATCTCGCCGGTCAAGTCCGGCACCAGCTTGTCGCCGGCGAACCGCGACAAGCCGCGCACTGCCCGCGCGTGCAGGCCCACGATGGCGATCTTGTCGATGTCGTCGAGTCCGACGCCGGCGTCGGTCAGTGCCCGTTCGACGGCGTCGTTCGCCAGCGGCAGGTAGACCTGCTCGCCGAAGCGCTCCTCCCAAATGCGCGAGAAGGCGTCGCCCGGCTGACGGTAGCGATCGGTGAACTCGGCGGTTGCCGCTGCCCCGCCGAGCCACCGGCACAGCACCGGCGAGCCTGCGGCCTCCTCGTCGCCGGCGAACACGAAGGCGGCTGCACCGTCGCCGCCGCCTGCTTCGTCGCTGCTCGTCGGGCGACCGGTGCGCAGATCCGAAGCGATCGCCAGATTGGTGCCGCGGCTTGCCGAAGCGAGCGCCCACACGGCCTCAGACGAGCGCGGCGCACCGCCGACATCGACGGCCCACGACGACTGGGGCAAGTCCAACGCGGCGTGGATCGCGGTGGCGTTGGTCTTGTCCATGTAGGCAGGATTGGCAGTGGAGAACAGCACGGCGTCGGGCACCACGGCGCTGCCGCGCAGCGCGTTGCGCGCCGCCTCGACGCCCATCGTCGTCGTGTCCTCGTCGAAGCCGGCCACAGCCCGATGCCCGCGCCCGCCGCCGGCACCCATGGCCGCAGCGATCTTGGATCGGTCCAGCCTCCAGTAGGGCACGTATGCCCCGTACGCAATGATGCCTCGTCCCATCGTCGGTTCTCCCGTCGTTGCCTGCGCTTCGGTAGCGGCCACATGCCTCGCATGCATGTTCGGCAGTTCGGCTTGGCATAGCGCGATGCGCGGTCGTCCGCCCCAGAGCCTAAGCGTCGAACATCGTCGTTGCCCGATGCCGGCTGGCACGACCGACCGCGGCCGTGAGATCCGATGCCATGTCACTCGCAGGTTCTAAGGTCAGGGCTGATGTCGAAACCCCGCTTGACCATTGGGCATCTGAAGAGACGGGCTGCCGCATTCGCCGCGGAACTGACTGCGAATCCGATAGCCGATCTCTTCGGTGTGACCGACGGCAAGGCTGTCGGTAGCTACGTCGAACATCGGTTCCGAGCATTGCTCCAGGAGAACTACGAGGTCGAAATCGGAAACACCGCGAGGGGCATCGACTTTCCGAGGCTGAGAGTGGACCTCAAGGTCACCTCATCTCGTCAGCCGCAATCATCATCACCGTTTCGGGATGCCGCGCAAAAGATCTACGGACTCGGACACAGTCTCTTGGTCTTCGTGTACGAGAAGTCCGACGACATAAGCCGACGAGTGGCCAATCTCGTCATCCGCCACGTCATCTTCGTGAGCGAGCAATACACATCTGACTACCAGACGACAGCCGGCATCAGATCGATCATCGACCAAGGCGGCAACGAGGAAGATCTCGATGCGTTCTTTCAAGAGAGAAATCTACCGCTCGATGACATCGGCAGGCGCAATCTAGCAAACAGAGTCCTCAAGCAGGCACCCGAAATCGGTGTTCTGACGATATCTAATGCACTGCAATCGAGACTACAGTACGCGCGAGCTATCGATACCGCAGAGCATGGTACAGTAAACGGTGCGGAGGAGCGTCGGTGATGAACCGTGAACTCGGAGACTGGCAAACACCTGAAAGATTCGCCCAAGCTGTTGTCAGCTGCCTCGTCCGAGAGGGAATCCAGGCAAGTCGTGTGCTTGAACCGACCTGCGGCGAAGGTGCGTTCATCAAGGCAGCACTGCCGCTCGACGCACAGATCATCGGACTAGAGTTGCAGGACAGACACGTTGCGACCGCTCAAGCGCGATATGGAGCCGAACGTGATGTGAAGATTGAGCAGTGCAATGCTTTTTCTCTGCTATTGTCTCGTATCGAGTGGCAACGGCAAGGGCCACTGCTCATACTCGGGAACCCGCCTTGGGTGACAAACTCTGAACTCGGACGCACTTCAAGCAATAATGTACCGGCAAAATCAAATCTTAAAGGACTCTCCGGCATTGATGCGATCAGTGGTGCGTCAAACTTTGATATCGCTGAGTATGTCGTTTTGAAATGCCTCAGCGAAACCGCCGCTGAGGATCCAACGCTGGCCATGCTCGTCAAGACCTCTGTTGCTCGCAGAGTGCTGGAGTTTGCATTCTCACACGACTGGCCGGTCGCAAAGGCGGTTATTCGCAAATTTGATGCCAAATTGGTGTTCGGTGCTTCGGTAGATGCTTGTCTACTGATGGTGAATATCGATAGAAGCCGGCAGCCCACTTACCGGGTCCCAGTCTATGCATCTCTCGAAGCCACAGAGCCTGACTCTGTCATAGGCCTCAACGATAAGGGTCTGATTGCAAATGTCCACAAGTATCGGCCTGTCGTTGAGGCAGACGGCCGGTGTCAGATTGAATGGCGCCAAGGCGTCAAGCACGATGCTGCGAGAGTGATGGAACTCTCCGCTCATGGTGACAACTCGCACACGAACGGCTTCGGCGAGACTGTAGAGATCGAACCAGAATTCGTGTATCCGATGATGAAATGCACCGATCTTGCGCGCGGTCGTGACCCGCAACGCTTCGTCATCATTACACAGCGCCGACCAATCGATGACACTCGGCGGCTGAAGGTCAGCGCGCCGCGGTTGTGGCGTTATCTGCAACGCCATACCGACACCTTCGCAGCTCGACGCAGCAGCATCTACAGAAAACGACCCGAATTCTCCATGTTCGGTGTAGGCGACTATAGCTTCACCGACTGGAAGATTGCGGTGTCGGGACTTCACAAAGTGCCCCGGTTCCGATTGATTGGTCCTCATGGCCAGCGGCCGGTCATCTTGGACGATGCTTGCTATCTTCTGGCGTGCGGGTCAGAGCAGCAGGCTCGCCTCATTCATAGCTTGCTCACAACACCTTCATGTGAGCAATTGCTGGCTTCTCTAGTGTTTTCCGACGCTAAACGACCGATCACGAAGCGGCTACTGCAGCGTCTCGATCTTCGAGCACTGCTCAACATCGCAGCAGGATACACGCAACCTGTAGGCGGACTTGAAGCCACGCTACTTTGCACCAACGACCAGCCGGAATTGTCGTTTGCTTGAACTACTGTAGCCGTTGGTCGTGTCGGCGCCGAGCCTGACGTAATGGCCGTATTGCTTGCTGATGCGACCACTCGCCGGCTGGAATTCTCTTTCGTAAGTCCGGGATTCGACCTCCTGACCGATGAAGCGCCTGTTCCTCGACTCTGACCAGCTAGCCAGCGGGTACGACGCGGTAGGCCTCTGCTAAGCGGCCTTGCCCCAGTCCGCCCGCTTGGGCAAGCTCGGCGCACCACTGCCGGACGCGTTGACTCATATCGTCGAACTGAGCGATCTGGCTGCGGTGTTCCCGCAGGGCTGCGATCTTGCGCTCGAACGTGTCGGTGATGTCGATGTAGCGGTTCGGCGTCGTGCCGATCAGCCAGATCTCACTGACGCTGTGCGGCTGATGGCCTTCGTCCAGGAGCTCCGGGAACGCGCGCGGATTGCGGGAATCCGGGTACACCGCCGCCAAAGCAGCCGTCGCCGTGGCCAGATGATCGGGATGGGAGATGTAGATGCGATCCCAGTCGGGAATCGATGTCTGGCACAGCACGACGTCGGGTCGCTCGATGCGGATCACGCGGGCGATGTCCCGCCGCAGGCTCAGGTCCGCCACGACCATGCCGTCGCGGTGACCGAGCCAGTGCAGCTCGCCAACGCCCACCTGCGCTGCTGCAGCGGTCTGCTCGGACTCCCTCATTGCTGCCAGCTCGCCGGGCGAGTGGGACAGGTCGTCGCCTCCGGCTTCTCCGCTGGTCGCCAGACAGTAGGCCACCTCACATCCGGCCGATGTCAGGGCAGCAACGGTTCCTGCCATGCCGAAGTCGATGTCGTCGGGATGAGCCACCACGATGAGCGCCCGCTGCGGAGCGTCGATCAAGCCCTCACCGGTGAGGATCATGCCCATTGCTGCAACCCTTGCTACTCGCCTCGGCGCCACTGATCGAGGCCACGAAGCAGCGAGTCTTCGAGCCAACGGTCGAATCGCCGTTCGATCGACGGTGACGCCTCTTTGTGGTTGAACTCGAAGAGCTCCTCGCATGTCGGCATCAGCTCGATGATCTGGTGTTCGATGTCATCGCCTCGCTGTCTGCGATACAGGCACATCGAGGCGCCGACCAGCCCTCGGAATTCGCGATTCACGCCGTGCAACGACAGAAGGATCTCCGAACGGCCGCTCTCGGTGACCAGCCCGAGCCGCACCCAACAGTGCAGCTCACGCAGATTCGCCCAGTAGTCGAGGCTGGGATGCTTGGCTGTCTCGACGATCTGGTAGCGATGCCACGAGCGTCGCTCCTCGTGCGAGTCCTCGCCGTAGTCCACGAAGACACGTCGAGTCTCGTCGTCGGCACCGATTGCGTCTTCGAGATCGTCGCAGTACTCATCGAACTTAGTGCGCGCTCGTGAGGCCAATGTCGCTGAGGTGACCTTGACCTGTTCCATGTCGACCTGTGCGCGCACTCGTCGCCCGCGAAATTCGTCACTGATCTTTGCGAGCAGCTGATCTCGTCGCTCGGCGGCTTGTTGCACCTGCGCGCCGATGGCGAGCGCTTGCTGGAACCACCTGCTCTGGATGGCCGCGAACTGCGAAGTCAACGGTCGAAGATCACCTGCGTCCGCCTGCTTCAGGTTGTCGAGGTACTTGGCTCGGCTTGAGCTGGCGACGACGAGCGGAAACCAGCCTTCGCGGATCAGCACGAGCGACGCGAGTGCACGGGCGACACGGCCGTTGCCGTCCTGGAAGGGGTGGATCTGGGTGAATCGATGGTGCAGCCAAGCCGCCTGCAGCTCCGCCGCGACACCGTCGTCCGCCTGTGCGCAGTGCATCTCGACCAGTCGGTCCATCTCGGAGCTGACCTGCTCCGGCGGACAGTACTCGAAGGTTCGGCCGTCGGACTGCGTCGGATTGTTCGGCTGGCGCTTGTATTCGCCGTGGGCGAGCGGTACCTCGACGGGCCGGCCGAACTGGTCGATTCCCGAAGCTGTCGTCTGTTTGCGCGTCATCAAGGCGTGGACTTCCTTGATGAACGCCGTCGTCAGGCGCCGCTGCTGGCCCACGAAGTCGAACAGGAAGTCGACCGCTTCGGCTTGATCAGCTATGATACCGGCCACGATCTGCGGATGCTTGTTGGCGGCATCGTGAGGGATCAGCGATGCGTCGATTCCCTGCTCGATCAGCAGCCGGGTGATGCCGGCATCGAACGTGTAGAGACGTTCGATGAGTCCGGTCTCGATGGCCCACTCGCGCTTCAGCCGCTCGTTGAAGTCGTGGATGTGTTCGGCCGGCAAGTCCCCCTTGACGTCGCGCCACAGCTCCGACATCGACAGCAGCTTCGCTCGGTCGAGGTCGCGATCCGTCTCGGCAAGGTCGCTGATCGGCATCCAGCGGAACGCCAGCTCGACATCTGCCATGTGCGGTGCAGTTCCGTCGGCTAGGCGAAGTACGGATTCTCGCCCGAGGCGTGGTCGGTGAGATCGACGACCCGCTCGACCTCAGGAATCAGCTCGCGCAGCGTTCGCTCGATACCGGCGGTGACGGTGGCATTCGCCATGCCACAGCCCTGACAGCCTCCGCCCAGCTTGACCACAACGGTGTCGCCCTCGACGGAAACCAGCTCGGCGAAGCCGCCGTGCGCGGCGATCGACGGATTGATGCGCTTGGTGAGCACTTCGCGGACGTTGTCCTCAACCGTGCCGTCGAGGTCGAGCTGGGCGTTAGGTCCGAGATCGGGCCGGTTCGGGTTGCGCAGCACCAGACCGGGCTGGTTCGGGTCGGACGGCAGGTCCAGCGAGGCGTTGTCGAGCTTGGGGACATCGCGGTCGGGAATCAGTACCGTCAGTCCGCTGCCGACCGCGAACGGCACATCGGACGCGTCGGCTTCGGCCAGCATCTCGAAGGCGAGGTCGTAGGTGTAGTCCACGCCTTGCGCGCCGGTCACCTCGATGCGGAGCGCCAGCTGCTCGCCGTCCACCTCGTTCGCGCGCAGTTCGAGGATCTTGTCCAAGGCCGACGACGTGACGGAGAAGGTCTCCTTGCGGGTCTCCATCATCGACTGGCGTACCGCGTCGGCAGGTGCCATCTGGTCGCTCAGCGCCATGTCGCCAGCCTACCGAGGACGGCTCTGCGGCCGGCTAGAGCACCGAAGTGAGAGCGGTGAAGCCCGTCAGCAGCATCGCCGCCACCACGAGCACCGCCGTCCACCACAGTCCAGGGCTGCGCTGCCGCAGCGGGCGCAGATTCCCTGCCGCGTCGTACCGCTGCCGCGTCATGCCGAGCCGTGTCCGCTGCCCATGCTCGACCCAGCACAGCCAGCCCCAGCACAACTCGGCCCTGCACGCACTGCGAACTCGCGCACACGGCTCATCGCGGAGCGCTCATCCCTTCAGCCGCCACGTGATGACGCCGTCAGCGTTCTGAACTTCGACCTCGATGTCCTGGGTTGCCTGGGTGTCGGATCGCTCAAGCGTACACAAGAAGGTGCTGCTGACCGACACCACCAGGTACTGACTGTCACCGCAGTCCGCCTGGACGCTGAACCCCAGCGCAGTCGCAGCTTCGGCGCCGAGTGCTGTCTCGGTCGCGTTGACTCGCATGACGGCTTGGCGGGGCCGGATAAGCCGGCGGCCCTGCTCGTCGATGATCGTCACCTGCGCCTCGTAGAAGGCACCCTCGACGAGTCCGTCGCACAGGAACGTCGAACCCGGCCTGATGGGTGCATCCGCCGGACAGTCGATGTCGACGATTTCGGCGGGTGCCACCACGCTTTGCAGGTAGGCCTGCACCTCCCGCTCGACCTGCGACTGATCCGAACCGTTGCCGCAGCCGGCGAAGACGGCCGCCATCGACACAGCCAGCGCAGCGAGCACCGACGTGGACGGTCCAGTCAATGAGGCGACCTCCAGTGGGGCTGACGGGAGATTAGCCCCGCCAGCGGCGGTCACGCGTGATGCTGTGCGCGGCGTCCACGCGGTGCCGGCGCAGACACTCGCTCAGCAGGCATTCGCTCAGATGAACGGTCGCTCCTGATGTCGACCGAAGACGTCGGCGAGGGCGTTGGTCACCTCGCCCACGGTGGCACGGGTGCGCACGGTGTCGATCAGATGCGGCATGAGGTTGGCGTCAGTCTCCGCTGCTCGGCGAAGCGACGTCAGCGCCTCCTCCACGGCGGACTGACTGCGGTCAGCCCGCAGCTGCGCCAGCCGCTTGATCTGACGCTGCTCGTCGTCGTTGGTGATCTTCAGCAAATCGATGTCGTCGTCTTCGCTGCCCTCGGTGAACTCGCTGGCGGCCACCACCACCCGGCGGCCCGCGTTCACTTTCTTCTCGAACTCGTAGGCGGCGTCGGCGATCCCCGACTGGTACCAGCCGTCGTCGATCAGCCGGAAGGCGCCCTCGAGCATCGAACCGGCGCCGGCTGCGTCGATGTGCGCGAACATCTCCTCCGCCTCGGCCTCGAGCCTGTCGGTCAGTTCCTCGACGAACCAGCTGCCCCCGAGCGGATCGATGACGTTGGCGGCACCGGTCTCGTGAGCGATGATCTGCTGGGTTCTCAGGGCGATTCTGGCTGCCTTGTCGGTCGGCAGCGCCAGCGCTTCGTCCATCGAGTTCGTGTGCAGGCTCTGGGTGCCGCCGAGCACCCCGGCCAGCGCCTCGATGGCGGTGCGAGCGATGTTGATCTCCGGCTGCTGCGCGGTGAGCGAGACGCCCGCTGTCTGCGTGTGGAAGCGCAGCATCATGGAACGCTCATTCTGGGCGCCGTAGCGGTCGCGCATCCACCGGGCCCAGATGCGACGTGCGGCTCGGTACTTGGCGATCTCTTCGAAGAAGTCGATGTGGGCGTTGAAGAAGAAACTCAGACGCGGAGCGAACTCGTCGGCCGGCAGTCCCCGCTGTGCGGCAGCCTCCACATAGGCGAATCCGTTGGCCAGCGTGAATGCGAGCTCCTGAGCTGCCGTGGAACCGGCCTCGCGAATGTGGTAGCCGCTGATCGACACCGAGTTCCAGCGAGGCATCTCCGAGGTGGCGAACTCGATGGTGTCGGCGACAAGCCGCATCGACGGCCTCGGGGGGTACACCCATTCCTTCTGAGCCTGGTACTCCTTGAGAATGTCGTTCTGCAGCGTGCCGCCCAGATTTCGGCGCTGCGCGCCCTGCTCCTCGGCGTTGGCCACGAACATCGCCCAGATCGTGGCGGCCGGCGCGTTGATCGTCATCGAGGTGGTGGTCGCCTCGAGGTCGATGCCGTCGTACAGCTCCGCCATGTCCTCGATCGAATCGACCGCTACGCCGCAACGACCTACTTCGCCCAGCGACATGACGTCATCGGAGTCGAGACCCATGAGTGTCGGCATGTCGAATGCCGTAGAGAGTCCGCCGCCGCCTGCAGCGAGAATCTCATGGAATCGCTTGTTGGTGTCCTCTGGGGTGCCGAAGCCCGCAAACATGCGCATGGTCCACAGGCGGCCGCGGTAGCCGCTGGCGTGGACGCCGCGCGTGTAGGGATACTGGCCGGGCCAGCCGACATCAGCGGCGGGTTCGCTGTCGTCAGGCGCATAGAGCGGCGCCAGCTCGAGACCGCTCATCGTCTCGAAGTCGGCATCGCGTACTGGGGTGGAGTCGAACTCTGCCTGCCAGCGTTCCCGTGTCACCGGTTTCCTCCTGATGTCTGCGTGCTCGTGCCGACGGTGCCCGCGTCTGTCACGCATGCCCGGGTCTGCCACGATGCCCCCGACAGTGCCCGCAGTGTAGGCAACTCATCGCAACTCGTTCCCGCTGCTCGGCCCGAGCTCATGCGCCCACCCTCATGGGCTCACCATGCCGGCAATGCCCACCGGTCCGGGTCCAGCACCGAGACGCCGCTTGGCGCCTGCGGCGACGGCACGGGCGGTGAGATGGTGGGCGCGGTCGATTGCAGCTTCGAGTGCGGTGCCCTTGGCCAGTTCGGCGCAGATCGCGGCCGAGAGCACATCGCCCGAACCGCGCACATTGCGAGTCCGGATGCGCGCCGCCGACATCAGCCGAACACTGCCGTTGACGACGGCGACGTCGGTCATCGTCTCTCCAGTCCGAAGCCGGCCGCCAGTGACGATGACAGCCTCCGGTCCCGCAGCGGCGATCTCGTGGGCTGCCTCGATCCACGCGTCAGCTTGCTCAGGCAGCTCTCGGCCCAGCAGTCGACCTGCTTCGAGGTGGTTCGGCGTCACCACTCGAGCGCACGGCAGCAGCCGGGTCACGATCGCGCGCTCGGCCGATGCGGCGAGCATGGGGCGGCCGGCGCCGTCGACCAGCACAGGATCCACGACCAGCTGAGCAAGCCTGCGCTCGGCGATCGATGCAACGGCTGCCACCGTCTCCGCTGAGAGCATCAGGCCCGTCTTGGCAGCCCCTATGGGCAGGTCGTCGAGCACCGCGTGAATCTGCGCTGACACCAGGTCGGCATCGACCGGGCTCGCCGTCCGGAACTCGACAGTGTTCTGCGCCGACACCAGCGTCAATGCGAATGCACCATGGACGCCGCACGCTGCGAAGGCGCTCAAGTCTGCTGCCAGTCCCGCCGAGCCAGAGGAATCAGCCCCCGAGATCGTCAACGCGGCGGGCCGGCGCTCGTGCTGCCGGGACGCGTGCTGCCGGGCCTGACGGCAGCTCTCGCCGTTGCTCACGCCGGTCATCTGCACCAGTACAACAGTTGAAGATGCCACCGGGCGTTCACGCGGCCTTCACGCGACACCACAGCTAACGTCGCAGGGCAATGGCCGGATCCGTGCAGACGCGCAGCTGTTCGCACGGCGGCATCAACGCTGCCGGGGGCACGGTCGGGATCATCGCCAACCCGGTCTCCGGGCGCGACGTTCGCCGGGTAGCGGCGCGGGGCGCAGTGTCCACCACTGAGGACAAGCGCAATCGGATCGCTCGTGCGGTCATCGGCGCCGTCACCGCAGGCGCTACGCGGATTGTGGCCATGGCCGAACCGTTCAGCATCGCCACCGGTGCGCTGACAGACCTGCGCATCGATGCCGAGGTGGAGATCGTCGACGTGGGCGCCACTGTCTCGCCCGCCGACACGATCCGTGCAGCCGAGGCCATGCGGTCTCGCAACGTCAGCGTGCTGGTGACATTGGGCGGCGACGGTACGAACCGCACGATCGCGAAGGTCTGGCCCGAGGCCACGCTCGTGCCGATGTCGACCGGCACCAACAATGTGTTTCCCAGCCTGACCGAGCCGACCGTCGCCGGCGCTGCAGCTGGGCTGGTGGCAAGCGGCGCAGTGAGCCCAGCTGCGTGCGCACCACGGTCGAAGCTGGTCACCGCAGTCCTGCCGGGCTGCTGGAGCGAGATCGCGCTGGTAGACGCGGTCACGCTGGCAGACGACTTCGTCGGCAATCGCATGCCGGCCGACGGGATGCGGATGCGACAACTGCTGGTGTCGCAGGCCCATCCGGCCAGCATCGGCCTCAGTTCGCTGGCAGGGCTGCTGCGACCGTGCTCGCGTGCGGAGGACGCGGGCGTGCTGGTGGAGTGCGGCCCCGGCGGCCGGCCGATGCGAGCGCCACTGGCACCCGGGCTGTACGGGACGGTACCCGTGCTCAGCTGTCGCACCCTCGAGCTGGGCGAAGCCGCGCAGCTTCGAGGGCCGGCCGTGCTGTCGCTCGACGGCGACCGGGAGCGTGCCATCGGCGCGCACGAGTCGGTGACCGCAAGGGTGCAGCGCAACGGGCCGAGGGTGGTGGATGTGCAGCGAACCCTAGAGCTAGGCGCCGCTGCCGGCGTCTTCGAGATGCCCTTGCGTGGTGCCGCAGCGTCACTGTCCGTCAGCCAGGAACTCAGCGCGGCGCCCCCTATGGGCTACCGGCGCGCTGACGGCACCGAAGTCCGCGACTGCTGCTGAGACCCGAAGGGCCTGGCGGCAACAGGTGCATGGCGCCGTCGGGACCTGACGCCGACGGACATGACGGTGGGGCTCGTCCCGCCGCATGATGCATTCCTGACTAATCCAGTCGGATTTATCGACAAAGGCTGCTACCCTTGCCGGCACGGTCCGAGTCCCGCTCGGCTCTGGCCACTGCCCCACCCCCATGGAGGACGACGATGGCACTCCGCCTCAATGACACAGCGCCCGACTTCACTGCCGACACCACCGAAGGCGAGATCAGCTTCCACGACTGGATCGGAGACGGCTGGGCACTGCTCTTCTCTCACCCGAAGGACTTCACCCCGGTCTGCACCACCGAGCTGGGCGCGGTCGCCGGCCTGAAGGACGAGTTCGCTGCCCGCAACTGCAAGATCATCGGCATCAGCGTCGACGGAGTGCGCGACCACACGAGCTGGAAGTCAGACATCGCCTCGGCCACGGGCCACGAAGTGAACTACCCGCTCATCGGCGACCCTGAGCTCAACGTCGTCAAGCTCTACGACATGCTGCCCGCCGACGCCGGCGACACCTCGCAGGGACGCACCGCCGCCGACAACGCCACGGCTCGCACGGTGTTCATCATCGGGCCGGACCGCAAGATCAAGGCATCGCTGACCTATCCGATGACGACCGGTCGCAACTTCACGGAGATCCTGCGCCTGCTGGACTCCTGCCAGCTCACCGCCGCCGAACAGGTTGCTACACCGGCCAACTGGCGCCAAGGCGACGACGTCATCATCGTGCCCGCTGTCTCGAACGAGGCTGCGGCCGAGAAGTACCCCGACGGCTGGGAATCGCCCCTGCCGTATCTGCGCTTGGTGCCCCAGCCGGGCGCAGCACGGTCAGCCGACTAGCCAAACCCGTTCACACTTGGCTCGCTGGGCTCGGAGGCCACCTCGGCCTCGAAGGCCGGACTGCCGTCGAGACTGCGCATCGAGGCCGGCAGCTCTGCGCGCACGCGCTGGTGGAAGACGCGATCTTGAGCGAGCGTGTAGGGGTATGCGGACTGGCCGGATCGCAGCAGCGGGACGTGCATCGGCCGGCTGTTGGTAGGGCCGGGGCGATCCTGTTCGACCAGCGTCTCCGACACGGCTTCGTCGTTGCGCACCACTCGATAGGGCCGCACCACCCCGCCCCGGGTGGCCTTGCCCGCCGATTCCTTGTGGACGGGCACCACCGGCTCGTGCGTGCCGGATCGACGGGCAATGGCAACCGCCTTGTAGACCATGCCGGCCGTCGCGTGGCCCGAGCCGACCACGAGCTGGGTGCCCACCCCATAGCCGTCCACGGGCAGGTGTGCCAGATCGGCAATGCGGTACTCATCGAGGTCTCCCGACACCACGATGCGAGTCGACTCGGCGCCGGCGTCGTCTAGCCACTGACGCACCCGAGGCACCTCCACGGTGAGATCGCCCGAGTCGATGCGCACCGCTCCCGGGACACCGCCGAGACGCTTCGCGGCAGCCAATCCTCGTTCCAGCCCGGTCCGCACGTCGAACGTGTCGATGAGCAGCGTGGTCTCGAGACCATGCGCTCTCATCTGCGCTTCGAACGCTGCCTCCTCGTCATGGTGGGCCAGCGTGAACGCATGGGCGGCCGTGCCGGCGGTAGGTATGGCGAACTGCTGACCGGCGAGCAGGTTCGACGTCGCATCGAAGCCCACCAGCCAGGCGGCCCGCGCTGCGGCGACGGCTGCAAGCTCGTGGGTGCGGCGGCCGCCCATCTCGATCAGATGACGTCCCTGCGCGACATCGTGCATCCGGGCCGCTGCAGATGCGACCGCGCAGTCGTGGTTCAGCACCGACAGCACCAGCGTCTCCGCCAGCAGCGCAGTGCCCAGCGAGGCGTCGACGCGAAGCACTGGGCTGCCGGGCACGTAGAAGTCGCCCTCGCGGTAGCTCCAGGCATCGCCGTCGAATCGGAATGACGCCAGGTAGTCGAGCAGGCCGTCGCTGAAGCGTCCGAGCCGAGCGAGATAGGCCAAGTCCTCGGCTTCGAATCGGTAGTCCGCGAGCAGCCCTGCCAGCCGGCCGGGACCCGCCACCACGCCGTAGCCGCGTCCTGGCGGCAGTCGACGGGCGAACACCTCGAAGCAGGCGCGCCGCGAGGCCACGCCGGACTGCAACGCCGCGTCGAGCATCGTCAGCTCGTACAGGTCGGTCATCATGGCCGTAGCCACACAGCAAGTCTGCCCGCACGAACGGCTGCGTACCGTGAGCCGGCCCGGCAGCGCTCGGCCGACCCAGATCAGCCGCCGCCGGATGGCCGAGCGGACAGCACCACGTCGAAGCTCAGCAGCTCAGCGCCGTGGGCGATCGGCTGTTGTGCAGCTTCGGCGTGACCCCGGACGAACGCCGGCGATTGGATCCATGCCAGGAACGCTGCCTCGCTGGCCCAGCGCGTGTAGACGTACCACGTGTTGCCCTCGGCGGGTCGGAGCAGTTCGAAGCCTTCGAATCCTTCCATGTGCTCGACCTCGCCGACACGTCGCTTGAAGCGCGTCAGGAGTTCGTCTCCTGCGTCCTCGGGCACGGTGATGGCATTGATGCGCACGATGCTCATGCTTGTTTCTCCTTTTCCGGATTGGCCTCTTCGGAATGGCTGAGGTGCAGGAATACTCCAGCACGACGGCCCCGGTCGCGACCTCGCGTGCGGCATGTCGCTCGCATCGCTCAGGGTGACCGCGACCATGTCGTCGCGAGGTCGTCGCGCAACTGCGCGAGCAACTGCGCGGTTCGCGGGCCGTTGCCCAGCAGCAGCTGGTCGTCGTAGACGAGCACGCGGCGGTGCAGGCCGGCAGGGGTCTGCCCGAGGCCGCCGATGTCCAGCAAGCCGTCGATCCCGCCCACCGTTGCGAGACCTGCTGCGGGGACCAGCAACACATCGGGGGCAGCAGCCAAGATCGCCTCGGCGGAGATGGGAGCGCTGTCCTGAACGCCCATGGCGGCACCGACATCGACCCCGCCGGCCGCTTCGATCAGCCAGTGCGTGTTGGACGCCTGCCCGAGCACCAGTTGCGCGATCGCACCACGCACGTACAGCGCCAGCACCCGCGGCCGAGCGATGTCCGCATCGGCCCGAAGAGCTGCAGCGGCGATGGCAGCGTCGACCTCGGCGGCCAACGTTTCGCCTTTGTCGGGGATGCCCAGCGCAGCGGCCACCGCGCGGATCTTGCGGCCGGCGCCGTCGGGCGTCGCCTCGTTGGGGACGATGACGAGCGGGTAGCCGAGACGTCGCAGGTCGTCGAGTGCTTCGGGCGGACCGGCGATGTCGGTTGCCAGCAACAGCGTGGGCGCATGGGCGGCGATGGTCTCCGCAGCCAGGTCTCGCTGGTAGCCGATCTTGGGAAGCGCGTCAGCGGCCGGCGGATAGGTCGCGGACACGTCTGTGGCGACGACCTGTTGGCCGAATCCCAACGCGAAGACCACCTCGGCGAGATCTCCGTCGAGCGGGATGATGCGCTCGACGGAACCCACGGCGATCTCGGCCCCGGTTTCGTCGACGACCGTGGAAGGGAGTGATGCGCCGATGCCAACCGCTGTCACCGCGTCAGCATCGGGGACGTCAGCTGCGGTTGCACTGACGCCGCAACCGGCGACGGCACCAGCCATAACCGCAGCGATCGCGCAACGGCGCAGGCGAACCCAACGCAGCCTGCCAGCCGACGGTCGATGCCCTCGGCAGCCGAGTAACACGCCTGTCAGCATGAGGCCCCGTATTGCACTGCCATCTGCCACGTCATCAATCGTTGCCATACGCCATATATTAGGCAAACCTAACTATTGTTGCAAACATGTCTTGCTACGGACAATTCTGCCACTCGTTGCGAGAGCCGCTGCCGTCATCCCGCCGGCGAGCGCTGCCGCGACGCGTGCGAATGAGGAATGCACAAGGGCGCTCCGCTGACCGGACAGGCGATGACGCTGACCCGCACCTCGAACACCTGCTCGATGAGCGCGGCTGTCACCACCTGCGACGGCGGCCCTGCGGCCCGTATCTCCCCGTTCGCCAACGCCAGCAGATGCGACGCGTAGCGGCATGCGTGGTTCAGATCGTGCAGCACCATGACGATGGTCCGGCCTTGGTCACGGTGCAAGCGCTCAAGCAGGTCGAGCATCTCGACTTGGTGCGCGATGTCCAGGTAGGTGGTCGGCTCGTCGAGCAGCAGCAGCGGTGTGTCCTGTGCGAGTGCCATGGCGATCCAAGCGCGCTGGCGCTGGCCTCCCGAAAGTTCGTCCACGCCGCGCTGCCTCACGTCGCCGAGGCCGGTGAGCTCGAGCGCCTCGTTGACGGCCTCGCTGTCGCGGGCAGACCACGGCGAGAACAGTCGCTGATGGGGGTAGCGGCCCCGGCGCACCAGTTGCTCGACGCTCAGGCCGTCAGGTGCCCGCGGCGACTGCGGCAACAGGCCGAGCTGTACGGCGACGGCTCGGGTGGGCTGACGGGCGATATCTGCGCCGTTCAAGTACACCGCACCTTCGTTGGGTCGCAACAGGCGCGCGAGTGCCCGCAGCAGCGTCGTCTTGCCCGATGCGTTGGGCCCGACGACCGCAGTGATCTGACCTGCGGGAATGACAGCAGTGAGGCCGCTCAGCACGTCAGGACCGCCGTAGCAGACGCGCAACCCCTCTGCTCGCAGCTGCGACGCCCCCTCAGCCTGCACGATGGAACCGCCGCAGCACCCACAGCAGATACGGGCCGCCCAATGCGGCCGTCATGACGCCTGCCGGCAGCACGGTGGGCGCAAACAGCCGTTGTGCAGCGATGTCGGCGCTGAGCAGCATGACCGCGCCCAGCAGCACGGTCAGCGTCATCACGCCGATGCCGAGACTGCCCGCAAGCGCACGCGCGATATGGGGCACCAACAGTGCGACAAATCCGAGCGGGCCGACCACGGCGACGACGACTGCCGCCAAGCCGCAGCCGGTTGCGACCACGGCGACACGGCTTCGTTCCAGCGGCACGCCGAGACCCACGGCCGCGTCGTCTCCCAGCTGCATGGCTCGCAGACGGCGCACCAGCACATAGGCGAGCGGCACCAGCACCGCTGCTCCGACGGCCAAGGTGCGCGCATCGCCCCACGACGAGGACGACAGCGTGCCGGCCTGCCAACGGGCTGCGGCGCTGACGCGTTCGATCGGGAAACGCACGAGCATGAAGGTGATGACAGCGCTGAGCAACGCGTTGATGCCGATGCCCACCAGCACGACCCGCGCGCCGCTGGTGCCTCGCCGCCATGCCAGCGCCAAGATCAGACCGGCCGCTGCCAGCGCTCCGCCAAACGCTGCGAGCGGCAACCAGCGCGGGGCGAACCCGGCGGCGAGGATCGTCACGGCTGCGGCGGCCGCGCCCGTGTCGATGCCGATGACGTCTGGCGAGACCAACGGGTTGTCAATCAGCGCCTGAAAGAGCGCTCCCGAAGCCGCCAGACACATGCCGGCGAGCACCGCGACCGCGAGTCTCGGCAGGCGCAGCGAGTGGATCACGAAGTCGAACTCGCTGCCGCGATCCCACAACGCCGCAGCGATGGCGGACCGCACCGGCACCGGGAAGTCGCCCAGCACCAGGCCGACCACAGCGAGTACGACCACCGCCGAACCGGCCGCGACACACAGGATCACCACACGAGCAGGCGAGCCGGCGGCTGTCGCGCGACGTCTCACAGCTCCGCCATACGACTTCGGCGAACCAAGTACACGAGGAACGGCGCGCCAAGTGCGGCGCTGACAATGCCGACCTGCAACTCCGACGGGGCCACGATCACACGGCCGACGACGTCGGCGCCGAGCAGCAAGCACGGACCCAGCAGCATCGAGTACCCGATGATCAGCCGATAGTCCGGGCCGACCACCGATCTGACGATGTGCGGCACAGCCAGACCCACGAAGGCGACGGGGCCGGCGAGTGCGACGGCCGAGCCGGCCAGCGCTACTACCAAGACGCTCGCTACAGCACGAACGGCGGCGACCCGCTGGCCGAGGCCCGCTGCGAGCTGGGCACCCATGCTCAGCGCGTTCACTTGACGGCCGATCAGCAGTGCCGCGACGAGGGACACGCCGATGACCGGCATCAGCAGTGTCGCCTCTGCCGTGCCGCGACCTGCAATGGACCCGGCCAGCCAGAAGCGCGCTTGGTCCAGGGTTGCCACATCGAGCAGCAGCAACGCCGCGGTCCACGAGCCGGCCAGCGCGGTGATGATCGCCCCCGCCAGCGCGAGCTTGACCGGCGTTGCTCCTCCCGCTCCCGCCGACGCGATCGCGTACACCAGCAGCGTTGCCGCCAGCGCTCCAACGAAGGCGAACCAGACGTAGCCCCCGGGGGTGGTGATGCCGACGACGTAGATGGCGCCCACGACGGCCAAGGCGGCACCGGCGTTGATGCCGAGGATCCCTGGGGCACCCAGCGGATTTCGCGTCACACCCTGCGTCAGCGCTCCGGCCACTGCCAAGCAGGCACCGGCCAGCGTGCCGATGACCGTGCGATGGACACGCAGTTCTCGAACGACGACCTGACCGTGGTCGGTGTGGTCGTAGTCCCACACAGCAGACCACACCGTGGCGGCATCGAGGGGCAAGGCGCCGTAACGCAAGCTGGCGAAGACCGTCGCAACGAACAGCGCCGCTGCTGCGGGAAACCGGACCGCCCGCCACAAACGGCTGGACGACCGCAAGCGCATCGACATATGTTAGGTAAACCTAACAGCATATGTTCACCCTTTCGCCGCTTGAAGGGCGAGTTCTGCGGGGCGCGCTAGGCGCCGACGCACCTCACGTGCTTCCACGCCACTAGTTTCTTGGCGATGGTCGCTGTGGGCTTGGCGCGTCTTGCGGCCGTGTCGCATCTGTCGTTCATCGTGTTCCTGCTCGTTGGCGGGCTGTGCGCCAAGCGCTGGCCCAAGCTGACGAAGTGGCACCTGGCAGCGATGGGCGCAGCCGGCGTGGTGAACATCACCGGCGCCGACTGCCCGCTCACCGTCTGGGAGAAGTGGTTCTTGCGCCGGGCCGGTCGTGAGCCCTACGAGTCGGGCTTCATCTCCCACTATCTGGTGGAGCCCGTCTACCCGCCGGGCATCGACGGACGGGTCAACTTGCTGATTCTGGTTGCGCTCACGGTGCCCAACGCCGCCGGCTACTGGCGCCTGTTGCGGTCCAAGCCGGCCCGGGACACCGGCAGCACCCCGGACAAGACGCCGAAATCTCCCTAGCGCGCCCGGTCATCGGTCTACGTCGTACACTCTCGCTCGGCAGTCGTGAGCGAAGCCGGTGAGATCCCGGCGCTGTCCCGCAACGGTGATGCCCCAGCAGGGGACGAGTCCGGTCGCCTCTCGGCCGCCATGCACACGAACCGATTCCTCGAGGAAGGAACGGCTCGTGCGGCGGGTGCTCTCGCTGCTCGACGCCGATCTCGAGCACAAGGGGGTACTTCATGAGCGATGCCATGTGCCATGCCGCCGCCAAGCGGGATTCCGTGGTCCGCAAGCTGGTGCGGGCGGTCGCCGTGGTGCTGATGCTGGCGTCAGCCTGCGGCACCAGCGACGAGACTGCGCATGCGCATCGGCGGATTGTCTCCCTCTCGCCCACCGGCACCGAGATCCTCTTCGCCATCGGCGCCGGCGACCGAGTGGTGGCCGTCGACGAGTACTCCTACTACCCCGACGACGCTCCGGTCACTGACCTCAGCGGATGGAACCCCAACGTCGAGGCCATTGCGTCGTTCGACCCCGACCTGGTCGTCATGGAGGCGGGCGGCGGCGTTGCCGACAATCTGGAGTCGCTCGGCATCGAAGTGCTCGTGCACCAAGCACCTACCACGTTCGATGACGTCTACGCGCAGATCGCGCAGTTCGGCGAGGCGCTGGGACTCATCGGCGAGGCCGACCGGCTCGCCGCGCAGATGCGCAGCCGCATTGCTGAGCTGGTTGCCACCGCGCCCGACGTGACCGGTCTCAGCTACTACCACGAACTCGACGACACGCTGTACACCGTCACCAGCGGCACCTTCATCGGTCACGTGTACTCGCTGTTCGGGCTCGCCAACGTGGCAGACCCGGCCGACTCCGGCGGCACCGCATCCGGCTACCCGCAGCTCAGCGACGAGTTCCTGCTGGACGCGGACCCCGACATCATCTTCTTGGCGGACACGCTGTGCTGCGCTCAAGACGCCGACACCGTGGCTGCGCGCCCCGGATGGGATCAGCTCACCGCAGTGCAGTCCGGCCGCATCGTCGAGCTGAACGACGACGTCGTCTCGCGGTGGGGACCACGGCTGGTCGACTTCGTCGAGGCGATTGCTGAGAGCCTCGTCACGATGAGCGCCGACTCGTAGGCGGCTCGCGCCGTGCCGCCCGACGTCGCGCAGCGTCATCCGACGACTGCGGCAGAAGCCTCCGCGGGCGACTGGGCCGCAGGTCCCTTGGCGACCTCGCGCCTGAGCCCTCGAGCGCTCGCCGCCGCCTGCGCGACCGTCGCCGCGGCCGTGGCCTGCGGCCTCGCCATCGGACCGGTCGGCATCTCAGCACACCGGGTGGTGCTGGAGCTGGCCGACTTGTTGCCCGGCCTTGCAGTGGACTCGGGCCTCAGTGAAGCCCACGCGGCGATCGTCACCGAGATCCGGCTGCCGCGCGTCGTCCTCGGACTGCTGGTCGGCGCGACGCTCTCGGTCACCGGCGCGACCTACCAAGCCGCATTCCGCAACCCGCTGGCCGATCCGTACCTGCTCGGCATCGCCGCCGGCGCAGGCCTCGGCGCCACCATCGCCATCACCAACAATCTCGGCGACGGAGCGGGCGCCTTCGATCTCGTGCCCATGGCGGCCTTCGCCGGTGCGCTGGCGGCGGTGTCGGTGTCGTACGCGGCCGGCCATCTCAGCGGCCGCTCCACCGCTTCGCTGATCCTGGCCGGCATTGCCGTCGCCAGCTTCCTGACCGCGTGTCAGACCTACGTCCTGCAGGCCAACAGCGACGCGTTCCGCAAGATCTTTGCTTGGATTCTCGGCCGCATCGCCACTTCGGGATGGTCCGAGCCGCTGCTGCTGCTGCCGTATTTCGCGTTGACCGCGGCGGTGGTGCTCCGCTACCGGCGAGCCCTCGACGTGCTCGCCGTCGGCGACGAGGAGGCAGCAGCGCTGGGGCTCGAACCTCGCCGCGTGCGCATGATCGTGGTGACGGCGGCGTCGCTGGGGGCAGCGGCGGCAGTGTCGGTCAGCGGTCTCATCGGCTTCGTGGGCATCATCGTGCCCCATGTCGTCCGGCTGGTCTTCGGCGCGTCCAACCGTGTCGTGCTGCCGCTGTCGGTGCTGTTCGGCGGTGCCTTCATGGTGCTGGCCGACCTGGTCGCGCGCACCGCGCTCGCCCCCGCCGAACTGCCCATCGGCGTGGTCACCGCATTCCTCGGAGCGCCGTTCTTCGTGTTCGTGCTGCGAACCAGCCGCAAGGAGATCTGGTGAACGTGGAGGCGCAGTCCTCGTTTCTGTCGCGTGGCGCGCCGCACCCCGCCAGCAGCCAAAACGGCCACCGCGAGGCCGTGAACGTGCGGGCCCTCGGAGTCCGGCTCGACAGCGCGCACGTCCTGCGCGGCCTAGATCTCGACGTGTCCGCCGGCGAGTGGGTCAACGTCGTCGGACCGAACGGGGCCGGCAAGACCACACTGCTGCGAGCTGTGCTGGGTCTCGTTCCCTACAGCGGCTCGGTCAGCATCGACGGAATTGAGCGGCTGCGCCGCTCGGCGCGGGCCCGCAAGGTTGCCTACGTCCCGCAGACCCCGGTCATTCCCCGTGGCATGCCGGTAGCCGATTACGTGCTGCTGGGCCGCAGCCCGCACCGGAGCGTGTTCGCGGGCGAGACAGCGGCGGACCGCCGCATCGCTGCGGAGGCGTTGGCGCGTCTGGACCTCGCAGGCTTCGGCGGCCGTGCAGTCCAATCGCTGTCCGGCGGCGAACGACAGCGAACGGTGCTGGCACGAGCGCTCGTGCAGCGAACCGACATCCTCTTGCTGGACGAGCCGACCACAGCGCTGGACCTCGGGCATCAGCAAGGCGCGCTCGATCTCGTCGAGGCACTGCGGCGCGAGCGCGGACTCACCGTCATCGCCACGCTGCACGACCTGACACTCGCCGCTCGCTACGGAGACCAGGTTGCGATCCTGGCCGGCGGCGCCATCGTGCAGCGAGGCAGACCTCGTGAGGTGCTCACCGCCGCCAACATCGCCAAGCACTTCGGCGCAGCGGTGCGGATCATCGACGACCCTGACGGCCCGATCATCGTGCCGAAGGCCGCCGCACCCCACGATTTCTCGCAGCACGCTGATTCGATGCAAGCACCAACGACCTGACCGCACCGGCCACTCCGCGATCCCGACGCCAATGCCCTCAACGCCAGCACAAGGAGGCGCCCAATGACCGAAGACCAGACAAGCGGCAGCACACAAGCATCCGCCGACTCCCCGCCGACGCAGGACCCACGGCCCGACGGCTTGCGCAGTGCTCGCAGCCTCGTGGTGGTGAACACCGGCGACGGCAAGGGCAAGTCGTCTGCAGCATTCGGCATGGCGATGCGAGCACGTGCCCGCGAGTGGCCAGTGGCCGTCGTGCAGTTCCTGAAGTCCGACAACTGGGTGACCGGCGAGCAGATGATGGCCGAGCCGCTGGGCATCGATTTCTGGTCGCTGGGCGAGGGCTTCACCTGGGACAGCAAGGACCTCACACGTGACGAAGCCGAGGCTCGAGAAGCGTGGCGCCACGGACAGGAGCTGGTCGCCGCGGGCCAGCATCGGCTCGTGATCTTCGACGAGATCACCTATCCGCTGAACTGGGGCTGGATCGACGCCACCGAGGTCGAGGCCGCATTCCGCGGTCGTCCCGAGCATGTCTCGCTCGTCCTCACCGGGCGTGACGCTCCGGCGTGGATGATCGACCTTGCCGACACTGTCACCGAGATGCGCAAGACCAAGCACGCCTACGACGCCGGCATCCGCGCCAAGAAGGGCATCGACTACTGAAGCTGCGTCGCCAGCGAAAGGACATACGGCCGTCGATGCCGCATCCGCACCGCTTGGCGACGCTCAGCACAGATGAAAGGGCGGACACTTAGTGCTATCACTTGGCCGCTGAGTGAAAAATGCGGACAGATCGCCGGTCAGCTGCGGTGCGCCGGCACCGTCCCGGAGGCACCATGAAGTGACTATGCCCGTGCTGCTGAGACGCACCGGTCTTCACGAACGAACAGCGCGCCGAACTGTCAGACTGCTCTGCGATACAGGCGTACTCGCGGAATGCTGCGAGGCTGAGACGGGGTGGCGAATACTCGAGGCCAGCGATCTGATCGAGTTGGCCGACGATCGCCGAGAACTGCTGACCAGAGCATGGCAGAGGTATCGGGACGGTGTTGCAGACATAGGGCAGAAGTTGCATCAGCCCGAGGCTGTACCCGATGATGTCACATCGCCTCCCAGTTCTTTCCCGTCGACGTCGCCGGAGACCGCCTCATTCGCCAGTTTCGTTGTTCATGCTCCCGGGGCGTCGATGGCGAACAAGGCGAGTGCGCGTTGCGGCCATGTCGGGCCACGAAGCTGCAAGCCTTGCGTGCGACGTGCGGGTCATCCGGGCCGTCACTCCTGCTGACACGCTGATGTCGACCGTGACGCCGGCGCCGTGTCGACGGCGTGCCAGTTCAGCACACCTAGTCTCCGGTGTCATGGAGGTCTGCGGTGCCACCGGAACCGCAGCCGCCGACGGATTGCCGGGCGCAGCCCCGTGAGCGGCTTGAAGGTCTCGTCGCGAGCGCGTATCTCGCCGTTCTTCGTCATGGAAATGATGCGAGCTGCCGCTGGGCGGGAGGCGACGGGCGGCGAAGTTGTCCACATGGAGGTCGGCCAGCCGTCCACGCCTGCGCCTGTGGGCGCGCGTGCCGCGGCCAAGGCGGCGATCGACCACGATGTGCTGGGCTACACGTCCGCGGTAGGCATCGAGCCGTTGCGCGGTCGGCTGGCACAGCACTACGCCGACTGGTACGGCCACCATGTCGAGTCAGCCAACATCGTGGTCACCCAAGGGGCCAGCGGGGGCTTCACGCTAGCGTTCTTGGCCTGCTTCGACGCTGGCGACCGGGTCGCGGTGACCGCGCCGGGCTACCCGTGCTACCGCAACACGCTGGAAGCGCTGGACGTCGAGGTCACCGAAATTTCCGTGACTGCCGACACCGGCTATCGCCTCACTGCCGAGATGCTCGCTGCGGCCGGCGAACTGGACGGGCTTGTCGTGGCCAGCCCCGCCAATCCGACCGGCACCATGCTGAGGCCACAGCAGCTGAGCGACATTGCGCAGTGGTGCCACAGCGCCAGTGTGCGCTTGATTTCCGATGAGATCTACCACGGCATCTCCTACGGAACGCCGGCTGCCACCGCTGCTGCGTCCAGTCCGAGCGCCGTGGTGGTGAACAGCTTCTCGAAGTACTTCTCGATGACCGGATGGCGGTTGGGCTGGCTGCTGCTGCCGCCCGAGCTGGTGGCGCCGGTCGAGCGGCTCGCGCAGAACGCCACCATCGCGCCTGCAACGGTCAGCCAGCACGCAGCGCTCGGCGCCTTCGACAGCCTCGACGAGCTCGACGCGAACGTGGCGCGCTATGTGGAGAACCGCCGCATCCTGCTCAAGGGCTTGGCGGCCGCGGGCATCGACCGCTTCGCCCCTCCCGACGGCGCGTTCTACATCTACGCCAATGTGGACCACCTCACCGACGACAGCGCCGAGCTGGCTGCCGCGTGGCTGGCAGACCTAGGCATCGCCACCACGCCCGGCATCGACTTCGACCCGACCGACGGCCATCGCTACATCCGCTTCTCCTTCGCAGGCAGCAACGACGACATGGAACGTACCGTCGAGCGCCTCACCGCCTGGCAGCACCGGCGCCAAGCATGAAGGACCGCGCTGCCCGTGCTCAACACGCCTGCTGAGCATGTTGCGATGGGCATGTACGCACCCCGTGAAGCCAGCTTGTTCCCGCCGCTGCCTTCCGCAACGTTTGACATTCTCTATGCCGATCCACCTTGGGACTACAAGGGCCAACTGCAACACAATGGTCCAGGCGGGCAAGACAGCGGGGGTGCAGTACGTCACTATCCGACCGTCAGGCTGGGCGACCTCAAGCGACTACAGGTGCGCGATATCGCAGCGAATAACAGCCTGCTGTTCATGTGGGCGACCAACCCGCATCTTGACCAAGCTATTGAACTTGGCAAAGCGTGGGGTTTCGCATGGGCGACAGTTGCGTTCGTGTGGGACAAGCAGCGCATAAGTCCCGGCTTCTACACCATGAGCCAATGTGAGCTGTGCTTAGTCTTCAAGCGTGGACGCATTCCACGGCCGCGCGGAGCGCGCAACGTGAGACAGTTGGTGCAAGAGGAACGGCAGGCGCACTCCGCAAAACCAGACGAAGTACGGCGGCGAATTGACGCCATGTTTCCCGAACAGTCTAAGATTGAACTGTTCGCTCGCTCCTGTACGGAACGAGGCTGGGCCACCTGGGGCTTGGAAGTACATGGCACGTGACCACCTGAGCAAGCGTGATGTACAGTCGCGTGAGGTTATCGACGCGTGATCCGGCGGCTCAGACGACCGCCAGATTGAACCGCAGCTGAGGACAGCTTCGTCCCCGCAGCATCCACCACCCCCTGCCGCACCGCAGCCGTCGCCCCGACAGCCACCACCGCCACATGCGTCTTCATCCCCGCACGGTCCACGGCCGCCCCGGCGGTCACCTCGGACGCTGTGCCGGTAGCGTTTTCGTCATGCGCTTACCCCCCCCCCCCCGAACTTCGCACCCATAAGGAACACGGCGAGGCGGTGCGGACGGCGGCGGATGCTGATCGGCAGCGTCGCGCTCGCAGTGGCGGCCAGCTTGGTGACGGCGCCCGCTGCCGCGTCCGGCCAAGAGACCGGCCTCGACGGCGAAGCGCCTGAGCGCCCGACTGAGGGAAGCCCCGTCGAGCCGCCGCCGACCGGCACCACCACCACGACTAGCGAGCCGCCCGCGGAAGAGACCGAGGAAACTGGCGACCTTTTCATCGCGGTGTCGGCCGGACGGGCCCACTCGTGCGGCCTGCGCACTGACGGCACGGTGACCTGCTGGGGCAACAACAGCAAGAACCGGCTGGCGATCCCGGAGGGCACCTTCCGCACGGTCTCGGCCGGGTACGCCCACTCGTGCGGGGTGCGCACGAGCGGCGTCGTCGTCTGCTGGGGCGACGACCGGTGGGGCCGCGCCGAAGCGCCGCTGGGGACCTTCAGCGCGGTGTCGACCGGGCGGGTCCACTCGTGCGGGGTGCGCACTGACGGCACGGTGACCTGCTGGGGCAACAAGGGCAAGAACCGGCTGGCGGTCCCGGAGGGTGAATACTCTGCAGTGTCGGTTTCCCGCTCTCACTCGTGCGGGCTGCGCACCGACAACACCATCGCCTGCTGGGGCGACAACGACCGTGGCCAAGCCACCCCACCAGTGGGCGAGTTCACCGCAGTGTCCGCCGACTACCGTCACACCTGCGCCTTGCGCACCAGCGGCAGCGTGGTCTGCTGGGGCGACCGCGAGCACGGGTCCAGCGAGTCAACACCGCCGGCGGGCGAGCTCACTGCCGTCTCGGTCGGCTACTGGCACTCGTGCGGCGTGCACACCGACGGCAGCGTGGTCTGCTGGGGCGACCGCGACTACGTCTCCGGCGTCTCTGACGCGTCCGCCGGCCGCTTCAGTACCGTCTCGGTCGGCTACGCACACTCCTGCGGGCTGCGTACCGACGGCACAGTCATCTGCTGGGGCGACAACGAGCACGGCCAGCTCACACCCACACCCCCAACGCCCGCCACCACAACGACAATTCTGCCGACCATCCCCACGACCAGCACGACACCTACGACCACGACCGAGCCACCTCCTTCCACGACCACCACGACACCTACGACGACGACCACTACGACCACGACCGAGCCGAACGCTCCCACAACGACAACAACGACCCAGCCTGTGGCGTTGGCCGACGATCCACCTTCCGTCGATGCTCCCATATCGCTCGACAGCGTCGTGCCCGCTGCCGAAGGCGTGTCGCTCACGTGGACCCGCGGAGTCGCCCGCGAAGACGCTTCTGAGTGCGTTACCTCCAACTACTGGGTGTTCGTCTACGACGACGCAGGCCGGAGGGTCGCTTTCAGGAACATCGACGTGCCTGGGAACAGCGCTGAAGTTGCGGATCTGAACCCAGGCGGGGAGTACGAGCTGGAGATCTATCCCTACTCATCGGCTTGCGGCAGCTATTCGACCACCAACGCATCGACCAAGTTCACCACCAACCCGAGCAACAGCTTCCGCACCGTATCCGCCGCTTGGGATCACACCTGCGGGGTACGCACCGACGGCACCATCGCCTGCTGGGGACGCGACGAATTCGGCGAGGCGTCGCCGCCATCCGGCAAGTTCGTTACGGTGTCCACCGGTAACTGGCACACCTGTGGCGTGCGCATTGATGCAACTCTGGCTTGCTGGGGCGGCAACTCCTACGACACGAGCGCAGCAAAAGCGCCCTCTGGCAAGTTCACCACCGTGTCCGCCGGTTGGTATCACACGTGCGGCGTGCGCACCGACGGCACCGTCGCCTGCTGGGGCCGCGACGATCACCGCGAGTTATCGCACCCGGCTGGCAAGTTCATTACCGTGTCCGCCGGAGCCGTTCACACTTGTGGTTTGCGCACCGACAAGACCATAACCTGCTGGGGTTACAAGCACCATGGCTCCGGCTCCGCAAGAGCCCCTTCGGGAACGTTGAGCAGCGAATCCTCCGACGGTCGCCGCTTCCGTCATCACGCGAGACCTCAAGATGCGCCAGGCCGCAGGTTCGCGGCCGCGCAAGATGTGCCAGATGGCAAGTTCACTGCAGTGTCCGCCGGCTACCACCACACCTGTGGGCTGCGCACCGACAAAACTGTCGTATGCTGGGGCTACTACATTGACAAGCGAGCCGATGCACCCCCGGGCCACTTCACTGCCTTGTCCGGTGGGTATGACCACACATGCGGTGTGCGCACCGACGGCACCATCACTTGCTGGGGCAACGATCAAGGTGCAGCCGCAGGCACATTCAGCGCGGTGTCGGCGGGGACCTATCACACCTGCGGCGTGCGCACCGACGGCATAGCCATCTGCTGGGGTGAGAAAGGCTACGGTCGGTCAGATGTGCCGTCCAGTGAGTTCGCCGCAGTATCCGCCGGCCGGAACCACGCCTGCGTGCTGCGCTCCGACAGCACGGTCACCTGCTGGGGCCGCGACAAGAGCGGCAGCCCGACAGCAGCAGCACCTTCGGGCCAGTTCAGCACCGTGTCTGCCGGCAATGATTTCACTTGTGGAGTACGCATCGACGGCACCATCACCTGCTGGGGAAGCAACAGCTACGGCCAAGCAACCCCACCGGCGGGCAAGTTCCGCACCGTGTCCGCGGGTTGGCATCACACCTGCGGCGTGCGCACCGATGCCACCATCACCTGCTGGGGAAGCAACAGCTACGGCCAAGCAACCCCACCGGCGGGCAAGTTCCGCACCGTGTCCGCGGGTTGGCATCACACCTGCGGCGTGCGCACCGATGCCACCATCACCTGCTGGGGAAGCAACAGCTACGGCCAAGCAACCCCACCGGCGGGCAAGTTCAGCACCGTGTCTGCTGGTGCTTATTTCACCTGTGCATTGTACGACAACAGCGGCTCCATGATCTGCTGGGGCTCGGGTTACACACGGAACCGTCCGTGGCGAGTGTGGGGGGTCGGCTTCACCAACCTTTCCGTCGGCAGTGGGCATTGGTGCGCAGTAAGAGGCGACGGCGGCAGGGTCATCTGCATGGGCTTCGGTAGCCCCAGCCAGACAATCCCGCCAGCGGGTACGTTCACTGCCGTGTCCGCCGGAACTCATCACACCTGCGGATTACGCACCAACGGCAGCGTCACATGCTGGGGACGACACCTCGGCCCGCATCAACCCATCGGCTGAACGGCCTTCTGCGGACTCGGCCCGCCTCGCTCAGGCGGGGGCGGTGCGGGATTCGGCCCAGGTTTTGCCGGACATGACGTCGACGTCGTGCGGCAGGCCTAGCACGCGTTCGGCGATGATGTTTCGCTGCACTTCTGCGGTGCCGCCGCCGATGGTGAGCGCCGGGCTGAACAGGTAACCGCCGTGCCAACCGTTCCAGCCCTCCACCACGGCTTGCGTCTTCGGGAACTGCGGCGAGGTGCCGAGCGGACCGGAGTCTGCCAGCAGGCCATGGGCACCGGCGAGGTCTTTCGCCAAGCTCATCACGTGCTGGCCGTGATCGTCGGCCAACGCCTTGCGCACGCTGGCCTCGGGACCCGGCTGGCGACCGTGCAGCCTGGCGCTCAGCGTCCTCAACCGGATGAGGCGCAGCACTTCTCCCTCGATGTGCAGCCGCGCAGCACGGTCGCGCAGCACCGGATCGGCCACGCCGCCCGCGCCGCGAACCACGTCGAGCAGATCGACGGCACTGGGTCCGCTGCCCCACAACGCGCCCTCGCCTGACAGCGACACCCGCTCGTTGCCGAGCGTGATCTTGGCCAGCCGCCAGCCGTCGTTCTCCTCGCCGATGCGATTGGCAACCGGCAGCTCCACGTCGGTGAAGAACGTCTGGTTGAACGAGTACGCGGTGGTCATGTCGATAATCGGACGCAGCTCGAGGCCGGGCGAGTCCATCGGACAGATGAAGTAGGAGACGCCACGATGCTTGGGCACGTCGGGATCGGTGCGTGCAATGAGGATGCCGAACGCGCTGCGGTGTGCGCCGGAGGACCAGATCTTCGAACCGTTCACGATGTAGCGGTCGCCGTCGCGCACGGCCCGGGTGGCCAGATTCGCGAGGTCTGAGCCGCTGTCGGGCTCAGAGAACAGCTGGCACCACACTTCCTGGCCGGTGAGAATCGGCCACAGGTAGCGCTCCTTTTGCGCATCGGTTCCGGCGTAGAGGATGGTGGGACCCGCCCAGCCCAAGCCGATGCCGCCCGCGAGCCGCTTCACACCCGCTGCGGCCAGCTCCTCGTCGATGAGCAACTGCGTGATCGGATCGGCGTCGAGACCGTAGGGCTTCGGCCAGTGAGGTGCCACGTAGCCGGCATGTGCGAGGGCCTCCTGGCTGGGCTTGCCGTCGTGTTCGTCCAGCCAGTCGCGCACGGCAACTCGGCGCGGGTCTGAGGCGTCGGGCCAGTCGAAGTCCATGCGCCGACCCTAGTGAGGCGCCTCAGTGTGCAGAGGCGTCGCGGACGGCTCAGGCAGCGACAGCAGACCGGATGGCCGACGCCACAGCCCGCGCCCCGAGCGTCGCTACCAAGTCCAGCTGAGTCGTCACCTCGCCGGTGGCCAGCAGGAAAAGTGCGTCGCCGTCGAAGTTCGTGTGGGGAGGCTCGACGGCACGGGCGATGCCGGTGTGGGACAAGTCGGCCGCACGGCACGCCTCTGGCTTGGTCAGCGTCGCGTTGGTGACCAGACAGCCGATGGTCGTGTTGGTTCGCTCGCTGCACTGCTGCGTATTGCCGCGGCGCTGCTGCTCGTCGTTGCTGCGCCCGCCGAAGCCCGGTATCGCGTCGATCGCCGCGTAGGGATAGCGCTGGGCGCTGCGCGGCGCGCTGCAGCCGGCGAGCACCGTTCCGTCCGCAGCGATGACGTCACCCAGCGCGTTCACCGCTACCACGGCGCCGACGACGACATCGCCGGAGCGTTCGACCGCAGTGCCCATTCCGCCGGGAACGGCAAAGTCGGGGCCGGCGACCTTGCCGATCGTGCAGCCCCGCCCGACGCCGACCCTGCCGGTAGGCAGCTCGTCAGCGCTCGCAGCTTCGCACGCCGCCCAGCCGGCCTCGGCGGTCGGCCGGCGGCTGTGCGGCGAAGCGATGTCGTAGACCACCGCAGCGCCCACCACGGGAACGATGCTGCCGCGGATGTCTAGCCCGCGACCGGCCTGTGCGCACCACCGCACCACGCCGTCAGCCGCGGCCAAGCCGAAGACGCTGTTGCCGCACAGCACCACGCCGTGGCATTCGACACCTGCACCGGTCGAGCTCAGCGCGGCGGCTTCCCGCGTGCCCGGCGCACCGCCCCGCACGGCAACGGCGCCCAGCGTGCCCGGCGGCGGCAGCACCACGGTCACGCCGGTGCCGGCTTCGTCGTCGGTCCACGAGCCGGCCAACACCGACGGCAACCCCAACGCCATGGCTCAGTCCGGTCCGGCGCGTGACGACCCGGCGGCTACCCCTCGGGCTGGGCGCCTCCGCCTGAGGCGGTCCCGGCGCGGTCGCGGAACATCTCGCCCATGGCTGCCACGGCGCCCAGCACGCCGCTGGTGTCCAGCGGCAGGAAGATCTTGGTGGCCTGGCCGTTCGCGACGCCTTGCAGCGCTTCGAGGTACTTGATGGCGATGAGGTCGTCGGTGGGGTCGCCGTTGTGGATCGCCGCAAACACCCGCTCGATCGCCTGACCTTCGCCCTCGGCGACCGTGAGCTTCTGGTACTTGTCGGCATCGGCCACGCGCTTGATGGCTTCGGCCTCGCCCTCGGCTCGCAGGATTTGCGACTGCTTCACACCCTCTGCCTGCAAGATCGCGGCGCGCTTCTCACCCTCGGCCTCGGTCACCACAGCGCGCCGGTCCCGCTCGGCCTTCATCTGGCGGTGCATCGCCTGGGTCACGTCGGGCGGCGGCTCGATCCGCTGAATCTCCACACGGACGACGCGAGTGCCCCACTTGTCGGTCGCGTCGTCGAGAATCTGCCGCAGCTTGGAGTTGATCACCTCGCGCGACACCAGCGCATCGTCGAGCTGGAGGTCGCCGATCACGTTGCGCAGGTTGGTCTGAGCCAGCTTGGTCACCGCAATGATGAAGTTCCCGACGGCGTACTTCAGCTTCACCGGGTCGGTGGGCTCGTAGTAGATGACGGCGTCCACCGTGACCGCCACGTTGTCCTTGGTGATGACCTCCTGCGGCGGCACGTCCACCACCTGCTCGCGCATGTCCACCTTCAGAATGCGTTGTACGAACGGGATCACGAAGCGCAGGCCCGGTTCGACCGTGTTGCGGTACTTGCCCAGCGACTCCACGAGACCCTGTTCGTAGGGACGCACGATGCGCAGACCCTTGGCAGCGATCACGAAGATCGCCAGCGCGATGATTGCCAGGAGAATCACTCCGGGGCTGACGTTGTCCATCACTGGCTCCTTGGCGGCGTGGTCTCGCCGGTCTGGTCGCTGCCGGCTGCTGATCGACCAGCGCCGGTTTCGCTGCTGCTCGCGGTGCTCTCGCCATCCTGGTCGTGGGCACGGGGGCCGGGAACTTGCGGCGCTGCCGCCGGCGGGTCCGCGGCCGTGGCGTCACGACGCTGGTAGTCGTCGGGGGGCGGCTCGACGAATTCGACCCGCAGCTTCGTGCCGGCCAGAGCGACGACGCGCACCAGCGAGCCCTCGTCAATCCGTTCCGTGTCGCACACGGCACGCCATTCGTCGGACTCCACCCGCACTCGGCCGGTGTTGTTCACGGTGTCGATGACCTCAACGGCCCGCGCATGCATGCCGATGTAGCGATTCGCGCCGACGGGAAGGTCGTCTGGACGGTCCTGGTTCCCCATGAACCGTCGCAGCACCAGCATGGAAACAGCGGTGCCGCCGAAGAAGAGCAGCCACTGGACAGCGCCGTGGAGGTCCAGCCACGCCGCAGCCGCGGCCAACGCCGCACCGATCCCGAACGGCAGCAGAAAGAACCCAGCGGTGAAGATCTCCCCGAGACCCATCAGCATCGCCGCCGCGACCCAGACCCAACGCCACAGTTCGTTCTCCACACGAACCTCCGCGTGCATGCTCAGACCCGGTCCGGGTCGGTAGCGGTGCTAGTCGGTACTAGTGCAAGTCAGCACCAGCACAAGTATGCCTGCCCCGACGAGCCGGCTGCTGCCTCAGCGGCGCTGGCAGCCCTCATCGGCGTTGACAGCGCGGGCACCACGTGCTGGAACGCTGGTCCAGCACTCGGCGACGCAGCTCGGCACCGCATCGCGCGCACGGTTCGCCGGCGCGGCCGTAGCAGACGAAGTAGTGCTGATTGGCCCCTGCGCCTTCGAGGCTGTAGTAGTCGCGCAGCGTGCTGCCGCCCCGCTCGATACTGGCGACGAGCACCTCGCGCAGCGCACAGAGCAAGCGTGCGGCCCGCGGCTTCGAGACTGCCCGGGCCGACGGGTTGATGCGCGCCAGGAACAGCGCCTCATCGGCATAGATGTTGCCGATGCCGGCGACCAGTCGCTGGTTCAGCAGCTGCGTCTTGATGCGCTGGCTAGATCGTCTGCTCGCCTGCCAGAACGTGTCCGCGTCCAAGCGCGAGTCCAGCGGCTCAGGACCCATCGCAGCCAGCGTGGGCAGCTCCCGGTAGTCGCCTCGATCGCACACGGCGATGCGCCCGAACCGACGCACGTCACTGAAGCAGAGCACCTCGTGGTCGTCGAGGCGCCACCACGCGCGCACGTACGGGCCGGCAGCGTGGACCGCGGCCGCTGCCATGACCTCAGCAGCTGATGCGTCCATCGGGCGCGACACCTGCGAGTGCGACGTCCGCGGGCCAGGAGGCGGCGCTTCGTTGCAGGGCACCTCGTCCGCCTGCGCGAAGCACAGCCGCCCGGTCATGCCGAGATGCACGATCAAGTCTCGTCCGCAGTTCAGCTCGGCTATCAGGTACTTGCCACGTCGCCGCAACGCCGTGATCTCGCTGCCGATCGCATCGGCTGCGGCGGCGAACTTGTGCGAAGGGTGTGCCCATGCCTCGGTGATCCGATGCCCGACGAGCGGCTCGGTCAGCTGACGGCGGACAACTTCGACTTCGGGCAGCTCAGGCAACGGGGCGGCGCCGCATCTGGCCTAACGGAACACGGGCGGGCGCTTCTCCAGGAACGCCGCTACGGCTTCGCGGTGATCGCTGGAGGCGCGGGCAAGGTTCAGCGCCTCCAGCTCGCGCCGCTGGACGGCGCGCAGGTCGGTGTCGGAGCCGTTCTCGGTCAAGAGCTGCTTGGTCAGCTGCAGCATCGTGGGCGGGTTCTCCGCATAGCTGCGCGCCCGCTCCAGCGCCGCTTCCAGCACATCGCCGTCGGTCACCTCGTCGACGAGGCCGATGGCGCCTGCCTCGGCGCCGGTGACGATCCGGCCCGACAATGCAAGGTCCGACGCGGCGCCCCAGCCGCAGCGCTGGACCAGCAGGTGCGACGACGCCAGCTCCGGCGTCACGCCCATCTTCACGAAGCGGCACGACAGCTTCGCCTCGCTGTGGGCGACCAGGAAGTCCATCGAGAGCACGAGTGTGAGGCCGACGCCGATGGAGGCGCCGTTGATGGCGGCCACGATGGGCTTGGAACGGCGCAAGAGGCTGACCCAGTCGTCCGCGGCGGCATCGTCGCTCGCTGCTGTCCGCCCCACGCTGTCGGCGGATGCGTCGGCGGCGTCGATGCGAGCTGCGAAGACCTCGCTGATGTCGGCGCCGGCGCAGAATCCGCGTCCCGCGCCGGTGACCACGAACGCCCCGATCGACGGATCGTCATTGCCGGCCTTCAGCGCGTGTGTCAGCTCTGCGTGCATGCGCGGCGTCCACGCATTCAGCTTCTCGGGCCGGTTCAGCGTCAACGCGCGAACCTCTTCGTGGTCGGCCACCGTGATCTGCTCGTAGTCGGACCCGCTCATGTGGCTGCTCATGTCGTTGCTCCCCGGTTCGCTGGACCTGGCTACAGCATGGCCGCAGCGTCTCCGGCGTGCTCGGCGGCGAGATCACGCAGCGACGGCAGTCCTGCGCTGATGCTCAGCTTGGCCTTCAGGGCAGTCGTCGCGGTAGGGGCACCAGCTGCACAGCGGCCCTGGACTCGGCTCGAACTGGCTGTCTGTGAGAGCCTGCGTGATCCGGTCCCAGGTGACGCGATGCTCCTCGACTGCGGAGCACACAGCGTCAGCGTCGACTGCACGGGAGACTGCGGTCGGCCTGCGGCGGTCGCGGCCGGCGCCAGTCTCCCCCAGGTACAACAGCCGCACACTGCTCACGTCTTCACCCGATGAGTCGAGCGCGGCCGCATACAGCCACACTTGGGAGAGGCGGTTGTCGACGAAGCGCCGTGGCGGGGCGCGGCCGGTCTTGTAGTCGGTGACGCGCAGGCCCTCCGGTGTGTGGTCGACCAGATCCACGACGCCTCGGAACGGCACACCGTCCAGCGACGCTTGGACACGCCGTTCGCAACCCACCACGTCGACTGCTGCTGGATTCTCGAGCGTGAAGTAGCCCTCGACGTCGGCCCAGGCATTCCAGCGAAACGCGCGCTGGCGTGTCTCGTCCAACGCGAGTGCCGCAAAGTGGGTGTTCGCCGCCGTCTGAGGCCACAGCTCACGGCAGATGGCGCGGGCGCGTTCGAGCGTGCGCTGCGGGGGCACCAGCGCCAGCAGCTCTTCCAGCACCTGATGCACGAAGGTGCCCCGCAGTGCCGGTTCCCCCGGCGGGTCCGGCAGCTTGTCGATGTAGCGGAACTTCCAGCGCCGGGCGCACTGCCGGAATGTCGATGCACTGGACGGGCTCAGGCTCCGCGGCAAAGGAGTTTGAGTGCTTGCTGGGCTGGCTTCCGGCAATTTCGAGCTGGCCGATGCCGCGCCCGATTCGAAGCTCGAATCCATGCCGACATCGTCGCGTTCCACTGCCACAGGGTGGCCCATGAGGCCGGTGCGGGCGCGGATGGTGTTCAGCCGTGGCAGCCGCGCCAGCGACGCCACAGCCACCAGCCCACAGCGGCCGCGATCAGCCAGCCGACGGCGACAGCTCCGCCGAGGGCGGCGAGCAGGCGGCGGTCGACGGGTTCGGTCCGCCGCGGCAACAGGCGCGAGGCGGGCGCAGGCGGCGGGTCTGCCTCGGAGTCGGCACCTTGTTCAGGGGCTTCCGTGTGTTCAGGGTGTTCGGCGCGCTCAGGAATATTCGGCGCGATATCAGCCGACGGCAGGTCGCCGGGCAGCGCTGCGGCCTCGTCGATGCTCGGCCGCGGTCGGTTTGCGTCGTAGTTGGCCATAGGCGAACCAGCGAGCGTACTGCGCCCGCCTCGGTTCTCTGTCTGCGTCAAGCGCGTGCCTGGCTGCGCGTTGTTGGCACTTGGTCTCGTGGTTCTCGTTCCGCATTCGGTCGCCCGGCCCCGTGACGCAGCTCGCGGCCTCAGATCACTCTGCTTGACAGTTCGGCCCACAGGTCGTCGAATGCTCTGGCTGCTTCAGGCGCGCCCGGCCGTCGGCCCAGCGCCCGCAACGGCAGCGACTGCCCGCCGGCTTCGGCGATGGCTGCTCGCTGCGGGATGGGCGGCAGCTGCTCGGCGCCGAAGCGCTCAGCGAGCTGCTCGGACCAATACGCGTGGTCTCGGGTGCGCCCGACCCGATTCACCACGATGCCCGCCACGGTGGGCGTGCCCTGGCGCTGCGCGACGCGCGCAATGGCCGACCGCATGAGGTCCACGCCGTCGGCGGACCAAGCCGCCGGCTCGGTCACCACGACGGCCCGGTCGGCTGCGAACAGCGCGTTGACGCACAGCAGCCCGAGCGATGGGGGGCAGTCGATCAGGATGAGATCGTGGCTCGCGCCGGCGAGGGCGATGCGCAGCCGATCCTGCGCACCCACCACGTCAGCGGCCATCTGCGGCTCCCGGCTTGCCAGCGCGTAGTTGCCTGGCGCCAGCTGCGGGCACGGCCCGTCGTCGGGCCAGCGAGCATCACGAACCGTGGCGAGCAGCGCGCCCGGTGCTGCCTCGCGCAGTGCGTCGTCCACGTTGGGCGAAGCGTTCCACAAGCCGAGTCCTGCAGAGGCGTTGGCCTGCGGATCCAAGTCCACCACCAAGACGCTGCGTCCCGCGGCGCAGGCAGCCTCCGCGAGGCCGAGCACCACCGTGGTCTTGCCCACACCGCCCTTCTGGTTGACCACTGCCAGCGTCGTCAACTCACACGTCCTGCAGGCCGGGACAGGTCGATGCCGCAGAGTTGCGCTGCGGCCGCCAACTCGCCTCGCAGGGTGGCGCCCGCGGCACCGCGTTCGGCCGCTGCTGCGGCTTCGAGCAGTGCGCTGCGGGCCGCCGGCGCGTCGAGGTCGTCGTCGAGCACTGCCCGCATCGCTGCGAGCAAGCCGCCGGTGCCGACGTTGGATCCAGCAGCAGGCGAAGCACCGGCGGCTGCTCCCACCAGCGTGGCCAGGTCGCGCTGGGCTGCAAGCCCCTCCGAATCGAACCACTCCCATTCGGTGCGGTAGTGATGCGCCATCAGCGCCAGCCGGATCGCTCTGGGATCGATACGAGCGCGCAGATCCGAGATGAAGACCAAGTTGCCGAGCGACTTGGACATCTTGTGCCCCCGATAGGAGACGAGACCCGCGTGGACCCAGTAGCGGGCCAGCGGCGCTCGGTGAATCGTCTCGCTCTGGGCGATCTCGCATTCGTGATGGGGAAACACCAGATCGCTGCCGCCGCCGTGAATGTCGATGGTCTCGCCCAGCGCTGCATGGCTCATTGCAGAGCATTCGATATGCCAGCCAGGACGACCGGGGCCGAACGGGGACGGCCATGAGGGTTCGCCGGGCGCGCTGGCCTGCCACAACACGAAGTCGAGCGGATTGCGCTGGCTGCGATCATCGGGAGTTCCGCCGCGCTCGGCGGCCAGCTCGACCATGCGGTCGGCGCCGTAGCCGGACAACTTCCCGAACTCGGGAAAGGTCGACACGTCGAACAAGACCCGGTCAGCGCAGATGTACGCATGGCCGGCGTCGAGCAGGGTGGCGATCATCGTGACCATGGCATCGATGGAGCGGGTCGCCCGCGGCTCGTGTGCCGGCGGCCGCGCCCCCAGGGCCGCCATGTCTGCCTCGAAGCGCGCGATCTCCTTCTCGGCCAAAGACAGGTAATGCTCACCGAGTTCGGCCGCCTTGGGCAGGATGCTGTCGTCCACGTCGGTGTAGTTGCGCACGAGCGTCACGGTGTGCCCGGCGTCCTCGAGACGGCGAATGATCAGATCGTAGGCGAGGTAGGTCGCAGCGTGGCCGAGGTGGGTGGCGTCATAGGGGGTGATGCCGCAGACGTACATGCCGACATGCTCGCCGAGTTCCAGGTCCATGACGGTCTTGTGCGCGGTGTCATAGAGGCGCAATGCCACAGCCGGACACGGTACTGTCGGAGCAGGTGGACAAGCGTGGAAGCGATCGCGCACTGCTCGAGCGGATTGCCCTGTACCGCAATCGGCGTGAACTGCCGCCGATCCAACGCGCGCTCATCGACGAGCTCGCCGCATGGCTGCGCACGCACGGCACCGACCCGCACAGCTACGTGAGCCGGCTCTTCGAACGCCACCAGATCGTGTTCGTCGGCCACCATACGCCCACCCGCCGCGCCGGGCTGTTCCTGCAGGATCTCGTCGCGGCGGCGTTCGGTGCCGGTGTGCGCATCGTGGGCATCGAGTACGCGTGCGTCGACGACCAGGCACGTCTCGACGCCGTGGTCACCGGCGCCGGCTTCGATGAGCACCTCGCACGGGACGCACTGCTGCGCTGGGGCATCCGTCACCACTTCGCCTACCGCGAGTACCTCGACGTGCTCGGCGCGGTCTGGGAAGTCAACCATCGCTACGTCGGCAGCGGGACACCGATGCGTGTGCTGGGACTCGACTACGACCTGGACATGGACGCCGTCACCGACACGGCGGACCTGCGCACGTCCTACGCTTGGCCGCATCTGCGCAGTCGCGGGCCAGTGTCGGCACACATGTGCGACGTTCTGCTTGCCGAGGTCATCGAACCAGGGCATCGGGCGCTCGTGCTCACACGCACCGCCCACGCAATGACACGAGCAAAGCGGCTGCCGCACAGGCTGTGGGACGCCTTCGACGCGGAGATCGTCGGTGGTCAAGTCGTCGGCGCGGGGAACCGTGTGTACGAAGCCGTGGCGGACCGCGCGGTCACCGTGCTGATCCACGAGCCGCTTCCCGCCGACGGCGAGCTGGGCGACTACGCCTTGGTCGCAGACGGCGCTGTGGATGCGACGTTCGCCCTGCACGACGACTTGGCGGTTCCGCTCGCCTTCGACACCGACCGCGGCCCGCCGGCACGGCTCGGGTGCTCGACGAGCCTCGATCGCGTTCCGCTCAGCGGACTCGCCACCGGCTGGGTCTACCTCGAACCGGACTACCAACGACGCGCTCCCACGCCACTAGCTGAGCCGGTGCCCGCTGCCTACGTGGACAGCGCTCGGCGCTACGCCATCGACCCGGCGCTGCGAGACGGCCGGTCAACGGCCCGCGACTTCGCAGCGGCGGTGTCCGAATCGGCTGCAGCGGCAGAACTGGCCTGGACCCAGGTGCTCTGAGCCCAGAGCGCTGTCGCGGCGGCGGGGGTTCAGGACGCTGCCTGGACGCGGATTCGGGCTAGAGACTTGACGCGGCTTGGCGGCAGGCAGACTCTCCGACGGTGCCGCCCGATACTGCCGATGCCAATGCCTCCCGCAAGCCGGCCGACACGGCGCAGCCAGTCGACGCGAACACAGACGACGAGCAGGCCGCCGAAGCGCAGCCCGCCGCCGGGCTCCGCTCACCGGTCGACTACTTGGGGGATCTCTGCGGCCGTCACCAAATCGTGCTGCTCGGCGACCAGATCGGCGTGCGCCAGCACGTGCTGCTGCTGGCGGATGCGCTGGCCGAGCTGGCTGACAACGGGGTCGCCAACTTCGCTTGGGAGTTCACGAACTCGCGTCGCCAAGCCGAACTCGATGCACTGATCGACGCACCCGACTGGGACGACCGTGCGTGCGCGGATCTGTTCGTCGACTTGCTCGGCGTCGGTTTCGGCTACCAGGAGTACGCCGACGTGCTGCACGCGGTCTGGCAGCACAACGACGCGGAACGCCGTCGCGAGGCGGACCGTCGGCCCATCCGAGTGGTCGCGCTCGGCCTGCCCACCTACGTCGAGGACCCGGACCTGCTCGACGGCCGCTCCGCCGCCGAACTGGAGCTGCGGAACTGGTCGCTCGGCGGGCACTACCGGGACATATCGGCCGTTCATGCAGCCGGCGTGCTCACCTCAGAGGTGCTGCGCAAGGGCGAGCGGGCGCTCGTGTACATGAACATCGCCGCCACCACGACCCGCCTCGTGGAGTGGGCTGACGGCGTGCCGACCGCATCGGCAGGCAATCTGCTGTGGCGCTGGATGGGCGACGGCTGCCGTCGGGTCGTCTTCCACGGTGCAGTGGCCGACACCGCAGCCACGCAGCGGGCCGAGGAGCTGATCTCGCACTCGCCGGAAGGACGGGCCGGCGCCGAACTCCGCTTCGGCTTGGACTTGGCGGCCTCCACGCTCGGCAGCGTCGCGATGACGGAGGTACGAGGCTCGCTCGACGGCACCGATGCCTCGCTGCGGTTGCGCGATGTGGCCGACGGCTACCTCTATCTCGGCCCACGCGCCGACTGGTCGCCGTGCGCCTTGATCCCCCAGCTGATCACCCCAGAGAACTTCCCGAGTGCCGAGGCCCGCTACCGGGCGCTCGACCCGCGGCCGACGCCGTACACCCACGACGAGCTCGAAGAGGTGCGCCGCACCGGACAGCTGGAGCTGTCGGCGGCCTGGCCGTCATTGCCGGCACCGCCGGAGGCGCCCAAGCGTCGCTTCGCGCGGTTCCGCGGGCACCGCAACTGACCGACGCTCGACGCCGGACTCGCGGGCGACGGGCGTCGTGGAGCGAGATCTCAGCCGGTGACGTTGCCGTCGTGTTCCTCCCAGCGCCAGCCAGAACGCACCATGGCGCAGCGACGGCGAGGGCCTGGCGCGTCGAGGTCGCCGTCGGGATAGGCAGCGTCGCCGACGTACACGGCGACATTGCCCGGGTCGGGCTCTGGCGACGGGATGATTGCTGTGTGGAAGCACGTGTGCGCGTCGACCGAGGCGAGTGCATCGGCGCTGGCACCGAAACCCGACAGCCACGTGAGCGTGACGAAGGTGGGAGTGACGAATTCGATGTCGCCGGCGGCTCGCCGCTTCAGCGCAGCCGCCGGCGAGACCCAGGCGAAGTCGAGGATCTCACTGCCGTCGACATGAACCTGGCCCAGATCGGCGGGCGCCTCGCAGATGAAGAAATGCGTGGAGAAGCGCTTGGCGCGTATCTGCGGCGGCAGCCAGTGGGCGAAATGGGTCAGCTCGCAGCCGGACAGGTCGATGCCTGCTTCCTCCCGGGCCTCACGGATCGCGGCCGTGCGATACCCGCGTGCGTCGTTGGAGTGTGCGAAGCCAGTCCGAGGGTCGCAGGGCCCGACCACATCACCGGGCACGTCACGGTCCGGCGGGTCCACACGGCCGCCGGGGAACACCCACATGCCGCCGAAGAACCCGCGCGAGTTTCGCCGAAGCATGAGCACCTCCAAGTGCGCCGCGGCGTCGCTCGCTGCGCGCTCGAATCCGTGCCCCGGCGATGCCGCCGGCTCGCCGTCGCGCACCACGACGACGGTCGCAGCATCGACCAGCGCCACATCGATGGGTTCGCTCATGCGCTGTCCAGTGTCCTGCGCTGGAGCCGACCCGAGCCTGCGTCGATGCCTGGCAGCGGCCGCGCCACAGCATTGCCGGCCGCAGCCATCAGTTGCACGATCATCTCCTCCGCCTCGACCCAGTCATGCACGCGTGGGGACTCAACATGCGCGTTGTACGGCTGGTCGTACACGATCGCATGGCCGCCTGCCGCTCGAATCGCGTCGATGTTGTGCGGAGCGTCCTCGATGTGCGCGTCGGCATTCACCACGGACTTGTCGGCCAAGAAACAGATGTCCCGATAGGGAATGCGGTGGCGGTCCAGCCAGTCCACGGTGTCGCTGACGGTCACGCGGTGGCCCCAGTTGGTGTAGAGACGGTGGGTCACCAGCCGGATCCACACGCCGGCGTCCGACAGTCGCCACAGCGCTTCCGAGCAGTCCGGCATCGGCTCGATGTCGCGAAACATGCGGTAGTCCAGCACAGCGATGCGGTGCAGTTCCTCGAACTCCCCGTCGTTGAGCCCCCACTCCGTGAAGTTCCAGTTGCGCACGAGCGGCAGCGCGTCCTCGCTGACGTTGCGCTCGCGGGCCACGACCCGGCGAAATGCCTCCGTGTGCTGTGCGCACACCCCGTCGAGGTCCACAGCCAGCACGAACTCGGGCACGCCCGCAACCTAACGGCACACCTGCCTCGCACTCGGGAGGCGTTGGCGGGGTGCGGCGCAGCAGCCACCCGCGGCGAAACCGGTACGCGGTTGTAGCGGCGCGCCTGCCATGCTGGAGCAGGTGCGGCTGGGCGTCCACGACCTCGGCGGCTCTCGCGGATTCGGGCCAGTGCCGCACGATCCGCATGAACCGCCGTTTCATGCCGACTGGGAGCGACGCGTGTTCGGCCTGCTCGGCGCCGTGACGGCGTGTACAGCCCGACGGCCGGGCGAATTCCGCTACGCATTGGAGCGCTTGGACTACGCCAGCTACTTCGACCACGGCTACTTCGGTCGCTGGCTGGCCGGCTTCGAGGCGTTGCTGGCCGAGTACGACGTGGTCAGCGCCGAGGAGATGAACAACGCCGTGGCTGGACTCACCGACATGACACCGGCCCAAACATCCGAGGCGTCTCCGGTCCGGCGCGTCGGGCCAGTTGTTGCGCGCGATCCGCAGTCGCTGCCTGCGGACCGACCCACTCCGGCACCGCAACGCCGCACCGTTCGGCGCGAGCTGGCTGAACCGCCTCGCTTCGGTGTGGGCGACCGCGTGGTCGCGACGGCGTTTCCGCCGCTCGGCCATACCCGGCTGCCCGGCTATGCCCTGGGCAGGCCGGGGACGGTCGTGCGACTGCATCCCGCCGAGGTGCTGCCCGACAGCACTGCCCACGATCTGGGCGAACGGCCCCAGCACGTGTACTGCGTGGGCTTCGACGCTGCGATGCTGTGGGGTGACGACGCCGAGCCGAACACGACGGTTCACTTGGACGTCTACGAGTGCCATCTGACGGCCCTCGGCGCCCGCAGCGCCGGCTCGAATGCAGCGCAGCACGACGAGGAGGCCTCCCGTGCATGACGACCACACTCATCACGGCGACCACCACAGTCGCCGCGACGCTTCTTCGCCGGAGATTCGTGCGCAGGCGCTCGAAGACCTGCTCGTGGCCAAGGGCCTCGCCGACCCTGAGCGGATCGACGCCATCATCCAGCGCTACGAGCACGACATCGGCCCGATGATCGGAGCGAACCTGGTGGCCCGAGCGTGGCTTGACCCCGACTTGCACCGCCGGCTGCTGAGCGATGCCGATGCCGTGCTGGCCGACATGGACATCCGAGGCGCGGAGATCGAGCACATCGAGGTGAAGGCCAACGCTCCGGGAGTCCACAACGTGGTCGTATGCACGCTGTGCTCGTGCTACCCGTGGGCGCTGCTGGGGCTGCCGCCGAACTGGTACAAGAGTCCGGAGTACCGGGCCCGTGCGGTACGCGAGCCCAGAGCCGTGCTGGCCGAGATGGGCTTGGTGCTCGACACTGACACCGAAGTGCGCGTGTGGGATTCCAGCTCGGAGACCCGTTTCTTGGTGCTGCCAGAGCGGCCCGCGGGCACGCAAGGCTGGTCGGCTGAACGACTGGCGACGCTCGTGACGCGTGATTCGATGATCGGCGTGGCTCGGGCCGGCGACCCCACCGGCCCGTGAGCAAGCGACCAGAGCATCGGCGGCCAGCGAACATCGACCGGGCCGACGGCCGCGACCAGACCGGCCAGATTGGATCGTCGCGCATGCGGGCCGACACGTGAGTCCCCGGGCCTCGGGCGCCGACCTGCTCGTGGGCACGGTCGCCGAGCCGCCACGAGACAACGGCGAGCTGGTCTTCTCCGAGCCTTGGCAAGCGCGGGCATTCGGGCTCGCAGCCGATCTGGTCGACGGTGGCCACCTCACCTGGCACGAGTTCCGCGAGCAGCTCATCGGCGCGATCGCCGAAGCCGAGACCGAGACGCTCGCCGAGCATGACGACACGCCCGAGCCGCGGGACTACTACCGATGCTGGCTGACAGCCCTCGAACGCGTCGTCGCACGCGGCGGCTGGGTGACGGCGCAGACGCTCGCCGGCCGAGCCGAACAGTACGCGGCTCGGCCGGTCGATCACGACCACTGACAGCGCTCCGCAACTGCGCACTTTCCGTGACGACTCTCCGTCAATTCTCGGCCGCCCACTGCACTGCACCGGTACGAGTGTCAGACTGGGGCAATGAGCACCGTCCGCTTCCACGATCCGCGCGGCCAAGCCAAAATTGCACCGACGCCGTACACGCTCAGCACACGTCTCGACGAGCCGATCACCATCGGGCTGGTCGCGAACGGCTTTCCCGACAGCGTCCGGTTCTTGGATCATGTCGAGAAGGCTCTGGCGCAACGGCTGCCGGCAGCGTCGTTCAGCCGCTACGACAAGCGCGATGCCTCGTCGGTCATCAGCAAGTCGATGCTGGCCGACATCAGGGCCGAATGCGGCGCGATAGTCGCCGCGTACGGCCATTGAGGCAGCTGCACGTCTGGCACCGTGCGTGACAGCATCACCGCCGCCCGCCACGGCATCCCGTCGGTTGCACTCGTGACCGAGGCGTTCTGGCCCCAAGGCGACTTCGTGGCCGCAGCCACCGGCATGCCGGCCGTGCCCCGTGTCCGGCTGCCCCATCCGCTGGCGGGCACTGGAGAAGAGAACATGGCCCAGGTGGCCGACGGCATCGCACCGCAGATCATCTCGATGCTGACCGGTGCGACCGCCGACTGACGGGACCATCGAACCGAGTCCATGACACTGAGCCGATGACGCCGATTCGGTGAGACTGGACCCATGACGCTCTTGGAAGCCGGCAGCGAGGCGGACGCCCTCGAGCAGCTGCACGCGCTCGGGCTCACCGACGGCCTGCCGGTGGTAGTGCCGACCCCGCAGCGAGTGGCTGCGATGGTGCTGGCCACCGGCTTGGACGCGGACCTCGAACTCGGCGTGATGGGACCCGCACACGGCGTGGCCAGCGTGGAGAAGGTCGCGACGGCTGCGGTGATGGCCGGCTGCCTGCCCGATCACGTGCCCGTCGTGGTGGCCGCCGTGAGGGCGGTGTGCAAGCCCGAGTTCGACCTCACCGAGATGCAGAGCACCACCCACTGCACTGCGCCGCTGGTGGTGGTGTGCGGACCTGCACGGCACCAGTGCGGCGGCGTCGTCTCGGGATTCGGAGCGCTCGGGCCCGGCCATCGGGCGAATGCGTCGATCGGCCGGGCGTTGCGGCTGGCGATGACGAACATCGGAGGTGCTCGGCCGGGCGTGTCGGACATGGCGCTGCACGGCCACCCGGGCAAGTTCACCTACTGCCTGGCCGAGGACGCCGAGCACAGCCCGTTCGAGCCGCTGCACACCGGCTACGGCTATGGGCCAGAGCGCAGTGCCGTGGTCGTGGTGGGCGCCGAGGCACCGCATTCGGTGATCTTCGCGGGCGATGCTGACGATCCTGCGTCGGCCGACCGGCTGCTGAACGTGCTGGCAGCGGCACTGGCAAACCCGGGCAGCAACAACGCGCACCTGCGCCACGGTGCGGTGACGGTGATAGTGAACCCCGATCATGCAACGGTGTTGGCTCGGGCGGGGCTCAACCGCGAAGATGTCCAGGCTGAACTGGCTGCCCGCTCGGTGAACACGGCTGCCACGCTCGCTCACGTGAGTTCGGCGTTCGCTGTCGACCCAGAAGCCGGCCGCGCAGCCGACCGGGACAGGCCGGCTGCTGGAGATGCTGCTGAAGACGAGCATGCTGCAGACGAACTGGTGCCGATTCTGACCGATCCCAGCAAGATCGTGCTGTTCCAAGCCGGCGGCTCGGGCTTGTACTCGATGGTGATGCCGTCGTGGTGTGCCGGCCCGCACCGCAACTCGGTGGTCCACGCCGAGATCGAGCTGAACCAAGCCTGCGAGGTGCCGTGGGCGGACGCTGCTCGCGCCGGCGCACCCGCGTGACCTTCGCGAGCGGTCGTGCGCAGCACGATGACGCGGTTTGCACCACGTTGCTGAGCCGGGCCCGGAAACTCGCCGACGATGTGTTGTTCCCGCGAGCGCTCGATGTCGATGTAGCCGGAACCGTGCCCAATACTGGCTTGGACCTGTTGCGAGATGCCGGTTTCTACGGTCTGTGGTCGCCGGTGGAGCTGGGCGGCTGCGGTCTCGACGAGCTGGAGCGGCTGCCGATCATGGAAGCGCTGGCCGGCGGCTGCCTCACGACCGCGTTCGTGTGGGGGCAGCACGCTGGCAGTGCAGCGAGCGCTGCCCGAACGCCGCCGGGGAGCGCACTTCACGAGCGCTGGGCTCGGCCGCTCGCGACAGGTGCACAGCGAGGAGGCGTGGCCTTCGCACACGTGCTGCGGCCCGAGCCGTGCCTGTGTGCCGAGCGCGCTGGGGATGACGGCTGGGTGCTGCGTGGCGTGGCGCCGTTCGTCACCGGCTGGGACCACATCGATACTGTGCTGGTGGCCGCTCACGATGCCGCACGATTGGTATGGATACTGTTGCCGGCGTGCGAGGCACCCACACTGCGGTCGCGCCGGTTGCGACTGGCTGCAGTGGATTCATCGGTCACCGTCGAGCTGCATTTCGACCGCCATTTCGTGCGCGACGATCATGTCGTCGAGGTGATCGACTACGGCGAATGGCACGCCGCCTACCGGCGAGGGCTGCGAACCAACGGCGCACTCATGCTCGGCGTGGCATCTCGGGCGCTGGCACTGCTGGGTCCGACTCCGCTGGATGCCGAGCTGCACGCCGCACGCCAAGCCCTGTACGCCGCCGGCGTGGACGAGATGCCCGAGCGCCGCGCCCAAGTGGGCTACATCGGCATCCGGGCCACCAGCGCACTGGTGTCATCAATCGGCGGTCGAGCCATCACGCTCGCCAACCATGCGCAGCGCCTAGCCCGCGAAGCCCTGTTCCTGCTCGTCCAAGGCCAAACCGCCGACATCCAAGCCGGCCACCTCCACCGCCTCACCACCCCCGCCGCAGCCACCTGACTCCGGACGACCTACGAGTAAGCCGTGTCACACCCCGCCGTTACCTTCTCGCTCAGGCGACGACAAGGCCCGTCACGCCCCCATCGACCCATCGGGAGGCAGTCGGGCAGCGTCTTGGCCAACCGCATCAGCTCGCTCGATTCCTGCACCGCCTGATGGCCGGCAGAACGTGCTGCTTGTGCCAGCTTGGATGCGTTCGCGAAGCTGATCTCTCCCGCTGCGACGCCGGTCGAAGCGGCGGGCATCTGCGCAAGCTGCGCATCGGTGCGCACCTTGCGAGCAGCACCGGCGCGTGACAGACCACTGAGCTGGTTCAGCAGTCCAGCGCCACTATCGCCGTGACGCTCGCGGCGCGCCACCAGCGAGGCTGCTTTGGTTTCGAGCAGCTCCACGCGGCTGCCCAGCGGTTTCGCCGCGGACAGCGTTCCGCGCAAGTCCGCAGTGGATGCCTCGTCGACACCATCAAGCGCCTCGCTGATGCATTCGAGAGCCTGTTCCATCTGTGAGCTGCGTCCCCCGGGCGTAAAACTGGACAACCCGGCTGCCGAGTCCACCAATCATGCCAAACTCATCACCACCATTGATCAAGACTGAGGCGCGAGAGTTGTTGTGCGGGTCGGCCACGAGGGAACCACACCAATTCACGCACTCCCCCAGCAGCTGCTGAGCGGGCGTCGACACCATCGAGTCCGGCATCGAATGCCGCTTGTCCGAGGGGTTGGCACGTCCGGTGGGGAACGAGCTCGCCTTCTCCGTCGTGAGGGAAACTCGTCGGCAATCCGAGCCGGACGAGGCCGTCGTCGGAGAAAGCGTCAGCGGCCTCGCCGTCTGGCACAGCTACATTGACGAGGACCGGCGCGGTTGCGGGTTCGAGATCTTCCGGCCCGTAAGGCAAGCCGACGAACAATCGCCAGACGTTGGCACGTGCCGTTGTGACATCAGCGTTCAGATAGAGGCACGCAAGTCCGGGAGGGTTCCAACGCCTGCCCAAACCGGCCGATGCAAACGAAGGATCGAGCGGGTCAGACCAGTCAGGATCTGCGACACGGTAGTACGTACCTCCGATTGACGTCGTGAGCGCTCTCATGCGACCCGTGCGTAATCGAAGCTCTCCTTGATGGATTTCAAGAGCCAGTCATGCTCGTCCGCGGCGATCAACTCGAGGATGGTTCGGCCGCCATACGCAGCAGCCCGTCGCCTCGCGACGATCGGAGGCATGCCGTCACGCAAGCGGTGTCGAAGAATGTCGGCGATTTCGCTGACTGCTCCGATCTTGCCAGATCTGTCGACAGGCGGCCCTGCGAGCAGCCATTTGTCGACCGCCTGACGTGTCACTCCCATGAGTTCCGCGACATCGCCGCTCGTCAATTCCAGATTGGTCATCGCCCGTCTCAGCGGCGCGCTGCGTTCCTGCTCGTGCTCAACCTCGGCCAGCATCTTGAGAAACCCGCGAAAGCGGTGTTCATCGATGTCCGGTCGCGCTCTAACGCATTGCTGGGAAAGCCCAGCCGTGAAGCCGCGAAGCCGGTCAACCAAGACCGTGAGAAGACCCATTCCGTCGAGCGACGGGGCGACCCAAGGCAGCTCGGCAATGTCACGGCGCAACAGCTCGAACACCACTCCGGGCGGTGGCAGCATGTCGGGATCTCGCGCCCGGAGCGCTGTCAGCGCTTGCGCCGCCTCGTGAGCGAATACCCAGTAGCGCCGCACCACAGCTCGATCAGCGCCGCCGGCGATCAGTGGCATCAGCCGGTCGAGCGCCGCCACGATGTCAGGCATCAAGCGAGCTGCAGTCTCGGACGCTGCGCCAAGGTCTCCTTCAAGCAGCTCTTCGATCTGCATGGTACTACACCCTATAGCAACTTATGAGCAACTACAATGAGTTGCGCTGATGCTACCGGACAGGGCAACGCCTGCTACGGGAGGCCGGCGCCGGGCACATCCACTCGGCACCTCTCGATGCGGCCGAGCCGTGCCTGTGTGCCGAGCGCGCTGGGGATGACTGCTGGGTGCTGCGTGGCGTGGCGCCGTTCGTCACCGGCTGGAACCACATCGATACTGTGCTGGTGGCCGCCCACGACGCCGACCGGTGCGCAGCGCCTAGCCCGCGAAGCCCTGTTCCTGCTCGTCCAAGGCCAAACCGCCGACATCCAAGCCGGCCACCTCCACCGCCACGCCCCGGGCGAGCTGACCCGCGCCGCGGCGAGCAGCCGCAACTCACGGGGCGATCACGCCCCAGACGCTCTGATGGAGTTCCGAGGCTACTACTGCTTTGGTGTCAAGGCGCCAAGCCTTGGTGGGACCGGGTCGGACGGCTAGTTTGGCCGGAAGTACTTGATTGCTTTGGGATTGCCGTGATCGCGCAGCACGGTCGTCAGGCAGTGGCTGCTGGGTGGATAGGCGATGAGCCGCACTGCGTGAAGTCGGCTGGAGTCGAGCGTCAAGCCGGTGAAGGAGACCGTCCTCGTCGCGGGGGTGACCCTCTTGAAGCCCAGCTTGTTCGTCGCCGCGTTGGGGACGAATTCGGTCAGACTCACTTCGTAACGGCCGACCCCGCATCCGGGAATGACAGCAGCAGTCCAAGTCACCGTCACCGAATTTTCCGTAGAGGTGACAGTCAGCACAGGATCCGCTACCGGACCCTCTTGCACGGGGGCAGTCGTCGTCGTAGTGGTGGTCGTAGTCGTCGTAGTGGTGGTCGTAGTCGTGGTGGTGGCAGTGGGATCAACCACAAAGAGCTGGAGATTGCCTGTGACTGGCGGGCCGCAATGCCTGTCGTCTCCCTCGGCGTCCTCTGCGTCCACTAGGGCTCGCGCTTCAACAGTGATTTTGTACCTATGCCCCCTGACCAAGGCGGGCACAACCAAAGTCCTCGTCTTGGACGCTTCATCCGAGAAGTATCGAACAACCGAATCGAAGCCGCTCGCGGACGGGCCATGCACACTGACGCCGTAGAAGTTGACCTCGCAGCTTGGGATCACGGCGTCGGTCCATGTCACGGTGGCTGTGGTGCCGTCGATTTTGACGGTGATGACCGGCTTGGCGGCCACAGTCGGCTTCGCCGTCGTCGTCGTCGTTGTGCTGCTTGTCGTCGTCGTCGTCGTTGTGCTGCTTGTCGGTGTGCTGCTGGTGGTGGGGGTGTCTTGTTGTTGTTCTGTGCGGTCGTTGTCGCGGATGGTGCCGGTGGCCTCGGTCTTGCGGCGATGCCCCCGGCGAACCGCACTCTTTGATCCGCGGTGTCGAGATTGTTCACCCGCAACAGCACCGTCTCGTCCGGCTCGGCACGCGTGTCGCCGACCACCTCCACGGTCACCGCCTGGGTCAACGCGTCGCCGGCGGCGCCCGCCTCGAACACCAGCACCTTGCCCAAGAACCTCCCGAAATCGCGTCCCGGCCCGCGTGACGCCGCAGCGGCGCCGGTGCGGCCCCGCAGCGCCGAGGCCTTCAAGCGCACCTCATGGGACGGCGACGCGGACAGCGACACCGCGAACTCCATCTCCACAGTCCCCGAGTCGCCCTCCGCCACGCTCACGTCCGCCACCGACACCACCACACCGGTGTCGTCGGCGCTGTCGTCGTTCACGATCGTGCCCGTCGCCTCAGTCTTCCTCGCGTGACCGCCGGCGAACCCCACACGCGAATCCGCTGTCACCAGATTGTTCACCCGCAAAATGAACGTCTCATCAGGCTCCACCACATGATCCCCCAACACCCGCACCGCCACCGTCTGAGACAACCCAGCCCCAGTAGCGCCCGCCGCGAACACCAGCCTGCGGCCGGTGAACCCCACATAATCGCGGCCCGCACCGGCGTCACGCGACGCCGTGCCCGACGCGCCAGGCACCGCCGACGCCGTCACACGAACCTCATGGGTCGGCGACGCCGACAACGACACCGTGAACGCCAACAGCCGCTCACCCACACCCCCCTCCGCCACACTCGCATCCCCCACCGACACCAGCACCGACCCCGACTGCGCCGAACCCGCCGACCCCCACAGGACCACCAACGAACCCGCCAACACCACCGCCGACAAACCCGCCCACACACCACGGCCCCCCAAACGGACCGCAACACCCGAACCAGACATCAGGCTCTGACCCCCCCCGCGACAACCCGCAGGAGACGATCGACAACAAGACACACACAACCTACCACACCACACACGCACGACACCACAACACTCACACCCGACCCCGCCCCACAGCATCCCGGACCAGACAGCCACCAAGCACCCGCCGGTAGAGCGCGGCCCGACGGGACTACGGTGCCGCCTGCGGATCGGTCAAACGGGCGGCGGCCAGCACCACCCAAGCGGAAGCAACGCGCCAGATGTGCGTGCCGGATGCCACGGCGAGAAGATGGTGGCGGCGGCGATCCTGCGTCGGTCAGAAGCAGTGCCGGTACTGCGCCTAAGCGGAGGCATCGTGCGAGCGTTCACGGGGCTCGACCTATCCTTCCAGTGCTTGGCTCCACTACGGCGGCTACAAGCATGGCTCCGCTTCGGCGGCCGGGCTGCAATACTTGGCCGCCGCGGGCAGCATTCTGGGGCCAGGCGCGGGGCATCGCCCAGCCATGCGCTATCGTGGCGCGTATCGACCTGCAGAAGTGCGGAGTTGCCAAGCAATGGCTCGGGAGGTGCCACTATTCGACTTGTGGTGCTAGCGTGTTGCAAACTGGCATGAACGGAGGACTAGCGCAAGACCGTATCGAATACAGACAGTCTTGCCGACCTTGGGCAATCAGCTGTGAACGAGGGCATCTATTCGGTTCGGCAAGCCACAAACATCGTTTCCCGAAATCGCAACATTTCTGAACGCCACGTGAGACGATGGTTGGTTGTCGTGAGGTCCCCCGAAAAGCACCGCCATGGGTCCGCAACCATCAATTTTCTGGATCTGATCGGATTGGAGATGGCATGTCGTTTCCGCAGTGAAGTGGGTGCTTCTCTCCAGCGCGTGCGCAAAGTTCTGGAAGCGATGCACAGACGCTTTTCCGAACTCAAGCACCCGCTCGCCCAAGAATCGTTTTTCACAGACGGTCAGAGTGTCTGGATTGACTTCGAAGGACACTTGGAAGAAATTGTGGGGGATCAAAGGGGCCAGATTGCGGTCAAGTCCGCTATTCGCACGTTTGCGGAGGAAATTCAGTTCATCGATGGCCAAGCATCTGTATGGGATATTTCTGAGTGGATCGAGATCAATCCCCGCATCTGCTTCGGTGAGCCTGTCATTTCCGGCACTCGCATACCTGTCAGCTCGATTGTTGCTTGCCTGGAGATAGACTCCCCTGAAGAAGTAGCCAGAGGCTTCGAGATTTCGGTAAAGCGGGTTGAGGCTTGTGCCAAGTTTGCGCAACTCCCGACGTGATCCTCGATTCTGCTTGGACGCGAATATCTCTCGTCAGGCGGAACACGAACTTGTCAACGTCGCATTTGTCAGAGACCGGTATCAGTCTCGCCATTGTTTGCTTGTGTATCGCGATAATGAACATAGCGCTGCTACGGCGATCGCTTCGCCGTTCATTGACACCTACCGGTCGTCGATTTCGTCAGCAGTCAACACAGGAAGAGCAGGCTTCATGTAGCGCGCGGATCGTTTCTCGCCCTGCATGTCGAGTTTGCCTTCGTCACGCAGACGCCTCAAAAGACGGCTGGCTCGTTCGGAATCGACTTGACAGAGTTCCGAGGCCTCGCGTCGAGTGATCGTGCCGTGTTGTGTCACAAAGGTCAGCACCATCTGTTCCTGCTGGATGCCATCGAAGCCCCGAGTCCGCACGTACTGAGCTGGTTCGCCTAGCCGGTTGTACAGTGCAGCCGAGAGGTGGTAGCTCCGTCCTCTTGCGGCACCTCGGGCCTCAAGCAAGCCAAGGTCGGCCAGTCGATTGAGAATAGCGCGCGCCTCGTGTTGGTCGACCTGAAACAGTTCTGCAGCCCGCGCCGTGGAGATGCGCCGCTCAATTCTGACCTCGTGCAACGTCAGCAGATCCTCAAGCGAGAACTGCAAGCCATCGCGGCGGGCCTGGGCAATGTAGCCCGCCAGTTCCTTGTCGGCAGGACCGGAACGCACCCGTGCCACAACCGAGTTCGGCGTGCTCCTGCTGTAGTCGGGCGCTGGCTTGCCGAGGGCAAGTTGACTTGCAAAAGCTCGGTTGATGCCACGGCTTGTTCGCTCGACAAGTCCGGCTCGCTTAAATGCGTCAGCCAACGCAGGGTTTCGAGGGCGGGGCGGCGTAGTCAGGAGGTTCGAGGTCGTAACGCCCTCTGGGAGTCCACCCGGGTTGGAGACGACGAGCGCATCTTGAGTGACCTCGATAATCGTGGCACCGTTGGCGGTATAATCGCGATGCACGAGGGCGTTCGCAATCAATTCTCTGAGTGTTACATCAGCGAATCGCGGCAATGGCACTCGAAGCAGGCCGATCTCGATTTCTTCGGTCGGGTTGCGCGCTTGGACCCGGTCGGTGATCTCAATCATGGCCCGGAACAACGGAACCGGCCCGGACTCGCTGGCTCGAACCTCCAGTCCACTGAGTTCCTGGAAGCCTGCCTCATAGGCCGGAAGGTGCGCGGCGATTACGTCCGAGGTTCCGAACAGCAAGAGCGCGCCGACTGTCAGCTGACCATCAGATGTGGTGAGGTTGAGCGCTTTCAGAAGCTCTGTATCAGAGAGGCTCAGCAGGGTCTCGTCGCCGCGAGTTCGCGCTAGCACGCGGAAGCGCTCGAATTCGGTGGCAGAGAGGTCATCTACGGCAAGCCGGGGCATCACGACACGGGAATAGTCCTGGGCACCAACACTGCCGGAGCGTGCGACAACTTCGTGCGGACGCATCGGCAGGCACTGTGGCCGACCGTGGACGTCGATTGCCCGGCGAACGTAACGGCCATCGCTGGTAGCGACGACGTTCGCCGCTGCTGGCACAACCACCAACAGCAGCTGCGCAAGGTCGACCTCCTCCACCGTGCAGGCCGCGAGTACCGCTGGTTCGGTCTTGCTAGCGATCAGCGCCTCCACGCGCCGTGGATCGGTCCTCGTGCCGTGGCGCGGTGGAGCCCCCGCTACTGTCCCGTTGTTGCTGACGCCGACGAGGAGCGTTCCGCCGCTACCGTTTGCCAGGCATGCCACTGCTTCGACGAGTTCCGAGTCGTTGATCGAACCGTCCTTGAACTCGACCGTGAAGGTCTCGCCCTCGACGAGCAGCGAACGGAGCGCATCCTGGTCCACACTCCGAGTGTACGCAAACGTTTTGCGCTTACGTTGGTGATTGCGCAGAAGCGCAAAGTTATGCGGTTCGCTCAAAACGCTGACACGCAACTCGCGTGAGGCGGCAGCTACGGGAGGCCGGCGCCGGGCACATCCACTCGGCACCTCTCGATGCGGCCGGGGCGTGACTGATCGGCGGACGGGACGTGTGTGGGGGCGGTCATCAGGTAGAGCGTGCGGCGATCGTCGTCGCCGAGCATGCACGCATAGCAGTTCATTTCCAGCTCGATCACATCGGTCACCTCGCCGCCGTCCACCACGCGGATGCAGCTGGCGTTGACTGGGTCGGCCGCCCAGATGCCGCCGGCTTCGTCCATGCAGATGCCGTCGGGCACCCGCCCGCCGAGGTCGGCGAAGGTCCGCCGACCGGTGAGCGAGCCGTCGGACTCGATCTCGAAGGCTGTCAGTCGGCTGCCGAAACTCTCGGCCAACACCATGTGCCGCCCGCTGGCATCGATCGCTGTGCCGTTGGGGAAATCGAGACCGGCCGGGCCCGGCCGCACCGTACCGTCAAGACCCACGATGGCCAAGGTGGCTTGCGCGAACGTCTCGCCGGCAGCGTCGTCAAATCCGAAGTTGCCGACGTAGGCCGTGCCGTCGGCAGCCACGACCATGTCGTTGCACGGCCCTGCGGCAATGCCGGACAGGTCGGCGTGCAGCGTCTCGTTGCCGTCGGCGTCGAGGCGGCGCAGCTGCCGGTCCAGCATCGAGACGAACAGCAGGTCGCCGTCGGGCAGCCAGCCCAAGCCCGACGGCTGCGTGGGCACCGTGTGCATCAGCTCTTCGGCACCGTCGGTGGTCGCGGCGAAGATGCCGTGACGGAACATGTCGCTGTACCACAGCCGGCCGTCGTGCCAGCGGGGACCCTCTCCGAAGGCCAGCCCGGTCACTACTACCTCGGTGGTCGTCATGGCGCCGACAGTACTCCTGCGCGCCCGTATCGCTGCGCGCGCCTAGGCCCGAACGCAGCAGGTGCAGCAACGTCGCTCAGCTGCGGGGCACCACCATCTGGCGCTTGATCGGCCCGACATGCAGATGACCGATGCGGGACTGGCCGCCGTCGAGCGCCAAACCGTCCAGCAACGGCGCCACCACACGGAAGAACGCCCGCAGCTCCCAACGCGCCAGATGCACCCCCAAGCAGAAGTGAGCGCCATGGCCGAAGGCGAGATGGTCATTGGGCGTGCGCTGAACGTCGAACCGATACGGCTCAGCAAACTGGCGCTCGTCCCGATTGGCCGACGGATACCACACGCCGACATGCTCACCGGCCTTGATCGTCTGCCCGCCCAGCTCGGTGTCCCGCGTACAGGTACGGGCGAACTGAATGACCGGAGAGGTCCAGCGCAGAACCTCCTCCACCGCAGTCTCAACAGCACCCGGATCGCCAGCACCCGAATCACCGATGCGCTCGTTGAGCAGGTCGAGCTGGTCACGATGCTCCAGCAACGCGATTACCCCGCCACTGGCCGCGTTGCGCGTGGTCTCGTTGCCGGCGGCGATCATCAGCCGGAGATAGCCGATGAGCTGCTGCGCGCTCAGCGGCCCCGCATCAGTCTCAGACCGCAGCAGGATGCTCACCAGATCGGTGCCGTCGGCACCGTCACGTCGACGGCGAGCGATCAGCTCGCCAATCCAGGCGTCGAACTCGCGGAGCATGCGTGTTCGCATGTCGTCGTGCGCTTCGCCCGGCAGGCAGAACCGATCCAAGTCCGGATCGTCGAACAAGGCCGACGTCCACGCATGCACCTGCGCCCAATCGTCAGCGGAGACGCCCACCATCTCGCAAATGGCAGCCAGCGGCAGCTTCACCGCAAGGTCCTCCACGATGTCGGCCGCGCCCTCGTCGGCAATCTTGGCCTCGAACTCCTGCGCGAAGCGCCGCGCATGGCGCTCCAGCGAGGCGGACCGGGCGCGCATCGCCTTCGGCGTGAACTCCGGCACCACCAGCCGACGCAGGTCCCAGTGATCGGGGCGGTCCTTGAAGATGAAGTCCGGCGGCTCGGTGGGATCCCAGCCGATCTCCGTCGCTCGCCGGCGATACCGAGCCCAAAAGCGCAAGTCGCGGTCCGCAGCGGCCAGACGCAGACGGCCGCCGCCGTTGATGAACGTCTTGTTCTGGCCCGACACCCACTTCACGTCCTCGTGACGGGTGACGGCCCAGAACGGGACGATGTTGTCGCGCACGTACCAGTAGACGGGGGCCTCGGCGCGCAGCAGGTCCCATTCGGCCCAAGGATACCCCTCGGCCGCATACCGCTCGGTGTCGTGGATGACCACATCGTCGACATGCACCAGCCTCGATTGCATCAGCATCGCCTCAGCCCAGCTCCCCGCTCCCGCCGACCGCCGACGGAACAGTCCACGGTAGCCATCGGCGCAGCATCGGTGCGAGGCCAGCGGCGCAGCGATACTGGCGCTATGAGCACCCCCATACCTGCATCAATGCCTGCGACCGGCTCGACCATCGACCACCCGGCCGGCAACCCCGCCGGCGCCGAAGCACACCACAGCCTCCCGACGGTCTGGTTCGACCGGCCCGCCGGCGCACTGCAGCACGAGCTGCTCGAAGGCCGCGCGGAGATCATCGACGCGCGCGGCGACGATCCGCTCGAGGGCATCGAACGGGCACACGGTGCCATCGTGGGCGCCGCTGTTCGCTACGACCGCGACGTCTACCGGCGAACGCCCCTGCTGCGGGTGATCGCGCGGGCCGGCATCGGATACGACAACCTCGACCTCGACGATGCCACCGAGTACGGCATCGCGGCCTGCAACACACCCGACGGACCGACCACCTCCACCGCCGAACACGCCGTCGCATTGATCTACGCCGTCACCAAGGGGCTCAAGGAATCGGCTCAGCGACTCCGAGCAGGCGAGGGCGACTACTGGGCGCGCCACGGCCATCTGGAACTGCACGGCTCGACGCTGGCACTGCTGGGCCTCGGTCGGATCGGCGGGCGCGTCGCCCAGACGATGTCGGCAGGAGGCATGGAGATCGTGGCGTACGACCCCTACGCCGACGAAGCGAGGTTCGCAGAGCTCGATGCACGACGGGCCGCTACCCCGAGCGAGGCCGTCGCCGAGGCACAGGTCGTGTCGGTGCATGCGCCGCTGAGCGAGGCAACGCGCCACCTCGTGAACGCCGATCTGCTCGCTGCGATGCGCGACGGGGTGTACGTGGTCAACACGTCGCGCGGCGGCTTGGTCGACCACGACGCCTTGCTCGCGGCGCTCCAAGAGGGCAAGGTGCGAGGCGCCGGGTTGGACGTGACCGAACCAGAACCGCTGGCCGGCGACCACCCGCTGGTGAACCGCGACGACGTCATCGTCACCCCCCATGTGGCATCGGCAACCGTGGCGGGCAGGCGCCGCATCTTCACCCACGCTGTCGAGGAGGTGATGACAGCGCTCAGCGGCGGACGGCCCGCCAACATGCTCAACCCGGAGGCGTGGCCGGGCCGCAACGCCTGAAGCGCATTCGGATGGCGACGGAGCACGCGAGCGCAACAGGAGCGCAGGCATCTGGGCGCTTGGCGCCGTTCGTGCCCCGCGAGCCGGACGCCGACTCGCTGCTGGAAGGCTTCCTGGACTACACAGCCGCCATCGGCCTGGAGCAGTACCCCGCCCAAGAAGACGCCATCTTGGAGATCCTCGGCGGCAACCACGTCATCATCACCACGCCCACAGGCTCAGGCAAGTCGCTCGTCGGGCTGGCCGCCCACTTCGAAGCAGTGGCACGGGGGCGCCGCAGCTACTACACCGCACCGGTCAAGGCGCTGGTGTCGGAGAAGTTCTTCGCGCTCTGCGACGAGCTGGGCGCGCCCAACGTGGGCATGGTGACCGGCGACGGCGCAGTCAATCCGGACGCGCCGGTGGTGTGCGCTACACAGGAGATCCTGGCGAACCTGGCGCTGCGCAGCGGTGCCGACGCGCCCATCGACAGCGTCGTGATGGACGAGTTCCACTTCTACTCAGACCGCGACCGGGGCTGGGCCTGGCAGGTGCCGTTGCTGGAGCTGCGTCGCACCCAGATGATCCTGATGAGCGCCACCTTCGGCCCCACACAGCGGTTCGCGCAGGATTTGCAGAGACGTACCGGCCGCGAGGTTGTCACCGTCACGGGCGCACAACGACCGGTGCCGCTCACCTTCGCCTACCGCACGACCACGCTGCATCAATCGCTCGAAGAGCTCCTGGAGCTGCGGCGGGTACCCGCCTACATCGTCCACTTCACACAGAAGGCAGCCACCGAACGCGCCCAAGCGCTCACCAGTCTGAAGGTGCTCTCACGTGACGAGAAGGCACAAGTCGCCGCGGCGATCGCCGAGTTCCGGTTCGACTCGCCGTTCGGCCGCGACATCCAGCGTTTCGTCAAAGCCGGCATCGGCGTGCATCACGCCGGGATGCTGCCCAAGTACCGGCTGCTGGTCGAGCGCCTCGCGGGCACCGGTCTGCTCAAGCTGATCTGCGGCACCGACACGCTCGGCGTAGGCGTCAACGTGCCTATCCGCACCGTGTTGTTCACTCAGCTGTGCAAGTACGACGGCAGCGGCACCCGGGTGCTGTCCGTGCGGGACTTCCAGCAGATCGCCGGCCGCGCAGGCCGCCGCGGTTTCGACCACGAGGGATTCGTCTGGTGCCAAGCGCCTGAGCACGAAGTCGAGTACGCGATGGCCCTAGAGAAGGCCCGCGAGAAGTTCGGCGACGACCCGGCCAAGCTGCGCAGGGTCCGCCGGCCGTCACCGCCCAAACGCGGCTACGCCCCCTGGAACGCAGACACGTTCGAGCGGCTCGCAGGCGGTCAGCCCGAACCGCTCCGCTCGCACTTCGACGTGTCGCACTCGATGCTGATGAACGTGCTGGACCGCCCGGGCGACGGCTGTGCCGCCATGCGGCGGCTGCTCACCGACAATCACGAGAGCCGTGCCGCGAACCGCACCCACATCCGCCGCGCCATCGCCATCTACCGCTCGCTGGTGGACGCTCAAGTCGTGGAGCGACTCGAGCAACCAGACGAACTGGACCGGCTCGTGCGAGTCAACGTCGACCTGCAAGCCGAGTTCGACCTGACCCACCCCCTGTCTCCGTTCGCGCTCGACGCCATCGAGTTCCTCGACGCCGAAGCGCCCACCTACACCCTCGACCTGCTCAGCGTGCTCGAGGCGACACTGGAGAACCCGACGGTGGTGCTCGAACGCCAGCGAGACCTCGTGTGCACCGAGCTGCTGGCCGAGTTGAAGGCCGAAGGCGTCGACTACGAAGAACGCAGGGCGCGACTCGATGCAGTGGAATGGCCCAAGCCGTTGCGCGACTGGCTGTACGACAGCTTCAACGCTTGGTCCACCGGGCACCCGTGGCTTCGTGACGAGAACGTGCGCCCCAAGTCCGTGGCACGAGACATGAACGAGCGCGCCATGACGTTTCGCGAGTACGTCAACCACTGCGGCATCAAAGGCGCCGAAGGCGTGCTGCTGCGCTACCTGTCGGGTGCCTACAAGGCCCTCGTCCGCAATGTACCCGAACACCGTCGCACCGACGACGTCGTTGCGCTGACACGCTGGCTCGGTGACACGGTGCGCCGCACCGACAGCAGCCTGATTGACGAATGGGAACGGCTCGAACTCCTCAGCGAAGCCTCCGACGCTGTGGGCCGTCAGATCGGCACGCGGTAGTTCGGCGCCTCCTTGGTGATCACGATGTCGTGAGGGTGGCTCTCCCGCAGCGCCGCCGCGGTGACTCGCACGAACGTGGTGCGCAGCCGCATGTCCTCGATGCTCGCAGCGCCGCAGTAGCCCATCGCCTGACGCAGGCCGCCGACGAGCTGATGCAGAACCCCGGCGAGCGGGCCCTTGTAGGCGACCCGCCCTTCGATGCCTTCGGGCACCAGCTCCTCCACCTCGCGTCCGTCCTGGAAGTAGCGATCCTTGGAATAGCTGCGGCCCTTCATGGCGCCGACCGAGCCCATGCCGCGGTACTCCTTGAAGCGTTCCCCTTGGTACAGCACCACCTCGCCGGGGGACTCGTCTGTCCCGGCCAGCAGGCCGCCCACCATGGCGCAGTGCGCCCCTGCGGCGATGGCCTTGGCGAGGTCGCCGGAGAACTGCATGCCGCCGTCGGCGATCACCGGCACGCCGGCATCTGCGGCCGCGCCTGCGCAGTCGAACACCGCCGAGACCTGCGGCACGCCCACTCCGGCCACCACTCGAGTAGTGCAGATCGAGCCCGGCCCGATGCCGACCTTGATGGCATCAGCGCCGGCCTCGATGAGCGCGCGGGCCGCCGCCGCGGTGGCCACGTTGCCCGCGACCACCTCGATGGCGTGATTGGCCTTCAGCTTCGCGACCGCCTCAATGACGTCGCGGCTGTGGCCATGGGCGGTGTCCACCACGATGGCGTCCACGTCGCGTTCGGTCAGCGCCGCTGCACGCTCCATGGAGTCCGGCCCGGTGCCCACGGCGGCAGCCACCAGCAGCCGGCCTTGACGGTCTTTGGAAGCGTTCGGAAACTGGATGCGCTTTTGGATGTCCTTCACGGTGATGAGACCCACGAGCTTGAACTCGTCGTCCACGATGGGCAGCTTCTCGATGCGATGTCGAGCCAGAATCACCTGCGCTTCGTCGAGCGTGGTCGGCGCAGGAGCGGTGACCAAGCCCTCGGCGGTCATCACCTCGCGTATGGGGCGTCGCCAGTCGGTCTCGAAGCGCAGGTCACGGTTGGTGAGTATCCCCACCAAGCGACCGGCAGCGTCGGTGATGGGCACACCGCTGATCTTGAAGCGCGCCATCAAGTCCTCGGCATCGCTGACCGAGTCGTCGGGCCCCAACGTGACCGGCTCAGTGATCATGCCCGATTCGGAGCGCTTGACCTTGTCGACCTCGGAGGCCTGCTCAGCGATCGACAGGTTGCGGTGGATGACGCCGATGCCGCCGTGACGGGCCATCGCGATCGCCAGGCGCGCCTCGGTCACGGTGTCCATGGCTGCGCTCACCAAGGGCACGGCCAAGCTGATGCACCGCGTGAACGCCGAGGACGTCTCCACCGCGTCAGGGAGCACATCTGACGCATCGGGCACCAGCAGCACGTCGTCGAAGGTCAGTCCGTCTGCTGCGAACTTGCTCTCCAGCGAAGGGAATCGGCCCGTGGAGAACGGCTGCGAAACGGCCATAGCGCACACTACCGCGCGCCGTGGGCAAGCCAAGCAAACCGAGCCAGGCAAACCTGGCGCGGTAGCGTCACGACAGACCGAAGCGCTGAAAGGGCTGAACGGAACGACGTGGCCGATTTCCAGCAGCACGAATCGATCGGCACGCTGCATCGCCTCGCCGACCGATCCGTCGACAGCCTCGAAGACGAGCTCTTCGCGTACTCGCGCCGTCGCCCTATCGCGTTGATCATCCCAGCGCTGTACAGCGAGCTGCAGGGACCGGCGCTGGGCAACATCGTCACCGAGATCGCCAAGGTCTCCTACATCGACGAGATCATCGTGGGCATCGACCGGGCCGACGAAGCCCAGTTCGCCGAGGCCCGACGGTTCTTTTCCCGCTTGCCGCAGCGCACCCGCCTGCTCTGGAACGACGGGCCGCGCCTGCGCCGGATCGACGAAGAACTCGCAGACCGGGTGCTCGCCCCGACCGAGCCGGGCAAGGGCCGCAACGTCTGGTACTGCCTCGGCTACTTCCTGGCCTCAGGACGGTGCGAGAACGTGGCGCTGCACGACGCGGACATTCTCACCTACGACCGCAGCCTGCTGGCTCGGCTGCTCTACCCGATCCTGCACCCCACCTTCGGCTACTCGTTCTCGAAGGGCTACTACTACCGGGCCGGCGAGGGCTCATCGGGCCGGCTGAACGGGCGGGTGGTTCGCCTGCTGGTCACACCACTGCTGCAGGCGTTGCGAAGCACCATCGGCGAGCACGAGTACTTGAGCTACTTGAGCGCATTCCGATACCCGCTGGCCGGCGAGTTCGCGATGAAGCACGACATGGCGCGCAGCGTCCGCATTCCCGGCGACTGGGGTCTCGAGATCGGCGTGCTCTCGGAGGTCTACCGCATCTACCAAGGGCGGCGCATCTGCCAAGTGGACCTCTGCGGACGGTACGACCACAAGCATCAGGACCTGTCGCTCGACGACGCCGACGCGGGGCTGCACAAGATGAGCCGCGACATCGCCAAGGCCATCTACCGCAAGCTGGCCATCGACGGCACGGTGCTCGGCGCGGAGACGTTCCGAACGGTCAAGGCCGTGTACTACCGCAACGCACTCGACCTCGTCAGCCACTACCGCAACGACGCGGCGTTCAACGGCTTGAGCTTCGACCTGCACGCAGAAGAGACCGCTGTGGAGCTGTTCGCCTCTGCGGTCATGGCAGCCGGGGACGAGTTTTTGAACGACCCGATGGGCACGCCGTTCATCCCGAACTGGTCGAGGGTGCAAAGCGCCATGCCCGAGGTGCTCGCCGGGCTCCACGACGCCGTCGAGCGCGACAACGCCTGAGGCCGGCTCATGGCGGCACGTGCGGCGTTCAGACGTGCGGATCAGACATGCGAATCAGGCGTGCGAACCGGCTGCCCCAGCGGGTGCCCGGCGCTGGGATTCGAGGCACAGCCACCTCGTCTGACCCGCGGCCAGCACGACTCCGGCGTCCTGTTCATGGACCGAGTCGTCGAGGAGGTCCACACAGCCCTCGCTGTCGAAGCGTGCGCCGGCGCTGTCAGCGGGACACCGCCCGGCCAGCACGCCGAGATCCACGGCGAGCGGGTCTTGGGAGACGTTGGTGACCGAGACCACGGTCTGACCGCTGTCCGGTCCGCCGCGGATCACGCCGAAGGCGCGGTTGCCCACGTCGAGCGAGACCTGCGCGCTGTCGGGATGGAACGCCGGCTGGCCGCCGCGCACCAGCATCCGCCGCACCAGCTCCACCAGCACCTGCCGGCGCACGCCTCCCTGTGCTCCCAGCAGGTCGACCGCTTCGTCAAGCGTCAGCTTGCGCCGGTTGATGGTGCGTCTGCTCGGCTCGACCGGCGGCAGGTCGTGCTCGGTCACGATGCGCGGCGGCTCGCTGATCGGCGTCCAGTAGCTGGGGGTGCCCAGCAACGCATGCACGTACAGCGCCGGGATGCCGGCCAGGCTCAGCATGATCGTGTGTGCTGCCAAGAACTGGGCGATGCCGAGCGCATCACCGTCGCCGGCGAGCAGATCCCACAGCGAGACGTTCAGCTCGTAGGGCCGAGGTCCCTGGGCGGTGTCGAATTCCGAGTGTGTGCCGCCTGCGCTGCGCGCCGCTGCGACCAGTCGAGCGACGTCTGCCCTGCCCAGCAGCCCTTCGGCCGGTCGGAGTCCGATGCCGTCATGGCTGGCAATGAAGTTGAAGAACGACGCACCGGCCGGCGGTGCCTCCAGCTGAGCGAGCCACTGCTGCAGCGCCGTCGCGGAGCCCGAGACCATGGTATGGGCGATCAGCGGCGGCAGGCTGAAGTTGTAGACGAGATGGGCCTCGTCGCCGTCGCCCCAGTAGGCCACGTTCTGTTCGTGCGGCACGTTGGTCTCGGTGATGACGACCGAGCCGGGGCATCGCACTTCCAGCAGCGTCCGCAACAGCTTGACGATCTCGTGGGTCTGCGGCAGGTTCAGGCACGACGTGCCCAGCTCCTTCCACAGGTAGGCGACAGCGTCGAGTCGAAACCAGCGCACGCCGCCGTCGACAAGGCATGCGACGGTCCGCAGCAGCTCGAGCAGCACGTCCGGCTCGCCGAAGTCCAGATCGATTTGGTCGTGACTGAACGTACACCACAGCAGCCGAGGGCCGTCGGGCGTCTCCACTTCGCGCAGCAGCGGCGTCGTGCGCGGCCGCACCACGCTGGACAGGTCGTCCTCGGGCTCCGCGCTGAGCAGGAAGCGGCTGCCGGGCATCTCGCCCCTGCAGAACTGCTCCATCCACGGATGATCGGCACTGACGTGGTTCACCACCAAGTCAGCCATCACCGTGCAGGTCTCGGCGAGCTCGCGGATGTCTTCCCAGCTGCCCAGCCGCGGATCCACCGCCCGATGGTTGACCACCGCGAAGCCGCCGTCGGAGCTCGACGGGTAGAACGGCAGGACATGCACGATGGTCACGACGTCGCCGGTCAAGTCGTCGAGCAGGTCATGCAGGGTGCGCAGCGGCACCTCGCCTGCCTGGGTGATCGAATCGGCGTAGGTGATCATGGCGACGTCGCGCTGGTCCCAGCGCGGTTGCGCCGGCGGCTCGGTCATCGAGCTCGGGGGACTCATCGGGTCCGTGGGCTCGATGCCGACCGATGCCAGCACGTCCTCGACCAGCTGCTCCGCGGACGGCTCGGTCATGTGCTCGGGATAGATCAGTTCCAAGTGGCGCCGCACTCGGGCGCGCAAGCCCGTATCGGCCGCCGCGCCGTGGGCCACCGCGCCATGGGTCGTCGCATCACGTGTCACCGCATCGCTGGTCGCCGCACTTGCGGTCACGATGTGGGAACTCCCGTCGTCTGCGGACCTGTCCTGTGCGGACCTGCCTTGGGGCCGCACGCGAAGCAGCATCGGGAGAGAATAGACGGCGCGACAGGCGGTGCGATCGGCCGTGCGCGCGTCGGCACTATGTTGCACGCGGCCGGGCTGCACGCGGCCGGCGCTGCGCCGGACGCGTGGGTCACCTCGCGCGACATAGCGTGAAGCCATGACCAAGACCACGCTGGAACGACCGAGCGCCGTGGCGACGACTGCGACCGCGCCGCCGCGCCACCCGCTGTCAATGATGACCGAAGCGGAGGCCAACGCCGCCATCGAGGTGCTGCGCCGTTCGGGCCGCATCGGCGATGACGCCCGCTTTCACGGATTCTGTATCTGGGAGCCGCCAAAGGCCGAAGTAGCTGCGTGGACCCCTGGTGCGAAGACCGATCGCCGCTTCGAGATCGTCGTGCGCGAGAACGACATGGTGCATAGCGCAGTGGTGTCGGTGACCCGGGGCGAGGTGGACTCGTGGATGCACCACCCCGATGTGGTCCCGCGGGTGGGACAGACCGAGCTGTTCGCGGTGATGGACGCCTGCCGCAAGGATCCGGCATTCGCGAACGCCATTGCCAAGCGAGGCATCGCCGACCCCTCCCAAGTGCAGATCGACCCCTGGCCGACTGGCGACTACGGCTTGGCGTTCGAGTCGGGGCGGCGAGTGCAGCGCTGCATCGCGTTCTGGCGCCCGAAGCCCACCGACAACGGCTACGCCTACCCCCTCGACGGACTCATGGTCCACGTCGATGTCGACACGCTGGAGGTGCTGCACGTCGACGACTTCGACCAGTGGCCGGTGGCTTCGGAACGTGGCAACTACGACGTGGACTCGGTCACGCAGGACTTCGGCCCGATGCGCACCGACCTGCGTCCCATCGACATCACCCAGCCCGAGGGCGCCAGCTTCACGCTGGACGACAACGAGCTGCGCTGGCAGAAGTGGTCGATGCGGGTGGTGATGGACGACACCGAAGGCTTGGTGCTGCACCGCATCGCCTACGAGGACAACGGTCGGACGCGACCCGTCGTCGACCGGGCTTCGCTGGCCGAGATGGTCGTGCCCTATGGCGACACGCGGCCGTCGCAGACGTTCAAGCACGCGCTCGACTCGGGCGAGTTCGGCCTCGGCCTGATGAACAACTCGCTGGAGCTGGGGTGCGACTGCCTCGGAGAGATCGTCTACCTGGACTCCACCCAAGTGTTCGACGACGGCTCGGTGGTGACCACGCCGAACGCCGTCTGCATCCATGAGGAGGACTTCGGCATCGGCTGGAAGCACTACGACTGGAACGCCAACACCACCGAGGTGCGCCGTTCTCGCCGGCTGGTAGTGAGTGCCATCCACACGGTCGGCAACTACGAGTACGGCTTCTTCTGGTACTTCTACCTCGACGGCTCGATCCGCTACGAGGTGAAGCTGACCGGCATCTTGACCACGCGCTCGCACCGCGACGGCGACGACATGACGTTCGCTCGCCAAGTGGCGCCGCACGTATCGGCGCCGATCCACCAGCACATCTTCTGCGTGCGCTTGGACATGGCCGTGGACGGCAACGCCAACACCGTCGTCGAGGTGAACACGGAGGCACTGCCCCCCGGCCCGCACAATCCGCACGGCACTGCCTTCGCCGCCCAGGAGACCGTGCTGGGAAGCGAGCTGGCCGCACGGCGCGACGCCAACTCCGCAACGAGCCGCTACTGGCGGATCGAGAGCGCGGACTGCGTCAATCGGCTGGGACGGCCGACGGCGTATCGGCTGCTGCCGCCGCCCACCGCGACTATGTTCGCGTCGCACGACAGCCCGCATTCGCGGCGCGCCACCTTCGCCCGCCACAACGTGTGGGTGTCACCCACACGGCCAGAGGAGCGCTACGCCGCAGGGCGCTTCCCCACCCAGCGCAATTCCGGCGACGGGCTGGAGCGCTACACCGCAGGCGACCGGCCGGTGGTCGGCACGGACATCACCGTGTGGCACACGTTCGGGATCACCCACGACGCCCGACCTGAGGACTTCCCGGTGATGCCCACCGAGTACGTCGGCTTCGGCTTGGTGCCCGACGGGTTCTTCGAGCGCAATCCGATGCTCGACGTACCCCCGATGTCCAACGGCCACTGTGCCTGAGCGGGCAGGGCCTGAAGCGAGCAGGGCGAACGTGAGTCTCACAGAGACCAGCGACTGCGGCGGCGCTGCAGTAGTCAACCACTTCGCGCCGGCGCCGACCGCCGGACTGCGGATCGCGCCGCTGCTCGACGCCATCGAAGCGCAGGCGGCAACAGCCGACCGGACCCGTTCGGTCTCAGCGGAGGTCATCGAGGCCATCCGCGGCACGGACTTCATGCGCATGTCCGCCACCCGCAACATCGGCGGCGTGGAGGAGTCCATGGTGCACATGGGCCGCGAGCTCGAAGCGGTCGCGGCCCGCTGCCCGAGCTTGGCATGGTGCCTGTGGAACCACCTGTGCGTGTTCCATTTGTTCGTCGGGTCGCTCGGGCCCGAACAGCAGGGCCTGCTCACCCGCATCGTGACCAACGGCGAGTGGGTCTCGTTTCCCGGCGGTGCCCGCAGCTCGGTCTACGGTCGCATCAGCGGAGGCCAGGCCATCCTGAACGGCACCGGCCGCTGGGGCACCGGCGCTCGATACGCCGACTACTGCGGGGTGGCGTTCGCCGTCACGGGCGACGACGGCAAGCCGCTGCGGCCGCTGGACCTTCGCTTCACCATCGTCCCCGCCGCAGCCGAGGGCATCAAGATCGACCCGTCGTGGGACGGCGCCGGGCTGCGGGCCTCAGCAACCGACGATGTCCACTACACCGAGGTTGCTGTCGATCTGGACGACTGCGTGGCCTGGTTCGGCGCCAACCGCGCCGAGTCGCTGCGCACCGTCCCGGTGGTGCATCACCGCTACCGCGAGGACTGGGTGGGCATCTCGGATCTCTGGCTCGCGTACATGGCAGTAGGCCTCGTGCGCCGGGCGCTCGCCGAGGCTGCTGATGCGGCCGGAGGCCGGCGGGTGGTCATCGGCGGTGCCATGGTCGAGCGGCCCACCGTGCAGGTCAACTTCGGCAGGGCCGCATCGCTGCTGGCAGCCGCTGCTGCGGCAACCGAAGCTGCCTGCTGCGATGTCGACCGTCGCATCGCCGCCGGCATCGTCCCCGACGAAGCCGACTACCTGCGCCAGATGGCCGTGACGACGATGGCGGTGGAACAGCTCGACGAGGCCATGTCGCTGCTGCATCGCACCCAAGGCGGCACAGCGTTGCGCGAGGGCGGCGCGTTCGAACGCCGCTATCGGGACTTCAGGGCGATGCCAGTACACATCAACGTGCATCAAGACCGGATCGCCCACCAGCTGGGCCGACACCTGCTCGGCCTCGAACCCAACCCGTTCTGACCAGCCTCCTGCTGGCCCGACCTGTGCCGGGCCGACCTTGCTGACCCAGCGCTGCTCGACTGCGGCAAGCTGCGGCCAGCAAGCGCGACAATAGGCTACGGCTGCGCCGTCCAGACCTGCCGTACAGGCATCGGCGAGGAGGGAATCTTGCGCCGAAGAACCTTGCACCGACAAATTCCGGCTCGATTGGCTTGTGCAGTGGCCTGCGTGGCGTTGCTCGCAGCAGCGTGCGGCAGCGACGCCGACAGCAGCGACTCGGGGGACATCACGGCCGCATTCGTGCTGGTGGGGCCGATCGGCAGCGCCGGCTGGAACTGGGCGCACGACCAAGGCCGCCAGTATGCGGAAGCGCAGACGGGCGCCACGACGCTCGTCGTGGAGAGCATTCCGGAAAACGCCGAGGACGTCAAGGCCGTCGCGATCGACTTCATCGAGAACGAGAACGCCGACATCATCTTCGGCACCTCGTTCGGCTACATGGACCCGATGCTCGAGCTCGCCGACGAGTATCCCGACATCGTGTTCGAGCACGCTTCGGGCTACAAGATGAACGACACCAACTTCGGCAACTTCTTCGGGCGCATGTACCAGCCCCGCTACCTGTCGGGCATGGCTGCCGGGGCGATGAGCGAGAGCGGACGCATTGGCTACGTGGCCGCCTTCCCGATTCCGGAAGTGATCCGCGGCATCAACGCCTTCACCCTCGGCGTGCGCGAGACCAATCCGACCGCTCAAGTCCACGTCAACTGGACGTCAACCTGGTTCGACCCGGCCGTGGAAGGCGACACCGCGCGGGCCCTGCTCGAAGCCGGCGCCGACGTGATCACGATGCACCAGGACTCCCCGGCCGCAGGCGTGGCTGCTCAAGACGCCGGAGCGCGCTGGGTCGCCTACAACTCCGACATGCGCGAATTCGCGCCGGATGCGTTCATCACCGCGCCGGTGTGGAACTGGGGGCCGCGCTACGCCGAGACCATCCAGGCGGTGGCCGCAGGCACCTACGAACCTGGCTCGTACTGGGGCGGCATGGCCGACGGCATCGTGGCTTTGGCGCCGCTGGCCGACGACGTGCCGAGCGACGTGGCCGAGCGGATCGACGACGTGGCCGAGCGGATCCGCGCAGGCGACTGGGACGTGTTCACCGGCGAGATCCGCGATCAGGCCGGAACCGTGCGAGTGGCCGACGGCGAGACCATGGACGACGCCTCGATGCTCGCCATGAGCTGGTTCGTCGAAGGCGTGGTGGGCGACGCTGCACCCTGAGCCCGACTCGTCCGGCGAGCCGGCGCCGTCATCGGGGCCGCCTGATCTGACAGCAGCGAACGCGCCGGCCGGTCACGGTCCGCCGTACGCGGTGGAACTCCGCGGGATTCGCAAGGAGTTCGCCGGAGTCGTCGCCTGCGACGGGGCCGACTTGTCGGTGCGCTCCGGCGCCGTCCACGCGCTGCTGGGAGAGAACGGCGCCGGCAAGACGTCGCTCGTCAACGTACTGGGAGGCGTGTACCTGCCCGACGGCGGCGAGATCTGGGTGCGCGGCGTCCGCCAGCAGTTTCGCTCGCCTGCTGATGCGATCGCCGCCGGCATCGGCATGGTCCATCAGGAGTTCCGCTTGGTTCCCCGGCTGACGGTCGCGGAGAACGTCGTGCTCGGTGCCGCGCCACGCAGCATGAGCATCCGCATCGCAGCCGAGCAAGTTGCGCGCCTCGCCGACGCTTACTCGCTTGATGTCGAACCCACGCGCCCCGTGTGGCAGCTCTCCGTCGGCGAGCGCCAACGGGTGGAGATCCTGAAGGCGCTGTGGCGCGATGCCGAGGTGCTGGTGCTGGACGAACCCACTGCGGTGCTCACGCCTGGCGAGGCGGCCGAGTTGGGCATCACGCTGCGCTCCATGGCCGATCGAGGCCGGTCGGTCGTCTACATCAGCCACAAGCTGGACGAGGTGCTCACCGTGTGCGACGAGGCCACCGTGCTGCGCAGCGGCGTCACCGTTGCCCGTCACGCCAGCCTCCGCGGCGTCCAGCGATCAATGCTGGCCCACAGCATGGTCGGCGACGCAGACGCGGCGAGTGCCAGGGTGCAGCGGCGCATACAGCGTGCGCTGGGCGACCCTGTGCTGGACGATGTCGTGCTGGGGCTGAGAGGCGTCGGCGCGCTGAGCGACCAAGGCGTGCCCGCATTGCGCGCCATCGACCTCGAGGTACGCGCCGGCGAGATCGTGGGCGTGGCGGGCGTGTCCGGCAACGGTCAGAGCGAGCTGGCAGAGGTCATCGCCGGGCTGCGTCCGGTCACCGCGGGGACCGTGCGGCTGCTGGGTGCCGACGTCGGCCGCACTTCGCCGCGAGCGCGTTCGCGCTGCGGGCTGGCGTACGTGCCAGAGGACCGCCTCGGTGTCGGCCTCGCCCCGCACATGTCGGTAGTGGACAACACCGTAGTCCGCTCGTACCGGTCCATGCGCCGCGGCATCATGCTGGACCGGAGGCGATGCGAGGAGTTCTGCGCCGGCCTCGTCGATCGGTACGGCGTGCGGGCGGGACACCTGCACGCCGATGTCGGCGTGTTGTCCGGCGGCAACCTCCAGCGACTCCTGCTCGGGCGCGAGCTGGCCGGCGATCCCAAGGTGCTGGTGGCCGCTCAGCCCACTCGCGGCCTCGACGTGGCCGGCATCGCTGCGATACAGGAGCAGCTGCTCACTCAGCGCAGCGCCGGAGTGGGAGTGCTGCTGATCTGCGAAGATCTCGACGAGCTGCTCGCACTGTCCGATCGCCTGGTCGTGATGTACGAGGGACGCATCATCGCGCGCGTCGACCCACGCACCACGACGCGTGTCGAGGTCGGCGCCGCAATGGCAGGCGGCGCGGCGGCGCGTGATCGGCGCGAGGATTGCGGCGCGCGACGCGTCGGGCATCGCAGCAGCCGCGAGCCGCGCACCGCTGGACAGGCCGGCTCGTCGCCGCGCACCGTGTCACGCAGCGACGCTCGTCGCCGCGCCAGCCTGATTCGACCGATGCTGCAGCGACGCGCCCGCGTGCTGCCGGCTGCTCAAGCATGCGCGTTCGCGATCGGCATCGCCGCGGCCCTCGTCGCCGGCGCGCTGTTGCTGCTGGCCGCCGGCAACGACCCCGCTCAGGTGTACGACCGCATGTTCGATGCGTCGCTGGGCGGCATCGACTCCGTCTCGCGCACCTTGGTGCGAGCCACACCGCTCGCCATCGCCGGCCTCGCGGTCGCCACAGCCGGCTCGATGGGACTGTGGAATATCGGCGCCGAAGGCCAGATGACCGCCGGCGCTACGTTCGCCGCAGGTCTGGCCATGACCGCCGGCGATCTGCCGGGCCCGTTGCTGATCCTGGCCATGATCGGCGCGGGCGCGGTGGGCGGCGTCGTGCTGATGGCCGGGCCCGCACTGGCTCGGGCGTACTTGGGCGTCAGCGAGATCATCACGACGCTGATGCTCGTCGAAGTCTCGATCCGGTTGGTCGAGTGGCTCCAGACCGGACCGTGGAAGGACCCCGCTTCGCAGGGCTTCGCGCTGATCGAGCCGCTGCCCGAGCAAGCCTCGCTGCCCACGATGTTCGGCCGCGCGCACATCGGTGCCGTGATCGCAGTCGGCTTGCTGGTGACGTCCTGGCTGGCGGTGTCGAGAACCGCGTGGGGCTACGAACTGCGCTTGGCGGGCGCCTCGCCGGCGACAGCCAGGTATGCGGGCATCTCGATGCAGCGAAAGGTGCTCGCCGTGCTGGTGCTCTCGGGTGCCGTGGCAGGACTCGCCGGAGCTGTCGAACTCACCGGAACGGCGACGCGGCTCGATCCCGGCTTAGCCAACGGCTACGGATTCGCCGGCATCATCGTGGCGGCGCTTGCGCTCATGCGACCGTCGGGCGTCGCTGCAGTGGCCTTCGTGTTCGGCGCCGTCCAGGTGGGCGGCCAGTCCATCCAGACGCTCGGCGTCACCAGCTCTGTCGCCACCATGTTGCAAGCGATGATCCTGATCGGCGCACTCGTGGCAGCCGTGCTGCTCAACTATCGCGTCCGCTGGGTGCGCCCTGTCGGTCATGGCGCCGATGCCGACTCGCCGCTGCCAGCGGAGGCATCACGCAGCGACGCCGGTTCGAGCAGTTCGCCAAGCTCGGCGGCACCGAGGGCACCGGGTGACTGAATCGGCCGTCGTCGGGTTGCTCGTGGCGACCGTGCAGTTCGCCACGCTGGTCTACCTGGCCGGCCTTGGCGAGCTCATAGCCGAGCGCTCAGGCGTGCTGAACCTCGGTGTCGAGGGAATGATGGCCATGGGCGCCGTTTCGGGATTCATGGCGGCAGTGGCCACCGGCCGGCCCTGGATCGGCTTCGCTGTCGCTGCACTCGTCGGCACGGCGGTCGCAGGCGTACACGCTGTGGTGAGCGTGGCGCTGGGTGCCGGCCAAGTGGTGTCCGGCTTGGCGATCACCATCGGCGGCCTCGGGTTCGCAGCATTCATCGGTCAAGACGCCGTCCGCCAGCGTGCGGACGCGGTGTTCACCGATCTGGGCATCGCCGTCCTCGCTGACATCCGCTGGGCTGGTCCCATCCTGTTCGACCAGCCTCCCGTGGTGTACCTCACGGGAATCCTGGGCGTCGCCGTGTGGTTCTTCCTGCATCGCACGAGCATGGGCCTCGCTTTGCGAGCGGTGGGGGAATCCGCGGCGACAACAGACTCGGTCGGTCACTCGGTGATCGGCCTGCGCTGCGGCGCGGTGCTGGTCGGCGGCGCATTCGCCGGGGCCGCGGGCGCCTTCTTGTCGCTCTACATGGCCGCCGGCTGGAACGAAGGGCTGATCGCCGGCCGCGGCTGGATCGCTGTGGCGCTGGTCATCTTCGGCGCCTGGCGGCCGGGACGACTGGCCGGCGGCTCGTTGCTGTTCGGCTTCACGCTGGCCTTGCAGCCCCGAGTGCAGACCTTCGACGTGTCAGTCTTCGGGTTGGAGGTCAGCACGATCTCGCCAGCGTTGCTCGGCATGCTGCCGTTCCTGCTGACTGTAGTGGTGCTCGTCGCCATCAGCGTGCGAGCCCGGCACCGGCCCAGTCCGGCACCCGCCGCGCTGACCCTGCCATTCCGCCGCGAGGAACGCTGAGCGCGCGGCGACGCAATCGCTGGGTAGCGTCCGGTGCGTGAGTGACGGCAACGACCATGAAGCTCTGCCAGACGGCACGGAACTGCAGATTCGCATGCCGCCAGAACTCGAAGCCGGCGTGTGGTCCAACTTCGCAGTGGTGCGGCACTCGCCGTATGAGTTCGCCGTCGACTTCGTGCGACTGGACTTCAGCGATCAGCAGTCGACGCGACGAGGCGTCGTCGTGCAGCGCGTCAACATGTCGCCCCAGTTCGTGGAGCAGCTGATCAACGCCCTCAGCGAGAACATGTCCAAGTTCGCGTCGAATCTGGCACCGTCCAGCCTCGAGTCCTTGGAGGACTCGGGCGGCGGTGCCGAGACGTGAGCGCCCTCAGACGGGCTTGACGTTCTGAGCTTCGTCGCCCTTGCGACCGGGACCGATGTCGAACTCGACCAACTGTCCTGCCTCCAGCGTCCGGCGATGCTCACCGACGATGTTGGAGAAGTGGACGAATACGTCATCGGCGCCTTCGCGTGAGATGAAGCCGAAGCCCTTCTCGTCGTTGAAGAACTTGACTGTTCCGCGCATGTCTTGCCTCTCGCATACGGGCCTGTCCGGCCACGGGCCGCAATGCTACGGCGGGATGTCGCCGTTCAGGCTCGAACGCTGATCAGACTCGCCTTCGGGCGCCGGGCACGAATTCGTCCAAGAACGTGAGCGTCGCCTCGACGAAGACGTCGTTGCGGTCGCCGGCGACCATGTGCGCGGCACCCCCCACGTTGGCGTAGCGCGCGTGCGGCACGGTCTCCAGGAACGACTGGGCGCCCTGCTCTGACAGCACGTCGCTGAGACCGCCCCGGACCAGCAGCGTCGGTAGCGTCAGGTTCTCCGAGGCGGTCTGCTGGCGACCGATGCGTTCGGCAATGCTGCGCGGACGGTGCATGAAGGCCGGATCCCAGTGCCAGCGGTAGCGGCCGTCGGGCCAGAGGCGGACGTTCTTGGCCAGCCCGTCCAAGCTGCGTGGCCGCCGGCGGTGCGGCTGGTAGTTCGCAATGGCTTCGGCCACCTCTTCGAGCGAGGCGAAGCCGTCGGCGCCTTGCGCCATGAAGTCGCGGATCTTGCGCACACCAGCCGCCTCGATCCGCGGCGCGGTGTCCACCAGCACCAGTGCGAGCGCGTCCACAGCGCCCTCGCCCACCGCGGTCAGCGACGTTCCCCCGCCCATGGATGCGCCCACCAGTACCGGCCGCTCGCCGAAGTGCGCCACCACGGCCACGAGGTCGGCCACGAACGCTTCGGTCGTGTAGTCGCCGTCGGGCGCCCAGTCCGAATCGCCATGCCCGCGGGCGTCGAGGCTCACCGCCCGGTAGCCGCCGTCGGCGAGGGCTTGCCCTGCTCCCTTCCAGGCGTGCCGGGTCTGACCCCCGCCGTGCTGCAGCAGCACGAGCGGGCCGCTGTCGCCGTAGACGTCGGCGGCGACCGTCACTCCGGCCGCTGCTTCGATCATCAGGTCGGGGGCGAAGCTGTCGGTGATGCGCTCGCCGTGCTCGGAGGGATGCGAGTAGACATCGGCGCCCGCCGGCTCCGACGGCACGAAATCCGGCTCGTCGGCATCGGCTGCGTCCACCAGCGGCCTGTTGTGCGAACCGGCACCCGCCGATGGCTGCGTCATCTCCTAGCTGCTCAGGCGGTCCGGGCGCGGCCGTCAGCCTTGGCGGCAGCTTGATCGCGGCGACGAGCCTCCCCCGCGGCGGCCAGCGCTGCACGGTTCGCGTCGTCGACGCGCATGAAGTGGTCGCGCCAGCCGTCGTTGTTGTCGGCATCCCAGATGTAGGGCGTCTGCACGGTCGTGCGCGCCGTCCATGCGTGTTCGGCCAGCGCGAGCGCTGTGCCCACGATGTCACGCTGCATCGCTGTGTCGCCCGGCTTGCCGGTGGGGTTGCCGAGCGGGAAGTCGGTGAACACGAACCGGGCGACACCGCACTCCTCGACGATGTCACGAGCGCTGCCGACGACCACCGTCGGAATGCCGGCGCCTTCGAGGTGGCGTGCGACCAGACTCACGGTCTGGTGGCAGACGGGTCACAGCGGCACCAGCAGCGCCACGTCGACGCCGTCTTCGCGCATCCATGCTTCGATGCGCGGGGCGTCGTTGCGCTGCGTGCGGCGGTGGCTGTAGTCGGTGGGGACGCCATAGAAGCGCTCCGACATCGCTCCGATGCGTCCTTCGGCGGCGAACTCGCGCAGCCGGTTGACGGGCAGGTAGCTGTCGAGGTCTTCGGTGTGGGTGTTGTCCTTGTCCCAGAACAAGTCGTTGTTGTACAGGCCGCCCAAGGCGTCGTCGCAGCGTGCGGCATAGGGCTGCTTGGGCCGCACCGGCGGAACCCCGGCCGGTTCGTTGCCGGCGCGGAAGAACGACGTCGTCACCAAGCCGACGGTGCTGCGCGACAGCGACGTTCGCAGCGGCGCGAACGGCACCTCTTGGTGGTAGGACCACTGGTACGGCTGCGGATAGCCCTGCGCTGCGTAGTACTCGCGCGATTTGTCGATGTAGCTGAGGTAGGAGCGGTGCGCTCGACGCTGTTGGGGCCGCTTGCCGTTGGCCGCCCGCCGGTCGGTCGTCGTTTCGGTTTTCGCTGTCGCTGTCGCCATGGTGCCCCTCATGCTCAATGCGGGGTCGCGCGACACCCCGCTCCTGGGCGCCGACCCATGGGGCGGGCGCGCCATGACTGTACGCGCCGGCGCCGGCCGCCCGCCGGAGATTGCTGGGCTCATGCATCTCATACACATAGCCTGAGGCCGATGGCCGACGCTGCGACTGCTGCGCAGAGCGAACCGGCACCGACTGGGGAGGCGACCCAGTGGGGTGCCGGCGGGCTGACGCTGAGCGGTGCTCTGGCCGAGCAGGTGGCGCAGCCGCCGACGGTGTACGCGGCGGTCGGCGGGCAGCGATTCTTCGACGACTTGGTGGACCGCTTCTACGACGCTGTCGAGCACGACGAGCTGCTGCGCCCCATGTACCCGACCGATTTGGGGCCCTCGCGTCACCGGCTGGCGGGCTTCCTGGCCCAGTACTGGGGCGGGCCCGCCGAATACAGCGCCGAGCGCGGCCATCCGCGGCTGCGGATGCGCCATGTTCCTTTCGCCATCGGCCGAGCCGAGCGTGACGCTTGGATGACCCACATGTCCGCGTCGCTCGACGCGGCCCGGATGCCCGACGGGTCGGCACTCACCGAGGACCTGACGGCAGCGATGTTCGCCCATTTCGACAACGCCGCCACCCATCTGGTCAATCGACCCGGCTGACCCGAGACCGAGCGGCGACCTAGGCGACCATGCCAGCAGCACGCCAGATGTGGGAGTGCGTGGAGCGCTACCACCAGCTCTGCTACTGGGCGCCCGAGGTGCGTGAGACCGGCACCGCAGCGGGCCTCAAGGGCTTCTGGATGAACTACTTCGCGACGCGGGCGGCACCGCTGGGGGCCGTGCCGGCGACGGTGGTGGAATCGCTGTTCTTCTACTACGCGCCTGTCCGGGTGCGCAGAGCGATTCCGGACGCTTGGGCGCTGGCCGCTCCCGGCACCGTGCTGGCGGCCCGCTACGAGGCCATGGACCGGGCGCTTCGCCGCGAACTCGGCGACCTCGTCGGCAGCGATGCTGTGGCCCGTAGCGCCGAGATAGTCCGAGCGGCATGCGAGGCCGCCGACCCGACGGGACGCGTGCTGTTCGCCGGGTGGCTAGCGCTGGAGTGGCCTGACGGTCCGCATCTGGCGCTGTGGCACGGCTGCACGCTGCTGCGCGAGTACCGCAGCGGATGCCATCTCGTTGCGCTCGCGGCTGCCGGTCTGGACGGCTGCGAATCGGTGGTGTCGCAGGTGGCAGTCGACGAAGCGCCCCGCGAGTGGATCGGCAAAGAGGCCGGCTGGTCTGAAGCCGAAGCCGATGCAGCCATCGAGCGCCTCCGTCAGCGCGGCTGGCTCGATGCTGACGGCCGGGCCACTGAGAGTGGCTTCGCCGGCCGCGCGCAGATCGAATCCGTCACCGATCGGCTGGACAGCACACACTGGGCCGCCATCGGAGACGAGGCCGCCGGAGCGCTGCTCGCCGACATGGCACCCATCAACGCTCTGTTGCCCAAAGACGACCAACTCGACTGGCGAGACCTCTACCCACCCAACACGACGACGAGCATGCCGCCGCGCGTGAACTGAGAGCTAGATGGTTGGTCGCTCACCATCGTGAAGCTCACCTTGGCGCGCCTCGCCCGCCAGCTCACGGCTGTCTCATTGGCGCAGGCTACCGATGCTTGGAGGTCACGGCGAAGTCTTGGCATGACCCGTCGGACGGTTATCCAGGGTAGTCGAAGTCCTTGTATGCCCTAGGCCACGAGTCCAACACATTCTGGCATCGCCTGTTGAAGGCTTCCAGTTGGACGAAGTACGCGCCGCTGCCTACCAAGCCAGTGAATGTCACGCTTCTCGTCGAAGAGCCGCTGACCGTCTTATGCTGTGTGACGAAATCAGTATCATAGCTGACAAGTCTTATGCGATAAGAGTCGATCTCGCCACACCCGACAATGGACGCCGCGGTCCAGGTCACCGTCACCGAGTCACCCTTCAACGAGACACTCACCACTGGATTCGTCACCGCGCCAGGCGTCGGCGGCTCGGTCGTGGTGGTCGTCGTAGTGGTAGTAGTGGTAGGCGGCGGCGTGGTGGTCGTGGTGGTCGTCGTAGTAGTGGTGGTAGTCGTAGGCGGCGGCGTGGTGGTGGTGGTGGTCGTCGTAGTGGTGGTGGCCGTCGGATCGACCACGCCGAACTGGAGATTCCTGCTCAGGCGCCTGCCGCACGCACCCGTCGCCACAATATAGGCCATGTGCTCTTGCCCCGGCACCAATCCGGGCACCACCAACGTCCTCGTCCCGTCGGTGAAGGTCCGACGCACCGCAACGAAGCTGGTGTCCCCAAAGCCGTACACACTGACGTAGTAGGAGACGATCTCGCAGTCCGGGATCACGGCGTCGGTCCATGTCACGGTGGCTGTGGTGCCGTCGAGTTTGACGGTGATGACCGGCTTGGCGGCCACAGTCGGCTTCGCCGTCGTCGTGGTAGTGGTGGTGCTGGTCGTAGTGGTTGTGGTGGTGGTGCTGGTCGTTGTGGTGCTGGTCGTCGTCGTGGTCGGTGTGCTGCTGGTGGTGGGGGTGTCTTGTTGTTGTTCTGTGCGGTCGTTGTCGCGGATGGTGCCGGTGGCCTCGGTCTTGCGGCGATGCCCCCCGGCGAACCGCACTCTTTGATCCGCGGTGTCGAGATTGTTCACCCGCAACAGCACCGTCTCGTCCGGCTCGGCACGCGTGTCGCCGACCACCTCCACGGTCACCGCCTGGGTCAACGCGTCGCCGGCGGCGCCCGCCTCGAACACCAGCACCTTGCCCAGGAACCTCCCGAAGTCGCGTCCCGGCCCGCGTGACGCGGCGGCGGCGCCGGTGCGGCCCCGCAGCGCCGAGGCCTTCAAGCGCACCTCATGGGACGGCGACGCGGACAGCGACACCGCGAACTCCATCTCCGCAGTCCCCGAGTCGCCCTCCGCCACGCTCACGTCCGCCACAGACACCACCACACCGGTGTCGTCGGCGCTGTCGTCGTTCACGATCGTGCCCGTCGCCTCCGTCTTCCTCGCGTGACCGCCGGCGAACCCCACACGCGAATCGCCGGTCACCAGATTGTTCACCCGCAAAATGAACGTCTCATCAGGCTCCACCACATGATCCCCCAACACCCGCACCGCCACCGTCTGAGACAACCCAGCCCCCGACGCGCCCGCAGCGAACACCAGCCTGCGGCCGGTGAACCCCACATAATCGCGGCCCGCACCGGCGTCACGCGACGCCGTGCCCGACGCGCCAGGCACCGCCGACGCCGTCACACGAACCTCATGGGTCGGCGACGCCGACAACGACACCGTGAACGCCAACAGCCGCTCACCCACACCCCCCTCCGCCACACTCGCATCCCCCACCGACACCAGCACCGACCCCGACTGCGCCGAACCCGCCGACCCCCACAGGACCACCAACGAACCCGCCAACACCACCGCCGACAAACCCGCCCACACACCACGGCCCCCCAAACGGACCGCAACACCCGAACCAGACATCAGGCTCTGACCCCCCCCCGCGACAACCCGCAGGAGACGATCGACAACAAGACACACACAACATACCACACCACACACGCACGCCACCACACCCACCACTCGAACAATCGGCTGCGACCGCCGACCGGCGGAACCTACTATCTAGCCGGGGATGCCGATCATTTGGGTGGTGGATTGCAGGTTCACGAGGCGGTCGAGATCGACGTACTCGCTGAAGCCGTCCTCGGTGATCGTGGCCCGATAGTCGTCCCAGCCTGCCGCTGCACGGAAGTACAGCTCGGCCATGCCGAGGTACGCCTCGGCAGCAGGACGCTGGCTGTGGCTGACCACGTAGCGCAAGCCGCCGATCTCCCCCATGACACTCCGCACGTTGGGCACATGCACTTCCAGCCAGTGCCGGAAGGCGGCATCGTGGTCTGCCCCGGCGCGGGCTGGGACCAAGAACGTCACCTTGAACAAGCCGGATCGCGTCGTCGGGAACGGCTCGTTCAGTGTGTTCGGCGCCACGGGCAGCTCGCCGTCGACCACCACGTACTCCGTGGTCGCCCACCCCACGTACGGTTCGGCCTTCTGCTGGAACGTGTCGGCAGGAACGGTGCCGTGCGGCTCAGGCGGGTTCGGGACGGCCCGATCGAACCACAGCTGTGCCATGCCGTCCCACGGCACGTCGCGGCCCGGCCGCTGATCGAACAGCGTCGCGAGGTACTTCGTGGCGTGAACTCTGCCCTCAGCGGCAGCGCGCTCCTGGCCGGCGATGACGCCGGGCATGTGGTTCTTGAACCAGTTGGCGACCAGCTCGTCGCGTGTGGCCTCGGGCCGGCGCCTGATGAGGTAGATCATCTTGGCCCCGGCTGTTGCCGTGATGTCGCTTGTCATCGGTGCCTCCTCGACCGCTGCGGCAGGCCGGTATCGCCCGCCGAGCACCTCACGCGAACGTACACCTACGGGGCTTGCGTCCACCAGGCGACGCGGCGGATCGGTGACCAGCGGTTGCAGGTCTCGGAGTACGCCACGACACTGACGCGCAGCCGGTAACCGGCGCCCGCTGCGTGGCCGGTGAGCGCGACAGTGCGAGTCAGCGTCGGGCTGCCCGACTCGAAGCTGCCCGCCCCGACGCGTTCGCCGCTGGTCACGTTGAACACCTCATAGGCGTAACGGATGCTCCTCACCCAATGCGGCACACCCGGATTGGTGTACGCGCAACGCGTGTCACGCTGCACGTCGGGTATCGCGGCGGGTTTCGACCAAGTCACGGTCACCCGGCCTGGCTTGGCGGTGTCGATCTTCAGTCCTTGCACGGGCATTGGGCTCATCAGGGGGCGCTTAGGCGGCTCGGGCGGCCTGCCTGCTGCGGTGACGGTGAAGGTGCGCGTGCTCGGCGGGGAGAAGCTCCAGCACACCGCGCTGTACGCCAACACCTCCACCGAGTACTCGACGCCCGGGGCGAGGCCGGTCACCAGCCAGCTGGTGACACCGGACAGCACCAGCGACTCTGCCACTACACGCCCTCCGCCCGAGCCACCGTCACGGGGGTGTTCGCGGATACGAACCAGATAGCCCGACGCCGCGCAGTCGCCGCCGCCCGGCGCTGTCCATGACACCAGCACTGCGCCGCCGCCCGACTCGGTAAGCACACCCGACGGCGACCACGGCCTCCCAGACGCCGGCACAGAGCCACCCTGCGATCCCGAACCGCCCGAACCTGAACCAGCGCCGCCGCCCGAACCCCCGCCTCCGGAGCCGCCGCCCGAACCGATGCCGCGCGGCGGCGCCGTCGTGCTGGTCGTCGCAGCAGTCGTCGTGGTCGGCGGCGTCGTAGTCGTCGTCGTAGTAGTCGGCGGCGTCGTAGTAGTCGTCGTGGTGGTGGTCGTCGTCGGCGGCGTGGTCGTCGTGGTAGTGGTCGTCGTCGGCGGCGTGGTCGTCGTGGTCGTCGTCGTGGTTGTCGTGGTGGTCGTAGTCGTCGTCGTGGTCGTCGTCGTGGTCGTCGTGGTGGTCGTAGTCGTAGTTGTCGTCGTGGTGGCTGGAGTGGTGGTAGTCGTTCCTGCATTTGCTCCATCGTCGTCTACGACGAACAGTCGAATAACGCCGGAACTGGAGCTCGAGCCTGAGCCGGATGTCGCTTGCAGCACGATACTTTCCCGTTTGGGTTCCTGCCTCGTGTCGCCCAGCACGCTGAACACGAACGTACCCGCCGTCGAACCTCCAGGCACCATGAACGTGCGCCCATTCGGCCAACAGATGTCCGCCGTAGCAGGATCGGGATGATCACACGACCGGGATGGCAGTTCGTTGAGGTTCCAGGTAACTTTACGGCTGCTTGCGCCCGATTGCGGCGAAGCAATCTGCACACTTTGACCTTCCTCCGGCGCATTAGACGGCAACGTCACCGACACCGTCACATCCGTCCGCCCCGAATTGCCCTCTGGCACCTCCGCGGGAACAGCCGACATCACAATCGTGTTGGCAGAAGTCTGGGCCGTAGCATCGAAGATCGCTGTCGACGTGCTCCCGCCCGACGCATTCACCGCCCGAATCTTCACATGCTGGGTACCACTCGCCGGAAACGAGAACGAAGTAGTATCGGCATCGGAACCAGCCATAGGCGTCCAAGACGTTGACGCGATCACTCCGAACACGCTGGTGCCCGCTACATACTCATACCCCGTGATCGACGGGTCCTCGGGATCATCCCAAAACAGCCCCACTCCGCCCACAACACCATAGACAACTAACCCCGTCGGTTTCGCAGGCGCCGAACCCTGACCAGACACACCGCTCGGCACCAGCACCACCGCCGACAGCGCCAACACCACCGCCACCAACCCCCACAACACGCCATCGCACCCGGCACTGCCGGCAGCGGGACGCCCCGCACGCCACCGCTCAACTAAGCAACAACTCCCCCCCCCCCCCGCAGACGGCTCACCAAACGCAGAACGCCATCACGACCCGACATCGACACAGCTCCCACTCCGCAGATACCGCCCCGCGGCATGTTCCCTTCGGCGGTTTCCCATCGGCGGCCACACTAGCACCGTTCGCAGGAGCCACGTGAGCCCGCCGGCGCAGCCGAAGGCGCCCGACACCCCACGCCCATACACGCCACAGCACACGTCCCTGAGCTGGCCCCCAATGCGCGCAACGACGCCACTCTGTCGCGAGGTGTCAAGCAGCGAACCTGCCCGAGCGCAGCTCTGCTGCCAGCTAGCGTACCGGCAGCGCCGAGCCCCATGGACCCGAGCCCTGCGCGGCCGTGGGCTGCTCTCTCACCGCACCAACGATACGGCGCGACCCGTGCTCCGCTGAGCGGCTGTCCTCACGCGTTCGGTTGCATTTATAAGATTCTGCGGCGTTTATATGAGATTTCGTTATAGACGCCGCAGATTGCTATATTTCAGCCCATGGACCCGGTGCGCAACCCCTACAGCCCAGGCGCAGGCACCCCTCCACCGGCGCTCGTCGGTCGCGACGCGCATCTCGACACGTTCGATGTCGCGGTCCAGCGACTGGCCATCGGACGGTCCGCCAAGAGCTTGATGCTCACAGGGTTGCGGGGTGTCGGCAAGACCGTGCTACTGCGCGAGTTCGGTCGTACAGCGGAGTCCCATGGATGGACGCATGTGCGGACTGAGGCCACCGAACAGCAGCACTTCGTTGAGTCCATGGCCACACTCGTCCGCACAGCGCTGCTTCGACTGTCGGCTGCCCGGCGAGCCGCGAAGCGTGCACGGCGCGCCTTGGGCATCTTGCGTTCGTTTCGAGCACGATGGAACCTGCCCGGCGGCGGCGAATTCTCACTCGGTTTCGATCCAGTTCCAGGCGTCGCAGACTCGGGCGCGCTCGACGAGGATCTGGCGGGACTGTTCAGCGCTGTCGGTGATCTGGCACGGGCACAAGGCACCGGCGTCTTGTTCACCGTCGACGAGGTGCAGTACCTCAGCCTGGACGAACTCGCAGCGCTCATCGTCGGCCTTCACCGCATCAGCCAAGACCAGCTGCCGTTCATGGTGGCCGGCGCTGGGCTGCCGTCCCTGCCGTCGCTGGCCGGAGAAGCACGGTCATACGCCGAACGTCTCTTCTCGTTTCCGATCATCGACAGCCTGCCCGCAGCGGAAGCCAGTCGAGCGTTGAGTGCGCCTGCTGCAGAGGAAGAAGTCCATTGGCAGCCCGATGCGCTCGAGCGCATCGTCGAACTCACCGACGGCTACCCGTATTTCCTGCAAGAGTTCGGCAAGCAGGCCTGGGATGTCGCAACCGGTTCCGAGCACATCACGCTTGCCGACGTCGAAGCTGCTGTCCCGCTGGCCCTTGACGAGTTGGACAGCGGTTTCTTCCGCGCTCGCATCGGGCGCACCACCGACGCCGAACGCGCCTATCTCGCCGCGATGGCCTCGCTGGGGCCGGGCCCGTACGAATCGGGCCGGGTCGCGGCAGCGAGAGGAAAGACCACGAGCCAAGTCGGCCCGGTCAGGGACGCACTGATCAAGCGAGGCCTGTGCTACGCCCCTCGACACGGCATCATCGACTTCACGGTGCCGATGTTCGACCAGTTCATACGGCGCCATCCGGACATGCATGGCGTAGACCCATCGGCATCGGAACGGGGGGTGTGATGAACAAGCTGCTGGTGGCGAACCGGGGGGAGATCGCCATCCGTGCGTTTCGCGCGGCGACGCAGCTCGGCATCCGCACCGTCGCGATCCTGCCGGTCGAGGAGGAGCGCAGCGGCGCCTTGCATCGCATCAAGGCGGACGAGGCCTACGTCATCGGCACCGAGGGCCGACCGGTGCGGGCCTACCTCGATCACGAGGCCATCGTGGCCAAGGCCGTCGAGGTGGGCGCGGATGCCGTCTACCCGGGTTACGGCTTCCTCTCCGAGAGCCCGGACCTCGCGGACGCTTGCGCGGCGGCCGGGGTCACCTTCGTGGGACCCAGCGCTGAGGTCCTGCGGCTGACCGGCAACAAGATGCGGGCGCGCCGAGCAGCCCACCAAGCCGGCCTCCCCGTGCTGCGCCAGTCGGCACCTGTCAGCGAGTCGGGCAGCGATCTCGACAGCGCTGCGCTCGCCGCTGCGGCCGCCGAGATCGGCTACCCGCTGTTCGTCAAGGCGGCCTCGGGCGGCGGCGGCCGAGGCATGCGCCGCGTGGGACGGGCTGACGACCTCGCCGAAGCGGTGATGGCGGCGCAGCGCGAAGCGCACAGCGCCTTCGGCGACGGCACGGTCTTCCTGGAAGAGGCCATGAGCGGGGTGCGCCATATCGAAGCCCAAGTGCTGGCGGACGCTGCGGGGCAGGTGGTGCATCTGTTCGAGCGGGACTGCTCGGTGCAGCGGCGCTTCCAGAAGGTGGTCGAGATGGCGCCCGCCCGCGACCTCGACCCAGCAGTGCGACACCGGCTCCTCGCCGATGCCGTGCGCTTCGCCGAGACCATCGGCTACCTGAACGCCGGCACCGTGGAGTTCCTGGTGGATGCCAACGGGCGGCACGTGTTCATCGAGATGAACCCCCGCATCCAAGTGGAGCACACCGTCACCGAGGAGGTGACCGACGTCGACCTCGTGGAGTCGCAGCTGCGCATCGCTGCAGGCACCACGCTCGACGAGCTCGGACTGCGTCAGGAAGCCATCAGCCTGCGAGGTGTCGCCTTGCAGTGCCGGGTCACCGCGGAGAACCCCGCCAACGACTTCCGTCCCGACGCCGGCCGCATCGTGGCCTACCGGCCTGCCGGCGGCGCAGGCGTGCGGCTCGACGGCTGCGTGTACCAAGGGGTGGAAATCACCCCGCACTTCGACTCGATGATCGAGAAGATCACCTGCCGCGGGCCGGACTTCGAGACTGCGGTGCGGCGGATGCAGCGCACGCTCGCGGAGTACCGAGTCCGAGGCGTGTCGACCAATCAGCCGTATCTGCAAGCAATCCTCGCCGACGACGAGTTCCGCACCGGAACCGTCACCACCACCTTCATCGACGACCGACCCGAGCTGACCGCGGCATCGGTCGGGGCCGATCGGGCCACGCGCCTGCTGCGCTACTTGGCCGACGTGACCGTCCACCAGCCACACGGCCCCGCGCCCACCCGCGTCGACCCCGCCGCCAAGCTGATTGCGGCATCAGGCGTGCCGCCCGCCGGATCGCGCCAGCGTCTCGCCGACCTCGGACCCGAGCGGTTCGCTGCCGAACTGCGCGCAGCCGAAGCTGTAGCGGTCACCGATACGACGCTGCGTGACGCGCACCAGTCGATCCTGGCCACGCGCCTGCGCACCATCGACCTCGCCGCAGGCGCGCGCCAGGTGGCCCACAGCATGGCGCAGCTGTTCAGCCTGGAATGCTGGGGCGGCGCCACCTTCGACGTCGCGCTGCGCTTCTTGCACGAGGATCCTTGGGAGCGGCTGCGGCGCATCCGAGCCGCAGCCCCCAACATCTGCACGCAGATGCTGCTGCGGGGACGCAACACGGTGGGCTACTCGCCGTACCCCGACGTCGTGGCACACGAGTTCGTGGCCGAAGCCGCCGAATGCGGGATGGACATCTTCCGAGTGTTCGATGCGTTCAACGCCATCGACCAGATGCGGCCGGCGATCGACGCCGTGATCCATGCCGGCGCCGTGGCAGAGGGCACCATCTGCTATTCGGGCAACCTCTCGGACCCCAACGAGGACCTCTACACGCTCGACTACTACCTCCGCGTCGCTTCGCAGCTCGACAAGGCAGGCGTACACATCCTGTGCGTCAAGGACATGGCGGGGCTGCTTCGACCGGCCGCTGCGGCCACGCTCGTCACTGCGCTGCGCGAGCGATTCGCGCAGCCGGTACACCTGCACACCCACGACACCGGAGGCGGGCAGCTCGCCACGTACCTCGCCGCGGTGGACGCGGGCGTGGATGCCATCGACGGCGCAGCACCCCCGCTGTCGGGCATGACCTCGCAGCCCTCCATCGCCGCGATCGTGGCGATGACCGACGACACCGATCGAGCAACGGGCCTGAGCCTCGACGCCATCGGCGACATGGAGCCCTACTGGGAAGCGGTGCGCAGCGTGTACGCACCCTTCGAGGCGGGCCTGCCCTCCCCGACCGGCACGGTGTACCGCCACGAGATACCCGGGGGCCAGCTGTCGAACCTTCGTGCCCAGGCTCTGGCACTGGGCCTCGGCGACCGGTTCGAAGAGGTGGAACGGCTCTATGCCGCCTGCAACGAACTGCTCGGGCGGCCCATCAAGGTGACGCCGTCGTCCAAGGTCGTCGGCGATCTGGCCCTGCATCTGGTGGCTTCGGGCGTCACGCCCGAGGAGCTGGCGGCCGACCCCGCATCCGCCGACTTGCCCGACAGCGTCGTCGGCTTCCTGCACGGCGAACTCGGCACACCGCCGGGCGGCTTCGCGGAGCCGTTCCGAACCCGAGCGACTGCCGGACGCAGCTGGTCGCCCGCCGCGACATCGCTCACCGACGACGACGTGGCCGGCTTGGCGAACGACCGAGCCGCAACCCTGAATCGGCTGCTGTTCCCGAGGCCCGCGGCGGCGCAAGCCGACAGCGCCGACCGCTACGGCGACCTGTCCGTGCTGCCCTCGCTGCTGTTCTGGTACGGGCTGGATCCGCACGCCCCCGACACCGCCGTCGAGCTCGGCCCCGGCGTGCGGCTGCTGCTGGGCCTGCGGTCCATCGGCGAGCCCGACGACGAGGGCATGCGGCTGGTCGGCTTCCGGGTGAACGGCCAGCCCCGCGACATCGACACGCTGGATCGAACCGTGGCTGCCGACCGCCCCGAGCACGCCCGGGCCGACCCCGCCAACCCCGGCCACGTTGCGGCACCGTTCCGCGGTTCGGTCAACGTCTCGGTGTCCGAAGGCGACCGAGTCGGCACCGGCGACACGGTCGCGGTTATCGAGGCCATGAAGATGGAATCGTCGATCTCGGCGCCGGTCGCCGGCACGGTTGCGTCAATCGCTGCGGCACCGGGCGCACTGCTGGAGCCGGGCGATCTGATCCTCGAGATCAGGCCCGCCGGACGGTCCGCCAGCCCCGAGAGCGCCCCCGACACCTGACCCGGCCACTACGCCGTCGGCTCCGGCACGTCGGCCGCCGCAGCTCCTCAGTCGGAGGGTCGTGGGCCCAGTCGATCAGTCGAGCAGGGACCTGCTGATGACGACGTCTTGGATTTCGGTGGCTCCGTCGACGTAGTGCGTCAGCCGCGATGCAGCGAGGTGGCGCGGCAGCGGGTGGTCTCGTCGAGCGCCGACGGCACCCATGACCTGCATGCAGTCAGCGAGCCGCCGCTCGGCTGCACGGGTCGCGAATTTCTTGGCGTGGGCTGCGTCCACGCCCGCCGCGCGGCCCTCGGCAACAGCCATCGCCGCTCGATAGGTCAACAGACGAGCGGCCGCCAGATCGGTCGCCACGTCTGCGAGGCGGAATCGCACGCCCTGCAAGTCCGCGACGCGACCGCCGAACGCCTGACGCCGGCGCACGTAGTCGATCGCGGTGGCCAGTCCGGTGCGGATCATGCCGCAGCACATTGCTCCCACCAATACCCGCGCCAAGTCGATGCCCTCCATGGCCGCCGCGAACCCCTCGCCCGGCGGGGCCAGCACATCGGCCGCCGAGACCCGGCAGTCGTGCAGAGAGATGTCGTTGGTTCCCAATCCGTGCGCCCCGCACAGTTCGTAGCCCTCGGAGCGCTCGATGCCCGCAACCCCGCCGTCGACGAGGAAGGCAGCAATGCCGCGGTGTCCGGCGGCGGGATCGGTCTGCGCGTACACCGACAGCACGTCGGCAGCGATCCCGTTGGTGACCCACGCCTTCTGGCCGTCGAGCACCCATTGGTCGCCGTCTCGGAGCGCCGACGCGGTGATCTTGGCTGCGTCGCTGCCGATGCCGGGTTCGGTGAGCAAGAACGCGCCCAGACGTTCGCCTGACGCCAGCGGCCGCAGCACCCGATTCCGCAGGCCCGCAGTGGCGCGGCGGCTGACGGCGGCGGCCAGGTTGTTGTGGCACACGAGCACGAATGCCGTGGCGAAGTCCGCTGCCGCGATCTCTTCGAGCACCCGCGCCAGCCCGACCTCGCCGAGGCCGCAACCGCCGTCGGCCGCGGGCACCAGCAGCCCGCAGAGCTGCTCGGCCGCGGCACTCGCGAACGCCTCGGCAGCGAAACGACGGTCTCGTTCCCAGGTCTCCGCCCGCGGCGCCACGCAACTCCGAGCCCATCTCGCAGCACGGTCGATGACGGCCTGCTCGTTCGCACTGACCGCCGCGTCGGCCACCTGCGGCGTGAGCTCGGCCGCCAGTTCCGGCGTCGGCATCGAAGCGGGCGGTGTCAGGGGAATAGTCACGGCACCAGATCTTGGCCCATGTTCGTGCATCCAAACAGCGCCGTCGCTGCGTAGTGATCTTCGAGACCCCGACGACGAGGAGATTTCGCAATGAGGCTCACGATGAGGAACCCACTCTCACGGCTCTTGGCAGTGCTGGCGGCGGTTTCGCTGGTTGCCGCAGCCTGCGGCGACGACAACGACGGCGTCGAGACAGCCACCCCAGCCGCGCCTCCCGCCACAGCAGAGGTGATGCCTCCCACAACCGCCACAGCAGAGGAGATGCCTCCCACAACCGCCACAACAGAGGAGATGCCTCCCACAACCGCCACAGCAGAGGAGATGCCTCCCACAACCGCCACAACAGAGGAGATGCCTCCCACAACCGCCGCAGCAGAGGAGCCGTCCGTCGATCAACGTGAAGGCTCTCCCTCGTCCGACGAGATGCCCGGGACGATCGTTGAGGTCGCGGTGGCCTCCGGCCAGTTCCCCACCCTCGTCGCCGCGGTGCAAGCCGCCGGACTCGTCGACGCGCTCAACAGCTCCGGCCCCTTCACCGTGCTCGCACCCACCGAAGAAGCCTTCGCCGCAGCCCTCGCCGCCCTGGGCACCACACCCGAAGCGCTGCTCGCAGACACCGAACTGCTCACCGCAGTGCTCACCTACCACGTCCTGCCCCTCGAAGCACCAGCCGCAACCGTGGTCACCCTCGACGGCCAAACCGTCGACACCCTCCAAGGAGCACCGGTCACCATCACCGTCGACGGCGACGCCGTCATGATCAACGACGCCAACGTCCTCGCCACCGACATCGAAGCCTCCAACGGCATCATCCACGTCATCGACACCGTCCTGCTCCCACCCTCAGACGAGTAAGTCCTCACACAGCGTCGGCGGGCGGGCCGGCCCCCATCCCCATGGCCCGCCCGCCGATGCTTCTGCGCCGTGCTTCTTCAGAGCGGTGCTTTGGCGCTCCGTGTCCCCATGGCGATGCCGCTCTTCTGAGGGCTCAGCGTGCGTCGGTACGATCCCGCCGTGGATCGTTCTGCGAGCACACCGAGCACAGCAGTCGATGCTGTCGCCGACGCGTTCGCCTGCGGCCAGGAAGGCTCGCTGGCAGAGGTGTACCGCCACTACGGCGACCTCGTGTACACGTTCTGCTGTCGAACTCTCGAGGAGAGCCGCGCCGGCGACGTCACCCAAGAGGTGTTCATCAGCGCTTGGAAGCACCGGCAGCGGTTCGACCCCGCGAAGGGCACGCTGGCAGGATGGCTGATCGCCATCGCCAAGAACCGGATCATCGACAATGTCCGAGCCGAGAATCGCCACGCAGCGCGACGGTCTGACCAAGATCCGACTGATGTTCCCGCCGACTCCGCGATCGAGCGGATTGCGGAGCGGCTGCTCATCAGCGATGCACTGCGTCGCCTGCCTGAGCAATCCCGCCGGCTGGTCACGATGCACTACTTCGACGGCTTGACCCACCGTCAGATCGCAGAGCAGACATCGCTGCCGCTCGGCACCGTCAAGAGCACCCTGTTGCGGGCGCTGGTGACGATCCGATGCCAGCTGGAGCGCTCCGATGGCTGATCGACCGGACCGTCGGGACGCCGAGATGTCCGATACCGCTGACCTCGAGGCCACGTTGCGTGAGCTGGACGCAGACAGCTTGGAGCTATTGACGCCGCCGCCGGAAGTCTGGCAGGGCATCGAATCCACGCTGGCAGCCCAAGGCGAGCACGTCGGGACTGCGACTGACCGGAGCGGCATCGGCCACGAAGACGGCCGCGGTCCACTCAACAACCCAGACAGCGACTACCCAAACGGTCACAGCGACGACCCTGGCGCCGACCGTCGGGTCGTGCCACTCGACAGCCGCCGGCGGTGGAAGCGTGTGGTGTTGCCTGCGGCTGCGGCGGTGGCGCTCCTGGCCGTCGGTGTCACGTCCTATGTCGTGACGCGCGCGGATCCCGACCGCATCGTCGCCGGCACGACCTTGGCCTACGACGCCGCTGCGTTCGACCCGTTGGGCGCGCAGGCTCGTGCCGACGCGCAGCTTTTTGAGACCAACGGCCGCTACCGCGTCCTGCTCGTCAATGCCGTGCTGCCCGCAGCCGGCGTCGGCGCAGACCTTGAAGCGTGGCTGATCCAGCCCGACGGCGACGGCAACGTGGCCGATCTGGTGTCGCTGGGCCTCGTCGATGCCTCCGGTCAACGAAGTGACGGCGTGCTCCACAGCTTCGCAGTGCCCGCCGCGTACGACCCGGCCGTCTATTCCGTCGTGGACATCAGCGTCGAGGAACGCGACGGCAACCCCGCCCATTCGGGTCGCTCGATTCTGCGCGGCGTGCTCAAGGACGGCTGAGCGGCGCCGCTGCCCCCGTCAGCCGGGCTCGGCCGAATGTCCCGAGGGGCGGGCGCGGCGAAGTGCGCAGCACCCGCGTGCCGGCGCGCCTACTGGCTGCGTGCGGGCTGGGGCTGGGATCCCTGCGGCTCTCGGGAGATTGGCGCAATGAGCCGCTTGACGAACAGGATGAACACGCCGGTGAGCGCGAGATTGAGCGCCAGCGACAGCATCGCGACCGTGACGATCGGCCCGCCGATGCCGTAGCTGAGGCTGAGCACCAACACCCCTGCGCCGACTTCGCCTCTGGGCCACATGCCGATGGCGACCGCGAGCCGTTCTCGCCAGTGCGCTTCGCGGCGGTAGCACAGTGCCGGGAACATCTTGCCGAGGTTGCTGATCGCCGACAGCACCAAGACGTGAAACAGGATCGCCCCCCAGCTCATCTGCGGCTGGCTGGCAGTGACCGTGGCGGTGTACCGGCCCTCGTACTCGCCGCCGAGCTGGGTCGGGTCGTCCACCGAGGCGGCGGGCGCGGCAGCGTGCAGCGACGCGGGTGTCGGCTCGACGTGCTGCGCGTCGTCGCCTTCGAAGATCTGCGGCAGGCTCAGCCCGACCAGCAGCATGAACACCGCCGCTACCCACGCCGCCGCACGCTGCTCCCGTGGGCGCTCCAGCAGTTCGTGCAGCTCGGATTCGGCTTGGGCTGCTTGAGTACCCGACTCGCCGGCGTCACCCCGTCGGGTTGCACGCTGACCGGCGATGCGAGGCCGAGCGATGCAGCCGAGCACGAACGCCGGCAGCAGCACCTCGATGTGTATGGGCACCGACGGGTCGATCACCTTGGTCAGCTCGTAGAGCACCTCGCTGGTGCCCACGATGGCCGCGGCGTAGAACAGCACCCAGCCCCACGTCACCGGCAGCGTGATCCGGTGCAGGAACACGTAGGCAACGATCAGCAGCACCGCCATCAGCACCACCACGCCGCCGAGCTGCCAAGCGAGTCCGACCAGCAGAATCTGCAGCGGGATCATCAACAGCACGGTGTCGAGGTCGTCGAAGATGGCCAGAATCCGGGCTTTGCGGAACAGCCACGTAGCGCCCAGACCGGCTGCAGCGAGCATGCTGAACAGGACCCCTGCCGATGTGGGCGCTGCGAACCTGCCCGCCAGCAGCGTCTCCTTCCAAGCGTCTGCGTTGCCCCAGACGTCCGAGGGCAGCATCACGAAGACGAAGTAGCCGGTGACGAAAATCCACGGGAACGACGCGGCGGTGAACGCCACGAAGTAGTCCCACCCGTACTGGCGCAAGTTCGTCTTGTCGATGTGGAACTCGAAGCCGACGTGGATCATGATGAACGCCAGACCGGTCATGGTCAGCACGCGGATGGAGGTGGCCACTTGGTCGTGCAGGCCGCCGGTCAGTTGCGGCAAGAACTGCGAGAGCGCCAGCCCGACGAGCAGCAACACCGAATAAGCCAGCACTTTGCGCACCGCTTCAACCCTCTCCGCAGGCAAACGAGACGAAGGCAGTATCGCAGCGCCGCTTCGTGTTTACGCGGCGATTTCTCCGAGGCGTGTCGAGATCGTTTCGACAGCGTGAAGAACCGCGTGTCGCCAGGCCACGAATGCGGCGCGGCGCGACCTACAGGCGCCGAACGGTCGCCGCCTTGCCTGTGGTGCCGTAGGCCATGCCTGCGGTGCGGTGCAGGTTCCGCGTGTTGTGCATCCGACCGTGGATGCGCGGGCCTGCGGCGAGCATCGCGCCGTCCACCACGAGCTGCTGGCCGCTCACGAACTGCCCGTCGTCACTCGCCAGGAACAGCGCCGCCGAAGCGATGTCAGCGCCTTCGCCCCGGCCCGGCCACGGCTGGGTCTCGCGCATCACTTCTTCGGCTTGGGCTTCGTTGCCGCTGTGCATCAGCGGCGTGAAGATCAGTCCCGGGCAAATGGCATTCACCCGGATCCGGTGAGGCGCGAGTTCCACCGCCGTTGTCTGGGCCAGACTGATGACGGCGGCTTTGGCAGCGGAGTACGCCTGCGGTCCTGCGCCGCCGCCAACGCCGGCGATCGATGCCGTGTTGATGATCGAACCGCCGCTGCCTTGAGGAATCATGTGGCGGGCCGCGTGCTTGGTGCCCAGCATCACCGAGCGCACCAGGATGGCGAACGTCTCGTCCCACGCGTCCACGTCCAGCTCGGTGATCGGCCCGAACGCCCCGCCGATACCGGCGTTGTTGAACACCACGTCGAGCCGGCCGAATGCCTCGACGGCCAGCTCGGTCATGGCCGCGACGTCATCTTCCACGGCGACATCGGTGCGCGAGAAGCGAGCGCGTTCGCCGCATCCGGCTTGGTTGAGCTCTGCCATGAACGCGTGGCCTGCGTCGGCGTTGAGGTCGCCGATCACTACCGAGGCGCCTTCGTCCAAGAACCGCTCGACCGTGGCTCGGCCCATGCCGCTGGCCCCGCCGGTGATGACCGCAACCTTGCCGGCCAACCTGCCGTCGGCCTGCTCCTTGGCCTCCCCAACACTGCGCGTCGCGGGTTCCATTCCCTCAACCATGTTCGCCTGGCCTCCCTCGTGCCGCCGGCGACCGGTGCCGCTACGTCGCCGTGATCGTCTGCGGCGACATTAGATGCCGGAATCTGCTGATGCTTGCTTCGGCGCTGCAAGATTCATCATGTCGACCGGGGTGTCTCGGGTGACCTCCGCGAACGCATCCATCATGCTCGGACTCTCGAACACGCGATTGCGCCGTCCCGCGCTTCGCTGTACCAAGATCCCGATGTCGGTCAGTCGATTGACTGCGCGCTGGGCGGTCGTATCGTCACAGGACAACTGCTTGGCGACGCTTGTGGCCGTGACGATCGGTTGCAAGGGCGACGACTCCAGCAACCTGTAGGCCGCGGAGCCGGACCGAATTCCGGCCCGTCGCGCTATGTCTTGCCAACCTCTGAGCAGCCCGTCCAAGTGTTCGACGAAGCGCTCACGCAGCAAGCAGCCGTACATTGCAGCATCGGCATGCAACTCTATGCAGGGAAGATACGTCGCTGAACGCATCGCGTCGTCGGCGGAGCCACATGTCGTGCTGCGAGAGGGCCATTGAGCGCGCCACCGCCAATCCAGTTCTGGCTATCACGTATGCGGCCTGCGAGTTCCGGCTCGTCCCGCATGAGCACCGCATGGACGTCGAGTATGTTCTCCACCGTCAGATCGGTGCCGGACGCGGCCAAGCTGATGGCTCGTTGTGTGGCTTCGAGGTTGCGAAGCGCTTGCACCTCTAGAGCGGGCGGACGCTTTCCGAACAGCGTCATCTGCGCTTCAGCGCGTGCGACCCGCCGATCAGCGCGTGCGGCCCGCCGAGCGGAAGGGCGTAGTTCTTCAATACACCTGCAACTCAGCTTCAAGTTGCAGGTATAGCGTTCCTTGGCTGCAACTCAGCTTCGCGGCACCATGCGCGCACTCGTCGCCTGCCTGGCCACGGACGAACCCGTAGCGAGCCTGAGCGCGCTGAGTGCCGCAGCGGCAGCGTGGCTTCTGCTGTGGTTGCGCGGCCTCGGCTGCTCGCCGTGACGCGACCCGGCTCGTCATGCGACAATGCGAGCAGGACCAATGCGCATCCGGGGGATGCTGCGCTGTGCTTGGAGGGGAACTTCAACCATGACTACGACTGTTCAACGACGACTGACCGCCGATGGCGGGCAGCGCCATATGCACGAGGTACACAAGATCGCGCATGCCGGCGCCGTGGATGCCGACGGGCACATCCTCGAGCCGCCGGATCTGTGGCAGGAATACCTCGAGGCTCGCTTCAAGGACCGAGCGCTTCGCATCGAGATCGAGCCTGAGCGCGGGCTCGAGGTCCTCATGATCGACAATCGCCGCAGCAAGCTGGCCCGCCCAGGGATGGTCTCAACGCTCGGCGCCATGGGTGCGCCCGACCTGCCTGACATCATGTTCAACCCAGATCGCACCTACACGGGCGAGATCCCGTTCGGCGCCATGGATCCCCGCCAAAGGGTCGAGCTGCTCGACGCCGAAGGCCTCGACATCGCAGTGCTGCTGCCGACGATGGGGCTGCTGTGGGAAGCCGAACTCGAAGACGCCGAGCTGAGTCAGGCGTACACACGTGCCTACAACCGCTGGATCTGCGAGTTCTGCCGGGACCATGCCGAGCGGCTCGTGCCCATCGCCCACCTCTCATTGACTGATCCTGTGGCTGCTGCTGCGGAGTTGCGACGCTGCGTGGCTGACGGGGCGCGAGGCTGCTTCGTGGCACCGTTCACCCATTCGACGCGTCCGCTCGGTCATGCCGACCACGATCCGGTGTTCGAAGCGGCACAGGACCTCGGCGCGCCGTTTGCGATCCACCCGACCTTCGAGCCCCAGTGGACGAAGGGGACCCGCATGGGCACCTGGGAGCACGTGCGCGAGCTGCGGCTCACGGCATCGATGACGGCCTCGGACGGGGTGCGTCACCAGTTCGTGTCGCTGTTCGACTACGGCGTCTTCGAGCGGTTCCCGAAGCTGAAGGTGCTGGTGCTCGAATCCGGCGGAGGCTGGCTCGGCTACTGCCTGGATCGGATCGATGCCGTGTTCGGCCACACCTACACCGGCACGCGGGTGCCGCTCACGCTGAAGCCCAGCGAGTACTTCATGCGACAAGGATGGATCTCCTGCGACCCCGACGAGCGCACGATCCCTGCATTGGCGGAGCGCTTCGGGCACGACCGCTTCATGTGGGCCAGCGACTTCCCTCACGCCGACCACACGCCGGAGTACGCGAACGACCTCAACGCACTGGTCGACCTGTTCCCCGCCGCAGCGCAGCGCGACTTCGTCGGCGACAACGCCCGCCGCCTCTTCGGCCTCTAGCAGTAATGTCGCTTCGAGCTATTGACATCTGATGCGAACAGGCCGAGCAGATGCCGCAAGTTCAATTTGGAAGCTCGGCTGCCAGGATCTTCGGAAGGCACGAGCCGTCACGGGTGAGACCGGTTGCTTCTGCCAATCTCACTGCGCGAAGTGCTGCCTATGCCGCCGCGTGCTCCGAGATGGGTTCCTTCAGGGCGGCGACCAGCTGTGGTATGGACTCGGAGACGACACTCCATGCGATTTCGTCGGCAGTGTCACGATGGTCATACACATGGCCGATATTGGCACCGCGAATCTCGGCCCAAGGCACAGCTGGCGTGGAGTTGCAAACCTGCTCTGGCAGCCACTCGTCCGGGTCATTGGACCTAGGCATGAGACGTTTCCTGTTCGGCAGGCAAGAGCACGAACACCGTCGTTGTCGAGTAGCTCGTCGGCGCGGCGTACGGGGAGTTGACGATCGGCTGCTCGTAGAAGTCGGGCATGCGTCATCCACGCTACGCGCGCGCTGCTACATGCGGGGCGTTCGCCGTCAGCAGCGTTGATGGAGCCTCGCGGTGATGCCCGGCACCGCCAACCCAGCCAGCCCGACTGAGGAATACGGGCAATGCCGCCCGCGTGTCAGACGGACGGCGCGATGTTGAGTGAGGCGAGGGCTCGGGTGGCGGCGTTGGCGCCGCACATGCCGTGGGCGCCTGCGCCGGGCGGAGTGGATGCCGAGCACAGGTAGGTGCCCGCGATGCCGGTGAAGTAGGGGTCGGCGGCGGCTCGCGGCCTGAACAGCAGCTGGAGCGGCGACGATGCGCCGCCAAGGATGTCGCCGCCGACGTGGTTCGGGTTGTGTGCCGCCATCTCGGTCGTCGAGCGGACGGCGGTGCCCACGATGCGTTCGCGAAAGCCGGGGGCGAAGCGCTCGATCTGGGCGACGATCGCCTCGGTTGCGTCGCCCGTGTAACCGTGGGGAACGTGCGCGTAGCTCCACAGCGGGTGAATGGTGCCAGCCGAGCGGCTCGGATCCGCGCGGTATTGCTGGCCTACCAGCACGAAAGGCCGCTCTGGCATCCGGCCACGATGGGTCGCCAGTTCGCAGGCGAACACCTCAGCTGCGCTCCCGCCCAGATGCACGGTGCCGGCATCCGCCGCGGCCGCCGCACGCCACGGCACGTCGCCGTCGACGGCGAAGTCCACCTTGAACGCAGCGGGTCCGTGACGGAACCGCCGATAGGCACGGGCGACACGGGCCGGCAGCCGGTCGCCCAAAATGTCGGCTGCCGCTGCGGGCGACACGTCGAGCAGCAGCAGGTCCGTCGGCGGCAGCTCGGCGCTCGAACGGACGCGCACGCCGGTCTCGACCCGTCCGCCGTGTGCAGCCAGCTCTGCCGCCAGCGCGTCCGCAATCGCCTGCGACCCGCCCTGCGCGACCACCCAGCCGTGGACATGCCCGGTCGCCAGGATCAGCAGGCCGACGGCGCTGGTCATGGGGCGGTCCAGCCGGTGCAATGCGTGCGCAGCGACACCTGCCCACAGTGCCCGCGCCGGTTCGCCACGCCACAGGCGACCCAACACGGTGGCAGGCGTGGCCGCTGCGGCCCCGAAACGTGCAGCCGACAGCGGATGCCGGGGCACCCGCAGCAGCGGCTGGGTGACGTCGCTGAGCAAGGCGTCCAAGTCGTCAGTGAGCGCTGCGAACAGTCGCCGCCAGCGCTCCCCGTCGGCACCGAGCCCATGCGCTGTCTGGTCGACCGACCGGTACAGCACCGCAGCAGTGCCGTCGTCGAGCGGGTGCGCGCAATCCACCAGCGGGGCACACCAGCGCAGGCCGTGCGCTTCGAGGTCCAACGAGCGCAGGAACGGCGACGCCGCGGCCACCGGATGCACGGCTGAGCACAGGTCATGCACCAGCCCGGGCAACATCATCTCGGCACTCTTCGTGCCGCCGCCCACCTCCGACGATGCTTCGAGCACTGTCACCTCGACGCCCGCCCGGGCCAGGTACACAGCAGCCGCCAGCCCGTTGGGCCCGCTGCCCACCACGATCGCCGAAGTCACCCCGCGCTCACCGCATCATCGCCAGCGTGTGCCGCGCTTCGGCCGGCCGAGGCCGTGCCGCCCTGACGCCCCTCGCCCAACGGCAGCACACATTGGCGAAGAATCGCGAACACCTGCGGCCGCCCGACGCTCCTCGCCCAAAGACACGAGACTGACACACCTACGCCAACCACGCCTCAACTCGTCCAAGCAGCGACGCGTCGGCTGCTCCGCAACTCACCTAGGCGCCGGCATCAACGGCGGCGCGGGCGTCTGTCTCGCCGCGTCGAGGAATCAGCCACGTCCCGTCATGGTCGATGGACGGCACCTTGCGCGCGTTGCCTGGGTGCGGCACCCCTTGAGGCTCATAACCCTCCCGCCGCCACGTCACCGTGTGTGGAATCGGTCCGTCAGGCAGCCACGGCTGAGTGTTGTAGGCGTCGTCGTGACGGTAGAAGCCCTTTTCGACCGTGCCGAGCGCGGCATCGATCACGCGGTACTGCACGATGTTGGTGAACGCCGGCCGCGACTCGGTGAACACCGCCACCACGTCGCCCGGCTCATACTGGCAGCGCTCCTGCCACGCAGCGATCAGCCGCTCGTCGAGGCAGTGACCGTCGCCGAAGTTCCAGCCCGTCAGCACGTTGCTCAAGAACTCGCCCTCGCGCTGAATCCGCTTGTCCAGGTCGTCCACATGGACCATCAGACCGGAGATGTGCATGCGGCCCATCGGGTGCATCATGCGGAATGCCACTGCCTTCTGGATGAAGATCTCCGAGATCTCCTTGCCGAACAGCGGCTCCAGCTGGTCGATCTGGTTGTCTGCCGACTTGACGATCTTGTCGTTGATGCGGTCTTCGATCTCCTTGTTTCGCAGCGAGAACGTTGCCGCCGACCAGTTGCCCGCGTACTGCTTCATCCCCACCAGGAACGAAACGTACTGCGGCCGGAACGCTCCGAGCACGATGGGGAACAGCGCAGCGACCACCACTACCACCAGCAGCACGGGCGACATGTCGGCCACGCTGTAGCCCCCGCTGACGTGGAAGTTGGAGAACAGGAACGCCACGCAGAACATGAAGTACACGTTCCACTCCAGCGGCACCGCCAAGGGGAACGTGGAGATGATGAAGCTGTGCAGCATCCAGATGGACACGATGGCAATCCATGTCGTCCAGCGCCACGGCGAGAACAACAGCACCAACGGCATGACGATCTCGCAGGTGGTGCCCCCGATGTGGGCCAGCAGATGCGTCGTGCGGGACGGCCGGATGTCGTTCGGGTAGTCCTTCACGGTGGCTTTCCGGAATCGGTCCCACACCACCCAGGGCGTGTTCTGCACCATGATCGACACCGTGGAGGAGAAGCCGTGCTGCAGCTTGGAGAACCCGGCGCCCATCCAGACTACGACGATGAAGATCTTGGCCGCGATCACCATGTCCACGAAGTTGCTGAACAGCGAGAAGCAGAGCAGCGTGGGAACGTACTGCTCGGCACGCGACGACAGGAAGACGATCTTGTCGCGCAGCGCCATCAGCAAGATGAGCCCGCAGTAGATGAGCGTCGCCCACTGCGGCAGAATCCCTGCGCTGCCCTCGGGCAGCCCGTCGACTTGCTCGGGCGACAGCACGAGCAGCAGTATGAGGCTGGCCAGGATCAGCTTGTACAGGCCAGTGTCCCACGGCGTGCGCCGGTTGCCCTTGGTGAACGGGACGTGGTTGGGGTACGGCGGCACGCGCAGCGTGTCGTTCTGCCACCAGTACAGAATTCCGCCGATCGGCGGATCGAAGTGGAAGGCCAGCGGTCCACAGGTGGCGGCCAGCCCCATCACCTCCAGCAGGATCGTCCAGATCATCAGCTTCTGGTACAGGACGGGTTCGTCCCACCAGCCGGCGATGTTGTCGAACTCCAGCCCGGCAGTGAATGCGCCAGCCACGATCAGCCCGAACAACGCGTAGAGGAAAATCTTCCACGCGTAGAACGTGCCGGTCTGCTTCGGCGTCCCGAAGCCGTGCTCCACCCAGTGAAGCTGCAGCAGCTTCATCCGCTCGAAGAACGGAATCTTGGCGAACTCGTCCAGATCGACGTCGGGCAGCTCTGCGGTTCGATACCCCATGGCAGTTACCTCTAGTGGTTACCTCTTGCGGCGGGCCATGGCCGCGGCCCGTCGCTGTTGCTCTCGTCCGAGGTAGTAGTCGTCCTCGGCAGTGGACCGGGTAGAGGCCAGCTTGCCGGACAGCCGGACCAGCTCGCGTTCGCGGACTCTCAGCCGCCTCCACGCCTTCTTCTTGTTCTTGCGGCGCAGCCGCTCGATGTGGTCTTCCTCCGTCTCCGACGTCCCGTGCAGGTAGGTCTCCTCGATCTCGTCGAGACGCTCGAGGGCTTCCGCAGCAGGCAGCTGCAGCAGGATCTGGCCGCGAGCCATCAGGTACATCACATCGGAGTAGCGGAGCGCCTTGCGCGCGTGCTGCTCCACGATGAGCGCGCCGGTGCCAGTCGTGTCCGCAGTCTTGCGCACTGCGCCCAGCAGTCGGTCGACGATCTTGGGGGCCAGCCCGAGCGACAGCTCGTCGGCGAGCAGCAGCGACGGCTCACGGCTCAGCGCCCGCGCCAGCGCCAGCATCTGCTGCTCGCCGCCTGAGAGCATGCCGCCGCGCACCGACAGCCGAGGCGCCAGTTCGGGGAACAGCTCCAGCGCAGCCTCGACCGATCCCCCGCCGACCCGCAGGTTGTCGCGGGCGGACATCTTGGTGAACACCAGCCGCTCCTCGGTCACCAGCCCGATGCCACCTCGGCGCACCCGCTGGTCCATTGGCGTGAAGGTCGGCACGTTGCCGAACATCACGATGCCGTCGACCGGCGTCAGCTCGCCGGCGATGGTCAGCAGCGTGGTGGTCTTGCCGGCGCCGTTCGGACCCAGCAGGCACACCACCTGACCGGGCCAGACCTCGATGTTGACGCCCTGCACGACGGCCCGGTTGAGGTAGCCGGCCTTGAGGCTGCGCGTCTGCAGCAACGGCCTCACGTCCCGCCTCCCGCGACAGGCGTATGGCTCGGCTCGGCCGCGGACGCGCCGCCGGCCAAGCCGTTCCCGGCGCTCTCCGGCTCCTCGGCGTCGTCGCCCAGATAGGCGGCGATCACTGCCGGGTCGACTCGAATCTGCGCAGGGCGTCCGGCGGAGATCATCTTCCCGAAGTCCAGGACCACCACCTCATCGCAGACATCGTTGACGAAGTTCATGTCGTGCTCGACGACGAGCACGGCCATGCCCCAGTCGTTGGCCAGCCGTCGGACCACCTCGGCCAGCTCCTCGCTTTCGGCGGTGCTCAGGCCAGCCGCCGGCTCGTCCAGCAGCAGCACGCTGGGATGCATCGCCACCGCACGAGCGATGGCGAGCAGGCGCAGCTTTCCGTAGGAGAGGTCCTTGACGTCTCGGTGGAGATCGCCGTCGAGCTGGAACTCGACGACGGCTCGCACCACCTCGGGCGGGAAGGGCGGGTTGGCAGGGGCGACGAGGTCGCGCAGGTACGAGCGGAGGTCCTGCGGATCGGCGGCCACGCTCAGGTTCTCGAAGACCGTCGCGTCCTCGAACAGCTCCAGCGACTGGAACGAGCGCGCAACGCCGCCACGAGCGCGTCGAGCTGCCGGAAGCGCCGAGATGTCGTCGCCGTCCAGCAGCACCCGGCCCGCCGACGGGGTGAATCCGCTGACGGCGTCGATCAGCGAGGTCTTCCCCGCGCCGTTCGGGCCGATGAGGCCGGTGACCGTGCCGGGCGTCAGCTCGAAGGTGACGTCGTCGACCGCGACGACAGCGCCGTAGCGAACCGTCAGCCCTTCGATGCGCAGCGTGCGCGCGGGCACCTTGGACGGCTCGCGTTCGCCGGCACCGGAGTCGGCGCCGTCGGCCAGCTCGATGAAGTAGGAGCGGCCCCACTTGCGAGCCCGCTTCACCAGCCGGAAGATCTTGACCCACTCGGCGGCGACCCCGTCCTTGTAGCCCAGCACCATCAGCAAGATCGCGATGCCGCTGATCAGCTGCGCCCAGCGACCCACGCCTCCCCAGGTCGATTCGAGCACTTCTTGGCTGAACCCGGCCGTGGCCATCGTCGCGCCCACGAATGCGCCGAGGAGGTGGCCGACGCCGCCGACCAGCGCCAAGCCCACCAGCAGGATCGACGTCAGGTTGGTGAACGACGGATAGCTGATCGAGGTGAGCCGGAAAGCGAGCAGGATGCCGCCGAGCGCGGCAATGGCCGAGCTGAGCGAGAACGCGAACAGCTTGGCCGCCACGACGTCGATGCCCAGCGCCGTGGCCGCGCGCTCGTTGGTTCGCACCGCAATCAGGCGGCGGCCGCTGCGTCCGCGGCGCACGTTCGAGACGACCCACACCGCCACGAACGCCATCACCAGCACGAAGATGCCGTACCGCTCCGGGTAGCGGATGGAGCCGATGTCCAGCCCGAACAGGTCGGGGCTGCCGACCTGGGTGCCTTGGACTCCGCCGGTGTACTGGCGGTTCCGGAACAGCATCAGCTCGATGGTGGTGCCCAGCCCGAGCGTGACGATGGCGAGGTTGATGCCGCGCGTTCTCACTGCGGGCAGGGCGAAGACGAACCCCAGCGGCACTGCTGCTGCGACGCCGGCGACGAGCGCGAGCACGAAGGGCACGTCGAAGACTGCTACGAGGCGTCCGGCAACGTAGGCGCCGAACCCCGCGATTGCGTACTGCGCGAGCGACAGCTGGCCCGCGTAGCCGGTCAGCACCACGATGGACAGCAGCACGATGGCGACGCCGACGGTGACGGTGAGCGCGTCGATCCACTTGGCCTGCTTGGTCAGCATCAAGAAGGCGATGGTGCCGAAGCCGAAGATCGTCCAGTCCCAGGACATGCGCCCGTTGCCGATCATCGGCAGCTCTCGCAAGAAGTAGTCGCGCAGCGGCAGCGACCGCCCTCGGAACACGAGGAACACGATGATGACGAGGAACGGCAGCGAGGGCCCGAGGCCTTGCTGGTCCACATAGCGGCCGACGAGCGTCTGGCCGATGCCCAGCGCCAAGCCTGCAGCGGTGGCGATGGGGAACGACCGAAAGTCGCCGACCAGTGCCGCCGCGAGTGCCGCGAGCACCAGCGAGGTCATCGCGGTGACCTGCAAGGTGATGATCGGCACTACCAAAATGCCGGCGACTGCGGCGATGGCCGAGCCCAGCGCCCAGTTCTGGATGGCGATCGCGTTCGGCGACAAGCCGATTGCGGCTGCGGCACGTTCGCTCTCCGACACCGCTTCGGTAGCAAGGCCGAAGTGGCTGGAGCGGTACATCAGCCACAGCAGCGCGGCCGAGGCGCACGCGACGCCAAACAGGATCAGTCGGTCCGCAGTGATGGCCACGTCGCCCCACAATGTGACGCGAGCCGTGGGCAGCCAGCTGTCGACTTGGCGTGCATTGGAGCCGTACCTGATGACCACGCCGGCCTGAATCAGAATGAGTACGCCCAGCGTGGCGATGACGCGGATCAGCGAACTGGCGCGGCGCAGCGGCCGCATGATGACCCAGTGGGTCAAGGCGCCGAGCAGCGCTGACAGCGCGACGCCCATGAGCGCCGAGACCAGGAACGGCCAGCCTGCCCGGTTCTGCAGCTCCCACTGCAAGAACACGCCCGCGATGGCGGTGGCACCGAGGGAGAAGTTGAGGACACCGGTGCCGCGGTAGACGACGATGAGGCCCTGCGAAGCCAAGGCGTAGAGCGCGCCGACGCCGAGGCCCAGCAGACCGAATCGAACGATCTCTCCCAATGATTCCCCTGTCGCAGCGGTGCTAGCCCGACGCTCCGCGGCACCGGGGCGGCCGGCGAGCGTTCACTCGGGCCGCCTCGGCGCTGCGGGCGTCTGCAGGTGCGTAGCGGTCAGCCGGCGTTGCCGGTCGCCAGACCGCTGACGTCTTCGAAATCGGTGGTGAGCGGCACGACCTTGCCGTTCTCCAGCGTGCTGTAGACGACGCTGCGGTTGAACAGGCGCTGGTAGCCCGCCAGCCCGTCGGTCCACTCCTGGGTGAAGTCCAGCACCGGGACCATGCCGCCGAGGTCGAGGTTGTCGGTGTTCGATGCCGCTTCGAAGAACGAGGAGGCGGTGATCTCGCCGTCGATGGTCTCAGCGATCTGTGCGAAGGCGACGAAGGCAGCCCAGGTGCCCATCCCGCCGAGGCTGTTGTAGTCGTGCTCGGTGGTGTCGTAGCCGCCCTCGTCGAGTGCCAGCCGGTACTCATCCCACGGCGCCGTGGAGATGTCCGGGTACATGCCGGCGATGATGTCGCCGTCGGTGGCCTCTTCGTTGCCTGCTGCCGAGATTTCGTTCAGGTTGCCTTGGGGGCCGTACTGCCGGGCATCGGTGCCCGACTGAGCCCACGCGGTGTTCCAGGTGATGTACGGCGTCTCGGAGATGATGCCGATCACGCAGTCGGCGCCGGTCGTGGCCTGGGCGACCTCGGAGGAGTAGTCCTGCGCCGTGGGCGGCAAGATGATGATGTCGCCGAAGCTCTGTCCGAGCGCCTCGATCGCGTTCTCCATCGGCGGGAGGAAAATCTGGGCGCCGTCGATAATCACTGCGTTGATGGCACCGCAACCGTCCTCGATCGCCCGCTTCACGGCGCCGACGGCGTACATCGGCTGGTTCCCGATGGGGAACGAGTGCGGACTCGTCAGCTCGGACGGCGTGATCGGACAGCACGGGCCGAACCAGGTGATGTCGGACTCTGCGATCACCGGGACGATGCTCTCGGCGAAGAAGGTGAACGAGCCGACGACGGCCACCATGTCCTCCTCCACGGCCTCGCGAGCGCACGTCGCGGCCACGGCCGGGTCGAACTGCTCGTCGCAGACGGTGACCTCCAGCGGCCGTCCGCCGATGCCGCCTCGCGCATTGATGTACGCGGCGTAGGCGTTGGCGGTGTTCGCAATGTTGGCGTAGGTCGGGCCTGCTGCGTTGAGCGTGGTGACCGTCATGACCCGGATGGGCTCGCCGCTGGGCATCGCTGCCATCGCTTCGGTGGTCGTGGGAGCTGCGGCCTGCGTTGTGGGCGCCGCTGCCTGCGTGGTCTCGGGTGCCGGCTGGGTGGTGCTCGCCCCGTCGTCGTCATCATCGCTGCCGCAGGCGGCGGCGGTCAACGCGAACACGGCGAGGATCGCCGCGATCGCTCGCCACGAGCGCCGTTTCGTGCCGCGCCTCAGAACTTCCTCGCTGGTGGTCATGCGTTGTCCCTCCCTGGACTGCGGCAGGCACTTCAGCGAGCCGACTCGGCCGCCGCCTGCACCGCGGTCATTGAAGCAGACTCGACGGCCTCCCGCACCAGTGCCGGCCGCGACACCGCCCGTCGCGGCGGTCCACGGCGATTCCCGTGGGCACCGCGACCAGCCGAGCTACGCGATGGCGAAGACGACGATGGCGACGATGAACGCGATCGTCAGCGCCAGCACCGCCATCGCCGCGAGCCCGTCGCTGCGCGTACGGTCCCGCTCTGCGGCGTCGGTTTGCTCTTGCGGTTCGTCGGTCGGATCGGTCGGCTCGTGCATCCCCCGCTCGCTCACGTCGCCATCTGCAGTCGATCACGCAGGTAGGCCATGCCACGGTCACCTTTCACGCTATTGCAGCGCGCGCAGAGCAGCTGCAAGTTCGAGATATGGTCGGTACCACCCTTGCTGCGGGCAATAATGTGGTCCACCGTCAGATTCTGTTCCCTAAAGTGCAGTCCACAGCCAGCACAATGTCCACCTTGTTCTCCGTATAGTCGCTTGCGATTCTCCACACCATTGTGAGGCGGCAGTCGACCAAGATCGGTACGCTGCAAGATATCGGTACGGTGGATCACGTCTTCAAAGATGCCTTGACGGCCACGAAGGCGGTCGACGACCAGCTGTGCCGCCATCGGCGAAATATCGATGCCGATCCACGAACGGTTCAGATCATGTGCGGCCACACAGGTGGTAGCACAACCTGCAAACGGGTCAAAGACAATCTCGCCAGGGTTGCTCGACGCTTCAATGACTCGATGCAACACGGCCAGCGGCTTTTGTGTCGGGTATCCTATCCTCTCCGGGGACGTCTGAGACATGGTATATTCGATGAGTTCGTCATTGTCCCAGACCGTATCGACCGGCTTACCGCCCTTGAGATAGTACTTCTTGTCATTCTGTACGAAGTAGTGTCCGCCCGCGTCCTCGAGGTGGTACTTTGCCTTCATCCATTTGCTCACTTCCCCGCGAATCTTGTTGTGGTGCGCAAGCCGTGACTTTGCGTAGTAGAAGATAACGTCGTGCTTCCGCGGGAACCAACGCTTCGTATTGTAGCCTCCGAGGCCGTAGTGCCAGGTGATTTCGTTTCTGAATTGCTCGCGTCCAAAAATGGCATCCAGGAGCAACTTCAGATAGTGGGACATCGTCGGATCACAGTGCAGGTAAATACTCCCGGTCGGTCTGAGAATTCGGTGCATCTCCAACAGTCGTATCGCCATATAGGCAAGATAGGCCTTATCGGAGTCTGACATCGCGGCAAGCAGTACTCTCCACAGTGCTGGGTGTTGCGATTCCATGAGCTCAATCCACTCAGCATCAAGGTCGCTGAGCGTCCACGTATCCGAAAATGCCGCACCTGCAGCGACCGAGCCGATAGGGGCAGCATAGTTCGTATTGCTGTTGAACGGTGGATCAAGGTATATGAGGTCTACTGATTCACTGTTCATGCCTCTGAGAATGTAGAGATTATCGTGAGTGAAGATGGTCTTGTCGGACCAATTCGGCTGTCCCATCATGGTTTCTTTCTCTGTGCAGGACCCTGTATTGTGTCGCAGTTAGGCTTGCCACACCGAATGCAGTATATGGCTGTTATCGGTCAATTGAGGCTCCGGGTTCCTTGTGATGTATCTCGTCAATCATCGTCGGAGTCTTCGAGGGGTTGAGCGTAGTAGGGGGCGATGATCTGGCACAGGCGGTGCAGTTCGTCGTATGCCTGGTCCCACCTCGGGTGGGTCTCGACGAAAGTGCCGCCGTAGTCGTTGTAGAGATCGAGCAGCAGACACTTGAACTCGATGCCGTGGCCGTCAGTGCGTTCGTCTTCTTCCAGTTCGGCAGTGTATGCCGTCTCGCCTTCCCAGAGAACGTGCTGCCAGTTATCGATCTGGTGCGCGAGTTCGTGCAGGATGACGAACCTGTTGCGTTTGGGTGTGACGATACGACCGGATTTCTTGTGGCTAAGCCTTGCCGAATAGGTGGTGTAGGTGTCAACAGTGTTGTCATCCCACCAGTACACAGCCTTGCCCATTTTTGTCGCTTGTCGATCCTAAAGTCACTGGGAACCGAGCATGCATATGGCGCATCACCGTCCTCAGTGCAGTGCTCTTGGACCTTCCTGCTTCCAGAGTTGATCAGCGGCACTCGCGGAGACCAGTCGTCGGGCAGCACCAACTGATACCAGTCACCGTCGGGTTGGTCCTTGTCTTCAGGAAAGAACAGCGTTCGGGAGAACTCTCGTCGCATCCAGGGCGTGTACTTCTCCCACACGTTCTTCACCAGTGTTTCAGCTTCTGCTTTTCCGAGGCGATAGGCATTGTCGTAAGAGGCGTCATTGAAGTCGGCGTCCATGAGCATGCATCGCTCCCACGCATACCAGTCTTCGGCGAAGTCGTTGTGGAAGTCCCGCAGCTCGTCGTCGAAGGCAACGCAGTGAAGGTTCACGATGTCAGGGTCCCTGTAGCCCCCGCCGATGTCCATCCTGGTGCCGCTGAGGTCGGCACCGAAGAATGCGACGACGAGCATCGCAAGGTAGCTGAATGGGATCATGGGTGGTTCCTTCCGGCTGGGCCGATGGGTGACTCGTCCCCATCTGGGCGACGTGTGTCCATGATGACGTAGGGGTGTGACACGCTCCCTCGGGACGGCTGCCAGTCAGGCCCAGAGCCAGGCGAAGCTGTCGATGAGCCGTGATGCTGCCATCAGCGCAGCCAGTTGGCTGAGCTGTAGCGCCTAGGACGTCGCCGGTCATGCCGCCGAATCGATAGCGGGCCGCCATTCCGACCACGAGCGCAGCGCCTGCCGCTGCGAGCGCAGCGAGCACGCCCACCGTCCCGAGCCCGACAGCAACAGCACCGCACACGACCGGTGCCGCTGCGCGACCCGCCGGTGAGCACGATCAGCATGGACAGGTCGGCATCAGCAGCGGACCAGCAGCAGGCCGGAGCGTGCCTTCGGCAGGAAGCAGGTGGTCTTGGGCGGCATCACCGCGCCGAAGTCGGCCACCTCGAACACCGAGTCGAGCAGCACCGGCGCCAGCAGGATGGTGACCGGCGCTGCACTGGTGGCGGCCGCGGCGGGCCGGTAGGCAATTCGGGGGTCCGAAGCGCTCTCCACGCCGAAGATCTCGCCCAGCACGCAGTCGTGTACGAATGCTGCGTCCAGCCGGGTCGCCGGATTGGGAACCGGTGATACCGAGCTGCCGAGTCCGGCATCGCGCACACGTGCCCGGTACCAGCGGCCCGCCACGCCCAGGCCGATCCAGCCAGGCGTGCGGGGGCGCGCCGCAGCGGCGTCCGGCACCTCCTCCATGTCGCAGCGAACGCTCATCATCTCCATGACGCGCCTGGGCATCAGATGCAGTTCGCTCAGCTCGCGGTCGAAGCTGCCGAGGTGCAGCTCCTCTGCAGGCGCACAGGCCACGAGCACGTGCGAGAAGCCTGCCTGCCGAGCAGCGGCGACCCGATGGTGCCCGTCCACGATGTAGAGCGGACCGTCGAGCCCGACACCGGCGCCCTCGCCGCCTGCGACTACCGCCGGCCAGAGCGTGACCCGGGCGCCGTCGACGGTCTTGGTGTCCAGCAGCGGGGCCAGCGGCGTGGACGATCGGTTCGATTCTGCCGATCCACGGGACTCGACGGGTTCGGCTGCGGCGAGCGTGGCCTCGATGACTGCGGCCACTGCTGTCAGCCGTGGCGCGGTCACCACCACCGGACTGGACATGCAGCCGACTTCGCTGAAGTGTACGGCCAAGCCGTGGACCCGGCCCGGCTGGGTGTCCTCGTGCGGGCGCAGCTCGTGGGCATCGAGGCGCACGCAGCCCAGCAGGGCGTGCTGCACGCAGTCGTCGGCCTCGACTCGCTGCACGTACAGGCTCGGGGCCCGAGTGTCGCCGAATGCCCCGAGGCCGATCAGCCGATTCAGCGCCTGGGTGCTGCGCGTGGCGTGACGGCGGTGCTCGCTTGGGTGGCCGGAGCTGCCGGCCGGCACACCGGCCACGTGGGCGAACGAGTCCGGATTCTCCGCGAGCCGGCGGGCGTGCTCGTCGGGCGTGAGCGAGTCGTAGGGCGCGGGAATCACGGTCGGCGCCCATTCGGGCACCAGCACACGAGCACGCACCGGCTCGATCATCTGCTGCCCCTCCCCACTGCCACGACCTGCTTGCTCAGGGGATGACGCCGGACTGCTTCAGCTGCTCGATGTCGTCCCAGCCATAGCCGTGCTCCACCAAGATCAGCTCGGTGTGCTGGCCGATCTCCGGCGACGGTCCTCCCGGCGCCCAGGAGCTCTCGGAGAAGTCCACCGGCGTCGCAACCATCTCGACGGTGCCGCCGTCCGGCGTCGGCACCGTCACCCAGCAGCCTGCCGCGTGCGCCTGGGCGTCGGAGCGCAGCTCGGCGGTGGACTGCACGGGGGCCCACCAGACATCGTTCGCATCGAAGATCTCGCCCCACGCTGCGCGGGTGCGGGTGGCCATGACGGCGTCCATCTCCGAAGTGAGCGCCTTGGCGTGCTCGAGGCGCAGCACGATGTCGGCAAAACGCGGGTCGTTCTCCCATGCGGGCCTGTCCAGCGCGCGCACCACGTTGGGCCAGTGGCGGTCGCCTTCGAGTCCCAGCATCCAGAGCCATTCGCCGTCGCTGCAGCGGTAGCAGTTGATGAGCGGGTTGGGCGGGCTGTCGCGGCCCCATGCCTCGGTGTCCGCACCGGTCATGGCGGTGACGTTGTGGTCCCAGCCCAGCATGTAGGTGCCTAGGCGCATCAGCGAGGACTCCACCAGCTGACCCTTGCCGGTGCTCGTGCGATGGAACAGCGCAGCCGCGACGCCCGCCGCGGCGGCGAGCCCGGTCATGTGGTCGCCCATGCCGCCGCGCTGGTAGGGCAGGTCGGCATCGGCGGGAGTCAGCGAGCGGACGATCCCCGCACGCGGCCAGAACGCTCCCACGTCGTAGGTCTGACGGTCCCGCTCGTCGCCCCGCAGCGACAGCCCGGTGACGCTGGCGTAGATCAGGCGCGGGTAGCGCGGCGCCAGCGAGGGGTAGTCGAGGCCCATGCGCTCCAGGCCGCCGGGCCGGATGTTCGAGACGAAGACGTCGGCGTCGCCCAGCAGGCGGTGCAAGGCAGCGAGCCCGTCGGGGTGCCGCAAGTCCAAGGCGATGCTGCGCTTGCCTCGGTTGTCCAGATCGAAGGGCGGGTTGCCCTCGCCCGGGTACAGCCATTCCAGCGAACGAAACGGGTCCCCCTCGGGCGTTTCCACCTTGAGGACCTCCGCGCCCCAATCGGCCAGGATCCCGCCGCAGGCAGGACCGGCGATCCACACGCCCAGCTCGACGACGCGGATGCCCTCCATCGGCCCGGCCATCGGCGCTCCCCCTGTTGAACCGACTGTTGCGCCACGAGACACTGCCCCGGCGACGGCGCAGAGTACTCAGGAATGCTCGCAGCCGGGCTGAGGCGCCGCACACAGCCGGAGCGCGGTGGCTGCGTCGACGCGTTCGGCGGGGGCGAGGTCGCGTCCGATGGCCGCAGCCATCCACTCTGTCGGATCGGCGGGCACCGTCGGAGCATCAGAAGACAGCGTGACGCGGATGCCGCGGCGCAACAGGCTCGCCAGCGGCCACAGCCACTGCTGTTCGGCTGCCGAGAGCTGATCTCGATACTTGGGCGCGCGCCGCGTGACGAAGCTGGGCTGGGTCACCACCGCAACGCCGAGCCGTGCGATGCGGTCCAGCTGTTCGGGCAGCGCCAGCGCGCAGTGCTCGATGCGGTCGACGGTGTCGGCGTGGCGGGCCGGCGGGTGGGCTTCGAGCGCGTCGAGTGCTGCCTGCATGGTGTCGATGTCCATGGCGTGAATGGCAACTGGGAAGCCGTGAACCCGGGCCGTCGCGACTAGTTCGTCGATGGCGCTGTCGTCGTCGTGGGGCGGCATCACCTTGGCGTGACCGATGCGCACGTTCGCCCGCACGCCGGACGCGCCGGCAGCCTCGCGCGTGTCGCCGTCGGCGCCGCTGGTGGGCGTGCTGCCAGTCTCGCTCGGTGCTGTCGCGGAGCTGTACACCCGCGCACCAAAGACGAGACCTCCCAGCGACTCGAGCCGGTTCGCGCCCACCATCGCCGTGACCGACACGGCCGGTGCCGCGGCGACGGCATCGGCGAGCAGCTCCAGCGCTGCCAAGTCGTTCGTGTGGGTGGCGTCGGTGCATGCACGGATGCCGTGCGCAGCGAGGTCGGCGAGCACCGCCGCAAGCTCGGCCACGATCTCGGCACGCTCCGGCCTCGGCACTGCCGCCAGCACGTCGTGGCGCTCGACGAGCACCTCGCCCGCGCCGAGACCAAGCGCTCGCCCCGCCGCGGTGTTCACCACAGCCACGTGACCGGTGAGGTGATGCAGCACTGCGGGCCGACCGAAGGTCACCGCATCCAGTTCTGCGACGGTCGGATGACGCCGCTCTGCGAGCAGCGCATCGTCGTATCCCCAGACCCGCAGCCACGAGGTCGCGTCCCCAGCGCGATCGCGCTCGCGAATGCCGCGCTGGACGGTCTCAAGCAGTTCGCTTACCGTCGCGGCGCCTCGCACGTCGATGGAGCGCCGCGCAGCCGCGCACGCCAGAAGATGCAGGTGATCGTCTCGATACCCCGGCGCGGCGACGGTGCTCATCGGTGCGCTTGACCGCGATGTCTTTGACAGAGGCGAGACCGGCGATCCGGCTCAAGACGGCGGAACCGCAGCGTGGAAGCTGTCGGGCCGGTGCCGGCCACGCCGTGACGCAACTCGCTCACAGGCAGCGGCGCAGCCGCCGGCCGCTCAGAGACCGAGTTCGTCGAGCAGCGGGATCAGGTCGCGCCGCAGCAGCTTGCCGGTGGACGTCCTGGGCAGTTCGTCCATCAGATGCACGAACTCGGGGCGCTTGAACGGCGCCAGCCGCTCGCGGGCATGAGCAGCCAGCTCGTCGCCGGACGTTGCAGCACCAGGGCGCACCACCGCCGCGGCTGCCACACGCTCGCCCCACTCCGCGCTCGGCAGGCCCACGACGGCGGCTTCGAGCACGTCGGGATGGTCGTAGAGGACAGCCTCGACCTCGTCGGGCAGGACGTTCTCGCCGCCCCTGATGATCATGTCGCCTGTGCGACCGTGCAGGAACAGGTAGTCGTCGTCGTCGAGGTAGCCGAGGTCGCCGGTATGCACCCAGCCCTCGTCGTCGATGGTGACGCGGGTCTTCTCGTCGTTGCCCCAGTAGCCGTCCATCGCACGAGCGGTCCACAGCTGCACCTCGCCGATGACGCCCGGCGCCACCGGCTCGCCGCTGTCCGCATCGACCACCCGCACCTGCACGTCTTCGAGCACCTGCCCCACCGAGGACAGCCGATGGAGCTTGCGCTCCTGCTCTTGGGGGGTGCCCTCGATGCGATGGTCGTCGGGGTCCAGCACAGCGACGGTGGACGTGGTCTCGGTCTGACCGTAGGCGCCGGCGAACGCGACATGCGGCGGGAACTCCCGTATGGCGTGACGGATCACCGACGGCGGCATGGGCGCAGCGCCGTAGGTGACGGCTTCGAGGCTGTCGAACGCCGACGGGCTGAAGTTGGGCGCGTGCAGCACGCGTGCCAGCATCGTGGGCACCAAGAAGGCGTGGGTGACGCGGTGGCGTCGGATGCACTCGATCCACGAGTCCGCGTGGAACTGCGGCAACAGCACGACCACACGACCGCTGTAGAGAGCATTCAGCATCGAGGTCAGTCCCGCGATGTGGTACAGCGGTGCCGCGACCGCCATGCTGCCCATGTCCTCGCCGGTGGCGGCGTCGTTGGTGCCCGTGACGTAGCTGGTGACGGCACCGTTGGTGAGCTTCACGCCTTTGGGCATGGCCGTGGTGCCGCTCGTGTACAGCAGCGCGCACAGCCCGTCAGATTCGACGTCGGCGGGCACCGGCAGCTCGAACGACCCGTCACGCGCCGCCGCGTAGGAATCCGGGTCGTCGAGCACGTACACGTGCTCAAGGTCGGCGGGCTTGGTCGTGTGGACGAGGTCGAGATAACGCGACTGCGTGAACAGCACCTTGATGCCGCTGTCAGAGAGCAGGTGCGCCGTCTCCTCCTGAGCCGCACGGAAGTTCATCGGCACCACCGACGCGCCGGCGAACGCAGCGCCGAAGATGGCCTCCACGCTCTCGACGCTGTTGGTGGCAAAGACGCCGACCCGGTCGCCTTCGCCGACGCCCAGCGTGGTGAGCAGGCCGGCTGTGCGCGACACGTTGTCCAGCAGCTCTTGGTAGGTCACCTCGCGGGCCGTCCCGCCGGCTGCCTCCGGAGACGTGTCGATGAGGATGACCTGGTCGCCGGCAATTGTCGCCGGCATGAAGAGCAGCATTCCGAGATTCACATCGACCCCCTGTGACTCGATTGACGCGCCCGGTCGGAGCGGTCCGACCAGACAGATGTCACGGCAGATACTGGCAAGTGCGCCTCCCCGCGTGCCGAGCGGTCAACCCAGAGCGGACGGCCCAGAGCAGTTAGCCCAGAACAGCCAGCCCAGAGCAGGCAGCGCCACAGTCTGCCCACCGTTGCAGCCATTGGCGCGCCCGCATCGGTTCCTACGCTGTTCGCATGAGAAGAATCGCAGCCGTCCTGCTCAGCCTCGGATTGACGATTGCCGCGTGCAGTTCCGACGACGGTGCGATCCGGCAAGCCGAGCCGCAGGCATCCGCACCGACCTCGACGGGGCTTGCACCCACGACTGCCGCAGCCTCCCGGCCGACGACGGCCACCGCAGTGCCGACAACGGCGCTTCCGGCGCCGACGGTCACGACCGCTGCCGGCCCTACGGCATCAACCGGGGCGAACCCCGGCCCAGACGAGGACGTACAGGAACGGCAGGTCAGAGAACAAGCAGGGCGTGTGCGCGAGGAGATCGAAGCCCGACGCGACGTGCCGCTCGCGCAGCTGGATACCGAAGTCGAAGGCTGGATGGACCGCACGGGGGTCCCTGGCGTGGTGCTCGCCGTCACGCACGAAGGCGCGCCGCCGCAGACCTTTGCGTGGGGCGTGAGCGACATCGCCGGCGGCACTCCGATGACGGTCGATCACCACGTGCGCATCGGCTCGGTCACCAAAGCGGTGACCGCGGCTGTGGTGCTGCAGCTCGTCTCCGAAGGTACCGTCGAGCTCGATGCGCCGGTCGCTCGCTACTTGGGCGAGGACTGGGCGCCGGGATACGAGCACGCAGCTGCGGTGACAGTGCGCGACCTGCTCGGGCACACCTCCGGCTTCGTCGAGTACGCGTTCGACTTGGAGTTCTACCGACTCGCTGCCCCCCGGCTGGACGAGCAGATCTCTGCACCCGAGATCCTCAGATTCGCAGCCGACTACGGGCCGGTGGCGCAGCTGGGCACAGAGTTTCACTACAACACCACCGGCTACCTCGCAGCGGGCCTGCTCATCGAGGCGGTCACGGGCGAGACGGCGGCCGCGCAGCTGCGGTCCCGAGTCTTCGAGCCGCTCGGCCTCAGTCACACCTATCTGACACCGCAGGAGTTCCCGCCCGAGCCGACGGCGAACGGGTACGTCGGCGGCGCGATCGGCTACTTGATGGCCCCACTCCTCGGGCTCACCGGCGAGCACCGCATCACCCACAACGGTGCAACGCTGGTGGACATCGGCACGATCCCCGATGCCTTCGCCCGCTCCGCCGGATGGACCGGCGGCGGCATTGAGGCGCAGATCGGCGACGTGGCACTGCTGATCCGCGGACTGTTCGCGACGGAGGTGCTCGACGAGAGCCAAGTCGCGCTGATGACGGCGGGCCACCCCGACGCTGCCAACGGCTACGGACTGGGCATATCGACCGACACCGTCGGCGGTCTGCGGGTGTACTCCCACGGAGGCGGCGTGCCTGGCTTTCGCACGGTCGCGGCGTACGTGCCTGAGGTCGACCTCGGCATCGCGGTGACGGCCAACCTGCTGGGACTCGAAGACGAAGACGACGTGGGCGCGCTGTTGGAACTCCTCGCCCCGATCCTGGCTGCCATGATCTGAGGCGTCACCGCTGTCGCTGCGTCGAGGAGGCCCCTGTGAGCAAGCTGCTGGCCGGGATTCGAGTGCTGGAGCTGGCCACCGGCATATCGGGCCCGTACCTCGGGAAGCTCTTCGCCGATCATGGCGCCGACGTCATCAAGGTCGAGCCTCCGAGCGGCGATCCGGCCCGCCGCCACGGACCCTGGGGCGACGCGGCACTGCCAGCCGGCACCGACAGCCCCGGTGCCCAGAGCCCCATTGTCGGCTGCCCCAGTCACGACTGCACAGAGCGGTCGCCGCTGTTCCTGCACCTGAACACCAACAAGCGCAGCGTCGTCGCTGATCTAAGCACCGCCGGGCCCGGTGCCGGCGAACGCAGTGCCGGCCAGCGCGATGCGGGCGACTTGGAGTTCGTCAAGGCTCTTGCGGCAACGTGCGACATCGTCATCGAGGCCTTTGCGCCGGGCCACCTAGACGGCTTGGGCTTGGGCTACGAGTCGCTCGCCGAGCTGCGCCCGGGCATCGTGCTCACCTCGATCACGCCGTTCGGCCAGACCGGTCCCTATGCCGGGGCGGGCTACCGCGGCAGCGACATCGTGACCTACGCCATGGGCGGACCGATGTGGGGCACGGGCATCGACGAGCGCGAACCGGTCAAGCTCAGCGGCGACGTCACCTCCTACCAGGTCGGCAATCTGGCAGCGGTGCCGACGCTGGCCGCCCACCAGATGAGCCGGCGCAGCGGGCGCTCGTTCCACATCGATGTCTCGGCGTTCGAAGCGCAGGCCGGCACCATCGACCGGCGCACGTCGTTCTTGCTGTACCAGTCCTACACCGGCACCGACGTGAGCCGAGAACCTCGCCAGCCCCAGCGCGCTTCGCCGGTCGGCTTCTATCCGGTGATCGACGGCTGGGCGCTCGTGTTCACGCTGCCGAGCTGGGCGCCTCGGATGGCCCAGACGCTGGCCGCTGCAGGTCTCGGGCTGGGGTCGCACGAGGAACCTTCGCTGGCCGAGCGTTTCGCGACCCCCGCTTGGATGCTCGACGAAAGCCTGCCCGAGGCGGTCGAGGCAGCGCTGTACCCGTGGCTGCTCAGCCACACGCGTGCCGACGTTGCTGCATCGGCGCAGGTACACAAGTGGGCGGTCATGCCGCTGAACTCCCCGCTGGACGTGCTGAGCGACGGGCACTTTGCGGCCCGCGAGTTCTTCCTGCCGGTGACCCATCCCGTCGCGGGCACGGTCACCCAGCTCGCTGCGCCGTTCCGGCTGCACCCAGGCGGGCGCCCGGCGCGCCGCGCTCAGCCCGAGCCGCCACGCCCGGCGCCCTGGCTGGGACAGCACGACGCCGAAGTGCGCGACGAGGTGCGCACGGTGAAGCACGCGAGCCTGCACTGCACAACCGGCGGACCGAGCCCCGCAGAGGCATCAAGCGCGGCCGGCGCGCCGGCCGCGGCTGCGCTCAGTCGCAGCGGCGTGGCGGAGGCCCCGACGCTGCCGCTCAGCGGCATCCGCGTGCTGGACCTCACGGTGGTGTGGGCCGGTCCGGGCTGCACGATGTATCTGTCGGACCTCGGCGCCGAGGTGATCCGCGTCGACAACCCCTACGTGTTCCCGACCGCCACCCGAGGCCACGTGGCCCGCCCGCCGGCACCGCTCGTGCCGGAACTCGGCCCGCTGTCCGGTTATCCCGACAACGACCCGGGCCGCCGACCGTGGAATCGCCACAACATGTTCAGCTCGCACGGCCGCGGCAAGCTGAGCTGCACGCTGGATGCCAGAACTGAGCTGGGGCGCGAGACGCTGGCGCGCCTCGTGGGCGAGACCGACGTGATCGTCGAGAACAACTCGCTGGGCGTGGTTCCGAAGCTGGGCCTCGACTGGGAGACGGTTCACGCTGCGAACCCCCGTGCCGTGATGCTGCGCATGCCGCCGATGGGGCTTGACGGCCCCTACTGCGACTATCTGGGCTTCGGCGCCAACTTCGAGGCACTGTGCGGGCTGACCAGCCTGCGGGGCTACGCCGACGACGACCCCACCAGCTTGACCTCGGTGTTCCACATGGACCCCGCCAGCGCCGCCACCGCAGCATTCGCGGTGCTGGCCGTGCTGGGGCGGCGAGACGGCATCGGCGACGCTGCCGGAACCGGCGTGGGCGAGCTCATTGAGTTCTCCCAGTCCGAGAATGTGATGCAGCACATCGGCGAGTACTTCATCGACGCCGCTGCGAACGGCACTGCGCACACGGCACTCGGCAATCGCTCGATTGCACGGGCGCCGCAGGGCTGCTACCGCTGCGCGGCCGACCCCGCCTTGGCGGACCAGGACGACGAGTGGGCGGTGATCGCCTGTGAGAGTGATGCCGACTGGCTTGCGCTCGCCGGCCTCATCGACGCCGACCGGCCCGACGGCGTGCCGTCGCTCGGCTGCGACGAGCGCTTGGCCACGCTCGCTGGGCGGCAAGCCCACCACGACGAGATCGACACGCGGATCAGCGCCTGGACTCGAGCGCTTACTGCGACGGAGGTGTTTCACCGCTGCCAGCAGGCAGGCGTGCCGGCCGGGCCGGTGCTGCGCGAGTCGCAACTGCGCGCAGACCCACAGATGGCCGATCGCTGCTGGTTCCGCCAGAACGGCTCGGTAGAGCAGGGCTGGCACAGCTTCCCGGGTCGCCAGTGGCGCTGGGACGGCCCCGAGATGCCGTGGCGACCCATCGGGCTGCTCGGCGATGCCAATGAGTACGTCTACCGCGACGTCCTGGGCCTCGACGACGGCGAATGGCAGGCGCTGTGCGACGAGGGCCACATCACCCGCGACTACCTGCATCCCGACGGCACCCCGATGTAGCGGGCCTGGGTAGCCAGCCTGCGTGCCAGCCTGATCGCTGCTGGCGGACTCGGCTAGATTGCGCGCATGACGCGTGACACCGGCACTGACACCGAGATCGAGTTCTGGGTGGACCCCATCTGACCGTGGTGCTGGGTGACGGCCAGGTGGGTCGTCGATGAAGTCGCTGCCGAGCGCAACCTGAAGGTGACCTGGCAGCCGATCAGTTTGCTGTTCAAGAACAATCCCGCCGCCGACAGCCCGTACTACGAGGCTGTGGTGGTCACACACGGGCACTTGCGGGTGATGGAGTCCGTCCGGGCAGCAGAGGGCGACGATGCCGTGTTCGGCGTCTACTGGGACTTCGCGAGCCGCATCCACCACGACGGCGACCGCGACTTCGACATCGCGCACGCCTTGGAGGAGCTGGGCATCGACCCCGAGCACGCCAAGGCCGCTGCCGACGAGTCGTGGGATACCGAGATCCGCACCCGCATGGACGCGGGACTGGCGCTGGTCGGCGAGGACGTCGGCACGCCCATCATCGCCCTCGACCGCGCCGACGGCGAACGCGTCGGCATCTTCGGACCGGTCATCACGCGTGCGCCCAAAGGCGCCGATGCCCTGAAGCTGTGGGACGGCATGGTGGCCATGATGGACGTCGACGGCTTCTGGGAACTGAAGAAGACCCGCACCGAACGTCCCGAATTCGGCGAGCGACCGGTGACGGTCTCACAGGCGAGCTGAGAGGCGGAGCGCCCGACACGACAGCGACGAGACAGCGAGCAGACAGCGAGGCAAGGCGATGAGCGGCACGATGCTGGACGACCTGAAGATCATCGACACCGACAGTCACTGGTCGGAGCCCTACGACCTGTGGACGTCTCGTGCGCCGGCGAAGTACCGCGACCGCGTCCCGCAGATGGCCGAGCGCGGCGGCAAGCGTCGGTGGTGGTTCGACGGCTCGATCCCGATCGGGCTGCCCATTGCCTCCTCGGTGGTGGACCCCGACGGCCGCAAGATCACCGGTGCCGCATTCTTCGACTACGACAACGAGATGGTGCATCGAGCCAGCTACGACGCCGCGGCTCGGGTGGAGATGCTCAAGGTGCTCGGCCTCGAAGCCCAGATCATGTATCCGAACGTCGCCGGCTTCGGCAACCAGAACTTCCTCAAGTCGCCCGACGACGCGCTGCGCCTCGTCTCGGTGGAGATCTACAACGATGCGTTGGCCGAGTTTCAGGACGCCAGCGGTCAGCGGGTGTTCGGCATGGCCTTGCTGCCGTGGTGGGACCTCGACGCAGCCGTGCGCGAGATCGAACGCTGCCACGCCAACGGACTGCGGGGCATCGTGACGTGTTCCAATCCTGAAGAGGCGGGGCTGCCGGACATGGCCATGCCGCACTGGGCACCGGTGTGGCAGGCCTGCTCGGACTTGCAGATGCCGATCAACTTCCACATCGGCTCGTCGAACGGCAATCTCGACTTCTACGGCAAGGCACCGTGGCCGTCGTTCGGGTCGGAGCGGAGGCTGGCGGTCGGCTCGGCGAACCTGTTCATGGGCAATGCCCGCGTGATCGGCAACATGATCTACTCCGGTGTGCCGGAGCGATTTCCCGAACTCAAGTTCGTATCCGTGGAGAGCGGCGTGGGCTGGCTGCCCTTCTTCCTCGAAGCGCTCGACCACCAGATGCGCGAGACGGCACCCAACGAGCTAGCGGAACTCTCGATGGCGCCCTCGGACTACTTCCGACGGCAGTTCTACGGCTGCTTCTGGTTCGAACGCTCGACGGTGCGCTCGACGGTCGAGTACGTGGGTGCGCAGTCGCTGATGTTCGAGACCGACTTCCCACACCCGACCTGCCTGTATCCCCGAGACGACCACGGCTTGGCCCAAGCGCTGGAAGGCATCGCTCCAGAAGACGTCGAGCGCATCATGTCCCTCAACGCGGCCGAGCTCTACCGCATCGACATCTGACGCCGTCTGGGTGAGCACGATGCCCGATGATGCCGGGTCTGATGATGCCGGGTCTGGCGATGCCGGCACCTCCGGTGATGCGCGTTCAGTGGACGCGCGTTCGGTGATCGACGAAGCGTGCATGGCGCATCTCGCCGAATGTTGGCAGGCAACGCGCACTGAGGTCGTGCCGCAGTTCCGCGACGGCTACACCGACATTCGCCGCCGATGGGATGCCGCGGTCTGCACTGCACTCGGCTGGGACCTCGACGAAATCACCCATCTCGGAGAGCTGCTGCACCAAGAGCCACGCGTCAGAGGAGTTGCCCACGGCCACTGGAAGGAATGACCAAGCGGCACCCGGCAGCGAGTGTTTGCGAGGTCATAACCTGCCGGGCCGTGCGACGGATTGCGGCACTTGCCTCGGCGGCCGTGGCTGCAGTCGTGTTGGCCGCGTCGGCGTCGGTTGCTGCCGTTCCTGAAGCCGACGATGGGGCCGAACCAGCCTCAACCGAGACCGCATACGAGGTTCGGGTGGCAGCACAGCGTGTGGCCGGTGGCGTGGTGGAGCTCGCGCTGCAGCAGACGGCAGGGGGTGCGTGGAGCGAACGGATCCTGGGCGAACGGCGATTCGTCGCCGCCGACGCCGCGCCAGGTCGATGGAAGTGGGGCCCGGAGCTGACGGTGACGAACAGCGCAGCCCACGACATCAGCGCGCGGGTGGTGGCCCGCCGCCTGACCGACGGCCGTGTGGAGGTCGGGCTGCAGCAGCGTCCCGAAGACGGCGCGTGGAGCGACCGGCTGCTGCCCGAGCGGCGGTACGTGCCGGCCGGCACCGCGCTGGGGCGTTGGCTGGTGAGCAGCCCTGTCGATCTGATGAACCCCGACGGCTTCGTTGTCTCGGACACAGGGTCAAGCGACATTGAGCAGCGAATGCCGGAAGCACTGGTGACGCCTACAGGAGTGCCGGTCGCCGTGCTGGAACGCACGACCGACGGCTATCTGGTGCGAACGCCGTGCGGCAATGCCGCCGAGGTTTCCGACGGCACGCCGCTCAACGGAGTGCAGGTCGTGGTGGACCCGGGCCACGGGGGCCGCCACGACTTCGGTGCCATCGGACCCAACGGACTGACCGAACGAGACCTGAACCTGACGCTCGGCTCTGCGGTGGTCGAGGCGCTCACTGCTCGGGGCATCTCGGCGGTTGCCACCCGCACCGGCAACTATGCCTCGTTGCTGTGGGTGCGGGCCGCGCTGGCAGACGCGCTGGGAGCGGACGCGCTGATCTCGATTCACCACAACGCACCCAGCCCGAGCCGCAGCACGAGACCTGGCACGGAGGTCTATGTGCAGTCCGCGTCTGCTAAGCAGCCCGATCCTGATTCTTCGAGGCTGGGCGGGCTGCTCTATACGCACATCACCGAAGAGCTGTCCGAGTTCAGCGGCGTCACCTGGCGCAGTCGGCGCGATGCGGGAGTCCTGCGTGTACGGCTGCCTCGCGGAGCGAACAACTACCCGAACGACAGTTACGGGATGATTCGCCGCCCGAACGTGCCCGCAGTGCTCATCGAGTACGGCTACCTCTCCAACCGCTCCGAAGCGCAGCTGTTCGCCACCGACGAGTACGTCAGCGCAGCCGCCCGTGCCACTGCGAACGCCGTGGCGGAGTACCTCGCCACCGATCGGACCGGCAGCGGCTTCGTCGAACAGCCCCGCTACTTCAACCCCGGCCGGGCCAACAGCCGCTGCGACGACATCAAGCTGCAGTAGCCCGCCGACAGAGCCGTGCGAAATGCGCTCAGCCTCAACACGCCTGTTCACGGACATCGGCAGCATGGCAGGTCTCCGGTGCGAGGGCGTGAAGCTCGTCAGCGGCGGGTTGTGACATCTGGGCCCAGCGGCGCTCTACGGCCAGGCCGGCGTGCAGCGGCAGGTCGTTGGCGGCGCGCAGGCAGCGGCGCAGGCCTCGTGCGATGGGGCGGTCGAGGCGGGCGAGCTGGCGTGCCAGCTCGGCGGTGCGGCGGACAAGGCTGGGATTTGGCACGACTTCGCTCAAGATGCCGAGGCTGTGCGCTTGTGCGGCGCTGATGTGCCGCCCGCTGAGCACCAGCGGCAGAGCCGCTGCAGGTCCGATCCCGGCGAGCAGGCTCTGTGTGCCGCCTGCGGCGGGCAGCATGCCGAGCTTGGTTTCGGGCAGGCCCAAGACGGTGTCCGCGCCGGCAATGCGCAGGTCGCACAGCAGCGACATCTCCAACCCTGAGCCGAGCGCGTAGCCGTGCAGTGCGCACAGCGTGGGAACCGGCAGGTCCGCCAGCGGCAGCCACGGGTCTCTATCCCAGCGGATGCGCCGCGCATCGAAGATCGACTCGGCGCTGCCGAACTCGCTGAGATCGGCACCGGCGCTGAAGTGTTTGCCTGCGGCAGCGAGGACTGCGCAGCGGACATCGGGTGCGTCCCGCACGGCGGTGACCGCTTCGATCAGCCCGTCGCGCATCTCCAGGTCGTAGATGTTGAGCGGCGGGTGGCACAGCGTGATGGTGGCCACGCCGTCGTCGCCGAAGTGCAGTCGCACCCGCTCAGCCACGGCTGGGTCGTCCAACTGCGCCGGCCAGGTCGGCGACATTGGTGCTGCCCGTCGCGGCCCGGCAGGCGAGCGGCGTTACGGCAGCGGCGAGCGATACGCGCCGATGCCGTGGCAGCGCGCCGGTCAGCTGATCTGCTGCGACGCGCGCCGCCAGCAGGCCTGCGAGCGGATCGGGGTAGGAGTACGCAGGGGCTTGCGGGCTGTCGCCCAGCCAGCCCAGTCCCGACGCAGCGTGAACGCCGCTGCCGTAGGCGATCCAGTGGTGCTCGGGTGAGTCTGCTTCGAACGCCGTGATGGCCAAGGTGCGAAGACCTGAGTGGTGTGCCCCGAGCTGTGACGGCAGCAGGTCGAGATTGGCGAGCGCCCGCGGCGACAGCGAGGTGACCAGCAGGTCTGCCGACCCCAGCAGGTCTTCGAGCTCTCGGCGGCCGGCTGGGTGCCTGGAGTCGATCTCGACCGTTGCCTTGTGGGCGTTCAGCTCGGCGTACATGGGCGTGCCTGCGAGCCCGTCGGGCCGCGCAGCGGAGGTGACTTTGCGAACGCAGGCCCCAGCGCGGCCCAGCAGTTCGGTACACAGCGGCCCCGCCCACATCGAGGTCATGTCCACGATCCTCCTGCCTTCGACCGCCGCACGCCCCGACGGTGCGGCAGCCGCAGCGGTGTCGGCAGCAGCGACGCCGACCGGCGCGGCGGCCGTGGCGGGCAGCTTCCGGTAGGGGGTCACCGCCAGGCGCCATTCCTGCGCGGCGACGGCGACGGCTTCGGGGTCTGGCTCGTTGCGATGGACCAGCGCGAAGCGCTCCCACGTCTCGGCGTCGTCGGGACCGAGGTCCACGCACAGCGCACCGTCACCCCAGCGCACCGGCTCGGCGGGAACGCCCGCTGCACCGAGGCGCCTCGGCAGCTCAAGCCAGTACGCCGCGTCACCCTCCACGCCAAGGCCCAGCCGTCTGTCCACGGCTGCGGCGAGCACGGCGGCGTAGTCGGGCAGGCCCGGCGGCAGCCAATCGCTCACGTCAGGTCCAGCGGACTTGGGGGACATCCGGTCGGGGCCAGTCGCTCGACGCGGGCAAGTCAGCGGCCACTGAAGTCCGGCGGGCGCTTGTCGAAGAAGGCGGCCAAGCCTTCGGCGCGGTCGTCGGTGGCGGCGAGCTGGTGGTTCAGGTCGCCTTCGAGACGCAAGCCGTCGGCGAGCGGCAGCTCCGAGCCGCGGTGGACGGCTTCCTTGGCGAACTCCAGTGCCAGCGGGCCTACGCCGGCCAGTTCGTCCAGCCAGCGATCCACTGCGGCGGTCAAGTCGGGCTCGACGGCGTGTGCCAGGCCCCACGTCAGCGCCGTCTGCGCGTCTACCTCGGTTCCGAGCAGCAGCATCGTGGCGGCCCGCGAGGCACCGACAACGCGTGGCAGCCGCTGGGTACCGCCCCAGCACGGCAGCCGGCCCTCCAGCGCACTGCGCATGGCGAAACGAGCGCTCGCATCGCACAGCCGGACATCGCACGCCAGCGCAATCTCCAGGCCCGGCCCGCTGCAGAGGCCGCTGATGGCGCACACCACTGGGCCACGCACCGTGGCCACAGCCGCTGCCGGATCGGGCTGGAGATCGATCGGGTCGAAGCTGATGCCCGAGCAGAAGTCGCTGCCGGGCTCGTTGCGCAACACCAGCACCGCAGGCTGGCGTGCCTCCCGCACCGAAGCACACAGATCGGTCAACTCACGCGCCTCAGCGCGTTCAAGCAGGCCGCCGCTCAGTCGGTGTTCGATGCGTTGCAGCGTGCCGCCACCCCTCAGACCGTTGGGCCTCCGGCGGCCCCGTGCTAGTCGGTCGGCCTAGTCGGCCTCCTAGCGGACGGTCGGCCTCAGTCGGCCCCGTGCCGGTCGGTCGGCCTCAGTCGGCCGACTTGGTCTTCTTCGGTTCCTGCAGCGCCATGTCCTTGCCATTGCACTGCAAGGTCACCGCGCCCGGCTTGGTGACGAGCACCTCGATGCCGGATTCCTCGTCCTGATAGCGCTTGCCGACCTTCAGTCCTTCGCCTCCCGCAGACGCCGAGACATCAGCCTCGCCGCCCTTGGTGACGATGACCTGCACACCGCCGTCGAAGTCCAGCCGCTCCCCAGCCTTGGTCGCCACAGCATCCCCCTGATCTCGTCGTGTCCATCGGTGAATGTGGTGCGAGACAAGTTACAGGCTGAGCAGCCGCATTGCCTTGCCGCCGGCTGGCAGTGTTTCGGGCGGCGCCTCGGTTGTGCTTGAGCGAACCCGAGCGGCCTGTCGCGCAACGTCGAGCAAGGGTGCTGCGTCGCGGGTGCCCGCGTCCGGGCGCTGCAACGACCGTGCGCATATGCTGCTCGCTGTGACCCTCGAAGCCGAAGCGTCAGCAGTTATCGACCAGCTGAACGCCTTGGGCCGGCCTTCGTTCGAGGACGTCGGCCACGAACGCGCTCGCGCAGGCTTCGAGGAGATGCCGCCCGCCGGGGAATTCGTCGAGATCGCCACCACGGAGGACCGCACTGTCCCCGGCCCGGACGGCAACGACATTGCGGTGCGCATCTATCGGCCTGGCGAGGGTGCCGCTACCGCCGACGACAGCGGAACGCTCGGCTGCCTCGTCTACTTCCACGGCGGCGGCTGGGTGGTCGGCAGCATCCAGACGCACGACCGCACGTGCCGCTCGCTCACAATGCTGGCCGGCGTGGTGACCGTCTCGGCGGACTACCGCCTCGCACCCGAGCATCGGTTCCCAGCCGCGATCGACGACTGCTGCGCCGCGACCCAGTGGGTGGTGGACCATGCCGGCGAGCTGGGGGTGGACCCGGCGCGGGTGGCGGTGGGCGGCGACAGCGCAGGCGGCAACCTGGCGGCAGCGGTGGCGCTCAAGTGCCGTGACGGCGCAGCGGCCGGCGAGGCCTGCAGCCAGCCGGCGCTGCAGGTGCTGGTCTACCCGGTCACCGACTTCGAGAGGAATACCCCATCGATGATCGCCAATGCCGAGGGCTACCTGCTGACCCGCTCGACCATGACGTGGTTCGACGACCACTACTGCCCGCCGTCGGAACGTTCCAACCCCTATGCGGCCCCGCTCGCAGTCGGCGACCCTGCTGGCGCTGCGCCTGCGCTGGTCATCGTGGCCGGCCATGACCCGTTGCGCGACGAAGGTGTCGCCTACGCGCACCAGCTGGCCGATGCCGGCGTGCCCACCACGCTGATCGAGTACCCGGGTCAGTTCCACGGGTTCTTCGGCATGACCCGCTTCTTGAGCCAAGCGCGGGAAGCCCAAGAACTCACCGCCAGCATTCTGCGGCGTGAGCTCGCCCCAGCCGGTTAGCCAAGCCCTCCCAGCCCAAGTCACAGTCCCATTACCTGCCTGACAACCCGTCAACGTACTCCGCCTGATGGGCTTGGCGCCCGTGAGGCCGTAGCGCACAGGAGCATCTTCATGGCGGTGAGTGACAGACATCCAGCCGGCATGCCGTCATGGGTCGACTTGGCAACGACCGACGTCGAGGGCGCGCTCGACTTCTACAGCGCCGTCATGGACTGGGAGTACGAGCGCGACCCCACCGGCGAGATCAACTACGTAATGGCCGTCGTGGATGGGCGCCCTGCCGCAGGCATCTTCGACATGCCGCCCGAGTTGCTCAGCGAAGGGGTCCCGCCCTGCTGGAACGTGTACGTGACGGTCGAAGATGCAGACGAGTTCGCCAGCCGTGTCGTGGTCGCAGGCGGAGCGGTGATGCGGCCGGCGGTCGACATGCCCGAGCCGGGACCGAACGCGGCGGGCCGCATGGTGATCGCCGCCGATCCGACAGGTGCCGTGTTCTGCACGTGGGCACCGATCACCGCCATCGGCGCAGGGATCGTCAATGCGCCAGGTGCGTTCACGTGGGCGGAGGTCGCGACGCACGACAACGACACCGCAGCCCAGTTCTACGGCCAGCTGTTCGGCTGGGAAGCCGGAACGATGGAAGACATGCCGGATTCGCCCACGGTGTTCACGCTGGGCGGCAAACCTGTGGCGAGCACCTCAGCGATGCCGTTGCCCGAAGGGGTGCCACCGCACTGGCGGGTCAGCTTCGGTGCGGCCGATGTGGACGCTGCGTGCGCGACAGCAGAAGCCGAGGGAGGCAGCGTGATCGTGCCGCCCTTCGACTGGGGTCCAGGCCGCATGGCCACTGTGGCCGACCCAGCAGGCGCAATGTTCGACCTCGTCACCCTCACCGACTGGCCCGAGTAGCGCAAGCTTCAGCTCCGCCGCAGACACCGTCGCTTCTGCTTCAGCTCACGCTCACGGGCTGGCTCGCCGAACAAGCGGACCCAGCCGGCCTCCGAATGGCTTCGCCATCAGCTGCGCGGCTTCGTGACGTCGAGCACTCGCACGAATATGCGACGCCTCTCGTCGTCGCTAAGGGAAGCCTCAAGCATCGCTTGTAGTTCGCTTGATGTCCGAGGAAGCTTGCCTGATGCTGGCACCGGCACCCTCATCTTGCCATTGCTGTCGAACCAAAGCACAAGGTAGATGCCGTAACCGTCGCTGGCCGGATCAGTGGTGTACTTCTCGATGAGCTGACGGCGGATCGCACTCCAAAGGTTTCGGTGCGAGTGTCTCTTGATTTCGATCGGAACGTTGAAACCGCCATAGCTGACACGGAGGTCCGCACGCGTGTCAGCAGCGTAGTTGCCTTCACGGCCAAGATCAATCTCGCGCGCTAGCCCTTCCGCTCTCAACATCTGCATCAGCACGTCGCGGCATGCATCTTCGACCTTTGCATCAAAATTCCGGTCGTCCATGCCATCAAATATCCGGCCGTACTGGTCCTCATTCCAAAAGCTGCGCCAAGGGTTACTTGGGTCCCCCCGCAACCTACCCGCGATGTCGTCAAGACGATCCACTAGCAGAGATGCTAGATCGCCTGCGTTCGCAGGTAGGCCATTGCTGAGTGTCTGTTGCACCACTTCCAGCGTAGGCGGCTGGTATTCGGCATCACGCCGCAGGGTTCGCTGTGTCTCCGTTGCTCGGCGCAAATGGTCTTGCCATGCCTCTAACTCAGGGTTCTGCAGTAGTTCCTGCAAATTATTTGTCGCTTCGGGCGCAGGAATATCACCAAGTTGTGCGATAAAGCCGGCAATCCAATCTTCGGCCTCACTGTCAACAGTGGACAGACCCACGCGGTATTTTGTCCCCGCTGGTGCGAACTCGCTACCTAGGACCTCAACCAACGTGGCCAGTGTACACGGCAAGAGGGCATTGCTAAAGTGGGGCTCGCTCGTCCAACGGGGCGCTACCTCTTCAGCGTACAAGAACTCCACCAGACTGCGCTTCCGGGCGCTCGCACTGCCGGGGTTCCCGACTACGTAAGTGACAAGTTGATCCAGATAATGACACTCAAACAAGAGCACCGCCGCCATAAGCCAACGAGCACGCTGCGATACCGTCATACTCGTGCTAGCTAGCTTCGCGTCAAGGACATCACGGGTCGTCACGATATCAATAGTCTCATTGGTCCGACACCCACTGCCCGCGTTGACGACAGCTAGGAGCAACTGGTCAAGCAGCCGTAGCTGACGTCGAGGTGCAGTAGTTGGAAACGACCTCAGTACACGCAGCCGTATCTGGTACTCCGTCGTAGCATCAAAATCCAGTAGATCGAGCCAGTGCAGTGCGAAGCTCGACTCTTGGCCTGCGAGCACATCACCCCTGATGCACTGGACGAGTACATCTGCGACCAGTGACGGATCCGTCTGCACCCACGGCTCAAGCCACGTCGGAGTACGCACCAGCGATTGCGCTACGCAGAAGCAGCTTGCCAGAATGCGCCTCTTACGCTCATCGTCGAAATCCGCCAAGCAGTCCTTGCCCTCCGCCTCGACGATCTGCAGGCCGGCGAACAGCGGCCAGGTGACAAACGCTCGCCTACGCTCGGCATTCAGAGTGATCGTCTCCCGGACGGTGGGCAACTCGGCGCTGAGCACGGCGACCGTGAACGCGTCACATACAGTTGCCGCGAGTTGCCTGTCATTCTGCAAAAAAGCCGCCAGCCGCTCACCTCCGCTGCTGTATTGTCCTGTGTTGCGGTGATACCCGAGGTAGACGCTTGCGAGATAGTCGAGTTGATGGACAGGGAACGAACCGGCGCGTAGCGTTTCGAGGTTGGCACGAATATAATCTGTCCACTGCTGGCGGAGTGTTCCTTGCTCTTCCTCTCGCTTGAGCCGAGCAGCCTGCACCCTGGCTTCTTGCTCAGCAAGATGTGGATCAATCTCGGGTGCCTCCATCAGATCTTCGAAGACCGCTCGCAGCACCAGACTGCCGCTCACTTCGGTACGGATCAATTCCAACGAGAGATTTTCGTTGATGTCGGCATCATTGATCTGGTACCGCATGATGTGCTTGAGGAGCAAAGCGGCAAACTGTTGGTCGGAGGCTTCAAGTGCTATCGCCTGTTCAAGACACCAGACACCAAGATCACGCGGCAGAGTACTGTCAAACAACGGCATCGGCACCGAGAGTGCCCAAAAATGCTGCGCATTTGGCGCGCTATACTGCTCAGCACGCCATCGCAACCATAACAGATACAGCTGACGCTGTATTTCGGGGCGTGCTTCTAGCCACGCGCGTAGGGATCCAGTGGGGTCCGCAAGATCGTTTGCTCCATCAGCCACACGCCGCGCATCGTCGGACCCAAGCAGTGCAAATGCGTCCTGCGGCTCCATCTGTTTGAGGCTTGCGGAGATGGCGTCATGTAGGTCTTGTCTTGCTAAAGATCGAATATGACCCAAGCATGCGGTTGCGACAGTTAGCCACCTAAACAATCGCTCCCAATCCGGGTTACCTTCGTCTCCATCGTAGAGTGTCCTCTCTGACCTAGTCGAAACTCGTCCTCTATTGCGCTGATCGCGTTCACCGTTGGGTATATCAAGTGCGAGCTTCACAAGTTCCAACGGCAGCTCAGGCAGCTCACTCTTGCGGAGTAGCGCGACGACATCGCCTGCACCTTCATCACAATTGAGTGTGATCCACAGAGCATCCAGTGCATCAGCGGCATTCTGAGGAGACGAGTGCTCAATAAGACGTTTCTTCCAGAATAGTGTATAGCTACCGTAGTAGTACTGCACCGCATGCGGGCGGAGATGTGACCATATGTCTCCAGGCAGCACATGGTGTGGGTAGAGCTCGCCGAGCAGAAGCCCGGTCAGATCTCCTTGCGGATCTGATTTCGGATCATTCTCTGCCGCGGTGAGGAACTGCAGCAGGAGTTCGTTGCGGCCGTCTTCTGCCTTGCCAGTTTTGAGATACGTTCGCAATGCGGCACTTCGAGTCTGATGATGGCAGCGCGTGTCACTTACGATGCACAACACATCCTGCTCCAGCGAGGCAGCGACTTTCGGAGTATCCTGCGCGGCCTCTGCCAACACTGATAACAAGAACTGTGCGATCCGATTACTCTCGTAGTTCGTCTTGCATTCACGTAACAGGTCCTCAATCGTGTCGAGGGTCGCTGGGGTCACCATCGAACGAAACGCCCAGGCAGTGTTGTCCCGGTATCCCATCTCTGGGCTGTCGCGCCATTCATGTCCGAGTAGCGGACCCTCGGCTGTGAAGCAAGCAAGCGCGCCCAGAAGCTTCTTGAATTGACATGAGCTCAGGCCGCTGATGTCCCCGTACAATCCAACACCGACAGGGTCAGCATCGATCAGCAGATCGAACGCCTCAGTCGAATGCGCCGCAATCCACGCCGACAAGCCTCGCAGTGATGTCACGACACGCTGATCGGACGGACTCAGCATGAGCGCAATGACTCGACGCGCGGGAAGGCCGTCATTGATGAGCTGTGCAAGATAACGGCCAGCAAGAAATTCAGCGATGTGGCGATGCAGAGGCGACATCACCGGTGCCACGGCATCTGCACTAGTGGTGTACGCGGCGGCGAATAACTTGGTAGCAAGGGCGCTTCGGCGCAGCTGCGGGATGTCGGCAGCGCCAAGTACATTGGCGTAGGGCGAAGGTAAATCGCGTCGAATGTCCGAAAACAGTTCATTGAGCGCTATGCAGGGGAGGTCGCCATTCGCTGAGATGAGCGAGATACGCTCAATGCCAGTCAAGAGCGAATAGGCACACAGCTCGCCGGCGGCCAGAAGTAAGCCGTTGACATTCACAGGTTCCGAGACTGCCGATGCTAGTTGTTCTATATTCTCAGGCTGTTCTTGTGCTAAACGACTGCATGCGTCTTCGAATATCTCGCGCCGGCTCTCGGGCCACTTCCCATTTTCTTCGGCAACGGCCTCAGCGAGCAGACTCAACGAGAGAGGGTTGCCCAGCATCCCGACGAGGCCTCGTTGCTCCGCCGCGCCCAGAAAGAGCCGAGCGGTTTCGCGGTCGCAAGGCAGCTCCGTCGCCATGCACGCGGTCTCTGTTTCTCCCGCCGCGCCTCCAGCCGTGACAGCTACAGGTGGATTGAGGTAGTGCCTTGACAGCGCGAGCTGCGCCTCATCGTCGAGCGCGTCAAGTCGTAGGACGGTCACAGCGCCGCCGGGAGTCACTCGTTCCAATGCTTGCCGGTCGTTGCTCCCAAGCCAATCGGCTTCGCGGCACGACAGGCGATACGTCGGCCAAGCGAGTGTCTTCAGGCGATTGCGTAGTTTGTCGAGGACCGTGCGCCTGTCGCACGTGCCAGCGCGGATTTCATCCAAGCCATCGATGAATAACGTTCTGTGACGCCACTCGTCTTCGGGATCAAGAGCCACGAAATCTCTGGCTGTGACGTACGTCGCCGCATCGCCGAGCGATTCGGCTTCCCGCTTGAACTCGGTCGTCTTGCCAGAGCCGGGACCTCCGAGCAAGATGTACACAACTTCAGAGCGGTAATCGCTTAGCGACATCGAGTGATTTGTTTGCCGGCTACCACCAAGGCCAGCCAGTTGCGTGCAGGTCCGCTGGACGTATATCTCGTCTATGTCGCTCATGTCACATCCACCCATTCGGTTGCAGGGGCAGAGAGGAACTGGTCCAAGGGGATATCTCCCTGGCCCACGACGAGGGTTCTCGCGTTGAAGCGATTGCTGAACTCATTAAGCCCGGTCATCTGGGGAGGCGCCGTCCCGCTCTTGACCTCGATTCCCAGGAGATGTGGGCCTCTCTGCAGCACAAAGTCGACTTCAACCGCTGAACGGCGATGAGTGTCCCGCCAATACCTGACGTGACCGTCGGAGGACATCGTGTTGATGAGATGTGCTCCGACAGTACTCTCGACGAGCCTCCCCCACATCGTGCGATCCGAACGCGCTTCGTCGAATCGGTAGCCGGAGATCATGGACATCAGGGCAGTGTTCAGCACGTTCAGCTTGGGCGTTGAAGCCTTAGCCGAGACGGCTCGCTCAGTGTGCTTAGGCAATCCCGCCAGCAACCCGGCGTTTGTCAGCAGCTGCAGATACCTCGCCAAGGTGGTGGTGTTCCCTGCCTCTTGGAGCTGACCTACCAGCTTGTTGTAGGCCACGATCTGTCCCGAGTAGCTTGCACCGAGCTCGACGAGGCGTCGCAGCAGAGCGGGCTTGTCGACTCTTGTCATGGCCAACACATCCCGCTCGATGTTCGGCTCGATCAAGCTGCCACGCACGTATCCGTGCCACTGCTCGTGTGAGGCGCGAAGCGGCGCGGCTCCGGGATACCCGCCATAGAACACGTACTCGTCCAAACTGAAGCCGAATGCGTCGGCCATCTCAGGGAAGGACCAGTGAGGTGACACGACCGACACAAAGCGGCCCATGAGACTCTCGTTGAGACCCGCCTGAATCCGCAAGGGCGCCGAGCCAAGAATGACAACGTGCAGCGGACAGCCCGATGCGCGGTCGGCGTCCCAGAGGGCCTTCACGACCGATGACCAGTCTCGTAGCGCTTGAATCTCGTCAAGCACCAAGACGTAGCCTGCACGGGATTGCCACGCTCGCTGACGGCATCGCTCCCAAACTTCGACGAGCCACTCGGCGTCTCGGGACGCGGAAGCCAGACGTGCGGTTGGACCCGGGGCCGTGCCTACACCCGCTCGCCAAGGCTCGTCCGACGCTCCATCGGATGAGTCGTCGGCACCTCCGGGCTCGAACGCGACCATACGCCAGGGCCGGCGGATCGAGCGGAGAGCTTGCCGAACAGCGGTCGTCTTGCCGGTCTGCCGGGGCCCGAACACCGCGACCAGACGCTCCGGCGGCTGCTCGAGCCGCGCAACGATCTCTGCCACGAGCGGGCGTCGGTACGTCTCCATGCGGCAAGCATAGCAACCGATCTGGGCTATTGAGTAACTTTGCTCAATAACCCAGATCAGCGCAGAACGCCAGCTTGCTCTAGGGATTCGATCTCGTCGGGGCTCAGGCCCAGCATCTCGGTCAGCACGTCGTGGGTGTGCTGGCCCAGTGTGGGCGCGGGGGCTCGCACGCCGTTGGTGCCGTCGGTCAGCAGCCACGGAATCCCCACATGGCTCATCTGCCCTACCACCGGATGCTCCAGCCGCTCGATCAAACCTCGCGATGCCAAGTGAGGATTGACTTCGAGCGAACGGGCGCTGAGCGAGGGGAAAGCGGGCACACCCGCCGCTTGCAGCAGCTCGGTGACGTCCCACTGGTCGCGCTCGCGTGTCCACGCACCGATGAGCTTGTCGAGCTCTGCCTCGTTGGCCTTGCGGACTGCGGCGGTGGCGAACCTGTCGTCAGCAGAGTCGATGCCGGTGACGCCCGCCAGAGCGGCCCATTCGGCCTCGTCGGTGCAGCAGATGGCAGCCCAGTCGTCGTTGCCTGCGCAGCGGTACAGATTGTGCGGCGCCATCAGCGGGTCGTGATTGCCCGACGGCTTCGGCTGGACGCCTCGCATCACCCACTCCATCCAGCCCTCGACCGTGCAGGCCGTGGTGGCTTCCCACAACGACGTGTCGATGAACTGGCCTTCCCCGGTTCGTCGCCGTGCCACCAGAGCAGCCACCAGTGCGAACGCCGTCGCGATGCCCGCCGCCGGATCGCCGAGCGACACGCCCAGCTCTGCAGCGTCGTCGCCCACGTACCCGGTCATCGACGCCAAGCCCGACAGCGGACCGGTGGTGGGCCCGTAGCCCATGTAGGACCTGTACGGCCCGTGATGCCCGTAGCCGCTGATGGCGCCCACGATCACGTCGGGACGCTCGGCGGCCAGCGCCTCGTAGCCCAATCCCCACGTGTCCATCACACCAGTGGCGTAGTTGGACACCACCACGTCGCACGCCAGCGCCAGGCGCTTCGCCAACGCCCGGCCCCGGGCCGTGCCCAAATCCACCGCAACGCTCTTCTTGGCTTGGCTGTACTGGTTGAAGTAGCCGTTGGTGTCCAGCGTGACGTGGTGGCGGGCGGATTGCGTCGGCAGCCGGCGGCCCAAGTCCGGCCGGGTCGCCGACTCCACCTTGATCACCGTCGCACCCAGATGCGCCAAGTGCAGCGTGCAGTACGGCCCCGCCCAGACCCAAGTGAAGTCGGCCACCGTGACCCCGTCGAGGGGACGATCGGTGTTGCGGTGGCCTGGGGCTGACGCTGGCGATGCGGCGGCCGAACGCCCCGATGCATCCGGCAGCGCTGTGGCCGGGCTCGGTGGCGCAGTCGGCGGCACGGATGCCTGCGGCGGCGACGCTGTTGACGGCGGCGAACACGACCTCGCGCCCGCGAAGCCCGCCACGTTGTCCTCGCCCAGAGCGGGCGCCGGGCGCCGGATGCGCCACCACGGATTCGTCAGCCGCGAGGGCGCTCCCGGAACGGTGATGCTGCCGAGCCCCGGCTGGTCGTGGCTGACCAAGAAGCCCCGTGCTGCCAGGTGCGCATCGGCAGCCATCTGCGCCACGCTGTTCACTGGAGCGAAGGCCAGTCGCTGCGCCTGGCCTCGATGGAACAGATCGGACACGGGCTGGTCGGCAATCCACGCACCCAGCCACAGGCGCAGCAAGTCTTCGTTGTCGAAGCGTCCTTCGACGGTGTCGAAGATGTCCATGTCGGCCCACTCAGGCCGTCCCATGAAGTCCTTCAGCCGTTCCCACTGATCCCGCTCGATGCACACCACGAAGATCAGACCGTCGGCGGCGGGGAAGATGCCCCACGGGTTGAGGATGCGGGCGCCCAAGCGGCTGGAGTTCTCGCCTCGGTAAGTCCAGCTGATGAAGGCGGCCTCCAGCATCCCGGCGACGTAGGACATCTGAGCGAAGTCGATGTGCTCGCCGTGTCCGGTGCGTTGCGCTCGGTCCACAGCGGCCATCGACGCGCACGCCGCGGCGAAGCCGGACTGGAACGCAGCCTGGTGGCCGTGAGGCTTCAGCGGAGGCAACTCGGAGTCCTGCACGCAGCCGGGAGTCAGCCAACCCCAGCCGCCGCCGTGTACCACCTGCAACTCGGTGGCCTTCCAGTTCGCGTATGGGCCGGTCTGCCCGAACGGCGTGATCGACGTGGTCACCAGCGACGGATGCCGTGCTCGCAGCGACGACGCCGCCAGACCTTGTGCCGCCGCGATGCGCGGGCTCAGGTCGTGGATGAACAGGTCCGCCTCGGCGAGCAGCTCGTCCAGCACGGCGCGGTCGTGGTCGCAGGAGACATCGAGAACACGGCTGCGCTTGTTCGTGTTGACTGCTGCGAACAAGCCGCTCATGTCGTCCTGGTCGGATGCGCCGGACAACGCAGATGCGCCGAAGTCGCCGGCTAGATCGGAGTCGTCAGATGGGTCGGAACTGCCGGCGGGGTGGGACCGGCCGGAACCGCCGAGCAGGTGGGGTCCGCGACCCCTGTACGGCCCGCGCCGCCGCGCCGCGTCTCCGGCAGGCGGCTCGACCTTGATGACATCGGCGCCCAAGTCGGCCAGCAGCTTCGCCGCCCACGGTGCCGCTGCCATCTGCCCCAGCTCGACGACACGGATGCCGTCAAGGCCGCTTGAGGTCATCGCAGCAAGCAGTGTCCGCAGACTCTGTGCCAGATTCGGTGACCGACTCGGTGCTCGCGCGGGCTACGTGTGCGGGCGTTGCGGCGGCACCGCGGAATCGCGGCAGATGCGCAGCGATGGCAGCTCACGGCGACTCGTGCTTGAACGACAGCCGCACCTTCGTGCGAAAGGCTGCGATCGTGCCGCCTTCGATCACGACGTCCTGCTCGACCACCTCAGCCACCCGCAGATCGCGCAAGGTCTTGGAAGCCTCGACAATCGCATTCTGGGTTGCCTTCTCCCACGACTCCTCGCTGGTGCCGATCAGCTCGATGACGTTGTAGACGCTGCTCATGGGTCCCTCCTCGACATCGGGTGGGGTGTCGCGTCCCGCTTGCGACACAGTCTGCATCAGCGCAACGAGACACCAGTGCCGACCCGGCACGCCGGACAACGCGCAGTGTGCCGCGCCGACGCGGCGTGCCCTACAGTCTGCCTCACGCCGACCGTCCCTCCGGCGCACACTGAACGGGTCTGCAACTTGGAAGCATCACCTCAGACGAACCGCAACGCGGTCGAGAAGGTCATCACGCTGGTAGCGGCGAGCCGGCTGTCTTGGGAGGACGCAGCTCGCCGAGGTGTGGCGGAGGCCACCAAGACGATCCGCGACCTGTCGGTGGCCTATGTCGAAGAGCGCGACGTCATGATCGTGGACGGCGAGATCGCCTTGTACCGCATCAGGCTGCGCGTGGCGTTTCGTGTCGACCGGATACGTCCCGGGCTGACGCCGGGGGCGCCCGACGTCGAGGTGACACGCTGGCTGATCGTGGCCAACCAGACGTTGGGCACCGGCGAAGTGGTCGCTGAGATCGACCGGCTGAACGCTCTGGGCCCGTGCGAATTTCATCTCTTGGTGCCGATGACGCACTCCAAGAGCTACGCGCGGGCGCGTCGGCTGTCGATGCTCGCGGCCGACCCGGTGACGGGAATTCCGTCTGAACATGTGCCTGCGGCGGACCATCTCGGGCCCGACACCTTGGGCATGGAGCAGGCGCAGAAGCGTCTCGACGCGCAGCTCGCGAAGATCGCGGCTGCGTCCTACGCCGCAACCGGCGAACTCGGCGATCCGGATCCGCTCCGGGCGATTCAGGCAGTGCTGTCGCGTGCCAGCTTCGACGGCATCATCTTGTCCACCCTGCCGGCGGGGCCTTCACGGCTGGTCGGCGCCGACCTGCCGTCGCGAGTCCGACGCTTGACGAGTTTGCCGGTGAACTACTTGCCTGGCGCTGAGCCAGGCCAGCTCTAGCTCGGCCTGACGCGCGGGCCCATTGCGCCGTCGGCCGTGCCCCGGCTAGAAGGTGCCGAAGCGGGCTCGGGCGTCTTCGCTCACGATGGCACGGGCAGAGGCATCGCCGTCGAACTCGGACAGGTCGCCCAGCCGTGTGAGCGCGCTATAGCCGCGCAGCTGGTGCTTTGCCATCTGCACCGACAGCGCTGGCAGGTCCGTCAGCCGCGCAACCCAGCGGTCGACTGCAGCGTCCAAGGCCTCGATGCCCTCGCACACCTCGTGGGCCAAGCCCCACTCGGCGGCACGGCGGCCGTCAATGCGCTCGCTGGTCATCACGAACTGGCGGGCCCGAGCCATGCCGAGCTCGGAGATCAGCCTGGGCACCGCGCCCCACGGCAGCGGCACGCCCAGCTCGACCTCGGGCACGTACCACATCGCGTCGGATTCGGTGACGCGGAAGTCGCAGCTCGCCGCGAAGCAGCAGCCGCCGCCGATCGCGTGCCCGTGTACCCGTGCGATGGTGACGGCCTCGCAGTCCTCGATGGCACGCGCCGCGCGACGGCCCAGTTGATTGACATAGCGAGCCTCACGGTCGTTTGCCGCCGGCGGCAGCCGCTCCTTGCGGTCGGCGCCTGCGCAGAACGACGGGCCGCGCCCGCCCAGCACCACCACCCGGTACCGGATCTGCCCGTTGAGCGCCGTGAACAGGTCGCCCACCTCGCGCACCATGAGTTGGTTGTGGGCGTTGCGCGACTGCGGCCGGTTCAGCCAAACCCGCAGCGTCTCGCGCTCAGGCACCAGCGCAATGGTCTCCAGTTCCGGCAGCTCGAACCGCTCTGTGCTCATGTCGCTGGTCATGTCGCCCATCCTTGCCGCTGCGGCCGCGCCGCGTCGGGCGATGCTCGGCTCGCTGTCTGGCTGCTCGCCCTGCAACCCGACGATGCACGAGGAACGAGCTCTCGGCGACTAGCTCCGCTCAGGCAGTGGCGGAACGCTGAACTCGCACCGCGTGCCTGCGGCGCGTGCCATCCTGCGATCCAGCGTGACCAGCGGCGCACCGAGCGACTCCGCGAGCGCCACGTACCACGCGTCATAGGCCGACAGATCGAACCGCAGCTCCCATACCCGATCCGCGACGGGCTCGAATGGGTAGAGCTCGATGCTGAGCCGGCGGAGGCCCCTTAGCGACACCGCCGCTTCAGGCTTCGACATGTCGCCGCATTGCAGCAGCGCGGAAGGCGGCACGGAGGCCAGACTGTCGCCATGAGCGAGAACGATGGCATCGACGGTGCTGCAGCCGGGAACCTGTCGGGCGTGAGACACCACGACGTGAATGCGCTGGGAACCCGCATCCACGTGGCCGAGATGGGCGAGGGGCCGCTCGTGCTGTTCGTCCACGGCTTCCCCGAGTCGTGGTACTCGTGGCGATACCAGCTCCCCGCTGTTGCCGCAGCCGGGTACCGCGCAGCGGCGATTGACGTGCGCGGCTACGGCCGCTCGTCCGCGCCGACGGCAGTCGAGGACTACCGCATGGTGCGCCATGTCGCCGACAACGTCGGCGTCGTGCGAGCGCTCGGCGCGGACCAGGCGATCATCGCGGGTCACGACTGGGGTGCGCCCATCGCCTGGAGCTCAGCCCTGTTGCGGCCCGACATCTTCAGCTCGCTCGTGCTGGTGAGCGTGCCGTACAACGCCCGCAGCGACTTCAAGCCGAGCGAAGCGTTCCGGATGATGGGGGGCGACGAGGAGTTCTACATCGAGTACTTCCAGCAGCCAGGCCGCGCCGAGGCCGAGATGGAAGCGGATCTGGCTCACTGGCTGCTGGGCATGTACTACGCCGCTTCAGGCGACGGCGTGGCCGCACGGCGCGCTGCCGGCGACGGTTCCGGCGGCGGATTCTCCGTGTCGCCAGGCGGGAAGCTCTCGGACAACTTCATCTGGCCGTCGGCGGGCACGTGGCCGCGCTGGATGTCCGAGACCGAGTTCGGCTACTACGTCTCGGAGTTCACGCGCACCGGCATGTCCGGCGGGCTCAACCGCTACCGCAACGTGGACCGCGACTGGGAAGACATGGCCGTCTTCGACGGCGCAGCCATTACCCAGCCGAGCCTGTTCGTCGGCGGCGAGGTGGACGGCCCGACCGTGTGGGGCGCCGGTTCCATCGCCAAGTTCAACGAAACGCTGCCCAACCTGCACAAGTCGGTGATTTTGGACGGCATAGGCCACTGGGTGCAACAAGAAGCAGCACACGAGTTCAACGCCGAGCTGCTCGATTTTCTGGCCGCGCTCTGAGCGTCGCTGCCCCGCACAGCCCCGGGGCAGCGGTGAGCACGCGCGGTGCGAGGGCGAATCCAGCCGGCTACACCCCGCGAGCGGCCCGGCGGGTGGCGAACAGCGGTGCGACGAAGCCGAACGCTGCAACCACGGCACCCAGCACGAACGTGGCGCGCAGCCGGCCGAATGACGGATCATTGCCGGCGAACGCCAGCATCGTCTGGATGCCGAAGATGATGCCGATCCACATGACGGTCTGATTCATGCCGTTCGCGATGCCGAGGTCCTTGTCGTCGACGGAGTTCGCTACCAGCACTTGGTACGCGGGCGAGCCGATGCCCGCCGACAGACCCGACAGCACCAGCCCCACCATGACCGCGATCAGGCCCCAGCCGGCGGGATCCGCGCCGACAGCGAAGGCGAGCATCGAACCGATCATGGCGCACGTGCCGAAGAACATCGGTGCTCTGGCGCCGAACTTGGTCACGATCGTGCCGCCCAGCGGCGACGCTATGGCGAATGCACCCGGCCGCGGCACCATCAGCAGTGCCGCTGCGCCCACAGAGTAGCCATAGCGAGTCTGCAAGATCGCCGGCACCAGCGTGAATGCCCCCATGTAGGCAAACTGGTTGGCGGGTGCGGCGATCAGCGGCAGCGTGAAGCTGGTCCGACGGAACAGCCGCAGATCCAGCAGCGGCGACGGTGCGCGCCGCTCCCAGACGACGAAGAGCACGTAGCACACCACTGAGCCGCCCAGCATCGTCAAGAGCGTGCGGTCCCGAAGCAACGGCGCTCCCGCCTGGGTCAACGTCGGCACCCGAGTGATGGCCCACAGCGCCAGCCCGGTCCCGCCAGCGAGCAGCGACGCTCCCAAGACGTCGATGGGCACGCGCACGCCGCGGGGGATGGGCCTGACCACGAAAGCCGCAAGGGCGGTGCCTCCCAAGCCGATCACGCCGAACAGCAGGAACACGCCGCGCCAGCCGAGCACGTTCAGCAACGGACCGCCCGCGACCACCCCGATGGTGGGCGCACCGGTCATGGCGAACTGGAACCACCCGACGGCTTGTGCGCGCTTGGCCGGACCGAAGGCGTGCATGAGCAGTGCCATCGCTGAAGGCATCAGCATTCCGCCGCATACGCCGAATGCGGCGCGCACTGCAATGAAGCTCCCGATGTCGGGAACCCAGCTGTTGACGATCATGGCCGCGGTCATGCCGACCATGCCGGACATGAACACGCGTCGATGCCCGTAGGCATCGGCCAGCTTGCCGCCCATCGGGGTGGAGACGGCCATGGCGAGCATGAGTCCGGTCATCACCCAGCCCGCTGTGGACAGGGAGGTGTCGAGTTCCTCGGAGATCGGCGTCAATGCCGCGGTCACCAGTGTCATCAGCGAGCCGAAGCCGAGCACGGCCAGCCCGATGACCAACAGCAGCCTCCATCGATAGCCAGGTGCTGCCGCGCCGGCCGACCCGACCGGCTCAGCGGACAGCCCGCTCGGCCCTGAAGGCCCGGTCGGCACAGTCGACGAGCCGGACGATGCCGGGCGTCGGTCGCCGGCACCACGCTCTCGCGGGACGACGGCGAACACCGACGGCTGAGTCGCCAGCGTTCTCGCCGGAGCGCGCCGTGCTGGCCCTGCTGGCTTCATCGGAACCTCACGAACGGTTGGGTGCGGCGCTGCTCAAGGCCGCCATTCAACCGTGCCATTCCATCGGGGCACCCCGATGCCGGCGGGCGCTATTCCGGCGAACCCAGTACCGAAGGACAACCCTCAGTGCGTGAGGTGACCGTCGGCGAGCATTGCGTCGACCTGGTGGCGGGCGATCTTGGCCATCTCCGGATGGGTCAGCACCCAGAAGCGGTCGGTGCGCACGGCGTCAAGCACCATCGGCCCCACCTCGGCAGGGTCCATACCCTCGGCCAAGTAGCCCTTGAGCATGTCCCAGAACTTCTCGCCCTGCTCGGTACGGACATGGTGAGCGGCGTCGTCGGGGTCACGATTGCGCTGGCTGTAGACGATGTTGGTGTTGATCGGGCCGGGGCACAGCACTGAGGCATGCACGGGCGAGCGGCGCAGTCGCAAGTCCCGTTCCAGCGTGGCCATCAGCGCCACCACGCCGTGCTTGGACACGTTGTAGGCGCCCAGCGATGCGCCTCCGTACAGCCCGGCTACCGACGCTGTCGAATTGATGTGACCCTCGCCGGCAGCTTCGATGATCGGCAGGAACACGTGGCAGCCATGGATCGGCCCCCACAGGTTGATGTCGAGAGTCCAGCGCCAGTCCTCGAGCGACATGTCCCCCACTGGCCCCGGAATGCCGACGCCCGCGTTGTTGCACAGCACATGCACACGGCCGAATGCGGAGACCGCAGCATCCGCTAGCGCTTCGATCTCGGCTAAGCGTGACACGTCGGTGCGCACCGCAATGGCCTCTGCGCCGGTCGCGCTGATCTCCGCAGCAGCATCGTTCAGCGGCGCTTCCTCGATGTCGGCCAGCACCACCTTCATGCCTGCTGCGGCGAAGGTATCGGCCATGGCGCGTCCCATGCCGCTCGCGGCACCTGTCACCACGGCGACCCTGCCGACCACGTCCATCTGCGCAGAACCCCCTCGTCGATGTGGCTCAGCCGGAATCGATCAGTCGAAGTCGATGACGGTACGCGTGCCCACGCGCTGGCGCATCTGCTCGTAGCCGGCGTTGATGTCTTCCAGCGGCAGACGGGCCGAGATCATCTCGTCGAGCATCAGCCGGCCGTCGAGGTACATGTCGACGTACTTGGGCATGTCCACCCGGAATGCGTTCGAGCCCATCATCGAGCCCTGCAGCCGCTTCTCGAGCATGAATATCTCATAGCCGGTGATCTCGATCTTCTCGCCGAAGGGCATCATGCCGACGATGACCGCCGTGCCGCCCTGACGGGCGGACGACCACGCCTGCTCGCAGGTCTGCTTCAGCCCGATGCACTCGAAGGCGTAGTCCACGCCACCGCCGGTCATCTCCTTGATGGCCTCGACGGCCTCGACCTGCGCACCGTTCACCGTGTCGGTGGCGCCCACTTGGCGAGCCGTCTCCAGCTTGGCGTCCTCCACGTCCACCGAGATGACCCGGCCGGCGCCGGCGATGCGTGCTCCCTGCACGGCCGACAGACCGATGCCGCCGGCGCCGTACACGGCAACGGTGGCGCCAGGCTCGATACGGGCAGTCTTGAACACGGCGCCCAAGCCGGTCGTGACGCCGCACCCGATCAATGCCGCGCGGTCCAGCGGCATGTCGTCACGGATCTTCACGACGGCGTTCTGGTGTACCAGCATCTCCTCGGCGAACCCGCCGAGGCGAGCGAACTGGGAGAGCGCAGTGCCGTCTGTCTTGGACAGCCTGGGCGCAGCGCCGTCGGCACGAGCAACCGCAGCATGGTTGCCGCAGATGTTGGGGCGCCCGGTCAAGCAGCGCTCGCAGTGGCCGCAGAAGACCGACAGGCAAGTGATGACGTGGTCACCGGGCTTCACGTAGGAGACATCGTCGCCGACGGCCTCGACCACTCCGGCGCTCTCGTGGCCCATCACCGCCGGGAGCTCGTAGGGCCACTGGGCGTCCATGAAGTGCAGGTCGCTGTGGCACAAGCCCGCATGCACCACCCGCAACAGGACTTCGTTCGGTGCGGGGGCATCGACGGAGATGTCCTCGATCTCGAGTTCCCCCGGAATCTCATTGAGCACTGCTGCCTTCATGGTCGGCTACCCCTTTCGTCACGCACCGAGCGGGCGTGACCTCGCCGCTGCCCATCGTAGTCGCCGGCCCGAAGCGCCGGCATTGCCGCGCTCCGGCTACCATCGACGAGGTGACGCTCTCCGATGCTCCCTCCGAAACGGAGGCCGCACAGGTCCTGACCGAGTTCTGGCAGGCCACCGATGGCGACCGGCGGGGAAACGGCGACGCTGCGGTTGCGGCTGGCAGCACGCGGGTCTGCCGTAACGCCCGCTACTTCAGCTTCGACGGCTTCGCGCAGGAAGACGAAGACCTCGCGACCTCGTGGCGGAAGCTCCTCGAGCGCGAGGGCAAACGCTCCCCGGAGAGCACTTCGGTGCGCGATCTGGTGCTCGGTCCGACATCGGCGTCAACGCCGCAGCGCACAGGGCCGAGCCTCCGCTCAGGGGACTGAGACAACGCCGTTGCGTCGACGTCGTTGCTGACTGCAGTTGCACAGATACCCACTTCCATGACGGGCGACCAGCCGCTCGGCGAGATGCCGTCCAGCGTGGCAGACCTCCAAGCACGGCTGCGCGCAGCCGGCTACCTAGCCGGACGCGGCGCAGCCACAGCGACGTTCATCGCCATGCGGCTGGGTCGGCCGATCCTGCTTGAGGGAGAGGTCGGCGTCGGCAAGACCGAGATGGCCAAGTGCTTGGCACAGATCGGCGGGCGACAGCTCATCCGGCTGCAGTGCTACGAGGGCATCGACACCTACCAAGCCCTGTACGAGTGGGACTACGCGCGTCAGATGCTGCACGTCCGAGCGCTGTCGGAGGCCGAGCTGGCCGGTGCCGGCGCAGTGAGCGGCCTGTACGGCCCGGAATTCCTCATCGAGCGGCCCCTCCTGTCGGCAATCAAGGCCGGCAGCGATGCGGTGCTGCTCATCGACGAGATCGACCGCGCCGACGACGAGTTCGAGGCTTTCTTGCTGGAACTGCTGTCGGACTTCCAGATCACCATCCCCGAGGTCGGCACGGTCGCTGCGGCGGGCAGGCCGTTGGTGGTGCTGACCTCGAATCGCACGCGCGAGCTGCACGATGCCCTCAAGCGGAGATGCCTGTATCACTGGATCGGCTACCCCAGCTTCGACGAGGAAATCGAGATCGTTCGTCTGCGGGCGCCCGGCGCGGTGGCGACGCTGGCCCGCAAAGTGGTGGCGGCAGTGCAGCAGTTACGCGCCATGGACCTCGCCAAGCCCCCGGGAGTGGCCGAGACCTTGGACTGGGTCGGGGCGCTGGGAGCGCTGGGCGCTGACGATCTGAACGCCCAAGCCGCGGCCGACACCATCGGCGCCGTCGTCAAGGATCGCGACGACCTCCAGCTCGTCTCCGCGGGACTCGACCGTCTGGTCGTCGATGGCTGACGCCGCTTTCGGCTCGACTGTGGCGGCGGCGCGCCATGCCGGCGGCGACGCCGGTGTCGAGTTCAGCGAACACCTCGTCGGTTTCGGTCATGCCCTGCGCGGCGAGGGTCTCCCGCTGGGCACCGACAGCGTCATCGCGTTCTGCACCGCGGTCTCGCAGCTCACGCCGAGCGACCTCGCAGACGTCTACTGGGCCGGCCGGACCACGCTGGTGCGTCGCCGCGACCACCTGCCGCTCTACGACGAGGTGTTCGGACGCCACTTCTTGGGCCACGCCGCCGGGCATGGACCCGAGGACACCTCGAGCGTGCCGAACGCGCACGGCACGGGCGGCACGCTCAACGTGCCGGACAGCGAACCTGGCGCCGAATCCAGCGACGACGGCGCGATGGTGCTCGGACGTCAGGCCTCAGGGATCGAGATCGAGCGCAACAAGCGCTTCGCCGAGTGTGCGCCGGCCGAGCTTGCGGCGCTGCGAAGGATCATGGCGCAGGTCAGGCTCGAACCGCCTCGGCGGCGCTCGCGACGGCAGCGCTCAGATCCAGCAGGCGCACGACTGGACATCCGTCGGATGGCACGCGACGCCGTGCGCCTCAGCCACAGCGCCCCCGCCGTGTCACGACTCGGCAGATGCGAACGGCCCCGCCCGCTGGTGCTGATGCTGGACGTCTCCGGGTCCATGGCGGACTACTCGCGAAACCTGCTGCAGTTCGCGTACTCGATGCGACGAGCGGCCCAGAAGGTGGAGGTGTTCTGCTTCGGCACCCGGCTGACACGCATCACGCCCGCACTGGACCGGCGCAATCCCGACGACGCCATGCGGCTGGCCGCCGAACGCGTCCTGGACTGGGACGGCGGCACGCAGATCGGCGCGTCGCTGGAGACGTTCATTCGTAGGTGGGGGCGCCAAGGGCTCAGCCGCGGCGCGACGGTCGTGATCTGCTCCGACGGATTGGACCGTGGCGAGCCCGCAGCCTTGGCCGGCGCCACGGAACGGCTCGGCCGGCTCTGCCATCGCATCGTCTGGATGAATCCGCTCGTCGGCGACGACACCGCGACGCTGCCGAACACGCTGGGCATGATGGCTGCAGGCCCGTTCATCGACCGTCTCGAATCGGGTCACGACTTGGACAGCCTCGAACGGTTCGCCGTCGCACTGGCACAGGTCGGCTGAAGCGAGTACACGCAGTGTGATTCCCCGACGGGGGCGGCCCCATGATTCAAGCCCGAAACACGAGACCCCGATGAGCCGGTGGAGCGTCTCGGTCCAAGCCGAGGGGGATCGGCCGGTGACGCTCGACGAGGTGGTCGCGCTCGCAGATGCCGTCGCGCCGCTCGACGGCATCGCCTCCGGGGTGGGCACGCCGGCCTACGGCGCTCAGATCGTGATCGAGGCGCTGCATGCAGATGCCGCTGTGGAGGCTGCGCTGAGTGCATTCGCCGACGCCGCTCGCGCTGCTGGTCTGCCCGACTGGCCGGCGACTCGGGCCGAGGTGGTCAGTGAAGACGACATCGCCGCCGACCCGATGTGGTTCGACGACCCAGCACTCCCTGACCCCGGGTCCGGCGACCCTGCGCTCGGCGGCTGATTCGGACCCGATGATCCGCCTCGGCTCGCTCGCCGGCTACCCGTTCGAAGGGCCGCGGGTGCTGGGCGGCTGGACACCGCCTCCGGTGGCGGCCGTGTTCGCGATCCTGTATCGGGCCGATCCGCACGGCGCGCCGCGCGCCTACGCCGTGATCGACGTCGACCACGCAGATGACCTGCGCGATGCCGGGCTGCCGTTCGGTCACGAACGTGCCAAATGCTGGGAGCAGCGCGCCGGCAACAAGTGGAATCTCCACATCTGCACCTACGAAGTCCCGGGCGGTAGGCGCTCCCATCGCGAGCAGATCGTCCAAGAGCTGGTGGCCGTGTACCGCCCCGGGTGCTCGCCCGAGCAGTTCGACCAGCATTGGGAAGAGGAGTGGATCGGCAGCTACCGGGCGACCACAGCCGGTCCGCTCACCACCGCCCGCGACCTCGACGGCTCAGCCCCGGGCCAGCGTCCCGGCTGACCGCCGAGAGACAGCCAGCTGCGTGAGCCGGGCGCAGGCGGCTAGGTCTGCTCAGGTCGATAGCCGACAGCGTCGTGCAGCCGGCTGCGTCGTGTGCCGGACGCGGGCTGAGCCGGCACCGGTTCGCGAGGCTCGGGCACCGGCTCATAGGTCGCCCCGGCCACGATGCCTTCGGCCATGCCGTACAGCAGCGGCAAGGCACCAGCGATGACGCCGCTGGTGTTGTTGATGCGTTCGACGCCCGGCTCGACGGCTTCGGCATCGGCGGAGACCTTCTGCACGATCTGCGAGCACTCCTCAAGCAGCGTGGCAATACGCGTCAGCTGACTGCCCACGACGTACAGGTAGAACGCGAGGCCTGCAATCAACAGACCGATCAGCACGACCGAGAGCACCACCAGCGTCGTCATGATCGCACCCGTTCGAGTACTCGGCCCAGGAACAGATGATGCTCCAGGCCTTCGGAGAGCACTGCGTCGACCTGGTCTGCGGTCTGGGCGATGAGCGCAGTGTCGCTGGTGTTGGCTGCGGCACGCTGGAGTGTGTCGCGGATCGTTCGCACGCGGCGTTCAATCGTGCGGACGAGCAGCACCAGCGTGGTGAGCAGCGCCACGACTGCCGCGATCACCACGAATCCGCCGATGACGACCCCCCACCAGAGGTTCTCTTGGGTGTCGGTCAGGCCCATCAGCGCTGTGAGCGTCATGTCAGCCTCCCAGTCGAGTGCGGCCGCGCCGCAAGCCGGCCACGATGGTCGATGCGGATTCGATGGTCGCGTGCAGCTCGCCCAGCGCTGCGGTGTTGGTAACGGCGTCCTCCAGCGCGTCGTCGATCTCCGCGGCTCGCCGGCCGATCGAACGAGCGAGCAGGAGAATCGGCACAACGAGAGCCACTACGGCGACCACTGCGGCGATGCCGATCACGTAGCCGACCGTCCAGCCGGTGGTGGAGGCTTGGGCGAGCATCATCATCACGAGACTCCCTTCCTCAGATCGATTCGCAGAAGTCCCGCACGGGCTGGAGCGTCGAGTTCACCGACGGCACCACGGTCGGGACCGTGGACGTGCGATCGGCGATCGCCCGCACACCCCCGGCGACCTGCACCAGCGTGCGGTGGACGGCTCGCAGGTGGAGCACCACGCGCAACAGCCCGACAGCGGCCGCCACGAGGATCAGGCCGCCGACGATGACGGTGAACCAGGCAACAGCAGGCATCAGTCCTCCTCCGGTCCCAAGAGCTTCCCGACCGATCCGGCGTAGCGCACGGCGCCGTCGGCCACCGCTTCGATCGATCGGTCAGTGGTCGCGAGCAGCTCGGGTGTTGACTCGAGCGCTCCGGCGGCCGCCACGCCGCCGGCCAAGATGTCGTCGCCGGCTTTGCGAATCCGCTCGACAGCGGCCAGCACCCGGTTCAGCAGCGCCACTGCGACCGGCACGACCACCAGCAGCAGGATCAGGTTTCCGATCCACCACAGCACGACAGCCTCCTCACACAGCCTCGGGACGGTACGGCAGGACGAAACGGCGCCACACTCTCGCCAGCCCCATGCGCGCAGCACGCAGGCCGATGGAGATGCCGCTGGCAGACCGGGCGCCGCCGACCTGGTCGGGGTCGCGGCCCTCAGACATCGCGGTGAGCCGGTTCGCCACACTGGACGCAAAGTCGCGCAGCAGCACTGCGGTGACGTCGCTGACGAGTCCGCGTCCGTACTGTGCAGCGGCGCCGGAGAGCTGCAAGTCCATCGCGACCTCGACGTTGGTGCCGCCGGACACGGGCGCGAGCACCACCTCCAGCGCCAGCGTCGCTTGCCCGCGACCCTTTCGGTCCGCACCGGCGGCAGCGACCGAGATCGTTCGGGCCGACTCGTCCCGCTGGGTGATCTTTGCGTCGCCGTCGAAGTCCAGCTTGACCGGACCCAGGCCGATGGCCACCGTGCCGCCGTAGTGGTCCTCGGCAAGTTCCTCGGTCAGGTCCGCACCGGGCAGGCACGCCGCGACCTGCGGCACGTCGCCGAAGAAGTCCCACACCGCTTCGGGCGGCTGAGCGACATGAAACTGCTGCGCGAGCTGCATCAGGCAACTCCCCGTTGACGTGCGTAGGACGTCCGGCACCCCGCGCAGCAGAAGTAGAAGGTTCCCTCGGCCAGCTCCAGCGACGCGGCAGCCGCATCTACCTCGACGGTCATGCCGCAGACAGGATCGACCGCAGTGGGCCTCGCAGCAGCGCGTGGTGCGATCCGGACAGCGAACGCGCCCTGTGCGCGCAGCTGCACCAGCTCGGCCAGGATGGACACTGCCACCTCCTTGTGGGTGGTGCTGCCGAGATCGAGGCCTGCGGGCACCCGTACTGTCTCGATCTGGTCGTCGCCGAAGCCCTGTTCTGCGAGTCGAGCCCGGATGCTGTGGCCGCGCCGGTCCGACGCCACCAGGCCGACGTAGGCCGGCCCCGCTTTGAGTCCCGCTGCCAGCACCTCTTCGTCGCCGTGGCCTTGCGTGGCCACCACGAGGATCGACTGCGCGCTCAGCAGCCCTTCGCTGAAGCCCGAACCGCTGACCAGCTCGACACGCCAGTCGAGCTGTCGGGCCAACGCGGCCAGCGTGGTCGCCATCGGCGAGCTTCCCACGATCACCAGGTGCGGAACGGCCACGACCGGCTCCAAGTAGATCTGCAGGGCGCCTTCGCTCTGGCAGGACATGGCGACCGCGGCGGCACCCTGAGGGAGATCGCCGAAACGATCGCTCGCGCCGAGCGCCAGCAGCCTTGGCGTTCCGGCTTCGAGCGTTGCAATGGCCTCCCGAATGAACACCGGCTCCGCGCACGCTCCGCCGATCCAGCCGTGCATCTCACCCGACGCCGTGTAGATGGCACGAGATCCTCGCTGCCCCGAAGTCGGGCCTTCGCGCCAGACCACCGTCGCCAGCACGAACGCCTCGCCGCTGCGTGCCAGCTCGGTGGCGCGCTCCAGCACGCCCCAGCCTTCGACCGGCTGATGCGCGCCGAACTCGGGGTCGGTCATGGCTCGGTGCGCACCGGCGGCGCGCCGGAGACGTCGCTGCTCGTGGTGATGGCCTGATGCACGCGGTCGGGCAGCAGCGGCATGTCGATGTTGCGCACTCCGGCATCGCCGATGGCGTCGATGACGGCGTTCACGAACGCCGCCGGGCCGCCGACGGTGGCGCATTCCCCGATGCCCTTGGCCCCGATGGGGTGATGCGGGCACGGGGTCACGACTTCGTGCAGCTCGAAGCCCGGCGTCTCCCACGCAGTCGGCAGCAGGTAGTCCATGTAGTTCGAGCCGATGCAGTTGCCGTCCTCGTCGAAGGTGATGAACTGCATGTTGGCCATGGCGTAGGCCTCGGTCAGGCCGCCCATGATCTGGCCCTCGACGATCATCGGGTTGATGCGCACGCCGCAGTCGTCCACGGCCACGACCCGCAACACGTCCCACACGCCGGTCTCGGGATCCACCTCGACCGTTGCGATGTAGCAGGCGAACGGCCACGTGAGGTTCGGCGGGTCGTAGTAGGCGTTGTTCTCGAGGCCGGGTTCCATGCCGTCGGGCATGTTGGAGTAGGCAGCCACTGCGCATTCCTGGATGGTCACGCCTCGGTCGGGGGCGCCTCGGACCGAGAAACGCCCGAGCTCCCACTCGATGTCCTCTTCGGAGACTTCCAGCAGGTGCGCCGCGATCTTGCGGGCCTTGGCGCGAATCTTGCGCGAGACCATGGCCACCGCGGCGCCCGCGACCGGGGTGCTGCGCGAGGCGTAGGTGCCCATGCCGAACGGTGCCGTGTCGGTGTCGCCTTCCTCGACGAGCACGTCGGCGGCTGGAATGCCCAGCTCGTGGGCGACGATCTGCGCCCACGTCGTCTCGTGGCCCTGGCCTTGGGTCTTGGCGCCCGTGCGCAGCAGCGCCTTGCCCGTCATGTGGACTCTCAGCTCTGCCGAGTCGAACATCTTGATGCCCAAGATGTCGTACTCGCGGCTGTTGCCAGCGCCGAGCGGCTCAGTCATGGTCGAGATGCCGATGCCCAGCAGACGGCCCCGCTGCCGGGCTTCTTCCTTGCGGCGCAGAAAGTCCTCGTAGCCGATCGCTTCGAGGCCTACATCGAGACACTTGGCGTACTGGCCGGAGTCGGTCAGGAACCCGAACGGCGTGCGATGAGGGAAGTCGTCGTCACGCACCAGGTTGATGCGGCGGAACTCGGCCTGGTCCATGCCGAGGTCGCGGGCTGCGGCCTGCACCATGCGCTCCTGGAAGTACATCGCTTCGGTGACGCGGAACGAGCATCGGTACGCGACCCCGCCGGGGGCCTTGTTGGTGTAGACGCCCTGTGCAGTGAGGTGCGCTGCGGGAATGTCGTAGCAGCTGAACGCCGAGTGCATCAGGCCGATCTTGAACTTGCTCGGCTGGGCATCGGAGAAGAAGGCGCCGTGGTCGGAGTCGGTGTGCATGCGCACGCCGAGGATGCGACCGTCGCCGCGCAGCGCCATCTCGCCCTTCAGATAGACGTCGCGGCCGAAGCCGGTGGAGATGAGGTTGCCGCTCTTGTCCTCGATCCACTTGACCGGGCGCTCCAACAGGATCGAGGCCAGGATCGACGCGACGTAGCCGGGGTAGACCGGCACCTTGTTGCCGAAGCCGCCGCCCAAGTCGGGCGCGACGATGCGAATCATGTGCTCGGGCAGCTCGGCCACCAGCGCCACCGCAGCCCGGATGATGTGCGGCGCCTGGGTGGTCATGTACACCGTGAGCTTGGAGGTGGCCCGGTCGAAGTCGGCAATGGACCCGCACGCCTCGATGGGCGACGGGTGCGAGCGGGGGTAGTGCATCTCGATGGCCGAGACCACGTCCGCCTCGGCGAACGCGCGGTCGGTGCCCCTGCGGTCGCCCACCTCCCAGTCGAAGATCACGTTGGAGTCCTGACCCGCCTTGTCGTCACGGATCAGCGGGGCGTCGGGGGCCAGCGCCTGGGTCGGGTTGACGATGGCGGGCAGCGGTTCGTAGTCGACCACGATCGCTTCGCAGCCGTCCTTGGCGATGTAGGGGTCGTCGGCGATGACGCAAGCGACTTCTTGGCCTTGGAATCGCACCTTGTCGGTGGCGAGCACGGCTTGGGTGTCATAGGAGAGCGTCGGCATCCATGCCAGATTCCGGGCGGCCATCATCTCGCCCGTGAGCACCAGCCGAACACCGCTGATGGCCCAAGCAGCGCTGACGTCGATGGACTTGATGCGGGCGTGTGCGAGCGGGCTGCGCAGGATCTCCATGTGCAGCATGCCGGGCAGCGTGATGTCGTCGACGTAATTGCCCTTGCCGCGGATGAAGCGGTTGTCCTCGACTCTGCGGCGGCTGGCGCCGAGCCCGCCGATCTTGATCTCGTCGAGTGCCATGTCAGCCCTCCCCGCCGCCGCTGTCGGGCGCCGCATCGCTGAGCTTGTCGGCGGCCCACATCACCGCCTTGACGATGTTCTGGTAGCCGGTGCAGCGGCACAGATTGCCCGACAGCGCCCAGCGGATGTCATCCTCGCTGGGGTTGGGGTTCTCCGCCAGCAGCGCCTTGGCGCACAGCATCATGCCGGGGGTGCAAAAGCCACACTGCAGGCCGTGCTCGTCCTTGAAGCCCTCCTGGATCGGGTGCAGCTCGCTCGCCGTCGCCAAGCCTTCGACCGTCAGAATCTCGTGGCCGTCGGCTTGGACGGCGAGCATCGTGCAGCTCTTGACCGGCGTGCCGTCGTAGAGCACGGTGCAGGCGCCGCAGTTGGTGGTGTCGCAGCCGGTGTGCGTGCCTGTCAGCCCGAAGCCGTTACGCAGCAGGTGCGCCAGCAGCAGCCGCGGCTCGACGTCGGCGGCTCGCCGGTCGCCGTTCACGGTCAGGCTCACTCGGCGCACCGGCACGTCGTCGGCGACGCTAGGCGGCACCTCTTCGAACAGTGTGCTCATCTCAGGCCGCCTTCTGCTGGGACTGGCGAATCTGCGCCCCGATGCGCCGCACGAACGTGGCCACCACATGGCGCTTGTACTCCGCGCTGCCGCGGTGGTCGGTACGCGGCTGTGCCGCCTGCGCCGCCAGGCGGGCGGCCTCGTCGACCGCCTCGGCTTCGAGCGAGGTGCCCAGCAGGGCCGCAGCCGCGTCGGCGGCGCTGATGGTGGCAGGCCCGACCCCGGTCAGCCCGATGCCCGCCCGGGCAACGCTGCTGCCGGACTGCTCCACGGAGACGGCCACGCCGACCGTGGCGAAATCGCCGACCCGTCGTTCCAGCTTGAGATAGCCGCCGGCGCGGGTGCCCACCGGCGGCGGCACGACGGCCTCGACCGCAACTTCGTCAGCAGCGAGCACGGTCTGAAACGGGCCTTCGATGAGGTCCCGCACCGCCACGGTTCGCCGGCCGTTGGGACCTTGGGCCACGACGGCGCCGTCCAGCGACACCATCACCGACGCCCAGTCGCCTTGCGGGTCGGCATGGCATACCGAGCCCACCAAGGTCCCCCGGGTGCGCACCAGCGGGTCAGCAACCAGCGGTGCCGCCGCGGCGATGGTGGGCTGATGGCCGCCCAGCGTCGCTGACTTCTCAAGGTCGGCGTGCCGGCAGAGCGCACCGATGCGGTACGTGCCGTCGGGATCGGCGCGGTGGTAGCCGAGGCCGTCGATGCCGTTGATGTCCACCAGCATCGCCGGCGCAGCGAATCGCAGCTTCATCATCGGGATGAGGCTCTGGCCGCCCGCCAACACCTTCGCTTCACCCTGCGCCGCGGCCAGCAGTCCGATCGCTTCGTCGACCGTAGAGGGAGCTTCGTAGCCGAAGCGAGACGGGTACATGCCTCAGCCCTTCGGGGTTTGGCTGCCGGGTCCGTGCGGATCCGGCACCGCTCGCGGCAGCGAGTCCGCATCGGGATCGGGGCGACGCTGCTGGTGCGGAGGCCACGGCCCCTGCACCGGCTGTCCGGCGACCTTGAGATAGTCGATGAGCTGGGGCCACGCCCAGATGGTGGGGCTTGGCCCTTCGGCGGGCGTGCCTTCGATGACTTCGTACAAGCGCGGGTTCCCAGCGCTGCGGCCTGACGATTCGATCGGCATCGACCCCCCTTCCCCCAGAGGCTTCCCAAAGCTTCCCCAACGGGCCCGTCCCAAGGGCTGCTTGCGCAAGAGCCTGAGCTCCCGAAAACACTCAGGTGCGCTGGCGCGACACGGCGCAATGTAGCACCGCTGCGCGGACGGCGTAGCACCGCTGCCCGGGCGGTTCGGACACGTCGTGGCGGCCATACTCGCGGCGTGGCACTTAGCGACATGTGCTCGCTGTTGGCGGCCGGCTTCAACTCCGGCTGGTACCAAGCCGTGCTGGTGGTTCACCTCGCGGGGGCGATCGTGGGGTTCGGCGGAAGCGCCTTGGGCACGGTGATGCTGCGCAGAGCGTGGTCCGAGGGGCCAGAGGCCGTCGGCGCCGTGAGGCGGTCGGCGGAGTTCGGCACGTCTCGCCTCACCGACGTCGCCGCGTATGTGGCGGGGATTGCCGGCGTCGTCGCCGTGCTGGTGGACGATCGCTGGAGCTTCCGGCAAGGCTGGGTGACCGCGGCGTTCGTCCTGTACTTCGCGTGGGCCGCAATCGCCCACGGCGCGCTGCGCCCCACGAGCGCCAAGCTGGCCGAGGCACTGGACGCGGTCGCTGTGGAAGCCGCCAATGATGTAGACGCCGAGCAAGCTGGCGCGCCACCCGGCGACTCACGGCCCAACGACGTGCTGCGGCTGCGCAAGCGGGCCGAGCGCTGGGCCATCGCCAGCAATCTGGTCATCGTGGCCGCCATCGTCGTGATGGTGACCAAGCCCGGCTTGTAGGGCCCGGCTTGTAGGCACCCCGTCAGCCGCACGGACCGGCGGCGCGAGCGACCGCTGGCTACGATGCTGCGCCGATGACACTGCCCGACCCGGGATCGGGCCCGGGATTGAGCGACGAGTCGAGCGAGGGATCGAACGACACGCCGCACAGCCGCGATGATTCGGCTGCGGCTGGGCGGGTCGAAGCGGTGCGTACCGCCGCCCGACGGTGGCGAGAAGACCTGTTGGACGCCAGCGGCCGCAGTCGACTGCGCCACTTCCGAGACCTGAAGACCGGCACGCTCGATCTCACGCCTGACTCACCGGCCGGCGCCCGCGCAGCGGCCGTGGACCGGCTGCTCGCCGGCAAGAAGCTGCGACTGAGCGACATCTACCCGAAGGTTTCGCTGGATGCGGCTGAGCCGGATGCAGCGGCTGCCACACGCTCAGCACCGTTCGAGGACGCGCGACGACGCATGACGGCGATTCGCAAGACGTCGCTGGCAAACCTCGAGGAGAAGGGCATCACCACCTGCTTCGCGGCAATCGGCCTCGCTACCTGGAGCGTCGCGCAGGGGTCGGCGCCCAACGCACCGGTGATCCTCGTGCCGCTGGACACCGCAGCCACCGGGGCTGCCACACGCGACTTCGAAATCTGCATCGCGGGCGATGCCCACCTGAACCCGGTACTGGCGCACCTCCTGCGCAGCGAGCACGGCATCCACACCGACCAGATCGACGCCGATGTCGCCGAGGAGGCGCCGACGTCGCTCGGCGATTTCGAGCACCTCTTCGACAGGCTGATCACAGCGTGGAGCAGCCTCGCCGGGTTGGCCGTCGAACTGCGGATCGTGATCAGCAATTTCTCGTACTCGACGATGCCGCTGGTGCAGGATCTCGACAACAACGCCGAGGTCTTCGCGCAGAACGATCTGGTGGCCGCGATTGCCGGGGACCCATCCGCCCGCGAGTCGTTGTCGGCCGGCTTCTGTGACCCGAGTCCGAGTCAGCCGAACGTGGATCCGCCGGGGTCGGAGTTTCTGATCCTCGACGCAGACTCCAGCCAGCACCTTGCCATCAATCGAATTCTGGGCGGCGAGTCCGTGGTGATCCAGGGTCCGCCGGGCACCGGCAAGTCGCAGACCATCTCCAATCTGATCGGAGCGCTGGCCGCTCACGACAAGCGCGTGCTGTTCGTCGCAGAGAAACGGGCAGCAATCGAGGCGGTCACCAAGCGTTTGAACGCCGTCGGCTTGGGCGATCTCGTCATGGACCTCCACGGCGGCGTCACCTCGCGCCGGAAGTTCGCGAGCAGCCTCGCGGACTCGCTCGACGACATCGCGCAGATTGCCGCCCAAGACCACACGAAGCTGCACCGAAGGCTGCAAGAGCGTCGAGACACCTTGCTCGCCCAGAAGGCCGCCGTTCACGAGCGGCGCGAGCCGTGGGATATCAGCGTGTTCGAGATGCGTCAGCAGCTGCTCGGCGTGCCTGTCGAAGCGCGGACCGAGCTGCGTGTGTCGTCCGCAGCAGCCGGCCAGATCGATCGGGAACGCTTCGAGCGCCTGAGCGAACAGATCACCGAGTGGATCGACCTCGACGGCCATGAACTGCCGCAGAGGTATCCGGAGTGGTCCCGCAGCAACATCGAGACCGCAGCACAGGCCCAAGCCGCATTCGAGCGGATCCGCGAACTCTCCCAGCAGCAGTTCGCTTCGGCCAGCGCGGCGATGGCGTCGTGCTTCGACGACATCGGCATCGGCGCGACGGCGGCGGTGGCAACATGGGCCGAAGCGTTGGACTCGCTCTGCGACATCCGCGACACACTCGACGATCACCAGGCCGAGCTGTACCGGCTCGACCATGCTGGACTGCACCTCACGCTCGCACCGACGCGCACGTCCAGGTGGGCCCGTACACGCAAGCGGCTGTTCTCGCCCGCGTACCGACGGGCGCGCAAGGCGGTGCGCTCGACGCTGCGTTCGCCGGCAGCGCTGTCGTTCGCGGCTGCCCTCGACGTGCTCGAACGCGCCGAGCGCGACGTGTCGGCCTGGGCCGCCATGGGTGCTGAGGGGACGCCTCGCGTGCCGCAGGAGCTGGAGGCAGCCCTCGACTGCTGGGCGGGCGCGAGCGAGAGTATCGCAGCTCTGCTCGACCACGACATCTTGACCGACGAGGACATCGGATCAGCACCCGCAGCGCTCGCCGACACTTTGGACCGATTGGCGTCGAGTCCGGACGTGGCACGCAGGCTGCCGCGCATCCGTGAGCTGGAGTCGAGCCTGCGCGAGGCCGAAGTGATGTCGATCGCAGCGGCGGCAGGTCGCCGTTTCCCGGCGCAGCGAGCCGTGGAGGCCGTGAAGCACGCGTGGCTGTCTCGGGTCCTCGAGGAGCTGAGCTTCACCGATGAGCAGCTGTCCGGATTCGACAGCGACCGGATCGGCCGGATCCGCGAGGAGTACGCATCGTTCGACGCGGAGCATCGAGATGCAACGCCCGCACGTCTGCGGCGCCGAATAGCCGAGAGCGTCACCAAGGCCATGGATGCGCACCCCGAGCAAGCGACGCTGATCCGGGCCGAAGCCGGCAAGAAGCGCCGGCATCTCAGCATCCGCCAGCTGCTCGCCAAGGCATCCGACGTGCTGACCGGCTTGCGGCCGGGCTGGACCATGTCGCCAGTGCTCGCCGCCGAGATGATCCCGCCCGATGCCGGCATCTTCGACGAGGCGTCGCAGATCCCGCCGGCTGAGGCGATGGGCAGCCTGGCCCGTGCACCGCAAGCGGTGATCGCAGGCGACAGCCGCCAGCTGCCGCCCACCACGTTCTTCGGCCGCGACTTCGCGAGCGACGACCTCGACGCGGACGCCGAGGAAACCCTGCTGGCTCTCGACGACATCGAGTCGCTGCTCGACATCGCCAACGTCTTCCTGCGCGACACCATGCTCACCTGGCATTACCGCAGCCGTGACGACCGCCTCATCGCATTCTCCAACCGGCACATCTACAACGGATTGCTGACTGCGTTTCCCGGATGCACCACGGAGAGCCCGTTGAGCCATGACGTGGTGCCATTCCGCGCGCTTGCCGGGGTGAACGGCACCCGGTCGAATCCCGACGAGGCGGTGCTGGTGGCAGACCGCGTCCTGGCGCACGCGCAGCGTTTCCCCACGCAGACCCTCGGGGTGATCGCGTTCGGCCAAGCGCATGCCGATGCCATCGAAGAGGCGTTGCGGCTTGAACTGCGTGATCTCAACGACCCTGCGCTGGATCGGTTCTTCTCCGACGCGAACGAGGAACGCTTCTTCGTGAAGAACATCGAGCGGGTGCAGGGCGACGAGCGAGACGTCATCATGCTCAGCGTCGGCTACCACAAGGACGCCAACGGCAAGCTGCCCTATCGCTTCGGGCCGCTCAACCAGCAGGGAGGCGAACGCCGCCTCAACGTGGCAGTCACCAGAGCCCGTTCCCGAATCGTGCTGGTGTCGTCGTTCAGCCATCTCGACATGGCGCTAGGCCGTTCCAAGGCCCAAGGCGTCGAGCTGCTGCGGCAGTACCTCGAGTACGCGGCCAGCGGGGGGCAGGTCCTGGGCGCGGGCGGCAGCGGCGTGGCACTCAATCCGTTCGAGCTGTCGGTGAAGGCAGGCCTTGAGCGCCGCGCCATACCGGTGACGCCCCAGTTCGGCGTCTCCGGCTATCGGATCGACTTCGCGTGCGCTCACCCCGAGCGTCCCGGCCAGATGGTGCTGGCGGTCGAGGCCGACGGCGCCTCGTATCACTCCGCGCCGACTGAGCGAGACGCCGACCGTCTCCGCCAGCAGGTGCTAGAAGCGAAGGGGTGGAGCTTCCACCGCATCTGGTCCACTGCTTGGTTCAACGACCAGGAAGCCGAACTCGACAAGGCGGAGGCCGCGTGGCGCGAGGCCGTCCGCCGTGCCGACCCTGTCGAGAGACACCTTGCTGAGTGCCCCGATGAGCACCTTGATGGACGCATGGATGAGAGCATCGACGAACCTCTCGTCGAACGCATCGAGCACGTTGACGAGCGAGTCGCTGGACACCGCAAGACGAGCGCAGTCCAGCGCAAGCGGCGACCGGACGTGCCCAAGGTCGGCTCGCGCGGGTACGACAACATCTCCGATTACAGCAGCTCGCAGCTCGTGCGACTGGCCCAGTGGATCGAGTCGGACACGCTGCTGCGCACGGAGCACGACCTGATGCGCGAGATGATGACCGAACTCGGCTTCAGGCGGCGTGGCCAACGGATCAGCTTGGCACTCCAGACGGCGATCAAGGCTGCGCGCGCGTAGCGTCGGCACCCGTGAGCGAACACGCAGCGACCAGCTCTGCGCTGCCGCGGGGCATACCTGACGACAGGCCTCCCGCTGGCGGCGGCGACCAGGACGACAGCACCGCCGGCAGCGCGCCCGTCGCGTTTCGCCTCAGCGAGCTGCGGGAGTGGGGCATTGCGGCCTATGCGGCAGCAGGGATGAGCACACCGGACGCGGCCACCGTGGTCGACAACCAGCTCTGGTCGGACCGGCGCGGCGTCGACACCCACGGCTTCCAGCGGATCAGCTGGTACGTGGAGTGGTTCCGCGACGGCACCACCGACCCGAAGGCGCAGTGCGAAGTCGTCTCGCGCACGCCCTCAGTGCTCGTCGCCGACGGTCACCACGGCCTCGGCCAGCTCGTGATCACCCGCTTCATGGAACAGCTCATCGACGCCGCGAGCGCCAGCGGGCTCGTGGCGGGGGTGATCCGCAACTCCAACGACTGGGGGTGCGGCGCCAACTACCCCTACCGCGCAGCCGAGGCCGGATTCGTGTGCTACGGCACCACTACGTCGGTTCCCAACCTCGCGCCCTTCGGGAGCCGCCGCAAGCTGTTCGGCAACAACCCGATCGTGTGGACGTTCCCGCGGCGCGGCCGGCCGCCCATCGTGCTGGACATGGCGGTGACGCCGGTGGCGTTGGGCAAGGTGCTGCGAGCCCGCTCTGAGGGCACCGACATCCCCGCCGAGTGGGGTTTCTTGGATCGCGACGGCAACCCCACCGTCGATCCGGATGCTGCAATGCGGGGCATCGTGCCGGCCATCGGCGGCTACAAGGGCATCGGCATGGTCACCGCCTCGAACATCGTCGCGGGGATCCTGGCCGGCTCGGCCCACACCGGCGACGTGGCGGTGGGTCGGCGGGGGCAGTTCTTCTTGCTGATGGACCCCGGCGTGTTCGGGGACCGTGAGCGCTACTACGACGACATCGAGGACATGGTGGCCCAAGTCCGCGCCGCAGGGGAACACGATGCGCTGCCCGGCCAGACCGTGTACCTGCCCGGCGAGCTCGAACAGCTGGAGATGGACCGGCGCAGCGCCGCAGGCACGGTCAGCTATCCGCCGTCGGTGGTCAGATCGCTCCGCCGTGTCGGCGACGACCTCGGCGTAGCGTTCGAGTGCGCCCCCGTGCCCGGCCAGTCGAACCGCGGCGGCTCGTCGTGACGGCTGCAGGTGCGTCGCACGACGCCGGTCACCAAGACATGCTGACCCGCGCAGCCGCGTGGGTTCCCGCCCTGCGCGACCGCAGCGTCGAGATCGACCGGCTGCGACAGCTCCCGCAGGACTTGGCCGAGACGCTCGCCGCCGACGGCTTCTACCGGACACTCGTGCCGCCGACACTCGGCGGTCTGGGGCTGTCGCCGGCGACGTTTGCGACGGTATGCGAGGTGCTGGCGACGGGCAACGCGTCGGCGGCATGGTGCACGTTCATCGGTGCGACCTCCCAGATCACGTTCGCGGCGCTCGAGGCGGACCAGCTCGCTGAGGTGCTGGCCGACCCGGACGTGATCACCGCCGGTGTGTTCGCTCCCTCGGGCCTCGCCCGTCCCGCGGCCGGACCCGACGGTGCCGACGGATTCGTCGTGAGCGGCCGCTGGGCGTGGGCGTCGGGATCGCACAACGCCGCGTGGATCTCCGGCGGCGTGCAGGTCAGCGGAGGCGACAGCGCTGAGGACGAGGCTGACGGCGAGCCGCCGAGGATCGGCCGAGCGTTCTTCCGACCCGCCGAGATCGAACTCCACGACGACTGGTTCACCAGCGGCCTGCGCGGCTCCGGCTCAAGCACGTTCGAAGCCCACGAGGTGTGGGTGCCCGCAACCCGCGTAGCGTTCGAAGGCAGCATCCTGCAATCGGCCTACGCCGACGAGCCGCTGTACCGCATGCCGCTGTTCGGCCTGCTGGCGCTGCCGATCGGCGCGATTGCGCTGGGCATGGCGCGGGCCTGTGTGTCTGAGGTGATGCGGATCGCTCAGGCGAAGGTCCCCATGGGCTCGGCCCGAACTCTCGCGCAGCGGCCGGCACTGCACAGCGCCGTGGGCGTCGCCGACACGGAGGTGCGCGCAGCGCGCACGCTGCTCTACGCAACGATCGACGCCGCTTGGGAGCGAGCACAGCATGCTCCCGCGGACCTCGAGACCCGGCGGAATCTGCGCACGGCGACGGTCCATGCGATGCAGACCAGCCTGCGGGTCATCAGTTCCATGAACGCCGCTGCGGGCGGCACGGCCGTCTTCGAGTCTTCTCCGCTGCAGCGCCACCTGCGCGACGCGCAGACTGCTTCGGCGCACTTCATGGTGGCGATGCCCGTCATGGAACTGGCCGGCCGGACCTTCTTCGACCCCGAAGCCGACACCTCGGGTCTGTGAGGCACGCCTCGGGCCGCCGTCGGCAGCCGCCGCAGCGTGCCCGCGCGCGTCGCCGATGCGTGGGGCGGCTCAGTCCTGGAGGCGGCGCTGGTGGGCAGGCAGCGGAAAGTCGATCGGAGTGAGCGAAGTCAGATCCACGTCGATCAGCGACGGTCCCACCGGCTCGCCGTCGCCGGATGCGCGAGCGACGGCCCGACCGAATGCGTCGGTGAACTCCGCGACGCTGCGCACCCGCTGCGCCGGCACGCCCATGGCCTGCGCCACAGCGACGAAGTCGACGCCGCCGATCTCGGTGCCGTGGTGGGCATCCCACATCGCGTCCTGGATGATGCGCAGCACGCCGTAGCCGCCGTCGTTGAAGACGCACACGATGACCGGCAGGCCATGCTCGGCGAGCGCCGAAAGCTCCCCTACCGACAGCAGCAGACCGCCGTCGCCTTGGATCACCACCGTCGGCCGTCCGGCGCCCACCGCAGCGCCGAGCGCCATCGGCACGCCTGGTCCGATGGCGGCATTAGCGGCCCGGATCGAGGTGCGCGGCGCAACGATCGGCAGAAGCCGATTGCCCCACATGTAGCCGGGCACGGTGGTGTCACGCACGATGCGGGCCTCGTCGCCGAGCATGCGGCGGATCGCGTCGCAGATCGCCGCGTGGTCGGCGCCGATCTCCTCACGCATCGACTCGATGTCAGCGTCGCGGTGCTTGCGGGCCCGATCCACGTAGCCGTCGTCGACGGTGGGCGTGCCGTCGCCCAAGCGTTCGAGCAGTCCGGCCAAGCTCAGCTTCGCGTCGCCGACCGCCGCCAGCGACGCCGGATAGTTCAAGCCGATGACACCAGGGTCAGCGTCGAGATGGATCAGCTCCGCTGGCAGACGCAGCGTCCATACCCGGGTGGCGTAGTTCTGGAAGCGAGTGCCGACCGCCAGCAATAGATCGGCTTCGGCGAAGACGTCGGCCATCTCCCGCCGATCCGACCGGAAGCCCAGCGACAGCCGGTGCAGCTCGCTCATGGCGCCGCGGCCCTCGATGGTGGTGACGACCGGCGCGCCCAGCCGCTGCGCGAGCGCGGTGAGCTCAGACGACGCATCGGCGCTCACCACCCCGCCTCCCGCCCAGATCAACGGCCGCTGCGCCGCTGCGAGGCGTTCGGCAGCGTCGTCGAGCAGACCGGCGTCGGGCGCCAGACGCTGCACCTGCGCCGACCCGGCAATCTCCTCGCCGCCGAAGCGTGCGTACTGGAAGTCGATGGGGATCTCCACTGCACCGGGCTGGGGACGACCGGTGCGGATGTCGTCGGCGACACGTGCAATCTCCGTGGAGATCGCGCTCGGGTGCCGCACCGATGCGACGCTGCGGCACACCGTGCGCAGCATCGAGGCCTGGCGGTCGTTCTCGTGCAGAAAGCCCTTGCCCTTGCCGCAGAAGCGGGACTCGGTCTGGCCGGTCACCATGAGCACGGCCGAGCTGGCGAACGCCGCTTCGTACAGGCCCGGCACGGCGTTGGCGGCGCCTGGCCCGGTGGAGGTGAGCAGCACGCCCATCTCGCCGGTTGACCGGAAGTAGGCATCGGCGGCGTGCGCAGCCGCCTGCTCGTGACGAACCTTGACGACCTCGATGTCGTCGCGAAGCGACAGTGCCTCGTAGATCGGCAGATTGTGCACGCTGACGATCCCGAACACGTGCCGCACGCCGAGGCGCGCCAGCGTGGCCGCGACCGCTGCTCCGCCGTTCATCTCGTCCATCGCTGCTCCTGAGGTCCGCCGAGGGTTCTCACGCCTCAAGGCTGAACGGCGGATACTCGTCGGTGAGCAGGTGCAGATACGCGTTCATGCGCAGGTTCACACCGTACGACGAGACGACCCACTGACGCATGCCGTTCGGCCAACGCCCGGTGAACAGCACGGCGAAGAACGCCAGCACGACCAGCAGCACCGAGATCATCCAGACGATCAGCGCGAACACCGCTGCCGGGATCGCCAAGATCAACCGGAAGCCCACGGTGAGCCGGTTGCGATCGGTGAGCCGCGGCTCGAAGTCGGCAGCGACCGGCGTACCGCCCGGCTCCCCAGCAGTCATGTCGAATGAGAACGGCGGGTACCGCTCGTGCAGGAAATCGACGTCGGCGTACAGGCGCATGCTGTAGCGCAGGTACATGCACTGGAAGTTCGCCAAGCCCTCGGGCATCCTGCCGGTGAACACGATGGCGAACCAGCTGATCAGATTGAGCAGCCAAGCGACGCCCTGCAACAGTTCGAAGACGAACAGATGCGGGATCGCCAGCAGCCAATGCACGAGGGGCCGCCAGCGGGCGATGCGCTCGGGCGAGTCGACCGCAACAGCGGCGGGAAAGGTCATGGGCCGAACGTAGCTGACGCGGCCGGATCGCGCGAACGAGTATCGGCGTGCGCTCATACGCCGGTGTGCTGAAGCACGAGCGCTACGCCGCTGCCTGCACTGCCACGAGCGGGAACCTGCGGTCGTCGGCGGGATACTCGCCGGCTCTCGCGGTGGTGTCGGCATCGCCGACGGTGGGATCGCAACCGGGGTGAGGGTGCCACACCGCGTCGTCGCCCAGCCAGCGAGTGGACAGCGCCACTCGCCGCCGGTCGCCGGCATTGCCCGGCGAGCCGTGGATCAACCACGACGAGAAGAACAGCGCATCGCCGGGCTCGACGTCGAACCCCACGATGTCGTAGGCCGCTCGGTCCGCCTCGACATCGGGCATCTTCTCGCCCTCGAATGCCGCCATGAAACCTCGCTTGCCGTCGAAGGACTCCGGCGCGTAGTAGGAGTCCCAGTGATGCGAGCCGCGCACGAACTCCAGCGAACTCTCTGCCACCGTCGCCGCGGTCATCGCCACCCACGCGGAGCAGATCTGCTTGCCGAGGAACGGCCAGTAGGGAATGTCCTGATGCCATGGCGTCGGGCTGGCCGTGCGCGGCTCCTTGACGAGGAGGTGGTCGAAGTAGAAGCGAGCCGTGCGCGACTCCATGAGCGCTGCCGCCATCTGCGCCATGCCCGAGCCGAAGACGAACTCGCCGATGACCGGGTCGACCTCCCATCGGTAGCGGCTCGTGAACAGCCGGTTCTCCGTGGCGCCCGGATTGGTGTCGGACACCCAGTCGCCGGGTACGCGCAGCTGTTGTTCCGCCACCTCGAGGATCCGCTCGACCCACTCGCCAGACACAGCGTCAGCAATCTTGACCACGCCGTCGGCTGCGAAGACGGTCCTGTGTTTCTGAGTGATGCGGTCAGCCGCGTCGGCGGCCTGCAGTCCGCTCATCGTTCCCCCTTCTTCTGCCGCTGCGCTGCGGACGCATTGACTGTAGCTTCCGCACGCACGGCTTCTCGCAGACCGGCGATTCGGGCGGGGCTATGCGTGTGCGCGCGGCGCATCCCCAGCGCACGGTCAGCAGCTTCGAGCTGGCCCGACGGGCTGATGACGTTCACGTTGTCTGCGCCGATGAGCCCGGGGTGCTCGACTCCGCAGGCGTCTGCGAGGCGGAGGAGCTCTCTGCGCAGACCGATGACGTAGTTCGCCAGCCGCACGCTCTTGCTCGACGGGTCGAGTCCTCGCGCCAGCCACTTGTTCTGCGTGGTCACACCAGTCGGGCAGTGATTGGTGTGACAGCGCTGCGCCTGAATGCAGCCGATGGCCAGCATCGGCTCGCGTGCGACGCCGATCATGTCGACGCCGACGTTGAACGCCAGCACCGCAGGTGCGGGGAATCCGAGCTTGGCGGAGCCGATGAGCACGATGTCGTCGGTCAATCCCGCATCGCCGAAGGCTCGATGCACGACGCTGAAGGCCCGCCAGAACGGCAGCGCGACGTGATCGGTGAACACCAGCGGTCCGGCGCCGGTGCCGCCCTCGGCACCGTCGACGGTCACGAAGTCCGGGCCGAGACGCGTCGTGGCCATGTGCTGCGCAAGTTCGGTCCAGAAGGCCTCCTGGCCGACAGCCGACTTGATGCCGACGGGGAGGCCGGTTGCTGCTGCTGTCTCCTCGACGAAATCGACGAGTTCGCCCACATTGGCGAAGGCCGAATGACGGCTCGGACTCCTCACGTCCCGGCCGACGGGAATGCCCCGCGCCGCCGCGATCTGCGGGCTGACCTTGGCTGCGGGCAGCAGGCCGCCGACTCCCGGCTTGGCGCCCTGGGACAGCTTGATCTCGATAGCCCGAACCGGTGCCGAACTCACCGTCTCGACGAGACGTTCCATCGAGAAGGTGCCGTCCGGATGTCGGCAGCCGAAGTAGCCGGTTCCCAGCTGGAAGACCAGCTCGCCGCCGTTGCGGTGGAAGGCCGACACGCCGCCCTCGCCGGTGTTGTGCAGGCAGCCGGCCATGTGCGAGCCGCGGTTCAGCGCTTCGATCGCCGGGCCCGACAGCGACCCGTAGCTCATGGCCGACACGTTCACCACCGATGCCGGCCGGAAGGCCTTCGCACGGCCCCGCCGAGCACCCATGACCTTGCCGCACGGGATCGGCGCATCGTCGGGAACCTCCCTGCCGAGCGGAAATGCGCTGTGGCGGATGGTGATGTGGCCCGCAGCGTCGATCTCGTTGTCGGTGCCGAAGCCGAAGTAGGAGTTCTGCTGCTTGGCGGTCGCGTACACCCACCGCCGCCGATCGCGATTGAACGGCCGCTCCTCGTCGTTGTCGGCCACGATGTACTGGCGCATCTCCGGGCCGGCCTTCTCGAGCAGGAAGCGCAGATGGCCGACGACGGGAAAGGTGCGCAGGATCGAGTGGCGCTTTTGGACGCTGTCGTGGACGAACACGATCACCAGCAAGGCACCGACGACGATCAGCCCCCACAGCCACCACGGCACAGGCGCAAACCTACCGCGCGCGGGCGCATGGTCGTGCGCAGGCGCACTGAACGCGTTCCCGGCTCGCGGAATCCGGCAGGCACCAAGCTCGCAGACGCTACTTCCTGGGCAGCCAATGCAGAATGAACTGATCCAGTCGGGCTCGATCGCAGATGGGACTCGCTGCAATGAGAGCACTTGAGGTGATTGGCAGGTGATCTCGGAATCCTCGAGGTTTGGCGGCCGGCAAGGAGAAATAGCGCATATGGGTATTGCTGTTCGCTCCTCGGTTCAGCAAGAATCAGCCAATCACAGTCTGAAGTAGGCGGGACTTCTCTTGATACGATGTTCCGGCCTGAAAGAACGTCCAGCATTCTCAATTTCGTCTGCGATGCCGCAGGCATCCGTCGCTGTGAGGGAGCCATTGGCAACGGCGATTCGCAAAATCTGGATGGTGTCGATCACTCTGCCGATCCCCAGCGAGACTCGGCGAACAGCGAAACTGTAGGCGTTGTTGTCATCCGTCACAAACTGTCCGCCGTGCTTCTCGGCGAAGTAGATGCACTCGGCCTCGCCGCGATCACCCTGGGGGGGCTTTCTGCCCTCATTCAGGCCCACCTGCAAGCGGTACACATCGGCCATCTCCGATGCGCTCGGCTCAGCAGGCGCTCCGAGCCATGACTGGCTGAGGATGGCAGCGCAGTGTGCTTCCCCCGTCAACTGAGCTGATTCGATCTCCGCGCGTATTCCCTCTGTCCACCGGGGTTCGGGCCGGTGTCCATGGCAGTCTTGCAGTACATCCAAGCGTCCGGCGACCGCGAAATGGCGGAGCGAGACAGCGTCATGCAAGACCGGGCCCATGTACTAATTATAGGAGCAGTTACTGGGCAACGAGCGGATCTACGTCGAAAGCCTGGATCGCTTGGTCAGGCGAGTCCTTGGGACTCGCGTAGTGGCCATTCAAGATCGCCGCCGCCTCATGCCCGGAGTCGATCACCTCAATGATTTCGTCGCGATCGGCACCGAGCAGGCGCGCCAACGGCCCTGCCCCGACACTGCCCTCCAATGCTCCGCGATGGCACCGCGCGGTGAGCAGCCTTGGCGAGCGCATCGCGGGACGTGCAGCGCTCGCTGCCAATAGGCGGCGCGCGTCTTCCTCGTCCTCGACGTGTCGAACTAGGCCGGCGCAGCCAATCCCCTTCAGGCGATCCCGCCCTTGAGCATTGATGAGCCCAAGGTTATGCAAGCGATAGACGAGAGTCTCATAGCTGACACCGAAGCTGAGGATCATGATTGCGAGACAGCGCGCGCTGCGACCGTGCTTTTCGATGGAGTCTCTGACTTGCTGCTCAGGCATCAAGAACGCTGCAGCAAACGCATTTGCTAACCGCTCATCGTCGGTTCGGGCCCGCATGTCCCTGTCGATGCTAAGGTTGGCTCCGTCGCCGCTGAGCACGTGACCTAATTCGTGCCCCAGCGTGAACAAGGCTCTGGACCGGATCTGATCAGCATTCACCAAGATCAGCGAGAACTCATCGTCCGTGAGCGCCAAGCCAAGGGGCGCGTCCTTGCCCAAGCTCTCAACCATCACGTCTATGCCCAACGCGTCCTCGATGGCCGTGGCCAGCTCCGCTAGACGACTCGATCCCTCAGCGCATAAGCTAATTCGCTCTCGCGCCCAGTCAGCCAACGCGTTGGCGTGTTCGAGCCAGTTGCCAAGCCGCGGCGGGCGATCTCCGATGCGGACTTCCGCGCGGTGGCCGCCTTCGTCCAACACTTGGTGCAGTTCGGCCAATGCCGTGAGCCGCATCCGTGCGTCCCCGTCGGCGCGATGGTCGCCGTTGGTTCGACACGATACGGGAAGCCGACCCAGTAGCGAGTCTGGTTCCAGAATGGCGAGCTGGGAGACTCCCAGGAAGCCCGCAATGGTGCCGAGCTCGGCAGCCTTGACACTCCGTCGGCCTCGTTCGAGGTTCGACACGGCACTGGGGTCCACACCGAGCGCCTCGGCAAGATCGGTAGCCCTGAGCCCCGCAGCCTCTCGCAATCGCCGAATCTGGCCCCCGACCGACACAGCCACAGTAGACAGCATAGACGCGCCTTGCGAAAATCGCAAGACGCTCCGCATTGGACGGGCATCGGGAGACGCTTCGAGCGTGTGATCCCCGGGGCTGAGGGAGCGTCACCACGGCACAGGCGCAAACCTACCGCGCGCGGGCACACGATCTCGGGCCGGAGGCACCGGCGAGGAGCCTGCGGGCCTGCGGCGGACAGGGCATCTGCCGTACTCCGCGAGCAGCCGACGCGTCCGCTGCGGCTGCGGGTTCCCGATTTGGGCATCGTCCGGCTCAGACGCAGGGACATTCCTATGCTGGCGCGGTGACTTCGGCACCGAGTTCAGCACAGGGTGCTGACGTGCTGGACCCACGGTCGGCCCGGCGTCTGCCGCCGCTGACACCGGAGGCCGCGGCACTCCTGCCCGCAGACCACGACGCTCCCCGGTGCGCTGCCCATGCCGCCGCCATCGGCGCCGATCCCGGCGGCACTGCCATCTGCGCGAACGCTGTCGCACTAGTGGAAACGCCGCTGCCGTGGGCCAAGCCGGTCTTCACAAGCGGATTGCTCGAAGGCTTGGCCCCGATGATGGAGCTGCATGTCGGTGCGACCAGAGTGCTGGCCGTCGTACCTCCTGACAGGCACTCGGAGTCACGCCGCAAGCGGGACGAAATCAGCGTGACGCTGCACTGGCGCTCCGGCGCTGGTACATCGTCGGTCCGGTACATTGCCTGCGGACCGGAGGGGCTGCGTGGCCTGTTTGGCCATCTGGCGCACCGGATGCCGACGGATTCAGGGCCTGACTCGGGTGGCTTCACGGCGGTTGGTTGCGCCGAGAACGAGTCTGCCGTGCTCATCTGCACCCAAGGCAGTCACGACGTGTGCTGCGGGAGCGAAGGCGCACGTCTCGCTGCCGACTTGGAGTCGCTGCTGCGCACCCGCAGCAAGGCGCCGCGCAGTGCCAGCGGCGGATCTCTCAGCGACGCACCGCTCGCCGACCACCAGCCGACCGATCCGCACCAGCCGCCCAGAGAAGCGCCTGCCGAGACGGACGGACGAGTCGCGGTCTACCGCGTCAGTCACACCGGAGGCCACCGCTTCGCTCCGACGGCGATGACGCTGCCCGACGGCCGCATGTGGGCAGGGATCGACGCGCACGAACTCGCAGCAATCGTGAACCGTTCCGCCGTGGCAGCCGACCTGGCGCCTCGATGTCGCGGGTGGTGGGGGGCATCCACCGGCCCCGCCCAAGTGGGCGAGCGGGCAGTCTTCGCGCAGGTCGGGTGGCCGCTCGAAGCGATGGCGCGTGAGGTGCGCTCCCGCTGCGCGGACGACGGCTGGAAGGTCGACGTCATCGTTTCATGCGCAGGCCGTGCTTGGACGGTGACCGTGCGCGAGGGGCGGACCGTGCCCACGATCGCATGCCGCGCCGCCGGTGGCGTGCCTGCGAAGCCGGCAACCGAGTTCGTGGTGACCGACATCGTCACCACGGACCTTTCCCCTTCTGATCCTGCCGACCTGATCGTGCCGACACTGAGGAGCAGCGCAGATGACATCACCGCTTGAGGGCATTCGGGTCGCAGAGTTTGCGAACTTCGCTGCTGCGCCGTCCGCCGCCGCGATCATGGCCGACCTCGGAGCAGAGATCATCAAGGTCGAGGCCATCGGCGGCGACCCGATCCGCGGGCTGATGAAGCAGGCGAAGCTGCCCGAGGGCGCGCACAACCCCGATGTGGCGTTCCAGTTCATCAACCGGGGGAAGCAGTCGATCCAGCTGAATCTCGACGATCCGGACGGGTCGGCGGTCGCTCGCCGCTTGATTGCGGCGTCGGATGTGGTGGTGATGAACTTGTTGCCCGAACGCCGAGAGCGCTTCGGGCTGGGCACCGAGGAACTGCTGGCGCTGAAGCCCGATCTGGTGATCGGCTTGCTGTCGGGCTACGGCGAAGTGGGAGACGAGATCGATCGGCCTGGCTACGACGTGACCGCGTTCTTCTCCCGCTCGGGCCTCCACGGCGCCGCGACACCGCCCGGAGGCGTTCCGCCGCACGCTCGGCCCGGCCAAGGAGACCACACCACCAGCTTGGCGTTCTTCGGCGCGATCATGGCCGGGCTGCGAGCCCGGGACGTGACAGGCGAAGGCCAAGTGGTCGAAGCCTCGCTGCTGCGCACTGCGGCGTGGACCATCGCCATCGACTTGTCCACTTCGCTGGTGGACGGCCGGCCGAATACCGAGCGGCCCCGCGAGAGCGGATTGTCTCCGATGCTGGAAGCGTTCGAGTGCGCCGACGGCCGCTGGCTTCAGTTCACCATGCCCGACACCGGAGACGCCTGGGCGCGCTTTTGCAAGGCCATCGAACGCGAGGATCTGCTGGCAAACCCCGACTACGAGACCGGCCGCCAGCGCTACCGGGCGATGCGAGCGCTGCTGGCCGACATCGACGACACGTTCAAGTCGCAGCCGTCGCACTACTGGATGCCGCGCCTGGACGAGCACCGCTGCATCTGGGCGCCGATCAACGACACTGCTCAAGCGGCACAAGACCCGCAGGTGCGCGCGACCGGGGCATTCGAGACCATCCATCACCCAGAGGCGGGCGAGTTCGAGACCGTCGCCGCTCCGTTCCGGATGCACAGCGCCCCCGACGTGGGCGTGCGCGGCCCAGCCCCGCGCGCGGGCGAACACACCGATGCAGTGCTGTCGGAGCTGCTCGGCTTCAGCAACGAAGAGATCGCCGACCTGACCCAGCGAGGCATCGTCGCCGCCGACTGAACGGACCTTGGGCGTCAAGCAGATCTTCGATGCCCGACCATGTCCATCCGAACACTCGCAGCGGCGGTTCGGCCGCCATGGGTACCGCCCGTCCTCGTCGGACGCGAGTGGGGGACGTAGCCCCTTCTGGTTTCCCGCGTCCGGTGCCCCCGGCGAGCCGTCGGTCAGCTCCTGAGGCGGTTGATGATGTCCGTCGCGATGGCCGCCGGGGTGCGGCCTGCTGCGGGCACCTGCTCGAATTGCCCGTAGCCGTCTGCCCGTTCGTCCAGCAGTCGGGCTATGGCGGTTGCCGGGTCGTCGCCCGCGAGCAGTGGTCGCATCGGGCCGTCGGGATCGGCTTGCAGACGCCGGTAGACCTCCGCGGCATCAACGATCAGGCAGAAGACTCGTCCCGTTGCGCTCAACACCTCAGCGTTGGGCGGATCGAGCATCATCCGGCCGCCTGTGGCGATGACCTGTTGCCAGCCGGCCGCTGCCTCGATCGCAACCTCCCGCTCGTGGGCCCGGAACGCCGCCTCGCCGTGCTCAGTGAAGATCGCGTGGATCGGCCCGTGCCGGGCCACGATGAGCGCGTCAGTGTCGAGGAACGCCCAGCCGAGTTGGTGTGCGACGATCCGCCCCACGGTGGTCTTGCCCGAGCCCATGAAGCCCGTCAGCACTACGTTGCGCCCGGCCGAAGCAGCCACCGCGTCACGCTAGGACGCTGATCCGTTGCCTACGTCGTCAGCGAGCGCGCCGCAACTGCCACCGGCGACGGAACGTTCGCATCGCGGGGCAACGACCTCACGCCAGCCGCCAGCTAACTGGAGACTGGTGCTGCCGTTGGGGGGCCTTGGGCAGGCAGGTGGATCGGGAACGCATCTCGGACAGCGGTGTCGGTCGCTGCGCTGATGTGGGTGGGCCAGTGGTGCTCCAACACGGCGTTCACGTGATCGTGGGCGACGTCGTGAGCCGCCTTGCTGCCAGCGTCGGTCCAGTCCTCGGGCGTGTCCCGATTGGACACCAGCGGGTACAGGTACTCGCTCTCCATCAGCTCGAGCGTCTGTGGCGAGCCCAGGAAGTGGCCAGGCCCGGCGATGACCTCCGCGATGAGCTCAGCAGACAGCGTGTCGGCGTTCACCTCGATGCCACGCACGGTGCGGTTGATCGCGCCCAGCATGTCATTGTCGATCACCAGCGCTTCGTACGAGCAGGCCAGCAGGCTCGCCAGCATCCCCGCAGACTCATAGACGAGGTTCGCGCCCGCGTGACCTGCCAGTCCCACGTTCAGGCCCTTCTCGTAGCCGGCTTGCGCGTCGTTCACCTTCGAGTCCGTCATGCCCGCCGCCACGCCGGTGGGCAGCCCGAGCCAGCGGCCGATCTCGGCAGCAGCAGCGTTGAGAATGCCCTCCTCGCCCGAGCCGCCGCTCATGGCACCGGTGCGCAGATCCGACACGAACGGCCACAAGCCCAGCAGGCAGGGATGTCCGGGCGACAGCAGGTTCACGAAGGTCAGCCCGCCGAGGCACTCGGCAACCGCCTGGGCCAGCGCACCGGCCAGCGCCGCTGGCGCGGTGGCACCGGCCTGCAGGGCCGAGAGCAGATTGATCGGCATGCCGGTTCGCACTTGAGCCACCAGACAGTGCGCCGAGTCGGGGGCGAAGCGCAGCGGTGGCACCACGAAGGTGTTGTTGGCCGCAATGAACGGACGCTTCTCGAACTCGCCCGCCCCACCCAGCACGAAGTCGAACATCTCCACCGACTCGTACACCCAGCGCGGGTCGAACCACGACGAGCCGCCCGGCTTGGTGGTGCTGCACATCACCGCGTATGCCGTGGTGAGGTCCAGGTGACGCGCCTCGACGATGTCACGTGCGACGACAGTGCGCACGTAGAAGTGCAAGTTGTCGAGCACGTCCACGAGGCGCCCGCAGTCGTACACGTCCTGGGCCACCGAGTCGCGGAACGTTCCCGTCACGTGGTCGTAGATCATCACGGCGGCGCCGGCAGTGCCGAAATAGACGTGGTCGCCGCCCACCTGCACCGACCGGTCGTCGTCGAAGCCGTGCCAGATCCACTCCTTGGCCGCGGTCTCGATGGCGCGCTCCACGATGCTGCGCGGCAATCGGATGCGTCCGGCGTCGTCGATCCAAGCGCCCAGCGGCACGGCTGCTTCGACGAACTCGTCGAGCGGATCGCCCATGCCGACGTCTTCGAGCAAGCTCAGCGCCGTGTCGTAGACCAACTGCATGTCTCCCGCAGACAGCGGCCTGAAGCGGCCTGCCGGCAGGCCTGGGCGCACAGGCCTGCGATCAGGCTGCGGCACTGCTTCGCGGACGGCGATGCGGCCCGCACGCCCGCCGCCACGGCGTCGGCGGGGCGCCTCGCTCAACGCAGCCTCGCTCATGACCGCAGCGCTCGATTCTGTGGGTCGTAGGCCGCCTCGGCCAGCACGGTTGCGGTCCGACGCTCGCCGAGCAAGTCCAGCTCGAACGTGCTGCCGGGCGCTTCGAAATGAGGATCGACATACACGAACGCCAAGCTGCGGCCCACCGTGTGGCCCCACGCGCCGCTGGTGGCGATGCCCATGGGCTCGTCGCTGTCCGGCGCGAATGCCGGCTCGTTGCCGCGCACGTCGTTGTCTGCGGCGTCCACCTCGCAATAGACCAACACCATCGACAGCGGCTCGCCGCGAGTCTCCTGGTCACGACGGGCCATGACCTCATCGCGCCCGATGAACGGGCGACTGCAGTCCACGAAGCGGCCCAAGCGGGCTTCGACCGGGGTGATCTCGGTGGTCAGCTCGCTTCCCCACGCCTTGTAGGCCTTCTCGATACGCATCACGTTCATGGCGTAGCTGCCGAACGGCACCAGACCGTGCGGCTCGCCGGCCTCGGCCACGGCGTCGTAGATGCGGGCCGCCTCGGACATCGGGCAGTGCAGCTCCCAGCCCAGCTCGCCGACATAGGAGACCCGCAGCGCGAGTACTCCTACCCCTGCCACGGCGATCTCCTGCGCGGTCAGCCAGCCGAATGCGCGATTGCCCACGTCGGCATCGGTCAGCGGCGACAGCACGTCACGCGCGCACGGGCCGGTCACCGCCACGATGGCGGTGTCGTCGGTGGCGTCGCGGACGCTGACCTGCTCGCCGGACGCGACATGGTCGCGCAACCAGTCCAGATCGTGACTCTGGCCCATGATCGCCGACGCCAGCCAGTACCGAACGGGCGACAGTCGCGCAATGGTCATCTCGCACTCGACGCCGCCCGAGGCGGTGAGCATGTGGGTGAGCCGGATGCCGCCGTCGCGACCGGGCAGGCGGTTGGCCGACAGCCGGTCCAGCAACGCCGACGCGTCGGCACCGGTGACCTCGAACTTGGCGAACGCGCTCAGATCGGCGACGCCGACACGCTCGCGCACCGCACGCACTTCGGCCCCAACCACCTCGTGGGCATTGGAGCGGCGGAACGAATGCGCCTCAGGGGCCCCGTCGGGCGAGAAGTACTGCGGTCGCTCCCAGCCGTAGACCTCCTGCCATTGCGCGCCGAGCGCGTCCAGGCGGCCCCACAGCGGCGTGGTCTTGACGGGCCGGCCGGCGGCGCGCTGCTCGCCCGGCAGCCGCACTTGGTACATCTCGTGATACTCGTCGATGGCCTTGTCGACGGCGAACTGCGACTTCGGGCCGGCGTGGTCGCCGAAGCGGCGCGGATCCATGCCTCGCACGTTGATCTCGGTCTGTCCGTGGACCATCCACTGCGCCAGGAACTTCCCTGCACCGGGACCTTGGGTGATGCCGATGGACGCTCCGTTGCAGTGCCAGTAGTTGTGCACGCCCGGCACCGGCCCCATGAGGTAGCCGGAGTCGGGAGTGTGCGTGATCGGCCCGGACACCACCTGCTTGATGCCGGCCTCCGACAGCACACCGATGCGTCGCTGCGCCCAGTCGAGGCACTCCTCGAGCACGTCCAGGTTCTCGCCGGGCAGGTGAAAGTGCAGATCCCAGTCGATGCCGTCGACGCCGTAGGTCCGAGCGCCGGAGGTCTCATAGGGACCGATGAGCAGTCCGTCGATCTCCTGGCGGTAGTAGCAGGAGGCTCGCGGATCGCGCACGACGGGCAGCTCGAACCCGAGTTCTGCGACTGCGGGCACCGACTCGGTCACCAGGTACTGATGGATGACCGACACGATCGGCACCGGCAGGCCGATCATGGCGCCGAGCTGCGGTGCGTAGTGCCCGGCAGCGTTGACGACATGCTCGCAGTGGATGGTGTCGGCATCTTCGTCGCAGTGCGAGCCGTTGCGGCGTCGGTGCGGGTCCGCGCCGCCTCGCACGACGGCCACATCCCAGCTGCGGTCGGAACGCTGGGACATGCCGGTCACGAGCGTGTGGCGCATGATCTCACAACCCAGGTCGCGTGCGCCTTTGGCCATGGCGTTGGTGCAGCTCGACGGATCGGTCCAGCCGTCGTGTGGCGTGTAGAAGCCGAGCCGGACGTCGTCGAGGTCGGTCAGCAGCGGGTGTCGTTCGGCGATCTCGTCGGGGCCGATCAGATGCGACTCGACGCCGATCCCGCTGAGCATCGCGTGGACGTAGCGGTGCCAGTCGGCTTCGTCGGCGGTGCGCGCCAGCCGGATCGCGCCGCAGTCGTGCCAGCCGGCAGACAATCCGGTTTCGGCCTGCAGCCGAGGGTAGAGCGCGACCGCTGCTTGATGAACCTTGGCCATGTTCAGGTCGCCGATGAAGTTCGGAACGAGGCCGGCTGCATGCCACGTGGAACCGGACGTCAGCTCGCCCTTCTCGACGAGGATCGTGTCTGTCCAGCCTTCGTGCGCCAGGGCGTACAGCAGCCCGACGCCCATCGCCCCGCCTCCGACGATCACACAACGCGCCTGCTTCGACATGGTCAGCGAAGCTGGGCCTGCTCAGCCATACACAGCTCCCCATGGATCCAGGCCAGACGTGAGCCGAACCAGCAGTAGCGGCCCCGAGGCGTGCCGACGTGGTGCGCGCCAAAATACCAGACGCCCGTGAGCGCGGCAGCTACATGCGCACGCGTCGCTTGGCGGGATCGTAGAAGCTGCGGATCGACGCAGTGGCCGCGATCAGCCGTCCGGCGATCTCGATGTCGAAGGCACCGGCTTCGAGCCAAGTCTTGGTCACCGGCTGCGGATCCGGGCCCGATGCGCTCGGATGCGTCACGTAGCCCATAGCCAGGCAGCGATGCTCGGTGTAGCTCCAGGCGGCCGAGGTCACCCGCCCCACGAGCCGACCGTCCCTGCGGATCGGCTCGTCGTGGTAGGCCAGCGCCTCGGGGTCTTCCAGCCTGAAGTGTACGAGACGTCGCGTGCGCGGCTGGTGGCGCTGAGCCTCCAGCGCGGCGCGGCCGACGAAGTCAGCCGGCTTGTCCCAGGCAATGGCGAAACCCAGCCCGGCTTCGAGCGGGGTGTCCTCGTCGCTGATGTCGTGACCCCAGTGGCGGTAGCCGCACTCCAGCCGCAGCGAGTTCATGGCGTGGTAACCGGCATGCACCAGTGCCGGCCCCTGCTCCGGCCCCGAGTCCAGCCCCGCTGCACGCTGCGCAGCATCGGCTCTTTCGGCGTGGTGCGCGGCGTCGCGCAGAGCCTCGTAGACCGCCGTCGCCCCAGCGTTCGGGACGTACAGCTCCCACCCCAGTTCACCGACGTAGCTCATGCGCACCGCCAGCATCTCGACCGGACCGTCCGATGTCGCCACAGTGATGTGCCGAGCGGTGCCGAAGCTGAACTGAACACTGTCCAGCGCGGCGTCGGTGACCTGCGCCAGCAACGCGCGCGAGCGCGGTCCCATGAGCCCGAGCACCGCCCAGTCGTCGGTGACGTCGGCGATCTCGACCTGGTGGCCTCGGCAGTGACGGCGCAGCCACGCCCAGTCACGGGTCTGGCTTGCAGCCGAGGTCACCACCCAGAACTCCTGAGCGCCCAGTCGGGTCACGGTCAGATCCGCCTCGATGCCTCCTCGCTGATTGCACCACTGCGTGTAGACGGCCCGTCCCACGGCTACGTCCACTGCCGCCACGCTCAGCGTGTCGAGCACCTCCAGCGCGTCTGGGCCGCGCACCGCGAACTTCGCGAACGAGGACTGATCGAACAGCGCCACACCGTCGCGGACCGCTGCGCACTCCCGTCCGGCGTTGTCGAACCAGTTCTGCTTGCCGTAGCTGTAGCGGTACTCGTGCTCGCCGCCGGGCTCGGCGAACCAGTTGGGCCGCTCCCAGCCGGCCGTCTCGCCGAATACCGCTCCCGCTGCGTCCATCGCGTCGTGCAGGGCCGAGCAACGCCGGCCGCGCGCGCTCGTGTACTGAAAGTGCGGCCAGTGCATCGCATAGAGCAGCCCGAGGCTCTCGCTGATGCGCTCGGCGAGGTAGGCGTTGTCGGCCTGGAACGGCATTGCGCGACGTATGTCCACCGCCGACAGATCCATCGGCGGGTGCCGGTCCGCAATCCAGTCGGCCAACACCCATCCGGCACCGCCTGCGGACTGGATGCCGACGGAGTTGAAACCCGCTGCCACGAAGCAGCCGTCGACTTCGGGCGACTCGCCCAGGTAGTAGACGCCGTCGGGCGTGAACGACTCGGGACCGTTGAAGAACAGCTGCACGCCGCAGTCGGCAAGCGCGGGCACCCGATGGCAGGACCGCTCGAACACTGGGCCGATGTGATCCCAGTCCTCCGGCAGCGTCCCGAAGGCAAAGTCGCGATCGATGCCGTCGAGACGCCAAACCTTGGCCTTGGGCTCGAAGAAGCCGACCATGAGCTTGCCGGTCTCCTCCTTGAAGTAGGTGTAGTTGGTGGGGTCGCGCACGATGGGCGTGGAGGCGTCGAGCCCCTCCAGCGGCTCGGTCACCACGTAGAAGTGCTCGCAGGCTTGCAGCGGGACGTTCACGCCGATCTGGCCCGCCAGCCGGCGGGTCCACATGCCGGTCGCCAGCACGACCGTCTCCGTGGCGATCAGGTGTCCCGAGCCGTCGTTGCCGGCACCAGCTGCGGCCTTCGCGGCGGCGCTGGGCACCGGCTCGGTCCGCACGCCGCAGATCGCGCCGTGGCGCGTCTCGAGCCCGGTGACGGCGACTCCCTCGAAGATGCGGCAGCCACGAGCGCGTGCGCCCTTGGCCAGTGCCATAGTGGCGTCGACGGGCGAGACCAGGCCGTCGTCGGGCAGGTACAGCGCGCCTACCAGGTCGTCGGTGCGCATCAGCGGCCACATCTGGCGCAGCTCGTCCATGTCGAGCCGACGAGACTCCACGCCGACGGTGGCGCCCATGGACGCGCCCCGCAGGATCTCCTCCCAGCGCTGCGCATCGGATGCCACCGAGATGGACCCAGGCGCGCGGAAGCCGGTTGCCTGGCCCGTCTCGTCCTCCAGCGCTTCGAACAGGCGGACCGAGTAGGTGGCGAGCTTGGTGAGGGTGTGCGTCGCCTTGAGCTGCGCCGCCAAGCCGGCGGCGTGCCATGTCGTGCCCGAGGTGAGCTGATTCTGCTCGATCAGCACCACATCGGTGATGCCGCGCCGCACCAAGTGGTACGCCACCGCGCACCCCACGATGCCGCCGCCCACCACGACGACCGCCGCTCGATCGGGCATCGTGCGGCTGTGCGGCGCGACAGCCTGATCGGCCATGAGCGTCCTCAGACCCGCTCGAGCAGGTCGGGGGCCAGCTCCGCGGTCGAACGAACGCCGACCAGCCGCATCGTGCGGGTCATCCCCTCAACGAAGTAGTCGAGCAGCCAGTCCACGCCAGTCTCGCCGGCGGCGCCGAGGGCGTACAGGTACGCCCGGCCGATCATCGCCGAGTCGGCCCCGAGCGCCAGCGCCTTCACGATGTCGCTGCCGCGCCGGATGCCCCCGTCGCAGATCACCTCGCAGCGGTCGCCCACGGCGTCGCGCACGGCCGGCACGCACTCCAACGGCGCCGGGGCGCTGTCGAGCTGACGCCCGCCGTGGCTGGACACGATCACCGCGTCCAGCTCCATGTCCGCCGCAATCTTCGCGTCGGCAGGCGACAGCACCCCCTTGAGCATCACCGGTCCGTCCCAGCGATCACGAAACCACTCGATGTCGTCCCACGACAGCGACGGGTCGAACTGGCTGTTGATGTAGTCCGCCAGCGCCACCGCGTCTGCGCCGGCGCCGCCGGAGGCCCCTCGGCAGTTGGAGAACGTGATCGGCTCGTTGCTCAGGAAGTCCAGCAGCCAGCGCGGATGCGTCAGCCCGTCGATGATCGTGTCGAGACCGAGCTTGGGCGGCAGGCTGAAGCCGTGCCGCACGTCACGCTCGCGTCGCCCCAGCACCGCGGTGTCGACCGTGATCATGATGGCCTCGTAGCCGGCAGCGGCTGAGCGCTCCAGCAGGTCGGCCATCAGCGCGCGGTCGCGCCACACGTACACTTGGAAGAACTTGCGCCCCGAGCACACCGCTGCGACCTCCTCGATGGAGCGCGTGCCCATAGTGGACAGCGAATACGGAATGCCCGCACGCTGAGCGGCGCGTGCCACAGCCAGCTCGCCCGCCGAATGAGCGATGCGGCCGAAGCCGGTGGGCGCGATCACCAGCGGAATCGGCACCGCGGCACCCAGCACCGTGCCGGAGATGTCCACCTCGGACACGTCTCGAAGCACGCGCGGACGGAACTGCCAGCCGCGGTAGGCAGCCACGCTGCGAGCGGCGCTGATCTCGTCTTCCGCGGCCCCGTCGATGTAGTCGAAACAGCCTCGCGGCAGCCGGCGGCGAGCGATGCGGCGCAAGTCCGCGACGTCGGCTGCACGACGCAGTCGCCGGATGTCGCCGTCACGTTCGAACTCGCCGAACTGCATGACGCTGCGGGCCGCTTGCCACGCCTGTGCCACCCGTACCCCCAGACCTGCCATAGGAAGTCCTGCCATCGGAAGCCCTGCCATCAGACCCGCCCTCGCGTCTGGACTCGGCGGTGTGCGCCGGCAGGAACTCTACGATGTGCGCCCAGCGCCCTCCGCTCCTGCGACGCGAAGGAGAGCCGACATGGCCAGCACCGCCGAACTCGCCGAGCGCTACCGCGCCGTGCTCCCCAGCTTCATCAGCCCCCTCTACAACCGGCCGATCTCGATCAGCCACGGCGAAGGCAGCCGCGTGTTCGACAACGAAGGCAACCCCTACCTGGACTTCTTCGGCGGGATCCTCACCACCATGATCGGGCACGCCAATCCTGTCGTGGTGGAGGCCGTGCAGTCCCAGGCCGCCAAGGTCATGCACACCTCGACGCTGTACCTGAACGAGGAGATGATCGCTTTCGCAGAGGAAGTCGCCGCCGTGTCGGGCATACCCGACCCGCGGGTGCTGTTCACCACTTCGGGCAGCGAGGCCAACGACACTGCGATCCTGCTGGCCACCAACTACCGCAGCACCAATCAGGTGCTGGCGATGCGCAACAGCTACCACGGCCGCTCGCTCACCGCCCAAGCCGTCACCAGCCACCGCGCCTGGTCGACCAGCAGCTACAGCGGTCTCGACGTGCACTTCGTGCAAGGCGGCTACCGGCTGCGCAGCCCGTTCAGACACCTCGATGACGGTGCATTCACCGACGCCTGCGTGGAGGACCTCGTCCAGCTCATCGACATGACCGACTCGGGCGGATTCGGCGCGCTGATCGCCGAACCCATCCAAGGCGTCGGCGGCTTCGCCACACCGCCCGACGGCTTCTTCGGCGCGATGGGCAAGGTGCTGCGCTCCGAGGGGATCTTGTTCATCTCCGACGAAGTCCAGACCGGCTGGGGTCGCACCGGGGAGCACTTCTGGGGCTACGGCGCCCACGGCATCACTCCCGACGCCATCACCTTCGCCAAAGGCGTCGGCAACGGCATCACGTTGGCCGGCATCGTGGCCCGGGCGGAGCTGATGAACTGCCTGAAACGCAGCTCGCTCACCACCTTCGGCGGCAACCCGCTCTCCACTGCAGCAGGTCGAGCCACGCTGCGCTACGTGCTCGACAACGACCTGCAATCCAATGCCGCCGCGCGCGGGGCGCAGATGCGCAAGCGGCTCGCGCCCGTGTGCGACGCGTCGCCGCATGTGGCCGAACTGCGCGGCAAAGGTCTGATGCAGGCCATCGAGTTCTGCCACCCCGCCAGCATCGAGCCCGACGCCGCGACCACCGCTCGGGTGCTCGAATCGGCCAAGGACCGCGGCCTGCTCGTGGGCAAGGGCGGCCTGTACGGCAACGTCGTGCGCATCACGCCGATGCTGAACGTGACCGAGGCCGAGCTCGACGAGGGGCTCGACATCCTGGCGCAGGTGATCGAGACGCTCGACTGAAGTGCGACCCGCGCATGAACAATGCGCTCAGTCGAAGCGGACCGACACCTTCAGCGCGCCCGCATCGTGGGGCTCGTGGGCGAGCCGGAATGCGTCACCGATGTCGCTCACGTCGAACACATGGCTGAGCAACGGCGACACGTCGATCGCTCCGGAGGCGATCAGGCGCAGCGCCTGGCGAAACGACATGGCACCCGGCTCCTCTTGTGCGCCGTAGGTGCTCGCAGCCGTGAGCCGCTTGCGAAAGAACTTCTGGAAGCGCACGTGGATGTTGTCGTCGGTGGACGGCAGCCCGAACCACAGCAGAGCGCCGTCGATGCGTGCGAGCTCCACCGAGTCCAAGAACGTGTCCGAACGCCCCACCGCCTCGACCACGTAGTCGGCGCCGACGCCATCGGTCATGTCCCGGACAGCTTCGATGACGCCGGCGTTGCCGAGTTCGGCAGCGTTCAGGCACTCGTCGGCGCCGTAGGCCTGCGCCACGGCCAAGCGCGCGGCAGAGAGGTCCGAAACGATGACCCGCTGCGCCCCGGCGCGCTTGAGCAAGTAGGTGAAGAACAGCCCCGCCGAGCCCTGACCCATCACCATGACCGTCTCGCCCGACACGTCGCGGGGATGTCGGCGCATGGCATAGATCACGGTGCCCAACTGCTGGGCCATGAGCATCTGCGAGCGCGGCACATCGCCCGCCGGCAGCGGCACGCAATAGGCGGAGTTCACCCGCTGGTAGGCGTTGAAGCACTCGCCCACCGGAGGGTTGGGGAACGTCAGCACGTGGGTGCCTTCGGCGAGTCCGGGCGCTCGGCTCTCCACCACCGTGCCGATGCCCTCATGGCCCGGAAAGCCGTGCGGGCAGGGCGGACGGTGAGCGAGGCCCGCTCCCATCATCACCATGTGCAGGTCGCTGCCGCAAATCGACGCCATCTCCGAGCGGATGAGCACGTCGAAGTCAGGGCTCGTCGAACCGAAGGCGGCATCGGGCACCGTCGACGGAGCGTCGCTCAACGAGGCCTCGTTCAGCGAGGGCACGGGGATCTCTTCGCACTCCATGCGCCCGACCTCGACCATACGGCCGGCTTTCATCGTCTCCATCTGGGTTCCCCCATCTGCTCGCCCCCGGCTGCTCGCCGACCTCGGTCCGCCTCATGCGTTTGCGCCGCGAAGTCTGGCGCACGCGCATCGACGCAACCTGAATGGCAAGCTGTGCGGCAATGAACGTGCCGGCGGCGACCGCTGCTCGCAGCCAGCGGTCGTTGCGCGGCTGGGTGGTGCTGGCCGGGGTCTTCGGGGTGATGCTGATCACCTCCGGCATGGTGTTCTATGCACTGGGCGCTTACTTGGACGCCATGGTGGACGAACAAGGTTTCAGCACTGGACTGGCGGGCGCGGGCGTCAGCGCATTCTTGATCGCATCGGGCATCTGCGGCTACTTCACCGGAGGCTTGGTCAATCGATTCGACGTGCGGTGGGTCATTACCGCGGGCACGCTCGTCAGCTCCGTCGGCATGGCGTTGCTGGCGCAGATCCGCAGCGGCCCCCAGATGTTCGGGGTGATGATCGTGTTCGGCATCGGCTTCGGGCTGTGCGGCTTGGTGCCGACCACCACGGTGGTCACGCGGTGGTTCGAGCGTCGGCGGTCGATCGCGCTGTCGATCGCCTCCACCGGCCTGTCCTTGGGCGGCATCCTGCTGCTGCCACAGATGACTCGGCGCATCGAAGCGGACTCATTGGTGGAGTGGGCACCGAGATTTGCCGTCGTCTACTGCGTCGCGCTGCTGTTGGCGACATGGCTCGGGGTGCGGGCGTGGCCGCACGATGTCGGGCTGGCGCCTGACGGCGAGCGTGTCGCGCTCGACAGCCAAGGCGCAGTCGTCGGCAGAGGCTCGCCGCTCGGTACGCCGTTCGAGCGCGCCGTGCGATCTCGCTTCTTCATCTTCACGGGCATCGGCTTCGTGCTCGTCATGGGCAGCCAGATCGGCGCCATCCAGCACGTCTACAAGCTCGCCGGCGACCGTCTCGGCTGGGAAGGAGCGGGTGCCGGCGCGGTTTCCCTGCTGGCCGGCACCAGCGTCGTGGCCCGCATCAGCGGCGGCATTGCCTCGCTGCGGGTGTCGCTGCGTCGGCTGACGATGTCGCTCATGGTCGTGCAATGCGTCGGGCTGTACGTGCTGGCGACAGCTCAGAGCCAGCTGCGCATCGTGATCGGCGTGGTCATCTTGGGCAGCGCTATGGGCAACCTGCTCATGCTGCATCCACTGATCCTGGCTGACGCCTTCGGCATCAGGGACTACGCGCGCATCTACGGCTTTGGCTCGCTGCTCATGGTGATCGGTGGCGCGGGCGGTCCCGCGCTGGTGGGCATCCTGCGCGACGCGTTCAGCTACCGCTCGGCGTTCTTCACCATCGCGGTCATCGGCGCTGTCGGGCTCGGCGTCTACAGCTTCGGCGGTGCGCCTGCCCGCGACCACCTCAACGCTCCCATGCCAACGGTGCCGGTGCCGCAGCCCCCAACCGCGGTGACTCCAGCTCCCGAACCGTCGGCGGCGAGGCCCGTGCTCGTGTCGCAGCAGACGCGTTCACGCGGCGCGCCGGACATTCGCAGTCGGATTGGTCTGGCCGCACATGAGATCAGCAGCGAGGTCAGCGACAACAGCAGTGTCAACGGCGCGCTCGACGGCTTGCGGGACGCAGACGAACCCGAGACCAGCGAGTCCGTCCAGTCTCGGCATCGTGTCACTCGACGTCGTACCGCTCCGTGGGTCTGGACGGTCGAGTCAGCGCAGGCCGCGCCGCAAACAGCTACACCGACGACAGGGCAGTCGTCCGCGTAGGAACTGCAGACAGCTCAGGGGCGGAACGCGATGGGGCGCGGCGCGAGCTGAGCCGGGCGGCCGGCCACACGGTACGCGCCTTCGATCCACTCACAGATCAGCCGGCGGGTGTCGCGCGGGTCGACCATCTCCTCGATCTCGAATCGATTCAGCGGACCGATAGGACCGCGGGCGGCTTCGATGCGCGCTTCGAGCTCGGCCCGCAGCGCCGCCGGGTCGTCAGCCTCGGACAGCTGCCGCTTGTACGCAGCCTCGATGCCGCCCTCGGGCGGAATGCCGCCCATGTCGGCGGAAGGCCACGCCACACGGGCATGGTGGGCACGCCGCGGCGTGGCGTAGTTGTTGCCGGCCACGCCGAAGCTGCGGCGCATGAGCACCGTGAAGATCGGCACCGTGGCTTGGGCGAAGGCTGTCATCCAGGTCGCGCCCTTGCGGATCGTGCCGGTCATCTCGTGCTCCACCCCAACAGCGAAGCCGGGGTTGTCGCACAGGTTCAGGATCGGCAGGTGGAACAGATCACACAGGTCGATGTGGCGGGTCAGCTTGTCGCAGCCGTCCGCGGTGAGCGCTCCGCCGTTGGGATGTCGGCTGTCGGACGCCAGCACGCCGACCGGCTGGCCGTTCATGCGGGCCAGCCCGACCACCTGGTCGGTCCCCCACAGCGGCCCGATCTCGAAGAACGAGCCGCGGTCGCAGATCAGCTCGATGCCGCGGCGGATGTCGAAGGTGGTGGTGCGCTTGCGGGGAATGAGCGTCGCCAACTCCTCGTCGCGTCGGTCAGGCGGATCGTCGGGATCGGGCGAGCGCACCGGCGGCGTCTCGTAGACCGAGCCCGGCAGGTACGACAGGAACCGCCGAACCATCTCGACCGCTTCCTGCTCGGTCCCGGCCAAGTTGTCCACCGAGCCGTTCGTGCAGTGGATGCGCCAGTCTCCGAGGTCTTCCTTGGAGATGTCGTAGCCCATGGCGTGGCTGACCACGGGTGGCCCTGCCACGAACAGCTGCGAGATGTCGCGGACCATGACGGAGAAGTGCCCAAGCACCGCCTTCGCCGCACCGATGCCGACCACGCTGCCCAGCAGCATGTTGACCACGGGCACTGTGGCAAGCTGGCGTGCGTACTCGGTGCTGCCCAGGTGCGACGGCAGGAACGAGCCGCCGCCGCCGGTCACACGCGGGCGCCCGGCCGTGATGGCGCCGCTGCTCTCCTTGGCGCTGCTCTCGCCTTCAGTGCGCTGCTCGGGCACCATCGAGGCCACGCTGCCGCCACCCGACGATCCGTCCAGCAGCCGGATGGACGGCACGCACATTTCGGTGGACAGCACGTCCAGGTGGAAGCTTTTGGCGCCGATGGCGCCGTCGGCGTGGCCGCCGCGCGACGTGAAGTCGTCTGCGCAGACCACGACGTCCCGACAGTCGATCTTTCCGGTGCCGCCGACGTGGTTGGCCGGAGTGAACGCAGCGATCTCGCCCGCATCGTCGTAGGAGGCGAATCCGGCCAGGCTGCCGATCTCGCGGAAGCTGCCTTCGTCGAGCAGCAGCGCGATGCGCTCACGGCAGTGCAGCTTCCCTCGGCTGCGTTGTCGTACGACGCCGGGCTCATCGGAGTCCGGCCCAAGGCGCTCGTCTGCGAGGCGCCGCAGTGTGCGCACTTCGTCGAGCAGTGGCACCCAGCCGTCCGCACTCGCAGCGGGCGTCTCGGCACCACGTTCGCCATCCGTGCGTTCGCCGGCTGTGCCGGCCCTCAGCACGGCCCACACGTCGCCCGCAGCCAACTGGTCGCCTGGACGCAGCTCCCGCAGCGCCGCCATGATGCCGTCGCACGGCGCCGCGATCTCGGTCTCCATCTTCATGGCCGACACCACCGCAAGCGCTTGGCCTGCGCTGACGGCATCGCCCGCTCGCACCCGCACCTCCACCACACTCGCAGTCAGCGGGCTCACCACAGGCACTTCGCCTGCTGCGAGCTCACGATCTGGCCAGCCCGACTGCCGCGAATCCGCTGCCGCCGCAAAATCCGAGAAACCCACGGCAGTCGGCGCAGCCGGCGAGGCAGCGTCCAGCAGCGCTGCGCGGCGTGAGATCGTGCCGCTTGCCGCACCGTCACCGTCTCCGTGGTTGCTGCCTGGCGCTGCGTCAGACGCCGCCTCTGTCCCAGCGAAATGCTCAGCCAGCAGCGTCGTGCGCGCATCGCCTCTCACTACCGACGAGTGGAGGAGAATCTCGCACAGTCGGCCGATGTTGGTCGGCAGCCGCCCGATGTGGAAGTCGGCGAGCGCGGACAAGGTGCAAGACACCGCAGCGTTGAGCGTGGACCCGCGGCCGACGACCTTGGCCAGCAGCGGGTCGTACTGCGGCGGCGGCGCATACCCCGAATAACCGACCGCGTCGACACGCACGCCTGCTCCCGAGGGCTCTTGGTAAGTGCCGATCACGCCCGGGCCGGTCGCCACCACGCGTGCCTGCACCGCATAGCCGCGAGGCGTCAAGGCGATCTGCTGCCCGGCCGCGTACGCACGTTCCAGTCCCTTGCGTTCGACGTTGTCGGCGACGAGGTCGAGTTCGTTCAAGCTCCAGCCTGCGGCGATCCTGAACTGCGCCTGGACGAGGTCCACCCCGGTCACCTGCTCGGTGACCGTGTGCTCCACTTGGATGCGCGGATTGCACTCAATGAAGAAATGCTCTCCCGACTCCGGCGACAGCAAGAACTCCACCGTGGCCACATTCGTCAGGCCGGCTCGCTCGGCCAGCCGTATGGCGTCGTTGTGCAGCCGGTCTCGCAGCTCCTCGCTCAGTCCCAGCGCTGGCGCGATCTCGATGACCTTCTGATTGCGCCGCTGGACCGAGCAGTCCCGCTCCCACAGATGCGCAACGCCGCCGTGTTCGTCGGCCAGCACCTGGACCTCGATGTGGCGCGGCCGATCGATGAGCCGCTCCATGAACACCGTGCCGTCGCCGAACGCAGCTGCCGCCTCGCTCGTGCATCGCTCGAACGCCTCGGCAAGGTCGTCCATGCGTTCGACGACCCGCATGCCTCGGCCGCCGCCGCCGGCTGCTGCTTTCAGCATCACCGGCAGCCCGATTGCGGCGGCCGCTGCGGACGCAGCCGCTGCGTCGGCGAGCACGTCGGGCGACCCTTCGACCACGGGAATGTCGAGCGAGGCTGCCAGGGCGCGCGCACGTACCTTGTCACCGAAGAGTTCCAGCGTGTCTGGGTGCGGACCGATGAAGGCGAGGCCCGCTTCGTTGCATGCAGTAGCGAAGGCGGGGTTCTCGGCCAAGAAGCCGTAGCCCGGGTGGACGCAGTCGCATCCTTGCTCTTGGGCGATGCGCACGAGCGCGTCAATGTCCAGGTACGCAGCCAACGGATCGCTGTGCGGCAACTGCACGGCCACGTCGGCGTGCGCCAGGTGCAGCGAACGCGCATCGACCGTCGAGTACACCGCCACCGTCTCGATGCCCAGCGTCTCGGCCGCCTTGGCGATACGTATGGCGATCTCGCCGCGGTTGGCGATCAGGACACTGTGGAAGCCCGGGATGAGTTTCCGCACCTCGTCCAGGTTCGCTTGGCTGATGTCGATCACAGCATTCCCCTCAACACGGCTGCCACGCGGCACACGGCTGCCGAACGGTACGACCGCAGCTCGGCGGTTCGTGGCTCAGCGAGCGCGCCGCGTCGCCTCACAGCATTCGCACGCCGGCGATTCTGGCGCGAACTCGGCGCTCGGCGCGGCATCGGCGGGTCGGTGCGAGACTGACGAGATGGATATCTACGATGTCATGCGCACCACGTTCGCCGCTCGCGACTTCACCGACGACGACGTTCCCGACGAGGTGCTGCACCGCATCTTCGACCACGCTCGCTTCGCGGCCAGCGGCGGCAACCGCCAAGGTTGGAAGATCACCGTGGTGCGCGACCCGCAGCGCAAGCAGCGCTTGGGCGAGCTGTGCATCCCGGCGATGCGCGTGGCTGTCGCGCAGAGGCGAGCCGGCGAGGTCTACTGGCAGAGCTACGAGCCGTCGTCGGTCAACCTTGAAGAGGCCATGGCAGACGAGTCGCTGCCGACGATGATCCCGATGTTCACCGCAATGGACAAGGTGCCTGTCGTGCTCGTGGCTACCGTCGACCTGCGCGAAGTGGCGTCGATCGACAAGGAGCAGGACCGCATCGGAGTCGTGAGCGGCGCTTCGATCTACCCGCTGGTGTGGAACATCCTGCTCGGCGCCCGCAACGAGGGCTACGGCGGGGCGCTCACCACGCTGGTGACGGCTTCGGAACCGGCAGTGAAGGACCTGCTGGGTCTCGACGACTATGAGGCGGTGTGCGCGCTGATGCCGCTCGGCAAGCCGACCAAGCAGCTCACCAAGCTCAGTCGCAAGCCGGTGGAGGAGTTCGTGCGCCGCGAACGCGCCGACGGAGCGCCGTTCACGCTCTAGCCGAAGCGTTCGATGAGCTGCGTGGGCGGGCGCCCAGTGAGTAGCGCGAACAGCGCACGATGAGCATCCCCGAGTACCTGCTGGCAGCGCTGCTCATCGCGGCGGGCGCCGGCACGCAGGCGTGCATCGGCATCGGCATGGGACTCATCGCCGGGCCGGTGCTGGTGGTCATCGAGCCCACGTTCGTGCCGGGTCCGATGCTGATGGTCGCCGGCGGCATCAACGTTCGCAACGCCATTGCCGACCGGGCTTCGCTCAACGTCGCTGCGCTTCGGCGTCAGCTGACGGCGGCCCCGCTGGGCCTGGCAGGCGGCGTGACGTTGCTGGCATCATTGAGCAGTCGCTCATTGGCCATTGCGGTCAGCGTGTTCGTGCTGCTCGCCGTCGGGGTCCAAGGCGCCGGCACACGTCCGCCCGAGGGCCGCCTGGCCGACTACGCCGCAGGTGCCGGCACCGCATTCTCGTCGTCGGTAGCCGCTGTGCCCGGTCCCGTGTACGCCGTGTTCGCCAGCCATTGGCCGCCCGCGGCACTGCGAGCAACGCTCGCGACCTACATGCTGGCCGTCGGCACCTCCATCATCGTCACCTTGGCGGTGATCGGCGAGTTCGGTCTGCGTCAGCTGTGGTTCGGCCTCGCCCTGCTGCCGGCGGTCGCGCTCGGACTGCCGCTCGGCCGGTGGCTGCGGCCACGCCTTGCCGGGCCGCTGTTTCGCGTCATCGTGCTGAGCGTCGCCGCGACGAGCGCTACGGCGGTGCTCCTGCGTCAGCTCGTCAACGGCTGAGCCCGACGCGCCGCGGCCGGCCTCCGAGACCGTCGCATCCGAAGCGTGTCAAGACCAAGGCTCGTCAATTCCCAGGATCGTCAGCACCGCCCGAGGGCTTGGCCGCCGGCGTTGTCGACTTGGCGATTGCCAGCGCTGCGGCGGCCACTCCCGAGCCGCCCATTGGTGCTGCAAGCGCCGTGAGGGCAGCTTCGATGGTGCCGAGCGTGCCGAGCAGCATCGGCGGGTTGAGATGGCCCATGTGCCCGATGCGCAATCCCGCGTCGGGATTGCCATGAATGCTGAGCCCGAGGGTGAGGCCGGCTTCGGATTCGCAGGTGGCGCGCAGCTGCTGGGCCGACACCTCGCCGGTGCGAACCATCGTGACCGAGTTCGAACGATGCGCGGGTTCCGCCACGTTCAGCTCCAGCCCGGCCGGCCCCAGCCCAACCGGCACCGACCACGCATCGACCGCTGCATGGATAGCGCCGGCCATCACGCGATGGCGTTCCCAGACGTTGTCCAGCCCTTCCTCGTCGATCATGTCGAGCGCTTCGGCCAGACCCCACAGATGCTGCACCGGCGGCGTGCCGCAGAAGATCCAGTAGTGCGCCTCGGGGTCTGTGCGCCTCGTCCAGTCCCAGTAGGCGGTGCGCAGGTCTGCTCGCTGATGGGCCTCCCACGCCTTGGGGCTCACCCAGACCATGCCGAGACCGGGCGGCACCATCAGCCCCTTCTGGCTTCCCGCGACCGTGACGTCCACACCCCACGCGTCCATCTCGAAGGGCTCGCAGCCCAGCGAGGCCACGCAGTCGGCCATCAGCAACGCGGGATGGTCGGCTTCGTCCATCGCTCGGCGTATCGCGGCGAGGTCGTTGTGGACTGACGAGGCCGTGTCGGTCTGCGCCACGAGCACTGCCGCAAACTCTCGCCCGATGTCGGCTCGGAGTCGTTCGGTGACTGCGTCAGGTTCGATGGCGGCGCGTTCGGGGGCATGCAGGACCTCGAACTTGACGCCGCTCTGGGCTGCCATCTCCGCCCAGCTGGTGGCGAAGTGGCCGACCTCGAGCACCAGAACCTTGTCGCCGCGCGACAGCGTGTTCGTGATGGCCATTTCCCAGGCGCCGTGGCCGTTCGATATGGCGATGTAGGCCCGGTGCTGCGTGCGGGCCAGCGCCGGCAGCCGCTCCAGCAGCGAATAGGTGAGGCCGACCACCTCGCCTTCGTAGATGTTCGGAATCGGGCGGTGAATCGCATTCAGCACTCGGTCGGGGATGACCGACGGGCCGGGGATCATCACCAGCGGACGGCCGTATCGCAGCGACATCGCAGCTCCCTTCGACGACAGCGCATGCGGGCACCTCGCGCACCGCGCCAAGCTGCATCAGCCTACGAACGGTCCAGCGGCGAGTCCGTGGCGAGTCCGTTCCTGGCCCTGCCGCCCAGCGCACAGGTCCTGCCGCACGCGTAAGCTGAGAGTCTGCCTCGGCTGCCGGCCAGGACTCGAGTACAGGTGAGTCAGCAGGCATGCACCGCGCCGGCCGGTTCGGGGTCCACGCATGGGGGTATCCACGATGAGCGGCAACGCACTCATCCATCCGTTCTCGGTCCTGCGCCGCGACGAGAACGAGTTCATCGAGATCGTCTCCGGCGAGGGCGTCATGCTGCGAGACGCCGCCGGGAACTCCTACATCGACGCGCTCGCCAGCTTGTGGCTGTGCCAGATCGGCCACGGCAACCGGACCGTCATCGATGCGATCACCGCCCAGCTCGGCACGCTGGCCACCTACAACACGTTCGAGCCGTTCTCCAACGGACCCGCCGTCGAGGTGGCGGAGATGATCCGCGCACGCTCGCAGCACCCCGACGGCCGGGTGTTCTTGGGCAGCTCGGGCTCCGAGGCGGTCGACACCGTGCTCAAATTCGCCCGGCGAGTCCAGCGGCTGCGCGGTCATCACGAGCGGCAGATCATCGTGCGGCGCACCAGCGGCTACCACGGAGTGAACGTCGGTGGCACCAGCGTGCAGGGGCTCGCGCCGATCCGCGACGGCTGGGGCGATCTGCTGCCGCACGTGGTCGAGATTCCCAATGACGACGTGGAGCCCGCCGCGCAGCTGTTCGCCGAGCACGGAGAGCGCATTGCGGCGGTCATCGCCGAGCCGATCCAAGGCGCAGGCGGCGTGATTCCGCCGCCGCCGGGCTACTTCGAGGGTCTGCGACGGCTGTGCGACGAACACGGTGCGCTGCTCGTGTTCGACGAGGTGATCTGCGGTTTCGGCCGCACCGGCAGCTGGTTCGGCGGCCAGACCTTCGGCGTGGTGCCGGACATGTTCACCTTCGCGAAGGGGGTGACCTCGGGCTACATCCCGCTGTCTGGCGTGGTGGTGTCACGCGAGGTGGCAGACACGCTCGAATCTGACGAGACCAAATTCATGCACGGCTACACCTACTCGGGGCACCCCACGGCCTGCGCAGCGGGCGTGGCCAACATCGGCGTGATCGAGTCCGAAGGGCTGGTGCAGCGCGCCCAGCGCATCGGCGAACAGATGGAAGCCGGCCTGCGGGCGCTCACAGGCGACGGCATGATCGAGAGCTATCGCGGCCTCGCCGGCATCTGGGCCTGCGATCTGGGCCGCGACGCCGCTGACACCCGTGAGGCTCTCCTCAAGCGTGGCGTGATCTCGCGGCCTATCGGCAATGCGCTGGGATTCTGTCCGCCGCTCGTCATCACCGATGCCGAGATCGGCCAGATCTTCGATCGGCTCGACGACGCGCTGCGAGCCACCGCGCCCTGAAGCGCCGGCAAGCATGCAGGAGAGTTCACCATGGGCAACTACGACATCGTCATCAAGGACGGCCTGATCTTCGACGGCACGGGCGCACCACGGGTACGCGGCGATGTCGCCGTCAGCGGCGGCCGAATTGCAGCGGTCGGCCGAGTGGATGCACGCGACGGTGCCAAGGTGATCGACGCGTCGGGCATGCACGTCGCACCGGGCTTCGTCGACCTGCACACCCACTACGACGCCCAAGTCTTCTGGGACCCGTACTGCACGCTGTCGGGCTGGCACGGCATCACCTCGGTGGCCATCGGCAACTGCGGGTTCGGCTTCGCCCCGGTCGATCCCGACATGCGCGAGTACGCCATGCGCTCGATGACCCGCGTGGAGGCCATTCCCTACGAGTCGATGCGCCAGGGCATGCCGTGGGACTGGGTGACGTTCCCGGAGTACCTCGACAGTCTCGAGCGCACCCCCAAGGCGCTGAACATCCTGCCCTACGTGCCGATCGGGCCGATGCTGGTGATGGTGCTCGGCCTCGACGACGCCAAGTCCGGACGTCTTCCCACCGACGGCGAGCACGAGATGCTGGCCAAGCTGGTACACGAGGCGATGGACGCCGGCGGGTGCGGCTGGTCGGCTCAGCGGCTGCCCCCGACCGGTCCGGCTGCGGTGCAGCGCGACTGGGACGGCACTCCGATGCCGACCGACATGATGAACGACGAGACGGCCCGGGTGCTCGCGCGGGTGCTGGCGCAGCGAAACGAGGGCGTCGTGCAGATGACGCTCACGAGCGGCAACGTCGCTCACGACATGGCACACCTCGAAGAGATCGCGTCGATCAGCGGCCGACCGCTGCTGCACAACGTGGTGCAGGCGTTCGAGGACAAGCCGAACATCCACCGGCGTCAGATCGAGTGGCTGGAGCGGTGCCGCGACCAAGGCGTGCCGGTGTACGGGCAGGGCGTGACCAGCGATGCTGGCTTCACATTCACGCTGGAGGACTGGAATCTCTACGACGACTCCGAGGCCTGGATGGAAGCTTGCATGGGCACCAAGGACGAGCGGCTGACGAAGATGGCCGACCCCTCTCGCCGCCAGGCCCTCAAGGACACACTGCCGCGCACAGCCACAGCGGGGATCGAGACCGTGACGATCCTGTCGCCGCGCAGCGAGTCCACCGAGGCGTACCGGGAGATGTCGGTAGGGCAGGCGGCCGAGATCGCCGGCAAGCATCCGGTGGACCTGATGCTGGACGTGGCCGTGACCGACGGGCTCGACACGCTGTTCTTCGTGGCGCCGCCGCAGGGCAGCTCGGACCTGCTGCGCGAGGTGGTGCAGTACCCACACATGCTGTTCGGCGTCTCCGACGGCGGTGCGCACACCAAGTTCCTCACCGCCGGCCGCTACCCCACCGAGACGCTCACCGAACAGGTGCGCGACCGTCAGTGGGTGACCTATGAGGAGGCGCACCGAAGGCTGGCGGCCCTGCCTGCGCAGCTCGCCGGATTCCGAGACCGAGGCTTGATCCGCAAGGGCGGCCCCGCCGATGTGGTGGTGTACGACCCCGAGAACCTCTCGGTCGGTCCCAACGAGGTGACCTATGACCTGCCGGGCGGGGAATGGCGCCGGGTCCAGCGCGCCAGCGGCTACCGCAGTGTGATCGTGAACGGCCAAGAGACCATCTGCGAGGACGCCCAGACGGAGACCTACAGCGGCCAACTGCTCCGCCACGGCGGCTGAGACCGCCACTGCGACGTGGCGGTAGGGGCGCTCTGCCCAACGAGATTGCCCAGCAGCTTGGTACTGTCCGCAGATGGAGCGCGTCAGTGTCCACCTGCCCGACGAGTTCGCGGCGAAGGCTCATGCCGCTGGCCTCGACTTGTCCGGACTCGTGCAAGATGCCATATGGAGCGAACTCGATGCCTGCTCGCTCGACCGCTGGCTCGACGAAGCTGCGGCAGCGGCACCGACGGTCGTAGATGTCGAGACCATTGTTGAAGCGGTCCGAGCGGTCCGGGACGAACTCGAATTCGGTGCATAGGGCGCTAGGTGTCGCCCCTCGTGCTGTGACCTACTCTTGTGCTGGAGAGCGGGAATGACCAACGACCCTAAACCGCGACCGGAGCGTCGGCCTTCCCGCACAGCGCTGCTCGTGGTGGACGTGCAGCCGACGTTCTGCGAAGGCGGGGCGCTGCCCGTGCAAGGCGGCAACGATGTGGCTGCCGCAGTGGCCGGCCTGCTGGCGGGCGCGCACGGCTACGACCTGGTGGTGACCACCCAGGACTGGCACATCGACCCGGGCGCTCACTTCAGCGACGAGCCGGACTTCGTCGACACTTGGCCGCCTCACGGCGTGGCGGGCACGGCGGAAGCCGAACTGCACCCTGCGCTTGCACCGGTGTCCGGGCGTATCGACGCGGGTGTCCGCAAAGGCATGCACGCCGCTGCCTACTCCGGCTTCGAGGGTGTGGACGGCAGCGGCAAGACCCTGCACGACATGCTGTCCGCCGCGGGCGTGACCGACGTCGACGTGGTCGGCCTGGCGTTCGACCACTGCGTGCGCGCCACCGCGGTGGACGCCGCTGCGAACGGCTACGTCACGACCGTGCTCGAGAGTTTCTCTGCGTCGGTCGCACCCGAGACCGAATCCGCCGCGCGTGCTGAACTCGCAAACGCCGGCGTAACCGTCATCGCCTCCCGCTGAGCCGCCCGCGCCGTCGCACGGCCCACATCCCGATCACACCACTCCACAAGCGCGATGACAGCCGCTCCCCCGCTGCATCCTCAGGCCTGTGTAATGCTCTCCACGAGTTGCCAGACATTGCTGCTGGGATTGGATCGAGGCGGTGAACCGTCGCCTTGATGTTTGCGGTCCAACGCCTGTGCTCTGTCCTTCGCTACCTTGAACTTCTCTTCGAGTGACGCAAGTGCATCTCGCCCAAGGTTCTTGTTGCAGCCGAGCAACCCATACACCTCGCGCTGAGCACTTCCGCGCTCAATGTGAGAGTATTGTTCCTTAAGGTGAAGCATGAACCACAGTTCAATACAGGGGTTCGAGCATGCGACACATATTTGGTTCGATTCGGCCAGCCTGATTGCTTCATCAAACTTAGTGTGCGCATCACGGTCGAAGACACACCAATACTCATCCCACTCATCACCACGCCCGCGTTTCTGTTCGCGCAAGTCATCGCGCCTCTGTTGGACGGCACGCTCCACGAGACTCATCGGATCAACACCACGATAATCGTGAATTTGGACAAACACTCGCTCTCGGTGTATTCCGTACCAGTACCGAATATACTCAGGCTCTGTAATCTTGCCTTCAGTGAATGCCAACAGGCGCCGTCGATGCGGCTGGTGTTCGCTAACAGCCTTGCGGCCCTTGCGTTGCCCACGGCGCTGCTGCTTCAAGGTGCTGACGACATAGCTTGCTTGGCCGCTCCCTCGAGCGCGCCCTCCATAAGGATCGGTCGAGCACCATAGTAGCCTTCACGGTATCGTTTGGCAACGGCTTCATTCTTGCGCGGTCCTAAGTCGGACAGCGGATACAGGCGCGAGCTACCGTCATGCAGTTTTTCGGTGAACCAGATCTGATCCCGCCCGAGTAGGCGAGCATCTATGCTGTCGCCCATGAGTGTCAAATCGTGGCTGTTGAACACGAGCTGCGCAAGCCGCGGATTGGTCTCGCGGTTTTGGAAGAAGCGAACGAGAAGTCGCGTCAAATCGGGATGCAAACTGGTGTCCAGTTCATCAACGAGTAACAACGAGCCCTTCGCGAGTGCTTCCAGCACTGGTCCGACCAAGTCGAACCACTCCAATGTTCCACGTGATTCCTGACTTGCTTCTAATTCATACTCACCGGTTGATCCGGTATGCACAAAGTTGATTGTTGCGAGATCATCTAGCAAGAAATTCTCGGCGAATGGCGTCCAACCTGTTTCAGAAAGCTGACTCGCAATCTGCTGCAACATCTCTTGTGCCTGAGGCGCGGGTACCCGCTCACGTACATCGGATATGCCGAGATCGGCGGCCCACAGCATGGTTAGCACTGCGCTCCGATCCCGACTGTTGTCCAACATCCTGCGGCTTACCAGCTGGCGCCAAGGCCGAGAAGCGGTCTCCGCGTAACTGAAATTCTCGAAGAACCACCTGCTCAACATCGACAGTTGAGGATGTCCAGCAGCGGCAGCCGTCGAGAGGTAAAGTGCGTTGGGCCGTAACAGATCACGCGCTGCACGGCTGCGCGCCTTGTCGAGGGCACCGAACTCAATGGTGTCACCATCGCGATGGAACATCAGCGCCGATCGGCCCTTCGGCCTCCGGTATGACCACTCCTCGTGGACCCGCTCGCTGTCGAGCACAAAACCGTAGGTGTGCCACACGCCGCCAAGAATGAAATCGACCTCATAACGAGACGGTCTGCTACCTGAATGATCGTCAAGGCTGAAGGGCGAACGCGGAATCGGGTCACCGAGCCCGCCCTGCCGGAACGAATCCATGACGTGGTGGCTCATGTCCCACATCGCTTCTAGCAGTTTCGTCTTGCCCGAAGCATTCGCGCCGAACACTCCGGCCGCCGGCAACACCTTCATCGGCGAGCCGCCCTCGCGCCACGGGACCTCGTGGACGCAGTCGGGCTCTGCGATGGAGGTCGCTTCGAGGCTGAACTCGAACTCGTCCCGGTACGAATGCACATTCTCAGCCCGAAAGTTCACGAGCGCGGACGGACCTGTGGTCGTAGTTTCGGAACTCACAGCAAGATTATCGCAGGTCGGCGACGAATTGTCTACTGAGACACTTGCTGGTCTGCGGCCACGCAGGGTCAGAGCGCTTCGCGGTGTCGCGCTGCGCGGCAACCGCGCAGCCCATTGGCTGGCGGCTCTAGGCGGGGTCGTCTGCTGGTGGGTGTGCCGGCGCGGCGATGTTCTTGGAGGCGGACTCCGCTATGCGGACGTGGTTGCGGACCACCTCGTCCATCACGAACAGCGCAAACCGCTCGCAGAAGTCCGGGTCCAGCCCCTCCTGCTCGGCGAGCTGCCGCAGCTTGGCGATCTGCTGATCCTGGCGCTCGAGATCGACCGCGGGCACGCCATGCGCTGCCTTGAATACGCCGATCTCGTGCGTGATGCGAAAGCGCCGCGCAAGCACGCTCACCAGTTGCTCGTCCGCTTCGTCGATGCGTCGGCGGTAGGCCGCCAGCTCGTCGTCACCCATCGGCAGTGTTTCTAGCCTGTCACGCACGGGCCTTCACCGGCCAGCCTCCCGCTGCTTGTTGCGCCTCGTCGTGTCTGGCGTCATCGCTCGCCGTCGAAGCCGTGTCGGTCGCACGAAGCGGGCGGGGCAACGCCGACAGCAGCGGACTCGGTCTGACTACGGTTTGCGGCGATGAGCACGCCGGATCCACGACATGACCTGCGCGGCCGCACAGCCATCGCCGGCGTCGGGGAGACCGTCTACTACCGGCGTGGCCAGTCGCCCGACCCGGAGTTCGTCCTGGTCTTGAAGGCGATCCTGGCCGCTTGCGAGGACGCCGGCATCAGCCCTCGCGAGATCGACGGCTTCTGCTCCTACAGCAACGACCGCAACACGCCGGCGCGCCTGGCCAACTCCCTGGGTCTCGCCGAGCTGCGCTATTCGAACATGCAGTGGGGTGGAGGCGGCGGTGGCGCGGCGGCGGTAGTGCAGAACGCCGCAAGCGCCGTGCTGGCGGGCTCGGCAACGGTGGTCGTGGCCTACCGCGGACTCGCACAGGGCCAGTACGGCCGGTTCGGCCAAGGCGGTCGCCGCCAGTCGATCAGCGGCGAGTTCGCCTACACCGTCCCCTACGGCGTGATGAGCCCCGCCCAGATGTACGCGATGCGCACTACCCGTCTCATGCACGAGCACAGCATCGACCGCTCGACGATGCGGGCGGTGGCGCTGGCTGCGTACCACCATGCGCAGAAAAACCCACGAGCGGTGATGCACGGCCGTCCGCTCGACGCAGCCGCGTACGACTCGTCGCGCTGGATCACCGAGCCGTTCAGGCTGTACGACTGCTGTTTGGAGAACGACGGCGCCGCAGCCATGATCGTCACCTCGGCCGAGCGTGCCGCGGACTTGCGGGACACGCCCGTGCTGGTGCTCGCTGCCCAGCAGAGCGGCGGGCATCGCTCCGGGGCGTGGGCGCACAACCCCACCGACTACGCCACCTCCAGCTTCAAGCTCGCAGCACAGCATCTCTACGAGCAGGCAGGCGTCACGCCCGCAGACGTCGATGTGGTCCAGAGCTACGAGAACTTCACCGGCGCCGTGGTGATGAGCCTCATCGAGCACGGCCTGTGTAACTACGAGAACGCCAACGAGGTGCTGACGTTCGAGAACCTGCGGGCCGACGGCGGCTCGCTGCCGTTGAACACCAGCGGCGGCAACCTGGCCGAGTGCTACATGCACGGCCTCGGCATGCAGATCGAAGCGGTCCGCCAGGTGCGCGGAGATTCCACCAACCAGGTGCCGAACGTGAAGGTGTCGCTGTCCAACGCCGGACCGATGGTGGAGATTGCGTCCACCGCCATCTACGGCACGGTCGAGGCGCTGGGTTGAGCATGAGCGGCAGCGTCGGCGGCGGTGTCGGAGGCACGTACCTGCCGAGGGGCCTGCCGCAGCCCGCGCCGATGCGCGACGGCCTGGATCTGCCGTACTGGGAGGGCACCCGAGCGCACGAGCTGCGGGTGCAGCGGTGCGCCGACTGCGGCACGCATCAGTGGGGGCCGGACTGGATGTGCCACGCCTGCCAGTCGTTCCGCATCGAATGGGTGGCCGTCGAGCCCACCGCCCGCATCTACTCATGGCAGCGCGTGCATCATCCGGTGCATCCCGCGCTGGCCGACCACGGCCCTTACGTCGTCGTGCTCGTCGAGCTGCCCCATGCCGACTGCCTGCGCATGGTCGGCAACCTGCTCGGCGACCCGATGCAGGAGGTCGTCATCGGCCACGCTGTGGAAGCAGTGTTCGAGGACCACGACGAAGCCAGCCCGCCCTACACCCTCGTCCACTGGCAATTGCCCGCAAGCTGATCGCTCAGCAAGGCGCGCATACCGATTTGCCGGTTCGCGCAACGTGTGCAAGGATGAGCAAGGATGAGTCAGCCAAGCCGGAGCCTAGCCTCAGCCCGGCAGCTGACACGTCCGCCTGCCAAGACCCGCCGAACCGACCATACGATCAACACAGTTGCGGCCAGTGCCGAATACGCGTCGGCGCGCCCGATACCGGTAAGCACGGAGTGAGGAGACATGGAGCAGTCACCGGAAGCGCCAGAAGCAATACTCCCACTCAGCGTTCCTGAAGACGATCTCGCGGCCTTTGAGCACATACGCGACCTCGGCGATGTCGCCTTTGCCAGCTTGAACGCCGCATTGCACGACGCACATCCAACCAGTCAGCTCACGAACCTTGTGAAGCAGGTCAATTGCAAACTGCCCGCGACAGCACAGACGCATACTCATGCTATTTTGCGGGCCTTGGCGGGGCTTATTGCCTTCGCTGACCAATCGCGCCAACATCTCCATTCATTGGTGCCGCGGCTTGCCGCAAACGACGAGCTGAACGCCGGATCGAATGACAGCCAGACTCTCGCGCAACGCCTCGTGTCGCTGACTGATTCAACTGCACTTCGACTACTTGGCAAATCAGCTGACCTCCGACGGGAACACCAACGCACCCTCGCCGATGCACGCATCATCAGCGACATACGACCCATATTCGCTGACTCGCTGGCCGATGATTCTAGGCCTGAAGCCATGTTCGTTTCCCATACACTCAAGCTCGAATACCAGGACGCTGCGCTTGATGGCGGATACAAGAGCGTGTACATAAGCCTCGACGAATCCGACATGCTATCCCTCCGCGACGCGATCATGCGCGCGCTCAAGAAATCGAAAGAACTTCGCTCAACTATCACAGAAGCCGGGCTAGTCGACATGAGTCAAGATGTCCCTAGCTGAACTCAATCGAGCACCTAACCTGCATTCACATCACGAGGACGCACACTGGCCTCATCACCGATCCGAGCGCTTGTATCAGGACATCTCGGCTAAGCAACATTACTGGCGACAACAGTCGCTAAACCGAGCAGGAAGCGAGCCTAGTCAGTGGGTTACAGGTGCACCGAATACGAGCCTGCCGACGTCGTCACTTGGCGCAGACATCGAATGCGGCACAGATGCCTTCAGTCGTTTGCGCAAGCAATTCCATGAACTCGCCCAGCAGTGGGAGGAGGAGGTCGCGTTGGAGTCGTCTTCATCGGTAATGCTGCAGAGCTACCCGTACTTGCGCATCATTGGGTTGGGTCCGCAAGCGATCCCGTTGATACTTGATCAGATGAAGCAGGGCGGACTCCATTGGGGAGCCGCGATGTCGGCCATCACGGGCGAGGATCCGGCTACAGGCACTGACAACCTGAGAGATGCTACCAAGGCTTGGTTGGACTGGGCCGAACACGAAGGACTGACATTTGCCTAGCAGTGACTCGTACTTTGCAAGCATCGTTCCGGGCCTCGCAGGCCCGGACGCTTTTGAACTCCGCAGCCCGAAAGATGGCGTCTACAATTGCATTGCATTCGCAGCTGGCGATACTACGCGATGGTGGTGGCCAGAGCATCGTTCGGGCTACTATTGGCCCCCGAATGCTCCTATGGTACAAACGATTCCAGCATTCGTCCAGGCCTTCGAGTCAGTTGACTATGTGACCTGTGATAGTGAGCACCGCGATGCCGGTTATGAGAAGATAGCGATTTTCGCAATCGGTGATTTACCGAGACATGCGGCTCGCCAAGAAATCGGAAGCACGAGGTGGCTCAGCAAAATGGGCAGCCTTGAGGACATTGTTCACAATCAACTAGAAGCAGTCAGCGGCGAAAAATATGACGAACCGGTGCAGTTCATGAGACGGCGCATCCGAACGACCGAAGGCGGTTGAGTGAACGCGCGGACGCATGGGGAGATGGTTAACTTCATCTGGGACATCTGCAACCTGCTGCGCGGCCCGTACAAGCGCAACGAGTACCGCAAGGTGATCCTGCCGCTGACAGTGCTTCGCCGATTCGACTGCGTGCTCGCGCCGACCAAGCAGGCCGTGCTCGAGGCAACGATTCAGTACAGCAATGCGAGCGACAGCATCCGGCACGAGATGCTCAAGACCGCTGCGCTGCACAGCTTTTACAACGAGTCTGAACTGGACTTCACGAAACTGCTCAACGACCCGAACAGCGTCGCGCAGAACCTCACCGCCTACATTGCGGGCTACTCGCAGAACGTGCGCGAGATCATGGAACGCTTCGGCTTCGATGCCCACATCGCTCGCATGAACGAAAGGAACCTGCTCTTCCAAGTCCTGCAGCGCTTCGCGAACTTGGACCTGTCGCCCAGTCGCATCGACAGTGCGCAGATGGGCTACGTGTTCGAGGAGCTGATCCGGCTCGGCGCGGAGCAGGCGAACGAAGAGGCGGGCGAGCACTTCACGCCGCGCGAGGTCATCCGGCTGATGGTCGGCCTGCTGCTGACGCCCGAGGAAGACCTCGCCAAGCCTTACGTCGTCAAGACCGTCTACGACCCGGCCTGCGGCTCAGGCGGCATGCTCGCAGAAGCCGAATCGTTTCTGCGCCGCCACAACCAGGACGCCCAACCGCTCCTGTTCGGGCAGGACTGGAACGACGAAGCCTGGGCCGTATGCCGCTCGGACATGCTCATCAAGGGCCACGAGGGCGACAACATTAAGCTCGGCGACTCGTTCACATGCGACGAGTTCACGCCCCACAGCGGCACCCACTCCACCTTCGACTACATGCTCGCCAACCCGCCCTTCGGCGTGGAATGGAAGCAGCAGCGGCAGTTCATCGAGCGCGAGCGCGACACGCAAGGCGACACTGGCCGTTTCGGTGCCGGTCTGCCACGGATTAACGACGGTGCGCTGCTGTTCCTGCAGCACATGCTGCACAAGCGGCAGCCGGTGGCACCCGACGGCACCGGCGGCAGCCGCATCGCCATCGTGTTCAACGGTTCGCCGCTGTTCACCGGCGACGCCGGCAGCGGCGAGAGCAACATCCGGCGCTGGATCATCGAGAACGACTGGCTCGAAGCCGTCGTCGCGCTCCCCGACCAGCTGTTCTACAACACCGGCATATCCACCTACATCTGGGTGCTCACCAACCGCAAGGAGGAGCGACGTCGCGGCAAGGTGCAACTCATCGACGGCAGGCAGTTCTTCGAGAAGATGCGCCGCAGCCTCGGCAACAAGCGCAACGAGATCTCCGATGATCAGCTACGCGAACTCACGCGCATCCACGGCAGCTTCACCGACGGCGAAACGCGGAACCTCACCGACGAGGACCCAGTGACCCACCAGCCGCGGACGCGCCCACGCGTCGTCAGCAAGGTGCTGGCGAACTCCGACTTCGGGTTCCGCAAGGTCACCGTCGAGCGTCCGCTGCGCCTCAATTTTGCGGCTACCGCCGAGCGCATCAGCCGCATCGAAGACGAACGTGTGTTTGTCAACATTGCCACGAGCAAGCGCAAACCCGGCCCTGCACGCGATGCCGAGATCGTCAAGGGCGAACTGCGCCAAGACGAGCTGCGCGACCTGCTCGACGCGCTGGCCGCCAGCACCGACGGCGAAGTCATCACCGATCGCGACGAGTTCCTGCTGCGGTTGCGCCTCGTCGCCGACGGCCATGGGGTGCGGCTCTCCGCTGCGGAGCGCAAGGCGGTGGTTGCTGCGCTGAGCGAGCGCGATCCCACAGCCGAGCCCTGCCAAGGCACGAACGGCCCTGAGCCCGACCCTGAGCTGCGCGACACCGAGACCGTGCCGCTCGACGAGGACATCGAGGAGTACATGGCCCGCGAGGTGCTGCCGCACGTACCGGACGCGTGGGTTGACCACACCAAGACCAAGGTGGGTTACGAGATTCCCTTCAACCGGCTCTTCTACGTTTACGAGCCGCCACGACCGCTCGACGACATCGCAGCCGACCTGCGTACCCTCGAAGCCGAGATCACCAGCCTGCTCGCCGAGGTGACCGCGTGAAGCTCCGCATCGACACGGTCGACGATGCGCTGTACCTGCGCCTTGACGAGTCCGACATCGTCGACTCGCTTGAAGTGGCACCCGGCGTGATCCTGGATTTCGACAGCGCAGAGCAAGTCGTTGGCGTCGAGTTGCTGAACGTGTCGAGCCGCTCGCCTCGACTCAATCTCGATTCCTTTCAGTTCGAGACCTCATAGACAAGACGCAGGCACAATGTCGCATGCGCTGCTAAGCGGGCCGCTAGCTGTGTCACATATGCGGTCGTATGCGTGCAGCATCAAATTGGCAACACCGACGCTGCGAGTTGATCGCCACAAGAGCACGCTACAGCCACCGCGGCCACTGCAAGACATCGCATCCGACCTGCGCACCCTCGAAACCGGGATCACGAACCTGCTCGCCGAGGTTGCCGCATGATTGACGATGGACAGCAGGTGGCCAAAGAACTCGACACGGGACCGATGGCCAATAGCCGCACGAACAAGCCAAGGCCGTCGTATCCGGATTATCGCGACTCCGGCGTGGACTGGCTCGGTGACCTGCCTTCACACTGGAAGTTGAAGCGCCTAAAGGCCACTGCGCAGCGGCGAGACACTAAGGCGGCGTCTGACGCATCAAATCAGCTGCCTTACATCGGATTAGAGCATATTGAATCAAAAGCAGGAAATCTGCTCAGAATGCCGCAACTTTGGGAAGAAAAGACCGGTCAGGTAAGCCGATTCATCCATGGAGATGTGCTCTTTGGAAAACTGCGCCCCTACTTGGCGAAGGCATTCTGTGCAGAATTCGATGGCATTTGCACAACTGAACTGCTCGTTCTTGAACCTACGCACTACCAGCGGCGGTACCTGCTGTATCTGCTCTTGTCAGATGGCTTCATTTCGCAAGCCGACCAATCAACCTATGGCGCTCGAATGCCGAGAACCGACTGGGAGTTCATCGGCAACCTTTACCTTCCTGTACCGTCCACTAATGAACAAACAGTCATCGGTGCGTACTTGGATCGGGAGACGGAGCGGATTGATGCGTTGGTTGCGAAGCAGCGCGAGTTGATCGAACGGCTCGACGAGTACAGCTCGGCCCTCATCACTCGTGCCGTCACCAAGGGCCTGCCACCGAACACCGCCAAAGCCGCAGGTCTCGACCCCGAACCGCCAATGAAGCCATCTGGCGTGGATTGGTTGGGCACAATTCCGAACAAGTGGGGACTTCAACGGCTTGGTTTCGCCCTTGCCGATTCGACTGCGGGCGGCACTCCCAGCACCGACCGTGAAGACTACTGGGCCGAGACTGATGAATGTGGAATACCGTGGGTGGCTATTGCTGATATGTCAAATGGCAGAACTGTAGAACGCACGTCGAAGGCAGTCACTGAACTCGGCATCAGCGATACACGTCTCAAGATACTTCCCCGTCAAACGATCATCTACTCGATGTATGCATCGATCGGAGTTGTAGCGATCCTAGGCTTAGCGGCTGTCACTAACCAAGCAATTCTCGGACTGCAGCCTCGCGACCATATTGCAAAGCCATGGTTATACTGGTGGCTTCAAGCACTTCGTGGTCCAGTAGCATCACTGACTCGTGACAACACGCAGGCCAACCTCAACGCAGATACGGTACACAGACTTCCGATTCTGATTCCAGCAATAGATGAACAGTTGGCTATTGCCGCGTACCTAGACCGGGAAACAGCGCGGCTCGATGAGTTGCGGGGCAAGGCTGAGCAGCTGATCGAACGCCTGAGGGAGTATCGCACCGCGCTGATCTCGGCAGCTGTGACGGGCAAGATCGATGTTCGCGACGCCGTGGATGCCTTAGCGGAGGTGAGGGACTGATGTCGGAGCAGACCGGTGAAACGGCATTCGAGGCCACGGTCGTCTCAATGCTCACCGAGGTGGGTTGGGTCGAGGGCGATCGTGCAGAGTGGGAGGTGGATCAGGCACTGTTCCCTGCCCGAGTCGTCGAGTTTCTGCAATCCACACAGCCGGAACTCTGGCAGGCGGTCGAGGCGCTGCACGGCACAGAGCTTCCGCGGCAGATTGTCTCAGCACTGGAGCGTGAACTCGATACCAAGAACGCGCTCGACGTCTTGCGGCACGGTTTCAAGTTCTACGGCAAGAGGTTCCGCATGGCGTGGTTCAAGCCTGCGCACGGCCTCAACCCACACGCGGTGGAACAGTTCGCCGGCAACCAGCTCACGGTGACCCGCCAGGTGCGCTGCCACCCCGGAAAGAACGACACCGTCGACTTGGTGTTCGCGCTGAACGGCATCCCCGTTGCCACCTGTGAACTCAAGAACCCGTCGACCGGCCAGAGCTGGCGTCACGCAGTCAAGCAGTACCGCACGGACCGCGACCCGAAGGCGCCACTGTTCCGGTCCGGCAAGCGGGCGCTGGTGCATTTCGCTGCCGACGCCGACGAAGTCCGCATGACGACACAGCTCGACAAGGCTGCAACTCGGTTCCTGCCGTTCAACCGCGGCAGCGCTCCGGGCGAGAAAGGTTGTGGTGCCGGCAACCCGCAGCCCCGGCCAGGCTGCTACCGGACCGACTACCTCTGGCAAGAGGTGTTTGAGCGGGAGCGCTTCCTGCGCATCATCGGTTCGTACATGTTCCTCGAGCAAGACGGCACGTCGGCCGCCTCTCAGAAACCGGTCCACAGAGGCCGCGGCGGAACACTCGTGTTCCCGAGGTATCACCAGCTCACAGCCGTCGACAAGCTGGTGGAGGCCGCACGCCGTGAGGGCCCTGGGCACAGCTATCTCGTCCAGCACTCTGCAGGCAGCGGCAAGACCAATTCGATCTCATGGCTGGCACACCAGCTGTCCTGCTTGCACGACGCAGACGACAACAAAGTGTTCGACTGCGTTCTGGTCATCACCGACCGACGCGTGCTCGACGCGCAGCTGCAACAGGCGATATACCAGATCGACCACACCCACGGCGTCGTGCAAGCCATCGACCAAGACTCGCAGCAGCTCGCCCGAGCGCTGGTGGACGGCACGAAGATCGTGATCACCACCCTGCAGAAGTTCCCGTTCGTGATGAGGCAGCTGCTCCAGCTCTCCGGCACGGCGCCAGGCGAAGGCCCGAGCCCCGACGAGCAGGCACAGGCCGACGAACTGGCCCGCAGGCTCGCTGAGCGCAACTACGCCGTGATCGTCGACGAGGCCCACTCCAGCCAGACCGGCGAGAGCGCCCACGACATGAAGGCGCTGCTCGGCGCGGCGTGCGCTGCAAGCGGCGGGTCGGCAAGCGGCGGATCAACGGAGGACGGGGGGACTGAGAACGCCGAGGCCGAGGACTGGGAGGACGGCCTCAACGCCGTCGTCGCGGCACGCGGCCGCCAGCCCAACCTGAGCTTCTTCGCCTTCACCGCTACGCCGAAGGGCAAGACCATCGAGCTGTTCGGGCGCCCGGCCGGGGCCGACGCCAAGCCGGCGCCGTTCCACACCTACAGCATGCGCCAGGCCATCGAAGAGGGGTTCATCCTCGACGTGCTGGCGAACTACACCGACTACGACACCTTCTACCGCCTGGCCAAGGGCGCCGAGGACGACCCGGAGTTCCCGCGGCGCGAAGCGGCGAAGAAGCTGGCGAAGTTCGCACACCTGCACCCCCACCGGCTGGAGCAGCAGACGGAGGTCATCATCGAGCACTTCCGCGAGCACGTGCGGCCGTGCATGGGCGGCAAGGGGAAGGCAATGGTCGTTGCGTCGTCGCGGCTACACGCAGTCCGCTACATGGAGACCTTCAACAAGTACCTCCACGAGCAGGGCAGCAGCGACGTCCGGGCGCTCGTGGCTTTCAGCGGCACTGTCACGCTGCCGGACAACGGCATCGAATGCACCGAGCCGAAGATGAACCTCGACTGGCGCACCGACAAGCCGATCAGCGAGGCAGCCCTGCCCGGGCGCTTCGCCTCCGACGACTACCAGATCCTCATCGTGGCCGAGAAGTACCAGACCGGCTTCGATCAGCCGCTGCTGGCGGCCATGTACGTCGACAAGCCCCTCAGCGGGGTGCATGCGGTGCAGACGCTGTCGCGGCTCAACCGGGTGGCACGGGGCAAGCCGCCGCCGTTCGTGCTCGACTTCCAGAACAGCCCCGCCGACATCGCTGCGGCGTTCGCCCCGTACTACGAGGTGCCCGAGCTGCGCAACTGCTCGGACCCGTACCAGCTGGACCGCCTGCAGCACGAGCTCGACGGCATGGGGGTGTACTTCGAGCGTGAGGTCGACGAGTTCGCGCAGGTCTTCTATCTGCCGCGGGCCAAGCAGCGCAAGAGCGACCACGGCCGGATCGAGGCTTCGCTGGCACCAGCGGCCGGTCGGTTCGCCGCCCTCGACGAGGAGTCGCAGGTCGCCTTCCGGGATCGGCTGAACGCCTACGTGCGGCTGTACGCGTTTCTGAGCCAGATCATCCCGTACGCCGACTGCGACCTCGAACGGCTCTATGCCTTCGGGCGGCTGCTGCTGCCGCGCCTGCACATCGGCGGCACCTCTGCGCCGATACGCCTCGACAGCGACGTGGACCTCGAGTACTACCGGCTCGAGCGAGTGTCGTCCGGGGCGATCAGCCTGGGCGACGACGGCGCCGATGCGACGGTCGCCAGCCCTACAGCGGTCGGCACCGGCACGGCCGAGGACGCGGCAGCCCCGCTCTCAGAGATCATCGAGGCGCTGAACGACCGATTCGGCACCGACTTCACCGAGAGCGACCGGCTGTTCCTGCTCTCGGTCCACGAGGACGGGCTCCGGGAGGAGGACATCCGGGAGACGGCACGCGCCAACGGCTTCGACAAGTTCCGGCTGGGCACGTCAGACCGCGTCAAGCAGCTGCTGGTCAAACGCGTAGCCGAGAACGAGGCCCTCGTGGACCGGAGCCTCAGCGACCGGGAGTTCGGCGAGTTCGTCATCGGCGGCATCCTGCGCAGCATCTTCGCCGCCGCCCAGCCGCCCGTCGAGCCCGCACCGCCCCGCTAGCTGGCGGAGCTGCCGGGAGTCTCGTCTCGCGCTGGCACGCTGGCCGTTCTTGTGCGGGCCGCTCTTGCGCGCAGCCGGGGTGTGGAGACAGCACATCGCTGACGGCGCAAGACATCTCGCCGCGACACTGGGTACCGAACGGCCATTTGCGCACGAGAGCCTTGCGACCGTGGGTTCCGGCTTCTTTGCGGAACTCGACGGCGATTGGATCGACGCAGGCCTCGCCGGTCAGCAGGCCTTCTCCCACATGATCGAGCCGCTGCTGCGGCCGATCACGTTCAACGACGAACAGATGGCAGCAATCTGGCGGCCTGCCAGCGGTGTGTGGATCAACCCGAACATCCAGACAGGGACACCCTGTGTCGACGGTCGCCGAGTGCCGACTCCCATGGTCGCAGAACTCGTGGAAGCTGGCGGCGATGACGAGACGAGCATCATCAAGGAAATAGGCAACGACTACCTGCTCTCGGAGACACAGGTCCGACAGGCCCTCGACTACGAGCTGACACTCGCCGCCTGAGCCAACCAGACTTGGATTGATCATTGTCGCCGTCAGCTCAGCTGAACGGAACTGGTTTTACTCATCTTCAAGAACATCGATAACTGGTCAGGACAGTGGATATCCGACTACAAGCTGATACTCCTGAGAGCCACACGAACGCTTACTGAAGAACTCGAATCACAGCAGGCCGGGTCTACGGTGTTTGCGTTGTGAAAGCTCACCATGATCAACTCGTAGTGCCAAATGCGTATATCTGTTGCTTCTATCTGATAATATGGATGTATGTTCTCGCAGGTGCAGCAGGCGCTCCAGTGCCTCGGCGCAGCGCTCGACAGTGTCGAAGCGGCACCTACTGACGAGCTGCGGCGCGCGCTATGTGCCGCAAAATCGCTGCGCACCCGTGTCGAACTCTTGGAGACCAAGGCCGCGGCGCTGGTCGCGCGTCGCGAGTGCCATGGCGACGGAGGTGCCGGGCTGCTGAACCAACTGGGCGGGCGGTCACGCGCTGAGGCTGCACGCAATACGCGCACCGATGCCGAACTCGCCCAACTGCCTGCGGTGGCCAGCGGTGTCGCAGCAGGCGAGATCAGCTTCGCGAACGCCGCCAAACTGGTGCAGACCGCACGCAGCGTCGGACACCAAGCCGTGCGCGACTGCGCCGACCTGGCCCGGAAGGCCAAAGCGCTCCCCGATGACGAGTTCGCCCACGCCGCGCAACGCTGGACACTGCGGCACCGAAGCGGTGATGACCTCGCCAAACAGCATCGTCGGAACCGACGCAACCGCAGCGTGCGATTCTGGAACGGCGACGACGGCTCGGTACAGATGCGCGGCGCGTTCGACGCCGAGATGGGCGCCCGCATACAGCGGCGCTTGCGGCATCAATCCGAACTGCTTCGCCAAGCGGATCGCCGCCGTCAACGACAACACACCAGCGGCGTTGCACCGGAAGACAGCGACCGCACCCAAGACCAGCGCATGGCAGACGCGCTGAACGGCCTCTTGGCAGACGCGCACGCAAATGCAGACATGCACGCAACCACCGAGGCCAGCTCGTCTGCTGCGGACGATGCCGGCGGCGGCGCGGCTAGGGCCGTCGGGTTATTCGAGAACGCTCCCACAGAATTCTCTGGGGCTTCACGCCTGAACAGCGACCGTCCCGCTCACACACTGCCCGATCCCGTCGCTGCGCTGCCGAGCGACAACAGTGTCTTGCCCGCAGACACTCCGAAGGACAAGCAAGCCGAGTCCAGAGTCGCCCGGCTGACGACCGACAGGCACGCACAGCCGAGCGGCATCGAACACGGTCCGGCAGCCTCGGCAGCTGCACCATCGTCGAATGGGCACACACCATCGAACAGCGCCGAGCGCGGTCGCACCGATGCGCAGATCATCGTGCGCGCCGACCTGCACGCGCTGCTCGGCCAGCGCGGCGGCGCAGCCGAGATACCCGCCGTCGGCCCCATACCCGCCGAAACGCTGCAACGGCTCGCCTGCAACAACGACCTCTCGCTGGTCATCTTCGCCGACAAGCTCACGCCACTGTGCGAAACCACACCCAGCCGCGCCCCCACTGCAGCACAGCGCCGTGCGCTGATCGCACGCGACGGCGCATGCATCGGCTGCGGTGCACCGCCGGACGAATGCGAGGCCCACCACATCGTGCCGTGGACCTGCGGAGGCAAGACCCGCATCGACAATCTCGTGCTGGTGTGCTGGTCCTGCCACGACCGCATCCACGACCACAACTGGCGCATACAGCGCCGCGACGGCCGCTATCGGCTTGCTGTGCCCGATCCCGCACGGCCACCCAACCCCGCGCGGTCACGAAAGCCGGGACGACGGCTTCAACGCCCCGCCCCGCCGTCCGGCGTGCCGTAATGCTCCCGAGCGAGTCAGCCGTGCCGGTCGGGGCCATCCAGCACCGACCAGCATCGGGTTGCGACCCTGAGAGAGTCAGCCGTGCCGGCTGGGGCCGGCCTGTACTCCCACGAGTACATCACGCACAGCGGGAGAGTCAACCGTGTCGGTCGGGGCCAGCTTTGACGATACGGAATCGGACCAAGCAGCGCTGGTCCTCCACCATGGCCCGGCGATAGTCGTCCCAGTCGGGGTGCTCGCCGCGAAGCGTCCGGTAGTACTCCTCCAGCGGCCCAAGGGCGGCATCGCCGGAGACCACCTCGGCCCGGCATTCGAGCTGCACCCAGCGGCCCAGCCATTTCTCGGGGAAAACGCACAGCCAGCACTGCGGGTCCCGACGCAGGTTCTTGACCTTGAACGCGGTGTCGCGTGTGCTCATCACCACGGTGTCGTCCACGACGGCCAAGGTCACCGGCGACATCTGCGGCGTGCCGTCGCGTGCCGTGGTCGCCAGCACCGCGCGGTCATTCTTGCTGACGTACTCCAGTGCATCCGAAATGTTCATCGCCTGAGCCTCGCACAGCCAGCCCGCGCCTGCACAATCTCGGTGCTGTCGGCGAGTGCTGGCCCGCGGCTCAGGGATCACTTCAGACCGGCCACCTGCTCAGCAACCCGGGACCGGCTGACCATCAGCGGACGTTGGTCGACGACCGGGCGTCAGCGGAGTCAACCGATATCACGCAGGCCAAGCAGTGATCGCGCGCCCAAGAATGCACGCCCGACTGCGGTGGGTCAGTCTCTTGCGGGGCTGACGGCGCCTGCCGTACTCTCGCCTTGCACTCTCAGAGTGCGTGTTCAACCGGGGCACGCCGAGGGACAACGTCAATCACTGTGTCTCGCTCCAATCGCCTCATCGACTGCCGGCAACTCCGGCGCAACGCATTGCCGGCCGGCGCAACGGCCCGTCGCACATGGGCGTGTGGCGTCGGCGACGCCAATGCCACTCAGCCGACGTCATATGCGTGCCGCATACGCGGCTGGAGCGTTCGCGGCAAGAGCAGCCGTGGTGCCAGATCCAGGATGCGGGCCGCACGACTCTTGGCCGGGTACGGCGTGGCGGCCGTGCTCACCACGTTGCCGTTCAGCAGCAATGCGGCTGCAAGTTCTGTGCTGGTCCGTGCTGCGCCTGTCGGTGCCACGGCCTCCGGCAAGGTTGCGGTCTCCAACCCAGAGCCCCACCCTGCATGGCCGTCCGAATTCGGCGCAACTGTCTTCAATGCATCAGTGTTCGGTGCATCAGTCTCGGGCGCAGCTGTCGGCGAACATGACAGTTCGGGGCGACAGCGCGGCGCCAACGAGAGTGCCGACGCTGCAACTGGCCGGTCCCCTCGCTCAACACGCACCGCAGTCGTCTTGGCACCGGGTGGACTGCTGCAGGCCGGTCAAGCGGTCATCTCGCCCAATGGCTGGTACGGACTGAGACTCGAACCCGGCGGCCGCCTCGTGCTGTACGTCACGATGGTGCCCCCGGGGGTCGACGGCACCCTCTGGACGCCGGGGTCAGTGGGGATTCCCGGGTCAAGGGTTGCGGGTCGACAGACCTCGGGAACACGAACTCCGGCAGGCGCTGCAACTGGCGGACCCAAGCGAGCGGCTCCACCTGCGACACAGCATGTCGCGAGATTGACCATGCGTCACGACGGCGAACTGGTGCTCTACAACGCACCGCTGAACGACGGGTCCGAGGGCGTACACCGCAGCAGCCAGAACCATCAACGGAGCGAACCCCGTGCCGGGCACCAGTCCGGGCAACAAGACGGGTCTAGGCCAGACACCAGCGAGCAGCAACAGGACCGACGCTCCGAGTCGGGTTCAGACGAGCTGCAAGCGAGGCCGGCGCCGGTGCCAGTTGAGACGCCCGAGATGCTGGCCGAGATGCTGCCTGGCGGACTGGCAGCGACGCTGTGGAGTTCTGGCACCCGCAGCACAACGGGCGCTGCGCTGCAACTCGACAACGACGGCACCTTGTCCATCGTCACGCCAGAGGGACGCGTGCTGTGGCGAGGCGGCAACTCAGCGCCGGACGTCTCCGCAACCGACGTCGGGTTCGCCGGGCACCGCCACGTCATCTACGACCGAGGCGAGCAGCGGGTGTGGCTGATCGACGCCGACGGGCGCATGGTCGACAACTACCCCGTCAGCGGTCGACGCACATCGCCGGCACCCGGCCGCTACGAGGTCATCTCAAAGTCGCTCGATGCGGTCTCCTACAACGGTCTGGTCACCATGCGTCACATGGTGCGATTCACGGTCGGCGTGAATGGCGGCAGGATCGGCTTCCACTCCATTCCTCGAAACTGGCACGACATGCCAGTGCAAACAGAAGCAGAGCTTGGCGACGCGCTGTCGCTGGGTTGCGTGCGCCAACGAGACGACAAGGCAGAGCGCCTGTACTACTGGGCACCGCCCGGCACGCCCGTCGTCGTGCTCGACTGAGCCTCGACACGGCCGAGAGTGGCGGTTCGAGGCAGACAGTTCAAGACAGACAGTACGAGGCTGGCCGTCAGGCACCGCCAACTATCGAGAACTACCGAGAATTACCGGTGCTGTGCGAGGGGGTTTCGCCAACGCAGTCCACGAAAGCGGCTGAAGTCAGTGTTGTGCGCATGCAGACGTCACGACGGCTCGCTCATGCGATATCAAGATGCTCGGCCTGAGCCCTGCGCCATGCGTCGCCACTCAGCCGGTGATGCCGTCGAGCGTTTCCTCGCTGGGCGCGAAGTAGAACGAGCCTGAAGCCGGATTCGAGAAGTCGGTGATGGCATCGCGCACGCCAGCAGCATCGTCGAGGCCGTACATCCGGCGCAGACGCCGACGCAGCGGCGCCTGATCCTTGCAGAACGCCATGAAGTACAGCCCGAGCGTGCCGTCGTGGAAGGCATACGGCGTGGAGCGGCGAGCGATCTCGTTGATCTTGTCGCTGCCTTCGTTGCCGTGGTTGCCGTCGGCTCGCAGTTCCACGTGGCTCAAGTGGCTGTAGGGCTCCTGCGTGTCGGTCTTGTCGGTCTCGGGGAACTTCTTGCGGCCGAAGTTCTTCTCCTGCTGCTCGTCGGACAACGCATTCCAGCTGTCCAGATCATGCACCCAGCGCTGAGCGATGATGTGACTGCCGCCTGCGCCGGGCTCGCCGTCGGGAACGATGGCCACCGCCGGCTGGTCCTCCTCGGCCGGGTTGCCGGTGCCGTCCTTGAAGCCGGTCATGTCCAGCGAGTCGCCGTAGATGAACGTGGGCGTCTCACGAGCGACGGCCATGTGACCGACGAGCGCAGTGCGAGCGTCGTACTGCGCCTTCCACACTCTGTCCTTGGCGTCGTGGTTCAGCCACAGCAGCAGCTCTTCCTGCGTTCCCTTGGCCTCGCGCCCCGAACCGTCCTCGGACTGCACAGTCACGTAGGCCTGAAAGTCGTCGGGCACGTCGTCGGTGAGTTCGCCCAGCAGGCTTGGCCCGAAGCCGAGCGTCAAGTTGATGCCCTCGGCATCGCAGGCCGTGCGCAGATCTGCGAGCACGGACCTGATCACCCCGAGGTCGGCACCCTCGACGCGGCTCAGGTGGACGTACCACTGGTTGGCGCCCATCTCGTTGAAGATCGCCTTCTGCGGTGTCGGCATAGTTGCTCCTTTGGGTTCGACAGGACTGAACGGGACTCGACAGGGTTCGACGGTTGGGACCCTGCAAACTCGGGTGGATCAGTATCGAGTGAACGAACGAATGGTAGGCACGCACAGACAGTGACGCACAGACACTACGGGCACAGACAGTACGAGCGAACCGGGCCGTCAGGGTCGTTCTTGCCCATGACGATCAGGACACAGCCTGCACGGACGCAGACAGCACGGGCGAACGGCAGGTGCGTGCCGTTCGTGCAGCCAGCTGGTGCTGTCAGCGGGTCCAGCCAGTCCCCGCAGTGCGAGCCACATGAACCAATCGCGCCCCGCCCTGCCGCCGACGGCGCTGCGGCGCGACCTGCTCGCAGATGGTGGCCGATGGTAGGCCGACGCCCGCGCCGCCCGCACTCACACCAGCGAGCCAGCGGGCAGCCAAAGATCGGTCGCACACCGCCCGGGCCAGACGGGTGCTGGGCCAGCGGCTAAGCGGGCGGCCAAGGGTCAGCGTCCCTAAGCTCGGATGCCGTGCGCTCAGACATGCTGGGCCATCTTGGTCGGCGTGATGACCTGCGTGACGACGGCCGTACTGACGGTACAGCTACGACATCGCATGGGACCCCGACACCGCAGGCGCGATGATCTGTGTGACGACGGGCGTGCTGGCGGGTCCGGGCAGCATCCGGGGTGAGACGGAACCCGAGGAGACGAAGCCGTCAGAGACAGGCCCGCAGAAATGAGCCTTCGGCAAGACAGCCCTCGGCAAAGCAGCCCTCGGCAAGACAGCCCTCGGCAACGGAAACAGGAGTTGCAGACATGAGCCGTACACCAGCGAGCTACACCGTCGCCAAGAACGAAGATGCGAACAGCACCGACACGAGCACTGTCACGGCGCAGCGCACGAGCCGGCGGCCCTACGACACCGAGCTGCCGATACGCGACGACCTCCAGGCTGCGCACGGCGAGATCGCAGCGCGGTGGTCCCAACCCGGCACCTGGTGGACCGCGGTGCAGCGCACAGAGATCGTGGCGCAGGTGCGAGCGGCACGTGACGAGCGTGACCATCGCTCCAACGGCGACGACCCGTTGCCGCCGTGGGTGCAGCCCAGCACGCTCGCACAGCGAGCAGGCCAAGCACGTCCAGAACCCGCAGACGCCAACGGCCTGCTGCCCCCCGCCGCTGTCGATGCCGTCTGGCGCATCACCAACCACCCAGGCACGCTGACGCAGGACTGGTACCGGTCGATCATCGGCAGAGGCATCGACCCGCTGGCCTACGTAGAGCTGGTGGGCCTGGTCGCTCAGGCCAACTGCGTCGATCGCTTCGCTGACGCGCTCGGACTGCCCCGGATTGCGCTGGGCGAACCCGTCGACGGCCCGCCCACACAGCACACCGCTCCGACGCCAGTGGAGTACCAGGTGAAGTACCACTGGGTGCCCACCGCCGAGCTGAAGATGCCCAACGTGATCAAGGCGCTCAGCGCGGTTCCGGCAGAGAACGAGGCGCTGTTCATCCTCTCCGATGCCCAGTACGTGCCGATGGACCGTGTACGAGGCGAGCTGATCAACGACCAGAACTCGCTGAGCCGTCCACAGATCGAGCTGATCGCAGCTCGAACGTCGAAGCTCAACGAGTGCTTCTACTGAACGTCTGCCCACGCGTTGCTGCTCGGTCTGAGCGGCCAGCACAAGGACTTGGACATCAGCTACGAGGCCGTCAACGGTGCCGAACACGGCGACGGCGGCGTGCTCCACGGCGCGCTGCTGGCCGGTCTGGTCGAGGCGATGTGGGCCGGCGATGCCGACGCCACCGCTGCGGCGCGCAACGCCGTGGTCGAAGCCGCAGGCGCTGAGGTGATGATCGACGCCGTCGCGGTCAGCGCGAACTTTCACATGATGACCCGGGTCGCCGACGGCACCGGGACTCCGCTGGACCCGGGGACGTTTGACATGAGCGCGGCAGTGCGCGAGGCGTGCGGACTCGACGGATTCACCTCCCGCCGCGACCCGCACGGCGATCGCCAACGCGTCCCGACCAGCGCGGCGTAACCCGCCAAGCGGTACCGGCCAACAAGTGCAAGTGCCGGTCAGGACCCGAACAGCTTGGTCGGCAGGTGCCGGCCGATGTACCCCACATGCACCTTGCCGGTGGTGCCGCCGGTGTCGTCGTAGAAGTAGAGCCGTGGCGCGACACCGCTGTTGGAGAGCTTCAGATGCGCTTCCATCACGATGCGACCGCCGGCGGCGACTCGCTTCGACACGGGCATCTCGCGCAGGACCTTCAGTTGGGGCCGGCGCATCACTTCTTGCGATTCGTGCATGGCCAGTTTCTTCGCGTTCGAGAACCACTTGCGCGGGTGGTTGCTCTGCCTGCACCAGTCGCGAAAGTCGCCGTTGCCGGAGCCTTGGTGGGCGTAGATCTCCAGCGCCAGCAACCCGTCGAACACGCTGCGAGCCCACGAGCGGTGCGACCCGATCACTTGGTCGAGATCGGCCACATGGCTGTCGATCTCACGCGGGATTTCGACCCGCAACAGGTTCGCTCGTGCCAGCGACAGCGCTTGGCTCACCGAGGTCACCTGCGGGTACTTCCTGCCGGCGGCATCGGTCGCCATCGGCGTGCCCGCTTGGCCCACCTGGACGAGCGCCTGCACGATCTGGTCTTCCTTGTCGATGAGCGTCTCCTGCAGTTCTTCGGTGCGAAGCTGCGCCAGCTCCAGCTCCTCTTGCAGATCGAGTACCTGCTGGTCCAACTCGTCGCGTTCCTCGCGGGCGGCTTGGCGCTGCTCGCGTGTCTCATACAGCGCTTCCCACAGATCGTCCCGCTCGGACTCCAGCGCCTCGATGCGCTCGCGCAGGCCAGCACCAGCGGCAAGCTCTGGCGCCCTGCGCTGGTGCCCGAGTTCTTCTTGAGAGCGGCTGAACAGATCAGGCGGCTTGCGTTCGACCATGGCAAGGCTCAGCAGATGGCTTGCCCAACGCCCGGCTTGATGCGGATCCGAGCGCACGACCTCGGCGGCGAGGGTTCGATGCCGGTGGGGCTCGTGCTGACCTGCCAGGTACAAGCGAGCTTCGCCGGGATCGAGGTCCATATCCTCGCCGATGAGCCGCTGAAAGGGCGTCAACTGCTGCATTGGCAAGACGAATACGCGCGCCAGGCCGGCCAGTTGCAGTGCGGCACTCTTCGCGCGCCGCGACATCTCGCCGAGCGCCGCACTCTGATTCGGGTTGATGGGATCCCAAGCCAGCACCAAGTACGGCACCGGACGTCTAGGCGACACGATTGCTCCGCGAACGGCTTTGACATGGTCGACATCCTCAACCACAACCGGCGATGTTGTGAGCGGTTCTGGGCCGTAGCGAGGCTTCCCCCCGTTGCGGTGTGCCGTGTCCAGCAGATCCGAGACGAGCGACGCTACGCCGCTGTCACTCAACTGGGTCCAGCGCGACTGGAGCGGATCTGACCCTGGGACGCCGCCGGCCGGCTCGACAGCGCCGAGACTTGCTGGCGCCGACGCGAGGCGCGGCGCCTCGACGTCTACCCAGACCCATGCCTCGCCGTCGCGGCTCCCCACCCGGGTTCGCACGACCGATCTTCCCGACGCAGCGTGTTGCGTGAGCTCCAACGTCGTCTCCGTAACGCCGCCGTTGGTGCGCGTCTCCCGATTCAGATCGACCCGTTGCAAGTCCGCGCTCGGCAAATCCGCTCTTGGCAGGTCAGCGTCGCTGTGGTCGAGGCCGCGAACCTCGGCGCGGCATCGCCGCCCGTGCCCCGAGCGGTCCCCGCTACTGCCAAGGCCTGGTCGGTCAGTGCCTGGCAGATCACTGCTTGGCAGATCGGGGCCTTGGGCTTCACCGCCACGGAGACCTTGTCCGTTGAGTCCCCGGCCAGTGGGATCAGCGCCGGAGGAGCTGCTGCCGCCAGCACTGCCGCCGACACCACTGCGGCCCGTACCTGCTGCATCGGACGAGTCGGCTGAGTCCGCATCGGCGACGTCGAGGTGAGGGTGTTGTGCCTGCGCCCATTCCCGAAAGCTCCGTGCTACGTGGTGATGCAGGCCAAGACGGTCGTCTTGCCACATGACGCGGTAGATCACTTCGAGCGTTGCCGAATCACCGTCGGTGACCATGGCCTCGGCCGCCACGGTCAGCCTTGTTCGTAGATCGGCGTGATGAGCGCGCGGCCCAGCGTGGTGCCGAACATGTTGAAGCCGCAGAACGCCGGCGAGGCATTCGCGTCGATCGGCAACGTGGCGACGCTCAGCGCATGCACGGCGAAGATGTAGCGGTGCGGGCCGTGGCCGGGCGGGGGTGCAGCACCGAGATAACCGGCCATGCCGGCGTCGTTGCGAAGCTGCTTGATGCCCCAGCGCAGCCCAGTGCCCTCGACATCGCCGGCAGCTGCCGCAAGCTCGGTGCGCGATGCCGGGATGTCGTACATGACCCAGTGCCAGAAGCCGCTGCCGGTGGGCGCATCGGGGTCGAAGCACGTCACCGCGTAGCTCAAGGTGCCCTCCGGCGCGCCAGACCAAGTCAGGTGCGGAGATCGGTCTTCGCCGCCCGCGCCAAAGATGCCCGAGACCTGCGGCATCGACAGCATCTGCCCATCGGCTATGTCGTCGCTTCGTAGCTCGAACGATGCGACTGCTGGGAGGAAGTCGTAGGGACCCGGAGGTTGAGCCATCTCGGCCGCCTTTCTGTCTGCCTGTCTTCGTCACACAATCGTAATAGTTGGATCGCGCCCGTACTGCACGCGGCACAGCTCCCGGCGTTCCGCGGCCGGCCATCATGCTCACGAGCGCCGATGCGCGGCAGACTGACGGCCGTGCGTGCTCGGTACGTGCTCGGGGCTCGCGCAGGGCTGACCACACCACGGCGGGCATCCGGCGACGCCACCAGAGTCGGCACACACTGCCCGCTGCACACGCCGGCAACGGCACACTGCCCACACGACTGGCTCGCTGACTAGCCCACATCGGCACGTAGCTGCTGGCACACCACTACAGGCACTCGATGACAGGCACTCGACGACCGAAGTTCGCCACGAAGCAACCCGACCGCTTCGCAGCCGACTCAGGCACACCGGAATCCGACGCGCTGGCGCGTTGGTGGACCGATGCCGTCGGCTATCAGGTGTACCTGCGCTCCTTCGCCGACTCTGACAACGACGGCGTCGGCGACCTCGGCGGCGTGATCGCCAAGCTGGACTACTTGGCGCGACTCGGCGTGGACTTCGTGTGGATCACACCGTTCTACCCGTCGCCCGGGGACGACTGGGGCTACGACGTGGCCGACTACTGCGACATCGACCCGCTCTTCGGCGACCTGGCCACGCTCGACCGACTGCTGGCCGACGCGCACGACCGCGGCATCCGCGTCATCACCGACCTGGTGCCCAACCACACCAGCAGCGCGCATCGCTGGTTCCAGGCCGCGCTCGGCCACGCGGGCCCCACCGATCGCGCGCACTACCGCGACTACTACATCTGGCGCGATCCGGCACCCGGGGGAGGCCCACCCAACAACTGGGTGGGTTACTTCGGCGGCCCCGCGTGGTCCTTGGATTCCGAATCAGGCCAGTACTACCTGCACCTGTTCTTGCCCTCGCAGCCCGACCTCAACTGGCGCAATCCGGCGGTCGCGGCCGAATGGGACGACATCTTGCGATTCTGGCTGGACCGCGGCGTGGACGGCTTCCGCGTCGATGTGGCAGGCGGTCTGGTGAAGGACGAGCAGCTGCGCTCCAACCCGCAACTGCGGCCCGTCCCGCCGAGAGCATCGCGCTGGGAACAATGGGAGTGCTTCGAGCACCTCCACGACGTGTTCCAGCCCGAGAGCCAGGACGTCTTCCGGCGCTGGCGCACCATCTGCGATAGCTACGGGGCCTTCCTGCACGGCGAGACGTACCACCTCGAGCCGCGAGGCATGGACGCGCTGCTGCCCGCGGATGGCATGCACGGGGGCTACTGGTTCGCGCCGATGCACATCGGCTGGGAACCCGCGCAGATCCGCTCCACCCTGCACGCTCCTTCTGAGCACTTGGCCGCACGGCTGCTGTGGGCGATGAGCAGCCACGACATGCCGCGGGCACCGACCCGCTTCGGCGGTGCGGCGGCGCACAGCGGCTGGGGAGCAGCGCGGACGTTGGCGTTCAACGTGCTCGCTGCGTTCCTGCCCGGCACCTTGGTGCTCTACCAAGGCGAGGAACTCGGACTGACCGACGGCGAGGTCGCATCCGAGGACAAGCTCGACCCGGTGGGCCCGGCCGACGACGTGGCCGCCGGACGTGACGGCTGCCGCACGCCGATGCCGTGGTCCGACGGGCCGCACAACGGCTTCAGCGACGCCGCGCCGTGGCTGCGAGCGGCCGAACGGCCGAACCACGAGACTGCCGCCGCGCAGGAAGCGGCGTCGGACGCGGCCAAGCGTTCGTGGCTCGGCGCGTACCGCGAACTGCTGGAGGTGCTACACCAGCAACGTCCTCGACTGGAGGCGGCGGGCACCGACGTTGCCTGGATCGACAGCGGCAGCGGACCCATCGTCTCCTACCGACGCGGCAGTCTCCAGGTGATGGCCAACGTCAGCGACTCGCCCAGCACGGCGCCGGTAGTGGACGGTGCCGCGCTGTTGTTCGACTCGGCCGTGGCGGGCCCTCACCCGCTCGCCGCAGCCGATGCCCCATCGGATCGCGCGGCGACTGCGCCCTCGGCAACGGGCACTCCGATCTCAGACATCGATACGTCCGAGGTGGAGACCGCAGCGCCGAACGGGCCGAACGGCGGCTACACACTGCTGCCTGCGAGCGCTGCGGTATGGCAAACACCGGAACGAGCGCGCAGCCTGGTGCGAACCGACAGCTAGGCTGCCGCTGCGGCAACTGCATGCAGCGTGCTATGTCGGCAGACGAACAACGTCGCGCCGAAGCGCAGAGCAGGTGTGCGGGCTTGCAACCGCACCTGGTGACCGCACAGGGAGAGACACAGGAGAGATGCACATGAAACAGCACCGCACAAGGCAAACGCGGCTGCGGGCATCGCGGTTCGTCGCTGCACTGCTCGCATTAGCGCTGATCGCAGCTGCTTGCGGCAGCGACGACGATGGCGACGATGCGTCGCCTGCGGCAACGACGGCTGCTGCGCCGGCGACCACCATGGCGGAATCGCCCGCTACCACCATGGCCGACGAGCCGGTTACCACCGAGGCCATGGACGACACACCGGCGACCACCATGGCCGAATCGCCCGCTACCACCGAGGCGATGGACGACGGGATGTCGATGGCCGGCACGAAGGTAAGCGTCTTCGGACCCGAGTCAACCGAAGAAGAGGCCGGCGCCATGCAGGACGCCCTGGACGTCTTCGCCGAGCGGACCGGCATCGAGATCACCTACACCGGTGCTCGCGACTTCTCCGACCAGATCAACGCCCAGGCAGCCGGCGGCAACCCGCCCGACATCGGCGTGTTCCCGCAGCCGGGCAAGGTCGGCGACTTCGGAGGCGAGGGCTGGATCCTGCCGATCCCCGATGCCGTCAAGAGCAACATCGAGAGCCAATGGCCGGCCGGCACGCTGGACACGGTCACCTTCGGCGGCACGCTGTGGGGCATCCCCAACAAGACCGACCTCAAGTCGATCGTCTGGTACAACACCGAGATCTTTGAGAGCGGCGGCTTCGCTGTGCCGGAATCGCTGGACGAGCTCTGGGCGTTGACGTTCCAGATGGTCGCCGCCGGCGTCACGCCGTGGTGCGTCGGCATCGAGTCCGGCCCGGCCACGGGCTGGGCCTTCACCGACTGGATGGAAGACCTCGTCTTGCGTATCCAGGACGAGAATGTCTATGACCAGTGGGTGGCAGGCGAGGTCGACTTCGCCGACGAGCGCATTGCGAGCATTGCCCAGACCGTTCTCGACGTCTGGAACACACCCGGCGTCGTCTACGCCGCTGGTGGCTCCATTGCCGCGACACCATTCGGCGACAACGGCGATCCGCTCGTCGCCGGCGACTGCGCCATGCATCGTCAAGCCTCGTTCTTCGCAGCATTCCTGCCCGAGGGCACCGGCGTCGGCCCGGGCCAAGAGATCGATGTGTTCTACTTCCCCGCCGACGCAGAGAAGGGCAATCGTCCGGTGCTGACCGCCGGCACGTATGTCTCCGCCTTCCGTGACGCGCCCGAAGTCTGGGCAGTGATGGAGTTCCTCGGCAGCGCCGAGTACGCCGAGGTGCGTCAGACAGCGCAGGCTGAACGTCAAGGCGGCGGCCAGTCGGGCTTCCTGTCGGCCAACACCCAACAAGACCTCAGCGTGTACAACGACCTCGAGCGGTCGTTCGTGCAGATTCTCCAGACGGCCAGCCCGGCCCGCTTCGACGGATCGGACCTGATGCCGGCTGTTGTGGGTGCAGGCACCTTCTGGACCGAAGGCACCAGCGCTGTCAACGGCGACAAGACCGTCGCCGAGGCATTCGCTGCGATCGACGCCTCCTGGCCCGAGTAACCGCGGCAACTGAACAACCACAGACGCTGCCGACATTGCAGGCCGCGTCTCAGCCGCAAGGAGGCCGGTCCGCTGATGTGGGCCGGCCTCCGGCGCGCTTGGCGTTGCACAAGAACAAGTCGCTCGGCGGTCGCGTTGCCGGCGGCGCCATGGCCTGCCAAAGCGCCGCCGGCCGCATTGCGCACGCGCCGCGCTTCGCCTGCAAGACTGCGCCGGTGACCGTGCAGCGACGACAGGTGTACTGAGGCGATGGGCGCACTCGTCAGCGCGCTGATCGGCGTGGTCGTCGCCATCGGCGCCAGCGCAGCGGTCTTCTTCGGAGCGAACTGGCTCTTCGACCTTGCTGTCAGCCGCTGGCGCGTCTTTCTGGCCACCACCGCTGCGCTGCTCGGCGCACTGATCGGCGCGATCATCGCCGGCAACGACATCGCCGGAGGTGCGATGTGGCTGTGGGCGCTCGTGTGCGCACTGGTCGGAGGCGGCGTCGGCTTTGCGGCCGGACTGCTGGGCACGCCCTCGAACGCGAGCCGGACACGGCTGTCAGAACGCGGCCGCCTGGTCACCTTCCTCGGCCCGGCGCTGATGTTCGTCGCGCTCGGGCTGGTGATACCGCTGCTGCGCTCCATCTATCTCTCGCTGCTCGATGCCGGCGCCGACTCCTGGGTAGGACTCGCCAACTACGGCGAGATTCTGACCAACGACCAGAGCCTGGACTTGAGCGGATGGTCCGACATCTTCACGAGCCGACTCACCTGGGCGGCCGCTGTGCTCATCGTTGCCGGCATCGCTATCGGCATGGCGGTGGGCCGTCGTCGGGGCCGGACCCTCGAGCCCTTGCCCGGTTCCGTCGGCCCAGTCGCCATCGGGCTGTTCGTGCTCTCCTTCGCCGTGTTCACCACGCTGCGCGGCACCGTCATCAACAACCTGTGGTGGGTGGTGGTGGTCACGGGACTGTCGACGGCGCTCGGCCTAGCGGCAGCAGTGCTCGCCGACGGTGTGCGCTGGGAGTCGGTGGCCAAGAGCCTCATCTTCTTGCCGATGGCAATTTCGTTCGTGGGCGCCGGGATCATCTGGCGCTTCATGTACATCGCACGGCCGCCTCAGAAGCCCCAAACCGGACTGCTCAACGCCGTCTGGGTCTGGCTGGGCAGCCTGCGGCCGCGCACCGCCGGCGCCTGGATCGTCGTGCTGGTTCTGGCCGTCGTCACAGCTGTGCTGGTGATGGTGTGTACCTACGGGGTGCGGCGGCGCCAACCGGCGCTGGCCATCGGCGCCGCAGTCACTGCGCTCCCAGTGCTGTGGCTCGTCTACCGGTTCGTGGGCCCGGGTCTCGGCGGCTTGGCGCCGACGCCCAGAATGGACCCCGCCACCCTGGAACCCATGGTGGACCCCGCCACTGGGGAACCCGTCGTGGACTACTTCGCCGACACCATCTTGTTCCTGCAGGAGGGGCCGTTCAACAATGTGTGGCTCATGGTGGTGTTGATCTGGATCCAGACGGGGTTCGCCATGGTGATCCTGTCAGCAGCCATCAAGTCGGTGCCCTCCGAGCTGCTCGAAGCGGCGCGCGTCGACGGCGCCACTGAGCGCCAGACGTTCTGGAACGTCGTCGTCCCCACGATCACCCCCACGATCGTCGTGGTGGCCACAACGCTGGTGGTGCTCGTGATGAAGGTCTACGACATCGTGAAGGTGATGACCAACGGCAACTTCGGCACGCAGGTCATCGCCAACGAGATGTGGCAGCGAGCCTTCACCGAATTCAATCTCGGATTGGGCTCGGCGCTGGCCATCGTGCTGTTCTTGGCCGTGGTGCCGGCGATGGCGTTCAACATCCGACGGATGCAGCGGACCGACGCATGAGCGCCATGACCGCTTCCGATTCGACGCAGACCGCCGGCGGCAGGACCACTGGCGGCGAGCGCAACGCATTCGCGGGCATCGACCGCACGGGCAAGCTGATCTACGGCTTCCTGCGCCGCATCCCGACGTGGGTGCTGTGGCTGATCGTGATCGTGTGGAGCCTTCCCGCGGGCAGCCTGTTCGTCAACTCGTTCCGCACCCGCGACGCGCAGCGCGACAGCGGCTGGTGGGAGTCGTTCTACGAGGGCGGCTGGACGCTGTCCAACTACACCGAGGTGCTAGGCGCCGAACAGAGCGGCGGGCTGGCCCGGGCGCTCATCAACTCCTTCGCCATCGCCATTCCGGCCACGGTGATCCCTGTGGCGATCGCTGCGATGGCGGCGTACGCGTTCGCCTGGATGAAATTCCGGGGTCGGGAGTGGCTGTTCATCGGACTCGTGTCGCTGTTGGCGCTGCCGAACCAAGTGGCCCTGATTCCGCTGCTGCAGCTCTATTCGGGCGGGGCGCACTGGACGATTCCGGGCACAGAGTTCACCTTGACGCTGTTTCCGGACTTCGACCTTGCCGGCCAAGCCATCGCGGTCTGGCTGACGCACACTGCCTTCGCGCTGCCCTTTGCGGTGTTCCTGCTGCACAACTACATCTCCTCGCTGCCCGGCGAGCTCTTCGAGGCGGCGAGGATCGACGGAGCGAATCACGTCACGATCTTCTGGCGGCTGGTGGTGCCGCTGTCGGTGCCCGCGCTGGCGGCGTTCACGATCTTCCAGTTCCTGTGGACCTGGAACGACTACTTGGTGGCCATCACCATGATCGGCGGCAACGGCGAGGCGTGGCCGGCCACGATTCGCATTGCATCAATGGCCGGTGAGTTCGGCGTTCGCGAGCATGTGCTGTCTGCCGGGGCGTTCATTCAGGCCGGCGTGCCGCTGATCGTGTTCTTCGCCCTGCAGCGCTTCTTCGTGCGCGGCCTGCTGGCCGGTTCGGTGAAGTCGTGAACGGGGCTAGCGGGACAAACAGGGCGACAGCGTGACTTGGACAGCGTGAACTGGATGAGCTCGTGAACGACATGCCGGTGTCGAGCTTGGTCCGCGCCGACGCGCGCAGGCTCGGGGCGAACGGCCCGCAGATCGGTCCGCTGGCACTGGGGCTGTGGCGCTTCACCGGCGACGACGTGGACCGCAACACCGCACTGATCGAGACAGCACTCGACCTCGGCATGAACCTGATCGACATTGCCGATGTGTACGGCTTGGACTGGGGAGGCAGCGGCTTCGGCAGCTGCGAGGACAACCTGGGCGCACTGCTGCGAGCCCGGCCCGCGCTGCGCGATCGCATGGTGCTCGCGACGAAGGGCGGCATCGCGCCGCCGCTGCCCTACGACTCGGGTGCGGCTGCGCTGCGCTCGGCGTGCGAGGCCTCGCTGACACGCCTCGGGACCGACCACGTCGACCTGTACCAGGTCCACCGGCCGGACATGTTCACCCATCCGGCTGAGCTGGCCGACACGCTCGACGGCTTGATCGCCGATGGACTCGCGGGCGCCGTCGGGGTCTCGAACTACACGCCTGCGCAGACCCGCGCGCTGGCAACACACTTGGACGCGCCGCTGGTGAGCACCCAGCCGGAGTACTCAGCGGCCTGCTTGGACCCGTTGCGCGACGGCACGCTCGACCTGTGCGCGGAGACCGGCATGGTCCCGCTGGCCTGGAGCCCGCTGGCAGGCGGGCGACTCATGGCACAGCGCCCGCTGGCAGGCGGGCGACTGACGGCCCAGTGCCAGCACCTCGACGAACCACCAGCGGCACCATCTGGCAACGACGGCCCAGACGGCCCGGTTGGCGATCCTGTCGACAAGCCGGACGGGAGCGTGCGAGACGGTCTGCTCGCCACGCTGGACCGGCTGGCCGAACGAGAAAGCGTGGACCGAGCCGCCGTGTGCGTGGCGTTCGTGCTGGCCCACCCCACTGCGCCGATCGCCATCGTCGGCACACAGCAGCCGGAGCGTCTGGTGGCGTTGCAGGCGGCGCTGACAGTGCGGCTGGACCGCAACGACCTCTACGACATCATCGAGGCGTCCGAAGGCCGGCCATTGCCGTGAGCGACGGCCGATTCCGGCAAAGCCGCCGGCACAGGTGAGCACGTTGCCGGCCGGCCATGCCAGCCATGAGCCGATGCGCTTCGGCGTCATCGGCACCGGCATGATGGGCATGGAGCACCTCGCCAACATCATTGCGCTCGACGGCGCCGAGGTAGCCGCGCTGTGCGACGACTGGGCGCCGTCGCTGGTCAATGCGCAGCGCGAGCTGGCCGTCAACGGACTCGAGCCGGTGCCGCGCTTCGGCGATCACCGGGAACTGCTCGACTCCGGACTCTGCGATGCCGTCGTGGTGGCCACGCCGAACCACCTGCACACCGACATCGTGCTGGACACGGCCGCAGCCGGGATGCCGCAGCTGGTGGAGAAGCCGCTGGCTACCACGCTGGCCGACTGCCGCCGTATCATCGACGGCTTCGCTGCACTGGGGCACGAGGCGCCGCTGGTGTGGGTGGGGCTGGAGTACCGCTACATGGCGCCGATCGCTGCGCTGATCGAACGCGTCCGCGACGGCGCAGTGGGGACCGTCGCGATGGTGGCCATCCGCGAGCACCGCTTCCCCTTCCAGCCGAAGGTGCGCGACTGGAACCGCTTCAACCGCAACACCGGCGGAACGCTGGTGGAGAAGTGCTGCCACTTCTTCGACCTCATGCGCCTCATCGTGGGCAGCGAGCCGGTGCGCGTCATGGCCTCGGGCGGCCAAGCCGTGAACCATCTCGACGAGCGCTACGGCGGGGAGACGCCCGACATCCTGGACAACGCCTTCGTGATCGTGGACTTCGCCACGGGGGCCCGCGCCATGCTGGACCTGTGCATGTTCGCCGACGCCACCCGCAACCAGGAGGAAGTGTCGGTGGTGGGTGCCGCCGGCAAGCTCGAAGCGCTGATCCCCGACGACGTGCTGCGGGACGGCGTGAGGGGACGGGACTGGATCGGCAGCGTCAGCGAGCAAAGTGTGACCAGCACGGCACCAGTGGCCGGTCATCACCACGGCGCCTCTTACATCGAGCTGGAGCACTTCTGCGACGCAGTGCGTGCCTCAGGGACCGCGGAATGCACGCTCGCCGACGGGCTGTGGTCGGTGGCGATCGGCCGAGCGGCGCATCGCTCGATCGAGGAGGGCCGGCCGGTGGCGATGGGCGAATTGATGGACGAATTGATGACCGACGCAAAGCGCAACCCATGAGCGCCCGGCACAGCACACCGAGGCCGAGGCCATGAACGTCCCCGCCGAGCAGACCGCCGGGCCGGAATGCAGACGGGCCGGTTCAGTGCCGTGAGCTGCACAGCGCGGGCTGCGAGCTCCGGCGGAGGGACTGCTGCACCGGAGATCGCATGGTTCTCGGCGCTGTGCGACGACGACTACGAGTTCCTGGGCGTGCCGGACCCGACGCTGGCCAGCTCGTGGGAGCACTGTGCGCAGATCGTCGCTGCGGCGGAGCGCAACGGCTTCGACAACGTGCTGCTGCCCTCCGGCTACAGCCTGGGGATCGACGCCACGGCCTTCGCTGCTGGCATCGCCACGCAGACCGAGCGGATCAACCTGCTGCTCGCGGTGCGCATGGGCGAGATGTGGCCGCCGCAGCTGGCGCGGCAGCTGGCCACCATCGACCACATGGCCGCGGGACGGCTGACCGTCAACATCATCTCGAGCGACCTGCCCGGCGCGCCGCTGCCCTCGGGACCCCGCTATCGGCGCACACGCGAGTACTTGGAGGTCTTGCGAACCCTGCTCGACGGCGAGTCCGTCGAATTCGACGGCGAGTTCGTCAAGGTGCAGCTCGATCCGCCGCGCGTCGGCACCGTCAGCGGACGGTGCCCGCCGTTCTACTTCGGCGGCTTTTCCGAGGACGCCAAGCACACTGCCGCGGTCGCCGCAGACGTGTTCCTGAACTGGCCCGACACGGTGGCAGGCGTAGCGGCGACCGTCAGCGAGATGCGCGAGCGCGCAGCTGCGGTCGGGCGACAGCTCACGTTCGGGCTGCGGTCTCACGTCATCGTCCGACCAACCAGCGCCGAGGCGATGGCTGCCACGCGACGGCTGGTGAGCCGCCTCGACGACGGTGCCGGCGCGGCGATTCGGGCGCGGTCACTGGACTCGGCCTCCGTCGGCGTGCAGCGACAAGCCGAGCTGAGATCAGGTGCCGATGCCGATGGCTTTGCGGAGGAAGGTCTGTGGACCGGCATCGGCAGGGCCCGAAGCGGTGCCGGAGCAGCCATCGTGGGCGACCCCGACGAGGTCGCAGCCAAGCTGCGGGCCTACCAAGCGGTCGGGATCGATGCCTTCATCTTGTCGGGCTACCCCCATCTCGCCGAGTGCGACCTGTTCGGACGCCTCGTGCTGGGGTCCATTGCGCACCAGCCCCTCTGGCACCCGATGTAGCCGCCCGCTGGACCCAGTAGCGAATGGGCCCAGTCGCGAATGGGTTCAGTCGCGAATGGCGACTTCGGTGTGGGGATCGAAGAAGTGCAGACCGTCCATGTCCACCACCAGCTCGACGTCGGCGCCGGGCCGAGCGGTGCTGCGGGGATGCACTCGGGCGATGACCATGCGGTCCTCGATGCCCTCCAGCGCGTCGGGGTCCCCGGCCTCGACGGAGTGTGCATCCAGCGGGAAGTGCAAGAGCAGGTCCGAACCCAGCGCTTCGGTCAGCGACACCGTGGCTGCGAGGCGCGCACCCGACTCGCCATTGGCGATCGCGGCATCCTCGAACGCCTCCGGTCGGATGCCGACCACGACATCGGCACCGTCGTAGCCGCGCAGGCCAGGATGGGTGCTCAGCACCCGTTCGGGCAGCAGCAGCGTCTGGGTGCCCAGGTGCAGCTGCCAGCTCTGCTCGCCGCGTTCGAGCCGGGCCATTCGCAGATTCATTGCGGGCGCACCGATGAATCCGGCCACGAAGAGGTTGTCCGGCCGCTCGTACAGGTCGGTCGGGTCGTCCACTTGTTGCAGCACACCGTCCTTGAGCACGGCGACCCGGTCTCCCATCGTCATGGCTTCGACTTGGTCGTGAGTGACGTAGATGGTGGTGGCACCGAGTCGGTGCTGCAGGGCCGTGATCTCGGCGCGCATCTGCACGCGCAGCTTGGCGTCCAAATTGGATAACGGCTCGTCCATGAGGAACACGGCCGGGTCACGCACGATGGCCCGGCCCATGGCGACGCGCTGGCGCTGGCCGCCGGAGAGCTGCGCCGGCTTGTTGCCGAGCAGCGGCTCAAGCTCCAGCAGCCGCGCGGCGGTGCGCACTCGCTCGTCGATCTCCGCTTTCGGGACACCGGCCAGCTTCAAGGGGAAGCCGATGTTGCGGGCCACGTCGAGGTGGGGGTACAGCGCGTAGCTCTGAAAGACCATGGCGATGTTGCGGTCCTTTGGCTCGACGTCGTTCATGCGCTCGCTGCCGATCAGCAGCTCCCCGTCGCTGATCTCCTCAAGTCCGGCGACCATCCGCAGCGCAGTGGACTTGCCGCAGCCTGACGGGCCCACCAGCACCAAGAACTCGCCGTCGGCGATGTCGATGTCCAGATCGGTGACTGCGACGAAGCCGTTCGGATACTTCTTCGTCAGCCGGTCGAGGGTGACCGTTGCCATGTGACCCCCTGCCGGGTTCGTGACTGCCGGGTGTGTGGATGCTGGGCTCGTGGCACCAGCGATACAACGCTGCATGACATTACTCGCCGCCGCTGCACTCGGCGCGGCTGCGCGCCCGCCGGCTGGCCGTGCGGTGCTGCACAGCGGCGGTGCCGTGTGCGGCTGAGGTCGTGGCAGAATCCGTTGCGTGAATGCCCGCGACCTCGCCGGCGTGCCGGCTGAGCCATTCGAGGCCGATGCTGGAGCGGAGCGCCGCCGCTTGTTGGCGGACCTCGCGCGTGCCTACCGCCTGTTCGGCACGCTGCGTTGGGGGGAGCTGGGCGACGGGCACATCACTTGCCGCGACCCGCTGCGGCCCGACCACATGTGGCTGCTGCGCTACGGGGTCAGCTTCGAGCGCGCCACCGTGGACGACTTGGTGCTGGTGGCGCCTGATGGCAACGCTGCCGACCGCGACGGGCGGCCCGCGCCGATCAATGCCAGCGCCTTCTACATCCACCACCCGCTCCACGAAGCTCGACCAGACATCGGTGCGGCCGCCCATACTCACACCCAGTGGGGCACGCCGTTCTCGGCAGAGCGGCGGATGATCGAGCCGATCAATCAGGAGGCCACCTGCTTCTTCGAGGACCATGTGCTCTTCGACGACGAGGAAGTGCAGATCCTCTCCACGGACGGCGGCAAGCGCATCGCTACGGCGCTCGGCGACTGCCGAGCCGCCGTCTTGGCCAACCACGGTCTGCTGACCGTCGGGGCGAGCCCGGCCGATGCGGTGGGCTGGTTCGTGCTCGCCGAGCGCGTTGCTGAGGTGCAGATGAAGGCACCGGCGGCCGTCCCGATCTCTGCGCCGGCCGCGCGTATCGCCCGCGACGATCTGACCCGCGGCGACTTCGGCTGGAACCTGTTCGGGTGGGCGACGCGCCGCCACCTGTCCTGCGAACTCGACTGAGCACGTCGAGCCGATCGCATCGCGCAGACGCCGATCTCGCCATGGCGAAGCCGTGAAACTCGCAGCAGCGAATCCCAGCACGGCGAACAACGGCCATCGTGCTGCGGCGGACAGCCGGCTGGGACCAGCCCAGCGCGCCGCTTGGCTCGACGAGCTCGACGGCGGCCGTGTCGATGTCGTGGTCATCGGCGGCGGCGCCACCGGAGCGGGCTGCGCGCTAGACCTCGCGCTGCGTGGCCACAGCGTGGCGCTGCTTGAGCAGCGCGACCTGGCGGCAGGCACGTCGAGCCGCTCGTCCAAACTCGTTCACGGCGGACTGCGCTACCTAGCGCGTCTCGAGTTCGGCTTGGTACGGGAGTCGCTGGCCGAGCGCCGCCTGCTGCTCGGTCGGTTGGCGCCACACCTGGTGCATCCGGTGCAGTTCCTCTACCCCATTCGGCGCGGCTGGCGCGAGCGGCTGTACACCGGGCTCGGCATCGCGCTCTACAGCGCGCTGGCCGGCCGGGGACCTCACGCGCACGGCTCGCACCGCCACCTCAGCGCGCGCAACACCCGTCGTCTCGCGCCCGCCCTCGATGCCGACATGGCGCGGGGCGGCATCACCTACTGGGACGGCCAGACCGACGATGCCCGACTGGTCGTGGCGATCGCCCGCACCGCCGCTGCGCACGGCGCGCGCATCTTGACCTCGGCCTGCGTGCGAGAACTGCTCGTCGCCGATGGTGCCGTGCGAGGCGTCATCGCGCACTGCGCCGAGACCGGTCGCTGCTTTGAGGTTCACGCCGATGCCGTGGTCAACGCCACAGGGGTATGGACGAGCCAGATCGAGCAGCTGGCCGACACGCCGGCTTCCAGCACGCAGCCGTCTCGCACACGCCTCCGGGCGTCGAAAGGGATTCACCTGCTGGTGCCGCGGGATCGCATCGACCTGCAGTGCGGACTGATCGTGGCCATGCCGCCCAGCGTGCTCTTCGTGGTGCCTTGGGGCGAGCGCTGGATCATCGGCACTACCGACACCGACTGGGATCTCGACTACGCCCACCCAGCCGCGAGCCGGGCCGACATCGACCTGCTGCTCGAACGCCTCAACAGCGTGCTGGCAAACCCGCTCAGCCACCAAGACATCTGCGGCGTCTATGCCGGTCTGCGCCCGCTGCTGGCCGGGGATGCCCCGGAGTCAGCCAAGCTGAGCCGCGAGCACACCGTCGCGCGGGTGGCGCCAGGGCTGGTCTCGGTGGCGGGCGGCAAGTACACGACGTACCGGGTCATGGCAGCAGACGCCGTCGAGGTTGCACTCGACGAGGTGACCGCTGCCCGAGGCGACGCTGCGCCGCGACGAACCCCACGGTGGCGGCGCCGCGGCGCTGCGGCCCGTCGATCCCCCACGTTGGTCACGCCGCTCGTCGGCGCACACGGCTACGAGGAGCTGCGTCGACGTCACGACGAACTGGGTGCCCATATGGGCATGAGCCGCGCCACGGCTGCGCACCTATTGGACCGCCACGGCGACCAAGTGCACGATGTGCTCGGTCTGATTGCCGCCCAACCCGATCTGGGCGAGCCGCTGACACCCGAGCTGGCCTACCTGCGGGCCGAGGTGGTCCACGCTGTGCGAGCCGAGGGCGCCTTGCACCTCGACGACGTGCTCGCCCGGCGCACTCGGCTGTCTGTCGAGTCCTGGAACCGTGGCATCGACGCAGCCGTAGACGCCGCGGAGCTGATGGGTGCAGAACTCGGCTGGTCACCCGAGACTGTCGAGCGCGAGGTCTCGCACTATCGGGCGCGAGTTGCGGCCGAGCGAGACAGTCAGACTCGGCACGATGATCAAACCGCCGATGCTGCCCGCCTCGGCGCGCCCGACGTCCGCTGCCGAACCATCCGCTGCTGAGCCATCCGTTGCTGGGAGGTACAACACCATGGCCTACACCGCCCCGACCGATGCGTTCCGGTTCGCTGAGTATCGCCGCGCAGCCGAAGGCCGCCGCGTCCTCATCACCGGGGCCGGCAAGGACGGCGGCATCGGCCAGGCGTTCGCGCTCAGCGCCGGTCTGAACGGCGCCGCGTCGGTCGGCGTGCATTTTCATCGCAGCTACGAGGACGGCTTCGATTTGGTCGACCGCCTCCGCGACGAGGGCGTACATGCCTTTCCGGTGCAGGCGGATGTGACGAACCTGCGAGACCTCTGGGCGATTCGCAGCTACGTGATGGACCAGATGGGCGGGCTGCCGCCGGACTTGGTGATCTGCAACTCCGGCCTCACCGAGTCCGGCTACAACTTGGGACGGACGCTGCGGCCAGTCGAGGGCGAGTCCACATCGCTGCGGCGGGCTCGGGTGCGTCAGCACTTCATCGACAACCTGGAACAGTCGCGGCTGGTGCTGGACACCAAGGTCGACGGCTTTCTGGCGTCGACGCATCTGTGGGCGGGCGAGGCGGTCTACGCCGGGACGCCAGCGCAGATTGTCTACGTGTCGTCCCGTCAAGCGGTTGACCCGGGCCCAGCCGTGCCCGGCTACGCGCTCAGCAACTGGGCAGTGCTGCAGCTGCCCAAGGTGCTGAAGGTGAACTTGGGCCGCAGCGCCGATCTGGTCAGCTGCTTCACGCTGCTGCTTCCCTTCGTGCGAACCGGCATGACCAACGAATACGCCGGCAATGAGCGGGTGTTCGGCCGCTGGCAGCCGCGAATGCTGGAGCCGTATGAGATGGCCAAAGCGTTCATGGCGCTGCTGGCCCGACCGACCGAAGAGACCGACGGTGCCATGTACGAGCTGACGGTGTACGCCGCATCCGACGCCGACCAGAGCGATCCGGCAACGTCGAGTGCCGTCGAGCTGTTCTGGAATCGATTGACACTCAGTCTCGACCAGCAACCAGTCCACTGGAGCCAAGCCAACCCTCTGCACTTCACCTGACCTCACCATCAACTCGGCTGCACACTTGTGGCACAGACGAACAATGCGGTCTTGGGTGCGAGATGTCAGCTTGAACGATTTCTGTCGCCGGCGTTGATCCCATCGCTGCAAGCGATGAAGTCAACGAACCGGTGTGCGATGAACAACCCCGCAGCGATCGATGCCTGCAGTGCATGACACGAACGCACCGATAAAGCCGAAGCCAACGCCGAACCGCTGCAGCACAGCAGTGTTGCTGTGCTGAGACCGTCTAAGTCTCAGCCACAGTGCCGCCGCGTCTCGGCCTCCGCGAGGATCATCGCCACACGAGCGTCGAAAATGTCTTCGTCGGTGTGATCCTCGCCCGCAGCATGCGCCGCTTCATGAGCCTCGACACTGGTGCCGTAGGCCCGCTCGGCAGCGTTCGCGCACGCCGCCGACGGCTCAACAGCAGAACACGCCGCTATAGCCAACGCCGAAATGAGCAGCACCGCGATTGCTGACGCAGCGAGCTTCACTCTTCGCGGTCAGCAGACGGGCGCAGCGGAAACCTGTCACGCCCCCGACGCTTCCACCACGACCACACAGCGAGGCCCAGCAGCATATATCCGGCCAACAGGACTAGGTAGAGGGAACGCGGATAGCCCAGCAGGCCGTAGGACAACATAATGGGCGCCAGCGCGCCAGCTGCGCTCAAGCTCCACATCAGCGCTTCACGTTTGCTCCTGTACGACTTCGTGTTGTACACGTACTGCATGATCAACACCCTACGGTCCGGGCAGGATCGCAAATGTCGCACCGCAGCCGGCCGCAGCAGGAAAGGTGCCCGCCCCCGCTGTTGCGCCGCCAACGGCCACGGCGAACGTGCCGCACAAGGTTGTAGTAGCGCCCCAGTAGAGTGCTCGCGTCCACCAGCTTGAGTGTTCGTGGGCGATGTCGACACAAACGGTTCGTGTGACGCCGGTCGGGACGTAGCCGCCGCGGTTGACGTAGGTCGTCTCCTGATAGCAGTGCTGCTGAGGGTGAGCCTCGGCGGCAGTGACGCCGAGTGCGTCGAGCACGCCGTTGCCGCCGGGCGAGCGCTCGCCGTGCGTCCCGTGGACGTGTCACGGCCCAGCGCCCCAAGCCGATGTCGACAAACGGCACTCAATGGTGTCGAATTTATGCATTGCTCGGAATCAAATGTCGGCAGTCGGGCTGTGTGGCCGAGCATGTGGCGCGCTAGCCAAGCGATAGGGCGTTCATCGAGTTCACGATGCACACTACATGTAGTTAGGCATACCTTACATTTAGGAACCAGGACCGCTAGAGTCACGCCCCATGACGACACCACCCCTCCACCTGTTGGCCCCGCTGCGCGGCGTTCGGCGCCGAACACGCTCAGCCCAGACGATCACAGCGCTCATCGCGGCAGTCGCGCTGCTCGCGTCGGCGTGCAGCACCAGCTCAGCACGCACCCTCGACGGCACTGCGGCAGCAATCTACGGCGGCGAATGCACCACGGAGAACAACGGCGCCATCGCCGTCTATTCGGGCCGAACCGAGAATCTCATCGCGCCGGTCCTCGACGCCTTCACCTGCGAGACCGGCATCGACGTCACGGTGCGCTGGGGCGATTCGACCGAACTGGCGCTGTTGCTGGCCGAGGAAGGCGACCGAACTGCGGCCGACGTGTACCTGTCCCGCTCTCCAGGTCCGGTGGGTTTCCTCGAGAACCAGGGTCTGCTCGGCACGATCGACGCTGACGTGCTGGGCTTGGTCGAAGCTCAGCATCGCTCGGCATCTGGCACTTGGGTCGGATTCTCAGGGCGCAAGCGGGTGCTCGTGTACAACATCGACAACGTCGAACCCGATGAGCTGCCCCGATCAGTGTTCGACCTCACCGACGAGCGGTACCGCGGCAAGGTGGCGATTCCGGCGACGAACGGTTCGTTCGTCGACTGGTTCACCGTGCTCGCAGACCAGTACGGATCCGACATCGCAGCGCAATGGCTGTCTGACATGGTCGCGAACGGCGCCCGCTACTACCCCAACAATCGATCCATCGTGGAAGCGGCCGGCCGCGGCGAGATCGAGATGGGACTCGTGAACCACTACTACCAACACCAAGAAGCTGCTGCGGCAGGCGACGGCCACCGAGCGGCGAACTGGGATCTGGCCGACGACGACATCGGCGGCCTGCTCATCATCACCGCCGCCGCCTTGACGGCCTCCAGCGACAAGACCGCCGAGGCTTCCCAGCTGCTGGCCTACCTGCTCAGCGAGCCGGTCCAGCGCTACTTCACCGAGGAGACCTTCGAGTATCCGCTGGCAGCGGGAGTCCAGCCCGCAGACGTCCTGCCACCGCTGACCGCGCGTGCAGTCGGCAGCGTGGACTTCGACGCCTTGGGCGACGGGTTCGCCGAAACCACCGCCATCATCGAGGCGAGCGGCATCCTCAACCAGTGAGCCCATGCACGCTGAGCACCTGCCGGTGAGCGGCGCCGCGCCGACGGCGGGTGCAGTCGCGTGAGTGTGGTTGCGCCCGGGCCCGCGCAGCTGGCCGGAGGCCCGAGGCGATCCAAGGCACCGGCGCTGCTGCGCACCGGCGGGCTGGCGCTCGCATTCGTGTTCGCGTTTCCGGGCATCTACCTGACCTACCGGGCATTCGGCCAGGGTTCCGACCCCGCAAGCCTGCTGTTCAGCGAGCGCACGCTGGCGCCGTTGGGCAGGACGCTCACGCTCGCCGCGGCGGTGTCGGCGGGCTCACTGGTGCTGGGCACCGGCTTGGCTTGGCTGACCCATCGCACCGACCTGCCCGGCCGACGGGTCTGGCGGGTCGTGCTGCCGCTGCCGCTGGTCTATCCGACCTTCTTGGGTGCGGCTGCATTCATCAGAACCCTGAATCCCGGCGGCCTCGCAAACGACCTGCTCGTCGGACTCGGCGTCGATTCGACACCAGAGCTGCGGGGGTTCTTCGGCGCTTGGGTCGTCCTGCTGCTGATGTGCTACCCCTACGTGTACCTGCCCGTCGCCATGCGCTTGACACAGCTGCCGCCGTCGGTGGAAGCGAGCGCCCGCTTGCTCGGCGACAACGCGCTCACCGCGTTCTGGCGTGTCGCGCTGCCCCACGCCGCCACGGCGATCGGCGCCGGAACGCTGCTGGTGTTCCTCTACACGCTGAGCGACTTCGGTGCCGTGCAGCTCATGCGCTACGACACGCTGACGCGCGCCATCGCCACCAAGCATCTGGCCGATCCGCCTGCGGCGCTTGCGCTCAGCCTGATGCTGCTGGCGCTCGCTGCGGTGGTGGTGACGGCGGAGCGGTGGATCTCCAAACGGCTGCCCGACGGTTCTGGCATCGGCGGCCTGCAGCCGACGACGCTGAGTCTCGGCCGCTGGCGGCCGCTGGCGACCGTTGCCGTGGCGGCGGCAGGATTCGCCGGCGTGGGCGCCCCCCTGCTGGCACTGCTGGACTGGGCAGGCGGCGGCATCGCTCGGACACTCACCGATGCGCGGCCGCTGGCCGTGGACTACCCCCGCATCTTCGAAGTCACGTTCAGCACGCTGTGGGTGAGCGTGATCGCCGCAGTGGTGGCGGTGGCCGCCGTACTGCCGATCGCCTTCCTCGTCGGCCGCTACCGCTCGCGGACAGGCTGGCTCGCCCACGCCGTGATCATCAGCACCTTCGCGCTGCCCGGGCTGCTCATCGCGTTGTCGATGCGCTTTTGGACGCTGCGTTCGGATGTCGCGTTCTCGCTGTTCGGCGACACGTTCGCGCTGCTGATCTTCGCCTACGTCGTCCGCTTCGGTTCGCTGGCGATGGGCGTGAGCGTGGTGGCGGTGCGCAGCGTGCCCGACCGGCTGCACGACTCCGCGCGCCTGTTGGGCGCAGGCCCCGTGCGCCGCTTGGTGACGATCGACCTGCCGCTCATGGGCCCTGCGTTGGTTGCCGGCGCCGGCTTGGTGCTGCTGTCGGTGATGAAGGAACTGCCGATCAGCCTGCTCATCTCGCCGCTGGGCTTCTCGACGCTGGCGACTCAGATCTTCGGCTCGTTCGAGGATGCGTTCATTGCCGAAGCGGGCCTGATGGGAGTGGTGCTGGTGGCCGTGTCGTTCGTGTTGACCTGGTTCCTCGTGGTGCGTCGCCAGGAGCAGCTCACGGCTTCGCAGCGCGAGTGACGGGGCGTGCGCCTCGGCTGAGGCAGTCGGCGCCCCAGCGGGCGATGTCGGCGTCAAGGTCGAGCGGGACATTGCGGACAGCGTCGGGGTCGCAGAGCTCCGGCGGCACCTCCCACATCAGCTCGAACTCGATGCCGTCGGGGTCGTGGCAGTAGAGGCTGCGACTGGTGCCGTGGTTGTTCTCGCCCACGAGCGCTCCCATGGCGTCGAGCCGGACCTTGGCCTCTGCCAGCTCAGCGAGGGTGGCGACCTCCCAAGCCAGGTGGTACAGGCCGACATGTCGTGCCGGTGCCGCATCGCCCGCTGCGACGAACAGGCCGAGGTCGTGGTCGGTGTTCGATTCCGGCGATGCCATGAAGACGGCGGTGCCGACGCGGCTGGTCACCTCGAGCCCGAGCGCTCGACGGTAGAAGCCCGCCGATGCCTGCGGGTCGGTCACCCACAGCACTGCGTGTCGTATGCCGAGCGTGGCCATGACGCCTCCTACCGCGAAATTACCCTAGGGAGAGCGTCAGTTGCGGCGGGCGTGCTTGTAGGGAATGTCCTTGGTCTCGTCGGGTTCCTTGGACAGGCCCAGCACCCGCTCGCCGATGATGTTTCGCTGTATCTCGTCCGTGCCGCCGGCGATGGACATGGCCGGCGTTGACATCAGCACTTCCGACACGACGCCGTTCGCGTTCGAGCCTGCGCCCACGAGCATGCCCATCGAGCCGGCGATCATCGAATGCGCAGCGTGGCACGCCCGCGCGGTCACCGACATGTTGAGCTTGGTCAGCGATCCTTCTGGGCCGGGTGGCTTGCCGGCGGCGCGGGCATCTCGGGCGCGCCGGATGGTCCACGACGAGATTCGTCGCAGCGCCTCCACCCGGGCAATCTGCTGGCGGACCAGCGGGTCGCTGACTCGACCGGTCCGCACCGCCTCGGGAACGACGAGATTCGCCCGCCCCGCCCGCTGCGGGTACCAACGGTAGGTGGCGAAGTACTCGTCGCTCTCCTGCTTGGCCTGCTGGACTGTCGGTCCGCCGTCGGCCCGGTAACGAGGACGGCGGGTGGCCACCGCTGAGCGCTCGTGCGCCAGCGTGGTCAGCGCGATGCGCCAGCCGTCTCCGGCGCTGCCGACCAGTTCGCCGGCCGGCACACGGGCATCGCGGAAGAACACCTCGTTGAAGGTCGCGTGGCCGTTCATCTGGCGCAGGGGACGGACCTCGACGCCAGGCTGCTCCATCGGCAGGAGAAAGAACGAGATTCCCCGATGCTTGGGCGCCTCCCAGTCGGTGCGGGCCAGCAGGATGCCGAAGCGCGCCCGGTGCGCCCCTGAGTTCCAGACCTTCTGACCGTTGACGATCCACTCGTCGCCGTCGCGGTCGGCCCTGGTCACCAGACCGGCGAGGTCCGAGCCATTGGTCGGCTCGGAGAAGAGCTGGCACCACCGGTGCTCGCCGGTCAGGATGGGGCGCAGGTGACGGCGCTTCTGGTCGGCATCGGCGTGGGCGAGCAGCGTCGGCGCGACCAGGTACATCGCGATGCCCGCTGCGGCACCCACCGCTCCGACGGCATCGAATTCGCGGGCGACCACGGCGTCCATTGACGGCGGCAGGCCGCGCCCGTGCCATTCGAGGGGCCACGACGGCGTGCCCCAGCCGGAGTCGGCCAGCAGATGGCGCCACTCGACGAGCGGCCGCTCGGGGTGCCAGTGCTCTTCGAGCCACGTGCGCGCCTCTTCACGGACAGCATCGTCACGGACTTCATCGGCACGGACAGCATCAACACCGACAGCACCGTCGCTCGCCATGCAGGCAGCGTAGAACTGCCGCGACTCGCTGAGCAGGTTACGTTGAGTTGGTGGGTGCCGATGAGGTGATCGAACTGCTCGGGCTCGAGCCGCTGGCGGGCGAAGGCGGCATGTGGGCACAGACGTGGCGCGACGGGCACTCCTCGGCGATCTGCTTCCTGCTCCGCCCCGGCGACTTCTCGGCGCTGCATCGATTGGACGGCGTCGAGCTGTGGCACCACTACGCAGGTGCGGCAGTGGAGATGCTCTTGCTCCAGCCCGACGGCACGGTGTCACGGCCGCGGCTCGGAGATGACTTGGCAGCGAGCGAGCAGCCGATGACGGCGGTGGCGGCTGGCACGTGGATGGCGGCGGACACGCGTGGGGAGTGGTCGCTCGTGGGTACGACCATGGCGCCGCCCTTCGACGACGCCGGCTGTGAACTGGGCGACCGCGCCGAGCTGACAGCTGCATACCCCGCCGCTGCAGCAGATATTGAGCGCTTCACACGCGAGCAGTGCGCCAGCGACGGCCGGCGCTCGCCAGAAGTTCCCGCGGCACACCTCGAAGAACGCGCTGACGGCCCGTGAGGACCACACTTGCGAGGACAGCTCTGCGAGGACGAGGCTGATGGCTGAGCACGGACTGCAGTCTCGCGGGATGCCGGCAGACGACTCCCCGACACACGAGATGCCGGCAAGCGATGCCCCAGCAGACGACGTGCGGGCAAACGATGCGCCAGCGAACGATCTGGTGCCGCCCGACCGGCTGATTCGGCTGGACGGCCGGGTGATCGTGGTGACCGGTGCCGGCGGCGGCATCGGCGGCGGCATCGCCCGTCGGCTCATCGCTGCGGGTGCCTGCGTCGTGGCTCACACCCGCTCGTCGCCTGTCGATCAGCTCTTTGGTGCCGATGGCGTACCGACAGCATCAGTGCAAGCTGATCTGACCGCACACGACGGGCCCCAGCGTGTGATCGATGCCGCGATCGCGCAGCACGGCCGTGTGGACGGGCTCGTCAACAACGCTGCGGTTCAGCCGCTGGTGCATTTTCGTGAGCTGAGCGACGACGACTGGTCGGAGATGATCGAGGTGAACCTGACCGCGGCACACCGGTTGACGCAGTGTGCGGCCGCCGCGATGCGCTGCGTCGGCACCGGCGGGTCCATCGTCCACATCGCCTCCATCGAGGGGCATCAGCCCACTGACCTGCACGGCCACTACGCCGTCGCCAAGGCGGGACTGCTGATGCATGCCCGCGCAGCGGCAGGCGCACTCGGGCGCGAGGGGATACGCGTCAATGCCGTCTCGCCCGGCCTCATCGACCGGCCCGGCCTCGCTGCTGACTGGCCCCAGGGCGTGGCGCGCTGGCGCGCAGCGGCACCGCTGGGACGGCTCGGCACCGCTGCGGACATCGGCGACGCCTGCGTGTTCCTGTGCTCGGATCTCGCGCGGTGGATCACCGGCATCGACCTTGTGGTGGACGGAGGCGTGCTCACCCGCCCGACCTGGTGAGTCCAGACACGCTCGGCACCGCCCGCATCGGCGGTCGCCGCTGACGCTGTCCATGGCTGTTGCACATGGCTGTTGCTCATGGGTGTCGCTCTCGTATGTCACACCCCCTTGGTGTGCTTGCAGGCAGGACAGCGAGCAGCACGCGGACTCGGGACGCCCAGCCGGCTCTGCTCACGACAGCGGAGCCACCACGATGCACATCTCGACCCCGTCTCGATCGCACGCCGACGGATCACCGGCCGACACCGGCTCACCTCGAATTCGCACGGGGGCATCTCACACTCAGGTGGGCGCAGCTCGGGCAGCCGGCCGGCCGCTGCAAGCTCACGCCGATCCGTCACGAGCCATCGGTTCGTCTCGGACCCCCGCGGGGCGGCTTGCGGTTCGTGTCGGTCAACCGCGGTCTTGCACGGGCGACTGGCTGCTGGCGATGGCCGTTGTGCTGGCAGGCTGCCTGCTGGTGCTGAGCTGGGCGATGCCCGCAGGCTGATGCCCGCAGGCTGCTCGGCAGCGGTGAGCTATCGGCACCAAGGACAGGCTGAGGGAAACATCAGCGGGCAGAAACTCGGGCGTGGGAATCATGGTGATCATCAAGGCCAGTGCGGAGAGCGAGGCGGGTGGGATGCCGGGGCCGAGCGAGGTTGAGCTGCGGCCCATCCTCGAGATCGACGACTTCGGCGATGCCATGACGCCGGAGCTCGTCGAGCAAGAAACCCGTCTGCGCGAGCAGGCAGCGCAGCGTTGAATCCTGGCCCGATGCCCGCCTCTGTTCGTATTGCTGCAGTACAGCCGCGAGACGGCCTCGGACGGATCGGCATCGCCGTCTGGCCCGCTGCCCAAGAACCACACCACGAAGGCGGCACACGCGCACGCGATCTCCTCGCTGACCTGGACTCCGACCTTGACGCAGTGCAGCAGTGGGGCGCCACCGCGGTCATCAGCCTGAACACGGACCAAGAGCTGCATGCGCTGGGAGCGGACAGGCTGCCCGCAGCGGTGCAGGACCGGCACATGGAGTGGTGGCACGCACCCGTCCCCGACGGCTGCGCACCGGGCGCCGGGTTCGAACGCGTCTGGAATGCAGCGGACGAGAGTGCAGCCGGCGACAGCGCTGTCGGCGACCATGCTGACCGCGGCCGTGCTGTCGGCGACAACACCGTCGGCGGTGCCGTGCGCGATCGGCTGGAACTCGGGTTCGACGTGCTGGTTCACTGCGAGGGCGGACTGGACCGCGCAGCGACCGTCGCCTCCCGCCTGTTGGTCGAACTCGGCGAGCCAGCCGACGACGCGATTCAGCGAGTCCGCGAGAGCCACTCCTTGGGCGCCATCGAGACCGAGGAACAGCAGGCTCACGTCAGACACTGCCAGCCGCTGTCGCGGGAACTGCCCTCCGGTGCAGCCGAGGCCGTCGAAGACCGCGCGGTCGGTGCTCTGCTCGGATTGGCCGTTGGCGATGCGCTCGGGACGACACTGGAGTTCTGCCTCCGCGACTCGGCGCCGAGGCTCGTCGACATGATCGGTGGAGGTCCGTTCGACCTTGCGCCCGGTTACTGGACGGACGACACGGCGATGGCCCTCGCGCTGGCGGACAGCTTGCGCTCGTGCGGGACGCTCGACTGTGAGGACCTGATGGAGCGCTTCACGTCGTGGTGGCATCACGGCGAATACTCCTGCACAGGACACTGCTTCGACATCGGCACAACGACCTGGGAGTCCCTCGAGCGCTACGGCTGCACTGGCGACCTCATGGCCGGCTCAACTGATCCGCACTCGGCGGGAAACGGCTCGCTGATGCGGCTCGCGCCGATCGTCCTGCGCTACTGGGACGACCGAGCGGGCCTCGACCGTTTCGCCGCGAGCCAGTCGCGCACCACACACGGCGCCGCGGAGGCGGTCGATGCGTGCCGCGCATTCGCCGGCTTGCTGGCGGACGCCATTGCCGGCATGCCGCGGCGAGAGGTGCTTGCGCGGCGGACGTTCAGCGGCGCACCGGCGATCCAGCGAGTGCTCGGGGGCTCGTGGCACGGTGCGGCCCGCGACGAGATTCGCTCCAGCGGCTACGTGGTAGACACGCTGGAGGCGGCGCTGTGGTCGGTCGCCCGCACGGCAGACTTCCGCAGTGCTGTCCTGCTGGCAGCCAACCTGGCTGACGATGCCGACACCGTCGCGGCAGTCACCGGCCAACTCGCCGGCGCCCTCTACGGCCTGTCCGGAATTCCCACAGAATGGCTCGGCCGAGTCGCGTGGAAGGAACGACTCCTCGACGTGGCGCGGCAACTGGTCCAGCAGCGTTCACCTGCAGCCTGAGAGAACAGCCCGAGAGTCCTGAGAGAAACCTCGCGATACTGCGGCGTGGCCCACAATGTGCTCGGAAGCGAACTGCAGCCGTGCTTCTGCGACCCGCTCACGGGCTGATTCCGCGACGGCTGCTGCAACAACGGCTGTTGGCGCTCAGGGCTGCTCGGGCCGGCGTTCGATCGGCGTCGGCGGCACCATGACGCCGTGCAGCAGTGCGCGGTCTCCCAAGGGCTGCGCCAGCTCGACAGTGGCGTGGGTATCCGGACTGCTGGGGCACGTGGCAAGGCCGTAGTACGGCACGACGGCGAAAGCCACGAGCACTGCCTCGTCCGTCTCGACGACTTGCGGACCTCGCAGCGCATCGCCCATCTCGCGACCGCTCGTGCAGCCGGCCTCTGCCACCAGCAACTGAATGGTGGTCGCAGCCGGGTCGGGCAGCGCACTGGGGTCGAGATGGACAGCGACATGGCCGAGCCCAGGCGGCAGCACGACACGGTTCTCGCACCTGGTGGCGCTGAGGCCGTAGCCACCCCACCAGCACTCGGTGTCCACAGCGCTGGCGCCAGTGTCGGCAACAGTGCCGACGGCAGGGATGACGTCGAGCGGTCCGCTGGGCGGCTCGACGGAGTAGACGACATCGAGGCAGACCATGTCCGTCGGGACGGTCTCGGCAAGCGCTTCGAGCGCGGCGTCAGTCGGATCGACAAAATCGAGCGACACCCGATTTCGCAGCGTGGTGATGCCGGTGCCCTGCAAGCCTTGGAGGTCGCCGATGGAGTCTTGGAGGACCGTGAGCGCCTCCCAGGAGTGGTCTACCTGCACGACGTCGAAGCGCGTTCCCTCGGGCAGCAGTGACGCCAGCGCGTCGCGGTGCATGTCGAGATTGCCGGTGAATGCCGCGACCACCGCCCCGCCCGGCGCTTGAGCGCTCCACAGGAGCCCGAACTGCTCACCGTGCTGCGTTCCGTATTCGTAGACCGACTCCAGCACGGCATTCGGGAGGATGTCGTATGCCGGCCCTGGCCCGAAGACGCTCTCGACTTCTGGGAGGTCATCGCACTGCGTGAACCCGCCGATCAGCTCGAGCCCAGCGGCCGCCCGTCCGGACGGGTCAGTGTCGGAGGGCACTTCCCCTGTGTTCGTCGGCAGCGCGTCACCGTCGGTCGGCGCGGCCGAAGTGGCAGTCGAAGGCACCTGCGACGCATTCGTGCCGACAGTTGAGATCTGCTCCGACCGATCAACCGCACCGCACGCCGCAACGGCGAGGATCCCGAGGACACCCAACACCCGAGCACAGCACCGCGCCGACCGCGTCGCCATGTCACGGGCTTACCATGTCCACGGGTTCATGTCACGGCAGGTCATCCGCGCCGCAGCAGGTTGTCACCAAACCGACACAGAGCCTGAAGCCGGCCTTCCGACAAGCGAAATGCCTGACATACGGAGATGCGACGCCTGCTCGCCCGAAGCCGTGAGTTGCCGGGGCGGTGCGGCACCGGATGCGTGCCCGCTTCAGTCGCCAGCGGCACCAACCGTCTGCCGGCCAGCTAGGCGCTGACTATGCCGGCTGCTTCCTGCAGGCCCAGTTCGGCTATCGAGATCTCGCGCATCTTGAACTTCTGGATCTTGCCGGTGGCGGTCATCGGGAACGAGTCGGTGAACTTGACGTAGCGGGGCACCTTGTACCGGGCGATGGTGCCCCGGCAGAACTCCTTGATATCCGCCTCTGTCACGTCGGCACCGTCGCGCCGCTGTATCCAGGCCATGACCTGCTCGCCGTAGCGCGTGTCGGGCAGGCCAATCACCTGCACCTCCACCACGTCGGGGTGGGTGTAGAGGAACTCCTCGATCTCGCGGGGATACACGTTCTCGCCGCCTCGGATGATCATGTCCTTGATGCGACCGACGATGTTGACGTATCCCTCACTGTCCATGACCGCCAAGTCGCCGGTGTGCATCCAGCCGTCGCCGTCGATGGCCTCCGCGGTGCGCTCTGGGTCGTCCCAGTAGCCCACCATCACCGAGTAGCCGCGGGTGAGAAACTCTCCGCCGGCGCCGCGGGGGACGGTCTCGCCGCTGTCGGGGTCCACGATCTTAACTTCGACATGGGGATGCACCCGCCCGACCGTAGACACGCGCTTGTCCAGCGGGTCGTCCGCGGATGTCTGGGTGGACACGGGCGATGTCTCGGTCATGCCGTAGGCGATGGTGACCTCAGCCATGTTCATGCGCTCGACGACCTGGCGCATCACCTCGATGGGGCACGGCGAGCCCGCCATGATCCCGGTGCGCAGCGATGACAGGTCATAACCGTCGAGGTCGGGCTCGGCAAGCTCGGCAATGAACATGGTTGGCACCCCGTACAGGCTCGTGCAACGCTCGACGGCGCAGGCGCTCAGAGTGGCGGCCGCGTTGAAGCCCGCCGCGGGAATCACGATGGCGGCGCCGTGAGTCGTACACGCCAGGTTGCCCAGCACCATCCCGAAGCAGTGATAAAAGGGAACAGGTATGCACACCCGGTCCTCAGGCGTGTACTTGCAGGCCTCGCCGATGAAGTAGCCGTTGTTCAAGATATTGCGATGGCTCAGCGTGGCGCCTTTGGGGAACCCGGTGGTGCCGCTGGTGTACTGGATGTTGATGGCGTCGCCGGGCGAGAGCTGCGCGGCGCGCTGCTCGAGTTGTTCCGCAGTGACGGAGTCCGCTGCCTCCAGCAGTCGCTCCCAGTCCGGTGTGTGCAGGTAGACCGCCTGCCTCACCGCCAAGCGGTCCCAGACGCCGGCGATCATCGACCGGTAGTCGCTGCCGGCGAACTGCTCGGCCGCCACCAGCACCGATGTGCCCGACTGGTTCAGCACGTACTCGAGCTCTGACGTGCGATACGCCGGGTTGATGGTCACCAAGATGGCGCCGATGCGGGCCGTGGCGTACTGGAGCAGCACCCACTCGGCGAAGTTCGGACTCCAGATGCCCACCCGGTCGCCCTTGTCGACCCCGATGCCCATCAGCGCACGGGCCAGACGGTCCACCTCGCAGGCGAAATCCGAGTAAGTGAGGCGCACGCCTTGCTCGACAGAGACCAATGCCTCGCGGTCGCCGTGCTGCGCAACCGTTCGAGCCAGGTTCTCACCGATGGTCTCTTCCAAGAGCGGCACCGAGGTCGGCCCGGCATCCGACGACAACTTCATGGGTGTGCTCCTCTTCGCTGTTTCGGGTGATCGTGCAATTGTGCATGCATCGGGGAGTGATTGTCGTGTGCGAGCCGGGTCGAAGCGGACTACAGCGCCAAGTACTTCCTGTGGAGGGCTCGGTCAGCGAGCAGTTCCGCGGTGGTGGCTTCGGCAATGATCTCGCCCTTCTCCATGATCAGGGCGCGCCGGGCGATGCGGGCCGCGAAGTCCAGGTTCTGCTCCACGACCAGCACGGCGACACCGCCCTCGGCGTCGATCCTGCTGACCGCTTGAGCGATTTCGTCGAGCACCGACGGCTGGATTCCCTCGGACGGCTCGTCCAGCAGCAGCAGACGGGGCGCGGCCACCAGTGCCCTGGCCAGCGCCAGGAGCTGCTGCTGTCCCCCCGAGAGGCGCCCGCCGCGGTCGTGCCTGCGCCGGTCGAGCGTGGGAAACCTTGCGAGAACCTCCTCGACCGCGTCGCCGCCGAGTTGGCGGCGGGTCGCGGTGCCCACCCGGAGGTTCTCCAGCACCGTCAGCTTCGGGAAGATGTCGCGTCCCTGCGGCACGCTGGAGATTCCCAGCCGGGCCCGTTCGTAGGCCTTGAGCGAGCGCAGGTCGGTGCCGTCGAGCGCGATCGATCCCCCGGTGCTGGCGATGGCGCCGGTGATGGCTCTCATCAAGGTGGTCTTGCCGGCGCCGTTGCGGCCCAGCACCGCGGCGCACTCCGAGGCCGCCAGTTCCAGATCGACGCCGTGCAGCACCGGCACAGCGCCGTACCCGGCCCGCAGACCGTCAAGCGCCAGCATCAGCCCGGTCCGTATCGGCGGTATCGCCGTGGTGGGTGCCCAGGTAAATCTCGATCACGCTCTCGTCGCTGGAGACTTCCTCGAAGGTACCCCGAGCGAACACCGACCCCATATGCAAAACGGTGATCGGGGCATCGAGTCGGCGCACGAAGTCCATGTCGTGCTCGACCACGATCACCGATGCCGTCGCACCCAGTTCCCGGACGAGGTCGGCTGTGCGCGCCGTCTCGGTGCGGGTCATGCCTGCGGTGGGCTCGTCGAGCAGCACGACGGAGGGCTCAGTTGACACGACCATGCCGATCTCGAGCCACTGCTTCTTGCCGTGTGACAGGGTGCCGGCGGCCCGCTCGGCGTCGTCGGTGAGGTGGAGCCACTCCAGCAGTCCGGCGACGCGCCGATCTGCCTCGTCGGAGTCGCGTCGCATGGCGTAACAGGCCAGCCAGAGGTTCTCCCGCACGGTCAGGGCGGCGTAGACCGAGGCGACCTGCAGCTTGGTGCCGAGCCCGGCGCGGGCCCTGCGGAACGGCTCGCACTTGGTGAGGTCCGCTCCGTCGAGCTTCACGACTCCCGCCGTGGGGCGCTGGCGTCCCGAAAGCAAGTCCAGCAGCGTGCTCTTGCCGGCGCCGTTGGGCCCTATCAGGCACGAAACGCCGCGCGGGAACTCAAGGGTCACCGAGTCCACGGCGGCCAGCCCGCCGAAGCGCTTCGTCGCCGCCTCGGTCGAGATCAGCCGGGCACGCTGCGGGCCGCCCGGTGGCGCGGCCGCTCCGGCACGCGCTTCGTGGTGCTCCAAGGCCGCTGGGGGCTCAGAGGCCGCGCCGGTCGCGGCCCTGCCGGGCACCCGAGACGGTCTGCGGGAACGCTGGCGCAGGTCCACTCGGCCCAGGAGTCTGGCGATGCCGGCGACGATCCCGCCGGGCAGGGCCAGCACGATCAGCACGAGGATCGCGCCCAGCACGATCGGCTCGTTGTCGCCGCTGGCACCCCCGAGCACCGACGAGAATCCCTTGACCACCAGAACCCCGACGAATGCGCCGGCGACGCTGCCGCGGCCTCCGACCAGCACCCAGATCACCACCAGAGCGGCGGGCGTCAGCGAGAAGACCGTCGGACTCATGAACCGGCCCCACGCGGCGAGCAGCGCGCCGGCGAACGAGGCAATGCAGCCGCCAATCGTGAACACCGCCAGCTTGTGCCATCTCACGTCGTATCCGAGCAGACCGGTGCGCTCTTCGTTGTGCTGCAGCGCCACTGCGATACGACCGAACGGCCGGCGCGCCAGCAGGCGAATGGCCACCGCGATCAACAGGCCGGCCGCTACGCAGAAGAGGAAGAACTGGGTCCTGGTCAGCTCCTGGCCGGCGCCGCCTGGCAGTCGCCAAGTGAGGCGCGGTATGCCGGTCATGCCGTTGTAGCCGCCGAACGCCGCGTCACCGATGCGATAGGCGCGTCCCGAAGTCGAATTCATGAACGCGAAGAGGACCAAGCTCACAGCCAGCGTGATGATGGCCACGTACACATCGGTCACGTTGCCGTAGAACACGAAGTACCCCAGCAGTGCCGAGAAGACGGCACCGACGACCACGGCCGCAGCCAGTGCAGTTACCGACTCGCCCGTGTTGTCTGCGAAGTTGATGGCCCAGAACCCGTAGGCGTAGCCGCCGATCCCGTAGATGGCGGCCTGGCCGAGGCTGAAGATGCCCGCGTATCCCCAGACCAGCGTGAGCGACAGGGCGAGAATGGCTTGCACCGCCCACAGCGACCACTCGAAGACCGTGAACTCCTCCACCCAGTTGCCCAGCACCGCTGTCGCGGCGAACACTGCCCCGGCGCCGGCCAGGTCGCGACGAGTGCCGGCGGCAGCGACTGCGCTCATCGCCCGAGCCGTGTTCCCGTCAGTCCCTGAGGCCTGAACCGCAGCATCACGATTGCGGCCATGAGCAGCATCGCTTGGCCGATGACCGGAGTGAACCAGTTCGTGCCCACGTTCTCGACGAAGCCCAGCAGCCCGCTCGCCGACGCGGTCCCGGCGAGAAAAGAAGGTCCTCCCACGATGACGGCCATGAAGGCGCGGGCGACGTAAGTCTGGCCCATGGTGGGAATCACCCCGACGACTGGCGCGAGCAGCGCGCCGGCCGCGCCGGCGAGAGCCGACCCGAGCCCAAAGGTCCACATGTTCACCGCAGAGGTGTTCACGCCGAGCCCCTCGGCCATCGTCGGAGACTGGGTAGCTGCCCGCGCCAGCAGTCCGTAGCGCGAGCGTCGCATGATCGTCCGGGTCGCCAGCACCCCGGCCCCGGCTGCGGCCATCAGCACCAGGTTGTATGTCGACATCGAGAACTCACCGAACGTTAAGTTGCCCACCGGCACCGCAAGACCCTCGGTGACCGAGCCGTAGAGATTCTCCACCGCCTGGACCAGGATCAGCGACAGGCCCCAGGTGGCCAGCATGGTGTCGGCGAGCCTGCCGTAGAGGTGCCGTATCAGCAGTCGCTCGATCACGATCCCGAAGGCGCCCACCACCAAGGCGGCCAGCGCCATCGCCGGCCAGATGTTGAGGCCGCTGCGCACTCCGGTGAGCGTCGCGAACGCGCCCAGCATGATGAACTCGCCGTGCGCGAGGTTGATGACGCCGCGCATCCCGAAGATGACCGCGAGTCCAAGCGACACCAGTACCAGGATCGAGATCGTGGTGGCGAGGTGGAAACCGAGGTTGAAGATCCTGTCAGGCGCCATCGGACCCGCGAGTCAGGGCGTGAACTGCTCGTTGGTGCCGGGGTTGGCGATCAGGTCGCAGCTCTCCTGCTCGAACGACGGCGGGATGTTCGCGAACGTCTCGATCACGTCGAAGCCGTTGTCGGCATTGGCACGAGCCAAGCTGACCGGCTGCACCAGATGGTGCGACGGTCCGTCCAGGGCGACTGTGCCCTTGGGGCTGTCGAAGCTGACGTTGCCGCTCTGGAGCTGCGCGATCACAGCCTCGCGGTCCAAAGTGCCCGCAGCATTCACGGCGGCTGCCCAGAGGTGCCAGCCTTCCCACACGTACACGGCCAGGTCCGTGATGTAGGGGTAGTCGCCGCCGTAGGCCTCGTGCCAAGCGGCGGTGAACTCTGCATTGGCAGGTGTATCGATCTCCTCGAAGTACGGGTACGCCACGATGATGCCCTCCGAGGAGGCCGCGTCGAGGGCCACCTGCTCGCTGCCGAGCCCGAATGTCGTCGAGACAATCGGTATCTCAGCGCCAGTGGCGGCGTACTGGCTGTAGAAGGACATGTGGGCGCCGCCGACGAGGATCGACACCACTGCGTCGGGTGCCGCGCGCTGGACCTCGGAGATGGTTGTGCCGAACTCGGCCACATCGAGGGGGAAGAAGTCTTCGCCCACGATCTCGCCGCCGGCCTCGGCTGCGTAGCGGCGCACCCAGTCAGCCGAGATCTGCCCGTAGTTGTAGTCCGCTGCCAGCACGTACAGGCGGGGGCCGTAGTTCTCGACGGCCCACGGGATCAGCACCTGCAGCTGCTGCGTGGGAACCACGCCGGTCACGAAGGTGTTGCGTTCGCACACGCCGCCCTCGTACAGGACGTTGTAGAAGTACAGCAGCTCGGCCTCGCCGAAGGTGGGGCGGATCGCCTCGCGCGAAGCGCTGGTGATCCCGGCGTGTACCACGGCCAAGTCCTCGGCCACCAGCCGGTCTGCGCCGGCGATGTACTCGTTCTGATCGGACTTGGAGTCGAGCGCCACCAGCTCGAGCTGCCGCCCGAGCACGCCACCCGCAGCGTTGATGCTCGCCACCGCGAGCCGGGTGGCGTCGGCCATCGGGGTGCCGTAGATGTTGAGCGGGCCGGTCTCATCGAGCAGGCTCCCGACCCGGATCGGCTCGCCGGTCTCGGACTCTGGCTGCGTCGGCTCGGGCGCCCCCTCAGAATCAACGCCCTCAGAATCGGCGCCGGCGGGCGACGGCGACGTGTCCGGCGCCGAGGTCGCGACGGGCGCCGCCGTCGCAGCGGGCGCCGAAGCGGTGTCGTCATCGCCGTCGGCGCCGCAGCCTGCCGCGAACAGCCCTAGCGCGAGGACGACCGCTACCAGTCCCCTGCGGGCCAGACGGGGTCGGCGGTGCTCGATGGTTCCCGGCGAACTCATGATTGCTGAACTCATGGTTTCCCTCCTGTCGTTCGACGCTCGGGCACCGGCTGTCGATGCCGTGAGCGGCGGGCTCCGCAGCAGCCCCTTGAGGATCGGCGGAACTCTCTGGGGACTCGTGCTACTGGCAGATCACGCTTCGGCGACACACGCGAATGCAGGTCAGCCGCCAACTACACGCGAATGCAGGTTCACTCCGCTTGGCACCGCAGCGAGCCGGGGAGCAGCGACCGTCGGTGCCCGAGACGGCTAGAGCAGCCTCAGCTCGCGCGCTCTGGCCAGAGCCTCGATGCGGTTGTGCGCGTGCAGCTTGGTCAGCAACGACTGGGTATAGCTGCGCACGGTGTTCTCGGCCAGGTAGAGCTCGGCTGCGATCTCCTTGCTGGTGCGGCCCAGCGCCATCACGCAGAGCACCTCGTACTCGCGCTGCGTGAGCGATTCGTACACCCCGCCGTCGTCGCCGAGGCGCAGCGCCCGCGCCCTCGGGTCCTCGACCAAGGACGGATCGACATACAGCTCGCCTGCCAGCACCCTCCTCAGCGCCTCGACCAGATTGCTGGCGTCCTTCAGCACAATGCCGACCGCGCCCGCGTTGAGACAGGCACGCAACGGCTCGCGAGCGCCGAACGCGGTGTGGATCACGACGCGGGAGGTTCCCGAGGCATCCAGGAGCGACCGGCACAGATGCGGAGCGAAGCTCTCGCCGAGCTTCAGATCCAGCACCACCACATCCGGTGCGAGGCGCCGAGCCAGGCTCACGCCCTCCTCGCCGTCGGTGGCATGACCCACGAGATCCAAGTCCGGCTCTGCCGCCAGCAACTGCCGGACGCCGTCGATCACCACCGGGTGGTCGTCGATTACCAGAACCGTGGCCGAGGCGGCGGAAGCGGCGGACACTGCCCTCTCGGCGGTGGGTCGGCTCATCGCGCTCCTGGACGAGTTCGGATCGAGCGCTCAGCCGGCGCCGTCGACCGGCAGAGCGACGCGCACCGTGGTGCCCCCATCCTCGCCCGGTCGCATCTCCAGATCTCCGCCTTGGCGCTGGGCCTGGCGCAGTATGGAAGCCAGCCCCCAGTGCGAACCGCCTCGTGGCACCGCTGCCAGCTCGAAGCCGTCGGGCAGGCCGCCGCCGTCGTCTTGGATGACCAGCGAAACCTCCAACTTGGCGAAGTGCAGCGTCACGACCACCAGCGACGCGCCGGCGTGCTGCTCGATGTTGAACAGCGCCTGGCGCGCCACGCCCAGCAGCACCGCCTCCGTGTTCGGGGGCAGCCTGCGGGCGACGCCTCGCACTACGAAGTGAGCCGCCACCCCCGAGCGGAGCGTGAAGTCGTCGATCTCACCTTGCAATGCGGTGGCCGCGGCCTCCTCGCAGGACAGCGGCCCGAGCACCTTGAACGCTTGGCGCATGCGCCGTGCAGCCTCCTGCGCCTGCTGCTCGATGAGTTCGGCCACGGCGAGAAGACCATGGTCACCGCCCTCGCGCAGTCGCTGCGCCGCGCAGCTGATGGAGAAGAGCAGCTGACCCACATCGTCGTGCAGGTTGCCGGCGATGCGCTGGCGCTCGGCATCTACGCGGTGCCGGATCGCCGCCGAAGCATGGATCGACGCGGCCATCATCGGCGCCAAGTCCGAGGCGGCCCGTTCGAGGACCTGCTTGGCGCGGTCCCCCACCGAACCGATGGACCGCAGGCCGCCGTAGAGCAGGCCCACGAGCTCTTGGTCGTGTTCGACCGGCACGGCGACCATGCCGCCGAGGCCCTCGGCACTGACCACGTCAATGAAGTCGTTGGTGATGCGCGGGTCGTCGAGGTAGCTGTGCACTTCGACGGGCCGTTGCTCCAGCATCACGCGTCCTCCGAGGCCCCTGCCTGTGGACACCTTGACCTGTCGGAACCTCTCGGTGCGGGCGCCGTGAACCCCCCTCATGGCGAAATGCGAAGAAGCCTCTCGCACCGCCACCGACACCAGCGGCAAGCCGAGTATGCGATACAGGTCCAACGCGGTGCGCTGCGCGAGTGCTGCCGGGTCCAGAAACCCGATCAGGTTCTGGCTGAGGTCCTCCAGCCGCTCCAGGTCCTCGGCGTCCACAATCGTCATGGAGCGGCCGGCCTTCTACTCGAGCCGGGCTGCAGCCATCGGTGAGAGCGCGAATCCGCCGACGAGTCGCTCATAGGCTCGTCCGACCCTCAGCAGCACGGGCTCGCTCCACCGCCCGCCCACGATGCTCATTCCTACGGGCATGCCGTCGCCGCCCGCCACGGGAATCGTCAGATCAGGGTTCCCGGTCACGTTGGAGACCGCCGTGTTGGGAATCATCTCCAGGGCGCGGGCAACGTACTCGTCCACGGGCGCGTCGGCGGCGGGGATCTCCTTGGCCGGGAACGGCAGCGTCGGATAGCAGAGCACGTCGCAGCGGTGCAGCGCATCTTCCACCGCAGCACTGATCTGAGCTCTGACGTTGGAGGCACGCGCGTAGCTGCCTCCACCGCTGTGGCCGAACACGTGCTCGGCACAGAGCATCACGAACTTCAGAGTATGGGAAGTCTCGTGCGCGCCTGCACGCCAGCCGCGCATGGTGTGCTCCATGAGCTCGGGATCGAACAGGCCGCGGTAGTTCATGCCATACCCGTTGCCGCGGATCATCTGCCACATGGCACCGTCGGTGGCGATCACGTTCCACACGTGCAGCGCGTCGAGGTGCTCTGGGATCGAGATTCGCTCAACGACGGCGCCGGCGTCGGCCAGACGGTGGGCCGCGGCCTCGACCTTGGCATCGGAGTCCGGGTCGCTCAGGCCCTCGAAACCGAATCCCTCCGCCACCACGCCGACACGCAATCCCTCGATGCCGTCATCGATTCCGGCGGCGTAGTCGATTCCCGAGGGCGCGCCGGCCTGACGCGGGTCGTTGCCGTCGGGGCCTGCGATCACCGTCAGGAATGCGGCCAAGTCGCTGATATTGCGGGCTATCGGGCCCAGATGGTCGATGGTCGACTCGATCGGGTAGGCACCGGTGTAGGGCACTAACCCGAACGTCGGCTTCAGCCCGACGACGCCGCACCACGCCGAAGGCATCCGGATCGATCCGCCCTGATCGCCGGCGATAGCCATGTCCACCTCTCCGGCCGCCACCAGCGCGCCGCTGCCGCCGGAGGAGCCGCCCGACGTGCGGGCGGTGTCCCACGGATTGCGAATCACCCCCGTGGCGCAGGTGTGGCTGGCGCCGGAGAAGCACAGGTCCTCGCAGGCGGACTTGCCCAGGATCCGGCCACCCGCCTCAAGGATGCGCGTGACCACGGTGGCATCGCGGCGCGGCACGTAGCCCTCGAGGATGCGAGAGCCGTTCATCATCGGCACCCCGGCGACGGCGGTGTTGTCCTTGACGGCGACGGTCCTGCCCGCCAAGGGGCCGCTGTCGGACTCTTGCAGGTCGCAGTGCCAATACCAGGCGCCGAGCTGGTTGTCCGCATCTGCGGGCCGGCGGTTGGGCCGCTGCGGCGCGTCGGGTGCCGAGGCCTCGTACATCGCGTCCACATGCTGGTAGGCGCCCAAGGCGCCCTCGATCAACGCCTTGAAGACGGCTAGGTCGCTGTCGTCAATGTCCAGGCCCCACCGTTGCGATATGGTTGCGAGGTCGTCCAGTTCGGGTGCGGGCACAGGCATCGGCTTCCCCCTTCGCTGTCGGCGGAGGCGGATGGCGCAACCTGCTTGTCCCAGCCGCCGCACGCTGCAACCGTAGGCAGTACGCGCCCACCGCTGTACCTGCAAATGCAGGTTCTTGTGGATCCGTCCGATCCGGCGACAGCGGCTGCCGTGTACGGGGTTCAGCTGCCGAGTCTCGGACTTAGCCTCGGTGCTGCGGGCCCTCGTAGCTCAGGGGATAGAGCGTCGGTTTCCTAAACCGTGCGTCGCAGGTTCGAATCCTGCCGAGGGCGCAGCGCCAGAACCGCGGTGCCACAACAGCAACGCCCGAACTGCAGCGCTTCAGCGGCGGCGCGACGCGATCAGCAACCCACCGATCAGCACGAACACGCTGCCTGCCATGTACGGGATCGACACGAACCCGAACTCCCATGCGTAGCGCACCGTACACGGGCTGGCGAGGCTGCAGGTGTCGGCACCCCCGAGGTCGGGGAAATGCTGCAGGGCGTAGTGCCACGCCGACATCGCGGTGCCTGCCACACACATCGGCAGGCCGTACAGGTGTACGCCCCGATCGCGACGTGCCCAGCCCACGAGGAGCACCAGCGCAAGCGGGTACATCGCGATTCGCTGGAACCAGCACCAGCGACACGGCTCGAGGTGCGCGACCTCAGACAAGTACAGCGAGCCCACCGTGGCCGCAGTCGCGAGCAGCGCTGCAACACCCACGATCGACCGGTGGCCGGCACCAGCCCGGCCGCGCACCAGCTCTCGGCTGCGCACCCGGCGCCGCACGACGGCGGCCACGAGACCGAGTGTCGCCACATTGCACGCAATCGCCGCAACAGCAAACAGCCGGAGCGCTTGGCTCAGGGTCACGACCGATCAGCGTGCCACAGCTGCATGTCCAGGTCGCGCGCCAGGCCTCGGCCCGATCGGGATCCACAGGGTCACGAACGCAGCGATGGCAGAGACCAAGAAGAACGCCAGCACGTGCTGGTAGTAGACGATCGACCCGGATTCCTCCTTCAACAGTGCGAACACTCCGGCGATGCCGATAGCGGACGCCGCATAGCGCAGCGTGTTGAACAGCCCGCTGATCTCGCCGAAGTAGGTCTCGTCCACCGATGCCAGCGCCACGCTGTTGAGCAGCGGTACGCACATGCCCCAGCCCAGCCCGAACAGCGCAATGGTCGGCACCATCTCACGGAGATAGTCGGCCTCGGCACCCAAGCCGACCACTTGCCACCCGATGGCCACGACCTGCACTGCCGCGCCGATGCGGCACAGCGCAATCGCGTTCCAGCGTTCCCCCAGCCGGCTGAACACCACGGTGGACGTTCCGGCCACGATCGGCCCGACGGTCACACCGAGCCCGACTTGGCTGGCCGAGTACTCCCAGAAGTTGAACATGAACAGCGGCCAAATCAGCCAGATCGGCTGCGAGGAGACGCTCACCAAGAAGTTGGCCAACTGCGTCACCCACACGCCGCGGCCTCTTAGCAGGTGCAGGTTCAGCAGAGGCGCCCGATGGCGCAGCGAGTTGACCACGAACAACGCAAACGCAACGACGCCGACGGCCGCGACCGTGAGCGTGATCGGCGACATCCAGCCCCAGACACGACCGCCCTGCATGATCGCCGTGACCAACGCAGCGAGGCCGACCGTGCCCGCAGCTGCGCCGATGACGTCGAGCCGATGCGACAGCACTGGAGGCGGCAGCTCGGTCAGCACGCGCCATGCAACGAGCAGCATTCCTACGGCAACCGGCGCGCTCACGAAGTACAGCACGCGCCAGCCCATCGTGTCGAGCAGCAGAGCGGACAGTCCCGGAGCGATGCCCGCGGACAGCGGGCCGGCAGCGGACCACAGCCCCACCGCTGTGGTACGCCGCGACTCGGGGAACAGCGGCAGCACCAAGCTGAGCGACGCCGGCAGGATCGCCGCGCCGCCCACAGCTTGGAGCACCCGCGCCAGGTTCAGCGTCCACACCGTGGGCGCCAGCGCCGAGGCAACCGCCGACAGCGCAAACAGCATCAGCCCCAGCTGGAAGATGAACTTGCGACCGATGCGGTCTGCCAGGCGCCCGGCCAGCGGCAGGAATGCCGCCGTGCCGATCATGAATCCGGCGACGCCCCAGCCGACGTCGGCAGCGGTGGCGCCGACGTAGCTGCTGCGAATCGCGTCCAGCGCAATGTTCGTCGCAGTGCTGTTGAAGCCGACCAGCACCGTGCCCAGCGAGGCCACCGCGAGTGCTCGCCAGGCCCGAGCCGACACCTGCTCGCGAACACGGGTGCGACCGGCGCCATGCGCCGCAGGGCCGCTGCGTTCAGCGGTCGCAGATGAATCGCCGGCGGACGAATCGACAGCAGTAGCGGCAGTGGCTGGATCGCCGTCGACTCGAACGATCTGTGCGGTGCGACGGCGAATTTGCGGTACGCGCCGGAGGTCCACCGACTGCTGTTCGGGCTGCTGTTCGACCTCGTGGCGCACTCACATCAGCGTAGGGCTGGTGTGCGGCCCACAGCCACGAGAATCGAATTGTCGTTAGGCAAGTCGTTAGGCAAGTTGACGTTAGGGGACCTGCGCGGAGACAGGTCCGCGCCCCGAATCGCTCAGCCGAGCGGCTAGCGGCCGTGGAAGACCGGCTCTCGCTTGTCCACGAAGGCCTGTGCGGCCTCCTTGTGGTCCTCGGTCTGGCCGGTGTGGATGTGGTGCGCAGCCTCCATGTCCAGGCACTCGCCCATCTCGCCGTGTACAGCCCGGTTCAGGTTCTCCTTCATGTACCTGTAGGCCACCGTCGGGCCGGCAGCCAGCCGCCGCGCGATCGCCGCCACCTCGTCCATCAGGCTCTCGGCAGGAAAGACCCCGTTCACCAAGCCCAGCGACGCCGCGTCGTCCATGCCCACCCGTTCGGACAGGTAGTAGAGCTCACGTGCCTTGGCCGAGCCGACCAAGCGCGACATGAACCACGTGCCGCCGTAGTCGCCGCTGAACCCGACCCGAGCGAACGCCGTGGTCATGATGGCGTTGGGCGCCGCGTAGCGCAGGTCGCACGCCAGCGCCAAGGACAGCCCCGCGCCGGCGGCAGCTCCGGGGATCGCAGCGATGGTCGGCTTGGGCATCTCGTACAGCTTCCCTGAGGTGTCGCGTTGGCTTCGACGCTGCCGGTGCACCCGCGCGTCGTACTGCAGCGGGCTGCCTCCGCCCTCGCCGCCGGCGGCTGCCATGCCCTTCACGTCGCCGCCCGCGCAGAATGCGCCGCCTGCGCCGGTCAGCACCAGCGCCCCCACGTCGGAGGCCACCTCGGCATCGGCAATCGCAGCCGACAAGCCGTCCAGCATCGCAGTGGACAGCGCATTGCGGCGCTCGGGCCGATTCAGCGTGATGGTCATCACACCGTCGGTGATCTCGACCCCGATGTCGTCGGTGCCGGTGTCGAACACTCGGTCAGCCATCGTGTGTACCTCCATGGTTCACATCAGTTGTTCGGTTCGCAGGATTGTTCACGTGGACTCGTCGCCGGAGCGCAGCGCAGCCAGTGCCGCAAGTATCGCGAAACGCCGCACCGCGCGCCCGACCACACCGCACGCCGACCGCGTGCCTGGGCCTACGCGGGCGGCTCGTCGGGAACGAAGGAACCCAGCTGCAGGCGGACGCTTCTGCGCTGACCGTCAACGCCGATCACGCCCATGTCGACTTCGTCTCCAGGCACCCGGGCCAGGATCTCCACCACAAGATCGCCGTTCGTGCGAATCTCCACTCCTTCGACTTCGACGATGACGTCGCCCACCTCGATGCCTGCCCCCTCCGCTGCTTCGCCCGGGTCCACGGACACGACGAGCGCACCGAAGGTGACCCCGGGCGGCAACTCGATATCGGCGTACTCGTCGGGCACGGCCTCGGGCTGAACCGTCTCGGGCACGACCTCGCCGGGTACGTCAGCCGGAGGCTGCTTCATGGCGATGAAGTCCTCCACCGAGGTGACGCGCACGCCCAGAAACGCTCGAGCCTGCACTACGCCTTCGAGCATGTCGTCGATGATCGGAAGCACATGGTCGATGGAGATGGCGTAGCCGATGCCCTCAGCGATGCCGCGAAAGTCCGGCGACAGGGCCGAAATCGCGGTGTTGACCCCGATCACCTCGCCCGCCGCATTCACCAACGGTCCGCCGGAGTTGCCGGGATTGATCGCCGCATCCGTCTGTATCAGCCGCACCAGTCGTCGGCCTTCGTCGAGCTCGATGGAGCGATTCAGCCCCGACACGATGCCTGAGGTCACCGTCGGCTCGCCGGTGATGTCCAGCGCGTTGCCGATGGCGATGACCTCGTCGCCCACCTCCACCCCGTCGGTGGAGCCCAATCGCACGGTCGGCAGTCCCTCGCGGTCCACCTGCAGGATGGCGAGATCCCTCGTCGGGTCGACGGTGACCACCTCGGCCGACAAGAGCTCCCCGCCGAAGAGCCGCACCTCGACCGTGTCGGCCTCGTCGACGACATGCGCATTGGTGACGATGCGCCCCTGGGGCGTCACGATGAAGCCCGAGCCGCCGCCTTCGCCGTCAGCACTCGTGACCTCCACGATCACCACCGCTTCTTGCACCGCCTCGAGCACCGCCTTGACGTTGATGCCGTCGATGCGGCTGCCCAACGGCGCCCCTGGCTCGACCACCTCGCCGGTCAGCTGCGCCCAGCGGTCGGAGAGTTGGTCGCGAACGCTCTGGTCCGGATCGGCGCTCGCGGACCCATGCGAACCGGCAGGATCGCCGGTAGCCCCCGCCTGCTCGCCGGCAGCGCCCGACGGCGACGAAACGGTTTCGAGGGCAGAGGTCGACGGCGAAGCAGCGCTACGCGTCGGCAAGGCCGTGTCGGGACGGGCTGTTGGCGCGCCGGCCGGCGCGTTGTCGTCCCCGCTGAGCACGATCACCAGAATCAGCCCCGCCACCAGCGCACCGGCCAACGCGCCGACGGCACCCGCCACGGCCGTCAGCACACAGCCCGGCCGGGACCCAAGCACTCCGGCCGCCTGTTGGGCCTGCGTCGCCTGTTCAGGCTGGACTGGCTGTTCCGGCAACGCAGGGTCTTCCGGCGGTGATGACTGGTCAGGCTGGGCGGGCTGTTCGGGCGGCTCAGAGTCGTCCGGCTGGACAGGTCCAGCAGCGTCGGGGCGCGTCATGAGCGGGCAGCGAGACGCTCAGCCGCGCTCGTCGACAAGAAATCGACTTGCTCACGGAAGACTTCGGTGTCAGTCTCCTCTGCGTCGGCCATCGCGCCGCGCACGTACCTGTTCAACACGCCTTCTGATATAGCAGCCAATCTCCAGTAGGAGAACGCGCGGTAGTAGTCGATGTCCGAGAGGTCCCGCCCCGACGCCGCTGCGTACCACTCCAGCATCTCGCCGCGATCTGCAAAGCCCCCTGCCTGCGTCGGCGCTGAGGTGCCCGCCGACGGCTCGTCGGGTGACGCCCAGTTGTTCATCAGGTAGCCCACGTCTGCCATCGGGTCGCCCAGCGTGCACAGCTCCCAGTCCAGCACCGCGACGATGCCGCCGTCTGCGCTGATCATGTTGCCGAGCCGGTAGTCGCCATGAACGATGGACGAGCCGATCTGCTCGGGCTTGCGAGCCTCCAGCTCTGCAGCGACGTCGTCCATGATCGGCAGCTCACGGGTCTTGGACTGCTCCCACTGGCGCTTCCAGCGTCGCAGCTGTCGCCCGAGGTAGTCCTCCCGTCGGCCGAGATCGCCCAAGCCGACGTCTTCGGGCACCACGGCATGCAGCAACGCCAGCACTTCGGCCACCTGCCGGCTCAACGACATGCGCTCGCCGGCGGGCAGCTGCGCTGATTCGTCCGCCGAGTGCAGCACGGCGCCTTCGCAGTGGCTCATCACGTAGAACGCCGCCGCATTCACCGTCTCGTCGGTACACAGCGCCAACGCCCGGGGCACCGGCACCGCGGTGTGGCCCACCGCCGAGATGATGGTGTGCTCACGGGCCATGTCGTGTGCGGTGGCCAGCACGTGGCCCAGCGGCGGCCGGCGCAGCACCAGCGAGTCGCCGTCTGCGCAGCGCACCCGGTAGGTGAGGTTGGATCGGCCGCCTGAGAGCAGCTCGAAACGAAGCGGCTGCGCCACGTGAGGCAGATGGGCCGCGAACCAGCAGCTGAGCGCCGGCGCGTCGATTCCCGCTGGCACGGTCACCCCGTCAGTCCCCGCAGCCAGAGGAAACCTCAGCCGTAGGTGTAGAAGCCTCGGCCGGTCTTGCGTCCCAGCAACCCGGCGTCGCACATGCGGCTCAGCATCGGCGGCGGCGCGTAGAGCTGCTCGCGAAACTCCTCATAGAGCGACTCCGCCACCGCCAAGGTGGTATCCAAGCCGATCAGATCGCACAGTGCCAGCGGACCCATCGGGTGGTTGCAGCCCAGCACCATGCCCGCGTCGATGTCCTCGGTCGAAGCGAAGCCGGACTCGAGCATCCGAATGGCGGACAAGATGTAGGGAATCAGCAGCGCATTCACCACGAATCCGGCCCGGTCCTGGGAGTTCACGACGCGTTTGCCGAGCCGCTGCGATGCGAACTCTCTGCATCGCGCGGCGGTGTCCTCACCCGTGAGCAGCGACGAGATGACCTCGACCAAGCCCATGACGGGAACCGGATTGAAGAAGTGCATGCCGATGACCTGCGCCGGTCGGTCGGTCGCCATCGCCAGCTTCATTATCGGAATGGCGGACGTGTTGGAGGCCATGACCGCGCGGGGGTCCGCGAGCACCTTCGACAGCTGCGCGAACACCTCCAGCTTGGCCGCTTCGGCCTCCACCACTGCCTCGATCACGAACTGCCGGTCGGCAAGATCGCCGAGGTCGAGTCCGAAGGAGATGGCGCCCAACGCTGCCTGCCGCTCGGCGTCGTCGAGTTTGCCGGCGTTGACCGCCCGGCCCAGGCTCTTTTCGATGCGGGCCATGCCTGCCGCGAGCGCAGGCTCGTCGACTTCGACCACCTTGACATCGCAGCCGTTGCGAGCTGCGACTTCGGCGATGCCCGAACCCATCAAGCCGCAGCCGACGACGCCAACCCGATCGATGGACCCGCTCTGCATACCGCCTACCCCGTCAGACACGCAGGGCAATCTAGCGGGACGCGTCAAGCAGGCTGCTGTGAGCGGTCGATGGCGCCGCGTACTGCGGCCACGACCTCCTCCGCAGTCGCGCCCGGCGTCAGCACCGCGGCCACGCCCGCTTGGCGCATCGCCTCCAGATCGCCGTCCGGCACGATTCCCCCCAGGACGACGGGAATCGACTCGGCGTCGTGATCGCGCAGCTCCTGGACGACCAACGGCATGAGCGCTTCGTGGGCGCCCGACAGCATGGACACGCCAATCGCGTCCACGTCCTCGTCAATGGCAGCCGCAACCACGCTCTGGGGCGTCTGGAACAAGCCGGTGTAGATGACCTCGAAGCCGGCGTCGCGCAGCATCCGGGCAACCACCTTGACCCCGCGGTCGTGCCCGTCCAGACCGAGCTTCGCGATCAGCACCCTTCCCGCTGACGTCGGTCTTGCCGGCATAGGGCGACCTTACGGGATCAGCAGTCTTGAGGGAGCATCAGGTGTCGGTCCGTCCCGGGAACGGAATGGCCTCGGGCAGCGGTCCGGCCACGGCAAGCCTCGGGGCCTCTACGCCGGCCGCCAGGAGAAATGCTGTCTCCCAGCCGCCCGGACGCACACCCAGTTGCGCAATCGCCACCTCGGCCTCGGCGCGCAGTGCGGCAGCGTTCGGTTCGCCGAAGGCTTCGTGGCCGACAGCACGTGCGAGACGCACGACTGCCTGGCTGAGGCGGCTGTCGGTGGCGTCGGTGAGAACCATCACTTGGTCGAACGCGGCCGCCATCGCGGGCCGGTCCCCGTCACGAGCGTGCGCAAGGGCCCGCGCCACGAGCGCATTGCGCACATCGACGTAGGTGCCGGTTCCGCTGGCCATGGCGAAGCGGGACTGCTCCAGCGCATCGACGGTGCGGCCGGCCGCGGCGTAGGCGATCGCCAAGCAGGAGTGCAGGTAGATCGAAGGAAGGCCTGCTGTGGGCACGGCCTCCAACGCAGCTATTGCGTCGTCCACGCAGCCGAGCTGCACGAGTGCCAGCCCCAAGGAGACGTCGAGGTCGCGCTGGCCGATGACTGCAACTTGGTCCGGGCTGCGTTCGGGCTCGCGCAGTCGTGGCACCTCGCGCGACGCCGGCTCGGACGACTGTTGCCAACCGGCATGGGTCAAGTCCTCGGTCACCATCTCGGGGTGGCCCATCTGCACCGCGGCGCCTGCGCGCACAGCCCGAGCGAATCCCTCCAGCGGCCGGCCCCGCATGTCGTTGGCGCGCTGCAAGCACTCGGCCAGCATTGCCCGGCTGCGCTGCAGCTCGCCGACCGCAGCGAAGGACCGTCCCAGCAGACCCAGCGCCTGCACCACGCCGAAATCGCTGTACACGTCGCGGAACACCTGCTCGGCTGCCTTGGCGCGCTCGACGGCATCGGCAGCACGGCCCGACCACAGGCTGAGCGACCCCAACAGCAGGTCCATCATGGCCTCGGTGAAGCGCTCGCCCCGCTCGTGAGCGGTCGCGTAAACCGAGCGCGCCAGCTGTTCGGCCTCATCACGCTCTCCGGCATGAAACAACAAGAAGGCCTGCAAGCCTTCTGCCGTCGCCAAGCCGACGGCGTCGCCGAGATCGCTGAAGCGCTCGATGGCCGTGGTGATGCGATCGCCGGCCTCAGCGATCAGGCCTTGCTCGAAGGAGAGCCATGCCAGGTTCTGCAGGCACCACGCGACGCCGCTCTCGTCGCCGAGGTGGGCGAAGGTGCCGTTCGCTTCGTTGATGTAGCGGTCGGCGCGCGGGTACTCGCCCGCCCGAAGCGAGGCAAGGCCCCGCAGCCGCAGCGATTCCGCCGCATCACGCACCTCGCCCATCGTGCGGAACTGGTCCAGCGCGTCGGCCAGCAGCTTGTCCGCTGCCGCGTGTTCGTCGCCGGCCAAGGCCACCTCGCCCAGCACGCGCAAACCGTGCGCGGCGGCGATCCGGTTGCCGTTCAGCGTCGCCAAAGCGCGCGCCAGCTCGGCGTCGGCACGCGCACCGTGCAGCTCGCCCAGCCGCAAGCGCGCCCCGGCCCGACCCAGCGCCATCTGGACCAAGCGCGGATCGGCATCCCCGAGCAGCTCGATGGCTCGACGGTAGAACTGCGCCGAGGCGTAGTGGCTGTCGCGAGCGGCCGCCCACTCGCCGGCTCTGCCGAGCCAATTGATGGCCACTTCGGCCAGATCGCCATCACTGTCGTCCGCCATGCCTGACGCCGCGCCGTCCGTGCCGATCTGGCCGGCGGCGCCCAGCTCCACCGCCGAGGCGAAATGGTCCGCGATGGCGCCCACCGCATCGCCGGCAGGGTCATCTCGGTTGCGCGCCAGCCACGACGCCACGTTGAGATGTCGTTCGGCCCGGTCGATCTTGGTGAGCATGCTGTAGGCGACGTCGCGCGCCACGTCGCTGCGGAACGTCCAGCTGTCCGCGTCGCTGGTGAGGATGTCCTTGTCCACCAGCCGCTGGAAGGTGGCGAGGTCGCCGTCGCTGCCGGTCTCGCGGTGCATCGCCGAGGTCATCTCCAGCAGTTCCCCGATCGAGCCGCTGCCGAGCACCGAGGCGTCGTCCACCAGGCGCCGCTCGGGCGGGCTCAGCGTGTCGAGACGAGCCGCGACCAGTCCTCGCAACGTGTGCGGCAGCTCCGCCAGCGACCGCTCCTCGTGGTCCGGACGAGCGCCGGGGCTCACCACGCCCGACTCACGCAGCAACACGCACATCTCCTCCAAGAAGAACGGGTTGCCGCCGCTGCGCTCGTAGAGCTGATCGGCCAAATTGGCCGGAACCGCGCCGCCCAGCAGCTCCGCTGCGAGATCGGAGGTGGCTTCGCGGCCGAGCGGATCCAAATTCAGCACCACCGTGCTGTGACGACCCGGCGGCACCGTCCACCGCTGCTCGTCCACGTTCCATCGGGCGGTGGTGATCACGATGAACGGCTGGTTTGCCAGCGCCGCGAGCAGCCGCTCGAGCACGCCCAGCAGCCGCTCCTCTGCCCAGTGAACATCGCTGAGCAGCAGCACCACCGGCCTGCGCTGCGCCAGCGCCCCCAAGAAGCGCCGCAGGGACCGGAAGGTGGCGTCGGCTCGCCACTCGATCTCGGCGGGATCGCCGCTGCCCACCCTGCCCAGCACGGCAAGCACCACGTCGGCGATCTCGTCGATCTCCTCGTAGTTGACCACCGGAGTGATCACCGCGCTGTTGGCCGCGACGCTGTGGGCACCTGCGTTGCTCCGGTTGTGGAGGCCACCTGCACGCTCGCCTCTGGGGTTGCCGGCGGGAGTCGCCGGCTGCAGCGCTTCTGCCACCAGCGAGGTGATCCGGCGGGTGGCCACCACGGTCGAATCGCCTGCATGCACCCCAGCCGCGGACGCGATGGCATCACCCAAGCAGCGCAGCGGATTGGTCTCGTCGTAGGGCAGCGCCATGCTCTCAAGCACCATCGCGTCGTGGCGCTCCGCAGCGCCTCGCGCTGCCTCGCGGGCCAGGCGCGTCTTTCCCATGCCCGCTTCTCCGACGATCTGGCACAGCCCCGCACGCCTGCGGGCCACAGCCGTGTCGATGGCCGTCTTCAGCAGGGCGTGCTCGAGGTCGCGCCCGATCAGCGGCGAGAGCGTGGGGCTGCGATGACGGCCGGGCGGCGCCAACTCGCCGCTGGCCAAGTAGACGCGCACAGGCTCGTCGCGGCCGCGCAGGCCGATCTCGCCTCGGGCCGTGTAGTTCACGATGCCGACCGTGGCCGCCTGTGTGGTCGGGCCGACCAGCACTTCGCCGGCTTCGGCCAACGTCTCCAGGCGGCTCGCGATGTTTACGGTGTCGCCCATGGCCGTGTAGTCGCCGCCGGCGCGCAGCGCCCCAACGAGCACCTCGCCGGTGTTGATGCCGATGCGCATCTGCAGGTCGAGACCGCGCTGCGCGTTGAAGGCCTCCAAAGAGCGCTGCATCCGGAACGCTGCGCGCAGCGCACGCTCGGGATCGTCTTCGTGCGCTGTGGGCGCGCCGAAAAGCGCCAGGATCGCGTCGCCGATGATCTTGTCGACGGTGCCGCCGAAGGCAGTGATGTCGGCCACCAACCGCTGGAAGCACTGGTCGATGAGGTGCTTGAACTCCTCGGGGTCGGCAGCCTCGCCCATCGAGGTGAAGCCCACGAGATCGGCGAAGAGCACCGTGACGACGCGTCGCTCCTCGGTCTGCACGAGCAGCTTGCCGCAGGCCGGGCAAAAGCGTGCGCCCTGAGGGACCTCGGCCGCGCACGCCGGACACGTCATCGCGGCAGTTTAGAAACGGTGCCGCAAGCGGCTTCGGCCAACCGAGCCGCCCTTCGGCTACTCGTCGGCGATGGCCTCGAGCACGTTCATCCGGCTGGCCCGAAACGCCGGGAACAACGCGGCGAACAAGCCGAACAGCACCGAGACGACCAAGAAGAGCACCACCTGCCCGACGGGCACCGACACCATGTTGATGATGTCGTCGGGGATAGCCAAGGAGGTGGCGATGCCGAAGGCCCCCCCCAGCACCACGCCGATCACGGCGCCGTAGAGCGCGACGACGGCAGCCTCCCAGCGGATCATGCGCCGCATCTGCCGGCGGGTCATGCCGACAGCGCGCAGCAGCCCGATCTCGCGGATGCGCTCGAACACCGACAGCGTGAGCGTGTTCACGATGCCCACCAGCGCGATCAGCAGCGCAAAGCCCAGGAACACGTTCACCAGCGCCAGCACGGTGTTGAGGCTGGACTCGATGCTCTCCTGGAACTCTTGGCGGTCCTCCAAGTCGGCCTGCGGGTAGTCGGCCAGCACTTCGTCGGCAGCTGCGCGGGTAGCATCTGCGTCCAGGGAGTCCGCGGCTCTCACCAGCACGAGGTCGTCCAGCGCTGTAGTCGCCACCCGTTCATAGAGCATACTGTCGATGATCCAGCTCGCCCAGAAGGCGCGGTTCTCAAAGAGAGCGGCCACGACCGTGGTGACGCTGTCCCCGCTGACGAAGCTGAGATTGACGGCGTCTCCGACCGCTAAGCCCTCGTCGACTGCCACCTCGCGATCCACCAGCAGTCCGGTCTGCGGGTTGACGCCGTCCAGGCTGCCCTCGACCACGCCGAGGTCGACCACCAAGGGCAGGTCGCTGATGCGGGCGGCAGTCAGGTCGGCTTCGAAGGCCTCGGCCCGTCCACCCGGCATCTCGATCAGCACCCGGTCGAAGTCGAACCCCACCGGCGTGCCGATGCCGGCAGCGCCGATCTCGGCGCTGAGCGTCTTGGGCAGCCCCGACTGGGCGGGCCCGGTGACCACGAAGTCGGCTCTCACCGCGCTGGCAAGGCGCTCGCCGAACGACGTCTTGAGGGACTGGCCCACAATCGACACCATCGTGACGAGGGCCAGCCCAATGGTGAGCGCCACCGCCGTGGCAGCGGTGCGCCGCGGATTGCGGGCGGCGTTGGCGCGGGCCAGCCGGCCCGAGATCGGCATCAGCCACTCCAACGGGCGCGCCAGCAGCGACACCACCGATCGGGCGACAAGCGGACTCAGCACCGCCACTGCCACGAACGTGACCGCAGCACCGGTACCGAGGGTGATCAGCTGCGGCGTGGCACCGTCGAAGTCGGCGAACAGCCCGCTGCCGGTCAGCAGCAGCCCGATGGCCAGCAGCAGCGACCCGACGGCGAGTCGCTTCCAGCCCAGGCCGGCACCTTCCTCGGAGGTCGCGCCCTCGGTCAAGCCGGCGATGGGCGAGATGCGCGAGGCCTTCACGGCCGGCACCAGCGAGGCCACCACCGTGAAGCCCACGCCCACGAAGACCGCCCACAGCACCGTGCGCAGCGTCAGCGGCAGCGAGGTGGGCGGCAACGACGCGCCGAGCGCGTTGAACAGCCCCTGCAGCCCGAGGGCGCCGAGCAGCCCCAGCCCCAAGCCGGCCACCGAGGCGAACACGCCGATGATGGCGGACTCGGTCAGCACCGACCGGCGCACCTGCTGGGGCGTGGCGCCGACGGCGCGCAGCAGCGAGAGCTCCCGCACCCTCTGGCCCAGCACGATGTTGAACGTGTTGGAGATGATGAACGTGGCCACGAACAGCACGATGAACGCGAACACCAGCAGGATCGTCTGGAACGGTCCGATGAAGATCTCGGTGGCGTCGCTGAATTCTTCGGTGGACTCGGCCGCAGTGATGACTTCGATGCCATCGGGCAGTACCGCTTCGATGCGGTCTTGCACCGCTTCGAGGTCTGCGCCGGCCGCGGCACGCACGCTGATGACGGTGAACTGGCCCGGGTAGCCGAGCACTTCTTGGGCCGTGGCCGTGTCGAACAGCGAGAACACCGCGCCGAAGCTGGCGTTGTCGGGGAAGCCGAACTGTGCCACGCCCGTGAGCGTGAAGTCGCGTGGGCCGGTGGGAGTGACGACCCGATAGGCGCCGCCCAGCTCGAAGTCGCGGCCCTGGAAGGTGTCGATGTCGATGGCGAACTCGCTGCCGCCGACGGGCCAGCGGCCTTCCATCAGGTAGAGCTGCGACAGCGTCTCATCCTCGAGCCAGTTGGCGCCGGCCGCCGGCGGCCCGAAGGTGGTGACCGCCTCGCCGGCGCCGTCCACCGGGATCACTCCGTCCACGAAGAACGTGCCGGCGGCGGCGCTCACGCCGTCGAGGGCTGCGATTTGGTCCACCAGCTCGGCAGACACCGGTGACGGAACGGCATCGGTGAGGTCGCCGAACGGGAGTTCGCCTCGGACGGTATAATCGGTGCCGGTGTTGATGTCCTCTGCGAGCTGGTCGAAGCCGGACCGCAGCGAGTCGGCCGTCACGAACGAGGCCACCACGAAGGCCACGCCGATGACGATGGAGCTGGCCGTCAGCGCGAAGCGGACCTTGTGGGCCAGCAGCGATTTGATGCCAAGTCGAAGCATGAGACTTACCTGCTCAGTTGCCTGCTCATCAAGAGATTGTCCGGGCGGTGATCTGGCCGGGGGCGGTGCCGGCTCAGGCGCCGAGTTCGTTCATGTGGGTGCGGATGGTCTCCGGCGTGGGGCCGTCGAACTCGTCCACGATCTTGCCGTCCACCAGGAACACCGCCCGGTCCGCATACGCCGCTGCTACCGCGTCGTGGGTCACCATCACGATGGTCTGGCCCATCTTCTCCACGGCGTTGCGCATGAAACCCAGGATCTCGGCGCCGGTGTTGAGGTCGACGTTGCCGGTGGGCTCGTCGGCGAAGATCACCTGCGGCTTGCCGGCCAGCGCCCGCGCCACCGCCACGCGCTGCTGCTGCCCGCCCGACAGCTCGCTGGGCCGGTGGGTGAGGCGGTCAGCCAGGCCGGTGGCGCCGATGACCTCGTCGATCCAGTCGCCGTCGCCCTGTCTGCCGGCGAGGTCCATGGGCAACATGATGTTCTCGTGCGCCGTCAGCGTCGGGATCAGGTTGAACGCCTGGAACACGAAGCCCACGCTGTCGCGGCGCAGCAGCGTCAGGTCGCGTTCGGACAGTTCGGACATGTCGGTGTCGCCGATGAACACCTTCCCGTCGGTCACACGGTCCAGTCCGGCCATGCAGTGCATGAGCGTGGACTTGCCCGACCCTGACGGCCCCATGATGGCGGTGAACTGGCCCTTGCGGAATTCCACATCGATGGCGTCGAGCGCACGCACCTCGGTGTCGCCCGAGCCGTAGATCTTGGTGGCTGCGAGAGCCGTCGCTGCTGCGTGCGTAGGCGGTGCTGCCGGCGCGTCAGGTGGTGCAGGTGCTTCAGCGGACACGGGGCCTCCTCGGCGAGTTTCGAGAACAGCGAGCACAGGGCATCGAGAACGGGGTGGGATGTAGCGGCAGGGCCAGCGTCGCGACCAGCGTGGTCTGCGACGGCGTGGTCTTGAGCGGTGGGGTGCTTGACCAGCAGGCAACGCTACCCCGCCCCCGGTGCCGCCGACCATCGCGACCGGGCCCATCGTGCCCGGCGGACTGCGCCCGCGCCCACCAGACCGTCCGCCACATCTGGCCGCGCGCACAACACCCGCTGAGGGTGTGCTATGCCGGTATCAGCGAAGCGCTCGTGGCGAGCCGTCTCGCCCGGTCGCACCGCTCGGCGAGAGAACATGAGGAGATGTGCTTGGACGAGACGCACAGATCATTGCGGCGCATAGTCGGCGGCGCATAGTCGCTGTAGCGCTGAGCGTCATACCTCTACTCGTGGGATGCGATCATGTCGGTATACCGGAGCGACCGTCTACCGCGTACATGCCGAGTTTTGAGGGCATGTGGCAACATCCCCGCCGAGGCACCTACGGCTTTGCTCACACTATGGGACTTGAGGGTCGGCTCGTCATCGAAGGGAACTGTGTGCTCGTCATTGACGACTCCGGGCTAGAACAACCCGGCCGTCGCACCATGCTGCTGCTGCCCGACCTCGTGCCGCATTTCCGGACTCCGCCGCTTCATCGGTCGGATGACCATGGTCGCGGATTCGAACACGCAATCGCATGGCTTCCGACGCTGTACGACGAGGAGTCACAGTCTCTGTGGGTCGGCCGCAGCGACCGAATCAAGGTGGGCGACAAGGTGGTCGCCTCGTTTGCCAACCCCATCGACACCTCGGACACCTCTCAAGACTCAGAAAAAATGCCTGAACCTTGGCCTCCCCACGAGCAGTACGACTGTGACGCTGATGACTCATGGCTCACGGACTACATTGAGCATTGGCCGTAACGCGCTCCCATTCGGTGAGCTATGGGCCTTGAGCAATGATCCTTCCGAACGGCGAGGCCACTCGACTCATCGTTGAACTCACGGTTGCAAGGTGGGACCGCGGTAGCCAGGTGTGAAGCCGTTGGCGACGAGCGTGTCGCAGATCGGGTGGTCGGCTGAAGGGCCGGCGTCAATGCGGGCCAGCTCGACCCGGGTCAGACGCGCGGCGGCCCAACCGTCACGCAGCGCGTCGATCCAGCGCAGATCGTCCGCCGCGTGCTCGAACGTGTGCAGCGAACGTCCGCCGCGCTCCAGCATCACCAGCGGGATGCCGTCGGCGAGCACGACATGGCCGCCGGTGCTGCGGCTGGGCCTGCCCCCGCTCGGTGGCCAACCCAACGCAGCGCCGTAGGGCTGAGCCGGGTCGGCGGCACCGAGCAGCAGCACGTCTCCACTGCCCTCGCGGTGGTCACGCAAGCGCTCCACTGCAGCCGCAGTCGCGAACTGCGCCGCGCCGAGGCCCTCGACGAAGTGGCCGCGTCGAACACTGCCTCGCTCCTCCAGCGCGCGCAGCACGCCGTACGCCGCAGCGAAGCCCCCCGGGTGGCTCTCGCCCAATACGCCGGGTCGGGTCACGATGCCGTGTCGTTCCAGCAGTGCCTGCGCGCCGCCGTGGGCACGCTCGGTGGGCGACGGTGCCGGTTCGCGCAGTGGCGACACCAGCGACCAGCGACCGGCTGCGCTCGGCGGGCCGCCCGTGCGCAGCCGGCCCGGGCGGCGGGAAGGTCCGCTGCGTGTGAGCACTCCGGAACGGCGCGCGCCTGATTGCCCCGCCGTTCGCCCGGCCAAAGCACGCCCAGCTGGGGGACGCGCCCGCCGAGTCGCCCGGCGAGGGCCGAGTGCCCGAAGCGGAACGAGGGTGTCATTGGTGATCCACCCTGCCCACACCAAGTCCCACAACGCGGCCAGCAACCGCTGAGACAGGCCGGCCACGTCTGCGACAGGCTCATTCGCGCCAACAGCGTGGACGGCACCGAGCAGGTCCGGCCAGAACGCCGCGCCGCGTTCGCCGAGGTGGTCGAGCACTGCTGCGGCCACCGGGTCGGCTGGCGCGTCGGCGGCCGGCGGTGCCAGTGTGGCTATCTCGTCGCGCCAGTACAGCCGAACACGCCCGTCGTTGGGACCGAGCGAACCCGATCCGATCCACACCAGCTCGCCGCCGGCCAGCAGCGCATCCAGCTCGGCGCTGCTGTAGCGGGCCACCCGGGCTGCCAGCACGTCGGTCTCCAGGATCGAGGCCGCGACGGGTGCTCCCGCGAGCTGCGTGATGGCGTCCGCCAACGCGTCGGCGCCGCGACGCGGCCGGTCCAGACAGTGCCACGCCGCCAGAAACCTGGCGTAGGCCTCTGGTGGCACCGGTTCCACCTCGCGCCGCAGCCGTGCCAGTGAACGGCGGCGAATGGTGCGCAGCACCGCCGTGTCACACCACTCGGGGCTCGTGCCGCCGGGCCGGAACGCGCCCCGCGTCACCCGGCGCGCCGTCTCCAGCCGGCTCAGCGCCGCCGCCACACGCGCCGCCGGAATGCCCAGCCGCGCAGCAGCGGCTTCGGCTTCGAACGGCACGTGAGTCGCGGCAAACCGAGCCACCAGCTCGTCGAGCGGATCGGTTCCCGCCGGCAGCACGTCGACGGTCAGCGCAGCGGGCAGACCCACCGGCAAAGCGCAACCCAGCGCATCTCGGTAGCGGGCAGCATCCTCCGCCGCCACATATCGCGGCTCGCCCGCGACGCGAAGCTCCACTGCGCGGCGCTGGGCCACCAGTTCGGCCAGCCACCTGCCGCCCGGCGCCTCGACGGAGTCTTGGGCGTCTGGATCACAGCGGTGCGACAGCTCGGCCGCACTGAGATCGCCGACCCGAGCCAGCACGTTCGCCAGGTCGTCGGTGCTGCGGGCCCTCCGCCCGTCCGCCAGGCGCTGCAGCTCCAGCTCAAGCTGTGCCAGCACCTCGGCATCGAGCAGCTCGCGCAGCTCCTCGGCGCCCAGCAGGTCCGACAGCAGGTCGCTGTCCAGCGCCAGGGCTGCTGCTCGTCGCTCCGCCAGCGGCGCGTCGCCGCCGTACATGAACACCGAGATCCAGTCGAACAGCAGGCTCTGCGCCATGGGCGAGGCGCCGTCGGTGTCCACGGTGACCATGCGAATCTTGCGAGACCTGACGTCAGACAGCACCTCGACCAGCGCCGGCACGTCGAACACCTCCTGCAGGCATTCCCGGGAGGTCTCGAGCAGCATCGGGAAGCTGGGGTATTTGGCCGCCACCTCCAGCAAGCCCGCGGAGCGCTGGCGCTGCTGCCACAGCGGGACCCGCTCGCCGGGACGACGGCGCGGCAGCAGCAGCGCTCGGCCTGCCACTTCTCGGAATCGCGAGGCGAACAGCGCCGTCGACGGCAGGTGACCCACGATGGCTTCCCGCACGTCGTCGGGGTCGAGCGCCAAGTCCGTTGCGTCCAGCACCGGCGCGCGCCCTGCATCGAACGTATCGGTGACCGACGGGTCCAGCGCAGGCCGGCCGCCGACGCCGCTCGGGCTCGCCGGACGCTCAGTCGCGTTGTCTGGTGGCCAGCTTTCTGACGGCCACACATCGGGCAACCGCAGCACGATGCCGTCGTCGCTCCACAGCAGCTCGATGCCGGCGGCGCCGTTCGCCTCGCCGCCTCGCTCGGCGAACTTGGCACCCAGCGCGATGCCCCACGGCGCATGCACCCGAGCGCCGAACGGGGTCAGGATGCAGACGCGCCAGTCGCCGATCTCGTCGCGGAAGCGCTCCACCACGATCGTGCGATCGTCGGGCACGACGCCGGTGGCTGATCGCTGCGCGTCCAGATAGCGCAGCACGTTGACCGCGGCGGTTCGGTCCAAGCAGTGCTCGCGTTGGAGCCGTTCGATCAGCTGTGCGGTCGGTTGCGCCGCCTTGTCCGTTCGCCTCTTCGCGACGCGGGCGTGCTCTGCTGCGGCATCGAGCTGCATCAGGTGGGCTTCTAGATCGGCGGGAAGCTCGTCGCTGGTCGTGCGAACGAACTGCCCCACCGCTCGGCCCAGCTCCAGCGGCCGGCCCGGCCCGTCACCGTGCCAGAACGGCATCTTGCCCGGCTCGCCCGGCGCCGGCGTGACCACGACACGGTCGAACGTGATCTCTGCGATCCGCCAGGTCGATGCTCCCAGCAGGAACGTCTCGCCGACGCGGGCTTCGTACACCATCTCCTCGTCGAGCTCGCCCACGCGTGAGCCGTCGGTGGTGAACACTGCATACAGCCCGCGGTCGGGAATCGTGCCGGCGTTGGTGACTGCCAGACGGCCCGCGCCCTGCCGTGCCCGCAGCGTCCCGGTGGAGCGATCCCACACGATGCGCGGCCGCAGTTCTCGGAACTCCTCCGACGGGTAGCGGCCCGCCAGCAAATCCAGCACCGAGCAGAACACTTCCTCGCTGAGCTGCTCGTAGGGCGCTGCGCGGCGCACCACACCCAGCAAGTTCTCGACCGTCCAGTCGTCGACCGCGACCATCGCGACGATCTGCTGGGCGAGCACGTCGAGCGGCTGGCGCGGGTAGCGGATCGACTCGATCTCGCCGGATCCCATCCGCTGCGCCACTACTGCCGCCTCGACCAGATCGCCTCGGTGACGGGGGAAGATCTTGCCCACGCTCGGCTCGCCCACCTGATGGCCGGCGCGGCCGATGCGCTGCATGCCCGCCGCGACCGACGGCGGCGAGGCCACTTGGATCACCAAGTCGACAGCGCCCATGTCGATGCCCAGCTCCAGCGACGACGTGGCCACGATGGCGCGCACGCGCCCCGCCTTGAGATCGTCCTCGATGCTGAGCCGCTGCTCACGGCTGAGCGAGCCGTGGTGTGCCAGCACGAGGGCGCCTTCCGAGGGCGAGGTGCCCTGCGCCTCCGCGGCACGGTTGAGCCCGTCGAAATGCAGTTCGTTGAGCCGCGCGGCCAGCCGCTCGGCCAAGCGGCGCGCGTTGACGAAGACGATGGTGGAGCGATGGGCGTAGATCAGCGCCAGCAGGCGCGGGTGGATCGCCGGCCAGATGCTGTTGGAGTGGGTCTCGGGCTGCTCGTCCGCGTGTGTGGCCGGCGGAGCGAAGTCGTCGTCGACGTCGACGCGCCGGGCAGCTTCGGGCCCTGCGCCTGCCCCCGAAGGCACCGTGCCGGCGGACGCCAGGTCGCCCATGTCGGATACGCCCACGATGATCTCGACGTCGAGCTGTTTGGTCGTGCCCGCGTCGGCAATCTCGACGTGACGCGACGATGGCCGTGCAGGATCGTTGCCGCCGAGAAATCTGGCCACCTCCGACAGCGGGCGCTGGGTCGCGGACAGCCCGATGCGCTGCGGCGCACGGTTCGGGGTGCCGCGGGCTGTCAGCTCGCAGAGTCGTTCCAGCGACAGTGCCAGGTGCGTGCCGCGCTTGGTGGCGGCCACCGAGTGAATCTCGTCCACGATCACCCACCGCACCCACCGCAGCGTCTCACGCGCTTGCGAGGTGAGCATGAGGTACAGCGATTCGGGCGTGGTGATGGCGATGTCGGGGGGACGTGCGACGAGCCGTCGTCGTTCGGCTGCGCTGGTGTCGCCGGTGCGCACCCCCACCGTCGGGAGATGCACGTCGACGCCGAGTCGCTCAGCCGCGAGTGCTATGCCCGCAAGCGGCGCTCGCAGGTTCTTGTCGACGTCCACCGCCAGCGCGCGCAGCGGCGACAGGTACAGCACCCGCGTGCGCTCGGCACGGGGCGGCTCCGGCTCGCACATGACCCGGTCGATGGCCCACAAGAACGCTGCGAGCGTCTTGCCAGAACCCGTGGGTGCCGCGATCAGACAGTGGTGACCGGCCGAGATGGCCTGCCATCCAGAGACTTGGCACTCGGTCGGGGCAGCGAACGTGGACGCGAACCAAGCAGCCGTCGGCGCAGAGAAGCCCGCTAGCGCCGGGTGCATCGCGGCGAACGTCTCGCGGGCGGTGATGTCGTCCAAGCCGGTCGGCATCCGACCGGTCGGCAATCGGCCAGCCGGGTAGCGCCGGCTAGCTGGGAGGGTTCAGCGCGCCGTCGAAGCCTTGGTTGTGGCTGCCGTCGCACATCGGCTTCGTGTTCGACTCGCCGCAGCGGCACAGCGCCACGACCGAATCGCTGTCGGCAACTCTGTTCCCGTCGTGATCGTCGATCTGGCACACGCCACGGACCAGGAGCGGCCCATTGTTCAGAACGGTCACGGTCACCTCGGCCATGCGAATCTCCTGTCCTCGCCAACTCGCTGCTTGCCGAGCGAATGGTACGCGATCAGGCCGAGGTGTCACGCGATGCCGCGACGGTGCGGAGCGGTGCAGGCAGCGGCCGCGACGACACCACCGCGACGCGCTTGGTGGCGCGGGTGAGCGCCACGTACAGCGCACGCAAGCCCTGCGGGGCCTCCTCGACGATCGCGGCAGGCTCCACCACCACCACGCCGTCGGTTTCGAGGCCCTTGCACAGCCGCACCGGCGCCAGGGTGATGTGGGGGTGCAACGCGCCGGTGGCGTTTCGGCTGGCCGCGGTCGCGCGACCGAAATCCACGCCGGCGTCGGCCAACCGCGCAGCGATGTCGTCCATGTGCTCGGCGGGCGACACCACCAGCACGCCGCCTCCGTCCAGCTCCGACACCTCGACGAGCACGGTATCGAGCACTGCTCGAGCCAGCGCCGAACCAGCCAGCCCCGCTCCAGCCGGCGCGACACCCAATTCGACAGCAGCCGAGCCATCAACAGCCGGCCCCGTCGCGCCTGTAGCAGGCCGCACCGTCACGAACCGCGGCGGCGGGCCGTCGATGCGCACCGCTGCGGGCGGCGCCATGTCCGGCGCAGCCGCCGCGAGCACCCGATTGGCCAGCCGCAGGCTGGGCGCCGGGATGCGGTAGCTCACGGTGAGCTCGGACGTCCGCGGGGCGGCGGGGCCTGAGGGCAGGTGGGCGAGGATCTCGTCCCAGCTTGACGGCGCATGCGCGGACGTGGCTTGGGCGATGTCGCCCACCAGCGTCATCGAGCCGTTGAGCGACCGTCGGGCGATCATCCGCAGCGCCATCGGCGACTGGTCCTGGCACTCGTCCACGATGATGTGGCCGTAGGTACGCGTCTCGGCCTCGTTGCGGTGCTTGCGTGAGCGCGGCCCAAGCGCTGCGTGGGCTTCGTCCAGCACGGGCACGTCGGCATCGCTCCACTCGTAGTCGGCCGCGTCGGCGCCCCGCGGCCGGTACAGCTGCTCGTGCTCGCCATCGGCCAGCACTCCCGCAGCAGCAGACCGCAGCAGCGCACGCGACCCGTAGAGATCACGCAGCAGTTGGGCGGGGGTCAACAGCGGCCACATGCGCTCCAGCGCCGCGACCACTTCGGGGTGGTGCGACAACCGTCGGCGCAGCTCGGACGGGTCGGGGCGGCGGCGATGCGAACCGGCCATGGCCTCGTAGATCGCCTGCTCGACGTAGGCGCGGCCGCCGTTGTGCTGCCGGAATCGGCGGCGTGCTTCGGCCACGATGGCCCGTGAGGCGGGCGCGGAGAGCGTGACGTACCCCAATCCGAACTCGAGACGCAGGTCGCTGCGCAGCGCTCGCTGACGATCCCGCACAGCGTTCGACACGACCTGCGCCATCCCGACGTCGCCCTTGATGCGTGCTGCCTCGGGCGCATCTGCCAGACGGACGCGCACCTCGGGAAAGAGCTCGTTGAACAGGTCCGCCAGAACGAACAGATGCACGCCTGCTTCGCCCAAGCTCGGCAGCACCCGTTCCACGTAGCGCAGGAAGAGCCGATTGGGACCCACCACCAGCACGCCTTGGCCCGCCAGCGGGAATCGGTACGTGTACAGCAGGTAGGCGGCACGGTGCAGCGCCACGACGGTCTTGCCGGTACCGGGACCTCCTTGGCAGATCAGCACGCCCTTGCGCGGGCTGCGGATGATCTCGTCCTGTTCGGCCTGGATCGTTGCCACCACTTGGGGCAGCCGGCCGTCGCGGCGCTGTTCGAGTGCGGCGTACAGCGCGCCGTGGGCGCGCAGCCTCGGGCCGGCAGTGTCTGCATCGCCGCGCTCGAGAGCCTCGAAGTCGAAGATCTCGTCCTCGAGGTCGATGAGCGTGCGGCCGCGGCAGACGAAGTGTCGTCGACGCGCCAATCCGAGCGGATGGCCTCCGGTGGCGCGGAAGAACGGCTCCGCGATCGGTGCTCGCCAGTCCACCACCACCGGCTCCTGACGTTCGTCGGCGACGGCGAGGCGGCCGATGCAGAACGTCTCGCATGCGCCCGCCTCTGGTGTCGTCCGGCGGTCGATGCGGCCGAAGACCAACGACGACGAACCGATCTCGAGCCGGCTCAGGCGTCCTGCGACGGTGTCTTCGATCACATCGCGTTCGAAGCGAGCCTGCCGCGTGCCGCCGCGCCCCACTTCGACCATCGTGCGCAATCGCTGCGCACGCTGCCGTGACGACTCCAACAGCGAGTACGCGCGGTCGATATGAGCTTGCTCTGTCTGGATTTCCGGATGGCTCACGCTGGGGCTCGTCACCGTTTCTGGGGCCGAACGAGGCTACCGGCGAGACACGATTCCTGAGTCAGACGTCATGTCTGCGCGCGGCCGCGGCGCGTTCGGGCCGGCCCGCCGATCCAGGCGAGCGCCGCAGCCGCTGTAGCGACCAGCGGCCACGAACCGAGAGCCGTGGCGGGCGTCGAACCCGACCGGAGCGCCACCGTGGCGGACAGCACGACCGATTCGCGCAACTCGCTTCGGTGAGTGACGGCGCCGTCGGGCGAGATGACGGCGCTGTAGCCGGTGGTGGAGGACTGCAGCACCCAGCGGTCGGTCTCCACAGCCCGCAGTCGGGCACTGGCCAGCGACTGAGCGGGCACTGCTCGGGTGCTGTAGGAGGACGCCAGCGTCGGGTTGGCGATGATGCGGCCCCCCGCGCGCACGCCGGCGCGGACCGTCTCGCTGAAGTACACCTCGAACGACGTGGCAACGGCGATGTCGCCGAGGGCAGTCTTCAGCACGCCGGGGCCGCGCCCGGCAACGGCTTCACGCGAGATCAGCGACAAGTCAGCGAACGGCTCGACTAGGCGCCGCAACGGCACGTATTCGCCGAAGGGCACCAAGTGAACCTTGTCGTAGCGGTCCAACAGCCCCGTGTCAGGGTCGATGGCGACCGTGGCGTTGCGGAACCGCTGCGCGTCTGCGTCGCGTTCGTAGAAGTTGGCAATCAGCACCACGTCTCGGCGCTCGGCCAGCGATTCCAGCTCGGCGAGGTTCGCCGACGCCTCCAAGGGTCCGTCGCTGGACGTACTGCTCTCGCTCCACACCAAGAGATCGGCGCTGCCGGCCCAAGAGTCCGTGGCTTCGACGTGGCGGAGATGCACGCTGCGCTGAGGCGTGTCGACGTGGGTTCCCAGATCGCCGCCGGCCTGCACCACCGCAACGGCGACTGCAGCGTCGGCTTCGGTTGCGGGCCATGCCGCCGCAGCGACCGGAACGCCCACCGCCACTGCCGCGGGCACGAGTGCTGCTCGCCAGTCGCGCACAAACAGCCGCTCCACGATGACCGCCCCTAGGCCCACTAGCCCGATCACTCCGAGCGAACCGGTGAACAGCGCCGAGCCGAGCCACGGCCCGTCGACCTGTCCGAGTGCGAGATTGGACATGGGCACACCGCCGAAGGGCACCCGCCATCGCACGGCCTCGCCCAGCACCAGCGCTGCAGGGACACCGATGGCGCGCCACCGGGCTTGCCCAGAAATCAGCGACAGCGGCAGTGCCATGATGAGCGACTCCACCGGCACTGCGGCGATCCATCCCGGAACGGTCAGCTCGGTCATCCACCACAGACCGAGCCCGTAGGCCCCCAGCCAGAACGCCGCGGCAACCTCGAGCCGATCGCGCCAGCGCTCAGTGCCGCGGTTGCACCAGCGCAGCCACAAGCCGATGCCGACTGGCCCCGCGATCCACAGCCCCCAAGGCGGCAGCGACAGCATGGTGAGCGCTCCGAGCGCGCACGCGAGGCTGTCGCGCGCCAGCCGGCGACGTCGGCTACGGCGAGTCATGGGCCGGCCGCAGCGCACCGGGCGGCCCGGCGGACCGGTCGAGACCCAGATGTGCCACCACTGCTGCCGCCGCCTCGTTGCCCTGACGGATGCACGCGGGAATGCCGAGGCCTCGGTGCGCCGCGCCGGTCACGAACACACCGGGGAGTTCTCGGCTGAGCGCGCTGTCGATGCGCTCGACGAGGCGTCCATGGCCCGGTCGATACTGCGGCAGGGATTGCGCCCAGCGAGAAACGCGCCATGCAGTGACCGCTCCCGGGTCACGCAGGCCGCGCAGCGGCGCAAGGCTCGACAGCTCGGTAAGCACGGCATCCCGCAGTGCGGCATCGTCGAGTCGGGTGTGTCGATCGTCGTCGTCGCGGCCGACCGAGACGCGCAGCACCGCTGTCGGGGCGCCGGCGCCCGACCAGCTGGGCCACTTCGCGGAGCCGTAGCTGCAGGCTGTGGTCAGCCATCCCGTATCGCGGGTGACGAGAAAGCCTGCCTCGGTCGGCGTCTCGATGGCCTCGCAGCGGGCGCTGAGCGTGATCACCGCAACCGACGCGTACTCGATGCGCGCGAGTTCCGCCGCTGCCGTGGGCGCGCCCGGCAACATCTGCGCGGCAGCGTGAGCGGGCACGGCGACGACGACAGCATCCGCGGTGAACACCTCAGACCCGGTTTCGGACCCAGCCTCAGACCCGGTGTCCACGGCGAGCTGCGCTCCGGAACTGCGTATCGCTTCCACCGGGGTGCCTAGCCGCATGTCGCAGTCGTCGAGCCGTGCGGTCAGCGCGTCAACCAGCCGGCCCATGCCGGTCTCGAAGCTGCCGAAGATCGGCGCTGGACTCGCGGCAGCCGCTCCGCTTCGGTGCCAAGGGGGAGAGGCCGGCTGCAGTCGGCGCAGGCCCCGCATGAGCGAGCGACTGTGTGCGAGCGCGTCGACCAGTATCGGCGCCGACGTTGCTGCGTCCAGTCGGCTGATGGCACCCGCGCCGATGCTGCCGAGCAGTGGATCGACCACGCTGGATGCCACCGCCGCCCCGAGACGGGATGCAACGAGTTCGCCCACGCTGACAGCGCCGACCTGGGCAGGGTCCGCCCGGCCAGCTTCGACCCGGGCAGGGGCTGATCGGCGAGCCGTGTACCGGCTCGGCAGCACGTAGTCCGCCGCGGCGCGCAGCTTGCCCACAGGTCCCAACAGCGGGGAGCGGAGCAGCGGCCGCAGCCGCGTCGGCACGCCGCCCACCAGTCCGTCGGGCAGCGATGTGAGCTGCGGGCCTCGTGCACCTCGATGCACCAGCGAGGCGCCGCCGACCGCTGGCGAGATGCGCTCGGCCCCGATGCCTAGCTCTTCGCAGAGTTCCCGAGCCCACGGCACCCGGAGCAAGAAGGCGTCGGCGCCCTCGTCGACCATGCGGCCGTCGAAAGCGCTGGTACAGATCTTGCCGCCCAAGCGTTCGGCGCTGTCGATCAGCACCACCGTGGGCACAGCCGTTCGCGCGTCGACGGGGTGGAGCAGTCGGTAGGCGGCGCTCAGTCCGGTGATGCCGCCCCCCACCACCACGACCCGCCTAGTCACGACGGCTCAAGGGTGCTGATGGGCTTGCGGCGGGAGGTACGCCTGCACGTGATGCGTGAGCTGTTCGAGCACCGCCGGATCGGTCTCGGGCAGCACGCCGTGACCGAGATTGAAGATGAAGCCGGGCCGTTGGGTGCCTTGTTCCAAGATGCGATCGGCTGCGACCCGCGCCGCAGGCCATCCGGCCACGCACAGCGCCGGGTCCAAATTCCCCTGCAGGGCCACGCCTTCACCCACGCGTCGGCGCGCGACGTCGAGCCGCACGCGCCAGTCCACCCCCACCACGTCCGCGCCAGTGAGCGCCATCTGGTCGAGCAGCTCCCCGGTGCCGACGCCGAAGTGCGCCCGCGGCACGCCGAGGTCGGCCAGCTCGTCGAAGACCCGCGTGCTGTGCGGCGCAACGAATGCCGCATAGTCGTCGGGCGAGAGGATTCCGGCCCACGAGTCGAACAGTTGCACTGCGCTGGCGCCCGCAAGCACCTGCGAGCGCATCGACGCGACGGCGATAGCAGCGAGACGTTCCATGAGGTCATGCCACAGCTTCGGGTCCGTGTGCATCAGCGACTTCGTCGCCAGGTGCTGACGCGACGGACGGCCTTCGATCAGGTAGCTGGCCACCGTGAACGGCGCACCGGCAAAACCCACGAGCGGCACCGCCAGCTCGGCGCACGCCAAGCGCACCGTGTCCAGCACGTGGGCAGTGTGAACGTCGGCATCAAGCAGCGGCAGCCGCCCGAGGTCGGCCCGGCTGCGAAACGGCTCTGCGGCGACCGGACCTACGCCGGGCACGATGTCGATGCCGAAGCCGACTGCCGCGGCGGGAACCACGATGTCGGAGAACAGCACGGCCGCGTCGACCCCGTATCGGCGTACCGGCTGCAGCGTGATCTCGGCTGCGATGTGCGGGTCAGCGATGGCGTCGAGAATGCTGCCCTCGCCGCGAAGGGCCCTGTATTCGGGCAGCGAGCGGCCTGCCTGGCGCTGGAACCACACCGGCACGCGTTCGGTCGGCTGGCAGCGGGCGGCGCGCAGGTAGCGGCTGTCGCTCAAGCGATGGCTGGGGTGATCGGCCGGCAGCAGTCCTGTCGGCGCGGCGGCAGGTCGGGCGGCATCGGCCATGGGCTGCGAACGGTACCCGCCCCGTTCGCCCGCCCGGTCCCCCTCTCGGGCTGCACGGTGCCGCTCCCCAGGGTTGTGTCCGGGCGGAGCGTGGGCAGGGGCCTGCGTGCCCGAACAGTTGCGACGCCGATGCCTCCTGCAACGTCTTGTCCGGGCGGAGCGCGGGCAGGGGCCTGCGTGCCCGAACAGTTGCGACGCCGATGCCTCCTGCAACGTCTTGTCCGGGCGGAGCGCGGGCAGGGGCCTGCGTGCCCGAACAGTTGCGACGCCGATGCCTCCTGCAACGTCTTGTCCGGGCGGAGCGCGGGCAGGGGCCTCCGTGCTCAAACAGCTGCGACGCATCTGCTGAACGCGCGGGGTGCGTGGCAGCACGGCTGCCGGCAGTGTCTCGTCCGGGTGGAGCGTGGGCAGGGGCCTCCGTGCTCAAACAGCTGCGACGCATCTGCTGAACGCGCGGGGTGGGTGGCGTCGCAGAACTGCGCGCGGAGGCCCCTGCCCACACTCCGCCCTCACCGGTGAGACCACTCGCCCCGAACAACGGATGTTGCACAGTCTCCGCGGCTTGCCTGGTCGCGTTCCGCTCACCTCGCTCAGGTCATTCGCCGCCCGCCAGATGCAGGCTCGCGGTGACCGCACCGACCTGTCGAGCTTTGGGCTGCAGCTAACGCGCGGGCGGCGCGGCTGACGACTGCGGCTATGGGGCTTTGGTCCACCAGAAGACGCGGCGTATCGCGGACCAGCGTTTGCAGGTCTCCGAATAAGCGACGACGCTTGCCCGCAGCCGGTAGCCGGCGCCTGCTGCGTGACCGGTGAGCGTGACCGTGCGGGAGAGGGTGGGGCCGGCGGACTCGAAGGTGCCCGCCCCGACGCGTTCGCCGGTGGTCACATTGTGGACTGCGTACGCGTAGCGGACGGTCTTCACCCAGTGCGGCACACCCGGACGGGTGTACGCGCAACGCACATCGCGCTGCACATCGGGCACGGCAGCCGGCTTCGTCCAGGTGACCGTCACCCGACCCGGCTTCGCAGTGTCCACTTTCAGTTCCTGCACCGGCATCGGGCTCATCAACGGCCGCCTCGGCGGACCGGGCGGCCTGCCTGCTGCGGTCACGGTGAACGTGCGCGTCGCCGGCGGCGAGAAGCTCCAGCACACAGCGCTGTACGCCAGCACTTCCGCGGTGTAGCTCACCCCGGGGTCGAGACCGGTCACCAGCCAGCTCGTGGTGCCCGACAGCACCAGCGACTCCGCCACCACACGCCCCACACCCGACCCGCCGCCACGAGACCGTTCGCGAACCCGCACCAAGAACCCCGACGCCTCACAAGCACCGCCGCCCGGCACCGACCACGACACCAGCAGCACACCGCCGCCCGACTCGACGCGCACCCCCGACGGCTGCCACGGCCTCCCAGACACCACCACACCACCAGAACCACCCGAACCGCCAGAGCCACCACCCCCGCCGCCGCCCGAACCGCCGCCGGAGCCTCCACCCGACGAAGACCGCGGCGCCGCCGTCGTCGTGCTGGTCGTCACAGCAGTCGTCGAAGTCGTAGTGGTCGGCGATGCCGTCGTCGTAGTCGGCGCCGTAGTGGTCGTAGTGGTTGTCGTAGTCGTGGTGGTGGTTGTGGTCGTGGTGGTCGTAGTAGTGGAAGTCGTCGTCGTAGTGGTCGTTGTGGTGGCACCGACGTTGAACACCGCCCAGTCCGACACCGGCCCCCAGCCGGACGGATTACGAGCCCGAATCTGCAACCTCCACCTGCCATCAGTAATCCCCGACACCGGACCGAACGCCAACGACGTCGTCGAACTGCCCGAACTCGGCACATTCCTCCACGTAGAACGCGTCTCATCCGGATACTCCCACCGATACGCCCACCGATTGATCGTCACGTCATTCGGATTCGTCCACGACGCATCAAACGTGTTCGTACTCCCACGCCGACTGAACGACAACCCCGACGGCTTCGCAGGCACCCCCGCCGCAGTCGTCGTCGATGTGGTCGTAGTCGTGGTCGTAGTTGTCGTTGTGGCGGCGGCGACGGTGAACGTCGCCCAGTCCGACGCAGGCCCCGTGCCGGTCGCGTTCACCGCCCGCACCTGCATCCGCCACACACCCGCAGCCAAACCCCCCGACCGCCTAATCGTGTGCGACGTCGTCGACGCCCCCGAACCCCCAATCGAATACCAGCCACTGTCGGACCCGCCCGGAGGCCGCCACTGATACTGCCAACCCGTAATCGTCGAATCACCCGGATCGCTCCACGTCACCCTCAACCGATTAGAAGTCCCAACCCTCGCCAACCCCACACCCGACGGCTTCGCCGGCACCGGCACCGTCGTCGTCGTCGTTGTGGTGGTGGTAGTCGTCGTTGTGGTGGTCGGCGCCGTCGTCGTAGTCGTGGAAGTCGTAGTCGTCGGTGTCGTCGTAGTCGTAGTCGTGGTCGTCGTAGTCGTAGTGGTGGTCGTCGTAGTCGTAGTGGTGGTCGTCGTAGTCGTGGCCGGCGCGTTGTCGCCGTCGTCGTCGGTGATCAACAGCCGCGCCCAGCCATTCAATTGGAACGGGGGGCTGCCGGTCAAGATTCTGATCACTAGGTACTCGGTCGCGGACTCCTGCGTCGCGTCACCCCGCACGCTGAACGTCAACGAACCCTGCGTCTGCCCTTCGTCGATCGTGATCGTGCGACCGTTCGGCCAACAAATGTCAGCCGCAGCAGGATTCGGCGCCGAACACGACGTCGCCTTCGTGTAATTCGAGTTCCACGTCGCCGCCGCCGTCGCCGATCCCGACGCGTTCTCCAAGGCCATCGTCCTGCCTCCCGACGGCGCCGCAGCAGGCAACGTCACCGACAACGTCACGTCCGCCGTCACACCCGCATTGCCCTCGCCCGTCCGCCCCGGGCTCACACTCATCGCGATCAACGTATTCGGAAAAATCATCGGCTGCACCGCGATCACCGCAGAAGCCGCGCCGTTGCCAGTCGCGTTCACCGCCCGAATCTTGATGAAGTGCTGCTCCGTGCTCGACACCGACACAGTCAACGAAGTGGTCGACGCACCCGAACCCGACAACGCCAGCCAATCCGACGACGACACCACCGGACTCCGAGCAGTGCCGAGCACGTACTCATACCGAATAATCGACGCATCCCCCGGATCATGCCAATACAGCCCCACCGCACCATCACCACCGAACGGCACCAACCCCACCGGCGCCACAGGCACCGAACTCTGGCCACCCACACCCGTAGGAACCACCACCACCGACCCCACCAACAGCACTACCCCAACCAACCCCCAGCCCCAACCACGCCAACCGCACCGCCGCCCATCAGCCACGCACCGACCCCCCCCCCCCCCCCGAGGACGGCATCCCAAACGCGCAACAAAACCGCTGTCAAACATCAACACCACTCTCGACGCATCGCCATTGTCCCGCACACGTAGGCGGCGAACCCTCGTAGGCTACTCCGTGCAAGCACACGCCGCCAACCCGAGCACCAGTCACGCCGCGCCATGTATAGCACCCGCCGCCCCGCGTGTCCACAATGAACCAGCTTGACAGCAGCATCAGCCGCGCCAAGCCCGCAGCAGCCGTCAACTGCCTCACGCGAACTAGCCGCTAGCCTCGCCTGACCCACGCGACTGCATCGCCGGCATGCCTTGCCGACACACGTCCGAGAAGGCCATCCCGAGATGTCGCAGGCGGGCGGAGGCAGCGTCGGGCGAAGAGCGTGAAGGCCCAACGCAGTGTTGGGTGGGGTCAGCGATGGAGAGATGCAGCGATGGCTACCGGCACCGGACCAGCAGGCACGCGGTCCGCTCACGGATCGGCTGACAGCGAGGCACCGCTGCGTGTCGCTCTGCTGACCTACCGCGGCCATCCGTGGGTCGGCGGCCAGGGCATCTACGTCCGCCACCTCGCTCGGGAGCTGACTGCGCTGGGCCACAGCGTCGAAGTGTTCAGCGGGCCGCCCTACCCGCACCTCGACGGCGACGTCAGGCTGACCCGGCTGCCCAGCTTGGACCTGTACCGCATGCCCGACCCGTTCCGCGTGCCCAAGCTTGCCGAGTTTCGCTCGGTCGTCGACGTAGCGGAGTACGCCATCACCGCCACGGCGTCATTCGCCGAGCCGCTGACGTTCAGCCTGCGAGCGTTCGGGGCACTGCGCCGACGGCTCGACGCGTTCGACCTGGTACACGACAACCAGTGCCTCGGCTACGGCATCGACTGGCTGCGGCGCTGCGGCATGCCCACGCTGGGCACCATCCACCACCCCATCACCGTGGACCGGCGCCTCGAAATCGCCCACGCGCCCACGAGACGCAAGCGGCTCGCGATGCGCCGTTTCTACGCGTTCACCCGCATGCAGGGCCGGGTGGCTCGACGGCTGGACCGCATCGTGACCGTGTCGACCAGCAGCTTCGACGACATCGTGGCCGACATGGGGGTGGATCCGGCGCGGCTGGCGGTGGTCACCGTCGGTGTCGATCCCGAGCAGTTCCGGCCCCTCGACAGCGTGACGCCCGTGCCCGGGCGACTCATGACCACCGCCAGCGCGGACGTCGCCATGAAAGGACTCGCCTACCTGCTCGAAGCGTTGGCGAAGCTGCGCACCGAGAACCCAGCGCTGCATCTCGTCGTGATCGGTCGACCCAAGGACGACTCGGCAGCGAGCAGGCTCATTGAGCAGCTGGATCTAGGCGGCAGCGTGGAGTTCGTGAGCGGCGTGCCCGACGAGCGCATCATCGAGCTCTACAACCAAGCCCAGCTGGCCGTGGTGCCGTCGCTGTACGAGGGCTTCTCGCTGCCTGCGGTCGAGGCCATGTCGTGCGGTGTGCCGTTGGTCACCACCACCGGCGGCGCCTTGCCCGAAGTCACCGGCACCGACGGCGAGACTTGCTTGCAGGTGCCGCCCGGCGACGCGGAAGCGCTCGCTGCGCGCATCGGCTGGGCGCTGGCTCAGCCTGACCTGCGCGCCACCGTCGGGGCTGCCGGCCGGGCACGGGTGCGCTCGAAGTACTCGTGGTCGGCGACAGCCGCCAAGACCGTTGAGCAGTACCGCGCGCTGCTCGCAGACGCCTCGCTGCGGCAACGGCGCGTCCTCGGTCGCTGGGCGTCGGCTGCCCGCTGATGCTGACGGTCGACTACGAGCGCCTCGGCGCCGTGCGCGGCGACCGAGTGCTGGACTTGGGCTGCGGCGCCGGCCGTCACGCCTTCGAGAGCGCCAGACGCGGCTGCATGACGGTGGCCTCGGACCGTGATCGGGACGAGGTGCGCGTGGTCGACGAGATGTTGGCGGCCATGCACAGCGCCGGCGAACTCAGTGCCGCCGAGCCCGATGCCGCCGAACTCAGTGCCGGAGGGATCGATGCGGCGCCGGGTCAGCTTGCAAGCCGGCGTCTCAGCTATGCGGTCGTGGCCGATGCCACAGCGCTGCCCTACCCAGACGCCAGCTTCGACCGGATCATCGCCGCGGAAATCCTCGAGCACATCGTCGATGACGAACTGGCCATCGCCGAGCTGGCACGGGTGCTTCGCCCCGGCGGCACGATTGCGATCACCGTACCGGCACCTGTTTCCGAACGGGTCTGCTGGGCGCTCTCCAGCGACTACCACGCGCCAGCCGTGCCGGGCGGACACGTGCGCATCTACGGCGCCGACGAGCTGCGGGCGAAGCTGGCGAGCGCGGGCCTGCAGGTCGCCGACAGCCACGGCGCGCACGGACTGCACACCCCGTACTGGTGGCTGCGGTGTCTTGCCGGTCCCCAGAATGACGAGAACCCGTGGGTTCGGTCCTACCACCGGCTGCTGGTGTGGGACATGACCGCGGCTCCCGCACTGACGCGCACACTGGATCGCCTGCTCAGCGTCGTGTTGCCCAAGTCGAGTGTCCTCTACGCCTGCAAGCAGATGGCGCCGAGCGTCACGGCCGGTGCCCCACCGGTCGGCGCGGCCTGCGTCGCAGCTGGGACTGACACAACTCCGTCCACGACCGTTCGCCAACCAGACCGCAGCGCACATGACCGCTGAGCGCGCCGCTTCAGAGGCCCCGACGGTTGCCGCCGACCGACGCGGCCGCGACCATGTCGCTGGGCGCGCGGGGTGGGCCGAGCGCACTGGTCCGATGCTCACCCACGACCAAGTCTCAGCGACCGCAGATGCCATCGAAGCCTGTCAACAGCCCGACGGGCTCATCTTGTGGATGGACGGCGGACACGCGGATCCCTGGAATCACGTCGAGTCGGCTATGGCGCTGGCCTCCGCGGGCCGCGAGGCCGCTGCCGAGCGGGCATACGACTGGCTCGCCGCCCACCAACACCCGGCGGGCAGCTGGCACAACTACTACACCGCGCACGACGTCAAGGACGCCAAGATCGACACGAACTGCTGCGCATACGTTGCGGCAGGCGTCTGGCACCACTGGCTGGTCAGCGGCGACCGAGGCTTCGTCGAATCGATGTGGCCGACAGTGGCGCGTGCGCTGGACTTCGTCGTGAGCCTGCGCACCGCCAGCGGCCACATCCCGTGGGCGGTCCATGTGGACGGCACACCGTGGTCCTACGCGCTGCTGACCGCCTCGTCGTCGATCTGCCATGCCCTGCGATGCGGTTCGGCACTCGCAGACCTGCTCGGTCATGAGCGCCGCACGTGGGCTCGCACGCTGGCCCGCACACAGCACCAGATCCGCCGACGACCGGACGGCTTCGAGCCCAAGGCGCGCTGGGCCATGGACTGGTACTACCCGGTGCTGTGCGGCGTGCTCGACGGCGGCCAAGCCCGCAGTCGCCTCGCCGCAGGAGCGCCGAAGTTCCTGCTGGGCGCCCACGGCGTGCGATGCGTGGCCGACCAACCATGGGTGACAGCCGCCGAGACCAGCGAATGCGCGCTCGCCTACTTGCGCATCGGCGAAACGACCACAGCCCGCCGGCTCTTCGAGGCCACTTCAGCGCTGCGCGCCCCCGACGGCAGCTACTTCACCGGCTGGGTAGTGCCGCAGGACAAGACGTTCCCGCCTGCGGAGCGGTCCACGTACTCGGCTGCTGCTGTGCTGCTCGCTGCCGATGCGCTCGACCGACGCTCGCCGGCTGCCGACGCGCTCGTCACCGCACCGGCCCGCTGACCGTCTCCCGCTTCTGGAGGACGCGCAGGCTGCCCACCGCTGCGTGCTCGAGGTAGCCATCGTCTCGGGCTCGTAGCCAGATCTCATAGGGCGGCCGGCCGCCGTGGGCCGGGTCGGGGAACACGTCGTGTATGGCGAGCAGTCCTCCGGGCATGACTCTGGGCGACCAAGCCTCGTAGTCGGCGTGGGCTGGTGCCGGCCCGTGACCGCCGTCGATGAACACCAGCGCGGCATCCGACCAGTGCGCTGCGATCGTGACCGAGTCGCCCACCACGGCCACGACGACATCCTCAAGGCCTGCACGTTCGAGGGTCCGGCGAAGCTGCGGCAGTGAATCGAAACGGCCGGTGCGAGGATCGACGAGGTCCGGGTCGTGGTGCTCCCATCCGGCCTGCATCTCCTCCGAACCGCGGTGGTGGTCGACGGTGAACAGCACGCCTCCCGCCTCTGCGGCCGCGGCACCCAGGTACACCGCCGACTTGCCGCAGTAGGCGCCGATCTCCACGAGCGGACCGCGTGACGCCACGGCGCGGGCCGCGCGGTACAGCGCCAAGCCCTCATGGTGGGGCATGAAGCCCTTCACCTGCTGGGCCAACGACGCCAGCTCGGGCGTCAATGCCGCAGTCTCACGTCTGGGGCCTCACCGCTGGGCGGGCGCAGGTCTGGGCGGCCTCACCGCTGGGCGGGCGCACGTCTGGACGGGCGCACGTCTTGCGCCTCATGGTCGTTGCGATCATCGTTGCGGGACGTCAGAGGTCACCGGCGAGGGCGGGCGGGCGAACAACACTCGTTCGAGCAGCACGAACTTGCCGATCCACAGCAAGCCGAATCCCGTCAGATTGGCGGCCGACACCGCCGCAGCAGACTCCCACCACGCCTCGACGGCTGCAACCAGCACAGATGAGACGCCCAGCCCGGCGAGGCTGTAGGTCCAAAACGGCAGGATCTCGCGGGACAGCGAGTGCCGGTCGGTGCGCGACCACACCCAGCGGCGGTTGGCCCAGTAGGCCGGGCCGGCAGCGACACACACGGCGACGGCATTGGCGACGAGTGCGGGCCATGCCAGCACTGCGTACGCCACCAGCAGCACCGCCTGGGTCACGGCAACGGTGCCGGCCGACACGGCGCTGAAGCCGAGCAATCTGCTCAGCAGCCCCCACCTCCTCACCAGCTCACTGTGCTTTGCTCATCGGCGCATCGCTGATCGGGACTCGGCTCATGGGGTTCCGGTTTCTGGGCGCGCGGTTCACTGCTCCGACGGGGCACTCGGCCGGTAGCACACCGCCAGCAGCGACACCGCGGAGATCAGTCCGCCGGCCGCTGCGACAGCGAGCCAGGCCGGCCCGTGCCACGCAAGGCCCAACGCATGGTCTACCGACCACTCGCCGGGACCGGTGGCCGCCACCGCCGCGGCAGCAGCAGCCAGCACGAACACGTACTCCCATCCTTCGCGGATGATGAAGAAGCCGTTCGTGCGGTGACCGACCCAGCCGGCGGTAGCCATGACACCGACGAAGGCCATGGCGCTGAACGGCGTCAACAGGCCCAGTGCCAATCCAAGGCCGGCGCCGATCTCCACGCAGGCCGCCAGCCAGGCGTGCAGCAGCCCCGGGCGCAGGCCCTCTGCGTCAAACCAGTTGCCCACGCCGCGGATGCCGCCGCGGAACTTGGCGACACCGTGCAGCGCCAGCGTGACTCCCACGACGACCCGCAGCACGAACAGGCCCAGATTCAGGCCCAGACGGAGACTGTCTTGAGTGATGATGTCTGGATCCATGGTGCGGCGGCCTCCTCGGTGTGGCTCGAATCGAGATGCTGCGGCTCGGAGTGTTGCAGTTCACGCTGTTGCAGTTCAGAGATGACGCAACCCACGGTGACACGTTGACGCGTGCGCGCCCACATCGCCGCTACAGGTCGAGCCGGTAGACGTTGGTGTTCCGCCGGTTGAAGCCGAGTCTGGCGTACAGGCGGTTGGCGGGCGCTCGGTCTGGCCGAGAGGTCAGATCCACGGTGCGTGCGCCAGCTTCGCGGGCGATCTCGATGGCATGTCGGTTGAGCGCAGCACCGATGCCCCGGCCTCGCGACGATGCATCCACCACGACGTCTTCGATCCAGGCCCGCAAGCCGCTGGGGAGCGGGAAGAGCACGAGCGTCATCGCTCCGACGATCTCACCGGGCGCCGTCGCGGCCGCTGTGCTGTGCGACGCAGCGAGCGTGGAGCGGGCGAGCAGCACGGTCGTGGCCGGGTGCTCGACGATGCGGGCGAGCGCTGCAGCGTCTGGTGCCGGCGAACTCGACAGCTGCGGGTGCAGTCGAGCGAACGCCGCCACCAACGCATCGTCCACGACCTCGCACACCTCTATCTGACAGGCGCCGTCATCACATGCACCGGCATCGCGCGTTGCTGTTTCGACACCCGCTGTCTTGACACGGTCTGGCACGAGGCGCAGCGTAGGGCTGGCACGGGGCTGAGGGGCCAACCACAGCGGGGCGCGCCGCTAGCCTCGCCGACGTGGGTCATCTTGAGTGGTTCGAGCGGCCCGAGTCCGCCGACGACGCCATCTTGATCGCAGCGTTCTCGGGTTGGAACGACGCCGGCGACGCCGCCACCGAATCCGCCAAGTTCCTGCGTCGTCGATTCCGCTGCCATCCAGTGGCCCAGATCGACCCGGAGTTCTTCTACGACTTCGCTTCGGTTCGACCCAGCGTGCACGTCGTCGATGGACAACGACAGATCGACTGGCCCACGCCCGACGTGCGGATCGGCGAGGCTGACGACGGACGTCCCGTGGTGACGCTGCTCGGCGTGGAGCCTCGGCTGAGATGGCGCACGTTCTGCGAGGTCATCATCGAGATGGCCACATCGCTGGGCGTCTCGACGGTGGTCACGCTGGGAGCGCTGCTCACCGACACCCACCACAGCGCGCCGGTCAACGTCGTGGGCGCATCCAACAACACCGCCCTCAACTTGAACATGGGGCTTCGCCAGTCCACCTACGAAGGTCCCACGGGGATCATCGGCGTCCTGAACGACGCGTGCCACCGGGCGGGCTTCGACAGCGTCTCGTTCTGGGCAACGGTTCCCACCTACGTCCACAACTACCCCTCGCCCAAGGCTGCCTTGGCGCTCGCCGAGCGGGTCGGGCAGTTCCTGGGCATTGCGCTCGGCGAGTCCGAACTGCACAGCGCCGCCGCCAGCTACGGCCACCAGATCGACGAACTGGTGGCCGGCGATGAAACGCTGGCGCAGTACGCGCAGCAGATTCTCGAAGAATCGGCCGCCGAAGCGGTAGACGACTTCAGTGAGACCGTCGCCAACCCCGACGGCCTCATCATGGAGTTGGAGCAGTTCCTGCGTCAGCAGGAACCAGAGTAAACGGCTGCGCCGGCAGGAACCAGAGTAAACCGCTGCGTCAGCAGGAACCAGAGTAAACGGCTGCAAGCACAGCATGACCTGCTGCGCGGGCCTTAGTCCAAGGCGTGCCTCAGCGCCAGCTCCACTTCTCGCTGGTGCGCCTCCTCGATGACCGGCCCGTCGGGACCCACCACGTAGAACGAGTCGACCACCTCGTTCGCCAGCGTCTGGATCTTGGCAGATCGAATGTCCAAGCCCATCTCGGCCAGCACCCGCGTGAGCTTGTACAGCACGCCGATGTGATCCTCGGTTCGGACCTCCACGATCGTCGCCCCGGTTGCCGACGCTGCGTCGAACGTGACACTCGTAGCGGCGCGTGTTGCAGCGAGCGCACGCCTGCGCCGGTACACCCGGGCTCGCTCGGCGATGCGTGCTTCCAGCGCCAAGTGGCCCCGCAGCGACCGGCGTACATCGAAGACGACCCGCTCCCAGTCCACTGGCGTTTCCGGCGGAACGATGCGGAACGACGACACCGCCATGCCCGCCGGGCTCGAGTACGCATCGGCCTGCAGCACGTCGAGTCCACGCAGTGCCAGCACGCCTGCGGCTCGGCTGAACAGGCCCCGCTCGTCGGGCGCGACCACGGTGAGCACGTCGTTGTCGACACGCATCGCCGTGTCGCCTGCTGCCATGAGCTCCATCACCTCCTCGGTGAGCAGCCGACGATGAAGCCGATGGTGGAGCGACGGCGCCGGATCAGCACCGCTCAGGTGCTCGGCGGTCAACTCCACCAGCGTCGTCACCAGGCTGGCCGTCCAGTCCCCCCACGCCATGGGACCTGTCGCCAAGCAGTCCGCCTCGGTCATCGCAGCCAAGAGCTCCAGGAACTCCGAGGTCTGCACTGCACGCGCGACCGTGGCAACCGTCAGCGGGTCGTCGAGGTCGCGTCGGGTGGCGACGTCGGTCAGCAACAGGTGATGCTGCACCAGACGCACCAGCGTGTCAGCGTCGTCCGGACGCCAGCCGCAGCGCCGAGCGATCGGGCCCGCCAGCCGCATGCCCGCCTGCGTGTGATCGCCCGGATAGCCCTTGCCGAGATCGTGCAGCAAGGCGCCCATGAGCAACAGGTCCGGTCGAGCCACTCGATGGGTGAGGCGCGCTGCCTCCGCTACGGCTTCCAGCAAGTGCCGGTCCACGGTGAAGCGGTGGTAGCGGGAACGCTGGGGCCGGTGCCGGTTCGGCGCCCACTCGGGCAGCACCCGAGTCCACACGTCGAAGTAGTCGAGCGTCTCGATCACGCCCACGGCCTTGTGCCCGCAACGCAGCAGTTCGACGAAGAGCGAGCGAGCGCCTTGGGGCCACGGATCCGGAAACTGTGCCTGCCGCTGTGAGAGCTTGTCGAGGCTGGCGCGGCTGATCGGCACGTTCCCCCGAGCGGACTGCACTGCCGCATGCAGCACGAGCACCACGTCAGTCGCCGGGTCGCCGTCGATCACCAGCTCGCCGTCTCGCACCGACAGTCCGGCGACGTCGACTTCAGGGACCACGCGCTCTGCTTGCTGGCGGGCAACGCTCGACCACAGCTGGTCCGACAAGAACGCGACGATGCGCCCGGCCGCTGCGACCTCGGCCATGAGGGCATCTGCGTCGGCTGCGCCCAGACGCTCAGCCACGCCGTCCTGGTCGTCGGCGGACAGCACGTCGCTGCGCCAGCCGACGGTGCGATGCAGCTCGGTCCGGATCCGCAGCAGCGTGCGGTAGGCGGCATCGAGGCGTTCGGTGTCGGCGGAGGGAAGCTGTGCGCCTGCCAGACGCGCCCATCTGATCGCGTGCGCATCGCGCAACCCGCCGCGACCGGCCTTGAGGTCGGGTTCCAGCAAGAACGCCACTTCGCCGTTGCGGCTGTGCCGTCGCCGCACGGCCCGCTGCAGGGCCTCAAGCCGCTGGGTGGCGTTGTCGCGCCAGTCGGCCTTCACGCCGTTGATGAGGCGTTCGGTCAGCAACTCGTCGCCTGCAAGGTGGCGCGCATCTGCGATGGCGGTTGCCGTGTCGATGTCCGAGGCAGCCAGCTCCAGCGTGGCAGCGAGCGAGCGCACAGCGTGCCCGAGCTTGAGCTTCTCATCCCAGATCGGGTACCAGATGCGGTCCGCGAAGCTGCCGGTGTCGATGTCGTCGTGTACCAGGAGCAAGTCGATGTCGCTGCCCGGACACAGCTCGCCGCGGCCGTATCCGCCGACGGCCACGAGTGCGACACCGGCACCGGCCATCACGGCTTTGTGTTCGGGCGAAGGATCCCTGCGTGCGCTGACCCAGGGTGGGCTGGCTTGGGGTTCGCCGGACTCAGGTGCGCTGCCTGGCGATGTGCGGTCCGGAGGTGCGTCCGTCTGCGGGGCGCGGTCGCTGCGCGGATCGGCGAGACCGCACACAACGGCCTCTGCTGTAAAGCGCTCGGCCAACCAGGCGTCGGTCAACGACGACAGCGACGCCGGAAGTTCACTTGCGTCAGCGGTGGCGACCAGCGCCGCTCGCTGCTCGCCGAACGAGGTCACCGCTGCGCGCCGATGTCGCTGCGCGCCAACGGCTCGGCCGCGTTTGCGTGCCCCGCAGGCTCGGCTCTGTCTGTGCGCCTCGCAGGCTCGGCTCTGTCTGTGCGCCTCGCAGGCTCGGCCGTGCGACGGCGCTGCAGCACCTCGAACGCCTTGGCGGCCCCCCACGCGATGCCGACGGGGCCAAGCGCAGGGGTGAGGTCAGCGAACGAGGCGGGCGTCAGCCCGTAGGGGTCGTCGGGGAAGCGGGCTGCGTCGAATTCGTCACGCCGAGGAGCGGGCACGCCGCCCTCGGCCAGCACCTGCGTCGGGTAGCGCACTGCGCTGCGCAGCACGCTCAGCGGCGTGGTCCGCTGCTCGTCAACGTCGGTCGCCAGCAGCTCTCGTAGGGTCGGAGCGATCTCGGCCGCGCAGCGCTCGCCCGCCGCGGCCGCCCGGGCATTGAGGTCCGCAGCGCTGCACCCTGCACGCTCGCACGCCGCGACGACGCACCGCTCCACCCAGCCAGGCAGCGCTGCAACCGCAGCGTCGCCGAGCAGCTGCGCCGCTTCCTCCAACGTGCGAGGCATCGGGATATCGGCCGGCGAGACAGCACCGCGTTCACCGACCGTTGCGCCCGCCGCTGGGTTCATGCGCCCGCCTGTGAGTTCATCGGTCGGCCCGAGCCGCAAGCGCCGACCGCACCCGCGCTGCGTCCTCGGCTGAGTCCTCGCGGTGCCGATACCCAATTGCGCTCGCCAGTCGGCTGACGGCGAGGAACCCGAACGCGTGCCGTCCCTGGACGAAGTGCTGACGCCCAGTCGGGCTCATCGGTCGGCTGACGACGAGAGTGCCGGCTGCGACCTGCGCGGCTGCGGCGTGCGCGGCGCCTGAACCCGATTGGCGACAGACAGCGCTCATCGTTCGACCCGACTCATCGTTCGACCTCGACAGCAGAAGAAACCGTGGTGTCAGCCAAGACGCTGTTGAGATTGCCGGAGCGGAAGCCCTCCAAGTCGAGCGTGACGTAGCGGTAGCCGACGCCCTGTATCGCCTCGACCACCGCCTCACGCTGTCGCAGCGCTGCTGCCAGGTCGTCCAGCGGCAGCTCGATGCGGGCCGTGTCCTGGTAGTCGCGCACTCTCAGCTGGCCGAAGCCCAGGCGGCGCAGTGCTGCTTCGGCCCGGTCCAGCTTCGCCAGCAGCGGCACGGTCACTGCGGTGCCGTAGGGCACCCGCGAGGCCAAACAGGCCGCTGCCGGCTTGTCCCAAGTGCGCAAGCCCAGCTCGGCGCTGAGGCTGCGCACGTCTGACTTGGCGAAGCCTGCTTCCACCAGCGGGAAGCGAGCGCCGCGGTCGCGTGCGGCCCGCTGGCCCGGCCGGTGATCGCCCAAGTCGTCGAGGTTCACACCGAGCACCACCGTCGCGTCGTGTGCGGCCGCCAAGGGCACCAGCCGGTCCATCAGCGCCGACTTGCAGTGGAAGCACCGGTCGGAGTCGTTGACGCGGTATGCCGCCCGCGACATCTCGTCGGTCTCCACGGTCTGCCATGCGAGTCCCCACTCAGCCGCGAGGGCTGCACAGGCCACGGCCTCATCGGAGGCGAGACTCGCTGAGACCGCCGTTACGCACAGCGCATCGTCGCCCAGCACCGAGCTGGCCGTCCACGCCACCAATGCGGAGTCCACGCCGCCGCTGAATGCCACCACCACCGGCCCCGAGCGCTCAAAGAAGGCGCGAAGTCGCTGGTAGCTGTCCCCTGTCGACGGCAGCGGCGCTGCGACGGCGCCTGCAGTGTGGGGTACTTCAGTCTTGTTCAGCATGTATCTGGTTCAGCATGGGTCGCTTGCTCGATGCGGCCCTCCCGGTCCGGCATCGCGGCACCTAACCTGCGGCACCCGACGTGCGGCGGCTGACGCGCCAGCCGCAGCGCAGCGTCGCCGCAGGCGGTCGTGCTGTGTCGTCGACGCTGCCCGCACGCCATGAGCCGTCGCTCAGAGCCGGTCGGCCGGGATGGCGTAGAACAGCGCTGCGCCGCCGGTGACCGCCGGCACCAGTCCGCGTGCCGTCGGCAGTATCTGGTCGGCATAGAAGCGGGCGGTCGTGATCTTGTCTGCCAAGAACTGCGGCGACGGGCCGTCGCTGCGGGCCGTCGAGGCCGAGCCCGCTGCTGTGGCGGCCTGTTCCGGGGTCAGGCCCTGCTGCGCGAGCAGTCCGGCGGCCGCTTGCGCACTCCGGCCGAGCAGCCAGCCTCCGGCCACAATGCCGGCCAGCCGCATGAACGGCGACGAGCCGGCAGCCACGTCGTTGGGCGCCGCCGCAAGCTGGGCGCCCAGCCACATCGCTGCGTCGCCCAGTGCTGCCACGCCGTCGTGGAGCGCGGCGCCGATCGCCGCCAGACCAACATGGTCGCTGCGGGCCAAGGCGCCCGCCGTCGCTCCCATTTCGTCGATCAGTCGTGCCACGGCCTTGCCGCCGTCGAGCGGCAGCTTGCGGAACGCCAGGTCAGCGGCCTGGATGCCGTTGGTGCCCTCGTAGATCGGCGCAATCCGGCTGTCGCGCCAATGCTGCGCAGCGCCGGTTTCCTCGACGTAGCCCATGCCGCCGTGTACCTGCACGCCGAGCGAGGTCATCTCAACGCCGAGGTCGGTGCCCCAGCCCTTGCTGATCGGCGTCAGGATCGCCGTGAGCTCTTCGGCGCGTGCGCGCTCGTCCGGGTCGGTCGCCACGGCGCTGCGGTCGATAGCCGCTGCGTTCAGGTACATCACGCAGCGCATGGCCTCGGCGTTGGCCCGCATCGTGAGCAGCGTCCGGCGCACGTCTGCGTGATCCACGATCGGCGAGGCTTCGCCGGGCGGCAGCTCGGCGCCGATGGCCCGGCCCTGCTTGCGGGTCAGCGCGTACTCGCGTGCTTGCTGGTATGCCCGTTCGGTGAGGGACAGTCCTTGCAGCCCCACCGACAGGCGGGCGTTGTTCATCATCGTGAACATGGCGCGCATGCCGCCGTGCTCGGGGCCGACGAGGTAACCGACGGCACCGCCCTCGTCGCCGTAGGACATCACGCAGGTGGGGCTGGCGTGGATGCCGATCTTGTGCTCGGTGGACACGGCGCGCAGGTCGTTTCGAGGCCCCAGCGAGCCGTCGGGGTTCACGAGACGCTTGGGCACCAGGAACAGGCTGATGCCTCGCGTGCCGGGCGGGGAATCCGGTGTGCGGGCCAGCACCAGGTGGACGATGTTGTCGGTGAGCTGGTGTTCGCCGTAGGTGATGAAGATCTTGGTGCCGGTGATGCGGTAGCTGCCGTCGGGCTGCGGAACAGCGCGGCTGGTGAGCGCTCCCACGTCGGAGCCGGCGTGCGGCTCGGTCAGGTTCATGGTGCCGGACCAGTCGCCGCTGATCATCTTGGGCAAGAACGTCTGCTGCAGCGTCTCGTCGGCGTGATGAACCAAGGCGTCGATGGCGCCCTGGGTCAGCAGCGGGCACAGGCTGAAGGCCATGTTGGCCGAGGTCAGCATTTCTTGGACGGCGAGGCCGACGCACCACGGCATCCCGCCGCCGCCGAACTCCGGGTCGAAGGCCATGCCGTTCCAGCCGGCGCCGACGAACTTGCGGTAGGCATCGGCGAAGCCGTCGGGATGGGTGATCACGCCGTCGTCGAAGCGGAGCCCCTGCTGGTCGCCGAGCGCGTTCAGCGGGGCGACCTCGGCGGACATGAACCGGCCCGCCTCGTCGAGCAGTGCTCGTGCGGTGTCTGCGTCCACGTGCGCGAACTGCTCGTGCATGCTCAGGCCGCCGAGGTCCGCCACGTGCTCGAGCACGAAAGCCATGTCGTCCACAGGAGCGCGGTACTCAGACATCAAGAGCCTCCAGATATCGCAACTTGGCGTCGCTGCTCGGCAGCCGGAGCATCGCCGGCACGCTGCGGCCAGCCGTTCCCGGCCCGAGAAATCTGCCCGAGTCCCAGACTACGACCCGCCTGCCCCCGCGAGAGCCACCGGCTGCAGCCGTACCGCGAGCGGCACTGCCGCAAGCCGTGCCGTGTGCAGGCCTGAGCAGCCGGCTGGGCTGACGCTGCCGTCGCGCACGTCCCGCTGAGCCCTGAGACCGACCCGCTCACCGATGCCGCAGACTCCGATCCCCTTCATTCGGATCAGCCTCGGTGACATTGACGTGTATACTGCCGATGTGGAGCAACTCGCATATTCCGACGACGAGCTTGCAGCCATGATGACTGACTTGGAGTCGGACCTCGTTGAGCGCAAGGAATCGTTGTCGGACACCGAGAAGGCCAGAAGGACCATCTGCGCCTTCGCCAACGACTTGGCTGGACGCGACAAGCCGGGTGTCCTGTTCGTGGGTGTCACTGATGAGGGGGAGTGCGCTGGCCTGCGGGTCGACGACAACCTCCTCACGCGTCTCGCGAACATTCGTGGCGATGGCAAGACGCTCCCGATTCCTTCCATGGACGTCGAGCGCCGCACCCTCAATGGCTGCGATGTCGCCGTCGTGACAGTGCAGCCGGCATCGGATCCGCCGGTTCGCTACGACGGGAGAGTGTGGGTGCGAGTCGGACCCACCGTGCGGCGAGCGGTGCCCGAAGACGAGCGTCGCCTCGCCGAACGCCGGCGCGGTCGTGACGTTCACTTCGATCTGCGACCGAGGTCATCGGCAGTGCTACGGGATTTGGACGACGCGTATGTCGAACGCGAGTACATCCCATCTGCAATTGCTGCCGATGTACTCGAGGAGAATCAGCGCTCGCTCGAAGATCAAATGCATGCGCTACGCTTGCTTGTTGGCCACGAGCCAACCAATGGTGCGCTGCTTGCATTCGGCCACGATCCGCTACGCTGGCTGCCCGGCGCGTACGTACAGTTCGTACGATTCGACGGTACTGAAATAACTGACCCCGTCCGCAGCAACACGACGCTGGTCGGTCAACTAGAGGGCGTGCTCAAAGCCCTCAGCCAGCTCCTGCAGGTCAACATCGAGACGCGGCTCGATATTGTGTCGGGTCCGCGCGAACAGCGGTTCCCCGACTACCCGCTGGAAGCGTTGCGCCAACTTGCCTTCAACGCCATCATGCATCGCTCCTATGAGAACACCAATGCGCCCACGAGGTTGTACTGGTACGCAGATCGCGTCGCCATCGAGAGTCCGGGAGGCTTGTACGGCCGTGTAACTCCAGAGCAACTTGGCACCCGTGCCACCGACTACCGCAACCCGCTGATAGCGGAGATCATGCACAATCTCGGCTTCGCGCAGCGTTTCGGCTACGGCATCCCCGCAGCAAGAAGGGCACTTGCGTCGAATGGTAACCCCGAAGCCGATTTCGATGTCGGGCACGGCCATGTGCTCGTGACCTTGAGGCCAGCGCGATGACCACTGTCGCCTTCTTCAACAACAAGGGCGGAGTTGGCAAAACTTCGCTCGTATACCACCTCGCGTGGATGTACGCACAACTGGGCGTCACCGTTATCGCGGCGGACCTCGATCCGCAAGCGAACCTGACGATCATGTTCGTCGACGAAGAAGAGATCGACGACCTCTGGTCATCAACTCAGCCAAGGAAGACGGTCTACGGCGCTCTGAAGCCGCAGCTGGACGGCACTGGTGATGTCAACATCCCGGAAACTCATGAGGCGGATACGGACTTATATCTCGTACCAGGCGACCTCAAACTTTCCGTAGCCGAGGACGAGTTCTCCAGCCAATGGCCGTCGTGTTTGGACGGAAAGATGCGTGCATTTCGTGTGATTTCGGCATTCGGTCGCATGCTTCACATGGCGCGCAAGGCTGTTGGGGCTCAGCTTGTGCTCGTTGATGTCGGGCCGAACCTAGGTGCCATCAACAGAGCTGCACTCATTGCTGCGGACTATGTCGTGGTACCCTTGGCACCCGACTTGTATTCGCTCCAAGGCCTCCGCAATTTGGGACCGACGCTTCGAGATTGGAGGAAGGATTGGAGTCAGCGTCTAGAGAAAGCGAATACGACTGATGAACTCAATGAACTGAAGCTGCCAAGCGGACAGATGACACCAATCGGCTACGTCGTGCAGCAACACGCAGTTCGCCTTGATCGACCGGTCAAGGCTTATGCGCGCTGGACGGATGCCATTCCGGCCGAGTATCGTACTGCGATCTTGAGTCAACACGACGCACGCGGCACCCGGCTTGTTGAGGAGGATACACACTGTCTCGGACTGCTCAAGAACTACCGGAGCCTTATGCCTTACGCACAGGATGCCCGCAAGCCGATGTTCTTACTGAAGCCCGCTGATGGCGCTGTAGGCGGCCACATGAACGCCGTCAAGGGCTGTCACCAAGACTACCGAAATCTCGCCTGCGCGATCGCCGAACGCGTTGATGTTCGCTGCCCGCAGCGAGATTGACAGCCAACATCACCGTCACGTGGCTTGAGTATTGCCGCGCGGCTATCGCTGCTCAGGGGGCGGCTGCGGGTTCGCTTCCGACGGATTGACTGCTGGCTCCTTGGGTGGGGCGAGGGCTGGGAGGAGGGCGCTGAGGGCGGCGGCGTGGCCGAGCGGGGCCGGGACAGCGTTGCCGATCCACTTCGACAGCTGCGCTCGCGTGGCGGGGCGGCCGGGCGCCGGTTCGAAGCAGTACGTGTCGGGGAAGCCTTGCAGACGGGCCGCTTCGGCATGGGTCAGCGTGCGCGGCTCGTGCGGGTGGACGAACCGGCCGCGGCCGGGTGTTGTGTAGCCGGTGGTGATCGTGGGCGCCGGCCGGTCCGCTCGCATGCGTCCGTACGTTGCGCCGTAGGTCGTGCCGTTGCGGTGACAGTCGGGTCGCTCTTCGAGCGCCAAGTTGTGCTCGTCGTTCTCGAAGAGCCAGTCAATGCGGTCTCGGTTCTTCTGCGTCAGTTCCGTTTGCTCGTGCAGCCACGGATCGTGCGACAGCCGCTGGCCGCCTCCGATAGCCCACATGACCGAACGGCACGACTGCTCTCGCAATGCTGCGGCGACGGCATCGAGTGCGACCGGACCGTCAGCACACCCGTCGCCGCCGGGCTGATCTGCGAGCAGTCGGGCAACCAGAAAATGCCGCCGTCGGGTCTGCGGCCACCCCATGTCGTCGGCAGCGAGCACGCCGTCGGTGACCTCGTAGCCGTGCGCTTCCAGCAGCACCCGTGCGCCGTCCACCACACGGCCGGCATCGTGCAGCACCGAGACCACGTTCTCGATGACGACGGCCCGCGCTCGGGCCGCAAGTGCGAACGCCACTGCGCTCAGATACAAGTGGTTCCGTCGGTCGTTGCGACGCGTGTGGTTGTTCAAGTTGGAGTGACCTTGGCATGGCGGGCCAGCCAGCACGAGATCCGCATCGGCGCAGCGCTGCGCGATGTCGGGGTCGAGCAGTTCCGGCGGATACACGAACGCAGCGTCACCGCCCTCGCCTCGCACGCGATAGTCGACCAAGCTCTGCACCGACTCATCGCAGCGCCGCCGTGCTCCGTGATTCCGAGCGAAGACGGCCAATGCGTCGCTGTCGGCATCAACTGCCAGCTCGCAGCGCACCTGCCGGCCCAGCTCCGCCGCCGCGAGCCTCGCCCCGGCCGTCAGTCCGCCCACGCCGCAGAACAAGTCCACGACACGAAGCGGCGCCGGGTCGTCACGGGACGTGCCATGGCGCAGCACTGGCAAACGGCGTTCGCCCACCGCTGAGTTCGACATCCAGCCAGGCTGCGGCGCAGACGCGCTGGTGAAGGCCCCGGGATGGTCGCCCTCAGTCTAGAGCAGTGCGCCGGTATCCGAGCCGCCGTTGCACAAGGCGAACGGCTCGGCGCCAGCGAGCACCGCCTTCCACCATGCACCGAGCGGGTCGTTGCACGCCTCGTCGGCAATGGCTCGCACAAGCTCGTCGTTGAGCACTGGCACGGCCCACGGGTCAATGGCCGCGGCCAACCGATAGCGACCGACCGGGACCACGCGCAGCAGCCGGCGTTCTTGCGCAACGACAGTGCTCATGTCGACTGCTGTGTGTTCAAGTGACGCTGCCACAGTTCACCCACCAGCTCATCGGCGGCATCGTCGTCGAGCATCGCAGGCACCACGTTGACCAAGGTGCGATTCAACTCCTTGGCGAACTCGCGCACTGAACCGGTGTTGAGTCGCGTGGATTCGTCAGCTTGTCGTCGAACCATGGCGCGCACGATGGTCGGATGCTCGCCGGCCACGACACGCAGAATGTGGCTGCGCCAGAAGTCCGTGCCTTGTCGCACGGCGCTGGCCAGGCCTGCATGCGATGTTCCGCCCAAGCAGCGCACCCGCAGGAACATCCGCAGCGGCACGCATACAGCTTGCCTTTTGCCGTCAACATAGTCGCCGAGATTCTTGGGCACCGTGAGCGTGCCGCTGTCATCTGGCACTGCAGTGAACGCACGCCGCTCTCTCCACGCCGCGAAGTTCCACAGATGAGCTAGCGCCAGGTAACGCCAGAAGCCCGGATCGTCGAGCGCGGACGGCGCGGCTTGCGATGCTTCGACCGCGTCAAACACGTGAACGGTCGCCTTGCCTTCCAGTTGGTCATCGTCCAACTTGGCCGTGGCGGTCGCAGCTCTAGGGTTGGAATTGCGTTGATGCTGGGAGAGCAGCGCTTCGATCTCCTCCCGCGCGTGTTCGAAGCGCCCGGTCTCGACACGCGGCCCGATGCCGACCCAATCAACACCTGCTTCAATGTCTGTCGCAAGGTCGTCCAGCACGGAGGCCCCATGTCCGTACATCAGTCGCACGCGTTCAGTGGCCACCTTCACGGCCGTCCGCTCAGGCAGGTGCGGATAGGTCATTTCGCGTCCGCCGTCAGCGAAGAGATGGCAGCTTTGCGAAGCCCGAAGCGATCTTGAGCAAACGCACTCGCGGCGTGGGGCGACTTCGCACACCGAAGTGCGAGCTCGGTGAACTCCTCGTCGCTCGCATGGCGACCGGCCAACTGGCGCGCGACACGACCGAACAGGCTCGTGCGCAGGTCATCCAGGTCGCCCGACCTCGATGACGAATCGTCCATGTCGATGCGGTACTGATGCAGCACTGCCGAGGCGAACTCGGCGAACAACCAGCGCTGCAACAGGTTCGCTGCGGCGGATCGGGCTTGTGCGTCGATGGACTGCAGCAGTGCCTCGTCGACCCAGAAGGTGCAGACATCGGCGCTGTCGGCAGTTGGGTCGGTGACATCGCCGACGAACTCGGCATGGGTGACGGCACCCTCGGGCAGCCGCAGTTCCTTGCGCTTGGTGTCGTCGAGCGGTTGCGGCCGGAACAGCTCTGCGTCGTCGTGCGTCGAGACCCGAAACCGTGCATGCGCAAGCCAGGTGCCAGCCCGCCACGGCGCCAGCAGCCGTCGTTGATCCGGCGGCAGCGTTCTGGCGAGCGCCACGTAAGCGTCAACCGCCACTCCGTGGGTCGATGCGCGAAACACGTCGTGCCGTTCACCCGTCGGCGTGACGTCCAGCCGCGGCTCGGGGATGAGCGCGCTGGGATCCTCCAGCGAGTGCCGAAACACGACGCGGGGCGACTTCAGGTAGCCCGAACGCGCCGAGACTACCACGCTGGTGTCCTCCAATCGCAGGCCAGAATCCAGCACCCCGGTGCGCAACCGATGCACGAAATCGCCGAATTGGTCATTGGCCGCCCAGCACAGCCCGACGGCGCAGCGCTCAAAGTCGTCGTCAATGGCGACAGAACTCCCTGCCGAGCACGTTTGCGAGCCGAACCGCAGCACCGAGTCGTCGAAGAGCCCGTCAAGCTTCGGGTCAATCGCAAACGGCCGAACCGTGCGGCGCTCGCTGCTCACTGGCGCCTGCCCGGGCCGTCTGGCACCAGATCGGCCTCAACGCTCAGGGCACCAGACCACTCCGGGTTGTACGGGTCGCTCTCGTACTCGAAGATGGCCACTTCGTTCTGCAGCAGTCGGCCGCGGTAGGCACCGTCTCGGCCCTCAACCGGCTCGAAGCCGTCCGGCCCAGTCACGATCATGGCAACTTCGTCGGCTTCCTTGCGGTCAGCGCCTTCGAACTGGTAACGCACGCGCACCTCGATCACGTCGCCGGCGGGATCGGCAGCGGGATCGGCAACTGCATGATGCTCGCTGAAGCTCACTGCCGCCCTTCCCGTCACACAGACGCGGCCATTCGACGCTGGCTCGAGTCGCTCACCTGGATGGATGTGGAACGGCCGCACCTGCGGTTTCGGTTGCGGCCTGGGTGCCGGTGCTGGATCGCTGCCGTCGAGCTGTCGAGCCAGCTCGTCCCAGACTGGGAGCTTGAGGTCGCGGTTCGGCTTGGGCTTGGGCTTGATGTCCTTGCGGAACCTGTTGACGTTGGTGCTGATGCGGCGAAGCACCGCCTTGGCCAACGCCGCCGACTCCGGCGCCACATCCCCGGCATCCGAGTCGGCGTGCCACGCATCGTGGGCCTTCGGCTCCGTGTCTCGGAGCTTGTCGTCGGCCTCCTCCGATGCCACGAACGTGCCTCGAATGTGCGGCGCTGCTCTTGCGGCCTCGTAGTACTCCACCACCATGCGCGGACTGCGCACGAGCGCCACGAGGCTGCAATGCGACACGTCTCCGGTCATCAGATCGGCGCTCCGATCTGCGGACTCGTCGCCTGTCTCGTCGGCCGAGTTCTGGACAGCAGCGTTGTTTTCGCTACCAGCGCTCGGTCCGACGGCAGGGAACGACCAGCCGTCCGGGTCGCATGCCAGCGCCACCGTGCCCGGCTGCTTGACGCCTTCGACTGCGCCGAGGCGATGCTCGCGGTAGTGCTCCCGCTTGGCGTCCGGCGGCGACAGCGCGTTGTCGAACGCAATGATGAACGGCTGCAAGTCTGGGTTACGAGACGGCCGCGGTAACCGCTCTCCGGTGCCGCTCGACTCGTCCATGACGGACACCTCGAAATGCACGAGGCGGTCGCACAGCGCAGGCCACCAGTAGCGCTCGGTGGCACGCAGCAGGCCGTCGGCATCGACGGTGGGCTCGATCACCAGCAGCGTCGTCCCCAGCTCAGCAGGAACCCTCGCGCGTCGGCGCGAGATGCCCAGCCGTTGAGCAACCTCGTCGGCCTCGTCGTTGTCCCATGGTCTGCCCTTGCCCCCTGAGGTTCGGGCGCTGAACCAACGTGTGCCGTTGAAGCTGCGCCCGTCGAGCTCGTGGCTGCCCCAGTAGGTCATGCCTAGCAAGCGTCGGGTCACACCCGGGTCGTCGCGCTGCTCGGGAAAGCAGGTGTAGGCCACGACAGTGCGTATTGCCGAGCCGCGGATCAGCCCCGCCTTGCCGTACCCGTAGGAGCCGCCGCGACCTGAGGTCGAAGGCGTGATGCCCAGCGAACACATCGCCTTGTACATCTTCGACCTGTCGCCGCTCCACGGCCCGCTCATCCCGCCCCCGTGCTCCTCGGACATTTCGAGCACGCGCAACGGTCGCTGTTCGCCCAGTTGCGTCAGGCAGTCCCGCTCACGCAGAAGACCAAGGCGCCGGCGACCGTCCCGGCCGTTCGCTTGCGTGACGGCGCGAGCGCGGTACCCGAGATCGTCCAACCCGAGTGTCTCCGCGAATTGCCGACGCGCGTCGCCTTCAAGCTGGCGGAACCGGAATCGCGCTGCGAAGTTCTCGGGCCGATGACCCCCCCCCCCCCCCGCTCGCGCGCCGCATCCCACGAGTTCTGAATGGCCTCGCGCACCAGCAGTGACGCTTCAGGGGGAATCCGGTCCGCCGCGAAGATGCCGGGCGCCTTGACAGGCTCGTTCTTGAATTCCTTGGCGAAGTCGCCGCTGACAGCGGTGACCCCTGCGTCGATCTCCTGCCAGAACCACCGCTCGCCGCTCGACACTGCGCCCGCCTCTTCGCTCAGGGTCTCCCGCGAGACTAGCGAGGCTGCTGCATGTCACACGTGCAACCCCACACCGCGGCGTCTGCGTGCCGCCATGCAGGGCAGAGCCACGCGTCCGCCGTCAGCGCCGCAAATTTGAACTCGGCTCGTGTCACACCGGCCGACTAGCGTCACGGGTGTGAAATGTACAACGCTTCGGGCCGACGCTCATGCCCACGCTTGAATTCAAGGGCAAGGCGCACGTCTACGCGCATCACCTGACTGTGCCCTACCGACCCCTACTGCCCGACCTCGCTAGGTCGCACGGTCAGCACGCGGGCGAGCCGGACGACAATCTCATCATCCACGGCGACAACCTCGAGGCTCTCAAAGCGCTCCTGCCGCGTTTCGCGGGCAGAATCAACTGTGTCTACATCGACCCGCCCTACAACACCGGCAAGGAAGGCTGGGTCTACAACGACAACGTGAACAGCCCCCTCATGCGCGAATGGCTGGAACGCAACGGCATCGTCGACGGCGAGGATCTGGAACGCCATGACAAGTGGCTCTGCATGATGTGGCCACGGCTCCAGTTGCTCAAGCAGCTGCTCGCCGACGACGGCATCATCTTCATATCTATAGACGACAACGAGCAGCATCACCTCCGACTGATGCTTGATGAGATCTTTGGCGAAGCCAATCTCTTTGCAACCCTCTCGCGCCGAGCAATGCACACCGTAAGAAACTCCAGCAAGGACTTCAATCTGAATACAGATTATGTTCACGTCTACGCGCTCGACAAGGAATGGTGGGGTGCCGACCGTAGCCGATACATCCGCGTTGTGAGGGACAAGACCGACAAGTACCCCCATGACGACGGCGATGGGCGCGGACCCTACAAGCTCGATCCGCTTCACGCACGCAATTTCTACGAGACGTATACGCATACCTTCGGTAACGGTCAGACCTGGAGCGCACCGTCCGGCAGCTATCCTCGTTACTCACAGGACACTCTCAGCGAGATGGAACAGAACGACGAGTTAGACTTCTCTGGTACCGAGCCCCGTGCCAAGCGATATTTGATACAGGTACAGGAGGGGCAGCCACCTGATACTTTTCTCGAACCTGAGCTCGTTGGTTTCAACAAAGATGGCACCTCATTGCTGAAGTGCATCTTCGGGATCGGCGGCGTTTTCTCCCAACCTAAACCTATCGAATTGATACAGCATTTGCTGGACATAGTTCGCAAACCTGATGCAGTGGTGCTGGATTCTTTTGCTGGAAGCGGCACGACCGCACATGCGGTTCTGGCACTCAACCATGCTGACGGCGGCAACCGCAAGTTCATCATGGTCGAGTGCGAGGACTACGCCGACACCATTACCGCCGAACGGGTACGCCGGGTCATCGACGGTACGCCGAACGCGAAGGACGAAACGCTGAGGTCCGGTCTGGGCGGCTCTTTCACCTACTGCACCCTGGGCGAACCCATCGATGCTGAAGACATGTTGACCGGCGAGTCACTGCCCGAATACTCTGACCTCGCTGCGCACTTGCTCTACGTTTCCTGTGGGATCACGCTGCGAGAGCCGCCATCGCAAGTTGACGGGGAACCGTTCTACAGTGACGATGCGTCCGGCACCGACTATTACCTGATATATCGGCCTGACATCGAGTGGCTGCGCAGCAACGAGGCGATGCTGTTCGACTATATGGCCGACAGCATCGCGCGGCGCGGCAACGCTGCGGTGGTATTCGCCGCTGGCAAGTACATCACCCAGCGCGACCTCACGCATCGCAACATCACCTTCTGCCAGCTGCCGTACGAGTTGCATCGCGGCGAGTGAGGGGCGAGGGCGATGATGGAACTCAAGGAATACCAGCAAGAAGCGCTCGCACGCTTCTCACGCTGGCGCAACGCGCTCGGCCAGGCGCAGACGCAGACTGAGAAGTTGAGAGAGAAGTTGAGAACGGTCCTGACGGACTCCGATTCGGAACATCAACGGCTGCTGCTCAACGTTCCTCGAACTGCCTGGAAGAACTTGAGCGAAGTTGACGACTTGCCGAGGGCAGGCCGCGAGCACATACCGCGAACCGACGGGCAGGGCAGGGCCATACCCCATGTCTGTTTCAAAGTGCCTACCGGCGGCGGGAAAACCCTGCTGGGCGCGGGCGCACTGGAACGGCTGAGCCAAAGCACCGGGCTCGTTCTGTGGTTCGTGCCGTCCAAGGCGATCTATGCGCAGACGAAGTCCGCCCTGTGGAATCGCCAGCACCCCTATCGGCAGATGCTGGAACGCGCCAGCGGGGGCCGCGTCAAGGTGCTCGAGAAGGACGATCGTTTCACACGCGATGACGCCCAGCACCATCTGTGCGTCATGCTCATCTCGCTGCACGGCGCGAACCGCAAGAAGAACAAGGACTATCTGCGGATGTTCCGCGACACTGCCAAGTATCCCAGCTTCTTCCCGGACGACGACGACCTCGTGGCACAGCACCAGATGATGCGAGAGCATCCCGATCTTGAGACCGTCGGCGGCAACCGCCCGAAGCAGAGCCTCGCGAACGTGTTCAAGCTGGTGCGCCCCGTCGCAGTGCTCGACGAGGCACACAAGGCATACGGCGCGAAAAAGGGCGCGGAAGAGGAGTTCGTCGGAGCGATCAGCCGTTTCAATCCGAGCCTCGTGATCGAGCTGTCAGCGACGCCCCATGCCGGCATCAGCAACCTGCTGGTCGACATCGGAGGACCAGCGCTGAAGCGCGAACAGATGATCAAGCTGCCCATCCAGGTACGCACTACTACCGACACGGGCTGGCGGCAGACCCTGACCCTAGCCTTTGACGAGCGGGAAAACTTGGAGCACGCGGCGGTCGCCTACGCCGAGGACGGCGGGCGCTACATCCGGCCTATCGCGGTGGTCCGTGTGGAGCGTACGGGCAAAGAGCAGCGCGATGCCGGCCGGATTCACGCCGAGGACGCACGCGAGCATCTGCTCGCGCTGGGTGTGCCTGCCGATCAGATCGCAATCAAGTCAGCCGAAGTCGACGAGGTAACGGGCCTTGACCTCATGTCACCGTACTCGCCCGTGCGGTGGATCATCACCAAGTCGGCCTTGATGGAGGGCTGGGACTGCGCCTTCGCCTATCTGCTGGTGGTGCTCGACAACACCGGCTCCAAGCGCGCTATCACCCAGCTGGTCGGGCGCGTGATGCGTCAACCATACGCTCGAAGGACTGGAATCGCGAGCCTCGATCAATGCTACGTCTACTGCACGGAAACCGCCGTCAGCGAGGCGATGGCACATGTGAAGAGTGGCCTGGAACACGAGGGGCTCGGCGACCTGAGCGATGACGTGAGCGGCGATTCGCCCGACATGCAAGTCATCCGATTGTCGCGGCGGCCAGCCTTGGCGAATTCGGAAATTCGGCTTCCCCGAGTGTTGCACCGGGGCACCGACGGTTCGACCGGGGCACCGGCGTGGATCGACTTGGATTACCAGCGCCACATTCTCTCCCACATCGACTGGAACGACATCCAGATCACCGGCACACGGCAGTCGCTGCCTCAGCAACCATTGATGCACTATGGGACCGTCGACTTCGAGGAACAAGGTACTTTGACAGCGGGGACGGGCCGAACCGAGAGGCTGCCCGATCCGTCGCCGCTACTGTCGTGGTATGCGCGCCGTCTCGCCGACTTGGCGCCCAATCCGTGGCAGGCGGCTCGCGTCGCGTCCGAGGCGCTCAAGGACCTGCGTGCCGGTGACCTCTCGGACGCACAGATCTACGGACAGCGCGCGGCGCTGGCCGAAAGCCTGAGGCTGGAGGTACAGCGGCAAATCAACACGCAATCAGAGCAAATGTTCCGCGACAAACTGACGACGGGCGAGATGCGCTTCTCACTCGACACGAGTCTTCCCAGTCATTTGCTGCGAGCCGACCCGTACGAGATCGCGCTGTCCAACGCTCATGAACTCCAGCCGAGCGTCGGCACGCAGCTGCAGTTGTCCTTGATGGTGCCCATGATCGAGGAACAGTTCGATTCAGAGCTGGAAAAGCGTTTTGCCTTCTACCTAGACGGACACAACGCGCTGAAATGGTGGCACCGGGTAGCGGCACGCCAGAGCGACGAGTACTTCTTGCGTGGCTGGAAGCCGGAACGCATCTGGCCCGATTTCATCGCCATGGCATCGCCGGAAAGCGGGTGTTCGCATCTACTGGTCTTCGAGCTCAAGGGCGATCATCTGGCCGGATCAGAGGACACGGAGTACAAGCAGAAAGTGCTGCAGGTGCTTGAAGAGGCGTTCACTGCCGACAGTGCCTTCGACGACAGTGGTAGGGACTGCGGTGTCATGACTGTTCACAACGGCCCGATGCGCGGTGCGTTTCGGATGGTGTTCGATCAGCGACCGTTCGACATCGTGGATCAGGCCCTGGGACTCATATGATAGGGTTGCGCATTTGCGTTGCGCCGTAGGTTATCCGATCTTGCCGCCTTGACTTCAATCGGAGCGCCCACTGCTGCAAGCGAAGTGCGTAGCGGTTACCAGCAAGCCAGCCAACAACGGCGTAAAGGCTACTCGGCGGGCTTGGGCGGCTTGGGTGCCCTCAACTGGCCCGCTTCGTTCGCACCCCAGCACGTGACGGACCGGTCTTCGCGTATGGCGCACGAATGCCTCTCGCCTGCGGCGACCATCGTGAACTTGCCTTCAGGTGCAGTCGTCTGGCCTTCTTGGAAATACGGATTGTTGCTTGCACCGCCCCAACACGTGATGGAGTTGTCGACGCGCGACCCACATGAATGAGATCTGCCAGCAGAGATAGCGCTGAACTGACCGTTCGGTGCATCGAGATTCCCAAACGGATTCGGGAAGTGCGAGCGATGGTTCCAGCAATCCACCGTTCCGTCAATGCGTAATCCGCAAGAAAAAAGCCTGCCCGCAGAGAGCGCACTGAATCGGCCGTCCGGATGCGGCGTCACAGTGTCTCCCCAGCAGACGATCTTGCCGTTCGTGCGCAAAGCGCATGCATAGTCATGTCCCACCGACACTGCGGTGAACTGACCGGTTGGACTGTCACTGACCACTCCCCAGGCGCCCGATCCCCAACAGATGACTGTCTTGTCAGAGCGCACACCGCACGCATCCCTCATGCCTGCCGCTATTGCGACGAATTTGCCGCTTGGCGCATCCCTCAGATTGTCGCGTTTGCGTCCTCCCCAGCACTCGACGGCGTCATCAGTTCTCAGCCCGCAAGAATACTGATACCCAGAAGCCACGGCGCTGAATCCGCCGGTCGGTACATTGCTGACTTGGCCCATATAGTCAGAACCCCAGCAGGCAATAGTACCGTCCGTGCGCAACCCGCACGAATGAAGTTCACCGGCCGATATCGCAGTGAAGTGGTTCACTGGAGAGTTATCGGGCTCGCTGTCAGGCGGCCTCGATTGACCAGTGCTGTTGTCACCCCAGCAATCGACGCTGCCGTCAGTACGCAACCCGCACGAATGCGAAACACCGGGGAAGACAGCAGTGAACGGACCCGGGTGAGGATCCGCTGCACCATGCAACTCGCTCCCCCAGCACTCGACGTCGCCGTCAGATCTCACACCGCAGGCACTAGAAACATTGACGGCAACATTGGTGAACTTGCCCGAAGGCGCATGAGCAACCCGGCCGAGTGAATGCCACGACCCGTTGGCTCCGTTGTCTCCCCAGCATTCAATGCTGCCACTGACGCGCAAGCCGCAGGCAAAGGACTCGCCCGCCGACACCACGGTGAACTTGCCCGAGGGCGGGTCAACCACTTTTCGATACGGCGCTTGGCCACCCCAGCACGCGACAGTGCCGTCGATGCGCAGCCCGCACGAATAGTAATAGCCAGCGGACACAGCGCTGAACTTGCCGGACGGTGCCTTAATTGCAGACGCTTTGGACCGCTTCGGGTTCGCGTCTCTCCGGCTGTCACCCCAGCAAACGATTTCGCCGTTCGTACGGAGCCCGCAGGTATGGGTACCACCCGCGGACACTGCGGCGAACTTGCCGGAGGGCACATCAAGCTGCCCATTGCGGTTGTCTCCCCAGCAGGTGATGGTACCGTCCGCTCGCAATGCGCAGGTATGCCCGTCGTGTCCTGAGATTGCGGTGAATTTGCCGGACGGAGCGTTGAGCAGGTTGCTGCGCACCCAGGTCCCCAAGGATTCCGAATAATAGGAATGGCCGCCACTTCCCCAGCAGGTGATGGCGCCGTCGGTGCGCAGCCCGCAGGTATGGACTCGCCCTGCTGCTACCGAGACGTATTTGTCTGGTTCGGGGTCGGTGGTGGAGGCGCCGTAGGCTTCGGGGTCGTCGTTGGTGATGGTGCCGATGGCTTCGAGAGAGCCTGCGCCGCCTGCGAAGGTGACGCGGCTGTCTGCTGTTCGCAGGTTCTTGAGCCGCAGGATCAGCGTCTCGTCCGGCTCGGGCGTGTCGTCGCCGACGACCTTCACCACGACCGTGCGGGCGAGCTGGTCGCCTGTCGCGCCGGCTGGGAACACTACGCGTCGTCTGGCGAAGCCGACATAGTCGCGTTCCGCGCTGCTCTGGGAACGCGTCGCGGTGGTGCGGCCGTTGGGCGACACCGCCGATGCCTGCACCGTCACCGCATCGCTCGGCGTCCCGCTCAGCGATACGGTGAACTCGAGTTCGGCATGTCCGCTGTCGCCCTCAGCCACGCTCGCGTCGCCGACCGACACGGTCAGCACCGACGGATAGGCAGTCGTAGTCGTGGTGGTCGGCGGCGCAGTGGTCGTAGTCGTCGTGGTGGTGGTAGTCGTGGTGGTGGACGTGGTCGTGGTCGGCGGCGCAGTGGTCGTGGTCGGCGGCGCAGTGGTCGTGGTAGTGGTAGTCGTCGTCGTGGTGGCGTCTTGCTGCTGGGCCTGGGGCTCGCCGCCGAGCGCTGCGGGGGCCTTGAATTTGGCCGTGGCGGCGGTGCCCCACCGGCTGCACTCCGTCGAGTATGCGTACACCTGCACCTTGTACCTAGCACCCGTCTCGTACTTCGCGTCAGCGGTCAAGTCCAGCACCAAGCCGCTGCCCGGAAACGGCACGCCCTCTTGCGCGACCGCGTCGCCGCTCCTGTCATGGACGTACACCCAGTAGTCAGACGTCGCGCAGCTTGGCCCTTTGCGCTTCTTGCGCGGCTCGTCGCCGCGCGTCCACGACAGCGACACACTTCCATCGCGGACTGACGCTGCGAGCTTGATCAAGGCGTCCACCGACACCGCAGACGCCTCCGCAGCAGCAGGCTGCGGAACCACAGCCGCCACACCCGCCAACAACGCCGACACCAGCACGCAACGCACAAACCGCATCAGAACCAGCCCCTCTCGATCACCCGATCACCCGAAGCGAACAGACTACACTCGCAGGGCCGCAGGGCCACAGGGCCACCTTAGCGCGCCGCAGAATGGCGGGTACCTGCGGTTCGGGAACGAACACCAAACGCGGAACCGCACACCGCGGCGAGACGGCGGGCGACCACAACAGCATCAGCAACGAACGAGATCGCCGTTGCGACGGTGTACGTGAGGTCGCGCGCACCCGAACCGCGCTGAGCCGCGCTGTTCGGGCTAGCGCAGGCCGATGCGGTCGGCCACCGTGGCGGTGTCGGCCAGCAGACCCGTATAGAACGCGCCGAAGGTGCCATAGATAGCGCTGGCTTCGTCGTAACGCATCGTGTACACAACGTCCTTGAGGTCGTCGAGGTGCTCGCCGAACAGCGTGACGCCCCACTCGAAGTCGTCGACTCCGGTGGACCCGGTGACGACCTGCAGGATCCGGCCGCGGAAGCGTCGGCCGGATTTGCCGTGGTCGTACATCAGCTCCCGTCTTGTGTCGTACGGCAGCGTGAACCAGTTGCCGCTGCCGTCGGCTACCGCCTCGCGTCGCTTCGACATGGGATAGAAGCAGAACGCCCGCTTGCCCTCGGGCGGCAGCTGCGGGTAGAGCCGAGGCGTCTTCATCTCCGGCGGCAGGTCCGGCGCGTACTCGCTCACCTCGGTCATTGACACATAGCTGTCGACAACCTCGAGGCCCGCTTGTTGCAGCCGTGTCTGCAAGCTGCGCAGCCGCCACAGATCCGGCCCGAGCGCCATGAACGCCACGTCGGCCTTGTGCCCCAGCACCGCCACCGTCAGCACCTGATGTTCGCGGTCGACCGTGTCGTCTACGGCCGCCAGCACCGCTGCACGTTCCGCTGCGGGCGTCAGCTTGCAGAACAGATGCAACACACCCCACCCGACCGAGGTGGTCACTTCCGGCGACGGCAGCACTAGCGCAGCCTAGATGGCCGGCCCCAAGAGCTATCGGACGCGGGCCACCAAAGCGGGTCGGCGCAGTGCGATCAGGCCTGCGGACAGTGCCACGGCACCAAGGCGGGTGGGGGCAGGGGCCTCCGCGCGCAGTTTTGCGACGCCACACCCTCCCCAGCCCGTAGTACATGCGTCGCAACTGTTTGAGCACGGAGGCCTTGCCCCCACCCGCCCGGACCCAAAGGACGACAATGGAACGCGAAGCGGCGCGCCCGCATCAGGCAGTCGACTGCCTCACATGCGCTGGCGCTCAGGAACTCGCAGCGACCCGCCGGCGAGCCTCAGCGGCGCGCTGCGAAACGCCGGCCAGGCTGCCGCAGTAGACGTTCAGCTCATCGCCGCGTGCGAAGCCTGCCAGCGTGATGGCAGCGGCCCGCGCCGATTCGATGGCCAGCGAGCTGGGGGCGCTGACAGCCACGAGCGTCCCGATGCCGGCCGCCCACGCCTTTTGCACCATCTCGAAACTGGCCCGCCCGCTCACGAACAGTGCAACGTCGGCTCCATCGCGCCGCCCGTCGAGCAAGCGGCGACCGATGACCTTGTCCACCGCGTTGTGCCGGCCGATGTCCTCGCGCACGATGTCGATACGGCCGCAAGCGTCGAACGTGGCGGCGGCATGCAGCCCGCCGGTGCGGCCGAACATCTCCTGCGCTACGGGCATGGCGACGACGGCTGCGTGAACCGCGGCGACGCTGAATTGGCGGGTGCCAGCGAGCGGCCCGAGTCGCACGGCCATGTCGGTGATGGCCGTGCTGCCGCAGATGCCGCACGCAGCGCTGACGTTGCCGAGGCGCGGCGTGGGCACGGGCGCTTTGCCGCCGGTCTCGACGGTGACCACGTTGTACTCGAACTCCGCGGCTGGACCCAAGCCGCAGTAGCGCACGCCGGTCACCAGCGCGCCGCCAAGCAGTCCGTCACCCGCGCAGAAGCCCACCGCCAGCTCGTAGTCGTGGCCCGGGGTGCGCATCGTGGTGGCCACCACGTGGCCGTCCAAGCGAATCTCAAGCGGCTCTTCCACCACGACCTCATCCGGCGAACGCGCCCAAGTGCCCCCGCGCAACCGGTCCACGAGCACCCGCATCGTGCGCCCGCGCCGCATGCGCTCAGCGTACCCGCAGTCCCGCAACGGCCCAGTGCAAGTGGCTGCGCAGAGCGCTCGGGGCCGGGGCCTCGTGGGGCATGAACCGATCGCCATGCAGCGCGAAAAACTCGCCACGGCATCGTCCTTCGACAATGCACTCAGCGCGACAGCGGCACCGTGCGCGACGCGACACGACCCGAGTACAGGACCCGGGCCGTGTCGTCACGCCGGACTGCGCCGGACGCACCGGCGGATCCGATGTGCCAGAGAGCTGACGCTTCGAAACGTCCGCTGGCAGCCGATGTCGGAAAATTGATGCCGAGCAGTCGAAGGCTAGAAGTCCATGTCCGGCATGCCAGCAGCGCCGCCGCCGGAATCGGGCTCGTCGCAGATCACCGCTTCAGTGGTGAGGAACAGCGCCGCGATCGACGCAGCGTTCTGCAGCGCCGACAGCGTCACCTTGGCAGCGTCGATCACACCCGCCGCAACCAAGTCCTCGTAGTCGCCGGTGGCGGCGTTCAGGCCAGTGCTGCCTTCGAGCTCGCGCACCTTGCTGACCACCACGCCGCCTTCGAGGCCGGCGTTCTCGGCAATCTGCTTCAGCGGGCCGGCCAGCGCGCGCTGGACCAGCCGGGCGCCGGTGGACTCGTCGCCCTCAAGGCCGTCCGCCACTGCACCCACTGCGGCTTCAGCGCGCACCAAGGTGACGCCGCCGCCGGCCACCACGCCGGCCTCGATGGCCGCCTTGGTGGTGCTGACCGCGTCCTCGATGCGGTGCTTCTTCTCCTTCAGCTCGACCTCGGTGGCCGCGCCCACGCGCAGCACAGCCACGCCGCCGGAAAGCTTCGCGAGCCGCTCTTGCAGCTTCTCGCGGTCGTAGTCCGAGTCGGTGTTCTCGATCTCGTTCTTGATCTGCTCGATCCGGCCGCGGACCTCGGCTTCGTCGCCGGCGCCCTCGATGATGGTCGTCTCGTCCTTGGTGACGACCACACGGCGGGCCGTACCCAGCAGGTCCAGCGTGGTGTTCTCCAGCTTGAGGCCGACATCCTCGCTGATGACCTGGCCGCCCGTGAGAATCGCCATGTCGGCCAGCATCGCCTTGCGGCGGTCGCCGAATCCGGGTGCCTTCACCGCAGCAGAGCGGATGGTGCCGCGGATCTTGTTGACGACCAGAGTGGCGAGCGCCTCGCCCTCCACGTCCTCAGCGACGATCACGAGCGGCTTGCCTGCCTGGGTCACCTTCTCCAGCACCGGCAACACATCGCGGACCGCGGAAATCTTGCCTTGCATGAACAGCAGGTAGGCATCCTCGAGCACGGCTTCTTGGGTGTCTGGATCCGTCACGAAGTAGGGCGAGATGTAGCCCTTGTCGAAGCGCATGCCCTCCACCAAGTCCATCTCGAGGCCGAACGTCTGCGATTCCTCGACGGTGATGACGCCGTCCTTGCCGACCTTGTCGAACGCGTCGCTGATCAGCTGGCCGATGTCGCTGTCGGCGGCAGAAATCGCAGCCACTTGCGCGACGTGGGTCTTGGAGTCGGTGACGCTGATGGACATGTCCTCGATGGCACCCACGGCGGCCTCGACACCGGCCTCGATGCCGCGCTTGACCGCCATCGGGTTGGCGCCGGCGGCCACGTTGCGCAGGCCGTCGCGCACCATCGTCCACGCCAGCACGGTGGCGGTGGTGGTGCCGTCGCCTGCGACGTCGTCGGTCTTCTTGGCGACTTCCTTGACCAGCTCAGCGCCGATGCGCTCGACCGGGTCCTCCAGCTCGATGTCCTTGGCGATGGACACGCCGTCGTTGGTGATGGTGGGCGCACCCCACTTCTTGTCGAGCACCACGTTGCGGCCCTTGGGGCCCAGCGTGACGCGGACCGCGTCGGCGAGCTGGTTCATGCCCGACTCGAGTGCGCGGCGAGCGTTGTCGTCGAAGGTGATCATCTTGGCCATGTGAAGCGGCTCCTGTCGTTGGGTGGCACTGCTCTGTGCTGCACTGCTTCGGGCAGCGCGTTTAGCACTCTAGGGCCGAGAGTGCTAACCGTCAACTTGCCCCGTCAACTTCCCTCGTCGATTTCACTGGGCGAACTCGCTCAGTCAGCTCGCCACTGGCCAGCATCACTGGGCATCACGACTCGGCATCACCGCACTACATCAGCACCGCACTGCATCAGCACCATCGCTCCTCCCAAGGCAGGCTCACCCAAAGACATCCGCAACGACCTCGGCGGCTGCGTCACTGACGGCCCCGAGCGTGTCGTTCATGGACCGGTCCGCCCCGAAGCGCTCCGCCAGCACCACCAGACTCGCCGGCGCAGCACCGCCCCCGGGGCGAAGCCCGTCCGGAAGCTCGGTGCCTGCTGCACGAGAGCCGACGATGACAGCGGCGGGAACACCGGCCTTGGCGGCCAGCGCCAGCACACCGCCCACCACCTTGCCGTCGAACGAGCCTGCATCAAGCCGACCCTCGCCGGTGACCACCAGATCGGCGCCTTCGATGGCTTCCCGCAGCCCGATCCGGGTTGCCACCACCTCGAAGCCCGCCGCCAGTTCAGCCCGGAGACCGGCCGCCAGACCGCCCGCCAAGCCTCCTGCCGCGCCGGCGGCGGGCAGTTCACTGACGTCGACGCCGTAGCGCTCGCGGTACAGATCCACCAGCCGCACGAGGCGGCGGGTCAGCAGCTCGACCTGTGCAGGGGAGGCACCCTTTTGCGGGCCGAAGATGCGCGCCGCATCGCAGAAGGCGGTACGCACGTCGCACGCCACCACCACCGAGACTCCGGCGAGGCGAGACAGCGGCGCCATGGCGTCGAGAGCACCGAGCCCGCCGTCTGTGGAGGCCGAGCCGCCCACCGCCACGACGATCTGTCTGGCGCCGCGCGCAGCCGCTTCTGCGATGAGCTCGCCAGTGCCGGCCGTGGTCGCCGTGAGCGGGTCGTTGCCGTCGGCACCGCCGGCCAGCGCCAGACCGCTCGCACGCGCCATCTCCACGATCGCTTCGTCGCCGTCGAGTCGCCAGCCGGCTGCTACCCGATCACGCAGCGGCCCGGTCACCGTGGAGGTGCGATTCGGACCGCCCAGAGCATCGAGGGTGCCTTCTCCGCCGTCGGCTGCCGGGAGGCAGATGACCTCGGCGTCAGCGGCAGCGCGCCGACGCACGCCCGCCGCTATGGACGCTGCTGCCTGCGCGGCCGATGCCGTGCCGCGGAACTTGTCCGGACAAGCGACTACCCGCATGGCGCGCCGACAACCTCACCTGAACTCACCTCTGGAGGCCCGCCGACCCGTCGGGCCACGATGCCGCGCCATCGCAGGCGCACCGTCGCATCGTGACGGTCAGCCGCCTACTCGGCCAGATCGTTGCCCAGCGCCACCAGCACATGCGGAGATTCAAACGTCTGGATGGCCGACGTGTCGGACATCATCGGAGACACGTCCTCGTCCGCATCGAGCTGCAGCACCTCTGCGATCGCACGCGCCTCAAGCAAAGAACCTGGCTGGTAGTAGATGCGTGTCTTCTCGAGCGGTGTCCCGGCGTAGTTGGTGGGAGTATTGGTGATGTAGCTCAGCGTCTTGAACCGGTCCGTCAGCCGGCCTGCGGCACCGCGGACTGTGGTCGAGTTGGCCACCTGCACCGACACCTCCGACACTGGCCGAGGCTGGAAGGGCGCTGCCGCGGCCGTGGTGGGAGGCGCAGTGACCGTGGACGCGACCGTGACTGCAGTGCCGGGATCGGGCTGGGCCGCATCGGCGGGGCTGGTCGTGGGCGTCGGCGCTTGCGTGACCGCCGGCAGCGTGTCGCCGGGCTGCGCAGGCGCCGTCGTGTCGGTGGCTGCGGTGGCATCGGGATCGTCCACGGAGCGCAGCAGCAGCACGCCCACCACGACGGCCACCAGCACCAGCAGCAGCCCGCGCACCGCTGCGCCGCTGTTGGACTCGCCAGCTTGGCTGTTCATCGCCGTGAGCGTAGGGGCAAAGCGGCGCCGACTGGTGTACCCCTGAGCATCTAGCTTGCCGATGGGCCGAACCGCCCGCTCCACACCAGATCACGAGTTCCGGCCGAGCACCAGCCCTATGAATGTCAACTCAACGAGCGTCAGTGTCGTCGCGCATCCGGCAGCAGCCGCATTGCTCACCCGCCTGCGTGACAAGCAGACTGCCACAGAGGAGTTCCGCCAACGGCTGAGCGCGCTGACGCTGCTGCTGGTGGCAGAGGCGCTCCGCGACGCAACGACGGTCCCCGATCCGGTGGAAACGCCGCTGGGGCGGGCCGAGGGTTTACGTCTCGAGCCGCTGCCCGCCATCGTGCCCGTGCTGCGCGCCGGGCTGGGCATGCTGGATGCGACGCTCCGGCTGGTACCCGGTGCGCCGGTGGGATTCATCGGGATGCGAAGGATCGAAGCGTCCGGCGGCTCGGGCCACAACGGCATCAGCCACGAGTGCTACCTCGAATCGCTGCCAGGTGTGATGGAAGGCGCTCCGGTGCTGCTAATGGACCCGATGCTGGCCACCGGCGGCTCGGCGCAGGCGGCGATTCGGGTGCTCCGAGCGGCAGGCGTGGGGCCGATCACGATGGTGTGCGTGCTCGCTGCGCCCGAGGGAGTCGCGTCGATGCAGCGCACCGCCCCAGATGTCCGCATCGTCACCGCAGCCGTCGACAGCCGCCTCGACGAGCGTGCGTTCATCGTCCCCGGCCTCGGCGACGCCGGTGACCGGCTCTACGGCTCAGCCTGACGCGGGCGCAGTCGAAACAGCCGAGACAGCGTGGTCTTCCAGTCTGCGCAGCTGGTCCATGGTCGGCAGGCTCGGCTGCGCCCCGGCGACGGTCACCGCCCACGCGCCGGCACGAACCGCCAGCCGTGCCGCCTCCTCGACGGTGGCACCTGACGCCATGGCGACGGCGAACGCTCCCGCGAAGGCATCTCCCGCACCGGTGGCGTCCACGACCTCGACACGCGGCGCCGCTACGACGACGTCGCCCCGGGCAGTGCCGCCTGACACGAGGGATGTCGCATACCCAGAAGCAGATGCATCCACAGGCCCGTCTGGCGCCGACCGGCGCGCTGAGCCGGCCGCTCGTGGCGCAACCACCACGCAGCCCTGCGCGCCGCGCGTCTCGACCAGCACGGCATCGGGGCGCAGCGCCGGTGCGGTACCCGCGGCCATGTCGTCACGCAGACGCCGTGCCTCGTCCCGGTTCACGATGACGACGTCCGCCAGCGGCACCGCCGCCGCAGCGACGTCGTTGTAGGGGGCCGGGTTCGCCACCACGAGCACGCTGTGCTCGCGCGCAATCTCGGCGGCCGCCGCAGCGGCGCCTGCGCTCACCTCGCCCTGCAGCAGCAGCGCATCGGCACCAGCGATGGCGGCACCGGCCGCCCGCACGTCGTTGGCATCGAGCAACGCATTGGCGCCTGCGGCGACCACGATCGACACGTCGTGGGGGTCCACCGTGATCACCGCCAGACCGGTCGCCGCCTCCACGGCTGTCACCTGCGTGCAGTCGATCCCCTCCGCTGCCAAGCCCGAGCGCAGCCATCGGCCGTGTTCGTCGTTGCCGACCCGACCCACCATGGCCACCTCTGCGCCCAGCCGGGCAGCGGCCACTGCCTGGTTGGCGCCTTTGCCGCCACGGAACCATGCGATGCGCTCGGCATGCATCGTCTCGTCCGGCGACGGGCGCCTCGGCACCCACAGCGTGACATCGGCGTTGAGACTGCCGACCACGGCAATGCGCGGTGCCGGTTCCTGCTGGCCTTCCACTGGTTCCCAGTGTGCCTGAATCCCAGTGTGCGGCTGGCTGCGGTTCGCGTTAACTGCACGGCGTTTGCCGGGCGTGCGTGCGCGGGTCTGCGTGTTGGTCGTTGCGTGTTGGTCGTGTTGTGCTAGGGTCAGTGTGGCCCTGTGGCCCTGTGGCCCTGTGGCCCTGTGGCCCTGTGGCCCTGTGGCCCTGTGGCCCTGTGGCCCTGTGGCCCTGTGGCCCTGTGGCCCTGTGGCCCTGTGGCCCTGTGGCCCTGTGGATGACCGTTCGCACGCTTGACTGTGTGCGGTGACTGAAGGGCTGGTGTGGCGATGCGGCTGCTGCGTGGCGTGATGGTGTCGGCGCTGCTGGCAGGCACGGCGGCGGTGGTGCCGCCCGCTGCCGCGGCGCAGGAGGCTGCGGTGTCGGTGGACGCCTCGATGGAGCTGACCGCGTCTGTGCGCGACGGCGGCGTGTCGCTGTGGTGGACACGCGGCGCCGAGCCGCGCAACAAGCGCAGCAAAGCAAACAAGCCGGGCTGCGCCACCTCGCACTACTGGGTGTACGTGTACGACAGCAGCGGCGACGCGGTCGCCCAGCACAGCGTGCAGCACCCGGGCAGCGGCCTGGAGCTGGACCTGACAGGAACCGGCAAGCACCAAATCGACGTGCACGCCTACTCCCAGGACTGCAACCGCTGGGGAAGCTCCGCCACCGCCAAAGTCAAACCCGCCGCCGCGCAGACGCAAAGGAACGCCACCACCACAACGACGACCACCACCACTACGACAACGACGACCGCGCCGCCCACAACCACCACGACCACCACAACCACTACGACCACGACCGCGCCTCCGACCACGACGACAACGACGACCACCGCGCCGCCCACTACAACCACCACCACGACGACGACGGCGGCGGTGCCCGCGGTGCTGACCGTGTCGGTCAGCGACGCGAGCGTGACCGAGGGCGACGTCGGCCACGCGAACCTGACGTTCACCGTCACGCTGAGCGGCACGCCCACCGACGAGGTGACCGTGCAGGCGTCCGCGGTGTCGCCCAAAGGCCGCGCCACCGCGACCCGCTCCCACAAGAACGACCGACGCGACTACCTCGGGTTCGCCAGACAACGCGTCGTGTTCCCCGCCGGCGCCGCCGGCGCTCAGCTCGCCCAGACCGTCACCGTGCAAGTCATCGGCGACACCGCCGCCGAGCAGGACGAGACACTGATCCTGCGGCTCAAGAACCTGCGAACCTCAGACAGCCGCGTCACCCTCGCAGGCGGCCGAGCCTCCCTCGAAGCCACCGGCACCATCACCGACGACGACCCCGAAGCCTACGGCGCCTCCACCACCGACCCCACACCCCCCAACACCTTCACCGCAGTCGCCGCCGGAGGCCACCACGCCTGCGGGCTGCGCACAAACGGCACCATCACCTGCTGGGGCGACAACCGACAAGGCCAACTCAACGCGCCCCAAACCAACACACCCGGCGGACAATTCACCGCAGTATCCACCGGCGCTTGGCACTCGTGCGGACTGCTCACAGACGGCACGATCAAATGCTGGGGCTACAACCGAAGCGGCGAGTCGGACCCGCCATCGGGGACGTTCACCGCTATCTCGAGCAGCGACGATTTCTCGTGCGCGCTCAGCGACGACGCGAAGATTGCCTGCTGGGGACGAGACCCCAATACAGACGAGCCCGACCGTACGCGGGTCAACGGTCCTGCGGGAGAGTTCAGCGCTGTTGACGTCGGCCTGCTGCATGCCTGCGGACTGCGCACCGACGGCACCATTACCTGCTGGGGCGACGGCCGAGGCGGGGAGACGGACGCGCCGTCCGGCAAGTTCACCGCAGTGTCTGCGGGGCGCTCGTACTCATGCGGTCTGCGCACCGACGGCACCGTCACCTGCTGGGGACACAACCCGTACCCGCGCCAGCATGTGCCGTCGGGCGAGTTCGCCTCCATCTCCGCCGGCCATACCCAAGTCTGCGGGGTCCGCACCAACGGCACCGTCGCCTGCTGGGGCGAGGACGCTTTCGGCGTAACGAACCCACCATCCGGCAAATTCGCCTCGGTGTCCGTCAGCATCGGAACTGCCTCGTTCGCGTGCGGGGTGCGCACTGACGCCACCGTTGCCTGCTGGGGCAGCGACCACTACGGCCAGTCCCGAGCGCCCGGCAGCACAGTCGCCGACCCGACCCAGGACCGGTTCACCGCCATGGCCGCGGGAGGCGACTTCTCGTGCGGGCTGCGTACCGACGGCACCATCACTTGCTGGGGCCGAAGCTATGGCTGGAGCCAAGTCTGGTCCGACACCAGTGCGGGACATCAAGGCAACCAATTGGACGCGCCTTCGGGCACGTTCACCGCCGTCTCTGCGGGCAGCTTTCACGCCTGCGCGCTGCGCACCGACGGCACCATCGCCTGCTGGGGCGACGGCCGAGGCGGGGAGACGGACGCGCCGTCCGGCAAGTTCACCGCCGTGTCGGCGGGCGGCAGCAGCACCTGCGGTGTGCGCACCGACAGCACCGTCACCTGCTGGGGCAGGATTGTCAATCCCCGGTCGTTCCGCAACAAGGTCCTCTATCCGCAAGGCATCGCCGGACTCACGTTCGCTGTGCCGACCGGCCAGTTCGCCGACGTGAAGGTGAGCGGCTACGCCGCCTGCGGACTGCGCACCGACGGCACCGTCACCTGCTGGGGCGACTACAGCAAGGAATGGGACCAGCCTTCAGGCACATTCACTGCAGTCTCATCGACAGGATGCGGACTGCGCGCGGACGGCTCGATCTCCTGCTGGCTCGGCGCGAACTCCTCGCCGCTCTCCGGAACCTACGTCGAATACGGCGTCGGCAGCAGCTACAGCTGCGGGCTGCGCACCGACGGCACCGTCACCTGTCGAGGTTCCGTGTACGACGGACGGGCTGATGCGCCGTCAGGCCAGTTCACCGACATCTCCGTCGGGCGCGACCATGCGTGCGGCGTGCGCACCGACGGCACCGTCGCCTGCTGGGGCGACAACTACTACGGCAAGGCACTGTCGCCCGGCGAACAGCTTCCGACACGGACCAAGCAGACGTTCACGGTGGTGGTTCCGACTGGCAACGAAAACGCGTGCGGGCTGCGCACCGACGGCACCGTCGCCTGCTGGGGATCCATACGCAGCCGCGTGTACCAGCCGCCGTCGGGACAATTCACAGCGATCGACGGGGGCTCAGTGGACAACCCCGACAGCTTCGCTCCCTCCTTCGCGTGCGGGCTGCGCACCAACGGCACCATCACCTGCTGGGGCGACACCGCCAAATTGGGCGGCGGCCACCTGAACGCGCCGTCAGGCACGTTCACCGCCGTCTCCGTCGGCCGAGAGCACGCCTGCGCCATACGCACCGACAGCACCAACACCTGCTGGGGAACCAACCAGAAACTCGTTGCCAAGACACCCACAGGCCAATTCACCGCCGTCTCCGTCGGCACCAACCAAGCATGCGGCATCCGCAGCGACGGCACCGTCACCTGCTGGGGAACCAACCAGAAACTCGTGCGCAAGACGCCGTCAGGCACGTTCACCGCCGTCTCCGTCGGCCGAGAGCACGCCTGCGCCATACGCACCGACGGCACCATCACCTGCTGGGGCGACAGCCTGTGGTTCGTCGGCGAGATGGGACTGTTTCAGATGCAGCCGCCCAGCGGGACCCATACCGCTGTGTCGGTGGGCGACGGGGTTGCGTGCGCTATCGGTGCCGACGGCGCTGTCGCGTGCTGGGGTGACACATGGTCCTGGAGCTACGGCTATGAGACCCCGTCCGATGGTCCATTCGCCACGGTGTCTGTCAGCAATGACCTCGCCTGCGGCGTGCGCTCAGACGGCAGCGCTGCCTGCTGGGGCTGGCTTCGGGCCGGCGACGTGTTTCGGGGCTTGCAGCAGCTGAGCTGGCGTCGGTGACCTGTCGGACTCGACTGCCTCGCGTGAGCTGATCCCCGCCGGCCGCGGCTGACCGCCGGCACCGACCGTCCGCGGCAGCCGGCGAGCCCGAGGTGGGAATCGAACCCACAACCCCCGCTTTACAAGAGCGGTGCTCTGGCCGTTGAGCTACTCGGGCACCGACTGCATCGTATGGCCCGACGGCAGCACACAGGCCTGCCAATGGGTGCGGTGGACCCAGCCGTGATTGTGGACACAGACGGTGATTCACGGGCACCCTGCGGAGACGGGCGACTGGCAACACAGCAAAGACCGCACCGTGTTACGCGCCAAGAGCTGGTTCGCGGCCACTGGACGGCGCGCGCCATGCGGGAGGTTTCAGCGGCACGACGCCTTGGTCACACGGTGATGTCACACTGTGCTATGGTGCCTGTGGCCCTGTGGCCCTGTGGCCCTGTGGCCCTGTGGCCCTGTGGCCCTGTGGCCCTGTGGCCCTGTGGCCCTGTGGATGACCGTTCGCACGCTTGACTGTGTGCGGTGACTGAAGGGCTGGTGTGGCGATGCGGCTGCTGCGTGGCGTGATGGTGTCGGCGCTGCTGGCAGGCACGGCGGCGGTGGTGCCGCCCGCTGCCGCGGCGCAGGAGGCTGCGGTGTCGGTGGACGCCTCGATGGAGCTGACCGCGTCTGTGCGCGACGGCGGCGTGTCGCTGTGGTGGACACGCGGCGCCGAGCCGCGCAACAAGCGCAGCAAAGCAAACAAGCCGGGCTGCGCCACCTCGCACTACTGGGTGTACGTGTACGACAGCAGCGGCGACGCGGTCGCCCAGCACAGCGTGCAGCACCCGGGCAGCGGCCTGGAGCTGGACCTGACAGGAACCGGCAAGCACCAAATCGACGTGCACGCCTACTCCCAGGACTGCAACCGCTGGGGAAGCTCCGCCACCGCCAAAGTCAAACCCGCCGCCGCGCAGACGCAAAGGAACGCCACCACCACAACGACGACCACCACCACTACGACAACGACGACCGCGCCGCCCACAACCACCACGACCACCACAACCACTACGACCACGACCGCGCCTCCGACCACGACGACAACGACGACCACCGCGCCGCCCACTACAACCACCACCACGACGACGACGGCGGCGGTGCCCGCGGTGCTGACCGTGTCGGTCAGCGACGCGAGCGTGACCGAGGGCGACGTCGGCCACGCGAACCTGACGTTCACCGTCACGCTGAGCGGCACGCCCACCGACGAGGTGACCGTGCAGGCGTCCGCGGTGTCGCCCAAAGGCCGCGCCACCGCGACCCGCTCCCACAAGAACGACCGACGCGACTACCTCGGGTTCGCCAGACAACGCGTCGTGTTCCCCGCCGGCGCCGCCGGCGCTCAGCTCGCCCAGACCGTCACCGTGCAAGTCATCGGCGACACCGCCGCCGAGCAGGACGAGACACTGATCCTGCGGCTCAAGAACCTGCGAACCTCAGACAGCCGCGTCACCCTCGCAGGCGGCCGAGCCTCCCTCGAAGCCACCGGCACCATCACCGACGACGACCCCGAAGCCTACGGCGCCTCCACCACCGACCCCACACCCCCCAACACCTTCACCGCAGTCGCCGCCGGAGGCCACCACGCCTGCGGGCTGCGCACAAACGGCACCATCACCTGCTGGGGCGACAACCGACAAGGCCAACTCAACGCGCCCCAAACCAACACACCCGGCGGACAATTCACCGCAGTATCCGCCGGCGAAGCGCATTCGTGCGCAGTGCGCACTGACGGCACGCTCGTCTGCTGGGGCGACAACCGCCGCGGCGAGTCGGAACCGCCTGCCGGGACGTTCACCGCAGTCTCAACCGGCTCGGGTTTCTCGTGTGCGGTTCGCACTGACGGCACGCTCGTCTGCTGGGGCTACCAGTGGCTCTCGTCCCGTGCGCCTGCCGGGAAGTTCAGCGCTGTCGACATCGGCTTTCGGCATGCTTGCGGGCTGCGCACCGACGGCACCATCGCCTGCTGGGGCGCCGATCGCGGCGGCGAGACCACGGCGCCGTCCGGTCAGTTCACCGCAGTGTCCGCAGGGCACGCGTCGACATGCGGGTTGCGCACAAACGGCACCGTCGCATGCTGGGGACGCAATCCGTACCCGCGCCAGAATGTGCCGTCGGGCCAGTTCGCCTCCATCTCCGTAGGCAACACCCACGTGTGCGGAGTGCGCACCGACCGCACCGTCGCATGCTGGGGGGAGGACGCGTTCGGCATGACGGATGCGCCGTCCGGCCAATTCACCGCCGTCTCAGCAGGCAGCGACAGCTCCTCCTTTGCCTGCGGGGTGCGCACTGACGCCACCGTTGCCTGCTGGGGCAGCGACCACTACGGCCAGTCCCGAGCGCCCGGCAGCACAGTCGCCGACCCGACCCAGGACCGGTTCACCGCCGTATCGGCCGGAGGCATCTTCTCCTGCGGGCTGCGCACCGACGGCACACTCGCCTGCTGGGGCGACAATCTTGGTTGGAGCCGCTACGGCGGGAACCACCTAGGCCACGGGTTGGATGCTCCGTCGGGCACATTCACTGCTGTATCCGTCGGCTACTCTCACGCCTGCGCGCTGCGCACGGACCGCGCCGTTGCGTGCTGGGGCAGCAGCGCAAGCGGGCAGTCGACGGCGCCTTCGGGACAGTTCACCGCAGTATCGGCGGGCAGCAGCAGCACGTGCGGCGTGCGCATCGACGGCACCATGACCTGCTGGGGCAGGATTGCCAATCCAGACTCATTCCGCCACAAGCTCTTCTATCCGCAAGGAATCGCCGGACTCACGTTCGCGGTGCCGTCCGGAAAATTCACTGACGTACAACTGAATGGACGCGCCGCCTGCGGACTGCGCACAGACGGCACCATCACCTGCTGGGGCGACTACAAGAAGGAATGGAACCAGCCTTCCGGAACATTCATCGCCGTCTCATCGACAGCATGCGGACTGCGCACCGGCGGCACCATCTCCTGCTGGCTCAGTAGGAACTACTCGCCGCTCTCGGGCACGTTCGCCGAATACAGAGTCGGCGACTACAACATTGCCGGTAGCTACCGAAGTGCGTACGAGTTCGACACAAGATTCGGCTGCGGACTACGCACCGACGGCAGAATTGTCTGCCGAACGAGCACTCACGACGGTCGGGGTGACCCGCCGTCGGGTCAATTCACGGACATTTCTGTCGGGCGCGACCATGCTTGCGGCGTGCGCACCGACGGCACACTCGTCTGCTGGGGAGACAACGCGCGTGGCCAAGCACTTCCGCCCGGCAGCCAGCGCCCGACCCGGACGGCGCACACGTTCACCGATGTGGTCACCTCGGGGGACTACAACGCGTGCGGTCTGCGCACCGACGGCACTGTTACTTGCTGGGGCAGCACGAAGAGCCGCGTGTACCAGCCGCCGTCGGGCCAGTTCACGGCGGTCGCCGGCGGCTTGGTGAAGGACTCCGACGAATCAGACGACGACTCACACCTCTCCTTCGCGTGTGGCGTGCGCACCGACGGCACCATCACCTGCTGGGGCGACACCGGCTATTCGGGCGGCGGCCACCTGAGCGCGCCGTCTGGCACATTCACCGCCGTATCCGTCGGTCGAGAGCATGCTTGCGGTCTGCGCACCGACGGCACGCTCTCCTGCTGGGGAACCAACCAGAAGCTCGTGCGCAAGACGCCGTCAGGCCAGTTCACCTCTGTCTCCGTCGGCACCAACCAAGCATGCGGCATCCGCAGCGACGGCACCATTGCCTGCTGGGGAACCAACCAGAAGCTCGTGCGCAAGACGCCGTCAGGCCAGTTCACCGCAGTATCTGTCGGCACCAACCAAGCATGCGGCATCCGCAGCGACGGCACCATTGCCTGCTGGGGCGACCCCTTGAGGCGCATCGACGAATCTGGAGTGAGCGTCGCACAGCCGCCCAGCGGGACGCATGCCGCTGTGTCGGTGGGCGACGGGGTTGCGTGCGCTATCGACTCCGACGGCGCTGTCGCCTGCTGGGGCGACACCTACGGCTGGAACTCGCCTTCGGCTGGTCAACTCGCCACGGCATCGGTCAACGAGAATCTTGCCTGCGGCGCACGCACCGACGGCACGGCCGTTTGCTGGGGCAATGCTCTGATGACCATCACCGTGAGGACGGACATGCCGAACCGCTACCCGATGAGGTTCTTGTTCAGCTGATTCGCACCAGCCAAGCACGCGCCGCCGCGTACTGAGCGCCCTCGTTCAGTGCGTGCCGCCGGCAGGCGCGGTGCGTTCGCTGCCGCTGCGTCGGCGAGCGCGGGCTATGTCGTAGAGAGCCACTGCAGCAGCAGCGGCCACGTTCAGCGAGTCGATTCGGCCCATCACCGGTATCGACAGCACGTGATCGCAGCGGCGTTCCACCAGCGGCGACAGTCCACAGCCCTCAGCGCCGAGCACCAGCACCATCGGTTGGTCGCCCACCCGCAGCTCGTCGAGGCCGTCGGAGGCGTTGCCGTCGAGTCCGACTGCCCACAGGCCCAGCTCTCGCAACTGGGCGAGCGCTGCGGGAAGGCCGCCGACATGCGCGATCGGCAGATACTCGATGGCACCCGCTGCGGCCTTCACTGTCGCAGGCGTCAGACTCGCTGAACGGTGGCTGGTGAGCACTGCTCCTGTGGCACCGGCAGCCTCGGCGGTGCGCAGGATGGCCCCGAGGTTGCCCGGGTCGGTGACGCCGTCGGTCGCCACCACCAGCGGCGGCGTGCCGCGTGCCGGCTTGGCCAGGTCCTCCAGCGGAACCGGCGTCACAGCGGCCGCCTTGGCGATCACGCCTTGAGGCGCCGCTGTCAGTGCCGCCTCGTCCAGCTTGCGGCGCGTGATCTCGCGCACCGGCACACGGCGATCGCCGGCGAGGTCGACGATCTCGGCCAGCGTCGCAGCCGACTGTGCGTCTTCGCAGATCAGCACCTCATGGACCCTGCGTTTGCCAGCCCGCAGCAGTTCGCGCACCGCCTGACGGCCTTCCACGTGATCCCCGCCGAGACCTCGCGGCCGCGCCTGCTGTCGAGCAGTTTGGGCTTGTGGCACGCGCTGTGCTTGTCCGGCATGGCCCCGTGCCCGGCCTGCCCGTCGACGCGAGTCGTTCTGTCGCTGCGGCGCTCCTGATCTGTCGCCCTCGCGCCCCTTGGGACTGCGCCTGGCGGAGCTGCGAACCCTGGGGTTGCGAGACGGCTGCTGACTGCCGCCGCCTGGTCGCGACGCGCTCGGGCGCCGGGAACCGGGGCGACCAGTGCCGTGTCTGCGCCGGCCTTGCGCGTTCACTGTTCACCGCCCCCGCTGCGCTGGAGCTTCGACAGCTGCTCGCGGTCGGCGAGCACGAGCGCAACGGCATGCGCCACGATGCCCTCGCTGTTTCCGAGGCCCTCGGTCCGCTTTCCGCAGACCGTAACGGGGCCGCCCGCTGCGTCGCTCAGCCGTCGTTGCATTGACTCACGGTACGGAGCGATCTTCGGGCGATCGCAGATAACGGTGCAATCGGCGTTGGCCAGCCGCCAGCCGTGAGCGCCGAGATGAGCGGCGACTTGCTGCAACATCTCGATGCTGTCGGCATCGCGCCAGCGCTCGGCGCTGTCGGGGAAATGCGTGCCGATGTCACCAAGACCGGCCGCGCCGAGCATCGCGTCGATGACGGCATGGGCCACAACGTCGGCGTCGCTGTGGCCCGCCAGCGGACGTTCGCCCGCGAACCGGACGCCGCCCAGCACCAGCGTGCGCTCGCTGCGCTCGGCGCCCGTAGCGCTGTTGGCGATGTCACCCTCGCACTGGCCCAGCGCACACTCGTCGTCGTCGGAAACGTCGGTTGTGGCGTGGCTCGCGTGACGGTCTGTGTTCGGGTCTGCAACGCAGCCGCACGCAGCGCTCATTTCGCAGTCGGCGCGGTCATCCGCGAAGGGGTGCGCGTCGTACCCGTACCCCACTCGCATTTCCGGCCATTCACCGGCCTGGCCAACCGCGTTCACCGCCGTTGAAGCTAGAGCCGGTCGCCGGCGCCCACATGACGCATCTGCGTGAGCCAATGCCGCGGCCGTCGAACCCGAACCGCCCGCCTCGTGTGGGTCAACCGCTGCCGCCGTCCGTCGGTGAGGTCTGATGCGTCGCAACCGCCCGTGCGCGTCCGGCAAGCAGCGCCTCCACGATCACGAGGTCAGCCTGCGTGGTGACCTTGTGCGCCTCGGCCTCGCCCGGCACGGCCAGCACCGTGCCGCCTGCGGCTTCGATGAGCGCTGCGTCGTCGGTGGCCTCCGGTGCTCCGGCGTGAGCCGCTACCAGCGCCTCGCGGCGAAACGCTTGAGGGGTTTGCACGGCGAACAGGCCGGTTCGGTCGACCGTCGCCGTGACGGTGCCGCCACTGTCGCGCCATGCAGGCACTCGCTTCAGCGTGTCGTACACCGGCAGCACTGGCACCGCCGCGTCGGCACCGGACCGGACTGCTGCGATCACCGCGTCGAAGAGCGCCGCCGAAGCGCCGGGGCGAGCCGCGTCGTGACACACCACCACGTCGACATCATCAGGAACGGTCCCGAGCCCAGCACGAACCGACGCAGACCGCGTCGCTCCACCGGCCACCACCGCATCGGCACGCGCAAGAACCACTTCAGCGCGCAGAGCCACGTCAGCAAGCGTTGTATCGGCGGGCACAACGCTCGTTGTCTGACCAGCTCGCAGCTCCTCGCCTAGCACAGGCGACTGTGCCAGCGCGGTCTCCGCAGACGGGACTGCCTGCTCGAGCAGACCGGCGGGCAGCACCAGCGTCACTCCGTCGCACGCAGCCGCAGCCGCGCTCACCGACCAGTCCAGCATGGTGCGCCCAGCGACAGGCACCATCACCTTCGTGCGGGCAGCGACAGCATCCGTGCGCGTGGCCCCGACATCAGTCCCTGTGCCGAATCGACTACCAGCACCCCCCGCAAGCACCAACGCCCACACCCGCCTCACCCGTTCACCCCAGAAGCAGAGACTCTGTATGTGAACACTAAATCAGCTGTTCTTGAAGGTCCGACCGAGGAGGCCAAAAGACGCCGAGCACTAAGAAATTCTGAGGCCGTCTGACCATATTGCCAACGAAGAGTCTCGTGTCGCGATTATGTGCCCAAAGCTCGTCCCCATACTTGGCCCGAATCTTCTCCTGCCAGTCAGATTGATGACGCACGTGACGCCAGAGTGCAACCAACTCCCAATCAACAATAGTCTGCTGATGTCCATTGCAGCGACGAGCCTGGCACTTGTACCTGTATTGAAATCTCCACGGCACGACCTCGCAGACAGCATTGGTTTTGTCCGACTCATCAAACAGCGAGGGCCTGCTCTCGATATACTGGATTCGCTCTTGCCATTGGCGAATCTCATTTGGGCTTCGCCGCTTGATCAGCAGTTCAGGTGCCGCTGACGTACGGACTACAGCGAGAGATGGAACAGACGGTATTGATCTACTACGGTTGAGTTCCAGAAGTTCACAAAGCGTTGCTTCGCCCAGCTGCGCAACGCGACTGCGTCGCTCAGACCAATTGGCTTCAGTTCCGATGACACGCCCCGGCTGGAATGAGCCCTCAATGGGCTTCCATGACTCGGGTCTGCGGTCGTTGCGGGGTCGGACGGCCTGAAGTTTGACTTCTTGGAATTTTCTGAACTTGGAATTGTCTGCAAGATCGCGGAAGGGCACCGGATACAGGCGAATCCACTGACTCTTGCCATCGTGGCCGTCAAGGCTCATGGCAGCTACGCAAATGCTCTCACCCTGTGCAGGTGTGACAACAGGCGCTGCCTTGACCATGATCATCACGTTCAGTTCTTGTTGCTGAGCTAACTGCATGACGGAAGCGGGTCCAACTAGATATACTGGACGGACAAACCCTCGATATCGCGCTGGGCGGCCTCCAATATGCAGGAGCGATGACAACAGTCGTGCTCCCGCTCATAGCACAACAATGCGATACGCGCCCGTCGGGCGAGTTCAATGAACTCCTTGTACGTTGGGAGCGCGCCATTGCGGAGATGGCGCATGTAGCGGTCACGTGCCGCTCGTTCGCCAAGACGGAACGCCTCACGATTGTCTTGCGGGTTACCGAGCACGGATTCGTGCCGGTACTCGATGCCGGCGTCAGCGGCAGCTTGAGCAAGTCGCTTCTTGGACATTCCCGGCTTGCGCGAGACGGCGTTGAGTCGCACGTCGAGCAGCATTTCGACATCGTGATGGCGCAGCAGCGCAATCAGCTCGCCGAGTTCGCGTCGCTCATACCCAATCGAAAACGCGCGGGATGTCTCGCGCTGAGCAGTCACCGCCTGAGCATGCCACAAGCAACGCCTCTCGCGTCAACCAGATTACGTCCCGAGGCGCAGGACAACACAAGCGGCGACACGGGGCCGACGGGGCAAGCGGCGACGCCGGACCGACACGCACGAGAAAGCAGCGGCCGACAGAACGAAACCAAGGTGGGACGGGGGCAGGGGCTTCCGCGCGCAGTTTTGCGACGCCACGCACCCCCAGCGTCCAGCACATGCGTCGCAACTGTTTGAGCACGGAGGCCCATGCCCCCGTCCCGCCCGGACTCACCGCTGGCTGCCATCAGCGCCGGTCGACCGCAGCTACGGGTGTGCGAGCCTCCGCCGCCGGCGGCGGCTTCGCAACGCTAGGTACACCAGCGCCGCTGCGATCGCTGCGACGACCATCCACCAGATCACCGCGACGCGGGCACCCCACGCAGCCCTGCCGGACAAGCGCTGAGCTTCAGCATCGGCAGCGGCAATCTCCGCGTCGAACAGCTCACCGGAGACGCGCAACTCGCGCACGCCGCCCTGGTTGAACGTCATCACCCCCTCTGCGGGCAGCCTGCCGCTTCCTTGAGGCACCGTGGCACGGACGGTCAACGTCACCAGCTCGTCCAACGACGCGCCCGCTCGCTGCTCGATCTGCGCGATCGGCAGTCCGAACAGCTCACCCTCCAAGGCGTCTGCGGTGGCGGGGTTCACGAGTCCGGCCACCGGCCGATCCAAGCCGACGGTCACTGTCAGGTCATACAGCACCCGCGCCCCGTCACGCGATCCGGTGAACGTGGCGGACCGGAACAAGCCCGCTGAGCCGTCGGGCGGCCGGTCGATCTCGGCCAGCACCTGTGCCAGCTCGGCCGGAGACGCAAAGCGCTTGACGGCCACGACGCGCAGAACGTGGCCCGCCGGACTCTCCTCGGCGACATGTCGAACATCCCACCCGACAAGCCCGTCGGTCACGATGAGCTCGCCCAGATCGGGCACCCACTGCATCACCTCAGCGTCAAAGGCAAGCTCGACAGTGACGCTGCCGCTGCCGTCATGGGCGATGTCGATGTCAACGACAACGTCCACTCGACAGCCCACCGCCGATACCAGCACCGCCACGCCGACCAACGCGGCACCGGCCAGCCGCGAGCACACGGCCACACCTACAGGTACACGCCTAATCGACGGCCGCTGCCTCTTCGAGCTCGATGGGCCCCGGGTCGAAGCCCTCAATAGCGCGGAACACGATCTCGTCGTCCTCGACATCGACCACGATGATCTCGCCAGCGTGGAACTCCTTGTAGAGGATCCGCTCGCTCAGCGCGTCCTCGACGTGATGCTGCAGCGCACGGCGCAACGGTCTGGCACCCAGCTGTGGGTCATACCCGGTGCGGGCCAGCCACTCCTTGGCGGCGTCGGTGAGCTCCAGGCCGAGACCCTGTGCCCTCAGCTGATCGGTAGTACGCGTGATCATCAGATCCACGATCTGCACCACCTCCTCGATGCTCAGCTCGTGGAACACGATCGTGTCGTCAATCCGGTTCAGGAACTCCGGCCGGAAATGCGCCTTGAGCGCCTCGTTGACCTTCTCCTTCATGCGCTCGTAGCTGGCGCCCTCGTCAGAGGTGGCGAAGCCCACCCGCGCCTTGCGCAGGTCCGCGGTGCCCAGATTCGAGGTCATGATGAGCACGGCGTTGCGGAAGTCCACCGATCGGCCTTGCGCATCGGTCAGGCGTCCCTCCTCCAGAATCTGCAGCAGCGTGTTGAACACATCCGGGTGGGCCTTTTCGATCTCGTCGAACAGCACCACCGAGAACGGCTTGCGCCGCACCGCCTCGGTGAGCTGGCCGCCCTCGTCGTAGCCGACGTAACCGGGCGGAGCGCCGACGAGACGGCTCACCGTGAACTTGTCCATGTACTCGGACATGTCGAGGCTGATCAGCGAACTCTCGTCGCCGAAGAGAAACTCGGCCAGCGTCTTGGCCAGCTCGGTCTTGCCCACGCCGGATGGGCCCAGGAAGATGAACGAACCGCCGGGCCGCTTCGGGTCCTTCAGCCCGGCTCGTGTGCGCCGGATGGCTTGGCTGACCGCCTTGATCGAGTCGTGCTGGCCGATGACCCGCTTGTGCAGCGCATCCTCCATCTGGAGGAGCTTCTGGGTCTCCTCCTCGGTGAGCTTGTAGACCGGGATGCCGGTCCAGATCGACAGCACCTCCGCGATGGCCTCCTCGTCGACCTCGTCGAACAGGTCGTGGCCCTCGGCCTTGGCCTGAGCAAGCACGACGGAGCGCTGCTCGAGCAGTTCCTTCTCCTCGTCGCGCAGCGCGCCGGCTGTCTCGAAGTCCTGCGCCTCGACCGCTTGCTTCTTGCGCTCGATGACGTCGGCCAGCTTCGTCTCGATCTCCTTGAAGTCCGGCGGGGTCGACATGCGCTTGATGCGCAGGCGCGAGCCGGCCTCGTCGATGAGGTCGATGGCCTTGTCCGGCAGGTGACGATCCGCTATGTAGCGGTCAGCCAGGTTCGCCGCTGCCACCAGCGCCTGGTCGGTGATGGTGACTCGGTGGTGCTGCTCGTAGCGGTCGCGCAGCCCTTTGACGATCTCGATCGTGTGGCTGAGCGTGGGCTCATCCACGGTGATCGGCTGGAACCGCCGCTCGAGCGCCGCGTCCTTCTCAAGGTACTTGCGGTACTCCTCCAGCGTTGTGGCGCCGATGGTCTGCAGCTCACCGCGCGCCAGCATGGGCTTGAGAATCGATGCAGCGTCGATGGCGCCCTCCGCGGCGCCGGCGCCGACCAGCGTGTGCAGCTCGTCGATGAACAAGATGATGTCGCCGCGGGTGCGGATCTCCTTGAGGACCTTCTTGAGCCGCTCCTCGAAGTCCCCTCGGTAGCGAGAGCCGGCCACCAGCGCTCCCAAGTCCAAGGTGTAGAGCTGCTTGTCGCGCAGCAGTTCGGGGACGTCGTTGTTGACGATCTTCTGGGCGAGGCCCTCCACGATGGCCGTCTTGCCGACGCCGGGCTCGCCGACGAGCACCGGGTTGTTCTTGGTGCGGCGAGACAGCACCTGCATGACCCGCTCGGTTTCGCGCAGCCGGCCGATGACCGGGTCGAGCTTCTTGGCTCGGGCATCCGAGGTCAGATTGCGCCCGAACTGGTCCAGCACCAGCGACCCGCTCTGGCCGCCCTGCTCGCTGCCCTTCCCGGAGGTTGCGCCGACAGTCTCCCGCCCGCCGCCAGGACCGCTGTAGCCGGAGAGCTGCTGGATGACCTCTTGGCGGACCTTCGACAGGTCGGCACCGAGCTTGACCAGCACCTGCGCGGCCACGCCCTCGCCCTCGCGAATCAGCCCGAGCAGCACGTGCTCGGTGCCGATGTAGTTGTGGCCGAGCTGCAGCGCCTCGCGCAGCGACAGCTCCAGCACCTTCTTCGCGCGCGGCGTGAAGGGAATGTGGCCGCTGGGCGACGAGCTGCCTTGGCCGATGATCTCCTCGACCTGGTTGCGCACGGCCTCCAGCGAGATGCCCATCGACTCCAGCGCCTGCGCTGCAACCCCCTCGCCTTCGTGGATCAGCCCCAGCAAGATGTGCTCGGTGCCGATGTAGTTGTGATTCAGCAGGCGCGCTTCTTCCTGCGCCAGCACCACCACTCGGCGGGCCCGATCGGTGAAGCGTTCGAACACGTGGCCTCCTGTACTGAGCCGTGTGCTGAAACCCGCCCACGATGCGGTACGTCTCCGCTGAACGTCTCCCGTGCGGGGGTCTCCTGCGAGCAGTGTAACGACGCCCTGCGAGATCGCTGCTTGGCGGCACCGGCGCTGTCGTTTACGGTTGTGCTGTGGCACCGCTATCCCCGTTGCAGGCTCGGCCGACTGCGCACGAGGACTTGGCACGCATCGAATCGGCGCTGCGGGCCGCTGCGATCACCGGCGACGAATTCCTCACCGAGGTGACGTCGCATCTGATCCCCGCAGGCGGCAAGCGGCTGCGGCCTGCGTTCGTCATTGCTTCGGCGCTGGCGGGCGACTCCGACGGCGCTGCGCCCGACGCGGTCACCGACGACATGATCTGCGGCGGTGTGGCCGTGGAGCTGGTGCACTTGGGCTCGCTGTACCACGACGACGTCATGGACGACGCGCAGACCCGGCGCGGCATCGAGGCTGTGAATCTGCGCTGGGGCAACCTGAAGGCGATCCTGGCCGGCGACTTCCTGCTGGCACGAGCCTCGGAGCTGGCGGCGTCGCTGGGAACCGAGATCGCAGCCCTGCTCGCTGCCACGATCGGGCGACTGTGCGAGGGCCAAGTGCGCGAGCTGCAGCTGATCTACGACAAGAGCCGCACCGAGGACCAGTACCTGTTGGCCATTCGCGGCAAGACCGCCGAGCTGTACGCCACTTCGTGCCGCATCGGGGGGCTGGTGGCCGGCGCCGACAGCGAGACCCTCGACCGCCTGACCAGCTTCGGCCTCGCCTACGGGATGGCGTTCCAGATCGTCGATGACGTGCTGGACTTGGTGGCCTCCGACGAAGAGCTGGGCAAGCCGGCGGGCAACGATCTGCGCGAGGGCGTGTACACGCTGCCGGTGATCCGCATGCTGGCGAGTGCGCACCCGGCCGGCGAGGATTTGGCGGAACTGCTCGGCGAGCCGCTCGACGACTGCCGGCGGGACCGGGCCCGTGCAATCGTCGTGGACGGTCCCGAGATCGCCGGAGCGGTCGAGACCGCTCAGCACTACGTCGCCCAAGCACTCGACTCCTTGGCGTCGTTCGATGCGACGCCGGCCATGGTGGGCCTGCGGGCCGCAGCGTCGAACCTGCTCGGCACGCTACCCGCTGCTGCGGCGGGGCGGGCTGAGGCGGCTGGCGCAAGCGCCTCCTGAACGCAGCCAGGCTTGAGGTGTCGTCGCCGCTGTCGTTCGGCTGGCCGATTCGGCGCCGCTACCGGCACCGGACGTGGGATCCCGGCCGCGGCCCGCGTTGGCAGTGGGGCGCTCGGACGTTCGTGATGGGCATCGTGAACGCGACCGACGACTCATTCTCCGGCGACGGCGTTGCCGACCGGCCGGACGACGCTCGAGCGCTGGCCCGGGCACTGGTGGCCGACGGCGTGGACATCATCGACGTGGGCGGCGCCTCCAGCCGGCCCGGCGCTGCGCCCACGCCGGTCGCCGTGGAGCGGCAGCGGGCGGTTCGTGTCATCGAGGCCGTACGCGACGAGCTGGACCGGCTCGATGCCGACGTGCCCATCTCGGTGGACACCACGTGGGCCGCGGTTGCCGCACCGGCCTTGGACACCGGGGCCACTGTGGTGAACGACATCACCGGCCTGCGTCTCGACCCGCAGCTGGCACCGCTGGTGGCACAACGACGGGCTGCTGCTGTGGTGATGCACAATCAGCGGGGCCGTCCCCACACCGACCTCGTCGCGGACGTGACCGCCGGGCTGGAGACAAGCCTGCAGATCTGCGCTGATGCAGGCATCAGCACCGACCGCATCGTGGTCGACCCGGGATTCGGGTTCGGGTTCGGCGTGGCGCAGAATCTGGAGATGATGCGCCGGTTGCCGGAACTCTGGTCGCTGGAGCTGCCCATGCTCATCGGCACGTCGCGCAAGTCCACCATCGGGGCCGTCACCCATGCGCCGGTCGACGATCGGCTCTTGGGCACAGCTGCCACCATCGCTGCGGCCATCTGTGCAGGCATCGACATCGTGCGGGTCCACGACGCCTACCACATGACCCAGGCGATCCGCATGACCGACGCCATCGTGCGCGCCGGCAGGTCCCAGCTTGGCGAAGCCGGCGAGTTCGGCTAGTTCGTCGAGTCCAGCAGTCCGGCGTCTGCCTCTGCGCGCAGCTGTGCGTCCACCGGTGCGACCGTGCCGTCGGGCATCAACTGCATTCGGGTGCCGTCGGTGGACCGGCTGTAGAACGTCGGCCGACCCGATGCTTCGAGTGTGGCCAGCATGGCCGGAAGGGGTGTGCCGCTGCTTCGGAGCACATCGATCACGCGGGCCGGCCCCACGTGGTCGAGCATCTCGAAGGGGCCGTACACCCAGTTGAAGCCCCAGCGAATGGCGTTGTCGACGTTCGCGATGTCGTCGGCGATCTCTGGCACCAAGTCTGCTGCGTAGGCCAAGGTGCCGCCGAAGACCTGCCGGGCAAGCTCGCCCTGGGGCGAGGCGGCGAACAGCACTTCGCCCAGATCGGTGGGGACGCCGTCGAGGTCAGGCGGCGATGCGGTGCGCCATTCGCCGCGGACGAGATCGAAGGTCTCAGCCGTGCGGGTTCCGTCGGCGGCCTTGGCTCGCCGGCCGAAGCCGCCGCCCGTCTTGCGCCCGAGCTGACCTCGTGCGGCCATGGCCTGCTCCGCCTCGGGAAACGCTGCGAACGCCCGCCCGCGGTCGCCCGCCGGCAGGTTCCTGGCCAGATTGACGCCGACCAGTTCCATCACGTCCAGACCGATCAGATCGATGAGTCCGTACAGGCCCGTCGGGGGCAGGCCGACAGGAGCGCCGAGCACGGCGTCGACGGTCTCGGGTGTCATGCCGGCGGCCAGGAACGGCTTGGCCAGGTGCAGGCCGGACAGCATGAAGTAGCAGCCGATGCGGTTGCCGATGAAGTTCACGGTGTCCTTGGCGTGTACTACGCCTTTGCCCAGCCGATGCGCGCCGAAGCGAGCGAACGCCTCGATCACCTCCGGCTCGGTGTCGTCGCCGGGCACCAGCTCGAACAGCTTCATCACCTGCACCGGGTTGAAGAAGTGCGTGATGGCGACGTCCCGCCGGAAGCGTTCGCTCATGCCCTCGCTGATCTGGCGCAGCGGGATGCCGGAGGTGTTCGAGGAGATGACCGAGCCGTCGCTGCGGGCAGCCTCGAGACGCTCGAACAGCTGGCGCTTGACGGCGAGGTCCTCCACCACGGCCTCGCACACCCAGTCGTAGCCGGCGATGTCGTCCAGCCGGTCGCCCACGGTCCCGATGCTGACGAGATGCCGATCCTGGGCATCGACGCCGTCGAGCGCCCGCTGCGCAGCCGCCTCGTCGACATCGAGCAGCAGCACCGGGCATCCGGCCTTCGCGGTCACGGCCGCGATGCCGGTGCCCATGGTGCCCGCGCCGACGATTGCCACCGAATTGATGCGCCTGGCCGGCTCGTCTGTGTCAGGTGTGCCGTCGCTACCCTCAGACTCGACGACTGGCGACCGGGTCGTGGGCAGTTCGGCCGGATGGATCTCGTTCATGCCAATTGCCTATCAGCTGCCGCAGGCACCGGTGGCGAGCATGCAACTGCCGCCGCATCAAGCCAATTCCGCATCGAGCAATTTTGCTAACTGATCAATAGCATAACTGTCAACTATCTTATGTGACCTTGGGGTGTACTCCACGTTGCGCGAAACGTTGGTTGCCTTGTCTTCCGACGCCAATTGCCAATCGTCGGAGGAAGCGGATACAGTGAAACTCCAGATTCTGATGGAAATTGGGGGGGCTTTAACTCCTACTCGATACCTTGACGAAACTCTTGATTGACAACCACAATGCAGATTCGCGCATGCACTCACGCGAGGATGTGGTGCTGAGGTCACAACGCGTACTGAAGGATGATGCGGTCGACAAAACAGTCTACAAGGACATACCCCAGTATGCGCGTGTCGGCAGTCCATTGCAGCTCGAACATCTGTTATATGTGTTGGCTGGCCAGAGCACCGGCATCTTGTCGGCAACAAAGCTCGCACAACAAGTCGGCCTCTCGCAACCTACCATCGACAAGTACATTTTGCACTTGGAACGGTCGCACATGATTTTCAGACTGACCAATTGCGCTGGGAGCGAAGAAACCATACAACGACGCGGGCGCAAGTGCTATTTCGTCGATAGTGCCGTGCGCAATGCCACGCTGCAGCGAGGTATCAGCCCGATCCATGATGGCATCGAACAGGGCACTTTGCTCGAGAACCTTGCGGCCTCTTCATTGCACACGTTGTCGCTCAACGAAGGCAAGCGCTTGCACTACTGGCGACACAAGCAGAGCGAAGTCGACTTGGTGTATGGCCATGGAGATGACTGCCTTGCGTTCGAAATCGCATCCTCTCCAAGCCATCATCGCAGCGGGCTGCTGGCGCTGGTGAATCAACATCGGCGTTTTCGCGGTCACGCCTACCTGGTCGCTCCGGGATGCGGCGTGCGTCATGCTGCATCAGACGACTCGGGCATCGGCACGCTGCCCTATGAGACATTCCTGCGCTGCGTAGGTGCCCAGACCAGGCGTGCAATGCGAGAACGGCTCGGCTGGTGATCGGCCAGGACTCGCGGCTCGGGGAGTGCTGTGCTCTGAGCACCGCGCCAGCTGTGGTCTGACCCCGCGATGGGTATGCCCTGCTGCGTTGTGGGAGGCTGCTGCTGTGCTGGGGTCGGAGGGAAAAGCCCTAGCGTGACCAGCCGGACGGCTACCCGGACGGGGTGAAATAGTCGACTGCCTGAGGGTAGCTGGGGTAAGCGTCCAAATAGGGATCTACGCAGTAATCGGGTGGGTAAGCGACGACATCGACGGCGTGCAGAAGGTCGGCCGTCACGCTGGTGGTGAATATCACTGTCCTCGTTGAGTCTCTGATCCTCTTGCTCGCGAGCTGTGTCGCCGTCCCAGGGCTGAATCTGGTCAAAATTACATCGTAGTGGTCGATTCCGCAGTTCGGGATTTCTGCATCGGTCCAAGTCACCGTCACTGAGCTGCTCGTGTGGGTGATTTCCAGCGTGGGATTCGTCGGCTCACCCGGCTGCGGGACCGTCGTAGTTGTCGTCGTTGTAGTCGTTGTCGTTGTCGTGGTCGTTGTCGTTGTCGTGGTTGTGGTCGTTGTCTCGGGGATTGGATCTTCTACGGAGAACTGGACAAAATCTCTGAGCGGCTGCTTGCAAAAGAGCCAATGCTTGACCGGGTCAAAGGCCCGCGCTTCCACCTGAGCTATGTGATCATACCCCTCCTTGGCCAGGTTGGGCACAACCCAAGTCCTCGTCCCGTCTTTGAAGCTTCGAAACTTCGGAACGGTGGTTTCTCCGGTGTGGCGATTCGTGCTGTGCACAGAGAGGTTGTATTCCGAGACGTCAGGGCAGCCCGGGATGAAAGCGTCAGTCCACGACAGTGTCGCTGTGGTGCCGTCCACTTCGACCGTCAGCTTCGGCTTGATCTGCACATTCGGCCTCGCCGTCGTCGTCGTGGCAGTCGTAGTGGTGGTGGGGGTGCTCGTTGTTGTGGTGCTGCTAGTCGTGCTGGTCGTCGTCGTGGTCGGTGTGCTGCTGGTGGTGGGGGTGCTTTCTTGCTGTTCTGTGCGGTCGTTGTCGCGGATGGTGCCGGTGGCCTCGGTCTTGCGGCGATGCCCCCCGGCGAACCGCACTCTTTGATCCGCGGTGTCGAGATTGTTCACCCGCAACAGCACCGTCTCGTCCGGCTCGGCACGCGTGTCGCCGACCACCTCCACGGTCACCGCCTGGGTCAACGCGTCGCCGGCGGCGCCCGCCTCGAACACCAGCACCTTGCCCAAGAACCTCCCGAAATCGCGTCCCGGCCCGCGTGACGCCGCAGCGGCGCCGGTGCGGCCCCGCAGCGCCGAGGCCTTCAAGCGCACCTCATGGGACGGCGACGCGGACAGCGACACCGCGAACTCCATCTCCACAGTCCCCGAGTCGCCCTCCGCCACGCTCACGTCCGCCACCGACACCACCACACCGGTGTCGTCGGCGCTGTCGTCGTTCACGATCGTGCCCGTCGCCTCAGTCTTCCTCGCGTGACCGCCGGCGAACCCCACACGCGAATCCGCTGTCACCAGATTGTTCACCCGCAAAATGAACGTCTCATCAGGCTCCACCACATGATCCCCCAACACCCGCACCGCCACCGTCTGAGACAACCCAGCCCCAGTAGCGCCCGCCGCGAACACCAGCCTGCGGCCGGTGAACCCCACATAATCGCGGCCCGCGCCCGCGTCACGCGACGCCGTGCCCGACGCGCCAGGCACCGCCGACGCCGTCACACGAACCTCATGGGTCGGCGACCCCGACAACGACACCGTGAACGCCAACAGCCGCTCACCCACACCCCCCTCCGCCACACTCGCATCCCCCACCGACACCACCACCGACCCCGACTGCGCCGAACCCGCCGACCCCCACAGGACCACCAACGAACCCGCCAACACCACCGCCGACAAACCCGCCCACACACCACGGCCCCCCAAACGGACCGCAACACCCGAACCAGACATCAGGCTCTGACCCCCCCCCCGCGACAACCCGCAGGAGACGATCGACAACAAGACACACACAACCTACCACACCACCACAACGCAGCGCAACACCCCACACGAGCCCAACACAAACAGCCCGCCTCGCAACAACCCCGCACCGTCCCCAGCCTCGCCAAGCCGCATATCGCGAACACCGCTCTTAGGCCAAACGTGCAATGCGGGAGCGGCTCAGCTGCTGATGCTGCGGGACTCGTCGGTTGAGCGTTGGCTGTACCCTGTCTCGCGGACTGCGGCGTGGCTTCGCAGCTAGCGTCACGGGACGTGGCTGCCGAAGAGGACCTGCCAGTGCGGCGCATCGGCGAACGAGGTACTGGAGACTGGAGCGCGGTGGCGCGGGCGGCTGCCGCGATGCGCAGACTGAATCGGGCGCTGGCGAACCGGAGGGTGGACGACACGACGCTGGACGAGGTCACCGCATCGGTCGAAGCCGCGGCGGCGCGGCTTGAGCAGGGCGCGCCGCGCGACAAGCTCGACGACATGCTCTCGCGGCCGTATCTGCGTGAGATCTACGAAGGGCAGTACTTTCCGCTGCCGCTCGGGCCGGGTGACGAGATCGAGTTCGATCCGTTCTCCATCGGTGGCGGCGTGCTGCATCCCGCATCGGTGGACGTCAAGTACTTCAAGGAATCCAATGATGCGGTGACCGCCACAGCGGTGGTGGACCCCATGTTTGCCGGACCGCCCGAGCGCTGCCACGGCGGCGTGGCGGCACTCATCGTCGACGAGCTGATGGGAGCGCTGAACCGCATGCGCGGCCGGCAGGCCTACACCGGGCGGCTCACGGTTCACTATCGCGCCGCAACCCCTCTCGGCGTGCCGCTGCAGCTGCGTGCGTGGATCGAGAGCACTTCCGGCCGCAAGATCACCCAGCGCGCCGAGGTGCGCGGCCCGGAAGGGCTCTGCATCACGGCCGACGGGTTGTTCATCTTGCGCGCCGATGCTCCAGCCGGCCCCGAGGCGTGAGCCGTTCGGCGCCGGAACAATGCTCGGCCGCCAGTTGGCGCAGCATCGCCGCGTCGCCGACGCGTTCGCAGTCCTGATCGGCCACCGCAGCCAGCTCGCCAGCGGTGACCAGCTCGGGCGCCAGCTCCGCCAGCGGTTCGAGCACGAAGCGGCGCTCGCGCAGGCGCGGATGCGGGATCTCCAGCTCCGGATCGCTCATCACCACGTCGCCGAAGAACAGCACGTCCACGTCCAGCGTGCGAGGACCCCAACGCTGCCAACGCTGCCGCCGTGCGGTGGCCTCGAGCGCTTGGCAGCGTGCCAGCAGCTCGTAGGGACTGTCGGCCACCAACAGTTCGGCTGCCAAGTTCCAGAACCGCGGCTGCGGCGGGCCGACCGGCGCGCTGCGGTACACGCCCGAGACTGCCCACAGCACGCCTGCGGCGTCCAGCGAGTCCAGCGCGGCGGCCAGCTGCGCTGCGGGGTTGCCGAGGTTGGCCCCCAGCCCCACGAACGCCCGCGTCTTGGGCGAACTCACCGCTTCACGGGTTCACGGCGCTCGACGGGTGATGCGCACTGCGCTGGTGCCGAGGTCGGCGGCCACGGGTGGGCGGAGCTTGGCGACCGTGACGGTGGCGGCAGTCACCGCATCGATGCGGCACAGAGCAGCGGCGATCAGCTCAGCCAGTCGCTCGAGCAGTCGGGGCTGGGTCTGGCTGCACAGCGTCATGATGAGATCGCACGCAGCGCCGTAGTCGACGGTGGCACGCAAGTCGTCCGAAGCGCCGGCCTCGGCGAGGTCGGCATAGAGGTCGACGTCGATGCGCAGCGGCTGAGGCGCCGTGCGTTCATGCGCTAGCGCGCCGATCACGCAGACTGCTCGCAGGTCGCGCAGTTCGATGCGGTCACCGCCGAGCAACACTGTGTCCGCATCGCCGTCTGGTGCGTTCACACTCGTCCAGCGTCCAGTCAGCCGGTGCCGCTGCCGGTGCCGCCGCGCCCTGCGAGCATGCCCAGCGCCACGTCCACCACCCGCCGCCCCTCCGGACCGACTCGCTGGCCGAAGATCCGCTCGGTGATGGCCGTGGCTTGAGGACCGGCTGGGACCTTGCCCGACAACAGCAGGTACGACGCCACGAAGCCGCAGACGTCCTCGCCGACCCGTTCCTTGTGCAGGATCACCCGTTTGCCCTCGCCGGCCAGGCGCTCCAAGTCGTCGTGGACGGTCTGCAGGTAGCCCGCCAAGTCGTCGAACGCCGGCCATGGCCGGTGCAGGTGAGGCAGGTCCAGCTCCGCGTAGTTGTGCAGGTTGTGCGGCGCGGAGATGAGCGACACCACCATGTCGAACTCGTTGCGGCGCAGCCAGATGATCTCTTCCTGGCGCCGGACGCGCCGATGGCTAGCCCCATAGCCGCCCGGCCGCTCGCACACGGCGAGACGCTCAGCGACGACCCAAGTGAAGTTGCGGGGCTGAATGCCCTCCGCCCACTTCCCCTTCATGGCATCTTGGATGTCTTGGGTGTCTTGGTCATGGCATCTTGTTCACGACGTCTTGCTCATGGTGTGTTGTCCCGCTGGTTGTCCCGCCCGGTGTCGTAGGCGCGGATCTCGGCCAGATTGCGGTACTTCTGCGCCATGTCCAGCCCGTAGCCGATGACCCACACCGGCGGCAGGCGAAATCCGATGTAGTCGACGAGTCCGTCGAGGCTGCCATTGTGCTCACGGGTGAGCAGCGAGCACACCGCGAGGCTGGCCGGGCCACGGGCCAGCAGGCTGCGGCGCAAGTAGGACAGGGTGAGGCCGCTCTCGACAATGTCCTCGACCAAGATGACATCGCGGCCGGCGATGTCGATGTCGAGATCCTTGAGGATGCGGACCACACCGCTCGATCGAGTGCTGCTGCCATACGACGACACGGCCATGAAGTCCATCTCGACCGGCAGGTCGATGGCACGGCTGAGATCGGAGGCGAAGATCACCGCGCCTTTGAGCACAGTCACCAGCAACGGCTGACGGCCTGCGAAGTCGGCGGTGATCTGGGCGCCCAGCTCTGCGACTCGATCGGCGAGCTCCGAGCCCGAGACGAGCACCTCCCCGACGGCAGGGTCGCCGGCGAGCATCGAGTCGAGGCCTCCGGGCGAGGTCAACGAGCTCGGCGCAGGTGTCACGTGGGCCAAACCTAGCGCATGGGCGTCGGGTGTTCTGCTGTCGTGGTCACGGTTCGATGCGGAGCCTGTCGGCTGATCGGGCGACCCGCCGGCCCCCGGCGACCTCGGTGGCGCGGCGGGTGTGCCTGGCCACGTCGAGCACACGCTCCACAGCGCTTGCGTCCGGCGGATGCTCGGTGCGCAGCCATGCTCGGACGGCTCGGCGGGCCACTGCCGGCGGCGCTGCCCGCAGCTCGGACGCATCGCTGGGATCGATGTCTGCTGCCAACGCATCGAGCAGGTCTGCCTCGGCAGCCGCCATCCCGGCTGCACGCGCCAGCACCGGCACCACATCGCGCCCCGCGACATCGCACAGCAGCGGCAGCACCTCGTGACGCACCCGGCTGCGCCAGTAGCGGCGGTCGGCATTGGAGGGGTCGCGGATCGGCTCGTAGCCGACCAGTTCGCAGACCCGTTCCGTGTCGCCTCGCCGCAGTCCCAGCAGCGGACGCTTGTCGGGCCTCATCGCAGCGAGCGCGTCGAGTGCGCCGCCGCGGAGCAGCTGCAACAGCACCGTCTCAGCCTGATCGTCGGCGGTGTGGCCGAGCAGCGCATCGGGGCCGAGCGCGCCGGCGCGGGCGGCGCGGGCCCGCGCCTGCAGGTTAGGGCCGTCGGCGACGCGCAGCCGCTCGACGCGCAGCGATGCTCCGACTCGGTCGCACAGCGCCTGCACCCGTGCTGCTTCCGCGTCACCGTCTGCGCGGATGCCGTGATCCACATGCACTGCCCTCACGGCGTTGACACGAGTGCCGACCTGCTGGGCGTGACGGCATGCCAGCACCAGCAGCGCCGCCGAGTCAGGACCGCCCGACACCGCACACGTCAGCTCGGGGCGCTCGGCACGGGCGTTGACGGTGTGGTCGAAGGTACACCGCTCGAGCAGCAGGTCGAGCTCGTCGTCCGCAGTCATCGTCGACCCCACGGGCGAACGCGCTCGGCAGCGTTTCGTGACCAGGCGCCGGCCGACCGCATCCCACTCAGTCCCGCGGCTGTCACAGCACCGGCACCTCGCGGGCGGGACATTCAGGCCGCGGGGACACGCTCCAGCCAAGTCTGCGGTTCGCGGATCTCGTTCATGGACGGCAGGTGCTCTGCGCGTTCCCAGATGCGGTCCACTGCGCGAGAACCGCGTTCGGCCTCGATGTGCGCGATGAACTCCTCGCCGGCTTCGTACTGCGCCAGCTTGGCCTCGATCCCCATCAGTCGCTGTATCAGCCGCGTCATGCCGCGCGCACTGCGGCGCCGATGGGCCATGACCACAGCGAAGCGCTCAGCGTCGGGGATGTGACCGCGAGCGGCCCGCGTCATCGTCACGTCGCCGTGTCCCTCCACCAAGCTCATCATGCCACCCACCTGGGCAATCAGCTCGCGCTGGCGCTCAGTGGCGAACACTGCTGCGAGTCCACCTTCGCCCAGCAGGTCACGACCTCTGCCGCCCTTGCCGCGCCAGCTCATCAAGGTGCGAAGGCCTTCACGAACGCGCTCCGGGTCTGGCTGCGCGTCGTCGACCAGTCCGTTGACGAGCTGTACGAATCGTTGCCGCAGCCACGGCACGCCGGTGAACTGCGAGCGGTGCGTGAGTTCGTGGAGCGCCAGCCACAGGCGGAACTGCGCAGGCTTGAACGAATAGCGCTTCTCGGTGACCAAGATGTTGGGGCCGACGAAGTACACGGTGTCGCCCGCTGTGCCGCGGCCTGTGCTGTCGCTTGCCTCGCTCGCAGCACCGCCGCCTGGGCCAATGGCGAGGTCCGATCCCGCGGCGCCTGGGCCTGCGGATCGGCTGGCCGCCGCCGGGGCGCTGTCATCGGCCGCCCACAGCAGGTCGTACTGGCCGAGCACCCGTCGCGCCATCCAGCCCAGCACCGAGCCCAACTCGACAGCGCCCAGCGTCCGCGTCACCCGGGAGGTCTCGGCTGGCCCGTCGAGACCGGTCACAGCACCGAGCAGCGGCTGCAGCAAGCGTCGGAACGCTGCGATGTTCGCGTCAATCCATCCCGTCCGGTCGATGACCTCCGCGTGCGCTTCGCCCGGGGTCTCCAGCCTGGTCTCGATAGCCACCAGCTCGGCTGCCACGGGCACGAATCGAGCGAAGTCGGCGCGCAGGTTCGGTGCGAGATAGGACTCGTACAGCGGTTCGGTGCCGGCTATGCGAACCGCGATGCGGCGCGCCAAGTCCCAGTCGACGTGCTCGTCGGCTGGCGGGGTCACTGTGGGCTCACTGTTCAGCCTGCGCCGATGGCTGCCTCGTTGTGCCGTGCTGTGCGACCACGTGCTCAAAGCGTGTGCGAGCCGTCGTAGAGACGCCGTCGACGGCAGCGTCTGGGCTGCTGACGCGCGCAGCGTCGAAGAGCTGCACCGGACGCTCAGCGACAGGCACCGGTGCTCAGCGCTTGGGGTACCGCGGCGCAACCACCCTCTGCACGTAGCCCACGACGAGCTTGGCAACCGTCGCCACCGTCACAATCGCCAGCGGCACCGCCAGCCAGTAGTGCCAGACCTGCGCCGCCAGCGCCTTCACACCCCAGTCCATAGCCCGCATGCTAGCCGTCGCAGCCGCCAGAACACCGTCTGCGGGGCACTGCTGGCTGCCGGTTGCGCGTAGCATCTGCGTGTGGCTGCGCTTCGTGAGCAGGCGGCAGCTTCGTCCGCCGAGCGTTCTTGGACTGCGCTGCGTGACGGCAGCGAGGACTGCTCCGATGCCGGTGCTTGCCCGGAATGCGGTGCCTGCCCGGAAGACAAGGACTCTCCGGTCGAAGACGTACGCCCCGACGCGATCGATGCCGTGGACGAAGATGCGATCGGGGTGGCGCACCGATGGGTGAAGCTCGTGCCGGCTCGTCGCTACTTCGTCGCCCGAACGCTTGCCGACGGCGCAGGGGTGCCCATCGGTGTCGCCCGCTGCGTGATCGCGACGCTGCTCGCTGCGCAGCAGCCGATCATCTCTGAGCCCGTCGCCGGCCTCTGCTGTCGCGAGCCGCCTCCAGCCGATGACCAGTACGGATGTGTCCCGTTCGACGAGCACCGTGCGGCCCGACTGCTGTTGCCAGCAGGTTCCGGCCTGTCGGGGCTCTCAGCGCTGTCCGCGGTCGGCTGGATCCATCAAGGCGTCGTGCGGGCGAGCTTCGCAGTGCCTCAACGCGACTGTCGGCTTCCGGACTTTCCGCGCCGGCAGCCAATCCTGGAGCACCGCAACGACGGCGCCCGGCGCAGGCACCTCACGTGGCATGAAGCAACGCTGCTGGAGGCACTGCAGCAGTACCGGCTGCACGACCCGCGCTACGACCTCAGATCGCTGCTGTGCAATCTCGCCGAATTGCTGCCGGTTCGCGGCGGCGGACTGCTGCTCGTGCGCCGCGACGAGTTGCGCGCGGCCGCCGATGCCTGCGAGCTGCCCGATCCGGACCTGTGGAACGCGCACGGTGGCAAGCGCGGATTCATGCGAGTTGTACGCACGATCACCCGGCACCTGCCTCGCCGATGGGAGGAGGACGACTGGTTGGGACCGCAACCCGCATGGCGGAACCTCGAACGGGTCAGTCCGCTCCGGCGGCGCGTCAGGCGAGGACGACGGCTGTGACCGAGCAGCCTCGCCGACGTGATCTAGCGCGCAGACCGGCATGACACCCACTGCGGCAGCCGCGCCACGCTCACGAGCACTGCACGACAACCAGGCTGCAATGAACAGCGCAGTGGCCAGTGCCTGCGACCGCTCCGGGCTCGCCGTGTCGCAGCGATGGCGTGCCCGCGTTGATGGCGCGAAGCGACCTGCCGGAGGGTTCGCGGCAGTCAGCTCGTTCATTTCCGGCACGCGCCACAACACGGTCCTGCGCAACGCCTACGAGACGATGGCCGAACAGTTGGTGTGGGGCGACCCGATCGACTTCGACGATGCAGTCCGGCTCGCGGTCGCGCTCGACCCTGGACCGCCGCTCACGCATCGGCCGGCTGATGCTGCCCATGACGGCTGCGCCGAACTGCCGTGTCTCCTCGCCCTTGCCTGCGTGGGTAGCCTCTCTCCATCGGGTGCTAGCAGCGGTTGCCGACGCTGGCGCTGGTGGCTGATTCAGCTTGGCGAACTGGCTGGAGCGGTCGCACGAACTGGTCGCACTCGTCACGCTTCGTTCATCCCATCTCCCGTTTCCCGCCCGAGTAGCTCAGTGGCAGAGCGGCTCTCTCGTAAAGAGCAGGTCGTGGGTTCAATCCCCACCTCGGGCTCCCCCGCTGCGGGCTCGCACTACGGTCGCTGCGCGCTGCTGCGGCCGAGGCGGATGAACAGGCGGCTCAGCGCGAGACGCTGATTGGCGTTATGGCGTAACGCCTCCGCGGCGTCGCCGATGGCCCGCATCTGCGCGGCTGCCACATCTGCTCGCAGGCTGCCGCAGGCCGCTTGGTCACGAACCTGCGCTGCCAGCACCGACAACCCCATCGTGAACTCATCGGTGCGCACCCGACGCAGCTCGCGGCGGTGTCGCTCGTCCAGCGAGCTGCGGCCGATGTTCGTGCCATACAGCTTGGCCTGCTCGTCGGCTTGGACTCGCTCGGCTGCGTGACGGGCCTCCAGCGGTGCCGCTGCGGCTTCGGCAGCCTGCATCGCAGCATCGACTGCGGTCATGGCCGTCGAGGCCGTGCCGTCCAGCCCGTGTCGCAGCGCTCGCCACGTCTCGATGCGCGCCGCCGCTTCGTCGTCGCCGGCGAGCAGGCGAGCGCGTTCGATGGCGCCGCCGGCTGCCGCCGCAGCGCTCGCGGCGCGGCTGTGCTCAATGCCCTCGGCAGCGAGCATTTCCCGCAGGTCCGCCTCGCCCAGCGCTTCGAAGTCGATGCGCACGCAACGGGACGCCAGCGTCTCCATCGAACGGTTGACCTCCTCGGCCAGCAGCACGAACACACTCGACGGCGGCGGCTCCTCCACCGACTTGAGCAGGATCGGTGCGCTCAGCACGGCCCGGTCCACGTCGCAGAGCACGATCACCTTGCGGTCGCCCGACACCGGTGCGGAGGCTGCCGCGCGCACTGCTTCGCGGGCTTGTTCGGCGGTCATGGCTGCGCCCACACGGTCGAACACCACCAGGTCGGGATGCTGTTGCCCGAGTGCCAGCCGGCGTTCGCGTTCGGGGGTCGGACTGCGTGTTGCCAACAGCTCGCCGGCGAAACGACAGGCGGCCTCGCGCAAGCCAGCCCCGGCGGGGCCGACGAAGAGGTAGGACGGCAGCGGCGAAGCGAGCGCTGCGCGCATCCGCTCGACCGCCGCCGACTGCCCCACGATGCCCGCGAGCAGGTCACCGACCGGCGCTTCGTCAACCGCCGCCAGGAATTCGCCAGAGAACGCATCATCGGAAGACGCATCGGCCAAGCGCGCATCGCCGCTGGGCACGTCGTCGTCTGGCACGGAAGCCTCGGGGGGCGGCTCGGACTGGTCGCCGAAGTCGAACAGCGTCAGCGGCTCGGGCTCAGGGGTGCCCTCGCCGCCGTCGTTCGCCAAGGTTGACGCCACGGAACCGCGCTAGCTCGCCATCGCCGGATGCGCCGCGACGGCTGCGCGGACCCGTGCGGCTACTTCCGATTTGCTGCCGGTCGCGTCCACCGACACCCAACGCTCGGGTTCCGCCTCGCACAGAAGCGCTAGGCCTTCGCATACCCGTTCCAAGTAGCGATGGTCCTCGTCTTCGAAGTTGTCTTTGCGATTGTGCGCGCCAGCGGCATCGTCGCGCCACAGCGCCAGCTGGTTGTCATCGCTGGGGTCCACACCGGCGATGCGCTGACGTGCGTCGGCCAGCGGCATCTCCAGCAGCACCACCACATCGGGCAGCAGCACGTCGGGCAAGACGTGGCCGGCGGGGGCTGGCTCGGGACAGCGCGACGCGTACTCCACCAGCAGGCGCAGTTCGTCTATCGGCACGCCGCGGCCGTGACCCTGGTATGCCAGCGTCGATCCGTAGGAACGGTCGGTCACCACATGGCGGCCCTTGGCCAGTTCGCCGGCGACGATCTCGGCGATGTGCTGGGCTCGGTCGGCGCAGAACAGCAGTGCCTCGGTTCTCGGATTCGGCCACAGATTTGAACGCAGCAGCATGTCGCGCAGGTGCGCCCCCAAGGCGGTGGCCCCCGGCTCACGGGTCAGCACCGCATCCAAGTGCGTTGCCAGACGTTTCGCCTGCGTCGACTTTCCGGTGCCTTCGAAGCCCTCAAGGGCGATGTACCGGCCGCGTTCGCTCACGAGCCACCCGCGTTCGGATCGGCAGTGCGCGGCATGCGGCGTCCCTCGCCCCGGCTGCTCCGCAGCGACACGCCGGCCAGCCCGCCGGCCATCAGGATGAGCAGCGCGCCCAGCCACAGCGCGCCCCGCACGCCGGGCAGCGTCAGCACCGAGCCGCCGAAGGCGATCTGGTTGTCGAAGGCGACCTCAAAGAGCCAGTTGAAGCCGTCGGACAGGAAACCGCCGACCGCCATGGAGATGAGCAGACAAAAGCGCACCAGCGTGTACATCGCTGCGAACACGCGACCGCGCAGCACTTCTTCCACGTTCTCGTGCAGCAGCGTCAAGCCGGTGACGTACACCGAGCCGGCAGCCAGCCCGAGCAACGCCACCCCGGCCAGCACCAACAGTGTGACCGACACCGAGGCAGCAAACAGCAGCGATCCGCCGGCGGCGAACACCGACACCACGAAGAGGCGAGCACGACTGCCGCCGGCGAACCGGGAGTGATGCCCGTGACGGTTCGCAGCACTCTGCAGCAGCGTCACCAACGCCACTCCGCCGCCGACGCCGAGGCCCATGGCCACCAGGATTGAGCTGAAGCCTGCACTGCCGGCGCCCAGCACCTCGTCGTTGTAGACCGCGCCCAGCGGCACCAGCATTCCGCCGCCGATCATTCCGGTGCCCAAGCCGACCAGCACGGCTCGCACCTGCGGGTTCAGAGCGATGAAGTCCCAGCCCTCGCGCAGCTCGCGAAAGCCCTGTCCCCAGCTGATGTGCCGCCCGCCGGCGCGCTTGCGCTGCGCGGCGGTGATGTGCGAAGAGAGCGGCAACGTGGCGATGATCGCTGCCGCTACCAAGAACGTGGCCGAGTCGACGACCAGCGACATCTCCACTTGCCCGATGTCGGTCCAGCCGATCAGCTCGCCGAGCTTGGCCATGAGGGCGAAGGCGCCGGCGCCCAGCGGGAAGGTGCCGTAGGCGGCGACGAGTCCCAGCGAGTTGGCTGCGGTGAGGTGCTCGGTGGGCACGATGTTGGGAACGATGGCTTCCTTGGCTGGGCTCCACAGCGACGTGGCCAGCTCCAGCACCAGCGAGGCCAGCACCAAGCCCCACACGCGGTCGATGAACGGAATCGTCAACAGCACACTGGCCCGCACGATGTCGCAGATCACCAGCAGCCGCTTGCGGTTGAAGCGATCCACGATGATGCCGCCCGCTGAGGCGAGGAAGAAGCCCGGCAGCACCCGTGCGGTGACCACGAGCGCGATGGCCGAGCCTGGCTGGTCGCCGCCGATTCGCCGAGCGACCTCGATGATGGCGAGCAAGCCGATCCAGTCGCCGAACGAGCTCACCACTTGAGCAATCCACAGTCGCGTGAAGCCGGGAGCGCTGAACAGCCCCGGAGGCGCCGCACCTTGCGCCTCCGGGTGTTGGCCCGGGCATCGGCCATCGGGGGCACGCCCGCCCGGCTGGTCCATCTCTGAGTCTGGGTGTTGCCCGTCCGGACTGCTGGACACGGCGTCCCCCCGATCCGAGCCCATCGCACTCAGCAGACTAGGTGCAACAGACGAGGTGCAGGTTGGCGCGAACTCGTTGAGGCGTGATGCGGGTGTGCCGCCTCTGGCGGTGTGCTGCCGGGGGAAGCTGCAGTCGTAGGCGCAGCGGACCAGCCCGACGCGGTGGTCAGCCCAATGTCTCGTCGGCGTCGCTCAACGATTCACTGCCTGACTTCTCACCGACTGTCGCTTCGCTTTCGTCGTCGTTGACGATGGTCCCGGTGGCCTGCATGTGATGCTTGCTGCCGGAGGCAAACTGGACACGCGTGTCGTCGGTGCGCAAGTTGTCGAGCCACAACACCAGCGTCTCGTCCTCTTCGACTTCGGTGTCGCCGTACACGGTCACGGTCACGGTCTGCGTGAGCGCTGCACCGGTGGCACCCGCCTCGAACACTACGGTTCGCAGCTTGTGGAAGTGATAAAAGTCGGCGTACTTACCGCCCGTGGCTGTCGGGGCTTCAGCGAAACGAGCACTGCTAGTGTCGCTTCCGAACGCTGTTGCCCGCAAGCTCACGCGATGCGATGGCGAACTGTTCAGCGTGACCGTGAAGATCATGTCGGTCTTGCCGGAGTCGCCCTCTTCCACCGTCACATCGGACACCGAAATGGTGTGACCAACAGCATCGTGTGCATCGTCGTCAAGGATAGTTCCGGTGACTTCCAGCCGCTGCTCGCCCCCAAGGAACGACACCCGCGTGTCGTCGGTGCGCAGGTTGTTCAGGCGCAGCTTCAAAGTCTCGTGGTCCTCCGGCACTTCGTCGCCGAGGATCTTCACGGTAACGGTCTTGGTGAGCGCATCGCCGGTCGCTCCAGCTTCCCAAACCAGCTTCTGATTCCTGAACATCATGAAGTCACGACCGGCACCGCCGAGGCCAGCGCTGCGACCCCCTTTCGCCTTGTCGGCTTCGTCACGCGCCCACGCAGTTGCCGTGATGGACACCTGGTGAATGGGAGAGCTGCTCAGAGTGACGGTGAACACCATGTCGGTTTCGCCGCTGTCTCCTTCAGCCACAGACACGTCGGATGCGGATATAATCGGGTCTTCCGTAACTGTCCCGACAGATTGGGCACCTGAACCGGAGTTGTCGGCTGCAGTTCGGAAACTGATGCGGGAGGTAGTGTGCGGGTTCAGGCAGGCCCAGCCACTGCCATGCGTCGTGATCTTCACCATGTACGCAGTGTTGCTCTTCAAGCCGGTCGCCCGGTAGGCAGTTTCGGCGCCGAGACGAACGTCGACGATCGGAGTGGCACGGTGCTGGCCTGCCGGCTGAATCCGCAGATGCTGCGAAGTAACAGGGCAAGCAGTGGCCGGCCTGAGTCCCCACTTGATGTCAACCGATGTCGACCTCGTTACTGCGATGCCCATCCAGTCAATGGTTGCCGGTCTGACAAGCGGAATCTTCTTGGTGGTAAACGAGCCGCCTACCAGGTAGCGTTGACCGCAGTCCGCGTTGCCATGGGGTTCAAGACTGACCCTATGTCCCGTATCCGGCTTCAGTCCGGTGATGGTCGTGGTCAGCACGTTTCCCGCCACCTCTTTTTCGATAAGCGGTGCATGACTGACTCGCCAAGGTTCACGCCAGACATAGATCCGATAGGCTTGGACGACGCAGCCAGTTGAATCACCGGGCGTCCACGTCATGGTCGCCGAAGTTCCCGTGACTTGGGTGAAGGTAGGGAAGCCTGGAATCGGCGTCGGGTACAGCGCCGGTGTTGCGAACGTGTTGATGGCAGCTTGCGGCTGGGCTAACTGCTGCTGAATGCACCCAAGGTCATCACTGGCGCCGTGAGCTGCCACCCACACTCGGTGCTGTGCTTCGGGGGTCAAACCGGTCACCTTCAAGCTGAATGTGTTGCCGGGTACTCGCGTATTGAGTATCAGAGTTCCATGCCCACGCTGCTCGGGCTGCAAGAGCGGCATGACCATCACCTGATATTGATCAGGTTCGCAGCCGGTGGAAGTTCCGGCTTCCCATGAGATCAAAGCGGTTGTCGGCGTAATCGACGTAAGTTTCGTGCCGGTCGGCGCAGCCGGCAGCGTCGGCTTGAGCGTGGTGAAACTGCCGCCGTACGTGAGATTGAAACGGTTGTGGCACTTGGGATTAGTTGCGGGCACTACGGGCGCTACGGAGACCAGCACTTGATATTTCGTGTTGGGTCGCAAGCCTGTGGCCGCCACTCGGGTTGAAGTATCCTGTTTCGTGCGTGTGTAGATCCACTCCTCGAACTCCACTGGACTCTTGTCCAGCTGATATTTGATCGGATCTAGGGTCACGCGGTACCCCCAGACTGGACAGCCGTTGTCGGCGCCGGGAGTCCAGCTGATGACTGCCTTCGTCTGCGTGATCTGGGTCGCCTGTATGTTCGTCGGACTCGGAGGTACGGTCGACGCAGGCTTGAGCGTGGTGAAACTGCTGCCATAGGTGAGGTTGAGACGGTTAGCGCATTTGGCACTGGTCACGGGCACTACGGGCACTACGGAGACCAGCACTTGATATTTCGTGTTGGGTCGCAAGCCTGTGGCCGCCACTCGGGTTGAAGTGTCTCCTTTCGTGCGTGTGTAGATCCACTCCTCGAACTCCACTGGACTCTTGTCCAGCAGATATTTGCTCGGATCTAGGGTCACGCGGTACCCCCAGACTGGACAGCCGTTGTCGGCGCCAGGAGTCCAGCTGATCACCGCCTTTGTCTGCGTGACTTGGGTCGCCTGTATGTTCGTCGGACTCGGAGGCACCAGTGGTTCGGTCGACGCGGATGCGACACCGGACAGGTGAGCGGTCAGCAGAGATGCTGCAAGCAACGAAGCCATGAGCAACTTGGACAGACGTAGACGGGTGCAGCGCACGGAAACTCCCCAGTTCAATCCATGAGTTGGGCAATGCTGCCCACAGTGGCGGCAGATGAGGCCTCTGTGGTCAACTCCCGAGCACTGTATCACGCGGATGACTTGGCGGCGCGCTTCTTCGCGGCGCGCTTCTTGGCTGGCGCCTTGGTCGCCGCGCTCTTCTTCGCGGCGCGCTTGGTCGCCGCGCTCTTCTTGGCCGGGCCCTTCTTGGCCGGGCCCTTCTTCGCCGCGCTCTTCTTCGCGGCGCGCTTCTTGGCCGGGCCCTTCGCGCGCCGCATCGCCAGCAGTTCGGCCGCACGCTCGATGGTCAGCGAGTCTGCATCGTCACCCTGCTGCAGCGTCGCGTTGTACTCGCCGTCGGTCACGTACTGGCCGTAGCGGCCGTCCTTGAGCACCATGGGCTTGCCGCTGTCGGGGTCGGTGCCGATCTCGCGTCCCGGCTTCGCCGCCGTTTGGCCACGGCGACGACGCGGCTGGGCCAACAACGCCAAGGCCTCATCCAGCGTGAGCGTGAAGAGCTGCTCCTCGGACTCGAGACTGCGGGTCTCCTGCTGCTTGCCTTCGCCCTTGGTCAGATACGGGCCGTACCGGCCGGCACGCACCACGATCTGCTGCCCATCGGACGGGTCCATCCCAACGGTGCGCGGCAGCGACAGCAGCATCAGAGCATCGTCGAGGGTCAGTGTCTCGGGCGTCTGCGAACTCAGCAGCGACGCAGTGCGGGGCTTGCCGTCGGTCTCGCCGACCCTGCCCAGCGAGATGTACGGGCCGTAGCGGCCACGCTGCACGATGATGTCGAGTCCGGTGTCGGGATCGGTGCCCACGACGCGGTCGGTCGGCTCGTCGAGCAACGCGAGCGCTCGTTCCAGGGTCAGCTCGTCCGGCGCAAGGCCCTCGGGCAGCGAACAGATGGATTCACCGCGCCGGAGATAGGGCCCATAGCGACCCAGTTTGGCAATCACCGGTTCGCCCTCTTCGTCGGTGCCGACGGGTATGGCGTTGATCTCGGCTGGATCGATGACCGCCAAGCGGCCGTCGGAGACCAGATGACGCAAACCGTCGGCCGCCTGCGGCGCATCGACCTCGCTCTCGCCGAAGTAGAAGTCGTGCAGCCACGGCTGGGCCTCGCGCTGGCCGTTCGCTATCTCGTCGAGGTCTTCTTCCATGCGGGCGGTGAGCGCGTAGTCGACTAGGTGGTCGAAGTGGCGCTCCATCAGTCCGACCGTGACCAGGGCAGTGAAGGTCGGCACCAGCGACGAGCCCTTCTTCCAAACGTATCCGCGGGTCTGGATGGTCTCGATGATGCTGGCGTAGGTGCTGGGCCGGCCCACGCCCAGCTCTTCGAGCCGCCGCACCAGCGACGCCTCGCCGTAGCGGGCAGGCGGATTGGTGTGGTGAGCACTCGGCTCGAGTGTTACGGCTAGTGCTTCATCGCCTGCGGCCAGATCGGGCAGGAGCCGCTCGGGCTCGTCATCGCTGCGGTCTGCGTCGGCGCTGGTCGGCGGCGGCGCGTAGGCGAGCCGGAAGCCGGGACTGAGTACCACTGTGCCCGAAGCGGACAGCTCCACATGGTGCCGGCCAGCCCCCGCATCGTGGGAGGGCGCACCTGCGCTGGCCGGCGCGGGCACGGCCGGCGCACTCGGGCTTGGCGCGAACGCTGACGGCAGCTCGCACTCCGCTGTGCCGACCAGCCTGATGGTGACCGTCTCGCCGGTGGCGTCGATCATCTGACTGGCGACGGTTCGCTGCCACACCAAGTCGTAGACGCGGGCGGCATCTCCGCCCAAGTCGTTGACGCTGCCGGGCGCAGACCAGCTGTCGCCGGCAGGGCGGATGGCTTCGTGCGCTTCTTGGGCGTTCTTGACCTTGCGGGTGTAGATGCGGGGTGCGGACGGGAGGTTTTCGCTGCCGTAACGGTCGCGCACCAGACGCCGGGCGGCATCGAGCGCTTGGTCTGAGAGCGTCGTGGAGTCGGTGCGCATGTAGGTGATGCGGCCGTTCTCGTAGAGCCGCTGGGCGGCGGCCATCGTGCGCGCCGCCGAGAAGCCCAAGCGAGCGCCGGCGGCCTGCTGGAGCGTCGAGGTGATGAACGGCGGCTGCGGGCGGCGGCGATACGGCTTGGCCTCGCGCGAGGCAACGGTGAAAGGTGCCCCGGTCAAGGCTTCCGTCAGCGAGCCGGCAGCATCCGCGTCGAGCACCACAAGTCCGTCGGTTCGCAGCTCGCCTTGCTGGTCGAAGTCGCGGCCCTGCGCGATGCGGCGCTCGTTCACCGACACCAGCGACGCGTCGAACAGTTCCGCTGCACGGTCAGAACCGGCAGCTTCGCTCCCGCCGTCGCCGGTGGCACCTTCTGCGGGCGCGGACGCGGCATCCAGCGTGGCGGTGACGCTCCAGTACGCCGCCGACCGGAACGCCATCCGCTCCCGCTCCCGCTCCACGATGAGCCGGTTGGCCACGCTCTGGACGCGCCCGGCTGACAGCTTCGGCGCCACCTTCTTCCACAGCACCGGCGAAACCTCATAGCCGTAGAGACGGTCGAAGATGCGCCGTGCCTCCTGCGCATCCACCAGCCGACGGTCCAAGTCGCGGGGGTGGTCGATGGCCTCTTGGATCGCCGCAGCGGTGATCTCGTGGAAGACCATGCGGTGTACCGGCATCTGCGGGTTCAGCACTTCGATCAGGTGCCAGGCAATGGCCTCGCCCTCGCGATCCTCGTCTGTGGCCAGATACAGCCGGTCGGCGTCACGCAGCAGCGACCGCAACCGCTGGACCTGCTGTTTCTTCGGCGGTGGCACCACGTACAGCGGCTTGAAGCCGTCGTCGGGATTCACGCCCCAGTTGTTCTTCCACCCTTTGGATCTGTAGGCGGCTGGCATCTCCGAAGCCTTGCTCGGCAGATCCCGGATGTGCCCGATGGACGACTCCACCACGTAGTCGTCTCCCAGCAGACGCGAGATGGTGCGCGCCTTCGCAGGTGATTCGACGATGACGAGTGACTTGGCCATTGCCTGTCTCCGTGGCTTGATGCCTGGTTCGTGGCGACGCAGTGGTGGCGGGGTGGTGCTTGCTTGGTGACGGGGGCGCGGCGGCGGAACATAGCGCAACAGTCTCTGCATGCGGCAGCCGATGCGCTCCGGGCACCCACTCGGGTACTCATGGCAGGCGCTTCGTCGCAGAGGCACGACGGCGGGAATTGCTCCGTGGAAGCTCGGTCACCCGCTGTTGCTGGGAGCCGCCGAAACGGCGCAGCGCCACGGCCAATGCTGCTGCGACTGCGGCAGCGAGGAGCGCGCCCGGCACCTCGGACGCAGGCGGCGCTCCGAGTGCCGCGTTGCCGAACCCCTCCGCAGCGGTGTCGCCGACCGGCCATGGCCACAGCACCCGCAGCGACCCTGCCATCAGGCCCAGCAGCACGGCGATCACGGCGTCCCGTCGTCGTTCCAGCACGAACGCCAGCAAGCGCGAGAACAACCCGAGCCCGACCGCAGCTCCCAGCGCGAACAGCGAGACCGTCGCGAGGTCCCGCTGCGACACCGCAGCCGTGATCGGGTCGTACAGTCCGATCATCAGCAGCACGAAGGCGCCGGAGATGCCGGGCAGGATCATGGCGCAGACCGCCAGCGTGCCTGCCGCGATGATCACTGCCGCAGCGGGGTCGGTGACGCTGCCCGAGCGCACGCCCAGCAGCACGAACACCGCAGCAGCGACAGCCGCCGCCGTGGCCACGAGCTCCCAGCGCCAGCGACTCACCTCTCGCCGGGTGATCACCGCGGTGGCGAGCACGAGGCCGAAGAACGCTGCCGACAAGCCGACGGGCTGTTCTTCGATGCCGTAGCGCACCAGCTCGACGAGTGCCACGACCGCGATGGCGATACCGGCAGCCAGCGCTGCCAGGAAGCTCCATTCGGCTTGAGCGGCCATGCGGAAGGCGAGCCGCACGTGGCCGCGCAGCGCAGCGGATGCTGATGTGCTCAGGTGCGCCACTTGGGCCACCAGCCGGTCGTAGATGCCGAGCAGCAGTGCCACCGTGCCGCCCGACACGCCGGGGACGACATCGGCTGCGCCCATCGCCAGTCCGCGCGCCACATCCGCCATGATCCGCCGCACCACCGCACAGAAGCTAGGCGCAGCGACCCAGGCCGAGCGCGAAGGCGCCCCGGACACGCGTCCGGGGCGCCTTCAAAGATGTGCGATGGCGCTGGCCGGCACAGCGTCATTCGCCTGCTGAGGCGTCTTCAGTCGATGGCTGACACGGCTGCAGCCCACGACCGAGTGCCGGCGGCTGAAGGTCAGTCGCTGGTGTGTCTGCTGCTGGTGACCACCTCGTCCAGCGTCATGCCCGGGCCGCCGTGCTCGGAGACGTCGAGGCCGGCCGTCTCCTCCTCAGCCGAGACCCGCAGGCCGATGGTGGCCTTCAGTGTGCCGAACAGGATCACCGAGGCCGCCACCACCCACGCGGCCACGATGACCACCATCACCAGCTGCACGATCAGCTGCTCGATGCCGCCTCCGTAGAACAGGCCGGCGTTCTCGCGGCCTAGGAACGCATCGTCGTAGCGAGCGAACAGGCCGATGGCGAGCGTGCCCCAGATGCCGGCCGCACCGTGGACGGCGAAGGCGCCGACAGGGTCGTCGATCTTCAGCTTGCGGTCCACGAAGCCGACGACGAGCACCACGACGAAACCGGCGATGAACCCGGTCACGATGGCGCCCCAAGGCGTCATCGTGCCCGCGCCGGCGGTGATGCCCACCAGGCCCGCCAGCGCGCCGTTGCCGGCCATCGGCACGTCGGGGCGGCCGGTGCGCAGCCAGTTCAGCGCCGTGGCACCGATCACCCCGGCACAGGCAGCCAGCACCGTGTTGAGCGCCACGAACATCACGAACTCATCCGCGGCCAGCTCCGAACCGGGGTTGAAGCCGAACCAGCCGAACCACAGGATGAACACGCCCAAGATGGCGAGCGTCACATTGTGGCCCGGGATGTTGCGCGACGTGCCGTCGGCGGCGTACTTGCCGATGCGGGGCCCGAGCATCCATGCGCCGACGAGCGCCATCCAGCCGCCCACGCTGTGAACGATGGTGGAGCCGGCGAAGTCGCTGTAGACGGCATCGCCGATCGAGATGTTGGCGATGAGGCCGCCGCCCCAGGTCCAGTGGACGACGATGGGATAGATGATCGCCGTGGTCACCAAGCTGAAGATGAGATACGTGCTGAACTTGGTCCGTTCCGCCATGGCGCCCGACGCGATGGTGACCGCGGTGGCGGCGAAGACGGCTTGGAAGAAGAAGTCGGTCGAGCCCGACAGGCCTTCGGAGATGTCGAACAGGTCGACGCCGGACAGCGCGAACGAGCCCCAGCCGAACACGCTGTTGGCGGCGGAGTCACCACCGTAGGCCAGGCCGTAGCCCACGAGGAAGAACGCCAGGATGCCAATGGACGCGTCGGCGAGGTTCTTGGCCATGATGTTGGCCACGTTCTTGGAGCGGGTGAGGCCGGACTCCAGCATCGCGAACCCGGCCTGCATCAAGAAGACCAGCACACCTGCGATGAACACCCACAGGTTGTCCATCACCGCTTGGACGATCTCAGCCGACAGCGCGTCGTCCTGAGCACCTGCAGGACCGGCGAACAAGAAGAGGCCTGCGACGGCGCCGAGACCGAGGACGAATAGCTTGCGTTTCATGGATGCTCCTTCGCGAGTGACGTTGACCTGCCGGCTGCTTGGCTGAATTGGCCTTGGCTGAATCCGCTCGGCGGCAGATGCGCGCACCAGGCCATGCCCAGACCGACTCCGGCCAAGCCGACTCCGGCGAACGTAGGAACCGCGTGTTGCGCTGCCGTCACACCGTCGTGACCGCTGCATGCACATGGCGGGTCGTGGCGGTTGCGTCCATGTTTCGGCCACGTTGCCGGAGAGCCCGCGCTGCCGTCGGACCGTGCAACCAGCGAGCACCTGGTACTCGACGTACTCGGCCGGCGCCGGTCGCCTTGCGAGCAACGGCGATCCGGTGAGCGAACCCCGCTACGACTTCGTCATCGTGGGCGGCGGATCAGCCGGCTGCGCGCTCGCCAATCGGCTGAGCGCCGACCCCGGCACCGAAGTGCTGGTGCTCGAAGCCGGACGCCGCGATTACCGCTGGGACGTGCTCATCCACATGCCGGCAGCGCTGGCCATGCCGATCGGCAATCGCTTCTACGACTGGCGTTACGAAACCGAACCGGAGCCCCACATGGGCGGACGTCGGGTGTATCACGCCCGCGGCAAGGTGCTCGGCGGCTCCAGCTCCATCAACGGCATGATTTTCCAACGCGGCAACCCGGTCGACTACGACCGGTGGGCCGGCCAACCCGGCATGTCGGCTTGGGACTACCGGCACTGCCTGCCGTACTTCAAGCGCATGGAGCAGTGCTTGGCGGGCCCCGACGAATGGCGCGGCGGCGAAGGCCCGCTGATGCTCGAGCGAGGCCCGGCCGCCGGCCCGCTGTTCGACGCGTTCTTCGAGGCAGTGCAGCAGGCCGGCTACGTGCTGACCGACGACGTGAACGGCTTCCGCCAAGAGGGCTTTGCCGCCTTCGACCGCAACATCCATCGAGGACGGCGCCTGTCGGCTGCGCGGGCGTACCTGCATCCAGTCAGCGATCGCCCGAACCTGACCGTGCGCACCGGCACGCTGATCGGCCGCGTGCTGTTCGACGGCGCGCGGGCCACCGGAGTGGTCTACCGCCGGCGACGCGGCGAAGAGCACGTCGCCCATGCACGGCACGTCGTCTTGTGCGCGGGCGCCTTCGGCTCCCCGCAGCTGCTGCAGCTCTCCGGCATCGGGCCCGAGGCGCTGCTGCGCCGCCACGGCATCGAGATCGTCTCGGCGCTCGACGGCGTCGGCGAGAACCTGCAGGATCACCTGGAGGTGTACGTCCAGCACGCCTCGAAGCTGCCGGTGACCATGCAGCCTCAGCTGCAGCGCTGGCGACGGCCGTGGATCGGCTTGCAGTGGTTGGCGAGACGAGGGCCTGGCACCACCAATCACTTCGAGGCCGGTGGGTTCGTGCGCAGCAACGCCGATGAGCCCTACCCCAACGTGATGGTCCACTTCCTGCCGCTGGCGGTGCGCTACGACGGCTCGGCGCCGGCCGGCAAGCACGGCTACCAAGTGCACGTGGGTCCGATGCGCTCCGACGCTCGGGGCAGCGTGCGCATCACGTCTGCTGACCCCGCAACCAAGCCGGCGATCCGCTTCAACTATCTGTCCACCGCGCAGGATCAACGAGAGTGGGTCGAAGCGGTGCATGTCGCACGCCGCATCTTGAGCCAAGCGGCGTTCTCGCCCTTCAGCGACGGCGAGCTATCGCCCGGTCCCGCCGTCAAGTCCGACGACGAGATCTTGGACTGGGTGGCACGAGATGCCGAGACGGCTCTGCACCCTGCTGGCACCGCACGACTGGGCACCGACCCCGCGGCGGTCACCGACCCTGCGACGATGGGCGTGCATGGCACCTCGGGCCTCAGCGTCGTGGATGCCTCGGTGATGCCCACGGTGACGAACGGCAACATCTACGCGCCGGTCATGATGATCGCCGAGAAGGCCGCCGACCTCCTGCTCGACAACGAGCCGCTCGCGCCGCTGGCGGCACCGGTGTACGAAGGATCAGGCGTGAACGCCGAGGGCGCCTGAGCACCAGCGCCTCATCGACAAAAGCGACACGCCCGAATGCGTACTGCGGGTTACTGTCGCACCATGTCAGCAGCAGCAGATTCGCGCCCGTCCCGTGGTTCCCGGTCGCGTCGGGGCACGGCGCTGCGAGCGCTGATGGTCGCGACTGCCATCGCCGCAGTGTCGACGGCTTGCGTCGACGCTGAGATAGATCTGGTCGTCCACGACGACGGCTCGGGTTCGATGTCGTTGACGATCAACTACGACGGCGCCCTGCTGGAGCAGGCGACACTCGGCGAGAACATCGACGTCGAGCGTCTGTGTGCTGAAGTTGGCGAAGAGGCAGGCGCCGAGCCTTTGGACGTGGGCATCAGCGCTTTGTCGTGGACTGCCGAGGCGTTCATCGACGGCGGTGACTGCGTCGTCACCCAAACCAGTTCGTGGGACGCGGCCGATGCCGAGGCAGTCCTGGCCGAGATGTCCGAAGGGGACGGATTCGGCCTCCGCCGTCTCGACAACGACGGCTGGCGCTTCAGCCTCAGCGGAGACGAACTCGAAGAGACCATGGGCGCCACCGACGGGGAGCTGGCCTCGCTGCCGGATTGGGGTTACGAGGCCCCCACGCTGACGATCTCGGTGAAGCTGCCCGGTGATGCCGTCGAGCACAATGCGGACTCGGCGCGCCGGTCCACCTATACGTGGGAACTCGACTACGGCGAGGCGGACAGCTTGCCCGAGACGCTCTTCGTCGAGACGGCACCCGGAAGCGGCCTCGGGCCGGCGGCCATCGGCGCGATCGTGGCCGGCGCACTGCTGGCGCTTGCGGCGCTGGTCACGCTGCGCCGGCGCCAACAGTCCAAAGCGACCTCAAACGAGGCCGCTGCAAGCCAGACCAGCGAACACGCGGCCGCGCCAAGCCAGCAGACAGCCGCTGAGCCAGCTCTACAGGAAGGCCGGGACGAAGACCAGGCTGACGATGGTCATCACCTTGATGAGGATGTTCATCGCGGGCCCTGAGGTGTCCTTGAACGGGTCGCCGATGGTGTCACCCACGACTGCGGCGGCATGCGCATCGGTGCCCTTGCCGCCGTGGGCGCCGGCCTCGATGTACTTCTTGGCGTTGTCCCACGCGCCGCCCGAGTTCGCCATGTAGATGGCGATCAGGAAGCCGGTCACCACGGCGCCGGCCAGGAAGCCGCCAAGCGCGTTCACGTCGATGAACCCGATCACCAGCGGCAGCACCACCGCCAGGCCGCCGGGCAGGAGCATCTCCCGCAGCGCCGCCTGGGTGGAGATGTCCACGCAGCGGCGGCTGTCGGGCTTCACGCCCGGCTTGCCTTCGCGCAGCCCCGGGATCTCCGCAAACTGCCGACGGACCTCCACGATCATGGCTTGAGCCGCGCGGCCCACCGACGACATGGTCAGCGCAGCGAAGATGAACGGGGTCATGGCCCCGAGGAACAGCCCGATGGTGACGGCCGTCTCGTTGATGTCGAGGTTGACGTCGCTGCCCGCGGTCAGGCTGAACGACTTGAACAGCGCCAGCGCCGTCACCGCCGCTGAACCCACCGCGAATCCCTTGGCCACCGCCGCAGTGGTGTTGCCCAACGAGTCGAGGCTGTCGGTGACGGTGCGCACTTCGGCAGGCAGTTCCGCCATCTCGGCAATGCCGCCGGCATTGTCGGCAATCGGTCCGTAGGCGTCCACCGCCACGATGACGCCGGTCACTGCCAGCATCCCGATGGCAGCCAGCGCCACTCCGTACAAGCCGATGACGTCGCCGGCTTCGCCGAAGGTCAAACCGCCGAACAGGTACGACAGGCCGATCATCGCGGCCACCAGCACCACCGCCGGCAGCGTCGAGAGCTTGCCCTGCGCGATGCCCTCGATGGTCACCGTGGCCGGTCCCGTCTCTGACTGGCGTGCGATGCCCTTCACCGGGCCGAAGTGCTCTGAGGTGAAGTACTCCGAAGTGAAGCCGATGGCCCATCCGCCGAGCAGGCCGGTGATGATCGTGAGCGCCAAGAAGATCGGTGCGCTCAGCTCGTAGCCGCCGACGGTGGGGCTGCCGCCGAAGAGGACCAAGGTGCCCACGACAGCGAAGACCACCGTGAGCGCCATGGCAACGTACTGGCCGGCGTGCAGCTGTCCCGACAGGCTGCGGCCTTCGCGGCCCCGCACGAAGAGCGCGCCGATGATGGAGGCGATCATGCCGAGCGCCCCGATGAGGATCGGATACATGAGCAGCCCCTCGGCGTCGCCGAAGCTGCCGGCCAAGCTGTCGCCTTCGAGGAACACGGGCACCAGCAGTGAAGCCAGCACCACCGGCGCCACGATCGACCCGGCGTAGGACTCGAACAGGTCCGCACCCATGCCGGCCACGTCGCCCACGTTGTCGCCGACGGCATCCGCGATCGTGGCCGGGTTACGGGGATCGTCCTCGGGAATGCCGGCTTCGACTTTGCCCACCAGGTCGCCGCCCACGTCTGCTGCCTTGGTGTAGATGCCGCCGCCGATACGGGCGAACAGCGCGATCGAACTGGCCCCCAGCCCGAAAGCCGCGACGACCTGGAACGCTTGGTCGACGCCGAGCCACTTCACCCACAGCAGGTAGTTGAGCGAGATGCCCAACAGCGCCAGCCCGGCAACGCTGAAGCCCATCACTGCGCCGCCCTTGAATGCCAGCGGCAGCGCCTTGGCGGCCCCGTCGCGGGCCGCATTGGCGGTGCGGCTGTTGGCAGCCGTCGCGATGCGCATGCCGATGAAGCCCGCCACCGACGACAGCACCGCTCCCATCAGGTAGGCGAAACTGGCAGCCGGACGACCGTCGATAGGCACCACCAGCAGCAGCACGAACATGGCTGCCACGAAGACCGACACCCACTGGTACTCGCGGCGCAGGAAGGCCATGGCACCCTCGCGAATCGCCGCTCCGATCTCGCGCATCACCTCGGTGCCTTGGTCAGCCGCCAGCACCACCTTGGCGAAGTAGTACGCCAGTGCCAGCGCCAGCGCAGAGGCGATCAGAGCCAGATAGGGAACAGCAGTCACGTGGACCTCCAAGGTCGCTTCACGGTCGCTTCACAGCCGAGACGTCGTCGTGGGCCTGGCCTTCGTGTGCTTGGTGCTGCTCGGGCGGCACCTCGGTGTGCGCGCCGCGCCTGCCTGAGAGCCACAGCAGCACGAGCGCGGCGCCGCCCGCAGCACCGGAAGCCACCAGGATGCCGATCTTGGCCATGGCAATGCTGGCACCGTCGTCGAACGCCAGTCGCGTGATGAAGATCGACACGGTGAAGCCGATGCCGGCCGCGAAGCCCATGCCCACCAGTTGCAGCCAGTTCATTCCCTCTGGCAGCTCGAAACCGAATCGAGTGGCCACCCAGGTGAACACCGCGATGCCCAGCGGCTTGCCGACCACGAGGCCCAGCAGCACGCCCCAGGTGACCGGCGAGCCGGCCGCATCGGTCAGCGTGTCCACCGACAGCGGCACGCCGGCGTTGGCCAGCGCGAAGACCGGCACGATCAAGAAGGCGGTGAACGGGTGCAGCAGGGCCTCCAGCCGCTCCGTCAGCGGCACCGACTCCTGCACCAGGAACGACGCCTGGTGCACCTGTTCCACCTGCGGGTCGGCGGGGAGCTGATCCACCATCTCCTGGGCCGCCGACCGATCCAGCAGCGGCTTGGCCGGCGTCATCAGGCCCAGCACCACCCCGGCGATGGTGGCGTGTACACCCGACTCCAGCGTGGCGTACCAGATCACGACGCCGACCACCCAGTACACCTCGAGCACCCACACCTTCATCAACGCCAGCGCCCGCACCACCACGATGAGCCCGACCGCCAGCGCCAGCCATCTGAGGTTCAAGTCGCCGCTGTAGAAGATGGCGATGATGGCGATGGCGCCGATGTCGTCGACGATGGCCAGCGTCAGCAGGAACACCTTGAGGATCGGGGGCACCCGCGATCCCAGCAGTGCCACCACTCCCACGGCGAAGGCGATGTCGGTGGCGGTGGGAATGCCCCAGCCCGCGGCGGCTTCGCCTGACGGATTGAACGCGAAGTAGGCCAGCGCCGGCACAGCCATCCCGCCGACGGCGGCAATCGCCGGCAAAGTCGCGGCGCGGACGCTCGAGAGGTAGCCGGTGACCAACTCGCGCTTGATCTCCAGGCCCACGACGAAGAAGAACAACGCCATCAGCCCGTCGTCGACGAAGGCCTCCAGCGACAGCGGATGGATGTGGTAGCCGCCGATGCTGAGGTCGATCTGGGTGTGCCAGAAATCGAAGTAGCTGTCGCTCCACGGCGAGTTCGCCCAGATCAACGCCGCCGTCGCAGCCACCAGCAACAGCGCGCTGCTGGCGACCTCGCGGTGTACGAAGCGCAGGATCGGCCGGGCGACGTATCGGGCCAGCCACCTGTCCCCGCCTGCGAACGTCTCCCGCTGGAACAGATACTCCGCGCCGGACATACGGGCGAACAGGATAGGGCAGCATCGCCGAGGCACTGCCATGAGTCCGACATGATTCCGGGCTGCCGCCGGAGAACGCTCAGCGACGGTTCAGCAGCGCGAGACCTGGGCCATGGCCTGGGGCAGGCCGGGGGTCACCTCGAACAGCGCCTCGACGTCGGTCGTCGCCAGTGTCACGGCGACTTCGGACGTGGTCACGACGAGCGCCATGGCGCCGTCGCGCCGTCGACAGCTGCGCCGAGCGTCGAGCAGCACGCCGAGCACGACGGGGTGCAGCACGCTGACGTCGGAGAGGTCGATGACGAGCCTCGGCGGTGTCCCGGCGGCGGCCAAGGCCGAGCGCACTGCTGCATCCAGCGACGCGATCGCCGCTAGGTCAAGTTCGCCCCGCGGCGTGACGACCGCAGGCTCAGGCAAAGCGCGGCATGACCTTGTCGCTGATGAGCTCCAGCGACGCGTTGATCTGATCCGCTGAGTGGATGCCTTGGGGAATCAAGAAGAACACCTCCTCGATGCCGAGCACCGCACGGGCCTGCTCGATCTGGCGGCTGATCGTGTCGGGGCTGCCCACGAGCGGCAGCGGCATGCCTTGACCGAACTGGACAGCCCACTGGTTCCAGAACCACTCCATGTCGGCGAACTGCGCCCACGCCTGCTCATCGGTTGGGGCACAGACGGCGACACCGCCCCAGGCGCACTCGTGCCCGCGCGGCTTGTCGAGGCCGCGGCGCGCGGCCTCAGCGCGGTACGCCTGCCACAGCGCCTCGCAGAAGTCCATCTTGTCGCTCAGCACGATCGGCGTGCCGCCATAGCGCGCCCAGAACACCGCCGAGTCCATCGACATGGTGAAGCCGCCGTACAGCGGCGGATGCGGCGTCTGCAGCGGCCGCGGCGCGATGCCGACTTCGCGGATGGTCATGTCGGGGTCGACGCCGGCGCCGTAGTCGGCGTACACCGTGTGGGTGTGGGGGTTGAGGCGGTCGTTGGGAAAGCGCCAGAACTCTCCCTCGTAAGAGAATGTGTCGTGGCGCAGTGCCGTGAGCACGACCTCGACGAATTCCTCGAAGAAGCGGCGGTTGTAGACATCGACATCGGTGCCGCGATTCCACTTGCCCACCGCTGCGAGGTCCGGGCGGATCTTGAACTGGTCCACCCAGCGGTGCTGGTAGCCGCGGACAACGCCGAAGCAGAGCCGCCCGCCGGTCATGTGGTCGAGGGTTGCAACTTGCTCGGCGACGCGCAGCGGGTTGTGGGTAGTGGACACGTACCCGCACGCGATCGGCCGCAGCCGGCTGGTGTGGCCCGCAATCCAGCCGGCCATCAGGTTCACGTCGTTGGAGATCTCGAAGCCCTCGATCTGCAGGTGGTGTTCGGGGTGACCGAAGCCGTACCAGCCGTTGGCGTCCGCAAAGCGAGCGATCTCGGCGATCTCGCCGAGCATGCGCTGGTAGTAGTCGTTGTTGAGCCCCGCGAGGCCGGCTTCCAGCTCATGACGCCGGCCAATCGTGCAGTACATGAACAAGCTGAACTTCACTGCGGCCTTCCCTCGCTGGCGCCTTCGGCACTGCGGACCCCGCCGCTTCCGCGGACATCGTCGGTCCGCGGTGCCGGTCGGCGGTCGCCCGGCTGGCCCGCGCAGTGTAGATGAGCGCACCAAGACGCATCCGGTGACGGCGCATCGCATCGTTGATATCGAACGCTCGTTCAGTACTAGTGTCTGCCGCGGCATGAACAGCACCAGTCCAGCATCAGCCGGCCCAGCAACGTCACAGAGCCTGCACAGCAGTGATGGCAATGGCGAGCGAGTTCGCAAGGGGGAGCGCAGCCGAACGCGCATTCTGGACGCCGCTGCGCGCCTGCTGTCGTGCCACGGCTACGCCGCCACCACCTTGACCGACATCGCCTCCGCCGCGCAGATGCAAGCCGGCAGCCTCTACTACCACTTCGACTCGAAGGACTCGATCGTCGAAGAGGTGTTGCGCGTCGGCATCGACCACGCCCGCTGCGCGATCGACACAGCGCTGGACTCGCTGGGGCCCGGCGCCAGCGGCGCCGACCGGCTGGCCGAGGCCATCGTGGCCTACGTCAACTGCATTGTCGCCGAGAGCAGCTTCACCGTGGCCAACATCCGCTGCTTCAACGAGTCTCCTCCTAAGACACGTCAGAGTCTTGCCGTGCCGCTGCGCGAGTTCGCCAACCTGTGGGTGAGCCTGCTCGTCGAAGGCCAAGCGGACGGCTCGCTGCGAGGCGATGCGAACGCGGGCGCGCTGGCTCGCATCCTGATCTCAGGGCTCAATTCGCTCGCCAGCTGGTATCGCGCCAGCGGCGAACTCCGCCTGAACGAGCTGGCTCGACAGTTCGCAGACATGGTCCTCGGCGGCCTTGCGCGACCCGACACCACACGCCTGGCGTCCGCTGCGCCGCCTCCGCTCCAGCAGCATGCGTAGGCAGCACGATTCGGGCAACGTCCGTGCGAGACGCGGCTACAGGCGGCCGCCTGTCACCAAGCGTCGCCGGTGCTCCAGGAAGTCCACCAGGACGTAGTCGCCCAGGTTGTGCGGGCTGGTGAAGAATGCCCGCCCCCCGTTCATCTCGGTCATCTTCTCCACGAACGCCCGCAGGTAGCTGTTCGGATCCAGCATGAACACGTTGATCCGGATGTCCTCGCGAGTGGCGCGCACCACCTCGCGCAGCGTGGCCTCGATGGTTGCACGCGCCGGCGGATAGGCGAAGAACGGTCGGCCATCGCGCGTCAAGTGAGCGGTCGGCTCGCCGTCGGTGATCATGATGATCTGCTTGGAGCCGGTCTGGCGGGCGAGCAGTCGGCGGGCGATCAACATGCCGTGCGCCATGTTGGTGCCGTAGGCGAAGTCCCACGACACCTCAGGCAGCTGGGCGGCGGTCAGCTCTTGCGCCGTCTCCGCGAAGCCGACGATGCCGAGGTAGTCGCGCGGGAACTGCGTGGAGATCAGCGAGTGCAGCGCCATCGTGACCTTCTTGGCGGGCAGGAAGTTGTCGCGCATCGGCATCGACAGCGACAGGTCCAGCATCAGCACCGTGGAGGCCCGCGACAACAGCTCGGACCGTTCGATCTCGAAGTCCTCCGAGCTCAGGCGCACCGGGGTGCCGCTCGACTGGCGGGCGACGGCATTGCGCACCGTGCGCTCGATGTTCAGATGGAACGCGTCGCCGAACTCGTACGGCTTGGTCTCGTACGCCAGCTCGTGGCCGATGCCGGATTTGCGCACCTGGTGACGGCCCAACTTGTCGGCCGTCAGGCGGCTGAACAGGTCGCCCAGCGCGTTCTGCCCGATGCGGCGCAGCGCCCTCGGCGTGAGCTCCAGACGTCCCTCGCTGCGACGAGCGAGGCCTGATTCTTCGAGCATGCGTGCCAGCTCGCTCAGCCGCTCGAGGGCCTCGGCGGATTCGTCGCCGAGCAGTTCGCGCACCCGCTGCGGGTCCACCTCTGCGAGCGCCGAAGGGCTGACGGCGCCCTGCAGCATCTCGCTCAGCTCATCGAGGTCGCCGAGCTGTGCCATCACTTGGGCCGCCTGGGACATGGACAAGGGGTCGTCGCCGCCGAAGGAGTAGCTGCGGCCCCAGCCCGCCTCCGGAAACGCCTCCTGGAGATGCTGCGCGAGCTGCTGAGCCTGCCACTGCAGATCCATGTCGTCCATGAACTGCGCGGCCAGCTCTGCGAGCTGCTGACGCTGCTCGGACGTCATCGAGTTCATCATCGACGCCATAGCAGCCATGCGCTTGGCCATGATCTCGAGCAGTTCGTCGAGCGTCTGGGGTTGCTCTGGGAAGAAATCGCCGTAGCGGTCCATGAAGGCGTCGAAGTCCGGTGTTTCGCCGCGGGCGCGCTGTTCGAGCATCCGGTTGAGCTCGGCCATCATGTCCTTGGTGCGTGCCAAGTCCTCGGGGCTCATGTTGCCCATGGCCCCGGTCATCTGGTCGAAGTAGCTCTGGGCGATTTGCTGACGCAACCGCTCGACCAGCTCAGCGAACTGCTCGCGAGCCTCCGGCGATTCGAAGTCGTAGCTGCGCAGGCCGCGCATCCGCCCGGCCAAGTCCCGAGGCAGCATGTCCAGCTGCAGGTTGCGCTCGGCGGCGCTGGCCGCCGCGGTCTCCTGTCGCCTCGGGTCCGCGCTGTCCGCGGCGTCCTGCTCGAACTCCGCCAGCGCCTCGCGCTCGGTGTCGGTGATGTCGTCGAGTTCGCGGGCGATGTCGTCGTACACGCCGCCCAGGTCGAACCGCTCGAGCAGCTCCGAGCGGCGCTCGCGCAGGCGCTCGATCATCTCGCGCAGACCCTCCAGCCGATTGCCGTGGGCGTCCGTGAAGCCCTGCTGCATGAGGCGTCGCAGCGCGGCGTGAAGATCGCCGTGGTACAGCAGATCGTCGGTCATCTCCGCGAACAGGCTGTCCGCGTCGAACTCGAAGCCAGCCTGGGTGCCGTCCCACGCGGAGTAGCGGAAGCGGGCGCCCTCACGGCCGGCGCGGCGCCGGCGGCCGCGGCGGATCATGTGCGGGAGCGATACGTCGCCCGAGCGCCCACATGCTCCTTGTTGAGCCGCTTCGACAGGTGCAGCCCCTCGAGCACCAGCTCCGCCGCAGAGGCCAGCACTGCTGGAGCGATGCCCTCCTCCGCGCTGCTGGCCAAGTCGGCGTCAGCCGAGGCCGCCACCAGCGACTCCGCCGCCACCGCGAGCGCCTGGTTGCCGGCCAGCAGGTCCATGTAGGCGTCCGAACCCAAGTCGTCGCCGGTGTGTACCACCTTGCCCTCGTCGAAACCGGCCACCACATCGCTCAGCTCGTCCGACGAGAAACGGCTCTTGAAGACTTCGAGCACCGCCGCTTTCAGCATGGCTTCCACGATCTTGCCGTCGCGCCCCTCCTCCAACGACTCGATCTCGATCTTGCCCGCAGTGGAGCTCATGAGCGAGTCCAAGTCGCTGACGCGGGGCACCACGTGTTGTTCGCCGCGTTGCAGCGCCCGGCGTGTGGCGTTGGCCGCCAGTGTCTCGGTGTTGGTCACGGTCATGCGCACCGAGACGCCCGAGCGCTGATTGACCTGGGCGCTGGCACGGGCGACATGGCTGAACGTCGCCACGATCTCCGCCATGAAGTCGGGGATGGTCACCGACACGGCACCGCCGCTGCCGCCGACTTCGGCCAGGTCCAGCGGTCGGGCCTCGGCCGCCGCGATGTCCATCTCGGTGTCCACGTCGAGCGGGTAGTGGGTACGGATCTGGGCGCCGAAGCGATCCTTGAGCGGAGTGATAATGCGCCCCCGGTTGGTGTAGTCCTCCGGGTTGGCTGTGGCCACCAGCATCACGTCGAGCGGCAGTCGGATCTTGTAGCCCCGGATCTGGATGTCGCGTTCCTCGAGCACGTTCAACAGCCCTACCTGGATTCGCTCTGCGAGGTCGGGCAGCTCGTTGATAGCGAAGATGCCGCGGTTGGTGCGCGGCACGAGCCCGTAGTGCAGTGTCAGCTCGTCGGACAAGTACCGGCCCTCGGCCACCTTGATCGGGTCCACCTCGCCGATGAGGTCGGCGATGGACGTGTCGGGCGTGGCCAGCTTCTCGCCGTAGCGGGAGTCGCGGTGCGCCCACGCAATGGGCGTGTCGTCGCCGTGCTCAGCGACGAGATCGCGGGCGTGGCGCGAGACCGGGCGGTACGGGTCGTCGAAGATCTCCGAGCCTTCGATGTAGGGCATCCACTCGTCGAGCAGGTTGACCAGTGAGCGGATCATGCGGGTCTTGGCCTGGCCGCGCTCGCCGAGAAACACCACGTCGTGCCCGGCCAGCATGGCGTTCTCCAGCTGAGGCAGCACCGTGTTCTCGTAGCCCATCACTCCGGCGAACAGCGGTTCGGCTGCCGCAATGGCCCGTGCGGCGTTGGCTCGCAGCTCTTCCTTGACCGGACGGGAGACCCAGCCGGACGTCCGCAGCTCGCCGAGCGTCGTGGGTTGGCACATGGCGGCAACCTAGTGCGCAAACGCCGATTCGATGCCTCGTGCCCGCACCGCTCGGCCGTGCTCAGCCGGCCCGGTACGCGGCCCGCCAGCGTGCGGCGCCGCAGTACGGGGCACGCGCGGGCGGGGCGGTACCTTCGCCGAATGGACCGGATCGATCTGCCTGGGTGGTCGCTGACGTGCGGCGCATCGGCGGCTGGCCCTGCGGACGGCACTGCGATAGATGACACGTTGGCGGACGGCACTACAGCGAGCGGTGCTTCGGTGGGCGGCGCTGCGACAAGCGGCAGGTCGGCGGACGACACGGCGACAGATGGCAGGTCGGTGCGCGACACGGCAGACGACACTGATGACGGCCATGCGGCGAGGGTGCTGGACGGCACGTGGCTGGTGCGTGCGGCGGGGCCCGGGGAGTGGCGGACCGTGGCAGACCGCGCGCTCGACGAGTCCGGCTGGCAGGCGACGTCGTCGCCGGGCCGCTGGTGGCTCGACGCCGGCCTCGCCGGTGAGCACGCTGTCCTATACCGGCGGCACTTCGAGCTTCCGGCCGATGTGGCGTCGCTGGTGGAAGCGACCTCGCAGCGCGGCGCTCGCTGGTGGCTGGTTGCCGGCGGCCTGTGCGAGCTGGGTCACCTGTGGCTGGACGGCGCCTACTTGGGGGACCTGCGCGGACGCCACGCGGAGCACGCCTTCGAGGTGGACGCACTGCTGCGCACCGGCATCGAGCATCTTGCGGCCGTCGAGGCCGGACACGGCGCCGTTCGGGTGCCCCAGCAGGAGAACGCCGACATGCGGATACAGCGCACGGGACCTGCGCGCATCGAGCGAGTCCGCGCCCTGGTGATCGAGGCCAGCCCGGATCGCGCCGTGCTGCGCATCACCGCCACCGTCGACAGTGCCGGCACCCATCGCGGCGAACTCACCACCACCGTGCTTCCGGTCGCATCCCGCAGCTCAGATGCTTCCGATGGCCGCGCCCGTGCCGGCGTCCACAGCAAAGCTGTGCGTGACACCGACGCTGGCGCTCGGGCGAGCGGCACGTCGGCGCTGTGTCCGCGACAGCGTGCGGTTCTGGGCGACGGTCTTGCGGAATCGGTCCAGATTCTGGCACGAGGGCGCAACGAGCTGGAGTGGCTGGTGGCGCTGGAACAGCCGTCGCTGTGGTGGCCGGCTGGCATGGGCGCACAAGATCTGTACTGCATCACGGTCACGGTCGCCGTCGACGGCCAGCCCAGCGACATCGTGCGCCTGCCGATCGGGGTCCGCACCGTGGCAATCCGTCGCGGCCGGCTGGTGGTCAACCGCGAGCAGCATCCGGACGGCCTCGGTGCCACCGAGACCGTCGAGCACCAGGTCGACCATCGCAACGCCTACGCAGCGGCGAATGCACGTGGCGCGGTGATCTGCCAGCAGATCAGCCTCGACCCCGGCGTGTTCGCCGGCGACGATCGCAGCCGACGCGCACTGGCCGGCCGTGCCGCTGCGGCCGCCGCCGACCAAGCGGGGCACCATCCGAGCATCGTCGCCTGGCAGCCGATGGGCATCTCGGCGGGACCTGCACGCAAGCCCTGGCGTTCTCCGACCGCACGCAGCATCATGCGCAAAGCCATGCGCGCGGCGGATCCGACTCGCCCGACGTACTGGCATTCAAGAACGAGCAGCTGAGCGGCGCAACGAGTGTCGACAGGTCCGACGGCACAGTAAGCGCCGCAGCGAGCGCGCAAGTACCGTACGGCGTCGGCGCGGCCCGGTGAGGCGACGAGTGAGCGGTGACGCTCCGCATCCCGCCGCCCACGATCACGCCGACTGCGTCACATCACCTGCTCCACTCACCTGCTCCACGCCGCCTAAGGGAGGAACGCATGGCGCCGACCGCCACACAGGCCGCCGGTTCTGCACCGGTGTTCGCTGCCAAGCGGCCGTGGCCGTTTCCGCTGAACATCTACCAGTCAGCCATCGGCCGCAAGTGGGTCATGGCGTGGACGGGCATCGGGCTGCTGGGGTTCGTGATCGTCCACATGATCGGCAACCTGCACCTGTACGAAGGTCCCGCGCGGATGCACGAGTACGCCGAGACGCTGCGCGACCTCGGCGGCGGGCTGCTGCCCCGCACCCTGCTGCTGTGGATCATGCGGGTCGGACTGCTCGCGATGTTCGTAGTACACCTGCATTCGGCGTACACGCTCAAGGAGCGCAGCCGCCGTGCCTCGGACCGGGCGGGTTTCGTGGGCGGCGCCAAGAAGTACGAGTCCAAGCGGGACTACATCGCCGCCAACTACGCCTCGCGCACCATGCGCTGGACGGGTCCCATCGTGGGCCTGTACGTGCTGTTTCACTTGGCCGACCTGACGTGGGGCTGGTGGCTGGGCGATGACTACGTGCGGGGAGACCCCTACCACAACGTGGTGGAGTCGCTGTCCGCGGTGCCGGTGGCGATCCTCTACGTCGTGGCCAATGCGGCGCTGGCGCTCCACATCTTCCACGGCACCTGGAGCATGTTCCAGAGCCTCGGGGTGAACCATCCGCGCTACAACGGCCTGCGCCGCAATCTGGCCACGGCGCTGGCCGGCGTGGTCCTGGTCGGCAACCTGTCGTTTCCAGTCCTGGTGCAAGCGGGCCTGGTCGACGAAGACCACCGGGACTGCCCGGTCAACGACACCACCGGGCTGGAGTGTCTTGCCGATCAAGCGACGGCTCACTGAGAAGGCTGACGAAGAAGGCTCACGGAGATGGCCATGACGACCCCCGCCGCCAACGCAGACGCCAACAGCTCCGGCACCGACACCAACGGCATGCCCGACGCCCGAGTGCCCGACGGGCCGATGGCCGACAAGTGGCAGAACCACAAGTTCTCCATGAAGCTCGTCAACCCGAACAACAAGCGCCGCTTCGAGATCATCGTGGTGGGCACCGGCTTGGCGGGCGCCTCCGCGGCCGCATCGCTGTCAGAGCTGGGCTATCGAGTGAAGGCGTTCACGTTTCACGATTCGCCCCGGCGAGCACATTCGATCGCCGCTCAAGGCGGCATCAACGCGGCCAAGAACTACACCAACGACGGCGATTCGGTGCATCGGCTGTTCTACGACACCGTCAAGGGCGGCGACTACCGCAGCCGCGAGGCCAACGTACACCGGCTGGCCGAGGTATCGCTCAACATCATTGACCAGTGCGCCGCCCAGGGTGTGCCGTTCGCGCGGGAGTACGGCGGGCTGCTCGACAACCGCTCGTTCGGCGGCGCGCAGGTCAGCCGGACGTTCTACGCACGCGGCCAGACCGGCCAGCAGCTGCTGCTGGGCGCCTACCAGGCCCTCGCCAAGCAGGTTGCCGCAGGCAGTGTCGAACTCTTCACGCGCACAGAGATGCTGGATTTGGTCGTCAAGGACGGGCGAGCCTGCGGGATCATCACCCGCGACCTCGTCTCAGGCGAGATCGCTGCGCACTCAGCGCACGCCGTCGTGCTGGCGACCGGCGGGTACGGCAACGTCTACTACCTGTCGACCAACGCCATGGCTTGCAACGTCACCGCCGCATGGCGAGCGCACCGGCGGGGGGCGTTCTTCGCCAATGCCTGCTACACGCAGATCCATCCCACCTGCATTCCGGCCAGCGACGAGTTCCAGTCGAAGCTGACGCTGATGTCGGAGTCTCTGCGCAACGACGGCCGTATCTGGGTGCCCTCGCAGGCCGACGACACCCGGCCGGCCGGCCGGATCCCCGAATCGGAACGCGACTACTACCTCGAGCGCAAGTACCCGGCCTTTGGCAATCTGGTGCCGCGCGACGTTGCCAGCCGCAACGCCAAGACCGTGGTGGACCAGGGCAAGGGCGTGGGCCCGCTGCGCAACGGCGTGTACCTGGACTTCTCCGACGTCATCGCCCGCGACGGGCAGGCCTCCGTGGCCGCGAAATACGGGAACCTGTTCGACATGTACGAGCGCATCACCGGCGAGAACCCGTACGAGGGGCCGATGCGCATCTACCCGGCGACGCACTACACCATGGGCGGCCTGTGGGTGGACTACCACCTGATGACCACAGTGCCGGGCTGCTACGCCGTCGGCGAAGCGAATTTCTCGGACCACGGTGCCAACCGGCTCGGCGCCTCGGCGCTGATGCAGGGCCTCGCCGACGGCTACTTCGTGCTGCCGTACACCATCGGCGACGACCTCGCAGCCCGTCTGGGCGAGCCGACGGTGCCGACGGACGATCCCGTGTTCACCGCAGCGACAGCCGAGGTGACCGACGCCACGCAGCGGTTCTTGACCATCGGCGGCACCCGCTCGGCGGACTGGTTCCACCGAGAACTGGGCAAGATCGTGTGGGACTACATCGGCATGGAGCGCACCGCTGCAGGCCTGGAGAAGGCGCTGTCAGAGATACCTGCGCTGGAAGCCGAATTCTGGGCCGATCTGCGCGTGCCGGGTTCTGGCGGCAACCTGAACTCGAGTTTGGAGAAAGCCGGGCGCGTCGCGGACTTCTTCGAGCTGGCTCAGCTGATGGCCCGCGACGCCTTGGTGCGCGAGGAGAGCTGCGGCGGGCACTTCCGGGCCGAGCACCAGACACCGGAAGGCGAGGCACGGCGCGACGACGAGAATTTCGCGCATGTCGCGGCATGGGAATGGACCGGGCCCGGCCAGGTGCAGGCCCGGCACACCGAGGAGCTGGATTTCCAAGAAGTCGCATTGACACAGCGGAGCTACAAGTGAGCGGGACCACCACGACACCCACCCACGACGACGCACTGGAGGCCGGTGCATCGGCTGCGGGCCGCGCCGGCGGCCTGCATCTCACACTGCGCATCTGGCGCCAGGACGGGCCGGAAGCCAAGGGCCGGTTCGAGACGTTCGACGCTCCCGACGTCAGCGCGGACATGTCGTTCCTGGAACTGCTCGACACGATCAACGAACGGCTCGTTGCCGACGGCGGCGTGCCGATCGAGTTCGACCACGACTGCCGCGAGGGCATCTGCGGCACGTGCAGCCTGATGATCAACGGCAGGGCGCACGGTCACGAGGCCGCCACCACCACGTGCCAGCTGCACATGCGCAAGTTCGCCGACGGCGAGGTGATCACCGTGGAGCCGTTTCGGGCGAAGGCGTTCGCGGTGGTGCGCGACCTGGTGGTGGACCGCAGCTCGTTCGACCGCATCATCGAGGCCGGCGGCTACATCTCGGTCAACACCGGCGCAGCAGGCGACGCCAACCTGACGCCGGTGCCCAAGGAGGCCTCGGACGCATCGTTCGACGCGGCAGCATGCATCGGGTGCGGTGCGTGCGTGGCTGCGTGCCCCAACTCCGCAGCCCAGCTGTTCACCTCGGCAAAGCTGGCACACCTGAACCTGATTCCTCAAGGTCAGCCGCAGCGGTGGGAGCGCACAGAAGCGATGGTGGAGGAAATGGAGCGGTACTTCGGCTCCTGCACGAACCACGGCGAGTGCGCCGAAGCATGTCCGAAGGAGATCAGCCTGGACTTCATCGCGTTGATGAATCGCGACTACCTGAAGGCCAAGATCAAGAATCGCACGCTGGCCGGCCAGCGCTGAGCGGCCACGCCGGCGGCCTGTTTGGCTGCGCGGGCGCTACCGGGCCGCGGGCGCCAAGCGGAACACGGTGCCGGCTGCGCTCAGCGCGTAGATCTCGCCGTCGGCATCCTCGCCGAATGAGACGAGCGTGTTGCGCGGCACCGACGCACCCAGACTGATGGGCACCGCCTCGCCGTCAGGGCCGCGCAGCAGGCCCCACAGCTCGCCTGTACAGTAGTCGCCGAACACGTAGGTGCCCTCGAGTCCCGCCATGGCGCTGCCCCGGTAGACGTAGCCGCCGGTCACCGAGCAGCCCTCGTCGTGGCCGTAGGTGTGAACCGGGAACGCCAAGTCCGCCGGCAGCGCCTCACCGTCGACGTCACCGCTGAAGCGTTCGTTGCCTTCGAACAGCGGCCATCCCAGGTTGGCACCCGGCGACCAGCCCGCCGCGGCCGACAGCACGTGAATCTCCTCCGTGCGGTTCTGGCCGACATCGCCGATCCAGAGGTCGCCGGTGCGCCGGTCGAACGCGAAGCGCCACGGGTTGCGCAGCCCATATGCCCACACTGGGGGCGCTCCGTGGCCGCTGCCGGCGAACGGATTGCCGTCGGGAATGCCATAGCCCTGCCCTGACGCGTGATTCGGATCGATGCGAACGATGGTGGCCAGCAGGCTGGAGCGGTCTTGGCCGTGGCCGAAGACGTCGTCAGCTCCGCCGCCGTCGCCGAAGCCGATCCACAGGTTCCCGTCCGGCCCGAAGGCCAGGTGGCCGCCGTTGTGGTTGCACGCGGGCTGGTCGAGTGCGAGCAACACCCGGCGGCGGTCCATGCGGGGAAACTCTCCCGCCATGGGCACCGCAGCGATGCGGGAGTTGCGTGCCGCGTCCGTGTAGCTGAGGTACAGGTCCGATCCGTCAGGACTGAAGGCAATGCCGAGCAGTCCGTTCTCGCACCCTTGGCTGACCAATGAGCCGATGTCGCCGACCAGCAGCGGGGCAGCGCTGGCCGCTGCATGGCCGTCGTCGGGGTCGCTGCCAGTGGCTGCTGCGTTGCCGGCGGGGTTGCCGTCGAGCGGGTCCAGCAGCCAGATCTGTCCTGTCAGCGAGGCAACGTAGCGCTGGCCGGTGTCGGGCTTGGCGACCAGCGCAATCGGCACCGGCACCTCAGCGACCGGCACCAAGACGTATCGACCGTGCGCGTCGGCAGCGCCGAGGTCCCCGGCCGGCGCGCTGCTCGGGGGTGCGGTGGTCCTCTTCGGCACCGGCGACGCGACCAACGACGTATCGGTCGGCAAAGGTGCCGTCGTCCGGGGTGTCGTCGTCCGGGGTGTCGTCGACGAGGATGCTGTCGGTGTCGGTGCTGTTTCGCTGCTCGACAGGCTGCTCGACGGATCTGCCGCGATGGTCCGGTCAGCGGTGTCGCTGTTCGGCGGCTTGCTCGACGGGATCGTCCGCAACGCCGCGGGCGCAGTCACGCCGGGCGTCGTGCCGACTGCGGCAGCGTCGGCCTGCCGGCCTGCGGTGCTGTCCCCAATATCGTCCTGGCCAGACCCGCACGCGCCCGCCAAGAGCGCTGCCGCCGCCAGCATTCCTGCCGGCAGTGCTGTTCGGGTCAGATGCACGATGACCGACCGTAGCCACAGCGTTGATGCACAATCGCGCAGGACGAGCCGCGGAGGTAACCGGGTGACCACATCGATCAGCGGGGTGAGCTGGGCGGCGTTCGCCGCGGCCAGTGAGTCGTTGGCTGAGCGCATGCAGCAGCGCTTCGCCAGCCACCTACATGCGGTGATGGCCACCGTCCGTCGCGACGGTGCGCCGCGCATGTCCGGCATGGAGGCGCCGATCCGTGACGGGCACATGTGGTTGGGCATGGAGCACAGTTCAGCGAAGGCTGCTGACCTGCGTCGGGACCCGCGTCTCGGCCTCCACTCGGCACCAGACACCGACGAGGAGCTCGAGGCCGGCGATGCACGAATCGAAGGCCGTGCAGTGCCGGCCGACGCAGCGCACGTCGACCTGTTCGTACGCGGGCATCGGCACCAGATCGACGATCCCGCCGCCTTGGCACTGTTCACGGTCGCGATCTGTCGGGCCGTGCTGGTACGCGTGGCAGATCGCCAGCTCGTTGTCGAGACCTGGACTCCCACCAATGGCCTGACCGAACGCCGCCTCAGCTGACCCGCCCCCCACCAATCGTCGGACTCTGACGAGCTGTCGATCAGCTAGTGCCAGTCATGCATCCTCCCGCGCATCGTCGGCGGCACCGGTGTTTGCCCACCAGGCGTCGAGGCGGCGGCGCGCCTCGACGGTGCCGAGTTCGCCTTCGATGCGCCGCAGCTCCAGCAGGAACTTCATGGCACGACCCACCTCGGGCCCCGGTCGGAGGCCGAGCTGGGCCATCACCTCGTCGCCGTTCAGCTCGGGGCGCAGCTGCTTGGCCGCCTGCTCGCGTGCCAGCCGGGCGAGCCGAACCTCGAAGCGGTCAAGTGCGTCGTGCAGCGCCTCGATCCGCTTCACGTTGCGGGATGTGCAGTCGCTGCGAACCATGTCGTTCAGGTCACCCAGCAGTGGTCCGGCGTCGCGGGCGTAGCGTCGCACTGCGGCATCTGTCCAGCCGGTGTCGTAGCCCTTGAAGCGACCGGAAAGATGCACCAGGCGAGCGACCTCTTCGGTCAGTTCTGTGCCGTAGCCCATCTTGGGCATGCGCTTGCGGGTCAGCCTCGCGCCGACGGCTTCGTGATTGCGGAACGTCACGCCGCCATGCTCGAACGACCGGGTCAGCGGCTTGCCGATGTCGTGGAACAGTGCCCCGAGCCGCACCCGCAGACGCGGCGGGCTCTGGGTCACCACGGCAATGGTGTGCGCGAGCACGTCCTTGTGGCGGTGGATCGGATCCTGCGCGAGCGCCAGCGCCGGCAGTTCGGGCAGGTGCTCGTGCGCCCAGCCGCTGTCCACCAGCTCCCAGAGTCCAGCGCGCGGGTCGTCGGCCACGAGCACGCTGTTCAGCTCGTCGCACGGCAGCACGGTGCCGAGGTCGAAGTCCAGCTCGTCGGCCATCGTCTCGTCGAGGTCGCCGTCAGGGTCCGACCCGTCGGAGATGTCGTGTTGCGCGTCGAAGTCTGCGCGGGCGGGCGCACGCGTCGCGCTCTGCTGAGCGGTCATGTGTCCATGATGCAGCACCGCGAGCCGCCGTCCAAACGCCTTTCGCGACGACTAGGCGCGAAAACTCACCACCTGCGGGCTCAAGCGCAGTGCTCGGCGCCGGGCCACCAGTTGGCCCCGTCTCGGAGCGCCGATACGGAGAACATCGGAATTCGACTTACTAATTTGACATCAATTATAACTCAATTAGTACTACATCCATGAAGTTCGCCCGGCGCAGCAGATGTGTTGGATTGCGTCCGACGGAGTGGTCGTCAGCGTTCGGTCGTCAGCGCCCGGAGGCAAGGCGGCGAATTTGTGCTGCTAGGTCGACAGGAGGCAAGAAGCGGTAGGACCGGCCGTCCCGTCGCGTGTCGAGCAGGCCGGCTTCACGTAGGCCCAGCAAGTCCGTGCGGGCGGTCTGGTAGGTGACCGCGTGTTTGGTCCGATGGGCGGCGATGGCGAAGTCGGCACCGGGATCGCGCATCGCGGCTGCCAGCACCTCGCGTTGGCGATGATTGAACTCGGGCCGTCCGCGCAGCATGTCGTCGACCTCGCGGACCTCGTCGAGCTTCGACCTGAGGTACGCGCGCAGTGCCTCGATGGCACGTTCGATGACGTCGAGTTGGTGGAGTACGAAGTACGTCACGTCGTTGCTGTCGGTCTCCGTCAACAGATAGGAACGGGCGTACTGAGCCGGTGCCTTCCGGAGGATCGCAGAGATGGCGAGGAATTCGGCCAGCCAGTAACCGGAACGCAGCATCGACCAGTAGAACAGCGATCGCGCCAAGCGGCCGTTGCCGTCCACGAAGGGGTGGTCGTACGCCAGCCAGAAGTGCAGCACCACCGCGCGCACCACCGGATGCACGAACCCCGCGTCGCGCTCGCCAGCAGCGAATGTGCACAGCGCAGCGAGCCGCTCGCGCAGCTCTGCGGCAGGCGGAGGTGTATGCGCTCGCAGCTCCCGGTGTCCTGCTCCCGGCAGCGAGACCCACACTCGTGTCTCGCCGCTGGTCTGCATGCGACCGGCATCGGCTGGATCGCCGAGCGTCCCATCGGTCACGATTCGATGCAGCTCGCAGATGGTCTCGATCGTCACAGGCTGCTCGGCATGGGCGAGTTCGCGCACCTGCTCCATGGCCCTGAAGTTGTTCAGGATCATCTGCTCGCTCTTGTTGCGGGGCGCCCGGCCGCGCAGCAGCATCTGTTTGGCTTCGGCGCGCGTCGAGCTCGCTCCCTCGAGCTGGCTCGACGCCACCGCTTCTTCGATGAGCGAGCTGACGACGTAGCGGTCGCGGTTCCCCTTCGCCACCGAGGGCGCTTCGGCCAGCAGGTCGCCGGAGGCCGATTGGTCGATCCGGTGCAGCGCCTCCCAGACCGGATCGACCATGCAGATGCTGAACGGGCTGCCGTCCACCGCCTTCAACGGCAGAGTGCGGCGCAGCGCGCCACGGCTCAGCCAAGTTGCAAGCCACCACATGTCGCGCGTCGCGCCCCGAGGCATCGCGCCGCAAGAGGGATCGCGGTAGCGCATGTCATCCCAGTGCAGGTAGCGCCCCCGACCATCGACCGGTCGGCCGGCGGTCATCAGGCTCGCAATCGTCTCCGCGTCGCCGCTGTTCGCCAACTCAGCGAGGAGCGGCTGCAGGTCGGGCGGCGCTTGAGGCATCTTCATGTCCGGCCTCACGATGTGCGAACAGCCTGTATCGAAATACTAATTCTGCGATGATTATAACTGTAGTCGCTGCGACGTCGGCTGCGTCGCGTGGGCGGCTCGAAATTGCTGCGTGCGGCGCCGGCGCGGGTCTATGGTCATCGGGCTGCTGCGCGGGCGCGGCGGCACCAGACGAGGAGGAACGTGGCGGCGTCGTTCGTACATCTGCACACCCACACCGAGTACTCGCTGCTCGACGGAGCGGCGCGCGTCGGCGAAGTGGTCGCTGCGGCGGCCGCGGACGGGCAGCCCGCACTGGGCATCACCGACCACGGCAACATGTACGGAGTCCTGGACTTCTACCGTGCCTGCAAGGCTCAGGGCGTCAAGCCGATCATCGGCACCGAGGCCTACATGGCAGCCGAGAGCCGCCACGAACGGCCCAACCGGAACCGGGCCAAGAACGCCAAGGTCGACGACACGGGCGACGACGGCGAGGGCGGCGGCAAGCTCTACTACCACCTCACCCTGCTGGCCCGCAGCGATGCCGGCTACCGCAACCTGCTCAAGCTGGCCAGCCGGGCCTTCCTGGAGGGCTATTACTACAAGCCCCGCATGGACTGGGACATGTTCGCCGACCACGCCGAGGGCCTAGTGGCCACCACGGGGTGCCTCGGCAGCGTCGTCCAGCAAGCCCTGCTGGCCGGCGACTACGACGAAGCCCGCCGCCGCGCCGGTCGCCTGCAGGACATCTTCGGACGCGACTCGCTGTACGTCGAGCTGCAGGACCACGGCATCGGCGCCCAGCGTGACTGCAACCCGCAGCTGCTGCAGATCGCCCGCGACCTCGGCGCACCGCTGCTCGCAACCAACGACCTGCACTACACCCACCAGCACGACGCGCTCGCACACGACGCACTGCTGTGCGTGCAGACCGGTTCGCTGCGCACCGACGCAGACCGCTTCAAATTCCACGGAGATCAGCACTACCTGAAGTCCGCCGTGGAGATGCGGGCCCTGTTCCGGGAGTTTCCCGAGGCGTGCGACAACACGCTGGCCATCGCCGAGCAAGCCGAGACCAACATCGCCTTCGGGCGGACGCTGCTGCCCCACTTCGACGTGCCCGCTCCCCACGCCGACGCCGATGCCTACCTGGAGCACCTGGCGTTCGAGGGCGCCAAGCGGCGCTGGGGCCCGAACCTGTCCGAGGACACGGCGGCGCGCATCGCCTATGAGCTGCGCGTGGTCGCCGACATGGGCTTCGCCGGCTACTTCTTGATCACCTGGGACCTCATCCGCCACGCCCGCGAAGCCGGGATCCGGGTGGGGCCCGGGCGCGGCTCGGCAGCTGGCTGCGCAGTCGCCTACTGCTTGGGCATCACCGAGCTCGACCCGATCAAGTACGGCTTGGTGTTCGAGCGCTTCTTGAACCCCGCCCGCGTCTCGATGCCCGACATCGACATCGACTTCGACGACCGCTACCGCGACGAGATGATCCGCTACACGGCCCAGACCTACGGGGAGGAACACGTCGCGCAGATCATCACGTTCTCGACGATCAAGGCGCGGGCCGCCGTGCGCGACGCAGCGCGGGTGCTCGGCAAGGCCTATTCGCTGGGCGATCGCATCTCCAAGGCCATGCCGCCGCTGATCATGGGCCGCGACACTCCGCTTGGCGCCTGCCTCGAGCGCGACGAGCGCCACGCGGAGGGCTACGCAGCGGCGGCCGAGCTGCGCACCATGTACTCCGCCGACCCTGAGGTGCGCGAGGTGGTGGACGTGGCCCGCGGACTCGAGGGCCTCATCCGGCAGGACTCGGTGCATGCCGCCGCAGTGGTCATCAGCCCCGAACCGCTCACCAACTACCTGCCCATCCAGCGCAAGCCCCCCACGGGCACCGATCCTGCGGACGCACCGATCGTCACCCAGTTCGACATGGGCGGCGTGGAGGACTTGGGCCTGTTGAAGATGGACTTCTTGGGACTGCGGACGCTGTCGATCATCGAGGAGACGGTCCGCCTGGTCGAACGCAGCTCAGGCTCGCGGCTCGACATCGACGCCGTGCCGCTGGACGACCCCGCCACGTTCGAGCTGCTGCGGGCCGGCGAGACCATGGGGGTGTTCCAGCTGGAGTCCGCGCCGGTGCGGGCCCTGCTGCGCACGATGGCGCCCACCCGCTTCGAGGACATCTGCGCGCTGGTCGCCCTGTACCGGCCCGGCCCGATGGCCGCCGACATGCACAACAGCTACGCGCACCGCAAGAACGGCCGCCAGCCGGCCACTCCGCCGCACCCCGACCTCGCCGAGCTGCTCGAGGAGACCTACGGGCTGATGATCTACCAAGAGTCGATGATGCGGGTGGCTCAGAACATCGCCGGCTATTCGATGGCCCAAGCCGACGACCTGCGCAAGGCCTGCGGCAAGAAGAACCGCGAGCAGATCGCCGAGCACCGCACCAAGTTTGTGGAAGGCAGCGTGGCCAAGGGCTACACGGCGGAGCTGGGCAAGCAGCTGTTCGACATCATCGAGCCGTTCGCCGACTACGCGTTCAACAAGAGTCACGCCTTCGCCTACGGCCTGATCGCGTACCAGACGGCCTACCTCAAAGCCAACCATCTCACCGAGTTCCTGGCCGCGGTGCTGACCGGCGCCAAGCGCAACATCGACAAAGCCGGCGTGTACCTGGCCGACTGCCGTCAGCACGGCATCGACGTGCTAGTGCCCGACATAAACCGGTCCGAGCTGGATTTTGCCACCGACGGGCGCTCCATCCCGTTCGGGCTGTCGGCGGTGCGCAACGTCGGGGAGAAGGTGGCCGAGCCGATCATCGCCGAGCGCAACGCCAACGGGCCCTTCAGGGACTTCGAGGACTTCTGCATGCGCATGCCTCGCGAGGTGCTGAACCGGCGCTTCGTGGAGTCGTTGATCAAGGCCGGCGCGTTCGAGACTTGCGGCCACACCCGCAAGGGCCTGCTGGACGTCTTCGATCAAGTCATCGAGGCTTCGCTGCGGCGGCGTGAGGAGGCCGCAGCAGGCGTGCAGTCCCTGTTCGGCAGCGCGGGCGCCGGTGGCGCGGGCCACGCCGGCGCCAACGGAAGTGCGAACGGCTCTGCCTTCGACGAGCGGATCGAGATTCCCGACATCGAAGCCGGCGAACGAGACACGCTGGCCTGGGAGAAGGAACTGCTCGGGCTGTACGTGTCGGACCATCCGCTGCGCGGCGGCGAAGCGCAGCTGCACCGCTTGGTGACCTGTACGGTGAGCGGCCTCGGCGATCTGCCGCCCGAACACGACGGCGGCCAGCAGTGGGTAACGCTGGGCGGTGTGGTGCAGAGCCTCCAGCGCCGCCCTACCCGCAGCGGCGAGCCGATGGCCCGCTTCATGCTCGAGGACCTGACGGGGGCGGTGGAGGTGACGGTGTTCCCCAAGGTGCTCGCCGCCGCAGGCGAAGAGCTGGCCGAGGACGCCGTGATGATCGTGCGAGGACGCCCCGACCGTCGCGGCGAAGGCGACACCACGTTCCTCGCCAGCGAACTGGCGCCGCTCGCGCTGCGCAAGGGCACGGTGCCGCTGTTGTTGAATGTCGAGCGGGTCGACATGGACGACCGTTGGCTGGCACAGTTCGAGCAGCTGCTGAACGAGTGCCCGGGGGACGCGCCGGTACACCTGCGGATCGGCGACAAGGTGGTGCAGCTGCCCGAAGGACGCTGGGTGAACGCCGGCAACCTGGCCGGCCCCATGCGCGAACTGCTCGGCGCAGACGCAGTGCGCACCTGACTTTGCCCGGCGCCGCGCAGCCGGCGGCGTCAGTGACTCGTGTCTGCCTCCGTGCCTGTGGCGACCGTGCCTGGCTCACCTTGCACGATGGCGGTCACGGTCTTGCGTCCAAGACCTGAGGCATCCGCGAGCTGACGCAGCGAAGCGCCTGAGCGACGAGCCACGCGGATCAGGTCGTCGCGCAGCTGCACTTCCTTGAGCGCCCGCTCTGCGCTGAGACCCACGACGGCCAGCGCTGCTGCGACCTCGCCGTCGAACTCTTGACGGTACTTGCCCATCGCAGCCTGGGCTGCGGAGACGTCGGCTTCGGTGTAGCTCACAGTTGCTCCCGCAGACTGGCTGCGAGCTTATTGCGCTGGGCCATTAGCCTCGCCCGAGGCGACTAGCGCATTGCTCGTCTGGCCGTGCGACAGTGTTCCTGCGGCGCGACCCGCTGAACACTTCCGCTGATGGCCCGCTGATCTGATTGCCCGCTGACCGATCAATTGACTGCAGGAGGACTCATGAGCGACGGCGACAGCCGCAAGGTCGACGAGAAGTCGCTGCAGGACCCGAACAGGATGATGGTCCCGTTCGCGAAGTTCCGCAGCTTCGGGTTCGCCGACAAGCTCTGGGTACTCGGCGGGCTGCTCTTTCTGATCATTCTCATCAACATCGTGTTCTCGGGCGGCGGCGGGAGCTAGCCACCGCTGCCCCAAGCAAGGTCGACGGTGCCGGAAGCGGCCGCAGCGGCGACAACAGCAACAGCGACAACGGAGTGGACTGAGCAGTGATCACGGTAGTGCTGCCCGACGGGCAGAGCCGCGAGCTTGCCGACGGCGCGACCGGTGCCGATCTCGCTGCGTCGCTGGGCCGACGAGCCGCCAAGGACGCACTGGTGGCGGTGGCCGACGGCGAGCAGCTGGACCTGAACCGGCCGCTGCCCGACGGAGCGGCTGTGTCGCTGGTGTTCCCGTCGTCAGCCGAGGGACTCGAGGTGCTGCGCCACTCGACCGCGCATGTGCTGGCCCAGGCGGTGCTGACGCTGCATCCTGAGGCCACCTTCTCGATCGGACCGCCGATCGCCGACGGCTTCTACTACGACTTCGACCTCGGCCTCGACGAGTCCAGTCGACCGCGGACCTTCAGCGACGACGACCTCGAAGCGATCGAGGAGCAGATGCGCGCCATCGTGACCGCGCGGCAGCCGTTCATCCGAGCCGAGGTGGACCGTGCCGCGGCCGGCGAGCTGTTCGCCCGCCACCCGTACAAGATCGAGATCCTGGACGGCGAAGCGGACGACCCGACCTCGGGGCCCGCCGGTGGCGTGATCACCACCTACCGCAACACCGACGAATTCGTGGACCTGTGCCGCGGCCCGCACGTGCCCGACACCGGTCGGCTGGGCCACTTCAAGCTGATGCGGGTAGCGGGGGCCTACTGGCGCGGCGACGAGAAGCGTCAGATGCTGCAGCGCATCTACGGCACCGCGTGGGGCTCAGCGGACGAGCTGCGCTCGCACCTGAAGCAACTCGCCGAGGCCGCCCAGCGCGACCACCGGCGGCTCGTGACCGAGCTGGACCTGCTGAGCTTCCCCGCCGAACTCGGCGGCGGTCTGGCCGTGTGGCATCCCAAAGGCGCAGTGGTCCGCAAGCTCATGGAGGACTACAGCCGCGAGCGGCACCAATCAGGCGGCTATGAGTTCGTGTACACGCCGCACTTGGCCAACGCCCGGCTCTTTGAAACATCGGGCCACTTGGACTTCTACGCCGAGGGCATGTACCCGCCGATGGAGATGGACAACGGCGTCTACTACCCCAAGCCGATGAACTGCCCAATGCACTGCTTGATCTTCGGGCAGCGCCAGCGTTCCTACCGCGAGCTGCCGCTGCGGCTGTTCGAGCTCGGCACCGTGTACCGCTACGAGCGGTCGGGCACCTTGCACGGGCTCATGCGCATTCGGGGCTTCACCCAGGACGACAGCCACCTGTTCGTCACGCCCGAACAGCTGAGCGATGAGATCGAGACACTGCTGGACTTCGTCCTGTCGGTGCTGGGCGCGTTCGGCTTCCGCGAGTTCACTTTCAAGCTGTCCACGAAGGATGCGGGCAAGTTCGTGGGCGCCGACGCCGATTGGCAGCGAGCCACTGCCGCGCTGCAGGATGCCTTGGAGCGGCGCGGCGTCGCGTACGTGGTGGCAGCGGGTGAGGCGGCCTTCTACGGCCCCAAGATCGACATCGATGTGCGCGACGCCATCGGGCGGTCGTGGCAGCTGTCCACCATCCAGGTCGACTTCAACCTGCCCGAACGGTTCGACCTGCGCTACACCGGTGCCGACGGCGAGCTGCACCGGCCGATCATGGTGCATCGGGCGCTGATGGGTTCTGTCGAACGGTTCTTCGGCGTGCTGGTGGAGCACTATGCGGGGGCGTTCCCACCGTGGCTGGCGCCGGTGCAGGCGGTGGTGCTGGGCGTGCGGGCCGACCACGAGGCGTTCGCCGCGCAGGTCGTCGCGCTGCTGCGCGATGCGGGGTTCCGGGCGGAGTCGGTGCCTGCGGACGACCCGCTGGGCGCTCGTATTCGGCGCGCCAAGCTGGAGCGGGTGCCCTACGTGCTGGTGGTGGGCGACGACGATGCAGCGGCAGGCACCGTCGGCGTGAACCCGCGGGGCCGGCCGGTGCGGCGCGACGTGCCGTTGGCGGAGTTCGTGGCGCTGCTGGCTGACGAGGTGGAGCGCAAGGCGGTCGATGCAGGCGGCGGCGAGGATGCTGCATGACACAGGCTGCGCAGGCCGCACCTGCCTCGATCAAGGCGCTGATCTTCGAGCGCAAGGAACTGCGCTTCGCAGCGGCGATGGCTGTCGGACGGCTGAAGCCCGGCTCGGGTGCGGGCGTCGGGCCGCTGCGCCTGACCGAGACGGTGCCGCCGGAGCTGCCCGGCGACGACTGGCACTATGTGTACCCCGCGCTGGCAGGCATCTGCGGCTCCGATCTAGCGACAGTGGACGGGCGGGTGTCGCGCTACTTCGAGCCGCTGGTGTCGTTCCCGTTCGTGCCCGGCCATGAGGTGGTGGGGCGCGTCGACGACGGCACCCGAGTGGTGCTCGAGCCGGTGCTCGGCCATCGTGCGCACGGGTTCGCCCCGCCGTGGCGCGATGCTGCGCCTGCCGACGGCCACGACTACGGCCACTTGATCGGAGGCCGGCTTGAGGCTGGGTTGCAGACCGGTTCGTGCGCGTCCACCGGCGGGGGCTGGTCAGAGGCGTTCGCTGCCCACGAGTCGCAGCTGCATTCGTTGGGCTCGGTGGACTCGGCGGGATCGGCGGGTTCGGTGCATTCGCTGGGCTCATCGGGCTCGGCGGGCTCGCTGGACGCTGCCGAACTGTCCGACGAGGCCGCCGTGATGATCGAGCCGACCGCCGCGGGTGTGCATGCGGCGCTGCGCGCAGAAGTGGCCGAGGGCGGCACGGCGGCGGTGATCGGCGCGGGAACGATGGGCCTGGCGGCGGTGGCGGCGCTGCGTCGGCTGACCGGCGTGGCGGTGATCGTGGTGGGCGCCCGCTACGGCCATCAGCGTCGGCTGGCTCGCGAGCTGGGTGCCGACTTGGCGGTGTCGCCCGACGAGCTGGGGCGGGCCGTGCGGCGTGCGACCGGCACCCGGGTGATCGGCGAGACGCTGGGCTCGGGCACGCACGTGACGATTGACGCCGTCGCCTCGTCGGAGTCGCTGCGCGATGCCATCGCCATCACCCGGCCTCGTGGCAGAGTGGTGGTGCTGGGCATGCCCGCCGATGTGGAGCTGAACCTGTCGGCGCTGTGGCACCGCGAGACCGAGCTGATAGGCGCCTACTGCTACGGGACCGAACCGTCGCTCCACGGCGCTCACACGTTCAAGGCCGCCGCTGGCCTGGTGCGCGACTGCGACCTCGGCCGGCTCGTGTCGGAGACCTACCGGCTGGAGGACTACCGCGCCGCGCTCGACCACGCCGCCAACGCCGGCGCGCGTGGTTCGGTGAAGATCGCCTTCGACCTGCGCAACCAGTAGCGCTGCGGTCGGGCATCGAATTCAGTCGCTGCGGACGCCGGTGCGGTGCTGCACGGTTTCGGCTCTCGAGCGGCGCGCCTCGCCGCGCGCACGGCGAAGGCACAGCCGAACGAGCGGGCGAGGGCGTAGCAACGCGGGCGGGTGGGCGGCACAAGGCGAACCAAGCCCGCATGCACCGTCGCACCATTGGTCGTATCACACCCCTCACCTACGTTGAGGCACATGGCAAGCACCGACGCCGCGAACAGTGATGTACGACAAGGTGTCGGCCTCCCGGCGGTGCGCCTTGCAGCGGTACGAGCGGGCAACGGCGCAGGGCAAGCCGAGTCCACTGACATCGGCTCCCCATTCGCCGTGTCACACCCCCTCCCTACCTTCCGCTATATGGCACACACCGAACCAACCAGCGGCGATGGGACAAGCGGTGCCGGTCCCGGCATCGACGACGCGCCCGATGCTGACCGGCTGCGTCATGCAGGCGCAGGCTCGGCAGGGCCGTCGGGCGTCGCTGGTCCCAGTCCAGCGGGTCGGGACGTGCTGCAGTGCATTGACGCTGCGGATGTGTCAGTTCATGTGAGCGCTGCGGACGTGACGCAGTTGAGCGATCACGGGCTGCGATTGCGTCTGGCCGAAGTTGGGCGCGCGGAGTCGCGCCTGGCGGCGATCAGGGCAGCCGCGCTGAGCGAGATCGCCCGCCGCGAAGGCGCAGCCCATGCGGCACACGCCGCTGCAGAGGCACTGTCGGTGTCGGGACGTGCGGCGCGCCGCGACGTGGCTGCGGCGGTTGCGCTCGATGAGCTGGACGCGACTCGCAGCGGCCTGGTGTCGGGCGCGCTTCCTGCGGGTCACGCTCGGCTGATTGCGCGAGCCGCTCAGGACGCCACTATCAACGAGCAGTTCTTGGCCGAGCGGGCGCAGCAGGAGGGTCACGATGCGTTCCGCCGCACGGTCGAGCGTCACGTAGCGGACCGCAGTGGTGACGACGGGGCCTCGCTGCTGGACCGGCAGCGGCACAAGCGTGCCGCAGGCGTGTTCACGAGTCCTGAGACGGGCATGACGGTGGTGAACGGCCAGTTCGACCCGATCACTGGCGCCCGTATCGCCGCAGCCGTGGATGCCGCTGCGGGACGCCTGTTCCGCGATGAGGCCCCCGGCGCGCGGCTCACACCGGCACAGCGGACCGCCGACGCCATCACCCAGCTCCTGTGCGACCCCGACACAGCTCGGCCAGCAGGCACGTCGCTGATGCTCGTCGCCGACTACGACACCGTCAACCAGCAGATCGCCAACGCGCGGCTCGCGAACGGCACACCAGTGCCGATCAGTGAGATCGCCAAGATCGCCGTGGATGTAGGCGTGCTGCCTGCGATCTTCGACAAAGCGACTGGCGAGCTGCGCATGGGCCGACGGCGCCGCTCGGCCACTGAACTGCAGCGCAGCGCTCTCGCCGTGCGCGACCAAGGCTGCGTCGGCTGCGGGGCAGCGCCCGAGCTGTGCAGGGCGCATCACATCGTCGAATGGCGGCACGGAGGCAAGACCGACCTCGACAACCTCGTGTCGGTCTGCCACCACTGCCATCACCACAGCATCCACCAAGACGGCTTCACCGTCGAGCGCGATTCCGCCACCGGCCACTACCGCCTCCAACCACCCACCAAGCCGCCAGCGAGCAGGCAGCCAACAGCCACAGCGCCGGCGACCGAACACACATCATCTGCAGAACCCTCTGCTGACCGGTCACCTGCGCATTGGCAATCGGCCAAGCGCATGTCAGTCCGGCCGCCTCCTCGACTCAGCCAGCCGCCGAACAAGCAACGAGCCGCCGTTCCGTCGCCGGTGACGCCGTCGTCAGCCAAGCAGCCATCGATCAAGCCGCCGCCGTCAAGCAAACGGCTGTCTCGCGAACCGCCCAAGCAGCCCGTAGCCGATACCAACACCACCACAGTCACAGTGACTCGGGCTCCACTGCAATGAACAGCGGCAGAGGCCCGCTGTGGCGAGGATTAGCAACCAATCGCTCCGGCTGCCCAAGCTCGGACACCGACCACCAGAACACTAGAACACTAGAACACCAACGACGAAACCCGTGCAACACCCACCGATGAATGCAATGACTAGACGCCGTCCATCAACTGCCGTCTGCTCGACGCTCACTCACCGGTGCGCACGGACTCATCGACACACCGGCCGCTCCGCCGACCATCAGCCAGTTCACCGATATCGGCATCCGCACAGGCACTACCACGCGACGGCGCGGCGACGCGTCCTCGGCCCGCTGAGTCAAGCGAGTCCGGAGCTACCGTGATCAGCGGCCGCGTCACACCCCTCAGATAGGTTCTTCACCATGGATGAAATCACAGATCAACAACAGCTTTGGCAGCGGCGGCTCGACGAATATCTCCGACATCGATCTCGTAACGGCTTGGCAGAGAAGACTCCCGACAGGGATCAGTCCGCCCTTCAGCAATGGATCCAATGGTCACTGGACACGGGACGGGACCCGGCGCTGTTCGAAGAATATGGCTCCGAGCAGCTGCAGGAGATCTTTCCCGGCTGTGCTGATGCTAGTGCCAAACTGTATCTGCAGATCGCCAAGTCATGGTGCGAATGGTGCCATGAACAACCGTGGCATACGTCAACTCTACCACAGTCAAATGGCGAGGACGATACAGTTGATAGCGAACAGATTTGGCTTGGTCGCCTTGAGCAGTATCTCGAATACCGCCGTAGCCAAGGCCAAACAGTCAGGACACTTGGAGACCGTAGACGCCGGTTAAAGAAATGGATTCACCTCTCGCTCCAAGCAAACCATAATCCCGCAGAGTACTCGTCAGCTCTAGTAGATGATCTCTTGGCTACCACCCATATTCGCAATCAGCAAGAAAAGAAAAACTACAGTCGACGCATCGAGGTTTGGTGTGACTGGTGCAAGAACGAGCCATGGTCTCGACAGATGCCAGACGTACCGTCAAATTGCTGGGTTGTGCGAGCCAGCGCTGGGGGCGAAGATTCTTACTCTAATCGTCGAATGAGGCGCGTTACAGTCGGCTTCAACTGGAACAAATGGGGAGACCTCGCTAGCTTTGAGCGCTGCACTTCACGCGCTGACTTGGGACAACTTATTGACGACCGCACCCATGACATGTCTCGGGGCCGCCGATACCACGTACGAGATCAAATTTGGCGCTTTGGCCGGGAGATAGAGATTGGGGATCTCGTTGTCATGCCCCAAAATAAGGCTAGCGGAGGCACCATTTGCATTGGTCGCATTGAAGGAACATGCGATAGCGACGCGACTCAGCCTGATCGCCAACAGCTCTATCGGCCAGTAGAATGGCTAGCAACAGATGTAGATCGCTACCAAATCAAGCATGACTTAAATGATTCGTTGAAGCGTAGAGGCACGGTCTTTAGGGTGAACTGTGACGATGCTGCATATCGGCTATTGTACCTGGCACAACACGGACTTGATCCCGGACCTCGTTATGCTGGAGTTTACGACGCTTCAAGACTGCCTGGTCTCCACAACATGAACTTGGAAGCCTTAGCCGAAGAGATGCTCGTTGAGGAGGCGTTCCTTGCCGATATCGCGAAACTGCTCGACGACAAAGGGCAAGTCATCTTGTACGGACCTCCCGGCACTGGCAAGACCTACCTTGCTCAGCGTCTAGCACGGGCCATTATCAGCGCTAACGATGTGAGCAATCTAGATGCCGGCCTTACCGGCGAGGCACCGGCAAGTCAAAGGCTGTCAAGCGAAGAGTCGGCACGTGCGAGTGCCGGTAGCGACTCTGGTGACAGCACGCTCGTCGATGGAAGCCCTGTGGCCGGTCGTGACAACGACAATGCCGCTGGCAATACGAGTGGCGACGTTCAAGACAGCAAGAATGGTCGCGACGGCTCGTCCGCATATTCGCTGGTGCAGTTTCACCCGGCGTACTCCTACGAGGATTTCTTCGAGGGCTACCGGCCTCGAGTCGACGACAGCGGACAGATGACCTATGTACTCACGCCTGGTCCGTTGGTGCGGATTGCGGAGCGGGCCGTGCAGCAGCCGCACGAGCGGCACGTCATGGTCATCGACGAGATCAACCGTGCGAACCTGCCACGCGTGCTGGGCGAGCTGCTATACCTGCTGGAGTACCGCGACGAGGCCATTCACACGCAGTATCGGCCTGACGCCAAGTTCTCGCTGCCCAAGAACCTCTGGTTCATCGGCACGATGAACACTGCTGACCGGTCGATCGCGCTGATCGACGCAGCTATGCGGCGACGATTCCACTTCGTGCCGTTCTTCCCGAGCCACGGTCCGACCGAAGGGCTGCTGAGGCGTTGGATGGACGAGCACTCACCTGGTCAACGCTGGATCGCCGCGTTGGTGGATGCGGTCAACGATGAACTCGCAGATGCGATGGGCGGTGAGCACATGCTGATCGGTCCGAGCCACTTCATGAAGGATGACTTGGACGAGGACGCGCTGCGCCTCATCTGGGAGTACAACATTGAGCCGCTCATCGAGGACCAGCTCTTCGGTCGCCACGACGTCATCGACCAGTTTCGCTTCGACAGTGTCCTCAAGCAGCACGGCCCTCGGGCGCAAGCTGCGCGCAACAACAGCGCCGACACGCCCCCGAACGCCCAAGGCCCTGGAGACCCTCAAGCCAAGATGCATGACTCTGACCTGGGCGACACCGCTGGAGTCGAGCCGGACGTAGAAGGCCCGGACCAACAGGACCCGGACATACATAGCCCGGACATACATAGCCCGGACATGCATGACCCGGACCGACACGACGTCGTGTCGGAGCCGCGAGAGCACCTCGACTCTTGATGACACGAGCACGAACCCGACAAACAAGCTTCCCGCCAAGCCTCCCGCCCGAAAAACGAGAGTCGTTCACCATGAAACAGGCGAGCAGCGCACCGCAAACCACGCCCTCCAGAACCGCGTCGGCGTGAGCGGTGCCGGTTCACCATGAAACAGGCGAGCAGCGCACAGCGAGCGTTCCGATGAACTCGGCTGCAGGCCGCGCGGGTGCCGGTTCACCACGAAACAGGCGAGCAGCGCACCGCAAACGGCAATCCATCGACTGCCGAACGGCCCACGACTCAAATTGCCAACAGCTCGTGACCAACAACCCGTGGCCAACAACTCGTGATCAACAGCTCGTAACCAACAGCTCGGATGATTGACGCTCACATGACGGAAGCTCGCCGCAGCGGACAGGTCAGCTCGGATGGCTGAAGGCCGCACTCGTGGCGAGGCTCGGCGTGCTCATGCGGCCGCGCCCTGGGCCGCGCCTGGATCCGGCAATGTCATCACACTGGTCGAGTGGCGTAGCGAGCGGCTTCGGCTGGACGATGGGACGGCTCGATATCTCGGTCAAGCCGGACGGGCCAGCCGAGTCGGCCAAGTCCACCAAGCCACCGGACGGGCCAGCCGAGTCGGCCAAGCCAGCCGAGCTAGTCAAGTCAGCCAGACTCAGTGGCTTCACGTGACTCCTGACCCCGAACCGGGCTGGTGGAGGGTCCGGCCGCGCCACTACGTGGGAGCGTTCACGCTGGGCGACCTGCGCATCATCGTGCAGCCGAAGATCAAGCCTGAGAATTTGTTCTTGCTGCTGGAGGTCGGGCTGCGGCCCGAGGACTGGCGGGCCGAGGCCATCGACTACGCCGACAACCACGACCTGCTCGCGGCACTGGTGTCGTTCTTCGCACGCACAGCGGAGACCACGCTGGCACGCGGGCTGTTCCATCACTACCGGCACGAAACCGACGATCTGCTGGCGCTGCGGGGCCGCATGGACTTCGTGCGGCAGTTCCGGCGGGGCGGCGTGCTGGTGCCGATGGCCTGCGAATGGGACGACTTCACCGCGGACGTCGACGAGAACCGCTGCCTTGCGGCGGCCATCAGGTTGGCGCTGCGGGTGCCCGACGTGCCCTACGACGACCGTCGACGGCTCCGGCGGCTGCTGGCTGCGCTGGACGGCGTGGCCGAACCCACCGCATCGGCGGCGCTGGAATGCCTCGACCGCATTGCCTACACGCGCATCAACGAGCACTACCGCGCTGCGCTCATGCTGGCACAGTTGCTGCTGGCCAACTGCACCCTGCGAGACCGTCACGGCCACACTGCTGCCTCAGCGTTCATGCTGGACATGAATGATCTGTTCGAGCAGTTCGTGACCCGCCGCCTGCAACGCGAGCTGCGTGCGCTGCGGGCGCCACACGGACCGCTCAGCGTTGCCGCTCAGTCAAGCCTGTATCTCGACGACGAGCAGCGTGTGCAGATGCGGCCTGACCTCACCTTGCGCAGCGGCGGCGAGACAGTCGGCGTCGCGGACCTCAAGTACAAGCTCGCCGAACTCGCCGAATATGACGCGAGCGCACCCGCCAACACGGAAATGCGTGCGCGCCAAGGCGACTGGTACCAGCTGCTGGCCTACACCACCGCGCTCGACCTGCGCGAAGGAACGCTCGTCTACTGCGCCGACGTGAACCCGGAAGAGGGCAGCAAGCGGCCGCCCGCGAACGGTTCGTCCGCGCGGCCCAGCCCGGCTGCGTCATCCATCGTCAAGTCAACCGTCACTGTGAGACACACGGGCATGAGACTCCACGCTGTCGGCATCGATCTATCGGGCAGCCCAAACGACATCAAGGATCAGATCGCAGCGCTCGCCGACCACCTGGCAACCACCTGCTCGGAGCAGCACAGACAGCGCACATACGCGGCCTGATCGCGCCGCTCGCCTCTCGCTCACCTCACAATTGGCGACTGGCTGAAGCGCTGGTGGCCGGCAGGCGCACAGTACGCGTGTCGCGCTCACCGCAGTCGCGCTCGCAACAGTCACGGCCATAGCTCGTCGGCAGCGAGCGCGTGATGCAACTCGGGCATCGACCAGACATCGATGCCGTCCTCGGTTCGGAACGACCGCCGGCCCCCGTAAGCCAACACTCGTCGCCGCAGTCCGGGCAGCGCTGCCAGCGCACGCAGCCCCTTGAGCATCGCAGTGTGGTATTGCTGCGCCGACTTCACTTCGATGGCCAGGTGCTCACCGTCGCGTGTGAGCACGAAGTCCACCTCGGCGCTCGACTCGGTTGCGGCCCAGTAGCCGATGTCGTCGAACAGATGCTGGGGCTCGTTGTGGCAGCGCAGCAATCCGAGGACCCACCCCTCCACCAACGCGCCGCGCTCCTCGGCTGTGGCCGGCCCGAGCTGTCGCTTGACGGCGCGCACGAGCCCCGGATCGGCCCAGTACAGCTTCGGCCGGCGCCGCTCTCGTACACGCAGCTTGGCCTCGAACGCCGGCAAGCGAACCGCCATCAGCGTCTGCTCGAGGATCTCCAAGTAGCCGTCGATCGTGGCCCGCGTCACGCCCGCATCGCGCGCAATCGATGTCGCATTGACCGTCTGGCCGTGCATCAGCGCTGCCACCGGCAGGAATCGAACGAACCCCGACAGGTTCCGCACCGCCGCTTCCGCCCGAATCTCCTCGCGCACGTACAGATGCACATAGCTTTGCAGCACCTCGCGGCGATCCCGAGCGGCCCACACCAATGCGATGGTGCCCCACGCGAGCGCTTCGTCGAGGTCGAAGTCGTCGCCGAGCTCAACAGGTGAGAGCGGGTGCATCGTGCGGTGCAACGCACGGCCGGCGAGCAGATTGGTGCCCGCCGAGGCCAGCTTGCGAGCACTGGAACCCAGCAGTGCGAATCGCACGCCGCGGTCTTCGATTTGGCGATGCACCTCGTTGAGCAAGCTGGGAATCCGCTGTATCTCGTCCACCACTGCCCACTGGCCGGGCTCAAGACCCGACAGCATGTGGCCGAACAACGACGGGTCGGCCAGCAAGTCCGTGAACAGTGCCTCGTCAAGCAGGTCCAGGCGCAACGCGTCTGGCAGCACACGACTGGCCCACGTGCTCTTGCCAGTGCCCCGCATACCGAGCAGGAAGAAGCTCCGGTCCGGTACCTGCGCCAAGCGTCTGTAGTGCATATGCGCGAAAATAGCCGAAAAATGTGTGTCTACTGTGCGTATTTTGGTGTTCTTCCGGGCAGTATCCCTGCGCGCGCCACCTGCTCCACCCACTCGACCGTGGTTCCCTGCGCCGCCTGCTCCAACGTGGCCGCCGCACAAGACGACGCGAGCAGGTGCGACAGACGGTGAGCGCAGTCCCCGCCCAGTCCCCCCCCCCCAGTCCCCGGTCGGCAGTACCCGAGGAGTACCCCCCAGCGGCGCACTTGATGCACTGCGTCGCCGCTGCACCACGAGTTCGTGGAGTTCACCTGCTCGTTGACGCTGGTTTGCCCTGCGATGGCAGGCTGACACGGTGACAGCGCTGCGCGACACCACGGCGAGCCGACTGACCTCGGAGTTCGTCGGCACCGGCTTCTTGCTGCTCAGCGTGGTCGGCTCGGGCATCATGGCGCAGCGACTCAGCCCCGACGACATCGGGCTGCAACTGCTGGAGAACTCCATCGCCACGGCCGCTGCGCTGGCCTGCCTGATCCTGCTGTTCGCAGCAACCTCGGGGGCGCACTTCAACCCGGCAGTGACGCTGTGGGCACGCCTCGACGGCGAGCTGGACAACCGAATGACCGGGCTCTACGTGGCCGTGCAGACAACCGGCGGGATCCTCGGCGTCATCGCCGCGAACGTCATCTTCGAGCTCGACGCAGTGTCGTGGTCCACCAGGGACCGCATCAGCGCCGCAGCGTTCGTGTCGGAGATCATCGCCACGTTCGGACTGGTGATCGTCATCATCGGCGTGGTGCGGTCCGGCAAGGCCCAGTTCGTGGCCTTCGCCGTGGCCGCCTACATCGGCGGCGCCTACTTCTTCACCTCGTCCACCAGCTTCGCCAACCCGGCGGTGACCATCGCTCGCATGTTCTCCGACACCTTCGCCGGCATCGCACCCGCCAGCGCGCCGCTGTTCATCGTGGCGCAATTCGCCGGCGCGCTGTGCGCAATCGCTGTCGCCCGAATTACCCACCCGCAGCGCTGAAGCAGTCTTCAACCAAAGCAGTCTCAAGCGGACCGTCGCAGCCAAGATCGCAGTGCTCATCCGGGCAACCGAAGCGCCCGATGGTGCTTGGCGCTAGGCATTGCTTGGTATTGCTTGCCCGCCGACGCGGACTGTCTCGGCTTGGGCTCGACTCAAGCTCGATCTGGGCTGGATGGGCTGGATGGGCTGGCTCGTCCGTGGCGTTCGGGTTTGCAGCGCTGCGGCGCGAAGCGGTCAAGCGCTTGGCGGCTTGGCCTGTCCGCGATCTGCTGGTGCGCGGCTGCCGCACGGCTGCTGTCTTCACGGCTACTGTCTTCACGGCTACTGCAGCGTCTCGGCGAACTCTCGTGCGAGGTAGGTCAGTATCAGGCCCGCGCCGGCTCGCTTGATCGCCGTGAGATGCTCGACAGCGGTGGCGGCACCGTCGATCCAGCCGTTGGCCGCGGCCGCCTTGAGCATCGCGTATTCGCCGGACACGTGATAGGCCGCCAAGGGCAGATCGAAGCGGGCTCGGGCCGCCGCTATCACATCGAGGTAGGCCAGCGCCGGCTTGACCATGACGATGTCGGCGCCCTCGGCGATGTCGAGCTCGATCTCTGCCATTGCCTCGCGGGCATTGGCAGGGTCCTGCTGGTAGCCCTTGCGGTCGCCGCCGCCGGCAATAGTCACATCGACGGCGTCGCGGAACGGCCCGTACTCCGCCGACGCGTACTTGGCCGAATACGCCATGATCGGCAGGCCCTCGAAGCCGTTGCGGTCGAGCGCCTGGCGGATCGCCCCGACTTGGCCGTCCATCATTCCCGACGGGGCCACCATATCCGCGCCGGCGGCGGCCTGAGCCAACGCGACCCGCTGATACAGCTCGAGCGTGGCGTCGTTGTCGATGTCGCCGCTGTCGGTCACGACGCCGCAATGGCCGTGGTCGGTGTACTCGTCGAGGCACAGGTCGGCGATGACCGCCACTTCGGCACCGTGATCGTCACGCAGGTTGCGCAGCGCCACCTGCACGACGCCGTCGGGGTTCCAAGCTTGCGACCCCAGCGCGTCCTTGCGTGCTGGCAGGCCGAACAGGACGACACCGCTGATGCCGAGGGCCGCTAGCTCGCTGACTTCCGTGCGCAGCGACTCTTGGGTGTGCTGCACGATGCCCGGCAGCGACCCGATGGGCTGCGGCTCGGCGGCATCCTCGCGCACGAACAGCGGGGCAACGAGGTCGTCGGGCGTCACGGTTGTCTCCGCCACGAGGCGGCGCAGTGCCGGGGTGCGACGCATCCGGCGAAGGCGGCGAGCCGGAAAGGTCACCCCGCAATGCTACGCCCGCATCCAGCCGACTGCCGGTGCCGGATGTGCGGTGCTGGGCCGCCGGGCACGCAGGTGCCGGGCCGCTGAGGGTGCAGTGCCGGGTGTGCATTTTGTTACGCGCTGGGTACGAGCTGGGTACGAGCTGGGCAGGTCCAGCATGCTGTCGTGGCAGAAAACGGCGCGCGCCCGAGTGCTCGTGACATAGCTTCGCTGCTGTGGAGATCGGTTCGCAGCGTTGGTGTACCGCCATGTCCGAGGTGCTAGCGGACGTGGAATTGCCGATGGTCAGCGCCGTCGTCGAGCAGCGGATCAGTGACGGCAACGGAGGCCCGGCGGTGGCCTACCGGCTCGTGATCAACGGCGGTCGCGCGCATGTCGTGCCGGTATCGCCCGAAGCCGAGCCGGCCGGAGGCCCGCGCCCACCGTCGAGGGCACCCGAAGCGTCGGCGTACGGGGACCCAATCCGCCGCCAGCTCGCTGACCTGCCCGTCCAATGCACCGGCCATCAACCGGCAGGCAATGCCCAAGACGCAAGCAGCCGCGACGACGCAGGCCGACCAGCAAACGGCCCAGCCGGGGATGCACACAGCGCCGACGCCAGCCGCGGTGGGCACTGCGACACCCCGGCGAAGCACGAATGCGGCAGCAGCGCCGTCATCGCAGCAGGTGGCCACGGCGGCGAGTGCAGCTCGGGCCACGGCGTGGTGGTGATGAGCCAGTCGCGGAAGATCGCTGACGCCGTACGGCGGGGCGAGCTGGCCGCGCTGGCAGCCTTGCAGGCCGGGCTCATCAAGGTGAGCGGCGACGTGCGCGTGCTGATCGCCGCTTCGGAAGCGCTGGAACTCGTGAACGCCGCCCTTGGCCGCGCGCTCGCCGATGACGAGAGCCGTCTCTCCACCGGCAGCGCGGGTGACGTGGACAGCAACATACCGCGCACAAGGCAACACGCCAGCGAGGTCACCGACGAACAAGATGGCGGGCACGGCAGCCGCGCTGGCCTGAACAGCCGCGACCGCACTCATAGCGACATGCCTGACGCGGACAGCTTCGCTACCCACAGCAATCATCCTCACACAGCTGGCGCCATCAGCAAACGAGACAGTGCAAGCGGATCGGCAGGCGGCGGCGCTGGCAGCGTCCACAACTGACCGAGCACAACTCACCGAGCACAACTCACCGACCAAACGGGGCAGCCCGTGCCGGAGATCCCCGAAATCAAAGCACACGCAGAACGGCTCGAATCGCTCGCTGCCGGCGACGTGCTTCGGCGCATCGAACCGTTGTCGTTCACGGCGTTCAAGACCGCCAGCCCGCCTCCGAGCGACGCTGTGGGATGGTCGCTGCGCAGCGTCACGCAACGAGCAAAGTTCCTGCTGCTGCGGTTCGTGCCCGAGTTCGCACCCGAACTCGAGCCAACCGTCGAAACAACGCCTGCCAGCAGGGCCGGCACGACCGGCGGCGCCGCCAAGGCCGGCCTGACGTTCGTGGTTCATCTCATGCAGGGCGGGCGGCTGCGAGTGTTGGCGCCGACGGCCAAGCGCCCACGACGACCCCGCGACGGCCTGGTCCGCTTCGAGTTCGACAGCGGACTGGGGCTCGTCCTGACCGAGCCGGGCACGCAGAAGCGGGCAGGTGTCTGGGTGCTCCCCGGCGACCTTCACCGGTCAGCTCCGCTGGCGGGGCTCGGCCCCGAGGCCACCGCCCTCGACACGTCCGCCATGTCCGAGCTCATGGCGGTCCGCTCGACGCGCCTGCACAACTTCCTGCGAGACCAGCGCGTCATCTCCGGTCTCGGACGACGGCTCGCCAACGAGATATGCCACCGAGCGCGACTGTCCCCATTCGCCCCGGTCGGTCGCCTCGACGCCGAGAGCATCGCTGCAGTGGTGGCGGCCATCGGCACCGTCGTGGAGGAATCGCTGGCCTTCGAACGAGGACGGTCGGAGATGAGCCGGTCGGCCGAGCGACCCTCGGCGGTGCATGGTCGCACCGGCCAGCCGTGCCCGGTCTGCAGCAAAGCGGTCCGGGCCGTCACCTACAACAGCTACTCGGTCAACTACTGCGCCGGATGCCAGACCGACGGCCGCGTGCTGGCCGACAACACCACCAGCAAGTTCTTGAGGTAGCACCCTGCGGCAGGACCAACGGAAACAGCGAGCGGCAACTGCGACAGCGCCCGGCGTCCGCCTGCGAGCCTGCGCCAGCGCAGCGCTCCCAATGATCGCCGACTGCATGATTGCCGACTGCTGCCAACGAAAGCGTCGATGTGGGAGCGGCCGCCCAACGGATCCACAGCGGAGACTCAAGCGCAGAACTCAGTGACCATCAACCGAGCGACAGTGCTGATGGCGCTTCGAAGCTCGGTCAGCGGCAGCGAGGCCTCGGAAGCGTGTCGCGGAACCGTGTCCCGGAAACGTGTCACAGGCACCGGTTACGCTCGAGAACCATGAGCGAAACAGACACACTGAAGGCAGACAGCACCGAAGCAGACGGCAACGAGACAGACAGCACCGCACCAAGCGCAACAGCACCGGGTGCCGTAAAGCTGGGCCTGTCGGCAGACGAGGTGCTGGCGACCACGCGGGCGGTGCGCAAGCGGCTCGATTTCGACCGCCCGGTTCCGGAATCGGTGCTGCGGGAGTGCGTCGAAGCCGCCGTGCAGGCACCTACGGGCTCCAACATGCAGGGCTGGCATTTCGTGTTCGTCACCGAACGCGACAAGATCGAGGCCATCGGCGCGCTGTACAAGCAGGGCTTCGACGCGTACCGCAACAGCCCCATGTACGCGGGCCGAGTGGCATCGGGCCTGAGCGCCGAGCGCGACGCTCAGCAGGCACGGGTGACCTCGTCGGCGGAGTACCTCTCGCAGCACATGGGACGCAGTCCGGTGCTGTTCATCCCGTGCATCACCGGCCGCACCGACGAACCGCGGATGATGGTCGGCCAGGCCGGCTCGATCATCCCCGCCGCCTGGAGCTTCATGCTGGCCGCCCGCGAGCGAGGCCTAGGCACCTGTTGGACCACACTGCACCTCGGCTACGAACGCGAAGCAGCAGACGTCTTGGGCATTCCCTACGACACCGTGCGGCAGTATGCGCTGAGCCCGGTGGCTTACACCAAGGGCACGGACTTCAAGCCGGCCACCCGCACCGACCTCGACTCGGTGATGAGCTGGAACAGCTGGCGCCGCTGACTTGGAACCGCTGACCGAGAACCGCTCATCTGGCCCTGTTGATCTGGCAGGGCACCGGAAGACTCTGCAACAGGGAAGTCAGTGTCCGACAAGTCAGGGAGCACCGTGTCAGAGAAATCAGCAAGGCCAGTCTCGGAATTGTTCGACCTGTCGGGTCGGGTGGCTGTGGTCACCGGCGGCTCGCGTGGACTCGGCCGCGAGATGGTGCTGGCGTTCGCTCACGCCGGCGCCGACGTGGTCATCGCCTCGCGCAAGCTCGACAACTGCGAGGCGCTGGCCGCCGAGGTGCGAGACGCCACCGGGCAGCAGGCCTTGGCGGTGGAGTGCCACGTGGGCTACTGGGAGCAGAACGACCGACTGTGCGAGCGCGTCTACTCCGAGTTCGGACACTGCGAAGTGCTGGTCAACAATGCCGGCCTGTCGCCGCTGTACCCGTCGCTCCACGACGTGTCCGAAGCCCTGTTCGACAAGGTGATCGACGTGAACCTGAAGGGCCCGTTTCGGGCCTCAGCGGTGTTCGGCAAGCGGATGTACGAAGCGGGCGGCGGCGCCATCATCAACGTCAGCTCGGTGGCCGCAGTGGCACCCACACCCAACGAGACTGCCTATGGGGCGGCCAAGGCAGGCGTGCATGCGATCACCCAGTCGTTCGCGCGGGAGTACGCACCCCGCGTGCGGGTGAACTGCATCATGCCAGGACCGTTCCTGACGGACATCTCCACGGCGTGGGACATGGAGGTCTTCAACGAGCGGGCTGCCAACGAGATCGCTCTGCAGCGAGGCGGCGAGGCCGACGAAGTGGTCGGCGCCGCGCTGTACTTTGCATCGGAAGCATCGAGCTACACGACGGGGTCGGTGCTGAAAGTCGACGGCGGCACCGCTTGGGCGACATAGCCCGGGCGAGGTGACCTACGGGACGACAACAACGGAGGCGACGATCATGGGGACAACGACACGACTCTCGGCGTTGAGCCGCTCGATCCAAGGCCGGGTCGCGCTGATCACCGGTGCCGGCGTCGGGCAGGGACGGGCTACGGCGCATCTGTTCGCCGACGAAGGGGCGCACGTTGCGGTGACCGACCTCGGCCAAGCCGAAGTGGACGCCGTGGTAGGCGAGATCGTCGATGCCGGCGGCTCTGCAGCAGGCTGGACCATGGACGTCGCCAACCGCCACCGGGTCAGCCAGGTCACGAACGAGGTCGCCGAGCGCTTCGGAGGCATCGACCATCTGATCAACAACGCGGGCATCTCGCGGTTCTCGCCGATCGACAGCGACAGCTACGAAGACAGCTGGGCCATCTCGCTCGAAGTGCTGCTCACGGCGCACACCTACACGGTGCGGGCGGCGCTGGCGTACCTGCGCCAGTCGGACGCGGCACGCATCGTGAACATTGCATCCACAGAAGGGTGGGGTGCCACCAAGTTCGGCTCGCCCTACACCGCCGCCAAGCACGGCGTCATCGGCCTCACCAAGTCCTTGGCAGTCGAGTTGGGCCGTGAAGGAATCACGGTGAACTGCATCTGCCCCGGCCCGATCCGCACCGCCATGACCGCAGAGATCACCGAAGAGCACAAGACGATCTTCGCCAAGCGACGCACGGCGCTGGGTCGTTACGGCGAACCGGAGGAAGTGGCTCACGGCACGCTCAATTTCTGTCTGCCCGCCAGCCAGTACATGACTGGTGCGGTGCTGCCGGTCGACGGCGGCCTGCTCATCAAGAACGCCTGAGCCAACGCAGCCGACCCAGATCAGCAGAGCCAGCGCTGGGATGCTGCGCTGGGGTTTTGCGCTACTTGGTGAGCACCATCGACAGCGAGGCCGGCATGCCGTCGGCGTCAAGGACAAGTGTGCCTGACAGATCTCCGCGCTCGGCCAGCGGCAGGGATGCCGTCCCGGCGGCCGTGAAGTAACCAGTCATCTCCAGCGTGCCGTCCTCGTTCGCGGTGCCCCGAGCGGCCAAGCGCAGTTCGGCCGACGCGCCGTCGTCGCCTGGGGCGAACACCAGCAGAGCGCTGAAACGACGCTCGGCGGCGGGCTCGGCATCCGCATCAGCAGCTGGGTCAACCGCGGGCTCAGCCGCTTGCAGCGATGCGCTGCTGGGCGGGATGACGGCGACCGTCTCCGTCGAGGTCACGGTCTCGGTGGACTCGACACCATCGACGGTTGTCGAGGTGATCGTGGTGACCTTCAGCGACAGCGCACCGGACACGTCGTAACGGGCCGCGCCCGCAGGCGTGAACGTCAACTTGACGTCTTGGACTTCTTGGGCGTCTCGGGCACCCTGAGCATCTCGGGCACCCTGGACGCTGTCTTGCACGCTGCCGGTTGCCGGCGACGAAGACAGGGGGTTGACGACAATCTCCGTTTGGACCGTCGTGTCGCCCTGCTCGCCAGCCTGCCCGCCCGACAACTCGGTGTCGCCGGCTGTCGCTTCGGTCTCCTGCGGAGCAGACGGAGCGTCACTCGCCTGCGCAGCAGTCTGCGACGCGGTGCCAGCGGCCTCCGCATCAACGTCGGGTCCTGACGCAGATCCTGACGCCACGAGCGCTGCGGCCTTGTCTGGCGACGCTTGAGCAGCGACGGGAACAACACTGCCATCAGCTGGAGCGTCGCCGGGCACACCAGCACCAGCCGCACCGACAGCCAGCGCGTCGAGGGGGACCACCACGGGCGCATCCGGGGACGGCAACTCCAGCGTCAGCGGCGCCAGCACATCCATGACCGTGTCAGGCAGCACCCGGTCGGCCGCCTTGTGCATCGGCGAGTCGACCGTCGGAGCGATGACCGCTGTCGCCAGCCCCAAGCCGACGGCCGCCTTGGCAACGACCGGCACGCCCACCGTCGCGGCATTCGCCGTCGCAGCGACAGCACGCGACGCCATCGGGGCGGTTTCGGCGAGCATCGGCATGGTCGAGTGCAGCGCCGCTCGTGCAGTGCCGGGCGAAGCATGGCTGGTCATCGCAGCTGCAGCCCGCTCACCGCGCCGCAACAGGCTCACCAGCGCCACCGGTGCCACGGCCGCCAGCTTCAGAGCGGCGCGAACTGCGCTGCGAGCCCGCGACACCCGCGCACGGGCGTTGACTTCCGAGATGCCTGCAGCCGCAGCGACTTCCTCGTAGCTGAGCTCCTCGACGAAGCGCAGCATGAGTGCTTCGCGATACGGCTCGGAGAGATTGCCGACGGCCTCGGCCAGCGCCGCATCGTCAAAGTCCAGACCGAGTTCGTCCTCGACGGTGAACGGCGGGTTCAGCGCTTGGTCGTTCGACGCGAACCGCTCGGTCTTGTCGGAGTCACGCTTGCGACGGTTGCCTTCGTCGTTGCAGACGTTGGACAAGATGCGGTGCAGCCACGGCCCCACGAGGTAGTTGCCGTTGAAGCGCGGCATGGCTCGCAGCGCACGTACCAGCGCTTCTTGCACGGCATCCTCGGCCGCCTCTGGGCAATTCAGCCGGCGGCGCGCATGGCTGAGCAGCTGCGGTCGGTACTCGCGCACCAGTTCGACGAACGCTCCTTCGTCACCGGCTTGGTAGGCGAGGACGAGATCTCGATCATCAAGACGCAGGGCCATGACAGTCACACACCGGTCAGTCACACGTGGGCACAGCGAGAGCGCCGTCGCTCCCGTCTCGGACGAGGGTACCGCAACACTCCTGCACCTGTGGTGTCGCGTTGGGGCTGGTTCTGTTTGTACACCTACGTGTCGCGGCAGCAGCCCGGTGCAGGCTGCCCAGTGCCGGCTGTTCAGGTGGACTCGGGGTTGAGCCTGCGGTTGATGTCTGCGACCGCGTCGATCAGTGCGCTGTTCTCCCGCATGATGCGGTCGACCTTGGTCTCCACAACGTCCAGACGCTGTTCGACCCGGTCCAGCCGCCATTCGACCCGGTCGAGACGCTGTTCGACCCGGTCGAGCCGCCGTTCGATCTGGTCGAGCCGTCTGAGCATCTCGCCGAACTGCTTGTGCATCTCGTCGAACTGCTCGTGCATCTCGCCGAACTGCTTGAGCACCTCGTCGAACTGCTTGTGCATCTCGCCGAAGTTCTCCGCCACCTGCGCGAACATCACGCCGAGGTAGTCGCGCAGAGCGTCGTGGGCGCCGGCTTGGTCAGTCGTATGTTCGTCAGTCGTATGTTGGTCAGTCATATGTTCGTCTGTCATGGAATGACACTAACTTGAGCCGACGCTCAGTCTGCCAGCATTTTCTTGGCATGCCTGGCATGTTCTGCGGCCAGCTAGATCAGCGCGCAGCGCAGTCAACCGCAGCCTCAGCGGCGGCCTCGGTGCCGACGGCGGGGATGCCGAGATCGCGGTAGGTGGCCATCGGAAAGTACGGCACGCCGAGGTCGGCGAAGCTCTGGCGAGCGTCGCCGCCGCGGTCTGCCAGCGTGACCGCAGCCACAACCTCCGCCCCGGTTTCCTGCACCGTCTCATAGGCCCGCAGGATCGAACCGCCGGTGGTCACCACATCGTCGATCAACAACACCCGGCTGCCTTGCCCGATGCGCGTACCCTCGATGAGGCGGTTCGTGCCGCGGCCCTTCGCCTCCTTGCGCACGATGAACCAGCCCGCGCCGCTCACCACCGCGACCGCAGCACACAGCGCGTCGGCACCCAAGGTCAGGCCGCCCGCAGCATCGAATTCGATGCCCGCGGCTCGTACCCGCTCAGCAATCGCCATGGCCGCCGAGCGCAGGTCGTTCCCGGCACCCAACGCTGCCTTGCCGTCGATGAAGTACCGGGACCAGTTGCCCGAGGCCAGCCGCACCGGTTCGTCAAGCTCGGTCAGTCCCTTGGCGCACAGCAGATCCAACAACGCGGCCTGCGCGCCTTCCAGCGACTCAGCCGACGCGTCGGCGCGCCAGCAGTCAAGCATCGTCGCCACTCGTCTCCCTCCGACAGGTTGCCCACGACCGGCGGTCGCAGCAGCCCGAGATTCCGCCACGGACTCTAGAACACACACGCGCAGACGGGGCGTCAAGCTCCGGGACTGCGTGTGATGAGCTGAAGTACTGATGCGGTGATATAGTGGTGTATTGATGTACTGGTGCTTTGATGCGTTAGACTTGCCTGCATGAGGACGACGATCGACCTGCCGCCCGATCTGCACGCTGTCGCACGCGAGCTGGCGCATCAGCAGCGCAAATCGCTGAGCCAAGTCGTCACCGAATTGATCCGGCTCGGGCTGGACCCCGTCGAGAACTCGACACTGCCCTCGCCGACTAGCTCGCGGGCCGGCGGCCTGCCCACCATCTGCATCGGCCGGAGCGTCACGTCTGAGGACGTGCGATCGCTCGATGACGAGTAGACGACAAGCAGACGACGAGCAGGCAAGGGCCGATGAGCGCAGCGCTCGCCGACAGCAACCTCCTGATTGCGCTGACCGTGCAGGACCACGTGCATCACCGCCGCTCACGAGCGTGGTTCGACAGCCACACCGGCCAGCTGGCCACATGTCCGATCACCCAAGGGGCCTTGCTGAGGTTCCTCGTGCGGGAAGGCGTCAGCGCGCGCAACGCGCCCGGTGCGCTTCAGCAGGTTCAGTCGTTGCCTCAGCATGCCTTCTGGGCCGACGAGATCGGCTTCGACTCAACGGTGCTCGCAGGGGTGATCGGCCACCGGCAGGTGACCGATGCGTACTTGGCCGCGCTGGCGCGTCACCGCAACGGCCGTCTCGCGACCCTCGATCGCGGCCTCGCAGCCCTGCACCCTCGGCACGCCGAGCTGATCCCGACCTAGGCCCCAGCCAGGACACTCACTTCACGCGTGCTCACTTCACGCGTGCTGCTGTGGCTCTCGCGGACAGCACTCTGGGCGCAGTGCTCGGCAGCGCTGACTGTGCGCTGCTATGGGGGCTGCTAGCCGATGTCGCCGGAGAGCAGCGCCAAGACGCTCGCGCTGGTCGCCAAGAGTCCCAAGGTTCCGACTGTGACGACCTCGCTGCCGCCGAGCGCCAGATGCAGCGTCGTGCTGACGCCGATGACTTCGCGGCGATCGTTGAGCACCGGTCCACCGCTGTTACCCGGCGCAAGCGGCGTGTCGGTCTTGATCCGTGTGATGCCGTCCCGCTCAAGCGTGCCCGAGTAGCGGCCCGCGGTGAGCGTCATGGTGTCGCCGCCGATTTCGGGGTAGCCGAGCGCCGTGAGCCGCTCGCCCGCCCGCAGCGGCCGATCCGAGAGGATTGCCGTCGGCAGCGGATCAGCGTCCGGGCCGAGCGTGAGCAGCGCAAGGTCATGACGCTGCGAGACCCGCACGAGTTCGGCTGACTGCACCCGCTGTGGCGCCCGCTCGAATGTGCCGCCCGTGTACACGTGGATCCGACCGCACGAAAATCCGCTGTCGCTGACCACCACATGATGGTTGGTCACGATTCGGCGGCCGTCGCCTACCACGAAGCCGGACCCGGCGGTTCCGACGAACCCGTCGACGCACCGTATCCTCACGACCGATCGTGCCACGGCTTCCCAGTCAGGCACCTCGCCTTCAGCGCTGCCGCTGCCCGCAGGCTGCTCCGTGCGTTGGGAAGTGCTCGGCGCCGTACCCGTAGCCGTGCTGTTGGCCACCGCGGCAAGGGCAGCGGCAGCCACGACCGATGCCGAGCCGATGCCGGTCACCGTCGCGATGTCGGCACGGCTTCCGATGGTCGCCAGCCAGTCCCGCCCGAACTCGGCCAGCGCCTTGGGGACAGCCTCGCTGGACGCGGGCACCAGCAGCAGCGGCTCGCACGGACCGCGGACCGCTCCCGCGGCCAGCCCGCCGAACGGCATCGTCCCGCTGGCCACTGCCACATCGACGACGGGATGGCAGTCCGCGTCGCTGATGGCGCGGCGGGCGATCAGCGCTGCTGTCTCGTAGCGGTCGGCGCCGGCAATGCGACGAACGGTGATGCCCAGCTCACGTATCTCGGCCTCGACTGCTGCCGAGACTGCCGCCGTGCCCCCGAGGATCGTGACCGACGACACGTTCCGGTCGGCATCGGTGAGGAAGCGGCGGGCTTGTACGTGCAACTTGTCGGGCGTGGTGAGCACGAGCGGCGTCTCGCGGGTAACGCTGGGCGCAGCCGCGACCGCATCAGCGAAGTTGGCGCCGGAAGCCAGATAGACGGTGTCGATCTGTTGTGGGGCGAAAGTCTGTGCTATCCGGCGGGCCGTCGCGTAGCGATCCTCGCCGGCGAATCGGTCCACTCGGTAGCCCAAGGAACGCAACTCCTCGACCACATCCTCCGATACCGCAGCGGGGCCGCCCAGGATGATCGCTTTCGCATTGTCCTGCGATGCGCACGGCTCGAGGTACCTCCGGGCAACCGCCGGCAGCGCATCCTGCTGGGTCAGCAGCAATGGTCGGTCGAGCGCTGCGCCGGCCAACGCGTCGGGCCAGTTCTCGCCCGAGGCGATGGCCACGCTGTGCGATCCGGTTCTGGCGTTGCAACTGCTGCCGGCGACGTTGGCGGCCAGCTCGAACACGCTGTCGCCGCTCACCCGATGCACTGCGACGCTCGATGTCTGGGCCGCCACAGGTCGCAGGCCAACCAGCGCCGAAGCTGCCAGCGCGCAGCCGACAACAGCAGCTGCGGGCCTGCGCCAGCGGCGCCGAGCACGCATTGCTGACCGCCTCACGCCGCTGCGTTGGGGCGGTGTGTCAGCCGTCATGGTGTGGGCAAGTAGGTCGTGGTCCAAGTCGTGATGCACCATGGGGCCTTCGCACTGCTGCTTTCCGCGATTCTGCTGCTGTTAACAGTCGCTCTTCGTCTCTGCAACGGAGGCGTTTGGTGCCGAGGCCGAGATGTGCACCCCGGCGCTCGCCGATGCGGCAATGCTACGACGCGGCTGCAGCGAGATTCCAGTCAGGCAGCAGCTTCCAAACGAACAAGTCGCTCAGTGTGATCCCGCAGAATCCCGTGTACCTCACGGAAGCCCTCCTGCATTTCCTCCCGCAGCACCGCGATCTCAGAGCGCACACTGGCAATCTCAAAGCGCAGCTCCTCCCGCAGCGCCGCTATCTCAGAGCGCAACTCCTCCCGCAGCGCCGCGATCTCGGAGTACATCTCGGCCCGCAGCGCCGCGATCTCGGAGTACATCTCGGCCCGCAGCAACGCGATTTCGGAGCGCAGTTCCGTCCGCAGCGCAGCGATTTCGGAGCGCAACTCGATCTCGAGGCCATCGATGCGGTCGTTGAGCGCGGAGAACTGCCACATCATCATCGAGAACATGGCGCTCAGCAGCGCCGCCAGCAGCCCGCCGACCACCGAGATCAGCACACCCGCCGACACCGGCGCACGCTGGCCGCGCCGGGAGCGCCGCGACATTGGCACGGCAGCTGCAGATCCCCCGGCCGGTCCACCCGCAGCCGAAGACGCACCGCTCGCCGGCTCAGCAGCCGCGTGCGGGACAGCACCTAGGTGCGGCTCTGCAGCCGTGTGCGGGTCGGGCGCTGGGTCCATCGCGGCGGTCGATTCCAAAGAAGCTGACATTGGGCCTCGCTGCAGGTCGCGGCGCAGTTATGCGCTCGTGTAGTTCCCGTCAGGCCGCCGCATCAGCCGGGCAGCAAGGCAAACACCACCCTAACGCACTGCAGCACCAGCCCACTGCAGCACCGTGGCCGATATGGCGAGCTTGAACACCAGCTGAACCGCTACTGAGGCACCAATCGCTCGGCCAGCGATAGATCAGCGAACTGTGCAGCTACTGCGTTTGCAATGCGGACACAGCCTCGATGCGCGCGAGTCGCTCGGTGTGATCCCGCAAGATCACGTGTACCTCACGGAAATCCTCCTGCATCTCCGCTCGAAGCGTCGCGATCTCAGTCCGAAACTCGGTCTCCAAGCCATCGATGCGGTCGTTGAGCGCGGAGAACTGCCACATCATCATCGAGAACATGGCGCTCAGCAGCGCCGCCAGCAGCCCGCCGACCACCGAGATCAGCACACCCGCCGACACCGGCGCACGCTCCTCGCGCCGCGACCGCATGGTGCTCTCAGCCGACGACTCAGCAGCGGGCACGGCTGCAGCACCAGCAGGCCCAGCGGCGGGCACGGCGGCTGCGCCAGCAGCCAGCACAGCACCAGCAGCCAGCCCAGCAGCAGCGTGCGGCTCTGCAGGGCCACCGACCTGTTCAGCAGGCGTGTGCGGGTCTGGCGCTGGGTCCATTGCGGCGGTCGATTCCAAAGAAGCTGACATTGAGCCTCACTGCAGGTCGCGGCGCAGTTATGCGCTCGTCTGGTTCCCGAAAGGCCGCCGCATCAGCCGGGCAGCAAGGCAGACCCCACCATAGCCCACCCGCATTGCCGTACCCAGCCAGTTGCGGCGCACTACACGTGCGGTACGGCGGGCGGATGTCAGTCTGCGACGGTGTTGATGAATGCCTCGGGTTGCCAAGAGATGGTGTCGTCGCTGCTTCGGTGGCCATTGAGCGCTATCTCGGCGCTGAAGCCGCCGGCGCCGTATCCGCCGGAGGTGCCAACCCGCAGCGGCGTCACTGCAGCCCCCGCAGGCAGCGGGCGGGCGGGTGCCCGCGCCTCTGGCAGCGCGGCGGCGGGCGACCCCAGCACCGACGACGCCCAGTTGCCCCCGTTCAGCACGCTGGCACCGCGCAGATGCCACGTGTTGCCGCGCAGTACCGCTTCGCCCTCGGCGGTCCCGCTCGCCCGACCCTCGGGGGTGCGAATGAACCACTCCGCCCGGAATGTCGTCGTGCTCGGCGCTCCGTCGTCGCCGGCGCGGCGGCGCAGGTCGATCTGAATGTGCGACATCACGATGGGCTCGGTCACGTCGGCAATCTCAGCCGTCGATGACGTCGCCTGCCCAGTGAACACCCACTGCGTCACTCCCGTCACCCCATGCACATCGTCGCGCCGGCCGGCCGTCTGCGGGTTGCGTGCCCTCAGCGGTGCACTCACACCGAAACGACGGCCCACATCGGCAGTCACGAGCAACGTCGGCGACGACCGGCCCAGCGGGTCCACAGCGCGCAGCAGCAGCGGGCGGTCTGCCGGCCAGCGCACCTCAACACATCCCGGCGCACCTTCGCCGCTCGATCGGGACGTTCCGTCGTGATCGCGGCGATACCAGTCGATGCCGCTGAGATCCACATGGCCCAGCGAATGGCTCACCAACGTGCCGGGTCGGGTCGAGTCGAAGCTCAGCCAGCGGGTGCCGGGATAGCTGCCGCGTGGCAAACAGACGGTGACCGCATCGCCCGCCGTGCTGGAGACCGGCCCTGTCGAGCCTCCGACACCTCCACGCCCCGCAGAGCCGGTCGACGTGGAACGCCCCGACACGACGCCTCCCGGCGAACCGGACGCGGGCACGTCCAAACCGTCGTGGAACACCGGCGTCATCGCCAAGGTCGTGACGAAGGCGCCGACGCCCAGCGGCACGCCGCGGACAGACGAGATGCCGAACGGCGAATGCGGATCAGGCGTCTCGGCGCCCGCCAAACCGATCTCAGGCACCGCCGCCGGGGTCAACCCTCCGCTCAAGATCGACGACATCTGCCCGAGCACGGCAGGAGTGATCGCATCAGGGCCGCCGAAGGCCACTGCGAACCCTGGTGCGGGGCAGACGCCGGCATCGAGCGCAATCGCATAAGCGATGGCGTCGCTGTCCGCACCGGCCGCTCCGGTGCCCGCTGCGTCCACGCACTCGGCCGGTGCCGCGAACATCTGCTCCAAGTAGTGCGCAACCGATGGGGTGAGCTCATCAGCGCCGCCGGGCACCAGTATCAGCGGAACTGCGACGCGGGCTGCCCCGCTTGAACGGCTGGCGGCGGTGCTGCTGCGGCCCGCACCAGCGCCGGGCACCGTGACATCTGCCGCTTGGATGTCTGCAGCCCGCACCGACGGCGGTCTGCTCACCGACGCTGCGCCCAGCATCCGCGGCGGCGGTGCTGCGCCGGCAGCGGCAGCAGTACCGCACCAAGCGCCCGCCCCGAGCGCATCCGGCCAGCCCAGCGAGCGATGTGTGCCGCCGGATGCCGCCACGCACACGACCGCCGATTCGAGACCGCCGCCACCAGGCTCGGCCTCGGCAGGATCGACTCCGGGCCACCAACCACCGAGGTGCTTGGCCATCTCGACACTCGTGGTGTAGCGATTCGAACCCCACACTCGCAGGACCTCAGCTCCGGTCAGCTTGGCTGCGGCATCGACAACTTCTTCGGGCAGACGTGCCGGACCACCAACAACGATGATGTGGTCGATGTCGAGCAGCGTCATCGCCGCAACGGTCTCGTCAGGCAAGCGGCGGCTGCCGTCACCCAGCAGCACCGGCACCTGCCAGTAGCTGGTCCACCACCCTGCAGCGAGCGCGTCGATGCCCTCGATCCCGTCGGTGAGCACGACGGTCCGACCGAGCAGCCGGCACTCAGTGGGGCTGGCGCGCCATTCCACGACAGAGTTCGCCCAGAAGGCGAGCGTGGGCGGGCGCCGGGCGCCTTGGCCCACGCCGGCCACGCCGTCTCCATCGTCGCCATCGCCAGCGCCATCTGTGACGTCGGCACCTCGGGCAGACGCGCATGTCGATGCGCCGTCGGGCACCGGCGCGGTGCCCAGCGCATGGGCCACAGCGGCCGCGGTTCCGTAGCGGTTCTCGCCCGCCACACGGAACACCTCGGCGATGCCGACCGACACCAGTTCGGCCTCGACCTCTGCGGGCACAGCCGCAGGGCCGCCGACGATGATCGCCTGACGCGCGGTGTTGCAGCCACCCGAGCGCAGGTCCGCCACGGCCAGCCGCACTGGCACCGCCAGCTTGCGAGCACCGCTGCGCGCCGAGTCGGTGAGCAGCACCGGAGCGCCGTGTGTGTCCACGCGGGCAAATCCGCCCGGCGGGTCGAACAGCGGATCCGCCGCGGCAACGCGCATCAGATACGGCTCGCTGGAGCCGCCGCTGGGGTCGGTCAACGCGGCCGCCGCGAGCGCGTCTGCTTGCGAGTCCCCGGCGACGATCGTGACCGATTTCGGGCACACACCCAAGCCCCACCAGTGATCTGCGGCTGCCAGCGTGTCAGCACCGCCGCCGCGATCGGGCGAATCGAAGGGGAAGCTGCCGCTGCCGCGCAGCACCAGCGAGGAGGCCAGCGACGTCTGGTAGCGGTCCGGTCCCCAGATGCGCAGTGCATTCGGCCAGCCCTCCAACAACGGTGCCGCCAGCTTCCCCGAAGGCCATTGCGCAGGCGGCACCGGCCCGCCGCGTAGCACCGACAGCTCCGATGCGCCGGCTGCCCCCACAGGACCGGCCATTCCGGCTGCCGCGGCTGCCAACGCGCCGGCGGCCAAGACACACGACAGCATCACCGCAGCAGCAGTTCGGCCAGTGGGACGGCCTCGGCAAGAGCGCGGCAGCCTGCAACTGCCGAAGAGACTCGTCACGGCGACGAGACTACGCAGCGGGTGCGCGCGCCTGTTGGCAGCCCGCACATGTCGTTCCAAGATCAGCCGACGCCGGTCAGCCGCTGGTGAAACCTCGGAAGGTCTGGGCGGCTGCACGGTTGCCGGCGCGGTCCTGCGCAGCGCCGGCACCAACGATCAGCTGCGAACGCGTCGACGGCAGCGCGTCGTAGTCCGCCGAGCGCAGCCAGGCGACGAGCGTGCCCACGCGAGCCCCGGGGGAGGTGTCGCATGCTGCGGCCCCCAAGGTGTTGATGTTGCTCTGGTCAGGCACGTTCACGAATTCAACATTGCGGTCGAACACCGTGCCGTCGAGCCGGAAGTCGGCGCGGTCGTCGCGATCGCGATCGACCGCCAGGTTGCCGAGGCTGACGCCGCCGGTCTCGCCGCAGCCGATGACCGCTTCGTTCCATTCCACTCGCATCCGGTTGATGCTGGTGCCGTCCGCGAACCGGTCCGGTCCCGAGTCGCCGCGCAACGTCGCTGTGTCACCACGGACAGCAGAGGCGACCTCAGCGTTGAACCGCGACGCAAAGCTACTGTCCTGGTTCAGGTCGGCGACAACGAGCCGCAGGGTCCGCTTGTCCGAAGCTCGCAGCACCATCGTCGGGTTCGACGACGACGGCGAAACCGACACCACAGAGACTTGGTCCGCGGCCCAGCCGCTCCGGATCTCCACCTTCATCGTCCACTTGTTGCCACGGGCGCCGGCCGCGTCGCCGTTCGCCTTGGACGTGATTTCGACTGCGTCACGGATGATGCTGCCCCGGTCATCCGCGTCGATGGTGACGCGGGCGGCATCGACCGGCGTGGGCAAGGTCACCAGCACTCGTGCAATGCGAGGCGCAGAGGTGTCGGTGCCGGGCCTGACAGTCTGCACGGCGTTTGGGTTGTCGGCGAGGTCGCGGACCGCACCGGCTCTCACGGTGATGGTGTCTTCAAGTCGTAGTCGGCCGAATACGGTCGGCACATCGGCCTCGAGACCTGCATCGATCCCGGAGTGCCGCAGCGCGACTTCCTGGTCGAGATCGTTTGCGGTGCCAGCGAGGTCCCGCCTGAGCTGCAAGCCGAGGCTGCGCAGCAACACCGGCTCGTCAGTGTCCACCCACACCTTCGTCCCGCCGACGAAAGCCGTGATCGTCAAGCGCGGGGCACGGTTGTCGTCGGCGACCCTTGCAGATGCCCGTGCCACAACTCGTTTGCCGTCGGCAGCTCGGATGATGCCGCCGGCGACGGCGATGTCGGTACCGGCCTCCAGCGGGTCGACGCAGCCGGTCGGAACGGAACCGCCGCCGGTGCGTGAACCTCGGAGTAGCACAACGGCGCGGCGGGTGACCTCTTCGGTGCCGGCCTGAACGGTGGCATCGGCCGGCGTAGAGCCGCCTACCCGGTAGGCAAGCACGTTCTTGGCCTGCGAGGTGAGCACCGGCTCGTCGAAGGTGACCTCGAAGCTGCACCGGCCCTCGAGGCCACTCAGCCGTGCCCGGACCGTCTCCAGCGTGGCTGCCGCTTGCGCCTCGGCAGCGGTGTCGGCTGAGACGGCCGCTGCGCCACCGAACACCATCATCCGCAGCCGCCCGTCGTCGCCGCCGCCGAGGTAGTCGACATGGCTGAGGAAGCGGCGGGTCTCGGCGTCGAGCCGGTCGATGTCGGTCAGCAGCAGCGGGGCGCAGCGCACGCCCAGCAGCGGTCCGCTGACGATGGCATCCGGCGATCGGTAGCCGTAGGCCAGCCCGACGCTGCTGCCGTCGAAGCAGCTCGACGCATTGCCGGAGTCCAGCAGCTCGCGAGCGATCACCGCGGCGGTCTCGAAGCGATCGTTGCCCGCCAGCCGCTGCACGCTGATACGAAGGCGCTCGACGGCGTCCTGCACGCCGCGGCTGACGGCTGCGGTCCCGCCCGCGACAATGACGTGGCTCACGCCAGCACTGCGCAGGAAGCCAGCGACGTCTGCGTGCAGCTCCCCGCGCGGCGTCAGCAACACCGGGTGCCGTCCTTCGTAGGCCAGCGGCCCGAGGGCGAGCGCGTCTGCGAAGTTCTCGCCGGTTGCCAGCAGCACAGTGCGGCCCCGCCGACCGTAGACACCGGGACTGCCGCCGGTGCGCCCGACCTCCTCCGCAACCGACACCGCAGTGGCATAGGCATCGCCGCCGCTGATGCGATCCGCGTCGTAGCCGTCTGCGCGCAGCTGCTCTTCGACGCTCGACGACACCACGTCTGGTCCGCCGATGATCACTACGCGGTCGATGCTGTTGTTGCGCAAGAACCGAGCCGCCGCGCCAGACAGCTCCGACGGGGCAGTGATGAGCAGCGGCGCGTCGAGCTGACGCGCCAGCGGCGGCGCTGCCAAGGCGTAGCCGAAATGGGCTTCCTCGCCAGAGGTGAGCACGACGGTGTCGACCTGCACCGGCGGGTTCTGGGATTGACGGAAAGAGACGTAGCGCTGCGCTACAGCCGCGGCAGTGTCGTAGCGGGTAGCGCCAGCGTGCCGCTGCACGCTGACCAGCGGTGCGGCCGCGTCTGCGACAGACCCGCTGCCGACGACGGTCAGCACGCTGGCGATCGCCAGTGCACTCATCGCTGCGCAGCGCCACGGTCGCCAGCGCCGCAGGCTGCGGAAGCCTGCGCATCCGCCGAAACGGGGGTCGCGGGGCCGCTTTCCGCAGTTCATCTCAACGCTTCATCGCAGCGAGCTGAAACCGGCGAAGCGACGCCTCGTCGACTGATTGCCGACGAGGTCGGTGGCTGCGCCGCCGGTGTCGTGCAGCCACGAGTCAAGCGACGGCAGCGCTGCTGCCGACGACGACTGGATAGAAGCCACCAGCGTGCCCGGCTTCGCCCCAGGCGTCGTGTCGCAGATGGCGCCGTTGCTGCTGAACTGGCGGCCGCCGTCGGTGGCCAGAACGAAGCTCACGCCCGCGGCCCGTGCGAGATGGCCGTCGAGGTAGAACTCTGACCTGTTGTCGGCATCGGCGTCCACGCCGAGTCTGTCGGCTTTGACACCGTCGGTCTCATCGCAGTGCCACACCGCTTCCGACCAGCTCACCACCATGTCCACGGAGCTGGTGCCGTCGCTCAGCCGCACTGCGCTCGCACCTGCGCTGAACGTGGCACCGCCGCTGCGCGCCAACGACGACGCAGTCGCAGTGAACAGTAGACGGAACGAGCTGTTCGTGTTGAGGTCGTCGGCGACGCTAGCCAAGGACCGCTGCTGCGAAGCGACGATGTCGATGTGCTTACGTTGGGTGCTCACGTCGACCGTGGTGCGCTGCCGGGCATCTGCCCGCGCATCGAGTTCCACGTCGACGGTCCAGTCGTTGCCTGCAGCGCCTGCGGCTGCACCGGAGAGCTTGCCGCGGATGGTGAGCGCGTCCGTCACTCGGCCGCCGCCGTCGCGTCCGTCAAATGAGACAGATGCCGCCACACGCGCCGCCGGCTGGCTGACTTCCACACGGGAGAGGCGAGGCGCTCTGTTGTCCCGGATGGCCCGCTGCGTGGCTGCGGTGTTGGTGTTGCCCGCCAAGTCCACCAGGACGCCCGCCGCGATCCGAACCGAATCGCCTGGCTTGACACCGCCCGCATGCGGTGCGTTGAGGGTCACACGCGTCACGCCTGTTCCGAAGTTGAGTGGGAGCTTCATGTCGTCTTCGCCGGTGCGCACATAAACGACCTCCGGACTGATGCCTTGGTCGTCGTCGCCCGGGTTGTCGCTCACCGATTCGCTGACATCTACGTAGAACTTACCGGCGGTTTCGATCAGCGTGAAGGTGATCCTCGGGCGCGCACGGTCTGAGCTGACGCGCTGGTTTTCGCCGCGAACCACCCGCTTGCCGTCCGGCGCGAAGATGGCGTTCGCGATGATCTCGAAGCGTTCGGTGCGCTTGAGCGGGGTCGTGCAGCCGAGCGGTTCAGCCCCCTTCTCCGACGACGTTGCACCAGCCAGCGTGATGACGGCTCGGTTCGTGTTCACGTCAACGCCAGCATCGACGGCGCCGAAGCTCGCGCCGAGGCGCCTGCCTCCGTGCCGGTAGTTGCCGATGGCCACTGCATCGGTACGCCGCACCGGCTCGCTGAAGGTGATGACAATCTGGCAGCGACCTTCGACGGCATCGATGCGGGCCGTGATGGGCGTCAGCGTCGCAGCGGTGTCGGCTTGGCTGAGCGCGGTGCTCGAGATCGCCGCAGTGCCGCCGAACACCGTGATACGCAATCGGCCGGTGTTGTCACCGGTGAAGTAGCCGTCTGCGGCCAGCAGATCCTCAGTGGCGCTGCTCAGCCCCGCCGGGTCGGTGATCAGCAGCGGCGCGCATCGTTCGCCCAGCAGCGGGGCGCTGACCAACGCGTCAGGCGGACGCCAGCCGTTGGCCAGTCCCACCTCGGCGCCGCCGAAGCACGTCTGAGGCGAGTTGGTCTCTTGCAGTTCGCGGGCGATGGCCGCCGCTGTGGCGAACCGGTCCGAGCCTGCGAGCCGCTCAGTGCTGATGTCGTTGCTTCGCAGCTCTCGATCCACACTGCTGCTGATGGCTACGGTGCCGCCCAGGATCACCGCGTGCGCAGTGTCGCTGGCACGCATGAACTCCAGCGCGGCCGGATGCAGGTTGTCGCTGGGCGTCAACAACACGGGATGCTCGCCGCGGTAGGCCAGCGGCCCGGCTGCGAGACCGTCGGCGAAGCTGTCAGAGGTAGCCAACAGCACGGTGCGGCCTTCGGAGCCGTAGGTACCGGGCTTACCGGGCTGATGGCCGACACGTTGCGCTACGGCCGCAGCGGTGGTGTGCACATCGGCGCCAGCGACGCGCCGCACCGTCGCGCCCAGCCGCTCGACGTCGACTTCGACTTCAGCCGAGACGACCTCTTCACCGCCGATGATGTAGACGGTGTCGATATCGCGTCGTTCGATGAAGCGCTCGGCCGAGCGGGTCAGACGGTCTGGCTCGGTCAGCAGCATGGGCGCTGAGTGCCGGCGTGCCAGCGCCGGTGCCACCAATGCGTAGCCGAAGTCTTCGTCGGCGCCGGAGACCAAGACGACGGTGTCGACGCCGGCGCCGCGTTCGGTGCGGTACGCCTCGGCAACCTGGGCCGCGGTGTCGTAGCGATCAGTGCCGGCGATGCGGGTGTAGGTGGCGTCTCGAGCTGCTGCCGACGCCGGCGGCGCCATGCTGAGACCGGCTGCGGTCACTATCGCTGCGATCAGTGCCGCGCGCAGGCGAACGGTGTGCCGTGCCGTGCGTGTGCGGCGTGGGCTGTTGCGGCGGGCTGTGCCTGATGCGGTTTCGGCTGGGCTCGTGCTCACCGGACACCTCCCGGCATATGGCGGCTCGTCCGAGACTCACGGTAGCAGAGCCGTGACGCGGCTCGTGGTCAGTCTCACGCGGTTCGGCTGGTTGTGTGGCGGGAGGGGGTGTCTGGTGCTGTCGGCTGTGTCGTAGCTGGTTTGTGGTGGCTGTGCGGACACGGCAGCACAGGCAGCCCCTCTCCCCTGTTTTTGGGGTGGGGGGCTGCCTGTGCTGCGGTGCGGTGGTGCGGGGGGTGTGGTGTGGTCAGTATCCGTATGGGGTGCTGGGGACGTTGCCGGTGGTGACAGCGATTTTCTGGGCGCGGTTGTGGAAGTCGACCGGCTCGGTGCGGGGGCCTTTGCCGTAGGTGGCGTCGCCGTCGCCGTCGTCGTCGATCTCCGGCACGCGGCCGCTCCAGCTGTAGGTCGAAAGCAGGTAGTTGCCTGCCACGTGTGAGCCGGAGTCGGTGTCGAACTGGCCTCGGGTGCCGTCAGGCGCGTACTCGTAGAAGCTGCCGTAGAAGGTGACGACGCCTCTGCCTGAGCCGCTGGTCAGCGTCGGCAGCTTGGAGATGTCGGTGGTCGAGAACTGTATGCGGGCGGACTTGGAGGGCCGCAAGAACTCGACCGACGCTGAGTAGACGCTGCGCTCGGCGGGCTCGGGTGGTGTGGCGGCCCAGCCGGCGTCGGTCGTGACCACGGTGCGGGCGGTGATCCGGGCCGAAGAGAACGCGCCCGCGGTGCACGAGACGGGAGAGCCGCCTGTGTAGTGGCCGGGCACCAACGCGCCGAGCACCTGGCATGTCAGGGTGTTCGTGAGCACGGTGTGCACGAAGTCCTCCCAGGTGACCAGAATGCCGACGGTGGTGACGCCGCCTCGCATCTTGTAGCGGGAGCTCAGCCACTCCGGCACGGCGGCGAGCTTGCGGCCGCGGCGGGCGCAGTTGCTGTACTCGGCGGTGAAGCTGTCCGCGAAGGCTTTGGTGCCGGTCACCGCGGTGTGCATGTCGCCCAGGGTGGGGGTGCCCGCCAGGACCGTCACGTCGATCCTGCCGCCCCCGGCGGCGCCGATCCCGGGCACGACCCGCACGTCGATGTCGACCGGGTCGTCGGGACGGTGGAAGCCGCTGCCCGAAGCGCCCGCCGGGCGGCGCACGTTGACGGACCAGTCGTTGCCGCGTGCGCCGGCGGCGATGCCGTCCCAGCGGGCACGGATCTTGAGATGATCCCCGCTCTTGGGGCCCAGGTAGCCGATCGCGCGGCGGCTGAGATCGGCGTCGCTGCCCCACTGCTCGTCGGCGGGCAGCCCGCCGGTCAGGTCGTCGTCGGCGGGGTCGTCGTTGACGCCGGTGTCGGTCTTGCCGATCTGCACCGAGGTGGCCCCGAACTTGGGTATCCGCTTGGTGACCACGGTGCGGGTGTAGCGGGACTGAGCGCCGCTCTCGGTGTGCACGAACGCGCCCCGGTCGATGGTCACCACGTCGCCGGCCTGCAGCGCATAGCTGCTGCCCTTGGCTTCGTAGGAGTCGCCGGTGTCGCCGTCGCCGTTCATGTCGAACGCCTCCGCCAGCTTCCAGACGACCTTGTAGCCGTTGATCTGGTTGTTCGCCGCTGCGGTCTGCAAGGTGGCGTCGCCGAAGCTGAAGCGCGTCTTGATCTTCGCGCCGGCTTTGCTGACGACCGACACGGGATGGTAGTCGGCCGCATGGCTCGCGGAGTTCACGTCGTTGGGCCGGGTCAGCTCGCTGTCGGACAGCTGGGCGACACGCACCGCGGCGGAGTTCTCGCCCTCCACCGCGACCAGCTCCACGACCGGCACCACCGGCACCGTCGTCTTCAGCGGGACCGTGAAGCTCGCGGGCTGCACACGACGCATGTCGCCGGTCACGCCGAGCATCGAGCCGGACTCGTTGGGGCGCAGCTCGATGCGGTCCCCCGCCTTGAGCGTGTCCGACGAGGTGACCGTCACACGAGTCCCCGCGCCGCACGTGCCAGACGGCGGATAGTTCGTGTCGGCCTCGATGCCGTCAGCGGCGACCGCCATCGGGGCGCCGTTGAGGTACAGCATCGACGCGAGCCGGTCGAACCAGGCGTCGAACGTCGTCGTCGTGGTACGCGCCGCGGGGGTCTGGCTGATCTTGTCGCTGAAAGTGATCGTGAACTGGCGGTCCTCTTCTTCCTGCTTCGCTCTGTCCTCAGCGGACAGATTGCCGACGATGCGCCCGTCGCGTGTCAGCGGGTCCCTGGAGATCTTGGCTGTCAGCGGCGCACCCCCCGAAGCGGCCGCCACCGCGGCGGCCATCACCGACGCCGGCACCGCCGCGGTGCCGCCCACAGCAGCGATCCACAGATGCTGACGGGCGCCCGCCGCGTCGGCGACCGGGGTCGCGGCGAGCCAGTCCCGCACCGAGACGGGCAGCACCTCGCCGACCAGCAGCGCCGGCACCGGCTTGCCCGAACCGCCGATCCCCGCACCCAGAACGGGCGCGGCGGCCACGCCGTCCGCCGCGGACGTCGCGGACACCAAAGCCACACGATTCGTGTCGGTGCCTACACCCGCGCAGGCGCCCCACATCAGCCTCGCCACCGCGACCGACGTCGCCGCCGCATCCGCGCCGGCGACACGCTCGGTCCTCGCCCCCAAAGCAGTCACCTGATCCGCGACCGCAGCCGACACCTGATCGGTGCCGCCCACGATCACCACACGGTCGATCCCGTTGTCGTCGATGTACTCCGCCGCGGCGGCCGCCAGCGCGTCTGAGGGGGTGAGCAGCAGCGGCATCTCCAACGCGTACGCCAGCGGCCCCGCCGCGACCGCCGCGCTCCACGGGGCGGCGTCCCCGTTCGCGAGCAGCACCGCGTCGTCGTTGGTGCCGCACCAACGCGCCGAGGAGCGGGTCAGCTTCGCCATCGCCGCCGCGGTCGCATACCGGTCCGCCCCCGCGACCCTGGTGACTTTCGGGGACGACGCCAAGCCCTCCAGCTGGGTCACCACCCGCTCCGACACTGCCGCTGTGCCCCCGGCGACGTACACGGTGCGCACCCCCTGGTCCTCCACGAACTCCGCGACGCCGCGAGGCAGCCCGTCGGGGCGGGTCAACAGCACCGGCGCCTGCTCATAGCCCGCCAGCCCCGCAGCCGCCACGGCGTCCACCAGCGACGCCCCCGACGCGACGATCACCGCGTCCACCGTCCCAGGCGTGCCGTCGTCAGCGAAATGCTCCGCCAACAACAGCGCCGTCGCGTAACGGTCCCCCCCGGCGAACGCACGGCTGTCAGGACGCCCGTCACGGTTCGTGTCCACCAAGAACTCGCCCGCCGAGTTCGCCGCCCCCACCCCGGCGCCCGGCGCCACCGCCAGCATCGACCCCGCCACCGCAGCCGCCAGCAGCACCACAGCCGCCCGCCTGCGACCCGACAGCACCCACAGCCTCGCTCGACCCAACAGCACAGCACACCTCACAGCACAACCCTAGACAGCAACGACCCGTCGACCCGTCGCGGCGCCCGAACAGGCGCCTCACCAACACAACCGCACCCCGCCCCCCCCTGTGACACCCCCACCCCCCAGCCCCGCAGGACCCCCAGCCGGACGGGCGCCCCAAAGGCCGCCGCCGGCGAAGTCCCAGGGCCGGCCCGCGGACCCGCCGGCCGACCCCCGCGGCCGACCGGGCGCCTCAGGACGCCGCCGGCGGGGGGCCGCCGGGGCGGCGAAGACGATGCCGTCCCGAAGCCGTCGAGAGCTTCGGGACGGCAGCACACGAGGCGCCGGCGGGCGGGGGGGCTAGCCGAGGGGGTTGCCGGGACGCAGCGAGGGCACGTCGCCTGACACGGCCCGCACCCTGCCCGCGGCCGACGCGTAGTCCGCGGGCTCGCTGGTCGCGGTCTTGGCTTTGTCGGCGGCGCCGTCGCGGTCGTCGTCGATCTCGGCTGGGAGCCGGCCGGGCACCCCGAGGCTGGTGTCGGCGGCCTGGTCGGAGCCGTTCGCCCACAGGTAGCTGTACGCGACCGCGGCCGGGCTGCCGGCGAGCGTGCCCGCGGTGGTGGACCAGTACTCCCCGCCGAAGCTGACCACGCCTTTGCCGGCGCCGGTGCGCAGCCCGGGCAGCCGCTGCGGGTCGCGGGTGGTGACCCGCACATGGAACGTCTTGGTGGGCAGGCCGCTCGAGCCCACTGTCCCGTTGTCGGCGGAGGACACCACCGCCGTGTAGTGGTCGTGGTTCGCCGGCGTGTAGGGACGCGCCGAGTGGGTGAGCATGTCCACCAGCATGGACGCGTCACGGCCCACGGGGTCCCCGCCGGACTCGTTGCTCTGGATGTGACGCACCTCGCCGTTGGTGCGGAACCCTGCCGGCACATTGCTCAGGACATGACCGGGCACCAAAGCGGCGAGCACCTGGTCGCGCAGCTTCTGGCCCGTCGCGGTGCCCGGCAGGTCAGCGACCCAGTCGCCGAAGGTGATCTCGATGCCGACCGAGCTGACCCCCCCGCCGAAGAACGTCGGCTGGTTGCGGACCTGCTGGTCGCCTATCGCGGTGCCCGACGACGTCTCGGCCCATTCCTTGGCGTTCACCCGCACCCTGCGCCAGTTGCAGTTGTTGCTGAGCTCGCCGGCCTCGGGCGGATAGTACACGTCGAAATTGGCTGCGAACTCCTTGTCGGCCCGCAGAATGTCGTACACGTCGCCGAGCGTGAAGCTGCCGCCGACGAACGTGACCGAGATCTGCCCGCCGACGCCGGTCGCGTACTTGTTCACGTCCACGTCGAGCCGCTGCGCCCCGTTCGGGTCCCAGTCGGGGGAGAACAAGGTGCGCACCGTCCACTCGTTCCCCAAAGCGCCCGCCGCGTACCCGTCCCAGCGGGGCCGCACATGCAGATACGTCGTCGTGTTGGCCCGTCCGACGAACCCCAGCGCGCGGCGGCTGATCAGCGGCGTGGAGTCGTTCGCGTTCCCGTCCAGCGCCACCACCGCCGGCAGGCCCCCCGGCTTGGCGTCGTCGGCGGGGTCGTCGTTCACTCCCGTGTCCGGGCGGCCGACCCGCACCGAGGTGACCGCGAACTTCGGGACCCGCTTGGAGACCGTGGTGCGCGCGAACCGGGACTGGGTGCGGCTCGCGGTGTGCGTCAAAGCGCCCCGGTCGACCGTGACGGTGTCCCCGGCGCGCAGGAAATACTTCGACCCGGCGGCCTCGTTCGTGTCGGTCGTGTCGGAGTCCTCGCCCGGGTTCCAGTTGTACGCCTCGGCCAATACCAGGTTCACGTTGTACCCCGGGAACCCCGACGCGTTCCCCACCGACTCCAGGTCGTAGCCGTCGTCGGGCTTCACCTTCGGACCCGGCCGGTTCTTGAACCGTGCGGTCGTGACGCTGATCTTCCCCGCCGTGCCGTCGATCTGAGTGTTCACGTTGCCCCGGTCCGGATAGGAGTAGGCGTCCAGGTACAGCTGCATCTTGGTCTGGCCCTCCACTGCCACCACCGTCGGCGTCGGGTCCACCGACGCCGGCGGCGGCAGCGCCGGGAACACCGCGGAGGCGGCCTGCACCATCCGCCTGTCCCCCCCGGCGCCCAGCATCGAGTTCCGGTTCGGGCGCAGCTCCACCCGGTCCCCCGGCTGCAGCAGCCGATACCCCGGAGGCGCCGGCAAGAGCACCAACAGCTGCGTCCCCGCACCCGCCGAGCACGCATCAGGCGCCGTGTAGCCCTCGTTCACCGTGAAATTGTTCACCTCCACGTTCGAGCCGTTCACGTACACCATCGACGCCAACGCCTTCCGGTCCGCCGCCGACAACGCGTCGCTGCTCAGCCGCAGCCTGTCGCTGAACGTCAACGTGAACCGCGAACGTTCGCTCGTGTCGAAACTGATCCTCGCCGACAACGCCGGGGCTGTGCCCGCCGCGTCCACCGCCGCTGTCACCACACCAGCCGAAACCGCAGCAGTTCCCCCCACCGCCACCACCGCCAGATGCGTCTTGCTCCCCGCGCTGTCAGTGGTCGGCGTGCCCGCCAGCCAGTCCCGCACCGACCCCGGCAAGCTCTTGCCGACCAGCAGGATCGGCGCCGGCCGGTCGTCGCGGCCGATCCCGCGGCCCAGCACCGGCCCCGCCGCGACGCCGTCAGCAGTCGAGCCCTGCGACACCAACGCGACATGCGTGCGGTCCGCGCGCAGACCCCCGCAGCCCTCCCACATCAGCTCCGCCACCCGAACCGACGTCGCCGCCGCGTCCGCGCCCGCATAACGGTCCACCCGGGCGCCCAGCGCCGCCGCCTCGTCCGCGACCGCGTCGGACACCTCCGTCTTGTCGCCGATGATCACCACCCGGTCGATCCCGTTGCCGCGGATGAACTCCGCCGACGCCGCCGGCAGCCTGTCAGCCGCCGTCAGCAGCAACGGCGTCTGCATCTGATACGACAACGGGCCCGCCAACACCGCGGACGTGAACGGCACCCGGTCCCCGTTCGCCAACAGCACCGCCTCATCGTCAGACTCGCACCACCTCGCCGAAGGCCTGATCATCTTCGCCATCGCCGCAGCCGTCGCGTACCTGTCCGCACCCGCCACACGCCTCACCCGCGGCCTCGACGCCAACCCCTCCAACCGGGCGACCACCGCGTCGGACACCGCCGACGGGCCCCCAGCCACATACACCGTCCCCGGCCGCTGAGCGTCAACGAACTCCGCCACACCCCTCGGCAGCCGGTCACGATAGGTCAAGATCACCGGCGCCTCCACATAGCCCGCCAGCCCCGCAGCAGCCACCGCGTCGATCTGCGACTCCCCAGACGCCACAATCACCGCGTCCACCGACCCCGGCACACCCCCGTCAGCGAAATGGCGCGCCAACAACAACGCCGTCTCATACCGGTCCCTGCCCGCGAACCCCCGACTGTCAGGCCGACCGTCCCGATCCGAGTCCACCAGCCACTCACCAGCCGAGTTCGCCGCACCCACCGGCACACCACCCACCAACGACCCACCCAGCAGCGAACCCCCCAACAACACCACCGCCAGCACCACCCACCACGACCTGCGACCCGACACACGAACAGCCGACACAACACACCTCACAAAACCCGCAGCACCCCGAAACAGGCACCTCACACACAACAACCACACCACACCCGCACCTGTGACACCCCCAGCATCCCACAGCATCCGCGTCCGGCCGCACGCCCACCCCCGCCCCACTCCGACACGCAGCCGACCGCAGAACACTCCCCGAACCAGCCGCAGCCCCCAAACAAAGACGCCGGCCCCACAAGCCCGCAGCCCGCCGGACCGGACCCGGGCAGGCTCTGCCGCGGGGCCGCCCAGCCACGCCGGCGGACCCCACCCAAAGGAGTACGCCGGTGTGTCGCGTCGAGGGCGCCGCCAGGCTGCCGGCGCCAGACCCCCCGGGGGGCTAGTTGACGGGCAGCTCGAACTGGTAGGAGGGCACGTCGCCGGCGGTGACCCGCACCGTGTGATCAGGCGCCGCCCACTCCACCTGCTCAGTGAGCACCCCGGCAGTCTTGGACTGCTTCGCGTTCCCGTCGCCGTCGTCGTCGATCTGCGCCGGCAGCTTCCCCGGCACGCCCTGCGAGTCGTCCTCCACCTGATCGGACGCCGTCGGGTTCAAATAGCTGACCGGGAAACGGCCGTCCCAGTTGATGTTCCGGATCCCGAACGGGGTCTTGGCCGGCTCCCCTTCCCACAGGTCAACCAGCGTGCCGCTGTCGTCGTAATAGTAGCCGGGGAACATGATCGCCCCTCCCGACACGCCCGTACGCGGCCCCGGCAGCAGCGACGCGTCGCCGGTGGTGAACCGCAGATGCCACACCTTGATCGGCCGAGCCGCAGCCACGTTGCCGGTCTGATGGTGCGTGAACTTGCGCTGCGCCGAGTCCGCGACATAGTTGCTGTTGCCGTACACGTCCGCAGCAGCGATCAGGTCCGCGGCGTTGTCCGGGTTCCAGCCCGGCACCAGCGACCCCAACAAGAAATTGCGCAGCTCGCTGGTGTTCTTATGCGCCGAATGCCACTCCCCGAACGTCACCTCGATGCCGACGCTGGACACCCCCCCGATCAACGGGTAGAACCTGCGATGCCAGTACGTGTTCACCGCCGACTCGTTCGCCGGACGAGCCGTGATCAGCTTCTCGCGGTCCGCGCAGTCATAGGCCAGCGTGAAATTGTCGGCGAAGTCCCTGTCGGCGTTCAACGCGTCCGCAATGTCGCCCAACGTCGGGGAACCCGCCAGGAACGTCACCCGCACCAGCCCGCCACCCGAACGGCCCACATTGCGGCCCACCGTCACGTCGATCTCCACCTCCTCGTCCTCCAACGCCGCGCCAGGCGCCCAATACGCCTTCGCGTAGTCGAAGCGCACCGCCCAGTCGTTGCCCTTCGCGCCCGCCGCGATCCCGTCCCAGCGGGCATAGGCCTGCATCTCGCGAGCCACCGTCAACCCCGACGCCGGCCACGTGATCGACGCGGACGTCGAACCGTCGTCGGCTTTGATCCGCGCACGCGGATCGCTGAACGCCGCCCCCACCGGGGCGCCCATGTGCGCCACCGGACGCAGACTCAAAAACCCTGTCTCGGTCGGCTTGGGCGCCACGTCCCCCGGCAGACCGCCCGGCTTGCCGTCATCAGCAGGGTCGTCGTTCACCCCCGTGTCGGGCCGCCCCACCCGGATCGAGGCGACCTTCGGCTTCGGGGTGCGCTTGGCCACCGCCGCACGCTCCAGCCTCGACCCGACGCCGTCCAACGACAACGCGCCCCGCTCCACGGTCACCGTGTCCCCCGCAGCCAGGAAATACGGACTGCCCTTCGCCTCGTTCGTGTCGGTCTTGTCCTTGTCGCCGTTGAAATCGAACGCCTCCGCCAACGTCAACGCCGGATCGAACGCCTGCGTGTTCGTGCGACGGAACGACACGTCCTCCAAAGCCGCCACCGACACCTTCGCGCCCCGCTTCGAGGTCACAGACACCTTCCCGTTCGACAGCACCAGATCCTCATCGCCGCCCACCGCCCCAGTGGTCCGCAGATACACCTGCTTTTGGCCCTCCACCGCGATCACCTCCAACGGCGGCACCACCGACACCGACGCCTTCAACGGCACCGTGAACGACGCCGCCCCCACCCTGCGCATGTCACCCGACGCGCCCAACGCCGCGTCCCTGTCCGGACGCAGCTCCACCTTGTCGCCCGCCTTCAACGGCGCCAGCAAAGTCGCCGTCACCCTCGTGCCCGCCGTGCACGAACCCGCCGGCGGGAACGCGTCGTCCAGCTCCACCTTCGACACCAAAGCCGACACGCCGTTCACGAACAGCATCCCAACCAGCTTCGACAGATCCGCCCGCGTGGAGCGGATCGCGTCGCTGAACGTCACCGTGAACACCGACGGATCACCGGTCACACGGCCCGACCGAGACGCCGGCTGCGCGCTGATCGACGCCGACAACGAAGGCGCCGACCCCGCCGCAGCCACCGCAGCAGACACCACACCAGCCGACACCGCAGCAGTCCCCCCCACCGCCACCACCGACATATGCGTCTTGTTCCCCGAAGCGTCCTTCACCGGCGTCGCAGCCAGCCAATCCCGCACCACCCCCGGCAACTCCGCCCCCACCACCAAAATCGGCACCGGACGGCCGTCCCGATCCAGACCGCGGCCCATCACAGGCCCAGCCGCCACACCATCAGCCGTCGAGGACTCAGACACCAACGCCACCCGGCCCGTGTCAGTGCCCAAACCCCCACAACCGCCCCACATCAACTCCGCCAGCCTCACCGACGTCGCCGCCGCGTCACCCCCCGCATACCGATCCACCCGAGCCCCCAACGCCGTCACCGCGTCAGCCACACCCTCCGACACCTCCGACACGTCCCCGACGATCACCACACGGTCGATCCCGTTGTCCCCGATGTAATCCGCCGACACCGCAGGCAGCCTGTCAGCCGCCGTCAACAACAACGGCACCTGCATCCGATACGACAACGGACCCGCCAACACCGCAGACGTGAACGGCACCCGATCCCCGTTCGCCAACAACACCGCCTCATCATCCGAACCGCACCACCGCGCCGACGACCGCACCCGCCCCGCCATCGCCGCCGCCGTCGCATACCTGTCCGCACCCGCCACACGCACCACCCGCGGCTTCGACGCCAAACCCTTCAACTCGGCCACCACCGCATCCGACACCGCCACCGGACCACCAGCCACAAACACCGTCCCCACACCCTGATCCTCCAAAAACGCCGCCACCCCCCCCGGCAACCGATCACGATACGTCAACACCACCGGCGCCTCCACAAACCCCGCCAACCCAGCAGCAGACACCGCATCAATCTGCGACTCGCCCGACGCCACCACCACCACATCCACCGACCCCGGCAAACCCCCATCCGCGAAATGCCGCGCCAACAACAACGCCGTCTCATACCGATCCCGACCCGCAAACCCACGAGCATCAGGCCGACCGTCCCGATCCGAGTCCACCAACCACTCACCAGCCGAATTCGCCGCACCCACCGGCACACCCCCCACCAACGACCCACCCAACAACGAACCCCCCAACAACACCACCACCAACACCACCCACCACGACCTGCGACCCGACACACGAACAACCGACACAACACACCTCACAAAACCCGACAGCACCCCAACAGGCACCTACCCAACACAACCACACCACACCCACACCTGTGACACCCCACCACCACCCGCACCCAAGGAAGGCCAGCAGTGTGTCGGCACCGGGGACGATGCTCCAGCCGAGGGACCGCTACCGGACTTAGCCGTGCCGGACCGAGGGCTGCGTGCTCAGCCTCCTCCGTCTAGCCACTGCAGCACCACCACCAAGCCAGCCGCGCCGGCCGCCAACTCCAACGGCAACATGTACTGCACCCGACGCAGCCGGCGCTCAAGCCTCTCCATGCGAACATCCACGTAGCGCCGGTCCTCGGCGCGCTGCGCGTCCAGCCGCTCACGGTCCGCCTCCCGCTGGGCATCGCGCTCCTTGCGGTCCAATTCTCGCTGAGCAACTCGCTCGTTGCGCTCCGCCTCCCGCTGATCCGCAGCATCCTGGGCCCAGCGCGCCATCACCGCGTCGAAGTGCTCCTTCGTCATGAACCGCGCCGACTCAGCGTCGAAGTGCTCCTTTGTCACGAACCGCGCCAACTCCGACACGACGAAGCCCTCGGTGACCAAGTCCGGCGGCAGCTCACGGGGGACCAGCGACATCAGCAGTTTCGCAAGCTTCGGGCCGAACTGATCACACAGCCGAGCAGAGAGCAGCGCATGTTCTTCTTCGGACGCCGCAGCCTCCGCACATCGAACCGTCAGAACGCGACGGGCCATAGGAGGCGGCCCCCTGCCGTCCAAGCGAGTTTCTGGAGCATCAGCAGCCCTGTTGGGCGAACCGCTGGCAGCCTCGCCCTCGCTTTTCTCGCATCTTGGCCGCGACAAGGCCCAGGAGCTGATGCCCCAAGGCCTTGTCTTTGGAAGGTCGCGCAGTTCGTGGCCAGTCCCGGTGCGCACACCGAGCCCACTGGCGGCGGGTGGGAGCTAGTTGACGGGCAACTCGGTGACGTGTGAGGGCACGCTACCTGAGGTGACTCGCACGGTCTGCTTCGGCGCAGCCCACTCGACCTGTTCGGTCAACTTGCCAGCCGCCTTGGACTTCTTCGGATCGCCGGACTTGTCGTCGTCGATCTGCTGCGGCAGCATCCCGGCCACATTGGTCGCTGCGGTCGCGGCATCGTACTCGACCTGGTCCGAGGAGTTCGGGTCCAAGAAGCTGTACGGAAACCTGCCGTCCCAGTTGATATTCCCTATGCCGCCCGGAGTGCGAAGTGTCTCGCCCTCCCACTGGTTCACCCGAGCGCCAGTGTTGTCGTAGAAGTAGCCCGGGAAGTTCAGCACGCCTCCGGTCGGGCCGGTGCGCGGCCCTGGCAGCAGCGATGCGTCACCAGTGATGAACCACAAGTGCCATGTCTTCGACGGCCCCATGGCGACATGGCCGTGAGCGAAATATCGTTGAGCGCTGGTGTCTTCGAAATTGTTCATTCCGGTGACATCGTCCGAGCCGACCCTGCTAGAGGTATCGTCGACGTCCCAGCCTCCGGGCCTCGGCACCAGCGTCGCCAACACGAAATTGCGCAGCTCAGAGGTTTGGCGTCCTGTGTTGTGCCATTCGTCGTAAACGACCTCGAAGCCGACGGTGGAAACGCCTCCCTGAAGACCGTACGTCTTGCGGTGCCAGTGAAGATCAGCCGACTCGGTGCTGACCGAGGCAGGCACCTTCAAGCGCACATCGTGATCGGCGCAGTTGTACGCAACAGTGAAGTTCGCGGTGAAATCGCTGTTGGCGGTCAACGCTTTTGCGACATCAGCCAGCGTCGGGGCACCCGCCAAGAATGTGATCCGGATGACGCCGCCACCTGACTGCCCGAAGTTGGCACCTACCGACACGTCGATGTCTACGTCGTCAGTGCTGTCCGCGGGGAAATACGATTTCGCGAATTCCGTACGCACCGCCCAGTCGTTGCCCTTCGCGCCAGCCGCCATCCCGTCCCACCGACCGTAGATCTGCAATTGCCGGGCAGGCTTGGCATCGCCCGACCCCCAGACGATGGCCCTCGATGCTCCCGGTGGGTCCGCCGGGCTGCGCGGATCAGTGAATGACGCTATCTCGTCCCCGACATGAGCAACCGGGCGCAGACTGATGTACGAACCGGAGGCGGCATCGGGCAGGGCATCGGCAGGCAGTCCGCCGGGCTTCTTGTCGTCAGTCGGATCGTCGTTGACGCCTGTGTCGGGACGGCCGATCCGTACGGCTGTGATCTTCGGCTTCGGCATCCGCTTGGTCACCACCGCACGCTTGCGCTGCGATTGTGCCGTGCCGTTCACCAACGCGCCACGCTCCACCGTCACCGTATCTCCCGCGCCCAGGAAATACGGCGACCCCGCCGGCTCGTTCGTGTCGGTCTTGTCGTCATCACCGTTGTAATCGAAGGCCTCGGTCAACGTTAGCGCCGGCTCGTAGGCCTGCGAGTCGCTGCTTTTGAATATCTTCTCCGTGAGGTCTTGCACGGTGACTTTGGCACCGCGCTTCGAGGTGACCGTGATCTTCCCGTTTCGCTTACCGACATCATCCGAGCGACCCATCGCCATCGTCGTGCGCAGATACAGCCGCTTCTGGCCCTCGATCGCGATGACCTCCAACGGCGGCGGTACGGCCGGTGTCGTCTTCAACGGCACCGTGAACGACGTCGCCCCCACGCGTCGCATGTCTCCCGACGCGCCCACTGCCGCTTCCGCGTTCGGGCGCAGCTCAACCTTGTCGCCTGCTTTGAGATTCGACTCCAACGTCACCGTGACACGCTTGCCCGGCGCGCACGTGCCCGCCACTGGATAATCCGAGTCTTCAGTGACTTCTTCGGTCAGCACTCGTACGCCGTTCACGTACAGCATCGAACCGAGGTCCGCCTTCCAGTCCCCCGTCGTGTCAATGGCATCACTGAACGTAATCTTGAACGAGTTCGGGTCACCCTCTGCGCGACCCGTGCGTGACGCAGCGTCCACGCTGATCGTCGCGGTGAGTGGCGTCCCGGAGGAGGCGGCGGCGACTGCGGCGGTCACCACCGCTGCCGACACTGCAGCCGTGCCGCCGACCGCGACAACCTGCAGATGCTTCTTGGTGCCGTCTGTATTCTTGGCGGGCGTGGCTGCCAGCCAGTCCCGCACCGAGGCGGGCAGCTCGGCGCCGACCAACAGAATCGGCACCGGCGAGTCGTCACGGCTGATGCCGTTGCCCATCACCGGAGCAGCAGCAACACCGTCCGCCGTCGAACTCTCGGACACCAGAGCCACACGAGACTTGTCAGCACCCAGGCTGCCGCAGTTCCACATCAGCTTCGCAACTGCGACCGATGTCGCCGCCGCGTCGCTGCCCGCGTGCCGGTCCACCTTGGCGCCCAACGCGGTCACTTCGTCCGCAACCGCTTCTGACACTTCGGTCTTGTCGCCGATGATCACTACTCGGTCGATGTTGTTGTCGCTGATCCACTCTGCCGTCGCACTCGGCAACGTCTTCGCCGCGGTCAACAGCAAGGGCATCTCCAACCCATACGACAACGGGCCGGCCAGCACCGCGGACGTGAAAGGTGACCGATCCCCGTTCACCAACAGCACGGCGTCGTCGTCGGAGTCGCACCAACGCGCCGACGTGCCGACCAGCTTGGCCATCGCCGCAGCCGTCGCGTACCGGTCCGCACCGGACACGCGCGTCACCGTCGGCTTCGACGCCAGCCCCTCCAACTGCTCCACCACCGAATCGGACACCGCCATCATGCCGCCTGCGACGTACACCTTGCGGACGCCCTGATCGGCGACGAACTCAGCCACCCCACGCGGCAAGCTGTCACGCCGCGTCAACAGCACCGGCGCTTCCTCCCACCTCGACAGCCCTGCAGCAGCCACCGCGTCGATTTGCGACTCCCCAGACGCCACCACGACCGTGTCCACCGCAGCCGGCTCGCCGCCGTCAGCGAAGTGCTTCGCCAACAGCAACGCCGTCTCGTACCGGTCCCTGCCGGCGAACGCGCGCGAATCCGGCCGCCCGTCGTTGTTCGAGTCGACCAGATACTCAGCCGCCGAGTTCGCTGCGCCCGCAGGCGAGCCAGCCACCACGCCCAGCACCGAACCGGCCAGCACCACCGCCGCCAGCACTGCCCACAACCTGCGACTCCGCACCGCAACACCCGCAACCGACACAGTACACCTCACAAACGCTGCAACGCCCATCTGGCGCCTGAGAACAACAACCGCACCGTACCCCACCCTGTGACACGGCGACAACCCCGGTCAAAGCGCCTCGGTCGCGACGCTGGGACTGGACTCTGCAACCATGCCGGGCAGCTACACCAACCCGTTGGGGCTCAGCCCGAGCGCCGTCAGCTGCGGTGGTTTGCTATGGCGTCCAAGGCTTCCTGGAGGGACTCGACACCGACGACGGCGACCGAGGGGTCGGCGACGGCGAGCGCTTCGTCGACTTGAGACGCGGGCACCAAGAACAGGTCGGTGCCGGCTCGCACGGCGGCATGCGATTTCTGGGTCACACCGCCGACGGGGCCGACCGTGCCGTCGTGACGGATGGTGCCGGTGGCGGCCACGTCGAGGTTGCCGGTGAGCGGCTCGGGCGTGAGGGCGTCAATGACCGACAGCGTGAAGGCGAGGCCAGCCGAAGGCCCGCCGATGCTGTCTACGTGCAGTGTCACGTCTATGGGAAGTTCTTCGAACTCGACATGAGTAGCGACGACGACGCCGAGGAGGGCGACGCCTTCCGAGTCGGCCAGAGCGACCGTGATGGTGCGGGTCTGGCCTTCGGGGTCGAGTGCGGTCAGCGCGACGGTCGCGCCCGGTTCGCTGGTCTTGATCGTCTCCGACAGGCTCTGTGCCGTCGTGATGGCGGTGCCGTCGACCGCTTGCACCATGTCGCCTTCGCGGAGGACACCCTCAGCGGGGGAATCGGGCATGACCCCTACGACCCGAGCGCCGATCGGGGTCATGACCTCATAGCCGAGGTGCTCGAGGGCGACCGCGACAGCGACCTGCGTGGACTGGTCCATCTGGCGCCGGCCGGCGTCACGGTTCTGCTCGATGGTGCGGTCACCGAGGATGTCCTCGACGTCGATGACGTCTGTCGCGCCGTCGAGCCAGGCGCCGACGAACTCGAACAGCGACGGGGCGAAGCTGGTGCGGACGCTGACCAGAGATATAGAAGCCTCCGAAGCGTAGACTGGGTGTCCGCTGACGGCGACGAACTCTTCGATGTCGGCGGTGAGGCCTGGGGCGACAACGGCTTTGTCATCGAGCGTCGCTGTTGTGCCGACGACGACGAGCAGTGCCCCAGTCAGCAGGGCGGCGATGAGCGTGGTGACAGCGCGTGAGCACTGGCGTGGGCGGGGGTGGGGTGGCACGGAGTCGTCGTTCGACGGCGGGTACGGGCGGACCGGCAGCGGGTGGCCGGACGGCAGGCCAGCAGCAGACGACGCCGGGCCATCGGCAAGGGTCGCACCGGCCGGGACAGCCGCCGAGCCGACGGCATCAGCCGCAGCAACAGGCCGCTCGTCAGCCGCGACGGACAGCCCGCCTGGTGCAGCGGCCGCCGGACGAGACCGATTCGCCGAGCCGCAGACATCCAGAGCATCCACAGCGGCGTCGGCGAGCCTGGCAGTGTCGGCTGTGCGCCATACCCGGTCCGGTCGTTCGAATTCATCTGCGCGCAGCGGTGTCAAGCCGGGATCGTCGAGCGACCCAGCCAGTGCGTGCCAGCCGATCGCTGCGCAGCCTGGTTCGGTGGCTTCCTGTGGCTCGGAACCGTCTTGTGGACTGACTTGCAGAGCATCTCGCCGCGCGTCCGCGGGCGAGACTCGCCGAGTGTCTTGCCGCGTGCCGGTTGCACCGTCTTGCGGCGTGTCGCCAGCGGCGTGGGTCACGGGCGCAAGCGTGCCATGCGGCAGTTGCGGGCACGTGCAGACGGCGGCGCTTGCTGGCTCTTCGCGCGTCGCTTGCACGCACCGATGAGCCGCATGGAGATGGACCTTATTGAATTGGTCACATGGCGCTGAAACGAGCGCAGGCGGAGCAGGCGCCGTCGCAACATGCCGAGCAGGACATGGGGGCGGGCAGCTGGCCGTACAAGCCGACGGCCGTGTGGCGCAGATTGGTCGCAGTGATCGGGCTGGTTGCGTTCACGGCGCTTTGCGTCGTCGCGTTGGTGTCGCTGGTCGTGGCAGCCGCAGCCGTGGGGGCTCTCATGCTCGAAGCACTGATCGGATGAGCGCTGAAGCAACGGGCGACGCGGGCGGCATCAACGACACGGCCGACGTCAACGGAGCGGGCCGCACGGTCCACCTCGGCGGCATGAATGGCACCGATGAGGCGTACTCACGTCGGTTGACAGCGGTGGTGGCCGGTCATCGGGGCGACGCGAGGCTGGCGGAATCGCTGCTCGACGACGTCGACGCAGGCGTGCGCGGGGCGGCACTGGGGGCGCTGGCCCGGTGCGGCACGCTCGGTGTCGAGCAGGTCAGGCGTGCGCTGGACGACGAGTCGGCTGCGGTGCGGCGTCGGGCGGCCGAGGTAGCACCGCCGGGAGTCGCGCTGGTACAGCTGCTGAGCGACACTGATTCATCGGTGGTTGAGGCAGCAGCGGCGGCGCTGGGGGAACGCAGCTGGGACTTCGGGGCGGTGGCGGCGCTGTGCCGAGTCGCCGCGGACCACAGCGAACCGCTCTGTCGGGAAAGCGCCATCGCTGCACTGGGCGCCCTTGCCGCAGGCTTGGATGCAGGTTTCCGGACTGGCGACGCGGCCAACGGACTTGCGGGCGTCGTGGCGCAGCGCCGCATTGGTGCGAGTACACGCTGCGCCGAACGCGTTGGCGGCGATGAAGCCGGCGGGCACCACCTAGAGGCCGAACCCGTGGCCAGCGCTCACGACCCAGACAGCGCCGCTTGTGCGGAGGCCGGCGGTACGGCTGTGGCCAGTGCTGCGGTCGGTGCGTGGCCCGATGCTCGACACGATGCTGCGCCAACTGCAACTGATCGACGTGACACTGCGCTGACGATGATGCTGCAGACGCTGCTGCACGCCATGAGCGACCGGCCGCAGATTCGCCGCCGCGCACTGCTGGGCTTGCATCAGTTCGAGGACCATCGCGCTGTTGGTGCCGTGCAAGCGGCGCTCGAGGATCGTGACAGCCAGGTGCGGGCCGTGGCCGGCGAACTGCTCGGCGTGCCCGTGCGCTGAGTCCGCTTGCTCCACGTGATCCCATTGGGCCTGGTGATCCAACTGGGTCTGTGGTCCGCTTGGGTCCAATCCGGCTTCTAGAAGGCGGCCGAGAGCACGTCCAGGCCACGCTGCAGCCAGCCCGCCTGCACGGCCGCGATCTCAAGGGCCAGAAACACTGCCACGCCGACGAGCAGCCGATGACGATCGCGAGCTTCCTTGCGCAAGCCGTCGAGCTGGGCTGTGACCCGTTGGTCCTGCTGTTCCAACTTCGCCGAGAACTTCTCGTCCTGCTGATCCAGTCTCGCCGAGAACTCCTTACGAGCCGCCACGCGCTGATCCGCCATCTCCTTGCGGTCGGCCTCGCGCTGACCCGCCGCGGCCTTGCGATCCGCGTCGCGCTGTTCGGCCATCTCAACCTTCAAGCGCGAGATCGCAACGTCGAGATCGCTCTTGGTCACCAGTTCCGACAGCGCCGCAGGGAGCAAGCGTGACATCACGTACTCAACCAGTCGTCCATCGTCATGGTCACACAACCAATCATAGAAGCGGGAACGATCATCTTCAGGCACAGCATCTCCTGTCCGGTGTGGTGTCGCAATCTGCGACACGCCGTCGCCTGTCCAGCACAGGCGACGATGAGGCACCGAACACTAGGGCTAAGCGTCGTCTTATTATATTTCAATATATTTCCTGTAAGCGCTGACTGGCGGGTTCTGGAGCGGTCCGGGTTCGACGCTGCGTGCCCGCGGACGTGCCGGGTGTGTGCGAACTCGCCGGTGTTGGTTCGCAAGAGGTCGGTTCCTCTGTCCCGCCGGCCACGGCCCGCCGTCTCGCGGAGCAGTGCGGCTGGCACCCGACGCCTTCGGTCGCACGCGTCATCAGTGACGCAACCCGGTGCCCGTGCTCGGGGTTTGTTTGCGGTGCCTGCTGGAGTGGCGCACTGCCGGTATGTTGAGCAGTTGCAGGTGCCGTTGCAGTACCGGACTAGTGCCGGATCAGCGCCAGCGACGTTGGGGGCCGCTAGCTCATCGGGTAGAGCAGGGGACTTTTAATCCCAAGGTGCCGGGTTCGAGCCCCGGGCGGCCTACTGCGGCAACCGCCGACAACGACAGCAGCCTCCCGGCGAGAAACCTCCCGGTGCCGTGGCTGCTCAGCCTGACGCATCCCGACGTACAGGGACGGCTCGCACGAAGGGCAGGCGGCGTCTGGGCGCGGTGACAGCTCAGCCCGATGCACCTCGCGCTAGCCATCACGTCGCACGATGCTCATAGGGTGACCGCCGTGGTGGCCGTTCCGATCCGACGTCTGGACCACGGACTTGCACTGCCGGCGTACGCAAGACCGGGCGACGCCGGATGCGATCTGCTCGCTGCTGAGACGGTGACGCTCGCCGCAGCGGGCGGGCGCGCCATGGTGCCCACCGGCATCGCCGTGGCCATCCCCGTCGGCTACGCAGGCTTCGTGCAGCCTCGCAGCGGACTGGCGCGGCGACACGGGGTGACCTGTGTGAACTCGCCCGGCTTGATCGACAGCGGCTATCGGGACGAGCTGCGGGTGCTGCTGCTGAACACCGACCCGGCCGAGCCTTACCAAGTTCAGCGCGGCGACCGCATCGCCCAGCTGGTCATCCAGCGGGTCGAACAAGCCGAATGGGAAGAGGTGGAAGCGCTCGACGAGAGCGAGCGCGGCCTCGGAGGGTTCGGTCACTCCGGCCGCTGAGGGTGTCCGCGTTCACCGGCGGATCGCGGCCGGACTTCGCCGGGCCTTGTCATGTCTCGGCTGATGTCACACGGTCTGATGTCACACCCCGTCAGTAGCCATATGCCCATGACGAAGCACTCGCCACCAATGCCGCCAACACAGCAAGCGCCCACCCTGTTCGACAGCGCAGCGTCAGACATCGGAGCGTCGGAGTTCGACGCCGGTTGCGCCGAGGTGTCCCACACGTTCACTGCGGCGAGCTTGCCGGCGCCGGCCGAAGTCGACCCTCGCCTCAGCCCGCCGCGGTGGGCCGCGCCGACCCTCGTCTCGCAGCGGTCCGAGCCGGCCGAACTCGATCTGCGCCACAGCAACGAGAAGCGTGACTGCGGCGAACCGTTGCGCGCTGCACGACGGGCGCCGAATCCGCCGAACGAGCTGGAGCAGCTAGTGCTCGCGGCGCACGACGCCGCCGAGCAGCAGCCAAGCACCGCCCACTCCCGGACTGCCGACGCTCCAGCCGTGCCTCCGGTCCGGTCTCTCGGCATCTCCCGTAGCACGCTCCGCGGCGAGACGGCGCAGTCCCGCAGGCATCGCTCGCTTGCGCGGCTGGCCAAGCGTCGCTACCTCGTCGATGCCGAGGGGTACGCGCGCATGGAGCAGATCCGCAGCGCTCTGCGACTCATCCAAGACCACGACCCGGCCGCGCTCTGAAGCCGCTGCGCTGAACCGGCAGAGTTGAACCTGCAGGCGAACCCATGCGGCCGAACCCGCAGAGCCGAGTCGGCACGGCTGAACCCGCATGGCTGTCAGCTGCGTTGCGCAGTCGGGTGCTGCAGTTGCACAGCGCTGTCAATTTTCCTTGGACAGCTCATTTGCAGACAACTGCTCGGCGTCGAACAGGGCGAGCGCCAGGCTCAGCTGCTCTGCGGTGCCCAGCACTACCAAGAGGTCGTGCTCCGCCAGCCGGTGAGCCGACTGCTGGGCATCCGACTGCTGGGCGGCCCGCGAAATGGCGAACCAGCGATTGTCACGTCTGATCGCCAGCATCTCGCAGCCGGCACGCTGGGCCAGATCCAGCTCCGCCACCGACTTGCCGACGAGCTTGCTGCCTCGCACGATGCGGTGCTCAAGCAGCCGCACGTCCTGGTCCGTCCGCCCGATCACCTCATCGAGGTAGTCCGCCACGCCGGGCTGCAACGCAATGGCGGCCATGCGCGAGCCGCCGAGCTGATGCGGGTTGATGACACGGTCTGCGCCCGCTCGGTGCAGCTTCGGCGCTGCGTCTGCGGAGTTCGCTCGGGCCACGATGAACAGCTCCGGGCATAACGACCGGGCGCTGAGCGCCACATAGAGATTGTCCACGTCGGAGTCGAGCGCCAGCACCATCGTCTCGGCTCGCTCGACGCCCGCGTCGCGCAGGACGCTGTCGTGCGTGGCGTCGCCGCTGACCCAACGGAGACTGAGGTCTGCAGCATCGAGCATCGACACATCGGGATCCCGATCGATGACGACGACGTCGGCACCTTGGTCGATCATCACTGCGGCTATGGCCCGGCCGACCTGGCCGTAACCGCAGATGACCGAATGGCCGCTGAGCTGGTCGATGTCGCGCTGCATGCGCCGCCTCCTGAGCTGGTCGTCGAGTCGGCCCTCCAGCAACATCTCGAAGACGACGCCGATCATGTACAGCGAGGTGCCGGTTCCGAGCAGGATGAGGATGATCGTGAAGAGCTGATAGCGGCCGCCGACGTTCTCGGGGTCGCTGTAGCCGACCGTGGAAATGGTGATGACGGTCTGGTAGAGCGAATCGAGCAGGCCGAGACCCAGCGCCATGTAGCCGACCGTGCCCGCCGTCAAGATCGCAGTGAGGACGATGAGACCGCCGATCAGCCGCTCGCTGGGCTCCAAGCCGCCGGCCGCCATGCGGCGTCCTGGCCTGCGTCGCACCCGAGTTCTGCGCGGCGGCCGAGTTCTGCCCAGCACGCCCTTCATCGGTGCGAACGCTATTGTCGCCAGCGGCCAGCGGGCTTCGGCGCGCATGACGGGATTCGACCGGCTTGACGGGTGTGAGAGGTCCGCAGCGCCCGGCGGGCCTGATGACCGAGCCCAAATGCCGGGGCTGTGCCGGTGCGTCGTTGCCGGCGGGAACGGCGATGGGTGACCTGCGGCGAGAGGCATACGATGCGGCCGTGATGGTCTGGCTGGACCTCGAGATGACCGGACTGGATCACCGGCGACATTGCATCGTGGAGATCGCCACCGTGATCACCGACGACGCTCTCGAACTCATCGCCACGGGTCCAGCATTGGTGATCCGGGCGTCGCAGGCAGACCTGGAGGCCATGGATCCCGAGGTCCGCACGATGCATGCCGGCACGGGGCTGCTCGACGAGATCGCTGCATCGCAGGTCACCGTGGAGGCGGCCCAACAACGCACGCTCAGCTTCGTCACGCAGCACGTCCGCGAGCCGCGTACGGTGCCCCTGTGCGGCAACTCCATCGGGACCGACCGCCGCTTCCTGGACCAGTACATGCCGGCGCTGGAGCGGTACCTGCACTACCGGGTGGTCGATGTGTCGTCGCTCAAGGAACTCGCCAAGCGCTGGCGACCCGATGTGGCCGAGGCTTGGGCCGAGTTGAGCCGTGCCCGCTCTGGCACCACCAAGCACCGTGCCCTCGACGACATTCTCGAGAGCATCGACGAGCTTCGCTTCTACCGCGAGCGCTGGCTGATGCCGAGCGCGACTGGCCAGTCCGACACCGCTGCCCGCACCGCAGGCGCAGCCGTGCCGCCGCGATGACTTCGACGACAGCATCGACTGGCTCGGCCGGCACCGGCCCAACATCGAGCACTCCAGAATCGAACACTCGTTAGAGAGTTCGCGCGACTCGCTAGCCTGCACCACGTGTCACTGGCGTCACGCCCGACTCGCGAGGAGCAGCTGCCGCCCGACGGCAAGATCATCGAGCTTGCGACCGACGTCCGCAGACTTCAGTTGCCGATGTCGATGCCTGGTCTCGGACATGTGAACTGCTACCTCCTCGACGACGACCGCGGCGCGGCGCTCGTCGACCCCGGACTGCCGGGCCCGGCCAACTGGAAGGCGCTCATGGCCGGCTTGGCCCAAGCCGAGGTGCCGCCCGAACGGGTCCACTCGATCATCGTCACCCACAGCCACCCCGATCATTTCGGTGCAGCAGGCCGCTTCGTCCGTCAGTTCGGCGCCGAGCTGGTGACTCATCGCAGATTTCGGCTCTGGTGGGATACCGCCGACGAGGACGACGAAGCGCTCGAGCCGGTCACCGCCGACGGCGAGAACAACGAGCTGGTGGCCGACCCGGTGTACAGCGGACGCGACACCGGGCCGGGCGGGCCCACGCCATGGGGCGGACAGCACTACAAGATGCCGATGAGGGCCAAGCTCGGGTACCTGGCCATGCGCAAGGGCTGGGGCGGACGCTGGTTCGCCACACCGCATCCGACCCACCGCGTCGAGGATGCGGACCGCATCAAGCTGGCGCGACGCGAGTTCGTCGCTGTCCACACGCCGGGCCACACCATCGACCATCTGTGCCTCTTCGACCCCGAAGGGGGCCTGATGATCTGCGGCGACCACGTGCTGCCCACGATCACGCCGCACATCTCGGGCATCACCTCGGCACGTGATCCGCTCAAGGACTTCTTCTCCAGTCTGGATCGGGTCGCCGGCTTCGACGGCGTGAAGCTGGGCCTGCCGGCGCACGGTCAGCCCTTCACCGACCTGTCCGGCCGGGTCACCGACATCAAGCGCCACCACGTCGAACGCCTCGACTTGCTGCGGGCCTCCTCAGACCGCCTCGGACGTGCCTCCGTGCAGGACTACATGAAGCAGCTGTTCAAAGAACGTTCGTGGGGCCCGATGGCCGAGTCCGAAACCTTCGCTCACCTGGAGCACCTGCGCTACACCGGCGAAGTCAAGGTCTCCCGGCGACTCGACGACGTCCTCGAGTACGAGTTCCGCTGAGCCGCTGGACGAGTGCGTGGCGGCGTGCCACGTTGCTGTGTGCGGGCATGGCTTGGGCGGGCAACGGCCGTACCGCCGAGCCGTTCAGGTGCCGCCGGGTGTTGGGTTGGGCATGTGCGGCGCAGCGACCCGGAGTTCGCAGATGCGGAAATACGTTTGACACGGACTAGTCGCACATGCTGAGGTGTGCATCGCTGCGGCATATCGTCGGGTAGCCGCAACGAGCGGCGAGCCCCGACCTTTCGCCCGACCATACGCCCGACTACTCGTCCAGCGGGACCCGTTCGCTCACGGGCACTCCCGATGTTCGATCTCGGCCAGTGCATATGGCCAGTGCATATGGCCAGCGCACAGTGAGGCGTGCGTGCAGGGCGCTCGTCTCTGCTGGCGGGCAGTTGGACGGCGGGCGATGCAGTGAGGCCTGCATCGGGCTCGTGCTTGCCGACGAAGTGCGGTGGCCGCATGCGCATGGCTGCCGCCGCTCCATTGGCAGGCCTCGGGCGGCAGCAGTATCGGCGGCAGGCGCCGCTAGAGCGATCAGCCCGACGGCACCCAACCCGTCCGCGTCGGTCCCGAACGCAACCGTCCCAACCGCAACCAGTCCGACACCGGCCACCAAGAGCGGTCAACCGCGGCTCTGGGAGCTTCTGATGTAGTCCTCTGCGACATCAGAACGCTCCCTACGGCCGCTGGGACGACCCGGCGGCCGCTTTGCGTTGCGGGCACTGCGTCGCTGGATCCGGCCGCCGCCGTGCGGGCTCGGTGCCGTCCGGGCTCGGCGCCGGCTGGCAGACCGCGCAACCGGCCCGACCTCTCAGCCCGCGCAACCAGACCTCGCGCCCAGGCGGGGCCAACAGACCGCTCCATCGATCCGCGCAACTCATCGGCGCAACCAATGGGCACAACCAGCTGAACAGGAGGAACCTCATGCTGGAACTCGTCGTCGACAACACGTCGGCCCATGCTGAACCGGCCAGTGCCGCCAAGTCAGCCGGTGCTGCCGATGCTGCGGTGAGCTGGCGCTCACAAGGCCGCTGCCGCGACCTCGTGGGCACCATGACACCACTGTTCTTCTCGGACAACTTCTACGAGATCGCCCGCGCCAAGGCCATCTGCTCCACATGCCCGGTCACGGGCGAGTGCCTGGAGGCCGCGCAAGCACGCCATGAGCCTTGGGGCGTGTGGGGCGGCGAGCTGTTCGAGAACGGGCGGGTGTGCATCAACAAGCGCCCGCGCGGTCGGCCGCCCAAGCGTCCCCGGCCGCCGCTCGTCATGGAGGAGGTGCCGCTGCCGCCTGACTTGGCCCGCGCCTGAGTTGCGCGCGGGTTCGACGGACTGTTCCGGTGGACTGAGGCTGCCCGAAACGGGTGGCTGACAGCCCCGGGGCGGGCCGTCACGCCGGGGTGCTCCCAGAGCGCAGCGGCAGACAAAAGCGCAGCGGCACCCGGCGACGCACGGCAAGCGGCACGTCGCAGCACGCGGTACGTCCCAGCACGGCAAGCTGCGGCACCTCATCGACTGAACGCAGCACTGCACAGGTGCCGTGCAACCTCCATGCAACGTCTCAGCAGCTCCGGCTAGCTGCCAAGTAGCCTCGATGCTGCATGGAGGATCCCGCTGGCGAGCGGCGGCGAGCACGGCTGTCGGGCTGGCGGGGCTGGATGTTCGGGCTGCTTGGCCTCTATGCCCTGGGTGCCGCAGGGTTCTTGATCGCAGGCGGCGGCGGGCCGGACGAGACTTCCTTGGCAACCGCAGAAGCCGACATCATGGACGTCGAGGCGACGGCGTGCAGCGAGATCGACCCTGCCGCTCACGGTGTGGATGCGAGCTTGGCCGGCGTACACAGGCTCGGATTCGTGACGCTCGACGAACGGCCTGCCGCCTTCTCTGGCTACGCAGGATGTCCGCTCATCGTGAATTTCTTTGCATCGTGGTGCGCGCCCTGCGTGACCGAGATGCCCGACTTCGAGCGTTTCTGGAACGCGCACGGGACCGACGTGGCCGTGCTGGGCCTCGCTGCCAATGATCGGCTCGCCGATGCCATCGCGACGGTGCGATCACGCGGCGTGACCTACCCCACGGGCTTGGACGAAGGCGAACTCTTCATCGACTTCGGCGGGCTCGGCATGCCCACCACGGTCTTCGTCTCGCCGAGCGGCGAACTGCTCGAGACCCACAGCGGTCTGCTCACCCTCGACGAGATCACCCGACGCGCACGCGCACACTTCGGCATATGAACACCTGCCGCCGAACCCAACAGCAACTCAATCGCCGCCATCACCCGACCGGCACGCGTTCGCTCCGAGCGAGCGCAGGCATCGGCTGATGAGCACGCTCCGTGCCGGGCGAGGTGAGCGGCGAGCTGTCAGGCTCTCTTCGTGAACAGCGCGCGGCTCAGCTTCGCCTTCACCGCCGGCATCGTGGCAACGGTCAACCCGTGCGGATTCGCGATGCTGCCGGCCTATCTCTCGTTCTTCTTGGGGATCGACCGGCGCGCCAGCGAGGGCAGTCGGCAGGTCGGCATCGGACGCGCGCTCGCCACGGGTGCTGTGGTCACCGCCGGCATCGTCGTGGTGTTCGGCATCGTCGGCATAGCGCTGTCGGCAGGCTTGAGCGCACTGCGCAGCTACGTGCCCTGGGTGGCCATCGCCATCGGTGCGGGTCTGGTCGCCTTGGGGGCCTCGATGCTCGCCGGCTTCCGCCTGACCGCATTCCTGCCGAAGTTCGAGCGGGGCCCGAGCGGGCGAGACCTCGGCTCGCTCTTCGCGTTCGGCGTGAGCTACGCCGTGGCCTCGGTCTCGTGCGGGCTCGCCACGTTCCTGGTGGTGGTCACCGCTTCGGCGGGCGACGACAGCTTCGTCGGCAGCGTCGTCTCATTCGTGCTGTACGCCCTCGGCATGGGCATGGCGCTGACCTCGCTGGCAGTGAGCCTGGCGCTGGCTCGCGGCTGGCTGCTGAGCAGGCTTCGGCTGCTCATGCGGCACACCGACACCATTGCTGCGGTCCTGTTGATCGCGGCAGGAGCGTTCACCATCTGGTACTGGCTGGTGGACCTCACCGACCGCGGCAGCGACGGACTCGTCATGACGGTGGAGCGTTGGAGCGGCAGCGTGAGCAACTGGGTTGCCTCGGTGGGCGGGGTGCGCCTCGGACTCGCCATGAGCATCGTGCTGGCCGTCGGCGCCATGGTGATGCTGGCCACCGGCCGGCGCCCCACAGCCCCCGCGAATCACGCAGACGGCGGACCGGCACCGTCACACAGCCCGGCTTCCCGCAGGCAGCCGTCGGAGGGGCAGACACCGAACGAGCCGCTGCGCAGCTGCCGTACTGACGCCGACTGACTTGGCATGGCACTGCACTTGGCCGACCGTTCGCTCCTCGACGCTGAACGCCCCTTCGCGGAGCTGCTGGGGCGACCCGGCGTGAGCGAGGTGCTGCAGGTCCGCTCGCGCTTCGGCTTCATGGCCTTTCACGGCGGCTGGCTCGAGGAAGTGACCGACGACATCGCGATGACCGCCGCGCAACGCAGCGACGCCTCGGTGTACGCCTGCCTGCAAGGCCCCGACGAGCAGTGGCACCTGCCGAGCCACTATTTCGACCCGCAGGACTCCCCAGTGCTGCGCCAATTCCTCGAGCATGTGGACGTGGTCGTCGCGGTACACGGTTTCGGCAGCCCGCGGCTGTTGCGGGCCGTGCTGCTCGGCGGAGGCAACCGCACGCTGGCCGCGCACGTTGCGGTGCATCTGATCGGGCGGTTGCCCCATTATGAGATCCTTCACCGGCTCGAAGACATCCCGAAGTCGCTGGCCGGCCAGCACCGGCGCAACCCGTGCAACCTGCCACGCCTCGGCGGCGTGCAGATCGAGCTGCCTCCGCGCATCCGGGGCAAGAGCCCGATGTGGACGGGCTTCGTCGGCCCCGGCCGCGTCCCGCACCACGAGGCGCTGATCGAAGGACTGGCTGCAGCGGCTCAAGCCTGGCCGTGCGACAGCGTCAACCTTGCCTGAGCGCCGCAAGCGGTGTTATCCGAGAGCGGGGATCTCGGTGAAGCTGAGCCACGGGTGCAGCACCTCGGGCACGGCGATCGAGCCGTCGGGCCGCTGATGGTTTTCCATGATGAAGACCAAGGTACGGCCGATGGCACAGGCCGTGCCGTTGAGCGTGTGGACCAGCCCGTGGCCTTGCTCGTCGAACCAGCGGGTCCCGAGGCGTCGCGCTGAGTAGTCCGTGTAGTTGGAGCATGAGGTGACTTCGCGGTAGGCCCGCTCAGACGGAAGCCAGACCTCGAGGTCGTACTTCTTGGCCGCCGCTGCCCCGAGGTCGCCGGCGGCCACGTTGATGACCCGGTAGGGCAAGTTCAGCGAGCCGACGATCTCCTCTTGAATGTCGCGCAGCGCCTCCAGCTCGTCCCAGCTCGCGTCCGAATCGCAGAACGAGAACATCTCCACCTTGTCGAACTGGTGCACGCGGAAGATCCCGCGTGTGTCCTTGCCGTAAGTGCCCGCTTCTCGCCGGAAGCACGATGAGAATCCGGCGTAGCGCAGCGGCAAGCCAGCCCGCTCCAGGCGTTCGCCGCGGTGCAGCCCCGCCAGCGCCACCTCCGACGTCCCGATCAAGAACAGATCGTCGCTGTTGATCTCGTACACCTGATGTCGGTCAGCGGGAAAGAACCCCGCCTCGACCATCATCTCCTCGCGCACCAGCACCGGCGGCACGACTGGCACGAATCCGTAGCGCTCCAGCAGATCCAGCGTCCACTGCACGAGGGCGAACTCCAGGCGTACCGCTGCGCCCTTGAGGTAGGCGAAGCGTGCGCCACTGTTGCGGGCGCCGCTGTGCGCATCCACCAAACCGGTTCGCACACCGATCTCCGCGTGGTCAAAGGCGGGCGGTTCGTTGCGTTCGCCTACCTCGTGGATGGTCTCGTAGTGCTCCTCGCCACCCGAGGGCACATCGGCGGCCGCTGGGTTGGGCACCGTCAGCGCCAGTTCCGCGCGCCGCCGCGAAGCCTGCTGCTCGGCGTTCTCAAGCCGCTCCAGCTCCTCCTTCAGGCGGGAGGCCTCGGCGATCTTGGCCGCTCGCTCCTTTGGGGCAGCACGGCCGATGTCCCGAGACGCCACGTTGCGTGCGGCCCGCGCCTGCTCGGCTTCGTGGGTGACGGCTCGCCACGCCGCGTCCGCTGCCAGCACCTCATCGAGTAGCTCCGCCGCGGCGCCCTTGCGCACCGCGCCCTCCCGATACGACGCGTCCTCACGGAGCCTGCGAAGATCGATCACGCCGAGCGAAGCTACCGGCACCGCGAACCCTCCCCCCGAGGCCTCCGCACCGCGACCCCAGCACGCAGGGTCCAACGACGCTCAGCACCGTTCGACCTGCTTCGGCGCGGCTTGCTCCACGGGGTTCGACGGACTCTCGATCTCGCAAACGCTTGCGCTCACCCTCCGTTCCGGCAAGCATTCGCCAATGAACGAATCTTCCGACGGCGCCGGTCGTCACCTTCGCTACGAAGCCGACGACAAGCCTCCAATTCCGCTGACCGCCGGGCTGGGACTGCAGTTCGCGATTCTCGCCATTGCGGGCATCGTGCTCACTCCGGCCATCGTCGTGCGTGCCGCGGGCGGCACCGATGAGTACCTGACGTGGGCAGTGTTCGCCGCCGCCGCGATCAGCGGCATCAGCACGATCCTGCAAGCAGTGCGGCTGGGCCGCATCGGTGCCGGCTACGTGCTGCTGATGGGTACCTCCGGGGCCTTCATCGCGGTGTGCGTGACCGCGCTCGCCGACGGTGGTCCTGGTCTGCTGGCCTCGCTGGTCGTGGCCTCGTCGCTGTTTCAGTATCTGCTCGCCGCGAAGCTGGCGCTGTTCCGACGGCTGCTGACCCCGACCGTGGCCGGCACTGTGGTGATGCTGATCGCTGTCACCGTGATGCCGCTCGTGTTCGACATGGTGGCTGCTTCGCCCGAAGATGCTTCGGCGGCGAGCGCTCCGCTCAGCGCGCTGGCTGCAGCGAGCGTCATCGTGGTGATCGCGCTGAAGGCCAGCGGGCGACTGCGGCTGTGGGCGCCGGTGATCGGCATTGCGGTCGGATCGGTGGTTGCGGCGTTGTTCGGACTGTACGAATTCGATCGGGTTGCCGAAGCCAAGTGGATTGGGTTGCCCGACGGCGGCTGGCCAGGCTTCGATTTCTCGTTCGGCGGCGACTTCTGGGGCCTGCTGCCCGCGTTCGTGTTCGTGACGCTCATCGGCGCTGTGGAGACCATCGGCGACTCGGTGGCCATCCAGCGCGTGTCGTGGCGGCGACCCCGTGCCGTCGACTATCGGGCTGTGCAGGGGGCGGTGGCGGCTGACGGCACCGGCAACCTGCTGTCCGGACTCGCCGGCACCGTGCCGAACACCACCTATTCCACATCTGTCTCCATCACCGAGCTGACCGGAGTGGCGGCGCGCCGGGTAGGTGTCGCCATTGGCGTCTCGTTCATCGTGATGGCCTTCGTGCCCAAGCTGCTGGCGCTGGTGCTGGCGGTGCCCGACGCCGTCGTCGCGGCCTACTTGACAGTGCTGCTGGGGCTGCTGTTCGTAGTGGGCATGAAGATTGTGATCGCCGATGCCACCGACTACCGCCGGGGCCTGATTGCCGGTTTCTCGTTCTGGATCGGCGTGGGCTTTCAGAACAACTTGATCTTCCCTGAGTATCTGACCGACTTCGCGGGGGGTTTCCTGGAGAACGGCATGACCGCGGGCGGACTGACGGCGATCGTGCTGACACTGTTCACCGAAGTCACCGGAGCGCGTCCGCGACGGTTGCACTGTGCGCTCGATGTCGAGGACCTGCCGGAGATTCGCGATTTTTTGAGCGCTTTCGCTGGCCGTTGCGGGTGGGACGCTGCCATGTCTGCGCGCCTCGGGGCAGTGGCCGAGGAGTCGCTGCTGACGATGATCGACGCACCTCTGCCAGCCGGAGCAACGGCGCGACGGGCGCTGCGCGTGACCGCGAGCAAACAGGAGGGTCGCGCTGTACTCGAGTTCGTGGCTGCGGCCAGCGAAGAGAACATCTCCGACCGCCTCGCTGTGCTCGACGAACCAAGCGCCGAACGCCCAGCCGAGCGGGACCTCTCGCTTCGAGTGCTCGCGCACTATGCATCATCAGTCGTCCATCAGCAGTACCACGAAGTCGACATCGTCACCGTCCAGGTAGACGTGCTATGACAGCAACACAACTGCCTCTGCAACGAGGACGAGACGTGCGGATGGTGTGGGCGTAAGCCAATTCATCGGCGAGAGTGCGGTCGTGCCGTTCTGCTTTACCGTTGGTCTGGGGCCGGGGCGGGAGTGCCGGTGGGTGATGTCTTGCGCGGCGAGCTGGGCAGCGAACGCGCGGGAGACGAAGTTGGAACCGTTGTCGGTGAGCACTTCGTCCGACCTGGATACCTAAGGCGACGAATTTGGCGTGCGCGCGATCCCCGAACCGGAGAATGGTGTCGGAGCGTTCGCCGTCGAGCCTGCTCGGCGTGGGTGACGCAAGAAGGGCGGGCAGGTGGTCAAAGCCAAGCGTGCCGCGTTCGCCGTCGAGCCGGCTCGGCGTGGGTGACGCGGCTGTTGTCGTCCATGGCGATATGCACGTGGCTTCAGCCGAACCGCTTGGAAGCGTGCCGGGCTGCTTTGGCTCGTGGGGAGCCGCGTCCGTGGACGCACCAGCCTCCGCCTCCGGGGAGCTTGGCGACTTGCTTCACGTCGAGGTGGACTAGCTCGCCGGGACGGTCGCCTTCGTAGCGGCTGATCCGCGTCTCAGTCGGGCGGTCCCTCCACGACAGAGGGTTCAAGCCGTGACGGACCAGCAACCGCCACGCCGTCGATGCCGGAACCCCCGTACACACCGCTAGATGCCGCGGGCCGCGCTTGACTGTGGGCGGCGGGTCGTCCGTGAGGGCGCATCGTGGGCGGCAGTGAACGGCGGTGCGGTGCGCTGTCAGGTTCCTGTGTGTCGGCGCCAGCCGGAGTCGCTTGAGCTAGCATTCAGCTATGGAGAGCGCAGCGATGTTCGCAATGGCATTGACGGTAGCGGTGGGGGTGATCGGGATGCTGTGGCAAGGCCGCGGCGTGACCGCGCAGCTCGCCAGGCTGGACGGCAAGATCGACGCGCTACGCACCGAACTCGGCACACGCATCGACGCCCAAACCGAACGCATCGACAAACTCGACCACAAAGTCGACGAACGCATCGACAAACTCGACCACAAGATCGACGCGCTACGCACCGAACTCGGCACACGCATCGACGCCCAAACCGAACGCATCGACAAACTCGACCACAAGATCGACGCGCTACGCACCGAACTCGGCACACGCATCGACGCCCAAACCGAACGCATCGACAAACTCGACCACAAGATCGACGCGCTACGCACCGAACTCGGCACACGCATCGACGCCCAAACCGAACGCATCGACAAACTCGACCACAAGATCGACGCGCTACGCACCGAACTCGGCACACGCATCGACGCCCAAACCGAACGCATCGACAAACTCGACCACAAGATCGACGCGCTACGCACCGAACTCGGCACACGCATCGACGCCCAAACCGAACGCATCGACAAACTGGCCATCAATGTCTCGGACCTGTCGGGTCGGATAAGCTTCATCGAGGGTCGGCTGGGCAGAGTCGAGGATCGTCTCGAACTCACACCGGCAGCGGCTTCCTAGGCCGGGTCGGGGCTCGGCGGGGGCTCAGTCGGACCGGGTTCAACAAGCCGGTTCAGCCGGCGGGCGGGTGCGGGCTGGGGTTCAGCAGTTCGGGTTGGGACTGAGTTCGCAGCCGGCTGGGTCCGTCCAGAACAGCATTGACGTGCCCATCGCCGCATACACAGCAACGGCAAGTACCAAGCCGCCGACGAACAGCCATGTGAACAGCCTGTTGTCGAAACGCAGGTGCATGAAGTACGCAACGACGATCTCGAACTTGACGACCATGAGGATCAGCAGCGCAGGCACCTCAACCGGGCCGGTATCAACGAAATAGGTCAGGACTTCCGCGGCGGTCAGCACACCGAGCAGCAGCGCGACCTTGATGTAGCCGAAATCGCTCAGGCCGTGCTCTTGACCATGGGGCTCTGGCCCGTCGTGCTCTGGCCCTTCATGCTCGCCGTGACCGTCATGCCCGACTTCAGTTTCGGCTGCGATAGCGTCTGGTGCGGCTTGGGTGGCGGTGCTCATCGCTGCACGTCCTCAGGAATCGGCTCAGGGATCAGCTAGGGAATCAGGTAGACGACAGCGAAGATCACGATCCAGACGATGTCGACGAAGTGCCAGTACAGGCCGATGATCTCGACGGTCTCGGCCCGCTCAGCACCGATGATTCCCCGCTTCACCATTGCCCACAGCGTGACCAGCATGATGATGCCCAACGACACGTGGACGCCGTGGAAGCCGGTGAGCGTATAGAACGCCGACGACGAGATGCTGACCGTGTAGCCGAGGCCCTCGCGGTAGAAGCTCGTGAATTCGTAGACCTGCCCAGCAATGAACACTGCCCCGAGCGAAGCCGTCGTGAGCAGCCACATCTTGCAGCGCTCCAGCTCGCCTCGGGCGATCGTGGATACCGCCAGCACCATCGTGAGCGAACTCATCAACAGCACGAACGAACTGACGGACGTGAACGGGATGTCGAACAGATCGGCGGCTCGCAGCGTCTCTTCGCCGGACAGCGGCCGTCGATTGCGCAGCAACAAGTAGGTGGAGATGAGCGCGCCGAAGAGCAAACAGTCCGAGCCCAGAAAGGCCCACATCGTCATCTTCTCGTTGGACAGACTGGTCGTCGGCGGGACGATTTCGTAGTCGTCCCATTCCGTGCGCGGGTAGGCAGTTTGCGAGGCAGCCTGAGGCTGGGGCTGATCGCCGTCGGCCGGCGCGACGACCGCTTCAGTGGTGTCACTCACCGGCGGCCTCCCCGTTCGATGCGCCCGCTGCAGAGACACCGGCCGCGATACTGGCACCAGCACCATTGGCACCGACATGGCTGGCGGCACCCCCGGCGGGATCGTCGTCGAGCTCCACACCGGCACCGCCGCTGTCGTCACCGTGATCGTGGCCATGGCCCGCGCTGGGGTCGGTGGACGGCTCGAGCGTCCAGCCGTACATGGCGCCGACCAGCAGCAGCAGTCCGACGCCGGCGATCCAGAGGTTGTAGATCAGCCCGAACGCGATGAGCGGCAACCCTGCTGCCAGCACGATCGGCCAGTACGACGGCGACGGCAGATGCGGATGCTGATCGCCGCGCTGGGCAATGTCGTTGCCATTGGCGATGCGCCGCAGCTTGCCGGTCTCGTCGGGCTGGTACTTCTTGTGCCAGAAGTCGTCGACGTCGCTGACCACCGGCACGTAGTCGAAGTTGTGCTCAGGTACTGGCGAGGGAATTGCCCACTCCAGCGTGCGGCCGTCCCACGGGTCGGCCTCGGCGGCCGGCTCGAGACCTCGGCGGTAGCGCCCCCACGTGCGGAAGATGTTGACCGCCAGGATCACCATGGCCACCAGCATGAAGAAATACCCGATGGTCGCAATCTTGTTCCAGAATTCAAATCCGTCGAAGGTACCGTAGCTGCTGTGGCGGCGGGCCATGCCCTGCAAGCCCACGATGTGCATCGGCCCGAAGGTGATGTTGAAGCCGGCCAGCATGAGCCAGAAGTGCCAGCGGCCGAGTCGGTCGTTCAAGTGGTAGCCGAACGCCTTGGGCCACCAGTAGTACATGCCAGCGAACATGCCCATCAGCGCACCGCCGACGAGCACGTAGTGGAAGTGCGCGACGATGAAGTAGGTGTCGGTCTGCTGGGTGTCGGCCGGCGCGATTGCATGCATCACCCCCGACAGGCCGCCGATGGTGAACATGGCCACGAGCGACACCGAGAACATCATCGGGACCGTGAAGCGCACTTTGCCAGCCCACATGGTCGCGATCCAGTTCAGGATCTTCACACCCGTCGGCACCGCAATGAACATGGTTGTCGCCGAGAAGGCCGCCACAGAGACCGGTCCCATGCCCGAGGTGAACATGTGGTGCGCCCACACGCCCCATCCCATGAAGCCGATGGCGGCGCCCGACAGCACCACGATCGGATAGCCGAACAGCGGCTTGCGGCTGAACACCGGCAGCGTCTCGGACACGACACCGAACGCCGGCAGGATCAAGATGTACACCTCCGGATGTCCGAAGATCCAGAACAAGTGCTGCCACAGCAGCGGATCGGCGCCGGCCGCCACATCGAAGAAGTTCGAGTCGAAGGTGCGGTCGAACGTCAGCAGCACCAGCGCCACCGTGATCACCGGCAGTGCGAACACCAGCAGGAACTGCACCACCAGAATCATCCAGGTGAACACCGGCATGCGCAGCAAGCTCATGCCCGGACAGCGCATGTTGATGATGGTCACAAGCAGGTTCAGCGCGCCCAGCAGCGAGGCGATGCCGGCGATCTGCAAGCCCAATGCGTAGAAGTCCATGCCGTGGCCGGGGCTGTAGGTCATGCCGGTGTTGGGCGCGTAGGCGAACCAGCCGCCGTCGGCACCGCCACCCAGGAACCAGCTGAGGTTCAAGAACAGTCCGCCGAAGACGAACACCCACAAGCCCAACGCGTTCAATCGCGGGAAGGCCACATCACGAGCGCCGATCTGCAGCGGCACGAGATAGTTTGCGAACGCATTGGCCAACGGCATGATGACCAAGAACACCATGGTCACGCCGTGCATCGTGAACAGCTGGTTGTAGGCGTCGGCGCTCAGCACCTCGCTGTCGGGCGCCCACAGCTGCAAGCGCACCAGACCGATCTCGAGGCCGCCCACCAAGAACCAGAACATGGCGGCTGCGCCGTACATGATGCCGATTTTCTTGTGGTCCACCGTGAACAGCCATTCACGCCAGCCAGTGGCTTGAGTGGGTCGAGCGAACACACCTGTGCGCGGCAACGTCTGCGCGTGCAGATCAGGGTCGGCGACCTCCAGCTCGGTGCTCGGCGCTTCGCCTTCTGGGCGATCGGTGATGACTGCCATCAGGTCGTGCTCATCTGGTTGTGCTCATCAGGTAGCTCATCGGATCGTGCCGGTCGTTCTCGGCGAGTTGCGCTGTGCAGGACCTGCATGCCAGCGCTCATCAGGGCAGCACCGGCGGGCTGCCGAGGGTCTTCAGGTACGCCATCAGATGATCGAGATCTTGTTCGGTCAAGACCTCAGCGAACCCCAGCATGCCCTGCTGATTGTCCGCGCGAGCCGGCTTCATCGCGGGCGCATTGCGCACCCACTCCCGCAGTTCGGCGGTGTTGAGCACCAGCTCGCCGTCGGGTCCGCGCGCATAGCTGCCGTCGGGTCCCGTGCGATACGTCTCGTACAGCGCCCCGGCAAAGGCGGTGCGGCTCATCAGATTGGTGAGATTCGGCGCGATGCCTGACAGCAGGGCTGCGTTGCCGCCGGCGGCGCTCTCATAGGCCCCATCGACGACATGGCAGCTGATGCAGTGGGTCTCGAACAGGGCGGCGCCGGCAGCTTCGGACGAGCCCTCCGGCGGTGCCGTCTGTGCGGCGGCCTGCCCGCGGAGCTGGCCGGTCACCCAGCGCTGGTAGTCCGCTGGGGCGAGCGCGATGGCCCGCATCTGCATGTGGGCGTGGCTCAGCCCGCAGAACTCCACGCATTCGCCGTAGTAGACGCCCGGTTCGTCCGCGCTGATCTTCCAGTGATGCACGCGGCCCGGCACGGCGTCGCGCTTGCCGTTCAGCTGAGGTATCCAGAACGAGTGAATGACATCGTTGGAGTGAATCTCCAAGTTGACCTCTTCGCCCACCGGAATGACCAGGTCGTTGGCCGTGACGATGTCGTCGTTGCCGTCGGAGTCCAGGTCGTAGCTGAACTGCCACCACCACTGCTGGCCCTCGACCTTGATGGTGCGGCCTTCGCCTTCGGAAGCCAGCGCAAACACGGTCGGCAGCGTCACGACGGTCAAGAACACCAGCATCGCTGTGGGGATGAGCGTCCACGTCAGCTCCGCTTTGCGGTTGCCGTGGATCTGAGGCGGCAGATCGTCGGGGTCGTCGGTGGGGCGCGCCCGGAATTTGACGATGATCGTGACCACCGCAGCCGCCACGAACAGCCCGACGGCCACGGCCATCCAGCCCGACAACCGCATCAGCCAGTCGATGTCGCGAGCGTTCGGGCCCGCAGGCCTGGTGGCGTCGAGTCGGCCGGTGGCGCAGCCCGCAGCGGTCAGACCTGCGAGCGCCAAGACGACAAACCGACAGCGTCGAATGCACCGGGCGCCGATCACTCGTGCGCTCCGTCAGGTTCGCCGTCGGCATCCTCGTCACCGTGATCGACGACGGGGCCGGGGCTCTCGGCGTGGTCGCCGGATTCCTCGGCATGATCGCCAGACGATTCTGTGTGGCCATGGGGGTGGAAGTCGCGCTCGCCGATCACTGCGGAGGTGATGCCGGCCACGATGAGCGCGATGCCGCCCAGCACCAGCACCGATGCCGTGAACGCCCGCCTCAGCTGCGGCTTCGCGTACAGCACGAAGGCGAACGCCAAGATCACCGCGGAGATGACGATTGCCGCGTAGCTCGCCGCAGCCTTGCTCACGGTCAAGAAGATGCGCGAAGCCAGCACCACCGGCACCGCAATGCCGAGCGCGCCGTAGAGCGAGATCTCAAAGGGCCGCAGCAGTCGTGCTCGCTCAACCGCATTCTCGGTCGCATCGCTCGACAAGTGCTCGGCCCAAGCGCTCATCGTCCACTCGATCGCGGAGATCACCAGCAGGGCCATGCCGGCGATGGTCAGCAAGGCATCGGTCACCAGCCCCACCATGAGCACGCCGAGGCCGGTGGCGGCCATGATCGGCCAGTAGGCGGGCACCGGCTGGTAACGGTGCGAATGTTCCCGGTCCAGCGAGTCGCCGTCGCCCACGGTGAGCGCCAAGGCGAACAGCAAGCCGAAGGCCCCAGCGGCGGTGCCCAGCACGATCGTGGCGTACATGACCACGTGACCCGCGCCGTCCATGCCGGTGAGCACGCCGATCGCCAAGGCAGCGGCGGCTGCCAGTGCAATGCGCCCGGCGAAGTACCTGCTTGCGATGCCGACCATCCGTGCCTACTTCACCACGTACACGACGTACCACGTGGCGGCCCACGCGAGCACGCCGAAGTCCCAGAAGAAGACCGCCGCACCCAGCGGCGTCGAACGGTCTCGGCCGACGCTGCCTCCCAATGCTCGGAGCGTCATCAGGCCGAGGTAGAACATGCCCACGATCAGGATGGCCAGCGAGAGCCCGGTGACGGCGAACGCCAGGGTGGCCCATTCTCCCGAGCCGATCTCCAGCTCCATGCGGTTCAGGCTGAACATCACCATGTTGAAGAACGCCAAGCCCAGCACCAAGGTGAGCGCCAGTCCCGCCCACGTGTGGCCGCGCTCGTCGCGACTGCTCGCCCACACCGCCCAGTGGGCCGTGACCACCGACAGCAGCAAGGTGATGAGCGCGTAGGCCAGCTGAGGATTCGGCACCGACTGCCCTGCGAGCCAGTCGTGTCCGGGGTCTGCGCCGGATGCATGGCGACGGGCCATGTAGTGGCCCAGCGCCCCCGCTACGGCCATGGCCCCCGCCGCCACGGCGAACCCGGTGCCGACCAGTTGGCTGCGGGGACGCGGCGCGGGACCCGGGACGCTGTACTGACCTGGCGCGGCGGCGCGAGCGGCCGCGTTCGGCGTATCCGCCACTTCCGAGGTCAGGGTTTCCGACATCAGGCCGGCACCTTGGCTGATTCGCCCATTGCATGAGCGACTACAGGGCTGATTGGGCCGCTTGGTACACCAGCCCCGTTGGCCCCGCCGACGGCATCATCGAGCAAGGGAGTTCCCGAGGACAGCACCGGCAGGACATTGGCGGGTCCGAGCGGGGGCGGTGAGGCCAGCAGCCACTCCGGCGTCAGTCCGCCCCACGGGTCAGCAGCCGTCGTTCGGACACCCTTGCGCAGCGCAGCACACACCGCCAGGTTCGCCACCATCACCACCACGCCGACCAGCACCATGCCGACGCCGATCGCAGCAACGCCGGACAGTCCCTCAGCAGCGGACGGACCCGTCGAGTCGACGAGACCGGAATAGCGAGAGGTGAGCAGCGGCTCGCCGTAGACGAACTGCGGTTGCTTGGTCAGCACGCCCGACAGCGCGGACCCCAGCCAAGCCAGCACAGCGCCTCCGCCGATCGCCAGCAGGCAGGCCCAGCCGGCCAGCTCGGACAGCTTGCAGCCCCAGATCTTGGGCGCCCACCAGTGCAGCGCAGCCAGTCCGCCGAGCAGTCCCGCTCCGTAGACGAGCAGGCTCTGCTGACCGGTGACCCACGTGGTGACGTGCAACGGGGCCTTGCCGTCAACGCCGAGGCCGCCGAGCTGCAACCAATCCGCGACGGCGCCGATCAAGCCAGCAAGCGCGGCGACGGCGACGAGCGTGCCGGCCCCGAAAGCAGCGACCAATGCGGTGGTCGGGCGAGGCCACGCACGGCCCTGCCACACCGTGAACCCCAACAGCGCCAACAGGCCGGCGACGGCTGCGAAGGCACCCCCGTACAGGCCGACCAGCACGATGCCCTCAAGCCCGTCAACGACATCGGCACCCTCATCGGTGATGCCGAAGTTGGCCCAAGCGCCGAAGCCGAAGAGGCCAACCAAGCCCATGGTGAAGTAGAGCGCCAGCGGCTCGAACACCCAGCGCCGAGCGGCGGCCAGCACGACTTCGGCGACGACTCCGAGCACCGGCACGACGTAGATGAACAGCTGCGGCGTGCGGTACATCCAGTCGATGCGGGGCCAGATGCCGTAGTTGCCGCCCAGGAAACGGGGACCGTAGCGGTGCTCGATGTAGAGCACGACGATCTGGCCGAGCACGACCCCCAGGCTGACCACCAGCATCGAAGCCGTGACCAGCGCCGACCAGGCGAACGGGGGCGTGCGGTCCATGTACATGCCCGGCGCCCGCATGGTGAGCGTGGTGACCGCGACGCAGATCGCGCCGGTGAGCAGCGACATGACGAGTCCAGCGAGCGCCAGCAGGTGCAGCTGGACGCCGGCGCTGAAGCCTCCTCCGGGACCGCCGTTGGCGACATAGGCCCCGACGAGCACACCAGCTGACACCAGCCAGCCCCAGAACGACAGCGCGGCCGCTCGCCCGAAGGCCACGTTCGGCGCGCCCACCTGCAGCGGCACCACATAGATGGCGATGCCCAAGAACAGCGGGATGAGCATGCCGAACACCAGTGCGTCGCGCGTGAAGGAGAAAACCTGCACGAACGAGTCGCCGCCGAGGACGGTGTGTCCCGTCGATGAGGCCAAGTCAGCCCGCACCAGCAGGTCGGCGACCACGCCGGCGAGTGCGAACAACAGCGAACAGGCGATGAACATTCGGCCGATGCGCTTGTGGTCGGCCGTGTTGAGCCAACCGAGCGGCGACGGATCCTCTGCCGGACCCGTTGCAGCCGGATCAGTGACGGCCGGACTGGCTGCCGCCGGGGCGGTCGCTGCCGAACCGGTCACGGCTGCTCTCCTGGATGCACTGCTTCGACAGTGGCCTCGGTCATGCGGCGAAGTGGTCTCCGAACTCGGCAGACGGCACCGCTTGGGGGCGACGCCAACGGGGCACTCTAGCGACCCGCGGCTGCCGCCTACCGACTTCTCTCGGGCAGATTTGCTGCGCACAGGCTTGCTGGGTACGGGCGACTTGTGTGCGGACTGCTCGGAGGCCGCTCTGGCGGCTACGCGGCGCCGCGAGGCTCTGACGGTGCACGGTCACCAGCCGAGCCGAACGACGACATCGACGGCCATCGCCGCGAACAGCAGCCCCAGATAGGCGATCGATGCGTGGAACACGCGCATCGCTTGGCGAAGCGTCAGCTCCCGCCACAGCATGATCAGCTGCCATCCGAAAGCGGCACCGCCGGCCAGCGCCACCATCCAGTACAGGCCTGCCATGTCGGCGGCCACTGCGAACCACAGCGACAACCCGATCAACACTGCGGTGTGCAGGGTCATCTGCACCAGCACGGAGCGTTCGCTGGCGACCGAGGGCAGCATCGGCACGTCCGCCGCGTCGTAGTCCTTCGCGTAGCGGATCGCCAACGCCCAAAAGTGCGGCGGCGTCCAGAAGAACACCATGGCGAACGCGATCCACGCTTCGAGCGACAGCGAGCCGGTCACCGCAGCCCACCCCACGAGCACCGGTGCCGCGCCGGCAGCGCCGCCGATGACGATGTTCTGGGCGGACCAACGCTTCAGCCACAGCGTGTACACGAACACATAGAACAAGCAGGCGGACAGCGCGAGCAATGCTGCGAGCAGATTGGCGCCCAACCACAGGATCCCGAACGCCGCTGCCTCGAGCACCAGGCCATAGACGAGCGCCGCGCGCGGGCTCACGGTGCCCACCACCAAGGGACGTTGCGCAGTGCGAGCCATCTTGGCGTCGATGTCGCGGTCGATGAACATGTTGAAGGTGTTGGCGCCGGCAGCGGACAGCGTGCCGCCGCCGACGGCGACCAGCAGCAGCATCAAGCTGGGCACACCGCGCTCGGCCACGAACATGGGCGGCACGGTGGTCACCAGCAGCAGCTCGATGATGCGCGGCTTGGTGAGCGCGACGTATCCCCGCAAGGTCGGGCGCAGCGTCGCCAGCATCGCCGTGAGCGTACGCGGGGGACTTGCTGTTCTGCCCTCCAGCGGTGGAACTAGTGGCATCTGGCGGCATGCAGCTCGCCTTGGTGGTGAGCAGTCCGCTCTGGTCCGCATGGGGCTGTGGATGCGGCAGAAGAGGCCTCTAGGTCCCGCGAGCTGGGTCCTGCGGCACCTCGGGCCTCTAGCGTTTCGGTGTGGTCGTGCCGGGCCTGCCGCAAGACAGCGAGCGACCGTGGCACGTGACGCCCGAGCGGTTCGCCCAGGTCGCGCGCTGGGCTGCGTGGTCGCTGGTGGCCATCGTCATCACGGGATCACTCGTGCGGCTCACCGGCAGCGGCCTGGGCTGCAGCGACTGGCCGACGTGTGAACCCGGGGAGTTCGTGCCGGCGGCAGACTTTCACGGCTGGGTGGAGTTCGGCAATCGCCTGGTGACCGGATTGGTCTCGGTCGCTGTGGTGGCAGCGGTCGGCGCATCGCTGTGGCGACGGCCGCGACGAAACGACTTGGCGTGGTGGTCGCTGGGCCTCGTTGCAGGCGTCGCCTTCCAAGTCGGTCTCGGCGCTGTGACCGTGCTGACGCACCTGTCCCCGCCAATCGTGATGTCTCACTTCCTGGCATCGCAGGTGCTGGTGGCCGCTGCGGTCGTGCTCGCTCATCGGGCAGGCACCGAACCCGGGTCCGAGCACGCCTGCGCTGCTCCCTTGTCGGCCCGTATCCGCACGCTCGCATGGCTCGCGGCGGCGCTCACGGCAGCCGCATTGTGGACCGGAACCGTGGTCACCGGCACCGGGCCCCACGGCGGCGACGAGCACGTCGAACGACTGCAGTTCGCGCTGCCCTCCGTGGCGCGCTTCCACGGCGTGACGGTGGCCCTGCTCGCTGGGGTCACCCTGCTGCTGGGCGCAACGGTTCGGCGCAACGCTGCTCGAACACCTGCCCGGCGAACATCGGAGGGGCGGCGAGGCGGCGAGCCGCGCGATGCCGGCCCGCGCGATGCCGAACGATGCGCAGCACTCGCGCGGCGGGTCCGGATCGTCATTGCCGTCATCGCGGTGCAGGCGGCGATCGGCTACATCCAGTACTTCAACGAGTTGCCCGTCCTGCTCGTGGCGCTGCACGTGGCCGGCGCCACGTGGCTCACCATGGCGATGACTCGCTTGGTGCTGGCCGCCGAGTCTGGACATCAGGCTGGACCCGAAACCGGCGATCCCGCATCGAACCCGGCGTTGAGCGAAAGCAGCCACGGCCTTGACCCCAGCGTGTTGCGACGATGAGCCGGCGCCCTGTGTCGCAGCGAGCGCGTCGCCGGCGGCCAAACCGGTTGGCATCGCGGGCCGCGGCTTCGCAGAATGCACCCGTGAGCCCGACCGCTCCCGCTGTGTCGCCCGCGGCCGTGCCGTCTGTGTCACCCGCGGCGGCGTCGCCTGTGTCGCGTGAGTGGGCGCAGGGGCCTGCGGTCGCGGACCCCGAAATCGTTCGCGCGCCGACGACAGTAGACGAGCACGCCTTGGACGTGCCGTGGGTGGTGCTGGTGTGGAACGACCCGATCAACTTGATGAGCTACGTCGTCTACGTGTTCCAGAAGCTGTTCGGCTACAGCGAGACCAAGGCCACCGAGCTGATGCTCGACGTGCATCACAAGGGGCGTGCAGCAGTGGCGTGGGGCACGCGCGAGAAAGCTGAGCTGGACGTGTTTCGACTGCATGAGTACGGCCTGTGGGCCACTATGCAGCAGGACAGCTGAGGGGACAGCGGGACGATGCTCGTGGCACCGGTGGAGACTCCGTGAGCGGCATGCGTTTCGGGGCCCGTGGCTCGCTGATGAGCGTGCACCTCGCAGACTGGGAGCGTCGACTCCTCGCAGAGATGGTGGGAGAACTGCGGACCAACCTGCTCGACCACACGCCCGCGTGCGACGGCGGCAGCGGCCTGGACGCCTCGCTTCGACGGCTGTTCCCGCCCGCCTACTTGAGCGATCCTGACCGCGACGCGGAGTACCAGCGGCTGATGCGTGACGAGCTGCTGGCCGAGCGATTGGATCATCTGGACCTGCTGGAGCGCACCCTGGCCGCGGATCACCTCGACGACGAGCACATTTCTGCTTGGATCTGCGGCCTGAACGAGCTGCGTCTCGTACTCGGCACGCAGCTGGACGTCTCCGAGGAAGACGACCCGGCCGACATCGACCCCCACGATCCGGCGCAGCGGCCGCGGCTGCGCTATCACTACCTTGGCGGCCTGCTCGGCGAGCTCATCGACGCTGCGAACGACGCCTAGCCTGTAGTGCTTCGCCCCCATCGTCTAGCGGCCAAGGACACCGGCCTTTCACGCCGGCGGCACGGGTTCGAATCCCGTTGGGGGTGCCGGCGGCACGCTCCCATCGGTGCCGGCACAGCGGGTCCGGCGCAGCGAGTGCAGTTCAGCCGTCCCGGCCCCCTGGGTTGCGATGAGCATGGGCGAGTGCCGCGCAAGCAGCTCGCTCGGATTCGTAGCTCAGCTGCTGCATTGCGACGGCGATGTCCCACCAAGCCGCTTCGTCGACCTCGCCGGGGTCGCCGGTGAGCCGTTCGGGAAGCTCCGTCGGCGCCATGGCGTAGAACAGCACGAGCTTGGGAACCCCGCCGGCGAGGAGATAGCTGACCGGGTAGGGCGCCGAGGTGATGACGCATCGCACGCCAGTCTCCTCGTACACCTCCCGGCGCGCCGCTTGCTCCCAGGACTCTGCCCGTTTGAGGTGGCCCTTCGGCAGTGACCAGTCGTCATAGCGCGGGCGGTGTACCACCAGCACCGATCCTGCGTGACACGCCACGCCGCCGGCGGCCAGCTCGGTGCTTCCCACGGTTCGTGTCTAGCGTGTGCGTACTGCGGCCAGTTGGCGAGTCGCTGTGGCGAGCAGCGGCGCTGTGCCACCAGCAGAAGGGGGACGTCGTGGACTTGGGGGTGTGCATCGCTTCCCACATCGGCGACCTCGACTACGTCGCGCGCGCGGAGGAACTCGGCTACACGCATGCGTGGTTCGCCGACAGCCACATGCTGTGGTCGGACTGCTACGCCACCTTGGCACTCGCCGCGCAGCGCACCAGCACGATCCAGATCGGAACCGGCGTGTCGGTCTCCGGCACCCGACCAGCGCCGGTGACCGCTGCGTCCATTGCCACGATCAACGCGCTGGCTGCGGGGCGAACATTCCTGGGCATCGGCACCGGCAACACCGCGATGCGCATCATGGGTCAGCGACCCCAGCGCATCGCTGAATTCGAGCGCTACTTGGCGGCACTGCGTCCGCTGCTGCGAGGGGAGGAAGCACTGCACCACTTCGGGGCAATGCTCAGCCGATCCGTCACATCATGGCCGACGCCGGATTCGTCAACTTCGACGACCCGATCCCGCTGTACATCTCAGGTTTCGGGCCGAGATCGTTGGAGCTGGCAGGCCGCTACGGCGATGGCGCCGTGCTGTCGGTGCCGCCTGACGGCTCTGCCATGGCGCGCGTCTGGGAGCACATCGAGCAGGGCGCCGCGAACGCCGGACGCAGCCTCGACCGCAGCCAGTACCTGATGTGCTCGCTCACCACCATCGTGGTGCTCGACGAGCGCGAGACGCTGGCCGACCAGCGAGAGCGCGTCCGCCGTGAGGCAGGCGCGTTCGCGATGGCTTCGCTGCACTACTCCTACGACCAGTACCGCCAGTTCGGCCGATCGCCCGGAGGTCGGTTGGCGGAAATCTGGGACGACTACTGCGCCATGCTCGACGACACCGACCCCGAGCGCATTCACCAGCGGATCCACGCAGGCCACAACTGCTGGGTGCTGCCCGAGGAAGCTCGGTTCCTGACCGACGAACTCATCGATGCGACCTGCATCGTCGGCACGGCCGACCAAGTCGTCGAACGGTTGGCGGACCTCGGCGAGCGTGGGCTGGATCAGATCATGATCTTGCCCAGCTTCGACCCTCGCTACGAGGTGCTCGAACGGGTCGGACGCGAGATCATTCCTCGACTGAGTCGGTAGCCTTGCTGCGCGCTGTCCGCGCTGTCCAGCTCATAGGCATGGCACCGTCGTCCAGGAGCAAGACATGAGCAAGATCTGTCAAGTCACGGGCCGCAGGCCGCATTCGGGCTTCAACGTGTCGCACTCTCACCGACGCACCAAGCGCTGGTTCAAACCGAACATCCAGCGGAAGCGATTCTGGGTGCCCAACGAAGGGCGCTGGGTCACGCTGACCGTCAGTGCCAAGGGCATCAAGACGATCAACAAGCGCGGCATCGAGTCGGTGATGGCGGAGCTGCGCCGGCGCGGAGAGAAGGTCTGATGCCCAAGAGCGACAAGCGTCCCGTCATCAAGCTGAAGTCCACCGAGGGCACCGGCTACACGTACACCACCCGCAAGAACAAGACGAACACGCGCGACCGGCTCGAACTGCGCAAGTACGACCCGGTGCTGAGACGGCACGTCATCTTCCGAGAAGAGCGCTGAGGCTCGTCTGAGCACTGCTCGTCAGGCACCGGCTCGTCTGGGCCCAACTCGTCTCAGCATCAGGACCGCGAGGCGGCTCGCAGTCGGCGCGCAAGGGTTGTCCGCGCCGCTGCCGGCGGGACGGCTGGACGCTCGACACTTGCGACGGGCGATGGATGCGCTGGGTCTGCTGCAGATCGATGCGGTCAACGTGCTTGCACGCTCACACCTGCTCGTGCTGCGCGCCCGTATGGGCGGCACGCATGATTCGGTCGCAAGACTGCTCGCACGAGCGGCGTACCCGCAGCGGGCGGGCGGGTGCGAGCTGACCGAGTACTGGGGTCACGAGGCGTGCTACGTGCGTGTGGCCGACTGGCCGCTGTTCGGCTGGAGGATGCGGCGAGGCGCGGCCGGTGACATGTGGAGCGGCTACGCACGCTTCGGGCGCGAGCGGCAGTCCGAGGTGCGCGAGGCGCTCGCGTGGCTGGAAGCTCATGGCCCCGCCGGGAGTGCCGAGCTGGATGCTGCACTGGGCTGGGGACCCGGAGAACGCGGTCCGTGGGGGACGCGCAGCCACGGCAAGCTGGCTCTGGCGTGGCTGTTCTGGGCCGGGCGCGTCGGCGTGGCCGACCGCGTCGGTTTCGTCCGCCGTTACGACGTGATCGAACGTGTGCTGCCGGCATCGGTCGTTGCATCGGTCGTGGACGAGCCCGAGGCGCATCGGGCGCTGCTGACCGATGCTGTCGGGTGCCTCGGCGTCGGGGCCGCTGACGACCTCATCGACTATCACCGGCTTCCCAAACGCGACGCACGCGCTCGCATCAACGAGCTCGTGGCCGACGGGCGGCTGCGCGAAGTCGCGGTGGAGGGCTGGGATCGGCCTGGGTACCTGCCCGCCGCCGAGCGTGCTGCTCCGCGGCGGTCCCGCTCGGTGCTGCTGAGCCCGTTCGACCCGCTGGTGTGGTACCGCCCTCGAGCCGAGCGGCTCTTCGGATTTCGCTATCGGATCGAGATCTACACGCCCAAGTCCAAGCGCCGGTACGGCTACTTCGTGATGCCTTTCCTGCACGAGCATGCGCTGGTGGCACGTGTCGACGTACGTTTCGACCGGGCGCGACGCCGACTGGAGGTGCCGGCGAGCTGGACCGAGCCAGCATCCTGGCCCGACGAACGTGCAGCCGAGCGCACGGCGCTGGAAGCACTGGCCGCGGAGCTGCGTGCGCTGGCCGCGTGGTGCGGCGGCGAGGGAGTGTCGGTGCTGAGCGGCGGCGATCTCGCTGGCCGCCTGAGGTCGGCCGTGGCTCGACGGATGGCATGATTGACAACGGCACTGCAGCGACGCGAAGGTGGCTGCGCTGAGCGGAGGCGGTGTTTGCGGGGTTGGGGTGGCTATCGTTGCGTCGCTTGCATGAGCGGAGGCTGAGTCTTCGTTGGAGACTGGGCGTCCGTGCGGCGGCGAGCCTCCGCGATGCGGCGGGGCGCGGCAGCCGGCGCAGCAACACATGCAGCACAACTGGTCCCGTGGTGAAGTCTGGAGTTCACGCTGGCCTGTCAAGCCAGAGGTCGCGGGTTCAAATCCCGTCGGGACCGCGGTCGGGTAGCTCAGTTGGCAGAGCGCGCGCCTGAAAAGCGTGAGGTCACCGGATCGACGCCGGTCCCGACCACCGACGAGTGCGCGCGCATGGCGGCGCGTCTGGCTCGGCCGGACGTGTCGCTCGGCCGCGTTGCACCCTCGGCGTGGCGGCAACGGCCGCTGCGCCGAGCATGCGAGTTCGCTTGCCGCAGCAGTGAGCTGTCGAGCGTTCGGGCAGCGAGTCTCGCCTGAGAGATCAGCAGCGCGTCACGCGGTCCGCATGGGCGGCTCGGGCGACAGCCGCTGCAACGGCGGGCACCACTGAACGGTCGAAGGCCGTCGGGATGACCAGATCGGGGCGCAGATCGTCGACCGACACCGCAGTGGCGATCGCCTCGGCTGCTGCGATCTTCATGTTCTCGGTGATGTCGGTGGCGCCGGCGTCGAACGCGCCGCGAAAGATCCCCGGAAACGCCAGCACGTTGTTGATCTGATTCGGGTAGTCGCTGCGGCCCGTGGCGATCACCGCTGCGAGGTCGCCGATGGCGTCGGGCAGGATCTCGGGGTCGGGATTTGCCATGGCGAACACGATCGGCCGCTTCGCCATCGTCGCCACGTCGTCCCGTGTGATCAGGCCGGGTCCGCTGAGGCCGAGGAACACGTCAGCGCCGGCCATGGCAGCCGACGCCGGACCGGCGACGCGCTCGGCGTTGGTGTTGGCAGCCAGCCACTCCTTGGCGTGGTTCAGCTCGACGCGTCCGGGATGGATGGTGCCTTGGCGGTCGCAGGCAATCACGTCGCCGATTCCGGCACCCAGCAGGATCTTGGCCGTCGCCACACCGGCCGCACCGGCGCCCAGGATGACGCAGCGCAGGTCTGCCAGTTCCTTGCCGACGAGCCGTGCCGAGTTCTCGAGCGCTGCCAAGGCGACCACTGCGGTTCCGTGCTGGTCGTCATGGAAGACGGGGATGTCCAGCGCTGCGCGCAGCGCTTCTTCGACCTCGAACGCTCCGGGCGCCGCGATGTCCTCCAGGTTGATCCCACCGAAGGTCGGCGCGAGCCGGATGACGGTCTCCACGATCTGTTCGGGCTCGCTCACGTCGAGGCAGATCGGGAAGGCGTCCACGTCGGCGAACTCCTTGAACAACAGCGCCTTGCCTTCCATGACCGGCATGGCTGCTGCGGGGCCGATGTCGCCGAGGCCGAGCACCGCAGTGCCGTCGGTGACGATGGCGACAGTGTTGGCCTTGATCGTCAGGTCGTGAACCCGCTCGGGCTGTTCCGCGATCGCCCGACAGACGCGGGCCACGCCCGGCGTGTAGGCCATGGACAGGTCGTCGGCGCCGCGCAGTGGGATCCGGCTGACGGTCTCGAGTTTGCCGCCGGCGTGCAACTCGAAGGTGCGGTCGAGCGCTGAGATGACGGTGATGCCCTCGAGGCCGTTCACTGCCGCGCAGATCCGCTCGACATGGTGCTCGCTCGACGCGTCCACCACGATGTGCTGGCGCAGGACGCCGTGGGTGATCGTGAATCCGTCGAGGCTCTGGATGTTGCCGCCGACATCGCCGATCGCGGTACACAGGCGGCCGAGAGTGCCGGGCTGGTGTGCCAACTCGACTTCGAGGGTGGCCGAGTACGCGGCGGTGGGTCGAGACGCTTCGGTGGCCGTCATGGGCAGTGACAGTCATGGACAGTCATGGGCGCTCCTGCGCGTGTGCAGCGCCGGCAGGCTATTGGGTCTGACCATAGGGTCTGATGTCGGGAAGTTGACCTGCCGAGTCTGGTTAGACGCCTGGGCACTCAGGAGTTGCGACCGCTCACGGATTCGTGCGGGCCGACGAGGTGAGCAACGCCGGTGCCCGATCGGATCTCGCCGACCACCCAAGCGTCGTGCCCGCCGGCGTGAGCGGAGTCAATGGCGACACCCACGTTCGATGTCGGCACCGCCACCACCATGCCGATGCCGAGATTGAACACACGTTCCATCTCCGCTGGGGACACGGGGCCGGCACCGGCAATGCGGCCGAAGATGGCCGGCTCGGGCCAGGTACCGCGGCGCAGCAGGGCATCTGCGTGCGGACTCAGCATTCGTGCAACGTTGGCGGCCAGGCCTCCCCCGGTGATGTGGGCGGCGCCGCGAGCGTCGCTGTCGCGGAACATCGACAGCACCGCCGGGGCGTAGATCACCGACGGCTGCAACAGCTCGTCGCCCAGCGTGCGATCCGCGCCCGGCCAGCACGGCTCGCCCAGCTGGGCCGCGTCGAGCGACCTGCCGCACAGGACGCGACGGGCGAGGCTGTAGCCGTTGCAGCGCAGCCCGCCCGACGCCAGCCCGACCAGCGCCAACCGATCGCCGCTCAGCGGACTCGGCAGATGTGCGCGCTGCGCGACGCCGACCGCGAAGCCGGCGACGTCGAACTCGCCTGGCGCCAGCGAGTCGGGGTGCTCTGCCAGCTCGCCGCCGACCAGGGCGCAGCCGGCGCTGCGACAGCCCGTGGCCAAGCCGCTCACGATGGCCTCGACAATGTCGGGGTCAAGCCGGCCGGCGGTGATCTGGTCGTGGAACAGCAACGGCTGTGCCGCGAGCGTGACGATGTCGTCGACGCACATGGCCACCACGTCGATGCCGATCGTGTCCCATCGGCCCAGCGCCGCGGCGATGAGCGGCTTGGTACCGGCGCCGTCGTTCGCGCTCACCAGCACCGGATCACGCAAACCTGGCGGAAGCGCAGTGACTGCGCCGAACGCGCCGATGTCGCTCAGCACCTCGGGCCGATAGGTGCTGCGTGCGTGCGGCGCCAGACGTCGCACCGCTTCGTCGGCCACGGCGATGCTCACACCGGCCGCCTCGTAGGTGTGCGGCGTCGCTGCTTCGGCGGCGTCGAGTGCCCTTGGGGGCTTCATCGTGCGCTGGGCACGGTGACGGTGCCGGCGTGCGCGTTGGCCTCTGCCGTGCCTGTTGCAATGCCGCCTGTTGCAATGCCCGTCGCAATCAACGAACGACGCGGCTCACCCGTCGTGTCGGCGAAGACCTCTGCCTGCGCTCTCGCGCCGATCTCCACCGGATAGTCGCCGGTGAGGCACGCATGGCAGAAGCCGCCGCCGGGCACACCGGTGGCTTCGACGAGCTGCTCGAGACTCAGGTACGCCAGCGAATCGACGCCCAGATACTCCTGGATCTGCGCCAGGTCACGATTCGCCGCGAGCAGCTCGTCGTAGGTGCCGGTGTCCATGCCGTAGAAGCACGGCCAGCGATACGGCGGCGAGGAGATGCGCAGGTGCACCTCCGCAGCGCCGCTGGTGCGCAGCATCTCGATGATCGATCGGGTGGTCGTGCCCCGCACAATCGAATCGTCGACCACCACGAGCCGACGACCGTCGATGTTCGGCCGGATCGGATTCAGCTTGGTTCGCACGCCCAAGGATCGGACGTGCTGGTTCGGGGCGATGAAGGTGCGTCCGATGTAGCGATTCTTGACCAGCCCGTCGCCGTAGGCCACGCCGCTGGCGCGCGCGTAGCCCTGCGCTGCTGGAATGCCGGACTCCGGCACTGGCATCACCAAGTCCGCGTCGACCGGCGCGTTCGATGCGAGATGCGCGCCCATTCGCTGCCGTGCCGCATGCACGTTCTGGCCGGCCAAGGACGTGTCCGGTCGCGAGAAATAGACGAACTCGAACACGCACAGATGCGAGGACAGCTCATCGCTGCGTACCGCGGCGGCAGGTGCCGAGCTGCCGCCTGACGGTGTGCTGCCTGCCGGACGGGCGGCGAACGGCCACAGCGAACGGCATCCGGCAGCGTCGATGGCGATCATCTCCCCCGGCCGAACCTCGCGTTCGAACGTTGCGCCGACCACCTCCAGCGCGGGATTCTCCGAGGCCAGCGCCCAGCCGCTGTGTCGAGCAGCGGTACCCGACTGCGCGCGGGCTTGGTGGGCACCGTTCTGGTCTGTGCGGTGCTGATCTGTGCTGTATCGGTCTGCAGGGAACCGGCCGAGGCATAACGGCCAGATGCCGTGAGGATCGCGTACCCCGATGAGGCGCTCACGGTCGGCGACCACGAACGTGAAGCCGCCACGAAGGCGGGGAAGCACATCCGCTATTGCCTCGGTGACGGCCTCGCGCGGGCGCAGGCGCGTGGCTTGGGGCGAGGCATTGATGCGCTGGGCAATGAGCTCTGCGACCAAGTCGCTGTCGCTGGTGACCGTGCCGTCGAGCATTCCCGACGAGGACGCCAGCTCGGCGGTGTTGGTGAGATTCCCATTGTGGCCGAGTGCGAACTCCGTGCCGCCGACATCCCGGTAGAACGGCTGGGCGGCGCGCCAGGAACTCGACCCCGTCGTGGAGTAGCGGGTGTGGCCTATAGCAAGATCGCCCGTCAGCCCTGCCAGCACCCGGTCGTCGAAAGCACTGGCGACGAGTCCCATGTCCTTCACGACCGTGAGGTGAGTGCCGTCGGACACGGCGATGCCGGCCGACTCCTGGCCTCGATGCTGCAGCGCGTACAGCCCGAGGTAGCTCAAGTGAGCCACCGGACCGCCGGGCAGGTACACCCCGAAGACACCGCAGGCTTCGCGTGGCTTGTCGAGGTCGACGCCGCTCATCACGCGCCTCGTGGCGCCGTCGCGGCGGCGGGCTGGGCGAACGTCTGCGGCAGTGCCCCGCGCCACCGTTCGAGCAGGTCGTCGAGCGAAATGTCGACATCGGGATCAGCAGCGGGATCGACGTCTCTGCCCCGTCCGCCGAGGCAACCGATCTGCACGCTCGATCCGCCGAACACGCCCAGATGGCCGCACGCGATTCCCGCGGCGGCGGCGGCGCGCACAAGACGCTCGACGTCTTCGCGCGCAACGGCTGCCAGGACGCGACCGGGCAGCTCGGCGAACAGCGCTCTCGGGACCGGCTCAGGCGAGCCGAGCAGCGGTATGCGCGCCTGCACGCCGACGCGACCGTGACAGCACATCTCTGCGAGAGCCACGCCGAGGCCGCCGTCGGAGACGTCGTGCGCGAGCAGCACGAGACCGTCGCGCACGGCAGAGGCGACGAAGCGGACCGTGGCAATGACACCTGCGAGGTCGAGCTCGGGCAGCGCTCCGTCACGGCAGCCGCGGCGTTCCCACGCCCACCTGCTGCCGCCCAACGGCGCGCTGAACGGTGGGTCAAGGCCAGATGGTGCAGCGCCGGCGACGAGGCTTGGGTCGAAGGCCAGCATCAGGAGCTGTGTGCCCTGCGGCAGGTCCTCGGCAATCGGCCGTCGCTGCAGATCGGGATGCACGCCGACCATGCACACCACCGGCGTCGGGCAAATGTCCACGCCGTCGGTCTCGTTGTAGAGGCTGACGTTGCCGCCGACGACCGGCACGCCGAGCGCACGGCACGCCTCCGACATTCCGTCGACGGCCTCGCTGAGCTGCCACATGACCTCGGGATGCGTCGGATTGCCGAAGTTGAGGCAGTTGACCACCGCCAGCGGGTCCGCACCCACACATGCCAGGTTCAGTGCCGCCTCGAGCACCACCATGGCGGTGCCACGACGGGGTTCCGCATGGCACCAGCGATGGTTGCCGTCGACGGTCACTGCGAGTCCGCGGCCGACCGACATGCCGTTGCGAGGATCGCGCAGCCGCAGCAGCGCGGCGTCGTGCCCGGGGCCGACCACGGTATTCAAGAACAGCTGGTGGTCGTACTGGCGGTAGACCCAGCTCGGGTCGGCCAGCATCGCCGTCAGATCACCGGCACAGTCGTCGGCCCAGCGCTCAGTACCGGCTGGGGCGACACAGGCTGGGTCGATACTGCGGCGAGTCTCCAAGTCCAGCGGCGGACGGCGTGGACGGTCATAGGACGGCGCATCGTCATGCAGCGTGGCAGCAGGAACCTCTGCCAGCACCGGACCGTCCAGGCCGTCGGTGACCCGCAACAGGCCGTCGCCGGTCACGCGTCCGACCACTGTCGCAGTGACCTCCCACTGAGCGCAGATCTCCAGCACTCGACCGACATCGGCAGGCGACACGATTGCCAGCATGCGCTCCTGGGATTCGGAGGTCATGATCTCAAACGGGGCCATGGGGCGCTGGCGCAGGGGCACTGCTGTGACATCGACTTCCATGCCAGTACCGCCCCGAGCAGCAGTCTCGCTCGCGGCACACGTCAAGCCGGCGCCGCCGAGATCCTGAATGCCGCTGACGAGACCTGCGTCGAGCAGCTCGAGGCAGGCTTCGATGAGACGCTTCTCCTCGAATGGGTCGCCGACTTGAACGCTCGGGCGCTTCGCCGACTCGTCGTCGGACTCGGCGAATCCTGCCGACGCAAGCACGCTGACGCCGCCGATGCCGTCGCGACCGGTGGCCGCTCCCATGAGCACGGCTGCGCTGCCCGGCTCGGTGGCACGACCGAGCACCAAGCGTTCGACGGGCATGATCCCGAGCGCAGCCACGTTGACCAACGGATTGTCGCGATAGGACTCGCACGACACGAACTCTCCCGCGATCGTGGGCACCCCGACGCTGTTCCCGTAACCCGATATTCCGCTCACGATGCCCGCGGCAATCCAGTTGCTGCGCGGCTCGTCGAGCGGGCCCACGCGCAACGGATCCGCGAGCGCAATGGGTCGCGCCCCCATAGTGAAGATGTCCCGCAGGATGCCCCCGACTCCGGTCGCCGCACCCTGGTAGGGCTCGATCGCGGAAGGATGGTTGTGACTCTCGATGCGCATGGCAATGGCCAAGCCGTCGCCCACATCGACCACGCCTGCATTCTCGCCCGGGCCCACGAGCACCCAGGGCGCGTCGGTCGGCAAGCGCCGTAGATGGTGGCGCGACGATTTGTACGAGCAATGCTCGGACCACATCACGGCATACATCGCGAGTTCCAGATGATTCGGCACCCGATCCAGGAGTTCGCAGATGCGGCGGTACTCGGCGTCGCTCAAGCCAAGCGCCACGTGCATGCTCGACGACCCGGACGGCTCGGCGGTCACGCCACACCGGCTTCGTCAGTGGACTGGTCGGTGGGTTCAGTGGAAATGCCAGGAATATGTGCTATACAGATGTCATGAGTGAACGCACTATGACCGATGAACACAAAGCCGCCATTGCCGCGGGCCGTATCGAGGCCGCGGCGGTGCGGGACTATCTGGAGGCTCTGGACGCACACCGGCCCCGGCGGGGTCGCAAGCCGACGGCCGAATCGCTGCATGCCAAGCGGGATGCCATCGACGCACAGATGGGTGAGGCGAAGCCGATCAAGCGTCTGCTGCTGATGCAGGAACGTCGAGATGTCGAGACGGCCATCGAGCGGCTGCAGGTCGAACCCGATATGGCTTCCGCCGAAGCAGGCTTTGTGACGCACGCAGCCGGCTACGGACAGCGCAAGGGAATTCAGTACGCGACTTGGCGCGAGTTCGGCGTTCCGGCGGACGTCTTGGCGCGCGCAGGCATCGTCCGGAGCAACTGAACCCGGCACTGCTGAACACCGGGTCATCGGATGCCGATGCCCGGAGTACGGCACCGGCCACCCGAACGGCGGAAGCCTGCTGCGGCATGTGTCAACGCGCCGAGCAGCCTGCACCCGTCCGCCGAACCCAGGAGTTCCGATGTCGCCCGCTCCGGATGCGGCATCAGACCCACCACATTGCCCGACTCGTTGCGCACGCCGGCGATGTCGTCGGTCGACCCGTTCGGATTGTCGACGTAGCGCATGACGACTTGTCCGCTGGCGTGCAGGCGTCGCAGCGTCGCAGCGTCGCACACATAGTTGCCTTCGAAGTGATTGATCGGAATGCTCAGTTCTTCCATGGGCGACAACCCGTGGCCCAGCACATGCTTCACCGACGCCATGACCACCCGCTGCGGCGAGCAGACAAACGACAGTCCGGCATTGCGGCGCAGCGCTCCCGGCAGCAGTCCGGCCTCGGTCAGCACTTGGAATCCGTTGCATATGCCGACCACGGGACCTCCAGCGGCGGCGAACGCCTTCACTGCTGACATGACCGGCGAGCATCGGGCGATGGCGCCGGTGCGCAAGTAGTCGCCATAGGCAAAGCCGCCCGGAATGATCACGGCATCGGCGTTGCCCAGCGAGGCCGCATCACTTCGCAGGAGTTCGGTTCTCGTCCCGATATCGGCCAAGGCGTCGAACGTGTCGAGGTCGCAGTTCGTGCCCGGAAATCGTACGACGCCGACCGTGACGCTCATGGATCGTGATGCTGCGGTACGGCATGCACCTCGATGCGAGCAACTTCGATCACCGGATTCGCCAGCAGGCGGCCGCACATCTGCTCGGCCATCGAGCGGGCTTGCGCGACGTCGGCGGCTGCGATCTCCATGCGAATCGCTTTGCCCACCCTGACCCCGCTGACGCCCAAGAAGCCCAGTGCACCGAGAGCTCGTTCTGTGGTGGCACCGGCTGGGTCGGCTATCTCGGCACGAGGCGAGACTTCAACCAACACATCCCAGCGGCTCACGTGCCCATTCATGTGCTCGCGGCACTCGTCGGAATGCCCGAAGACATCAGCCAGCGGTTGAACGGTTCGCCGGTCAACGTCTCATACGCCTCGAGGTAGCGGGCGCGGGTGGCATCGACCACCGTGTCGCTCAGCGGCGGCGGCGGCGGCTGCTTGTTCCAGCCAGTGGCTTCGGTGGCGTCGCGCACCGGCTGCTTGTCGAGCGACGGCGGCGAGGTACCGGGCTGCCAGTGTTCCCTGGGCCAGAAGCGGGAAGAGTCGGGAGTGAGCAATTCGTCAGCAATGACCAGTTCGCCGTCCACGTAGCCCAACTCGAACTTCGTGTCGGCGATGATGATGCCCCGCTCTGCCGCATACGCGGCAGCGGCGCTGTAGGCCTCAACACTCATGCGGCGCGCGGCCTGAGCAGCTTCGGCGCCGACTAGCTCTACGGCCGCAGCGAAAGAGACATTCACATCGTGCCCATCAGTCGCCTTGGTGGACGGCGTGAAGACCGGCTCGGGGAGCTGCTGCGACTCCAGGAGGCCGGCGGGCAGCGGTTCGTCGTGCATGGTGCCGTGGTCTCGGTATTCCTTCCACGCCGAGCCCGTGATGTAGCCGCGCACGATGCACTCGATCGGCAGCATGTGCGCTCGACGCACGAGCAATGCGCGACCGGCCCAGTCGCTGTGATGCGCAGCGGCCGGAAAGTCCGCGGGATCAGCCGAGACCACATGCGTGGGCGCTAGGTCGCTGAGCCACGCCGACCACCACGCGGTCATTGCGGTCAGCACACGTCCCTTGTCGGGCACCGGCGCCTCGAACACGACATCGAAGGCCGAGATGCGGTCGCTCGCGACCATCAACAGGTGCTCGTCGTCGACGCTGTACATCTCGCGCACCTTGCCTCTGTGGACTAACTCAAGCTCGTTCACGTTGCTCCTTTGCTGGTCCTGTGCCGGCTCGGCATGGCTGGGCAGCCAGAGGCCGTCCGGGTTCATGGCGCCGGGTCGACTGCACCGGGTTCACAGCACGGGACTCGGCTCGTAGTCGACGGCGTCGCGATACCGCTGCGCCACGTCGTGCGCCGCGGCGACGAAGTCGTCGACCTGAGCGCCGGCCCGGCCGCTGAACGACGCCGGATCGCTCAGCGCTGCTGCGACATCGGCTGCGGTGAGCTGCAGCTGCGGATCAGCGGCGATGCGGGCGGCGAGGTCGTTCTGGTCGGCGCCGCCTTGGCGCAGCGCCAACGCAGCGGCCGTCGCGTGGGCGCCGATGCGGCGGTGAGCTGCTTCGCGGCCGGTGCCCGCAGCCACGGCTGCGGCGAGCAGGCGAGAGGTCGCGAGGAACGGCAGGTAGGTCGCGAGTTCCGCCTCTACCCGTGCCGGAAAGACGGCGAAGCCCTCCAGAATGCTGAAGGCAGTCTCCAGCGCGCCGTCGAGCGCGAAGAACGCATCGGGCAACACGAGGCGCCGCACGACCGAGCAGCTGACGTCCCCTTCGTCCCACTGGGCGCCGGCGAGCTGCGACGCCATTGTCAGGTGTCCTCGCAAGATGGTGACCAAGCCGGTGACTCGCTCGCAGGAGCGGGTGTTCATCTTGTGCGGCATGGCCGAGGAACCGACTTGCCCGGCAGCGAATCCTTCGCTCACCAGTTCATGGCCGGCACCCAGTCGTACCATGAGCGCCAGATTGCCCAGCGGCGCTGCAGCACCCACCAGCACGGCGACTACGTCGAGGTCCAGCGAACGCGGATAGACCTGCCCCGCTGCACCGAGCACCCGCGTGAAGCCCAGCTCGGCGGCGATCCGTCGCTCAAGGCGATCTGCTGCCTCGGGGTCGCCGCCCAACAACTCAAGCATGTCCTGCTGTGTGCCCACCGGTCCCCGGATGCCGCGCAACCGATAGCGCTCGATGAGTCCTTCGATGCGCTCAAGCGAGACGAGCGCCTCGGTGCCGAGCGTCGCCCAGCGCTTGCCCAGCGTGGTTGCCTGTGCCGGCACATTGTGCGTGCGAGCGGCCATGACCACGTCTCGGTGAGCGCTCGCCAATGCGGCGATGCGAACGATCACTGCCGCCATCCGGCCGGCGACAAGGTCCAATGCTGCTCTGATCTGGCACTGCTCGACGTTCTCGGTGACATCGCGCGAGGTCATGGCTCGATGGATCTGCTCGTAGCCGGCGAGTGCGCAGAACTCCTCAATGCGCGCCTTCACGTCGTGGCGCGTGATGCGCTCCCGTGCGGCAATCGAGTCGAGGTCCACCTGGGTCACCACTTTGCGATACGCGTCCACGGCACCGTCCGGCACGGGCACACCAGCATCCCGCTGAGCTTCGAGCACGGCGATCCACAACTGTCGTTCGAGCACCACCTTGTGGCGCGGCGACCACAGATCAGCCATTTCCTCGGTGGCGTAACGCGTCGCCAAGACGTTGGGCACTTCGACTGTACTCACGATGGGCTCACGACGGGTTCACCGGGCGCCTGCAGCGCGAAACTCGTCGAGCTGTGCAGCGAGCCCTGGATCGCTCACCGCCAAGATCTCCACAGCCAGCACAGCCGCGTTCGCCGATCCGTTCACCGCGACGGTAGCCACCGGGATGCCCTTGGGCATCTGCACCGTGGACAGCAAGGCGTCGAGCCCGTCGGCGAGGCCGCCGCTCAGCGGCACACCGATCACCGGAAGGGTCGTGTGCGCCGCCACCACACCGGCCAAGTGCGCGGCCATGCCGGCACCGCAGATCACCGCGGCGAAGCCGTCCCGGCGCGCCGCCGCAGCGAACGATGCCACTGCGGCGGGCGTGCGATGGGCGCTCATCACTTCGCTCACGTGGTCGATGCCGAACCTGTCGAGCATGTCCGTGGCCGGCGCCATCTTGGCTGCATCGTTCGCCGAACCCATCAAGATGGCGACCTTCATGGCGTGGCTCTCCCTGCTTGTTCACGGTTGTCACGGGCCCGCAGACCATCGACGACGCAAGCCCTCGTCATCGACAGGCACCCGTCATGCGCGAGTCTCGCCGCACGGAGGCGTCGAACGGGACATATCCGCCGAGTGCGTCGTTGCAGGCGGCGTCACTGGCGGCGGCGCGGCGATGTCGGTTCGGTAGGTCATGCCGGGCCAGCTGAGGCACCCGACAGCTTCGTAGGCACGCTCACGTGCGGCAGCCACATCGGGTCCGCGACCGCACACGCTCAGCACGCGGCCGCCCGCGGTCACCCACGATGCAGGCGGCGAAGCGGCGGCAGGGCTGTGTTCGGTCCCGGCGGGAGGGGAGCGTCGGACCCCGACACCCGCACAGAAAACGGTGGCGCCGCGGACTTGGCGTGCACGGTCGAGACCTGCGATCACGTCGCCTGCGCGCGGTGCCGCCGGGTAGCCCTGCGCGGCGCAGACCACGCACACCATGGCGTCGTCGGAGAGTTCGACGTCTTCGGCCAACTCGCCTGCCGCTGCGCCCGCCAGCAGCGAGGCGAGATCGTTGTCGATGCGCGGCAACGTGACTTGGGCTTCGGGATCGCCGAAGCGGACGTTGAACTCCAGCAGTCGGGGTCCGTCGGAAGTCAGCATGAAGCCGGCGTAGAGCACGCCTCGGTACTCGACACCGCGTCGGGACAATTCGGTCAGCGTGGGCTCGAACGCCAGCGCAGCCAATTCGGCACAGGCGGCCCGGTCCACATCGGCCAACGGGGACACGCAGCCCATGCCGCCGGTGTTGGGTCCCGTGTCGCCGTCGCCGAGGCGCTTGTGGTCGCGCACGGCCGTGGGCAGCAGCACTGCGCGACGGCCGTCGCAGAACGCGAACAGCGACACCTCTGGGCCGCGCATCCCTTGCTCGATCACGATGCGGCGGCCTGCCTCGCCGAACGCGCTCCCGTCCAGCTTGGCGTCGATGTCGCTGTGCGCTGCTGCGGCGTCGTCGGTGACAAGCACGCCTTTTCCGGCCGCGAGCCCGCTCGTCTTGATGACATACGGAGGCGACAGGGTCTCCAAGTAGGCGTGTGCCGCCCGGCGGTCGGTCGGCGCGTTGGCGAAGGTGGCGTACGCCGCCGTCGGCACGCCGGCTGCGCTGACCACCGCTTTCATCCATGCCTTGGAACTCTCCAGTGCGGCTCCGGCTGCGTTCGGCCCGAAGACAAGTCGACCCGCTGCGCGCAGGCGGTCAGCGAGGCCGTCGGCCAGCGGACCCTCTGGTCCGATGACGTACAGGTCGGCATCGATCTCTGTGGGAGCAGCGTCGATGCTGCCCGGGATGCCTGGATTGCCCGGCGTGACGACGACATCCGCGCTTCGTGCCAGAACGCTCGCGAAGGCGTGCTCGCGCCCGCCATGGCCGACCACACAGACTCTCATGGGCCGGCCGTCATCTGGCGGCTCTCAGGTGGCCGTTCTGGTGCGAATGTTCTGGTGTAGCCGTTCTCATCTGCCCATTCAGATACAGCCGGGCCGTTCACGCGGCGAAGCGGATGTACTGCTCGCGGCCCGGGCCGACGCACACGTAGCGGATGGGCAACCCGAGCTGACGTTCGAGGAACACGATGTAGTCCACTGCCTGGCGGGGCAGTTGCCACCGCTCGGTCACGTGTTCCAGCGGTGTCTTCCAGCCGGGCAGCGTCGCGTAGACCGGTTGCGCTCGGTCGCACAGCGAGCGCAGATGCGGCAGGTAGTCATAGCGGCGGCCGTCCACTTCGTAGGCGACGCAGACGTGGATCGTGTCCAGCTCGTCGAGCACGTCGAGCTTGGTGAGCGCGAGCTCCGTGCAGGCATTGAGGCGGGCAGCTTGGCGGCCCATGACGGCGTCGAACCATCCGCAGCGACGACGACGCCCGGTGTTGGTGCCGAACTCGGCGCCGCGTTCGACCAAGACGTCGCCGATGGCGTCGGTCAGTTCGGTCACGAAGGGTCCCGAGCCGACCCGGGTGGTGTACGCCTTCGCGATGCCGATGACCTGATCGACGGCGCCGGGTCCGATGCCAGAGCCGACCAAGGCGAATCCGGCAACCGGATTGGAGGACGTGACGAATGGGTAGGTGCCGTGGTCGAGGTCCAGGAAGGTCGCCTGGGCGCCTTCGAACAGCACGCGTTCTCCTGCGTGCAGCGCTTCGTGCAGCCAGCCCACCGTGTCGCCGATCAAGGGTGCCAGCCGCGGCGCTACGTGCGTGATGAGTTCGTCAGCCAGTTCGTCAGGATCGACTCCGGGATGCGAGTAGACGTTCTGCAGGTACGCGTTGCGCTCAGCCAGCACGCCGAACAGTCGGGCGCGCAGCGTCTGCGGTTCCAGCAGATCCTCGACCCGGAGCCCGACCCGCGCTGCCTTGTCGGCGTACGCCGGCCCTATGCCGCGCTTGGTGGTGCCGAGCTTGGCATCGCCTCGCTGGGTTTCGGCGAGCTCGTCGGCGAGCTGGTGATACGGCAGCACGAGGTGCGCCGCCGGGCTGAGCATCAGTCGGCTGCAGTCCACTCCCCGATTGCTCAGCATGTCGATTTCGTCGATGAGCACCCAGGGATTGACCACTACGCCGTTGCCGATGATCGGCGTCACATGGTCGTACAACACTCCGCTGGGGATGAGCTGCAACGCAAACGTCTGGCCGTCGACGACGATGGTGTGCCCTGCATTGTGGCCGCCTTGGTAGCGGACGACATGCTGGCAGTCCTTCGCAACGATGTCGACGATCCGGCCCTTGCCTTCGTCGCCCCACTGCATTCCCACCACGATCGAGCCCGGCACGGCTCAGCCCGCGGCCGACCGGCGAGATGGACTCGTCGTCACCAAGTCAGCCTACGCGTCCTGGGTCGGCTGTGGCGGACGATGCTCGTTTGGTCAGGCCCAGCTCGCCGTCGATGCTGTCCGCAGCTACGGTGTCACCCTCGGCGAAAGTGCCGGCGAGCAGGCCGGCGGCCAAGCGATCCGTCAGCTCCCGCTGTATCAGTCGGCGCAGCGGCCGGGCACCGTAGGCCGGGTCGTAGCCGCGGTTGGCCAGCAGCTCGACGGAGGCCGGGCTCACTTCGAGCGTGATGTCACGTTCGGCGAGTCGGCGGCGCAGGATCTCGATCTGCAGACCGGCGATGGCCGCGACATCGGCTCTGCTGAGCGGATCGAAGCGCAGGATCTCATCGACGCGATTGACGAACTCGGGGGCGAAGAACTCCTCGGGCGGCACCGCCAGATTCGAGGTCATGATGAGCACCGCGTTGGAGAAGTCCACGGTGCGCCCCTGACCGTCGGTCAGCCGGCCGTCGTCGAGCACTTGCAGCAGCACGCTGAACACGTCGGTGTGCGCCTTCTCTATCTCGTCGAGCAGGACCACCGAGTACGGGCGCCGCCGTACCGCTTCGGTCAGCTGACCTCCGTCGTCATGGCCGATGTAGCCAGGCGGCGCGCCGATCAGCCTGCTGACCGAATGCCGTTCCAGGTACTCGGACATGTCGATGCGAACCATGGCGCGCTCGTCGTCGAACAGCGCTTGGGCCAGCGCGCGGGCCAGCTCGGTCTTGCCGACGCCGGTCGGGCCGAGGAACAGGAAGCTCCCGATGGGCCGATCAGGCTCGTTCAACCCCGCTCGGCTTCGGCGGATGGCGTTTGCCACCGCGGTCACGGCGTGCCGTTGACCGACCACCCGGCGGGCGAGCGTCTCTTCGAGATGCACCAGCTTGTGTGCCTCGCCTTCCAGCAGCCGGTTCGTGGCGATGCCGGTCCAGCGCGACACCACCTCGGCGATGTCGTTGGCATCCACTTCTTCTCGAAGGATCCGCTTGTCGGCTTGCAACCGCGCCAACTCCTGCGCGGCTTCGTCGAGGCGCCGATTCACCTCGGGAAGCTGCCCGAAGCGGATCTCCGCCGCCTGTTCGAGGTCGGTCGCGCGCTCCACTTGGGCAGCGAGGGACTCTGCGGTGGACTTGAGCGCTCTGATCTCAGCGATGGCTGACTTCTCTGCTTGCCAATGTGCCTTGAGGGCTGCCGCGCGTTCGCGCTCGGCGGCCAGCTCCTGCGCGATGTCGTCGAGCCGCTGCTGTTCGGCGCGCCCGCCGGAGACCTCGTCGCCGCGCAGTGCCAGCTCTTCGATCTCGAGCTGACGCATACGCCGCTCGCACACGTCGATCTCCAGCGGAACCGAGTCGATCTCGATGCGCAGACGGCTGGCGGCCTCGTCCATGAGGTCAATGGCTTTGTCGGGCAGGAAGCGCTCTCGCAGATACCGGTCCGACAAGGTGACTGCGGCAACCACGGCCGCATCGGTGATGCGAACGCCGTGGTGCACTTCGTAGCGCTCTTTCAGGCCTCGCAGGATGGCCACCGCGTCGTCGACCGCCGGCTCGCCTACGTAGACCGGCGCGAAGCGCCGTTCGAGGGCGGCGTCGTCTTCGATGTGCCGGCGGTACTCGTCCAGCGTGGTCGCGCCGACGAGCCGCAGCTGGCCCCGGGCCAGCATCGGCTTGAGCATGTTGGCAGCGTCCAGCGAGCTGTCGCCGCCGGCGCCCGCGCCGACCAGCGTGTGCACCTCGTCCAGGAAGGTGATGATCTCGCCGTCGGACTCGACGATCTCGCCCAGCACTGCTTCGAGCCGTTCCTCGAACTCGCCCCGGTACTTGGCGCCGGCCACCATGGCCGCCAGATCGAGCGCCACGACTCGCTTGCCGCGCAGGCCCTCGGGAACGTCGCCTTGGGCGATGCGCTGGGCCAGGCCCTCGACGATGGCCGTTTTGCCGACGCCCGGCTCTCCGATCAGGACCGGGTTGTTCTTGGTGCGTCGTGACAGCACTTGGATGATCCGGCGGATCTCGTCATCGCGGCCGATGACGGGATCGAGCTTGTCCTCGCGAGCCTCCTCGGTGAGATCTCGGCCGTATCGCTCCAGCGCCGCAAAGGAGTTCTCCGGCGACGGCGACGTGACGCGTGTGTTGCCGCGCAACTCGCCGACCATGGTCGCCAACGTGTCCCGATCGGCGCCGAGCCTGTCCGCGAGCGCAATGAGCAGATGCTCGGTGGACAGGTAGTCGTCGCCCATCTGGGAACGCTCGGCGTCGGCAGCGGCCAGCGTCTGGACCAGGTCACGGGCGAGCCCGGGCTGCGGCTGTGCTTGTGTGCTGAAGCTGCGCGGCAGGCGTCCGAGAGCATCCATCGCACGCGAGCGCACACTGGCCGGTTCGATTCCGGCGTGCGCGAGCACGGGCAGCACGAGGCCCTCCGGCTGCGAGACCAGTGCCATCAGCACGTGGTCCGCAGTGACTTCCGGGTGTCCTTGGCTCTGCGCGGCACCCGCGGCCGCCGCGAGTGCCTCCTGGCACTTGTGGGTCAGAGGACTGGAGGGCAGCGGATGATTGCGGGGGTCGATGTCACTATTCATGCTGTCAAGCATATCACTAAACTTGATGGTCCAACACTCAGATTTATTGATACGGAGGATTAGAGCGAACAGACGAGAGCGCCCAGCGCGATTCGCTCGGAACCGTCGGCCGAACGCATCGCTCCGGGTGTCACGGCCGCGCCCCGGGACCCGAACCGGGGCGCTGTGCGGCAGGACTCGACGCGGCGGGATTCGGTGGGATCGGGCGATGCGGCACGAGGTCGGACCGCGGCATCGGCACCAAGTCGCGGCGGTAGTGGCGGTGCGTCTGCGCCACCGCAGCGGCGGCGGCGGCACGAGCTTCGGCGAGTTCGCGCTCCAGCGTTGCCACGCGCTCCTCGAGCTCCAGGACGCGCTTGACGCCCGCGAGGTTGAGTCCTTCGCTGGTGAGCTGGCTGATGCGGTTCAGCATGGCGATGTCACGGTCGCTGTAGCGACGGCTGCCGCCCGAGGTTCGAGCAGGCGCCAGCAGGCCCTTGCGCTCGTAGATCCTCAGCGTCTGCGCGTGAACGCCGGCCAGCTCGGCGGCTACCGAGATGATGTAGAGCGCACGATGTCGTTCGGACGCAGACGACGGTCGACGTGGCTGCTCGCTCATGTCGGCACTCCTGCTGCTGCGTCAGCGAGCGTCGCGGGTTCCGGCCCGTCATCGGCGGCATCCTCGCCGGCGCCCCGCTCGAAGTCGGTGACGTTGCGCAGTGCCTCGATGGCAGCCCGCTCTGCGGGCGACAGCTTGGCCGGCACGATGATCTCGACGCTCACGAGCAGATCCCCCGTGCCGCGGCGGGTGGCGATACCGCGGCCGCGGACCCGGAAGGTCTTGCCCGACGGCGTGCCCGGCGGGATGCGCAGCGTGATCGAGTTCCCGTCGAAGTCCACCACCGTCACATCGGCGCCGAGTGCCGCCTCGGGGAACGTCAGCGGCACACTGAGCGTGAGATTCCTGCCGTCTCGCCCGAACTCGGCGTCGGGCGCAACATCGACGAGCACGAACAGATCACCGTTCGGGCCGCCGCCTGAACCGGGCGAGCCTCTGCCCGCGAGCCTGATCCGTCCGCCGTCGGCGACTCCGGCGGGAATGCGCGCCTTGACCTTGCGGAAGCTGCCTGACGACGCGTTCGGCACCGATACCTCGGCGACGGCCCCACGCACGGCATCGCGAAACGAGATGCCGACGCGCGCCTCCAGATCGCGGCCCCGCATGGGTATCGCTCCGCCTGGACCGGACGGTCCGCGACCGTTGCCGAACAGGTCGCCGAAGATGCCGCCGAGGTCGCCCAAATCCTCGAGCCGGATGCTGAAGCCGCCCGGGCCCGCAGCGAAGCCGCCCATGCCTGCGCCCATCCTGGCGGGGCCCAAGCGTCGCGCTTCGTCGTAGGCGGTGCGCTTTTTGGCATCGCCCACGACGTCGTACGCCGCGGAGATCTGCTTGAAGCGCTCCTCGTCGCCTGCCTCGGCATCCGGATGGTGCTTGCGAGCGAGCTTGCGGTAGGCCTTGGTGATGTCGGTGGCCGACGCATCGGGCGACACTCCCAAGACTGCGTAGTAGTCCACCTCGAACCACTCGCGTCGTGGGTCCATCGAGACCTCCTCTTGCGTGCGCTATCCCGTACGCACCTTGACCATGGCGGCACGCAGCACACGGCCGTCAAAACGGAAGCCGCTACGCAGTTCCTCGGTCACGACCTGCGTCACCACATCGCTTGTCCCCTGCTGTGTCGCAACCGCTGCTGAGTACGCAGCTGCTGCGTCTTGGCGAGACGACGGGTCTTCGGGCGACGAGTCGTCCTCGCAGGCAGGCGCACGGTCAGCGGCCCCGTTCGGATCCGCTGGGTCGGCGGAGGGCGCCTCCTCGATGGCGACCGCGGCATGCACGGTGGGGTCGAAGGCTTCTCCGACGGCGTCGATCCGCTCGAGTCCTGCCTTGGCGAGTGCCACCATCAGCGACTGACCCACGGCAGCCACCTCGGTGTGGCCCTGCGCCTCCGCTTCGTCACAACCGTCGAGCACTGGCAGCAGCGACTCGACCAAACGGCTGACCCCGGCTGCGACCTGCTTGCTGCGCTCGGCTTCGACGCGCTTGCGGAAGTTCTGGAACTCCGCGCGCTGACGCTGCAGCTGATCCAGATAGTCGTCCCGCTCAACCATGACGGCATCGAGCTGCGCCGCAAGCTCAACAGCGCTGGGCAATTTGCTCAGATCGGGCTCATCGGGGACCGACCGTGCTTCGCCGGCAGGCGACGCATCGGCTGGAGGTGCAGCAGATGCAGGCTCTGCGGCCTCAGGTGCGGTCTCGGATTCGCCATCGGGCGCGGTCCAAAGACCGGGTCCGGCGACGGCAGGCTCGGCACGGTCGTCGCCGACACCGTCCGCGGCGCACTCAGACGGCGCGGCACCTGAGACGCTCACTTCTGCTCGTCCACGATCTCCGCGTCCACGACGTCATCGTCGGAACCGGCGCCGTCTGGCGCCCCGGCGGCCGAAGCCGCTCCGGCGCTCGCAGCAGCAGATTCGTACAGCTTCTGGCTGAATGCGCTGCTGGCAGCGGCGAGTGCCTCGCTCGAGGATCGGATCGCATCCAGGTCGCCGCTGTCGAGCGCCTCGCCGGCAGCAGCCAACGCGGACTCCACCGGCGCCTTGTCCTCGTCGGCGACGCCCTCGCCTTGCTCCTCGAGCAGCTTGCGGGTCTGGTAGACGAGCGTGTCCGCGTTGTTGCGAATCTCCGCCTCCTCGCGACGGCGAGAGTCCTCAGCGGCGTGCGCCTCGGCGTCAGCCACCATCTGGGAGATCTCCTCAGGAGACATTGCCGACTGCCCCGTGATGGTGATGGACTGCTCCTTGCCCGTAGCACTGTCCTTGGCGGAGACATGCACGATGCCGTTGGCGTCGATGTCGAACGCCACTTCGATCTGCGGGATGCCGCGCGGCGCCGGCGGCAGGCCGACGAGCTGGAACTTGCCGAGCGTCTTGTTGCCCGACGCCATCTCACGCTCGCCCTGCAGCACGTGGACCTCGACCGATGGCTGGCCGTCTTCGGCCGTCGTGAACATCTCCGACCGGCGAGTGGGGATTGTGGTGTTGCGTTCGATGAGCCGCGTCATCACGCCGCCCTTGGTCTCGATGCCAAGGCTCAGCGGCGTCACGTCGAGCAACAGCACGTCAGTCACGTCGCCCTTCAGCACGCCGGCTTGGATGGCGGCGCCAGCGGCAACGACTTCGTCGGGGTTCACGCCCTTGTGCGGTTCGCGGCCGGTCAGCTCGGTGACCAGCTGGTGAACTGCGGGCATGCGGGTAGAGCCGCCCACCATGATCACGTGGTCGATGTCCGCTCTCGCCAAGCCGGCATCAGAGATCGCCTGCTCGAACGGACCGCGGCAGCGCTTCAGCAGGTCGAACGTGAGCTCCTCGAACTTGGCCCGAGTCAGCTCGTAGTCCAGATGCAGCGGACCGCTGTCGGTCGCGGTGATGAACGGCAGGTTGACTTGGGTGGTCTGCTTGGACGACAGGTCTTTCTTGGCTTGCTCGGCGGCCTCGCGCAGACGCTGGCCGGCCATCGGGTCGGTGCTCAGGTCGACCCCGTGATCGCCCTTGAAGGCGCTCACCAGCCACGACACCACCGCTGCATCCCAGTCGTCGCCTCCAAGGTGGGTATCGCCCGCAGTGGACTTCACCTCGAACACGCCGTCGCCGATCTCGAGCACCGACACATCAAAGGTGCCGCCGCCGAGGTCGAACACAAGGATCGTCTGATCCTCGGTCTCCTTGTCGAGACCGTACGCCAGCGCAGCAGCCGTGGGCTCGTTGATGATCCGCAGCACCTCCAGACCCGCGATCTTGCCTGCCTCGGTGGTGGCCGTTCGTTGCGCATCGTCGAAGTAGGCGGGCACCGTGATGACGGCTTCGTGAACCGTGTCGCCGAGGTACTGCTCGGCATCGCGCTTCAGTTTCTGCAGCACCCGCGCCGAGATCTCCTGCGGTGTGTAGGTCTTGTCGTCGATGTCCTTGCCCCAGGTGGTGCCCATGTGGCGCTTGACCGAGGCGATGGTCCGATGGGGATTGGTCACCGCCTGGCGTTTGGCCACCTCTCCGGTCAGCACCTCGCCATTGCGGGCGAACGCCACCACCGAGGGGGTCGTGCGGTCACCCTCGGCGTTGGCGATCACGGTGGCTTCGCCGCCTTCCATGGCGGCCACGACCGAGTTCGTGGTCCCGAGGTCGATTCCGACAGCTTTCGGCATTGCTGCACCTTTCTTCGTCGGACGTCCCGGCCGAGGCTGGCCGAGAACGTGGCTTGGCTGTGTGGAGCTGGCCATATGGAACTGGCCAGATGGGTACGAGCATATAAGTTGAGTCCGTTACACACAACTTAGTTCAGTGTCCTGCTGGCTCCGCGGCGTGTCTCGCAGTCTTGCCTCGCACGACCTCGTTGATCGCGCGGCGAGAGACCGTGCAGGCCGAGCTACCGTGCAGGCTGATGGCATCGGCGGCCGGTATCGGCACAGATCTCAGAACAGATCGGCGAGGCGCACCTGAGCAGCCGGATGCGATGCCCGGCCGTACGCACACGCTCGTGCTGCTGCGTCACGGGCAGAGCGCTTGGAATCTCGAGAACCGCTTCACCGGCTGGTGGGATGTCGGCCTCACCTGCGACGGACTCACCCAAGCACGAGCCGCAGGGGAGCGGTTGGCTGCGGCCGACATCAAGCCCGACGTTGTCCACACGTCGTTGCTGCGGCGCGCCATCCGGACCGCCGAAGCGACGCTGGAGGCCATGGGCCGGAGCTGGCTGCCAGTCCGGCGGCACTGGCGACTGAACGAGCGGCACTACGGCGCACTGACGGGGCTGAACAAGTCCGAAGTGGCAGCCCAGCACGGCGACGCGCAAGTGCGCACCTGGCGGCGCAGCTACGACGTGGCGCCGCCGCCGATGCCGCTCGGACATGACTTCGACGTCAGCGATGATCCGCGTTATGCCGAGTTGTCCGACGACGACACGCCGCGCACCGAGTGCCTGGCCGACGTGCAGGCCAGGCTGCTGCCGTACTGGCGTGACCACATCGCGTCGGACCTGCGGGCGGGGCGCACCGTCCTGGTGGCAGCCCACGGCAACAGCCTGCGGGCGCTGGTGAAGCACCTTGACGGCATCGGCGATGCCGAGATCGCCGAACTTGACATCCCGACCGGCAGTCCGCTGGTGTACGAACTCGACGCCGAAGCGCACGTCGTGGCGCAGTGTCCGCTGGAGGATCGCTACCTGCGCTGAGCGGCTGCACCCGTTACCGCTGCCGGATGACCGCTACAACGCGTCGATGCCGCGCTCGCCGGTGCGGATTCGCACCACGCTGTCCACCGAGGTCACCCACACCTTGCCGTCGCCGATGCGTTCGGTGCGAGTTGACTCGACGATCGCGTCCACCACACGCTCGGCCAGACGGCTCGACACCAGCACCTCGATGCGCACTTTCGGAACGAAGTCGACGTGGTACTCGGTGCCCCGGTACGTCTCGGTGTGGCCGCCTTGACGCCCGAATCCTCGTACTTCAGACGCGGTCAGCCCGGCGACGTCCAGTTCTCGCAGCGCCTCGAGCACCATCTCCAGCCGGTGCGGCTTGATGACCGCTGTCACCAGCGCGACTGCAGCCTCGACCATTGCGACCTCCGCGGTGCCCTGCCGGACTTCCCGGCCGGCGTCTTGGCCTACATCCTGCCCGAAGACCGGTCTGGAATCCTGCCCGACTACTCGTCCGGCGTCCTGGCGGCATCGTGAGCGATCAGCGTCCTGCCCTCCCAGGCTGCTCGCGCGCCGACCGTCTCGCAGATGCGCGACCGAGTCGGCGGCGCACGCTAACGTGTGCGGCGTCTTGATGTGCCGGGCGCGTGCCGGACGGCGCACTCGGACGGGCCACCATGCCTTGGGGATACCGTGCCTCTGGGCGACGGGCGACTGCGGCAAGGAGCGGGATATGTCTGTAGCGAACCGTGCGGAGAGTCTTCGCGAGGTTGAGCTGTTCTCCGATTGCAACAAGAAGGAGCTGCAGCACATCGCGCGCAAGGCCGAGCAAGTCGACTTCGTCGCCGGTGACAACATCGTGGAGGAAGGCAGCGGCGGCGCATCGGCCGGCTATGCATTCGTGATCGTCCACGGCACCGCGGTGGTGCGGCGCAACGGACGCAAGGTCGCAGAGATCGGCCCGGGCGAGTCCATCGGCGAGATGGCGCTGTTCGACGACGGCCCGCGTACTGCCTCAGTGGTAGCGGCAACCGACATGGAGACGATCATGCTGGCGCGCCGCGAGCTGAAGGGCATCATCGACAGCACGCCGTCGGTGGCGCACAAGCTGCTGTCGGAACTCGCCGGTCGCCTGCGCAAGGCGAATCGCAAGCTCTACGGCTGAGCCGCCTCGGGCCTCCTCGCTCCATCCCGGCCGTCAGCACCTTGGCTTTGGCCCGCTGCCGACATATCGGGCCGCAAGCTGATCCGAGACCGTCAGGCTAGCTTGCCCGCCGTGAGCCAGCCGAAACTCAAGCCGCCCCAGCTGGTGCTGGGCATCGGCATTGCCTTCGCAGCAATCACGGCTGCCTCGGGCATCGCGGCGGCAGTGTTCGGATTCCACGAGGACACCGACGACGCGCACCGTGAGGTGTTCGGCAACGTGCCGGACGGCGTCAAATTCGCGTTCTACGCCCTGACCTGCGTGCTGATCGTCTACGGAGCATGGAACTGCGCCCAGCGCACCCGCAACTGGCAACGCGGCGCGCCCGATCGGCGCGCTACCACGGTGGCCAATCTGCGGCGGCGCCTGGGCGACTACCGCAGCGGCGTGCTGATGCGTACATTGCTGCGAGACCGGGGCGCCGGCGTGATGCACGCGCTGCTCTACTACGGCTTCCTGGTGCTGCTGGCGGTCACCACGACGCTCGAGATCAATCACCAGCTGCCAACAGGGGCCAAGTTCCTCATCGGCCCCACCTACCAAGGCTTCAGCTTCGTCGGCGACTTGGCCGGGGTGATCTTCATGGTCGGCGCAGTGTGGGCGATCGTGCGGCGCTACGTCGCTCGCCCCTACCGCATCCGGATCAAGTCACGGCCTGAGCACGCGGTCATCCTCGTCGTGCTCGCGGTGCTCGGCGCCACCGGATTCGTCGCCGAAGCGATGCGCATCGTGATCGACGGGCGACCCGCCTACGAGCAGTGGTCGTTCATCGGCTACCCGCTGTCGGCGGTCTTCGACGGCATGGCCAACATTCACGGCGCCCATCAGGCGCTGTGGATCGCGCATGTGGGCTGCTTCATGGCGTTCTTGTTGATGCTGCCCATCACCATGCTGCGGCACATGTTCACCTCGCCGCTCAACATGTACCTGCGCGACCGAGAACGGCCCAAAGGCGCGATGCGGATGGTGCCGGACCTCGCCGAGGCCGAAGACATCGAGACCATCGGCGTCTCGGCCGTGCCGGAGTTCACGTGGAAGCAGTTGCTCGACACCGATGCCTGCACCATGTGCGGCCGCTGCACGGCGGTGTGCCCGGCGCACGCCACGGGCAAGCCGCTGGACCCTCGCGAAATTGTGCTGAAGACCGGCGAGATCATGGCGGCCACGGGGGAGCACGGCCGAGTGTCGCCGCCGATCGGCACCGACACCGAGATCACGGTGACCGCGGATTCGGTGTTCGAACGCATCACCCATGACGAGCTCTGGGCATGCACGACGTGCAGGGCCTGCGACGAACACTGCCCGGTCAACATCGAGATCCTGGACAAGATCCTGGACATGCGCCGCTACCTGACGCTCATGGAGAGCGAGTTCCCCAGCGAGCTGGGCGGAGCATTCCGGGGCATGGAGAACAACGCCAACCCGTGGAATCTGAACAACGGCGAACGGGCCGCCTGGGCCGACGGCTTAGGCGTGGAGGTCGTCGAGTCGGACGATCCCTTCAGTCACGAATACCTGTACTGGGTGGGCTGCGCGGGGTCATTCGACGACAAGAACCGTCGCGTCTCGGTAGCCACTGCCAAGCTGCTCCGACGTGCAGGGGTCGATTTCGCCATCCTGGGTCCCGGCGAGAACTGCACCGGCGACAGTGCGCGCCGCGCCGGCAACGAGTACCTGTTCCAGATGCTTGCGGCCCAGAACATCGAAGCGCTCAACGCGATGAACGTGCGCAAGATCATCACTCAGTGCCCGCACTGCTTCAACACCTTGCGCAATGAGTACCCGCAGTACGGCGGGACCTGGGAAGTCATTCATCACGCGCAGTTCTTGGAACAGCTCGTGGCCGACGGCCGACTGGACTTGTCCGATGCGCGCCTAGACGAGCGAGTCGTCTACCACGACTCGTGCTATCTCGGCCGTCACAACGACGTGTACCTGGCACCGCGCAACGTCATCGGCAGCCTCGGCGGCGTCGAGATCGTGGAAGCCCCCCGCAATGGCACCACGGGCATGTGCTGCGGCGCGGGCGGCGCGCGCATGTGGATGGAGGAGACCCTCGGCACCAAGGTGAACGACGAGCGTTCACGCGAGCTGCTCGACACCGGCGCGGACCGCATCGCCACCGCGTGCCCGTTCTGCTACATCATGATCGACGACGGTGTGAAAGGCCACGGTGTCGAAGACGACGAGGTCAAGGTGGCCGACATCTCCATCCACCTCCTCGACGCTCTCGAGCGAGCCGACAACTGACGCGACCGGCCGCAGCAGGCGCCGGGTCAGAGGAGGCGGCGGGAACGGTAGTTCTCGTGGTAGCGGCTCGGCGTCGGGCCGCGCTGGCCCCGGTACTTGGAGCCCAGCAGTTCTGCACCGTAGGGGTACTCGGCGGCAGTAGTCATCTCCATGAAGCTGATCTGGCAGATCTTCATGCTCGGGTACAGCGTGATCGGCAGGTTGGCGACGTTGGACAGCTCGAGGGTCAAGTAGCCGTCCCAGCCGGGGTCCACAAAACCGGCCGTGGAGTGGATGAGCAGGCCCAGACGGCCCAGCGACGATTTGCCCTCGATGCGGCCGACAAGGTCGTCCGGCACCGCGACGCGCTCCAGCGTGGCACCGAGCGCGAACTCTCCCGGGTGCAAGATGAACGCGTCGCCAGCGACGACCTCGACTTGCTCGGTCAGGTCGGACTGGTCCTCGATGACGTCGATGACGCGTCGAATGTGGTTGCGAAAGACCCGGAACGTGGCGTCGAGCCGCAGATCGACCGACGAGGGCTGCACCGCGGCATCGTCCAAAGGCTCGATGACGATACGGCCGGAATCCAGCGCCGCTCGAATGCTTCGGTCCGACAGGATCACCGCAGCGGTCGCCCGTCGATGGTGCACATTGGCTGCCAGCCGCGGTGCGCAGCCGCGAGCCTGCGGGCAATAGACTCGGGATCGGTTCCGCGGGTGTAGTTCAATGGCAGAACTTCAGCTTCCCAAGCTGATAACGGGGGTTCGATTCCCCTCACCCGCTCAGCCCAGGCGTTCATGAGCCCGGCTGCGGCGGCCGCCAATTGGACGGTCATGCTGCCTGACGGCTCATCGGCTCGACCAGTGGGCCCGACGGCACGGCTCAACGGGACGGCTCAACTGCTCAACAGGGTTGCGAGTGCCCAGACGGCCGCAACGAGTCCGATCAGGGCCAGCGGCGCGGCGCGGCGCACGGGTGCCCGAGTCGGCGCGTCGCTGCCGGTTGTCCGCCGCGGACGCGCCATCGCCGCCACGTTGCCCACGAACAACGCGCCGCCCAGCGCCAGCACCAAGTACGGGATCAGGTCGTCGCCGAGGAACATGGTGCCGCCGTCGGACCCAACAGGCATCGAGAGCAGGGTTTCGCCGCGCGCCATGGCCGTCAGTTCTCGTGTGCCATGTCCGCGAACAGCGTGTACTGCGGCATGAACGCCAAGCGCGCCACACCGGTCGGTCCGTTGCGGTGCTTCGCCACGATGATCTCCGCCATGCCCCGATCGGTGGTGTCCTCGTTGTAGACCTCGTCACGGTAGATGAACATGACGATGTCCGCGTCCTGCTCGATCGAACCTGACTCACGCAGATCCGACAGCATGGGACGCTTGTCGCCGCGCGACTCGAGATTCCGGCTCAGCTGAGACAGTGCGAGGACCGGCGTCTCCAGCTCGCGTGCCAAGACCTTGAGGCCCCGCGAAATCTCGGCGATCTCCACTTGACGGTTCTCGGCATTCGCGCGGCCGTTCATCAGCTGCAGGTAGTCGACCACGATGAGCCCGAGGCTGCCCAGGCGACTGCTCAGCCGCCGGGCCTTGGCGCGAATCTCCGCAACCGTGACATTGGGGTTGTCGTCGATCCACATCGGCGCGTCCCCCAAGCGACCCACGCTGCGCGTGATGTGATTCCACTCGTCTGCGCGCAGCTGTCCGGTGCGGACCCGTGTGGCATCCACCCGCGCGTCAGAAGCGAGCAGTCGGCCGGTCAGCTCGGCATGGTTCATCTCCAGCGAGAAGAGCAGCACCGGCTGGCGCAGGTCCAAGGCCACGCTGGAGGCCATCGTCAGCGCCAAGGCAGTCTTCCCCATCGCCGGCCGAGCGCCCACCACGACCAGCGACGACGGCTGGACTCCCGCCAGAATGCGGTCCAGTGAGGAGAATCCGGTCGCCAAGCCGGAGAACGCATCGCCCCGCTCGTACAGCTCCTCCAGCCGATCCAGGCTCTCGTTCAACAAATCGTGCAAGGACGCGGTGGAGTCCACGATGCGGTGCTCGGCCACGCTGAACACCAGCGACTCCGCTTGGTCGATCGCCACAGCAGTGTCTTCAGGACGGCTGTGAGCCAGCTCGGAGATCTCTGCAGCGACGGCGATCAGGCGGCGCAGCAGTGCGGTGTCCTCCACGATGCGCGCGTAGCGGTCGATGTGGGTCAGCGTCGGTGTGGCGGCTTCGAGCATCAGCAGGCGTTCGGCGCCGCCGGCTGCGGCGAGATTGCCGCTGCGCTCGAGCTGGTCGGCGACGGTCAGGCAGTCGACCGGTTCCGAGGCCACGTACAACGACTCGATCGCTGCGAACACGAGGCCGTTGGCGGGCACGTAGAAGTGCTCCACCTTGAGACGCTCGACAGCGGCGCCGATGGCGTCGTTGGAGAGCAGCATCGCGCCGAGCACGGACTCCTCCGCGTCGATGTTCTGCGGCGGGACTCGGCCGGTGGTGCGGCGCGCGGCGTGCGTCGACAGCTCAAGGAGGCTCACAGCTGCCTACCTTGCCCGGCAGCGGTTGCGGATGCCTTGGGCATGACACGGGGAATTCCGGTGGATTTCTGCGGCACAGCCTGTGAACAAGCGCCGATGTGTCCACAGGGCGCTCGATCTTCGATGCACATGCGACCAGTACATCGCAGGGGTGTGACAGCGGTGACCGCAACGTTGAGCCGACACCGTGCCGGCTTCGAAGCGCTAGCTCAGCGCAACCACCTCCACGTTGAAGGTGAATGCCACGTCGGGATGCAGCTGTGCGAAGACATCGTGCGAACCCACCGTCCGGATCGGTGCAGCGAGCTTCAGCTTGCGTCGATCCACCTCGGCACCGGTGCGTGCTGACATCGCGGCGGCGATGTCTGCGCTGGTCACCGATCCGTACAGGTGCGAGCCCGAGCCGGCTCGGGCCGCAATGGTGACACCGTCGGCTACCAGCTGCTTGGCGACGCGCTCTGCGGTCGTTCGCTCGCGCAGATCACGTGCGGCCCGAGCCCGAGCCATGGCTGCTGCTTGAGTGACCGTTCCCTGTGTCGCTCGCAGCGCCAGCCCACGCGGAATCAAGTGATTGCGGGCGAAGCCGTCCGCGACATCGACCACCGATCCAGCGTGGCCGACGCCGTCCACGTCGCTGCGCAGCACGACCTTCATGCTCGCGTTCCCGCGCTTGTCGCGGCCGGCACCTGCTCGGCAGTACCGCCTGCTCCAGCGTCGACTGCGGCGGCGGGCTGCTCAGCATCGGCGTCGAGCGGCACGCTGGGCCGATCGGGCGGCGGGCGGCGTTCGTCGCCGGGCCGCTGGCCGCGTCGCTTGTCGCCGCGTCGCTGCGTCATGGGCCGGCGCGCGTACTCGATCAGGGCCATCTCCCGCGCAGTCTTGATCGCTCGGGCTACCTCGCGCTGCTGTTGGCGGTTGTTCCCGGAGACGCGCTGCGCCCTGATCTTGGCTCGCTCGGAGACGAACGACCGCAGCAGCTCCACATCCTTGTAGTCGACGTAGGACGCGCCCGCGGCGGTGAGCGGACTGACCTTGCGCCGACGCGGACGGCTGCGCAGATCCTTCGCCCGCGCCCGAGCGTTTCGCTTGCGTGGTGGCATCAGAAGGGTTCCTCCTCGGGTACGTACTGCTGGGCGGGTGCTGTTGCGCTGGGCTCCGCGCCGCCACCCGCGCCCCAGGCGGGGCTGTCGCGGCGCTCGCGAGGCACGCCCGCGTCCCCTGCGGCACCCCTTGGTATCCGGGTGATCTGTGCGGTGGCCCAGCGCAGCGACGGCGCGACTTCATCGGCAACGATCTCCACAACGCTGCGCTGCTCGCGCTCGGGTGTCTCCCAGCTGCGCTGCTCGAGTCGCCCGGTCACGACCACGCGGTATCCCTTGGCCAGCGATTCGCTGACGTTCTCCGCCATCTCAGCCCAGCACACGACGTTGAAGAAGCTGACCTGCTCCTCCCAGTCATTTGTCTGGCGGTTCATCCATCTCCGGTTCACCGCAATGCCGAGCACTGCCCGCGCGCGGCCAGTCTGGGTGAATCGAAGTTCGGGATCACGGGTGAGATTGCCTACGACGGTGATGGTGTTGTCAGCCATGACGCCTCCGCATCAGTGGTTGTGGGCCGACTCCGCTTCCAGCAGTCCGCGTCGACGCGCTTCGTCGTCGGGGAGTCGGATGAGCTTGTGGCGGACGATGTCGTCCGCAATCCGCAGGTGCCGCTCGACTGGGTCCATGGCACCGGGCTCGGCCCGCAACTCGATCACCGAGTAGTAGCCGCGTGATTTGTGGTTGATCTCGTACGCGAAATCACGCAAGCCCCAGAAATCGAACGAGGCCACCTCGCCGACCTCCGATATGCGGCCTTGGACGTCGTCCATGGCCTTGCGGGCTTCAGCGTTCTCCAAGTCACCGTCGCAGATGACCATCAGCTCGTACACGCGCAATTGGGGCGACCTCCTGTGGACCCGCCTCGGCGGGGCCCCTTGCGGGGCAGGAACACGTTGATGCACCTACCCGGCCGACCCGGCCCCAGTGAGCGGATCAGCCGCAGGTATCGCAGATACCTGTGGGGTGCGGGCATGCAAGCACCCGCGGTGCGCTCGCAACGCTAGACCCAACGAGCGCTGACCGCACCTGCATTTTGGCAATCAGCCGGAGCGCGTGCGGCAGCGGGTGCTAGCCCACGCCATGCAGTGAGTCCAGCACCGCTGCGAACAGCTCATTGGCCGCAGCCGCTGCCTCGCCCCCGAGCGCCGGTGGGGCGGCCAGCACTACCGCGGCGGTGTAGTGCGACGTCCAGCCGGCGAACCAGGTGTCACCGGTGCCGGCGTCATGCCCGCCGCGGCCGAGCGCGGTCGCTCCCGACGCCAGCGTGAGCGGGCTCATGGCGGTGCGCAGCTCGTCGACGACCGTCGAGTCGAGCACGGCGGCGGCGCGCATCGGCCAGCGCTGCGCGTCGCCGTCGAGAAGCGTGCCGCTCGGCGGTCGGTCGGATGCGGCCAGCACGATCCGCGAGGTGCGCTCCTCGCCGCCGGTTGCAGCGACGCTGAACGCCGCAGCGACCGTCGCCGCGTCTGCGGCTTGGGCGACGACCTCGGCGGAGTGGACCGTGCCGACATCGCGCGCCATTGCTGTGCGCGCGATCCATGTTCCGAGCTCGTTCGTGGCAGGGCCGAGCACGTCGCCCAGCTGCCGCGGCCCCAAGCGGTTCTCGACGTCGTCGACGCTGCCGGCAGTGTTCGACGGCGCGATCGGCTTCCCGTTCAGCAACACCCGCACATCGCCGCTGCGATCCAGCACGGCGATGTCGGCCGCGGCGCCCGATGTCAAAGCGCTGCCCACCTGGGCGCGAACGGCCTGCGCGGCAAAGCGTTGCGCCGGCATGTCGAGACTGGTCGTCACGTGCAGGCCGCCGGTCACCACCGCAAGAACGCCGTACTGTCCCACCAGCTCCACGTAGGCCTGCCCGACAGCGGTCTCCAGACCGATCGCGGGTATGAGGATGCGGACAAATCCCGACGCGGCGTTGTCGCCGGCGCCAAGTGCGGGGAGGCGAGGTTCCGACGCGGCGGCTGCCACAGCAGTCGCCGGGCGAATGCCGGCGGTGACCGCCTGGGTTCGCCCGACAGCCAGCTCGTTCGGCGTGAGCATGCCGTGATCTGCCATCGTCGTCAACACTCGGTCGCGACGCACTCGGGCCGAGCGGTAGCGGTCGTGATCGGGACCCGAAGCCGTGTCGACCCCCCCGGGCGCGTCGATGAGCGACGCGAGATAAGCGGACTGCGTCACCGTGAGTTCTGCAGCAGTCGTGCCATACCAAGCGGCAGCGGCGGCATGCACGCCGTACGCGCCGCGACCCAAGTACACGCTGTTGGCGAATCGCTCGAGAATCTCCGGGCGACTCAGCTGGCGACCCAGGCGCAGCTCTGCCAGCCACAGACGCGCTTGGTGGAGCGCCCCGCCGCCGCCCCGGTGGACGGCCGTAAGATACCGATGCGTGATGCCGTCGCGGGCAGCGTCCGGCGCGGACCAGATGCGCCGCAGCGCCGCGACGTATGCGTCGGCGTCGACGCCGTCACTGGCCAAGAAGCTCGGATCCAGCACAGCAACCAGGGCATCGGCGAGCGCGGGCGCCATGTCCTCGAGACCCAGCGACGCGTGGGGGACGCTTGGGCCGATCTCGGCTATCGGCGTGCCGTAGCGGTCATAGAGCACGCTGGGCACTACCGACGCGTGCGCCGACGGCACCGGCAGGCTGTCCAGCAGTCGGCTTGCGACGCCTACGGTGATCGTCAGCGCCAGTGCGGTCCACCAGAGCCGTCGGGCCCAGCGCTGCCGAGCGGGCATCGGGCGCAGAGTACCGCGACAGGACAGACCAGCTCGCCGCGGCCGATTTGTACGCTCAACGCGGTGAACTCAGACGCTGCGGGAAGCCAGACAGCGGGTTCGAACACAGCAGCCTCAGACACGACAGCATCGACTGCCGCACGTCCGAGCGCAGCGGGAGCGAACACAGCAACCCGAAGCACACAGATCCCGAGAACACAGATCCTGAGTCACGCCGACCGGTGCGACGTGCAGGCGCGCATCGGATCGCTCGCAGCGGCGTTCGTCGAGGCAGGGCACCGTTTCTTTCTGGTCGGCGGACTGGTTCGCGATGCGGTGCTGGGCCTCGGTCTGCGTGGCGACATCGACATCACCACCGATGCTGCGCCGGAGCAAACCGCGGAACTCGTGGCGCGATGGGCGGATGCCGTCTGGGAGCAGGGGAAGCGCTTCGGCACGATCGGCGCGCGTCGAGCCGGCACCACGGTGGAGATCACCACTCACCGGGCCGAGTCCTACGACAGCGGCTCGCGCAAGCCGCTCGTGCGCTTCTCCGACGACGTGACGACAGATCTGGGGCGGCGGGACTTCACCGTCAATGCCATGGCCATCGAGCTGCCCGGCTGGACGCTGCTGGACCCCTACGACGGGCGGGCAGACCTGAGCAACGGCGTGCTGCGCACGCCGGCGGCACCGGAGAGTCTGTTCGCGGACGACCCGCTGCGTATGCTGCGAGCGGCGCGGTTCAGCGCCCAGCTCTCGCTTCGCCCGACGGTCGAACTGCTGGCGGCCGTGCGCAGCACGCGCCCGCGGCTGGCCATCGTGTCGCGCGAACGCATTGAGGACGAACTCACCAAGCTGCTGGGCCTGCCGAGGCCTGCGGCCGGCATCCGCTTGCTGAGCGACACCGGCCTGCTGGGGGATCTGCTGCCGCCATGGCGGCACGCGCGCACCGCAGTGCCAGCTGAGGCACTCGATGACGTCGTCGTCCCGGCAGTCGACCATGACGAACGCGTCGCGCGTCGTTGGGCATTGCTGCTGGGTCCCGTGTGCGACGATGCTGCGGCCGCACAGTGTCTGTCCGCGCTGCGCTGCCGCGCCGTGATCATCAGCCGTGTCGCTGCCATGCTTCGAGCGATCGGCGCACTCGAGGCCGCAGTGCCTGGTTCCGATCGCGGTGCTCCCGACGCGTGGCGACGGCCGGCGCGGCGGCTGGTCGTCGAGCACGAAACGGCGCTGGACGCGGCGCAGGCCGTCTTGGCCGGCCGGGGCCGCAGCGTCACGGAGTCGCTGGCCTCGGAGCTGGCGCAGGTACGCGCAGACGAGGGTGACGAGCTGCGGCGACTGCCGGTCGACGGGCACCGCATCATGGACGTGCTCGGGTGTTCGGGTGCAATCGTCGGCGAGGCAGCGGCATGGCTGCGCAGCCAGCAGATCGAGCACGGCCCCATGAGTGCAGAGCGCGCTGACGACCTGCTCGCGGCGTGGAGTCGACGTCGCGAGCACGCAGACCGAGACCAGGCACAGCGAGACCAGGCACAGCGAGACCAGCCTCACCGGCCCTGAGCCGACTGGCGGCCGGCGCTCCGGCGGTGATCAGTCGGCTGGCAATTCGGCCGCAGCAATTGGGCGCCGGCGGCACACCGGCCGCGTACTAGCGTGAGCCGCGTGGCGATCCAGCCTCGTATGGCTCCCGAACCTGCTCCGGCTGTGCCCGGAACAGTGGACTACCGGCTCCGGCGGCGCCGTCTGCTGGCAGACGTCGAAGCCGGCGTGGTGTCGCGTGCTGAGGCATGCGATGCTCACCCTGACCTGCTGCGCGCTGCCCGCAGCGCAGCCCCGCCGCTCGGCCGGAGCTGTCCGCTGTGCTCGGACGGCGACCTGCGCCTCGTCGGCTACGTCTTCGGCCCTCGCATGGGAAGCGGCGGCAAGTGCGTGCTCTCCGACGCGGAGCTTCAGCGTGTCGCGCAGCGCAACGGCAGCTTCATGGCCTACGAGCTGGAGGTGTGCCCCGAGTGCGGTTGGAACCACCTCATCCGGAAGTACCCGCTCGGCACCGGCCGGCCCGCTGCCGGCCGAACCACTGCCAGTTGACTTGCACGGCGGACCGTTGGCGCGCATCGGACTTTTCTGGCATCCTCTGGACTGATGAAGTTCAAAGTCGGTGACCGTGTGATCTATCCCCACCACGGTGCGGCGGAGATCACCTCTCGGGAACGGCGGAACGAATTCGGCAAGACCTGCGACTACTTGGTGCTCAAGACCCTGCACGGCGACATGGACCTCAAGGTGCCCGCCGAGACAGCCGCGGCGGTCGGCATGCGGCCACCGATCGACACTGACGACGTCGAAGACCTGTTCGAGCTGCTGGCCAAGAAGGACATACGCGAGCCGGCCAACTGGAGTCGCCGCTTCAAGAACCACCAGGAGAAGCTGAAGTCCGGCGACATCTACCAAGTCGCAGAGGTCGTCCGCAACTTGGCGCTGCGCGAGAACGCCAAAGGTCTCTCGGCCGGCGAGAAGTCGATGCTGGAGAAGTCGCGGCAGATCCTCGTCTCGGAGCTGTCCATCAGCATGGATGTCACCGAAGACGAGGCCCAGCGCCAGGTGGAACTCCGGCTCGCCGATTGAACGAGCAGCGTCCGGGCACGCAGCCGCGCCGTCAACAGGGCACCGCGGCTGCGGCAGCCGGCATCGGCGTATCACGTCTGTCAGGCCTCGCGCGCACGGCGCTGGTCACCAACGTGCTGGGCATCGGCGTCGTCGGCGATGCCTTCGCCGCAGCTATGCGCATCCCGAACTTCCTGCAGAACTTGCTCGGCGAGGGCGCCCTCTCCGCGGCATTCGTTCCTGCCTACAGCGCGCTGTCCGAGCGCGACGAACGCGCCGCCGGTCGTTTGGCCGGCGCGATCGCGACGTTCTTGGTCGCCGTCACCGCAACCGCCACCTTGATCAGCGTCTTCGCGGCACGACCGCTGGTGCGTCTCATTGCCTGGGGCTTCGTGGGCGAACGCTTCGAACTCACGGTCACGCTCGTGCGCATCACCGTCTGCGGCACTGCGCTGGCGGTGATGAGCGCCTGGTGCCTCGGGGTCCTCAACAGCCATCGGCGCTTCTTCCTTGCGTATGTCGCGCCGGTCATGTGGAACACCGCCCAGATAGCCGTGTTGATCGGCGTGCTCGTGTGGGGCGTCGCAGGTGCGGACCGTGCGACCGCATTGGCATGGGGCGTGACGGCCGGCGCGGCGGCACAAGTGCTGGTGCAGCTGCGAGGCGTCGTGCGAGCAGATCCGCAGATCAAGCTGAATTGCAGCTGGCGGGAACCGCAGGCCGCCGGTGTCATCAAGCGATTCGGACCAGCAGTTGCCGGACGCGGCGTGCTGCAGGTGTCTGCCTTCTTGGATCTCGCGTTGGCCTCGTTGCTGAGCGTGGGCGCCGCAGCGGCGATGGCCGCAGCACAGACGCTGTACCTGCTGCCGTTGAGCCTGCTCGGCACCAGCGTCGCCGCGGTGGAGCTGACACAGCTGAGTCGGCTCGACGATCGGGGCATCATCGCCGACCGCACATCTCAACGCCTGTGCGCGACCGCCTTCGGCGTCTCGGGCGTCGTGGCCGTCTACCTTGCGGCTGGACGTCCGCTTGCCGATGCGGTGTTCAACCTCGCTGGTCTGCGCAGCGCCATCGCCGATGACGACATCATGTTGATCGCGTTGGTGCTCGGCGCATACTCGCTGGGCTTGGTGCCACTCGTGGCGTCGAGGCTGTGCCAGAACGTCCTGTTCGCCGCCGGCGACACGCGCACGGCTGCGGGCATCGCCGCCGTGCGACTGGTCGTCTCGCTCGTGGGCGGCGCGACACTCATGCTGCCGCTGGATCGACTGCTCGTCATCGACGGTGCGCTCACCGGATTCGCCGACATCAACCTGCTGTCCTGGGAATCCGCATGGTCGCTGCTGGACCCGGCCATCCGCTCCGATCCCGCACTGCCTGCTCGCTTGGGCGCGGTGGGCCTGGCGCTGGGCGCAGCAGCTGGGGCCTGGGTCGAGCTGGGCCTGCTGCGACGAGCACTGCTTGGACGCCGTCCCCCAAGCGCGCCCACCGGCGCAGACATGCCGACGCGGACCGACTGGGCGGGCGGGCGACTGTTCGGAGGTGCGCTGGCCCGTCATCTGGCACCAGCCGGTGCAGCATGCTGCACCGGCTTGGCGCTCGCCTACGTGCTGACCCCACTGCCGGCGGTGCTGCGAGCGGCGCTGGCCGCCGCTGTCATGGCTGGAGTTCACGTGGGCTGCGGGCTGACGCTCCGGCTCCCTGTGGCCCGAGCGCTAGTTTCGCAGTTGTCGCGTACGGCTTCCGGGCAGCGGCAGCGCTTGCGCAGCTCGTCGCGAGCCGGCACCGCTGACGACGCCGGTGTCGTACCCGACGAGTCTCTGGGCGACGACGAAGGATGTCCGCTGCAATGACCGCGCAAGCCCCCGTCCACATCATCACCGACAGCTCCTGCGACCTCGACGCCGATGTCACTGCCGAGCTTGGCATCACGGTGGTGCCGCTGGAGATTCGATTCGGCAGCGAGACGTTCGCCGATGGTGTCGAGCTGAGCACGGCCGAGTTCTGGCAGCGCTGTCGGCGCAGCGACGAGCTTCCGTCGACCGCTGCGCCCTCCCCCGGCGCCTTCGCCGAGGCGTACCAGCGCGCCGCTGAGGCCGGCGCGAACGAAGTCGTCGTGGTCACCCTGAGCGGCGACCTCTCCGCCACCATCGAAGCCGCGCAGCTCGCGGCTGCGCAGCCGCCGAACGGGCTCACCTGCCATGTGGTGGACAGTCGAACGGTCAGCGCTGGGCTCGGGCTGACGGTGATCACCGCCGCAGAGCTGGCGGCCGGCGGGGCCGACGGCACGCAGATCGTGGAGGCTGTGCGAGCCACCGCGGAGCGAGTACGCGTGCATGCCGCCTTGGACACGCTGGAAAATCTGCGCAAGGGCGGCCGAATCGGCGCGGCGCAATCATTGCTCGGTTCGGTCCTGTCGATCAAGCCGCTCATCACCGTCACTGACGGCCGCGTCGAGCCTGCGGGCAGACAGCGAACGCGCGTCCGAGCCCTGCGGCACTTGATCGATTTGGTGGCCGCCGCCGGACCGAACATTGCACAGATCGCCGTCATGCACGCGGACTGCGACGATGTGGACGATTTCGTGCAGCGGATCGCGCCGCTCACCAGCAGCGAACCCCGGGTGATGCTGATCGGGCCCGTGGTCGGCGCCCACGCGGGTGTCGGCACCATCGGCGTGGTCTTCGTCGAACGAGACCCGCCGGCGCCTACGCGGGCGTGAACGACCCGAACATCAGCGCGGACAGCAACGCGCGGTACGAGCGCCACGAGCTGCTCCAAGCTGGTGCCGTCGAGACGTGGTCCGGCTTGGACCGGACGCTCAATCGGCCGGTCACCATTCGGCGGGCGGCAGCCGACAGCGAGGTCGCTCATCGCCTGCGTCTGCAGGCCAAGGCGCTCGCTCGGGTGGAGCATCACGGACTGCTGCACATCTTCGACACCTATGACGAGCCGGATCACTTTGCGATCGTTACCGAGCAACTGCCGCCGCGGAGGCTCGTCGACGACATCACCGCGTCCGATCACAGCATCAGGCGCCTCGACGCCGGCGAGGCGGTTCGCATCGTCATTGCGGTGGCCGAAGCGGTTGCAGTACTGCACAGCGCGGGTTTCGCTCACGGGGGCGTCGAGGCGGAGTGCATCGGCTGGCGTGCCGAGGTGGGGTGGGTCATCCTCGACGGCCCGCCGACTGACGACACCGTGGCCATCCCTGCGACGCGGCGCGCTGATCTCGCTTCTCTTGCCATGCTCGCACACCGGCTGATGGTCGGCGTGCCGCCCCAGCGTCGTTCCGACGGCATCTGGGAGATCGATCCCGCCGTGCCCGACGTCGTGGCAACCGTGCTGGCGCGAGCCATCGGCGCGTCCGATCGGTGGCCCGATGTCCCGTCGATGCTGCTCGCCCTGCGTTCGGTCGTGAACGACCTGCCCGCGGTCCGCGGTCCGTTGATGGATCGTCGCTCGGTCTGGCAAGCAGAGCGGCTCTGGCTGGTGCCCGTCGGCATTTTGGTAGCCGCTGCCGCCACGCTGGTCGGCATTGCCCTGTTCATCGAGCAGCCGTCGCAGCCCGAAGCGCAGGCGACAGCGACGTCCGCGGCGGTTTCGGGCGCATCCGAAGCGCAGCCGGAGGTCACGCCCCGGTCGCGTCCGGCCGCGACCGGCTCGGTCCCCGTCACGCCGACAGTTCCGCCGGCGCCGTTGACCACCGATGTACGCCGGATGCCGGTGCTGCTGGAGTCCATCACGGACTTTGATCCCGCCGGCGACGACCGAATTGAGCATCCCGAGCGCTTGCGGTTCATCAACGACGGCGACGCCGACACGGGCTGGAGCTCAGCGCGCTACAACACCCGCGACTTCGGCGGACTGAAGGACGGCGTCGGGCTCATTGTGGTGCTGGCCGGAGACGAACCGCGACCAGTGGAACGCCTCACGATCGACTCGCCGTCGGTCGGCTGGTCGTTCGAGCTGTACATGTCGCGCGAACGCAACCGAACGCTGATCGACTGGGGCAGTCCCGTGGCCGAGGCGCGGGACATCACCGGTTCGACAGTGCTCGACGTCCCTCGCGTGGAGGCCGCCGCACTGCTCGTGTGGATCACCGATCTCGGCGCCGAGCTGACCAGCGGCGGCCATCGCGTCACCATCTCGGGAATCGAAGTCGCTGCGATGAGCGGTCCATCGTCGGCACCATCGGGCACCGACGCGGTGACGCCGTAACAGCGGTGGACCGGCACACACGGCCAGTGCAGTAGCGGCCCTGCCACTGCCCTGTCGCAACCGTGTCACTTGGACTGGCCTTTAGGCTTCCAGCGATGAACTCGTGGCGCAAGCGACGTCGTTCGCCGAGCAAACCTCGGTCGAAGGGACCCGGGTCACCAAGCACCGGGTCAGGCGGAACTGGGCCAAACGAGACTGGAGCAGGCAAGACTGGCCAAAGCGGAACTGGCGAGTCGCTCGACGACCGCATCGACGCAGCGGTAGCGCGATTCACCGACGCAGTAGAGACCGTGCGCGCCCGCACCAGCGGACCGCTGATCACCGCAGCGCGAGCCGTGGTGTACGGCTTGGTCATCTTCTCCGGGGTCATCGGCGTGGTGGTGCTGGTCACCATTGCTGCGATCAGAGCACTCGACATCGCCGTGCCTGGCGATGTGTGGTCTGCACACCTGATCGGCAGCGGCATCGCGGGCGGCGGCGGCGCATGGGCATGGAGCAAGCGGCGGCCAGGTGCACGGAAGCGAGCATGAGCCCAGCATGAATGGCGGCGCGAGCGAGCCGCGTGAGGTCATCATCATCGGCAGCGGCCCGGCTGGGCTGACTGCTGCCATCTACACGGCACGAGCAAACCTGCATCCGCTGGTCATCGAAGGCGAGCCGTCATCCACCAGCGACCAACCGGGAGGGCAGCTCATGCTGACCACCGAGGTCGAGAACTTCCCCGGCTTTCCCGACGGCGTCCTCGGTCCGGAGCTGATGGCGGGCTTTCGCGCCCAGGCGGAGCGCTTCGGCGCGGAGCTGCTCACTGCCAAGGCCACCAGCGTGGACTTTAGCGAACAGCCGTATCGCGTCTGGGTGGGCGAGGCGTGCTACCGCGGACGCACGGTGATCGTGTCCACCGGCGCGCAGAGCCTGCTGCTCGGCCTGCACGACGAGGAGCGTCTCATCGGTCACGGCGTGTCTACCTGTGCCACGTGCGACGGCTTCTTCTTCCGAGGTCAGGACATCGCCGTGGTAGGTGGCGGCGACAGCGCGCTCGAAGAAGCCACGTTCCTCACCAGATTCGCGGCGAAAGTCTACGTGGTCCATCGACGCGAGGAGTTGCGTGCTTCGAAGATCATGCAGAATCGAGCCTTCGCCAACGAGCGGATCGAATTCTTGTGGAACCGCCAAGTGACGGCCATCCGAGGCGATGATCGCCTTGAAGGCATCACGCTCACCGACACGCAGTCCGGCCGGCGCACCGAACTCGACGTCACGGGCTTGTTCATTGCGATCGGACACCGGCCGAACACCGACTTGTTCTCCGCATGGCTTGCCCGCAAGCCCAACGGGTATCTCGTGACCGAGCCGGGCAGCACGCGAACGAACGTGGAGGGCGTGTTCGCTTGCGGCGACGTGCAGGACGACATCTACCGCCAAGCAGTGACGGCGGCCGGCTCGGGCTGCCAAGCAGCCATCGACGCCGAACGGTGGCTCGAAGCACACGGTCACTGAGTCGCATGGCCACTGAGACGCACGCGCCGATGGCGGCAGCGCACGGTCATCACGGTATCCTCGCGGCACGCACGAGACGAGGAGCCGACAATGGCTGAAGGCATCTCCACCTTGGACGACAGCACGTTCGACGAGACGGTCGGATCTGCCGAGGGTCCAGTTCTGGTGGATTTCTGGGCCGAGTGGTGCGGACCCTGCAAGATGATCGCACCCATCCTCGAAGAAATCGCCGTCGAGCACGACAACCTCCGCATCGCCAAGGTCAACGTCGACGAGAGTCCCGAGCTGGCCATGCGCTTTCAGGTGATGAGCATCCCCACGCTCATCATGTTCCGTGACGGCGAGCCGGCACGGCGCTTGGTCGGCGCCAAGCCAAAACAGGCTCTGCTCGAAGAGATCGGCGAGTTCCTCTGATCCGACCCTTCGGCATCGGCGCGGCCGGGCCGCACGTTCGAGACCTCCAGCACCGACTCACTGCGACAGGTCACTCGTGCGGGCCGGTCAGCGGCATCTTTGACAGGGCGACAGCGGCATGCGTGAAGGCGTTCCAGGCTGATCGATCGATCGACGTGGACGGCATCTGCGGCCCGGAGACCTGGGCGCTGCTGATCGAGGCCGGGCAACGACTCGGGAACCGGCTGCTGTACCTGCGCAGGCCTCATCTGCGAGGAGACGATGTCGCCGACGTCCAGCGCATGCTCAGCACGCTGGGTTTTTCCGTCGGACGCATCGACGGCATCTGGGGACCACTGACGGCTGCTGCGCTCGCCGACTTTCAGACGAACATGGGCCTCGGCGACGACGGCATCTGCGGCAACCGCACGCTGCAGACGCTGCAGCGGTTGGTTCGACCCCTCGGCGACGCGTCGGTCGTGGCGCACATCACCGAACGACAGCGCTTGGAGTCAGCCGGCCGCCAGCTGGCCGGGCGGCGTGTTGCGGTGGGCCAAGCAGGCGGCCTCGAACCAGTCACCGCAGCAGTGCGACGCGAGATCGGTCGCATCGGCGCCGAAGTGCTGACGGTGCATCACCCCGATTGGTCCACGCAAGCCGCGCAGGTCAACCGGTTCGGCGCTGCGGTCTACATCGGCTTGGAGATGAAGCCTGGTGCGACCTCCGTCAGCTACTTCCAAGGCCGTCACTTCGTGAGCCGGGCCGGTCAGAAGCTCGCGGCCAACATTGCCGGCAGGCTGCAACCGATGTTCGGCCCCGTTGTGACGAATGGCATGGGCTTGCCGATGCTGCGCGAGAGCGCCATGCCTGCCGTGCTGTGCAGATTCGAACGGACCGATGCGTTGCTCCAATGGAACTCCGCAGTAGCAGACGTGATTGCGCGGTCTACCCGGGATCTGCTGGCCGCGTAGGCGACGGCCAGCGCCGTTCTGGGCTTTTCCCCAAGCTATCCACAGCTAGTGGACAACAAGTACAGATTGCAGCTGCGCATCTCCGTGAGTGCCCGAACACCAACCGACTTCGGCGCACAGCCTCGCGTGGCACTCCACTGACGCTCAGGCCTCAAGTTATAGTTCAAGGTGTGCGGTCAGTGCTTCGTGCAGCCTGCCGAGATCGTCCATGTCAGCAAATCGGACCACAATCTGACCTCCCCGACGGCCGACTTGCACCGACACCGAGGTTGCAAGCGCCTCCGACAGCGCACGCTCCACTTCGAGCAGGGCAGCCGGCCGGATATCTGACGTGTCGACGACTGTCGGGGAAGCGTCGTCTGCAGGCAGGTCATCGGCCGCGGCGGTCGGCTCGGAACGGCTGCTGAGCGCTCGAACTGCGTCCTCAATCGCACGTACTGACCAGCCGTCGTCCACGACGCGGTCTGCAAGCGCTTCGGCAACGTCCGGATCCTCGCAGCCGAGCAGTGCCCGAGCATGACCGGCCGAGAGCGCTCCGTCCAGCAAGTAGCGCTGCACGGATGCCGGCAACGACAACAGACGCAGCGAATTGGTGACTGCGGCGCGGCTGCGACCCATGCGACGGCCGAGCTCGTCATGGGTGATGCCGAAGTCGTCGATGAGCTGTCGATACGCAGCCGCCACTTCCAACGGATTGAGGTCGGCCCGATGAATGTTCTCGATCAAGGCATGAGTCAGGCTGGATTCGTCGTCCGCCGCCCGAACGACGACAGGGATCGTCTCCAAGCCGATGCTCTGAGCCGCTCGCCAGCGGCGTTCGCCGGCGATCAGCTCGAAGCGCCCGACGACTCCTGTCTCGCGCACGACGATCGGCTGCAACACGCCAATTTGACGAATCGAATCGGCAAGTGCAGCCAGAGCCGAGGAGTCAAACTGGTGCCTGGGCTGCAGCGGATTGACTTCCACCGCCGATACTGGCACTTCGCGGTACACCGAGCGACCGGTGGGGATCAGTGCGCCGAGCCCTCGCCCGAGTCCCCGTTGAGCGCTCATGCAGTCGTCCCTTCGCGGCCACCCGATGCCGATGCCGGCGGCGACAGCTGATGGAACTCTCGCGCCAACTCGTGGTAGGCGATGGCGCCCCGACTGGTCGGGGCGTAGACCGTTACCGGCTGCCCGACGCTTGGCGCCTCGGACAAGCGCACTGTCCGCGGGATGACCACTCGGCACACGCGGTCGCCGAAATGCCGTCGCACATCAGCGACGACTTCGGCCGCGAGTCGCGTCCGAGCGTCGAACATGACCATCACGATGGCACTGATGACGAGCGCCGGATTCAAGCCGTCGCGTACCATGTCCACGTTGTGCAGCAGTTGGCCGAGTCCCTCCAATGCGTAGTACTCGCACTGAACTGGCACCAAGATCTCCACAGCTGCGCTCAAGGCGTTGACGGTCAGGAGCCCGAGTGACGGCGGGCAGTCAATGAAGATGTAGTCGTACCTGTCGACGATGGGAGCGATCGCATGCCGGAGCTTCAACTCGCGACTGAACGCCGAGACGAGTTCGATTTCCGCGCCGGACATTTCCAGCCGGGCCGGTGCAATGGCAAAATTGTCGATACCCGTCGCCTGGATGCAGTCACTCAGGTCGGCGGAACCCAGCAGCACCTGATACATCGACGTTCCGAGACCGCGCGGGTCGATGCCGACCCCGGTCGCTGCGTTGCCTTGCGGATCCATGTCAACGAGCAGGGTCCTCTGGCCGAGTTCGGCGAGGGCCGCGCACAGATTGACTGCCGTCGTTGTCTTGCCCACGCCGCCCTTCTGGTTGGTCACCGCAATGACTCGGCTCATGCAGTCCCCGCTCGCCAGCAATCTGGGATCAGCGTACGCCGTGAAGCGCTCAGGAACGCCATGATTTTCTGCCGAAGCGGGCAGTGGCATCCGGGCGCCGAACGCGTGCTAGACCCGAGACAACGATGTTCCACGTGAAACGTCACCGCCCTCAGCCCCACCCCCGACAAGCCGCACCGCCCCGGAACCAGCAACAGCCAAGCAACACCAAGCGCCAGATGCCGCACTCCGCCACGCCCACGCAGCCCTCGAACGAGGAGCAGCCAGACGAAACCAGAACCACCGGCAAGCCACAATGCCGGCGCCATGCCCAACACCGCCCTGTTCCACGTGAAACGTCGCCGTCCTCAGCCCCACCCCCGACAAGCCGCACCACCCCACAGCCAAACAGCCCCGGCCCCCGACCCTGGGAGCCAGCCAGAACCAGCGGCAATACCAGCACCATGCCCGAGACAACGATGTTCCACGTGAAACGTCGCCGTCCTCAGCCCCACCCCCGACAAGCCGCACCACCCCACAGCCAAACAGCCCCGGCCCCCGACCCTGGGAGCCAGCCAGAACCAGCGGCAATACCAGCACCATGCCCGAGACAACGATGTTCCACGTGAAACGTCGCCGTCCTCAGCCCCACCCCCGACAAGCCGCACCGCCTCCGAACCAACATCGGTCAAGCAACACCAAGCGCCACATACACCGCACCACCCCACAGCCAAACAGCCCCAGCCGCCGACCGGCCAGACCACGCCGGAACCGCCGACAACACCAGCACCATGCCCAACACCGCCGTGTTCCATGTGAGACGCGTCACTGGTAACGTGGCAGCGGACATGGATGAGCGCCTGCACGCCGTGCTCAGCAACGCTCAACGACAGGGCTTTCTCGGGGCGAGCGACGTCTGGTCGCATGTACAACACGCACGAGCCCATGATGCCGCCGCGCAGCCAGAATCCGGTCAACGCTGGTGCGATCTGGGAAGCGGTGGAGGAATTCCCGGCTTGGTGATGGCTCTCGATCGGCCTGGGGTCGCTTTCGTGCTGCTGGATCGGTCGCGACGGCGGACCGATTTTCTCAAGGCAGCTGCTCAGGAGCTGGAACTCAGTGATCGCGTTGACGTCGCATTAGGCGATGCTGCTGAACTCGCTCGGCTGCCCCAGCATCGTCACGCTTACGACGGCATCGTCAGTCGGGCCTTCGGCCCCCCGTCCGCGGTCGCAGAATGCAGCGCTGGGCTGCTGCGTCTCGGGGGCAGGCTCGTGGTCAGCGAACCGCCGGAACACGACGGATCTCGCTGGCCTGCCGCCCAGATCGAACAGCTCGGCTTGCGTGTGCTCGCGACATCAGCTGGCGAGCCGGCATTTGCTGTCCTGCAGAGTTTCGCGGCAGCGCCCGCGGACGTTCCGCGTAGCTGGAAGCAGCTGCGCAAGCGACCGCTGTTCTGACGATCTGGCGGGAACGTCGTGTTGAGCTATGCGCCGGCTGGCGGACGTGAGGGGACCAGCACGACACGCCGCCGCGGTTCTTCGCCCACCGAGATGGTGTCGACGCCGGGAATCTCGTTGACTGCGTCATGAACGACCTTGCGGTCAGCTGCATTCATCGGCTCAAGTCCGCGTTCCGTGCCGCTCTGCACCACAGATTCGGCGAGCTCCCGGACATAGGCCTCAAGTGCTTGACGCCGCCGCTGCCGGTAGCCGCCCACGTCGACTCGCACCCGAGCGCGCCGCACCCCGGGCAGACGGCGCTGCAGCATGGTCTTGGCTACTTCTTGGAGGGCGACCACATGACGACCGCGTGGACCGATGAGCAATCCCAACGCCTCGTTCTCGCCCGCAAGGTTGACCTCGAAGCTGTCGTCATCGGCGGCGACCGGCACGGCCTTGGCCTCAATGCCGAAAGCGCTCACGAGGCCGTCCAAGAACTCTTGGACCATGGCCTGCTGTTGCAGTGTCGTTGTCTCGTCTGTCATCGTCGTTCCCTCAGGTTCAGCCATGCAGGGTAGGGGGCGGGGCGGCAACCGTCGGCCGCAGCGGCACCTCAGGATAGAACTGGGCGCAGTATTTCCGGTACTTCAGAATGTCACCGTCTGAATGAGCAAGCAGCGGGCGCGACACGAAGTGCTTGCGACTCCAAATGGTCACATCCTGACGAACATCGCGCATCTGAACGTCGGCGATGAACTTGTTCAGGATGGGGGCACGCATCCGCTGCGGCAGAAATGCCAAGCCGACGAAACGGCGCCGAGGCCAGTGCAGCTCCCGAACTTGCGACACGATCGTCATGTCCATCAGTTCGCCGTCGACCGGAGTCGCGCAGACCCACAGGCGAGCATCGATGCCAATGGAGAGTTCTTGGAACTCCACGAACGAGTAGCCCAGCCCGAAGAGGTGCGCCGTAGCCGCAACGTCGAGCTTCAGCCGCAGCACCCGTGCGAGCTTCCGCACGGTCGAAAATCCGAAGCGGCTGACGAGCTGCGGTCCCTCGGTCCAGATTGCAGTCTCATGTGTGACGTTGCTGTAGCCGTGGACGTAGCTCAGATGCGCAATGTCAACGGAATTCTCGCTCGTCTCCTGGGGATGACCCCGAAAGCGAATCGACCGGATCTGGATGTCGGTCCAGTCATTGCCGCCGCTCGCGGACTCCGGCAACTGCCACTGAGGAGGACGTCCGGCGTGTCCCCACCAGCCGAAGATCAGCCCTTCGACATCATGTACGGGGTACGTGTACAGCTTCGCCGCACGCGCCGGAGCGCCGGACGGCGTGGCCACGCACTGGCCGTCTGTGCCGAACTCAAAGCCGTGAAACGGGCATACCAGACGGCCGGCTACGACGCTCCCCCCGGCGTCGGGGCCCAGCGCGGCGCCCATGTGCGGACACAGCGAATCTGCAACGCAGATCTTCTCGTTCGCGTCGAGCCACGCAACGATCTCACGGCCCATCCACGTACGCTGCAGCAGCTTCGTCTTGCTGAGCGCACGCTTGGTGGCGACTAAGTACCAGCCCTCAGGAAATGGCGGCAGCGAGCGCGTAGTCGTATGGCTTGCCGACGCTCCTGTCATGCACCCGCACTCCCCGCCCAGAGTCTGCGGCCCAGTCTACGCAGCGCCAAGGCTGCGCCCGCAGTCGCACTTCGCTCGACCTAGCCGTCTCTCCGTACACTTGAGCGAGTGCGTGTGATGACGCGAGCGTCACGCCTGCCTGCAAGCGAGGGCAACGCCTAGCCATGCCAACCGACAGCACCACGGCAGCTCATGCCTTGACGCTGCCCGAAGAACTCATCTTGATCCTCCTCAACGAGGAGAGCGGATACTTCCATCAGGTCCCCGGCTGGCATTTGAACTGTGCTGTTGCCGGCGCGACACTTGCCGAACTCTCGCTGCAAGCCCGCATCGACACCGATATGGATCAGCTGATATTGCTGGACCGTTCCCCTACCGGGGATGCCGTGCTGGACCTCGCACTCCAGCAGATCGGTTCGGAGACCGAATCCAACAACGCTCAGCATTGGATCGAGCGCCTGGCACCGAACGCAGAATTGATGATCGATCTCATTCTCGACCGTTTGACCGCTAGCGCTCTACTCGAATATCACGAAGGCAACTTCTGGACGCTCTCTTCAGTGGCACGCCACAGCGAGTTTGTCGACGCCGGCAACGAGGATACGGCGATACAATTCATCAAGACACGCATCGCAAAATCGATCTTCGGCGGCACTATCCCGAGTCCGCGAGATGTCATCATCATCGGTCTCGCAAACACGTGTGACGTGTTGCGATGTATCTTTGAGATAGACAACGATGCGCAGCATCGTATTGAACTCATCTGCAAAATGGATCTGATCGGACGCGCTATCGCGCATGCGGTCGAACAGAACCTCACCGGTCCAGCGTTAAGACGGGCCGCGCTCACTAGGCCGGTGCCGCGTGTGCCGATGCGTCGGCTCGTGTTCAACCGGCAGGCTTGGCGTGGCAACCTTCCAGCGTTCTTCGCCGATCTCAAGCAGCAATTCGGATCGGTATTCGTCATCAAGCCGCCGTTGACGAGGTCTCCCCTCTACGTCCTCGCAGGCATCCAAACCAATCGGTGGGTCCATCGTTACGGACGAATGTACCTGCGTTCACGCGATTATTTCCGGGACCTTGAGAGCGCATATCATGCAGCAGGTCTGCTGCCCGCGCTCGACGGTGCTGATCACTTCCGTTTGCGCAAGGCGATGCGGCCCACGTACTCGCGGGCCAATCTCGATCGGCATCGTCACGACCTACATCAGCATGCGCGAACGCACATCGCCACGTGGAAGGAAGGCGACACCTTTCCGCTGGTACACATGTGCCACCACTACGTCAATGCCCAATTGTCGCCCCTGTTCGTGAGCATTGACTCGCAGGACCTAGTGGACGACGTGATTGCCTACAAGCAGCGCGCCTTGAACACCAAAGTTGCCAAAGTGCTGCCGGGCTTCTTGTTGTCCACGCCGGGCATGAAGCGCAAAGCGAAATCCGTCGAGGCGGCCGTGGAGAGGATTCAGCAGACGCATACATCAGGCCAGCGTGCTGGATGCCCACGTGATCATGCAGATGACCTGCTCGCGTTGCACAACAGTGATCCAGTCTTCATGCCAGAGTCCAACATGAAGTTCGCACTGTCTGCACCCATACTGGCTGCCATGTATGTCGGCGATGAACTCAGTTTTATCTTGCATGCGTTGATCTGCCGACCTGACATCTACCGATGTGTACAGGCGGAGGCCGCAGCTGTCTTCGGGCAAGACGAACCGCGCTGGGACCTCTTGGATTCGGACGAAATCGATGTCACCATGCGGTTCTTCAGAGAGTGCCTGCGGATGCACCCGACAATTCCAGGCTCGATTCGGACGGTGATGAATTCGTGCGTAGTCGAAGACTGCGAACTGCCCTTCGGGGCTCGCGTCTTTGTTGCCGCTACAGCGTCGCACTATTTGAACGAAGCGTTTCCCGACGCGCACCGCTTTGACATCGACCGCTACCTGCCAGCGCGTAGCGAGCATCGTTCGCCGGGCTATGCCCCCTTCGGCCTCGGCACGCACAGCTGTCTCGGTTCGCGATTGGTCGAGCGACAGCTCGTCGCTGATATACTCAGGTTGGCTCACTACTTCACGATGGAGCTGGCGAAGCCCCGCCGTCGGCTGCGGATCAGTCCTTTTCCGTCCATGTCGGTCAGCCGACGTGTCCAAGTCGTCATCAAGGAACAACGGCATCCCATCGTGGTGTGACCGATAGCACTCATGCCGCACGGGCGCTGCTAGGCCGGTTTGCGCCGTCTCGTGTGCGGCTGCCTCAAAGCCGGGGTCGGAAGCTCCGGTTGCAATCTGAGCTGTGGCATGGAATCTGGATCATCGAACGTTTCTCTTTGGGCCGTTTCTCCGCGCGCCACCGGATCGCCGACGCGACCTGCTGCGTGAGCGGTGCTGGTCGTCAACGCGTGGCGGCGGGCCGGTCGGGCGCACCCGCATGCGGACACGGGCGGGTTGACGTCGAAGCCCCCAGAACGAACGCTTCGGCGAAGCGAGCACCTCGTACTCGGCATCAGCATCAGCAATCGCCAGCGCATCGAGCGCGCGATCGCGCGCCTGTGCCACGGTATCGCCGGTCACCACGATCCACTCCACGAAGTTCGGCCCTAGACCGTCGCACCGACGACCGCGGCAGTCATCGCTTGCGCCGATTGCGCGTCTTGCCGTCCCCAGCGGTACGACGACTCTGAATGGGCTTGGACTCCGAGGCCCGTTCAGCACGGTCCCGTCCCGCGCCGCCCCCGCGCTTGCGGCCGGGATGATCGGCTTGGCGTCGTCGAGACGCGGGCGCTGTACCGCGCTTGGCACCGCCGCGCGCTTCGGCCGCGGGCTCAGGGGAACGAGTCCGGCGAATGCCCGCTGCACCGGGCGCCACCGATGACGGCACCGATCCGTCGACCGCACCCTGCGAGCCTGAGCTTGAGCGCCGTTCCGCACTGCGACGCTCGCGTTCTGCTCGCCGACCGGCCTCAGCGTCAAGCGCCTTGCGTGAACGCTGATGCGGGACGGGTCGTCGTGGTTCCGGTGGGGGGCCTGGGTCGGCTTCGGCCGTCTCTGGGGCAGCGTCCGCGGCAGTGAGCGAGGTCGGCGGCTTCATCGTCTTGTGAATGAACGCCTGGGTCAGCATCCGGTAGATGCTGGAGACGATGAAGTACGGCACCAGCGCCGCGGGCACGAAGAAGCTGAAGACCGGCAGCATGAACGGCAGGTACTTCATGAGGATTTCCATCTGGCGATTCGGCATGGATCCCGCGCCGCGCCGCGATGCCATCTGGCGCTGCTGGAGCCATGCCAGCACGAACGTGACCGCTATGAGCCCGAGATACGGCAGCCCGTCGACGAAGTTGGCCTGCACCACGTCTTTGGCTGACTCGGCCAGGTCCATCCCCAAGGACCGCATCTCGCCGCCTGCTTCGACGATGTCGGTGTACATCCGCGAATCAGGGCTCAAATTTCGGGGAAACGGATTGTCCGGCGGATTGTCATCGGGAATGCGCAGATTCCAGATGACTCGGTACAGCACGATGAAGATCGGAATCTGCACCAAGTTCGGCAAGCATCCGCCTAAGGGACTCACGCCCTGGGACTGGTACAGCTTCATCATCTCTTCGTTGAGCTTCTGGCGATCCCCGGAGTGCCGCTTGCGCAGCTGGGTGAGCTCGGGCTGCAGTGCCTGCATCTTCGTCATCGACCGTGCGCCCCGCAGCGTGAGCGGCGTGAAGAGCAGCATGATGGCCAGCGTCAGCATGCTGATGGCGAACGTGTAGTCGGGGACCAGCGAGTAGAACCACGCCAACACCGCGGCGATGCCGTCGAAGATCGGATCGGCCCAGTCGAACATCAGTGCTCCAAGCGTGCAGCGCCCGTAGCCGAACGCCGGCGTTCGCGACCTTCGACGCTCGACGTCGGCACAGGGTCGTAACCCCAGCCGCCCCAGGGACGGCAGCGGCACACGCGGCACATGGCCAGCCAGCTGCCGCGCAGTGCACCCCACGCTCTCAGGGCATCCAGCGCGTACTGCGAACAGGTCGGCTCGAAGCGGCACGTCGGCGGTCGGGACCGCGGGAGCGCACGGTACAGCCGCACCGCGATCATCAGCGCTCTGGTCATGCGTCCACGCTGGTGTCCGGCGTGACGCTCGCAGCGTTCAGCGCCTCGGCCGCCACCAGCAGCTGGACGAGGTCGGCCCGGAGCCCACGGTAGGTCAACGCCGACACAGCCTGCCGCGCGCCGATGAGGTACCGGCCCGGCACCAAGTCGAGTCCCATTTCGCGCAGGATCGCCCGCAGCCGGCGACGAACTCGATTGCGCAGCACCGCCGTCCGAACGCGGCGACTGAGCGCGAACGCCACTCGTGGCGTTGCCAAGGAGTGGTCGGCAGCGAATCTCAGCCACAGCAGCTCGCTCTCGAATCGGCGACCCCGGCGCAGTGCTGCGAAGTCGGCGCCGCTGCGACACGAATCGATCAGGCGCTCAGCCGTTGCCGGCCCTTGCGTCGACGAGCGTTCACAATCGCCCGGCCTGCGCGCGTGGCCATGCGATGGCGGAAGCCGTGCCTGCGAGCACGTCTGCGGGTGTGGGGCTGGTACGTGCGCTTCACGCTGACACTCTCCTGGCGATCTCCGTTGCGGGCATTCCCCGTACAGCAGCGGCTCGAGGACTCGCCCTTGCGCCGCTCGCTCCTGGGGACCCGTGGGCCACGACAGCCTACGAGCTGCGATGCGCAACGCTGACATGCACAGCGCGCAACGAACGCGGCGCGCGCAGCAGCGGTGCCGTTCGACACGGGCCGCGCGCGACGCGACAGGCTTCCCGCGCGGTCCAGCAGGTGGCGTGGCATGGCTCGACGGAGAGCTGCGCACAGGGATTCAGCAGCGCATTGCGCAGCGTGCCAGACAGCCACGGCCAGCCACGGCGCGTAGCCGACTGGTGCGTGTGCAACGAGCGCTTGCAGCAAGGTCGGCGGGGCCATAGATTCCCGCCACTGGAATCTGTTGAGAGCACCGCCGCGCACGATGCAGCCTCAGCGGTGCCCGAGGGTTCGAAGCCAAAGAGGTCGACGTGGCAAACTCTCCGCACGCCGGTGCTGCTGCACCACGGGTGCCGGCGCAACAGGTGGAGCATCAACCTCGCAGACCACCGGTTCCCGAATCTGGCGCGCCTGACGCGACGAACAGCAGCGATCGGCGCGGCACAGACTCGGCTGCTCCGCACAGGGCCGTTGCGGGCACACATGCGGTCAGCGACGGCATGAGCCCGGACGAGCTGTGGGCGCAATGCCGCGAGCTTCTGCGGACAACAGTCTCCGACGCGCTCTGGCTGGGCTGCTTTCGTCATCTGAGGGCCGTACACATCGACGCAGAGCTGGCGGTGCTGGCCGCGCCCAACAACATGATCCGGGACCGCATTGCGCGGCGGTACCTGCCGATGCTCCAGGCTGCCTTCGACCAGCTGCCGCTGCGGCCGCAGTCGTACCGGATCACGACCGGCTCGGACACCGACGCCTGCATCCCGGAAGCAACCAACCCGGCAACAACCAACCCGGACGAGACCACTCTGGCCGAGGCCGGACCGGACGAGGGCGCGGCGCTGGGTCCATGGACGGCGTCAGCCACCGATGCCGCTGCATCGAATGCCGTGCCGCCAGAACGCGCGGTGCTCGCCAGCAACACAGCCGTGTCCAGTTCCGCGGTCGCCGAGACTTGGCATCCGGCCAGCGGACCTCCTCCGATCGACACAGGCAGCGGCAGCCCAGCAACGACTGAGCAGGCATCCGGTGAACAGGTGGCGAGACACGTTTCACTCATTGACGGCACCAGCCTGCGCTACACCTTCGACAACTTCGTGACTGGCAGCAGCAACCGATTTGCACAGGCTGCCGCGCTCTCCGTAGCAGAGACTCCCGGCGTTGCCTACAACCCGTTCTTCGTTTACGGAGGCACTGGCCTCGGCAAGACCCATCTGCTGCAAGCTATAGTGAATTACTCAAATGCCAATATGCCGCACCAGCGCACTCGTTATGCCTCGACGGAAACCTTTCTTTCCGAATTCATTGACGCCATACGCATGAACTCCACGTCAGACTTCAAGCGGCGTTACCGTGAACTCGATATCTTGCTGCTGGACGATATACAGTTCATGGAAGGCAAAGAACGACTACAAGAAGAACTCTTCTTTACCTTCAATTCACTGCATGTGGCTGGCAAACAGATCGTGCTCTCTTCCGACCGGCCTCCGCGCAGCATCTCGACACTATCAGATCGACTCCGCAGCCGATTTGAATGGGGACTCATTACCGACATCCAGCCGCCTGATCTCGAAACGAGAATTGCCATCCTGCAGAAGAAAGCTGAACAAAAACAGGTTCCGGACGCTGTGCTCGAACACATCGCGCATCTCATTACAAACAACATCCGTGAACTCGAGGGCGCACTCGTGCGCGTCACGGCATACGCCAGCCTCACACGGAATCCGATAACGCTCAGCATGGCACAGCAGATGCTCAGTGATACAGGTGAACCAGAGGAAAAGACTATCACCACCGACATGATTCTTGACATGACGGCTGATATGTTCGGATATGATGTGACTGACCTCATTGGTCAACGGCGCCAACAGGGACTCGTCAAAGCGCGGCAAATCAGCATGTATGTCATGCGCCAACTCACCGATCTAAGTTATCCTGCTATTGCTAGCATCTTTGGCGGACGAGATCACACTACAGTCATGCACTCAGTCAAAAAGGTCACCAGTCTATTGCCTTCTGAGCGCAAGGTTTACGACCAAGTCGAACAGCTGATTGCCCGTGTACGGGCTGCGTAGTCTGCGCTCAGGGAATGACAGGCACGTGACACCGCAGGTGCGAGATGCACACATCGGATCGCGAAGCCAGCCGGCGCGGCTCAGCCTGTGACATTGATGCCAGCATCAATGCAGCCGTCAATTGTGGATTACCGGCGAGGAAGCCCTCGAAGAAGTTCGGGAAACATCGACGTTCGCCATGCGCCACACTGCGCGGGCAGGTCGCGCCGACAGCCGGTTGTGGAAGCTCCAGAGCGCGCTGTGGAGGACCTGAGCGTCGCTGACCTGCAAGAACGGCGAGTCTTCCACAGTGCACAGCGTCTACAAGCTCTACAGACTATACTGAATTCGTCATGTTGATTGCTGTTCGCTGCAGCAAGGACATCTGAACAGGGAGCATCTGCTGTGGAGCTGCATATTGAGCGAGACGTCTTGGCTGATCAATTGGCGCTGGCGAGCCGTGGCGTCAACGTGCGCGGTGGCGGACTGTTCGTGCTGACCGGATTGCACATTCAAGCCGACGGCGAAGGACTGGTCGTTACCGGCACCGATCTCGACTTGACGGTGCGGACGCAGCTGCGTACGCCAGTGGAACGGGAGGGCGCATCCGTCGTTCCTGCTCGGCTGCTGACCGACATCGTCCGATCGTTGCCAGCCGGGCAAGTCAGCGTTCGTGTCGATGGTGACGAGATGCAGGTGTCCGGTTCGAAGACTCAATTCTCTGTCCGGACGCTGCCCGTCGCGGATTTTCCCAGTCTCCCTCAGCCGGCTGGCGAGGATGTCACGGTGTCGGCTAGTGACTTGGCGGAGGCATTTCGTCAAGTGGTACGGGCGGCAAGTTCTGACGAGGCCCGGCCGATCCTGACCGGCGTGCTGTTGACTGCCCGCGACGACGGATTGCGGCTTGTGGCTACCGACTCGTATCGCCTCGCGCTGCGCGATCTGCGCGATGCCCATGTGCTCGATGCGGGACAGCAGGTGCTCGTGCCGTCACGAGCGCTCGAAGAACTCGGCCGGATGCTGAACCGAAGCAACGAGGTGACCGTGCGGCTCGGCGAGCGCGACGCGTGCTTCGAGATCAGCGAAGAAGGCCAATCGGTTCAGCTGAGCTGTCGCCTCATTGCTGGTGATTTTCCGAGCTACGAAGCACTGATTCCCGCGACCCATGACAATCGTCTGGAGATCGAGCGAGCTGCACTGCTCAACGGTGCGCGCCGTCTCCGCTTGCTAGCCCGCGATACGAACGCGCCACTGCGCATGGAACTCAGCACTCACAGTGTCGAGTTGATGGTCATCAGCACCGATGTCGGCAGTGCGACCGAACAGATTGATGCCACCTACCAAGGAGATCCGGCCACAGTCGCCTTCAACCCTGACTACCTCATTGAAGGGCTCGAAGCGGCAGGAGGCGACGTCGTCGAGATCGTGCGACTCGACGCGCTGAAGCCCGCCGTGCTGCGGAGTCCGGGACAATCCGATTTTCTCTATCTGCTGATGCCCGTGCGGGTGTCGTGATCGTCGAGTGGCTGAGCGTCGAGAATTATCGCAATCACCGGTCGTCGAAGCTGATACTTGACTCGCGCTGCACGCTGGTGGTTGGGCCCAACGGACAGGGCAAGACCAACCTGCTTGAGGCTTTGAGCTTGCTGTCCGGTTCTGGCTCGTTTCGCGGGGCCGTTGCGGAGACGCTGGTGCGAGCTGGCTGCGCACAGGCGTACGTGCGTGCGCAGGTTCGACAGCACCGTCGCACCAGGCTGGTCGAGCTGGAGATCGCCGCCGCCGGACGATCCCGTGCACAGGTCAACGGGCAGCGAGTGCGATCCCTGCACGACTTGGCCGACGTCGTCAGCGTGGTGGTGTTCTGCCCAGACGATCTGGCCATCCCCGCCGGCGGACCGGCCGTGCGCCGTGCGTTGCTCGACGAGGTGCTGACCGGCACCGATCGCAACTACAGGTCCATGCGTCTCGACTTCGAACGGATACTGCGCCAGCGGAACAACCTGCTGAAGCAAGCCGGTCATCAGCCCGACGGCGATGCTGTACGAACTCTTGATGTCTGGGATACGCAGATGGCCTCCGTCGGCGAGGCGATCGCGCAGCGGCGCGAACGCCTGTGTACTTCGCTGCTGCCCCCGGCACTGGACGCTTACTGTCGGCTCGCCGGGACGGCAGCCGATCTCCAGGTCACCTACGACGCGCCGTGGCGCGCGGAATCCTTGGCCGCGGCGCTGACACGCGCACGTCCCGACGACCTGCGACGCGGAACGACCACCGTAGGCCCGCACCGAGACGACGTCACCATCTGCCTTGACGGACTGCCGGCGAGAACGCACGCGTCACAGGGGGAGCAGCGCAGCATTGCGCTGGCGCTCCGGCTGGCGCAACACCGCTACACGGCACAGACAAGCGGTGTCGAACCCGTGATTCTGCTGGACGATGTGTTCTCCGAACTCGACAGCAGGCGGGCTGAACGGCTCGCCGGCTGTCTTCCTCCGTCTCAGACGGTGGTGACCTCGGCGACGGGTCACGTTCCGTCTGGGCTGGAGGCCTGCCGCCAGGTGCAGGTCCGGCGCGGCGAGGTCATGTGAGCAGTCGCCGGCGCGGCCCCGACCAAAGCGGCCCTCGGCCGATCAGCGACTCGCTCAAAGCGGTGGCGGCGGGCTTCGGCTCGCGCGGACGGGCGTTGGATCTCCACCGTCGGTGGGCGGCCGCGGTCGGCGAGACCATCGCGGCGCACTCACGTCCGGAGCGCCTGGAATCCGGACGGCTCACGGTGGTTGTCGACGATCCCGCGTGGGCGACGGAACTGCGCTATCACTCGGCCCGGATTCTGAGCGCCTTGAATGCTGACGATCTGACCGCGTCAGCCGGCGTTGGATCTCGTGCTGGGGCAGCTGATGCGACCGCCATCTGCCATCTACGGCTGCGGGTGGACGCGAACATGCGGCTCGACGCCGGCGAACAACGCTGACCTGCGGCTTTGTGCACCGACGTGCAGCCGCGGCTACCGGCGCAGCGGTGCGGCGCAACACCCGCAGCACGGTAGGCTGACGGTCTGCGAGGACGGGGAACGACCAGGAACGAAGTACCGGAGGCGGACTGTTCGGCACCGTGTATCCGTGCTGTCACCCCGCCCAGCGCCCGGCTCGTGCGCCATGTCCGAGCGCAGCACACTCAGAGCCCACCCAAACCTCGGAGACTCAGCGAATCCATGGCGCGCCCCAGGCACACACGTGCATCGTGACTGATCTTGCCGCAGCACCCAGGCCGGCAACCGCCGGCGACGGCGTGGTCGTGTCCGCCGGCACGGCTGTCGAGGACTACAACGCGAACGCCATCACGGTGCTCGAAGGGCTCGAGCCGGTACGGGAACGGCCGGGGATGTTCATCGGCTCAACTGGCCCCAGCGGCTTGCATCATCTTGTGTACGAGGTGGTGGACAACGCCGTGGACGAAGCCATGGCAGGGCATTGCACCTCCATCGAGGTCACACTGCACGATAACGGCGCGTGCAGCGTCACCGACGACGGCAGGGGCATCCCCGTCGAAGCCCATCCGCAGCATCCCGACAAATCGGCTGCCGAGGTGGTGCTGACGGTGCTGCACGCCGGGGGCAAGTTCGGCGGCGGCGGCTATCGCGTCTCAGGCGGACTGCATGGCGTCGGCGTTTCAGTGGTGAATGCGCTGTCGCGCGAACTCGAAGCGGTCATCGACCGTCAGGGCCGTCGCTGGCGATTGCAGTTCGTCAACGGCGGCGAACCGGTCGGCGGGCTGACAGACCTCGGCCCGTCGCCCGGCGCGAGCACAGGTACCACCATTACGTTTCGGCCCGATCCCGCCGTGTTCGACCACGTCGAGTTCCGGGCGCAGACGCTCACCGAACGACTGCAGATGATGGCGTTCTTGAACGCAGGCCTGCGTATCGGATTCACCGACGAACGCAGGCCCGATTCGCCGCGACACGAGTTCTGCTACCCCGGCGGCATCCGTGACTTCGTTCGGCATCTCAACGAGTCGTCCGAGTCGCTCTTCGACGATGTGGGATACCTGTCGGCAACCGAAGACGGCGACGAAGTGGAGATCGCGTTCCAATGGAACAGCGGGTTCAACACCGATGGCATCCACAGCTTCGCCAACGGCATCAACACCATCGAGGGCGGTATGCACGCCGAGGGGTTTCGCTCGGCTCTCACGTCCGCAGTGAACGCCTACGCGCGCGACCGCAAGATGCTGCGGCCGGACGACAAGAATCTCCAAGGCGACGACATCCGTGAGGGTCTCACCGCGGTCGTCAGCGTGCGAATGCAAGCACCGCAGTTCGAAGGCCAGACGAAGGCCAAGCTGGGCAATACGACCATGCGCAGCTTGGTACACAAGTCTGCGTACAGCGGCCTCAGCGAGTGGTTCGAGGAGCATCCCAGCCAGGCGAAGCTGGTGGTGGGCAAGGCGGTGGACGCGCGACGGGCGCGACTGGCTGCACAGAAGGCACGCAACACCGTCCGCAAGTCGGCGCTGCAAGGCGCAGGACTGCCCGGAAAACTCACCGACTGCTCCTCACGCAACCCAGACGAGTCCGAACTCTACATCGTGGAAGGTGACTCAGCAGGAGGTTCGGCAAAAGAAGCCCGCGACCCGGCAACGATGGCGATCCTGCCGATCCGCGGGAAGATCCTCAACGTCCAACGCAGCCGTCCCGAGCGGATTTTCGACAACAACGAGGTCAGCGCCTTGGTCTCAGCAATCGGCGCAGGCGTGGACGGTGCCACCGGAGAAGGCGGCTTCGATGTCTCGGCTGTTCGTTACCGCAAGGTGATCCTGCTGTGTGACGCCGACGTGGACGGCAGTCACATTCGCACGCTGTTGCTGACATTCTTCTTTCACCGGATGCGAGCACTGCTTGCCACGGGTTGCGTCTACATCGCTCAGCCGCCGTTGTACTCCACCAAGGTCGGTGCCGAGACCGTCTATCTCAAGGACGACCGCGCCAAGACGGCGTTCTTGGAGTCGCGACCGCAGCATCGCAACGAGTTCCAGCGCCTCAAGGGCCTCGGGGAGATGGACGCGCAGGAACTCTGGGACACGACGATGGACCCGACCCGTCGGACCTTGCTGCGAGTCACGTTGGAAGAAGCCGCAACAGCAGATCTGATCTTCAGCATACTGATGGGTGCTGACGTGGAAGCTCGCCGGCATTTCATTCAGAACAACGCCAGCGACGTTCGTTTCCTCGACGTCTGACCAGCGTGCAGATGGCCAGAGTTCGATAGCCGATGAGCGAAGAGATCAGCCACATCGGTACCGGCGCGGTCGATAGCGACGCTTCGGGGGTAGTGGACGTCGAGATTCAGACCGAAATGGAACAGTCTTTCCTAGACTATGCCATGTCGGTCATCACTGCACGTGCGCTGCCGGACGCGCGTGACGGATTGAAACCGGTGCATCGTAGGATCCTCTGGTCGATGTTCGATTCCGGCCTGCGGCCGGACCGTCCGCACAAGAAATGCGCGACCGTGGTCGGCGACGTGATAGCGAACTATCACCCGCACGGCGACAGTTCGATCTATGACGCGTTGGTCCGCATGGGCCAGTCATTCAGCTTGGCGAACACGCTGATCGACCCGCACGGCAACTTCGGATCACCGTCCGATCCGCCGGCTGCCTACCGCTACACCGAGTGTCGTTTGACGGACTTGGCCATGACGATGGCCGCCGGCATCGACGAGCAGACGGTGGACTTCGCAGCCAACTTCGACGGCTCTCGCACGGAGCCAGTGGTCATGCCGTCGCGATTCCCGAACCTGCTCGTCAACGGCAGCCAGGGCATTGCGGTGGGCATGGCGACCAACATCCCGACGCACAACCTCGGCGAGGTCATCGACGCCACGATCCATCTCATCTCCCATCCCGATGCGTCGATCGAAGACCTGATGGGCTTCGTGCAGGGGCCGGACTTCCCGACCGGCGGCCAGATGCTCGGACGGTCCGGCGCGCGAGCAGCGCTGGCCACCGGTCGTGGATCGGTGCGCGTACGGGCGCGCGCCGAGATCGTCGAGCGCGGCAAGCGGTCCAGCATTGTGGTGACCGAGATTCCCTATCAGACCTCGATCGAGAACATCGAGCAGAAGATCGCAGACGCGGTCAACCGCAAGGTCATCGACGGCATCACCGAGCTGCGCAATGAATCAGCCAAAGGCGTGACGCGCTTCGTGATCGAACTGCGCCCGTCGGCGCAAGCGAGCGTGGTGCTCAACAACTTGTGGAAGCACACTCCGCTGCAGTCCAGCTTCGCCGTCAACATGGTGGCGCTGGTTGACGGCGTGCCGCGGACGCTCAGCCTGAGGGACGCGTTGGCTGCCTATGTCGGCCATCAGATTGATGTGGTCACTCGACGCAGCGAGCATCGGCTGGCCGTGGCGCGTGCGCGGGCCCACATCGTGGAGGGTCTGTTGCGAGCGCTGGGGCGCATCGACGACATCATCGCCTTGATCCGTGCGAGCGAAGATCGCGCCGCCGCGCTGGTTCGACTGCGCGCGACGCCGATGTCGTTCAGCGCCGAACAGGCGAATCACATCTTGGACATGCAGCTAGGACGCCTGACACGGCTGGGCAGGACGCGGCTTGAAGGGGAGCTGGCCGAGCTGACCGAAGCGATCGGCGAGCTGGAAGCCATCCTCGGCGACGACGCACGGTTGCGACAGGTCATCATCGACGAGCTGACCGCGTTGCGCGCTGAACACCACAGGCCGCGCCGCACCGAGATCGTCGCAGATCCGGGCGAGATCGACGCGGAAGATCTCATCGACGACGAACCCTTGGTGGTGACGCTCACGCGCGAGGGCTACGTGAAAGCCATGTCGCCGGACATCTTCCGCACGCAAGGCCGTGGAGGCCGTGGCGTGCGAGGCGCGCTGCTCAAAGAAGACGACGTGGTCGTCCGGGTCGTCTTGACGACCGCACACGCTTGGCTGCTGTGCTTCACCAATCTCGGCCGGGTGCTCCGGTTGAAGGCGTACCAGCTCCCGCTGCTGAACCGCGGCACCCAGGGCACGGCGCTGGTGAACCTGTTGCAGCTCACCGACGGCGAGCGCGTCGAGGCGGTGGTGGAGGCACGGGAGTTCCGCTCGGACCGGTTCTTGTTGTTCGTGACGCGTCAAGGGTTTGCCAAGAAGACTCCGCTGAGTTCGTATGAGAACATCCGCTCCAACGGCTTGATTGCGTTGAACCTGCGCGACGGGGACGAGCTGGTGCGCGTGCTTGAGACCTCCGGTGACGACGATGTGCTGCTGGTCTCCCGCGCAGGTCGGGCCATCCGGTTCCGTGAGAGCCAAGTGCGTCCGATGGGCCGCAATGCGACCGGCGTGTGGGCCATGCGACCGTTCGACGGCGACACGATTGCGGCCGCTGATGTGCTGCGGACCGACGCGCAACGCGACGTGCTGGTGGTGACGAGCAACGGTGCCGCCAAGCGCACCGCTGCCCAGGAGTTTGCAGCCAAGGGGCGCGGCGGCCGTGGCGTGATTGCCATCCGGCTGCCCACGGCCGATACGCATGTCGTGGGTGCTCGCTTGGTGGACGACGGTGACGAAGTGCTGCTGGTCTCCTCCAGCGGTGTGCTCATCCGAACACCGGTCTCGGAGATTTCCCGACAGGGGCGCAGCGCATCGGGCGTCCGTGCCATGGCGCTGGCCGCCGGCGAGGAGGTCGTGGCGATCGCGCCGGTAGAGCTGGCCGATATGGTGCCCGTCAGCGACAGCGAACCGTCATCTCACGAAACTCCTGCGCAGGATGCAGCGCTGTCACCTTAGTCTCGCCAGATGCTGCCGACGGCGTCGCGGACATCCCAGCACAGCCGGCACGACCAACACGGCCAGCGCAGGCAGTGCCCACGAGACCGGCACTGCCTGCGCCGGCAGCAGGGGCAAGCTGCGCTGCCGGTCGCGCTGCTGGCCTTGGCTCTGCTCGTCAGCGTTGGCTTGGTGGCCCGTTGGGGGCAGGCTGCGCTGGCAAGCTCACGGGCCCAAGCCGCTGCCGATGCAGCCGCGCTGGCGACGTTGATCACCGCAGACCGTATCGAGCCGGCGCGCGTCGAACTGCACGACGATGCGGTCGCAACGGCGGCGGCCAGGGCCGGGGGAGGGGAGCTGGCGGCATTCGAGCTTCGTCTCGGTGGCGGCCGCATCCATGTGGATGTTGCCGTGGACGTCGACGGCCAGCGCGCGACGGCTGCAGCGTCGGTCGCGGCGCCATCTCACGACGTGGAGATCGGCATTCCTGCCGGTTGACTCCTGCGTCGTTCCTGTTGCCCTTGACCGGGCGCTCCTACACTTCTGAGCGTGGCCGACGTGACATCGGGCGAGGGTCCGGCCGGTAGTGGTCGGACTTCGGCCGGGGATCGGTTGGTTGGGAGATCGGCGGTCGGGAATTCACCGTCAGCCGCGGGAACGGGTCCCACGCGCACCGATGAGCTGTTCGCCGAAGCGCTCGGCATCACGCCCGCCGGACGCGAACGGTCGCGTCGTCGCGCGTCGTCAGCGGTGCCTGACGCATCCACTCCGCCGCAGATTCCGCCGCGTCCTCACGTTCCGCCGCCAACCGCGCCCGCCCGCTCGTCGTGGCTGAGCCGTCGCCGGGCTCGCGTGCGGCGGACGCATCGCATCCTGCGTCACATCGATCCTTGGTCGGTGTTCAAGGTCTCGGTGCTGCTGTACGCCTGCTCTTACGTGGCCGTGCTCGGCGCGGGTGTGCTGCTGTGGAATGCGGCCCAGCGGTCTGGCCTCGTCGACAACGTGGAGTCATTCATCAGCGAAGTCGGCTCCTATGAGTCCTGGTCGATTGACGGCATGGTGATCTTTCGACGCGCCCGGATCATCGGTCTCGTCGTGGCGACGGTCGGCGTGGCCGTCAACGTGGTGTTGACCATCATGTTCAACTTGATCAGCGACCTCACCGGCGGGATTCGGCTGACCGTGCTCGCCGACGATCACCGTCCGCCGGCTCGCTGAGCTGAACGTCTCTCCGTGGCGACCCCGACGCGCGGCGGTAGTGTGTGTGCCGCCGCGGGGCTATAGCTCAGTCGGTGAGAGCGCACCCCTGATAAGGGTGAGGTCGTTGGTTCGATTCCAGCTAGCCCCACACACCAGCTCAGCACGGCCATGGTGACCTTGCTCCGGCGGGCGCTGCTCGCCATTGTCGTCGGCGGACTGGTCACCATGATCCTGCGTCTGCGATCGCCGCAGGACCTGCCCCGCAACCAAGGAAGCTGGCGCGAGCTCGCCGGGCCCGACTTGCGGTGATCGCCCGAGCCCGTGGGCCTCACATCAGGCCCCTCACATCAGGCACAGCGCAGCTGTGAGCCCAGTCCGATGAGCCCGGTCCTGTGAGCATCTTGCGGTGAGCACGGTCGCCGTCATCGGAGCGGGAGCGACCGGGCAGCGCATCGCTCGGCAGCTGGCTTGCGCGCCTGGAGTTGACCGCATCGTGCTGGGCTCGCGTCACACGGCTCGCTTGAGCGGTCTTGCCGCACAGCTGCTCGCGGTGGACGTCGAGGTCGTGGCACCTGGCGCGCTGCCGGAGGCGGAGGTCGTCGTGCTCAGCCTGCCCTGCGGTGGCCACGCCGCGCTGGCGGCCCAGGCGCTCGAACGCCGGTCGCATGTGGTGTCGCTGTCGGGTGCCGTGGCAGACGTCGAGCAGCTGCTCGACCTGCACAAGCGGGCCGTCAACGCCGGTCGTGCGGTGATGGTCGGCGCGGGCTTCTCGCCGGGGTACAGCTGCTTGTTGGCTCGTCACGGCGCCGCTCGTTTCGACGTGGTCACCGAAGTACACATCGCGCGGGTCGGCACCGGCGGCCCAGCGTGCCAGCGGGAGCTGCACCGCGCCCGGACCGGCACCTTCGTCGACTGGCGGGACGGCCAATGGCGCCGGCGCCGCGGAGGATCAGGGCGGGAACTGGTCTGGTTCCCGGACCCGCTCGGCGCTCATGACTGCTACCGGGCAGCTCTCGCAGACGCACTGCTGCTGGTGCCTGCATTCGATGAGGTCGAACGGGTGACGGCTCGTGTGGCGGGCACTCGACGCGACCGGCTCACGGCGATGTTGCCGATGCTGCGGCCGCCGCATCTCGACGGCGGGCCTGGTGGTGTCCGTGTGGAGCTGCGCGGACTGCGGGACGGCCGCCAGTGCACCGATGTGCTCGGCGTGATCGACCATCCCAGCGCTGCCGCAGCTGCGGTTGCGGCGACCGCTGCGGCTTGGGCGCTGGCCGACCAAGTGCCCTCGGGCGCGTGGGGCCTGGGCATGCTCGACGATCCCGTGCCGTGGCTCGCCGAGCTGGCCGACCGCGGCGTGCGCGCCGCAGCATACGAGGGCGCTCACCTGTAGCAGCGAGGCTGTGCCCTGCGTCTGCGAGGGCGCGGACTCGGCCGGCGTCAAATCCTGATGTCGCGCTGCCAGTCGTCGAGCAGGCTGTGGTCGCCAAAGACGTCGAGCTGCTCTGCGCTGCCTCGGCCCCAGACGTACAGCAGCAAGTCCTGAGCGGAACCACGCGCGGCCGCGTCGCACTTGCGGTGAGCGTGTTCGACCTGGATGCCGCTCGGCGTGCGGGTGATCACCCATTCGCCGTCTGCGTCGGTGGCGTGGAGGTGGATCGTCTGTCCGTTGCCCGCGAAGACGTTCGGCTGTCGAACCGGCAAGAAGAACTCGAAGACTTCGTCGATGCCGTCGACGGCTGCATCAGGGTGGATCGGCGCAGGCGTGTCGCCGAAGGCAGCTTGGGCATCCCAACGGTGAATCATGGCCTCATTGGCCATGCGGCGCTGCCAGAACCCGACGGTCTGCTGGTGTGGATGAAAGCTCCAAGACGGCTCGCTCGGCTGACGGCCGCGCAACGCCGCGGTGATGCGCGCGAGGGCATCGGCGTGCCACTGCGACAGCGGGCAGTCGGGCTGAGCGATGGAATCGCGGTCCACCGCCCGATCGACAGCAAGGCTCGAAGCGACGAAGGTCCACACCCCTGCGCAGTGTCCGATCAAACCCTCGAGCGTCCAGCCCGGGCATCGCGGGACCGGACGCAGCCATCGGGCGGGCATCGCTTCGGCACGGACAGCAACGTCTTGGAGCAGTACACCGTCGGCTTCCAGTCGCTGGGCGTACTCTGGCTGCGTCATGGCTGCACACTCCTTCCCCTTGCCGGCCGATCCAGCGCTCGCAGAACCCCTGCTCGCAGGCGCGCTCGCCTCGATCCCGAGTCCTTCGCGTAGCTCCGTGTCGCTCGGCCCGCTCGAGCTTCGAGCCTATGGCATCGCCATCGGAGCGTCCGTGCTGGTTGCGCTGTGGATCACCACCCGCCGCTGGCGATGGGCAATTGCTGCACACGATGCCGGCTACCAGGCTGATGCCCGTGACCTCGTCGGGTCGGTCGCGGTCTGGGCGGTGCCCGCGGGCCTGATCGGCGCCCGGCTGTACCACGTCATCACGGACTTCGGTCGCTACCAGGACAGTCTCGCTGACACGCTGAAGATCTGGCAGGGCGGCTTGGGCATCTGGGGCGGCATCTCGACCGGCGTGGTGGTCGCGGCATGGCGGCTGCGCCGCGGCGGGCACAGCACGGCGACGATGCTGGACGCACTCGCGCCTGCGATACCCGTGGCTCAGGCGATCGGTCGGCTGGGCAACTGGTTCAACCAGGAGCTGTACGGCCGGCCGACAGACCTGCCGTGGGCGTTGGAGATCGATCCTGCACATCGTGTGAGCGGCTACGGCCTCGAAGACACCTTCCACCCCACGTTCGCCTATGAGGCACTGTGGAATCTCTGCTTGGCAGCAGCGCTCGTCTGGGTGGTCCCCAGAGTGCTCCCGCGTCTGCGCCCTGGCTACCTGTTCGCCGTATACGTGCTGGGCTACACCGTCGGCAGATTTTGGATCGAGCTGCTGCGCATCGACGACGCCAACGAGTGGTGGGGCGTGCGGATCAACGTCTGGGTCAGCGCCGTAGTCGGGTTGGCTGCGCTGGCCGGCGTGCTTGTGGGCTTGCGTCGCATCCCCGCCGACGACGCTGAGGCTGCCGCCGTTCGACCCGACTGACCCCGTTCGCTCAACGGCTGAGCAGGCCGATGAGCGTCTCGCGGGTTGCAGCCTGCTCGTCGAGAGTTCCGAAGGCTGAACCCGCGAACGATGTCACGCCGCAGTCGGCCAGCGCTTCGATGCGATCGCTGACTTGGGCTGCGGCGCCGACGATGGCGATGTCCTCGGGTCCGCTCAGGCCCTCGCGGTCGAGCATTGCCCGATAGCTGGGCAGCGTGCCGTACACCACCAAGTCCTTGGCGGCGCGCTCGCGCGCTGTGTCGGGGTCATCGGTGACGCACACCGGGAAGCCCGCCACGATCTGGGGACCAGGCCTGCCGGCGGCTGCTGCGGCTTCGTTGACGGTCGGCACCGTGTGATCTCGCAGCGTCGCCGGACCCGTCATCCAGGTGATGGTGCCGTCGGCGAGGCGACCGGTCAAGCGCAGCATCTGGCTGCCCAGCGCGGCCACTAGCACCGTCGGCGCATCGGCCGGCGGAGGAGTGATCTCGCCGCGGCCGACGACCGTTTCGCCGCTGTGGGATACTCGCCGTTCGGCCAGCAGCTGGGTCAAGATCGTGAGGTAGTCGCGCATGTGCGCAATGGGCCGGTCGAAGGAATAGCCCCACATGCCTTCGACCACCGGCTTGTGAGACGGCCCGATCCCCAGATCCAACCGCCCGCCGATCACCGACTGGACAGTGAGCGCTTGCTGGGCCAGCATCATCGGATGTCGTGGGTATGTGGGCACCACCGCGGTGCCGAGGCGGATGCCGGGCACCTCGCGACCCGCCACAGCGATGGTGGTCAGGGCGTCGTGTCCGAATATCTGCGGCGTCCAGTACCGTCTGAAGCCCTGCTGCGAAGCGGTGCGGATGCTCGCTTCGAAGCGTTCCGGTGTCGTCTCGAAGCCGAACAGTTCGATGTGCATGCACGCGATCGTAACGGTGCTCTCGTCCGGTCTCAGTGGAACGCAGTGGGTGCGTCGCGACGGTCTCCACCCGTGCGAACCCGAAGCGGCGTGCGCCGGCGGTGGAACGCGACTGCTCAGGCGAAAGCGTCGAACACCTCCTCGAGCGCTTTGAGCTGACCGCCGCTCGTGCTCGAGGGCACGAGAATCGGCGTCTTGCATCCGGCGTCGAACCACGCCTGCACCCCGTCGCGGACCTCGCCGGCTGAGCCGTACAGCGTGGCGTTCGAGAGCCAGTCATCGGTCATCGCCCGGTTGAGCGCCTCAGCGTCGCCGTCGGCGATGGCCTGCTCGGCGGCGTTCATCTCCTCGATCCAGCCGGCTTGTCTCCAGTAGTTGCGGTAGTTCTCCAGCGCGACGTACCCGGCGAGCGTCTTGCGGTTGCGAACAGCACCCGCTGCACGGTCCTCGTCGATGACGGTCGGAATCATGTTCCCCACGAAGAACTCGTCGCTGTGGGCCGCTTGGCCGAGGTGGGACACCGAGTTGGCGAAGTCGTTGCGACTGGCGTTGGCCCACACGGCCCCTGAACCGATCTCAGCGGCCAGCTCGGTCATGCGCTGGCGCAGCGCGGCCAGCACGATCGGCGGGAGTTCGCCGTGCTGACGGGCCGCCGATTCCATGGACGCGACGTAGTCAGCGATGTCCGACAGCGGCTTGCCTGGCGAGATGCCGAGGCGTCGGTGTACCGGTCCGTGCGTCACGCCGATGCCCAGCCAGAAGCGACCGCCGGACAGTTCGTGGATGAACGCCGCTGTCGAGGCCAAATCGACGGGGTTGCGGAAGTAGATCGGCTGTACCGCCGTCCCGAAGGGGATCTCGTTGGTGACATGTGCGATGGACTGGCACAGTGCGACCGGATCGCCCATGGACGGGCAGTAGATGCCGCTGAAGCCTCGCCGCTCGATCTCAGCGGCGATGTCCAGCGTGTGCTCGCGGCGGCCGCGCACAGCGGCCAGTGAAATGGCAGGCATGTTCATACTGGTCTCCTAGCAGACAGCTTTCCTAGCAGACAGCCGGGCTCGGCAGCTTGCGTGCGGGTACCATCACTGCCGGCCGATTCGTCGGGGCTGTAGCTCAGATGGCAAGAGCACCTGCTTTGCAAGCAGGGGGTCACGGGTTCGAGTCCCGTCAGCTCCACAGGCCAGCCCCCAAACAGGCCGGCCCCGCCTAGGCCATCGTGAGGCCGCCGCTGACCGACAGTGTCTGGCCGGTGATGTAGGCGGCCTCCTCGCTGCACAAGAAGACCACCGCAGCGGCGACTTCCTGAGGCTGCCCGATGCGCTTCATCGGCACGGCGCGGGCCATCGCAGCGATGATCTTGTCGCTCGCATCACTCCCCGAAGCGATGTCGGCCAGCAGCGGAGTGTCTGTGGGGCCGGGACACACGACGTTTGCGGTGATGCCATGTCGCGCCACTTCACGGGCGACGGTCTTGGTGAAAGCGATGACGCCGCCCTTGGCGCCCGCGTAGACGGCCTCGCCCGAGGACCCGACCCGACCCGCATCGGAGCCGACATTCACGATCCGCCCGTAGCCCGCTTCGATCATCGCCGGCAAGCATCCGTGTGTAGTCCGCAGCGGTCCCTTGTAGTTGATCTCGATGACGCGGTCCCACAGGTCTTCGTCGGTCATGACGAAAGGCTGCAACACGTCCCAGCCGGCACAGTTGACGAGGACTTCGACCGGGCCGAGTTCGTCCCTCACCGTCATCAGACCTCTGGAGACCGAATCCGCGTCCGCGACGTCCATGTCGACCCCAAGCGAGCCGGCACCCTCCGCGCTGATTGCCGCCGCGGTCTCCGCAGCCTCGGGCAGGCGCAGATCCGCGACGGCCACGCGGCGCCCCGCGCGGGCCAGCCCGAGACAGATCTCGCGGCCGATGCCCCCGGCGCCACCGGTGACGAGCGCAACGCGGCCGGCAATCTGCGTGCCGTTCACGGCGTCTTCCGGGAGCGGATGGCCTGCGCCACTTCGCCCCACTTGTGGACGGTCTCGGGATCGGAGCGCAGCTGCTCCTCGGCGAGGTACATCACCACCCGAGCGGCCGTGCCCCCGTAGCGGTCCGCCAATCGGTCCGCCATCTCGTCCCACGGGCCGATGACGGCGAAGTGCGCGAGCATGTCGTCGGTGATCGTGCCGGCCATCGCGGCGATATCGCCCGTGCTCATGTGCTTGCGCAGCACTTCGGTCACTCCCTCGTAGCCCAGATCGGTGAACTGGAACGAGTAGTTCGGCGTGGTGCCGTAGAACGCGATCTGTATCTTGGCTCGGCGGATGAGCGGGGCCAACTCCTCGGGCGTATCGCCGGGAGCGGCGAACACCGGCACGATCAGGTCGATGTCAGCGGTGTCACGGCCGGCGCGTTCGGCCCCGCGAGCCACCTCGGGCAGCAGCCGCTCGTTGATGTAGTGCATGGTGTGCATCGGGTGGACGTGGACGCCGTCGGCAACTTCGCCGGCCACGCCGTTCATGATCGGCCCGACCGAGGAGATGTCGACTTTGACGTCGCCGTAGTCGTGGCGGCGCGGCGTCCACTGTGGCGGCAGCAGGCTCAGCTCGAAGAACTCGCCGCTGTGGCTGAGCCGCTCTTCGCCGCGGAAGGCTCGCAGGCATGCCTTGACTGCACCCACGTAGTCGCGCATGCGCGCCGCGGGCCGCTCGAACTCGGCGGCATAGCGCCGCACGATGTGCCCTTTCACCTGGCTGCCGAGTCCGAGCCGGAAGCGGCCCTGCGTCTCACCGGCGAGTTCCCAGGCAATCTGTGCAGACACCATCGGGCTGCGGGGGAAGGCGACCGCGATGCCGGTGGTGAAGGTGAGGCTGGGTGCTGCCATGGCAGCCGCAGCGAGCTGCATCCACGGCACCTGCCCGGTCTCGGTGTACAGCATTCCTGAGAAGCCGACGCGCTCTGCAGTGCGTGCCAGCTCAGCCGCGTCGCTCCACGTTGATGAACCGGTCATCAGATCCAATTCCATGATGCGTCTCCTGTGCGTGTGCGGGCGGCGCGGACCCGTCGAAACTAGCCCTGACCGCTGGTCTGCGCGTGCCGTCGTACGGCGGCGCTGTAGGACGGCGTCGGCTGAGCGAGGCCGGCTGAGGCTCTACGATGCGCCGATGGCCGCGCCTGCGACGTACGACTGGCTGCTGCTCGGCGATGCCGTGGATCGGGCGTCGCAGCGGTGGGGCGACCGACCCGCGGTGATCTTCGGCGATCGCCGCTGGAGCTACGCCGAGTTCGCCCGCCAGGTGGACGCCGTCGCCAAGGGACTGATGGCCTTGGGCGTGCAGCGTGGCGACCACGTGGCGGTGTGGATGACCAATCTGCCCGAGTGGCTGTGGCTGCAGTACGGCGTCGCCAAGGCGGGCGGCTGCATCGTCCCGCTCAACACCCGTTACCGAACCGACGACATCGCCTTCACCGTGGCGCAGTCGCAGAGCCGGTTCATGATCTCGTTAGACCGGTCGGGGCCGATCGACTACCGCCAGATGCTCTGCGAGGCGTACCCGGCGATCGCCGCTGCCGGCTACCTGGAGCTGGAGCGATTGGTGTTCACCGGTGCTGCGCGCAACGACGCGTTGTCCGGCGCGATGACTTGGGATGCGTTCCTTGACGCCGGAACGAGCGTCGGCGACCGAGAGCTGGCCGAGCGTGCGGCCAGTTTGTCGGTGGACGACCGCATGATGCTGGCCTACACCTCGGGCACCACTGGGCATCCCAAGGGCGTGGTACACACCCACCGTCCGCTGCGCAACAGCCGCGAGCGAGCCATGCTGCTCGGCCACACGGCCAACGACGTCCACATGAGCTATCTGCCGCTGTTTCACCTGTTCGGCTTCGGGGAGGTGTCGATCCAGGCCGTGCTGACCGGCGGCTGCCAAGTGCTGTTCGACACCTTCGACCCCGCAGCGGTGCTGGCGAGCGTGGAATCGCTCGGCGGCACCGTGCTGCACGGTTTCGACTCCCACTGGGGCGACCTCCTGCGTGCCCACCATGAGCGTCCCCGCGATATGTCCAGCCTGCGGATCGGCACGCTCGCGGCCGGCATGGAGTCGTCCACTCCCACCGCTTGTCGGGCTCAGGAGGTGTTCTGCCCGACGATCTCTGGTTGGGGCATGAGCGAGTCCTGGGCCTTCGTGAGCTGCAGCCACCCGACCGATTCGGTGGAGCAGCGCACCGAAGCCTCCGGCTACCCGATGGACGGCATCGAGTTCCAGATCAGAGACCTCGACACCGGCAAGATCTGCCCCCGAGACGTCCCCGGCGCACTGTTCGTTCGCGGCTACACGGTGATGGACGCCTACTGGTGCCGCCCGGATGCCACGGCGGAAGTGCTCGGCGCCGACGGCTGGCTCGACACCGGCGACATCGCCCGACTACGACCGGACGGCCACTTGGTGTTCATCGGTCGCCACAAGGACATGCTCAAGGTCGGCGGCGAGAATGTCTCACCCGCTGAGGTCGAGGGCTACTTGCTGGCTCTCGACGGCATCGAGCAGGTAGCCGTGGTGGGCCGGCCCGATCCCCGTCTCGCGGAAGTCCCCGTCGCATTCGTGCAGCTCGCGCCCGGCGCCGCGTCGGACCTCACCGAGGAATCGCTCATCGAGCACTGCCGCGGCCGCATCGCCGGCTTCAAGATCCCCCGTCAAGTGATCTTCGTCGACGAAATGCCGGTCACTCCGTCGGGCAAGATCCGCAAAGTAGAGCTGCGGGTCCGCGCCCAGCAGCTGCCGGCCCAGAGTTCCTAGCCGGCGAGCTACGGACCGGCGAACGCCAGAACGTCGCGACGGGGACCGTCGAGCGCGTGGTCGGCGGCGAGCCCAGCTGCCCGCTCCGATTCGCGGGTACGGACTTCAGCGCGTGCCACGACATGGTGATGGACTTCGTCGGGTCCGTCGGCCAGCCGCAGCGTTCGTTGCGCGTGCCACATGTCTGCCAGCGGGAACCACTGCGAGACGCCGGCCGCGCCGTGCATCTGAATGGCCTCGTTGATGATGTCGCAGCACTTCTCCGGCACCATGGCCTTGACGGCGCTCACCCAGACGCGAGCCTCGGCGTTGCCCAGCGTGTCCATGGCCTTCGCAGCGCGCAGCACCATCAGCCGCATCGCTTCCACCTCGATGCGGGACCGCGAGACGATCTCCATGTTCTTGCCGAGGTTGATGAGCTTCTTGCCGAACCCTTCTCGGCTCACGCCGCGGTCGACCATCATCTCGATGGCCTTCTCGGCGCTGCCGATGGAGCGCATGCAGTGGTGAATGCGGCCAGGCCCGAGCCGCAGCTGGCTGATCTCGAAACCGCGTCCCTCTCCGAGCAGGATGTTGTCCTTGGGCACGCGGACGTCGTTGAACGCGATGTGCATGTGCCCGTGAGGCGCGTCGTCGCCTCCGAAGACGTGCATCGGGCCCAAGATCTCGACGCCGGGAGCATCGATCGGCACGAGGATCTGCGACTGCTGCTTGTAGGTGTCCGCGTCGGGGTTGGTGCGGACCATGGTGATCATAATCTTGCAGCGAGGGTCGCCTGCCCCGGAGATGTAGAACTTCTCGCCGTTGATCAGCCACTCGTCGCCGTCGAGCACGGCGTTGGTCTGCACTTGCTTGGCGTCCGAGCTCATCACCGCGGGTTCGGTCATGGCATACGCGGAGCGGATCTTGCCCTCGAGCAGCGGTTCGAGCCACTGCTGCTTCTGCTCGGGTGTGCCGACTCGTTCGAGCACCTCCATGTTGCCGGTGTCGGGCGCGGAGCAGTTCAGGCACTCTGAGGCCAGCCGGTTCTTGCCGAGTTCGTTCGCGATGTACGCGTAGTCGAGGTTGCTGAGGCCCTCGCCGGTCTCAGCGTCGGGCAGGAAGAAGTTCCACAAGCCCTGCTCACGCGCCCTCGCCTTGGCGCCGTCCAACAGTTCGAGTTGGCCCGGCGCCCAGCTCCAGCGCTCGGCGCGCTGGTCTCCCAGCCGGTGGAACTCTTCGGTGATGGGGTCGACTTCGTCCCGGATGAACGCCTTGACCGCTTCGTACAGCGGTTCGACCTCGGCGGACATCCGAAGATCGAAATCGTCCATGCTCGCGGACTTCAACGCTCCGCCAACCATGGCTGCTCCCCTCGTTCGCTTGTCGGGCGCGGTGTGCTGCCGACGCGGTGAACCCTAGCGAGATCGCTCGCGGCTATCCCCGACTCGTCCCCGCCGCGCCGGTACCGTCGGAGGCCATGTTGCAGTGTGTCCGGGGGATGTGTACCCAGTCAGCGACGGCTGGTCTGGGCTACGACGTGCTCGGGACCAAGGCGTGGCTCTACGACTTGGACGACACTGCTCTCGCCGGCGGTGCACGTGGTCGTGTCGTGGCGATGCCGCTGTGTCGCACCCATGCGAACCGCATCACCGTCCCCGTCGGATGGGAGTTCACGGATCGGCGCGCCCTGGGACTTGACGTCGAGCCTGTCGTGGGTGCCGAACCGAGCACGGGTGCCGCCGCCGCTGCGTCACCGCTGTTCGAGCCTCGATCCCGCCCCGAGCCTGAGCCTGTGCTGGCGCCCGAGCCTGCGCCATCGCCGTCGCTGCTCGAACGGGCATTCCGGGCAGCACCCTCGCGCTAGAGCAGGCTCGCTCGCCGAGCCGCGGTCAGCACCAGCCGTCCACGCGGGTTCAAGCTCGCCCGATATCGGATTCCCTCAGCGTCGACCAGCACGAGCTCGTTGCCTTCACTGGCGACGCGCAGCTCCACGCCGAGTTCCGCGGACAGTTCGGCACGACTGGCTTCCAGCGCCGCTCGCGTAGCGCTGCGGCGCTGCGCTTCGTAGAGATCCATGTCGTACTCGACGAAGTCGCCTGGCTCGGTCCCCGTCGGTCGCATGCGTCCACACTGCCACACGCCCACACCGCCCCCCACCGCGCCCTCGTGCCGACGAGCCGGCGGGGCAACGGCAGTAGCTTGCAGGCGTGGATCTGTGGCTTGCGGTGCCACTCTCGCTGCTGTTCATCTACTTCGTGTACCGGCTCGGCCTGCGGATGATGGCCACCTTCTCCAGGCCGATCCCTCCGCCTCCGCCGCCGGGCGAGCTGCGACGGGTGCGGCTCACCTACCGATGCAGTCTCTGCGGCACCGAGATGCGCATGACACGCGCTCCAGTGCAACAGCCCGAACCGCCGCGCTGCTGCAGCGAGGACATGGACCTCATCGCCGACGCCGACGAGTGACGGCGCCGACATTCACAATTTGTCCACAGAGTGGGGAAAGTCACATCAGTGTGATTTACGGAGTCGTCGTTGAGCTCGGCGCTGCTGGCGCGCCGGCGCCGCCGCTCAACGCCAGCGAGTGGCGAGCAGGACCCCGAGCAAGATGATCCCTAAGCCCACGGCGATCCATGCATTGGTAGGGCTGCCCGGCAGCCAGCTCAGGTAGTTCGCCACGATCACCGCACTGCCGAGGCCGAGCACTGCGATGATCAGCCAACCGAACCACGACGCACTGGCCGGCGCAGCGCTGCTGGGGCCGTGCTGCCCTGCGGGTGCATGCTGGGGCTGGGTGCCCTTGGGCGTGATGCGGCTGGTGTTGCGAGGCCTGGCCATGGCGGTTCAACCTAACGGTCCGAATGCCAGATCGTCTGAATGCCCATCTGCCCGTCTGCCTGCCTGAGCGTCCGAGCAGCTAGCTGTCGGGATCGCTCTGTTCGCCGCTCTGATCACTGGCCTCGGCCACGATCACGGTGATGGTGTCGTAGTTGACTCTGATGTCGGTGCCGGGCGACGGATCGAGGGAGATGACCTGTCCGTCGGCAGGGTCGTCTGCTGCGACCGTCTGCGTGCGCCGCTCGACGGCGAAGCCCAGCTCGGTCAGCGCCTTTTCCACTCTGTCGGGATCGAAGGTCTCCAAAGCCTGCAGACTCGGGACGGTCAGCATCTTCGGCGGCTCGAACAGATGGAGGACAACCTCAGAGCCGGCGATGAGCACGGTGCCCGGCTCGGGGCTGATGTCTCGAACGACGTTCGTGTTGACGTCCAGGTTGGACACCTCCTTTGCCACCCGTTTCACGGTGAATCCGAGCGTCCTCAGCTGGGCTTCGATACGGTCGGCGAGCGTCGTGTCGAACGAGTCCAACGTTGGCACCACGAGTTCCTCCGGCCCGTCAGAGACGACCAGCGTGATCACACTGCCGCGCTCGGTCGAGGCACCAGCATCGGGACTGCTGCGAATCACCGTGCCGGCACTGAACTCGGTTGAGTGCAGTCGCTCGACCCGGTCCACGAGCCCGAGTCGGGCCAGCGTGACCCGGGCGTCGTCGACGGTCTGGCCAACCAGTCGCGGCACCTCCACTTCGCCCCGGCCTGCGGAGACCGTCAGCGTGATGACCGTGCCCGCCGGACGCTGTTCAGTACTCGAAATGCTCTGCTCGGTCACGAGCCCGATCGCCAAGTTGTCGTTGCGTACATCGAACCGTTCGACGCTGAAGCCTGCTGTGACGAGCAGGGTCTCTGCTTCTTCGTAGGTGCGACCGACCACGTTGGGCGGCGAGATCAAGGTGCGCGATGCAGCCGCGAACAGGGTGATCGGATTGTCGGGATCATTCGGCTCGGCCAGCAGCAATCCGGCGCGAGGACTCTGTTGGAAGACGAGGTTCTGTTCTGTGTCGTCGCGTTCAGCGAACTCGATGCGGACGTGCTCGAAACCGGCATTGCGGAGTTCGCGTTCAGCATCGGCGAAGTGCAGGCCCACAACGCTGGGCACCCGCAGTCGCACATCGGCGGCATCAGCGGGCTCGACCGCAACTCCCGACTGGCCGCGGTCATTGACCAGCAGGAACACCAATCCGGCGATGATCAGCAGCAAGACGACCAGCAACGTGATCCACATCGGTGTGCGATCCGGCGGTTCGACGGTGCTGGGCGGAGGGCCGGCAAGGTAGTCCGGCTGATACCGCGCGTCGCCCGCTTCGCTCGCTCCGGCTGTGTGGTGGTCGTAGGGCGGTGCCGCGGTATGCGGGCCTCGGCTGTCGGCCGCGGGAACGGGCACGGGTGCTTCGGCGTATGCGGCGCCCACACCCGCCTGGGCTAGGGCTGCGTTCACCATCGGGATGTGCGCGGTCGCTTGTGCTGCCGCCGCATGCGTCGGCTGACCTGCGCGGAACCGCAGCAGGTCGTCGCGCAGGTCGCCGGCGCCGCCGTAGCGAGCCGCCGGGTCCTTGGCGAGGCCTTGCAAGCACACAGCTTCGAGGTCGTAGGGAACGTCCGCGTTGTAGCGTGTCGGCGGAACCGGCAATTCTTGGACGTGCTTGTAGGCGATGGCGACGGGGCTGTCACCGGTGAACGGAGGCCCAGCCGTGAGCATCTCGTACAGCACGACAGCCAGCGAGTACACGTCGCTGCGAGGATCCGCCTCCAGCCCCTGAGCCTGCTCAGGCGACAAGTACGTCGCGGTTCCCATGACCGAGCCGGTGCGCGTGAGGTCTTCGGTGCCGCCGCCCACCGCTCGTGCAATACCGAAGTCGGCCACCTTGACTTGCCCGGACCCGGTGATCATGACGTTGCCGGGCTTGATGTCGCGATGCACCACACCGTTGGCGTGAGCGAAGGCCAGCGCGGAGGCGATGTCGATGGCGATGTCCGCAACTCGATCGGGATGCAGCGGGCCGTCGCTGCGAATGATCTCCGCCAAGCTGCGACCTTCCACGTACTCCATCACGAGGTAATAGGTGCCGTTGTGGCTGCCCCAGTCGTAGACGCCGACCACGTTCGGCTGGCTCAGGTTCGCGGCAGCTTGAGCCTCGCGCCGGAAGCGCTCGACGAATGACACGTCGGTCGCGAATTCAGGGAACAGGACCTTGACGGCGACGGGTCGGTCGAGCAGGCGGTCGCGTCCCAGGAACACCTCGGACATCCCACCGCGTGCAATACGGCTGAACAGCTCGTAGCGCCCGCCGAAGACAGGGTTGTCGGATTCGTCCATGAGCACTGGGTACTGTTGGGGCGATCGGGCCGTTGGCCGGCGTGGTGAGTGTGCTAGGGGCGATCTCGACCGGCGTCGGCGTCAGCCCTCAGCCCGAGCGCGGTCTCCGCTGCGGTTGCCGCGATCTTTGCCGCCAAGGTAGCGCCGCCGCGGTCCTCCCCGACATCGGGTTCGATCAGCACGGCTGCAGCGACGGTGGGCGCATCGGCGGGTGCCAACAGCACAGCCCAGTGTCCGCCGCGCGCGGTGCCGCTGGTCGCCAGCGCAAGGCGGCCCGTAGCGATCGCTGCGGAGAACGCTTCGCCGTCGGCTGGGTGGAGGCTGATCGAGGCGTCCTGTGCCGCTGCGGTCATGCGGGACAGCAGATACGCCGCGTCTGTCGGCTCGAAGAGGTGCCCGATGCCGTCGGGCGGCGTCAGCGCCGGCACCGCGGCCGACGGGTCGACGTCGCTGTGGCGGTCTGGGGATCGCGCTTGTATTCGATGCACGAGGTACGGCCGCATCCCCACGCCTCCGTTGGCGATCGCTGCTGCGGCCTGCGCCAACTGCAGCGGCGTCAACAGCACCTGCTCGTCGTCTGCGCTGCTGACGGCGCCGTTGTCGGTGTCGGCACGCGCTGGTTCGCCTGGCAAGTCGATGCCGGTCGAACCCATTGATCGTCGTGCTCCTTCCAGCACATCGGCGCCCGCGCCGGCGGGCACACCGGGCGTGCTGAGGGCGTAGTGATGCTGGTAGGCGCGAGCGGCCGGCGGCTCGCGGTAGTCGTAATCGTCGCTTGCCGTGGACGTCAGCGCGTTGGGATCGAAGCTGGGCCGAGACCACATGGCGATCACTGCCCCGTTCGTCGTGTCCAAGACCACCACCGCGCCATCGCGATCGCCAAGCGCAGCGCGTGCGGTGAGCTGAACGCCGTGATCCAGGGTGAGTACAAGGTCTCCCACCCGCTCGCTGTCGGCGAACAGGTCGGTCAGCTCCCGCACGGCGATGTCCGTCTTCGTGCCGGACAGCTCGTTGTCATAGCTGCGTTCGACTCCGGCAGAACCCGCCGCGGGGCCCAAGTATCCGACGATGTGCGCATACAGCGACCCATGCGGGTACGTGCGGATCAGCTGCGAGTCCGTGCCCTGTCGACGGACAGAGAGCGCGAGGATTTCGCCGTCGATGCTATTGATGGTGCCGCGTGCGCTGCCGAGGGCAGCGGCCGCTGCGCGCGTGTTGCGTTCGTGGCTGCGCAAGCTGTCGGCGGCGAAGAAACCGAGGTTGGTGAGCTGCACTCCGAGCACGGCAAAGCCGACAGCGAGCGTGAGTGTCAGCGCGATGATGCGGCGTCTCACGAGCGACGCGCCGTCACGCTGTCGGGCACGTCGGCGGGTCCGTTGCGCGACGCCCCGCCGCCGCTGGAGATCGCCAGCAGCAACCCGACGGCAATGCAGTTGCCGACTAGGGCGGCCGGGCCGTGGGCCACGAACGGCAGCGCGCCCACGGTGTGCGGTGCCAGTCTCAGCACGCCCGCAATGCTGAGCAGTGCCTGCAGTCCGACGACCATCGTTGCCGTGGTCGCCAGCAAGCGATGGGTGCCGTGTGCTCGCTGCGCGATGGCGGCGCCGACACCGGTGAGCAGCATGAACGCAGCCAAGATTGACGCGCCGCCCAGAATTCCGAGTTCCTCGACGACGACCGCAAAGACGAAATCACTGTGTGCGCCCGCGATGCGCTGCGGCGAGCCGAGACCGGGACCCACGCCGCTCAGCCCGCCCGCGCTCATGGCGAAGGCACTCTCCGTCGTTGCCGGCCCGTCGGCGGCAGTCCACGGGTTCTGCCAATGGCGCACGTGGGCGGACAATCGGTCATTGACCGAGACGAGCACCACCACGCCGACGCCGTAGGCGGCGATGATGCCGCCGAGCGTTCGTACGCGCACAGATCGTGCTGCCGTCGGTGCGGCGTGTGTGTGGTGACCGTCGCCGTCGAGCCACAGCGGCAGCCAAGCTGCCACGAACATCACGACTCCCGATGCGATGTCCCCGCCGAGAATCAAGAGCGTCCAAGCGCCGACAGCTGCTGCGGTGGCGCCGGCGACATGACGATGGAAGGCCAAGCGGTCCCCCAGCCAGGGGGGCGCTGCGACCGTGAGCCCGCACGCCGCCAGCATCACTGCGAGTTTGGCCAGCCCGTACGGCTGCAGGCTCGCCGCGCCGAGGTGCAGCCACTGCCGCGCCGGTTCGTAGGCGCCCGCCGCCACGTCGGTGCCGCGTCCGAACAGGCCGAGTGCTGCCAGCACGATGGCGATGGCCCCCAAGGTGCCCGGCCGCCGCATGCACCAATCGAGCAGCGGCATCGCGAACAGGGACCCTACGAGTGCGCCGAACCCTGCGACCACCGCGATGGTGTGGCCGGGCGCGAGCCCCGGATCGACGCGGACGACGGTCACCCAGCCGACGCCGACCAGCAGTCCGACGATGCCGAATGCCAGCTCGTTGCTGTCGGGTGCCCAGCGTCCGATAGCGATGTGGGCTGCTGCACCGGCACCGAGCACGACTCCCAGCCACACTGCGGCACCCCACAGCGACGCCGCCTCGTCGTTGCGCGACGCGCCGATGCCGGCGACGGCGAACGCGGCGCACACAGCGACGCTTGCCAGCGTCGCGAGAGCGGTCTGGGTGCGCCTGCGCCCGCGCGGTGTCGAACTCAACGAGCGCGGGTGCGCCGTCGCCCGCGCCGTCGCGACGTGCGCTGGGCGACGCTGGACCCTCGACGGGGATGGCGGGGCGCCGGCGCAGCGGCAGCGGCCAGGACCGGCTCATCGGGGCCGCCGGCGATGTCCACGTCGACCACGAGTGCGGTGGAGTTGTCGCGCCCTCCTCGGTCATTGGCTTGACGAACGAGCGAGCGTGCGATGTCGGACGGGTGCTGTTCGACGTCGAGCAGCTCGCGGATGTCGGATTCCTCCAACTCGTTGGTGATGCCGTCTGTACACAGCAGGAATCGGTCGTTGCCGGAGAGTTCCAGCACCCAGTCGTCGATCTTGACGTCCGGTTCCACGCCCACGGCTCGCGTCAGCGTGTTGCGTCGCGGATGCTCGGCGGCCTGTTCCACGGTGAGGTCGCCGGCTCTGACCAGCTCCGCCACGAAGTTGTGATCGATCGTCAGCTGAACGAGTTCGCCGCCGTGATAGCGGTAGACACGCGAGTCCCCGACGTTCACCAGGCACCACACGCGCTGCTCGGCGTGCTGCACCACGGCGATGGCACACAGCGTCGTGCCCATGCCGGTCAGGTCGGCATGTGTGTTCGACCGGTGATGCACCACTTGGTTGGCGTGGCGGACGGCAGCCAGCAGTTCACTCGGCGTCGAGGGGGAGTTAGCGGCGACTGTCTTCACGGCGAGGCTCGACGCGACGCTGCCGCCGAGGTGACCGCCCATGCCGTCAGCGACCACGAACAGACCGATGTCGGCGTACATCGCGTCCTGGTTCTCCGCGCGCCGCAAGCCGCGATCCGACGCGCCGCCCCAGCGGATGCGCATGTGGCGGGCCGGGACGCTCACCGTCGTCTCGTCTCGCCGTGCTGCGGCAACGTGTCACAGGGGGTCGAGACACTTCGCTGTGGCCGCTGTCGAGCCGTCACGTGCTGACCTCGAAGACGGTGGCGCCGACCTGCACGAAATCGCCAGTGCGCACCACCGTCGCGGTGTCGACTTTCTGGCGGTTCAGGTACGTCCCGTTGGTGGAGCCGAGGTCTTCCAGCAGATGCTGGCCACCGTTGCGGTAGAAGCGGGCATGAGCTTGCGAGGAGTAGCCGTCGTCGATGATCACGTCGCATTCGGGGCTGCGGCCGATGGTCAGCGCCTCGGCGAGCAGGTGCCGCTCCCCTTGCGCGTGCAGCGGCGAACGCACGACGAGCGCGAGCGGTTCTGGGGATGCGATGCCGTTGCTGTGGTGAGCACCGCCGTTTCGCAGCGCCCGGAACGACCGCCGGCCGGATTGTTGGCCGGTCCGATGGCGGGGTATTGCGACGCTGGCCCACACGGCGCGTAGCACCCGGAACAGGAACAAGTACATCAGTACGAGCACGCATACCGAGAGCAGTCGCACCAATTGTTCAGACATCGATCCGCGTCCACCACGATTCGGCATCGTGCGCTGCATGTGCCAGCACGCGGCCTTGAGCGTTCCACTGGGCGTTAACCGGCGAGCCGCTCTTGGCCAGTGGGCTGGCAGAGTCCACGACCCTCCAGTGTATGGCCGCACGTCTGGCTGTATCTCTTGACGGCTGGTGCCGGCTAGCCTGTCGGCTTCACGCGCGAGTGGCGGAATATGGCAGACGCGCAGGCTTCAGGTGCCTGTGCCCGCAAGGGCGTGAGGGTTCAATTCCCTCCTCGCGCACGGCGGTTGCCTCGGTAGAGCCGGATCAGCCGAGGGCGCCCTCGAGCCGGAGCAGCGTCGTCTTGCGGTCCAGCCCGCCGCCATAGCCCACGAGTGAGCCGTCGGCGCCGATGACCCGATGACATGGCAGCACGATCGGCACCGGGTTACGGCCGTTGGCTTGGCCGATGGCGCGCACGGCCGTGGGCCTGCCGATCCACGTTGCCTGCTCGAGGTAGCTGCGCGTGGTGCCGTAGGGGATGCTGCCGAGCGCTCGCCATGCGGCGACCTGGAACGGCGTGCCGCGCAGATCGAGCGGGATGTCGAAGCTGGTGCGATCGCCTGCGAAGTACTCGTTGAGCTGTTGCGCGGTGCGGCGCAGGATGGGGTGTTCCGCTTCGCTGGTCATGTCGCGTCGTTGCGGGTCGGCCGCCGATGGGTCGAGGGGTGCTTCGTCATGCCACGACACGGCGCTCAGTGCGTCGCCGGTGGCGACCAGCCGCAAGAGTCCTACAGGACTGGCGACGGTCATGCACCAGCGCGTGGCGCCGCCGTCCGCGTTGCTGGCGGAGCGGAGGTTCGTTCGCTTCATGTGCTGCCTTTCGGGTCGGGAAGAACGTCGGTGCGTGTCGGGCTCACGATCGTGCCGCTGCGCCACAGATGCTGCGCTGCCCAGGCACGGTATGGCCGCCACGGTTCCGCCAGGGCTTCAAGGCCGGCGGCGTCGAGCCGTTGGCCGACCAGACGCTCCGCTGCCCGTCGCAGCCCGAGGTCGGCTGCGGGGAACGCGTCGTGGTGGCCGTAGACCCGCATGGCGATGAGATGCGCTGTCCATGGCCCGATGCCGGGCAGCTCGCAGAGCTGTGCGACGGTGTCTGCCAACGAGTCCGCGGCGCCCAAATCCACGACACCGCTAGCTACTGCTTCTGCCAAGCCGACGACAGTGTCGCTGCGGCGCCGGGTGAAGCCGAGCGCGGCGAGTCGCTCCCGGCCGGCGCACGCGAGCTGCTCGGCGTCAGGGAACAGGAATGTCACGGGCACGTGACGGTCCTCGCAGCACGCCCCGAGGGCATCGAAGTGGGTGCCGAAGCGCCGCGCGATCCGGCTGCACATCGTCGAAGCCGCCTTGAGCGAGATCTGCTGCCCGACGACGATGCGAACAGCGGTCTCGAATCGATCCCAAGACCGCGGCACCCGCAGCCCTGGCGCCTGGCGCACGAGCGCGCCGATGAGCGGGTCATCGGCCAGCGCGGCGTGTGCCGCCGCCGGATCTTCATCTGCGCCCAGCATCGCTCGACAACGGCTCACCGCGTCCATGATCGAGTCGTAGGTCGGCAGGTGCAGCCGCAGCTGCAGGCGGTCGTCGTCGGCCGGCGGCGCTGCGTACAGCTCGGCGACGCCGGGATGCCCGCACGCACGGAAGCTGCGTACGTAGGAACCCGCAGCGCAACGTCCAGCGGCCGCTGCATCTGCGGCGACGTCTTCGACGCCGGGAATGATCCGGGCGGACTGGTGCTGCAGGAATGCAGTGAACGCAAACGGCGCCAAGTACGGCACGGAGAGCACGAGGCCGCCGTCGAGCCGCGGCCGCGCCCCGGCTCGCCTCTTGACGCGTAGCTCGGTCGGTGTGAAGCAGAACACCGAAGTCATGGCCCGATGCAGCTGACGCGCGCCGCCGAAGCCCGCAGCTCGAGCGATCTGGCCGAACGTGAGGTCGGTGTCGTCGATCAGGCAGCGAGCGAAATGTGCTCGGCGCGAACGGGCAATGGCGGTTGGTGTGGCCCCGACGTGGCGCTCGAACAGTCGCCGCAGCTGTCGGGCGCTGTAGCCCACGCATGCTGCCAGCGCAGATTCGTCAGCGTTGTCGAGGAAGCCGTCGCTGATGCGCAGCAAGGCTGCTTGCACCGGCGCGGGCACGTCGAGGTCGGCCAGCGACCCGGCGCGTCGCTCGGGATGACAGCGCAGGCACGCCCGGAAACCGGCGGCCTCGGCTGCCGCAGGATGGGAGTACTGCGACACGTTGTGCGCCAGCGGTTGTGCAGCGCACTCGGCCCGGCAGTAGATGCCCGTGGTACGTACCGCCTCGACTTGCACGCTCTCAGTCTGGCCCCGGCGGTGGACCATGAGAGCACATAATCGGACATCAACGGACACGATTCGACTGTGTCCGATGTTGTCCTGCGCGCAATCGTGCCCGGTGGGACGGCTGCCGGCGGCATGGCTTCCGCTGGAGTCGTTCCCGCTGTGCGCTCGCGCCGATGACCCGCGCGCAACGCGCGGTGGTCGCGCCGCTACAGGGCTACGCCGAACCGCGGTCGGTCGTGACGTTCGCACTCCCCGACGCATGTGCGGCACTGCGTCGGTGGCGCCACCACCAGGCCGTCGCCGCGACAACGAGCATCACTGGCAAGAACGGCAACAGGGCGCCGATCACGAGCAGCACCCCGTTGCCGACGGCAACCAGTGCTCCTGCGCCGCCGCGCACCGCATCCCCGAAGCTCGGCGGGGAGTTGTCCGGCTCGACGTACAACTCCAGCGCCGCAGCGCGAGCCAAGCCCGCCAGCTCGGTGCCGTCGTCGGCAATCGGCACGGCCCGCGCGCGCACGTCGATGTTGAGACCCCTCGTCACGACACGTCCGGCAATGCGGCCGTCGGCGATTTCCTCGGCGAGCGTGGCGACGACTCGCTGACCGGGTTCGATGCGTTCGAGCCCCGTATCTGAGGTCACGACCAGTTGCTCGGCGTCGAACCGCAGCGCCTCGGAACTCAACGTGACGTCGGTGAGGGCCGCCTCGCCGTCATTCTCGAGTTCGAAGCAGAAGCCGACGACGCCTGCGGGAGGCGCCACGAGTTCGTCGGACCCGAGGCAAGGGTCGTCCTCGCCGTCAGCCAGCCACGCACGCAGGATCAACGAAGCGGTCGGCACGGCTTCGGTGGCTTCGGAGATCGTGAGCTTGATCGTCGCGAGGTCGACTCGCTCCCGAATCGTCCGCAGCTGCCCGCGCAGCCGTTCGAGGCTCGTCTCACGCTGGGCTAGTTCGCGCTCGATCTCCGCCACGCCTTCCATGTCGGTGGTCTGCGCCAGGAACTCCCGCAGCCGTTCCACGCTGAGGGCGGCGGTCCTGATGCGGCTGTCGAGGTCCACCACGACCTCGGTGACGTCCTCCGCGCTGACGGTCCGATTGACGAGCTCTCCGACAGCGGACAGCTGTTCGAGCGCTGCGTCGAAATGCGCCGGCGCAAGCTTGAAGGTCAGCGTGGTGTACGCAGCGCCGCGTGTGGAGGTCTGCTGCCCGAACGTGATGCCGCCGAGACCTCGGATGATCGCTGTTGCCTCAGCCGCAGCCGCCGCCACGTCGACCGACTCGACGCTGATAGCGGCCTCGTAGATGATCTCGCGCCCCGCTGCGGCAGGCACGGCCGCGGTGTCGTTGCCGAGCGCGCTCGGGGTGGCGTGGTGTGAACCTTCTCGCGGCTGCGCATCATCCCCCGCCGCCGGGCGGAGATTGGCAGCCTGCAGTTCGTCGGTCGCTGATACCGAATCCGTCGGCGTGGCCGCGCCGTCGTCCATGTGTGCTGCGTCTGCCATGTCGTCGGACGACTCCGCCATGGTCGCCACGGCGTAGCCGGCGTCGTCGCTGTCCGCCTCGTCGAGCGATGCCGCGAAGCTCTCCGTCGCTGTCGAGTGCTCGGCTGTGGATGCAGCGCTGCCCGGCATGCCCTCGTCGTCACTGTCGGTCGAGCAGGCAGCGATCATCAGCACCAGCAGCGCTGCGGCCAAGACGGTTCGTCGGCAGCCGGATGGTGAGCTCTGTCGGGGCGAGCGACGGTGTGGAAGCCTCATGTCAGCATCTCCTGATGGATGGGCTCTGGGCCTGGGTTGGGGCGACGGGCGAACGGCGCCCAGCCGTGACGAGTCCAGCCTCGAACGAACCCTGTGTTGTACGAATACTGATGCCGGTGCCGGCGAGTCGGTTCCTCGGAGGCGTGTTGCAGTTGCGTTGCGGCCCTGCTTTCGGGACGTGGGCCGGCTCTGTGAGCGCACCTCGAATCCGCGCTGCGCCGCTGCTTGCCGGCGGGCCACAAGACGGCGCGCAACTCGCCGCAGTACCGTGCATTTTCGTGGCTGACGAACTCGCAGTTGACCCTTCCGCCCAAGACCCGTCTGCGCCCTATGCGCGTGCTGAGCCGGCCCGTGAGACGCATGCGAGCAGGCTGTATTTCCGCCAGCTGCTCTCCGGCCGCGATTTCGCAGTACGCGACCCGCTTGCCCGTCAGATGGTGAACTTCTGCTACCTCATCGGCGACCGAGAGACGCGCGAAGCGGTCATGGTGGATCCGGCCTACCACGTCGACGACCTGCTCGACCTCTTGGCCGAAGACGACATGACGCTCAGCGGGGTGCTCGCCACGCACTTTCACCCCGACCATGTGGGCGGGAACATGATGGGCTGCAGCATCGAAGGCGTCGCTGCACTGCTGGAGCGGCAGGGCACCAAGATTCACCTGCAAGCGCCGGAAGCCGAGCTGGTGCGCAAGACCACCGGCATCTCGATGAGCGACATGGAGCTGCACGCTCCGGGCGACGTCGTATCGGTCGGCGCCATCGACATCGAGCTGTTGCACACGCCCGGCCACACGCCCGGCAGCCAGTGCTTTCTGGTGGGCGGCGCATTGGTTGCAGGCGACACGCTGTTCCTCGAAGGCTGCGGTCGGACCGACCTGCCCGGCAGCGACCCAGCCGCCATGTACCGGTCGCTGCACGACACGCTCGCCAAGGTGCCGGATTCCGCCGTGCTGTTCCCCGGCCACCGCTACTCCGTCGATGCGAGCGCCACCATGGGGCAGACACGCCAGACGAACTATGTCTTCAAGCCGCGCAGCGAGGCGCAGTGGCTGATGATGTTCGGGCAGGGCTGATGAGCCCGCTGCCGCCGGTGGTGGGCGCGCAAGCCATTGTCGGCCGTGGCGACATCGTGCTGTGCGACGTGCGGTGGTATCTCGACGGGCGGTCCGGTTACGAGGCCTACTTGGCGGGACACGTTCCCGGTGCGATCTGGGTGGACCTGGACGCTCACTTGTCGGGCACCGGCGCTCCAGCTCTGGGCAGGCACCCGTTGCCCAGCGCGCAGGAGTTCGCAGCGACGCTCGGCGGTCTCGGCATCGGGGCCGGCGACCCGGTGGTGGCCTACGACGATCTGAACGGCACAGCTGCCGGCCGCTTGGTGTGGATGCTGCGGGTGCTTGGGCACGACGCGGCGCTGCTGGACGGCGGATGGGGATCGTGGCGGGGTGCCTTCGAGACAGCCGCACATGCGCGAACAGCCTGCGACTGCCCCGTGCGAGCCTGGCCCCGCTGGGCATTCGCCGACATCGACGCGGCGTCGACAGCTGGTACCAGCAGCCGGGATGTGCTCATCGACGCGCGCCAACGCGACCGATACCGCGGCGAAGCAGAGCCGGTCGATCCCCGTGCCGGGCATATTCCGGGTGCAGTGAACGTGCCCGCCTCCGACAATCTGGGCGCCGACGGTCGTTTCGCGGACCCGCGAGCGCTGCGTGCCCGCTACGAAGCCGAAGGCGTCCAGGTACGTGCGGCGCCAGACGCCACTAGCGCGGCTGCCCCTGCCAGCGACAGCGCTGTCGACACCGCTGCCAACAACGCGGTCGTCTACTGCGGTTCGGGCGTGAGTGCCTGCATGGATGCGCTGGCGATGGAACTCGCCGGCTTGGGCCGTCCGCGGCTGTACGTCGGGTCGTGGTCACAATGGAGCCGCACTGAGCGGCCTTTCGCAGTCTGCTGAGCGCGATCACTGATCGCGTCGGCTGGTGCCATCGGATTGGCCGCCGGCCGTGCAGTTCAGCGAGTCTGCGTCTCGTTCAGGAAGTCCACCAGCTTGACGATGGCGTTCTCGGTGACGACGCCGGCGATCCTGCCTCCGCTGTCGACGACGGGATACAGCTCGATCTGTGCGTCGGCCATGGCCTCGGTGACCTCGCGCAGGGTCCACGACGGCCGCGCGGGCTCGATGTTGGCGGTCATCACCTCGCCGCAGGTCACCGACATCCACTCGTTGCGATCCACTTCGCGGCAGTCGCTCAGCCGTATCACGCCCAGGAACTCCTGTGCGGGCCCGACCACCATGGCTTCGAGCTGTTTGCGCCGCAGCGCGATGCCCCATACGAAGTCGGCCAGCGGAGCATCGATGCTCACGGTGGGCACGTCGGTGGACATGGCGGAGTTGACCGGCATCTCCAAGCGCCGCTCGAGGTGTCCGGTGCGGCTGTCGCGCTGATACTGCGACACGGACGAGTTGCCGATCAGCACCTGCGACACCGCGACGGCCACCAGCGCAGGCACCACGAAGGCAGGCGCCCCGGTGGACTCAGCTACGAACATCACTGCCGCGAGCGGCGTTCGGTACCCCGCCGCCAAGAACGCCGCCACGCCGATGAACGGGAAGAACGCCAACGACTCCGGTCCCAGCTCGATCCAACCGCCGACGAGGCGACCCACGATCAGCCCGAACACGGCCAGCGGAATGAACACGCCGCCCACGCCTCCGGCCGCGAGCACCGTGGAGGTTGCCAGCACGCGCACCGCGAGCAGCACCCCGAGCAGCACCAACGACTGATCGGGGTCGAGCGACCAGCTCACCAGTTGGCCCTCGGCAGTCGGCCCCAACGACAGCGGAGCGTCGAACAGGAATTCGCTGAGCGCCGCGAGGCCCACCAGAACGCCGCCGCCGCACAGCGCCACCAGCCACCACGGTCGCTGCGAGGCCTGTATTCGCTTTGCCGCTTGCAGCACACGGCAGAACGCCGCTGCCGCAAGCCCGCACAGCGCCCCCACGACCGCTGCGCCCAGCAGCTCTTGACGGCCGAATCCGACGCGGACCATTTCGGTGCCGATCTCGAACGGTCGGTCGTCGAAATCGGCCACCAGCACGTAGGTGACGTAGCTGGACGCGCTGGAGAGCAGCGCGGGCAGCAGTGCCCGACGGCCTAGGTCGCTGCGGTAAGGCGCTTCGAGCGCGAACAGCACACCGGTGGCCGGCGCCTGGAAGATGGCGCTCACACCGGCGGCCGCGCCCGCTACCAGCAGCGCGTAGCCCTCCCGGTTGCGGAACAGGCGGCGCGCCAAGCGTTGGATCGCATTCCCTGCAGTGGCGCCCGCGTAAATCGAGGGGCCCTCGAGGCCGACCGCGCCGCCGGTGCCGACCGTGACGATGCCGGCTGTCAACCTCAGGGGCAGGTCGCGGTAGCGCAGAGGGTGGCTGCGGTCGTGAAACGCCCGGATGTACTCCTCGGAGGTGGACGGCGAGAGTCGGCGGCCCGCGTCGGCCCACCGCAGCATGAGCACGGCACCCCACAGTCCCAACGCCGGCGCGATCATCCGCTGCCACGGCGGGAGGTGCAGCACGCGTTCGAGCAGCACCTTCTCGGTGAGCACTGCGACGACGGCCACGATGAATCCGGTGACCGCGCCCACGACGACGTAGGTCGCGAAGCGGAGCAGGCGGTTCCTCATGCGGGCCTACGTCTTCCTCGCTCCACTGCGGGTGCGGAGAGGGTGGGATTCGAACCCACGAACCACCTCGCGGCAGTTACTTCCTTAGCAGGGAAGCGCCTTCAACCGGACTCGGCCACCTCTCCATGCCTGACATGATCGCTTCAGCCAAGCACTACGCCCAACGCTACCCCCGCTCCGTGAGCGTCCACGCGGGCCTGTGTCACTGGCGCTGTGTCATCGAGGCCGGTGCGAGCTGCCTGTCAGTGTCGTGAAACTGCCGAACCTCGGCGCGAAGCTGCTTGGGACCGGCGCGCCCGACCGTTGCCCGGCTGCTGCGGCGTCGAGGAGGAGCAGGAGTGCCGCTAGGTTGGTGAGCGGAGGGGTGGCAGAGCGGACGATTGCGACGGTCTTGAAAACCGTTGAGGCGCAAGCCTCCGGGGGTTCGAATCCCCCTCCCTCCGCCACAGCCTCAGCCCTTCCTCACGCTGCTGTGGCTGAGATGCCGCCGCAGGCGATCTGATCTTCAGTGATAATGGAACCATACCTCCGACAACGACAATCGGAGTCCGCCCGGCTCTGGTAGGAGTCCGCCCCGCTCTGGGGAGTGTTTGCTCTGCTCTGGGGAGTGCTTGCGTCTATTCTTGAAGTACCCGCGCCATCTTTCAGGAACTGGGAATCCCGCTCGGTCCTGCTTTCGGCCTTCACCGCGCCGAAGCCTCTCGGCATCGGCCAATTCGGTGCCGAATTGGCTCACGTCTGCAGTGGTATCTTGAAGGTTGAGTCGACTGGCCTCGAGTCTGTCGAGGCTGGCTTCGACCCCATTGCCAATAGTGGGAGCTTGCCCGGGGCCAGACTCTCCCAAACGCCTCGCTGTGTGCGTTACTGCATCTTCGTGCCCTATTGCAGGATGGTCAACATCTTCCGGCTCCGACGACTCTGCGAAATGCGAGAATACGTCTATCGTGCCGAGCTGGTTTTCCATCAACCTCGCAGCCATGGCGCGCCCGCTGACGTTGAAGCGGCGCGCCAACAACCGGACAGCCGCGGCGGAAGTAACCGGCCGCCAACTGGTCATGTACATCTCGCGAGAAGCGCTATCCTGCTCTTGGGTGACCGGCCGCGGGTGCACGTGAGCAATATTTCTCTTGTGAACCTCCGTCATCAATGCATCTCGAGGAATGAGGAACGACTCCGTAAACTTGGCGCACCAATGGTCAATGAGTTGTTGTTCTTGGATTGAATGTGTAGAGCGAAACGGAAGAGCAGAACGAATTAGAAGATGGGCATACTCAAAGATCAGCGAATAACTGCGGGCAGTCGCGTGGTAGGCTGAGTTCACGGCGATGAGCGGGATATCGTGCAGAAGACCGAAACAGCGAATGCAACTGCGGCCTACCGCCCTGCCGCAAATGTTCATTTCCTCAACGACAATCCCCTGTTGCTCAATCTCATCGCACCATGCTTGGAACGCTAAACTGTCCGACGTCCATCCAAGTTGATCTTCGATTGCTACGCTTGAACGCCGCCGTGCGTCTTCGCCCGCTTCGTCAGGATCGCGAGCGGTCGAGTAAGAGGGCAGGTGAACCCGCGAACTCCGACCCCCGCTTTTGCGGAGCTGGGATTCAAGCCAACTTGAACGTTCCCGTGCCTCCAGTATAATGAGGTAGTCTCCTTCCGAAAGCGGCCCGCGCCCGTGAGACGGCACTGGTCTGCTATTGGGCTTCACAGACGACTCCTGGTTCGCAGACGACTCTTGGTTCGCAGACGACTCTTGGTTCGCAGACGACTCCCGGGGCGAGGCGCGCGGCACGGGTTCAGGATAGCGCTCAGCAGACGAGACGGCGTAGGGACTTCAGCCAGTCGTCGGAGGATGACCAGGCTTGCTCGCTGACCCGCTGGCGGGCCGACGCCGTGCCGTTGGCGGCCGGGTACGAGCCGAGGAACTTGACATCACGCTGGTTCATCTTGAGCGCACGCAGGCAGTCGGCGACGACCTCATCGGAGATGTGGCCCTCGAAGTCGAGCAGAAAGCAGTATTCCCCCAAGCCGCGCCGGGTGGGTCGCGACTCCAGCCGCGACAAGTCAAGCCGGCGCGCCTCGAATTCCATCAAGATGCCGAGCAGGCTGCCCGGCTCATTCTGATGCTGGAACACTACGATGCTGGTCTTGTCGCTGCCGCTGGCGGCGGGCACGCGGTTCTTTCCCAGCAGCAGGAACCGGGTTTGGTTGTCCTGGTGGTCCGCAATCGAGGCCACGACGGTTTCCAGGCCGTAGATGCGTGCCGCAGCGGGGCTGGCGATGGCTGCGACACCGGTGCAACGCTCCTCGGCAATGCGCCGCGCCGCCAGCGCAGTGGAGGTCGCCGCCTCGATCTGGGCGCCCGGCAACTCGCGGTGCAAGAACGCCCTGCACTGAGCGATGGCGACGGGAAACGACAGCACTGTGTGTATGGCTGACAGATCGCTCGCATCGGTGCTCGGCAGCGCCATCAGATCGAGCTGCACGTGCTCCACGACCTCGCGCTGGATCAGGAAGTCGAAGTCGAACGCCAGCGCGTCCTGCGTCACGTTGACCGCGCCTTCGATGGCATTCTCCACCGGGACGAAGCCGTAGTCGACCGCAGAGTCGTCCAGCGCGGACAGCACTTCGGGCACCGAGGTCAGCGGCACGAGTGCGCACTGGGCGAGGTCCCGCTGGCTCGCCAGCGCTGCCTCGGTGAACGTGCCTTGCGGCCCCATGTAGCCGATGCGGGTGGCTGTGCCCAGCGTGCCACCGGTCGGTGGCGCAGCGGCAGCAGTCATCACGGCAGGATACGCAGCGCAGCACGCCGGTCACCGACGTGCAGCAGGTAGAACAGCTCGCGATGAATGCCCACGAGCTCGCCGTGCTGATCTCAGCGGTTCGAGACGGTTCGCTCGACCCGGACGACGCGCTGGCGCGCCTGAAGCGTCTGCCGTTCGCCGAAGTTGCCGGGGCGCGCATCGACCATCACCGCACGCTGCGGACCGGTCAGCCCGAGGCGGTGTACGGACCGGGCAAGTCGCCCGGCCAGTGCGCACGCATTGTGAACGAGATGCTGCGCGGCGGGACGGGTCCGGTGCTGCTGACACGCGCCACTCGGGTCCAGACCGAAGCGGCTGTCGAAGCGTGTCCCGGCGGCAAGGTACATCGGCCACCCGATCGGGAGCACGAGTGCTCCGCTGACGCTCCGGTGGGCGACGCTGAGCCGGCGACCGTGGTGTGGCGGGCAGCCCCCGCCCGCGCCGAATGGGTGACGGTGGCATCGGCCGGCACGGCGGACGGCCCGGTGGCCTTCGAGGCAGCAGCGGTGCTGAGCGCCTTCGGCGTGAGTGCCCAGCTGGTGCCCGACATCGGCATCGCTGGCCTGCACCGCTTCCTGGCCGAGATCGACACGCTGACATCTGCTGACGTGGTCATCGTGGTGGCGGGTATGGAGGGGGCGCTCGCTACTGCTGTGGCGGGAGTGGTTGCCGCGCCGGTCATCGCGGTGCCGACCAGTGCCGGTTACGGCGCTGCGTTCGAGGGGGTGACGGCGCTGCTTGCCATGCATGCGTCCTGCGCGGCCGGTGTCACTGTGGTGGGCATCGACAACGGCTTCGGTGCGGCCATGGCAGCTATGCGCATCTTGGATGTCGCGGCAGCTCAGCACACCGCGGCGATGTGATGCACGACGATCACCACGCCTGCTCGCCCGTCGCAACTCAGTGTCCGATGCCGGCCGAGACCGCCGGCCCGTTGAGCGGCGATCCGTCGGATCCCGTCTCGCCGTGTCCAGCCGTAGCGAACTCAGCCGTGTCGAGCCCAGCCCTGTCGAATTCAGCTGTGTCGGGCACCGTCGTGGCTTGGTTCGACCCTGTCTCGGGCATCGCAGGCGACATGGCGCTTGGCGCGCTGCTCGACGCGGGTGCCGAACTGGAGTTCGTCATTGCGCAGCTGCACGCGCTGGCTGTGGACGGCTGGCACCTGGCCTGCGAACGGGTACGCCGCAACGAGCTGGCTGCGACGCGAGCGCTCGTCGATGCGCCGGAGAGCCATCATCACCGTCGCTGGAGCGACATGCTTGAGCTGCTGGGCGACGCGCCGCTGGTGCCGCGGGTGCGCAGTCGTGCGCTGGCGGTGTTCGAGTCGCTGGCGCACGCCGAAGGCGAAGTCCACGGCATTGCCCCCGAGCAGGTGCACTTCCACGAAGTCGGCGCGCTTGACGCCATCGTGGACATCGTCGGTGTCTGCGCGGCGCTGGATTCGCTCGGCGTGGACGAGATCTACTGCGGCCCGGTCGCCGTGGGCACCGGCACCATCCGCGCCGCCCACGGCGTGCTGCCGAACCCGCCTCCTGCGGTGGTCCGCCTGCTGCTAGGGCGACCGATCGTGGGCGTCGAAATCGACGCGGAACTGACCACCCCGACAGGCGCTGCAATTGTATCTGCGCTTGCCAGGCGCTTCGGTCCGGTGCCAGCCATGACCGTCACCGCCGCCGGTTTCGGCGCCGGGTCGCGCGAGCTGCCCGGTCGGGCCAACGTCACCGGGGTGCTCATCGGCACGCTGCACAGTGCCGCCGGACCCGACGCCGACTGGCCCGATGCCCTTGATGTCGCCGGGCCCGAATCCATGGGACCCAGCGGCGCTGCTCCGCTGGAGCGCGCCATGGCCGAGGTTGGCGGCGCTGCGGTCACCACGGAGTTGGTCGAGCTGGCGGCCAACCTCGACGACGTCACCGGCGAGCTGCTCGGCCACGCAGTGAGCGAGTTGGTGGCCGCTGGGGCGCTCGATGCTTGGGCAACACCCATCGTGATGAAGAAGGGCCGCCCGGCGCAGTCGCTGACCGTCTTGTGCCCGCGCGCCGAGGTGACCCGCCTCGCCGACCTCATCGCTCGGCTCACCGGCACGCTGGGGCTGCGCGCCCGCCCGGTGGTCCGCACTGCGCTGGAACGCCGCACCTCGAGCGTCGAGGTGGACGGCCACAACGTCGTCGTCAAGCACGGGCCCTACCGCAGCAAACCCGAGTGGGACGCCGTCGTCGCGGCAGCAGAAGCGCTCGGCCGCACGCCGACCGACGTGGCCCGAGCCGCCGAAGCACAGGCAGCACCGGTCAGTGCCGGCCGGCTCGACGACTGCGTCGGCCCGGACAGTCCGCACAGGTGAGCGTTGTCGATCGAATCCGACTGGCGCCGCGCCGGCACGTGCTCGTAGACTGTCGCAGTGCTTGCCGGCACCATCGTGCGGACACCGCTTCGATGTCGGGTCCGCCGCTTCGCTTCGCGGGATCGGCGGTGTCTCGGCGTCGTGGGCTCGCCACACGGGCACCAGCGCTTGTAGCTCAATTGGACAGAGCATCTGACTACGGATCAGAAGGTTCGGGGTTCGAATCCCTGCAAGCGCGCTGAGGGCCGCCGCGGCCGAGCCGACCGGACTCGGCGCGCAGGCCAGACTGCGGGGCGGCGCAGCGGCAAGGCGCAGAAGCGGGAGCACCACCATGCAGCGCAGCATCGCAATCATCGGTGGTGGCATGTCCGGGCTGGGTGCTGCATGGGCGCTGCACCAGCACCCCGACCGTTTCGATTTTCGGCTGTACGAAGCCACAGAGCAGGTCGGCGGCAACGCCGTGACCGTCGACATGCCCCAAGCCGACGGCAGCTCGGTTCCGTTCGACATCTCTGTCACCGCGTGCATCCCGTCGGTGTACGACCACGTGCTGCTGCTGGCTGAACGCTTCGGCATCGAGCTGGTGGACACCAGGTTCAACTACAGCGTCAGGTACCAGGGCGGCGTCTACGCTCACGACTTCGATTCGGACATCAGGGCCCAGCTGCAGCCCGAGATCGACAAGTTCCAACGCCTGCTGACCCGGTTGCACGCGTGCGGCCGTCTCAGCCGGGCGAAGTCGCCGCTGCTCAACGCGCTCAATCCGTTCAACTACGTGTCCATGCGCACGGTGCTGAATCTGGGAGGTTTTTCTGCGGACTTCAGGTACAAGGTGCTCAAGCCGATGTTCGTCAACTTCTTGATGGCGACCAACGTATTCGACATGCCCGCAGCGCTGTTCGCGCGGTACTTGGAGTTCTTCGACATCGAGACCGCCACACCCATGCAGACATGGGACCAGGGAACGCGTCGCATCTACGAGCACATGACGGAAGGCTTCGGCGAGAGGATCTTCCTGAAGCGGCCGGTCAGCAAGGTTCGCCGCTACGACGGCCACGTGCTCGTCACCGATGCCGAGGGCAACGGCGAGGCCTACGACGAGGTGATCTTCGCCTGCAACGCCAATCAGACGTTGATGATGCTGGACCGTCCCACGATGCTCGAGCGTTTCTTGCTCACGTCGATTCGCTATGAGAGCGAACTGCACAACCACGCCATCGTGCACTCCGACGCCTCCGTGCTGCCCGACAACGAGGTGCAGTGCCTGTCGTCGCGCAGCAACCATGTGGAGCAGTACGGCGCGCGGCCCGACAACTACGAGATCACCTACATCATGCACAACCAGCAGCCGTGGGCCGGTGCCTCGGACCGCCCGTGCTTGGTGACCTACAACCCGATTTCGACCATCGACGACGACCAGGTCATCGGCCGCCGCTGGTTCCAGCATGTCGTACACGACGTGCGCCACGTGACGCTGCTGGTGCCGCTGTTCCGCTTCATCCAAGGCCGTCGGCGCAGCTGGCACTGCGGGGCCCACACGCTCGTGAACAGCCAGGAAACCTGCTTCGTGACTGGGCTGGCAGCCGCCACCCAGCTCGGCGCGGAGTATCCCTTCGAGGACGATGCCGCCCGAGAAGTCTTCAACTACTACGGCGGCATTCTCCACGGATCGCGCTTCCGCAAGGCCCCGGCATCGTGAACCTCGCCGCTGCATAGGTCCGCGGTGAGAGGTTCCGGAGCGCTTGAGGCAGACGTGTGGGACTTCTGGATCGACCGTGGGGGCACGTTCACCGACGTGGTCGCGCGGCGGCCCGACGGCAGCCTCGTCACGCACAAGCTGCTGAGCGAAGACCCGCGGCGCTACGACGATGCCGCCACCGCCGCCGTAGCGGACATGCTCGGCGTGCCGCGCGGCATGCCGCTGCCGCGAACGCGGATCGGTTCAGTGAAGATGGGCACCACCGTCGCCACGAATGCGCTGCTGCAGCGGCGCGGCACACCGACGCTGCTGGTGACCACTGCGGGGTTCGGCGACGTGCTGCGCATCGGGTACCAGACCAGGCCGCATCTGTTCCAGCTGGACATCGTGCTGCCCGAGATGCTGTACACCGAGGTGCTCGAAGTGGAAGAGCGCGTGACGGCCGACGGCACCGTGCTGTGTCCGCTGAACCTGTCCGCGGCCATTGTCGGCTTGGCCGCGGCGCGTGAGCGCGGCATCGACGCCGCCGCCATCGTGCTGGTGCACGGCTACCGCCACACCGAACACGAGGCGGCACTAGCACAAGCGGCACGCGATGTCGGCTTCGCGCAGGTCTCGGCCAGCCACGAGGTGGATCCGTTGGTCAAGATGGTGCCGCGCGGCGACACCACAGTGGCAGACGCCTACTTGTCCCCGCTGCTGCGCCGCTACGTCGACGCGGTGGCGTCGAGCATCGGCGCGCACGAAGCAGCTGCGTCACATGCTGACGAAACAGGTCCGCGCCTGCAGTTCATGCAGTCCAACGGCGGCTTGGCGGACGCTCGTCGCTTTCGCGGCCGCGACGCGCTGCTGTCCGGCCCGGCAGGCGGGGTGGTGGGCATGGCTCGCGTCGGCCAGGCGGCAGGCTTCGAGCGCCTGATCGGCTTCGACATGGGCGGAACTTCCACCGATGTCTCGCACTTCGCCGGGGCGTTCGAGCGTGCGCACGAGACGGACATCGCCGGCATCCGCGTCCGCACGCCCATCATGGACATGAACACCGTGGCGGCCGGCGGCGGCTCGGTGCTGAGTTTCGACTGCAGTCGTCTGCGGGTCGGCCCGGAGTCCGCGGGTGCAGACCCCGGTCCGGCCGGCTACGGCAACGGCGGTCCGCTCGCGCTCACTGACGCCAACGCAGTGCTGGGCCTGATTCGACCCGAGTACTTCCCCGCAGTGTTCGGCGACGAGGGCACCGAGCCGCTGGACGTCGACGCAGCGGCTCGCGCCATGGCTGACATCGCCGAGCAGATCGCGCAGGCGACCGGCGTGCGGCGCAGTGCTGTCGAGGTCGCGTTCGGGTACGGCGAGATCGCCGCGGAGAACATGGCCAATGCCATCCGCAAGATCAGCACCGAGCGCGGTCACGACATCACCGCGTACACGCTGGTGTGCTTCGGCGGCGCGGGAGGCCAGCACGCGTGCCGGGTTGCCGACCGGCTCGGCATCACCACGATCCTGGTTCACCCCCACGCCGGCGTGCTGTCAGCTCTGGGCATCGGCTTGGCCGACGTCACCGAGCTGCGTGCCGAGCCGGTCGAAGCCGCGCTGGACGATGCCCTCATGGCCAGGCTGCGCGGACGGCTCGACGCCGCGAGGCCGGTCATGGCCGCGGCGGTCGAGGCTGCCGGGGTGCCGGCAGACCGCACCGAGGTGACTGGACAGCTGGCTGTGCGCTACGCCGGTTCGGACACGTCGCTGATGGTGCCGTTCGGCGCCGCTGCCGATGTGGCAGCCGCATTCGAGGCGGCGCACCGGACGCGCTTCGGCTTCAGCCCGCCAAGCGAAGGGGAGGCCACAGTGGAGCTGGTAGTGGACGCCCTGCACATCGAGGCGCGCGGCTGGGCCGACGATCCTCCTCCACCGGCGGAACCAGCGGACCTGCGTGAAGCGCTGCTCGCCACCCATGTCACCTACATGGGTACCGAAGCCGGCGCAGCCGATGAGCACGTGCCCGACGACGAGCCGCCGCCGGCCGCTTGCGCTCCGTACCGCACCCCGTTCTGGGATCGCACCGCGTTGGCGGCGGGCACCGTGTTCGACGGCCCCGCCGTGGTCGTGGAGCCGAACGCCACCACCGTGGTCGAGCCGGGCTGGAGCGCTACGGTCACCGACCGCGGTGACCTCGTGCTCGAACGCGTCGCGTCGCGGCCGGGCAGCGCTGCGGTCGGCACTGCGGTGGACCCGGTGCAGCTGGAGATCTTCAACAATCTGTTCATGAACATCGCGGAGCAGATGGGCGTGGTGCTCGAGCACACGGCCGTCTCGGTGAACATCAAGGAACGGCGTGACTTCAGCTGCGCGCTCTTCGATTCGGCAGGCCGGCTGGTGGCCAACGCGCCGCACTTGCCGGTGCATCTCGGCTCGATGAGCGAGTCGATCCGCACCGTCATCGAGCAGAACCCGAACATGGCGCCCGGCGACGTCTTCGTGCTCAACAACCCCTACAACGGCGGTACGCACCTGCCCGACATCACCGTTGTGCGGCCGGTGTTCGACGCTTCGGGCACACAATGCGACTTCTATGTGGCCTCGCGTGGCCACCACGCCGACATCGGCGGTTGCGTGCCCGGCTCGGCGCCGGCGGACTCGACGGTCATCGACGAGGAAGGGCTCGTCTTGGACAACCTCCAGATCGTGGCCGCCGGCCGCTTTCGCGAACGCGAGGTCCGCGAGGCCCTCGCAGCCGGCCCGTGGCCTGCACGCAACCCGGACCAGAACATCGCCGACCTGCGTGCCCAGATCGCCGCGTGCGAGCGCGGGGCCGCGGAACTGGCACGCATCGTGGCGTACTACGGACTGGACACGGTGCGTGCCTACATGGGCCACGTGGCTGACAACGCCACCGAGATGGTGCGACGAGTCATCGACGCGCTCGCCGATGGCAGCTTCCGCATGGAGCTCGACGACGGCAGCGCCATCTGCGTGCGCATCAGCGTGGACGCAGCGAACCGCAGCGCCGCGGTCGACTTCACCGGCACCAGTGGACAGCATCCGGGCAACTTCAACGCCCCGGTCGCTGTGTGCCGCTCCGCCGTGCTGTATGTGTTCCGCTGCATGGTCGACGACGACATTCCGCTCAATGCCGGCTGCTTGGTGCCCCTCGAGTTGGTGGTGCCCGATCCCTCCATGCTGTCTCCGCACCCGCCGGCTGCAGTCATCGCCGGCAACGTCGAGACCTCCCAGCAGATCACCGATGCGCTGTTCGGCGCGCTCGGCGTGGTGGCCGCCTCTCAGGGCACCATGAACAACGTCATCTGGGGCAACGCTTGCCATCAGTACTACGAGACGATCTGCGGCGGCGCGGGTGCCACCCCGTGCCGTGCCGGTGCAGATGCCGTGCATACGCACATGACCAACACGAGGCTCACCGACCCGGAGATTCTGGAGCAGCGCCACCCAGTGCTGCTCGAGCGGTTCGAGATTCGCCGCGGCTCGGGCGGCTCGGGCGCGAACCGGGGCGGCGACGGCGTGGTGCGGCGAGTTCGCTTCGGCGAGCCGATGACGGTGAACCTGCTCACGAGCCGCCGCCGGATAGCGCCGTTCGGCGCGGCCGGCGGCGAGCCCGGCGCGCTGGGCCGCAATCTGCTCGAACGCGTCGACGGCACCGTGACCGAGCTGGGGGGCTGCGCGCGGGTCGAGGTTGCGGCGGGAGACGTGATGGAGATACGCACTCCCGGCGGGGGCGGCTACGGCGCGGCGCGAACGCCGACCCAGCCTGCGGCGAAGGAGAGAGGCGGCATGACCGATGAGTGATCCGGCCGGCGCAGCAGCCGAGGCCGGCGTGTTGACGCCCGAGCGGGCCGAGCTGGTGGCCCGCATGGCCGCGCTGGGACCGAAGTTTGCCGAACGGGCCCCGACCCATGACCGCGACGCCAGTTTTCCCCACGAGAACTGGGAGGATCTCGCAGGCGCCGGTTTCCTCGGGCTCTGCGTGCCTGCGCATGCCGGCGGACTGGGGGCGGACTTCGTCGGGTACGCGCTGGTAGCCGAGGAAATGGGCCGTCACTGCGCCACCACGGCGCTGACGTTCAACATGCACACGGCGACGGCGCTGCTGGCCGGACCGATCGCTGACGCGCTGCTCGCCGGAGGCCGCGGCACGGCCCTGGACCCTGACGGCACCATGGCCGCGCACCTCGACGCGACCCGCCCCGGACTGTGGGAGGGCATGGTTTACGGCCGGATGATTCACTCCCAGCCGTTCTCCGAAGGTCAGGCACCTGGCGCTCGCTCGGGGTTCAGCACCCGTGCGGTGCCCACAGACGGCGGCTATCTGGTGACCGGTCGCAAGATCTTCGCGTCGCTCAGCGGTGCTGCCCATGTACACAACGTGCTCGCACTGGTGGACGGCGACCCTCGCCTGCGGCTGCTCGGCGTGCCGGCCGGTGCCGACGGCGTCGAGATCGTCGGCGACTGGGACCCGATCGGCATGCGCGGCACCGACTCGCGCACGCTGGTGATGGACGAGGTGTTCGTGCCTGCCGCCAACGAGGTGCTGCCACCGGGGATGTTCAACGCCATGATCTCGGGCTTTCCGCAGTTCTACATGAGCCTGACGTTCAGCTATCTCGGGCTGATGCGCGCCATTCTCGATACCACGCGCACCTATCTGCGCGGCGAATCCGGCGTGAAGGCGGCGCGCGATCATCCGATCAAGCAAACCGGCTGGGCGCAGCTGCAGCTGCTCTACGACCGGGCGCAGTCGCTGACCTACCGGGTGCTCGGCGAGATCGGCGCCGACCCGACCCCGCAGCAGCTGCGCCGGGCGCATGCGGCAACGATCACGACGATGGAGAGCGCTCCGGAGATGGCCTCTCTCGCGCTGCGGACCTGTGGCGGCCGCTCGCTGCTGCGGCCGGGCCGGCTGGAGCAGCACTACCGCGACGCCCGCTGCGGGGCGACGATGCTGCCGTGGAGTGTGGAGGAACTGCTGGTGCGCCTCGGCCGCAACGGTCTCTATGACGAGGCGAAACGCAGGAGCTGAAGGTCGTGAGCCGGGCAGCCGCACCATCTGTCACCACAATGAAACGCGACTGCCGGAACCGCCGACACGCGCACGGAGTCGTGTGATTGATGAGACGCATACCCATGAACCCACTTCGGACGACCGACCCAAGCGCCGTATCTGTCCTGAGCACGCCCGCCCGGCGCGCCCGTGCCCGCCCGCGCCTCTGGCGTGTGCTCGGCGCACTGGCGGCGCTGATCCTGTTGGCTGCGGCCTGCACGAGCGATGACAGCGCGTCGCGTGACGTGGCGGCGGCGACCACTGGCGCAGATGCCGACGACGGCGAGCCGACCGAGGTTCCCGGCGAGCAGGACGGGTCCACGCGCAGTTCGTTCGATCTTGAGGCAGACAATGACGACCTCGTCGGTGCTGCATCGGCGGGTGCCGCGAACGCCGATGTCGCCGGCGGCAGCGGGAGCGCACTGTCCGGCGTCGCCGAAGCCGCATCGCTGCAGCGCTTCGACGAATGCGCCGCGGTGCTGGGCTACGTGCATGAGCACGCCGCCCGCGCTGTCGGCCCGTGGGGTCTGGGCGACGGCGCACTCGGTTCCGGCATGGACATGGCGGAGTCCGCCGATGAGGCTGCGGCGGGCGACTTGGCGGCGCAGCGATCCGGCGTCGACTACAGCACGTCCAACGTGCAGGAAGCCGGCATCGACGAACCTGCTGCGATCAAGACCGACGGTCGGCGAGTGGTGGTCGCCAGCGGCAGTCAGGTGCATGTCGTCGACGTGACCGGCACCTCGCCGGTGCTGGTGGGGTCGGTGGATCTGCAACAGCAGCATGTCGAGCGGCTGTTGCTGCACGGCGATCGGGTGCTGGCGTTCGGTGAGACTTGGGATCGCATTGATGCCGATGATGCGCCGCAACGGGACTGGGGGTCGGTATTGCGAATCGTCGAAATCGACCTCAGCGGTGCGGTGCCGCGAGTCGCTCGGCACTTGGAGATCGAAGGCAATGTCGTCGGCGCGCGCATGGTCGATGGCGTGGTGCGCATTGTGACCAGCTCGCAGCCGCGGGCGATGATTCCGTGGGCTGTCCCCGAGTCGGGCCGCAGCGAAGGCCGCGAGCGGGCGACTGCGAAGAACCGCGAACTGATCTCCGAAACGGGTGTGGACCACTGGCTGCCTCGCTTCGCGTTGCGCGACGCAGCGGGTGCAGTCGTGGCCGCCGACCGGCTCGTTGCGTGCGATCGCGTGTGGGCGCCGCCGGATTACGCCGGCGTGGGCACGCTCAGCGTCACCACGCTCGACATTGCTGCTCGCGGGCTCGCCGGGCCGATCGACACCACCTCGATCATGGCTGACGGCACCACCGTGTACGCCTCGCCCCGCAGCCTCTACGTGTCCACGACGCGCTGGCTCGACCCGGACGAGCAGCCGACCGGCGCTGCCGATGCGGGCGCGTCTGTGGACACCGAAGTTCACATGTTCGACACGACCCAGCCGGCGTCGACGACGTACGTCGGCTCCGCATCGGTCCCTGGCACTGTGCTCAACCAGTACTCGATGTCTGAGCACGAAGGCCATCTGCGGGTCGCAACGACGACTGCCCCGCCGTGGCAGCCCGGCGGCACTCCAGACTCCGAGAGTCTCGTGACGGTCTTGGCGGCGAGCGCTGACGGGCTCGAGCAGGTCGGTCAGGTCGGGGGGCTGGGTCTGGGCGAGCGCATCTATGCGGTGCGCTATCTGGGCGATGTTGCGGCGGTGGTGACGTTCCGACAAGTGGATCCGCTGTATCTGCTGGACTTGTCCGATCCGTCTGCGCCTGAGGTGCGCGGCGAGCTGAAGATCACCGGCTACTCGGCGTACCTGCACCCGCTTGACGGCGACCTGCTGCTCGGCGTCGGCCAAGAAGCCACCGGCGACGGCGAGGCGATCGGCGCGCTGGTGTCGCTGTTCGACATCTCGGATCTCGACCAGCCAGCGCGCATCGACCACTGGATTGCCGAGCGCGGGTACAGCTTGGTGGAGTCCGACCCACTGGCGTTCCTGTACTGGCAGCCCAGCAGCGTGGCGGTGCTGCCGCTGGTGCAGGAGCCGTTCGACGACGCCGACGCGCCGCATTTCTTGGGCGCAGTGGTGCTGAGCACCGACGACCGGCGCCTGACCGAGCGTGCTCGCTTTAGCCACGCAGAGGCGGCACGTCGCAGCTGCAATGAGTCACGCGTCGTCACCGTCCTTCCCGACGGCGGCGAGGAAGCCGGTCCGTGGGAGCGCTACTGCTGGTTCGAGGCTGATTGGCCCGCGCAAGTGATCGCAAGTGCTGTTGCCGGCGGCAATCTGTACCTCGCGTCGCACAAGGCACTGGAAGCCGTGTCTCTGGAGTCCTTGGAGCGCACCGCACTCATCGAGTGGCCTGCCGTCCAAGAGTGATTCGGCATACGCGGCGCGGACACTGCTAAGGGTAGCGCTGCTTACGCGACGCTATCGCATAGACGCTCATGATGAGATGATTGCCGCCAAATGGGCTAGGCTGACCCATGCCTCCGGTCGAGCATATCTGCCGTCGAGATAGACACACTTGCCGTCAATGTGCAGGAATCCAGCAGCTGCACCCACAGCATGAACACTTGAAGCGGCTTGGGCGAATACACGTGACGAAATCCGAATGCAGGCTATGGCAGCACGTTGTCCGGATTCGGCTTCCCAACCCAGAGGGCTTCCGACATCGTCACAAAGGGCAGTGTTGTTGTTGGTATTGTCACCTCTGCGGTCGCAGCGCTCATTGACGGCTGAGTAGCCGCACCATGCGATCCAGTTTGACCGTCCGAGACCTGACCTGCCGATGAGCATGCGGCAAACAACACCGCACCCGCCACCACCAGTGCTAAGCTATTGGTGCGTGACCTCAACATGGCCGCGTCGAGCACTGCCCTGCACGAGACGAAGACAGCGGCTAGTCGATGGCATCCTACGTACTCGCCAGCGGAGCGCGCAGTGCGCTTGCGTTGTGATCCAAGGAGGGGTCTGCGGCGGATCGGGTACGGCCCTCAGAAGTCTCGGTCTGCCCATTCCCAGCTGACGGTGATGGGCACGGTGATGACGTTGTCCAAGTCGCGCTCGATCCCGTTCGCGAATGTGCCTTCATGTGGCCGGTATTCGCGGAAGGGCCTGGGCTCTGGTCGGTTACCGAAGCTGTCTCTGCGCACCACCGCTTCTACGTTCAGCGAGCTGGATCGGAAATCGATACGTGTTCTCGTGATTTCATAGGTCAGTTCGACTGGCCGCCCGTCGCTGTCCGAAGCTTCACGCAGCAGGATGATCCCGTGTCGGCCGGTGAGCTGATGTTGCGCCGATCTGAGCGCAACATAGCTGGTGCCAGCGCCGAGGCGGATTTCCACATCGTCGTGGGCAGCCGCTATAGCGGCAGCCGTCTCGTTGGGCGGTTCGTCTCCGATGAGTCGCAGCCACGCCAGGAACGACTCGCGTTGTACGTCTGTGAAAATGCCCCGTTCCGCACCGGGATCGGCATGATCGATACCCCAGCCGGCGGTCCGCTGAGGTTCTGCTGCGTGCAATTGTGCCAGCACGGATTCCAGTTCGAGCGCGCGATCTAGCCGACGTTTCGCTTCGGACGGCGGCACACCGTAGTTGCGTGAGTAGAAGGCAACGTTGCATGGGTAGCGATAGCGATGTTCACACGGCTGCAGCGAGTCTGTCGACATGATCGGGTGGTTGCCGCACGCAGCGCTGCGACCGCCGCGGCTTACTGCTTCGCCGACGATGACTTCGTCTCCCGTCGTGAGAGGTCCTTGGACATGCATTTGTCGATGCAGCCAGAACTCGTTGTTGGTTTCGTCGTACTGCACGAGGTTGCTCGGCAGGCTCAACACATAGCGCGAGAAATAGTCCGGCGAGTACAGGCCGTCGCGCCCATTGTCCAAGTACGCGCATTTGCCCACGATTCGCAGTGTGCCAGTTGCTTCCAGTCCATAGCCGCCCCATCCGTTAGGATCGGTAGTGCTCATTGCAACATACATCTCATGGAAGCTGCCCCACGGCAGCGAGAGGACGTTCTCGGCTCGTGGCCGTGTCGGGAATGTCGTGTACGTCGATGTCGGTGTCGCGGTGACCGATGCAGCGCCTGCATTGCTCGTAGTCGTAGCCGGCGCGCTGGAACCGGCCGGTGCTGCCGTTTCAGCTAACGGCCGAGACTCAAGCCCAGTGCGACTAGTGTTGGTGTTGGTCGCGCAGGCAACAACGAACACCAGCATCACGACGGCGGTAGCACGCGCCGGTATCTTGTGTACTCCGTCAAGTTGCATTTGAGGTCTCCAGTCGAGCCGGAGAGGGCTTGAGCGAGACGACCCGCCACGAGTCTTCGCTGACACCATGGCTACAACACCATCTAGAGTCCAGAAGTCAGCCGCATAATGTTCGTTCAAGTATCAGGCACGGGGATTAATCTGCTCGCAAGCGGTGGATGGTCGGGTCTTTGTCACGATGCGCTCGGCGCCCATTCCCAGCTGACGGAGATGGGCACGTCGACGATGTCTTGCAGTTGACTGATGATGTGAGCGGACAACTTGCCATCGCTTCCCGGATATCTTCTCTTGTCGCTGGGGCGGTTCTGTTGGACGTCCACGTGGATGCTCAGCCGATTGGCACGGTGGTCGATGAGTGACTCTGCTACTTCGTAGGCCCATTCCACCTGTCGCTCGCCGCCGGTGTCGATGGTTTCGCGCAGCCGAAGGATCCCTTGGTGACCACTGAGTCGATACTGTGCTGCTCTGAGCGCCGCATAGCTGGTGCCGGCGGCGAGGCGGATCTCCACATCGTCGTGGGCAGCGGCTATAGCGGTGGCAGCAGCGCCTGGCAGCTCGTCTCCGGTCAGCCACAGCCACGCCACGAACGACTCGTCGCAGGGTTCCTCTGTGTAGGTGCCCGATTCGCTCCTGCATCTGCCCCACTCGTCGGTGTACATGCTCCACGGATCGGCAAGGTCGATGCCCCAGCCAGCTGTGCGCCGCGGTTCCGTCGCGTGCATTGCTGCGAGTATGGCTTCCATTTCTGGGACGCGGTCCAGCCGCCGTTGCGCCTCCGACGGCAGCACACCGTGGTTGCGCGAGTAGAACGCGACATCACACGAGTAGTGAAAGCGGTCTTCGCAAAGTTCGAGTGATTCTGCCGTCATGATCGGGCGATTGCCGCACGCAGGGCTTTCCGTCCGTAGGTCCCGGAAATTGCGCGTGTAGACTTCACTTCCTGTCCGGAAGGGTCCTTGGACGTACACGCGTTGATGGAGCCAGAATTCTCTCGCAGTGTCGTCGTATTGTACCAAACCTTGAGGCAACGAGAGTACACTCTCACCGAAGTAGATGCATCTGTCCTCGACACGCAGCGCGCCCATTGCTTCGGAGAGCATTCCAATCTCTTCTGTCGCATTGCGGCGTTGGTGCGCCTCATGGAAATCTATCCACGGCAGCGGCAGGACGTTCGTGGGTTTCGGCTGCCAGAGAGCTTCGGTGGTGGTTGTCGCCAGCGTTGCTGCGGTCGTCACCGCAGCGGATGGTGCCGGAGCGCCGAGCCCGGAATTGTGAGCATCAGTCCTATCGGCGCATGCAGTCGCCAATGCCGGCAATACAGCCGCGACGCTACACCACAACCGAATTCCGGGCGCTGCATTCGCACTGCTACGTTGACGAACGAGCTCGCCGAACTTTGGACTATAGTACATCTGAAGGCCATCGCGTGACAACGCTGACGCCGAGCACAGCTTGAACTCGGCGGACACCGCTGAAGTAGATGGAGGAGTTAGCTGCATCGCATCCGTTGCCTCTGCGACCGCCATTGTGGATACCATAGGCTGCAGTACGCCTGAAGACGGGGCCTCCACTGTCGCCAGCACAGCTTCGCATGTCGCGACCAGAAGCTCGCACAAAGACACCACGACAGGCTGCTTTGTTCTCGCCACAACCGTCTGTGATGTTCGGCCTATGTTGCACGCTAGTGACCCTCCCACAGCTGTAGCCGGAATTGATGCCAGTGTGACATACTGGGTGGTCCATCATCAACAAGCGCCCCGGCCCGACACTGTCGATGGTGCAGGTGCGAACGGGGTCCGGATTTGTGCTGCAGCGAACCCGGTTGGTGACGGTGTGGCTGCGTGCAGTGGGGATTGAGTAGAAGGCAGCATCGACCCAACCGTTCCACGCGCGCTTCTCAAGCCTCAGATCAGCGCCTTGGGTTTCTGTTGTGTGTGTTTCGACGACGCCTACCTTGACAGTCGTCGACTTGCAATGCCCAGCGGTGATAATGCCGTACTGTGAGATAGTCTCGCCTGCTGTATTGGTAGTGCGGCGTCTGGCAGTAAACCCCGATGTGCAGTAATGTTCCTTGCGCTTACCGTTCTCGATCACTTCGCTGGTCGTTCGCCGGCCGCCTTCAAATGCGGCTTGGTTCTCGACTGGGTCGGCTGCGACGACGTTGTAGGGCAGTGCGATGTGCGGGGCGAGCAGATCGCGGAGTGCCGAAAGTGTCACCGTTGAGTCCGCATTGCCGCCGGTGCTACCGAAGGGCCCGAACGCACCGCCGGTTTCGAGGCCGCCGGGGACATCCGCCGGGCGGATCCGCGCGCGGTCGATACCGATCTCGAGCGCGTTAGCTCGCAGGTCCACATCGGTGTGGGTGACGAGATCGCTGAAGCGGCTCGATTCACCGTCGGCTGCGCCGGTATTGGCGACAGCGCCGACCGCTTCGCCGAAGCCGAAGCGCACCTGAGCTGCTGTGAGTGCTGCGAACGTGACTGCGGCGCCGGTGCGGATCTGCACGTCGTCATGTTGCGCGGCAATCGCTGCCGCCGCTGTGTTGGGCGGCTCGTCGCCGACCAGCCACACCCATGCGGTCATCGGCCCTTGATGGTCGATGCCCCACCCCGCGAGCCGCTGCGCTTCGAGTCCGTGCAGCTTCTCGGTGATGAGAGCCAGCGCCGGGATCCGATCCAGCCGCCGCTGCGCCTCAGCGAGCGAAACCGAGTATTCCGAAGCGTACGATGCTGCCTCCGGATCGTCCTCGGCGTTCGTCTCGCCTGCTGCGGTGTTTGCCTGTGCGCTGACTGGCATCAGCATCGACAGCGACATGACCAGTGCCAGCACGCCCGCTTGACGACGCTTCCGCCGGTGTCGTGGCGTGATGGATCTCGGTGTGCTGTCTCCGGAATGATGTCGGGGGCGGGGTCGCATGGTCCGTCTCCTTTCGAGCCGGAACGAGACTCGAGCGGGACGACCAGCCACGAGCCATCGCTGATCATCTGCCTAGCACACATCCCAGCACAATGGAAGTCACCCCGAACGTCGGCGCCGCACGACCTCGTGCTCTGTCCGGCGCCGAGCCGCCGATGCGTTGGCGCACGCTCTGCGACGTCGTGGCCGCCATTGCCCAAGAATTCGGTCGCCAGATGGTCGTGACCCTCAGGGCGATGGCTGCAGGCCTGCCGCGCTCGCGTTCTTTTGCCGGAAATGGTAGCGCTGCATTCGTCGAGTGGTCTACCACTCAAGCATGAGTCGTCACGCGACTGCGTAGCGGCGAACCAATCTTGGCTTGCGCTGTCAACGCAATTCTATAGACATAGCGCTGATAATGGGATAACTGCTACAGAAAGGGCTTGTCCATTGTCGCCCGTGCAGACCATAAAGGGCTATTGCGGTGCCAGTAGTGAAGGGACCTTCAACATGCGTGCGATGATGAAACCATAGCTCGTGCTTCTGCTGATCATATTGTACGAGATCCTGTGGCAATGCTAGCACGGATAGCCATTCATATTCTTCACCGTGCTCTTCGCGATCTAGCTTGGTACGATAGTAGAGGCACTTGCCGTCAATCTCCAGAATTCCGTCTGCTGGTCCCACCGAATGAACAGATGTGCCCGGTCGCCGCTTGTACACATGCCGAAATCTGAATGCTGGCAACGGCAGCAGCTGCTCCGGCTTCGGCACCCAAATAATGCCTGAAGTCGCGGAGGAAGGATGCGATGTTGTCGCCCGTATGGTTGAGTCTGTGATTGACGGATGAACTGCTGAGGCCTCAGAACGACTTTGGCCGCCTGACATCTCACCACCGGATGAGCAGGCACCCAAGGTCAACGCAACGGCGACTGCCCATGCTGCGAATCGCAAGTGTGGCATCTATGTAGTGGCCTAGCGGCTATGCGCGTGGGGTCTGGTCCGCTACACCGCCCCAGACGGCGACGCAGTAACCACGGAGACACCCAATAGGGTCTCGACAAGTCGAATCGGACTGAAGAAGGCGAATGAAGTAGGTGCATTGCATGGTGAACCTGTTGCGGCACCCTTGTGGATTCCGTAAGCTGCCGTTTGGCTATAGATTGGACCTCCGCTGTCGCCTAGACATGCTCTCAATCGTGGACCGGAGATGCGAACGAAAACAGCACCGCAAGAGCGTCCATTCGCGGCACAGCCGCTTGGCACATTTGGTTGATATCTCACATGATCTACACGCCCACAACTCATCCCTGAGCGCGCTCCCATCTGACAAACATAATCATCTTTCATACGCAGCCGGCTGGGCCCGACTCTGTCTATTGTGCAGCTTCGAGCTGTTTCAGCATAGATGATTTTGCTGCACCGAATCTTGTTGGTGACCGTATGGCCTTCATTCGCGGGGATCGAATAGAATGCAGCATCTGTGCTCACATTCCATTGACTGCGTACAAGTTCCAACCGTGTCCCTTGAGTCGTCAGGAATGCCACTTTCTTCCCGTTCTCATGCCGCACCGTCGGTCGGCGATGGCCTCGGCAGCTTCACTTGGCGGTTCGTCGCCGACCAGCCACACCCATGCGGTCATCGGTCCGTGATGGTCGATGCCCCACCCGGCGATGCGCCCGCTTTCCGCGGCATGCAGCTTGCCCGTGATCTGCTGCAATTCGGGTATTCGGTCGAGACGGCGCTGAGCTTCAGCATGCGTGACCGAGAAATCCAGCGCACAGGAGACAGCCACCGGATGCATCGCCGTTTGTGGCGTCCTTGCATCTGTATCCGCGGCGGCGACGGCTTGGGCACCGGCTGGCGTTAGTGCCGTCAGCGACATGACCAGTGCAAGCACACACGCTCGTCGGCGCTTCCGCCAGCATGGTTACGTCCTACGTTTTGGCGTGCTGTCTCTGGACTGACGTTGCGGGCGGCGTTGCATGGACCGTCTCCTTTCGAGCCGGAACGAGACTCGAGCGGGACGGCCCGCCACGAGCCTTCGCTGACCATCTGCCTAGCACACATCCCGTCGCAATGGCAGTCGCCCCGAACGTCGGCGCCCGCCCGCCGCGCTGGTGTCGTGTCGAACGATGGCCACTGGGCGGCAGCCCGCCGCGCAATCAAGGGCGTGACGGGCCCGCGCGTCGGCCATAGTGATGCCGTGACCGAACCCGAACATGTGGCCGACGAGCAGATGGTCGTTTGGGAAGGCTCGCCGAATCTGCGCCAGCCGCTCCTGCTGGTGGCGTTCGAGGGCTGGTTCGACGCCGGAGAATGCGCCACCGGAGCACTGGCGTGGATGCGTGAGCGCAGCGAAGCACGGCGGGTGTGCCACATCGACCCCGAGGAGTTCTTCGACTTCCAGGAGAGCCGCCCCCACATCGAGATCGCCTCCGACGGTGAACGCCGTATTCGCTGGCCCGCCATCGAATGCCATGTCGTGCCGGCAGCGCCGCCGCATGACCTCGTGCTCATGTCCGGCGTCGAACCGCGGATGCGCTGGCGCACGCTCTGCGACGGGGTGGCTGCTATCGCGCGGCAACTCGACTGCCAGATGGTCGTGACCCTCGGGGCGATGGTCGCGGGCGTGCCGCACTCGCGCCCGTCGGCGGTGAAGGGCAGTGCAGCGAACGGCGAGCTGGCAGCCCGTCTCGGCCTCGACCGCCCCACCTACCAAGGACCCACCGGCCTCATCGGCACGCTGCACGACACACTGGACCGAGCCTCGCTGCCGGTGGTGTCCCTGCGGGTCGGGGTGCCTCACTACGTCGCCGGCCCGCCGAACCCCAAAGGCACGCGGGCCCTGCTAGCGCACATCGAGCAGGTCACGGGCGTGCGAACCGGCTACCGCGAGCTGGACCGCAGCGTGGAGCTGTGGGAGCAACGGGTGGACGAAGCGGTGGCCCGCGACCCCGAGATCGTCGCCTACATCCGCCAGCTCGAAGACGAGGCCGACCGCGGTTCGCACGAGCATCTGCCGAGCGGCGACGACCTCGCCGCCGAGTTCCAGAAGTTCTTGGCCGAACAAAGCGCCCAGACAGGCGCGTCGCCCTCAGGCGGCGAGGACGCGGCAGTCCCTGACGCGCCACGCAGCGGCCCCTCAGACAGCGACACCGCCGACCGCGACCCATGCGACGGCCGAGCCTCAGGCAACGCCACGGGGAACGACGGCGCGGCCGCCGCCGCAGACGACGCCGAGGGCAACAACGGTCCCAGCCCGCAAGGCTGAGCACTGCCGTCGTAGGGTGCTGGCATGGGCGGCAGCACCTTCGGGGAGCGCTTCGCGGTCACCACCTTCGGCGAGTCGCACGGTGGCGCGCTGGGCGTAGTCATCGACGGCTGCCCGGCACGCATCGAGCTCAGCGAAGCCGACGTGCAGGCTGACTTGGACCGCCGCCGACCGGGCCAGAGCCGTTTGGTCACTCAGCGTGACGAGGCGGACCGGGTCAGCATCCACTCAGGCGTGTTCGAGGGCCTCACGTTGGGCACGCCGATCGGGATGACAGTGGCCAACACCGATGCGCGGCCCGGCGCGTACGCCGACATGGTCGACCTCTACCGCCCGAGCCACGCTGACTACACCACCGAAGCCAAGTACGGCATCCGCAGCTGGCAGGGCGGCGGCCGGGCCTCAGCACGCGAGACCGTGGGCCGTGTAGCGGCGGGGGCGGTGGCTCGCAAGATGTTGGCCGCTGCCGGTGCCGAGGTGCTGGGCTGGGTCAGCGCGGTGCGTGACATCGTCGCCGAGGTCGACCCTGCCGAGGTGACACGAGAAGCCGTGGAGGCACACCCCACCCGTTGTCCGGACCCGGCTGCGGCGGCCCGCATCGCCGAAGCCATCGAGGCCGTGCGCCGCGACGGGGACTCTGTGGGCGGAGTGGTCACCTGCGTGTCGCGCGGAGTGCCGCCAGGCTTGGGCGAACCAGTGTTCGACAAGCTGGACGCAGAGCTGGCCCGTGCGGTGATGTCGCTGCCCGCCGCCAAAGGAATCGAGATCGGCAGCGGCTTCGCGGGCACGTTGATGACCGGACGCACCCATAACGACGAGTTCGCGCCTGGCCCCCACGGGCGGCCGGTGGTGTTGACCAACCGCAGCGGCGGCATCCAGGGCGGCATCAGCAACGGCGCCGACATCGTGCTGCGGGTGGCCTTCAAGCCCACTGCCACCATCGCCAGCCAGCAGCGCACCGTGACGCGCCAAGGCGAGCCGACCGTGCTGGCGGCCCGTGGACGTCACGACCCGTGCGTGCTGCCGCGGGCAGTGCCGATGGTCGAGGCGATGGTCTGCCTCGTGCTGGCCGACCACCTCCTGCGTCAGCAGACCACGCAGCTCGCACCCGGCTCTTCGCCGCGCGCGTAGCACCTGTCGATGCCTGCATGCAGTCCGCCGCATCGGGAATGGGAAGCCCGGCGCGTGCGGTGCGCCTGCGCCACCGCGCTCTAGGGCTGCCGCCGATGGCGCCAGGGCAGGTTGCGCTCGTCGCTGCAGCAGGCGTGGCGGCAGGCGTGGTGAATGCGATGGCGGGCGGCGGCTCGCTGCTGACGGTGAGCTTGCTCACGGTGGCGGGCGATCTCGGTGGTCTGGTCGCCAACGGCACGAACCGCATCGGCGTCGTGGTGCAGAACGTGGCCTCGGTCGCCGGATTCCGCTCCGAAGGCGTGTGGGGTCTGCGCCGATGCGTGCCGGTGCTGGTGCCCGCAGCAGCCGGCGCCGCGGTGGGCGCGTTCGCCGTGTCCAGCCTGCTCACCGACACCGCCTTCGAACAGGTCTTCGGCATCTTGATGGTGCCACTGCTGCTGCTGAGCCTGCGTCCGCCCAAGGTCAGCGGCGCCGACATGGTGTGGCCCAAGCCGCTGCGGGTCGCGCTGTTCTTCTCGATCGGTGCCTACGGCGGCGCCTTCCAGGCCGGCGTGGGCCTCATGCTGGTCTTGGCGTTGTCCCACGCCGGGCTGGACTTGGTGAACGCCAACGCGGTCAAGGTGGTGGTGATCGCCGTGCTGACGTCGGTGGCGGTACCGGTGTTCATCTGGAACGACCAAGTGCACTGGGGGCTGGCCATCGTGGTCGCCGCAGGCTTCGCCGCCGGCGGCTGGCTCGGCGCCAGATGGGCAGTGCGCGGCGGCGAACGGCTCATCCGGCCCGTGCTGATCGTTGCCGTCCTCGGCCTCGCTGGCCGCATGATCGGCCTGTACTAGCCCGAGGCGGAGAGCGCCGCTTAGGGTGCGGCCAGCTGTCACGAACCGGGACGCCGAGCCGATCGGCCGTCCGACCACGCTGTCGGCAGTCGTGCCGCGCCACGGAGCGTTGCGGCCGCATAGGGTCGCTCCGTGATCTTCGACTTGGATTCTGATCGGGTTCGGCACCGACCGGGCATCAAGTGGGGGCGACAAGGACCCGACGTAGCCGCGGCTTGGGTCGCCGACATGGACTTGGAGATGCCGGCGCCGGTGCTCGCAGCGCTACGGGAGCGCATCGACTCCGGCGGCCTCGGCTACGACTTCTACGATCAGCCGATCCCCGTGCTGGACGTGTTCGCGAAGCGCATGGGCGAGGCGTTCGGCTGGCAGGTCGACTCGAGCGACACCGTGCGGGTTCACGATGTGATCCAGGGCTTGGAGCTGGCCATCACCGCATGCACGAAACCCGGCGAGGGCATCATCTTCCAGACCCCGGCATACCCGCCGTTCTTCTCCAGCGTGGAGGGGCACGGACGCCGGGTGGTAGCCAACCCACTCGTGCGCCACGACGCCGGCTGGCGGCTGGATGTGGACCATCTCGACGCGGTTGCTGCTGCGCCCGACGTGACCGCGGTGATCGTGTGCCAGCCGCACAACCCGTGCGGCGTGGTGCTCGATGCCGACGACATCGAAGCGCTGATCGACGTTGCCGAGCGCCGCGACCTGGTGGTCATCTCCGATGAGATTCACTGTGACCTCGTGTACCCGCCCATGCGGCATCTGCCAGTGGCCTCGGCGAGCGATCTGGCCGCGCAGCGGACAGTCACCGTCACTGCGGCCACGAAGTCGTTCAACATGGCGGGGCTGCGCATGGCCTTCCTGCACTCCGCTTCAGCCCGCTACGGCCCGGTCGTCCAGGCGATCCCCAAGCGGCTGATCGGCGGCATCGGCATCCTCGGCCAAGTAGCCACTGTCGCCGGCTGGACCGAGGCGTTGGACTGGCTGGACGAGCTGGTGACCGGCTTGGACCACAACCGGCATCTGCTGGCGGAACTGCTGGCCGAGCGGCTGCCGGAGGTGCGGTACCGGCCGCCCGACGCCACGTACCTGGCATGGCTGGACTGCCGCGAGCTGGGCCTCGGCGACGACCCGGCCGCCGCATTTTTGGAGCACGGCAAGGTGTACCTGAACTCTGGGCTCGATTTCGGGCCTGAGGGCGCAGGACACGTGCGGCTCAACTTCGCCACCTCGCCCCAGATGCTCGACGAGATCACCGCTCGCATGGCCGAAGCCCTAGGCCGCTGACCCGCCGTTGGCAGCAGTGCTCAGTTGTCGGCGATCTGTTCTGACTCGCCCTTGCGAGCTTGGTGGCGCAAGACCAGCGCGTAGCCGACCACGGCCACCAGCGCGAAGCTGAACCACTGAACCGTGTAACCCAAGTGGGGGCCGGCATCGAGTTCCGGTGGCGGCAAGGGCACCGGCTCAACGAAGCCGAGTTCGCCGTCGGCGCCGAATGCGCTGGCCGCGTTCGTGGTGTCTGTTGCCTCGATGTAGACCGGTGCCAAATCCAGAGCGGTCTGCTGGTCGATCCGCTCGACATCGGTTCTCGCCAGTGTGGCCAAGCGACCTTGGGCTGGATCGGTGGGACCAAGCAGCCCGCGTGTCTGGCTCAGCCGGATACGGCCTGCAATCTGGCTGGGCACCGCTCGTCGGGTCACGGCTGCATCGCCGTTTTCGACGTCGTGCAGCGACTCGCAAGCCTGCTGGCGCAGCCAGCCAGCGACCACCAGCACGCCGGAGGCATCGCCGCCGCGGGCGACAGCAACGGGCATGGCGAGATGGCAGCCGGCAAGACCGTTCAGGCTGCGATTGCGAATCAGCACGCGCTCGTCCCAGTTGACACCGGCCACCGGCAGCGTCACCGACCGGTACTCCAGTCCGCCCAGGGCATCCGCGTCCTGCACCGCCGCGAAGAATCCGCCGACATCGAGCGGTTCGGCATCCTGACGTTCGAGGGTCGCTGCGTTGCGCTCGCGCGTCTCGCCATGGCGGCCGTACTGCCACACGCCGGCGACGACGAAGACCACGAGCAGCACGCCCGCCAGCGCGTGCCCAGCCACCCAGCGCGGCGACCGCGCGAACCTGTACACCTCAGGCTCCCCGCGCTGCCGCCAGGCGCTGCGTGCAACCATCAGTCACACCGCGCACGCACCGAAACTACCGCCGACAGCCGAGGGACAGACGCCGTGATTTCAACAGACCAGATCACCGTGCCGATCATCGCTTACGACGCTCTCGTCACATCCCGCTGCGTAGCGTGAGAGCCATGTCTGATGACCAAGAGCGCCGTCTGTATGCGACGTGGCGGAACCCGGAGGGGCTGATCCGGCCGGTGGGCTGCCCGGGCAGGCGGACTTGCACCGCCGATCGCGTGAACGCGGCCTAGCGCCAGCTATGGAGAGGCGGCGCGCACCTCGACGCGTGCGATGTCGCCCGCAGGCTCGAAGTTCAGCATCTGGCCGAGGAACGACAGCTCGGCTTCCAGTGCGGCCACGATGTTAGGTCCGCGCCGGAACCCGTGGCCCTCGCCTTCGAACAACACGTAAGCGTGAGGCACGCCGGCTTCGGCCAAGGCCGCCACGACCCGCTCGGACTGGCTCTGTGGCACCACGCGATCCTCGGTGCCCGCCAGCACGATCATCGGCGTTCGCAACCGGTCGACGCGCCCGAGCGGTGATCGCTCCCGGTACAGATCGGCTTGCTGGGGCCACGGGCCGATCAGTCCGTCCAAGTACCGGGCCTCGAACTTGTGGGTGTCCCGTGCGAGCGCTTCGAGGTCCGCGACCCCGTAGCGCGAGATACCGGCCGCGAACACGTCGCTGCCCGTGAGCGCGCACAACGTGGTGTAGCCGCCCGCCGAACCGCCCTTGATGACGAGGCGACGGCGGTTCGCTCGGCCCGTCGCGGCGAGGTGGAGAGCCGCCGCAATGCAGTCTTGGGTGTCTACAACGCCCCACTGGCCGCGGAGCAGATTGCGGTAGGCAGTGCCGTAGCCGGTGCTGCCGCCGTAGTTCACATCCACGACCGCGATGCCTCGAGTAGTCCAGTACTGGATGCCCAAGTCCAGCGAGCTGCGTGCGGCGCCCGTAGGGCCGCCGTGGCTGAGCACGACGAGTGGCGGCGGGCTCTGGGACTGGTCTGCGACGGCTGAGTTGGCGGGCGGGAAGTAGAACGCGTGCGCCTCACGCCCTCCTTCGTTGCGGAAGGAGATGGCTTCGGGGGCCGAGGTGTCGGCCGGTGCCAGCACCGCAGACTCGTCCGCGCTGAGCCGACGGTGCGAGCCGTCCGACACGATCTCCACGACGGCGGCGCGGCGCGTCCACGAGGCGGCCACCGTGACGACCGATCCGCGGTCGGTGGTAGCGAGCCGTCCGAAGTCGGTGAACCCGCTCGGGATCTCCTCCAAGCGCCCATCGCGGGCGGTCCCGAGGTGCCCGATGCCGCCCGACATCCACGTACACCACAGCGTGCCGTCCTGGTCCCACCCGTAGGTGGACTGCGCGAAGACCCATGCCGGAAGGCCGAACTCGCGGCCACTCGCCGGCGCTGCCGATGCGTCATTGAGCACCGGTTCGGTGGTGCCAGCATCGGTGTCGACGCGGTGGATCGACCACCAGCCGCCGACGTCGGTGACGACGTGCAACGCATTGTCCTGACTCCAGGCTGGCTGCGTCAGGGCCGCACTGTCGCACAGCACCCGATCGCTGCCGGCGACCGGCGCGCCGTCACGGAGATCGACCAGATGCAAGCGGGTGTGATCCCACGGCATGTTCGGGTGATCCCAGCTGAGGTACGCCAGCCGGGTGCCGTCGGGCGAGGGCCGAGGCGATGAGTAGAAGTCCGCGCCGCTTGCCACAACGCTGACCTCACCGTCCAGGCGGACGGCGACCAGCTCATTGCGCGGCTCGCGCGCCGCGGCCTCATGGGTTTCGCGCACCCAGAAGGTGACACGTTCGACGACGTCTGCGGCCGCGCCCCCCGGCGCTGTTGGCAGCAGCACCGGATCGGCGTAGCGCAGGTCCACCGACGACTCAGGCGACGGCGTCACGACTCGCGGCGCGTCACCGCCCGTCACGTCGAACAGACGGACCCGATGGTCGGTCATGCAGCTGCCCAGCACGAAGTGACGCCCGTCGGCCGCTGCGAACGGCAGCCAGGCGCCTCCCCCGTACTCGTGCGCAGCAGTGCGGATGTCCGCTTCGGCGGTATGGGGAACGTCGTTGGGCACTGCTTGGGGATTGTCGAGCGGTACGCGGACCACGGCGCCGCGCCCGCGGTCGCCGGGTCGTTCCTCCACCCAGTAGGCCCAATCACCCACGATGCGCGCCTCGCTGCGCCGCACGGCGCCCGCAGCGACATCTGCGGCGTGCAGCGGAGACGGCCAAGCACCGTAGGGCGTGCCCTCGGAATCACCGCCGGAGCTGCCGCTCGATACTGCAGTTTCGCGGGAATCCGACGACACCCGGCATGGCATCGCTTGACAAGGCGGCGAAGAGGTCATAAGTTATGTGTCAATATCGAAGTACGGCCGAGGCAGTTCACCGTCGATGGGTGCCGAAGCCGGCTGAGCGTGCGCTCCGGGTTTTCCACCGGCCCGTGATGCGCAAGTGGACCGGGGGAGCGCCCACCAACTCCCTCGGTCCACACCTGTCTGCGCTGAGATGGTCCGCCTCGGCGCGCGTCGCGCGTCATCGGTCCGCCGCACCAAGGCCCGAGGCAGCCGGTCCGTGCTGTGCCAGAATTTCTTGTACCGAGAGCTCGGTGGCACGCAAGCGTCGTTTGCAGTGTGTGATCAGCAGCGCGGCCCGCTCCACCTGAGATGCCAGCGTGTCGATGTCGAGGCTGTCGTCTTCGAGACGGGCCAGGATCGACTCCAGCTCAGCCATGGATTCGGCGTACCCCCCGAGTTCGCTGTCTTCTGCTGCAGTTGCGGTCATGGAATGCCTCTCTCCCGCGTCGTGAGTCTTGCGTCGCCAGTCGGTTCCGGCGGCGTCGCATGCACCGCGCTTGCGAACGTGGCCGACGCAGTCTGGGTGATGACGATGTCTCCGACCCGAGGCATCTCGCGCACGACGGCGCCGTCGAGCGTTCGCGTGATGGTGAAGCCGCGGGCTAAGGTTCGCTGCGGTGCCATCGCTGCCACGACAGCCGCTGCTGAGTCCAGTCGAGCACGCGCATCGGCTGTGTGCCGCACGGCCAGGTGACCCAGTGCGCCGCCGGCCGACCTCAGCCGGGAGCGCGCCCCGGCGAGGTGCTGCTGTGCCCGGTGCGCCAGCAGCAGTTCTGCTTGGTTCAGCAGTGCGCGAGGTCTGGCTGCGCGCCGCTCGGCGAGCAGTCGGAGCTGACTGCCCGCCGCTTCCAAGCGTGCGACGGCCGTGGCTGCGCGGGCGCGGGCGGTTCTGTCCACTTCGCGAGCGGCCCGGTCCAAGCGCGCCTCGAAAGCGGTGACACGGGCGACGAGCTGGGCGGCGCAAGCAGTCGGCGTCTTGGCCGACGTGTGCGCGACCTGATCGGCCACCGAGGAGTCGGTCTCGTGACCGATGCCGCAGAACACCGGCAGCCGGCACCGTGCGATGGCCTTGGCCACGCTGGCGAGGTCGAACACCAGCAAGTCGTTGCGGTCGCCGCCGCCGCGCACGAGAGCAATCACGTCGATGTCGAGCGTGTTGAGTGTCCCCAAAGCCGCGATCAGGTCCGTTTCAGCAGTGATGCCCTGTACCCGGGCGTCGCACAACAGCATCTCGAAGGCGTAGCCGCTGGAGGCCAGCTCGTGGACGAAGTCGGCGTGGGCCGCGCTGCGGGCAGCGGTGATGAGGCCGATGCGCAGCGGCACTGCCGCCACCGGCACCGCAGCGTTGCGCCGAAGCAGCCCAGTCGCCTCCAGCTCGGCGAGTGTGCGTGCGCGTTCGGCGGCCAGGGCACCCAGCGTGAAGTGCGGGTCGACGCCGCTCATCACGAGCTGCACCTGCCCTCTGCCTGGGTAGTACTCGACAGCGGCGCGAATCCGCACCTCGATGCCGTCGGCCAGCGTCAGCCCTCCCGCTGCGGCGAGGTCGCGGTCGACTTGACGCTGGCTGTTCCGAAATAACGCCACCTGCATGCGGGCGCTGCGCCGGCTGCTGCGAGCACCCGGTTCGGCGAGGCTGAAGTAGATGTGGCCGCTCGCCGCTTTCGAGCAGCCGACGATCTCTCCGCGGATCCAGACCTCTGTCGGGAAGGCGTGCGCGATGGTGTCGCCCACGGCGGCAGCCAGCGCCGTCACCGACCACGTGTGGCCAGCCTCGCCCGCTGGGCCTGCGGCGACGGCGACTCTCTGGTCGGCAACTCGGTCAACTGCTCTGGTCACGGTCCTGAGGCTGTCACGGATGCTCCCTCGACGCGGGCGATTTGCAGCTCGACGGTTCCAAAGAGCGTCGGGAAGGCGTCGATAGGGTGCGCTGTGGAAGGTTGCCAGAGCGGACGAATGGGGCGGTCTCGAAAACCGTTGTGGCCCGTCGGGTCACCGTGGGTTCGAATCCCACACCTTCCGCCACTCGACGTGACGCCTTGCAGCCCGCACGGTGCCACGAGTATACTCAATGGTATGTCCAGTGCAACTACCATCAAGGTGTCCGTGCGTAATCGTGACGCCTTGCGTCAACTCGCAGATCGTGAAGGACTCACGCTTGACGCGCAGATCGCCCGGCTGATTCAGCGGGAACGCCGCCGCCTCCTCGGCGCACAGCTCGCGAGTTCCCCGCTTGACGACGCCGATCGCGCCGTGGTGGACGCGTCAGCGAGCGATGTCGCCGATGCGAGCCGGTGACGTCGTCCAGTGTGATTTCGGGACGCCCGCGAGGGGCGAGCCGGGGTTCGTCCGACCGGCTGTCGTGGTCACGGCCGACGAGGTGCTTGAGTTTGGTCAACACGCCGTCGTCGTGGTGCCGTGCACCTCCCGTCGACGCGGCTGGCTGAGCGAGATCGAAATCGCCGGCTTCGGAGTAGCCCAAGCACACCTGCCCACCACCGTCAGCGTCGACCGCATCGTCGAGTCGACGGGGACGAACATCGGACCAGTGGCGCTCCGCCAGATTCGAGAACTCCTCGCCGACCTGCTCGGCCTGTGATGCGGTGGCGGGTTGGTGTGAACCGGCTGCGCAGAAGCCTCTGTCGTCCGCGCGCCGGCGCGGCGTCATCGACGGCTTCTGAAGAACTCGCTGAGCAGCGCGCCGCACTCTGCTTCGCGCACACCGCCCGCGACGTCGCAGTTGTGGCTGAGTCGCGGATCCACCAGCAGGTTGTACAGCGTCGACGCTGCGCCGGCCTTCGGGTCATAGGCCCCGAACACCACTCGTGCGACTCGCGCCGACAGTGCAGCGCCGGCGCACATCGGGCACGGCTCGAGCGTCGTGGCCAGCGTGGCGCCGCCGAGCCGCCAATCGCCGATCGCCGCAGCGGCATCGCGCAGGGCCAAAATCTCCGCGTGCGCAGTGGGGTCGTTGCGGGTCTCGCGTTCGTTGTGGCGCGCAGCGATCAACTCGCCGTCCACGATCACCGCCGCGCCGACGGGCACCTCGCCTGCAGCCTCAGCCCGCCGTGCCTGTTCCAGCGCCGCTTCGATAGCTGCTTCGTCGGTCATGGCGTCGGCGCGGCCTCAGCGGACTGCAGGCTGGCCGAGGCGCGACCCGGTTGCGCTCGACGCGGAGACCGAGCTGCGGAGAGTGTGGGATTCGAACCCACGGAGGCCGATGAAAGCCTCACACGCTTTCCAAGCGAGCCCATTCGTCCACTCTGGCAACTCTCCGACAACTCACGTGTCGCCGTCTGGCGAGGCGGCCAGGCGATCTGCGGCACACCACGAGGTCCGCTGAGAGCTGCTGCCTCCCGGCCCTGACTCGGTTCACGGGTCGCCGTTGCACAGGACCCGGCCGCCACGTCAGACGGCGACACGTCCCGCACGATAACCGCGAAGGCGCCAAATTCGTCACGCAGCAGGGCGCGTGCGTCGTGGAGTTCCTCCTCGGTCGCTTAGGCTCGCCACGAGATGCCGCACCAGTCGCTCTACCGGAGGTTCCGTCCGCAGCGGTTCGCGGAAGTGGTCGGACAGCCCCACTTGGTGCGGGCCTTGCGCAACGCCGTGAGCCACGACCGTGTCGGGCACGCGTACCTGCTGAGCGGCCCACGCGGCACCGGCAAGACGTCCACCGCCCGCATTATGGCCAAAGCGCTCAACTGCGGCGAACTCACCGCCGACGGGGAGCCGTGCGACAGCTGCGACAGCTGCCGTGCTATTGCAGCCGGCACCTCGATGGACCTCATCGAGCTCGACGCTGCGTCCAACAACTCGGTGAACCACATCCGCGACATGACCGAGAAGGCGGCGCTGGTGAGCGCCGGGCGCCGCAAGGTGTATCTGCTCGACGAAGTGCACATGCTGTCCGCGGCTGCCTCCAATGCGCTGCTCAAGACCTTGGAAGAACCGCCGGCACACGTCGTGTTCATCTTGGCGACCACCGACCCGAACAAGGTGCTGTCGACCATCCGCAGCCGTACCCAGCAGTTCGAGCTCTCGCTGGTCGGCGCCGAGGAGATGGCACCTCACGTGCGGGCCGTTGCCGAGGCAGCCGGGGTGCCGCTCGACGACGCCGTGGTGAGCTACGTGACCGAACGCGGTGCCGGTTCGGTGCGGGATGCTCTCTCCGCGCTCGACACGGTGCTGGCAGCCGGAGGCATTCCGGACGACCGCACCGATGTGCATGCGCTGGTGCAAGCACTGGCCGCAGCGGACCTGACAGCGCTGCTGATCGCTGTGTCGGAGGCCACAGCGGCGGGCGTGGATGCCCGCGACCTCGCCGAGCGAACGGCCCGCCGACTGCGCGACATGTTCTTGATCGGCGCCGGGGTCGAGCCCGTCGAGCTGCCTCGGGCCGAGATCGACTCGGCACGCGAGCTGAGCAACGCGATGGGGCGACGCGCCAACGTTCGAGCGCTCGAAGCTCTGGGCGCAGCATTGGCGCAGATGCCCCAGTCCGCTGATCGTCGCCTCATGCTGGAGACAGCGCTGCTGGGGCTGCTCGCCGACGATGTGCTGGGCGGAGCAGCAGCTCCCCTTGCGGCTTCGGGCTCTGGCGCGCCGGCATCCGGCACCGCTGCTTCCGGTCCGTCAGCCGCACGCGCTGCAATAGCCGCGACGCAAGCGCCGCCGTCACTCGACCCGCCCGGCCGCACTCCCGCCGGCTATCCTGCTGCTGGCCCTCCGGCTGCTGGCTCTCTTGCTGACAGGCCGACCGCCTCCGGCTCGCCCGCTCCGCCGCCGCTGCCCGATGCAGGTCTCGACACCTCTGCGGACGCAGCGACGCCCGCAGACGTGCAGCACATCTGGGAGTCCCAGGTCGTGGCCCAGCTGCGTCCGCTTGCGGCGGGCATGTTCCGCGAGGCGACGGTGCTGGCTCACGAGAGCAACGTGGTGACCATCCGGCTCAGCAACGGCGTGCCGCTGGAACCGGCGCGGCGCCGAGCCAACGAGGCAGAAGCGATCTTGTCAACGCTGCTCGACCAGACCGTGCGTGTCGAGATCGCTGATGCAGCGAGCGAAGCCACCGTCCCGTCGAGCGCCGCCGCGCAGCGGCCGACCGCGGCAAACACTGTGGCGGACGCAGCTTCCCTGCCGCCGACACGGTCGCAGCCGCAGCCGCAGCCGCAGTCGAATGACGAGAAATTCCAGATGGTCATGAACCGCTGGCCCGACTCGAAGGTGTTCTCCGCTGACCCGGGCGCGAGCTGACCGCTTCGGCTGAACCGCGGCGGCAGGGACTGACGTGTACGACGACTCCGTCGAGGAGCTGATCGACGAGCTCAGCCGTCTGCCCGGGATCGGACCGAAGGGCGCGCAGCGCATTGTCTTCTGGCTGCTGAAGCGGCCCGCGGCCGATGCCCACCGACTGGCAACAGCCATCACCGCGGCTAAGGATCGGGTGGGCTGGTGCAGCCTCTGCTGGAACCTCAGCGAGACCGATCCGTGCTCCATCTGTGCCGACCCGGCCCGTGGCAACGGGACGATCTGCGTAGTGGAAGAGCCTCGCGACGTGATTGCGATGGACAAGGCAGGCTTCCGAGGCCGGTACCACGTGCTGGGCGGCGCGCTGAACCCGCTGGAGGGCATCGGGCCTGAGCAACTGCGGATCCGTGAGCTGCTCGCCCGTCTCGACAGCGAGGCGGTCACTGAGTTGATCGTCTGCACAAACCCGAACATCGAAGGTGACACCACGGCGATGTTCCTCGCCCGCCAGCTCGCACCGCTCGGCGTGCAGGTGACCCGTCTCGCCAGCGGACTGCCCGTCGGGGGCGATCTTGAGTACGCCGACGAGCTGACCCTTGAGCGAGCGCTCCGCCACCGCCGGGCCCTCGAGAGCAGCTAAATCGCTGGACCTCCCTGCGGGCGCTGCCTACGGTCTCGATGCACTTCCCGGTGGCCTGCACCGCATTCGCAGGAGCGCCATGGCCGCCGTCGATCCTCACCAGCCGACAAGCCACGGGCCGACAGCCGAACCGTCGGCGCCGGCGTTTCCGACCCTGCCGGTTGCCGTGTTTCGTCCATCGCCTGCCGAGCGCGTCCTGGTAGCGGGTCCGCGCCATGCCCGGGCACTGTGCCTGAGCGCCGGGGCGCCCCCGAACGGCGTCGCTGCAGTGTTCGTGGACCCGTGCGGTGCGCTGGTGGCGATCGCTACGGCGCCTGCGGCCGTCGTCACCGCAATGCTGGCCGACCCGGCGCCGTTTGCCAAGATGGCCGAGCTGCTCGCAGCAAGCCGCGTCTACCTGGAAGTCCCAGCCGCGCAGTCGCGCGCGGTGGGCGCCGCCGTAGGTGCCGTGCTGCGGCCGCTGTGCATCGCGACTGAGCTGCTCGCGCGGCTCGAGCCGGCTTGAGCGAATGCTCGCCAGGGCATCACAAGCCGCAGCCTCCTCGCCGGCACCGGTGCCGCGCGGTCTCGGTGCGGCACAGCTGCACGGTTAGCGTTCGGTCCCGTGAAGCAGTTCGCCGATGCCATCGCTGCCGGGGTGTCCGGTGCCGAACTCGAAGCCATGCCGATCCCTGAGAGCTTTCGCGCCGCGTACGTGCGCCGCGACGAGCAGACGATATTCGAAGGGCGGGCCTCGGCCGACAAGGACCCCCGCGAGGCACTGCACATCGGCGAGGTCGCCACACCCGAGTTGGCACCCGACGAGGTGTACCTGGCGATCATGGCCAGCTCGATCAACTTCAACACGGTCTGGACCTCGATCTTCGAGCCGCTGCCCACGTTCGGCTTCTTGGACCGGCTCGGCCGCGAAAGCCGTTGGGGTGCCCGCCACGCGCTCGACTACCACGTCTTGGGCTCAGATGCCTCCGGCGTGGTGCTGCGGTGCGGCTCCGCCGTGCGCAACTGGCGGCCCGGAGACCGCGTCGTCGTGCACTGCAACTACGTCGACGATCAAGACCCCGCCGCGCACGAGGACTCGATGATGGCCTCCAACCAGCGCATCTGGGGCTTCGAGAGCAACTTCGGGGGTTTGGCCGACCTGTCGATCGTGAAGGCGAATCAGCTGATGCCCAAGCCGGCGCATCTCAGCTGGGAAGAAGCGGCCGTGAACGCGCTGTGCGCCTCCACGTCGTACCGGATGCTGGTCGGTGACAACGCTGCTCGTATGAAGCAGGGTGACTCGGTGCTCATCTGGGGCGCTTCGGGCGGCCTCGGCGGTTACGCCTGCCAGCTGGTGCTCAACGGCGGCGGGGTGCCCGTGGCCGTGGTCAGCTCGCCCGACAAAGCAGAGCTGCTGCACGAGCTGGGCGTGGCGCACGTGATCGACCGCAGCGCCGAGAACTACCGATTCTGGAGCGATGCCCACACCCAAGACGAGCGGGAATGGCGCCGGCTCGGCAAAGAGGTGCGCCGTCTCATCGGTGACGATCCGGACATCGTGTTCGAGCATCCGGGACGGTCCACCATGGGCGCGTCGGTGTTCGTGGCCAAACGCGGCGGCAAGATCGTGACCTGCGCCGCCACCACCGGCTACATGATCGAGTACGACAACCGGCACCTGTGGATGCGGCTGAAGCAGATCGTGTCGAGCCATTTCGCGAACTACGCCGAGGCGTGGGAGATGAACCGGCTCATCGACCAAGGCCGAATTCAGCCGATCCTGTCGAAGACGTACACACTGGACGAGACGGGCCTCGCAGCTTGGCAGGTGCATCGCAACCTGCACGAGGGCAAGCTCGGCGTGCTGTGCTTGGCCGACCAGCCGGGGCAAGGCATCACCGATCCCGACAAGCGCGAGCGGATCGGCCCGGAGCGCATCACGCTGTTCGCGCGCCACGCCGCAGCGCTAGAAGCCAAGTCCGCGCAGGGAGATCGATGATTCTGACCGAGATCGACCACGTGGCCATTGCCGTGAACGACCTCGACGCTGCCGTGGCGTACTACGTCGAGGCGTTCGGTGCGGATGTCGCGCACCGCGAGACCGTCGAGTCCGACGGCGTCGAAGAGGCGCTGATCAAGGTGGCAGACAGCTACATCCAGCTCACCGCTGCTACTCGGCCCGACTCGCCCATCGCGAAGTTCCTCGAGCGGCGAGGTGAGGGCCTGCACCATGTCGGCTACCGGGTGGACGACTGCGCCGCCGCTCTGGCTGCCATGGTCGAAGCGGGTGCTGTGCCGATCGATGCTGCGCCCCGGCCGGGTTCGCGGGGCACGACAGTGGCGTTCGTCCATCCGAAGGGCAACTTGGGCACCTTGGTCGAGCTCGTCGAGGAATAGGCTCCCGCCACAGGCCATGGGCTGCACAGAGTGTTCTTGCATGCCTGCGCTCACGAGAGGATTCAGATGACCGGCTTCATCAGACGCAGTGCGATCTTGTTGGCTGTGACGGCGCTGTTCGCCGCAGCATGCGGGAACGGCGACGAGCCTGCAGCAACGACTGCTGCGGCACCGGCGACGACGGAGGCGCAAGAACCGTCGGCCGACGTTGCCCGAGGCGACATGGACGATGCGCCAGAACCCGACGCCGATCCGTTCACGATCGGTCTCGTCACCGACACGGGCAAGGTGGACGACAAGAGCTTCAACCAGTCGGCATGGGAAGGCGCTCAGCAGGCGGCCGCCGCGCTCGGCGTCGAAGCCCGCTACATCGAGACCGAGGCGGCGAAGGACTACGAGAACAACATCAACCTGTTCGTCGAAGACGATGCCGACGTCATCATCACCGTCGGCTTCGGCCTCGCCGATGCCACTATCGCCGCTGCCCAAGCGAACCCCGAGATCTACTTCATCGGCGTCGACCAGTTCCAAGGCGAAGTGATGCCGAACTTGGCCGGGCTGATCTTCCCCGAGGACAAGTCCGGTTTCTTGGCCGGTGCGCTGGCGGGCATGCTCACTGAGACCAACAAGGTAGGCGCGGTGCTGGGCACCGATCTGGTGCCGCCAGTGGTGGCCTTCAAGGAAGGCTGGGAGCACGGCGCGCGCTATACGAATCCAGATGTGGAGACCATCAGCACGTATCACCCCGGCGGGCTCGATGTTGCCTTCGGCGATCCGGACTGGGGCGCGACCACTGCTCGCCAAGCGCTGGACCAAGGCGCCGACGTCATCTTCGGCGCCGGCGGCACGACTGGCAACGGAGCGTTGATCGAGATCGCGTCACAGGAAGGCGCGTACTGCGTCGGCGTCGACACCGACCAGTGGAACACGGTGCCTGAGGCGCAGCCGTGTCTGGTGACGAGCGCCATGAAGCTCATCACGCCAGGCGTCGCCGACCTGATCGAAGCAGCGCACGGTGGCAGCTTCCCGGGCGGCAACTTCGTTGGCGAGGTCGGCTTGGCGCCGTTCCACGACTTTGAAGGCGTCGTCACCGACGAGATGCGAGCCACGCTGGCCTCGGTGCTGGCCGGCTTGAACGACGGCAGCATCCCCACCGGATACCCGCCGAGCTGACAACAGCCCACCGGCTGAGGCGAGCGGTTCGCCGTGGGTCGGCGGGTGCCTCACACGGTCGTGAGCGCGCCCACTGGTTCGCCGACACCCATCGAGGACGGCGACCCGGTCGCTGAACCAGACGGGCCTGAATTCGCCCGGCAACGCCTGCGGAGGTGGCTGGGTGCTGCTGCGGTGCCCGTGGTGTCGGTCGCGCTCGGGCTGGCGTTGGGCGCGCTGCTCATCGCGGTGCAGGGCCATTCGGTGGTGAATGCGTACGGTGCGCTGATCGCCGGCGGTGCTGGCGATGCGGACGCGCTGTTGCGCACGCTGCACAAGGCGACACCGCTCATCTTCGGCGGCCTGGCCGTGGCGTTCGCCTTCAAGGCCGGCCTGTTCAACATCGGCGGGCAGGGGCAGCTGTTGGTCGGCGCAGCGTTCGCTGCTGCTGTGGGTTTCGGCCTCGAAGGTCTGCCGACAGCGGTCCATCTGCCGCTCGCGCTGGCGGCCGGCGCTGCCGCGGGTGCTGTGTGGGGTGCCGTTGCGGGCGTGCTCAAGGCCACCTCGGGTGCGCACGAGGTGATCGTCACCATCATGTTGAACTTCGTCGCCGGCAACCTGACCGACTGGCTGGCTGCGAACCCTTGGCGGGACCAGTCCGGCAGCAACATCATCGCACGCACGCCGCCCATTCAGCCCTCTGCTGAGCTTCCCGCATGGGGCTGGCTGCCCGCAGGGTTCGTGCTCGCGGTCATCGCGGCGTTCGCCTGCTGGTTCGCAGTGGAGCGCACCACCTACGGCTTCGAAGTGCGCAGCGTCGGCGCCAATCGGCACGCGGCTCGCTACGCCGGGATGTCGGTGGGCTGGATCATGGCCTCCTCGATGGCCGTCGCGGGGTTGCTGGCAGGGATCGGCGGTGCCGTCGAATCGCTGGGCGTGGACGGGCGCTTCGAAGCAGGGTTCAACGTGGGTCTCGGCTTCGAAGGCATCACGATTGCGCTGTTGGCGCGCACGAACCCGATTGCCGTCATCCCCGCGGGCCTGCTGGTGGGCTTGATGCAGGCGGGTGCAGCCAAGATGCAATTCGAATCGGGAGTGGCGCCCGAGATCATCGACGTGATCCAGGCGCTGATCCTGTTGTTCGTGGCGGCACCGCTGATCGTGCGGTGGATGCTGCGGCTGCGAGCCGGCGACGACCGCCGCTTGACGCTCGGCGCGGGCTGGGGCCGGTGACCCCGTCGACGAGCGCTGGCGCTGCAGGCTCGGGCATGCAGCGCAAGCGTGCGAAACAGGTCTGGCTCTGGTCAGCAGCAGCGGCGCTGGCGGCGGTCGTGTGGGGCTTCTACGTATGGGATGGCGCTCAGACCACCGCCGTGCTGTCGGGCACGGTGCGGTCGGCGACGCTGCTTGTGCTCGGCGCCATGTGCGGGTTGATCGGCGAGCGCTCGGGCATCGTGAACATCGGCATCGAAGGGCAGTTCTTGATGTCGGCGTTCACCGCGTTCACCGCTGCCTCGATGTCCGGCTCGCTGTTGGTGGGGGTCGCGGCGGGGGTGAGCACTGGCTTGGCTATGGGCTGGATGCTGGCCGCCATGGCGGTGGGACTGCGTACCGATCAGATCATCGCCGGCGCGGTGCTGAACATCGCTGCGCTGGGTCTCACGTCGTTCTTCTACGACCGCGGCCGCTCGCTCGGCCAGCTGAAGTATCAGCCGATCGAACTCGGGCCGCTGGCGGAGCTGCCGGTCGTGGGCACGGCGCTGTTCGACCGCCCGCCGCTGACGTATCTGACATTGGTGCTGGTCGTGGTGCTGCACGTGGCGTTGCTGCGCTCGGTCTGGGGCATGCGTACCACCGCGATCGGGGAGCATCCGGGCGCAGCGGCGACCGTGGGCATCGACGTGATCAGGCTGCGCTATGTGAACGTGACGCTGGCAGGCGGACTCGCAGGCCTCGGCGGTGCCTATCTGGCGCTAGAGGCAGTGGGCACGTTCACTCGGGCCATGTCGGGCGGCAGGGGCTTCTTGGCGCTGGCGGTGATGATCTTCGGGCGGCGCACCCCGCTGGGGGCGTACGCGGCGGCACTGTTCTTCGGCTTCACGACCGCATTGCAGAACCAGTTCCAGCTCAACGACTCGTTCGACATCCCCCCGCAGTTCGTGGGCATGCTGCCGTTCGTGGTCACGATCGTCGTGGTGGCCTCAGCGGGCCTGCTGGGGCGCATGCGCGACCCGGCGGCGCTGGGCCAGCCCTACGAGGTCCGCTGATGACCGACGGCTGCGAGGTGCTGCTGGCCGGCCGCGGCGTCACCAAGCGGTTCGGTCCGGTCGTGGCCAACGACGACGTGTCGATGGAGCTGCGACCGGGGCGGATCCTCGCGTTGCTGGGCGAGAACGGCGCCGGCAAGAGCACGTTGGTGAACGTGTTGTTCGGTTTGCACCGACCGGATGCGGGCGAGGTGGTGATGGCCGACGAGTCGGTCGAGCTGTCGGGTCCGCAGGATGCCATTGCGCGAGGTGTCGGCATGGTGCACCAGCACTTCCAGCTGGTGCCGCCCATGAGCGTGGTACGCAACATCGTGCTGGGCGCGGAGCCGCGCCGGATGGGGATGATCGATCTTGCTCGGGCCCGGCGCCGAGTGCTGGAGCTGGCCGAGCAGTTCGGCCTGCACGTCGACCCTGATGCCACGGTGGAGGATCTGCCGGTGGGCGCACAGCAGCGGGTGGAGATTCTCAAGGCGCTGTACCGCGATGCTCGGGTGCTGATCGCTGACGAGCCGACTGCCGTCCTCACTCCCCAAGAGACCGATCACTTGCTGAGCGTGCTTCGCGGTTTGACCGAAGACGGTGTCGGCATCGTGTTCATCACGCACAAGCTGCGCGAGGTCATGGCTGCGGCTGACGACATCGTCGTGCTGCGCGAGGGGCGGGTGGTAGCCACGACGGTGCCCGCGCAGACCAGCGAGGCAACCTTGGCCGAGCTGATGGTGGGCCGCGCGGTCGATCTCCGAGGTGATCGGCTTGGGTCCGGCGCGGCGGGCGGTGCCGCTCCCGTTGCCGCGAAGGGTGTTGACGACCAGAACGCCAAGGCCGAGCCCAGCACAGCTTCGCCGCCGGTGCTGGGTGCCGCAGCGGTGCCGGACGAGCCGGCAGTTCCCGACAGCCCAGTCGCGCCGAATGCTCCGGTGGTGCTCGAGGTCGAGGGGTTGTGCGTGGACGACGACCGCAGTCAGCGTGCTGTCGACGGGTTGTCGCTCGCCGTGCACGCCGGCGAGATCGTCGGGGTAGCGGGTGTGGAGGGCAACGGCCAGCGAGAGCTCGTGGAGGCCGTCACCGGCTTGCGGCACGTGGCGTCGGGCACGGTGTCGATCAGCGGACGCGATGCTTCGGGCGCCCGACCGCGGCAGGTCGCGGTCATGGGCGTGGGGCACATCCCTGAGGATCGGGCCAAGCACGGCCTGATCGGCTCGTACTCGGTGGCCGACAACACGGTGCTGAACCGCTACTTCCGGCGACCGTTCGCCGTGGGCGGCCTGTTACGCCGCGACCGCATCGATGCACACGCCGCGGAGGTGGTGGCCGCCTTCGACGTGCGCACGCCCAGCGTCGAGCTGCCCGCGGACAGCCTGTCGGGTGGGAACAAGCAAAAGCTCGTGGTGGGCCGGGAGTTCTCCGATGACATCGAATTGCTGATCGCCGCGCAGCCCACGCGCGGGATCGACATCGGCGCGATCGAGTTCATCTGGCGCCGCATCCGCGAGCGGCGCGACAACGGCACCGCCGTGCTGCTGGTGTCTGCCGAACTCGACGAAGTGCTGGCGCTGAGCGACCGGGTGGCCGTCATGTACGAAGGCCGCATCGTGGCCACCGTCGACCCCCTCGCCACCACACGAGAGGAGATCGGCCTCCTCATGGCTGGCGCCACCCCCGCCGGCGCGGCCTAGCCAGCCTCAGCCGGCGGTTTGCAACAGCTCCTCGATCACGCGATCGTTGAAGTAGTTCGGGTGCGTAACTCTGATGGCTCGCTCCGAGTCGCCTCCAAGGAGCACAACCTCCACGCGCGGTTGATCCTCGAACTCAGTCTCCATCGCGAAGTACGCTTCCACGGCCCGCGAACCGTTGGTGAACTCCTGCCACCGCACCCGCTTGCGCTTGTCATGGTCGTACGCGATGAGGAAGTGAATCGTCTTGCCCCTGCGGCTCGTAGCGGCCATGCCCGCAGGCTAGCCGACCACGACGCACTCGGGTCAAGTTGCACAACGCTCGTTATGCCACACTTTCCGCTGGCCGCCCGCAGTGGGCGCGAGTCAAGCGCTCAGGCCCGGCCCCGGCGCAGGACCTTCCGAGTTGGAGCGGTTGAGGCGCGCCGATGTGTCACGTCCAGCCCAGCTCTTCGATGTTGGTCGTCCCTGCAATCACGCCAAGCCCCCCTGCCTCGGCGACCTGCGCCATGAGGCCCCGAAGCTCGTTGTCCAGCGCTGCCGGGTCTTGGCCCTGCGCGTCGCGCTCTGCAAAGGTGTCGCTCATGACGATCAGCAACCGGTGGACGTCTTCAGGCCCGCTGCCGCTCTTGTAGTCCACGCCGACTCGATTCGTGAGATCCTCCACGATCCGAGCCCACCTGTGCTGCCAACGCGTGCGTAGCTGCACCTCGACCCTTCGACCCCGGTAGTGCGTGCGGATGTGGACCGCTCGATAGCCCGAGTCGCGCGGATGCTCGACGTAGTCGATGACGCGATCCTCTCGGTTGTCGCGACGGCGGCTGTTGGCGGTGAAGCGGTCGCGGACTTGAGCGATGGCATTCAGCGATGGCAAGACTGCACGACAGCCGCCGATGTCCTGCATACGCGACAGCTTCATCGTGGGTTCGCGGCGAAGCTTGTCCCACACCGTAAGGCGTCGTTTGAGACGCTGCGTGATCTCTGCGTCGCGACCGATGACGTAGCGCTTGGTGGACACGCACGACTGCAGGCCCATGCGAGCTGTGAGCATCGGTAGCTTGTGCGCTGCGCGAAATGCTTCGACGATGCGTGCCGCATCGCGCAGCTCCTCGTCTGTCGGCGGCGGCAACGCCCCCATGAGGTGCTTCCGCACTGCTTGGCCAGCGCTGTCAACGCGGCTGTTGGACAGCACCGGGGCATCCGCCAAAAATGGTGAGCCTGCCAAGCGTCAGCTCGCGCCGAGTATGCACCTGCGGGATCCAGGCTCGCACGCGTCTGCAGCTCCACTCGGCCGGCGCATAGGCGCCAGCACTGCCGCTGCACACCAAGTCCATCTCATAGGGAAAATAGCAAAGGCCTATTGCACAGGGGAAGATGTAGAAGCTTAGCGGTCACGTTACATCAAGGACGGCGGCAGGCAGCGAAACTAGATCTGCTATACCGTCTGGTTGTATGAGACCGTCACGGGCACGCGTGGCGAGTACGACTGCTTCGACCGGAGACGGCGAGGGAGTAGCGCCTCAACTGGCTCCAGCAAGAAATTCGACGGAGGCTTGTTCTGCCGGTACGTTCCTCGGCGCGTAGAGAATCACCGGAATATCCAGTTGATCAAGCCGACGGTATAGCATTGGTCCCACGGTTGCCCACTCCAAGCGTCCATTTTCGCAGCCCAGAGCAGGAATCGCCAGTGACGTGATACCCCATAACTTGTAGTGAAGTTTGAGATGATCTAGACCTCGCTCAAGATAGCTGATTTTCGACCGCTCCTTCCAATGATTCTTGGTGGGGAAATTCAATACCCAAGGCTCCGACCGTTCATCTTGCTTATGATCGTTGGTGCCTGCGAACAAACCGAGCTGCTCGGCCACGATTGCATTGCCACAATTGGGAGGATCTGGATACAAGTACGGCACGCCGGGCTCAACTCGGCCCGCTGCACAACGTCGCTTGTAATCGCGGTACATGTCGCCGAAGCGCGGCTGTTGTTTGAATGCGAGGGCCACTCCTTTGCCCATTACGCCCTTACAGTTGACGGTGTTGACTAGTGTTTGAATCGGCTGGCGCAGTCCATCCCTGATATAACTTTCATACTCGTCGGCTCGCGATACATCGCCGGCCGTCTTGACCTGTTCGATCACGTGGCATCTCCATCCATTTGTTTAGCGATAGAAGTAGTGCCGAGAGCGAGCCAGTCTTCTCGGACAAAAAGCTCGAGCTTTGGGAAGAGCGGCTTCAGCACCGCATAAGCGCGATAACTGAATGTGTAGACTGCCTCAATATATTCCGGTGCTATCTCGTTGGGTATCAGCACTTCAGCCATCGCCAACCGCTTGTTTTCTTCTTGTTGTGCTTCATCTTGATTCCAACCTAAAGCAAACACCTTCGTTCGGCGAAGTCGCTTCACACCGGTCGGCATTGGCAGCGGATCCGACGTCTCCTGACTACCCAGACCGCCATCGGAGACTCTGACTTCCTCTAGGTCTAAGACTTCTGGGCTTACCACCAATACACAGATGTCGTCCCAACTATATCCCTTGATTTCGGCGCGCAATATGACATCGAACAGCATGGCATTTTGAGCATTGAAGTATAGACAAGCATAATCGTGTATCTCTCGCTCGCGCCGGATGGTTTGTGGCCGTTCTCTAGCGATGTTCAAAGGCCGATATTGTTGTGCGGCTTCATGACTGAGGAGGCCGTGCTCGAAGATTGATTGTAAGTTCTTACGGTGAACTATGTGATACAATTCGGTGTGGTCCGTTGGCTTCAGACGTTCGTGTGATGAGGCGACACTACCAGCAGGACGTTTCGACATCTCTTCGACGTTCTCCTTGCTGGAGCAGGGCGGGGGCTTTAGTCCTTTTGCGAAACTACGTTAGTTGACGGGATAGGATGGACAGATGCGATTAGCGGGCTAGATGACGCGGTCGCTGCCTCCGTCTTGGGGGATCTGGGCGCCGGTGGTGTGGGCGAAGGCGGGGCCGCAGAGGGTGGCGATGAGCGCTCCGACATCGGCTGCGGCCAGTTCGCGTCCGAGCAGGTTGCGTCGGCGGTACTGCTCTGCGGTGAGGCCGTAGCTGGCGGCTCGCTCGGCGATCAGCTCGTCGGACCACAGCCCCGTGTCGAACACGCCGTCGGGATGCACCACGTTGACGGTGATGCCGTCTGTGGCCCATTCGAGGGCTGCCACGCGAGCCAGCTGGGTCAGCGCTGCCTTGGACGCCGAATACGCAGCCGCGTTGCGCCCAGGTGCGGGCACGTTCTTGGAGCCGACCACAATGACGCGCCCGCCGACCGGCGAATGCCGTAGCACCCGATGCGCGCCAGCCAGCGTGTTGGCCGCCCCGCTCACGTTGACCTCGAAGGTCTGCTGCCATGCGGCGTCCAGCAGCGGATCGTCGCAGAGTTCGCTCACCGGCACTGACGGGCCGAAGACGCCGGCCGCCGCCACCACGATGTCGATGCCACCGAAGCGCTCCACCGCAGTGGCCACTCCGGCAGCCACGGCTCGCGGATCGGTGACATCGGCCACGGTGTGGTGACGCGCCGTTCCGCTGATGCTCTCGGGTGCCGGCGCGAGGTCAATGCCTGACACTGCAGCGCCGGCCGCCGCCAGCGCGTCAGCCGCCGCCCGACCGATGCCTGACGACGCGCCGGTCACCAGCGCCACCTGCCCCGCCAGCGGCGCAGGCGCACCTGCACGCGCCAGCTTGGCCTGCTCGAGCTCCCAGTACTCCACGTCGAACAGATCGGCCTCGCTGAGTGCCACGTAGCCGCCCAGGGCCTCCGCCGCGCAGATCACGTCAATGGTGTGCAGGTAGATATCCGCAGCGATGTCGCAGTCGGCCGCACTCCGCCCGGCGGTCCGCAGTCCGAGTTCGCGGTCCAGCACCACACGCGGCGCTGGGTCCAGAATGGTGAGCGACGCCGCGGTGCTTGATTCGGTGGTGTTCGAGGCTGCGGTGCCCGAGTATGCAGCGCGCGGCTGATTCGCATCCGCAGAACGACGCCTCGTCACATTGCGCTCGAAGTACGCGCGGTAGTCGTCTGCGAATGCGGCGACGTCGCGGCCCACCAGCGGGAATTGCTTGGTGCGGATGATGTGGTCGGGCGTGGCAGGCCCACGGCATGCGACCGGTGCCACGTCATCTCGGGCACAGAACGCATCGGCACGCTTGTCGCGGACCGCGCGTAACAGCAGCGGCACTCCGGCTGCAGCGGAGATTGCCGCTCGCAGCTGTGCAACAGCCTCGCAGTCGTCGTTGTCGCCTCGCGATGTTGCCGGTACGCAGTCGTCGCCCGAAACACCACCATCAGTCTGCGGCTCGTCTCGATCGTCTGTCGTCCGGCCGGCCGTCGGCGCGCCGGCCTCGGCCAGGTGCTGTTCCGCTTCGCTGATCAGATCAATCATCAAGTCGTAGGCTTGACGCGCCGTGTCGCCGAAGGTGAAGATGCCGTGGCTCAGCAGCACCATCGCCTCGGTGCCGTCGTGGGCCTGGGCCCGCCACTCATCAGCGCAGCGACGAGCCAGCTCGAATCCGGGCATCACGTAGGGCACCACGACGACTCGCTCACCCCACAGCCGGCGTACTCGCTGGTCGCCGTCGGCAGTGTTGGTGAGTGCCAGCACGGCGTCGGCATGGCTGTGCAGCACTGCGCGCTGAGGCAACAGCGCGTGTAGGATCGCCTCCACCGAGGGATTCGGAGCGCTGGCGTCGAGCAGGTGGATCCGCAGCTGATTCACCATCTCGGTATCGCTGAGCGCCGGCAGCTCAGCCAAGCGCTGCACAGGCATGAGGCGAAGTGGTGCGAATCCGGGCGGCTCAATAGTCGCGAGGTCCCAGCCGCTGCCCTTCACCCACAGCGTCGGGATCGGCTCGCCCCAGACATCAGCGCTGGTGCCTTTGATGGACGTGTTGCCGCCGCCGTGCAGAACCAGCGCCGGCGCCGCTCCGACCAAGCGCGAAGCGTAGGTGATCTCGCCGAGATCGCCCAAGCCTTCCCAACGTCGGGCATCGTCGACATTCCACCGATTCAGCACCGCCGCTCCTTCGGCTTACTGTGCGCAGCCCGGTTGGCCGCCGACTCCGATTCCGACTCGCCGGCCAGCACGCGAGCGATGGATTCGCCAAAGGGCGGCCACAGCACGCCGCCGTCGGTGAGTATCGCCGTGATCAGCCGTGCCGGTGTGACGTCGAAGGCGGGGTTCACCGCATCCACGCCCGTCGGAGTGAGTCGGCTGCTGCCGGCGCAATGCACTTCGTCAGGATGCCGCTGCTCGATGACGATGCGGTCGCCCGAAGCGAGGGACGTATCGATGGTGGTGGTGGGCGCGGCGACGTAGAACCCGATGCCCGCATCGGCTGCGGCCAGTGCGTGTGCGAGCGTTCCGACCTTGTTGGCAGTGTCGCCGTTGGCGGCGATTCGATCTGCGCCGACGATCACTGCGTGAACTTCGCCGCTGCCGATCAGCGAGGCCATGGCGCCGTCGGCAACCACCGCCACGTCGATGCCGGCGTCGGCCAGTTCCCACGCCGTCAGGCGGGCGCCTTGCAGCAGCGGCCGCGTCTCCGACGCCAGCACGCGCACGGGCTCGCTGGCAGCCGCCTTGGCGTAGACCGTGGCCAGCGCGGTGCCGATGCCCGCGGTGGCCAGTCGTCCGGTGTTGCAGTGCGTGGCGATGACCGTGGCATCGGTCAGCAGCTCACGCCCGAGGCGGCCGATCTCCGCGCATGCCCGTGCGTCCTCGGCACCGATGGCCAGGGCCTCGTCCAGCAGCCGCTGCCGCAACGCCGCCACGCTGTCAGTGCCCGGTGCCGTCGGGCCACCGCCGTTCGACAGCCCAGTGTCGGGCGCACGGTCAGCTTCGACCACCGGCGCTGCAACGAGCGCCAGCGCAGCATCGATGGTGCGATCGACCGCCCAGCGCAGGTTGACCGCCGTGGGCCGGGCATCGCCGATGAAGCAGCGCAGCCGCTCCAACTCCGCTCGGGCGTCGTCCAGCGAGCAAGGCGACGCTGCGTCGAAGCCAACGACCACCGCGAGGGCGCCGAACGCCCCGAGCGCCGGCGCTCCTCGAATTGCGAGTCGCCCGATGGCATCCACTGCGCCGGCGGCATCGCGCACGTCGATCAGCATCAGCTCCGCCGGCAGGCGCGTCTGGTCGATGATCTCGATGCTGGAACCAGTCCAGCGCAGCGTGGGTGTGGGTGCGTCCATGCGCTCCACAGTCTCGCGCCGATGTGTCACACAGCGGTCAACCTTGTCGCAGCACCTGTCGCAGCCCAGACCCGCAACGCAGCCCGGACCCTTCGCAGCCCAGACCCGCAACGCAGGCCGAACGGTCAATCCAGGCGAAGAAATGCGGCTGCACGCCAGCAGCAGGCCCGGGTAGGTTCCGCGCCGTGCATCGGCTGGTGGCGCTCGCGATCGGAGGCGGCGATCCTTTCGTGGCGGAGCTGCAGCGTGCCTGGAATGCCGGCGACGCTGTGATGCCCATCGATCAGCGACTCCCGGCCGCTGCCCAGCAGTCGCTCGTCGAGCGCATGGGTGCCATGGTCGTCGTGGACAGCGCCGGACGCCACCGGCGGCGGGGCGGCTGGAGTGTCGAGCCCGGCGACGCGCTGGTCATGGCTACCAGCGGCAGCACCGGCGAGCCGAAGGGCGTCGTGCTCACGCACGCAGCCGTCGAGGCGAACGCCATGGCCACCAGCGCTGCGCTCGCTGTGGACCCCAGCACCGACCGATGGCTGGCGTGCCTGCCGCTCTCCCATGTGGGCGGGCTGGCGGTGGCGGTGCGAGCGCTGCTCACCGACACACGGCTCGACGTCCAGGACGGCTTCGCCGCCGACGCTGTGGACGCCGCAGCACGCCGAGGGGCGACGCTCACTGCGCTGGTGCCCACCGCCCTTTCGCGGATCGACGCGTCAGCATTCCGAACCATCCTGCTGGGCGGTTCCGCTATGCCATCGCAGCGACCCGCCAACACGGTCGCCACCTACGGCATGACGGAGACGTTCAGCGGCGTCGTGTACGAGGGCCGGCCGCTCGACGGCGTGGAGCTGCGCATCGTCGACGGGGAGATACAGCTGCGCTGCCCCATGCTGGCGCGCTGCTACCGAGACGGGACCGATCCCCGCACCGCCGACGGCTGGTTCCCCACCGGCGACGCCGGCGCTGTGGCCGACGACGGCCGGCTGACCGTATTCGGCCGCCTCGACGACATGATCGTCAGCGGCGGCCAGAACGTGTGGCCTGTTGCAGTAGAGCGCATTCTCGCCGAGATGCCCAACATCGCCGAGGCAGCAGTCGTCGGCAGGCCAGACCCCGAATGGGGCCAAGCGGTCACCGCAGTCGTCGTCCCCGCAGATTCCGAGCAGCCGCCCGACCTTGCCGAGCTGCGCGAAGCCGTCAAGGCGCAGCTCCCGGCCTACTGCGCCCCCCGAGCCCTCCAGTTGGTCACCAGGCTGCCTCGAACTCCCCTGGGAAAGCTTCAGCGTCGCCGGCTCTCGCATCCACAGAGCGGCAAACAACCACATGAGTCAGGCTGCTGACACCGTTCGCCAGGGAAGCCCAAGCCAGCGAACAGGCTCACGACGGTGCCGAAGGAAGAGGGAGGTAGCCGCCAACAGGCACGACGTCGGGCGGCATCGCATCGGTGAACAACGGCGCAGTGCCAACCCCATGTACGCCATGCGGATCCACGGCCGCGGCCGTGTCGCGGGCAACCCGCAGTCCGACAGGCCCGCAGAGAAAAGAAGACACCACGCAGCGCACCCCGCGCATGGCGGCCCGCCGTGCGAGGTCGTAGGCGGCGTGCGGCCCGCCGAGTACGGCAGGCTTGAGCACCGCCACCTCGATGGCACCCACGCCGATGAGCCGGTCCAGCGCCTCGGCACTGCGCACGTGCTCATCGGCGGCGATCCGCAGCCCAACCGTGCGGCTGATCTGCGCCCAGTCCGCCGGTTGCGGTGTCGGCTCCTCCACGAAGTCGATGTCGAGATGGCCGAGGCGTCGCAGCACCTTCACCGCCGCAACGCGATCCCATCCGCCGTTTGCATCCAGTCGCAGCGCCACGCCGGCAGGCAGCGCTCGCCGCACCGCGGCGATACGCGCCGTCTCGTTGCGCAACGCTGCCGTCGTGGCGTTGTCGCCGTTCGCATCGGGGGCAGCAACCTTGAGTTTCAACGCCACGTGGCCTGCCGTCGCGGCGGCGTCGGCTTGCTGCGCAGCGGCTTCGGGGTCCGGTTCGGACACCAGTGCTTGCACTGCGAGGTGCCGCTGCGTGGAAGTCTCGCCGGCCAGCAGCGCCGCGAGCGTGACGCCTTCGATCTCGGCATCGAGCTGTGTCAGCGCAGACTCGACAGCGGCCGCAGCACACGGCTCACGAGGTGGCTCGCCGGCGGGTTCGTCGGCCCATCGCTGCAAGGCCGCAAGCGCTTCGTCGTAGGTCTCGACGCCGAAGCCGGGCAAGGGCGCTGCTTCGCCGCAGCCGACACTGCCGCCGTCGCCGACCTGCACTTCGATGCCTCGTCGCTTGCGGATGTCGCCATGTGCGGTTCGCAGCGGCCGAGCCAGTGTCAGCTCGAACTCCCGCAACGTCGCTTGCATCAGCCAAACGCTATTGCCCCATCGTCGCGCAAAGCGGGTGGGACAGATGTGGCAGCGCGCAGTTCGCGGCGTTCTCGGAAGTGTTTCCCGGCAGCCCCTGTCCGAGGTGCTGTTGTCACATGAAGTCGCCGGCGTACAATGTGCGGATGCAGTGCGTGATGGGTTTGGGTGGCGAGTGTGTTTGGGGGAATGTGACGGGCGAAGACACCGACGCTGCTGTCGTCGTGACGGCGGTAGGCGCTTACTGTGAGATCAGGGATATCAATCGAAACGGATACACCGGCTGCAGTAACGGCTTTCGACAACTACACTTGGAGACAGAACAGGACCGTCTCGGCATCCCGTTGTGGCACAACTCCCGCACCGGGATTCGTTGGCATCTCTCCTACAGGCCTCGTATCCGCCGCTCTGTTCGGCGCATCAGCTTTCAGCTGTCAGAGTTCGTGGATCTGGCGGACGGCAGGCGCATCATGCTGCGCGACGATCGCGAATGGCAGGACAAGTTCTCTAAGAAATATTGGGAAAACGTCAACCGCGAATATCTGACGGAGCAGTCTGCCGCACGGTTGAGTTCGGAATGGTATGCACAGGAGGAGTTTGACTACCGGCGCAATCGTCTGCTGGCTTTCGGCATCCATGTGGAACCTATATCGCTGAGGGACGCACCAGCCGTCATCGAGTTCGGACCGCATGTCCTGATCCGTCTGCAGCTTGCACAGCCTGGCGTTGTCAACGACGACCGAAATGACGAGGCCCTAGGTGGAGCGCCTTGGTGACGCATAAGGCACTCGAAGTGCCCGACGGCTGCCGTGCCGCAGCAGCCATAGGATCACATTCCGCGTGCGCGCAGTAACTCGGTCTCGGTGCGGTGGCCGCAGAAGGCGAGGCTGAGGTGTCCGACGTGTCGAGCCTTGACCGCATCGGCTGGGAAGAGCTGCGCGCCAATGCACAAGCAGCAGCGCGCATGGCGCACGCCCCGCACTCAGGCTTCAAGGTCGGGGCGGCGGGCAGAGCGGCCGATGGGCGGATCGTGTCGGGGTGCAATGTGGAGAATTCCTCCTACGGGCTGACGCTGTGCGCGGAGTGCGGCATGGTCAGCGACCTGCACCGCAGCGGTGGCGGCCGGCTCGTGGCCGTGGCCGTCACGAATGAGCGAGGCGAGCCGCTTGCGCCCTGCGGGCGCTGCCGGCAGCTACTGTTCGAGGCGGGAGGGCCGTCGTGCATTGTGAACGAGGAGGCCACCGTCGAAGAGCTGCTGCCAGGCGCGTTCGAACTCCTCCCCACCGAGCGGACCACCCCCGAGCCCGCTGCGGGGGCGGTCTCGGTGACCAATGCCTCCGTGATCGCGCTCGGGGCGTACTGCGAAATCGGCTCGGAAACGCGCATGCCTTCCTCGGTGCATCAAGGCTTCATGCTGACGGAGGAGGAGACGGCGTGGAGCGAGTTGCGCGGTTCCGCACGAGAGCGCCGGCCCGCACTTCGACGCTTCTCCGCGAAACCGTCACACCGGCTGGCGCCTCGCCCCCTTCAAGCCCTCCGGCAGCACGCGAAGTGGATCAGCTTCCAGGTGGCGGAGTTCGCAGACCTTGCTGACGGCAGACGCTTCGTGCTTCGTGATGACCGCGGCGGCTGGAGCGACGATTTCCGGCAGGCCTACTGGTCGTACATGACTGCGGACCAGTTGATCGAGAGGACGCTGCACGTGCTCGAGTACATGTGTCACTACGACCAGTGGCGCCGTCTGGCCGATCTCGGCATTCACGTGGACTTGGACTCGCTGAGGACGGCGCCCCATATCGTCGAGCTCGGGCCGTGTGTGCTGGCGCGGCTGCAGCACGGGGACATGATCGACTGACACGGTCCGCCCGCCCCGCCACCGCAGTCGGGCTGTCGGCTTGGCGTCCGTTTGCTCGATGCGTGTCAGGAGGAGCTGTTTGCCGCCAGGTGCCGTCGAATGGCGCGTGCGCACTCCTCGGGGGATTCGAGGTGCACGGCGTGGCCGGCATCAGCCATGACTGCCAGTGCGCTGTGTGACAGCAGCTCGTGCATCTGGTGGCCGATGGTGACGAACTTGGCGTCGAGCGCTCCGCACAACAGCAGTGTCGGCACCGTGATCGTGGCGAGCTGGTCCCACAAGGGAGGCATCGAGCCGGTACCACCGTGGCGCAAGCAGTTGGCCAAGCCCGTCGGGTGGCATCGGCGGCGCTGACGTAGTGACGCATCCCAGTCGGCGGGGCTGAAGTTGGCTCGAAGGGAGCGCCACATCGGCAACGCCGTCCAGTAGTCGACGAACCAGTCGATGCCGCGCTCGCCGATGCGCTCGGCCAGCCTCGCATCGGCTGCGCGGCGTTCGGCCCGCTCGTGCTCGTCGGCGATCCCGGCTGTGGCACTGATGAGTGTGAGGGAGCGACACAGCTGCGGATGCGCCGTTGCGAGCGCCAAGGCGACTCGCCCGCCCATGGAGTAGCCGACGATGTGGCATGGGCCACAAGGCATCGCCGCCGTAACGCTTGCCACCATCTGCGCCGCGGCCTCGACGCTGTAGAGCGCACCCTCGGGCGGTGACGGGCTGCGACCGTGGCCGAGCAGGTCCACGGCGACGCACCGCCAGCGGTCCAAGCGTTCGATGAGCGGGCGCATCGCCTCGGCGCTGCCGGTGAAGCCGTGCAGCACGACCACCGGTTCGCCGCTGCCGGTGACCGTTGTGGCCAGCTGCGGCAGCGACGCGGCAGTCTGGGTCACCGCGGACCTGCGCCGCTGCGGGCTAGCGCGTGCTCGACGGCTGCGGCGATGCGGCGATGCTGGTCGCGGTTGGCGTCGGCGTCGATGTCGATGGCGATCACCCGCAGCCCGCAACCGGCTCGGCCGGCGGCCAGCAGCGCGCCGAGCTGCTCGCTGGTCGAAACACGGTGATGCTTGAATCCGGCACAGTCCGCTAGCCCCTGCGCCAGATCGGCGCTGCGCAGCGTCGGCGGCGTGGTGAGCAGCCGCTCGAACGCGCTGGCTTCCACGACGCCGTACGCAGGCAGAAACGAGAAGATGGCGCCGCCGCCGTTGTCCACCACGACCACGGTGAGGTCCACGCTGCCGTGCTCGGAATCGAACACGGCGATGAGTCCGCCGAGGTCGTGGCGAAACGCCAGATCACCGACGAACACCGTGGTCGGCGTGGCCGCAGCAGCCACACCGCCGGCTGCGGAGATCACGCCGTCGATGCCGCTCGCGCCACGGCTGGCATGCACCGTGAGCGGCGCCGCGCGAGTACCTAGGAACGAATCCACATCGCGCACGGGCATCGAGTTCGACACATAGAGCGCATGACCGGCAGGGAGGCTGCGCCCGAGTTCGCGGGCGACCCCCGCTTCCAGCAGCGGCTCTGTGTCGAGGATTCGGTCGACGGCCCCAGCAGCGCGGCTGTCCGCGGCGGCCCAGCGGCGCGCCCAGCGGCTGCTGCGCGCCGGCAGCTGCTCGGCGGCATCGGTCAGCACGCTCGGCCCGGCGCGCAGATGCAGCGACACGCTGAACGTGGCGTCGGTCCAGGTGCTGTGCGGGTCGACCAGGGCGAATGCCGGCCGGTGGCGTTCGACCCACAAGCGCAGCGGCTTGCACGTCGGAGCGCCGCCGAGGCGCAGCACGGCATCGGGCGGTTCGGTATCGGCCCAGGAGGTTCGCAGCAGCAGGTCGTGATGATCGGTCACCACCACGCCGTCGAGTTCGCGCCGCAACTGCGAGCACGGCTCAGCCAGCAGCGGCCAGGCCGCAGCTCGGCAGAACTGCGCCGCAGCCTCCGCCCAGTCGCCACCATCCCACATCGGCCCGGCCACCACCACGCCACGCTCATGGCGATGCGCGAAGTCGACCAGTTCAGCCGCGGCGCCGCCCGACACACCCGGCGCTGCGATCCGCCCGCGCGCCGCATCACCGAGCGCGAGCTTCGGCCCTGTGTTCGCGTGAGCCTGAGTGCCATCGGTGGGCGCGGGCACCTCAAGCGCCCGGGAACCTCGGGACGGATCGTGGCTTGATGCCCAGCGCTCGTCGCCGAAGGCGACGACGGGTTCCAGCGGCTCGCGAAACGGCACGTTGAGGTGTACCGGCCCGGGGCTCGTCCCCGCCGACTGCTCCACCGCCCGCGCCGCTGCGGCAGCAAACCAACGCGTCGCCTGCCCGACCGCCAGCTCCGAGGGCACCGGCGTCTCGCAGAACCAGCGAACGTGACTGCCGTACAGCGAGTGTTGATCGATGGTCTGTCCTGCGCCCCAGCCGCGCAGCTCAGGTGGGCGGTCCGCGGTCAGCACCACCAGCGGCACACCGGAGTAGTGGGCTTCGACCACCGCCGGCAAGTAGTTCGCCGCTGCCGTGCCAGAGGTACACACCAGTACTGCCGGCCGCCCAGCGCCCTTGGCCAGCCCGAGCGCGAAGTACCCGGCCGAACGCTCGTCGATCCGCACCCAGCTGCGCAAGCCGGCGGTCCTGTCGGCCGTGAGCGCCAGCGGCATCGACCGCGAACCGGGCGACACCACCGCATCGGTCACGCCCGCCGCAACGAGTCCGTCGCACAGGGCCTGACATGCTGCGTACGCCGGGTCGCCACCGCTGTCAGCGCCGCTGCTGCCGTCTCTTTGGTCTACACCTCGCCCCGCGGCCGCCACGGGGCGTTCAATCGTCTTCGAGGGCGTGCATCAGCGCCTCGAACTTGGTGGCCGTCTCCGCCAGTTCTCGGCGCGGGTCAGCGTCGGCCACGATGCCGCCGCCCGCGAACAGCCTGGTCTCGTGTGGGCCGGTCAACGCGCAGCGCAGCGCGACGCGGAACTCGCCGTGCCCGTCCAGCGTCGTCCAGCCGATCGGCGCCGCGTACCAGCCTCGCTCGAAGTCTTCGTGCCGTTCGATCCAGCGCCGGGCGATGCGTCGGGGAAGCCCCGCGACGGCCGCGGTCGGGTGCAGAGCGCCTGCCAGCTCCAGCACTGTCGAGCGGGCCGCTAGCCGTCCTGCGATGGGCGTGTGCAGGTGCATGATGCTCTGCAGTTCCATCACGCCGCTCGGCGCAGGAGGGTCGAGCGTTATGCCGCACCTGCGCAGCGTGTCGCGCACGTCGGTGACCACCATGGCGTGCTCGGTCAGTTCCTTGGGGTCGCGCCGCAGCTCAGCCGCGAGTTCCCGGTCGCGTGCAATGTCTCCGCAGCGGGGGCGGGAGCCGGCCAGCGCATCGGTCCGCAGCCGATTGCCGTCGAAGCTCACCAGGCGTTCGGGAGTGGCGCCGAGGAAGGTCTGCGGCCCGCGTCCGAACGCGAACGTCACGCACGACGGGTACCGCCGCCGCAGCCGGTCGAGTACGGCGACGGGTTCGAGGGGCGACGAAATGCGAAGCGCCCGCGCCGTCACGACCTTGTCCATACCGCCGCCCCCGATGCGGTCCAGAGCGCAGCGCACGAGCGACTCGTAGCCGTCATCTGCCTGATACTTCGCACGCAGCAGCGCGAGTGCTGTCGCATTCGGGTCGCTTGTCGCAGTATCGGCCGCCATCGCAGCAGATCGCGCAGCGGCCATGACCGGCCCAAGTGCCGCTCGAGTCGTCGCTGTCAGCCACGAACGCTCGCCGCGACGCACCAGCAGCACCTCAGGCAGTGTCAGCCTGCCGGCGCCGAACGACGCCCAAGTCGATCCAGTCGCAGGCGGCTCGGGGCTGAAGGAGAAGCCGCCGACCAGCAACGGACCGGTCGGATGACCGTTGCCGCCGGTCACCGACACGTCCAACCGCTCCAGCGTTTCGGCAACCGACGCCCAGCGCTGCTCGCCTGCAACGGCGTTGGCCTCGAACGCGCTGCCGAGCGCGCAGAATTCCAGCTCGTCGTCCGGCGAGGCCCAGTAGACCCGCTGCATGTCTTGCGCGGCGGCGAACACCGCGAGCGGGTCGGGCGCGTCGCGCAATTCGCGGCATTCCAGCGTCACCCGACCGGTGTCGCAGCCCGGTTCGCGGACACAGGCACCGTCGAGGCCCGCCGGTGCGGCGCCGGAATCGCTGAGGTCGACTGTCGTCGTGTTCGTACTGGTGGGGCTGGCCGTTTCCGCCCCGCCGCTGGCGCGCCCCGCCGAACCAGCATCGTCGTGCTGGTCATTGGCCGATTCGTCGACGGCTCGTTCAAGGGGCGTCAGTTCGCTGACGGTCAGTTCATCGGAGGCCAGAATGCGCTCGGTCGCATGCTCCACCAGCGACTCGCGGAAGTGCTGCGCCACCAGGTCGGTGACCAGCGGAATGAGCCGCGCGGCCAAGTCCGCTCGTTGCGCCGTCGGCATGTCCGCAAAACGGTCAGCGAAGAGCCCTACCGCGTCCGCAGCGACGGCGTCCATGTTCGACGCGTGCCGCAATGCGAGGCCGATCAGGTCGTCGAGAGGTATGTCCGCGGCGAGCAGATCCATAGCCGCCCGCAGCATCGTCAACGCTCCGGCGCTGTAGAGCGCGTCAACGGTGCTGTCTTCCGCGGCTGACGGGTGGTCGTGCAGGTTCGTCGATGCGCGCCGCGGCCGCACCAGGCCGGTATCGGCCGCAAGCCGGACCAGCTCCTCCCCGAGTCCGGACTGGCGCACGAGTTCGTCGAACGTCAGCGTGTCTGTCTCGCGTGCGCCCAGCGCAGCCAGCATCGGATCGTCGTTGCCGTCGCACAGTCGTCGGATCTGCGCCAGCGAGAAACCCGCCCCGGACAGGCGGCGGATTTCGCCGAGCCGCCGCTCGTGGTGCTCGCCGTAGCTCGCGACGCGGCCGTGACGCTCCGGTGAGGGCAGCAGTCCGATCCTCTGGTAGTAGCGCACAGTGTCAACGCTCACCGAGTGGGCTGCAGCCAGCTCTTCGACCCGCATGGCCGCAGTGTACGCCTACGTTGAGAGCGACTACTCCGAGAGTTGTCGCTCTGCGTGTCGGACGGTGTGTCTCGCCGCGGAGATGCCTCGCTCTGGGTGAATCTGTCAGTGCGTCTGTCTGCCCAGCTCAGCGCGGGAGCGCACCCTGTCAAGAGCGTCCGCGTGAGGGCACTCGGGCGAGCGCCCAGATAGGGTGCGCTTCGATGGCCCGGCGAGCGCGCCTGAGCGCCGACGACTGGGTGGCAGCTGCGCTGGAGGTGCTCGTCAGCGAGGGCATCGGCGCCGTCAAGATCCTGCGGCTGGCTGCGCGCCTCGGCGTCAACCGCGGCAGCTTCTACTGGCATTTCGACAATCGCGCAGCGCTGCTCGACCGCCTGCTGGAGGTGTGGGACGAGACCAATTCCGGCACGATCATCGCGGCCGCGACGAGCCGAGGCAGCATCGTCGACCGTTACGTGGCACTGATGCGCTGCTGGCTCGCCTTGGAGCGATTCGACCCGCGGCTTGAGGCTGCGGTGCGGCGATGGGGTCGCAGCAATCCCGAGCTGCGCGAGCGCCTCCGTGCGACCGACGCGCGGCGAGTCGAGGCGTGCGCAGCGATGCTGGCCACCGAAGTTGCCGACCCGACGATGGCACTGCACCGCGCCAGAACGATGTACTACCTGCAGATGGGCTGGTACGAACTCGAAGCAGGCCTGCCGACGGACGCGCAGATCGAGGCGAGTCCGTACTGCTTCGAGATCTACGTGGGCCGCCCGCCTTCCGGTGACGAGCGAACCGCCATCCTGGCCGGGCTGCGAGCCTGAGACGCCGCTCAGTTGATCTGCTTGTCCATGCCTTCCCAGTAGGGCGCACGAAGCTTGAACTTCTGGAGCTTGCCGGTGGCAGTGCGTGCCAGTTCGTCGCGGAACTCGACGCTGGTGGGGCACTTGAAGTGCGCCATCCGCTCTCGGCAATAGTCGATGAGCTCGCGCCCGGTCACCGTTGCTGCGCCGGCATCGGTGACCACGAGGGCCTTGATGGTCTCGCCCCACTTCTCGTCGGGCACGCCGATCACCGCTGCCTCGGTCACCGAGGGGTGGCTGAACAGCACGTCCTCCACCTCGATGGACGACACGTTCTCGCCGCCGGAGATGATCACGTCCTTCTTGCGGTCCGAGATGGTGACGTGGTGCTCCTCGTCCATCGTGCCGCCGTCGCCAGTGTGGAACCAGCCGTCCACGATGGCCTCTGCGGTGGCCTCGGGCTGCTCCCAGTAGGCCTCGAGCACCACGTTCGCACGAGCCAGGATCTCGCCTTGGCCGTCGATGTCGATCCTGACGCCTACGGCAGGCGCGCCGGCACGGCTCAGCTTGCGGGCCCGATCCTCGGGTTCCAGTTCGTCCCATTCGGCTCGGCAGCGGTTCACGGTCAGCAGCGGCGCGGTCTCGGTGAGGCCGTAGATCTGGATGAACTCCCAGCCCAGCTCGGTCTCCATGCGTGCGATGGTGCGGGTGGGCGGCGGCGCACCCGCCACCACCATACGCACCCGTCCGCTGCCGGGAATCGGGCCCGGCCAATCGGCGGCAGCGTCCAGCACGGCTGCCACCACGGCCGGTGCGCCGCACATCAGCGTCACACCGTGCTGCTCGATGCGGTGCAGGATCTCCGGTCCGCGCACCTCGCGCAGCACCACGTGCTTGCCGCCCATGCCGGTCACTGCGTAGGGCATGCCCCAGCCATTGCAGTGGAACATCGGCAGCGTGTGCAGGTACACGTCACGATCGCTCACGCCGCTGTGCCAGCCGAACGTCGCAGCGTTCACCCACAATGCACGGTGCGTCTGCTGCACACCCTTGGGGCGCGCCGTGGTGCCGGAGGTGTAGTTGATGGTGGCGGTGAGGTCCTCGTCGGGCGTCCACGGGGCCGGCTCGTCGCCCATGGCGTACATCTGGTCGTCGGCGTCGGTGCCCATCACCACGAAGTGGTCGACGTCGATGTCCTTGCAGGTGTCCTCCATCGACGGGTCCACGAGCAGCATCGAGGCGCCGCAGTGGTCGACGATGTAGCGGATCTCCTCGCGGCTGAGGCGGAAGTTGATCGGCACGAAGATGCGGCCGTAGCCGGACACGCCGTAGAACGAGGTCATCAGCCGTCCGGCGTTCTGCGACACCATCGCCACCCGCTCGCCGTGCCCGATGCCGAGCTGGTCCAGCTTGGCGGCTTGCGCGCGCACCAGCTCGCCGAACCGGGCATAGGTGATCTCCCCCAGCCCGCCGCCGGGCGCGTCGGGCTCATCGGCCAGCGCCACCCGGTCTGGGTAGACATTGGTGGCCCGGTACAGGAAGTCGGATACAGAAAACGAAACCTTCATGTCGCCCCCTCAGTGTCGTGCGTGGGTGCCAAGCGTGGGTGAGTGTCGTGCGCAGCAGCTCGCCGGCGAGCGCAGGCAAACGCCCGCCGCCCCGCCGCAGCCAGACACCGGCCCGACCGCTCAGCCGCGCTAACTCTAGAACGTCTGCCGCAGACGGTCCCTTGCCGAGGGCCTGGTTCGGTTGGTCCTGATGAGCTTCGATGCGGGCGGCCGAGCGGGCTGGTCGCTGTCATCGCGGCGAGTGGCGTAGGGTCGTTGGTGTGCAGGCGGGACGCTCGGCGCCACGCCCGGGGCAGGTCGACGGGTCGGTTGACGTCCATTTGGTGGACGGCACCTATGAGCTGTTTCGCCACTTCTTCGCTGTGCCGCGCCGCTCCTCGACCGACGGGGCCGAAGTAGGCGCACTGCGGGGAGTGCTCGGCAGCATCGTGATGCTGCTCGAGGGCGGCGCCACCCATGTGGCGGTGGCGACCGACCACGTGGTGGAGTCGTTCCGCAACGAGCTGTGGCCTGGCTACAAGGACGGCTCGGCCATCGACCCCGACTTGTTTGCGCAGTTTCACCCCACCGAGGAGGCGCTGGGGCTGCTGGGCGTGACCGTGTGGCCGATGGTCGAGTTCGAGGCCGACGATGCCATGGCGGCGGGCGCAGCGATGGCTGCCGTGGACGACCGCGTGCGCCGAGTGCTGATCTGCACGCCCGACAAAGACTTGGGCCAGTGCGTGGGCGGCAAGGTGGTCCAGTGGGATCGCCGTGCCGACGAGATCGTCGATGCAGTGGGTATCGAAGCGAAATTCGGCGTCGGTCCCGCTTCGATACCCGACTACCTGGCTCTGGTCGGCGACAGCGCCGACGGCTTTCCGGGTCTGCGCGGCTGGGGCGCCAAGACCGCCTCGACGATGCTGTCGCACTACGGCCACATCGAGCACATCCCTGCGTCACATCTTGACTGGGCGCCGCGTGTGCGGGGCGCAGCCGGCCTCGCGGCCACGCTGTCAGCCGAGCGTGACCTCGCTCTGCTGTTCCGGCGCGTCGCCACCGTGCGCACCGACGCTCCGGTGTCGCCCGCCGTCGACGAGCTGGAGTGGCGCGGCCCGCGACGAGGCTTCGACGACCTGTGCGAGCAGATCGGCGCCGCTCAGCTGCATGAGCGAGTGATGAACTTGGCTGCCTACCGCGCCGATACTCGACAGGCCCATACTTGACCGCCGGCGCAGGCGCGACGCGGCGCAGTGCAGCGTCAGGCCGGCTGGTTCAGCTCGATCATGTTGCCGGCGGGGTCGAAGAAGAACGTCTGGCGCGCCGTCGTGCCCGGCAGCGGCACCGGATCGCGGACCTCCACACCCACCTCACGCAGCTCGCTCACGGCGGCATCGATGTCGTCCACCTTGAATGCCCAGTGTTGGCCCTTGGGCGGCACCCAGTCGGCCACCTCGATGAGATGCACCTCGCCGCCGCCAGGCGTCTGCAGCCAGCGCCCGTTGAAGCCGAAGTCGGGCCGTTCGAGCTGCCTCATTCCCAAGACGTCGGTATAGAACGGCGCCGCAGCATCTACATCGGCGCAGTTGATCGAAACGTGATGTACGGGCCCCAAGTCCATCGCCAAAGCTTAGGCCCCAACGCTGCCTGCCGCCGCGGGCCAAGATGGGCGGATAACCGTCGACCACCAGAGCTTCCTCGCAGGCCAGTCTCGTAGGCTCTGGCGGATGGCTGAGCCGACTGTCGGACCGACTGCTGAGCCGACATCTGGGCCCAACCCTGAGCTGACGATGGACGAGCGGCTGGCCGAGCTGGCCCGCCGCCGCGGGGAGGCGTTGAACGCCGGGACAGCGCGTGCCGTGCAGCGTCAGCACGACAAGGGCAAGATGCTCGCTCGCGAGCGCATCGAGTACCTGTTCGACGACGGCACCTTCCACGAGCTCGACATGCTCGCCCGCCACCGAGCCCACGACGTCGGGCTCGACGAGCGCCCCTACACCGACGGCATCATCACCGGCTGGGGCAACATCGACGGCCGCAAGGTCTTCGTGGCCAGCCAGGACTTCACGGTGTTCGGCGGCGCCCTCGGCGAGGTGTTCGCCGAGAAGACCCACAAGGTCATGGATCTTGCCGAGTCCGTCGGTGCCCCCATTATCGGATTGAACGACGGTGCCGGCGCCCGCATTCAGGAGGGTGTCGTCTCGCTGGCGGGCTATGGCGGCATCTTCCGGCGCAACGTGCTGGCCTCGGGCGTCATCCCGCAGATCAGCGTCATCATGGGCCCGTGCGCCGGCGGCGCCGTCTACTCGCCCGCGATGACCGACTTCATCTTCATGGTGCGTGACTCCAGCCACATGTTCATCACCGGCCCTGACGTGGTGAAGACGGTCACCGGCGAAGATGTCACGCTGGAGGAACTCGGCGGCGCCGGCTCGCACAGCACCAAGTCGGGCGTGGCCACCTTCGTGGCGGCCGATGAGAAGGCAGTCCTCGACGACGTCCGCTACCTGCTGTCGTTCCTGCCTTCGAACAACCTCGACGCCCCCCCAGTGGTCGCGACCGCCGACGAGCCGGACCGCGCGTGCCCCAAGCTGCGCGACCTCATGCCCCAGAGTCCCAACATGCCCTACGACATGACCCAGGTGATCGGCGAGGTCGTGGATGACGGCGAGTTCTTCGAGTACCACGCCGCTTGGGCCGGTTCCATCGTGTGCGGGTTCGCACGGATCGCTGGCCGCTCGGTCGGCGTGGTCGGCAATCAGCCGACGGTGATGGCCGGCGTGCTCGACATCGATTCCTCAGAGAAGGCGGCCCGCTTCGTGCGGTTCTGTGATGCGTTCAACCTTCCGCTGCTGACGTTCGTGGACGTGCCGGGTTTCTTGCCCGGCATCGACCAGGAGCACGGCGGCATCATCCGACACGGCGCCAAGCTGCTGTACGCCTACTGCGAGGCCACCGTGCCCCGAGTGCAGGTCATCACCCGCAAGGCCTATGGCGGTGCCTACGTGGTGATGGACTCCAAGTCGGTCGGGTGCGATGTGAGTTTCGCGTGGCCCACTGCTGAGCTGGCGGTGATGGGCCCGCAAGGCGCGGTGGAAATCCTGCACCGGCGCGAGCTGCAGCAAGCGGCCGACCCTCAAGCGCGCAAGGCGGCACTGGTCGACGAGTACAGCCGCAAGTACGCGAATCCCTATGTCGCAGCCGAGCGAGGCATCGTGGACGCGGTCATCGACCCTGCCGAGACCCGCCAGAAGGTCGTGGCCGCGTTCGACATGATCAGCGCGAAGCGCGAGGAACTGCCGCGTCGCAAGCACGGCAACGTGCCGCTGTGATGCCGGCGCCTGCATCGGTGACCTCGCTGGCTGTTTTGCCTGCTAGGTCGCCGGCGGCGAACGCGCAAGAAGCAGCCGCCATCGTGGTTGCCCTCGAGTTGCTGTGGCCGCGCCCCGAGCTGCCGGTCCCGTCCGCGGCCCCGAGCAGCGCCTGGCGCTTCAGCGGCCGCCCGTGGCAGGCGCCGACGTCTTGGGCCGCTGTCCGCTATCGCTGACGGTGGCTGAGGCCCGCTGCGGTCATCGATGACCACAGGCTCGCTGCCGTCGACGGTGACCGAAGATCACCGAACCGACACCTCGATGCCGCTCGCCGGCCTGAGAGTCGTGGACGTGTCGTCGGTCTTCGCGGGTCCGCACTGCGCCCGCTACTTGGCCGACTTCGGCGCCGATGTCATCAAGGTGGAGCGGCCCGGCGGCGACACCGTCCGCAACATCGGCTGGCGCGACGCGCAGGGCGAGTCGCTGTGGTGGCGGCTCGTCAACCGCAACAAACGCTGCGTGACGCTCGACCTCAAGGCCCCAGACGACGTGGCTGTGCTGCGGCGGCTGCTCGCCGAGGCGGACGTCATGGTGGAGAACTTCCGGCCGGGCAAGCTCGAGGCGCTGGGCTTGGCGCCCGAGAAGCTGATCGCGGCGAATCCGAATCTGGTGGTCGTGCGGCTGACCGGCTTCGGCCAAGACGGCCCATACCGAGACCGGCCGGGCTTTGCGACGCTCGCTGAGGCGATGAGCGGCTTCGCTTCGATGAACGGCGAGGCGGACGGTGCGCCGATGCTGCCGCCGGTGGCGCTCACCGACGAGATCGCAGGTCTCGCCGGTGCGTTCGCGGCGATGGTGGCGTTGCACAGCGGCGTCGGCCAAGTCGTCGATGTCAGCCTGCTCGACGCGATGTCCCAGGCGATGGGCCCGCTCATCACTGCATGGCACGCGCTCGGCTACCTGCAGCCGCGGCTGGGCTCGGGCGTCCCCTACAGCGTGCCCCGCGGCACCTACCAGGCGTCCGACGGCGGGTGGCTGGCTGTCAGTACATCGACCGATTCGGTGGCCGCGCGGGTCATGGAGATGATCGGGCTCGGCCAAGACGAGCGATTCGTGACCTTCGAGGGCCGTGTTGCACACCGCGCCGAGCTGGACGGGGCGATGGCGACATGGGTGGCGGGCCGCACGCTTGAGGAGGCGGTGGCTGCATTCGACGAGGCTGAAGCCGCCGCAGCGCCGGTGCTCGACATGAGCCAGCTCGCAGCCGATCCCCATGCACAGGCCCGCGAGGTGTTCGTGGAAGTAGACGGGCTCGTGCAGCAGAACGTGGTGGCTCGGCTGAGCGCCACCCCTGGCCGTGTCCGCTGGACCGGTCGCCGCCACGGCGCCGACGACGACTGCCTCGCCGAATCCGCCGACGCCTGGCCGGCGCCTTGACTGCCCGAGCCCCCGGTACCCGATGCCGGATTGCGGGGCATCAGCCTCCGCTGTCGTCGCCGATCGGCGTCACGCCTTTGCGCTTCAGCAGCAGCCGGCGCACTGCTGTCATCAGCGGATACGCGACACGCGAGATCAGCGGCCAGCCGAACGCCAGCCGGTTGAACTTGTTGAATGCGCCGCGATCGGTCGCCAGCAGCGCCAGCACGTTCAGCGCTTCGTGACCGACGTAGTACTGGTCGTTGACCTTGGCCACCATGCCGTCGTCAAGGTCATGGGGCAGACGGCGCACCTCGTCCACCATCGGGCCGCCCTGGCGGGCATCGACCAGCGTCAACTCGCCGACGGATTGGCGCAGCCTCAGGTAGCGGGCGTAGTTGGCGCACATCGGGCACTCGCCGTCGTAGACCAGCCAGACCCGCAGCCGCTGGCGGGCCGCACTGGGCTGTCGCGACTGCTGGCGCCGCCGCAGCAGGCGAAACGGCAGGCCCACCACCGGCAGCGACCGCACCGTCCCCGACAGCGAGAACCGCTCGGGTGCGAGCGGCGAAACCAGCAAGAACAGCCCCACCATCACGATGTTGAGCGAGAACGAGATGTTCATGAGCAGATCGCTGGAGATGTGGAACAGCATGAACGCAGCACCGAACGGACGGTGCAGGTGCGGCCGCGACACGACGAACAATGCAAAGATCTCGAGGTAGAGCGTCGTCAGCCACATGGGCTGTGTCAGCCAGTCGTGCTGCATCACGATGGGCAGCAGCAGCGGAATCTCGTCGGCTTCAGCGAACAGCCTGTCCGCCAGGATGCGGGTCAAGGCATCAGCCGAGAACACCTCCATTCGCCCGTACCAGATCTTCCAGATGCCCGACAAGGTGTAGGCCAGCAGGATTGCCACTTGCGCCAGCCACAACGCCGTGAGACACGACCGCACGCTGCTCCACGCACGTCGCTGCAGGCTGCGCCGACCCGGCAGGAACAACAGCGCGAAGCCGACCAGCAGCAACACGTGGGTGCCGTGGTTGATTGAGCCGTAGGAGTTGCGAATCGCCAGATACGTGAACAGATGCATGAACGCGCCGAGGCGCAGGGCGAAGACGCCGGGCGCGGCCGCAGCTCCGAGCGCGAACGCCAGACCCACCGCCGTCAGTGCGATCTCGTGGCGCAGCCAGTCCGTGCCGACCAGTTGCGCCATGAACCTGATGGGCCACAGCGGCGCAGTCGGCGGGCCGCCGGAGTAGGCATCCCCGAAGGGATAGTGACCCGTGCCGACGAGGTATGCGAGGAACACGTAGTAAAAGCGGCCGAGCAGCACCACGTCGTGCGCTCGTCGCATCAGTGCCGCAGGCGTTCGCTGCTGGTCAGCTTCGGTGCTGCGCAGCGCCGCGCGGCCGCGCCGCAGCACGCGGCGAATGCGGAGGGACCCGCTCGACGGGTCGCTGCGAGTGGCCTCCACGGTTTGAGTCCGGTCGTCGGCGGCAGTGAACGACATCGCTCAGCCGCTCTCAGCGCCGCTGATGGTGCCGTCGTCGGTGCCACTGCGGTCGGCGATGCGACCGGCACCGGTATCCCAGCGGACGATCACTTCGCTGGGACGAAAGAAGTCCGTCCTGCTCATGCGCCCGTCTGCAAGGTCGGTGACCTTGGCTTGCACCTCGCGCAGATCCACCTCGGCCTTGACGATGCTGAACTCGATCCTGCGTTCGCCCAGCTTGCGTTGCAGGATCGGATGCAGCACCTCGGTGATCTGCTTGTCGCAGCCGCGATCCTTGGCACAGGCGATCGCGACCCGGCGAAGCGCCTTCCAGTCTCGGACGTCGTCGCTCGGTATCAGGTAGGTGCTGCGTCCCGGCGCTTCGCCGTCGACGCGGTCGACGACGAGGCCGTATTCGGACGATTGCCAGTCAGGGATGTGCGTGAAGAGCTTCCACTTGAAGAAGGGGAACACCTCGACGTGGTCCGTCTCCGCCAGGGCGTGCAGGGGAATCATCACGAGGTACAGCACCAGGAAGCCGGGCACGATCAGCTTGCGCAGCCGTTGCCACCCGCGTTTGGCTGCGTTGGTCACGGGTTCATCCCGCACGCGATGAGGAACCGCTCCGGCCACACTCGCATGGCTGCATTGTGGCGCGTGGTTCAGCCGCCCTCAGCGCGGGCCCGCCCTGCCAGCGCCAGCGCGGCGATGTCGGCCATGATGGCCGCCAGCTCGAAGTCCTTCGGCGTGTAGACCGCGGCGACGCCGGCTTCGATCAGCCGCTCGTGATCGGCAGCGGGGATGATGCCGCCCACGACCACCGGTGCGGCGACACCCGCTGCAGACAGGCAGTCCAGCACCTCAGGCACCAGCTCGAGGTGGCTGCCCGACAGGATCGACAGTCCGACGACGTCGACGTCCTCGTCGCGAGCGGTTGCGGCGATGTGGCTCGGCGTCAGGCGTATGCCTTCGTAGATCACTTCCATGCCGGCGTCGCGTGCGGCCACCGCCACCTGCTCGGCACCATTGGAGTGGCCGTCGAGGCCGGGTTTGGCCACCAGCACACGGGGCGGCCCGCCCGGCATCGCGGCGCAACGCGCGGCTAACGCGGCCAGCGACGACCCCCGAGATGCACGCCGAGTCGCGCGTCCAGTGCCATCTGCTGGGTCGGCGTCATGCCCGGCGGCCGGCGAAGGCCCCCGAGCGTTTCCGACGCTGCCAATGGCGCCGCCCAGGCCGGTCGGGGCACGGAACTCTCCGAAGATCTCGCGCAGCGCCTGCGCCCATTCCCCCGTGGTGACCCCGGCGTGGGCTGCCTCGATGCTCGGCCCCATGATGTTCACGTCTCCCGAGGCGGCCACCCGCAGGTCGTCCAGCGCCGCCGCGACGCGGTTCGAGTCGCGCGTGCTGCGCCACTGTTCGAGCTCGGCAACCATGTCGTCTTCCACCCGGGGATCCACCCGCAGGATCGACTCGTCGCCTTGCAGTGGCGACGGCGCTGTCTCGGTGAACGTGTTCACGCCGACCACGGTCAGCTCGCCGCTCTCGATTCGGCGCACGCGTTCGGTGTGGCTCGCCACGAGGCGCCGCTTCAGCTCGCTGATCGCCGCGAACGCACCGCCCATCGACAGCACCTCGTCCAGCTCGGCCTGCGCCGCCTCCGCCAGCTCGGCCGTGCGCCCCTCGATCACGTGCGAGCCGTCGAAGATGTCGCCGTGGTCCAGCAGATCGGTCTCGTGTGCCAGCACCTGCTGAATCCGCAGCGACCACTGCTGATCCCACAGCCGGGGCAGCCCCAGCGCCTCGTTCCAGGCGGGCAGCTGCAGCGAGCGTGTCCGCGCCCGCTGCGACAGCGTCACGCCCAGCGCCTCCAGGGTGATGCGGGCCACATTGTTCTCCGGCTGGGCCTCGGTCAGCCCGAGCGAGTTCACCTGTACGCCGTAGCGGAAGCGTCGCTGTTTCGGGTCCGCGACTCCGTAGCGGTCGGCACAGATCCGATCCCACATCGCGGTGAAGGCCCGCACCTTGCACACCTCTTCAACGAACCGGATGCCGCCGTTCACGAAGAACGAGATGCTGCCCACCGTCTGGCCGAAGCGCTCCGGGGGCACCTTGCCGCTGTCGCGCACCGCATCGAGCACGTCGATGGCGCCGGCCAGGGCGTAGGCGATCTCTTGGGTGGGCGTCGCGCCGGCCTCCTGCAGGTGGTAGCTGCACACGTTGATCGGGTTCCACTGCGGCAGGTGCGCCGAGCAGTACGCCACCACGTCGGTGGTCAGCCTCCGGCTGGCCTCGGGACCGAAGATGTAGGTGCCTCGGCTCAGGTATTCCTTCACGATGTCGTTCTGCGTGGTGCCCCGCAGCACGTCGGGGGCCGCACCGGCGTTATGAGCATTGGCGATGTAGAGGCCGAGCAGCCACGGCGCGGTGGCGTTGATCGTCATCGAGGTGTTCATGGCATCGGGCGGTATGCCGTCCATCAGCTGCGCCATATGCCCCAAGTGGCTGACCGGCACGCCCACCTTGCCTACCTCGCCGCGGGCCATCGGGTGGTCGGGGTCGTAGCCGGTCTGGGTCGGCAGGTCGAACGCCACCGACAGCCCCGTCTGGCCTGCTGCCAGCATGGATCGGTACAGCTCGTTGGACGCCCGTGCCGTGGAGTGCCCCGAGTACGTGCGCATCAGCCACGGCCGCGAACGCTGCGGCGCTTCGGTGCCCCCCACGATGTGCAGTCTTCCTCGGATCCTGGTCCTGAGCCCTGCGTGGTCAGTCTTCGAGCATGCGAAAGACCATCGGCTCACGCCAGATGTCCGGCAGCGGTCGGGTGACGGCCTCGGCCAGCAGCTCCAAGTACGCCTCACGCTCGATCTCCACCGCACCCAGCCCAGCCAGGTGGTCGGTGGCCCACTGCACGTCCAGCAGCGCGCCGCCGGTCACCTTGAGGGCATCCACCAATGCCACCAGCGCCACCTTGGAGGCGTCGCTGTGCGTGTGGAACATCGACTCGCCGGCGAAGAAGGCGCCGATCGCGACGCCGTACAGACCGCCCACCAGCTCACCGTCGAGCCATGACTCCACGCTGTGGGCCCAGCCGAGCTCGTGCAGCTGCACGTAGGCGTCGTGCATGTCGTCGCTGATCCAGCCGTGCGGACGAGCGGGGTCAGCGCAGGCTTCCAGCACCTGGTCGAACGCGGTGTCGATGCGGATGTCGAAGCGACGGCAGGCCCGCCGCAGCGATCGGCTGACCTGCAGGTAGCTGAGGGGCAGGATGCCGCGCGGGTCCGGTGACCACCAGCCCACGCTGTCTCCCAACGGCATCGGGAACAGCCCTGCTCGGTAGGCGCTCAGCAGCGTGCCTGGCTCGAGGTCTGCGCCCGCCCCGACCAATCCGTCCTCGTCGGCGGTGGTCGCAGGCGGGAAGGACCACGCTGATGCCGGCGGCTCAGTCGGTCTGTCGCTCACGTCGGGCACCATCGCAGCGAGCCTACGCCTGACCAGCACGCGGCGTCAGAACCTCCCGGAGCAGTTCAGCTGCGCGCGTCGGTGTAGGCGTCGATCTGGGCGCTGGTGGCCTCGGTGATCTTCACGGTGCGGACCACGACATCGTCGATCGGAGCATCGGCAGCGTCGGTCTCCACGCCTTCGATGGCCATTACCACCTCCATCCCGTCCACGACGTGTCCGAGCGGTGAGTACAGCGGCGGCAGCGCAGCTCCGTTCTCGCCGGTGATGACGAAGAACTGCGAGCCGTTCGTGGCGGGGCTGCTGCTGGAGTTGGCCATTGCAACTGAACCGATGCGATACCAGTCGTCGTCGGGGAAGCCGCCAGTGAACATGTAGCCCGGTCCGCCGGTGCCGCGTTGCAGCTGCACGTCGCCGCCTTGGATGACGAAGTCGGCAATGACGCGGTGGAACAGCGTGTCGTCGAAGGCGCCCCAGCGGCCGAGCACCACGAGGTTGTTGACGCTGGCGAGGTCCAGCGACGGGTCCAGCACCATCGTGAAGTCGCCCATGCTGGTTTCGAAGCGAGCGGCGTACATGGTCTCGGGGTCGATGCACAGCGGCGGCGGCGCGTCGAACTGGCTGACCGGACCGTCGCTGCCGTCGCCAGCCGGGCACTCCTCCGGATTCGTGTCGGCTGCGGCATCGGCGCGTTGGTCACGTGCAGCGGAGCCGGCGTCGTCGGTGCCCGGAGTCGGCTCGCTGTCGGACTCGTCACCCTCGCCGGCATCGGCCGTGTCCACCGCAGCGTCGCCGCTGCTCGATTCCATGCCGTCGGTGTCGTCACCGGTGAATGTGCTCCACAGGAACAATGCGACGAGCACGGCAGCAACGACGAGCGCGATGGTGATCACCTTGCGCGTCGCGCTCGACCGCTTCTTGGAGCGTTCGGCCTCGGCCACCGCCCGCATGCGGTTCTCACGCTGCCGCTGCCGCTTCTCGCTGCCCATAACTACCCCGACGACTGCTCTGGCGCCTGTCCGACATGCAACGCTACTGACGCAACGTGCACCCCGCCCTTCGCGGAGCGCTCCGCATCAGTCGCGACGAGTGTGCGTGAGTGAGCGTCGAGGGGTGTTCGGGAGGGCAGGCGCCCCCACGCGCAGTTCGCAGCGCCAAAGCCGGTTCAACGTGCGACACAACGCGAGGTGCGCTGCGCTTGTTTGAGTATGGGTGCGCCTGCCCTCCCGAACACCCCGGGGCCAACGCGGGCAGTCGTGGGCCAACGTGGGCGGTCCAACCGATGTCCGAGCAGGCCCCCTCGCTACCCTCGCTGCCCGTGCCGCTGGTAGTGCAGAAATTCGGCGGGACCTCCGTGGCGAGCGCTGCGCGCATGCGCGAGGTGGCCAATCACGTGAAGCACTGCCGCAGCCGGGGCGACGCAGTCGTGCTCGTCGTGAGCGCCATGGGCACCGAGACCGACGAGCTGATCGCACTGGCCGGCCAAATCACGGACGAGCCCGCCGGTCGAGAGCTGGACATGCTCATCACTGCGGGCGAGCGCAAGGCGATCGCGTTGATGTGCATGGCGCTGCACGACGTGGGCGTGCCGGCGGACTCGTTCACCGGCAGTCAGGCTGGCCTGCTCACCGACGGCAACCACTGCAACGCCAAGATCCTGTCGGTCAGTCCCAAGCGTGTGACGGCGTCGGTCGAAGCAGGCCGAGTGGCCGTCGTCGCCGGTGCCCAGGGAATGTCCGCCGACAACGATGTGACGTTCCTGGGCCGTGGCGGCTCGGACACCACCGCTGTCGCCTTGGCGCACGGTCTTGGAGCGGACGCCTGCGAGCTCTACACCGACGTGTCGGGAGTGTTCACGACCGACCCGCGGGTGTGCCCCGACGCTCGCAAGCTGGCGCGCATCGGGTTCGACGAGCTGCTGGAGATGACGGCGATGGGCTGCCCCAAGCCGGCGGCCCGATCGGTCGAAGTGGCGCGCACGTACGGCGTTCCCCTGCACGTGCGCTCCGCATTCACCTGGGAACCGGGAACATGGGTAGGCGACACGGAGTCGGGCATGGACGCGAGAGAAATGGAACGGCCGATCGTGACCGGCGTGGTGCCGGACACGTCGCAAGCCAAGGTGACGCTGGTCGGCGTGCGCGACGAGCCCGGCATCGCCGCCAAGGTGTTTCGGGCGCTTGCCGATGCGGCGGTCATCGTCGACATGATCGTGCAGAACGTGGGCGATCACGGCCGCGCAGACATCTCCTTCACCGTCCCCGCGCAGTGCGCTGACGCGGCACGGACCATCTGTGAGACCTTGGTCGACACGGTGGGCTTCTCGTCCACCAGCACCGATGTGGACATCGCACGGGTCTCGCTGGTCGGCGCCGGCATGGCCACGCACCCCGGCGTGGCTGCCACCATGTTCGAGACGCTGGCGGCTCAGGGCGTCAACATCGAGATGATCTCTACCTCGCCGATCCGCATCTCCTGCGTGGTGGCCGAAGCAGACGTCGACCGAGCCACCGTCGCGCTGCACAAGGCCTTCGGGCTGGGCTGACCTCGCGAGCTTGCGCTCTGCGGCGGACGCTACGAGGTTTGCGCTGCGGGGTGTTCGGGGGTAGGGGTGCCCATGCTCAAACAGGCGCAGCGCCGCGTTGTTTGTGTCGCACGTTGGGTGGGGCTGGCGCTGCGAACTGCGCGTGGACACCCCTGCCCCCGAACACCCCGCAAAATCCACTGGTCCACCTCCCTGCGGCGCAGGGCTGACGCCCCTGCTCTCGGACATCCCGCATACGCAGGACTCCACCTCCTTGCGGCGCAGGGCTGACGCCCCTGCCCTCGGACACCCCTCATCGGTCTCTGTAGCCGCTTGACGGATGCGCGGTCGCCGCGTCGGAGGGGGGTGGTTGGGTGCTCGGTAGCGTTGGGGAGATGAGGGTCGGGATTGTTGGCGCTACTGGCCAGGTCGGCTGCGTCATGCGAGCGGTCTTGGCGGAGCGCCGATTTCCGGTGGACGAGCTGCGACTCTTCGCGTCGGCTCGCTCAGCTGGTCGCACGCTCACCTGGAACGGCAGCGAACTCGCTGTCGCAGACGCCGCTGCGGCCGATTTCAGCGATCTCGATGTGGTGCTGTTTTCGGCCGGCAAGGCCACGTCGTCGGCGATCGCTGAGCGTGTCGCCTCGCAGGGCCCGACGGTCATCGACAATTCTTCGGCTTGGCGGATGCACCCCGACGTGCCGCTCGTGGTGCCGGAGGTGAACGGCGCCGAGGCCTTCAACGCCTCCAAAGGAATCATCGCCAACCCCAACTGCACGACGATGGCGGCGATGCCGGTGCTCGCGCCGCTGCACGCCGAAGCCGGCTTGACCTCTATGGTGGCATCGACGTACCAAGCCGTGTCCGGCGCCGGCCTCGCAGGCGTCGACGAACTCAACAGCGCGCTCGAAGCCACCCGCGGTGAAGCAGCCTCGCTGACCTTCGACGGTGCTGCCCTCGGCCATCCGGCACCGCGCACATTCCCCGGGCCGATTGCGCACAACGTGTTGGCGCAGGCGGGCAGTTTCATGGACGACGGTTCCGGCGAGACCGACGAGGAGCAGAAGCTCCGTAACGAGAGCCGCAAGATCTTGGGTATTCCGGATCTCGCAGTGTCGGGGACGTGTGTGCGTGTGCCGGTGTTCACGGGACACTCGCTGTCGCTGAACCTGCGCTTCGAGCGTCCGATGTCGCCCGAGCGGGCTGTTGAGCTGCTCAGCGAGGCACCAGGTGTGGAACTGTCTGATGTGCCGACGCCGCTGCAAGCTGCGGGCCGTGACCCGTCCTATGTGGGTCGGGTTCGCCGCGATCCCACGGTTGAGCACGGTTTGGCGCTATTCGTGGTGGGCGACAACCTGCGCAAGGGCGCTGCGCTGAACGCGGTGCAAATAGCGGAGCTGCTCGCCGCGGTGTAGCGGTGCCGGCTGGGGTGGGGCAGGGGCCGTCGTGCCCGACCTCCGTAGGTGAGCAGTTGCGATGTGTCTGCTGGGGACGAGGCGTGCTTGGTGTGGCGTGACTGCGCGCGGCTGGTGGGTTGTCTGGTTTGTGGGTGTCGGTGGGGGTGTGGTAGGTTGTGGGTGTTATTGTTGTCGGTTCTTTTCCGTGGTTCTCGCGGGGGGGGGGTCGTGGCTGATGTCTGGTTCGGGTGTTTCGGTTCGTGGTGCGGGCCGCCGGTTGGCTGCTGGTGTGGTGGCGGTGGTGCTGGCGGGGTCGTTGGTGATGTTGGCGGGGTCGGCGTCGTCGGCGCAGGGTGCGTTGACGGTGTCGGTGGCGCCGGCGTCGGCGGTTGAGGGTGACAGCGGTGTGTCGTGGATGAGTTTCGCGGTGACGTTGTCGGGTTCGCCGAGCGCGGAGGTGACGTTGGAGGCGCGTGCGACGCGGATGGGCGGCACGGCGCGTGGCGGCAAGGACGCGTCGGGCCGAGATTTTCGTGCGTTCTCGTCGAAGTCGGTGACGTTCGCGTCGGGCGCGACGGGGGATGCGTTGACGCAGCGGGTGAGGGTGAAGGTGTTCGGGGACACGCTGTATGAGCCCGATGAGACGTTCTCGCTGGAGCTGAGCGGTCTGGCGTCGTCCGACAGCCGTGTGCAGTTCGACGGGGGCGCGTCGAAGCTGAAGGCGACGGGGACGATCCGCAACGACGACGCGTCGCCCACTGGTGTGCCGGTGGTGTCGGTGGCGCCTGCGACCGTCACGGAGGGGAACGCGGGGGAGACGGATCTGGTGTTCACGGTCACGCTGGCGGGCGCGATCAGCGAGGACGTGACGCTGGACGCGGTGGCGAAGTCGCAGGCGGCCGGCGGGAAGTGGTATCCGGGGACCGCGACGGGCAAGAAGGGCGCGGGCCGCGACTTCGTGGCGAAGCGGGAGACGGTGACTTTCGAGGCGGTCCCGAACAATGAGGGTGGGACGGCCACTGTCACGGTGAAGGTGATCGGCGACACCGTCGACGAACAGGACGAGACGTTCACGCTGCGGTTGAAGAACCTCACCGGCGGGGCGGTGTTCGCAGGCGGGGACAGCTCGATAGCGGTCACCGGGACGATCACCGACGACGACCAGGACGACGCACAAGGCGGCACCACCACCACCACTACGACCACCACCACCACCACTACGACCACCACCACCAGCACGCCGCCCCAGTCCACCAGCACCAGCACCTCTACCACCAGCACACCGCCCCAGTCCGCCAGCACCAGCACCTCTACCACCACCACGACTACGACCACGCAGCCAGCTGCTGTGGAGACCAAGCCGGTGGTGAGAGCTGCAGTGGACGGCACTACGTTGACGCTGTCGTGGACCGACGCTGTCATCCCGGATTGCGAGATTTCCTATCACAATGTCGCCGTTCAGGCCTATTCCGGCAGCTTCGATACCGTGACTCGTCGTGTCTCCGATGGAACGAGAACATGGGAAGTGCCCAACCTGGTCGCGGGGCATGAGTATGTCGCTCAGGTGAACGCGTACAGCAGCGCGTGTGACAAGTCCCTTGTTGGGTTTGCCCATTTCGGCATAGCGGATACGTCGGTTACCACGACCACCGAAGCGCCGCCCGCTGGGCCGCCGAGCACGCCGACAGGTCTGAGCGGCGAGAAGAACAACAACTCGGTGACGTTCACGTGGTCCAGCGGCGGGAACGGAAAAGACGGGGAATGCCCAGCGACGAACTACACCGTTCAGCTCAAGCGCTCCAAGTCCAGTGATGAGGCGTTGGATCAAGCGACCGTCACGGGCACGTCATGGACTCCGACAGTAGCCTTGCAGTCGGGTGCCAACTACTATGTCAGAGTGGTTGCCTATGGGGACTGCAGCAGCCCTTACTCGTCTTGGACTGGGACATCTTACACTCACTGATCGGTGAGCTGGAGGGTGAGCCTTCACTCGGCCTCCGGTGAGCACTGCACCGCACCCCGTCCGATATCACCGGACGGGGTGCGGCGTATATGCCTGTACAGCTGACGGACCCGTGCCTGCTCCTGCGAGCAGCGCAGCGTCTCAGCGTCTGCGTTTCACCAGCACTTCGGCACCGGATACCTCCGGTTCGCCGTCGACAATCTCGGCCGGAAAGCCGGGTGCCGTGACGCTCTGCCCGGTAGCGTCCTCGAGCCGGCGAATGATGTTCGAGGACCATTCTCGATCGCCATAGCGGGCGACGCCGTCGGCGAACACGTCCATCAGCACCGGCGCGAGGTCCAACACCAAGCCGTGTTCATCGGCGACATCGGCAAAGAGACCGATGTCCTTGCACACCAAATCCATGGTGAAGTTGATGTCGCGTGAGCCGTTCAGGATCACTTGGCTCTCGGTCTCGTGTACGAAAGAGTTCCCGGAACTGATGCGAATGGCCTCATATGCGACGGCGAGGTCCATTCCCGCCGCTTGGGACGTGACCAGTGCCTCGCACAGCGAAACCAGGTTGGCGGTGGCCAGATAATTCGTCACCACCTTCAAGATCGACGCTGAGCCCAGCGGTCCGGTGTGCAGAATGCGACGCCCCATGGCCCGCAACAGCGGCAGCAGCGCTTCGAAGACATGTCGCTCGCCGCCGGCGAAGATGGAGATGTTGCCAGTGGCAGCCCGGTGGCAGCCGCCCGACACCGGGCAGTCCATGGCATCGCCGCCGGCCGCTTCCACCAACGCGCCCAGCCGGCGCACCTCGCGGTGGTCGGTGGTGCTCATCTCGGCCCAAATCTTGCGATGCGAATCTGTCGGCGCAGCCGAGCGTTCGGCGGCTGCGCGAGCCGATGCGAAGCCTGCCAGCACACCGTCCGGCGCTTCGAGCACCGCCGCGACCGACGCGGGTGTGGGCAGGCACGTGATCACCACGTCACAACGCTCCGCCAAGTCAGCGCCCGATGATGCCTCGCACGCGCCTGCGTCGAGGAACGGTGCCATCGCGGCTCGATTCAGGTCCCGCACGCAGATCTCGGACCCGTTGCGCTGCAGCGAGCCGGCCAGCTTTGCGCCCACATTGCCAAGCCCGATGAAGCCCACCCGAGCCGCGCCCGCTGGCCCGTAGCCATCCATCACCCTCAAATGCCCCTCCTTCACTGCTGCATCATGCCGAAGAAGCAGGAGAACGTCGGGCAGGCGGGATTTGAACCCACGACCTCTTCGTCCCGAACGAAGCGCGCTACCAACCTGCGCCACTGCCCGTGTGCGATTGCCGTCGGCAGATCGCTGTTCACGAAGCTACCCGCTGGGCCTGTGGCAGCGCTACCCGCCAGCAGGTCTTCTCATCTGGCCTTGCTCAGTCCGGGCGTTCCGCGTTGTCGGCGAGGCTGCGCGCGAGCAGTTCCTGCGCCGTGCTCCGCAGCAGCAGCGGATTGAGCGGCTTGACCAGCCAGGCGTCGGCATCGGAGCGCCGGGCCAAGAAGGCGTCAGCCTCGCGGTCGGTCAGCATCAGCACCGGCAGTCGCGGCAGCCGGCCAACGCCTGATTCCAGCCGAAGATCCAAGCAGGTGGCCATGCCACCCATGTTGCCGATCTGAAAGTCGAGAATCACCAAGTCAGGAGTGCTCGCTGCCACGGCTGGGCGCACCTCGTGGCCCGATCTCACGACGCGGAACGACACGTCGGGTGCGCAGAGCGCGCCTGCTACCTCTTCGACGACCCAGTCGGCATCGGTCGCCAACAGCACATCGGTCACGACAGCGGAGCGTAGCTGTGCTGCGTCGCGGAGGCGGCCCGAGAGCGCGCACCTAGAGTGCGGACCGATGCCGACCCCGCCCCCCTGCGCAGGCCCACCTCGGCACCGCGGCCAGTTCAGGCGTTATGCGGCTGCAGCACTGCTGTCGATGGCCGTCGTGAGCCTCGTCGCCTTGCCGGCCTTCGCGCACGACGAGCCGGGTGGAGGTGCCCACGAGCCGGACGCCCCCGCCATCGTGGGCGACGGCAGCCCGCGCATGATTGTCGTGGTGGAGGTCAGCGGGCTCATCGATCCGATCATGGCGTCGTACATCAAGCGCCAGCTCGTCACCGCAACCGGCCTCCACGCGATCGGCGTGGCGCTGCAGATCGACAGTGCCGGGACCACGCTCGACGACGACGCGCTGATCGAGTTGCTCAATGCCGTTCGCCTTGCGCACCTGCCCGTCGGTTCGTGGGTCGGCCCCAGCGGGGCGCAGGCGTTGGGCGGTGCTGCCCACCTGGTCACCGCAGCCGATTTTGCTGCGATTGCACCCGGAGGCCGCATCGGCGAGTTCACCCCGATCACGGGCCTCGTCCACGCCCACGGTGCCGAGACCGACGCAGTCCACAGCCACGACGGCGACGGACTCCATTCGGGCACGAGCGTCCGCTTCTACGACGCCGACACCGCCATGGGCGCCGGCCTGACCCACAGCACCGCGCCGGTGATCGGCGAGTTCCTGCTCGCGATGTCCGACCAGCACTTGCTGCCGCCGATCGGGCAGAACGTGACCGGCGACGACGGCATCGTCCGCCGAGCGCCGGCTGACGACGTAGTCGTGTCCTTCGTCAAGCTGCCGCTGCTCGACGGGCTGTTCCACACCGCCGCCAGTCCAGCGGTCGCATATCTGTTGCTGCTCGCAGGTTTGTCCTTGCTGTTGTTGGACTTCTACACCGGCGGCATCGGTGTAGCGGCCGTCGTCGCCGCGGCGTGCGCGCTGCTCGCGGCGTTCGGCATGGGCACGCTCGACATCCGGCCGTGGGCGCTCGCCGTGCTCGTGGCGGGTTTCGTGATGTTCGCCGTGGATGTCCAAACGGGTGTGCCGCGATTTTGGACAGCAGCAGGAGGCGTTTCGGTGCTGGTGGGTTCGCTAATGCTGTTCGGCCGCCATTCCATGAGCTGGATTCCACTGTTGGTAGGTCTCGTCGGTGTCGGCGTGTTTGTGCTCTCCGGCCTGCCGGCGCTGGTGCGCACGCGGTACGGCACCGCCACCGTGGGGCGGGAGTGGCTGATCGGGGTCCAGGGAACGGCCGTGACCGATGTCGCCCCTGACGGGACGGTCGAGGTCCACGGCGCACAGTGGCGCGCACGCGTCAACCGATTGACGCCGCTGCGGGCGGGCGAACCGCTGCGCGTCAGCGGCCTGCAGGGTGTGGTGCTGGAGGTGGAACCGCTCGAGGGTGCTGCTGTGGACTACCGGCAGCTGCGCAAGAAGCGGGCCGAGCCGACGCTGTCCTCGACAATTTCCGAAACCGAATGAGGTTTCGATTGCATCTTGTCAAGCGATTTTTCGCGAACTAAGGTCCCCCTCGACAGGGCCAAGGGGGGCACGGACACATGAGCGCACTGCTGATTGACGAGTGGCAGGACAAGGCGGCTTGCAGGGGGCCTCAATCGGCGGTCTTCTTCCCGCCGCCCCGCACCGAGCGGCGCGACGAGAAGGCTGAGCGCGAGGCCCGAGCCAAGGCCATCTGCGGCCAGTGCTCGGTCATCAGCGACTGTCTCCACCACGCGCTCGACGTCGGTGAGGCGCACGGCATCTGGGGTGGCCGCAACGAGATCGAGCGTCGCAACCTGCTGCTCGCGCGCACCAGCCTCGCACAAGCCGACGGCTCGTCGACGTAGTGCCAGCCGGGTCCGTCGGTCTCAGGCGGAGCTGCATCGGCAAGGCGCCGGTTCAGGTGGCAGCTGCGGAAGTCTCGGGCCGGCGATGCGCAGGTCCCCACGGCGCCGTGTGACCCCCGTCCGATCCAAGTAACCCACCAGCGGCAGTGCGTACTTGCGCGTCGTGCCGAGCGCTTCACGGATCTGAGCCACAGTGACGCCGTCGGGCTGGTCGTCGAGCAGACGGGCGACGCACTCGGCTGCGGCCTCCACGGCCGATGCCGCATACCACACCCCGTCCGCATGCACGAGATCGCCCCGCGTCGCGAGCGCCTGAAGTTCTCGCTGACTGACATTGCTCGGTGCAGGAGGGGAGAACGGTGTCGCCGACAGCTCAGCGATGACGGGGTGGTCCGCGAGGACGTCCGCCGTGCCGGCTCGGCGTGCTCGTCCAGCCTCAACCACGATGCCGTCCAGATGGTCGATGGCGCAACGGCCTACGTCGTCGAGCGCGGCGAGGTCCAGGCCCAGCGGTCCGGCGCGCTCGACTCGCGCTCGAAGATCGTCGAACAGCCCGGCCACCACCTCAGGTGCCGCCACCCAAGGGCCCAGCACCGGCGCGACGCGTTCGCCGGTCAGCCGCTCGAGCTGCGTCGCTTCCATCCAGCCTCGCTCGGCGACCATGCGCTCAGGGCGGGCATCCGGCTTGGCCAGCGAAGCCCGCAACTGCGGATCTGGATCCAGCACGGTGCCGCCGCCGACGGTCTGTCCCCGGCCGAAGTCACGGAGCACGAAGCGGTCGCCCAGCACCAGCGGAAGTGCGACTGGCAGATGCAGTCGGACATGGCCCGTCTCGCCTGGGCCGATGCGCTCGGGGCCGAGCACGCGCAGCCGAACCGGCCACTCGCCCGAGCCTAGGTACATGGCATACGCGCCGCGGCGGGTCACCTCGCTGCCGAGGCTGCCCAGCACGGTGAGTTCGACGTCGATAGTGCGGGTGTGGTGCCACTGGCCGGCTCGAACCAGCGCGACGCCGCGGCCGAGTTCCTCTGCGTTGACGCCGGCGAGGTTCAGCGCGACGCGATGGCCGGGCCCGATGCGTTCTGCGGTGGCGCCCTGGGTCTGGATGGACCGCACCCTCGCTGGCTGCCCGCCGGGCGCAGTGCGCAGTTCGTCGCCTGCTGCGATGCTGCCGCCGGCGAGCGTGCCGGTCACGACCCGCCCCGCCCCCACAGCGGCGAACGACCGGTCGATCCACAGTCGGGGCCTGTGCCGGTCGGCTGCGGTAGGCGTGGCTGCGCACATGGAGTCGAGCGCTGACCGCAGATCGTCCAAGCCGGTGCCGTCGGCGGCGTCGGTAGCGATGACGGGCGCCTGATCCAGAAACGTGCCGGCGACGTGCTCGGCGATGTCCAGCCGGGCCAGCTCGGCCAGTTCCTCGTCGACGAGGCTGATCTGGCTGAGCGCCACCGTGCCGTGAGAGATGCCGAGCAGCTCGAGGATGGCGAGGTGCTCGGCCGACTGCGGCTTCCAGCCTTCGGGCGCGGCGACGACGAACAGCACTGCGTCCACCGCGCCGACGCCGGCCAGCATGTTCTTCACGAATCGGATGTGACCCGGCACGTCCACGAAGCTGACCTGCCGGCCGGAGGGCAATGTGCAGAACGCGAAGCCGAGGTCAATGGTGAGGCCGCGTGCCTTCTCCTCGGCCAGCCGGTCCGGGTCGGTTCCCGTGAGACTGCGCACCAAAGTGGATTTGCCGTGGTCCACGTGGCCAGCCGTAGCGACAATGTGCACGCCGCCAGCATGCCCGCAGCGAGCGTGCCTGCTCGGGGATGCGTCAACTGCTGTGGATCAGTGCCGACCTGTGAGGACGTGTTCAGCGCTGCTGGTCGAGCGCCCGGCGCGCTGCGGTGGCCACGACGGCGTCGTCGGCAGGATCGACGGTGCGCAGGTCGATCACCGTGGTCTGCTCGTGGACCCGTGCGATCACCGGCGGGTCGAATGCGCGCAAGGCCGCGGTGTGGTCGCCGTCAAGCTCGACGCCTGCCGAGGGAATCTCCTGGCCCGGCAGAGAGCCCGCACCAGCCAACGCCGTGGTGTGAGCCGGCCTGCCGACACCGAGTGCCGCCGCACGCTGGGTCAGCACCTCCAGCGGCACCTGGGCCATGCGCCAGAACGGGATCGCGTCGGCGTCCCGGCGCAGGTACGCCAACGCCACCGTCTGCAGCGCTGCCAGGACCAGCGATCCGGGTCGGAAGGCTCGCATCAACGGGTGCGCGGTACAGGCTCCAATCAGATCGGCTCGGCCGCAGATAATCCCAGCCTGCGGTCCGCCCATCAGCTTGTCGCCCGAGAACGTGACCAGCGCCGCTCCCGCCGCCAGCGTCTGGCGAGCGCCCGGTTCGCCGGCCAGCCATGCCGGCTTGCTCCCGAGCCACCCGCAGCGCTCGTCGAGCAGTCCCGAGCCCAAGTCCGACACCACCGGCGGCCCGATGCTCGCCAAGTCCGCCACCTGAGCCTGCTCGGTGAAGCCGGTGATGCGGTAGTTGGAAGGATGCACCTTCAGCAGCATCGCAACGTCGTGCCGCTCCACGGCTTCGCGGTAGTCGTCCGCGCGGGTGCGATTCGTGGTCCCCACCTCCACGAGCCGCGCTCCAGACTGCTCCATCACTTCAGGCACCCGAAAGCCGCCGCCGATCTCCACCAGCTCGCCACGCGACACGGCAACGCCGCGCCCGCTGGCCAAGGCCGCCAGCACCAGCGTCACCGCGGCCGCGCAGTTGTTGACCACGAGAGCGGCCTCCGCGCCCGTCAACGTCGCCATCAGCAGCGACGCGTGGACGCTGCGCGAGCCTCGCCGGCCAGATGTCAGGTCGAACTCGAGGTTGTTGAACCGCACCGCGCGGCCAGCGCGCTCGTCGCCGCCGCATTCGGGATCACCTGCTGCGCCGAGCGGTGCCCGGCCCAGGTTCGTGTGCAGCAGGACTCCCGTTGCGTTGATGGCCGGCCCCAGCAGGCTGCGCTGCAGCAGGCGCGCCTCGTCTGTGGCAGCATCGGGATTGCCGGCGGCGATAGCGGCCCGAGCAGCGATGACTAGCAGCGGGTGAGGCAGTTCTACCTCGGTGATCCGCAGTGCCAGGTCGTTGACCGACGGCGGCCTCATGGCGCCGACGCTACCGCTGGACGCGGTGCCCTCTGAAGCCGCATCGCGAGGGGTGGCGAATGGCGCGTGCGCGTCGTCTGATGGCCGCTGCTAGCTGCGCCGGGCCCCAATCGTGACCGGTATCGGACCGTCCATGCGAGCGGTGCAGGTCCCCATGTCCACCGGGGGGCAGATGTCGGTGACGAGCCGATCCGTGATCTGCTCGAACACGGCGGCCGCAAGTGCTGCTGTCGCATCGGCCCGCGCGCGCGTGACGGGTTCGCCAGCGTCGCTCCCAGCCGAGACCGCCGGTTCGAGCGGTATCGAACCCAGCAGTGGCACGCCGAGATCGGCAGCCAAGCGTTCCCCGCCGCCTTCGCCGAAGAACGCCCATCGCGCGCCATCGGGCGCAGTGAACGCGCTCATGTTCTCCACCACGCCCACGATGGGCATGTGGCTGCGGCGCGCCATGTCGGCTACCCGCACTGCCACCTTCTGAGCGCTCAGCGCAGGAGTGGTCACCACCAGCAGCTCGGCTTGGGGCAGCAGGCGAGCCAGCGCCATCTGCACGTCGCCGGTGCCAGGCGGCATGTCGATGAGCAGGTAGTCCAGCTCGCCCCAGTCCACGTCGTGCAGGAACTGCTCGACGGCCTTGGCGAGCATCAGCCCGCGCCACATCAGTGCAGTCTCCTCAGTCTCGACCAGCATCCCGGTCGAGACGACCTTCAGCCGGCCGTCGCCGACGCGGCGTTGGTCGGGCACGATCTTGCCGCGCTGTTCGCCTTGGCCAGGGGGCCGTGCGCCGAGGCGACGCTCCATGCCGAGCATGCGGGGGATGCTGAACCCCCAGATGTCCGCGTCCAGCACTCCGACCACGAAGCCTCGCCGGGCGAGCGAGGTTGCCACGTTCACCGTCACCGACGACTTGCCCACGCCGCCCTTGCCCGAAGCCACCGCGAGCACTCGGGTGCCGGCAGGCACCTGCGTGGGGGCTGCGCTGTCGCGCGCGGTGCGCCGGGCGCGCTCCATGACGCGGGCCTTCTCAGCAGCGTTCAGCTCATCCCAGTGCAGCCGAACGCTCTCGATGCCCGCCAAGCCGGCGACCCGCGTCTCGCAGTCACGTTTGATGGTGGCTCGCAGCGGGCAGCCCGCCGTGGTCAAGGCCACGGTCACGTGCCCGACGGTGCCCTCGCGGCGAGCGCTGCGCACCATGCCCAGATCCACGATGTTGTCGCCCAGCTCCGGATCCATGACGCCGCGCAGGATGGCGATCATGGCCGGGTCGTCGGCAGCAGCGTCGGCGGGACTGCTCACGCCTGCACAGCGTATTGGTGCCGACCGCGGCTGCTGAGTCGGCATGTGCCTGCGCCGCGTCCTGGCGCTCGCGGACGCATGGGCGGTAGCATCCTGTGGCAGGACATGTGCCCCAGACCTGTGCCCCGTGGCTTCGCCGACCCAGGCTTGGCCGACCGGGTTTGGCTGACTGGGCCGATTCGGGAGTCACCGCTGTGATCACGCTGACCGATACCGCTGCTGAGAAGGTTCACGAACTCATCGCCCAGGAGTTGTCTGAGGCAGGGAACGAGACGGAGCTGGCCCTGCGCGTCGCCGTGCGGCCGGGCGGCTGCTCTGGATTCAGCTACGAGATGTTCTTCGATTCCGAAGTAGCCAACGACGACATGTCCTCCTCCTACGGCGACGTGAAGGTGGTGTCGGATCCGATGAGCGCGCAGCTGCTCGAAGGCGCCACGCTCGACTTCACCGACGGGCTGATGGGGTCGGGCTTCGCGATCGACAACCCCAACGCGCAGCGCACCTGCGGCTGCGGCAACTCTTTCAGCTGAGCCGAACCGCGGCCGGCGCAGCTGCCGGCAACTCCATATCGTTCATGGTCGACGGCAGCACTGTTGAGGTGCCCGACGACGGCGACACTCTGCTCGGGGTGTTGCGCGACGGCCTTGGCATCGAGGCCGTGCTCGACGGCTGCAGCCCACAGGGGCAGTGCGGCTGCTGCACCGTGCTGGTCGACGATGCGCCTCGCGTGGCATGCGTCACGCCTGCACGTCGGGTGGCCGGTCGGCGGGTCACCACGGCGGCCGGCCTGAGCCCCGACGAGCAACGGCGCTGGTCCGAGGCATTCCTCGCGTGCGGTGCAACCCAGTGCGGCTATTGCACTCCTGGCATCGTGTGCCGACTCGTCGGTCTCGAGCGGCGCGGCGCCGACTTGTCGAATCGGGCCGCCGTCGACCGGGCACTCGCCGCGCACCTGTGCCGCTGCACGGGTTGGCAGACCATACGTGAAGCGGCGACGCTCGCTTCCCAGGACGTGTCCGCCCCGGGACTCGGCGCCCGTGGGCTGTCGTGCGCTGCTCGCCGCGCCGGCATCGAGTCGGGCGGACCTCAGCAGTCGGTGCCGGCCAGTGTGCTGGGCGGTTTTGACTTCGGCGCCGACGGCGCGCCTGCGGGGACGCTCACCGCTGTAGCCGACGCGGACGGTGACTGGCACGTTGCCGCGAGCTTGGCCGACGCCCGCAGGCTCGCGGGCAAGGTGCAGGGCCGTCGCACGACGCTGGCGCCCACGCCGCCCATTGCGGTTCCCGAGGCGCCGGTGGGGGTGACGTGGGATGTTCGGCTCGCCACGTGCTGGAGCGAGCCCGCCTATCTGGAGACCGATGCAGCGTGGTGCGTGCCGGGCGGCGAGCCGTCCGATCCGTTGGCGAACGGCGGTGCATTCGGTGCCAAGTCGCCATCGCCGGTTCGCGAGCAGGCGCGGCAGCTTGCCGCGAGGCTTGACCGTCCGATCCGCGTGCTGTGGTCTCGCGAGGATGTGGTTCGGCGCGGGCCGAAGCGTCCGCCGTTGGCAGCGGGCTTGCGCGCCGATGGCACCGGCATCGTGCGAGTGGCCCGCACGCCCGGCGCGGCAGCCGTGTTGCGAGGCCTGCTGCCGTGGGCAGAGGTCGTCGAGGTGGACGTGCCGGGCCCTCCCACCTCGACGACGCTGCGCGCCGCAGTCTGGGCTGAAGCACAGATGCTGGCTGCGGCACTCGCCCGCTGTCGAGCCGGCATGTCGTGTCATGCCGCGGCCGGACACGCCGTCGGAGTGGAGATCATCTCGCCCGACGGCGCATCAGCAAACGCCACGGTCGGACCGGACGGCATCTCGGTGAACATCGACGCCGGAGAGCCCCTCGACCACGTCACGCTGCGCAGCTATGTCATCGGCGCTAGCCACATGGCGTGGAGCTGGGTCACCTCGGAGTCCCTGTCGGTGGATGATGCGGGCGAGATCGGCGATCTGACCATTCGCAGTTTCGGCATTGCCCGTTCGGCCGACACTCCGCCCATCGAGGTCACGATCCAACGCTCGCCACGGCCGCCGGTGCCGGCAGGCGATGCGGTGTTCGCCGCCGTCGCTGCTGCCACGTGGATCAGTCGGGGCACCCCGCCTCAGCTCCCGACGGGCCTGTGACTGCGCCGCCGGGCGACCGAGTGCCGCCATCTGCGGGCCCCGTGGCATGCGCCCCCGCCCCCATGGTGCTCTGGCGGGACTTCGCACCGGCGCTCGCGCTAGTGTCGGGTGGCGATGTCCGAGCCTGCACTTGACAAGCTGCGTCGCCTCGTAGCAGCGGAACACGGGCTGTGCAGCTTCGTGTGCCTGGACCACGGCGGCGGCCCGCATGTGTCCATCGTCAACGCAGGAGTCATGGACAGCCCTGCAAGCGGCGAGACCAGCGTCGCGTGCGTGGTGCGGGCCGATGCCCGCAAGGTCCGGCTGCTGCGCAGCGATCCACGGGCGGCGGTGGCGTTCCGTCACCGGTGGGATTGGGTCGCCGTACACGGCACCGCGCAGCTGATCGGCCTCGACGACCCGGTCTCCAGCGTCGCCGATGCCGATATTCCCGAACTGCTGCGCGACGTGTTCCGCGCCGCCGCCGGCACCCACGAAGACTGGGACGAGTACGACCGCGTGATGGCCGCCCAGCGACGCTTGGCGGTCTTCGTTTCGCTGGACCACGTCACGTCCAACGCCGGCAGCATTACGGGCGGATACCCCGGCCGTGTCGGCTGAGGTCGACGTTCCCTGAGAGCATTTCGACAGCTTCACCCCTGCTTCACCACGGAGAGCATGCCGATGTCCGCACCCGTTGCTCACTATTCCAAGTGGTACCGCGCCGGCGACCTCGTGTTCGTCTCGGGCCAGATCGGCCTCGCCGCCGGCGCACTCGTCGAAGGCGTCGAGGCTCAGGCCCAAGCAGTGGTCGCGAACCTCGAAGCGGCGCTCGCCGAAGCCGGCGGGACGCTTCGCGATGTGGTCAAGTGCTTGGTGTTCATGACCGACATCGGCAACTTCTCGCTCGTCAACGCGATCTATGCCGAGGCCTTTGGCGAACACCGTCCGGCCCGCAGCGCCGTTGCGGTCGCCGCTCTCCCCTTGGGGGCCGAGGTCGAGATCGAAGCGATCGCTTACCTCCCCTCCTGACGCCACCCGCGCCGCCCTCCGGGCAGTTCTCTGCGGGCATCCCTATCTCGGCAGCGGCTCTCCCGAGGCAGCGCCGTTCGTCGGTTGGCTCTGTCGGCGCCGAGGTACGCTCAAGGCTGTGTTCGGTGCTCTGGCCATCGTGATTGTGCTCCTGCTGAGCCCGTTCATCATCACGATGTCCTTGGCAGCAGTCGCTGCGGTTCTCGGCAGGCTCCTGCACCAAGATGCAGAAGACCGACACCAAGGCAGCTCCCTCATCCACACCAACACCTGAGCCAACCCGCCAGTCCTGCTCGGGAATCCGTATATCAAGCCAGAGTCGACGAGCCGCTGCGCTACCTTGACGCTGTGCCTTGCACGACAAGCGATCTGGCGGTCGCGGCCGATCCCGCAGCAACCGACCGCGGCGTCGCGGCAGGCAGTCTGGCCACAACCGGCGAGCTCACCGCAGTTGACCTGTTTGCCGGTGCGGGCGGCTCGGCACAGGGTTTGACGGATGCCGGGTTCCGCATCCTCGCCGCCATCGAGAACGATGTGTTCGCCGCAAGCACACTGTCTGCCAACCATGCCAACACGATCGTTGTGTCCGAAGACATCGTCTCGGTGTGTCCGCGAGCGTTCCGCGAGCAGCTCAAGATCGGCAGGTCCGAACTGACGCTGCTGACGGCCTGTCCGCCTTGTCAAGGCTTCTCATCGTTAGGGTCCCGCGACCGCGACGACGCGCGGAATGACATGATCGGTCAGGTCTGGCGCTTCGCCAAGGAGTTCCTGCCGCAAGCCATCTTGGTGGAGAATGTGCCAAGCTTGGGGCGCGACCAGCGCTGGAGCGAACTGCGCGCTGATGCCGTCGGGCACGGTTACAGCTTTGGCTCCTGGACCGTCAACGCCACAGATTTCGGTGTGCCGCAACGGCGTCGGCGCCTCATCGGCATTGCGGTGCGAAGATCCGGCGTTGCGTTCCCCACGTTCCTGACCGACGTGTTGCCGTGGTCATTCGTGCTCAAGCCACCGCACGCGAGCGATGTCATCGCGCGCGCTGGCGATGTTGGCGCCAGCAGTGACCCACTGCATCGGGCGCGCACGCCGACGAGGCGTGTGCTTGAACGCATCCGCGCCATCCCTGCGGGTGGCAGTCATGTCGACTTGCCCGAAGACCTGCAACTCGACTGCCACAAGCGCTTGCGCAATGCGGGCAGAACAGCGGCTGCCGGCCCGTACGGTCGTATCCCTGCGACCGGTCCAGCGCCGACGATGACCACGCGCTGCACTACACCGTCGTGCGGCCGCTTCTTGCACCCGACCGAGGATCGCGCCATCAGCCTCCGCGAGGCAGCATTGCTTCAGACATTCCCCCCCGACTACCAATTCTGCGGCACGCATGATGCCGCCGAGCGCCAGATCGGCAACGCCGTTCCAGTCCGGTTGGCTCACGCACTCGGGCTTGCAGTCCGGCAGATGCTCGCAGTCTCGCAGGAAGTCGAGCAACATGAACGAACCTGAACAGGAGCCGCTTCGGCTGAGATTCTTGGGTTCGCTCGTCGAGCAACTTGGCGCGCAGCTGTATCCGGGCGTGACTGCGACCATCGCGGAACTGATCTCGAACGCTTGGGACGCCGATGCTCGCACGGTGTGGATCGATCTGCCGCTCGGGCGTTCGTGGACGGAACGCGACGAGATCACCGTCACCGACGACGGCGACGGCATGTCCTATGCGGACGCTCAGAACTACTATCTGCGTGTGGGTCGCAAGCGACGAGTTGACTTGCATCGGGACACCTCGAACCGCGGCAGGCAGCTGCACGGACGAAAGGGTATCGGCAAACTAGCGGCTTTCGGTACAGCGAAGATTCTTGAGTGTCACACGGTGGACGAGAGCGGTCAGCTCACGAGCTTTCGCCTTGACTACGACGCAATCCGCGGCCGAGATCCGTCGGCTGACTACGAGGTGGAAGAAGCGCAGAGCGAAGACGTGCTCTGCGACGGCGATGGCAACCTGCTGATGCAAGGCACACGTATCACGCTGTCGAAGCTGCATGCGCGACGCGCACTCAACGAACAGCAGTTCCGACGTTCGTTGGCGCGACGCTTCGCTATCGACGTAGATCAGATGCGTATCGTCCTGAATGGCGAGGAGATCGGGCGTTTCGATTTGGACGTGGAAATACGTTTTCCTGCCGAAGATACTCTACTGCCCAATGTCGATCGCACTGCAGACGGCTGGGGCGAATGCGAGATCGATGGCAAGCCGATGCGTTGGTGGATCGGATTCACTGCCAAGCCGCTTGAGGAGAAGGAACTGCAAGGCATATCGGTGCTGGCCCGTGGAAAGTTGGTGCAACGTCCGTTTTTCTTTCAGCGGACATCTGGTACCGAAGGCCAACTCGGCCAAGAGTACCTCGTGGGCGAAGTGCAAGCCGACTGGCTAGACGAGGGTTCCGACATCGACACGGACCTCATCCAAGCCAATCGTGATCAGTTGCAGCTAGAAGATGAACGTCTGAGTAGCTTCCTCGTGTGGGGCCAAAAGCTAGTGAAAGAAGCGTTGCGAGCGTGGAGCGGCATTCGCCGGCAGCGCATCTACGACCGCCTCGACCTCAGAGCCTTCGAGGATTTGTTGCAACAGCTCACTTCCGAAGAACGGCGACGAATGGATCGGGTGGCGAAAGCTGTTACCCAAATTCCGGCAATCGAACTCGAAGATGCTCGCCTACTCGTCTCATCACTCGTGGAAGCGCATCAAGACACGATCGTCAGAGAATTGCTCGAGACGATCGATGCCACTGAACCTGACTTTCAGATACACGTCTGGGATCTCATACGCCAATTCGGTCTCATCGACGCGCGTCGGAACCAAACGGTCGTGGAAGCGCGGCTCAAGGCCATCACTGAGCTCCGGAAGTACGTCGACGAAGGTGCGACCGAGGTACCAACCATTCACCAGCACATCAAGCGCCATCCGTGGTTGCTTGATCCGCGTTGGTACTTGCTCGATGACGAAGTTCGCTTGTCAGATCTTGGATTATCTGATGCGATTAGTGAGGGTAACCGTCGCATGGACTACTTGTTCGCACTCGGCCCCTCAGCACCTTATACACATGACGAGTTGCTGGTCGTAGAGATCAAGCGCGGCACTCTTGCTGTTGGTGCTATGTACGCCGTAGAGCCTGACGAAATCAGTCGTTTCCACAGATACGTACTCATGGCACAAAGGAGTCAGTATGGTGGCGAAAGAGCACTTCGAGTTACTGGACTCATGATTGCTCAGAAGTATACGAAGGATGCCGAATTGCAACGCACGAGCCTGGAGACCACTACAGATGTCCGTCTCGTCTTTCGTACTTGGCATCAAGTCCTTCAGGAGACTGAACGTCTGCACAAGGGTTGGCTAGCAGTCACGAAGCGGCGCGCTCAAAACGACAACGGCGCCGACGCGGGATCCATCAGCCGACACACCTAGCGCCAGGTGTACGTGCCGAGTCGGTAGCCGACGGAGCGGACGGTCGCAATCAGGTCTGCGTTCTCCTCGCCCAGCTTCGAGCGCAGTCGCCGAATGTGGACGTCCACTGTCCGTGCCCCGCCGTAGTACTCGTACCCCCACACTTGGTTCAACAGCGCCTCACGTGTGAACACCCGCCCGGGCTGTGACGCCAAGAAGCGCAGCAGCTCGTATTCCATGTAGGTGAGGTCGAGCGGGCGCGCTTCCACCACTGCTTCGTAGGTGTCCAGATTGATGCGCAGCGGCCCGTACTCGATGATCTCCGGCGACACGCTGGCCGACCCGGCGACTGAGGAGGCCGTCAGGTGCGCCAGCCGGGCTTCGAGTTCGCGCGGATGGAACGGGTCCAAGCAGAAGTCGTCGAATAGGTCGTCGCGCCTGGTCAGCTCGTCGAGCGCGCTGCCGCGCACCAGCACCAGCACCCGCAGCTTCGCACCAGCGTGTTCGCGCAACGCTCGCGCCACCGTCCATGCCCCCTCGTTGCCGGCACCCTCGCTACTGCCGGCATGGGTGCTGTCTGTGCGCGTGTTGCCGGTGCGCGTTCTGCCCGCCGGGTGTGCGGTGCCGCCGTCCAGACGGATGATCGCTCCGCCCCAGCCGTCTGCGGGCGCGCCCGCAGCCACATCGGCAGCATTGGCGACTGGCTTCCAAGCAAACCCGCCGAGGTCCAAGAACTGTGCCAGCTCCGCGCTGACGGCGGCAGGGTAGACGGCGTACATCTTCCCCTCAGCCTCACCCGTCTCCGTGCGCCTCACACCGCGGCGAAGTATCGGTCCAGCTCGAATGGGGTCACCTGCGACTGGTAGGCCGACCACTCCCGCCGCTTGTTTCGCAGGAACCAGCGGAACAGATGCTGTCCGAGCGTCTCGGCCACCAGCGCGCTGCCTTCCATCTCGTCGAGCGCCTCGTCCAACGAAGCGGGCAGATGATGTCCGTACGCCGGACCGCCGTGCTCGCTGTAGCCGGTGATGGACGGTGGAGTCTCGGGCGGCAAGTCGTAGCCGTCCTCGATGCCCTTCAGCCCCGCCGCCAAGATCACCGCGAACGCCAGGTACGGGTTGGCGGCGGGGTCCGGGGCACGGTACTCGACCCGCGTCGAGTCCGCCCCGCTGTTGCCGCCGTGGTTGCGCGTCGGCGGCACTCGGATCAGCGCTGCCCGGTTGCTGCGGGCCCACGAGATGGCCACCGGCGCCTCGTAGCCGGCAATCAGCCGCTTGTAGCTGTTGACGAGCTGGTTGGTGACCGCGGTGATCTCCCGTGCGTGGGCCAACAGGCCCGCGACGAAGCCCCGTGCGACCTCCGACAGCCCGTCGGCCGCTGCGGGGTCGCTGAACGCGTTGCGCCCGTCGCGGAACAGCGACATATGGGTGTGCATGCCCGAGCCTTGCACTCCCGCCAGTGGCTTGGGCATGAAGGTGGCGTGCGCGCCTCGTTCGAACGCGATCTCGCGTACCAGCAGCCGGAAGGTCATCACGCTGTCCGCCATGGTGAGCGCATCGGCGTAGCGCAGATCGATCTCGTGCTGGGACGGAGCGTCTTCGTGGAAGGAGTACTCGACAGGGATGCCCATGGACTCCAGCGCGCTCAGCGTGCGATGACGAATGTCGGACGCAACGTCGGCAGTGGTCAGGTCGAAGTAGCTTCCGGCATCGAGCGGCACCGGCTGCCCGTCGACCCGCTCGGACTCGAACAAGAAGTACTCCATCTCCGGCGCCACGTAGAAGGTGTAGCCGGCGGCGTGCGCGCGGTCCATGACCCGCCGCAGCACGCCGCGGGGATCGCCGTCGAAGCGGGTGCCATCGGCACCGGTGATGTCGCAGAACATGCGGGCCGAGACCTCACCGCTGCCGTTGCGGGCCGGCAACAGCTCGAACGTCTCCGGGTCGGGCCTGGCGACCATGTCGGCCTCGGCGATGCGGCTGAAGCCCTCGATGGCCGACCCGTCGAACATCATGCCTTGGGCGAACGCCGCCTCCAGCTCTGCTGGCGAGATGGCGAACGACTTGAGCTGTCCGGCCACGTCGGTGAACCACAGGCGGATCAGCCGCACGCGCCGCTCGGTGACTCGACGCAGCACGTAGTCCTGCGGCCGTTCGCGGTCGCGCAGCTGCGCCGGCCGACGTTGCCGTTCTGGCTCGCCTCGCTGGTCTGGCTGGTCTCGTGCCGGCATCGGCGTGTCCGGTGTCGTCATGTTCGGTGCGTCGTCGTCAGGTCGCCATCTCCTCAGGTCGCCATGGCGAGGTCGTCATGTTCGGCGGCTTGGTGTCGGTGCTGCAGTGCCCAGTGTCGGCCGTGCGGCGGTGCTCGCATCGGATGCCGTCGTCGGTTTCACGCGCTGTTCACAATCGGGCAACGGCCCTGAAACTCCCAGCGGTTTGTATCGTTCTCACGGACGAACCCCTGCCCGACCCGTCGACTGGCCTGCGGCCTGCGGTGTGATGTGGCGGGCTTGCCGACCCGCCGCCGCCCATCTGCGAAACTGCGGCACAACTGCACAACAGCACAACCGAAAAAGGGAGCACATCGTGGCCTACCGGGCTGAGTACATCTGGACTGACGGCACCGAGCCGACCGCCGAAGTGCGGTCCAAGACGAAGATCTTGGCCGACGGCGATGAGCCGGGCATCTGGGGATTCGACGGTTCGAGCACCAACCAGGCGGAGGGCAGCGATTCCGATGTCGTGCTGAAGCCGGTCTACTCCTGCCCTGATCCGCTGCGGGGCGGCAACGACATCCTGGTGATGTGCGAGACGTTCATGCCCGAGACGATGGCGCCCCACCCCACCAACCAACGGGCCAGGACGCGAGCCATCCTCGACAAGTACGGCGACCAGGACTTCTGGTTCGGCCTCGAGCAGGAGTACACCATGCTCGACCCGGTCACGAAGTGGCCCTCGGGCTTCCCGCCCAATGGCTTCCCCGGTCCCCAAGGGCCGTACTACTGCGGCGTGGGCGCCCTGCGCATCCACGGCCGCGAGGTCGTTGAGCAGCACACCACGTGGTGCATCCAGGCGGGTCTGTCCATCTCGGGCACCAACGCCGAGGTCATGCCCGGGCAGTGGGAGTTCCAGATCGGGCCGTGCGACCCGCTCGCTGTGGGCGACCAAATCTGGCTGGCCCGCTACCTGCTGTACCGCGCCGGCGAGGATCACGAGATCGAGATCAGCTTGGCCGCCAAGCCCATGCAGGGTGACTGGAACGGTGCGGGAATGCACAGCAACGTGTCCAGCCGGGCGATGCGCGAGAGTTACGACGCCGTGGTCAAGGCTGCGGAGGCGCTGGGCGCGCCGGGCAAGCCCGAAGAACACATCGCCGGCTACGGCCACGGCATCGAGCTGCGCCTGACCGGCGCGCACGAGACGCAGCGCTACGACACGTTCAGCTACGGGGTGTCGGACCGCGGCGCGTCGGTACGCATCCCCTGGCAGGTCGCCCAAGACCGCAAGGGGTACATCGAGGATCGCCGCCCCAACGCCAATGCCGATCCGTACGTGGTGGCAGCGCTGCTGTGCCAGACGATCGGCGAAGCGCTGGCCTGAGGGGCCGGCTCTAGCGGTAGAAGTTCGTGATCGGCATCCGCCGGTCTTTGCCGAAGCTCTTGGCCGTGATGCGAGGACCGGGCGGCGACTGGCGCCGCTTGTGCTCGGCGGCATCGACCAGCGCACTGACGCGCTGCACTACAGCGAGATCGGCGCTGTGCTCTTCGGCCAGCCCAGTCAGCTCTGGCAGTTCGGCCAGCTCGGCAGCGCTGCGGTCGCCCTCCACATAAGCCTCCACCAACGGGTCCAGCAGCTCATAGGGCGGCAGGCTTTGGTCGTCGCGCTGGAGTGGGCGCAGTTCTGCTGAGGGCGGCTTGTCGAAGCACGCCTGCGGAATGCGCTCGCCGTCGCCTTGGCGGTTGCGCCAGCGACACAGTCGATATACCAGCAGTTTGGGCACGTCCTTGATGACGGCGAAGGCACCCGCGGTGTCGCCGTACAACGTCGTATAGCCGACGGACGTCTCCGTTTTGTTGCCGGTGCTCAGCACCAGCCAGCCGAACCGGTTCGACAGCGCCATCAGCACGACACCGCGAATGCGGCTCTGGAGGTTCTGATCGGTGAGATCGACCGCCGCCAGATCGGCGGCCGCGTCCAGCTCGACGTCCAACGACGCTGCGAGCATCGCAGACAACGCCGCGTGCGCAGGCTCGATGGGCACGCAGCGGAAGTCGATACCGAGGTTGGCAGCAAGCTGAGCGGCGTCGGTTCGCGATCCTTCGCTGGAATAGCGCGACGGCATCGACACGCCGTGTACGTGGTCGGCGCCCACGGCGTCGGCCGCGATGGCGGCCACAGCACTCGAGTCGATGCCGCCCGACAGACCGATGACCACATCAGCGAAGCCGTTCTTGTGTACGTAGTCACGCGTCGCGACGACAAGCGCTTGCCAGACCTCCTCCAGCGGGTCCAGCGGCGGCACGGTCACGTTGCGGACAGGACTGCGAGCGCGATGACGGGCCGATCCGCAGCCGACTCGCCCACCGCAGCCCGCCTCAGTGGCATCCGTCTTGCCTGCGTTCACGTCGCACACGGCGACCTGCTCGCGAAACGCCGGCAGCCTGCACACCACGGTTCCGTCAGCGGCGATGACGAACGAGCTGCCGTCGAAGACCAGCTCGTCTTGCCCGCCCACTTGGTTGACCGAAACGACCGGCACGCCGAGCGCCGCGGCGCGCGCAGCGGCGACCGCCTCGCGGTCGGCCTGCTTGCCGCGCCGGAACGGCGAGGCGTTCAGGTTCACCAGCAATTGCGCGCCGAGGCGGACTTGCGCGAGCGCCGGGCTCGTATCGGCGTCGCCTCCGACGATCGAGGGCAGTCCGCCGTCAGCAGCCGCAGCGTCAGCAGTGCGTGGCGGCCCCCACAGGTCCTCGCACACCGAGACGCCGACGCGCAGATCGCCGACGTGCAGCAGCGGTCCGGCGTCGCTGCCGGGCACGAAGTAACGCTGCTCGTCAAACACCGCGTAGTTGGGGAGCAGGTGCTTGCGGAACACGCTGCGCACTTCCCCTTCGCGGCATTCGGCTGCGGCGTTCCGCAGCCGAATCGGCCCCGTGCGCCCAGTGTCCTCGGGAAATCCGACCACGGCCGGCGCTGAGCCGGTGTGCCGAGCAATCCCCTCCAGCACCGCAGCAGCACGTTCCACGAACGCGCGCTTCAACAGCAGGTCCTCTGGCGGATACCCCGTCACCGTCAGTTCGCTGAACACCACGATCTGCGCGCCGTCCCGCACCGCAGCGTCGTAGGCAGCAGTGATCATCTCGGCATTGCCGTCGAGGTCGCCCAGTCGCAAGTTGAGCTGGGCCAGCCCCACACGCACGACCGCCACGGCATCACCCTATGGCTTGCGCCGGCCGCAGCGTCCGAACGCCAGCGCCCGAGTCGGCCTGCCGACCGGACGACCTGCGACGAGGTCGTCGGAGGCAACAGACCGCTGCATCGCTACCCTCACCCGTCACCCGGGGGAGTCAACGGCGACCACCGGTTGCCGGCATGCGGGGGACGACCAGCGAGGCGGCGCGGTGGCCAAAGACAGAGTCGAACGGGACGATGAAGATCTCGTCCGCTTGTACCTGACAGACATCGGCCAGCACCCGTTGCTGAACAAGGATGACGAAGTCCGCTTGGCCCAGCAGATCGAGAAGGGCAAGGCTGCGAGGGAGACGCTCAGCTCCGAACGAGCCGCTGGCCTGTCGGACGCACAGCGCCGCCGTCTGGTCCAAGTCCAGCGCAAGGGCGACCGTGCCGAGCGCAACTTCGTGAACTCGAACCTGCGGCTCGTCGTGTCCATCGCCAAGAAGTACCAAGCCTCGGGGCTGCCGTTGCTCGATCTCGTCCAAGAAGGCAATCTGGGCTTGATCCATGCGGTGGAGAAGTTCGACTGGCGCAAGGGCTTCAAGTTCTCGACGTATGCGACTTGGTGGATTCGCCAGGCGATCACCCGCGGCATCGCCAACACGGGCCGGACGATTCGGTTGCCGGTGCATGCGGGCGACACCTTGGCACGGCTGCAGAAGGCCCGTTCGCGGCTCGAGCTCAAGCACGGCCGGCCGGCGACGCAGGGCGAGCTGGCGATGGAAGTGGACATGACCGAGCAAAAGGTCACCGAGGCAATGCGATTCGCCGCCGAGCCGCTGTCGCTGTCGGAGCCGCTGCGCGAGGACAGCGACGCTGAGCTGCAAGACGTGGTTGAGGACCGCGCGGCCGAATCTCCGTTCGAAGTTGCTGCCACCATGCTGCTGCCCACCGAGATCAACCGGTTGCTGTCACCGCTCGAGGAGCGCGAGCGCGAGATTCTCAAGCTCCGCTTCGGCCTCGATCGGGGCGAGCCTCGCACGCTCGAAGAGGTGGGTGAGCATTTCCAGCTGACACGCGAGCGCATACGTCAGATCGAGGCGCGCGCGATGTCGAAGCTGCGTCATCCCAGCACCGACACCGGTGCTCGGGACCTGCTGTCCGTCTAGCCGCCCCGTTGAGCTAGTCCGTCGGAGCTGCGAGGCCGCGCAACCTCAACCTCGGCGCGGGACGCGGTCAAGGAACGCTCAGCGACCTGTCGTGGCTCAGGCGTCGGTCAGACGCCGGACGACGACGGCGATCAGTGCGCCGACGATCACGGCGAGCAACAGCTTCTTCATGGTGCATCGTCCTCTGTGTGCGGATGGCTGATGGCGGCGCCGGGCCGGGTGGCTCAGCGCGTGGCTGTGCGATGTGGCCGATGTTGTGGCTTCACCGGCACAGCGAATGCTAGACGCGCCTGCCGCGAGGGCAGCACGCGGCTGTACGACGCTGTACGGATCGCGCTGTTCAGGCTGTCGAGTGGCGCAGTAGGAGGGCACCGCTCGAATGGCGGAGGTGGACGGGAATCGAACCCGCCGGACGGGGATCGCCCGTCCCGCCCGCTTTGAAGGCGGGGGAGCCCACCAGGCGCTCATACACCTCCGCCGCCCATCTTGGCGCACGATCGCCGCTCGCGCCAGTGCTCGCCACGAAAATCACTGGATCGCACGCCGACGCAATGGCAATGATCGTATTTCACGATCAATTTCCATAATTCACCATGTATTCGGGAGTGCCAATGATCTATGCCTATGTGGGTGCGAAAGGCGGAGTCGGCAACACGGTGACGGCCCTGCTTGCGGCGAACAGCGCGCGACGAGCGGGCCGCGACGTCGTGCTCGTGGATCTCACGGGCGACTTCGGCGTGGTGCTGGGTACAGCCGGCGATCTGCCCGGGATCGCCGAGTGGACCGCGGCCGAGGAACTGTCGCTGGGCGCTGCCTCGGCGCTCGCCGTGGACGTCGCGCCGGGCATCAGCTTGTTGCCGCGCGGCAGCGGCGACATCGACGACACTCGGCTCGGCACGCTGTGGTCGCTGCTGGCCGGCAAGCCGCGTGTCAACATCATCGATGCCGGCCGAGGCAGAGGCGCCCTCGACCGCGTGGCAGGCCCGCGGGTCCGGTGCCTGCTCACCATGACGTGCTGCTACCAGGCACTGCACCGCGCGCGCGAAGTCGTGTCCGACGTCGACGACGTGATCGTGCTGACGGATTCGCAGCGAGCGTTGGGCCTCGTCGACATCGAGGCCGCGTTGGGGCGCCAGGCCGATGCGGTCGTGGCAGTCGATCGCTCCATCTCGCGCTGGGCAGATGCCGGATTGCTGCTGGATCGCTGTGCCAAGTCCGCGCGGTCGCTGGACGCGTTCCTGTGAGCCGCGGTTCGGCAGTGCTGTCGCCATCGAGCACCGCCTTCGTGGAGGAGATCCACGAGCAGTTCTTGCCGGCGCCGTCTCCGGCGGCCAGCGATGTTGAGGCTGCTGTGGAAGGTGCGGCGCCGCTGATCGATCGCCGACGCGCCGCCGATCTCGTGTCCGAAGTGCTCGCTCGCCTCGCCGGCGTCGGACCGCTCGCAGACATCTGGCTGCACGACGATGTGACCGAGGTGATGATCAACGGCCCTGGGCCGATCATGGTTGAGCGCCGCGGCCGCCTGTGCGCAGCAGGCCGCATCAGCGCAGCCGAGGTACACCGCCTGGTGGAATACCTGCTGGGGCCCACCGGCCGGCGTGTGGACCGTCGCCTGCCGATGGTCGACGTGCGGCTAGACGACCGCACACGCTGTCACATCGCAGTGCCGCCGGTCGCGGTGGACGGGCCGTACATCACGTTGCGCCGCTTTCCCGCAGCCGTTCGCCGCTTGGACGAATTCGCCGCCCCCGGGACCGTCGCCTGCCTGAGCCGTCTCGTTGCCGAGCGGGCCAACCTGATGGTCTTCGGTCCAACCAGCACCGGCAAGACCTCGGTGCTGGCGAGCCTGCTCGCTCCGATAGCCGAGAGAGAACGCCTCGTAGTCGTCGAGGAAGCCGCAGAACTGCCAAGGCTCGCCGCCGGCACGGTGCGACTCGAAGGCCAGCCCCCGAACGTAGACGGGGTCGGGGCCGTCACGATGGCCGAGCTTGTCGTTGCGGCGCTGCGCATGCGGCCCGACCGGCTGGTGATCGGCGAGGTGCGCGGCCCCGAAGCGGCGGCGCTGCTGCAGGCGCTCACCACGGGTCATCGCGGTTCGTTGTCCACGTTGCACGCAGACGACCCAGCGCATGCGCTGTGGCGGTTCGAGCAGCTCGCGCGGGCCGGCGGTGCAGTGGGCGATGTGGCTGCGCACATCGCTTCGGTGCTCGACGGTCTGGTCCACATGCGGCGCGGCACCGACGGCCACCGAAGCGTCGCAGCTGTCTACGAGGTGCGCAACGACGGTTCATGGAAACGGGCTGCACTGCCGGCACCGGTGAGCACTGTGGCAGTTCACCAGTGAGGTCCGGTGTGCTGCAAGCAGGTGTCGAGGACCGATGTTGAGGCTCAGCGTGTTGCTGGCGTGCGCAGGAGGCATCACCTCGCCCGCGGCCCGCGCGTGGTGTCGCAGGCGTCGCGACCGTCGCCGCGCCGCGCAGGCAGTCGCGGCCCGCTCCGCGTGTATCGGCGACTTCTGCGCAGCAGTGTCGCGCAGGCTGTCGGGTGGCGACACGATGCTGCAAGCGCTGCGGACCGCCGCTGACGGTCCCATGTCGGGTCCGCTGGAGCAGATCGTGGCCGAGCACGAACGCGGGGTGACGCTGAGCCGCGCGGCGCAGCGCTGGGCGGTCCGCGAACAGACTTCGGAGGCGGCGCTGCTCTCCACCGCGGTCACGCTGGCGTCAGATCGAGTGGGCGCGCAGCCTCAGCTGTTCGACCACGTCGCAGCGACCGTCCGCGCTCGTGCGGACATGGCCGCCGAGGCTCGTGTCCACGCTGCGCAGGCTCGAGCGTCGGTGTGGGTCGTGGCAGCGCTGCCGTGGGCTGTTGCGCTGGCGTTGCTCGCCGAAGGTGGTGCTGCCGCCCAAGTGCTCACGTCCACACCGTTGGGCTGGCTGTGCGCGGCCGGTGCGCTGGCGTTGGAGTTCGCAGGGGTGTCGTGGATGCGTGCCGCGGTGGCGCGGGCGCTGCGATGACGGTCGACGCTGTGCTCGCTGCCGCCCTGCTCGCCAGTGTGGTGCTCTCCAATCCGCTGGTCATCGGCATGCTTGCGTCTGCTGCTGTTTGCTGGGGCGGATTCGCCTGTCGCCCGGAACCGGTCCGGCGACGACTCATGCACATGGTCGACGCGGACCGGCTGGCCCGCGGTGCCGACCTCAGCAAGATCCCGCCCGACCGCGTAGCGAACGAACTCGGATCCATCGTCGACGTCATGCACGTGGCCTTGACGTCAGGCCTGTCGATCAGCGCTTCGCTGCAGCTTGCGCTCGGACACCTGGAACCCTCCAGCGCCATCAGGCACGCACTGTCCGTCCACGGTGCCGTCCATCACCTGGACGAGACGTTGGACGAATTCGGCGGGGCGTGCGGCCCGCACGCTCGCGCGTTTGCTGCTGCGGTGGTGGGCTCCATGCGCACCGGCATCCCGCTGGCGCCCGAGCTGGGACGCCTCGGTCGGGAGCTGCGCGAGCACCGCCGCCGCAGGCTGGAAGGCAAGGTCCGCCGCTTGCCGGTGCTGTTGCTGTTCCCGCTGGTGTTGTGCGTCCTCCCCGCGCTCGGGCTGGTCGCCATCGTGCCCGTGCTCGTCGCGGCGTTCGGCGGCTGACGTGCTCGGCTCGGTCCCTGCAGACCACTGTTCGCACGACCTGGCAAGACCCTTGCACCCGGCAGCTCGCAATGTTCACGCTCACCACGTCATGGCTGTATTGCTCTGTTCTGTATTGCTCTGTATTGCATCTCACCACTCACCGACCGTCATCTGAGTCCCAAGGAGCACTCGTGCCCCACCATCTGCAATCCCTGCCCCGACAACTGCCGCAGCATCTGGCCCGGCCTGCGAGCGGACATCCGACGCGGCACTCCACGGTCTCGGTGGGGCGTTCGCACCAGCCGCTGCGCCGCACGCATCGACTGGAAGCCGATCAATCCGGCCAGACCACGGCCGAATACGCGCTGCTGACGGGTGCCATCGCGCTGCTGGTTGCGGCCGTCACGGCTTGGGCGACCAGCACCGGCAAGGTCGGTCGCCTGCTCGACGCAGTGTTCAACTATCTGACCAAGGCCATCTCCTGAGTCCCAGCCCGCCGAGTGAGCGCGGCCAGGCGACAGTGGAGTTGGCGCTGCTGCTGCCGTTCTTGGTGTTCCTGCTCATGTGCGTCGTCCAGACCGCATTGGTTGCGCGAGACGCAGTGCTCGTGTCGCACGCCGCCCGCGTCGGCGCACGCATCGCGTCGGTGGCACCGTCGATGGAAGCTGTTCGAGACGCCGTGGAGGCTGCCGCTCCGCTGGATCCGAGCCGGCTGGACGTGGAGCGCAGCGTCGAGGGAGCATTCGTGCGCGTCACCGTGCGCTACAGCTCCGCAACCGAAGTTCCGTTGGTCGGTGCCTTGGTCGGCGATGTCGAGCTGTCCGAGTCCGCAGCGATGCCTGCCGAAGATGCCTGAGCGCGCAGTCCCACCCCGAGTTCCAGACCCGGTGGGGCTGGGGCAGCGGCCCCGGTGTCCAAACAGCTGCAACGCATCTGTGCAGATTGCCACTTGCGCGCGTGACACCCATCGGGTTGAATGTCAAGTCACATAGATGTAACTACATGCTCGAAACCTTGACGGCCGGCACGCACGGCCGCCGAGACGGGCAGGAGCAATCGGAGATCGCAGATGGCATTTGCAACCGACATAGCAGTCGAACTACCGATGGGCAACTGGTGGGACCAGGCGAACTGCCTCGGTGTCGATCCCGACTTGTTCTTTCCCGAGCGGGGGGCCAGCACCCGTGAAGCCAAGGCCGTCTGCCGGGGCTGCGTCGTCAGCGACGACTGCCTCGAGTACGCGCTGCGCAACAGCGAGAAGTTCGGCATCTGGGGCGGCATGAGCGAGCGTGAGCGCCGCCGCTTGCGCCGCCAGCGAGCGCTGACGAGGAGTGCAGCCGCGAGCTGAACCGCTGCAGGCTCGCCGCGCCGCACGGCGGCGTGCTGCGCCGGACTGGCAGTGTCGTGGCCGAAGCGGTTGTGGCCAAGGAGCACGAAGCCTGCTGCTACGCTTGAGGCGTGCTCGCATTCACACCCGGACCGTCTGAGCTGCTCATCGTGCTGGTCATCGTGCTGTTGCTGTTCGGCGGCGCCAAGCTGCCCAAGCTGGCACGGTCGCTGGGTCAAGCTCAGCGAGAGTTTCGCGAAGGCGTGAACGAGTCCGACGAAGCTCCGGCGTCTGACGACAGCTCGTCGAGCAACACCAGCTCCGGCACCGCCAAGTCCAAAGCCAAATCCAAGTCCAAAGCCAAATCCAAGAAGTCCTGAGCCGCCGATCGGCGGTCGAGCGCTGCCGGCGGGCGCTCGCCGATGTCACGCCCGGCGGCGCGTGCTCGGGGGCAGCGCCCTTCCAGCCGACAGATCCAGCTGGCCTGTTCTCAGCTTGCGCGGCTCCAGCCGTTGCGGGAGGCCACAGCGCTGGCGGAGTCCGCTGCGCGTCGGCGGTCGCGCAGGATCCGGCGGCGCTGACGCTCGGAGGTTCCGCCCCACACGCCGTGGCTGATCTGGTGGGCGAGCGCGTACTCGCGGCACGGATCCTTCACCGGGCATTCGGCGCACAGCCGCTGAGCGGCGACGACGCCTGCGCCGTCGTGGGGAAAGAACACGTCGGTGGCGATGTCCGAACACCGCCGGCGCGTCATCCATTCGGCCGCTAGGCGCTCCGAACCCGGACCGTGCCGCTGGAGGACACTGAACTCGTGAATGCTCGGCTCGGAGGCGCGCGGCCTACGAGCACTCGGTGCCCGAGGATTGAGTACGTGGACATTCGAGCCGCACTCTTGCTGCTCGTAGACCGTATTGGTTTGCAACGTCATCATGAGCACTAACGCTGCACGGGGCCTTCTGGTTCCCTGAAGCGGCAAACTCTTGTGCTGCCGGCTGGAACGGCAGCGGTACCCTTGTGCCCCACGCGAGCGCTGCTGAGCTGGGTCGGCACAGCGCCGCGTCCGCGCAGCAGCTCACCAGCACGCCCGCCCCGCCCAGTCGAGGAACCCCGTGACCGACATCGCAACCGACGTAGAGCAACGGCCCCCCGAGGTGGGCATCCGCATCGTCTACCTCGGGCCGGTAGCACCGCACTGGGAGATCGAGGGCCTCTACGGTGACGACGCAGCTGTCAACGAGTTCCGCCGACGTGCCAACGCACGCCTCCAGCTGCTCCCGCCCCACGATCCGCAGTTCCGTCGCAACCGCGAGCGGGTGGTGCGTGACGCAGAGCGTGAGAACTACGAGCTGCACTGGGACCTCGGCATGCCGGTCGAGGACGACCTCCCGGTACAGAGCCTCTAAAGCCGGCGCACGACCCGAACTGCGTTCACGGGTCGTTCACCACATCCCCGAGCATCGTTCACCGTCAACGACCTGTGATGTCACCGACGCTTCGTAGCGTCCGCGCTCATGCGAATTTCCCCTTCACCTTCACACCGTTGCAGCATCGAGATGTCCGCGACGCTGCCCGACCGCCATCGTCTGTGGTGCCCTGACGCCCACCGGGGTCTGCGCCGCACGAGGCTGCTGCTTGCGATAGTCGCTGCGTTCGCGCTGGTTGGTGCTGCATGCGGCAGTGGAACGGCGAGCGATGCGATCACCACCGCTGCCCCTGCTGACACCGCAGCGCAGCCCGCCTCTGGTGACGATCACGAGCATGCTGCCGACGACGACCACGATCACGACGGCGCAACGGCCTCGCTCAGCGGCGCCATCAACGTCACCGGCTCCTCCACGGTCGAGCCGGTCACGAACCTGCTGGCCGAGGCATTCTCCGAGGCACACCCGGGCGTGGCCTTCTCGGTTGCCGGCCCGGGCTCCGGTGACGGCCACAAGGCGGCCTGCGCCGGCGAGGTGCCGATCTGGAACAGCTCGCGTCAGATCAAGGACTCCGAGGCCGAGTGCATCAATGGCGCCGGCATCGACTTCATCGAGCTGCGCGTCGGCATCGACGGCATCTCGGTGATCTCCTCGGCCGCCAACGACGCGATCGACTGCTTGACCTTCGAGGACCTGTACAGCCTCGTCGGCATCGAAGCCACCGGGTTCACCACTTGGGCCGACGCCAACGAGCTGAACGCCGAGTTGGGCGGAACCGGTCCATTCCCGGATGCCGCGCTCGAGATCTTCGCTCCGGGCGAGGAGTCGGGTACCTTCGACAGCCTCATCGAGATCGCCCTCGAGGACGTCTGGGAGGGTCGCGCCGAAGCGGGTGCTGCCAGCGACGAATTCGCGGTACGACCGGACTACAACGCCTCGGCCAACGACAACGTGATCATCGACGGCGTCGCCGGCAACCAGTACAGCCTCGGCTGGGTGGGCTTCGCGTTCGCCGACGAGCAGCGCGACGAGGTGAAGCTGCTCGAAGTCGACGGCGGCGACGGCTGCGTGTCCCCCACGCCTGAGACCATTGCGTCGGCAGAGTTCCCGATTGCGCGGTTCCTCTACACCTACATCGACGCGTCCTACGCGTCGGACCCAGCGGTCAAGGCGTTCGTGGACTTCATGCTGAGCGACGAGGGCCAGACCTACGTCGTTGAGGCGGGCTACGTCAACTTGGACGCCGTCGACCTCGAGCAGTCCCGCAGCAACTGGGTCAACCTGACTACAGGCAGCAACTTCTGAGTGCCCTCTCGTGAAGCTCGTGAAGCAAAGCTGACGCAGACTGGCCGCAGAACCGCAGTAGACCTGAAGCCAGCCTCATGACGCTCACCCCGAACCACGCTCCGCTCACTGCCGCGGACCTGCAGACCTCCCCCATGCGCCGGGTGCGTTCCACCACCGTCCGCTGGCTGTTCATGGGTGCTGCCGCCACCACCGTGCTGGTCAGCGCCTTGATCATCTGGACCGTGGCCTCGGAGGCGTGGACGTTCGTCAGCCAAGTGGAATTCACCAAGCTCGTCGACATCGGCTGGTTCCCCCGACGGGGCCTGTTCGACCTCACCACCCTGCTGGTGAACTCGGCGCAGATCTCGCTGATCGCCATGGCGGTGGCGGTGCCCTCCGGCTTCGGCGCCGCGGTCTACCTCTCTGAGTACGCGCACCCGAAGGTCCGCAAGATCATGAAGCCCACGCTGGAGCTGCTGGCCAGCGTGCCGAGCGTCGTGCTCGGCGTGTTCGCCATCAGCTTCATCACGCCGTCGCTCCTCAGCAACTTCTTCGACGACATCAACTACTTCAACAAGCTCGCTGCGGGCATTGCGGTGGGCTTGCTGGTCATTCCGCTCATCGCCTCCATCGCCGAAGACGCCTTGCGGGCCGTGCCCCAGGCACTGCGGGAAGCCTCTGCAGGTCTCGGCGCCCGCAAGGCCACCACGTCGATCCGCGTGGTGCTGCCGGCCGCCCTGTCCGGTCTGATGGCCGCAACCATTGTCGGCTTCAGTCGGGCCATCGGCGAGACGATGGTGGTGACGATCGCGTCCGGCGGCGGCGACACGTCCCTGTTCAATGCAGCACTCACCGAGTCGGGCGGCACGATCACCTCGGCCATGGCCGCGCTGGGTCTGGGCACCGACCAAGTCGCCGGCAACAGCCTGGCGTTCCAGAGCCTCTACTTCCTCGGCGCGCTGCTGTTCGTCATCACGTTGGTGCTCAACATGGCGGGCGACGTCATCGTTCGCCGGCTGCAGAACAGATACTGAGCGGCTTGGTGTTGAGATGTCTGTGCTGAGCTCGCCCGCCGCCATCGCCGCCGACACCGCAGCAGGGCTGCGTCGCCGCCACGGATCTGACGCTACGGGGGTCGTGTTCAAGTGGCTGCTCATCGCCGCCACCGTGTTCGCTTCGGGATTCCTGGCGGTGCTGCTTGCCGTCATGGTGGTGGACGGCTGGGAGGTGCTGACGGGGAACCTCTGGTACTTCCTGACCCACGGCTTCTCGCAGCGCTCCGCCGGCGAGGCGGGTATCTGGCAGGGCATCATCGGCAGCTTGCAGGTCGCGGTGGCGACCGGCGCGTTCGCCGTGCCCATCGGTGTCGCCACGGCCATCTACCTCGTCGAGTATGCACAAGGCTCCCGCTTCGCCCGCGTCGTGGAGCTGAACATCCGCAATCTGGCCGGTGTGCCGTCCATCGTGTACGGCCTGCTGGGCCTCACGGTGTTCGTGCAGTCGATCTCAGGGTTCACCCAAGGCAAGACGGTCATCGCAGGCGGCATGACGTTGGCGGCGATGGTGCTGCCGATCGTCGTCATCACCTCGGTCGAAGCGCTCAAGGCCGTGCCGTCGTCGTTGCGTGAGGCCGCCTACGGCGTGGGGGCCACCAAATGGGAAGTGCTCTCGCGCCAAGTGCTGCCCGCTGCCCTGTCCACGATCCTGACCGGCACCGTGCTGGCGCTGGCGCGCGCGCTGGGCGAAGCGGCGCCGCTGATCCTGGTCGGGGCTGCCACCGGATTCATGAGCTACGGCGACGCCAACGTGTTCGAGACGTTCACCGGCCCGTACACCGCGCTGCCGGTGCTGATCTTCAACTTCGCTCGTCAGCCCGGCGCGGACTGGGGGACGAACGCCGCTGCGGCAAGTGTCATCATCTTGGTGCTCGTGCTGGCGGTGAACGGCTTGGCGATTTACTTGCGCCACCGCTTCGAGAAGAAGTGGTAGCCCAAGCGCAGGTGAGGCGTGCTGGTGCGAGCAACGGACCGACCAACGAACGAAGGTCAGATGTGAGCAGCGAGAAGGTCGCCATGACGCGAGAGCCGAGCCAACAGCCGCAGACGCGACAGACGTCGCCGGCATCGACGACCGCCGCGCTGTCCGCTCGCATCGACGTGAGCGGCGTCACCGTCGCATCAGGCCGTCACAGCGAGATCGAGGCTGAGACCGACGAGACGGGAACCAGCAACGTCTTCGAGTGCGCGGACGTCGACGTGTACTACGGCGACTTCCGGGCACTGCGCGATGTCACCTTGGATGTCGCCGAGCACCAGGTGTCGGCGCTGATCGGTCCTTCCGGATGCGGCAAGTCCACGTTCTTGCGCTGCTTCAACCGCATGAACGAGCTGATCGAGGGTGCCCGCGTGGAGGGCACCATCAACTACTACGGCGTCGATCTGTATCAGGACCAGGTGGACCCGGTGGAGGTGCGGCGCCGGGTCGGCATGGTGTTCCAGAAGCCGAACCCGTTCCCTAAGTCGATCTACGACAACATTGCCTACGGTCCCCGCTTGGCCGGTGTCAAGCGGTCCCAGCTCGACGACGTGGTGGAGGGCTCGCTGACCCGTGCAGCGCTGTGGGACGAGGTGAAGGATCGGCTCAAGTCGTCCGCCTACGGCCTGTCAGGCGGTCAGCAGCAGCGACTCTGCATTGCCCGGGCGATCGCGGTGCAGCCCGACGTGGTGCTGATGGACGAGCCTTGTTCCGCGCTCGACCCGATCGCCACGGGCCGCATCGAGGAACTCATCGCCGAGCTGAAGGCCGACTACACCATCATCATCGTGACGCACAACATGCAGCAGGCCGCTCGCATCAGCGACATGACGGCGTTCTTCTCCGTGCAGGCGGACGAGCGCGGGCAGCGCACCGGCGAGCTGGTCGAGGTTGCGCCGACCAGCGCAATCTTCACCAACCCCGAGGACCCCCGCACGGAGGCGTACATCACCGGGCGGGTCGGCTGAGCACGCGGCAGAGCTCGGGACTGGGCACTCGACCGGCCAGCCGCTGCCTGCCGAGGTGGCACCGGCACGACAGACTGCACGCATGACCGAAGACGTTCGCACCGACTTCCATCAGCTGATGGACGAGGTTCGGGCTGATCTCGTGCAGATGGGCGGCTTGGTGGCCGAGGGCATCTCCGCGGCGACTGCCGCGCTGCTCGCCGGCGACATCGGCAGCGCAGACCAGATCATCACCGCAGACGACGAACTCGACTTGCTCAGCATCGAGGTCGAGGAGAAGTGCGTACACCTGCTCGCACTGCAGCAGCCGGTGGCTGTCGATCTGCGCACCATCTTGACCGACTTGCGGATGATCTCTGAGATCGAGCGCAGCGGCGACTTGGTGACCAACATTGCAAAGGCCGTGGTTCGCCTGCACGGTGCCGTGTTGGAGCCTCGCATCCGCGGCCTGCTCGACCGCATGCGCCAGCAGGCGGTGCGGCTGACCGTCATGGCCATGAGTTCCTACGCAGACCGCGACGCCGGGCTTGCATCGGTGCTCAACGACGTCGATGACGTGCTCGACGACCTGCACGGTCAGTACCTCGACGCGGTGTTCGCGTCGCGCAACACCGGCCAGATCGACACGCCCCAAGCTGTGCAGCTTGCCGTGGTGGGCCGCTTCTACGAGCGCATCGGCGACCATGCAGTCAACATTGCTCAGCGGGTGCAATTCTTGGTGACCGGCCAGCTGCCGGAGCATCTGGGCGCCAGCCGGGCTCGCGCCCGGCGGGCCCAGGAAACGATGTGACGTCATGATTCTGCTGGCGAGTGCTCTCGCAGCGGTGTCGGCGACTGCGTTGGCGTTGGCGTTGGTGATGGTGCGGAGCATGCGCGAGCGAGCCGTGGCCGCCGAGCGCCTGGAGTCCCAGGCTGCGATGGCGGCAGCGACGACCGCGGCAGCCCGACGCGACGCGGCTCGGTGGCAGCTCGCGATTGACGAGCTTGCCGTCGGTGTGGTGTTGGCGGATGAGGACGGCAGCGTGTGCGCCACCAACGCCGTGGCGAACGAGATGCTCGCTGCCCGCGACGCGATGGCGCTCGTCGGTGCCGGGCTCGGCCAGCTGCTCGCGTCGGCCGGCGACGGCCGGGAGCGATCGCGAACCGTGAAGCTGACAGGTCCGCCGCCGCGGGTGATCGAGATCAGCGCGCGTCAGCTCGGCAGCGACAACGACCCGCTCGGCGCAGTGGCGGTGATGGCGGATCGCACCGAAGGGGTGCGCACCGACGAGGTGCGTCGAGACTTCGTGGCCAACCTGAGCCACGAGCTGCGCACACCGGTCGGGGCGATCTCGCTGCTGGCCGAGACGCTCGCCGACGAAGGGGACCCGAAGGTGCGCTGCCGGCTCGTCGACCGCATCAGTGCGGAGGCCGACCGGGTGCGCCACATCATCGACGATCTGCTGGAGCTGAGCCGGGTGGAGCTGGAGGGTTCGACGCGGCACGCGCCGGTGTCGGTGGTGCCGCTGCTGCGCGAGGTGGCCAAGCAGTATTCCGAGCACGCCCGCGAGCACGGCGTGTCACTGGTATTCCCACCCGATGCTGCCGGTGATGCTGAGCTGAGTGCAACGCACGCTCAGTCTCAGATCGTGCTGCACGCCGACCGCGGCCAGCTGCTGCGGGCGGTGGGCAACTTGGTCGACAACGCCATCAAGTACAGCGATCCCGGCGCGCAGGTCCGCTTGGCGGTCCTGCCCAGCTCCGACGCGCGGCCCTCAGCCGTGCTGGCTGAGGCCGACGCCTCGGTGACCCGCACCGGTCACCGAGCAGCGGGCCACCAAGATGCCTCCAGCGCAGGCTCGTCCGACAGCAGGGCTCGGTTTGATGCGGAAGCGCCGGCAGCACAGACGCAGGTCGATGAGACTCAGGGTGCCGCTTGGTGGGACATCGTGGTAGACGACCAAGGCATCGGCATACCCGCCGATGAGACTGAGCGGGTCTTCGAGCGCTTCTACCGTGTCGACAAGGCCCGGGCGCGAGCCACGGGCGGCACGGGTTTGGGCCTGAGCATTGTGCGCCACATCGCCATGAACCACGGCGGCGAGGTCATGCTGCACACCCGCGAGGGGGTCGGCACCAGATTCACGCTCAGGCTCCCCGCCTCGGGCGTACTCGAGCGCCGTGACGTCATTCGGCACGAACCCACAAGCGTCAGTCCGCTGCCGCGAACGAGCAGTCGTGAACGCGCGACGGCAAACACATGACGTCGGTGCTGGTCGTCGATGACGAGCCGTCGTTCACCGAAGCGCTCACGGTGGGCTTGCGACGCGAGGGATACGAGGTGCGAACTGCTGCCGACGGCCGCGCGGCACTGGCCGAGATCAGCGAGTCGGTACCCGACCTGGTGCTGCTGGACGTCATGCTGCCGGGCATGTCGGGTCTCGACGTGTGCCGTGAGATTCGCAAGCAGTCACGCGTACCGCTCATCATGGTGACCGCCCGAGGCGAAGAAATCGACGCTGTCGTCGGCCTGGAAGTGGGGGCCGACGACTACGTGGCCAAGCCGTATCGGCTGCGCGAGCTGGTGGCCCGCATGCGCGCGGTGCTGCGCCGCGCAGGGGCTCAGCCGCCGACGTCCCCAGCGGATGCTGCCGAGACGGAAACGGCCCGTCTCGTCGAAGGCGATGTGGCGCTCGACATCGACCGGCACGAGGTGCGAGTGGGCGGCGAGCTGGTCGCCCTTGCGCTGAAGGAGTTCGAACTGCTCAGGTACCTGCTCGGGCGTGCCGGCAAGGTCGTGACCCGTGACAGCCTGATGCACAACGTGTGGGGCTACGACTACGTGGGCGACACCAAGACGATCGATGTGCACGTCAAACGGCTGCGGGCCAAGATCGAAGACGACCCGGCGTCGCCGCAGCGCATCACCACAATTCGCGGTCTTGGCTATCGCTACGAGCGTGCGTCGAACAATCCCGATTGAGACTGCCGGCTGATGCAGCCGTTCACGTGGCTTGCCCGTGCCCACCTGCTCTCTGCGGCCGGCGACGCGTTGATCGCGATTGCGTTGGCCGGGTCGCTGTTCTTCAATCTCGACCCTGCGGCCGCCCGGCCCAAGGTGGCCCTGTATCTGCTGGTGACGATGGCCCCGTTCGCCGTGGTCGGTCCGTTGATCGGTCCATTGGTGGACCGCCGTCGCGGCGGTCGGCGGGGGATGATCATCAGCGCCGGCATCGCTCGCGCGGTCTTGGCGCTGTTGATGGTGCGACACCTGGACTCGCTGCTGTTGTTCCCTGAGGCGTTCGGCGCGCTCGTGGCAGGCAAGGCGTACCACGTCGCCAAGAGTGCCGTGGTGCCGGGGCTGGTGCGCGAGGAACGCGACTTGGTCGAAGCGAACTCGAAGCTGATGCTGCTCAGCGGGCTGGGCGGCGCGCTGGCTGCGGGGCCGGGTGTGTTGTTGAGCTTGATCTCCTCCCGCTGGGTGCTCGTGCTGGCGGCGGCGGTGTTCGTGTTGATGACGTTTCCGGCGGCTCGGCTGCCGCGCACCGCGATTCGCCCGCGGCGCAGTGCCGGCCACGGCAGATCGCCCCGGTCTGAGCGGTCCGAGGTCGCACCTCGCCCGCCGTCCGCACCGCCGGTGGCATCGACTCGGCGCGGCGGGATGCTGCTGGCCGGCTCGGCGATGGGCGTCGTGCGGGCCATGACCGGCTTCACCTTGTTCCTGATCGCCTTCTGGTTGCGCAACGACGACGCAGCGCCGTGGTGGTTCGGCTTCATGTTCACCGCCAGCGCAGTCGGACAGCTGCTCGGGGCCGTGTCTGCTCCGTTGCTGCGAAGCCGCATCCGAGAGGAGGTGTTGCTGGCCGGCACGCTGATGCTGGCAGCGGCGGTTTCGTTCTATGTGGCGACAGCGCCGGACCGCTTGTCTGTCCTGGTGCTGGCCTTAGTGATGGGGTTGATGTCGGCGCTGGGCAAGCTGTGCTTCGACGCCATCGTGCAGCGCGACGAGGTGCCGGCTGACCGGGGGCGGACCTTCGCCCGCTTCGAGACCCGCTTCCAGCTCATGTGGGTGGTCGGAGCGTTGGTGCCGGTGACTGTGCCCAGCGGCATCTTGCCGCTCCGGGCCGGCGCGGTGCTGTTGAGCATTGCCGGCATCGTCGCCGTGGTGCTGTACGCAGGCGGACTCTGGGCGCTGGCGCGTGGCCGACGGCCGCCGTCGGAGGTCATCGTAACTCGGGTGCGCACCAGGATTCGTCGCGGCTGAGATGCCGAAGGCTCGCGGTGGCGACCGCACGCCTAGTGAGCGTCGTTCAGGTCCAGTCGTGCCAGCCACAGGCCCGCAGCATCGAACTCGTTCGGGGTGGGGAGTCCGCCAGGTTCGAAGAGGCGTGTCAGCCCCTCCCTGCCCGCGCGTTCGATCACGCCGGCAATGAAGCGCTCGCCGCGGCCGCGGGCCTCGGCACTGAGCCGGATGCCCAGCAGACGGTCGGCGTAGTCGGCCCCCTGCGTGCCCACGTCCCGCCGGCGGACAGCCTCGTTGAGCGCTTCGTACCCGCCGATGAGGCGACGACCTGCCTGCGCGATCACGTCGTCGACGTAGGCGGTCAGCACGCTGATCAGCGTCTCGAGACGGCTGGTGTCGTCATGGCGGTCGTCGCGGGCCACGCCGAGCAGCAATTCGGGATTGCCGAAGATGCGCTGGAGCTGCTGGTGGAGCTGGCGGTGCATCTGCGATCGGGATTCTGGCGGGCTTCCGTCGCTGCCGAACCACCCAGAGAAATCCGGCCCGCCCAAGTGCTCTCCGCCTCGGTCCCCGAGGCCTAGATCGTCGAGGCCCAAGTCTGCGAGGCCGAGTTCTTCCACGTCCAAAGAGCGGTCCCGGGGGCGAAAACCCTCGATGTGGTGCCGCAACAGTGCCTCCAGTTGTCCTGCGATGTCCGGCTGGGCGAGCACGGCGTGCATCGCGTGCTCTCGGATGGCAGCCCACAGCATCACGTCGTCCGCTTCAAGGCTCCATTCGTCCGCAAATGCTGTGACATTGGCGGTCACGATGAGCGTGCGCGGCATGGGGATCAACAGGTCCGAGTTGCCAAAGGCACCAGCCGCAAGGTGGCCCACCATCATGCCGGCGGTCATCGCCACCGTCATCGGGCTCATCATGGCGAGCAGGCCGGCGAACGGGTCTGGGCTCGTCGAGGCGTCCTGGCCGATGTCCTGGCTCAGCCTCTTGGACAGCCGGTCCATCAGCGGGCGCACGGCACCTAGAGCGTCGGTCGCCCATCCCGAGCGGGTGACCGGCTCGAGGCGCGGTGCGCCCTGCATCTGCGTGACGCGAGCCACGTGGAGCTCCGCGACGCGGCTGATCTCGCTCAGGCGATGCCGCTCGAGCGGATCCACGTTGTGCTCAGGCTTGCCGCCGCCGGCGAGCTGCGTGGCTGCCTGGCGGGCACCTTCCCACAGGGCGGTCTCGCTGCCGCTCAGCAAGGATGCGATATCGCCGAGAAACGGTATGCCGGAGAACGGATGTCTGTCGTCATCGTCGGCCACGTAGGCATGGTAGGGCCGGTCGCAGCGCTCAGGCGTGCGGTGCCGCGTGCCGCGCAGTGGACGATCAGGTGGTGACGTGGCCGGGCAGTCCAGGTCGGGCAATACTGGCGTTGTCATGCATCCCGTGACCGGCGTCTGAACGCGCATCCGATGGCGCAACTGGCCGTGTCAGGTACGGGTGGCGTCATCGGCGCCCGGGTGTTGCATCGGCTCGCCCAGTCGTTCGACGTGCTGGACGCTGACGATGCGACCCACTTGGACCAGCATGCCCTCGAGCACGCCAACCGCGAGCACTACGAGTACGACCTGGCCGGCGCCGACGCGTTGGTGTACTTGCGTCTGAGCGGTGACGTGACCTCGGATCGGATGCGCCGGGTGCTGGCCGCGGCGGACGAGGTGCGGCATCTCACGCTGGTGTCGAGCGCCAGCGTGTACGGCGCCTGGCCGAACCATCCCACGCCGATCTCGGAGGACCTGCCGGTACGTCCCAACGCGGAAGCATCTTGGGCGACCCGTCACGGTCTCGCTGAGCGGATGGCGCTGGAGTGGGGCGGTGCGGCGCCGGAAGGCACCGCCCGCTCCGTGGCGATCCTGCGGCCGGCGCCGGTGGTGTCGAGCGGCATGGGCGGCCCGATCGGCGAGGCAATGCTTGCTGCCGCGCCGATCCGCACGGGCAGCGACGATCCGCCAGTGCAGTTCTTGCACTTGGACGATCTGGTGTCGGCGGTGGCGCTGGTGACCCGGCGCCGACTGTCTGGCGCATTCAATGTGGCGCCCGACGGGTGGCTGACGCCGGGCGAGCTGCGGGCGCTGCTGGGCGCCCGCCCCAAGATTCGGCTGCCGCTGCCGCTGCCCAAGCGTCTCGACCGGTATGTGGCGCGACGGGTGGGCCATGCTGCCCCCGAGGGCCTGCTGCCGTTCACGCGCTACAGCTGGGTGGTGGCCAACGATCGGCTGCGGGCGGCAGGCTGGGCGCCCCGCTACAGCAGCGCCCAGGCGTTTGTGGTGGCGGATGCCGGTATGCCCTGGGACGACCTGAATGCCGGCCAGCGCCAACACGCAGCACTGCTCGGTGCCGCAGCGACGCTTGCGGCCGGCGTCTGGGCGGCTGCGACTTGGCTCCGGCGCTCCTACGCTTTGCGATGATGAAGGTGCCGCGCTCCCGAGTGCCCTCCGGCGGCGCGCCCGTCAACGGCGCAGCCGGGTCGGCCGACAGTTGGGTGGAGCTGACCCACGGCGAGTTGTCGATCGAGTCCGTCTACCAGTGGGCGCTCGACCCTGCCGCCGGGGCGGTGGTGCTGTTCTCCGGCACGGTCCGGGATCACGCCGAGCACCGCACGGGTGTGACGCATCTGTGCTATGAGGCGTACGAGTCCGAAGTGACGCCCCGGCTCGCCGACATCGCCGCCGAGATGCGCCGAAGGTGGCCGAGCGTGCGCAAGACCGTGCTGCTGCACCGGGTGGGCACGCTCAGTCTCACCGAGAGTTCCGTCGTGGTGGCCGTCTCTGCACCGCACCGGGAAGCGGCGTTCGACGCTGCTCGTTTCGGCATTGACACATTGAAGGCCACGGTGCCGATCTGGAAGCAGGAACACCATGACGCCGGGACCGATTGGGGCTTGCAGTCGCAGCCGATTGCGCAGGTACCGAGCGCATGAGCCCGCTGCTGTTCTTGGCCATCGCGGTGGTGGTGCCACTGCTGGGTCTGATGGTGTTGGGCGTGTGCGCTCGTATCGGGCGGCAGCGGGTGTCCGACGACGACACCGAGCGGTTTCGACGCAGGTTGGAGTCGATCGCGCCACCACAGGCCCGAGACGCCTCCGCTGCTGCCCGGCGCCGGCGACCTAGCCGCCGACGTCGGCGGAGGGCGCTGCGCGGCGACCCCACGGAGTCTGTTGCTCCCGGGTCAGCGCAGAGATCGGCGGCGCAGGTGCCGAGGAGCATCCGACTGGTCGAGCGCGACTACTCAGTGTTGCCAGCCGCTGACATTGGCGAACTGCCAGACCCGGTCCGCCGACAGCCACCGAGCCCCGCAGTCAGCCGCACGCTCGCTGCGCAGTCAGCGGACGAGCGGTTCAACCGTCCGACAACGGCGCGTCCGCCGGCAGCGGCTCGACGGCACGACCGGCTGACGTTCCGCGACCAGAGGCGTCGTCCTGGCTCGTGATCTGGCGATCGATCTCGGCACTGCCAACACGTTGGTGTACGAGCGTGGACGCGGCATCGTGTTCAACGAGCCGTCGGTCATCGCACTCAATGAGCGTTCCGGCGACGTGCTGTCGGTCGGGCGTGAAGCTTGGCAGATGATCGGGCGAACGCCCAGCTACATCATCGCCGCCCGTCCGTTGCGCAATGGTGCCATCACCGACTTCGACATCACTCAGCGCATGATCCGGCTCATCTTGCAGGGCGTGGGTGTCGGCCGCTTTGGCCGAACCCGCGTTGCGGTCTGCGTGCCGTCGCTGATCACGCCGGTCGAACGGCGAGCGGTCATCGAGGCCGCACGGCGCGCGGGGGCTTCCGACGTTCGGCTCATCGAGCAGCCGTTGGCCGCTGCCATCGGCTCGGGCCTGCCGATCCACGAGCCCACCGGCTCGTTGGTCATCGACGTGGGCGGCGGCACCGCCGAGATCGCCATGGTGTCGCTCGGCGGCCTGGTGTCGCTGCGCGCGGTCCGGGTGGGGTCATTCGACTTCGACACGGCATTGATGAACTACGCACGACGGGCGCACGGCATAGCCATCGGCGAGCGCACGGCGGAGGACCTGAAGATCAGCATCGGCTCGGCGTGGCCGGTCGATGACAAGTTCGACGCGGAGGTGAAGGGCCGCGACCTGACGACTGGGCTGCCGCGAACGTTTCTCATCACCCCGACCGAAGTGCGCTCGGCCCTGGTCGAAACGGTCGAGCTGATTCTCGAGGCCGTACTGGAGTGCCTGAGCGACGCGCCGCCTGAGCTGGCGCAGGATCTCATCCACAGCGGTGCGCTCATGGTGGGCGGCGGCTCGTTGCTGCGAGGCCTGGATCAGCGCATCGCATCCGAAGCGCGTGTGCCCGTGTTGCGCTCGGAGTCTCCGCTGGAGACGGTCGTGCTCGGTGCCGGCCGTGCGCTGGAGAACTTCGAGTCGTTGCACGCCTCCCACACGATCCCCCGCCGCTGAGCAGATCCCTCAGCGGTGCCGCGCCGGCGCGCCGGCGTTCAGGCGATTGCCGGCGTGGTGCCGATGGCGGGGCGTTCTTCGAGCCGCGCGACTCGCTCGCGGATGAGCGCCACGTCGTGCTTGATCTCCTTGACGTCGGCACGCAGCTCTTCGTTGTCGGCGCGCAGCGCGTCGAACTGCCGGTTGGTCTCGGCGCGCTGCGCTTGGAGTTGCCGATTGGCTTCCGCGCGTTGCGCGTCGAACTGCCGGTTGGTCTCGGCGCGCTGTTCGTGCAGCTCTTCTTTCAGTTCTGTGCGCATGGCCTGTTGGTCTGTGCGCAGGTCGTTCAGGTTCGCGGAGACGGTGGTGATCTGGCGGGCGAGGGGTGTCACCATGAGTTTCACGATGGTGAGTGTCAGCGCGGTGCCGAAAGCGAAGATGCTGCTGAGCGCTGTGAGCTGGTTCCATGCGATGTCGGCGGGCATGTTCGCAAGCTACCGCGGCTGCGCAAGCCGCGCCAGCGACTTTTGCAGCATCCTTCACGCTCGGCGACCGACAGCAGGTGCCGCAAGCCGGTCAAACAACGCTTGGCCGACCTGTGTGTGCCTGTGCAGGTCTCGTTCTTGACCTCGCGGTCCCGGCCTGGAGCATTCGCGCTGTCCGGCTTGTCGGGGTTGGCGGTGTCGTTGGTGGCGGTGCCAGCGCTGGCGGGTCTGGCGCGCTGCGTTCCCTTGAGAATTCGGGACTCTGCCGAAAATCGCGGCCGCGTCGCGCAACGCGTCTCGTACACAGATTGAGCAGTTGCATCACGCGTCGGCAGCTTCACCGAATGCAACACCTAGCCTGCGGGCGGTGACCGACGACCCGCCTGGACTTGCACCTTCGGCGACTCGACACCTCACAGAGACGGAGGCGGCATCGGAGACGGCGCTGCTCAGCGACCGCGAACTCGATGCCATCGAGGATGAGCTGACACGCGCGGAACGCACCCTGAGCTTGCTGGCGGACGATGACATCGATCCCGCCGCCGTCACGTCCTGGCTGCCCGAGTCCTGAGTAGCCGTCCGGCTGGTCACGCCAAGGCTTTTCCCCCCGACCCCAGCACAGCAGCAGTCTCATACGGCGCAGCAGCGTCTATTCGATCCTCAGATCGACATCGGAGGACACCAGTTCCACCCGGTGACCGGGCACCAGCTGACTCCAGCCCCAGGACAAATCGGCCGCGGTGCCGTCAAGCCAGAACCAGCGCCCTGCCAGATTCGGTACCCGCTCGTCGTCGAGGCCCACACGGGCGTCGAGGGTCTTGAGCACGCCTGCGTGGCCCACCAGCAAGACGCGACCGCCACCACACAGATGCTGCCGGAGCGCTGGCAACAGCCGCTCGGCGATGCTGTCCTCAGGCTCGAAGCCGGGCGGCCATCGGCGGGCCGCGAGCGCACCGGGCCAGCCCCGTTCGATCTGGGCTCTGGTGAGACCCTCCCAGGGCCCGGCGCGTCGTTCACGCAGCGCTTCATCGGTCACGACGTCGCTGACGCCGACCTGCTTTGCGATGATCTCCGCTGTGCGGCGAGCCCGCTGCAGGTCGCTCGACGCGATGAGATCGAAGGCGGGCAGGCTCATCGCCGCGATCTCCGCCTGCCGTTCGCCGAGAGCCGTCAGTGCAGGATCCGCCTGACCTTGCCAGCGTCCGAGCAGGTTCCATTCGGACTGGCCATGACGCACTGCCAACAGCTCTGCATGCCGTGTCACGACCCATGACGGTAGCGGGGCGCCTGCGCAGCGCTCAGTAGCATCTCGGCAATGCCGCAGATCACGATCCGCTTGTTCGCGGCAGCGCGCGAAGCCGCTGGAGTCGGCAGCATCCAGACCGAGGCGGCTTCGGTGGCTGAAGCGCTCGACTGGGCAGAAGCCAGCTACGGCGAGCGCTTCAGCGCGGTGCTGACTGCCAGCAGAGTGTGGCTGAACGGCGAGCCGGCACTCGGGGAGACGCAGCTCAGCCATGGCGACGAGCTTGCGGTGCTGCCGCCCGTCTCGGGCGGCTGAGCGACATCGGCGCAGTGCCGGCGTCGCCCGGTCTCGGGCCGGCGCAACGACGGATATCGGCAGCCGCGCAGTGGCTTGGTCCTGCGGTTGCGCTGCGCGACGCCAGTATCAGCGCAGGGCTGATCTGGTTCGTCGCGCTGCTGGCTGCCTTGGGAGCGGGGGCCGCGACCTTCGGGTTTGCCGTCACGGGGATTGCGATGCTCGCAGCTTGGCAAGCAGCGGGCGCCCCCCGCGGATCGCCCAACGGCGATGCCGCATGCGCTGCGCGGTTGCTGCCTGTGAGCTACCGCGCACCTGCCGGAGTGCTCGCCGGCGCACTGGGATCCGCAGCAGTCCTCGATACGCGTCTGGCGGGCGCCGTGGTGGTCGCGGCGATCGCGGCGAACCTGCTGGTGGCCATTGCCTTGCGTCTACAGCCCTCGACTGGCCCAGCCCAAGCAGCCAGCGCAGCAAGTCGGGTGCATCAGGCGGATTCGGCGGACCGAGCGCCCCCAGCAGTCGCAGCGGACCCGACGAGCCCAGCAGCATCGGCGGTCGGTGGGGTGCCCCAGCCGGTGCTGGTGCGGGCACGATGGCTGATGTGCACGTGGCTGCAGGTCGGCACTGCGGCTGCGTGCGCCGCCGCAGTTGCCCGCTACTCACTCGGCGCGGCGCTCGTGCTGGTGTGCGCAGCCGGGGCGTACGACGCCGGTGCCCATCTGAGTGCAGCCGGCCGGCCGCTGGGCCTGCGGGGCCCGCTTGCCGGCGCCGTAGCGGCGGCAATCGCCATTTTCGCCCTGACCGGCTTGAGCGTGCCGCCGTTCGCTCCTGACGATGCCGTCAAATTCGGCGCTATTGCTGTGCTGACGCTGCCGCTGGGTCCTGCCATTGCCCGACCGATCACTGCGTTGGCTTCGCGACCGGCTCCACGTGGAGGGGACGGATGGGATCGACCCGTGTCCGCGTCCAGCAGCCGACGCCGAGATGCTTGGCAGCGAATGATCGGGGAATGGGCGGTGCGCAGGCTCGATTCGCTGAGCGTCACGGCCCTGGCGTGGATGTGGGGTCTCGGGCTCGTGCCCATCTGAGGCATCGATTGAGGTAGCGACGTCACGGCTTGCATCTTGAACGCGTTCGCTTGCTGCGAGCCTCGCCACGGTCCTGTCCCTGGGTTTACTGCTGTGGGTTGAACTGCTCTGCAGTGTTCCGATGATCTGCGTAGCGTTGTCCGCCGTGGTCCCCGCTGCATCGCATGAAGCGGCCGTCACTGACATGGCTGCAGCCCATCGGACACCGGCGGCCGCGCCGTGAGAGTCGCGGTGCTGTGCATGCACACCTCGCCGACACACCAGCCCGGCAGCGGCGACGGCGGCGGCTTGAACGTGTACGTGCGAGAGCTCACTGCGTCGCTGGCGCACCTCGGCGTCGAGGGTGAGATTTACACGCGTCGTACCGATTGGTCACAGCCGCATCGGCTCGAGGTGGAGCCGGGAGTGCAGGTCATCCATGTCGACGCCGGTGCGCCGTCTCTGGACAAGCGGGACCTGCCGGCGGTGGTTGCCACGTTCACCGACCACGTCGCAGAGCATCTGACGGGATGCCCGGTGGACGCCATTCACGCCCACTACTGGCTCAGCGGCGTGGCGGGACACCGGCTGAAGCACCGCCTGGGCGTTCCCTTAGCTGTCACTTTTCATACGCTCGGGCGCGTCAAGGCGGACGCCGGTGATGCCGAGCCGCGTCACCGTGGCGACGCCGAGCAGCGCATCATCGACTGTGCAGATGCGGTGTTCACTTCGGGCGCTGTCGAGACGGGCCAGCTCAGGTCCCTGTACGACGCGCCTGCCGAGCGGCTGCACGTGCTGACGCCGGGCGTGGACCGGGCCATCTTCGCGCCCGGCCAGCGTCATGGGGCGCGGGCGGCGATCGGCATTGGACCGGGTCCCGTGCTGCTGTTCGTCGGTCGTCTGCAGCCGCTCAAGGGTGCCGAACTGGCAGTGGAGACCCTCGCAGCCATCCGAGCCTCCGGCGCGGCGGGTGCTGAGGCCCAGCTGGTCATCGTCGGTGGTCCCAGCGGCCCCCAAGGCGAGGCGACGCTTGAACGGCTCAAGACCATGACTGAAGAATTGTCGATTGCTCCGCACGTGCGGTTCGTCGAGCCGCTGCCGCATCATCTGCTGTCGACCTACTACCGGGCCGCCGATGTGTGCTTGGTGCCGAGCCGGTCGGAATCCTTCGGCTTGGTCGCGCTCGAAGCGGCAGCCTGCGGGACGCCGGTTGTGGCGTCCGACGTGGGCGGCCTGCGCGACAACATCGTGGAAGGACGCACTGGTTACCTCGTGGCCGGACGCAGCAGCGACGCGTTCGCGCGTCGGATCATCGAGATTCTCGCCGATCCGCTGTTGGCGTTGCGACTCGGCGACGCCGGCGCTCGCCGCGCAGAGCGCTGCAGCTGGCGTGCCAGCGCATCGGCAGCGCTCGAAGTGCTCGAAGCAGCAGCACAGCGCGAACTGGTCGCTTGCCTGTGAGCCGGCCGCGGCTGGGGAGGTGACCCGCCGCCCCGCAACCGATGCGGAGCTCAATCAGCTTGAGGCTCGTCTGGACGCTTGGCTGGCCGACTGGGCTCGGTCGCAGTCCGCTGCCGGTCCCGACGAGCGCCCGCTGCTGCTCGACGTCACCCGCGACGCCGACGTGCCGCGTCGCTGGTATCTGCGTCTGTCAGGGGAATCGCGCGACGTGATTGCGATCTGGCTGACGCTGCGCCAGCGCACGCTGGCCTATGAGTCCTATGTGCTGCCGGCACCGCAGCATCGGCCCAACAGCGTGGCGGACTTCGTGCTGCGCCGCAACCACTCGCTGGTAGGCGCCCGCTACGGCATCGGCCCCGAAGATGCCCTGTACTTGACCGGAGAGCTGCCGACCCACTGCGTCGACGAAGACGAGCTGGATCGGATCGTCGGATCGCTCTGGTCGTACGTCGAGCGGGATTTCACGACGTTGATCCGGCTGGGCTTCCGCCAGTAGCTCCCATGGCCGGCCGCCCCGACGATGGGCAGCTGTGGTAGCCGCCAATCCCACCGCTGGCACGTCCAACCTCGCGTGCGCAGGACACAGACTCATAAATCACTTGACTGCATGCAGCGGGTTCTGGTGCATTTGATGTCTGCCGGGGTGCCCGCTGTCAGGCACCCGGGAAGTGCCCCACCCCCAACGGGCGCCCCGGCATCACGAACGAGCATCTCGAACGACCGGATGCACGAGGTACCGTGAATCCGTGGCCGACAAGGTCGAACTGCTCATCGTCGGCGGCGGCAAGATGGGCGAGGCACTGGTGGGCGGCCTGCTCGCGTCGGGCCGCAGCCCGCGTGCCATGTGCGTCGTGGAGCCGATTTCCGCACGTCGAGACGAGCTGTCCGGGCGCTACGGCGTCGCTGTCGCCGACGAGACGGCCGCATCGTCGGGAGCAATTCTGGCCACCAAGCCAGACGTGACTCCCGCCGTCGCGGCTCAGGTTGCTGCCGCGGGCACTGATCGCGTGCTCTCCATTGCCGCCGGAGTCACGCTCGCGACGCTCGGCGCCGCAGTGGGCCCCACAGTGCCGATCGTGCGTGCTATGCCCAATACGCCGGCACTGGTGTCGCAAGGCGCTGCGGCGATCTGCGGCAACGACCGCGCCACCGAAGCCGACCTCCGATGGGCCACCGAGGTGCTCGGCGCTGTCGGCAGCGTCGTGCGCGTCCAAGAGCACCTGATGGACGCAGTGACCGGACTGTCGGGTTCGGGGCCGGCGTACGTTTTTCTGGTGGCGGAGGCGATGATCGAGGCGGGCGTGCTCGTGGGCCTGAGCCGGCCTGTGGCAACGGAGTTGACCAGTCAAACCTTGCTGGGCGCAGCGACGCTGCTGGCGCAAGGTCGTTCGCCCGCTGAGCTGCGAGCCGACGTGACGTCGCCCGGCGGCACGACTGCAGCAGGGCTCCGCGAGCTGGAACGGCACGGCGTGCGGACCGCATTCGCGGCGGCGGTTGAAGCAGCCGCCTTTCGCTCTGGCGAACTCGGCGCAGCGTGACGGGCGGACTCGGCGGCCAGTGCTGGGACCGCTTCGGGAACCCGAACCCGTGACCGCGCGGCCGGACCACAGCACGGTCACCTGCTTGAGCGACATGGGCACTGCGGACGAGTCGGTGGGTGTCATCCACTCGATCCTGCGCCAGTCGGCGCCCGGTGCCGCGGTGATCGACTTGTGCCACCAGATCGACCCGGACGATGTGCGCACGGCGGCGCTGATGCTCGCCCGCAGTGTGCCGTACCTCGCACCTGGCGTAGTGCTGGCATCGGTGGGCCGCCGTCTGGACCGGCCCGCCATCGCCGTGTCGGTCGGCAAGGGCCAATCGATGCTGGTGGGTCCGGACAACGGTGTGCTGGCGGCGACCACTGCTGCAGTCGGCGGCGCGGACATCGCAGTGCGCATCGAGTGTCCCGGCGGCAGGGACCCTGCGTCGGTGCTGCACCCAATGCGCGATGTGCTCGCACCCGCTGCGGGCCGTCTCGCGGCAGACGAGCCAGTCGAGACCTTGGGTACGCCGATCGACCCGGCGCTGCTGATGCCGTCGCTGGTTGCGGTGCCCCGCGTCGACGACGACGGCTCAGTGACCGCCGAAGTGCTCTCGGTGACACGCTGGGGCACAGTGCAGCTCAACGTCGACCGCGACACGCTGGCGCCACTCGGCAATCTCCTCGTCGCGGAATGGACCGACAACGGGCCGACTTCGCCGGCCGGGCAAGCGAATGCGCGGCTTGCTTCGGCCGGCTCGCCCGGCACGAGCGGCTTGGAGCTGTGCGACGACCCGTTCGGGCTGCTTGAGCTCACCGTCGCGGGCCGCAGCGCCGCCCACCTCGGTTTCGCACCAGGCGCCGAGGTCCGCCTGCGCCCGGCGACCTGATGCTCAGCGACCTGATGCCCGGTCGCCTCGTGCTCAGGGACGTGAGGCTTGCCGCACAAGCGCCCGCGCCATGAGGCCTCGTACAGCGTTGGTGCTGGCCGCGCTCGCAGCGCTCATCTTGCTGGCGGCCACGGTTCAGCTGCTCGTGGCCTTGGGGTAAGGCCGCGCTCATGCCGCGCGGTCGTCGCGGTGGGCACCGCAGCGCTCTGGTGTTAGCGCCGGCGTGTGGCGACGAGCCGCTGGACCGGCGAGACTGCGGGTGCCGCATTCCCGAACCTTGGGTAGTCCTCGTGTCCATCGTTGTCATGGGCGTGAGCCATCGCAGCGCGCCGCTCGAACTGTTGGAGCGCTGCACGGTTGCCGCCGCTGACGTCCCGAAACGACTTGGCGATCTTGCGTCGTGCGAGAACGTCAGCGAAGCTGTGGTGGTATCCACCTGCAATCGCACCGAGGCTTACGTCCTCGCCGAGAAATTCCACGCGGCTTACGGCGAGCTGCGCGATTTCTTCTGCACGCTGTCGGGGGTGGCGCCGGCCGTGCTCTCCGACCATCTCTACGTCCACTACGACGACGCGGCTGCGCATCACCTGTTCCGAGTAGCGAGCGGCCTGGAATCGGTGGTGCTCGGTGAACACGAGATACTGGGCCAAGTTCGTGCCGCGCGTGACATCGCACGAGACGAGGGCACCGTGGGCGCGGTGCTGAACCAGCTGTTCCAGCACGGCTTGGCTGCCGGCAAGCGTGTGCGCAGCCAAACGGGCATCTCGCGAGGAACGGCGTCGGTCAGCCATGCGGCGGTCAGCATGGCCACGGACCATCTCGGCTCGCTGGAGACGGCGCAAGTGCTCGTCGTGGGCGCCGGCGACATGGCCGAAGGCATGATCGTGGCTCTTGCAGCGGCCGGCCCGGCAACGGTGCAGGTAGCAAACCGGACGCCTTCGCATGCGCACGCACTTGCCGCCCGCGTCGGCGGGCATCACCTGCCGCTCAGTCGGCTGGAGGACGCATTGGTGGAGGTGGACCTGCTGTTGACCTCCACCGGCGCAACGTCGGTCATCGTGGACCACGCCAGCGTGGACGCGGTCATCGAACGGCGCGCCGGTCGTCCGCTGCTCATCGTCGACATCGCCGTGCCGCGTGATGTGGATCCGGCGGTGGCCCGCATTGGCGGCGTCACGCTGCTCGACATGGACGACCTGTCCCGATTCGCGGCGCTCGGCAGAGCGGGACGCGAAGCGGAGGTGGCTGCAGTCGAGGCGATGCTGGTCGCGGAGACGGCGCGGTTCTGCGACAGCCGCTCCGCCCGCGAGATGGCGCCGGTCATCGAATCGCTTCGAGGCAGGGCCGAGACGGTGCGCCGGGTCGAGATCGAGCGCACGCTGGCGGCACATCCTGGCCTCGGCGCCGATGCTCGCGAGGCGCTCGACCGTGCGACGGCATCGCTGGTCAACAAGCTGCTGCATCATCCCACCGTTGCCTTGAAGTCGGCGGCGGGCAAGTCCAAAGGAGATCGACTCGCGGACGCCGTGCGCGACCTGTTCGATCTGTGGAACCCGTCTGCGTGAGGATCGCAACCCGATCGAGTCCGCTGGCGATGTGGGCCGCGCATGCCGTTGCCAGCGCGCTGCAACTGGCCGGATCGCCCCGGCGCGACATCGAATTCGTGCCGGTGTCCACCAGCGGCGATGTGGATCTGTCCACGCCGCTGTCGCAGATGTCGGGGCGCGGCGTGTTCGTGACCGAGGTGCAAGCCGCCGTGCTCGACGGGCGAGCGGACATAGCGGTACACAGTGCCAAGGACATGCGCTCCGAGCAGACCCCGGGGCTGGCATTGGCCGGCTGCCTGGCACGCGGGGAGGCACGCGACGCGCTGGTCGGCATGACGCTCGACGCGATTCCCCGCGGCGGCGTCGTGGCCACCGGATCGCAACGCCGCCGATGTCACCTGGCAGCGCTGCGGAGCGATCTGCGCTTTGCGAGTCTGCGCGGGAACATGGCACGTCGCATCGCCGTCGCCGACAGAGCGGACGTCGATGCGGTCATCGTGGCGGCAGTGGCGCTCGAGCGTCTCGGTGAATCTCACCGCATCGCACAGCGATTCAGCCACGACGACATCGTGCCTCAGGTCGGCCAAGGCGCCATTGCCGTCGAGCACCGCATCGACGATGCCGACGCTGCCGCAGCGGTCGGCGAGATCATCGACGATGCGACGACGAGATGCGTTCGAGCTGAGCGCGCGTTCTTGCGGACGCTCGGCGGCGGCTGCGATCTGCCAACCGGCGCTCACGCCATCCTCGAAGCCACTGGACGCGTACACATGACTGCGTCGCTCGCAGCCCCGGATCGCCGCCGCATCGCACGAGCGGCTCGCAGCGACGCCGACGGCGAGCGTCTCGGCGTGGCGCTGGCCCGCGAGCTGCTGTCCGCCGTCGGCGCGCATGCCACGATGCCCGCTGAGCTGTCCGCCAGCCAGTCCGCCGATGTGTGAGGCCGGCGATGTCTGAGGACCTCGGCGAGAGCGACTTGAGCGCGCTCGCTGACCGCACCGTGGTCGTCACCAGGGCCTCGCACCAGGCTGCTGCCACCGCGGAAGCGCTTCGAGTTCACGGCGCACGTCCGCTGGTTGCGCCGGCAATAGCGGTGGTGCCGCCGCTGGACGGCGGTCAGCGGCTGGACGATGCGCTGCTGCGGCTCCAACAGTTCAGCTGGGTTGCGTTCACCTCCACCAACGCGGTTGCGGCGACGCTCGCGCGCGCCGACCGCCGCGGTGTGCGCGGCAGCTTCGCACGCATCCGTGTCGCCGCCGTCGGCGCTGCCACGGCGGCACGCGTCGAGTGCGAGCTGGAGCGGCCTGCCGATCTTGTTCCCGACCAGAACGATGCCGCCGGTCTCGTTGCGGCATTCGGGGAACCGCGACCAAGCGACGCATGCTTGGTTCCCCATTCGGCGCAGGCTCGACCCGAACTCGTCGACGGCCTGCGCAGCCGCGGCTGGGCGGTCGACGCAGTCACTGCATATCGCACCGTGACACCCACGCTGTCGGACCACCTCGTTGCAGACGTGCTGGGAGCAGATGCGGTCATCTTCGCCTCGCCGTCGGCGGTGCTCGGTCACCTCAGCCAGCTCGGCAGGCCCAAGGTCGGCGGCAAAGTGGTCTGCATCGGCAACACCACGGCTGCCGCATGCATCGAGGCGGACTTGGAGGTGGCGGCGGTTGCGCGCCATCCCTCCGACGAAGGTCTGCTCGAAGCGACCGCAGCGGCGCTGCGTGCCGACTGCCCTTCGCCGGCAGTGCAGCCTTTACGCTGCGAACGGTGACCGAACCGTCATCGACACCGCAGCCAACGCCCCAGTCGATACCGCGACCGACGAATGCAGAACTCTTCGACGCAGCACGCCGTGTCATCCCCGGCGGGGTCAACTCACCGGTTCGCGCCTTCGGGTCGGTAGGCGGCACCCCGTACTTCGTGGCATCAGCACACGGCCCGCATGTGACCGATGTCCAGGGCCGGCGCTACATCGACTTCGTCCAGTCGTACGGGGCGATCATTCTCGGACACGCCGATCCGGCCGTCAACGACGCAGTGGCCGCAGCCGCAGTTCAGGGAACGTCCTATGGCGCTCCGACGGCGCGCGAGGTGATGCTCGCTGAACGCATCGCCGCAGCGGCGCCCGGCGTCGAGCAGGTGCGGCTGACCAGCAGCGGTACCGAAGCGGCCATGACCGCTGTGCGTCTGGCGCGCGGCTTCACCGGCCGGCGGCGCATCGTGAAGTTCGCGGGCTGCTACCACGGGCACGCAGATGCGCTGCTGGCCGCCGGCGGCAGCGGAGTGGCCACGCTTGGGCTGTCGGGCTCGGCGGGCGTCCCGCCCGGCGCCGTGGCCGACACGGTGGTGGCGCCGTACAACGTCGTGCCCGAACTTGACGAGCAGGTTGCAGCGGTGGTCGTCGAGCCGGTCGCAGCCAACATGGGTCTGGTGGCGCCCGCAGCGGGCTTCCTGGACGGCCTGCGCCACGCCTGCACCCAAACGGGTGCGCTGTTGGTCTTCGACGAGGTCATCACCGGCTTTCGTCTCGGCCGCGGAGGCGCAGCCGAGCGCTTCGGGGTCACGCCGGACATCTCGTGCTTCGGCAAAGTCATCGGCGGAGGCCTGCCGATCGGCGCACTCGGCGCACGCACCGAGATCGCTGAGACGCTGGCCCCGACCGGTCCCGTGTACCAAGCCGGGACCTTGTCGGGGAACCCGTTGGCGACCGCCGCAGGCTTGGCTGCGCTCGACCAGCTCACGCCGGAGACCTATGCGGAGCTGGAGACGCGGGCCGCGCACTTCGCGAACGGCCTCGCCGACACGTTGCGCGAAGCGCGCTTCGAGGTCGTGGTCACGCGCGTCGGCACCCTCGTCGGCCTGTGGTGCGGGGCTGCGCCCGAGGCGGGCTGGACGCCATGCGACTACGACGATGCCCGCAGCACCGACGAGCAGGCCTACGCCCGGCTGCACGCTGAACTGCTGGCCCGCGGCGTGGCCCTCGCACCCGGTGCCTACGAAGCGATCTTCGTCGGCCTCGCCCACACGCCGGAAATCATCGACGAAGCGTTGGCCAAGATCGCCCAAGCTGCAGCCGCTGCGCGCTGAGCGCACCGCTGCAAGCCATTAGCTGCGATCTCGCCGCAGGCGCGCGAGACCGCTGGCGGCTCGGTAGACGTTGCACGCACCGGCCGGGCCGCTGCCCCCGCGGATCAGATCTGTCGAGATGCCCACAACCAGTTTCCCCATGCGCGGCGAGCGGATCGCGAGCTGGGTCAGCTTGCGCATCAGCCCGGGTCGGCCCAGCGCGCGCGTCGTGAGCCGACCGAGATGGTGGTAGCGCTGCCAACGGCTTGCCAGCTCGGCCTCGTACTGGCGCAGCTCGTCGCCGTCGTCGGTGGCGAGCGCCCGACAGATGTGCTCAGCGGCCAGCCGCCCCGTGGTCAATGCCGGACCGACGCCATCGCCATTCCAAGGATTCACACTGCCTGCGGCATCGCCCACGACCACCCAGTTCGGTCCCGACTGCGGACGCACCGATCCCCCCATCGGCAGGCGCCCGCCTTCCGGGCGGCTGTGGGGTCCGCCAGGATCGATCTCCCAGCGATCGGGGATCTGATGAGTCCACTGCTCGAACAGCCGCTCGAGCGAGATGGCTTCGTTGCCGTCGTGATGGCTGAGCAGCCCTACCCCGACGTTGGCCGTGCCGTCGCCGACCGGGAAGATCCAGCCATAGCCGGGCAGTTGGCGCCCGGAGCGGTCTGCCAACGCGAACACGGATTCGATCCACGGTTCGCGATGGCGGGGCGTCGGGTAGTAGGCGCGCATCGCCAAGCCCTGCGCGTAGGTGCGGGTGCGCGCGGTCCCGAGCGCCTGCCCGAAACGCGAACTCGGGCCATTGGCAATGACGACATAACGAGCGCGCGCCACAATCTCGGCATCAGCCGTGTCAGCGCCGCCATTGCCGCTCCCGTCACGGCCTCCAGCGTCGTTCCCGCCACTGCGCCTTGCGCGGTCCCCGTTCCGCCGGCGTGCGATGCAGCCGCGCAGATGGCCGTGAGCGATGAGCGGCGCAGTCACCTCCGTGTCGGTGAGCACGCGCGCTCCAGCCGACTGCGCGCGCGCGAACGTCAATGCATCCAGACGCGACCGGCGCATCACGACGCCATAGCCGGGCCACCTCCCGTCTTGGGGCCACGGAACCTCGAGGCTCCGCCCGTGCGCGGTGAGGCGCAGCCCGCGATGACGGTGCCAGCCGGCGGCGTCGGGCGCGCAGCCCATGTCGGCCAGTTCCTTCACTGCAACGGGCGTGAGCGCGTCGCCGCACACCCGCGCTCGGGGGTAGGTCGAGCGTTCGACGAGCAGCACGTCGCGCCCGTGGAGCGCCAACCAATACGCGGCGGCGCAGCCCGCTGGGCCGCCGCCGACGACCAGCACCTCGCAATCGAGTGTCAAGGTGTGGGGCGAGCTGAGCGCCGGCCGCTCAGTGGCCGCCACCGCCCATGTCGGCCGGAGTGCCGCCGCCCAGCTGCTCCCATCGGGCGTCTCGATCCGCAGCCGCCTCGTCGCTGATGTCCTCGCCGCCGATCACTTCGCGCACGTAACGCGCGACGGCGTAGAGCTGATGCTCGTTGAGCACATCGCCGAAGGCGGGCATCGCTGCTGCATTCGAGCTGCCACCGGAGACGCGTGCACCGCCAGGCCGATTCGGGTCGCCGTAGACCTGTCCCAGGCCGATGCCCTCCGAGCCCACTGCGAGCCACTCGAGGAACGACTCGCCCAGGCTCGGGAACGTCAACAGCACCTCGCCGTTCCACAGCGGGCGGCCCACCAGTCCTCCGTCAGATCCCGAGCCGTCACCGCCGTGGCAGCTCGCGCAGCGCACGGCATAGGTGGTCGCTCCCTCGTTGAGAGCCGTGATGGGCTCAGGAGGAGGCTCGGTCAGCTGCACATACACGAACGCCCACAGCGGAAGGCAGAACAGCACGGGCAGGACCCAGATCGGAATCCGGTGCCTGCGGCGGGCGGAGATCACCCACAAAGGATCCGGCGGAGCTTCGGGCTCTGCTTCGAGCTGCGCCGACTCGCGAGCGGCGGCAATCATCTGGGCCTGGGTCGGCCCGGCAGCAGGCGTCGCTGCGGCCGTCGCGCTGCCCGCCGCGGACCCGCCTCCGTCGCCGCTGCCGTCGTCGGCGAGCACGCCCAAGGCGATGCGCCGCTGGCGCGAACGCTCCAACAGGTACTCGGGGACTTCGGTCACGTGATCCTCCGCGGGGTCGCCCCCAAGGACTCGGCCGCGGCGGCAAGGCCGAGTTTGCAGCCGAGTTTGCAGCCAAGTTCGCGGCGCACGATACGCGCACGAGCGCGCCGAAGCGCAAGTCTGCCACGCGGCAACCCAGTGACCACGCTCATCGGCCACAACACGTTCGTCGCCTGCAGGCTGGGCGCCCGCTCGCGTCGGCCCGACAGCGCTGTGGCGCGTGTCGCCTCTCGTGCTAGAACATCGCACGCCGTGGCCGGCGCGCCGGTATTCTCTCGGTGGTCTCGCGGCGGCAGGCCGATACCGGCATGGCCGACAACGCTCATCTGAAGACAAGCCCGAACAGGCCCCAACAAGCACCGACAGCAGCATGCGGGAGGAGGAACGAAGGAGTGGTTGCGCTGGTCACATCGATCCTCGTCACCGCGGCGATGGTCGTGCTGCTCGTGTGGTACGGCAAGCGCCGACCGACCGATCGGCCGACGACTTGGGGTGAAGCCATGTTGGCGGCGGCCTACATCTTCATGCTGCTGCTGTTGCTGTTCGGCATCGTGCCGGATCGCTGGATCCGCCTGACCGACAACGAGTGGGGGTGGTCGGTGGAGCGCTTCTTGTTCACCGAAGGCCAGTTCATGACGTCGCCGATCACGTTCCCGCCGATGCGCATGGACCTTAAGAAGGTCAGCGACATCGTGGTGGTCATCGAGCACCTGATCGCACTGGTCGGTTTGCCGGTGCTGGCGCTGTGGTGGCAGCGACGCGATCAGGCGGCGCCGGCAGAGGTGCCGATCTCCGAGTACGGCCGTCCGCTGATCCGGAGCAACTGAGGGCGCGACGAGATGGCTGCGAACGATGCAAACCCGCCCATGCCCAAGTTCCGGGACGACTACGTGCTGGCCCAAGTCGACGCGTCCTACCTCGAAGCGGCCGTCAAGCCCAAGCAGTTCATCAACATCGACCAGTCCGAGTGCATCCAGTGCGAGGGCTGCGTGGACATCTGCCCGTGGAAGTGCATCTGGTACGTCTCCACAGACGCAGTGGACGAAGCCGTTGGCGTGGAGCAGCCAGGGCTGGATCCGGCAGACAACGCGATCTTCATCATCGACGACGACGTCTGCACCCGCTGCGCCCTGTGCGTCGATCGCTGTCCGACCGGCGTGATCACGCTGGGGCGGGTCAGCAACAACCCTCCGCCGTCGGGCGACGTCCACGGCCGGACCCACACGCACGGCTACGCCTACGGCATGCGTCTGTAGCGTCACCGAGATGCTTGCGTTGATGCGTGTGCTGCTGAGACTGCTGCGGACCCGGCCCATCTAGCCATCCCACCGAGATCGAAGAGACATGGCGAACACGCTCGAGTCACCGGACACCAAGCCGAAGCTGCCGCAACGCCTCCAGAAGGCGCAGCAGAACGCGGCAGACCGGATGCAGGACAGCCAGTTCTGGACGTCCATCTTCCGGCCCGGGTCGATCTTCCGCAAGGGCTACACCGACAGCCCGCGGAATCGGTCCTACGTCATTATGAACAGCGTGCTGTACCACCTGCACCCGGTGAAGGTGAAGCGGCACGCGGTGAAGGTCAGCTACACCTTGTGTCTCGGCGGCCTCAGCTTCTTCCTGTTCATCCTGCTGACCATCACCGGCATCTTCTTGATGTTCTTCTACCGGCCGACCGACACGGCGGCGTGGGCAGACATCGAGAGCCTGCACACCCAGGTGGCATTCGGACTGCTGGTGCGCAACATGCACCGGTGGGCCGCGCACTTGATGGTGATCTCGGTGTTCTTGCACATGGCCCGCGTCTTCTACCACGGCGCCTACAAGGCGCCGAGAGAGTTCAACTGGGTCATCGGCGTCGTCCTGCTGCAGCTGACGCTGCTGCTCAGCTTCACCGGCTACCTGCTCCCTTGGGATCAGCTGTCGTTGTGGGCGGTCACGGTGGGCACCAACATGATGGGCTTCACTCCGGTCTTCGGCGAGCAGGTCCGCTTCGTGCTCCTTGGCGGCAAACAGATCGGGGCCGAGACGCTGCTGCGCTGGTACGTGCTGCACGTGTTGATGCTTCCTTTCGTCATCGTCATCTTCATGGCGATCCACTTCTGGAGAGTCAGAAAGGACGGAGGCATCTCGGGTCCGCTGTAGGCGGCCTGAGCATCCCGAAGCCATCACCCATGACCGACACGCATGACTGAGATCCCTGAGCACCTCTTGCGCCGGAGCGCCGAAGCCAGAGCTCGCGCCACCGGTGGCCCGCCCGCTGCTGCCGCCACGGCGCCGGCTGCCGCGCAGCCCGATGACGATGACGGCGTGACGATTCCTCGGTCGCTGCTGGAAGCCAGCCAGCAGCCCGGCGGAGCGCCCGCTCTCGCCGGCGCCGGCGCGGCGCTTTCTGGCGCAAGCGCAGGCGCCGCAGCCTCGCTGCCGCCGCTCATGGCCGGCCCGGCCGGCAACACCCACCGTCTGCTGACGGTCGTCAAGTCCGGCTCGATCCAAGACGTCAAGGCCTCCCCAGGCGACAAGGTGCACGTCTGGCCGCATCTGCTGGCCGCCGAGTTCACTGCGGCGCTGTTCATCACGGCCTTCACGCTGGTCTTCTCGCTGTTCATCAACGCACCGCTGCTGGAGCTCGCCAACCACAACGAGACGCCCAATCCGTCCAAGGCGCCTTGGTACTTCTTGGGTCTGCAAGAGCTGCTGACCATGTTCGACCCAATGATCGCCGGCGTGACGATCCCCGGTGTCGTGCTCGTGCTGCTGGCCTTCGCCCCCTACCTGGACAAGAACCCGTCGCTGCGCCCCGAGGACCGCAAATTCGCCATCTCGGTCCAGACGATCCACCTGATGTTCTGGGCAGTGCTGGTGATCATCGGCTCGTTCTTTCGGGGGCAGGGCTTCAACTTCACCTACCCGTGGGACACCGGTCTGCACGGCATCTTCCACCTGTAGGAGCACGCCGGCATGACCACCGGAACGATTCTGGCCACAGCGGTCCCGATCATCGTCGTGCTCGGTGCAGTGGTCGCGTTCGTCTCCCTGCGTCGCCGCGACGCCACCGGGTTGGGGCATCTGTCGCGCGAGACTCGGCAGCGGGACGAACAGGCCCTGAGCGCCGTCGGCGCCAGTACTGCTGAGCCTGACGGCAGCGGAGCGTTCGGCATCAGCGCGCAGGCCCAGGCCTTGGAGCGTGCGGTGGCCGCCGAGCGGCAACCCGCACCCGTCGCCGCCGCGCCACCGGAGCTTCCCGAGGACTGGGCGCCGCCTCCTCCGAGCGAGGTGGGCGTGACCCGTCGTCAGTTCCTCAACCGCTCCTCGACGCTGTTGATGGCAACCGGCCTAGGCACCTTCAGCGCCGCCATGCTCGCGTTCTTGTGGCCGCGGCCGACCGGCGGGTTCGGCTCGAAGATCAAGATCGGCACCGTCGCGGCGGTCGACGAAGCGATCGCGTCGTCGACCCCGGCTGAGAACTTCTCGTACTTCTCCGAGGCCCAGAGCTACCTGCAGCCGTATCCGACCGATGCCGCGACGCTGTCGAATGCCGAGACCACCTACGGCGGTGCGGTGCTCGACGGCATGCGGATGGGCTACGTCGCGCTCTGGCAGGTCTGCCCGCATTTGGGATGCAAGGTGCCGGTGTGCGGCAGCTCGCAGTGGTTCGAGTGCCCCTGCCACGGCTCCAAGTACAACCGCGTGGGCGAGAAGAAGTCCGGCCCGGCGCCTCGCGGCATGGACCGGTTCCCGGTGACCATCGAGGGCGGCAGCGTCTACATCGACACGGGCACCGTGTCTCAAGGGCCGGCGATTGGCACCGACACCACCGGCCAAGGCCTCGAAGGGCCCCACTGTGCCTGAGGGCGCGCGCCTGCTGGCCGCAAGCACGGAGCGCTCGATAGCGATTGTGCTCTTGGCGGTCGTCGTCGTCGGCTGGGCGATCTACGTCTTCGTCAACATTCGCCAGGCCAAATCGGAGGTGGGCAGCGAGCGCGAGCTGGCGCCCAATCGTGGCAATCTGCCCGACGACGAGCAGCTCGAGGGCCGGCGGCTGGAGAAGGTGCAGGCGTTCGGCGTGCTGATGCTGCTCATCATGGTTCTGGTGCTGCCGGTCTACTGGCTGCTCGAAGGCGGTCGGCGCTCGGGTGCGGAGACGGCGTTCTCCGAAGCAGCCGCGAACCGCGGCGAGGGCTTGGCGGCCGAACAAGCGTGTACCGACTGCCATGGCGCGGACCTCGGCGGAGCGCGCTTCGCTCCCGTCGTGCTCGACATCGGCAATCAGTTCACCGACAAGGACTCCTTCATCATCAACACGACCTGGGAGGGCCCGGCCATCGACGACGTGTTCACCCGCTTCGACACCGATGCGGAGTCCTTGGACGAAGTCACCGAAGTGCGACAGATCCTCGTCTACGGCCGTGGCGTCATGCCGGCGTGGGGACTCGAGGGCGGCGGTCCGCTGAATGACCAGCAGATTGACGATCTGGTCGCTTGGCTGTGGCGCGAGCGCATCAGCGACGAAGAGGCCCAAGAGCGCGCTGCGGCCCGCAAGGCTGCCGAGACGGCTGCCAACCCGGATCATTCCGAAGGAGAGGTCCTGTTCGATCTGCACTGCGCCCGCTGCCACACGCCGCGCTGGCCCGGGCGGGGTCCTGCGCAGCTGCCCAACAACGGCGGCACCGTCGAGGTGCTGCCGGGACCGTCCGGTGCCGGCCGATACGGCCCTCCGCTGAACAGCGTGAGCCTTGAACGGCTGTTCCCGGACATCGACGACCACATCACCTTCATCGCCAACGGCGCTGCCGACAACGTGCCCTTCGGCGAGTTCGCCCGACTGGGCAACTACGGCATGCCCGGCTTCAAGAAGGTGCTGACCGAAGAGGAGATCAGGGCGATCGCGGAGTACGAACGCAGCCTTGATTCCCAGAGTCAGGCCGCGGTCGGATTCGACCTGCTGCACGACGCGGAGGATGGCTCATGAGCGCTGCGGTGATCTCCGCGCAGCTCTTCGGCATCGTCAGCTGGGATCCAGTGCTCACGGGGTACTTGGCGGTCATCATCAGCATGGCCGTGCTGTGTGGGTCGGTGTACTTGCTGCTGGCCACCAATCTGGGGGTTCGGCTGGGGTTCCTGGTGGCGTGGACCGGGCTGTGGGGCTGGATGCTGCTGATGTCCATTGTGTGGTGGATCTTCGGCATCGGATGGATCGGCGCCCAGCCCGGCTGGAACGTCCTGCAGGTAGCCACCAATCCGGCAGTCGTGCCGATCCCAGAGGTGCAGCAGCTGCCGGCCAGTGCCGCAGTGCCGCTGCCCGCCGACTGGACCGAAGTCGACGAGGCCGATGCCCGTTCGGCCGCCGACAGTCATGTCGCCTGCAGCGACGCTGACCCCAGGCGCTTGCTGGCGGTGAATTCCTGCCTGTTCACGGCGGCCTCGGACTACTTCACTCACCGTGTGGCCATCACTGGCGGTGAGCGTTACCGTCCGCTCGGCGTTCCCGACAATGCCATCACGCAGTACTTCTTCCCGAGTCGCGGTCGTCCGAACTACGCGGTGGTGCAAATCCAGGGCTATGCGCCGGGCGCCGACATCGATCCCAACGTGGTGGACGACGAGGGCGCTCCCATTGTCGAGAAGCCCCGAGTGGATCCTGGGGCGCCCGTCTACTCCGTGGTGATGGTGCGCGACCATGGTTCGGTCCGGCTGCGTCCGGCATTGCTGACGATCTTCTCTGCGCTGCTGTTCGGTTTGGGCTGCTACCACCTGCACCGGCGCGATCAAGCGATCTGGGCGGTGCGTGAAGCTGCGGGTCAGTGACCGCCGGCCGGGCCGTCGGCGGCCGTCTCAGCCGGTCACGCCGCGCTGGAGTCGACACCTGACCACCGAGGGGAACGAGGGTTTCCGGCGATGAACAGCGGCTTGGCGGAATACTTGCCGGTGCTGGTGCTTGCCGTGCTCGCCGTGCTGTTCGTGCTGGTGAGCATCGTTGCATCGCGGCTGCTGGCGCCGCAACGCGCAACGACTGCCAAGCTGGCGGCCTATGAGTGCGGCATCGTCGACCAGGCCGCCATTCCTGAGCGATTCCCGGTGCGCTTCTATCTCGTCGCCATGCTGTTCATCATGTTCGACATCGAGATCGTCTTCTTGTACCCGTGGGCCGTGTCGCACGGCGAGCTGGGCGTGTTCGGATTCTTGGCGATGCTCGTCTTCGTCGTGATCTTCTTCTTGTCGTTCGTCTACGAACTGGCGATGGGCGGGCTGGAGTGGGGCCCGCGCAAGCGCAGCTACGTTCCGCTGTCGCCGGCAGTCCGCAGCGGCGTCGCGGGCGTGCGCACGGTCGGGCTGAGCGGCCGCGGCCATGTGCTGCCCGCGGCTGCGCCGGGCGCGGTGCAGTACAGCAGTGGGCAGCCCAGCACAACGGCGGGCGGCTGATGGCAGGAATCGACGACCTCAAGTCGCGTCTGGGCATCGACGACGGCCTCGCTGGGCTCGGTCACAACTTCTTGACTGCGCCGATCGAGGAGCTGGTGAAGTGGGCGCGCCGGCGCAGCCTGATGCCCGCTACGTTCGGGCTGGCCTGCTGCGCCATCGAGATGATGGCGACAGGCACGGCGCACTACGACTTGGCTCGTTTCGGCATGGAGACGTTCCGGGCTTCGCCGCGCCAAGCCGATCTGATGATCGTGGCGGGCCGGGTCAGCCAGAAGATGGCCCCGGTGCTGCGGCAGATCTACGACCAGATGATGGAGCCCAAGTGGGTGCTGTCGATGGGAGTGTGCGCATCGAGCGGTGGGATGTTCAACAACTACGCCATCGTGCAAGGTGTGGACCAAGTGGTGCCGGTGGACATGTACGCACCCGGGTGTCCTCCGGGCCCGGAGACGCTGCTGCATGCGATCTTGGCGCTGCACGACAAGATCCGCACCGGGGAGCTGACCCAGCGTCGTGCCGAACGCGGCAGCGGTGCCGGCGTGACGTTGGACGCAGGCCAGCCGCCGGCAGAACGTGGCGTGTCGTTGTCGAGTCCGACGGCCCCGATTGCTCCGGTTGCTCAGTCAGGACACGAGGCTGGTCGTCCCCCGAACGCCGCGGTGACGCGCTGATGGCAGGCGCCCAAGCGGCCGCCGAAACCGCCGCGCCCGGTGCCGACGCGACGTCGGCAGCCGATGCCGCGCCCGGGTCCGCCACCATGTTCGGCGTGCTGTGCATCGACGAGCGCGGCCAACGGGTGCTGCATCCCCCTCGGGACCGCTACCTCGACGTGATCGACATGGCCGCAGCCGACGGCTTCGAGCTGTGCGTGGACGTGTGCGCCGTCGACGGGCTCACGAATCGCAGCCGCGTCCTGCCGCCCGGCATCGAGCCGGAGCGTTTCGAAGTCGTGGTGAATCTGCTGGACCTTCGAGGTCGCCGCCGTTTGCGTCTCCGCGTCCAAGTGCCTGCCGATGATCCGCAGCTGCCGTCCATCGTCGATCGCTACCCAGGCGCAGAGGCGCCCGAGCGCGAAGTAGCAGACCTGTTCGGCATCTCCTTCGGCGGTCATCCCGATCCCAGCCGCATCCTCATGCCGCCGGACTGGGATGGGCACCCGCTGCGCAAGGACTACGACATCGGTGCCATCCCGGTCCAGTTCAAGGCCATCGACGGCCGATGAGCGCTACGGCCACCGCAACTGCGCGCCGACCATCCGATGCCGTGCTGCGCATCAGCGAAGCGGCCGCGCTGAGCGCCGCATCGGCCGTCGAACTCGCGGCCGACACGACCGCCGACGCAGCACAGCCAGCCAGTACGGCGGTGTCCGATGGTGGGCCGATGCTCATCAACATGGGCCCGCAGCACCCTTCCACTCATGGCGTGCTGCGCATCGCGATGGAGTTGCAGGGCGAGACCGTGCTGCGGTCCAAGCCCGTCATCGGCTACTTGCACACCGGGATGGAGAAGACTGCCGAGGACCTCACCTTCGTGCAGGGCCCGACGAACGTCACCCGTATGGACTACGCGGCACCGTTGTTCAACGAGCTGGTGTTCTGCCTTGCGGTCGAGGATCTGCTGGGCGCTGAGATACCGCCGCGAGCCACGTGGATCCGCATGCTGATGTGCGAGCTGAACCGCATGAGCTCGCACCTGCTGTTCCTGGCGACGAATGGCATGGACCTCGGCGCGGTCGGGATGATGCTCTACGGCTGGCGTGAGCGAGAGGAGATACTTCGCTTCTTCGAGAGCGTCACCGGTCTGCGGATGAACCACAACTACATCCGTCCCGGCGGTGTCGCAGCCGACCTGCCCGACGGCTGGCAGGACGACGTGGAGCGCATCTTGGCGGTGCTGCCCAGCAGGCTTGCCGAATTCGACACGCTGATGACCGGTCAGCCGATCTGGCGCGACCGCACCCAAGGCGTCGGCGTCATCACCGCGGATGAGGCCGTCTCGATGTCAGCCACCGGACCGTTGCTGCGCAGCACCGGCGAAGCGTGGGATCTGCGCCGCACCATGCCGTACCTGGCTTACGACGAGGTTGACTTCGACGTGGTGGTCGGCGCATTCGGCGACACCTTCGACCGCTACGCCATCCGCCTGCAGGAGATCGCCGAGTCCATGCGCATCGTGGAGCAGTGCTTGGACAAGATGCCCCAAGGTCCCTACCGCACCGACGACCGCAAGGTCACGCCGCCCCCGCGGGCCCGCATCGACGAATCCATGGAAGCGCTGATCCACCACTTCAAGATCTTCACCGAGGGCTTCCGGGTGCCGGCCGGCGAGACGTATGTGGCGGTCGAGTCGCCGCGCGGCGAGCTGGGCTGCTACTTGGTGTCCGACGGCGGACCCAAGCCACAGCGGGTACACATCCGCGCGCCTTCGTTCGCGAACCTGCAGAGCCTCCCGCACCTCATGTACGGCGGCCTGCTGGCCGATGCCGTAGCCGTCATCTCCTCCATCGACCCGATCATGGGCGAAGTAGACCGATGACGAGCTTCTTCACCGACGACAACCTCTCGCTGGCGCACCAGATCATCGACCGCTACCCGCGGCGCCGCTCAGCCATGATCCCGCTCCTGCACCTCGCGCAAGCCCAAGCCGGCTGGGTGTCTCCCGAAGCGATGGCAGAGATAGCGGCGCTGGTCGGCACGACACCGGCGCAGGTGCTCGGCACCTGCTCGTTCTATGAGATGTTCAAGCGAGAACCGGTCGGCAAGTATCTCGTGAACATCTGCACCACGATGTCGTGTGCGCTCGCGGGTGCAGTCGAGCTGGCTGCCCATGCCGAGGAGCGCTTGGGCGTCCGCGTCGGTGGCACCACCGCGGACGGCTTGTTCACGCTGGCTGCTGCGGAGTGCCAGGCGGCGTGTACCGAGGCGCCGTGCCTGCAGGTGAACTACCGATACCGCTATCGGGTGGACGCCGCTGCCTTCGATGAACTGGTCGACGGTCTGGCTGCGGGCGCCCTCGACGAGGAAATCCCCCCCCACGGCGTGGTCGCCCGCGTGCGGCAGCGCATTCCGGCAGATCGGGCCGTGGGCGCGATTGCGCCCGAACAGGTCGAAGCAGCGCCGGCTTGGCTGGCGGCGCCTTCGGTCGGCCGGTCCGCTGGCGACCCGTCCGACACAGGCGCAGCGGGCTGATGGCGTCGTACACGATTCCGCATGCAGTCGGATTCGTCGCGAACGATGCGCCGCGCATCGTGTCCTCGCGCTTCGACCATCCCGACAGCTACACGCTCGAGCGTTATCTGGCCACGGGCGGCTATGAAGGCGTGCGAGCCGCGCTGGCTCGCACGCCGGTGGAGGTACACAGCGAAGTACGCGAGGCCGCCTTGCTCGGACGAGGCGGTGCCGGCTTCCCAGCAGGGGTCAAGTGGGGCTTCTGCCCGCCGGACGTGTGGCCTCGCTACCTGGTGGTCAACGGCGACGAGTCCGAGCCGGGCACCTACAAGGACCGCCTGCTGATGGAGCTGGACCCGCATCAGCTCATCGAGGGCTGCCTCATCGCCTGCTATGCCGTCGGCCTGTCGCAGTGCTTCTTCTACATCCGCGGCGAGATGGCGCTGGCGCAAGAACGTGTGACCCAGGCACTGAACGAGGCGTACGAGGCCGGCTGGGTGGGTCGCAACATCTGCGGCACCGACTTCTCGGTGGATATCATCGTGCATTGCGGCGCGGGCGCGTATGTGGTCGGCGAGGAGACAGCGCTCATCGAGAGCCTGGAAGGCAACCGCGGCATGCCGCGTCTCAAGCCGCCGTACTTTCCCGCCGCCATCGGGCTGTACGGCCGGCCCACCATCGTGAACAACGTCGAGACACTGGCCAACCTGCCGTGGATCCTGCGCCACGGAGCTGCAGCCTTCACGGCGATCGGCACACCCTCATCGCCCGGCACGCGCATGGTGGCCGTGAGCGGGCATGTCCAGCGGCCCGGCGTGTTCGAGATCGTCAACGGCACGACGACCTTTCGGGATCTGATCTACGGTGCCGACTACTGCGGTGGACTGCGTCCGGGCCGGGAGTTGAAGGCATTCGTTCCCGGCGGCGGCTCAGCACCGTGGTTCACACCGGCACAGCTGGACCTGCCGTTCGAGGCGTCCGAGGTGGGCCCGCAGGGGTCGATGCTGGGATCGGGGGCGGTGATGGTGATGGACGACACCACCGACATCCCGGCAGCAGCGCTCACGCTGACGAAGTTCTACGCCCACGAGTCATGCGGCAAGTGCGTACCGTGCCGCGAAGGCGCCACATGGCTGGAGCGGGTGCTGCGACGGGTCTGCGACGGCACCGGCACACCGCGTGACCTGGAGTTGTTGATGGACGTTGGCGCTTCGATCTGCCCCGGTGACTTCCCGCACGCTGCGGTGCCCGAGCGAGGTCTCGAGCCCAAGCCCTTCCCGTACCAGATGACCACCATCTGCTTCGTGGGGCCGTCTGCGTTTGCCCCGGTGCACTCTGCGATGACACTGTTCGGCGATGAATTCGAGGCTCGCGTGGCGCCCAATGCTCATCTCGACGGGACTCATCTCGACGGGGGCCATCGCGACGAGGGTCAGCCCAGCGAATCAGCCGGCTTGCTGCGAGCAGGCCAAGTCACGGACGTGACTATCCGTGTCTGAGGCCGATGTCTGAGGCGGCTGCTGTGGCAGCGGCGCCGAGCACCGTCGAGGTGACCATCGACGGAATTGCCGTCGAAGCGCAGCCGGGCGAACTCGTCATTGCGGCCGCCGACCGGGCGGGCGTCCACATTCCGCGGTTCTGCTACCACGAACGCATGAGCCCAGTGGGCATGTGCCGCATGTGCCTCGTCGAGATCGACACCGGACGCGGCCCGCAGCTGCAGCCCTCGTGCATGGTGCCTGTAGCGCCGCAGATGGCGGTGGACACCACCAGCACCCGCACACAGCGGGCGCAAGAAGGCGTGCTCGAGCTGCTGCTCATCAACCATCCGCTGGACTGCCCGGTCTGCGACAAGGGCGGCGAGTGCCCGTTGCAGGACCAGACCATGGCCTACGGACCGGGCGAATCCAGATTCTCCGAGGAGAAGCGGCACTTCCGCAAGCCGATCCCCATCTCGGAACTGGTGGACCTCGACCGGGAACGCTGCATCCTGTGCGACCGCTGCACTCGCTTTGCGGACGAGGTGGCGGGCGATCCGCTCATTGACTTCGTCGAACGCGGCAACGAAACTCAGGTGCTGACGTTTCCCGGCGAACCGTTCTCTTCGTACTTCTCGGGCAATACGGTGCAGATCTGTCCCGTCGGCGCGCTCACCGCGTCGCCGTATCGCTTCAAGGCGCGGCCATGGGACCTCGAGAGCACCGAGTCGACCTGCACGACCTGCGCGGTGGGCTGCCGCGTGGCGGTGCAGTCGTCCCGCAACGAGGTAGTGCGCTGCTTGGGGGTGGACATCGACCCGGTCAATCACGGCTGGCTGTGCGACAAGGGCCGGTTCGCCTTCGGCTCGCTGGCCAGCCCCGACCGGGTGACCACACCGCTGCGAGCGACCGCATCGCCCGCGTCCGACCTGCCCCGGCCCGATGTGCCTTGGTCCGACTTGGCAGCCGCCGAGCCGCAGCGCCGCTTGGTGCCGACCGACTGGGCCGGTGCCCTCGCTGCCGTGGCGAGTGCCGTGTCCGCCGCGCGACCTGGTGCTGTCGCCGTGCTGGGAGGCGCGCGGGGCACCAACGAAGACGCCTACGCCTGGTCGAAGCTGGCGCGCACGGTGCTGCACACCGATCACGTGGACGCGCAGCTCGGCGACGGACTGCCGCCCGAACTCGTCGTGGGCCTCCCGGCTGCGACGATCGACGAAGCCTGTGCTGCCGAGGTGACACTGCTGGTCTGCGGAGACCTGCGCGAGGAGCTGCCGGTCCTGCATCTGAGGCTTCGCGGGGCAGCCCAAGCAGGCACGACGCGTCTGATCGAGATCACTCCCACGGCAACGGGCTTGACCCGCGACGCCAACCGCAGCGTGCGGTGCAGCGGCGGCGAGACGGCAGCTGTGCTGCGGGAGCTGCTCGACGCCGACGACGCCTTGTCGAGCGAGCTGGCATCTGCATCGGTGGTCGTGGTGCTGGGCCGTTCCTCGGTGGCCGAGTCCGCCCAAGCGACGGCCGAGACTGCATCGGTCATCAGGTCCCGCATCCCGCACGCCCGCTTCCTCGTGGCAGCGCGCCGAGGCAACGTGCGCGGCGCGCTGGACATGGGTCTGGCGCCCGGGCTGCTTCCCGGTCGGGCGCTGAGCGCGGATCCGCCTCCGGCGCTGTCGGCGGCATGGGGCGACGTGCGCGACCGACGCGGCTACGACGCAACGGAGATCCTGACCGCAGCCGCCTCCGGCGACATCGACCTGCTCGTGCTGATCGGCGCCGATCCGCTCACCGATTTCCCCGACAGCAGGTTGGCTCGCCTCGGCTTGGCGGGGGCCGGCACCGTGGTGGCACTGGACTCGTTCGTGAGCGCCTCAGCCGCCGAGGCCGACATCGTGCTGCCGGCGGCGACCTTCGCCGAGAAGTCCGGCACCACCACCAACCTCGAAGGACGCGTCTTCGCGCTCAGTGCATCGGTCACCGCACCGGGCTCGGCCCGGCCGGACTGGATGGTTGCAGCCGAGCTGGCCCAGCTCTGCGGCGGCGACCTCGGCTTTGTCTCCGTCGACGACATCACCGCGGAGATTGCCCAAGTGTGCGCGACGCACGCAGCAGCGACTGGACCCGAGCTTGCCGCAGACGGCGTGATGGCATCCGGAGCGGCCTTCGAGCCGGAGCTGCCGGCTGAACAGGTCGCTCCGGCGCGAGACGCCTACGGCTTTCGGCTGATCTGCGGTCGCAAGCTGTACGACGGTGGCGCGACGGTCGCACGGACGCCATGGCTGGCGCCGCTCTCGGCCGACGCGGTGATGCGCGTGCATCCGGCGGACCTCGAACGGGTCGGAGTCCAGGCGGGCACCGAGGTCGAGGTTCACTCCGAGCGCGGCGCGTTGCGCCTGCCGATCGTGCCTGACGACGGCGTCGCCCGCGGCAACGTCGCGGTGTCGTTCCCTTCGCCGCACCTCGACGTCGGCGCCTTGATCGACGCGTCTGCGCGGGTCACCAACGTGCGCATCGAGACCCGCAGCGACCGCGGCGCGCCGCGATGACCGGGGACCCGCTCTTTGCCGACGGCGTCGACTGGGGTGATGTCGGGATCGTGTGCATCAAGGTCGCGGTGGCCTTCGCCGCGCTGCTGGTGGCCACGATGTTCATGATCTGGTTCGAGCGCAAGCTGATCTCCGACATGCAGCACCGCATCGGCCCCAACGTCGCCGGTCCGTGGGGGCTGTTGCAGGCGTTCGCGGACGGCGTCAAGTTCTTCTTCAAAGAGGATCTCCGCCCAGCCAACGCGGACCCGTTGGTCTTCCGCCTGGCGCCGTACATCTCGGCGGTGACAGCATTCGTCGCGTTCGCGATCGTGCCGGTCGGCGGAGTCTTCACCGATGTTGCGGGATACGGAAGCGGGGTCCGCACCGGAACCGTCACGCTCTTCGGCAAGGAGACGATCCTGCAAGTGGCCGATCCGCCGGTGGGCATCCTGCTGCTGCTCGCCATGTCGTCGGTCGCCGTCTACGGCGTCATGCTGGCGGGCTGGTCGTCGGGCTCGAAGTACCCCCTGATCGGATCGGTGCGGGCCTCGGCGCAGGCCATCTCCTATGAAGCGGCTCTGGGGATGTCGGTGGTAGCGGTGGTGATCGTGGCGGGATCGCTCTCGACCCAGCGCATCGTGGCGCTGCAAGCCGGCGGCGTGAACACGTGGTTCTGGCTCGCCACCGGCATCGTGCCGTTCTTCGTCTTTCTGATCGCGGTGACCGCCGAGCTGAACCGCCCGCCGTTCGATCTGGTCGAAGCCGAACAAGAGCTTGTCGGCGGATTCCACACCGAGTACTCGTCGATCCGGTTCGCGCTGTTCTTCTTGGCCGAGTTCATGAACGTCATCACCATGTCGGCGATCATGGTGACGCTGTTCTTCGGTGGGCCCGCCGGGCCGGTCTTCTTCGGCTGGACGTGGCTGTGGCCCACCGTGTGGTTCTTGGGCAAGGTGCTGGTGTTCCTGTTCGTGTTCGTGTGGCTGCGGGCGACGCTGCCGAGGCTGCGGTATGACCAGCTGATGTCCTTGGGCTGGAAGGTGCTGATTCCGCTGATGCTGTTCTGGATCATGCTGCTGGGCCTGATCCGGCTGCCCATACTCGACGGCTGGAGTCGTGCCTGGATCGTTGCGGGAGGCGCGGCGGGCGGCGCCGTCGGCTGGGCACTGCTGTCGGCAGCGCTGCGGGCCGCTAAGCGAAGGGTGGGTGTTGGCTGATGGGCTACCTCGACGGCTTCAAGGTGACGTTCGGCAAGCTCTTCGGCGAGCGGGTCACCACGGAGTACCCGCAGCACAAGCGACCCAAGCCGCCGCGATTCCACGGGCGACACGTGCTCAACCGCTATCCCGACGGAATAGAGAAGTGCATCGGATGCGAGCTGTGCGCCGGGGTGTGCCCGGCCCGATGCATCTACGTCCGTGGGGCAGACAACCCGCCCGACAGCCCGGTGTCGCCGGGCGAGCGCTACGGGTACGTCTATGAGATCAACTACCTCCGCTGCATTCACTGCGACCTGTGCGTGGAGGCGTGCCCGACCGAAGCCATCACCGAGACGAAGGTCTTCGAGTTCAGCTTTCCGACCCGCCGCGATGCCATCTACACCAAGGACGAGCTGCTGACCGATGACGACGGACGACCCCGGCGCCAGCCGTGGGAGCTGTGGCACGACGGCGACGACGAGCACACCTCCGGCTGGATGAGAGCCACAGCTCCCTCAGGCCAGCCCGGCTACGAGGGCCGCGTGGGCTGGAGCGGCGAGCTGGGCTACGGCGTGCGCGCTCCCGAACAAGGCCAGCACGCCGACTACGGCGCTGGAGACGATGCTGCTGACGACGATGCTGCTGCCGGCACCGGTGATGCAGGGCACCGCGACTGATGGCGGTGTACCGATGATCGAAGTCGTGGTGTTCGCCGTTGCCGGCGCAGCTTGCCTCCTCGGCGCAGTCGGTGTGGTGCTGCTGCGCAACCCCGTGCATGCGGCGCTCATGCTGGTGATGACGCTGTTCGGCATTGCGGTGTTGTTCGTGGCGCAGCAGGCGCACTTCGTCGCAGCCGTGCAGGTCATCGTCTACGCCGGCGCCATCGTGGTGCTGTTCTTGTTCGTCATCATGCTGCTGGGCGTGGATCGGGCCTCCGAGCTGTCGCTGGGCGCCCTGCCTGCCCAGCGCTGGACAGCGGCGACGTTCGGTCTCGGCGGCGCCGCTGTGGTGATCTGGCTGGTCACGGCGGTCGAGCGGATCTTCGGGGGCTTGGCGTCGTACTGCGCCGAAGAAGCAGATGCTCTGGCTTCGGCGCAGGCCACTGCGGGCTACCTCGCGAGGCGTGCCAGCTCGGTGTGCCGCTCCGCGCCGGAGGTCACCGCCCTTGGCGGCGATGCAGGCACAGCCGCGTCGAGCTATCTCACCACGGTCAACGACATCGCCCGTTCGCTGTTCTCCGACTACGTGTACGCGTTCGAGCTGACCTCGCTGCTGCTCATCGTGGCCGTCATCGCCACAGTCATGCTCTCTCGCCAACGCGCAGATGCGCAGGGCAGCTACGCCGCACTGAGCTCGGCCGAGCCCGCCGCGCCGCCGGCCGAGGAGCGCCGATGAGCGGCCTCGAAGTGACGACCGGCTGGTACCTGACGCTGGGGGCCGCGCTGTTTCTCATCGGCGGCACGGGACTGCTGCTGCGGCGCAATCCGCTGATCATGCTCATGTGCGTGGAGCTGATGCTCAACGGCGTCAATCTCAGCTTCATTGCCTTCGCCGATCGCTTCGGCGACGTCGACGGCCACACGGTGGTGCTGTTCGTGCTGGTCGTCGCAGCCGCTGAGGTGGTGGTAGGCCTCGGGCTGGTGGTGGCGGTGCTGAGGGCCTCGCCCCGTGACACAGCGGACGATCTGTCGGCCCTCAAGGGCTGAGACCGGGGACGGAGGCGATGGTCGAGTTGGCATGGCTCATTCCTGCACTGCCCCTCGCCGGGTTCGCGGTGCTCCTGGTGGCCGGCCCGCGCCTCGGCGAGCCCGGTGCGGGCTGGCTGGCCACCACCGCGAGTGCGCTGTCGTTCCTGTTCACGGCGATCACCTTCGTCGGGCTGCTCGGCCTCGACGCCGCGACTGACGGCGGCGCCGGCGGCCGCGGCGGGCGCTGGTACGTCTCAACGCTGTTCGAGTGGGTGCCGATTGGCGGTCTCGACGTAGACGCCGCCTTGCTGGTGGACCCGCTGTCGATGACGATGGCGCTGTTCGTCACCGGCGTCGGCACGCTCATCCACCTGTACTCGGTCGGCTACATGGCCGGCGACCCGAGATACTCCAAGTTCTTCTTGTACCTCAACCTGTTCCTGTTCTCGATGCTGATGCTGGTGCTCGGCGAGAACCTGGTGGTGACGTTCCTGGGCTGGGAAGGAGTGGGCACCTGCTCGTACCTGCTGATCTCGTTCTGGCACGAGCGTCCTGCGGCTGCGGTCGCGGGGAAGAAGGCCTTCGTCACCAATCGCGTCGGCGACGTCGGCTTCATGGTTGCCACGTTCCTGCTGTGGACCACGCTGGGCACGGTCTCCTATACGGCGCTCGCAGCAGCCGCGCCAGCGCTGGCGCCCGGCACAGCGACAGCGGTGTCGCTGCTGTTGCTGCTGGCGGCCGCGGGCAAGTCGGCCCAGCTGCCCTTGTACGTCTGGCTGCCCGACGCGATGGAGGGTCCCACCCCCGTCTCGGCGATGGTGCATGCCGCCACGATGGTGACCGCCGGCGTGTACCTGCTCGTGCGGCTCAACCCGGTGCTGAGCGACACGGCCTTGGTCGTGATCGCCGTCGTCGGCGCCGCGACGGCGCTGTTCGCTGCGTTGGCCGCTGTGGCGCAGCACGACATCAAGAAGGTGCTGGCGTACTCCACCGTCAGCCAGCTCGGCTTCATGTTCCTGGCCATCGGATCGGGTGCGTACGTGGCGGCGATGTTCCACGTCGTCACCCATGCGTTCTTCAAGGGCCTGCTGTTCCTGGGCGCAGGCTCGGTCATCCACGGCCTCGGCGACGAGCAGGACATGAGGCGCATGGGCGCGCTGCGGGCGGTCATGCCCGTCACCGCAGCCACCTTCGTCGTGGGATGGCTGGCCATTGCCGGCGTGCCGCCCCTGTCGGGCTTCTGGTCCAAGGACGAGATCCTGCTCGCAGCGTGGGAACTGCACTGGTCGCTGTGGGCGGTCGGACTGATCACCGCAGTGCTGACCGCGTACTACATGAGCCGCCAGACCTTCTTGGTGTTCTTCGGCGGGCGGCGCTGGGATGACCACGCCGACGGCCACGGGGCCCAGCCAGCCAGTGTCGAGTCAGCCGGCGTCGGGCCGCACGAGTCGCCCGCCACCATGACCGTGCCGCTGGTGGTGCTGGCTGGGGCCGCAGTCGTCGGGGGTGCGGTGAACTTGCCATTGGTGGGCGACTGGCTGGTGCTGGAGCACTTCTTGGCGCCGGTGCTGGCCGATTCGCACCACTTCGCTTCGCCGACCGGTGCGAAGCTGACGCTCGCGCTGGTGGCGGTGGCCGCGGCGCTCGGGGGCATCGCGTTCGCGGTGCGGGCGTGGCTGCAGGCGCGCGTCGCGACCGAACGGCTGGAACCGCTGTTGCTCCAGAACGCCTTCTACGTCGATGCCGCCGTGTCCAAGTTCGTCGGCGGGCCGGGCAACGCTGCCTTCGAGGCCGCTGCTTCGGCGGACCGGCGCTTCGTGGACGGGGCGGTGAACGGTATCGCTCGGCTGGTGCGCCTGCTCGGCGAGGCCGTGCGCCCGCTGCAGTCGGGCTACCTGCGCCACTACGCCTCAGGCGTGGCGGTGGGCGCGGTCGTCCTCGTCGTCTGGCTCGTGCTGAGTGGGGCTTGGTAGCGATGAGCACGTCGGTGAGCACGCTGGTCGCAGTTTCGGAAGGGACACTCGACTTCCCGCTGCTGAACGCGCTGATCTTCGTGCCGGTGGCGGGCGCGCTGGCCGTCGCCATGGTGCCGCGCAGCCGCTCAGAGCTGGCTCGCCCGATCGGAGCGCTCTTCGCTGCCGTCGGCGGGGCGCTGGCACTGGCGCTGGCGTGGCAGTTCGACGCTGCTGCTCCCGGCTTCCAGTTCGAGAGCACCGCGTCGTGGATACCGGCGCTGGGCATCTCGTGGAAGGTCGGCGTGGACGGCATCTCGCTGTGGCTGGTGGTGCTGACCAGCTTGGTCGTGCCCGTCGTGCTGGCCGGTGTGGACCCGCACCGAGACCCGAAGCCCTACACGGCATGGATGCTGCTGCTGCAGGCTGGGTCGGTCGGCGCGTTCGTGGCGCTCGACTTGTTCCTGTTCTTCGTGATGTTCGAAGTGGTGCTGGTGCCCATGTACCTGCTGATCGCAGGCTGGGGCTACGAGGGCCGCCGCTACGCCGCCACCAAGTTCTTCGTCTACACCATGGCAGGCTCGGCACTCCTGCTGGTCGCGATCGTGGCCACAGCGGTGCTCGGCTCGCCGGACACCGGCATCACCTTCGACCTCGTGACGCTGGCGCAGGGCCAGCATCTGTCGGTCGAGGCGGCGCGCTGGTGCTTCGTGGCATTCGCCGTTGCGTTCTTGGTGAAGGTGCCCGTGGTGCCGCTGCACACCTGGCTGCCCGACGCGCACACGCAGGCGCCCACCGCGGGCTCGGTGGTGCTGGCAGCAGTGTTGCTGAAGCTGGGCGCCTACGGCCTGTTGCGCTTCGGCGTGTACCTGTTCCCCGAAGCCTCCGACTGGGCAGCGCCGGTGCTGGTGAGCGTCGGCGTCGTGGGCGTCATCTGGGGCGCGATCACCGCGGCGGCCCAACGTGACCTCAAGCGGCTCGTGGCGTATTCCTCGGTGGCGCACATGGGCTTCGTGGTCATCGGCATCTTCGCCTTCACTGCTCAAGCGGTGAGCGGCGCCGTGATCCAGATGGTCAACCACGGCATCAGCACGGGGGCCTTGTTCCTGCTGGTCGGGATGCTCTACGAGCGTCGGCACACGCGCCAGATCGACGAGCTGGCAGGCATACAGACCGCAGCGCCGGTCTACGCCGGGGTCTTCACGCTGGTGATGCTGGCGTCGGTCGGCGTGCCGGGCCTGAACGGGTTCGTGGGCGAGTTCCTGATCCTGATCGGATCGTTCGAGACTCGTCGCGTGGCCACCGTCATCGCCGCGACCGGAGTGGTTTTGGCGGCGCTGTACCTGCTGTGGGCCTACCAGCGGGTCTTCCACGGGCAGCCCGGAGCTGCGGATCGCCAGACTGCGGACCTGCGGCGGGGCGAGCTGATGACGCTGGCGCCGTTCGTGGTCGCGGTGGTGGCGCTCGGCGTCTATCCGAAGCCGCTGCTGCAGGGCGTCGAGACCTCGGCCGAGGAGCTGTTGGCGCACCTCGAGTTGCACAGCGATTTCGAGGTGCCGGATCCGGCAGCGCCCGTGGTGGCGGGGCCAAGCGCCAGTGTCGGTGAGCCCAGTAGCGACGACCACGGCGAGGACGGTCACTGATGGGCCGGTTCTCTGAGGCGTTCGTGGGCCCGGCCGTGGACTGGTGGGTGCTGGTCCCGCAGATCGTCCTCGTCGGCGCTGCGCTCGGGCTGCTGCTGGTGGCTTCGCTGGCCCCACGGGAGCTGCCTGGCTGGGTGCCGACCGTCGTTTCCGTCGCTGCGGGCGCCGGCGCCGCTGTGGTCGCGGCCGTCCAGTGGGGGATGTGGGGTTCGGCGCCGCGCTCCACGCTCGCAGATGCCTTCGTGAGCGACGGCTTCGGCCTGTTGCTCACGGTGCTGGTTGGTGCCGGCGTCGTCATGACTGCGCTGGTGGCACACCCGACGCTCGAGCGCTACGGCATGGCGCCGCCGGAGTTCGCTGCACTGGTGCTGACGTCGGCTGCGGGCGCGGTGGTCATGGCCGGCGCCAACGACCTGATCGTGCTGTTCTTGGGCCTGGAATCGCTGTCGATCGCGACCTACGTGATGATCGCGTTGGCCGGCCGGCGCGCCACGGCTCGCGAAGCGGCTGTGAAGTACTTCGTGCTGGGCGCGTTCAGCTCGGCCTTCTTCCTCTACGGCATCGCGCTGGTCTACGGGTCCACCGGCAGCACCAAGCTGACCGTCATCCGCAGTTTTCTCTCGGGGTCGGCCAGGCTCGACTCGATCGCCGGCAGCGACTACCTCCTGCTCGCCGGCATCGCCTTGCTGCTGGTGGGACTGGGCTTCAAGATCGCCGCGGTCCCGTTCCACTTCTGGTCGCCCGACGTGTACGAAGGTGCGCCCAGCCCGGTGACCGGCTACTTGGCGTCGATTGCCAAGGCCGCCGCGTTCGCCGCGCTCGTTCGTGTGCTGTACGTGGCTGTCGTGCAGCACAGCGCTGCTTGGGCGCCGATCCTGGTGGGGCTGGCGTTCGCCACGCTCGCCGTGGGTGCGGTCATGGCCATCTGCCAGTCCGATGTCAAACGCATGCTGGCGTACAGCTCGATCAGCCACGCAGGATTCGTGCTGGTCGGCCTGTCAGCGTTGGCCGGCACCGACGGAGCTTCACGCTGGATCGTGAACGTCGGCGACGAAGCGACCGCGGTCGTCTCGGTGGGCGCTGCCGATCCAGCAGCCGCTGCTTCGAGTGTTGTCGCTTCTGGTGCTGCCCCGCTGGGGACCGTCGCGTCCGAGGCTGTGTCGTCGGTGCTGGTGTATCTGGTCGTCTATGCGTTCTTGGCGCTGGGCAGCTTCGCCGTGCTGTCGGCCGTCGGTTCGCAGCGCCCAGACGCAGCGAGCAGTGGCCCGGCGAACACTGGCACAGCCAACAGTGGCGCGGCGAGTCCTCACGCGCTGAGTCGCTACGGCGGATTGGCCCGTCGGCATCCGGTGCTGGCACTGGCCTTCACCCTGCTGCTGCTGGCGCAGGCGGGCGTGCCGCTGACAGGCGGTTTCCTGGCCAAATTCCTGGTGATCACCGCCGCACTCGAAGGCAAGGTCTACGTACTGGCCGTCGTCGCGATGGTCACCGCCGTCGTGGGCGCCTACGCCTACCTGCGCGTGGTGCTGGCGATGTTCGCCCCCGGGGCAGCTGCCGACGAAGGTGCCGAGCCCAGCGCCGATGCCGACGCCGGCGCCGGCGAGCACGCGCCCGTCTCCCGAGCCGGCCGTGCCCGCTGGGGAGGTCTGCCCCTGGCCACCGTGGTCGCCATCGCTGTGGCCGTTGCGATCACCCTGCTGGTGGGCGTCGCCCCTCAGCCGCTGATCGAGTGGGCAATCGACGCCGCCTCGGCGGTCATCCCGTAGCCCCGCATCCCTGCAGCTCCGTCACCGTGCAGCCGCCGATGGACTCGCGCACGCGTACCCGCCTGCGACCTGGCGGGCGGTCCGGCGCAGGGGGTCGGCGAGTCGCTAGCGTTGCCGTCCGTGTCCGGTCTCCTGCGGAGCTATCTGACCGTCGCAATCTTCGGCGCAGCGGCAGTCCTGATGGCGTTCACGATGTTCGGCGTCGCGCGCATTCTGCGTCCGCAACGACCGACGCCGCAGAAGCTGATCGCGTACGAGAGCGGCGTCGACCCAGTCGGCAGCGACTGGACGCAGAGCCAGATTCGCTACTACGTCTTTGCGGTGCTGTTCGTACTGTTCGACGTGGAGGCAGTGTTCATCTTCCCGTGGGCGACACGGCTGGAGGTCTACGCCCTCTTCGGCTTGGTCGAGATGGCCATCTTCATCTTCATCCTCGCGCTCGGCCTGTTCTACGCATGGCGCAAGGGCGTCTTGCGCTGGGTGTGAGGGGCTGAGGGATTCCGCCATGGCGCTCGTCGACAAGGTCAAACTGCCCAAGCCGCTCGCCTGGCTGCTGAACTTCGGCCGAGCCCGCTCGCTCTGGGTCTATCAGTGGGGTCTGGCCTGCTGTGCCATCGAAATGGGCGCTGCGTTCGGTTCGCCGCGCTATGACGTGATGCGACTGGGCGTCATTCCGTTTCCGGCCAGCCCGCGCCAAGCCGACTTGGTGGTCATCTCCGGCACGGTGACCGACAAGATGGCACCGGTCATCCGCCGCCTGTACGAGCAGATGCCCGAGCCGAAGTACGTCATCTCCATGGGTTCGTGCGCGAACTGCGGCGGCCCGTATTGGGACAGCTATTCGGTGACCAAGGGCGTGGATCAGATCATTCCCGTGGATGTGTACGTGCCCGGATGCCCCCCGCGGCCCGAGGCGTTGCTCGAAGGCATCGTGTTGTTGCAGGAGCGAATCCAGCGGGAGGACATGGCTGAGCGTTGGCGAGGCGAGCCGATCGTCGTCCCCGCAGCCTCGGCTGGCGCGCCGGCCTCCGCGGTTGCCCTGACGGGATCGACGCAGGCGTAGTCATGGGTGACGGCGTCAGCGACGACACCCCAGCAGCCTCGGGCGACCAGCAGCGCCAGGCGCTGGCGGCCGAGCTGTCAGCAGCGCTCGGGGATGCGCTCGTCGAGACGCACCTCCAAGCCGGCCAGAATCTCTGGCTGCGCGTCGAGATCAACCGCTGGCATGACGCGCTGGCCACCCTGCGCGATGCCGGCTTCACGTACTTCGGGTTTCTCTCGGTGATCGACTGGGCCGATGCGCCCGAAGGCCGCTACGAGGACACGCAGTTCGATGCGGTGGTCTTCGATTCCGCAGTGAGCGACACGGCGGGGCTTGGCGATGTGAGCGCCGGCCAGAACGACGATGCCGGCGTGACCGATACCGCCACCGCTGTGGAGACCGTGCGGCTCGGGGGCGGCGAGACCCGCTTCCAGTTGCTGGCACAGCTGCACTCGCCGGCGCGCCGCGCTGCGGTGCTGGTGAAGGCCGACGTGGCCGAGGTCGACGGCGCGACGGCCCCAGTGCCGACGGTCATCGACGTCTTCGCGGGTGCCGACTGGCACGAGCGAGAGGCGCACGAGATGTTCGGACTCGCCTTCGACGGCCACCCGAACCTGCAACCCATCTACCTGCCCACCGAGTTCGAAGGTCACCCACTGCGCAAGGACTTTCCGTTGCTGGCACGTGCGGTCAAGCCGTGGCCCGGCGTGGTCGACATCGAAGAAATCCCGCCCGAGCTCGAAGCCCAGCTCGAGGCCGAGGTCATGGCCGAGTTCGAAGCGTCGGGCGCCGGCGCATGAGTCCGCCCCCGGCACCGGCCACCGCCCTGCGAGAGCAGCGGGCCTATGTGGCAGCGCAGGCTGCCGATGCCCGCGTCAATGTCGAGCTGGACACCGGCGACATGACGCTGAACATCGGCCCGCAGCATCCCGCCACGCACGGCACGCTGCGCATCGCCTGCCGGCTCGACGGCGAGCAGGTCATCTCGGCCGAGCCGCTGATGGGGTACATGCACCGCGGCTATGAGAAGCTCTGCGAGGTTCGCACCTACCCGCAGTGCACCACGCTGATCAATCGGATCGACTGGCTGGGCAGCTTCGCCAACGAGGTGCCGTTCATTCTGGCCGCGGAGCAGCTGATGGGCGTGGAGGCCCCGCCCCGCGCGCAGTGGATTCGCACGATTCTGTTCGAGCTCAGCCGCATCGCGAACGTGTCGCTGTTCCTGGGCGACATGGGCGTGCAGGTCGGCGCCCTCACACCCGTGTTCTTCGCCTTCCGCGACCGCGAGCGGGTGCTGAACCAGATCGAAGAAGTCACCGGCGGCCGCTTTCACCCCAACTTCGACCGCATCGGCGGCCTGAAGGACGACCTGCCCCGTGGCTGGATCGCCGAGACGCACGCCGTCATGGCCAGGATGCGCGGGTTCTGCGACGAGATGGAAGACCTGCTCATGGGCAACGAGATCTTCCAGACCCGCTGCCGCAGCGTGGGGGTCATCCCCAGCGAGGTGGCGCTGAGCTACGGGCTGTCGGGCGCGAACCTCCGAGCCAGCGGCGTCGACTGGGACCTGCGCCGCGACGCGAACCCGGGTCTCGCCTGGGATCACGTCGACTGGCGCGTGTGGACGCACCCCGACGGCGACTCGTTCGCCCGTTACTGGGTGCGACTGCAGGAGACGCGCGAGGCCACCAAGATCGTCGACCAGCTGCTCGACGGCATTCCGGCAGGCCCGATCATGGCCAAAGTGCCGCGCATCATCAAGGTGCCCGCCGGAGAGTCGTATGTGTCCACCGAGAATCCGCTCGGCGAGATGGGCTACTACGTGGTCTCCAAGGGCGGTCTCGGCCCGTTCCGCGTGAAAATCCGCACGCCCAGCTTCAGCAACATCTCGGTGGTGCCGTGGGTGATGCGCGGCACGTACGTGCCCGACATCATCACCATCTTGGGCTCGTTGTACTTCATCCTCGGGGACGTCGACCGGTGAACGCGCTGGGGCTGGCGTACTGGGCGGAGACCGGCATCAAGCTGGGTGTTGCGCTCGTGGTCATCCCTACCGCGGCGCTGCTGCTGGGCTATCTGTTCCTGCTCAAGATGATGGCCTTCATGCAGAGCCGGCTGGGCCCCCAGGACGTCGGCCCCTACGGCACGCTGCAGCTCATCGCCGACGCAGTGAAGTTCCTCCAAAAGGAGGACATCCACCCTGCCGCCGCCGACCGCCGCGTGTTCCGAGCGGCCCCGGTGGTGGTGCTCGCTTCGTCGTTCCTGCTGTTCGTGGTGCTGCCGACCGGCCCCGACGCCGTGGTGGAGAGCCTGGACACGGGGATCTTCTACGCCATGGCGGTCTCGTCGCTGTCGGTGTTGGGCGTGCTGATGGCGGGCTGGGCGTCGGCCAACAAGTACGCGCTGCTCGGCGGCTTGCGAGCGGCCGGCCAGCTCATCGCGTACGAGCTGCCGCTGATCCTCGCGGTCATGGGCGTGGTTGTCCAAGCCGGCTCGCTCAACCTGCAAGAGATCGTGCGTGCCCAGGCCGAGGGCGAGATCTTCGGCTTCGGCCTCATCGGCAACCCGTTCATCTTGACCCAGTTCATCGGCTTTGCGATCTTCATGATCGCCGCCCAGGCCGAGCTGACCCAGACGCCGTTCGACATGCCCGTGGCCGAGACCGAGCTCGTCGGCGGCTTCCACGTGGAGTACACCGGCTTCCGCTTCCTGCTGTTCTTCATGGCCGAGGTGGCGACTGCATTCGCCTTCTCGGCGCTCGCCGCGGTGATGTTCCTCGGCGGTTGGTGGGTGCCTGGTTTCGCGTTCGACTCGCCCACGCTCAGCGTGCTCGGTCCGGTGGTGATGCTCGTCAAGATCTTGGTGGTGGCCTTCGTGATCTTCTGGATTCGATTCACCTACCCACGCCTGCGCGAGGACCAGCTGCAGAAGTTCGCCTGGAAGGTCCTCATCCCGATCTCGCTGGCCAACATCGTCGTGACCGGAATCTTCAAGGTGGTGATCTAGCAGTGGTGAAGCCCATGGTGAGCTCGGCGGCGGTCTTCTTCCCGGTCCCAACCGCAGTCCTGGTGTCGACGGCACTGGCAGTCTCAACGCAGGCAGGGCGCTAGATGCCACGGCTTCCCGGACTGCTGAAGGGCCTCGGGGTCACTGCCCGAACCGCCGCGCGCACGCTGTTCCCCAAGCGCGGCCTGCGCACGCTCATTCCCGCGCCGCAGCAGGGCGCGGTCACCGTGCAATACCCGCACGAGAAGGAAGCCCCGCCCGACCGAGCCCGGGGCGTGATCGCCCTGCACGAGGAGAACTGCACCGCGTGCATGCTGTGCTCAAGGTCGTGTCCGGACTGGTGCATCTACATCGAAGGCCACAAGGTGAAAGCTCCGCCCCGGCGAGCCGGCGGCAAGGCCCGCACGGTCAACGTGATCGACCGGTTCGACATCGACTACGCGCTGTGCATGTACTGCGGCATCTGCGTGGAGGTCTGCCCGTTCGATGCGCTGTTCTGGACACCCGAATACGAGTACTCCGAGCCGCACATTGCAGACCTGCTGCACGACCGGATCCGGCTCGGCGAATGGATGGAGACTGTGCCGGAGTTCTTGGCCTACGAATCGGGCTCAGAGCAAAAGGTGCGCAGCGTGCCCGACTTCGGCCCGCAGGACATGGCCCCCAAGCGCAAGCTCGAAGCCGGCGAGCCCGAGGCTGCCGAGCCCGAAGCAGCACAGCCGCTGCTTGAACCGGCCGGCGGGGCGGAGAGCTAGGCCGCCCCGTGGTTGCGCAGAACATCGCTTTCGGCATCATCGCGGCCCTCACGGTGCTGGCCGGGCTGGGCATGGTGACGACCCGCAACGTCGTGCATGCGGCGTTGTTCTTGGTGGCGGTGCTGGGCGGCTTGGCCGCGAACTACGTGCTGCTCACGGCGGAGTTCATCGCCACCACCCAAGTGCTGGTCTACATCGGTGCCGTGATGGTGTTGTTCCTGTTCGGCATCATGCTGACCCGCGCGCCGATCGGGCGAATACCCCAGATGACCGGCGCATCCTGGCCGGTCGCTGCGCTGTCGGCGCTGGCCTTGGGCGGCATCATCGCCTACGCCCTCATCGACCGCTTCGGTGCGGATTCGCTGGCCGACGACAGCACGGTCTTTCGGACCGCCGACGTGGGGGACTCGGTCTTCTCGCAGTACATCATTCCGTTCGAAGCCGTCTCGGTGCTGCTGCTCGCGGCGCTGATCGGCGCAGTCGTGCTGGCGCGACGGGACTGAGGCCGCTGCAATGCTGCTGAACCAATTCCTGCTGCTCGGCGCGCTGTTGTTCGCGCTCGGCGTCTACGGCGTGCTGGCGCGCCGCAACGGTGTCATGGTGCTGATGTCGATCGAGCTGATGCTGAACGCGGTCAACCTGAATCTGGTGGCGTTCGGCTTGCAGCACGATGCCGTGTCGGGGCAGGTCTTCGCCTTGTTCGTCATCGCCGTCGCAGCAGCCGAGGTGGGCGTCGGGCTGGCCATCGTGTTGCTGCTGTACCGCAACCGCCGATCGATCGCGGTCGACGAATTCGACCTGATGAAGGGCTGAGCGCCGCGCCATGTCGTTCCCCAGCAGCCTCGAGTGGTTCCTCGACAACGCCTTCGTCATCCCGCTGATCCCGGCGGTGTCGTTCGTGGTGATCCTGCTCTTCGGCCGCAGCGTGATCGGCGCCGAGCGGGTCCAGCGGGTGGGCATCACCGCGGTCGGCCTCGTGTGGGTGCTCTCGCTGATCGCCGCCGCAGCGTGGATCACCCGGGTCGAAGACAGCACCTCCTCGCACGCAGACGACGAGCACCACGCGCTGGTCGAAGCGCACGAGGCCGCGCTAGGCGCAGCCGCTCAGTCGGGCTTGAGCCCGGGCCTCAGCGCTGCTGGCGCCCACGTGGTCACGGCGGCCGCAGACGACGGCAAGAGTAACGGCGGCGGCTACGCGGTCACCGAGCCGGTCATCTCCGAAGTCGGCGGCTGGTGGTCGAGCGGCGGCATGGACTTCGCCGTGGGCACGCTGGTGGACGGCCAGACCGTGCTGCTGCTGTTGGTAGTGACCTCCATCTCGCTGCTCGTCCACATCTATTCCAGCGAGTACGTGAAGGGCGACCGGCGTTTCGTCCACTACTACGCCTTCCTGAGCCTGTTCACCGCCTCGATGCTCTTCTTCGTCATGGCCCAGAACCTGGTCCAGATGATCGTGGGCTGGGAGCTGGTGGGCGTGTGCAGCTTCGTGCTCATCGGGCACTGGTGGGAAGAACGTCCCAACTCCGACGCCGCGCTGAAGGCGTTCTTGACCAACCGCGTCGGCGACATCGGCCTGCTGGTGGGCGTCATCATCTTGTTCGGCACTTTTGGCACCTTCAGCATCGACGCCGTCAACCGAGCGGCCGCGCAGATGGGCAGCGAGCATCACCTCGCGCTGCTGATGGCCTCGGTGGCGCTGATGGCAGCGGTGTGCTCCAAGTCCGGCCAGTTCCCGCTGCACACCTGGCTGCCCGACGCCATGGCCGGACCGACGCCGGTGTCCGCCCTGATCCACGCTGCCACCATGGTGGTGGCAGGCGTGTTCATGATCGGCCGGCTGTACCCGGTGTTCTTCGAGGGCTTCGCCATCGGGACGTCGTCGATCAATCTGATGGCGTTCATCGGCGGCTTCACTGCGCTGGCCGGCGCCGGGCTGGCGTTCGCTCAGTGGGACATCAAGAAGGTGCTGGCCTACTCCACGGTGAGCCAGCTCGGCTACATGGTGATGGCGCTGGGCGTCGGCGCCTGGACTGCGGCGATGTTCCACCTGTTCACGCACGCCTTCTTCAAGGCCTGCCTGTTCTTGGGCGCAGGCTCGGTCAGCCATGCGGCCCACCACACGTTCGACATGCGCCACATGGGCGGCCTGCGCAAGCACATGCCGCACACCTACAAGACGTTCGTGATCGCCACGCTGGCGCTGGCCGGCGTGTTTCCCTTCGCCGGATTCTGGTCCAAGGACGAGATTCTGCTGGGCGCGTGGGCAGGTCAGCAGAGCCGTTATCCGCTCATGCTGGCCTTCGGGGGCATCGTGGCCCTGCTGACCGCTGCCTACATGACGCGGGTGATCTGGTACACGTTCTGGGGCGAGTACCGAGGTCACGGTCACCCGCACGAGTCCCCGAAGGTGATGACGGTGCCGCTGTGGATTCTCGCAGCGATGGCGGTGGTGGCCGGCGCGTTCAACCTGCCCACGCCGGTGCTGTCCACGTTCGGCCTCGACGGCTTGGCGCATCTGGTGCAGACCTACGCCGAGCCCACGCACTACCTGAGCGCAATGGGCCCTGACGGTATCGGCCTGCTGCATCCCAAGCCGGAGCTGTGGCTGGCACTGGCGGGTTTGGCCTTGGCACTTGCCGGCATCGCCGTCACGTTCGCGTACTTCTGGCGCAACGCCGGACCGCACGGGCTGACGCAGCGCAATCGCTACGCCAAGGCGGGGTACACGCTGCTCGAGCAGAAGTACTACCTCGACCATCTGTACACCGACGTGGTCGTGGGGTCGATCAAGGCGCCGATCGCGCGTGCTGCCAACTGGGTCAACAACCACGTGATCGACAGGGCCGTCAATGTGGCCGGCGAGCGTTCCCGCGACAGCGGCCGCTGGATCTACCGTCGGATCGACCAAGGCACGATCGACCAGACCGTCGACGCGCTCGGCAGCGGCGCCGATGCCGGCGGCCAGGGTCTGCGGGTCATGCAGACCGGCAGAGTGCAGAACTACGGCTCGCTGCTGTTCGGCACGGCCGCGGTCGTTGCCATCGTGTTCGTGATCGTCCTGTGAGCCGGCAGAGACGCAATCAAGGCAATTGACAGGGAGCTTGCCAGTGGACGCAACCGGAGTGACCGCAGCTGGGTTCGACGCCTGGGCGCTGACGCTGGCGGTTTTCCTGCCTGCGGTGGGCGCACTCGTCATGATGGTTGTGCCTCGTGCCCGAGAGCTGGAGCTGAAGGCGATAGCGCTAGTGGCGTCGCTGGCGTCGCTGGCCGTCGGGGTGTACCTGCTGTTCGCCTTCGACTACGGCAACGCCGGATCGCTGCAGTTCGTCGTGGACAAGAGCTGGATCGACGCCATCGACGCCGACTACATCTTGGGCCTCGACGGGCTGTCGCTGCCGCTGCTGATCCTGTCGATGGTGATCATCCCGCTGTGCGTGATCTACTCCTGGGAGCACATCCCCGAGCCGGGCAACGCCAAGGCGTTCTTGATCTTGATGCTGATACTGGCATCGGGCATGAACGGGACGTTCGTGGCGCAGGACCTCATCTTGTTCTTCGTCTTCTTCGAGGTCGTGCTGCTGCCGATGTACTTCATGATCGGCGTGTGGGGCGGTGAGAATCGCCGCTACGCCTCGCTGAAGTTCTTCCTGTTCACCTTGTTCGGCTCGGCCTTGATGATTGTCAGCTTCGTGGCCCTGTACTTCGTGGCCACCGGTGTGGACGGGCAAGTGCTGAACAGCTTCGACATGCGGGTGCTGGCCGATGCCGCGGGCGGCGATCTGGCGCGGGGCACCCAGGCCATCATCTTCGCGGGCATGTTCATGGGCTTCGGCATCAAGGTGCCGATGTTCCCGTTCCACACCTGGCTGCCCGATGCTCACACCGAGGCGCCCACTGTGGGCTCGGTGATCCTGGCCGCGATCCTGCTCAAGCTCGGCACCTACGGCTTCGTGCGCATCGCGTTGCCGTTCCTGCCCGAGGGCGCTGCGGCCTGGGCGCCGTGGATCGGCCTGCTGGCGGTCATCGGCATCATCTACGGCGCTCTGGGCTGCCTGGCGCAGTCCGACATGAAGCGTCTCATCGCGTTCAGCTCCGTGGCGCACATGGGCTTCGTGATGCTGGGCATCGCCACGCTGACCCCCATCGGCATCAATGCGGCAGTGTTCGGCATGGTGGCCCACGGCATCATCACCGGAATGCTGTTCTTCTTGGCCGGCTCGGTGAAGGAGCGCTATCACACTCTGGAGATCAGCCGGCTGGGCGGACTGCTGCGCTCCGCGCCCCGGATGGGCTGGATTCTGGGCATCTCCGCCATGGCGTCGCTGGGTCTCCCCGGTTTGGCGGGCTTCTGGGGAGAGTTCCCGGCGATCCTATCGGCCTACAACCCCGCTGCCGGCTTGTCGCAGGCCACCTTCCGCACCTACATGGTGATTGCCGCGGTGGGCACCGTGTTCGCTGCCGGGTATCTGCTGTGGCTGTTCCAGCGCAGCGCATTCGGCGAGCCGCGACCCGAGTGGGACGGTCACACGATCGCCGACGTGAATCGCTACGAGTGGGCCGCGTGGACGCCGCTCATCGCTGCGATGGTGCTGTTCGGGTTCGTCCCCGGACTGATCTTCGGCGTGGTCGATGACGTGTCCACCGGCATCGCCGAGAGCATCAGCGCGGCCGTGGGCGGGCGCTGACGATGGATGCCGGAGTGCTGTCGTTGAGCTCGCTGCTCGCCTTCGTGCGGCCGGACCTCGACTGGCACGCGCTCGCGCCCGAACTGACGCTGCTGGCGGTGGGCACGCTGGTGACCGTCGCCGACATCGCGCTGGACGACCGGGCCAAGCGCATGATGCCGACGCTGGCCGGCGTCGGACTGCTCGTGACGCTGGTGCCGATCCTCACGCTGGCCGCCGATGGCGCCGAGCGCCCCATGTTCGGCGGGGCCTACGTGGTGGACGACTTCTCGCTGGTGCTCAAGGCGCTGTTCATCCTGGCCGGCTACGTGGTCGTGCTGATGTCGGTGGACTACGTGCGCGACGGCGACTACTACGAGAACGAGTACTACACGCTGCTGCTGACCTCGCTGCTGGGCATGGTGATGATGGCCAGCTCGCGGGATCTCATCAGCGTGTTCGTGGCGTTGGAGCTGCTGTCGATTCCCGCGTACATGCTGGCTGCGTGGCGCAAGGGCGGGCCTCGGTCAAACGAAGCCGGCTTGAAGTACTACCTGATGGGCGTGTTCGCCTCGGCGGTGATGCTCTATGGCATGTCCCTGCTGTTCGGCGTGGCGGGCGACACCGACTTCGGCACAATTGCTGCTGCGCTGCGCGGCGAGGGCGCGAGCCCGATCGTGATCGTGGCGATCCTGTTCGTGCTGATCGGGTTCGCGTTCAAGGTGTCTGCGGTGCCGTTCCACACGTGGGCCCCTGACACCTATGAAGGGGCGCCGACGCCGGTGACCGCCTTCTTGTCGGTGGCGTCGAAGGCGGCGGGGCTGGTGGCGCTGCTGGGGCTGACGTTCGCGGCTTTCGAAGGGGCCGCCGACGTGGTGCAGCCGTTCTTCTGGGTGCTGGCTGCGGTGACCATGACGGTGGGCAACCTCGTCGCACTGCGCCAGACGAACATCGTGCGGATGCTGGCGTACTCGGGCGTGGCCCAGGGCGGCTTCATGCTGGCACCTCTCGCGGTGGCGTTTGAGGGCGATGCGTGGCGCATCGGCGGCACGGAGGTCGCCACCACCATGCTGCCCGCGGCGTACCAGGCGGTGGTGGTGTACGCCATCATCTACGCGTTCATGAATCTGGGAGCGTTCAGCGTGGTGCTCGCCGTGTCGCGGCGAACTCGCTCGGGCGAGATCGCCAGCTACGGCGGCCTGTTCAGCTACGCGCCCGGGATGGCGGTGCTGATGACGCTGTTCGTGGCGGCGCTGGCCGGCATCCCTCCGGCGAGCGGCTGGTACGCCAAGTTCGTGATCTTCCGGGCGCTGGCAGAAGCCAATACCGCGGCCGGCTGGGTGCTCGCGGTGGTCGTAGCAGTGAACGCGGTGCTCGCGTTCGGCTACTACGCCCGAGTGCTGAGGCAGATGTGGTTCCACCCGGTGCCCGACGCCGTGGCGCTCGGCATCGACACCCGCGAGGACGGCGTGGACGGCGGGGACACTGCCCACGCCCTGCCGAGCGGAGCTTCCGGCAGTGCCTCCGGCGGTGTCCCGCACGACGACGGCGGTTTCGCAGCCACGCAGACGCGCCCGCTCACCATGGTCGCCTACACCCCTGGACCCATTCCGATCACGGGTGCCTTGGCTGCAGCGCTGGTCATCACTGCTGCGGCGACGTTCGTGTTCGGGGTCCTGCCCGGCCTCGTCAGTCACTTCGGCCAGATCGCCTTCGTCTACCTCGGCGGCTGACCTCCGGCACGGCCACGAGTCCCTCGGGGTGCTCGTCAGGCTTGGGCGCGTGCGCAGATGCGCAGAATGGTCGTGATGGCCGGCGGGACGCGCAGCCCGATGCGATTCGACGACTACATGGACGCAGCGCTGTACGGCGACTCGGGCTTCTACACGAGCGGCGGTCGGCCGAGTGCCCGGCAGCGAATCGGGCAGGCGCGTGGCGACTTCGCTACCTCGGTCGAGCTGGGCACGCTGTTCGCTCGGTGCATCGCCGGCTGGCTGGACCGCACGTGGCGCGAGCTGGGTCGGCCGGACCCGTTCGTCGTCGTCGAAGGCGGTGCTGGACGCGGCACGCTGTGTCTTGACGTGCTCGCCCATGTCGAAGCAACCAGCGCTGCGCTGGGTGCCGCGCTGCGCTACGTCATGGTCGAGCGAGTCGCCGGTTTGCGACACGCTGCCGAGTCTCGGCTTGCGGCTTCGTCGTTCCCGTTGGCTGTCGCAGTGCCTGATCTGCCGAGCGGACCGTTTGTCGGGGTGGTGATAGCCAACGAACTGCTGGACAATCTGCCCCTTCGCCTGCTGGAACGCTCTCATGACGGCTGGCAGGAGATACACGTCCAGCTCCGAACAGTCGGTGCCGATGAACCCGCCGTCGAGGTCATGCGGCCAGCGGACGCTGACGCTGCCGCCATGGCTGCGGCGCTGGCACCCGACGCAGCAGTCGGATCGAGGGTTCCCTTGCAGCTTCGTGCGGCCGTGTGGGTGCGGCGTGCGCTGAGACTGGTTCGCCGCGGCTGCGTGCTGGTGTTCGACTACGGCGTACCCAGCACCGCAGAGCTGATAGCCAGATCGCACACCGAGTGGTTGCGGACGTATCGGGCCCACCGGCGCGGCCTTGATGTGCTGCGTGCGCCCGGCACCGCCGACATCACCTGCGATGTCGCCTTCGACCAGCTGCCACCCGGCGCAACGCTGAGCACCCAAGCCGAGTGGCTCGCGGCGGCCGGCATCGATTCGATGACCGCCGGCGCGCGATCGTGCTGGCAGCGAAGCCGAGCCGCTCCCACAGCCGATGCGCTTGGGGCCCGAGCGCTGCTCGACGAGGCAGCGGCGCTCACCGACCCATCCGGCATGGGGGCATTCACCGTCGCCGAGTGGCGCATCGACTGAGCTAGGCCGCGCGTTCTCCTCGGTGGGTACGGGTGGCTTGACGGTCGCCTTGCGGCGCGCCCAGGTTCAGACGATGGGGCTCAGGCGATTGCCGGCGTGGTGCCGCGAGAGGGGCGTTCCTCGAGCCGTGAGACTCGCTCGCGGATCAGCGTCACCTCTTCCTTGATCTCCTTGATGTCCGAGCGCATCTCTTTGTTGTCGGCGCGCAGCGCGTCGAACTGCCGGTTGGTCTCGGCGCGGTGTTTGTGCAGCTCGTCTTTCAGTTCTGCGCGCATGGCCTGTTGGTCCGCGCGCAGGTCCTGCTGGTGCGCGGACATGGTGGCGATCTGGCGGGCGACGGGTGTCACCATGAGCTTCACGATGGTGAGCGTCAGCGCGATGCCGAAAGCGAAGAAGCTGCTGAGCGCTGTGAGCTGGTTCCATGCGATGTCGGCGGGCATGTTCGCAAGCTACCGCGGCAGTGCCAGTCGCGCCAGCGAATATTCCAGCAGCCTTGCGCCGGGGGCCCTCGCCCTACCCCAGCCTTCCCGCTTTGCGGCTTGTCGGGGTCGCTGGTGGTCCTGTCGGGTGCGGCGACATCGACTATTACGACATCAGGCTGTACAGCCCTGGCACCGACTTCATTGAGCAGCGCAAGAGGGTCACAGACGGCACGAGGAGCGTGAAATTCGCCGGCTTGGTGGGCGCCGGCCAATACGTTGCCCAAGTATTCGCCTACAAGCGCCTATGTGCTCCGCTATGGGACCGTTATCCTTCGGGCGTGGCGAGGTTTGCCTACTCCGAATAGGGGTGTGATGGGCCACACCAAGCTGAGCCCCACCGACCCTCGCTTCGAGCACCACTGACGCAGATGCGCCCCGCCCAACATCCCGGGCGAGGTGCAGCGCCGCGTACGGTTCAGCGATGTTCCGGCTGGCCCACGTTCAGGCGATTGCCGGCGCGCAGCTCCTTGAACTGGCGGTTGGACGCTGCGCGGTGTTCTCGGCGGTCCTCCTTGTGATCCGCGCAAGCAGCAGCGATGGCCTACGTGGTGTCCACAGGCTGTTCCTTCAGCTCCGCCAAGTTGGTTTCGGTCTGGCGGACAATCGGTGCCAAGACCAGCTTCACGATGATCAGCGTCAGCCCGATGCCGACGCCGAACACGCTGCCGAACACAGCCAGCTCGCTCCATCCGACATCTGTGGGCACCTTCGCAAGCTACCGCAACAGCGGCGCACCCGCCAGGGATGACTCAGTCGACAACTACGACAACCGCTATTGCGACAACTACTCTGCCTTCGCGGCCGAACCGCACACGAACCTGCGCAGCCTGCTGAGCCGACGAGCGTCACCGACCCGGCACTGCGACGTGACAGCAGCCTCGCACCACTGGAGCAGCGATGACCGATGCAACACCCGAGCCCACTGACACCGAGGCAGCCGACGCGCATCCCGGCACCGAGCCGACCATCGAGGACTACTACGTCGAGAACCGCGTCTTTGAGCCCACCGCGGAGTTCCGCGCCGCTGCGCTGACCGCAGACCGATCCCTCTACGACGAAGCCGCCGCGGACCGGCTCGCGTTCTGGGCACGCCAGGCCCGCGAGCACGTGAGCTGGTTCAGCGATTTCCACACGGTGCTCGAGTGGGAGTTGCCGTTCGCGAAGTGGTTCGTCGGCGGCACGCTCAACGTCGCCTACAACTGCCTCGACCGCCATGTCGCAGCAGGTCGCGGCGACAAGGTGGCCTTCTGGTGGGAAGGCGAGCCGGGCGACACCCGCACTCTCACCTACGCCGCGCTGCTCGAGGAAGTCTGCAAGTTCGCGAACGTGCTGAAACGACTCGGCATCGAGCGAGGCGACCGAGTCTGCATCTACATGCCGATGATCCCCGAACTGCCGGTGGCGATGCTGGCCTGCGCCAGGATCGGCGCTGCCCACTCGGTGGTTTTCGGAGGCTTCTCGGCGGACTCGCTCTCGGACCGCATCGACGACGCCGAAGCGAAGCTGCTCGTCACCGCCGACGGCGGCTATCGCCGGGGCGAGCCCTTCGGACTGAAGGACACCGCTGATGCATCGGTGGTGGCGGCCTCCACGATCGAGCACGTGGTGGTCGTGCAGCGCACCGGCCAAGCCGTCGCATGGAACGACGGCATCGACCACTGGTACCACGAGCTGATGGCCGGCGCCTCGCCGGACTGCCCACCCGAGCACATGGACGCAGAGGACCTGCTGTACCTGCTCTACACGTCGGGCACCACGGCCAAGCCCAAGGGCATCATGCACACCACGGGCGGCTACCTCACCCAGGTGGCGTTCACGCATCGCTACGTGTTCGACCTGCAGCCCGCGACCGACGTCTACTGGTGCGCAGCCGACATCGGCTGGGTGACCGGCCACAGCTACATCGTGTACGGACCGCTGGCCAACGGCGCCTCGTCGGTCATGTACGAGGGCACGCCGGACACGCCGCGCCCCGAGTTCCGCGACGGCGACCGGGCGTCGTGGCCCAAGGACCGGCTGTGGGACATCGTCGAGCGCTACGGCGTGACCCAGCTGTACACGGCGCCGACGGCCATCCGCACCTTCATGAAGTGGGGCGCGGCCGAGGCGGAGCGGCACGACCTGTCCAGCCTGCGCGTGTTGGGCACAGTCGGCGAGCCGATCAACCCGGAAGCCTGGATGTGGTACCACACCCACATCGGCGGCAGCAGCTGCCCCATCGTGGACACGTGGTGGCAGACCGAGACCGGCGGCCACATGATCACGCCGCTGCCCGGCGTCACCACCACCAAGCCCGGCTCGGCAACCCATGCGCTGCCGGGCATTTGCGCAGAGCTGGTGGACGACGCCGGCAATCCCGTCGAACGCGGCGGCGGCTACCTGACCATCACCGAGCCGTGGCCGGCGATGCTGCGGGGCATCTGGGGCGACCCCGAGCGCTACCGGCAGACCTACTGGAGCACCTATGCGGGCCGCTACTTCGCCGGCGACGGCGCCAAGCTCGACGACGACGGCTACCTGTGGCTGCTCGGCCGTGTCGATGACGTGATGAACGTGTCCGGCCACCGCATCTCCACGGCGGAGGTGGAATCGGCGCTGGTCGACCACCCGTCGGTGGCTGAGGCTGCGGTGGTCGGCGCGACCGACGCCACGACCGGCCAGGCCATCGTGGGGTATGTGATCCTGCGAGGCGGCCACGACGCCACCGACGAGCTGCGAGAAGCAGTGCGCCGGCACGTGGGGGTCAAGCTCGGCGCGATTGCCCGGCCCAAGGCGGTGGTGCTCGTGCCTGATCTGCCCAAGACCCGCTCCGGCAAGATCATGCGGCGTCTGCTGCGAGACGTCGCCGAGGGCCGCCAGCTCGGCGACACCACCACGCTGGCCGATGCAAGCGTGGTAGAGGAGATCCGCACGCGCGCAGCTCAGGCCCCGAGCGACGACTGACCGCAGCTCGTCCTCAGTAGTCTGAAGCGGCACCGACGAGACCGACGCCCAAGGCCCAAGACGACTCGGCGCGACCACACGACCACACGACGACACAAGCGTCAACAGCGAGGTACCGCACGACGTGCGCAACACGGCCAAGACCACGGTTCTGCTGGCAGGCTTGGCGGGCCTGATCCTGTGGATCGGCAGCTTCTGGGGCCAAAGCGGCCTCACCTTCGGCGTCATCATCGCCTTGGTCATGGTCGGCGGCAGCTACTGGTTCAGCGACAAGCTGGCCATCCGCTCCGCCCGGGCCCAGGAAGTTCAGCCGCATCAGCTGCCCGACTACTGGCGGATCATGCGGGAGCTCACCACGCTGTCAGAGCTTCCGATGCCGCGCCTGTACGTCTCGCCCGATCCTCAGCCCAACGCCTTCGCCACCGGACGCAACCCCAAGAACGCAGCGGTCTGCGTCACCGAAGGGCTCATTCGCCACCTGGACTGGTACGAGATCCGGGGCGTGCTGGCTCACGAGATGGCGCACATCCGTAACAGGGACATCCTCATCGGCTCGGTGGCTGCTGCGGTGGCCACAGCCATCACCTTCGCCGCTCGCATGGCGCAGTTCGCCATGATCTTCGGCGGCGGACACCGCGGCGACAACGACCGCAACCCCATCGGGGAACTGCTGCTCATCTTCCTGGCGCCGATCGCTGCGTTGCTGCTGCAGATGGCCATCAGCCGCAGCCGCGAGTACCAGGCCGACCGCACCGCAGCGCGGATGATCGGCGACGGCGAGCCGCTCGCACGGGCGCTGGAGAAGCTGGACGTGGCCTCCAAGACGGTGCCCAGCTTGGCCGACGCGAATCAGGCTCAGATGTACATCGCGAACCCGCTGGCAGGCCGGCGGATGGGCCTCAAAGGGCTGTTCACCACGCATCCACCGATGGATGAGCGCATCCGCCGCCTGCGCGACGGCTCGTGGCAGGATGCCATCTGACCCAGCGCCCCATCTGATCGAGCAGCCCCAACTGATCGATCAGCTCAGCGGCGAGTTCAGTCGCGGAAATTCTCGAACTGCAGGGGCAGCTCGAAGTCGCCGTCTGTGAGTTCGGCGATGACCGCCTGCAGATCGTCACGCTTCTTGGACGTCACCCGCAGCTGGTCGCCCTGCGTTTGCGACTGGACGCCCTTGATGCCGAGGCCCTTGATGAACTTGTTGAGCTCTCGTGCCCGGTCCGATGAGATGCCCGCAGCGAGCGTGGCCGCTTGGCGCACTGTGCCGCCGGCTGCTTCGGTGACCTTGCCGTAGTGGACAGCCTTGAGGCTGACCTGACGGCGTACCAGCTTCTCCTCCAGCACCTGCCGCATGGCGGCGAGCCGATCTTCGGTGCTGGAATGCATGTTGATGGCTTGGTCGCCGAGTTCCACGGTGCTGCCGGTGTCGCGGAAGTCGTAGCGGTTGGCAACTTCGCGAGATGCCTGATCTACCGCGTTGCGGATCTCCTGCATGTCCACTTTGGAGACGATGTCGAAAGAAGGCATGACGGCAAGCTAGCGACGCGTGACTGTCTCTGGTGATGTTGCTCTAGGCTTCGTGGCTCGGTGGGGGTCGGTGCCCGAGCGGACAAAGGGAGCGGGCTGTAAACCCGTCGGCTTCGCCTACGGAGGTTCGAATCCTCCCCGGCCCACCAGCGGCAGGCCCGCGCGCCGTGATTGGCGTGCGCGGCTCGGCCGGCTGGACGCAGCCTCGCTCGCCGCGACTGTTTCACTACGGCTGAGTGAGTTCAGCGTCCAGCGCTGTAGCCGCCGTCGATGGGGTAGAGGCTGCCGGTGATGAAGCTGGCTTCGTCGGAGGCAAGGAACGCCACCAACGCGGCGACCTCGTGCGGTTCGCCGTAACGCTGGGCTGGCAGCCGCTCGGCGAACTGCTTGCGAACCTCGTCGGCCTGATCGCCGCCGATGAAGGTCTCGAGCGAACGCATCATGCGCGTCTCGATCGGCGCCGGGCAGACGGCGTTCACGCGCACTCCGGAGGCTGCGAGTTCCAGCGCTGCGGATTTGGTGAGCCCGGCCACGGCGTGCTTGCTGGCCGAGTACGCAGAGATGCCCCGAGCGCCGAACAGTCCGGCGACCGACGCAGTGTTCACGATGGCCCCGCCGCCTCCGGCGATCATGGCCGGCGCGGCGTGCTTGATGCCCAGCCACACGCCTCGCACGTTGACGGCGATGACCTGATCGAAGGACTCCTCGGTGTACTCGGTCATCGGCGCGTAGGTGCCTTCGATGCCCGCGTTGTTGAACAGCACATCGACCCGGCCGAAGTTGTCCATGGCCGCCTGCACATAGCCGGCGACCTCGTCCGACTTCGTCACGTCGGCGCCGACTGCCAGCGCCGCACCACCCGCCGACTCCGCCGCCGCCACCGCTGCGCTCAAGTCCGAGGTGGCCAAGTCCACCGCCACCACCGATGCCCCCTCAGCAGCGAACCGCTCGCACGCCGCCAGCCCGATCCCGCCGGCCGCCCCGGTCACGATCGCTACCCGTCCGGTGAATCTGCTCATACTGCTCATCCTGCCTCCTCGTTTGCCGGATGCGGCCACTCTCGCTCAGTGTCGCGCACGAGCGCCTCGTATCGGTAGCTGCGACCAACCTCGCGCAGGATCGCTGCAGTGCGCGGCCATGCTGCAAAGTGCTGGCTTGTTGCCTTGAGGCCGGCAGCGAGACGGTGCTCTTGCTCGCCGCCCGCGGCAATGTCGCGCCATTCGGGGCCACGTTGGTTGATGCGTCGGTTGCGCATCGCCTCGCTCAAGCCCGAATCGACTTGGTCGCATTCCAGCTCTTCCAGCAATGTGCGAACGGCTAGCCCGGGCCAGTCGCCATTCGCATCGGCGGGCGAGGCGGCGAGGGCTACCCCGATCATGCGCTTGCCGATGTCATCTCGGCCAGACTTCGCAAGGCTCTCGTGAACGACATTGACCCATGCAGCTAGCGCCTCGCCGCCCAACTCGTCGGTCTCACCAAGACCCGGCGCGAACGTCGAATCGGGCCAGCTGTGCAAGGATTCGAAGGCATTGAGCGCAGTACACTGTCCAGCGTCGTCCGGCTCAGCTGTGGGGTCCTGCTGGTCGTTTGCAGGCTTGAAAGCCAGTTCGACGAGATCGACGAACAGTTTCGGATCTCGCGCCAGTTCTCGGTGTAGGTTCAGCGTTTCGAATTTCGGATTCGCACCGAGCAGCGGGCCGTACTGCCACTCCAATATGGCGACGCGTCTCGTGCCGAGATACTCATGGTGTTGCGCGATCACTTGCAAGAGCGAGGTGAGCGTGCTGAGCTGCAACTTGGTCCCGTCGTCGTGGTCATTCTTGCGTGTGATCCACTGTTCCAAGCAAACGCAGGCTTCCTCGACGAACTCAGGCGCCGAGGTGTGGGCATCGCTACAGAATCCGCCGCAGAATTCTAGGAGTTCCACGGCGAATCCGACGCGACCGGCTTCACGTAGTCGGCGGGAAACGGTGAGCAGGTCGCTCAGCTCGTTCAGATGTGCGAGATCGGAAAAGCCCACCCGGTGCCAATACTCGGTAGCGATGTCCGCGCCCAGCGCGTCTGCTCGCGTCCACGGTGCCTCGGCGGGCCTGAGCATCCGGAGCAGTTCGGCCGATGCTTGCGCCGAGGTCTCGTGATGTGACAAGAGCTGCTCGATACCGTCCCATCCCGATGCTTCATACCGTTGCATGAAGTAGCCCGCAGCAGTGTCGGCACGTCTTGCGTCTGGCGTGCCGATCAGTTGAAGCAGAGCCGCGTCATGGGTCGGGCTCCGGCGTGCAAGCGCCTCGCCTACTTGGCTCGGTGCGTCAACGGTCGAGGCGAACCGAAGCACCGCTTCGAGATCACCGCGGGACAACACCTCTGCGACCGCGTCGTCCTGTTTCGAGTTCAACGCAGCTGTAAGCGTCTCGGGCTGTTCAGTTCGGCTCACGCCGTCCAAGCATGAAGCCCCCTGAGTGAACAAATGCCCGTAGGCTATGCCGGGATCAGCGGGTAGAGACTCGTCTCGCAGCTGCTCCAGCAATTCCAAGTCTGAATCTGGCAGTGCCCAATAGGCATTGCGGTGCTGGCGATGTTCAGCTGCAACTCTGCGCAACTGTGGCCACAGGCTCGATGCGAATTGTTCATCAGGAGCAGAAGCAAGCTGCTCCTTCAAGCCCGTTATGGCTTGCGAGCGAATCGCAACAGGCAGCCTGTCCACGTGCCGCAGCACGTCGTACCAGCGTTCGGGATCAATGCCTGCATCCTCAATCAGTTTCGGCGCAAGCGAATCGTCCCACAGCGCTTTCTCCTGGCGAGTCACGCCTCCCAGCGCTTGCCGCCAGTGCCGGTATCGAGGCTGTGGCCACACTGACCGGCTGCTGGTGCTGTCTGAGAGCATTGACAGCACCAGCTCCCATGCAAGACCCGGGTATCGGCGCCGCAGCAACTCCACCGCCTGGAGTCGGCGATGAGCATCGGCGGCGGTGCGGGGCGACCACGGCCACAAGATCGCCTCGAGTGCGTCTAGCGGCCGTCGCCCATCACGGTGGCCGGCATGGATGCCGTCCAGCTTGGCCAGCAAGTCAACTACTTCCACCAGATGTTCAGGCGACCACGCAATGATCTCCAGCGTCTCGAGCACGTAGTGGTACGGCGGGTGCCCTCCGAAGGCTGAGGCCATAGCGTCGCGTCCGGCGAACATCACCTCGACGAACTGATGCCGCATGCTCAGGCAGGTACGCAGTGTCTGCAGGACGGCATCCGGGTCCGCTTCGCCGAGCAGCGGCAAGACTTCGGCCACTGCAGTCCAGGTCTTGTGGGTCGGATCCTCGTTCGCAGATTTGAGCACTCGCAAGGTGATGTCGCGAGCTAGGTCCAACACCGCCAATTTTCCTGCGTCCGTAGCTGGCTCCAGGCTGCCAGCGAGAGCCAGCGTGGTTGCCACCGATCGCCTCAATCGCGTCGAGAATTTGGCCTTGATGCCGTCAAGCGCTGCTCGGAGCAGATCTTCACTCGCGAGTTCTCGCAGTGGTTCGGCAGTCGTAAGCACATCATGCGCCACAGCCGAGAAGGCATCGACGTCAGATCGCGTGAGATGCTCGCGAAGCAGTATCCATGAGTCAGCGGGTGAAACTAGGCACCAAGTTCGGTCGAACTCGACGAATGGCGCATCAGCTCGGTCAAGCGCGCGCAGCGTTTCGGCTACCTGTTCGCTTTCCGCACCGGTCAGCCTCCCCACGATTTCGAGATCGCCAGCGCAGGTCTCGTTCCAGCCGCCGACCAACAAGCACCGTCGAAGTGTCTGGTCGATGTGCTGCGTTGCCCAATCCGGAGTGTACAGTTCGGGCTTCTCTGCGAGCTGTCTACGAAGCGCAATCAAACTGACACCAGCGGTGTTGCCGAATTCGTGTGCTTCACGTGGCTCGAATCCTGTAGCTCGCAGCTGCTGAGCCACGGCCGATGAATCGACGGCACTGAGCACGATGTCTGCTTGGGTGCTGCCAGGTACAGGCACGATCATTCGATGCGGGCTTCCAGCATGCAGATGCTTCGCGAACTCTCTTGACGGCACCATGACGGTCAGAACAGGGCCGCTGGCCGCGCGTTGTGGCTTCAGCGACACAGCTTCTGTTGCAAACAGCTGCAGGGCAGTGTCGTGGTCATCCACATAGATGATCTGCGCACCGTCGTTGTCGCTCTCAGCACCATCGGCTTCGATCGCAGCCGCGACAAATGCGATGATCTCATCGGGATAGAAAGGACCGCCGATAGTAATGACACCAGGCTGATGCTTGCACTGTTCGCGCAGTTTGTCGGCAGATTCTTTGCGTCCGGCGAGCACGATACGTTCATCAATCGGTGTCGTGGTTGATGCACGCCATCGATGCCACCACGCAGCCAGCGTCATGACGCCTGCAATCGGTATCCCTATCTGCTCACGCAACCAGACGGTCGTTCTGAGAGCACAGGAGAGCCAGTCTTCGAGATCATCTACATTCAATGCTCTGACACTGTCGAAATCGCCATTGTTCGAGTGTTCAGCAACGAAGTGCTGTGCTTTCGTCCACGGCGCGCAAGCGACAGCCACGTACGTAAGTTGTCGACGCTCGTCCGCCGGATATTCGTCGACTCGCTTCAAGTAGTCAGCCTTGGCTTTGGCATTGGTGCCGCCTTGTTGGGTGGTGACCTCCCATACGGAGGCACCAGGCGGCACATAGCGGTTGCCGCGAGTGCACCGGACGATTCCGTCCCAGCCCGGGGACGACACACCGCTGCCGGCGGGAAAATGACTCCATTCCACAGTCGGCTCTGTCTCGGCAATCAGATTGCGGATCAATCGCGGGAGTTGGGCTGCCCGATCAGGTGTGTACCAGCGGAGCAGATCGTCGCGGCTGACTTGCAGCGCCTCGGGGACGACGGGTACGAGGTGGATGGGCGGCCGCATTGCTTGAGCCAGTCTGCGGGCCAAGTCGACGTCCTCCTCTGCGCACAGCGCTAGCAGGCCGCTTCCGCACAGTGCCTCGGCGATGCGGCCGAGATCACGGACCCGATCCGCCGCGCTGGGTTGGCTAGCGGCTGCATCCCTGAGACCGTTGCCCGCCAGGATCGATTCGCGGAGCGCGACCAAGTCGCCTGCTGCGAACGCAAACGCCTCGCGCAGCTCTGTTGTCGCTCTCGCCGCGAGATCGATACCCAGCTCGCCACCGCTGCGAAGCTGTGCTTCTTCGGCGATGTGGCGGAGCCAGCCTCGACGCGCTAGGTCATCCTGCGACTCGCCCAGCGATCTCAGCTTGCACCCCGCCGCGGCCAGAATCGTGTCGCGCTCCACGGGGCCGCCGGCCGCGGGTGTTCGCAGCCCGGCAATCCACGCTTGCTCGAAGTCGTGGAGGTTGGTCGCTTCCGCGATGTTCGCAAGCACGGCCTCGATGCCTGCAGGCTCGGCATGAGGAGCTGGCTCAGCTGCGGCGGGCAGTGCATTCATGGTGCTTGCCAATCGTAGGTCCGCACGGCGCCGGCGCGAACGGCAATGCCGCTGACTTCGAATGCCTGCCGCGCTACGTCGAGGCTGCTTGCCGATGGCCGGTAGTGACCGCTCATGTTGTTGAGCGAGGACACGACCACCGCGGTCCCGTCGAAGGCGACTTCGAATTCGCTAGCAGCGAGAACAAGGTCCGTGCGCGCCAGCACCGCATGAGAAATGTGCTCACCGCGTCGCTGTCTCGGTGCCACGGCGAGGCTGCCGTCATGCATGACCACGAAGATCATGCGCTCGCGGTCGGCCGCGAAGGCGTCGCCCGGGACGCTGACTGGCTTGACACCCGCCCGGCGCGCTGCTTCCACTTCCTGCGCCAGCTGAGCTGGCTCGCGGTTGTAGTACGGGGTCGCCAAGACACATGTTCCACTCTGCGCGGCTCCAAAGCATACAGACTAAAATATCACAGCATGACATTAAAGTTCATTAAGATGGCATCGACGTGCTTCGCCGCAGCGGCGCCGGGTGCTCTGTTTGCATGCATGCCGACGCTCTCGCATCGTGGCGAGTGATTGGGCACGGTCGTCGAGGTCAGCTACCTGCCCGGGAGACCGGCGGAGCCGATCGAGCCCGCCAAGCCGGACGAATCAGAAGCACCCGCGGCACAGCTCGTACCGCAATAGGTCCGCCTGCGCCGAGCATCCAAGAAATGCGTGGTGCCTCCCGCAAGATGCTGCGGGAGGCACCACTCGTCGTCTGATTTTCGGCAGGCGGCCTGTCGGCCGTACCGTGATGTTCGGTCTGTCAGATCGGCGGATGAAGTCCGAATCTTGACTGGGTCCGGATCTTGACGGAGTCCGGAACTACTGGGTCCAGGTTCGTGACCTGCCGGTCGACCAACCGCAGCGGCTGTTCACGTAGACCGTGATGCGGTACTTGTTGCCGGCGGTCAGGCCGGTCAGATTCGCCGTAGTCGAGCTTTGAACGGTTTGGTGACCGATGTTGTTGACGAGGTAGGTGCTGGTTTTGGTCGTCATGTTCCTCAAGCGCCAGTTGTACTCCGTGAGTGGCGAGCAGCGCTTGCCGTTCCCCGATGCCGGTGCATTCCACGTCACTGTCGCCGTGGTGCCACTGTCGGTAACAGCGAGACTGCCGACGTTGCGCGGCTTGCGCCGCTTGTTGCCCGATGGCGCGGTGGGGTCACTGCCAGAGGTGCTGGCTGCAGTCGTGAACTTGGCTCTGCCGGCAGCTGAGTATCCGCACGAGCCGCCTTGGTGTCCCCAGATGTAGACGTCGTAGGTCGTGCCGGCTGTGAGTTCGTCCACGAACCAACTCGTCGTGGTGTTTCCGAGATCCTCGGACTCTGCGACAGCCTCGCTGGTTGTAGCGTTCGTAACTCGCACCCACTGGTGCGTCAGAGGGCACGCGACGCTGGTGCCGAGTGTCCAGCTGATGGTTGCTTCGACATCGCCTGCTGTGACGGTGACGTTCGTGGGTGCGGGCGTGACGTTGGCACCGGCCGGTACAGCAGTCACCGATAGCAAGAGCGCCGCAACGACAGTCACTACCGACATCAACCGGCACCGAGTCAGGCGCTTGACGGGCACCTTCGCTGGATTGTTCATTGATGCACTCTCCTTGTTGTCGAGGTTCTGCTCAGATCGCTCGTCCGGCACGGACCGCTTACTGTGTGGCGCGCCGAGTTGCACTGCATTGCGAGTGCGGTGGCTCGGATTTGCGCATCTGGCTGCGAGCAGCGCGTCGCGCTCCCGCGTTCGCGAATTTACCACCCCCCCCCCCTCAATGCAACGCGCGATTGGTACATCTTCCGGATCGCACAGGTCCATCGCAGGACCCTCTGTCGGCCTGCGCTTCAGTCGGCCTGCATTCGCCACGGCGGCATCTGCTCAGCGGCGGGCCGAGCGCGGCACGCAGCACAACCGCTACATTCGGCTGCCATGGGTGAATTCTGCAATGCGGAGCGCGACGGACATCTGTTCGTCGTCACGATCAACCGGCCGGAGCGGATGAACGCGCTGCACCCGCCGGGCAACGCCGAGATGTCGTTGCTCTTTGATGAGTTCCAGAGCGATCCAGACCTCTGGGTTGCCATCGTCACCGGCGAGGGCGACCGAGCGTTCTCCGCCGGCAACGACCTGCGCTACCAAGCCGAGGGCGGCGACCGCTCGGCGATGCCGTCGTCGGGCTTCGGCGGCCTGACCTCTCGCTGGAATCTCGACAAGCCCGTCATCGCGGCGGTGAACGGCGTGGCGATGGGCGGCGGCTTCGAGATAGCGCTGGCATGCGACATCATCGTGGCTTCTGACAACGCACGGTTCGCACTGCCCGAGCCGAGGGTGGGCCTCGCTGCGCTGGCCGGCGGCGTGCATCGCCTGCCGCGCCACATCGGATTGAAGCGTGCGATGAGCATGATGCTGACAGGTCGTCACGTGCCTGCGGCCGAAGCGAAGGAACTGGGCATCGTCGCCGAGGTGGTGCCCCAGGGCGAGGCGCTCGCGTGCGCGCGCCGCTGGGCGGGGATGATCCTGGAGTGCTCGCCGATGTCGGTGCGGGCCACCAAGCAGGCGGCCATGCAGGGCCTGAACGAGACCGGCGTCCGCGCTGCACATGAAGGTCGCTACGAGGCGGTGAGGGCCATGATCGACAGCGCCGACTTCGTCGAAGGGCCTCGGGCGTTCTCTGAGAAGCGCCCGCCGCAGTGGCAGGGACGCTGACCGCCACGGCATTCCCCGTGGCTGCGCTGGGACGCCGGCTATGAGCGCCACCGATGCCGTCGCCGCAGCAGACACGAGGGCACGCCGGCGTGCGGCAGAGGTCGCTGACGCTATGGACGACATCGCCAAGATGGATGCACATGGGCGCGAGCACGGCGGCATCGACCGCACCGGCGTTGACCGCATCAAGGAACGGCTGCTGGAGTTGGCCGCTCTAGAGGAGTTGTTTCCCGTCGAGGATTTCCCGCCCCCTGGTGGCGGGCGCGGCTCGGCCAACTACCGGCTCTTCCAGCAGGACGACGGCTCACTGGCGCTGTATGTCCAAAGTGTCGGCGATGGCACGTCAGCACCTCCGCACGAGCACACCACGTGGGCGGTCATCGTCGGCATGCGCGGCCAGGAACTCAACCGCTTCTACGACCGTTGCGCGGGAGAAGGCGAACCCCATGCGGTTCGCGACGAGATGGTCGAGTGCGGCACCGGCGTCGCGATGCTGGGCCAGGACGTGCACTCGATTCACATCGAAGGCGCCTCGACCAACTTCCACTGCTACGGGCTGGCCATGGAGCACATGACCGGGCGCCGCTACTGGAATGCCGCCGCCGGCGAGTGGCGGATCTTCTCGGACGTGACGAACATCGTCGAGGCACGCTTGGGCCATCGGGCTGGTGTCGTTGCCTGAGCGGGTGTGCCGCCCGGCGCCACCGCACGCTGAACGGCTCTCGACCCGCGAGGCGAGCGCGACGGCCGAGGTCCGCGCGGTCTCGGCAGATGCACTGAAGGAACTGCATCGCAGGCTGTTGCGGGGTGACGGCACCGAGTTGGCGCTGGTAGATGCCCGGCAGCCCGAGCAGTTCGCTCGGCGACATCTGCTGTATGCGGCCAATCTGCCGACGAGTCACGTCCGGCTCGAAGCCGCGGCGCGCATCCCGCGTGCCGGCACGCCGCTGGTGGTGTGCGACGACGGCGGCGGAGAAGCCGAAGCGGCCGCGCTCGGGCTTGCCGCCCTCGGCTACAGCGACATCGCGGTGCTCGACGGCGGCATCGACGCGTGGGCCGCTGCGGGCGGTCAGCTGTATGCGGGCATCAACGTGCCCTCCAAGCTGTTCGGCGAACTGGTCGAGGCGCACTTCGGCACGCCTCACGTACCGGCGACCGAGCTGGCGAGCTGGCTCACCGAGGGCCGAGACGGGCACGGCCGGGACGTGGCGGTGGTGGACGCGCGCACTGGTCGAGAGTTCCGTCGCATGAGCATCCCGACTGCCCGGTCGTGCCCGGGCGGCGAGCTGGTGCGTCGGATGCACGAGCTTGCCGGGAACGCTGCGACGGTGGTGGTGAACTGCGCAGGTCGGACCCGCAGCATCATGGGTGCGCAGTCGTTGCGTGCAGCGGGCATGGACCGGGTGGTGGCCCTGAAGGACGGCACGATGGGCTGGGAGCTGGCCGGGTTCGAGCTGGAACACGGCTGCGATGAGGCGATCCCCGAACCGAGTGCGCAGGGGCGGCAGCGGGCGTCGGCTGCGGCAGCAGCGGTCGCTGAGCGCTGCGGGGTTCGCACCGTCGATGCAGCTCGGCTACAGGAGTGGCGCGCCGACACCACCCGCACGACCTACCTGATGGACGTGCGCACGCCCGAGGAGTTCGCCGCAGGGCACTTGCGTGATGCCACCAGCGCTCCCGGGGGTCAGCTGGTGCAGGCCACCGATGAGTATCTCGCCACGAGGGGTGGCAGGGTGGTGCTGGCGGACCACGACGGCATCGGCGCGACGATGACGGCATCGTGGCTGATGCAGATGGGCTGGGATGCTTGGGTGCTCGAACCCGACTGGCTGCCCGACGGGCGCGATGCTCCCGACGGCGATGATGCATGCACCGGGTTGACAGCCGGCGACGACGGCGAAGCCGAGCGGGCGAGGCGTTCCCGGCAGCCGCCGCTGCCCTACGACCCAGACGACGCCTGCGTGGCACGCGCCGCCATGCAGGCGTATCTCGACTGGGAAGTTGCGCTCCCCGAGCTGTACGCCGCCGACGACTTGGCCGAGTTCAGGCTCCGTTGACTGACCAGACGGCGGGCTGCTACAGCTCGGCGAAGCGTTCGATGGTCTGCGCCCAGGCGCTGGCGTCGTCGGGGGTGGAGATGACCGTGTCCAGCCCGGCCATCGGCGATACCGGCACCGCGATGCGGCCGACGCCTCGACGCGCCAGCTCCGGTACGTCGTCGAGATCCGCTGGCAGCTGCACCGTGATCTCCAGCGCATCGGGATCCCGCCCGTGCTCGGCTGCGGTGCGACGGGCCAAGTCGATCAGGTCCCACGGCGCGCCGCGAGCCGGAAAGTAGCCGTCGCCCAAGCGCCCGGCCCGGCGGGCGGCGACACGCGAGTCGCCTCCCACGATGATCGGCACGGTGCCGTTCACCGGCTGAGGCCTGCAGTACGCAGCGTCGAAGTGTACGAACTCGCCGTGAAACGTGGGTCGATCGGCTGACCACAGTTCCCGCATCGCTGCCACGTACTCATCGGTGCGTCGCCCGCGGTCGTCGAAGTGGTCGCCCACGCCTATGGCCTCGAACTCCTCGCGCATCCAGCCCACACCGATGCCCAGCACTACCCGTCCGCCCGAGAGGTGATCGAGCGTGGCGACCTGCTTGGCGCACACCACCGGATTGTGTTGGGGGACGATCAAGATGCCCGTGCCGAACTTGATGGTGGAGGTGACGCCCGCCATGTAGGCCATCCACATCAGCGGATCCGGCAAGGGCAAGTCCTCCACGCCGCCGGCCATTTTGCCGTCCGGACTGTAGGGGTACTGCGACTGGTAGCCCGAGGGGACGACGGTGTGCTCTACGGTCCACGCCGACTCGAATCCGGCCGCCTCGCCCGCTTGCACGAGTTCGGTCGCGAGCGCCGTGTCGGTGGCGAACGTGCCGGTGTTGCAGTACCTGAGTCCGAACTTCATGCTGCGTGCCCCCTGCTGGTTCTGGCGATGCCGTCGCTGCTTGGTGCATGGCCGGCGGCATTCTCGCACACCGCCGGCTGCCCCGGTTGCGAGCCGGCGGGGGCCGCGATCCAATACCGTGCGCCCGCCGACCGCTCGCCCGACCTGCGGTTGTCGCTCCACCCACCCGCCCACTCGTTCCCATCGCCTGTTCGTCCTCGACCGCTGCCACAAACGCGCTCTTGTCGCCGGTCTCGGAGCTGCCCATGCCGTTTCTGTCCCACGTCTCCGACATCTTCGAACCGTCGCGTTGGCGCGCCGTCGGCGGGTTCGACTTCACCGACATCACGTACCACCGCAGCGCCGAGCACGGCACCGTGCGCATCGCGTTCGACCGCCCCGACGTGCGCAACGCGTTTCGCCCGCACACGGTGGACGAGCTGTATCAGGCGCTGGACCACGCCCGCCAGACGCCCGCCGTGGGCTGCGTGCTGCTGACCGGCAACGGCCCGGCGCCTGCCGACGGCGGCTGGGCATTCTGCTCGGGCGGTGATCAGCGCATACGCGGCCGCGACGGCTACCGCTATGCCGACGGCGACACCGCCGCCGACATCGACCCAGCCCGCACTGGACGCCTGCACATCCTCGAGTGTCAGCGGCTGATCCGGATGATGCCCAAGGTGGTGATCTGCGTGGCCAGCGGCTGGGCCGCCGGGGGCGGGCACAGCCTTCATGTGGTGTGCGATCTGACAATCGCCTCGGCTGAGCACGCCCGCTTCCGCCAGACCGACACCAACGTCGCCAGCTTCGACGGCGGCTTCGGCTCTGCGTACTTGGCTCGCCAAGTCGGACAGAAGCGCGCTCGAGAGATCTTCTTTGTGGGCCGCACCTACACCGCGCAGGAGCGCTTCGAGATGGGCGATGTGAACTGCGTGGTGCCTCATGCCGAACTGGAATCGACGGCGCTGGAATGGGCGCGGCAGATCGTGTCGCGCTCACCGACCGCTCAGCGCATGGCCAAGTTCGCCTTCAACCTGATCGACGACGGGCTCGTGGGCCAGCAGGTCTTCGCCGGTGAAGCCACCCGCTTGGCCTACGGCACCGACGAGGCAGCCGAGGGCCGCGATGCGTTCTTGGAGAAGCGAGATCCGAGCTTCGAGCAGTTCCCGTGGCACTTCTGACCGGCTCGCCACCGGTCCGCACGCAGCGCGCGGCATCGTGCAAGCAGCCGATGCTGTGGGCTCAGGCGGTCAGCCCGGTGCGGCGAGCGGCGTGAGTGCGTCCACGAGTTCGTTCACGTTTTCGAGGTCGCGGCCGATGATGTCTGCGTCGAGGAAACGCTTGCGACGATAGAAGTTGCCGTGCAGATCGTTCGCGACGGATCGCAGCAGGCGGATCCGTTCGTCGCCGAGCCGCCGGTAGGCGTTGTTCAGAACCACGCTGAAGTCCGCGTGGGTCTCGTAGTCCCAGCCTTGGGTGAGGGCGACGGCTTTGGCCATGTGCGCGGCGGCACCCCAGCCTTTCTCTGAAGCTTGGTGCAGCTGGTCGTCGGCGAGGTAGGCGCGGCTGCGTTCGATGAACTCGCGTGCCTGTTCGACGTAGTCGGCTGCTGCGATGTCTGTGCCGCTGAGGCGCCAGTCGCCATGCACGGCTTCACCTCCGCACGCAGCACTGCGCGCCGGTTCGCGGGCCCGCTGCCCGGCGGCATCGCTGAGGCCGCTGCTGTAGTCGGCGGCGCCGTCGTGGCTGGCGCTGCTCAAGCTGGCGTCACTCGTCATCGGGCATTCCTCTCGTCAATCTGCGGAACGGTCAGCGTCGGGCGCAGCGTGTGATCCCGACCGTATGCGCCGGCCTTGGCCGCGGTCAATCGAATTTGCTCGCTCCAGCAGCCGAACGTCGCGGCTGCTACACCGCAGCGACTGGCGCGACGTCGAGTCGGTCTTCGACGCGGCCCAGACGGCCGGTGAACTCTCCGAGCTGGCCGCTGAGTTCTCCGAGCTGCTTCGTCAGCGCGTCGACGCGTGCGGTCTGCGCGTCGATGCGTGCGGTCTGCGCTGCGATGTCGCGCTTGAGCTCGGTGTGCAGCTTGTGCATCTCGGCGTCCAAGGCTGCGACCTCGCGCTTGAGTTCGGTGTGCAGCTTGTGCATCTCGGCGTCCAAGGCTGCGATCTCGCTCTTGAGCTCGGCGCGCAGGTTGTCGATCTTGTCGGTCAACTCCGTACGCATGGCGGCCATTTCGGTTCGCAGTGCGACGACTTCGCTGCGCATCTCGCCGCGTATGGCAGCGATCTCGCCGCGCATCAACGCCATCTCGCTGCGCATCGTGGCCATTTCGTCTCGCATCGACGCCATTTCGTCGCGCATCACCGCAAACTGAGCATTGACGCCGCGACCCTGCCACAGCATCCCGACTATGCCTATGCCGATGAATGCTGCCAGTGTGATCATCGCGATCTCGGCGCCGCCCATGCAAGCAACGTACAGCCCGCCGGCGCGTCTCGTCCAGCGATTATTCGGTCGGCCCGGCGGGGGCGTGGGGGGCGGGCCGGATGTTTGCGTCTGCTGCTTGCCCGCGTGCGCGGGTTGCGGGTTGTCGGGTGTTGCGGCGGGAGCTGGTCGGCGGGCCGGACGTCTGCGTCTGCTGTTTGCCCGCCCGGTTGGTCGGGGGCCGTGGCGCGGGCCGGGCGGCGGGCCAGATGTCTGCGTCTGCTGTTCGCCTGCCGCCCGGTTTGCCGGGCGGCCCAGCGCGGGCTGGTCGGCGCGGCGAATCGGCGCGGCGGGCTCAGTCGCGGTACTGGTTGTAGCCGAGGCCGCGCACGTGAGGCTCTTGGTGCAACAGCTTGCGCAGCGCGGCGATCTCGGCTTCGTCCCAGCCGAGCGCCTCACACACCGCAGCATCCCAGAACTCGCGTACCTCGCACTCCCCGTCGCGGTACTGCGGCACCACGATGTCGCGGGTCGCCTCCCAGCACGCCGCCAGCGTCGAGCAGATGCGCTGGTCGGTCAGGTCGCAGATCGGGAGGCTGTTGACGGTGGCCGGTGTGTAGTTCGGAAAATTCAGCTTGCGGCCAGGATTGCGAAGAAGGAGCAGCCGTCCGACTGTGCTGTTGAGGAACACCGCTGCGCCTTTGGCTGCGGTAGGTGTCAATCCCGTGATTGGCATCCAGCCGTGGCCGACGTAGTTGGTCTCCGACGCGACCGCCGTGAGCCGTCCGGTGCTGGTGTCTTGACCGGCGGTTACGAGCAGGTAGCCCGCCTTGTTGAGCACCGGAGATGGCCCGGGCTTGGTCCACATCCAGTGTTCGTCCGGCGTGCCTTCGATCCGTAGTTGGCCTTCAGCGCCTTTAGTTTTGAGGATCGGAAACGCATTGGCACCGTCGACGTGACTGCGGCGGTGGGAAACCGCGAGTGATGGACGGGTCAGATGACACGCGGCGCCGAACTCAGCGAAGGGTTGCAGCATCGGGTCCGCAGCGAGGCACGCCGCAGCGTCCGCCAATTCTGGCGAGCGCCATGCTGCGGCTGTCCAGTCGCCTTGTCGCACGCGCTCCGCGGGCCAGTGCGACACCTCGCCCCAACCGTCCGCCAGCACGCCCGACCCTGCCGAACCCAGCCGGTCGATGGCCTCGAACAGTGCTGCGACCTCGGAGGCGTCGGCAGGTAGCCGGTCGAGACTGATGAACCGCGCTGGCGGTGCATCTCGCAGATGCCCCCGCCAGTCTTGCGGGGGGGGGGGTCACCGCGTCTGCGCGATGCTGCCTACCAGTACCGGCCTTCCCACCGCGCGCGTCCGCACCCGGGATGTCCGCGCGTCGGCGCAGCACGACGATGCTCTCGTTGATGCTCGTGTTCTGGGAGAGGTTGATGTTGCCGGGCTGATGACAGGTCAGCACGGTGTCGAGGTCGAATCGCTGGGCGAGAACTTGACGCTTGATCCAACTCGAAGGTGCAGACAATGCAACGGTGGGTTGAATCATCACTTGTACTCCCCGAGCTGTTTCGACGCAGTGTTCAGCGAGCGCTGTGAACATCGGCTCTAGTGCTCGTTTCGAGACGAAGCCTGCGAGTCCAGCATCTGCGGCCACGAGTGCCCGTTCCAGACCGTCGACGCGTTGCCGTAGCTGCACTTGGATGCTCTCAGGGAACTTCTGACCCATCCGTTCACGTTCGGTGTAGGGCGGATTCATGATGGCGATGCGGGAGCGCATTGCGGCCTCGGCTGCGCTCCGCACGTTGGGGTCCTTCAGGCTGGCGGGCGTGTCGAGGTTCATCGACAGTGCCGTGCCTTTTGCGGCCGCGGCGAACATCTGCGCTTCGGCCGCCGGCAGCACCGCTTCTTCGGCGAGCAGTTCCAGCGTCCCCGCTGCGGTGGGCACCATCGAGTCGGCGGTGGGGCCGTAGGGCATCTGGTACAGCCCCATGCGGCGGTAGCTGACGTTGGCGTTGCCGGCGGTTAGCTGGGTGGCGGCCAGCTGCAGCGACACCGGGTTGATGTCCATGCCGGTCAGCACCTCCTCCACCGCCAGCCGCTGCAGCTCAGCCAGTTGTTCGTCGGTGGCGCCGTCGGCGGCCGCGCGTCGCTTCATCTCCGTCAGCAGCGCAGCCAGCAAGGTGCCGCTGCCGCACGCCAAATCGACCGCGCGGTGCTCCAGCCATGTCCGCGGGTCGCTCCAGTCGGCGGGCACCCGCTCCGCGTCTCCAGCAATGCGGCCTGCGCTGTCGCCCGTGCCGTCGCTGCCACCTCCGCGGCCGCGCACGATTGCGCCAGTCTCGCCAATGTTGCCGTTGCCGCTGGTGTCGGTGCTGTCGGTGCCGCCGGCGCCCCGGCCGGTGCGGCTGCACGCGTCGAGTGCCAAGCGTGCGGCGATGGTCGCTGCCGGCGGTCTCGTGAAGAACGCGCCGTCGGAGGCCTGGTTGCCCATCACCTTGTTGAACAGCGGCCCTGCGTGGTCGGCGCCCATGTCGGCGTAGGTGGCCGCAATGCGCTCGGCCTCAGCAGCGAGGTGCCGCACCGCGCGTTCGAGGCCCGCCAGCCGGCCGGTGCGCTCCGCGGCGAACACCACCTCCTGCGCCGGCTCGATCACCGGCAGAAAGTCCTGCCGGGTGATGCGCTGCCAGTTCTGCTTCAGACGCTCCACCACCCGCGGGTCGTTCTTCACCAGCGCCAGAGGCTCCACGCCGCGCAGCCAGGCGCCCGAGGCGATGCGCTGATGCAGCATGGCAGCGTTCATCATCAGCAGCGCCGCAATGGTGCAGCCGTCGGCCTGGCTCTTGCGCTTGTCCGCCGCGAGCTGGTCGAGGCCGAAGTGAGCGTCGAGCGCGGCCTGCAGTTCGTCGGTGCGCAGATGGTGGGCGGCTTCGCTCACGCTGGATTCCAGAATGTTCAAGTCGCGTTCGGTGCGGTCGCGCTGCAAGCCCGAGTTGGCCAGCAGGTTCACCGTGATCTCGGCACCCACCGCGCTGTCGACCAGGTTGAGCATCCGCTGGGCTTCTACTTCGTGGCGCTCCTGCGCACGCCGACGCTTACGTTCCGCCCGTTCGGCGCGCGTCGGCACCGGCTTGCCTGCGCCCTGGTTGACCATCTTGCGGGCCAGCTTCTTGGTCTTCTCCGCGTTCACTGCGCCGCGCGGCTCTCCCGCTTTGGGCTTGTCACGCTCCACGCTGTCTTGGCGCAGTCGCACCGTGCCGTCGGCGTCGCCGTCATGCGGCGGAATCGCTGCCACCACCAACGTCGGCGCGGCGTCCGGCGCCCACCGTTCCGGCTCAAGGCGGCTGATGCCGTGATCCGACAAGGGCGCGTCGCCTGCGGCAGCGGCTTCCACGTCGTCGAATACTGAGTCCGGCGGCCCGATGTGCTCGCCGTAGCGGATCCGTCCCGTCGAACGAGACGGCACCGCTACCAGCGAGAACACCCGCGGCGTCTCGGCGGCGGGCGGGAGGTGAATGCGCAGCAGGCCGGCCAGCTCGTTCTCGATGCGCTCGTCGTGGGCTCGCAGCGCCAGCAGAATCTGGCCGAGCTCGTTCCAGCCCTCCTCGGGCCGAGCGGTGCTGAGCCACTGTTCGGCGTCGGCGGCGGGCGGGATCAGAATCGGGCAGATCACGTAGCCGAGCGCTTTGTCGGGCGAGGTACGCATGGCGCGGCCCACCGCCTGCACCACGTCGATGGGGCTGCGGCGCGGTTCCAGGAACGCCACGGCGTTCAGGCTCGGCGAGTCCGTGCCTTCCCCGAAGATGCCGACGTTGACGATGCCGTGCGGAGCGTCGCCGGTGGCTTCTGCGAGCCGCCGCTTGGCGTTGTCGCGGGCGGTGACGTTGCTGGACGCGTCGAGGTGCTCGAGCGTGTACGGGGCCGGCGCGCGTCCGTCGAGCCGATGCGTCAGCCAGTCGCGCACCGCGTCGGTTTGCAGGTTCTCGGCTAGGTGCTTGGACTTGTTGACCGTGTTCATGAACGCGATGCACGAGTTCACCGCGACGCTGCGCTCGTCGTCGGTGCGGGTGCCGCCGGCCAGCGCCAATGCGAGCGCCAGACCGCGTACGTGATCGATGGTGGTGAGCTTGTGGCGCCCCGTCCCCGCAGCGTCACGAGCCAAGTTGGTGGCGAGGTCATAGGCGTGCTGGTCGCTCACGCCCAGCGCGATGATGCGGTAGTCGGCCAGCCAGCCGTTGGCCACCGCATCCATGTAGCTGCGCCGGTACAGCTCGACGCCGAAGGTGGTCTCGTCGTCCATCGAGCGCACGATGAACTCGCTCGGGCTGACGTATTGCGTGGACGTCGTGTGGTTGTAGATGCGGGGCGTGGCGGTCTGGTACACCCGGTAGCGCGCTGGGAACGCCGCTTGGTCGTGGCACAGCGTGAACTCGCGCAGCTTGGCGTCTGCGTCGGCGGCGGCTCTGCGCTTGCGGCGCAGCGACGCTGTGCGATGCGCTTCGTCACACACCAGCAGCTGCAGCTCCGCGCCGGCCGCGCTGATGGCTGCGGCCACGCGCCCAGCGCTCTGGTAGGTGCCGAAGATCACGTTGACGCTGCTGCCGCCGGCACCGTGGCGAATCCACGCGGCGATCTCGTCGGCGTCGGTGGTGACTTGGCCCTTGACGTCGTGGGCGCTGACGTTGCTGGTGTCCAGGGTGGGGTCGTCGTCGAGGCTGGCACGGTCTTCCCGCTTCGGGTCGTAGCCGGCTGTTGCATCCGAGCACACCGCCAGCGCCCGCATGGGCGCGGTGGCGTGGTTCAGGAACTCGCGCCGAATCTGCGCGACCAGGGCGATCGACGGGCACAGCACTACCGACAGCTCCCCCGGGTCGGTCAGCTGCTCGGTGATGCGCAGGGCGATGCGCGTCTTGCCCGTACCGCACGGCAGGACGATGCGCCCCCGAGCCTGACCGACGGGCAGACCGCCGGTGTCGGTTTCGGCGTGCTCGCGCAGCAGCCGGACGCTGGCCTCGATGGCCTCGCGCTGCATGCACGAACGGGTCTGGCGCGGCGCTGGGGTTGCTGGGGTGCCGCCGATGTCGCTGGCGCCGCCGCTGGGTGCCCGCGGCAGCGCATCCGCGGGCGACTGGGCCGCGCAGTGTTCGCACTCGGTGTCGTCGCTGGCTGCTGAGAGCGCGTTCGTCACGTCAGCTCGCAGGTTCACCAGCTTCACCGGCGCGTCGGCACTCTGGTTGTTCTGCTCGGCCGGGCCGCTGAGCTGCACGCTGCCGTTGGTGACCAGCCAACGCTCCGACCAGAAGGCACTGGAGGACGCCGAAGCGAAGCTGTCGAACTCGCTCTTGTGGATGTCGTTGCCTCTGCCCTCGGCGTCGAGCTGGCGCGACTTGCACTGCACCGCGATGTGTTCACCGTCAGAACGCCGGACGGCGACCGAGTCGATTCCGGTGTCCTGCTCGGTCGAGTGCGGAAAATGCTGCAGTCGTTCGGGCCACTGCGCCCACGGGTAGACGACCTCGACATCCCAGTCGGCCAGCCGCGGACCGATCTCCACCGTCAGCTCTTCGAGCCACGTGCCGTCGGTGTGCTGCGGCCCATGCTCATCGAGCACTGCCCGAGCCCGCCACAGCGCCCGCGCTCGCTCATCCGCTTCCGACGGCCCGCCCCGACGTGTCATGTGCCCCCCTGTCATGTGCTGGCCTGCAGCGTCAGCGCCTGCGTCGCCTCCAGCCACAGCCAATCAGTATCGCGCCCGGCGTCCTGCCCGACCCGCCGCCGTCCGCAGCAGTCACCGGCCGCTCCGAACCGGCTGAAGAGGTCGCCACGCCGACAGTAGCGATGCCGCGAGCGCGGCCCGCTTGCTGTGTCGTCGCGACTCTGGTGCAGTCGCAGCTTTCTCCTAAATTGTACGTACGTGATCATTCCGGTCGACTACTCTGTCACTGACTTCGATGTCGAGATGCACAGGGATGGCGTCGGCATGGCGGCTCGCACTTGGGGATTCTGGACCAGAGGCAAGCTCGACATCCTTCGCGCGTACTTGGATGCATTCACGACAGCCGCGCAGCGGTCCCCTGAACTCATCTATATTGATGTGTTCGCCGGTACAGCAGAAAATCGAGATCGGTTAACGCAGAAACGCATTGAAGGTTCAGCACGTATCGCGCTCTCTATCGATTCGCGGTCGTTCACCAAGCTGCGGTTCTTTGAGAGTGCTGAGAATGCCACATCGCTTCGGGATGTGCTCCAAGCAGATTTTCCGAATCGTGATTTTCTTGTGATCGCCGGGGACAGCAACGAGGAGGTGCCGAAGGCACTGCGGGCACTGGCCAAGTGGGTGCGGGCACCCACCTTCGCTTTCATCGATCCGAACGGTATGGAAGCCGAGTGGCGAGCGCTGAAAGCCCTTGCCGATTTCCGACGCAATGAGAAAACTAAGGTCGAACTTTTCTACCTCTTTTCCCCGCCGATGTTTCAGCGTCTGTTGCGGGTCGATGGTACTGACGTCCGGCCTCAAGACATAGATGCAATCGACTTGCTGTTCGGCACTCATGACTGGTACATCATCTATCAGGCTCGTCTCTCGGAAGAGATTGATCCAGCGGAAGCACGCGAGAGGTATCTCAATCTGATGCGGTGGAGAATGGAAAACGAACTCGGATACAAATGGACTCATTCGCTCGAAGTAAAGAATGAGCGTGGAAGCCCCATCTACTATCTGATCTTCGCCACTGATCACCAGGCCGGCGACAAGATCATGAGACACATCTTCACGAAGGCTGCCGAAACGTTTCCTCAGATGCGCGAGGAAGCACAGCAAATGCGGCGCGATATTGAGCGAGAAGCGACGGGTGTGGAGAAACTGTTTGATGACAGCAGCTTGCGACAGCCGCCAGAGAAAGACGAAGGAATCTACCTGCATCAACCGCCGTGGAATCCATACAGCTAAGATGCTCTAGCATTCCTGCTCGGTCTCAGCACGGCGCGTGGAGGCATGTCGTCGTGGGTGCGTCCCTCCAATAGGCGTCCTCCGGCCTTGGGGGTTCGGCCGCCCCATTGCTTGAAGAAGAATGCCGTGTCCGACCTCGCGCATTGGTCGCGCAGGTCCGCGGCCCAGTCGCCTTGGAGGCTGCGGGCACCGAGACCGCTCTCCCCGCCGGCGATGAGCCAGTCGATGCCGTCGAGATCGAGACCGGGGAGCGGCTCGATGAGCGGCTCGGCGCTGACGAACCGCACAGCGGCGGGAACGTTGCGCAAGTGGTCGATGCGAAACGCGTAAGCCGGCGTCTCGACGGTGACGCCCATCCACACATTCGATGGCCACGGAAGCGCGTCCGCAAGCTGGCTCAGTCGTTTCGAGCGCTTGGTGAGGATCTGATAGGTGTGTCGCGGTGTGTCGACCATGACCTCGAACACCTCGACGATGAACTCGGCAGGCACTTGCGGGTGGAACAGATCGCTCATCGAGTTCACGAACACCAAGCGCGGACGCCTCCAGCGCCGAGGCCGCTCGAGCACGTCATGGTGCAGCGTGAGGCCGAACCCAAGGCCACTGTGCCTCGGGTCCCCATCGTTCTGGTAGCGGGGGCTGCCCATCGCCTTGAGACGTTTCGCCAGCGTCAGCGCGTAGCAGTTGTCGCAGCCGGTCGAGACACGGTCGCACCCGGTCGTCGGGTTCCACGTGGTCTCAGTCCACTCGATGCCGCTGCGATCCGCCATCTGGGCACTCCTCGGCTGCTGAGACCTACGTTGGCGCAGCTGTGTGACACTCGGCGCGCAAGACGAACCGCGCCACAACCGACAAGCCGCATTGGATCGTGCCAACTCCAGTGATTCCTGGCGTCTCATGCCAGCGTAGGCATCACCGCGCCGACATCGTGCCAACGGGGCGGTGTGCGCCAGGACCCAAGGGCTGGCTGGAGTGGAGCAGCGGGCCCGGGCAGCAGCGCAGCGTCGATGCAGATCCGGGCAGCGTCGTTGTGGTGTCTCAGGTGGGGCGGAGGCGTTGCATGAGCGTGACGTCGAGCCAGCGGCCGAACTTGCGGCCCGCTTCGCGCTCCACGCCGACCAGCTCAAAGCCGTGTCTGGCGTGCAGCGCCACCGACGCTGCGCCGGCGTCTGCGATACGGGCGAACACGGCGTGGAAGCCGTGCTCGTCGGCCAGCGCCACCAGGTCGCCGAGCAGCACGTCGCCTATGCCGCGCCCTCGGTGCTCGTGATGCACGTAGACGGAATCCTCCACGCTCGTCGAGTACGCAGGCCGCGCGCGGTAAGGCGACAGCGACGCCCAGCCCAGCACCGCGCCAGCCGTCTGGATGCAGCTGGGCCGGGTGCCTGCGGCTGGAGCGTCGGCGGGTCGGGTGCGGTTGGCCGGCGCGTCGTCGTCAGCGGGCACGGCGACGATGCAGGGGTAGGCACCGGAGTGCTCCCGCATCCAGGCAATCTGCTCGGCCGATGAGCGAGGCACCAGGTCGAAGGTGGTCGTGCCCTGGGTCACCTCGCGGTTGTAGATCTCCGCTATGGCGTCGGCGTCGGCCGCTGTGGCCAGCCGGGTCCGCACCGCGGGCCGCGTGCCCATGGCAGTGAAGTTATCTGCGCGCCGATGCTGCGGGCCGTGCGCCTGAAGCGCCGCCTCGTTAGCTTCTCTCGAGAGGTCGGCCTCGCCGGGCTGGACCTGTCGGAAGGTCGAACCGTCGCGAGGTTGAGCCTGCCGCAGAATCCGGCGACCGAATCCGCCCCGTTAGCTCAGTAGGCAGAGCACAGCCATGGTAAGGCTGGTGTCGCCGGTTCGATTCCGGCACGGGGCTCGCGCCGCACACCAGACTCGTTCGGTGCCCAACTCGCTAGGATGACCGGTTGTGGCGCTCAGCGGGAGCGCTTCGGTGGCGGGATAGCTCAGCTGGTCAGAGCGCACGGCTCATAATCGTGAGGTCCCGGGTTCGAGCCCCGGTCCCGCTACGCAGCGTCGGGCGAGAGGCGTGGTGAGGCGCAGCGCCGCCGCCGAGTCGTTGCGGGACGCGACGCAGACCGCCGCCGGTAGCCTGTTGTGGCGGACATTCCCCACGATGGCCGCGCTGAGTGTCACCCGCGCATCGCCCACGATGCGTCGACGCTGAGGGCAGTAGCTCAATTTGGCAGAGCACCGGTCTCCAAAACCGGCGGTTGCGGGTTCGAGTCCCTCCTGCCCTGCGATTCCGCCGGCCTGAACTGCAGATCGGCACTAACTCCAGTTCGGCGCCGCCGCACACCAAACCCAATCCCGCCCGCCCGATGTCCGCCCCGCACCTGCAGTCCTGAGCCGGAGACGTTTCTGATGGCCATGAACCGACGGACACGCCGTCACCTGCAGCGTCAGGGCGAGATGGGGGCCGACGGCGCTCCTGCGGGCCGGCGCGAACGGCGCCAGGCGGCGTCGCCGGCACCTACCGCCGAACGGGCCGGGCCGACGCAGTTCGTGGGCGAGGTCCGCTCCGAGCTGAAGAAGGTGATCTGGCCGACCCGTGCGGAGATCGTCAACTACTCCATCGTCGTGTTCATCACCATCGTGATCCTGACGGCGATGATCGCCGGCTTCGACTGGGCGCTGGGCGAGGGCGTCCTGCGCCTCTTCGACGTCAACTGATCCGCATCGTGAACTGACCGACCGAACTGACCGACCGAGACGGCCAAGAGATCGACGAGCACCCGAACTGACCAACATGAGCGACCAGACCGACACCACCGCAACACCCGAAACCGACCCGATGGCCACCGCACGCCGGCTGCTGGGCGCGCACACGGCGACCACCTTGGCCGGTCCAGGCGTTGCTCCGCCCGACACTGCCGCAGCGCCGACCGCGCCGCCCGACGAGGCCGGTTCGGTCGACGTGCTCACCGAGGACGACCTCCTCGCTGTCGACGAACCTGAGCCTGAGCGGGTCTCGCCCTATGACCGGCCGGGCCGCTGGTTCGTCGTACACACGCAGTCGGGCTATGAGAAGAAGGTCAAGCAGAACCTCGAAGCCCGGATCGGCACCTTCGACATGGAGGACCGAATCCTCGAAGTCGCCATCCCGATGGAGGACGTGATCGAGTTCAAGGGCGGCCGCAAAGTCGTCGCCAAGAAGAAGGTCTTCCCGGGCTACCTGCTGGTCCGCTGCAAGCCCAACGACGAAACTCACCACATGATCCGCAGCACGCCTGGCATCACCGGCTACGCAGGACCGGGTGGCAAGCCGTCACCCCTGCGCCGACGGGAGGTGGAGTCGTTCCTGGCGGCGCCCGACGACGGACCTGAGCTGCCTCGTCGCACCAAGCCGTCGATGATCTTCGAGATCGACGAGGGCGTGCGCATCAAGGAAGGTCCGTTCTCCGACTTCCAAGGCCAAGTCATCGAGATCAACGAGGAGCAGCTGAAGGTGAAGGTGTTGGTCAACATCTTTGGCCGCGAGACCCCGGTAGAACTCGACTTTGTCCAAGTCGCCAAGATCTGAGTTCCGGCGGGCATCTGGCGCTACGACGCCCAGAGCGGCGCAGCCCAGCACCAGCCAATCCAGCACCAGCTAAGCCAGACCGAGTCATCCAGCAGCACGAAGCCAAGGAGCGCCTGATGGCCGCCAGTCCACGAAGATCAGCCGGCCGCAAGCGGGTGGCCGCGGTCGTGAAGATTCAGATCCCGGCCGGGCAGGCCTCGCCTGCACCCCCGGTCGGCACCGCGCTCGGTCCGCACGGCGTGGCCATCATGGACTTCTGCAAGGAGTACAACGCCAAGACGGAGAGCCAGCGCGGCACCGTCGTGCCGGCGGAAATCACGATCTTCGAAGACCGGACGTTCACGTTCGTGACCAAGACGCCGCCGACGTCGGTGCTGCTGCGCCAGGCCGCCGGGCTGGACAAGGCGGCCAGCCTTCCCGGACGCGAGACCGTGGCGAACATCACGGCCGCGCAGGTGGCCGAGATCGCCAGCACGAAAATGCCGGACCTCAATGCACGCGATCACGAGAGCGCGAAGCAGCAGGTGATCGGCACCGCGCGATCCATGGGAATCGACGTCGTCGGCTGAGCTGGCACGACGACACCGCACGAGCAGCCCACAGCACAGCATCGCAGAGCACAGCGCAGGAGACTCGAAGATGTCAGGGAAGAAGTACGCCGAGGCGACCCGCCGGTACGACCGGCAGCTGATGCACGAACCCGCCCAGGCCATCGACCTGGTGCGGACGCTGGCAACCGCGAAGTTCGACGAATCGGTGGATTTGTCGGTACGGCTCGGCGTGGATCCGCGCAAGGCCGATCAGATGGTGCGTGGCACCGTTGCACTGCCGTCGGGCACCGGCGGCGACGTGCGCGTCGCAGTCTTCGCGCAGGGCGACGCGGCGGCCGAGGCTTCCGAAGCGGGCGCTGACGTCGTAGGCGGCGCTGACCTGGCCGAGCGCGTCGAGGCCGGATTCACCGACTTCGACGTGGCGATTGCGACTCCCGACATGATGGGCGTGGTGGGCCGCTTGGGCAGAGTGCTCGGTCCGCGTGGCCTGATGCCGAACCCTAAGTCGGGCACGGTGACGCCTGATGTGGGCAAGGCAGTGGGCGAGTTCAAGAGCGGCAAGATCGAGTACCGCACCGACCGCTACGGCAATGTGCACTTGGCGATCGGCAAGGTGAGCTTCAGCGCAGAGGACCTGAACGCCAACTTGGGTGCGGTCATGGACGAGCTGGCGCGTGCGAAGCCGGCCAGTGCCAAGGGGCGTTACGTGCGCAAGATGGTGGTTTCCTCGACCATGGGCCCAGGCGTCCGGGTCGACCCCTCCGCGTACAACTGACCGATGCACAACGGCCGTACCTGCAGCTGACGGACCTGCGACAGGCACACCGTTCACCACCGGCGACGAGTCCGGCGCGATGCGGCTGGCGACGCTGCGGCGCTGAGCTGCCGGTTCTTGGCGGTCGGTTCCCCTCAGGCGCCGCAACGCCGGTTGGTGCCGCTAGCATCAGCCGTTCGACAATTTGCTCGCCGTAGAACTCCGGTTGGCTTCGGCCTGAAATCGGCCCCGTCTGAACAGCGTTCAACAGATCGCCCGCCTCGGGTGACCTGCTCGGGTCGAGCCTGAAGAGGCGGACGCTCCTCCTGTGCGCGACTGCGTCGGGATGCGGCGCTGTCTGGTTTTGCGGACCGGTGCCCACAGCGGTACCGGGAGCCAACCAACTGACCGATCTCAGCGACCATCGCAGCGCCCCAGCGCTGGCTTTCCGCACAGCAGAGCTGCAGCGCAGACTGCGGCACAGGAGGAGTCCACAGTGGCCACAGCAACGACGGCTGACTCACGCGCGCCGCGGGCCGACAAGGTGGCCGTGGTGGACGAGGTCCGCACGCGGTTCGCCGACGCCGAGGCCGTGCTGTTCACCGAGTACCGCGGTCTGGACGTGGCACAGATGGCCGAGTTGAGGCGCCGGCTCCTTGACGCCGACTGCGGCTACAAGATCTTCAAGAACACCTTGGTGCGCCGAGCGTTGGCGGACACTGCGCCGAACGGCACGCTGGAGCTGTTGCTGGGCCCGACGGGGCTCGCCTTCTGCGGCAAGGATCCGTCCGCTGCGGCCAAGGCGCTGCGGAGCTTCGCTGCAGAGCACGACGCGCTGGTCATCAAGGGCGGCGTGCTGGCCGGCTCGCTGCTCAGCGACGCACAGGTGCGCGAACTCGCCGACTTGCCCGCACGCGACGAGCTGATGGCCCAGATGCTGGGCGCGTTCGCAGCGCCTCTCACCGCATTGGCTTCGATGATGAACAGCCTGATCGCCGAGGTGTCCGGCCTTGTCCAGGCGCTGATCACCGAGCGCCAGCACAGCCCAGCCGCCGCCGACCCGGCCCCGAGCGCTGACGTTGCCGGCGCTGATGTTGCCGGCGAGTCCGACTGACGCCATGCGGACCCGCGCCCGACGCAGTCGCTCTCAGCGAACCCAACCCCATCCAATCCAAGCCCACCCAATCCAAGCCAACCCAATCCAAGCCAACCCAGTCTGAGCCAACCCAAGCCAGACCAACCCAGGAGCAACCCATGAGCACATCCACCGAAGAGATCCTCGACGCCATCGCCAACATGACGGTGCTCGAGCTCGTAGAGCTGAAGAAGGCGTTCGAAGAGCGCTTCGACGTCACCGCCGCCGTGGCCGCGCCGATGATGGCAGCCGCAGCTGCGGGCGGGGCAGACGGCGAGGCCGCAGCCGAAGAGGAGGCACTGGACGAAGTCACCGTCACCCTCACTGCCATCGGCGACAAGAAGGTGCAGGTCATCAAGGAGGTCCGCTCGCTGACCAGCCTGGGCCTCAAGGAAGCCAAGGACCTCGTCGAGGCGGCACCCAAAGCCGTGCTCGAGGGCGTGCCCGCCGCAGAGGCCAACAAGGCCAAGGAAGCCTTGGAGGGCGTCGGCGCCACCGTCGAGCTGTCCTGAGGCGGGTTCCCGCGCGGCTGCCTGCGGGGCCGGCCGTGGTGCCGACGCGCCCGATGGTGCCCTGAACCGGCGCTCGGCGCTGCCGCGGACCAGGAACCGGGAGCGCGGTGCGTCGGCGGTTGTGATGCTCGGCGCCAGCAGGTACCCTGCGCGGCAACGTGGCACAGGTGGCCTCCTCACTCGCGCACCCACCAGTCCCCAGCATTGAAGCCCGCCGTTGGGCACCCAGTTTGCTGCGGACTCCTGCGCCCCCGCGCGCCTCCGATTGCCCGCCGCTGCCGATGTCGCCGGGGCCGCTTGCTGTGGGCAGTCGCCGACGACCAATTCCGCACCGCTGAACCGCTAGCCGAACCACTAGGAGAGTCCGTTGTCGTCTCGTGTCGGTCGTGAACGCTATTCCTTCGGCAACCTCGACGAAGTCTTGGAGCTGCCGGACCTCGTGTCCATTCAGAAGGACTCCTTCAAGCGCTTTCTCGATGTCGGTCTCAAGGAGACGTTCGACGACATCAGCCCCATCAGCGACTTCGGCGGGAACCTGCATCTCGTTTTTTCCTTCGATCCCGAAGACGAAGATCTGCGCCCGCCGCCGAAGTTCTCCGTGGAGGAGTGCAAGGAACGCGACATGACGTTTGCGGCGCCGGTCTTCGTGCGCGCCGAGTTCAAGAACGCCAAGACGGGCGAGGTTAAGGCCCAGACCGTGTTAATGGGCGACTTCCCGATGATGACGGACAAGGGCACGTTCATCGTCAACGGCACCGAGCGAGTGGTGGTGAGCCAGCTCGTTCGCTCGCCAGGCGTGATCTTCCAGCCCGGCGAGCGCTACCGGCTGCGCAACATGTCCAAGCACCAGCTGGTGACGGCCACCATCCACCCGTACCGCGGCGAATGGATCGAGTTCGACGTCGAGCACAAGCCGGGGAAGGACCCGACGGCGGGCAGCCGGGTGGCTCGCAAGCGCCGTCTCAGCATCTTCGCGCTGCTGCGGGCGCTGGGCTACGACGAGGAACGTCACCCCGGCCTGCTCGAGCGATTCGTCGAACACTTCGACTTCTTGGCGCCGCAATGGGAGAAGGACCAACACGTTGCGCCCTCTCAGCAGGAATCGCTGCTCGAGCTGTACAAGCGGGTTCGGCCAGGTGAGGTGGCGACGCCCGACGCCGCGTCGAACTACTTCCAGAATGCGTTCTTCGAAGAGCGTCGCTACTCGCTCTCCAAGGTCGGGCGCCACAAGCTGAACCGCAAGCTCGGGCCTGAGCTGGACCGAGTCTCGGAACTGTTCGGCCTGGACTTCATCACCGCCGACCATCCCGATGCGCAGGAGCGCCCCGAGCTGGTCCGCCCCGAGGTGGACGGTGATTCCACGGTGCTCCACCGCAGTGAAGTCCTCGCCACTGCGAGCTACCTGCTGCACTTGGCGAACGCCGAACCCGGCTACCGGCTCGACGACCAGGACCACTTCGGCAATCGCCGCATCCGCTCGGTCGGCGAGCTGATCCAGAATCAGGTGCGCATCGGCCTCAGCCGCATGGAACGGGTGGTGCGCGAGCGCATGACCACCCAGGACGAGGAGGCCATCACACCGCAGACGTTGATCAACATCCGGCCGGTCGTGGCTGCCACCAAGGAGTTCTTCGGGACCAGCCAGCTGAGCCAGTTCATGGACCAGGTGAACTCGCTGTCCGGGCTCACGCACCGACGCCGTCTGTCCGCGCTCGGCCCCGGTGGCCTGTCACGGGAGCGGGCCGGTTTCGAGGTACGCGACGTCCACTTCAGCCACTACGGCCGCATGTGCCCGATCGAGACTCCCGAAGGTCCCAACATCGGGCTGATCGGGGCGCTGGCCACCTTCGCCCGCGTCAATGAGTACGGCTTCATCCAGTCGCCCTATCGGGTGGTGCGCGACGGCAAGGCCACCAAAGACGTGCGCTACTTGACCGCGGACGAAGAAGAGCAGTACGTGGTTGCCCAAGCCAATGCGCCGCTCAACCCCGACGGGTCGTTCCGCAACCCCAGGGTGCTCGTGCGCAAGAGTCCCCAAGGCGCCAGCCTGGAGGACCTGCGCCTGCAGATGGAGCGCGACACCTACTTCGCCGCCACCACAGAGATCAGCTACGTGCCGGCAGCCGAAGTCCAGCTCATGGACGTCTCGCCCAAGCAGATCGTCTCGGTGGCCACCGCGCTGATCCCGTTCCTGGAGCACGACGACGCCAACCGGGCGCTCATGGGCGCCAACATGCAGCGTCAGGCGGTGCCGCTGCTGCGAGCCGAAGCGCCCTACATCGGCACGGGCATCGAGGGGCTGGCCATGGCCGACGCCGCGGAGATGGTGCTGTCGGAGACCGACGGGACCGCGACCGAGGTCACCGGCGATCACATCGTGGTGGAGTCGCCCGACGGCAACGAGGCCTTCTATCCGCTGCTGAAGTTCCGGCGATCCAACCAGGACACCTGCATCAACCAGAAGGCGCTGGTGCGGCCCGGCGAACCGGTGTCGGAAGGCCAGGTGATCGCGGACGGGCCATCCACCGATCACGGCGAGCTGGCGCTGGGCAAGAACCTCTTGGTGGCCTACATGTCCTGGGAGGGTTACAACTTCGAGGACGCCATCATCTTGTCCGAGCGGCTCGTGAAGGACGACGTGCTCACGTCGATTCACATTCACGAGTACGAGATCGACGCCCGCGACACCAAGCTGGGGCCCGAGGAGATCACTCGGGACATCCCCAATCTGGCCGACGACATGCTCGCCGACCTCGACGAGCGGGGCATCGTGCGTATCGGCGCAGAGGTGGAGCCCGGCTCAGTGCTGGTGGGCAAGGTCACGCCGAAGGGCGAGACTGAGCTGACGCCAGAGGAACGGCTTCTGCGTGCCATCTTCGGCGAGAAGGCCCACGAAGTGCGTGACACCTCGAAGAAGGTGCCCCACGGCGAGAGCGGCGTCGTCATCGACATCCGAGAGTTCAACCGCAAGCACGACGACGACCTGCCGCCTGGCGTCAACCAGCTGGTGCGCGTGTACGTGGCCCAGAAGCGCAAGATCAGCGTGGGCGACAAGCTCGCCGGACGCCACGGCAACAAGGGCGTGATCTCCAAGATCCTCCCGGTGGAGGACATGCCGTACTTGGCCGACGGGACGCCTGTGGACATCATCCTCAGTCCACTGGGCGTGCCGAGCCGAATGAACGTCGGCCAAGTGCTCGAGGCGCACCTGGGCTACGCCGCGCGCTGGGGCTGGAGCGGCGCCGGCGGCAACGGCAAGGCTGAGATGGTCGGCAAGGCGCCGGTCAGCAACACTGCCCGCAAGACTCGCCCCACCACCGAGCCGTCGGTGTTCATCGCGACGCCGGTGTTCGACGGCGCGCGGTGGGACGAGACGGAGGCCGCCGGTCGGCATCCGACGATCCAGCAGACGCTGGAGAATCTGCGGCCCGAGTCGGCCACCGGCGAGCGTCTGATGCTGCGTTCGGGCAAGACGGTGCTGTTCAACGGCCGGACCGGCGAGGCCTACGACGAGCCGATCATGGTCGGCTACAGCTACATCTTGAAGCTGGCGCACCTCGTCGACGACAAGATCCACGCTCGCTCGACCGGGCCGTACTCGATGATCACGCAGCAGCCGCTGGGCGGCAAGGCGCAGTTCGGCGGCCAGCGCTTCGGCGAGATGGAGGTCTGGGCGCTCGAGGCCTACGGTGCCGCGTACTGCCTGCAGGAGCTGCTCACCATCAAGTCCGACGACACGCTGGGCCGCGTGCGCGTCTACGAAGCGATCGTCAAGGGCGAGAACATCCCGCAGCCCGGCATTCCCGAGAGCTTCAAGGTGCTCATCAAGGAGATGCAGGCGCTGTGCCTGAACGTCGAAGTGATGTCGAACGTCGGGCACCAGATCGACATCCAAGGCCTCGACGAGGACGTCTTTCGGGCCGAGGAATCGCTCGGCATCGACATCAGTCGGCCTGAACGCGGCACCGATGAGGAGGACGAGTTGCGTCGCCGCCAGCGCATGTGATCTCCACGCGCCAACCCGGCGCCAACCCCATTGAGTACTCGCACCGAACACACCGACACAGGGCCGGACACCATCCATGATCGACGTCAACGACTTCTCTGACATCCGCATCGGCTTGGCGACCGCCGACGCCATACGCACGTGGTCCAACGGCGAGGTCCGCAAGCCGGAGACCATCAACTATCGCACGCTCAAGCCCGAGAAGGACGGCCTGTTCTGCGAGAAGATCTTCGGTCCCACCAAGGACTGGGAGTGCGGCTGCGGTAAGTACAAGCGGGTCCGGTTCAAGGGCATCATCTGCGAGCGCTGCGGCGTGGAGGTCACCCGGTCCAGGGTGCGACGCGAACGCATGGGCCACATCGAGTTGGCCGCGCCGGTGGTACACATCTGGTACCTGCGCGGCACACGGTCGTGGCTGGCGTACTTCCTGACCGGTTTGGACCCCCGCCAGGAACTCAAGGCCAAGGCGCTGGAACGGGTCATCTACTTCGCGGCGAACCTCGTCACCAAGGTCGACGCGGAGAAGCGGCACGCGGACTTGCCGCGGCTCGAAGCCGAGAAGGCCGAGGAACTTGCTGTCATCGACGAGGAACTCGCCGAACGCAGAACGCAGCGGCTCGAACAGCTGGAGCGCGAGCTGAAGTCCTTGGAGGCAGACGATGCCAAGGAGCGTGAACTGCGGGCTGCCCAGCGCGACGCCGAACGAGACATCGAGACCTTCGAAGAAGAGGCGACCGAAGAGAAGGACGTCGTCGAGCGGGCGTTCTCCGCGATTCGGGACCTGCGCGAGCGCACCATCATCGACGACGAGGATCTCTGGCGCGAGATGGAGGACCGCTACGGCCAGTACTTCGAGGGCGGCATGGGAGCGGAGGCCATCGCGCAGCTCATGGCGCACATGGACTTCGACGACGAAGAGGCTGAGCTGCGCGATGCCATCGAGGCCTCCGACGGCCGTCGGCCGCTGTCGGCTCAGCGCAAGCAGAAAGCCATCAAGCGTCTCAAGATCCTGAGTGCGTTCAACCGACGGGACGAGTACGGGCGACGCATCAACGACCCGAGGGCGATGATTCTCGACGCCGTGCCGTGCATTCCGCCTGACCTGCGGCCGATGGTGCAGCTCGACGGCGGCCGCTTCGCGACCTCCGACCTCAACGACCTGTACCGGCGTGTCATCAACCGCAACAACCGGCTGAAGCGGCTGCTGGACATTCGGGCACCGGACATCATCGTCAACAACGAGAAGCGCATGCTGCAAGAGGCGGTGGATGCGCTGTTCGACAACGGCCGACGCGGTCGCCCCGTCACCGGTCCCGGCGGACGCGCGCTGAAATCGCTGTCGGACATGTTGAAGGGCAAGCAGGGCCGCTTCCGCCAGAACCTGCTCGGCAAGCGCGTGGACTACTCGGGCCGCTCGGTGATCGTCGCCGGTCCCACGCTGCGCTTGCACCAGTGCGGGCTGCCCAAGCTGATGGCGCTGGAGCTGTTCAAGCCGTTCGTGATGAAGCGGCTGGTGGATGCGGAGATTGCCCAGAACATCAAGTCCGCCAAGCGCATGGTGGAGCGTCGGCGAGCAGACGTCTGGGACGTGCTCGAAGATGTGATCAAGGAGCATCCGGTGCTGCTGAACCGGGCGCCCACGCTGCACCGGCTGGGCATCCAAGCCTTCGAGCCGCTGCTCGTGGAAGGCAAGGCGGTGCAGATCCATCCGCTCGTGTGCGCTGCCTTCAACGCGGACTTCGACGGCGACCAGATGGCGGTTCACCTGCCGCTGTCCTCAGAAGCGCAGGCCGAAGCACGGGTGCTGATGCTGTCGGCCAACAACATCTTGAGCCCCGCCGACGGTCGCCCGATGACGGTGCCCAGCCAAGACCTGCTCATCGGCAGCTACTACCTCACCGAATTGCGCGACAACAGCAGCGACGGCGCAGCACTGCCGGTGTTTCGGCACCTGCATCAGATCGAGCAGGCCCTCGACCTCGGTCAGGTCCGGCTGCATCAGCGCATCGAATGGCGCACCGCGCAGCTGAGCGACGGCAACGGAGGCTACGAGCCCACCACGCCGGGCCGAGCGCTGTTCAACGCAGCGCTTCCCGACGGCTTCGGGTTCGTGAACGGCCCTGTGCGCAAGAGCGAGATGGGCCGCATTGTGCGAGCGCTGTCAGACGGCTACGCCGCAGGCGATATCGCCGTCAGCCTCGATCGGCTCAAGGATCTCTGCTACGCCTACGCCAGCCGCTCGGGCTTGACGATCTCGGTCGACGACGTGCGCACGCCGCCCGACAAGGCGGAGATCCTCGAACGCCACGAGAGCGAGGCGCAGCGCGTGGAGACGCAGTTCCGGCGCGGCATCATCACCGACGGCGAGCGGCGCCAGAAAGAAGTGGAGATCTGGACCGATGCCACTGACGAGGTTCGCCGCTCGCTCGAAGCCGAGCTGGCCCGCGCCACGTCCAACCCGATCGACATGATGGTCGGCTCCGGCGCCCGCGGGAACATGATGCAGGTGCGCCAGATTGCGGCCATCCGCGGGCTGGTCGCCAACCCTCGCGGCGACATCATCCCGCGGCCCATCAAGTCCTCTTACCGAGAAGGCCTCGCCACGCTGGAGTACTTCATCTCCACGCCCGGCGCCCGCAAGGGCTTGGTGGACACGGCGCTGCGCACGGCCGACTCGGGCTATCTGACCCGCCGGCTGGTCGATGTCGCCCAAGAGCTCATCGTCAACAGCGAGAGCCCATTTGAGCGAGGCGGCCCGGTGAACGGGCTGTGGATCGAGGACGTCGAGCCGGACCGACCCGACAAGCGCACGCATCTCGAAACCAGACTGTTCAGTCGCTGTCTCGCGGCCGATGTGGAACTCAGCGACGGCACCGTGCTCGAAGCCGGCTCGCTGATCGGCGAGGACGAACTGATCGCACTGCGCGACGACCCGGAGATCACGCGTGTGCGCGTGCTCTCTCCGCTCACCGACGAATCCGAGTTCGGCGTGTCGGCTCTGGCCTACGGCGGATCGCTGGCGACGGGCAAGCTCATCGAGGTGGGCGAAGCCGTCGGGGTCATTGCGGCTCAGTCCATCGGCGAGCCCGGCACGCAGCTGACGATGCGGAACTTCCACACCGGCGGCGTCATCGGCGGCGAGAACATCGCCGCCGGCCTGCCCCGTGTGGTCGAGCTGTTCGAAGCTCGCACGCCGCGTGGCAAGGCGGTGCTGGCCCGCCGTTCGGGTGTGGTCCGCATCGGCGACGACGACGGCCGCGGGCGCCAGATCGACGTGCTCGGCGACGACGGCTCAGAGTACCCCCACCCGGTGCGCTCCGTTGCCCGGCTCGCCGTGGTCGACGGGCAGGACATCCGCGCCGGCGATCCGCTCGTCGACGGGCCGCGCGATCCCAAGGAACTCATCGAGATCCGCGGTGTACGCGAAACCCAGCAGTACCTCGTCTCGGAGGTTCAGCGCGTGTACCGCGAGCAGGGCGTGTCGATCCATGACAAGCACATCGAGCTGATCGTCCGCCAGATGACCAGGCGGGTGCTCGTCGGCGAGCAGGGCGACTCGCCGTTCTTGCCCGGCGAGCAGGTCGATCAGCGAAACTACCGTGAAGCCAACCGCGAGCTAGTGGCCGAGGGACGCCGGCCGGCCCAGGGACGCCCCGTCATCATGGGTATCACGAAGGCGTCGCTTGCGACCGAGTCGTGGCTGTCTGCTGCTTCATTCCAGGAGACCACCCGGGTGCTGACCGAAGCGGCCATCGAGTCGCGTCGGGATGCCTTGGCGGGCCTCAAGGAGAACATCATCATCGGCAAGCTGATTCCGGCGGGCACCGGTCAAGAGCTGTACCGCAACATCGAGACGATTGCTCCTGATTACGAGCCGATGGAGTTCTGGTCGTCCGAGGACGACGAGGAGGACCCGGCGGTGTGGCTGGCAGCGCTCGGCAACGGAGCGGGCCTTTCGGACGTGTCGCTGGGCGAGAGCACCCCGGCGATCGTGGATGCCAGTTGACGCCGGGCTAGTCAATACGGGCCTGGCGCGCCGGCCCGGAGTTGTCGTGACCGGCTCGGCTGCCTAGCCTGTGGGTCCGGTTGCGGCGCGCCGGACGGGTGGGGCCTCGCGCGGAAGATTCCAGTCCCTGACCGTCAACATGTCCCGCTGACCACCCTGCGCCGCAGGGTCCCCCCGAGTTTGCCGAGGTTCTGGTGCCGACGATCCAGCAGCTGGTCCGCAAGGGCCGAAAGTCCAAGCCGACGAAGGTGCGCACGCCTGCGTTGAAGGGTTCGCCGCAGCGGCGCGGCGTGTGCACGCGGGTGTACACGCATACGCCGAAGAAGCCCAACTCGGCACTGCGCAAAGTTGCTCGTGTGCGGCTCACCAGCGGCGTCGAAGTGACGGCGTACATTCCCGGCGAAGGTCACAACTTGCAGGAGCACAGCATCGTGCTGGTGCGCGGCGGTCGCGTCAAGGACCTGCCCGGTGTCCGCTACAAGATCGTCCGCGGCGCGCTGGATGCGTCCGGTGTGAACGTTCGCCGTCAGGCACGTTCGCGCTACGGCGCCAAGCGGGAGTCCTGAGGTGCCGCGTCGAGGTGCAGCGCCCCGCCGCAGCATCGCCCCGGACCCGGTCTACGACTCTGCCCTGGTCACCCAGGTCATCAACAAGGTGCTGCGGCGCGGCAAGCGTTCGCTGGCCGAACGCATCGTGTACCAGGCGATGGACCAGATGGGCGAGCGAACCGGCGGTGAGCCGCTCGAGATTCTGAAGCGTGCAGTCGACAACACGCGGCCACAGGTCGAGGTGAAGAGCCGTCGCGTCGGGGGCGCCACCTACCAAGTGCCCGTCGAGGTGCGCCCGCGCCGTGCAACTGCGCTGGCGATCCGCTGGATCGTGGGGTTCGCCCGCGACCGCCGCGAGCGCACGATGTCGGAACGGCTGGCGAACGAGCTGATGGACGCCTCCAATGGCACCGGCTCGGCTGCCAAGCGGCGCGAGGACACGCACCGCATGGCGGAAGCCAACAAGGCCTTCGCCCATTACCGCTGGTAATCGCTAGCGCTGGTAACCGGTCGCCGGTGAGCTGATCGGGACGCCTGCATATCTCTGGTCAACCTGATCGACTCCATCTGATCACTCTGGGACAACGCTGAAATGGCTCGAACGCAACCTCTTGACCGCGTCCGCAACATCGGGATCATGGCCCACATCGACGCGGGCAAGACCACAGTGACGGAGCGAATCCTCTACTACACCGGCGTCAACTACAAGATCGGCGAGGTCCACGACGGCGCAGCCACGATGGACTGGATGGAACAGGAGCAGGAGCGGGGCATCACGATCACCTCCGCTGCCACGACCTGCCGCTGGAGCGACCACGTCATCAACATCATCGACACTCCCGGCCACGTGGACTTCACCGTCGAGGTGGAACGCTCGCTGCGAGTGCTCGACGGTGCCGTCGCGGTGTTCGACGGCGTGGCGGGCGTGGAACCCCAGACCGAGACCGTGTGGCGGCAGGCCGACCGGTACGGCGTGCCGCGGATGTGCTTCATCAACAAGCTGGACCGCACCGGCGCTTCGTTCTTCGGCTCGCTGGCCAGCATCGAGGATCGGCTGACTCCTCATACGGCCGTCCTGCAGCTCCCCATCGGGCTGGAGGCCGACTTCGAGGGCGTCATCGACCTCGTGGAGATGCGGGCCCTGGTGTGGAAGGGCGACGATCTCGGCGCCACCTACGACACCGTCAACATCCCCGCGGACTTGGCCGAGCAGGCATCGGAGTACCGCAGCAAGCTGCTCGAGCGGCTGGCGGACGTCGACGAGGGCATCATGCTGGCCTACCTCGAAGGCGACGACGTGGATGCTGCCACAGTGCGGCGCGCCGTTCGGCAGGGCACGCTCACAGGCCAAATCGTCCCGGTGCTCACAGGCAGCGCGTTCAAGAACAAGGGCGTGCAGCCGCTGCTCGATGCGGTGACGATGTACCTGCCGTCGCCGGTGGACATCCCCGCGATCGCCGGTCATTCCCTCAGCGGCGACGACGAGCTGGAGCGCAAGCCTGATGACAGCGAACCGTTCTCGGCGCTGGCGTTCAAGATCATGACCGACCCCCATGTCGGCAAGCTGACCTACTTCCGCGTGTACAGCGGCACGTTCCAGCGCGGCAGCCAGGTGCTCAACACCACCACCGGCAACCGCGAGCGCATCGGGCGAATCCTGCAGATGCATGCCAACAACCGCGAAGACCGTGACAACATCGCCACCGGCGACATCGTTGCGGGCATCGGCTTGAAGAACACCCGTACCGGCGACACGCTGTGCGATACCTCCAAGCCGATCGTGCTCGAACAGCTCGACTTCCCGGATCCGGTCGTGCATGTCGCGGTGGAGCCGAAGTCCAAGGGCGACCAGGACAAGCTGGGCAAGGCGCTCACGGCCCTCAGCGAAGAAGACCCGACGTTCCAGGTCAAGACGGACCATGAGACCGGCCAGACGGTGATCTCGGGCATGGGCGAGCTGCACCTCGAAGTGCTGGTGGACCGGATGCTGCGGGAGTTCAAGGTGGACGCTTCGATCGGCAAGCCGCAGGTGGCCTATCGCGAGACCATCACCGCACCGGTCGACAAGTTCGAGTACCGCCACATCAAGCAGACAGGCGGCTCGGGCCAGTACGCCGTGGTGGTCATCAACTTGCGCCCGTCCGAGCCGGGCGAGGGATACGTCTTCGAGGACCACATCCGCGGCGGCGTGATCCCGCGTGAGTACATCTCCTCGGTCGATGCGGGTTTGCAGTCGTCGCTGGACAACGGGCCGCTTGCAGGCTTTCCGCTGGTGGACGTGGCGGTCGACCTGATCGACGGGAACCATCACGACGTGGACTCCTCGGAGATGGCCTTCAAGATCGCCGGCACGATGGCGATGCGTGACGCGACCCGGCTGGCTCGGCCGGTGCTGCTCGAGCCGGTCATGTCGGTGGAGGTGGTGACACCGGAGGACTACATGGGCGACGTCATTGGCGACCTCAACTCGCGGCGCGGCCGAGTCGGGCAGATGGAGCTGCGCGGCCACCATCAGGTGATCGACGCCAAAGTGCCGCTGTCGGAGATGTTCGGCTACGCCAACGACCTGCGGTCGCGCACCCAGGGTCGGGCGACGTACAGCATGCAGTTCGACAAGTACGAGCAGGTGCCTCCCAGCATTGCCGAGGAGATCGTCCAGCGCATCCGCGGCGCGTGAGCGGGCCGCGAACTCCCTAGCCTCAGGCCGTCCAAAACGGCGAAATCACCACAGCGACCGACGCAACCCTGCACCTCACTCACCTCCGATAGGCGAGCAGCATCCCGAAAGGCGGGTACGACATGGCAAAAGAACGGTTCGAGCGGACCAAGCCTCACGTCAACGTGGGCACGATGGGACACATCGACCACGGCAAGACGACGCTGACGGCCGCGATCACGCGCGTGCTGGCCGAGAAGGTCGGCGGTCAGGCGACGGCGTTCGACGAGATCGACAAGGCGCCCGAGGAGCGCGAGCGCGGCATCACGATTTCCATCGCGCACGTCGAGTACGAGACGGAGAACCGGCACTACGCCCATGTGGACATGCCGGGCCATGCCGACTACATCAAGAACATGATCACCGGCGCTGCCCAGGTGGACGGTGCCATCTTGGTGGTGTCGGCTGCCGACGGCCCGATGCCGCAGACCCGCGAGCACGTGCTGCTCGCCCGCCAGGTCGGCGTGCCCTACATCGTGGTGGCGCTCAACAAGGTCGACATGGTCGACGACGAGGAACTGCTGGAGCTGGTCGAGCTGGAGGTGCGGGAGCTGCTCAGCGAGTACGAGTTCCCGGGAGACGACGTGCCGGTCGTGCGGGTCTCCGCGCTGAGCGCGCTCGAGGGCGATGCCGCCGCTGCGGAGCAGATCGTGGAACTGATGAACGCCGTGGACTCCTACGTGCCCGAGCCCGAGCGCGACACCGACCGTCCGTTCCTGATGCCGATCGAGGACGTCTTCTCCATCACCGGCCGAGGCACCGTCGTGACTGGCAAGATCGAGCAGGGCATCATCAACACGGGCGACGAAGTGGAGATCGTCGGCATCCGCGGCACGCAGACCACGACGGTGACCGGTGTCGAGATGTTCCGCAAGATCCTCGATCAGGGCCAAGCGGGCGACAACGTCGGCCTGCTGCTGCGCGGCACGGGCAAGGACGAGGTGGAGCGCGGCCAGGTCTGCACCCGCAAGGGCGCCATCACGCCGCACACCAAGTTCGAAGCGCAGGTGTACGTGCTGAACAAGGACGAAGGCGGCCGCCACAAGCCGTTCTTCTCCAACTATCGGCCGCAGTTCTACTTCCGCACCACCGACATCACCGGCGTGGTGGAGCTGCCGTCGGGCACGGAGATGTGCATGCCAGGCGACAACACCGAGATGACCGTCGAGCTCATCAACCCGATCGCGATGGACGAAGGCTTGCGTTTTGCCATCCGCGAAGGCGGCCGCACCGTGGGCGCCGGCCGGGTCACGAAGATCATCCAGTAGCCCAGACTCAAGCAGGCACCTCCCAGGCGAACAGGCAGGCATTCACATGGCAGCACCTCGGATCCGGATGCGGCTCAAGGCCTACGACCACGAGATCGTGGATCAGTCGGCGCAGAAGATCACCGAGACGGTGCTGCGCACTAATGCCAAGGTCCGCGGACCCGTGCCGCTGCCCACCGAGAAGCACCGCTACACGGTTGTGCGGTCTCCCCACAAGGACAAGGACTCGCGCGAGCACTTCGAGATGCGCATCCACAAGCGTCTCATCGACGTGATCGATCCCACCGACAAGACGGTCGATTCGCTCCAGCGTCTCGACCTGCCGGCCGGTGTCGAGATCGAGCTCAAGGTCCAGCCCTAGCTCGTCCCTCGCTGGTCTATCCGCCTGCCAGTGGTCGGACGAGGTGTACCTCTGCGGTGTCGGTGAGTGCTTCGAGCATGGGGTCGGGGATGATCTCGCCGTCGATGGCGAGCGCCGTGGCTGACGTCTCGACGAGGTGCGCGTTCAGCGACGGATAGCGCGCGGCGAGCTGACCCAGCAGCTCGCGCACATTCGATGCAGCGAGTGTGACCTTCGAGACGCCGGTGTGCCGGCGCTGTTCGCTGGAGAACCAGACTGTCGCCATGCCGCTGACCTCCAGCCAGATACTGCCGTCGGCGGTCAGCCCGCCGCAGCAACGTTCAGCGCTGCGAGCACTCGCGGCGGCGAGAGCGGCAGATCCCGGATGCGCACACCGGTGGCGTCGGCCACTGCGTTGGCCAGCACCGGCAGCGGCGGCACGATGCCCACCTCGCCGACCCCGCGAACGCCATAGGGGTGAGACGGATTCGGGACCTCCACGATGACCGTCTCGATCATCGGCAGATCCGATGCCACCGGGATGCGGTAGTCGAGGAACCCTGGATTCTCGAGGTTGCCGTCGTCGGAGTAGATGTATTCCTCGTTGAGCGCCCAGCCGATGCCTTGGACGACGCCGCCCTGCATCTGGCCTTCGACGTAGCTGGGATGGATTGCCGTGCCGGCATCCTGCGCGGTGGTGTAGCGCTCGACGGTGACCCGACCGGTCTCGGCGTCGACCGACACGTCCGCAACTTGGACCGAGAACGCCGGACCTGCACCGCGGGCAGTCAACGAGGCAGTGGCGCCCAGCGGTCCACCGGTGCGCTTCGCGTTGGCGGTGATGGCGGCCAATGCCAGCGGCTCGTGCTCGCCTGGGCTGTGGACGGCAGCGCCGTCGGTCCACTCGACCTCCTCCACGTCGCAATCCCACGTCTTTGCTGCACGCTTGCGCAGCTGCACCTTGAGGTCGCGGCAGGCTTCCACCACCGCCATGCCTGTCGCGAACGTGGCGCGGCTGCCCTCGGTCACGTCGGTGAAGCCGACCACTTCGGTGTCGCCCACGACCGGTTGGATGGCATGTACGTCGATGCCCAGCTCCTCGGCTGCCATCAGCGCCATCGACGCTCGGCTGCCGCCGATGTCCGGGCTGCCGGTGATCACGGTGGCGGTGCCGTTCTCGTTCAGGTTGACGGTCGCGCTCGATGCCTCGCCGATGTTGAACCAGAAGCCGCTGGCCACGCCGCGTCCGCTCCCGGGGGCCGGCTCGGATCGGTAGTGGTCGCTGTCGCGGATCGCTTCGAGGCACTCGCGCAGGCCGATGGTGGGCCACTTGGGTCCGTACGGCGTCGGGTCGCCCTGCGACGGGCAGTTGCGGAGACGCAGCTCGATCGGGTCCATGCCGAGCCGCTCGGCGATCTCGTCCACCACCGAGTCCATCGCGAACGCGGCCGCCGGGGCAGACGGCGCCCGGTACGCCACGTTGACCGGACGGTTCAGCACCACGTCGAAGCCTTCTACGCGGAGGTGATCGAGCGTGTAGGCCGACACAACGCACATGCACCCGAGCATCGCGGCGATGCCCGCGAATGCGCCGTTCTCGTACGCCAGCCACGCCTTCGCCGTGGTGATGGTGCCGTTGCTTCGGGCGCCCACCTTCAGCTTGACGATCGAACCCGGGGCGGGTCCCGTCGCTCGGAACACGTCGGCGCGACTCATCACGATCTTGACGGGACGACCTGCGGTGGCCGACAGCAGCGCAGCCACCGGCTCCAGGTAGATCGTCGTCTTGCCGCCGAACCCGCCGCCGATCTCCGCGGGGATCACCTTGATTCGCGAGGTGTCCCAGCCCAGCACGGTCGCCGTTGAGGACCGCACCATGAAGTGGCCCTGCGAGGAGGCCCAGATGACTGCCCTGCCGTCCTGGTCGCAGTCGACGACACAGGCGTGGGGCTCGATGTAGCCTTGGTGTACCGCTTGGGTCGAGAACTCCCGCTCAATCACGATGTCGGCCTCGGCGAACCCTTGTTCGATGTCGCCGCGTTCGTACAGCGTCCGGGCCGCGATGTTGGAGGGCTCGGTGGGCCGCGGCTCCACGCCGCGTGTGAACAAGGTGTCGTGCAGCACCGGCGCGTCGTCGGCCATTGCGTCGGCGATGTTCAGCACGTGCGGAAGCAGCTCGTAGGTGACCTCGATGGCTGCCGCCGCGGCGGCAGCCTCGCGCCGAGTCGTGGCCGCCACCGCAGCAACCGCATGGCCGCTGTAGAGCACCTTGTCGCGCGCGATGACCGTACACATCAGGCTGCGGGTGGCGCCTCTTGCTGGCGCTTCCGGGAAGTCGGCACCGGTGACCACGGCCTTGACGCCGGGCATTGAGGCGGCCTTGGTGGTGTCGATGGAGACGATCCGGGCGTGCGGATGCGGCGACCGCAGGATGTGCCCGTGCAGCATCCCGGGCAGGGTCAGGTCCGCCGCGTAGCGGGCCTTGCCGGCGACCTTGTCGATGCCGTCGTGCCGGACCGGACGAGTGCCGACCCAGCGGTAGCCGCTAGCGCCGTTGCCATGAGTGCCATTGCCGTTGGCGCGTGGCGACGCAGTGCCGCTGGTGGGAGCTTCGGTGGTGCTCATGGTCAGGTGTCCTCGTGTGATGTCGGGGTGCGATGTGAGACGAAGCGATGTCAGGTGGCGCGGAACAGGCTGTGCAGATCAGGCGGCGGGTAACAGCGAGTCCGGGTCATGCGGCCGTACGAATCTGCACGGCCGCATCGAGCACCGAGCGAACGATCTTGTCGTACCCGGTGCAGCGGCACAGGTTGCCGGCGAGCGCGTAGCGCACCTGTGTCTCGGTGGGGTCGGGGTGCTCGTCCAGCAGTGCCTTTGCGGCCATGAGGAAACCCGGGGTGCAGATGCCGCATTGCAGCGCAGCGCCCTCCAGGAAGCACTGCTGCAGCGGGTGCAGACCGTCCGCGCTCGCGAGACCTTCGCAGGTGGTGATGGAGGCGCCGTCGGCCTCGGGGGCGAAGACCAGGCAGGAGCACTGCAAGCGGCCGTCCATGATGATGGAGCAGGCACCGCAGTCGCCGGTGCCGCAGCCTTCTTTCGCTCCGATGAGGCCGAGCTCGTCGCGCAGGGCGTTGAGCAGCGATTCGCCGTCTTCTGTCAAGAACTCGACAGCGTCGCCGTTGACGTCGCAGGTCACGTGGGTACGGCTCATCAGGAGGATCCTTGCTCGCTGTGGTTGGGCTCGCTGTGGTTGGGCTCGCTGTGGTTGGGTTGGCGCCGGGGCTGCCCGTCGGCTGTGCGGATGCGCTCCGCGGCAATGCCGGCGGCTCGCCGGGTGAGGACGCCGGCCACTTGGCGCCGATAGGCAACGGTGCCGCGCTTGTCGTCGATGGGATTGCAGGCTGCGCTGGCAGATTCGGCGGCAGCGGCCAGCGCAGCGTCGTCGAGTCGGCTGCCCACGAGTGCCGTCTGCGCCGCTGGCACTCGCACCACGGTCGGCGCGACGGCGCCGAGCGCGACCGCTGCGTCGCTGACCGTGCTGTCGGGGCCCAGCGTGAGCCGGACGGCGGCGCCGACCACGGCGATGTCCATCTCGGTGCGCGGGATGAGCCGCAGGTAGGCGTCCGCCGTGCGCTCCGGCGGGCGGCCCAGCTCGAAGCACACGACGATCTCGTCGTGCGCCAGCGATGTACGGCCCGGCCCGGTCACGACTTCGGCGACGGCTGCTCGCCGCTCGCCGTGCGCACTGGCAATCACGGCGACCGCGTCGTTCACCACCAGCGACGGGACCGAGTCGGCGGCCGGGGAGGCATTGCACAGATTCCCGCCGAGGCTCGAGCGGTTCTGGATCTGGTCCGAGCCGATGAGCCCCGCCGCTTCGGTAAGCCCGGGAAAGTCGCTGCTGAAGTCGGTGTCGGCAGTCAACGCCGAGGCGGGCACTGCGGCGCCGATGCGCCAGGTGTCGCCGTCGCAGCTCACCGTCATGAGGCGATCGATCTTCTTGAGGTCGATCAGCATGGCCGGCTCGGGCCGGCCGCCCCGCATCTGCGGCACCACGTCGGTGGCGCCCGCGAACACGACGGCATCTGCATTGCCGGCCAGCAGCGAACATGCTTCGTCGATGGTGGTCGGAGCGGCGTACTTCATCTGAGGAAGTCTCCCCTCATGGACGCGTGGCTGGGCGCGCGGCGAGTATGGTCTGGCAGCGGACGATAGCTGCACCAAGGCCATGCTCGCCGCGACCGGTGCAGCCGCGACTGCGCATGCCCGCGTGCTGAGAGCGGGCGTCGGCGTTGGAGCGGTCTGCGTCGCTCGCTATGCTGCCGGGTCCGCGGTGCGGGGTCTCCTGCGCCGAGCTGATGTCCGGCTAGGCCGGGTGCTCAACGCAACGACGCCCAACGCGACGAGGCGGTGAGCACGCGGAACCGGCCGGCACAACCTCAGAACCGCTCCGCCGGCAGCCCCGTGCGGAGCGTTCGCATGGTGAAAGCCGTAACGAGAGAGACGCGCACATGGCGAACAAGGCGCTCGTCGCCACCAAGGTCGGCATGACACAGCTCTGGGACGACGACAACTGCGTCGTCCCAGTCACGGTGCTGCGCGTCGACGACTGCCGCGTGACGCGAGTCCGCACGATGGAGCAGGACGGCTACACCGCAGTCCAGGTCACCTACGGTCACCGCGACGCGCGCAAGCTCAACAAGCCCACTGTCGGCGAGTACGAGCGAGCCGGCACCGATCCCGGCGTGCGTCTCGTAGAACTTCGGCTCGACGACGTGAGCGAACTGACGGTCGGCACCCAGCTGGGTGCCGACCTCTTTCGTTCCGGCGAGCTGGTGGACGTCACCGCCACCTCCAAGGGCAAGGGCTTCGCCGGAACCATGAAGCGACACAATTTCGCGGGGCAGCGAGCCAGCCACGGCGCCCACCGCGTCCATCGAGCGCCCGGCGCCATCGGCGCGTGCGCCACGCCTTCGCGAGTGTTCAAGGGCACCCGCATGGCCGGCCGCCTCGGTGGGCAGAAGGTGACCACGCTCAATCTCACCGTCGTCGAGGCCGATGCGGACCGCGGCCTGCTGTTGGTCTGCGGCTCGGTCCCAGGGCCCAAGGGCGGCACGGTCATCGTCCGCAATGCCGTCAAGATGCCGGCGGGCGCGTCGGCGGGCACGGCACCGGCGCAGGTCTGAGGTCGACGCCGATGGCCCTCACACTCGACGTCCGCACCGCTGAGGGTGGCACCGCAGGCACGGTCGAACTCGACGAGACCATCTTCGGCATCGAGCCGAACATGGCGGCGCTGCACCAAGCCGTCACGGCGCAGCGGGCCGCCCGCCGCAGCGGCTCGCACAGCACCCTCACCCGCGCCGAAGTGCGCGGCGGCGGCGCCAAGCCGTGGCGGCAAAAGGGCACCGGTCGGGCTCGACACGGCTCGATCCGCTCTCCGCAGTGGGCGGGCGGCGGCGTGGCGCATGGTCCCAAGCCTCGGGACTACCGCAAGAAGGTCAACCGCAAGACCGTGCGGCTGGCATTGCGATCCGCCCTCAGCGACCGGGCTCGCAGCGAGCGCGTCATGGTCGTCGACGAATGGCGCTTCGCGCAGCCTCGCACGAAAGACGCCGTCGCCGTGCTGGAGAACCTGTCCCTGTCGGGGCAGGTTCTGCTCGTTCTGGGCATCGGCCCGCAGCACCGGACCGCCGATCGCAGCTTCCGCAACATTCCGTCGGTGCGCTCGGTCGCAGCAGCCGAGCTGAACGCGTACGACGTGTTGCGCTCCGACTGGCTGGTGTTCACCCGCGACACACTGCCGGTGAGCGAGGCGCGGGACCAGTGAAGGATCACCGCGCCGTGCTGCTAGCTCCGGTCATCTCCGAGAAGTCCTACGACTTCTTGGAGGCAGGCATCTACGTCTTCCGCGTCCACCCAGCAGCCACCAAGCCGCAGATCCGCCAAGCGGTCGAGTCGATCTTCGACGTCAAGGTCGCCAAGGTGAACACGTTGAACCGCAAGGGCAAGACACGCCGCAACCGTCGCAGCAACACCATCGGCAAGCGGCCCGACGCCAAACGGGCCATCGTCACCCTCGTCGAGGGCGACTCGATCCAGATCTTCAACTCCTGAAGCAGGGCGTCATGGGCATCCGAGCACGCAAGCCGACCAGTCCCGGCAGACGGTTCCAGACGGTCTCTGACTTCGCGGACATCACCGCCACCAAGCCCGAGCGCTCGCTCCTCGTCAAGCAGCACTCCACCGGCGGCCGCAACAACCACGGGCGCAAGACCGCTCGCCACCGGGGCGGCGGCCACAAACAGCGCTACCGGGTGATCGACTTTCGACGCAACAAGGACGGCGTGCCGGCCACGGTCGCAACGGTCGAGTACGACCCCAACCGCAACGCGCGGATTGCCCTGTTGCACTACCACGACGGCGAGAAGCGCTACATCTTGGCACCGGCAGGTCTGCAGGTCGGCGACAAGCTCGCCAACGGCCCCCAAGCCGAGGTGCGCGTCGGCAACGCCCTGCCGCTGCGATACGTGCCTGTGGGAACCACCGTACACAACGTGGAGCTCAAGCCCGGCGCGGGCGGCCGGATGGCTCGATCCGCCGGCGCCAGCGTGCAGCTGGTGGCCAAAGAAGGCGCCTACGCCACCGTGCGGCTGCCGTCGACGGAGATGCGCAGGGTGCCGATCGACTGCCGCGCGACCATCGGCTCGGTAGGCAACGCCGAGGCCGACCTCATCAAGATCGGCAAGGCCGGACGGAACCGCTACAAAGGCGTCAGGCCCCAGACACGCGGTGTGGCCATGAACCCGGTGGATCATCCGCTCGGCGGCGGCGAAGGCAAGTCTTCCGGTGGTCGCCACCCGGTGTCGCCGTGGGGCAAGCCCGAGGGCCGCACACGGCCCAAGAACCGCAAGTCCGACGATCTGATCGTCCGCCGTCGCCGGACGCGCGGGTCACGGAGGTAGAGCGATGCCGCGCAGTCTCAAGAAAGGTGCGTTCGTCGACGACCACCTGCTCTCGAAGGTCGACGCGCTCAACGAGAGCGGCGAGCGCAAGGTCATCAAGACCTGGAGCCGGCGCTCCACGATCATTCCCGAGATGATCGGTCACACCATCGCCGTACACGACGGGCGCAAGCACCTGCCGGTGTATGTGACCGAATCGATGGTCGGCCACAAGCTGGGCGAGTTCGCTCCGACGCGGACCTTCCGGTTCCACGCCGGCCAAGAGCGCGGCGGGCGACGGCGATGAGCGGACTGATCGACCTCGACGTCATTGCCGGCGCGAAGGCCACGCACCGTTACGCACGCTTGTCCGCATCCAAGGCTCGGGCGGTGCTCAACTTGGTTCGCGACGAGGACTTGGGCCTTGCACGGGACCGACTGCGCTTTTGCGAGCGGGGCGCTGCTGAGGTGGTGTCGAAGGTGCTCGAGAGCGCCGTGGCCAACGCCACCAACAACGAGCAGCTCGACGCAGATGAGCTGTACGTAGCCGAATGCTGGGCCGACGATGGGCCGGTGCTCAAGCGTTGGCGCCCACGGGCGCGTGGCCGAGCAACTCGCATCTTCAAGCAGACGTGCCATATCACGGTGATCGTGGCGCAGCTCAGCACTGAGGAACTGGCGATGCGGGAGGCCCGCTTGGCGGCCTCGGGTTCGCGAACTGCATCGGCGGCGCGTGCAGCCCGCGTCGCGGCCAGCCGTGCGGCGGCTGCTCCTGCCGGCGCAGATGCTGATGCCGTGGAGTCCGATGCTGAAACAGCGGCCGCTGAGCCCGCCGCCGCTGAGCCCGCCGCGGAACCCTCCGCCACGGAATCCGAAACCGCCGCTTCCGACACCGCGGCCGCTGAACTCTCTGCCGCTGAGGTCTCAGACTCGGTGCCGGCAGCATCGGAACCCTCAGCCGCGGAACCCTCGGCCGCGGAACCCTCAGCCTCCGAGCCCAAGGAAGGCAGTTAGTCATGGGTCAGAAGGTCAACCCCTACGGGTTCCGGCTGGGAGTCACCAGCGACTGGAAGTCCCGTTGGTACGCCGACAAGGAGTATCAGGACTACCTCATCGAGGACTGGAAGATCCGCGACTTTCTGCGGACCGAGCTGCCGCATGCAGCGATCAGCCGTATCGAGGTGGAACGCACCCGCGACCGTCTGCGGATCGACGTACACACGGCCCGGCCGGGCATCGTCATCGGACGCCGCGGCAGCGAGGCAGATCGCCTGCGCACCAGACTCAGCCAGATTTCCGGCAATCCCAAGGTTCAGCTCAACATTCAAGAGATCAAGCAGCCAGAGCTCGAGGCGGCGCTCATCGCTCAGGGCGTTGCAGATCAGCTCGCCGGGCGCGTCGCGTTCCGACGGGCCATGAAGCGAGCCGTGCAGAACGCCCAGAAGGCCGGAGCGCTCGGCATCCGGGTGCAGTGCTCGGGCCGCTTGGGCGGCTCGGAAATGGCACGAACGGAGTGGTACCGCGAAGGACGCGTGCCGCTGCACACGCTGCGCGCAGACATCGACTACGGATTCCGTGAGGCTCGCACGACGGCCGGCCGCATCGGTGTCAAGGTGTGGCTCTACAAGGGCGACATCCTGCCCTACAAGGTGTCCTCCGACGACCGCATCCACCGCGAGGCGGCAATGGCCACCGGCCAGACCTCAGGTGACGGCGCGCTCGCCGCAGGCGTGGTCTCCTCGGCCGGTCGGCGCGGCGACTTCGAGGATCTGTCCCCCGAAGAACCCGCACCGTTGCTGCGCGAGGCGGATCCCGAATTCGAGCGGCTGCTCGAAGAGGAAGAACAGATCGAGCGGGCCACACGCGACCAGGCCCAGACGCCCAACTTCAGGCCCGGAGACGACTGATGTTGATGCCTCGCAAGACGAAGTACCGCAAGGAGCATCGCGGGCGCATGAAGGGTCGCACCAAGGGCGGCACAGCGGTGCATTTCGGCGACTATGGCATTCAGGCACTCGAACCCGGCTGGATCACCGCTCGTCAAATCGAAGCGGCGCGCATCGCCATGACCCGCCACGTCAAGCGCGGCGGCAAAGTGTGGATCAACGTGTTTCCGGACAAGCCGGTGACCGCGAAGCCTGCGGAAACGCGCATGGGTTCCGGCAAGGGAAATCCCGAGAAGTGGGTTGCCGTAGTCAAGCCGGGCCGAGTGATGTTCGAGCTGGGCGGTGTGAACGCAGAGCTGGCCCATGGTGCGATGGAACGCGCCATACAGAAGCTGCCCATCCGTGCGCGGGTGATCTCACGAGAAGAGGCCATCTGATGGCGGCCGCGGCGACGCTTCGAACCCTGACCGACGATCAGCTGCTCGACGAGCTGGACAGCGCCCGCAAGGAGCTGTTCAACCTGCGCTTCGCGTTCGCGACCGGCCAGCTCGACAACTCCGCGCAGCTCGGCGCCGTCAAGCGCGATATCGCCCGCATCCACACCGTGTTGCGCGAGCGCGAGATCGCCGCAGCCGAACTGCCGGCCCCAGCGACCACAACTGCACCCGATGCCGCCGCGACCGCACCCGCACCCAGTGCCGCGGCGACCGGCCCGGCAACCGCACCCGGCGCCGCGCAGGACTCTGCCGCACCTGCCACAGCACCCCCAGGAGACCAGCCATGAGCAGCGATGCCGCCGAGACCCCCAACAGCGCTGGGCCCAACAGCACTGGGCCCAACAGCGCTCAAACCAGCAGCAATCGGCCCGAACGCAATCGGCGCAAGGTACGCGAGGGCATCGTCACTTCCACCAAGATGGACCGGACCGCGGTCGTCTCGGTGACCGAGCGCGTACGCCACCCGCGCTACTTCAAGACGGTGCAGCGCACGAAGAAGCTGTACGTCCACGATCCGAACTCCCAGACGAGCCCCGGCGATCGGGTTCGCGTCATGGAAACCCGGCCGATCTCCAAGACCAAGCACTGGCGTGTCGTGGAGATCGTCGAGCGAGCGCGGTGACGCAATGATTCAACAGGAATCGCGACTCAAGGTCGCCGACAACTCCGGTGCCCGCGAGGTGCTGTGCATTCGTGTGCTGGGAGGCACCGGCCGCCGCTACGCGTCCATCGGCGACGTGTTCATCGCCACCGTGAAGGACGCCATTCCCGGTGCATCGGTGCGCAAGGGCGACGTGGTGCGCTGTGTCGTGGTGCGCACGCGCAAGGAGCGCCGACGCCCGGACGGCAGCTACATCCGCTTCGACGAGAACGCAGCGGTGCTCGTCGACAACAACCGCCAGCCGCGAGGCACCCGCATCTTCGGACCGGTCGGCCGCGAGCTGCGCGACAAGCGCTTCATGCGCATCGTGTCGCTCGCTCCGGAAGTCCTGTGAGGGGAGCGAGACCATGACACGTCGCAAGAACCAGCCACCACCGCTGCGCGTCCGCAAGGGCGACAGCGTTCGCGTCATCTCCGGCCCGGACAAGGGCAAGGAAGGCGAGGTGGTGTCGGTGGATCTGGCGCGGCACCGCATCACGGTGGAAGGCGTGAATGTGGGGCACAAGCATCAGCGGCCTACCCAGCAGAACCAAGAAGGCCAGATCATCGACTACCTGCTGCCGATCGACGTCTCCAACGTGGCGGTGATGTGCCCGCGAACGGGCCGGCCGGGCCGCGTCGGTTACCGCTTCGAAGGCAACCGCAAGGTGCGCTACCACCGGGTCTCGGGGGAGGAGCTGCCGTGAGCACGACCGAAGCTCTGCCCGATGCGTCGTCGGTGGTCGAGACCGAGACGCGCGCCGCGCCGCGGTCGCAGCCCCGCATGAAGGCGCTGTACCGAGACACGATCCGCGAGCAACTGCAAGCGCAGCTGCGGCTCCCGAACGTCATGCAGGTGCCCAAGCTCACCAAGATCAGCGTGAACATGGGCGTGGGAGCGGCGCTGACGAACCGGGGCTTGCTCGAGGGTGCCATCGATGACCTCAGCCGCATCTGCGGTCAGCGGCCGGCGATCACCCGGGCGAAGCGTTCCATTGCGGGGTTCAAGCTTCGCGAGGGCAACGCGATCGGTGCTCGGGTGACGATGCGTCGGGACCGGATGTGGGAGTTCTACGACAGGCTCGTGTCCTTGGCCATTCCTCGTATCCGCGACTTCCGCGGCCTCTCGCCGCGCAGCTTCGACGGTCACGGCAACTACACGTTCGGCATCACCGAGCAGCTGGTCTTCCCGGAGATCGACTACGACAGCGTCAACCAGATCCGCGGCATGGACGTCACCTTGGTGACGTCAGCCGTAGACGACGAGGGCGGGCGCGCCCTGCTGGTTGCTCTCGGGTTCCCGTTCCGGCAGGGCCCGGCTCAGTAGAGCCCTGACTCCACCAAGGCTTCACAAAGGCGGATCTGATGGCCAAGAAAGCACTCGTCAACAAGCAGCAGCGCACCCCGAAGTTCAAGGTGCGCGCGTACACACGCTGTCGCGTCTGCGGCAGGCCGAGGTCGGTGTACCGCAAATTCGGGCTGTGCCGGGTGTGCTTGCGAGAGATGGTTCATGCCGGCGAGGTGCCGGGCGTCACGAAGGCCAGCTGGTGAGAGGCCAGCTGATGAGAGGCCGGTTGGTCAGGGAGGTGGCCGTATGTCGATGACCGACCCCATAGCGGACATGCTCACCCGCATCCGCAACGCCAACATGGTGTTCAAGGACAAGGTGGTCATGCCGTCCTCCAAGCAGAAGGAGCGTCTCGCGGCAATCCTCAAGCGTGAGGGTTACGTGAGCGACTACCGAGTGAGCGACGAGGCCGACGGCCCAGCCCGGACGCTCACCATCGACCTGAAGTACACCGGTGACCGAGATCGCACCATCTCGGGGCTGCGGCGGGTCTCCAAGCCTGGATTGCGGGTGTACACCAAGTCCGACAAGGTTCCCCGCGTGCTCGGCGGCCTCGGCATCGCCGTGCTGTCCACCAGTAGGGGCCTGATGACCGACCGCGAGGCTCGTCGCAACCGCATGGGCGGCGAGATCCTCTGCTACGTCTGGTAGGAGGCCGCAGTGTCACGCGTCGGCAGGACGCCCATCTCGATTCCCGACGGGGTCACCGTCACCGCGCAGAGCGCCTCGGGCGACGCCGACTCGGCGGTGGGCCAAGTGGTGAGCGTCACCGGCCCCGGCGGCAAGCTCACCCAGTCGTTGGCGGCAGGCATCCGGGTTCGCCTCGACGACGGCCCCGAGGGCTCGGTGGCGGTCGTGGAATGCGCCGACGCCAGCCGCACTCAGCGTTCGCTGCACGGACTCAGCCGCGCGCTCGTCGCCAACATGGTGCAGGGAGTCTCGCAGGGCTTCTCCAAGGAACTGCAGATCGTCGGTGTGGGCTACCGCGCAGCCGCCAAAGGGCCGAATGCGCTGGAGCTGTCGCTGGGCTTCAGCCACGCGGTGCCGTTCACCGCGCCCGAGGGCATCAGCTTCGACGTCCCAAGCCAGACGTCCATCGTCGTGAAGGGCATCGACAAGCAGCTCGTCGGGCAGGTTGCGGCCAACATCCGCGCGCTGCGCAAGCCCGAGCCCTACAAGGGCAAAGGCATCCGTTACGTCGACGAGCGTGTGCTGCGCAAGGCCGGAAAGGCGGCGAAGTGAGCGTTCCCACGAAGGCAGCGGGCCGCGATCGGCGTCACCGACGCGTCCGCAAGAAGGTGACCGGCACCGCTGAGCGTCCGCGTCTGGCGGTGTTCCGGTCCAACCGCCACATCAGCGCCCAGCTGATCGACGACCAAGCCGGCCGCACCTTGGCCGCCGCATCGTCGCACGAAGCGGGCGTGAACGGCGGCGGCAATATCGCGGCCGCAGCCGAGATCGGCCGGCTCATTGCCGAGCGAGCGCGAGCGGCGGGTACCACCACGGTCACCTTCGACCGGGGCGGCAACCGATACCACGGCCGTGTCGCGGCCCTTGCAGATGCCGCCCGTGCCGGCGGCCTGGAGTTCTGAGGGAGGACTCGTGGCAGAAGCACCCACCTCGCAGAACCGTCCTGAGCGGGAGCGCAGCAGCGGCGAACGCGGCGCCGGGCGGCGCCCCCGCGACCGCCAGTCCGACAATCCTCGCCACAGCGGAGACGACGGCCTGCGCGAATCGCGGGTCATCGACATCAATCGCGTAGCCAAAGTGGTCAAGGGCGGCCGCCGTTTCTCGTTCTCCGCGCTCGTGGTGATCGGCGACGGCGCCGGCCGAGTCGGGCTCGGCTACGGCAAGGCCAAAGAAGTGCCGCTGGCCATCCAAAAGGGCACCGAGGAGGCCCGCAAGAGCCTCTTCGCCGTTCCTCTGGCAGGCGCCACCATCGTGCATCCGGTGCTCGGAGTCATGGGTGCCGGCAAGGTGCTGCTGCAGCCGGCAGCGCCCGGAACCGGAGTCATCGCGGGCGGTGCTGCACGCGCAATCCTGGAGGAAGCAGGCATCCGCGACGTGCTGGCGAAGTCCCTCGGATCGTCCAATCACATCAACGTGGCCCGCGCCACGATCGCGGGCTTGGCGGACCTCAGGCGTCCCGACGAGGTGGCCAAGCTGCGCGGGCTGTCGCCGGAGGAGTGCATCCCGGCCGGCCTGCTGGAGGCCTACCGGGAATCCGAGCGTTCGCGGAAGCTGAGTGCGGCCACGGCGGGGCCCGGAGGTTCGCCGGCATGAACCAAGCCGACCCCAACCAGCTGGTGGTGACCCAGGTGCGGTCGGCCATCGGGGCCAAGCCCAAGGCGCGCGGCGCACTGCGCGCGCTGGGCCTGGGCAAGATCGGCCGCAGCCATGTGCTGCCGGATCGACCCGAGATCCGCGGCATGCTGCGCAAGGTTCGTCATCTCGTCGACGTGCAGGAGGTCGGCAATGCTGAGACTGCATGACCTGGCCCCGCCGCCCGGGTCACGGCGCCGGCGCAAGCGGGTGGCGCGCGGCACCGGCGGCAAGGGCGGCAAGACCGCCGGCCGCGGCACCAAGGGAACCCGCGCTCGTGGCACCGTTCCGGTCTGGTACGAGGGCGGGCAGCTGCCGCTGCAGGTGCGCCTGCCCAAGCGCAAGGGATTCAAGAACCCGTTCCGCGTCGAGTATCAGCCGATCAATCTCGACACCCTCGACGCGTGCGGCCTCGACGAGGTCACGCCGGTCGAACTGCGAGCCCGAGGCTTGGTGTCCAAGGGCGCCATGGTCAAGATCCTGGGTCGCGGCAACCTCGGCAGGCCGATCGCCGTGAAGGCTCACGCAGTCTCTGGCTCGGCCCGCGCGGCCATCGAGGAGGCCGGCGGCAGCGTGGACATCCTGCCGCCCACCTTCGGCGGCCCCCGCCCGCCCGCCCAGGGCAACCAGCACACCAATCGCTGAGAGGTCCCTCGTGCTCGGCCACATGCGCAACATCTTCCGCATAGCAGACCTGCGCCGGAAGATCCTGTTCACGCTGTTCATCATCGCGGCGTACAGGCTGGGTTCGCAGGTCCCGGTGCCGGGCATCGACTTCGACGCCATCGTCTCGTTGCGCGAACAAGCCAGCTCCACCGGCGGCGTGCTCGCACTGCTGAACCTCTTCTCAGGCGGCGCACTCACCAACTTCGCCATCTTTGCGCTGGGGATCATGCCCTACATCACGGCGTCGATCATCATTCAGATTCTCACCGTCGCGATCCCGCGTTTCGAGCAGCTCCAGCAACAAGGAGCGGTGGGACAGCGCAAGCTCACCCAGTACACCCGCTACCTGACGCTGGGCATCGCGTTCGTGCAGGCCACGGGCATCACGTTCATCTTCGGCCGCGGTCAGGGCACGGCGCTGGGCAACACCGCCGGCGTCATCGTCATTCCGGACTTCACGTTCAACCGGGTGGCGCTGGTGATCTTGTCGCTGACCGCCGGCACGGCACTGCTCATGTGGATGGGCGAGCTGATCAGCCAGCGAGGCGTCGGCAACGGCATGTCGCTGCTGATCTTCGCCTCGGTCGTGTCGACCATTCCCTTCGACGGGGCCCGTCTGCTCGCGGTGCAGGGCACCGTGTACCTGGCGGCAGCAATTGTCGTGGCAACCGGGATGATGGTGGCGATCATCTTCATCGAGCAGGGTCAGCGGCGCATCCCGGTGCAGTTCTCCCGCCGGCAGGTGGGCAGGAGGCTCTACGGCGGGCAGAACACCTACATCCCGCTGAAGGTCAACCAGTCCGGCGTCATCCCGGTCATCTTCGCGAGTTCGGTGCTGTTCCTGCCGGTGTTGCTGTCCAACATTGCGAACTGGGGCTGGCTGCAGACCACCGTCGACGACTACCTCACCCAGCCCGACAACATCGCCTACATCTTGTTCTTCGGCGGGTTGATCGTGGGCTTTGCGTACTTCTACACAGCGATCACGTTCGACCCGGTGCGCCAAGCGGACAACATTCGCAAACAGGGCGGCTTCATTCCCGGCATCCGACCCGGCCCGCAGACCGAGCGCTACTTGTCCAGAGTGCTGAACCGCATCACGCTGCCTGGGTCGCTGTTCATCGCAGCCGTAGCGTTGCTGCCCAGTGTGCTGCTGTCGCTGACCAGCGACTTGGATGCCTTGGGCACCGGCGGTGCAGGCGCAGCAATCGGCTTCGGCGGCGTGTCGATTCTGATTGCGGCCGGTGTGGCGCTGGAGACCATGAAGCAGGTCGACAGTCAGCTGCTGATGCGCAACTACGAAGGGTTCCTGGCCTGATGGGCACACGACGGCTGGTCATCCTGGGCAAGCAGGGTGCCGGCAAGGGCACCCAGTGCGAGCTGTTGGTGGAGCGCTACGGAGTTGCCCATGTCTCCACCGGCGACATGCTGCGCGCTGCGATGGCGGCGGGCACCGAGCTGGGCAGGCAGGCCAAGGAGGTCATGGACGCAGGCGACTTGGTCAGCGACGAGCTGATCCTGGGCATCGTGGCGCAGCGGCTCAACGAGCCCGACGCCGCTGCGGGGTTCCTGCTCGACGGGTTCCCTCGCACTGAAGCCCAAGCAGACGGCCTCTTTGCGTTGCTCGCCCCTCAGACCGTGGACTGCGTGATCGACTTGGACGTGCCCGACGACGCGGTGACCCAGCGGATGTCCGAGCGCGGCCGCGCCGACGACACGCCAGAGGCGATTGCGCGGAGGCTGGAGCTGTACGAGGCCGAAACGGCGCCTCTGCGGAAAGTGTTCGCCGACCAGGGAGTGCTGGTGACCGTGGACGGCCTCGGCACCCCTGCGGAGGTACACCGCCGCATCGTGGCTGCGCTCGAAGCGGCCGAGGGGGCGCGGTGACCTTCGTGTTGGCCCCTATACTCGCTCGTTCGTCTAGATCGCAGGCTGCCTGATGAAAGTCCGTCCGAGCGTCAAGAAATTCTGCGACAAGTGCCGCGTCATCCGCCGCCACGGTCGCATACGAGTGATCTGTTCGAATCCGCGGCACAAGCAGCGGCAAGGCTGAGACAGGAGTTCTGCATCGATGGCCCGTATCGCCGGCGTCGACCTGCCGCGCGAGAAGCGCGTTGAGGTCGCGCTCACCTACATCTACGGCGTCGGCCGTTCGGCGAGCCAGCAGGTCTGCGACGACCTGAACATCGCCGGACGTACCCGCGTGCGCGACCTGACCGATGCCGAGGTAGCTCGGATCCGCAACCACATCGACGCCAATCTCACCGTCGAGGGCGACCTGCGACGCGACGTCGCCCAAGACGTCAAGCGCAAGATCGAGATCGGCTGCTACCAAGGCGTTCGCCACCGGCGCGGCCTGCCGGTACGCGGCCAGCGCACGCACACCAATGCGCGCACGCGCAAGGGTCCGCGCAAGACCGTGGCAGGCAAGAAGAAGGTGCGCAAGTGAACCAGCAGTCTCGGCGCGGACGGCGCAAGGAACGCAAGAACGTGGGCGACGGCGTGGCGCACATCAAGAGTTCGTTCAACAACACGATCATCACCTTTACGGACTTGCAGGGCAACGTGGTGTCGTGGGCATCGGCGGGGAACGCCGGCTTCAAGGGCTCGCGCAAGTCCACGCCGTTCGCTGCACAACAGGCGGCTGAGCAGGCTTCTGAGCGTGCCATGGAGCATGGAGTGCGCCGCGTGCATGTGCAGGTGAAGGGCCCTGGCTCCGGCCGCGAGACCGCCATCCGCTCCATTCAGAATTCCGGCATCGAGATCAAGGGCATTCGCGACATGACGCCGGTGCCGCACAACGGCTGCCGTCCTCCGAAGCGCCGGAGAGTGTGAGATGTCTCGTTACACGGGTCCCAAAGCACGCGTCTCACGGCGTCTCAACACCAACATCTGGGGGACCGAGGGCGAGACGAAGGCGCTCGACAGGCGCCCCTACCCGCCCGGCGAGCACGGCCGCGGCCGGCGCCGTGCCCAGAACTCAGAGTTCTTGCTGCAGCTGCAAGAGAAGCAGAAGTGCCGCTTCACCTACGGGATCACTGAGCGGCAGTTCCGCAACATCTACGAAGATGCTGCGCGTCAGCGCGGGGTGACGGGCGAGAACCTGCTGCGACTGCTCGAGCTGCGGCTCGACAACATCGTCTACCGGGCAGGCTGGGCGGCGACTCGTCCCCAGGCCCGGCAATTCGTGGGCCATGGCCACATCGACGTCAACGGACGACGGGTGAACATCCCCAGCTTCCGGGCGCGCAAGGGCGACGTGGTGGAGCTGCGGGCGAAATCCCGCGAGATCGTCACGATTCGCTGGAATCTGGACGTGCTGGACCGCACGCCGCCGGCTTGGCTGGAGGCGGGCGACGGCGCCCAGCGGGTCACCGTGCTGGAGCTGCCCGTCCGATCACAGATCGAGATCCCCGTGCGCGAGCAGCTCATCGTCGAGCTGTACAGCAAGTAGCGGCGGGGCATGCCGCACCGAACAGTCGAACAGTTCTGTCCACATCTGCAGCCCACGAAGGGGTGAATGTGTCACTCTCCGACACCTTGGTCATGCATCGACCCACGATCGACGTCCTCGGCGAGCCGGAAGGCAATCGGCAGCGCTTCGCCATCGGCCCGCTCGAACCCGGATTCGGCCACACGCTGGGCAACTCCCTGCGCCGCACGCTGCTGTCGTCGATTCCCGGAGCAGCCATCACCCAGGTGCGCTTCGACGACGCCCTGCACGAGTTCACCACCATCGCCGGCGTCCTCGAAGACGTCACCGACATCATCTTGAATCTCAAGGACGTGGTGCTGCGCAGCCACAGCGACGTGCCGGTGGAGGTGCGCATGGACGAGCGCGGCGCAGGCCCGGTGCTGGCAGGGCATGTGGACTGGGGCATCGACGTGGAGTGCCTCACGCCGGACTTGCACGTCGCGACGTTGGGCGAAGACGCCCGGCTGGCGATGGACCTCACGGTCGAGCGCGGTTGGGGCTATGCGGCACCCGAGAGCGACCGCGCCTCCAGCACCATCGGTGTGATGCCCATCGACGCGCTGTTCAGTCCGGTGCGGCGCGTGGCGGTGGAAGTCGAGCCGGTGCGCGTGGAGCAGTCCACCGATTTCGACCGGCTGGTGCTCGACATCGAGACTGACGGCGCGATGAGTCCGCGCGAGGCGTTGGCTTCCGCTGGCGACACGCTGTGCCGGCTGATGCTCATGATCGCGGAGCTGTCGCCGGAGACTGCCGGCTTGCACATCGCCGACGTGGCAGCGGGCGCCGGCCGAACCAACGAGCTGGAGCGGCCCATCGAGGACCTCGGACTGTCTGAGCGCGCTCGCAACTGTCTCAAGCGGGCGCAGTTCAACACCATCGGCGAGCTGCTCGACCAGACGGTGGACGAGCTCATGACGGTTCCGAATTTCGGTCAGAAGTCCCTCGACGAGGTGATCGAGAAGCTTGACGAGCGGGGCTTGGCCCTGCGAGGCATGAGCCCGTCGTCGCCTGCCGAGCCGGACCAAGCCGAAACCGCCCACGCCGAGCCCGCCCAGCCCGCAGCGGTCAGCTGACCATGCCTGCCCCTACGAAGGGACGACGCCTCGGCGGCAGCGCCGGCCACCAGCGCTCCATGCTCGCCAACTTGGCTGCGTCGTTGTTCGCGGCGGAAGCCATCGAGACCACCGAGGCCAAAGCGAAGGCGCTGAGGCCCTACGCGGAGAAGCTGATCACCAAGGCTCGCAAGGGCGGACTGGCGCGACACCGCCAGATCATTGCCAGTCTCAACGGCGACCAGGAGATGGCTCACAAGCTCATCGACGAAATAGGCCCGCGTTATGAGGGCAGGCCGGGCGGCTACACGCGAATCTTGAAGCTCGGTCCCCGCCGGGGCGACAACGCCCCCATGGCGCTCATCGAACTGGTCTAGAAGCGGGCGCAGACAAGCCAGCCCAGCCGGCGCAGACAAGCCGGCCCAGATGCAGGTCTGCGTCGTCGAAGCGCTGCGCCGCTACGCCAGCGCTGCGTCGCGGTTCAGCGAGCTGCGCGCTTCGGCGTAACGCTCGGCCAGCCGCTGTCCGACGCGACCGATGCGTTCGATCATCTGCACGAGCCGGTCCCGCGCCGCCTCGGCGATTCCGGAGAGCTCCGTCAGTCCTGGAAGGTTCCAGTCGCGCATGACGACTGGGCGCAGTATCTGGTCGTGGTGTATCGCCAGGTCGTAGATCCCGGCTTCGGCGATGATGCGGGAGTGAGCGTCGAAGTCGGTGATGCCCGCTCCGGGCATCGCGAAGCCCTTGACCTGATTGGCAATGGCGACCACGGCGCTAGAGGGGTCGATCTCGACGGCTGCGCTCATCACGTCCCGGTAGAACAGGAAATGCAGGTTCTCGTCGAATGCGACCCGGCGCATGATGGCCTTGCCGGCAGGATCGCCGATGTGACGCCCCGTGTTGAAGTGGGCGATGCGGGTGGCCAGTTCCTGAAGCGTCACGTAGGCGAGCCCTTCGAGCAGGCTCGGCGGCTGAGGCACTCGGCCGCACTGCACTTGGGCCATGCGTGCCCGTTCCAGCGCCACCGGGTCGAGCGCGCGGGTGACCGACAGGTAGTCGTAGATGACCCGGCCGTGTCGCCCTTCCTCTGCCGTCCAGCGCCGGACCCACTCACCCCACGCGCCCTCGCGGCCGAACAGGCGCTCGCTGTCACGGAAGTAATACGGCAAGTTCTCCTCGGTGAGCACGTTCACGAAGAGCGCGCTGCGGGCTTCGGGACTGAGGTTCGCCTCCTCCGGCGACCATTCGTAGTCGGGTGCGAAGTCCTTGCCGCGGCTCCACGGCACCAGCGCATGGGGATGCCACTCCTTGGTCTGGCGGAGATGTCGTGCCAGCAGCCGTTCGACCGTCGGATCAAGCTCGGCGAGCGTTCGGGCTTGGGCCGCCGCTGCCTCAGGCACGAGTGACGGCGCGCCGAGCCGCTGCGTAGTTGGCCGAGGCGAATTCCCAGCAGATCAGGTGCTCGACGAATGCGTCCAGGTACGCGGCGCGCGCGTTCTGGTAGTCGAGGTAGTAGGCGTGCTCCCACACGTCGACCACCAGCAGCGGCACCGTCCGCGCTGCTGTGGCGCCCGCCGAGCTGGTGCCCGCCAACGGCGTGTCGGCGTCATCGGTCTGCACGATGCGCAGAGCGCCACGTTGCCTCGTGGAGGCCGCGGTGTCGGACGCTGCAGCGTCCGACGGCGGGCTGTCGTACACCAGCCAGCCCCAGCCCGAGGCGAAGTTGCCCATCGCTTCGGACGCAAACCGACGCCGAAATTCGTCGACGCTGCCGAAGCTGGCCGCCAGCGCGGTGGCCAGATCGCCGTCCGGCTCGCCGCCACCGTCGGGCGACATCGAGCGCCAGTAGAACTCGTGATTCCACGCCTGTGCAGCGGCGTTGAACAGCTTGGCGTTGCCGGCGTCGGGGGTGAGCGACCGCACCAGCGCCTCCAGCGAGAGGTCGCCCTCGGGCGTGCCGGCCGTGAGGTCGTTCACCGTCTTGACGTACGCCGCGTGGTGCTTGCCGTAGTGGTAGCCGATCGTGCGCTCGCTGATGTGCGGCGCAAGCGCATCAGGCGCGTACGGGAGTTCTGGAAGCTGAATGGTCATGCAAGCGCCAAGCGGTCGTCGGCTGCGGAAGGTCGGCAGGGCGGCGGCCCGAGGCTGCTCGCCTGCGGGGAAGTATGCCATTGGTTGGTGCATCTTCCCCGTCGCGCCTCAGCCATCACGAATTCGCCGCCGCGACGTGGCGCCGGCCGTATGGACAGGTACCGTGAGGCACGTGCGGTTAGTGGGAATCTGCGGCGCTGACGCAACGCTGGCCGGCAAGTCTCGCCGGCACCGGCTCGCAGCCGCGCTGTTCGCGTTCGTGGTGCTGGCGACAGCATGTGCGCCCGACGGCCCAGACGCAGGCCTCGGCGCTGATCAGCCAGATGGCGCCCTCGGTGCTGCCGCCACCTCCACAACCTCTGCCGCCGATGGTCCCGCGACGACCGAGACAACCGCCACATCCCAAGTCGCTGACGAGTCTGCGCCGGACGGCGGCGACGAACCGGGAGGCAACGGCGAACCAGAAGGCGCAGACGAACCTGTGCAACCCGGCGCCCGGGCCGATCTGGGTGCATTCAACGACTACGACCCGACCGACCTCGACGACACACCGCTGCCGATCGACCCGGAGGTCCTGCTCGGCCAGCTGGCAAACGGTCTTTCCGTGTACCTGCGCTCGAACGACTCGCCGGGCGAGTCGATGGTCATGCATCTGGTCGTCAATGCCGGTGCCGTCTTGGATCCGCCGGGGAAGGAAGGCACAGCCCACTTCTTGGAGCACATGCTGTTCAACGGCACCGAGCGCTTCTCCAAGAACGAGCTGGATCAAGCACTGCGTGACTTGGGCACCGACTTCGGCCCCGATTTGAATGCGTATACGAGCGCGGATGAGACCGTCTACACCCTCGAGTTCGTGCTGGACGATCCCGAGGTGCTCGACACTGCGTTCACCGTGCTGTCGCAGTGGGCGTCGGCAGCGACGATCCTGCCTGCAGACGTGGAGGACGAACGCGGCATCGTCCTCGACGAGTACCGGCTGCGGGACGAGTCAGCGGACGGTCGCATCTCCAATTTCTTGAATGAGATCTACTACCGAGGAACGGTGTACGAGGGCATGCTCGTCGGTGGCAGCGAGGCGTCCAATTCGACGCTGAGCGCCGAAGACCTGCGGGCCTTCTACGACACGTGGTACCGGCCCGACAACATGGCCCTCGTAGTGGTTGGCGATCTGGACGTGTTCCAGATGGAAGCACTCGTGGCCGAGCACTTCTCCGACCTCGAAGCGCGCACGCCGTCGGCACCTCCGCAGCCGGACCGGAGCACGTTCACGGTGCAGTTCGTAGACGAACCACTCGCCGCGGTGGTCACCCATCCCGATCACGGCGGCAAGTACGTCTCGCTGGACTGGCAGCTGCCTGCATGGCCGGAGGACACCGTGGGCGGCGAGCGGCTGCGGATCATGGAAGACCTGATCGCGCTGATGGCCGACATTCGACTGGACGCTGCGTTCCGGGCAGGCCTCATGGCGCAGGCCACCGAGCCTCACTTTGCGGCGTTCGCGGCGGCCCGAGGATTGCGCCTGTACGGCACGAACTACCAAGGGCCGGATTTGATTCAGGCCACGACCGATTACTTGTCGGTGATCGGGGGCGCGGCGCATTTCGGCTTCACGAGCGACGAGCTGGAGCAGGCCGTCGATTCGCTGCGGACGTCGCTGCAGCTCCAGCTCGACACGGCCGAGACGCTTCAGGACAAGGAGCTCGCTGCCGGATACGCCGGATACTTCCTGAGCGGTGCCGACATCTCGTCGATCGCTGACCGAGTCGAGCGACAGACCGCTCTGCTGGAGTCGTACTCGGTGGAGGAGCTGACGGCGCATCTGCGCTGGGTGCTCGATCGGGCCCCGCCGCTGTTGGTGTCGATCGGGTCGGCGCCGTCGGAGGTGCCCACTGCGCAGGAGCTGCTCGAAGCGGTCGACGCCGCGGTGCCGCTGGCACCGCCGGAAGCGGAGGCGGCGGTAGCGAGCCTGATGGAGCGACCCGCACCGGTAGCGCCTGCAGGCGAGGCCGCGGTGGACCTGTTCGACGATGCCTACGAGTGGCGGTTCCCCAACGGCGCTCGTGTGGTGTTCGTGCCGTCTGAGATTGCAGCGGGTGTGGTGAACGTGGTCGCAGAGAGCCTGGGCGGCTGGTCGACGCTGTCCGTCGGCGACTCGGCGCTGGTGCGCCATGCGGCCGCAGCAGTGGCTGCCAGCGGGGTCGGGGACATCTCGCCGACCCAGCTCGACGAATACCTAGCCTCGACCGCGGCTCGGGTCGCCCCGTTCATCGCCGAGCTCTCAGAGGGCTTCTCGGGCCAGTCCGGCGCCGATGATCTTGAGGTGTTGTTCGCCTTGATGCATCAGTACGTCACCCAGCCAAGGGTTACCGAGGTGGCTGTTGGCGAGCAGGTCCAGGCCATGACCAACCGGCTTGCCAACGCGGAGGCCGTTCCCCAGTGGATCTCGGAGCTGGCGCTGCTGTCCGCGCGCTACCAAGGCAGCCCGTGGTATCAGTTCATTGCCACGCAACCGCAGATCGATGCCACCACGGCAGACTCACTGCTGAGCCTGTACCGAGAGCGGCTGGGCGACGTGGACGATCTGGTGGTGGTGGTGGTCGGCGACGTGGGCCGCGCCGCTGTGGCCGACCTTGCAGCGCGCTACATCGGCACGCTACCGGCGGGACCGCCGGACACGTTTGCGGTCCGCCGTCCGGACTTCCCCGCTGGTGTGCAGCGCATCACCGTTCCGGTGGACGCCGATGCGGGTGCTGCGGGCTTTGACGTCGTGTTCGGCGCGACGGCGCGGGTGGACACTGCGTCGGCAGTCGTTGGTGATGTCGCTCAGGCCGTGATCAACGATCTGCTTACCGTGCGGGTGCGCGAAGAGCTCGGCGACGCCTACTCGGTCTATGCCTCCGTGACGCCGAGCCATGAGCTCGGCAGCTGGGAGGGCCGCATCACCTCCACGGGAGCTTCAGAAGGTCTCGAGGCGGGTCACGCGCGGGTGATCGAGATCTTGACGGAGCTGATCGCCGAGGGTCCCACTGGGCGCGATCTCGCACAGGCCATCGCCGTTGTGCGAGACGACTACGTGCTGGAGTCCAACTCGGAGATCATCGAATCGCTTCTGCACCGACATCACCTCGATGACGCAGACGTGGCGACCCCTGCCCAGCGCCGTGCCGCGCTGGAGGACGTCACCGCGGCCGATGTGCAGCGGTTCATCGCGCTGCTGTTCGATCTCGACGATCGCATCGAAGTCTTCCGCACCGCCCAGTAGCCCGCCGTGCCGGTCCGGCAAGCGGTGCCGAGCAGGCCCAGCGCAGGACTTCATCCGCATGGCATGCCATCGTGGTGCAGCGATCATGCCGAATAGAGGCTATCTTCATGCTATGGTACGCCTATGCCGAACCTGCAGGTCAAGAACATGCCTGAACATCTGCACGAACGACTCCGGCGGCACGCCCGAGAACGCAACCGTTCGATGAGCGCCACAGTGATCGAGGCCATCGAGCAGGAGCTCGACAGACACGAGTGGCGCAAGAGATTGGCGCAGCGGCCCGAGACCGACCTCGGCACGGACGCGGCCGGCCTGCTCAGCGAGGAGCGAGTGCTGCGAGATGCTGAACGCCAGTGACGCGCTATGTGCTCGATGCGTCGGCCGCGGTGGAGTATCTGCTGCGTACACCACTCGGGCTGGCGCTGGCCGACACGATCTCCGACGCTGAGCTGGCAGCCCCTGATCTCGTCGATCCCGAAGTCCTCTCCGTGCTTCGGCGAGCCGTGCTTCAAGACCGCCTGTCGCTGGAACGGGCGACTATGGCGGTTGACGATCTGGTGCGAATGCCGCTTCAGCGCATTCCCGCCAGCGGGCTGGCGCGTCGTGCATGGCGGTTTCGAGAAAGCGTCAGCGCGTACGATTCCTTCTACGTGGCGGCGGCCGACGCTCACGGCGCTCCACTGCTCACCACCGACGGCCGCCTCGCTCGCGCGCCAGCCTTGGGAATCGCCGTTCAGCATCTCCGGGTCGCCTGAGGCTGACAGACTGGCCGCTGGACGCGCAGCTCCCCTCGCTGCGCTCAGCGTGTCTCGGCGCGGCCCGCTTGCCACCCCCACCGGCGAAACAGGCGCGTGCATCTCAAGCCTGCTACCATCAGCCGCGATGCTCACGCCAACGGTTGGAACCCCACCGCGCGGTTCCTTCACGCGTGCCTCGATGGCTGTCATGGCGTTGGCCACGGTTGTGCACCTCGGCCTTGCTTCGGCAGCGGCACAAGCCGTCCCCCCCCCCCCCCTTAGAGCCTGACAGTCCGGCAGGCGCTGCGTTCGACGCGCCTACAGCAGGACCCGACGACCGAAGCTCCACCGTCGGCAACGTTCATCATGGTGCTGTGCCGGCGCCCGGCGAGCAAGCTGACAACGCAGTTCAGCACATCAGCATCTCTGTGTATTCCTGCGGTCGCGCAGGCAGTCACGGAGCTAGTCAGACGGAACTCAAAAAATCTGTCAGCAAGATGCAGCGGGATGTGGCCAGATTCTATCGCGAACAGAGCAATGGCAAAGTCGACCTGCGGTTTGTCGAGGGAACCGCATTCGCAGTTCCTTCCGAACAATTGAAGGATGAGAACCTTTACGACTTGGTGTTCGAAAACAAGGGCCGATTCGGAACCTGTGAAAGCGCATTAGTCAACGACATGAAGGTCGACCGAGACTACATTCTTCTCATGGATATACCCGTATCTGAACGGTTTCGGTGGTTCTGGGAGGACGGCGGCGGCGGCATTGCGCAAATGAACGATGGCCGTCGTCGCATCGTAATGGTCACTCAAGACCGGTTTCGGGCAGGCAATTGCAACAACGGGAATTTTTGGGATCAGTTTCGACCATCAAAATGGTATTCTGCTGAGCAGCATTTCTTAACGATCGTTGCTCATGAGATAGGTCATGCATACTTCCATTGGAGTCATCCTTGGGATTATGAGCCCGAACTTGACGACAGTCATTCAATGGAAGGCCTCATGTCCTACTGCCGTAAGGGTGGAAAGGTGGATCTGAGACAAAATGCCCATGTTGTATGTCATCATAAAATCATCTCGGGGTGGATTAGCCCATCTGCAGATTGTCCGTTGCCAAGACTGAATCGTCCTCTGCCGCCAGCTATCCAGCAAGTGTTGCCCAGAAGCGGCGGCTTCACTGTAGTATGGTGGCAGCCAAATGCTGTCGATAACTCGAATATTACCGGATTTCGCATATCATGCACGCGAACGGGCACGCAGCGCACAAGGCAAGAAATTCGTTGGCGCTGGGTAACCAATAACTATTGCATTACGACCGTGAGCTACGCGCAAGCGCGAGCTGCCGCCAGAGCAAATGTCGCCTCTGACCAAGGTAATTTTGCGGCAACGATTTTCGGACTAGACAATGCTACTACGTATGAAGTTGCTGTCCAAGCAATTGGCAAGGGTGGTGCCTATAGTAGCGATACTAGTGCCTGGTATAGTGCTGACGCTCAGGCTTGGCTGCAAGGGCATTATAGCTTTTTGTCTCCATCATGGAAGGTGAATCCGCGGGCTCCGCGGTGTCCAACGGTTGTCGATGATGAGCCGGCTCTCGGGGATCGTCTCGGAGGATACACTTGGTTCGAGCCGCCAGCTTGGGCCAGCCAATCTGGTCATGGTCGGAACGGCTTCCGCTTTACCCTCGCCGTCGGCAATAGTAGCGCTGCCGAATTCGACAATTGGGCAGAGTGGGACTTTGGTTCGGTAACCGGAGAGTGCCAGCTTCAGGCGTGGGTTCCGGCGCATTGGGCCACTGCACACGTGCGGTACGACATCTTTGTGGACAACAAATACATTCGCTCTCGATGGCTCGATCAGGCGCGCACGGCTGGAAGATGGGGCGATCTCGGAACTTGGGATCTCAACGGTCACGTCAAAGTGAGAGTTTACGATACCACAACTCAGGACGATTACCGTGACGTCGGCGCGTCGTCAGCCCGGCTTGCTGCGGACGCGCTCCGGCTGCTTCCGAAATGAGGCTTGCCATGACTTCAATGAGGCTTGCCATGACTTCCTGTTGGAGGAAGCCGATCTCGTGCATACCAAAATTTGCTGAAACACTACCTAGTTTAGAGGACCAAGATGCATCGACCGCGTAACCCTGGCGCGCGTGATTCTAGCGCAAATTCGCCGAATCAGACAGTATTCGAATGGCGCAGACAAATTTTGTCATCGATTGTGGCGCATCGGCTTCACCGACGTGTCGCTGCAGTTGCGCTCTGCCTGTTGCTAGCGGCGGGCGGAATCGTCTTGTTGCCTGCGACACCAGTTTCGTCATCTAATGGCGATCATTCTGTCGGATCTTCGACGATCTCATGGAAGCGCTATGCCGGTGCAGATCGATACAGCACTTCCTTGGCTATAGCGGAAGCCGTCGCCGCTGACGCCGGCGGTCGCCTCAACTCGATCGTCATGACTTGGGGACACAGGCAATATCATTGGAGAGAAGGCATTGTAGCTTCCTCGCTAGCTGGCCGCCTGAGCACCGCGATGTTGCTTACGCCTCCGACGGGGCTTCGGGCGGATGCCTTGGAATTTATGCGGCGCGTCGGCGTATCCAAAGTACTCGTTGTGTATGAAGCAAGCCCGGACGCACGCATTATGCCAGAATGCTGCCTTAACCAGAATTTGCCGCTGTTCTCGGCATTAGAATTGGCTGGCTTCGAGGTGTTGCACATCGCAGGACAATTCAGTAGCGATAGTGCAATGGATGCTGCAGAATATGCCGGGCCGCCGGGTTCACTGGGTCAATTGGGCAAGACCGTTATCGTGACGGCGGCGGAATCTCGGGCGTACGCGGATGCATTGGCGTCTGCGCCACTGGCTGCCCATGCGAATCTTCCAATCCTATTCGTTTGGCGTGATATGTTGACTGACGGATGGTACCTGCACGACTATGTCGACACAGCAGGAATAGACCATGCGATACTCGTCGGGGGATCGGCAGCGATATCACAAAGAGTCGAGGACGCAATTCGCAAACGTGGAATCACCGTAAGTCGAATAGCGGGTTCGGACCGATATGACACCGCAGTCAAGATGGCGCAGTTTATGGCGAAACATGCCAGGGGAGGCTGCTTCGGCGGTGCAGCTGTCGGCGTGGCGCGCGGGGATGTTCCTTTCGATTCGCTCAGCGCAGGACCCTTGCTCAGTCGACTGTGTGCACCGCTCGCCCTCGTGGACCGCCATGGCATGCCGTCAGTCACGGCTTCCTTCCTTGATTCTGTGCGTCGGGCCCACGGTACAAACAAGCTATCGATCTTCGGCGGTGACGCCGCCGTGCCGGACCTATCTCTCGACATCTATCGTAGCAATATCGAATGGTACGGCAATATTGATCCCGGGGCCCCAGCTCTACTTGCAACCGGCGCCGACTTCTCGCCTCCGCCTCTCGTAACCAGCTCCGGCGCCGTCACCGTTTCAGTCGATCTCTGTGGTTCGTCCGCTTCGCAACATCTGAATCAAACGTCGTTGAGCAGTTATATATCTCAGCTGCAGACGGTCGCAGAATTCTATCGTGTTCAGAGTGGCAACAAATCTAGAATAGAATTTGTGGCCGGCAGAATATTGTTGCCTACACGCGATTTCGATGACGCACCGTTTGAATGGAGTCGGCAATCGTTAGATAAGTGGATAGAGAAAGGCAATGATGACGCCCACAATATCTCCGACGGGGTAGAGGAACAACGTTATCCTGATCCATGTAGGTCAGAGGCATTTCGCCGCTCCGGTGAATCTACTCTGACGCGATATTATTCGGAGCAGTCGCCAACACTGATTCTTGCAGATGTCGGAGTCAGTCGGACTTGGGGATACGCCTCCTTGAAGCATAGATGGTCGGTGACAGCAATCCCAGAGCGGTACCCTTCTCGAACACCGTACACCCGTTACGATAGATTCTTCTATACCGTGGCGCACGAGTTGGGTCACGCATTGTATTCTTGGTGTCACCCTTTTGGTTCACCCGCGAAATATGGATGCGAACTGCCCCAAAGACGGGGAAACGACGATCTCAGGGGTCTCATGAGCCACCCCGCTAGGGGTGCAATACTCGGCTTCGGTTCAAACATTCCAGAATCTCCGCGAGCCTACGTAGCATGCCATAACCGGGTGCGTCAGGGATGGGCGGAATGGATCAATGACAATCAATGTCGGAATTTCGGCGAGGGAACGAGAAATGATGACGACGATAGGACGACGTCGCCGCCTAGCACTACCACCACGACTACCAGTACTACAACTACCACAACCAGTACTACAACTACCACAGCCAGTACCACAACCACGCCGTCACGAACCGCCCGGCAACGTGAAGTGAGGATTTCTTGGGGTCAGTATGCGAATGACCGGCCCGGCTGTTCGGGGAACCGATGCAGATACCTTGACTACGATTTTATCGGTGATTGGGGATCAGCACCGTATACAACCGAATGCTGGATCGTGGGCCGTCGTACCTTCGGTCCGTTTGAATGGCGCAGTCTTGACCCGACGAAGAGTTGCTATTATTCGGGCAGCAATGGCGCCGTATACGTTGTGGTGGAAGGTGTACAGTCGAATCGGCTTTCGTTTGCTTCCAGCCGAACGACGACTGCTACAACGACTCCGACGAACCGTTCTCCCATCACGTTATCTGTGGGTGACAGCGCCCGGGGTGAAGATGGCTGTTCAGTTGCGGCCTGTCGCTGGCTGCACGTGTCGATCGACGAGAGCGTCATCGGCCCTGGGCCGCACTTGTTGCTTTGCTGGAATGAGGCAGATCCTCGGTACGGACTGCGACGGGAGGCGTGGAATTCACGCTCGGCAGTCCTCGTCAGCGGCGTCAGAGCCAACAGAGAATGTTATTTTGGATTCCCGGGTACTCGTGTGTGGGTAACGGTTGGTGGGCATGCTTCGAATGTCATTGTGTGGCCGTGACCTTGATCGACGCTGGCAAATGGCATTTCAACTGACACGAGTGGCTAATGAGATCGGCGCGGAGGCATGAGATCGACCACAGCAGAGACACAGCTGCTCGCCGAGGAGCGTGTTTGCCCAGGACTGCGGTTGATGAGCGCCCGAGCGACGCGATCACCGGCGTCGTTCAGGTCGTCACGGGTGACGATGTGGCTGAGCAGCAAACCTTGGCGATCTTCTTCCGACAGCGGAGTGCGGCCGTCGTGGCCGCGAGGAGGGCGCGGCTCGCTCAACGGCTGCGGTCTTCGGTCCACAGCCCTTTTCGTTCGACCAGGTCGCTGGCGAGTTCCTCAATCTGCTGAGCGAGGTCGCGTTCGGTGGGCACCTGATCCTCTAATCGGGCGTGGTGCGCGACACTGCGCAGATGTTCGGCTGCGCGCCGTCCGGCTTGCGTGGTGACGCAGTTCTCGAGGCTGGTGCGTGGAACGAGCGCATATACGAGATCGCAGTCCATTGCGTGGGCGATGCGCTCGAGGGTGCTGAGCTTGAGGGTCATGTGCTGCTCGCTGCGTTCGATTGCGTACACGCGCTGAGGACTCACCCCCATGCGCTGCGCAAGATCCGCGCTGGTCATGCCGAGAGCATCGCGCAGTGCTCGAATCCAGCCTTTTGCCGGGCGCGTGATGTCGACAACCCGCGCGAGACGCTCATCCAAGCGCCGCCTGGCGATTGCTCGTTGGTTCCGCATGGCAAGTCCTTACTCAGATCGGCAGCGTGTCGTGCATGCCACACACCATGTGCACTATATATGCATAGGTTTTTCGACCATGAACTGCAATAGATATATCACATCTGGCATCTGCGTCCGCGCGCTGGCAAACTCGGCGGGCCTGCTGAAGCTGTCGACAGGTCACAGGCTTGAGTAGGGCCGAAGACACCTGATGCGGGCGCATGCTGCGACTGCGGCTGCGACCGCGACTGACGAGGTCCGCGGTCTCATGGGGTGGTATCGGGGTAGCGGACGGCGACCAGGGTGAGCCCGTGGGGTGGCGCGATGGGTGCCGCCGCGTTTCGGTTGCGGGCCGTCAGAACGGCTGGCACGTCGCTGGCAGCGCTGGTGCCGCGCCCTGCTGCCACGCACTGGCCCACGATTGCTCGCACCATCTGGTGGCAGAACGCGTTGGCCTCGATCTCGAACAGTAGACGCGCGCCTTGCGCGGTCCAGATGGCGCGCGTCACGTTGCGCACCAGCGACGCGTCCAGGCAACCCTTGGGCCGGCGGCAGAACGAGGTGAAGTCGTGCTCGCCCACGAAGCAGGCTGCAGCGGCGTTCATCTGGCCGAGGTCCAGCGGCGCGGCGATGTGCCATTCCAGATCGCAGTAGCGGGGATCGGGATGCGTGGCGTTGCGGACGCGGTACTCATAGGCGCGGGCGACTGCCGAGCGGCGAGCATCGAAACCGTCATCGACGAATGACGCTGTGGTCACCGCGATCTCGGGCTGCAGCAGGCGATTCAGCGAGCCGGCCAGCCGGTCCAGCCTGCAGCGCCCGCCGAGCTCGCCGGCCCGGACGGCGCATCGCTCGGCTGAGCACGACGTTGCAGCATCAGGCGCATCATGGGCATCGCCGTCTGTATTCGGGTTGCTTCTGCGCTCAGCGCGGGTCGCACGGCGCAGTGCTTCGCCGCTGAGTCGGAACGACACCACTTGGCCGGTCGCGTGCACACCGGCATCGGTGCGGCCGGCCACCGTCAGCGCGGGCGACTCGCCCAAGACCTGCTCCAGCGCAGCGCTCAACTCGCCGGCGACCGTGCGCACGCCCGCGTTGGCTGCAAAGCCGCGGAAGGCCGTGCCGCGATAGCGAACATCCAAGCGCACCGTCCGGCACGCCGCAGAGGCTGCGTGCAGTGCAGATTCGTCGCGCGGTGACACCAGACGCCCCTACTTCACTGGCCCCCTACCCCGCCAGCACGCTAGCTTGAGCTACAGCCTCGCAGCGACTGGGCCGCGAGGCCACTGGCGAGGGGGACAGGTCACGTGCTCGACACCAGGATTGCAGGCGGCACCATCATCGACGGCACCGGGGCGCCTCGTGCCCAGGGAGACATCGGCATCAGCGACGGGCGCATCGTGGCCGTGGGCGACGAAGCGGTGCGGGCCGCCGGCGCAGCGCAGCGCACCATTGACGCCTCCGGGTTGGTGGTCGCTCCTGGCTTCGTCGACATCCACACGCACTTCGACGCGCAGGTCTTCTGGGATACCACGCTGTCGCCGTCGCCGCTGCACGGCGTCACCACCGTGATCGGCGGCAACTGCGGCTTCACGATTGCCCCGCTGGAACCCGACCACGGCGACTACCTGATGCGAATGCTCGCCCGAGTCGAAGGCATGCCGCTCGCGTCGCTGCAGCAGGGCGTGCCGTGGGACTGGCGCAGCTTCGGCGAGTACCTCGACGCCATCGAGGGCACGTTGATGCCCAACGCCGGGTTCCTCGTCGGTCACAGTGCGTTGCGCCGTGTGGTGATGGGCGAACGCTCCGTCGGCCACGAGGCCACGCCCGACGAACTGGATTCCATGAAGCGGATGCTGGCCGACTCCATTGCCGCCGGCGGGCTGGGCTTCAGCTCATCGTGGGCCAAGACCCACAACGACGCCGCGGGCGAGGCCGTTCCCTCGCGCCACGCCACGCCCGCTGAGCTGATCGAGCTGTGCTCGGTGCTGCGAACGACCCCGGCCGTGGCGCTCGAGTTCATCCCCACCATCGAGCACTTCGACACCGACGTGTACCAGCTGCTCGCCGACATGTCCACCGCGGCGGACCGCCCGCTGAACTGGAACGTGATCTTCGCCAACGGACGCCACAGAGACGTCATCGCCCAGAAGCTGGAGGCCAGTGACTACGCGGCGCGCCAAGGCGGACGCGTGGTGGCCCTGACGGCCCCGATGCCGGCGGTCAGCCGCCTGTGCTTCGAGAGCGGCTTCCTGCTCGACACGCTGCACGGCTGGGCCGAGCCGATGGCGCTCGCGCCGGCCGACAAGCTGGCGCTGCTGGCCGACCCGCGCCGCCGTGCCGAGCTGAACGAACTCGCGCAGCAGCCGAGCGCGTTCCGGGGCGTGGCCCGCTGGGAGCGGCTCACGGTGGGCGAGGTCACCAAGCCTGAACTGACGCACTTGGAGGGTCGCACGATCGGAGACATCGCCGACGAGCAGGGAGTCTCGCCGTGGGATGCGCTGTGCGACCTCGTGGTGGCCGACGACCTCAAGACCGGCCTGTACCCGCGTGCAGCCGGAGACGACGACGACAGCTGGGCACTGCGCCAGGAGCTGTGGAATGACGACCGCTGCGTGATCGGCGCGTCGGACGCAGGTGCTCACTTGGACTTCTTGGCGACGTTCAACTACTCGACCTACTTGGTGGCCGCCGCCCGCGACCGCCAGATGCTCGAGCTGGAAGCAGCTGTCCACAAGCTGACCGATGTGCCGGCTCGACTGTACGGACTCGACGGCCGGGGCCGATTGGCCGAGGGCTGGCACGCCGATGTCGTGGTGTTCGACCCCGAGGAGATCGCACCGCGGCCGATCGAGGTGCGCGAAGACCTGCCCGGCGGCACCTGGCGGCTGTACGGCGAGGCCGACGGCATTCACACGGTGCTGGTCAACGGGGAAGTGGCTGTCAGCGACGGCGAGTTCACCGACGCACGCCCGGGTGCGCTGCTGCGGGCCGGCCGTGACACGGTGCCGGTGACGGCGGCGGGCTGAGGCGGCCGGACCGCTACCCGATACCCTCTGCGGGCCGTCCGTCAGGCTGATGCTGCGTGCCGCTGTGCTGTGCCGCCTCGATGCTGACGACGAAGTGACACCACCGCATCGGGAGCCCAGCGTGCGCACCTACGCCCCCAAGGCATCGCAGATCGAGCGCGAGTGGTACGTGGTGGACGCCGAGGGCTTGGTGCTCGGCCGCATGGCCACCGAGGTCGCCAAGATCCTGCGCGGCAAGCACAAGCCCACCTTCGCCCCGTACATCGACGGCGGCGACCACGTCGTGGTGGTGAATGCCGACAAGGTGGTGCTCACCGGCGACAAGGCCGCCAACAAGATGGTGCATCGTCACTCCGGCTACCCCGGCGGCCTGCGCAGCGAGTCCTACGGCGACCTGCTGGCCCGCCGGCCTGCCGAGGCTGTGCGCCGCACCGTCCGAGGCATGCTGCCGCACACCCGGCTGGGCCGAGCCCAGCTGCGCAAGCTGAAGGTGTACGCCGGACCTCATCATCCCCATGCAGCCCAGCAGCCCCAGACGCTCCAGCTGCCCCACGCGCAGGCTCGCTGAGGGCCGCTTGCCGTCTTCCCCGCACCGGACCTGACTCCGTACATCTGACGCTCGACACACTTGCTACACCTGACCAGAAGGACACCGATTCCGTGCCCGTTCCGCTGACGCAGACCACTGGCCGCCGCAAGCACGCCGTCGCTCGGGTTCGGCTGCTGCCTGGCAGCGGCACCATCTCGGTGAATGGCCGCCCGTTCGAGGAGTACTTCACCTCTGCAGTGCATCGCATGGAGATCACGGCGCCGCTGCGGCTCACCGAGGTCGCAGCGAGCTACGACATCAGCGCAACCGTCGGAGGCGGTGGCGTGGCGGGTCAGGCTGGTGCCCTGCGCTTGGGCATCGCCCGCTCGCTGCTGGTGCTCGACCCGCAGGTGCGGCCGACGCTGAAATCCGCAGGCTTGCTCTACCGCGACGACCGCAAGAAGGAATCCAAGAAGTACGGCCTCAAGAAGGCCCGAAAGGCACCGCAGTACTCGAAGCGCTGACGCGGTGCGCCCAAGGCAGTCCTGCCAGTCGAGACGCGGCGAGCGCTCAGGTCGGCGTGGGACCCGCCTTCGGCACCGACGGCGTTCGAGCACAGGCATTCGACGTACTCGACGAAGTCGTGGCCCATGCCATCGGGCGCGCTGCGAACACGGCGCTGTTCGCGGGCAGGCACCCGGCGCGCTGGGTGGTCGGCCGCGACACCCGAGCTTCGGGCTTCGTGCTCGAACGTGCGCTCATTGCCGGCTTGCGCGCGACCGGCGCGGAGGTCACCAGCCTCGGCATCGTGCCGACTCCGGTAGTGGCCTTTGCCGCTCAGCACTTCGGAGCAGCCGGCGCCATGGTCTCCGCTTCGCACAACCCGTGGCGCGACAACGGCGTCAAGCTGTTCGCTGGCGGAGGCGCGAAGCTCAGCGACGAGCAGCAGCGTTCGGTCGCGAGGTGCTTCGACGGCTTGGGGCTGACCCACGGCGACCGACCGGCCGCAGCGGACGTGACACGGCGCGCGCATCGCGGCGCAACACGCGACAACGTGCTTGTCGACGCGGCGTCTACGAGCACGCGGACCCGTGTGGAGGATGCCTATGCGGCATCTCTGCGCGATGCCATCGGCGGTCGCACGCTCGCCGGTGTACACGTGGTGGTGGACGGCGCGAACGGTGCGTGGGCGTCGCTGGCGCCGGCGATCCTGCGACGGCTGGGGGCGCGGGTCACCGCGAAGTTCTGCGAGCCCGACGGCCGCAACATCAACGACGGCTGCGGCTCGGTAAGCCCTGGCGCTGCGCAGGCGGCAGTGCTCGAAGCCGGCGCAGACCTGGGCTTGGCATTCGACGGCGACGGCGACCGGCTGATCGCTGTGGACAGCGACGGACAGCTCATCGACGGCGACCGCCAGATGGCACTGTTCGCGGCCGATCTGGCCGCGCGCGGCCTGCTAGCCGGCAGCACGCTCGTGGTGACGGTGATGTCCAATCTGGGGCTGCGCCGGGCCATGACCGAGGCCGGTATCGCCGTGGTCGAAGCGGCGGTCGGTGACCGCGCGGTGCTTGAAGCGCTGGATGCGGGCCACTACTGCCTCGGCGGCGAGCAGTCAGGCCACATCGTGTTCCGGCACGAAGCCACCACCGGCGACGGACTGCGCAGCGCCGTCCACTTGGCCGACCTCGTGGCGCGGCGGTCCACCGGCGATGCGCCGCAGACGAGCGCCGAGCTGGCGTCGGGCGCGATGCAGTCCGCGCCGCAGGTGCTGCGCAGCGTGCCTGCGGCGCCAACGTCACTCGACGACGCAGCCCGCCAGGCAATCGAAGACATCGCTGCCCGAGCCGGCGCTGGTCAGGCTGGCGCCGGTCAAGCCGGTTCTGGGGCTCGTGTGCTGGTGCGCGCCAGCGGCACCGAGCCGGTCATCCGCGTCATGGTCGAGGCGCCGACCGAGCGCGAGGCGCACGCTCTCGCGGATCGGCTCGTCGCGGTGGTTGCCGGCGACCAAGCCGCGGCACGCCGGGTGCCGGTCTAGGTGTAGACGTCCAAGAACGCCTCGTTGAGCCGACGATCCACGTAGAACACGCCCTTGCCGAGCTGCTCGGCATCCCACGTCCGCTGCGGGACGTCCGGGTAGTGGATGTAGCCGCCGGAGAACACCTCGTTGCGGTTGCCCGACGGATCCCAGAAGTAGATCGTCTGGCCGCGGGTGATGCCGTGACGGGTCGGCCCGATGTCGACGGGGATGTCGTAACGGCTCATCACGTCGCCGGCATGGGCGACATCGTTCCAGCTCTCCAAGTAGAACGACACGTGGTGGAAGATGCCGGGCTTCTCGGCTGCGACGAACGCAACGTCGTGGGCCTTGTTTGCGCAGGTGAGGAACGGTGCGATGTAGGAACCGTCGGGCGCCTTGACCACCTCGGAGACTTCGAAGTCCAGCACTTGGGTGAACAGCTCGACGGTCTCCGCGATGTTCGGGCCGTACAGCAGGCAGTGGTCCATCCGGGTGGCGCGCATGCCGCGGGGCTCCTCGTCCCACACGTCGGGGTTGTGCGTCGGCGGCGTCTTGTCGGCAATGGCCATGTCGGCGTACAGGTGGATCGTGTGCCCGGCCGGAATGCGGAAGCTGACCACTCGGCCGAGGCCGGGCTGTGATCCCGGCTCAAGATGTTCGACGTCCACGTCGTGCGCGTACAGCCGGTCGGTCAGCTCGCTGAGATCCGCGTCGTTGCGCACCTTGAAGCCCATGAAGTCCATGCCCGGCTGGTCGGCCGGCCGCAGGATGACGCTGTGATGGTCGAACTCGTCGTATGCCTTGAGGTACACGCGCCCGTCGTCGCCGGTGCCGACCACCGACAGACCGACTCGGTCCCGATAGTGGACGATGGATCCCTCCACGTCGGTGCAGCGAATCTGGACGTACCCAGCTCGCATGACTCCCCTGATCGCCATAGCGACCCCCCTTGTGAGTGCTGTGTTGTGCGCCGCGCGTGCGCGGCTAGCTACATCTAAGCACGCTGTCGCCTCCCGCGCCGCTGCAGCCGAGCGCGCCGCACCCGCGCAGGCCGACGTAGATCTCATCACGCGGCCACCAATCCGGCCACTCCGCTGGCGTTGCGCCCGACGGATGGCTCGTCGGGTGCTCGGTACCCTCGCTGATGTGTGCGGGATTGTGGCTGTCGTCACCCGCCGCGACGACCGAGCGGCGCTGGAAGCAGCCGAGATCGTCCCGTTGCTGCGCGACGCTTCGGACTTGCTCGCCGCTGCAGCGGCCGAGAGCCAGCCGGGCACGCGCGGTGACCGGGCGACGCTGGTGGGACAGCTCGAAGCCGCCGCCGCGGTGCTGCACGCCGCTGACGAGGCGTTGAGGTCGTTGCCCGGTGTGCGACTGCTGGTCGACGACGCGAAGTGCATCTTGGACATCGAGGCTGCGCTGGAGACCATCGACGCGCACATTGGCGAGCTGGAACGTGCCGTCGACGTCATGGCCGGTGACGCTGTCGATACCGCACTTGGTGCGGACGATTCTGTGGCCTCGCTCGCCGGTGATGCCACAGCTAGCGGTGCCGCCGCCGAAGATCAGGGGGCCCGCACCGAGCGCTTCAGTGTCGAGCGCCTCAATGCTGTCTTGAGCGAGGTGAAGGACCATGTCTTCGCGGTGCGTCACGACCGTCTGCGCACCGCCCGCGAGGTGGTCGAGCTGTGGGGCGGCACACCTCCGCAGGCTGCGGTGGGCGGACTCTGGTCGATGCAGGTGGCGCTGTCAGCGCTCGACCGGCTGGAGGTGCGAGGACGGGATTCGGCCGGACTGCAGGTCTTCGTGTGCGGGGCCCGCCTCAGCGACCGTGAGGGCCGTGCCGGCGGCGCATCGAGCGGACGGCTCAATGACCCGCTCTTCGGTGCCGGTGCCGTGCGAGATACCCCCGACGGGCTGGCATTCGTCTACAAGACCGCCTCGGAAATCGGAGAACTCGGCGACAACACTGCCGCGCTGAGATCACAGATTCGCAGCGACAGCCTGCTGCGCCGGGCACTGTGCGGCGAGGGCGTACGGACCGTCGTGCTGGGGCACACCCGATGGGCCAGCGTCGGCATCGTCTCGCTGCCCAACACGCACCCGCTCGGCGCGCGCACAGCAGCGTCGCCCGCACGAGCTGCCAGCGCATCCCACGAAGGCGACCACACTGGTCACATTGCCGCAGTGCTCAACGGCGACGTGGACAACTACGCCGACGTGATCGCCCACCGACGCCTCCAGATTGCGCCCGAGATCACCACCGACGCGCAGGTCATCCCCGCAATGCTGCGCCAGACGCTTGCCGCACGTACAAAGCACGAGCGAGCTGCGGCCGGTCTCGAGCGACTGCGGCGGGCCTTCGGCGATGCGGTGGCAGGCTTCGAAGGGTCGGTGGCCATCGCGGCGCACGTCAGCGAGATGCCGGACACGCTGGCGCTCGCGCTGCGCGGCAGCGGGCAGGCCCTCTACGTGGGCGCGGCGGACTCCGCCTACGTGGTGGCCAGCGAGCCCTACGGCTTGGTGGAGCAGTGCCGCCGCTACGTCCGCCTCGACGGCGACAGCCCGTCGGATCCGACGAATCCGGTAGGAAGCCGCGGCCAGATCATGCTGGTCGGCGCGCCGACGGCACCAGCAAGCGGCCGGCCGGAAGCGACCGACACCATGGCCGACCCGGCGGCAGCGTTTGCGGCGTTGCAGCGCTGCTCCTACGACGGCACACCGCTGCCGCTCGCGCCCCACGACATCGTCGCGGCGGAGGTCACCACCCGCGACATCGACCGAGGCGACTACCCGCACTTCCTGCTCAAGGAGATCAGCGAGGCGCCGCGCTCATTGCAAGCCACGCTGCGCGGCCGCGTCGAGACTGCCGACGGACTGCGGCGTGCTCGGCTGGGGCCCGATGCCCTGCCTGCTGGGGTTCGGTCCAGGCTGCGAGACGGATCGCTGCGCCGCATCGTCGTCATCGGTCAAGGCACCGCAGCGGCCGCGGGGGCGTCCCTGCCGCATTTCGTGGACACGCTCTTGGCGCCGTCGCGAGCGCTGCGCAGCATCGAGGTGACCGCAGCGCTGGCAACGGAGTTCAGCGGTTTCGGCTTGCGGGGCGATCTGAGCGACACGCTCGTCGTGGCCGTGAGCCAGTCCGGTACCACCACCGACACCAACCGCACCGTCGATCTGGCGCGTGCTCGCGGTGCCGCAGTTGTCGCCATCGTCAACCGCCGTGGCAGCGACCTGACCGACCGGGCCGACGGGGTGCTCTACACCTCCGACGGCCGCGACGTAGAGATGTCCGTGGCCTCCACCAAGGCATTCTACGCGCAGGTGGCAGCGTGCGCGCTGCTCGCCGCAGCCGTTGCGGCCGACATTCGCCCCGACGATGCCGAGACGGCGAGTGCGGCCGGCGAGCTGCTCGCTGCGCTGGTCACGTTGCCCGCCGCGCTCGCCGACGTGCTCGGCTTGCACCAAGAGATTGCGCAGATCGCTTGCCGCCATGTCGGCGCGCCCCGCCACTGGGCCGTGGTGGGCAATGGCGCGAACCGGATTGCGTCGCGCGAAGTCCGCATCAAGCTGTCAGAGCTCTGCTACCACGCTGTCGCCGAAGACGGCACCGAAGACAAGAAGCACATTGACCTCTCGTGCGAACCGCTCATCTGGGTGTGCGCGGCGGGCCTCACCGGATCGGTCGCCGACGATGCCGCAAAGGAGGTCGCGATCTACCGGGCGCACCGAGCCACGCCGATCGTGGTGGCCTCGGCAGGCACCGGACGCTTCGAGGCCGCCGCGGAGCTGCTCGAGGTTCCCGCCGTGCATCCAGCCGTGGACTTCGTGCTGGCCACCGCCGCCGGCCACCTGTACGCCTACGAGGCAGCGCTCGCCATCGACGCACTGGCAGAGCCGCTGCGAGAGATGCGTGCCGGCACCGAATCGCTGCTCGCCGCAGCAGACGAACGCAACGCCGACCTGCTGGACGTACTGGCGCAGCGCTTGCATCCCCTGGCGAACCGTTTCGCCGACGGCGTGCGCGCGGGCTGCTACGACGGGCACTTGCGGGCCGGCACAGCGTCGAGCCTCGTCGCGGTGCTCCGCTATGCCCTCGGACGGGCGCCGCTGGAGACGTACCAGGCCGACATGGGCAAGGTGGGGCTGCCCTCTGTGGTGGTCGACGACTTCACCGATGCGCTGAACGTCGCCATAGACGAGCTCACACGCCCCGTGGACACCATCAAGCACCAAGCCAAGACGGTCACCGTCGGCATCTCGCGCGCCGACGAGACGCTGCTGGACTCGATGCTCGTGGCGGCAGCCCTCGAAGCTGGCGCGCCCAGAGACCGCCTGTCCTACTCGGCGCTGCGCAGCCTGGCTGCACTCGACCCGGCCGTGGCCGAGGTCACCGGCTGGTCGCGGTACCGCATCGAAGGCGAGCCGGTATCGGCCAGCAACCCGCAGGTCACGATCTGGCTGACCGACCGGGGCGGCACGGCGCGTGGCGTCGAGTCGCGCACGGTCTCCAGCCCGCAGCTGCGCGGCAGCAAGCACCGTGCCTCCTACGAACGCGAGGTCACTGTGGCGCGCGGCAGCGACAGCCGCACGGTGATTCACATTCCCGAGACGAAGGACGGGACGACCACCGGGCTGACGCTGCTGCACTGCCACTTCGTCGACCGGCTTGCGGCGCCGGCGATGCGCTCCGTGCTGACGGGCTACCGCGGCCGCTACGGGGCGCTCGCCGACGCAGTGACCGAGACGCTCCCCTGGTTCCGCGACGACCTGCTCGGCAGGCTCGACGTGTTCGACCTGCTGACCCGACCGGTCTATGTGCTCGCAGAGCACTGGCTCGGCCGCCACCTTGCCGACGACCTCGGCCACGATGCAGCATCTGGCGCAATCAGCGCCGCAGCGACAGCTGTGGTGACCAGCGAATCCGGCGACCGAGACGCAGTCGCAAAGACGGCGGACGCGTGACTGCTTCGGTCGGGCTCGACATCGTCGACGTCCGGCGGTTCGCGCGCGTGCTCGAGCGGCGCAGCGCCATGCGCTCGCGCTTGTTCACCCCCGCAGAGCTCTCCTACGCCTTGGGGACAGCCGATCCCGACACCCGCCTCGCAGCGAGATTCGCTGCGAAGGAGGCGGTGATGAAGGTGCTGGGCGTCGGTCTGGGCGCCTGCCGCTTCCGCGACATCGAAGTGGCCCGCCAGCCCAACGGTCGCCCGGAACTGGTGCTTCGGGGCCTGGCGGCGCAGCGGGCGACCGCGGCAGGCCTGTCGGCTTGGCAGGTGACGCTGACTCATACCGACGGCGTGGCTGCCGCGATGGTGCTGGCGCAGTGATTCCGATTGTCACGCCGACCGAGATGGCAGCCATCGACGCGACGGCGCCCGAGAGTGTCGAGGTGCTGGTCGGTCGTGCCGGCGCAGCAGTTGCCATCGCCGCGCGTCAGATGATGGGCGGCACCTACGGCCGGCGGGTGCTCGTGGCCGCCGGCACAGGCAACAACGGGGCGGACGGACGTGTTGCGGCCGACGTGCTGACCCGTTGGGGTGCCCGCTGCCGCGTCGCGACGCCGTCCGAGGCGCTTGACCTCGTCTTGGCCGACACGCCGACGCCCGCGGCGGCGACGTGGGACCTCGTCATCGACGCGGCCTACGGCACGGGCCTGCGGGGAGCGTGGGGAGCAGTCCGTCCGCCGGCAGCGGCGGTGCTGGCAGTCGACCTTCCCTCCGGCGTGGATGCGGTGACCGGCTTCGACCACGGGTGCTGGCCCGCCGCCGCGACAGTGACCTTCGGGGCGCTCAAGCCGGGTCTGCTGTTGCACCCCGGCGCCGCACTCGCAGGCGATGTGCAGCTCGCACCGATCGGACTCGACACGGGTACAGCGACGTCGTGGCTCGTCACTGACGCCGACGCCCGCGCTGTGCTTCCCGTCGCCGAACCGACGGCCCACAAGTGGCGACGGGCGGTGCGCGTCATCGCCGGCTCGCCGCAGATGCGTGGCGCCGGGCATCTCGTGTGCGCGGCGGCCCAGCAGGCGGGCGGCGGCATGGTGGTTATCAGCTCGCCGGGACTGCGTGCAGCCGAGGTCGCCCGCCCCGCAGAGGCAGTCGCCCGCGACCTGCCGGCGGGAGACTGGTCGGGGCCGGCGCTGAGCGGCATCGAACGCTTCGGCGCCGCCGTCATCGGACCGGGCATCGGCGCTGATCCCTCGGCGTCGTCGCAGATGGCTCGCTTCATTGCCGAGTGCCCGGTGCCGCTGGTCATCGACGCCGACGCACTCAGCGCGTTGGCGGACTGCCCCGAGTGCCTGAGCGTGCGGACAGCGCCGACCGTGCTGACTCCCCATGACGGCGAGTTCGCCAAGCTCACGGGCAAGCCGCCGGCCGCCGACCGATTCGAGACGGTGCGTCAAGCTGCCAGCGGCCTGGGCGCTGTGGTTCTGCTGAAGGGACCGACGACGCTCGTAGCCGCGCCCCAATCCACCCAGGCTGCATCAACACCTGCACGGTCGGCCGGCGTTCTGGCGGTCACTTCGGGGACTCCTCGATTGGCAACCGCTGGCTCGGGCGACGTGCTTGCAGGCGTGCTGGCAGCGGTGTTGGCAGGAGGCGCGACCTCTCCCGACCTCGTGCCGGCCCGCTCCGCCGCCGCGGCGCACTGGCACGGACGCACGGCCACCTTCGGCGACGACAGCAGCGCCTTCGCGCAGTCGCCGCTCACGGCGATGCGCCAAGTAGAGCGGCTCGGGCAGGTGCGAGCAGAACTCGCTGCCGCTGCGGCAGCGAAGGTGACGTGACGACCGCTTCCGCAGGCCAAGTCGTCGAGTCCAGCAGGCCCGCGGCGCAACGAGACGGCGAAGTCGTAACGCCGCAGCCGCACGAAACCGACACTTCACAGCTGCGTCCGACGTGGTGCGAGATCGACCTGGCCGCGCTGGAGCGCAATCTGGCTGCCATCCGTCGGCACTGCGACGGCGCGCAGGTCATGCCGGTGGTCAAGGCCAATGCATACGGCCACGGCATAGCGCAGGTCGGGCGCGCATTGCAGGCAGCAGGGGTGTCATGCGTGGCGGTCGCCTACGTCGAGGAAGCGCTGGCGTTGCGCAGCGCCGGAGTGACTATCGACATCCACGTTCTGGGCGGTGCCGTCGAACGCCAGATCCCATTGTTCCTCAGCCATCGACTCATCTTCACGGTGCCGTCCATCGACAAGCTGCACCAGATCGACGAAGCAGCTGCGGCTGCAAGCACCACTGCCCGCGCACACCTCAAGCTCGACACCGGCATGGGCCGCATCGGCGTCCGCCCCGACAGCGCAGACGGGCTGTTCGCTGCATCGCTGCGCTGCAGCTCGGTTCGCGTGGAGGGCGTGTTCAGCCACTTCGCCAACGCCGATCGTGCTGATCTGGCCGATGCACGCCGGCAGATCGACCGCTTCAACGAGGCCCTGAGCTTCTACGAACGCCGTTCGCTGCCGACACCGGTCCGGCATATGGCAGCGTCGGCTGCGACAGCTCGCCTGCCCGAGGCCCACCTCGACCTCGTCCGCCCGGGCATCTTGCTGTACGGGGTTGCCACCACGCCGGAGATCGCGGCGGCCGTGGCGACCGAGCCGGTGCTGAGCTGGCACAGCGAAGTGGTGTACTTCAAGGTCCTGCTGCCTGGAGCATCCGTCGGCTACGGCAGCTCCTGGACCGCAGAGCACCAGACGCGAGTGGTCACCTTGCCGGTGGGGTACGCGGATGGATACGCACGCGCTCTCGGTGACCGGTCCGGGCAGCAGCGGCCAACACCCCCCGGCGTTGCGACCGATGAGAGCCCCACACCCGGTCGAGCGACAGCGTCGGCGCATGTGCTGATCGACGGCGTGCCGCACCCCGTCGTAGGCAATGTGTGCATGGATCAAGCCATGGTGGACATCGGCGACGCCAGCGCACACAACGGCGACCGCGTGACCCTGGTGGGTCGTCAAGGCGACCAGTCCGTCACGGTCACCGATCTGGCCGCCTGGTCGGGCCGCAGCCCCTATGAGGTGCTCACCGGCATCTCGCAGCGGGTACCCCGCGTCTACCGCCGCGCCGACGCTTCGCGCTAGACAGACCACGTCATGCGGTTTCGCACCACCAGCACCGATGGGACTCGGGCAGCCGCGGCGGCTCTCGCGCCGCTGCTGCGCCCCGGTGACGTGCTCCTGCTGTGCGGCGATCTCGGCGCGGGCAAGACGGTGTTCACGCAGGGGCTGGCGGCGGCGCTCGGCGTGACCGAGCCGGTCACCAGCCCCACCTTCACCTTGGCGCAGCGCTATGAGGGCCGCCTGCGTCTGCATCATCTCGACGTGTACCGGCTGGAGAATCTCGGCGAGGTGCTGGACCTCGACCTGCCCGAACTGCTCGACGACGACGGCGTCGTGTGCATCGAATGGGGCGAGGTGGTGCTCGACGAGCTGCCACGCGACTTCCTGCGGGTGCGCATCCGGCTCGCCGATCCCGCCGAAGCGCCAGACGTGCGCATCTTCGAGGCCGATGCGGTGGGTCTGAGCTGGCGCGCCCGGGCTCACGCGCTGGCCGACGCGTGGCACTTCGCCGACAGCGCGCCGATGCTGCCGTGCTAGTGCTGGGCATCGAGACCGCGACGCCACAGGTCGGCGTGGCCATCGGCGGGCACGAGGGCATCATCGCTTCGTTCCACTCGACCCGCGACCGACGGCATGCCGAGACGCTCGTCCCCGCCATCAAGTTTCTGTGCGAGCAGGCGCAGCTGCAGCTGTCGCAGATCGGCCTCGTGGCGGTCGACGTGGGCCCCGGTCTGTTCACCGGTCTGCGGGTGGGCCTGGCGACCGCGAAGTCCATCGCCCACGCCTGTCGAGTCCCCATGATCGGCGTGTCCAGCCTGGACCTCACCGCGTTCCCGGCACGGTTCAGCGAGCGTCTCATCGTTGCGACCGTCGATGCCCGAAGGGGCGAGATCTTCTACGCCACCTATCGGCGGGCGCCCGGGGGCATTCAGCTGATGAGTCCGGCGGCGGTCGGCCAGCCCGCCGACGTCGCAGCGCAGCTGATGGCGCTCGCCCAAGAGACGCTGATCGTCGGTGACGGCGCTGAGCGCTACGCAGACGTGCTCGGCGACGTCGGCGGCGCGGAGATCGGCCGAGAGGGCCTGCGGTATCCCAATGCCGGCGCGCTGGTGGAGCTGGCGCACGCCCGGGCACTGCGCGAGGAGTTCGTCAGCCCGTCGGAGGTGGGGCCGGTGTACCTGCGCGCCCCGGACGCCCGCATCAACTGGCAGCAGCGGGAGCGGTCGTGAGGCGATCGGTCGCCGGCCGCGAGAGCGGCGTGGCCCTGCCGCTGCACATCTGCCCGATGACCCGAGCGCACGTGCGGGACGTTCGCGCCATCGACCGGCTGGTGTACCCGCGGCGATGGTCGACGGCGCTGTATCTCGCCGAGCTGCGCCGTGGCGCAGAGCGGGTGTACCGCGTGGCCTGTCATGCCGCACGGGACGGCCGTGCGACCCGCGTCGTGGGTTACGGCGGCTTCATGATCGTGGCGGACGAAGGACACATCACCTCGGTGGCCGTCCACCCGGAGTTTCAGGGCCGCCGCATCGGCGCGCAGCTGATGCTGGAGCTGCACCGCGAGGCTCGCCGCGTGGACGGGCTGGAAGCGCTGACGCTGGAGGTGCGCGCCTCCAACGCTGCGGCGCAGCGCCTCTACCGCTGGTTCGGCTACGCACCGGTGGGCACCCGCAAGCACTACTACCGCGACGGGCCCACGGGCCGCGAAGATGCGTTGGTGATGTGGTGCCACGACATCAACGGCCTAGGCCACGCCGAACGCTTGGAGGGCATCGCCGCAGCTCTCGACCTCGACTCCGGGGTGGCCTCCGGTGCCGCCATGCAGCCCCAGTCATGACGACCATCTTGGGCATCGAGACCTCATGCGACGAGACGGCCGCCGCCGTCGTGGACGACGGCCGCAAGGTGCGCTCCAACATCGTCAGCAGCCAGGTCGAACTCCATGCCCGCTACGGAGGCGTGGTGCCCGAGATCGCGGGTCGTGCCCACGAGACGCTCATCACCCCGGTGGTGGCCGAGGCGCTGGTGGAAGCCGGTGCAGCCGACCGCGACATCGACGTGGTGGCGGCGACCTGCGGACCGGGCCTGGTGGGCAGTCTGCTCGTGGGAGTGGCCGCAGCCAAGGCGCTGGCACTGGTGTGGGATGTGCCCTACCTCGGCATCAACCATCACGAAGCCCACCTGTACGCGGCACTGCTGGACGAACACGACGCCGAGGTGCAGTTCCCGCTCGTGACGCTGCTGGTCTCCGGCGGGCACACCATGCTCATCTCCTTCGAGGGGCACGGCCGCTACCGCCTGCTGGGCGCCACACGCGATGACGCGGCCGGGGAAGCCTTCGACAAGGTGGCGCGTTACCTGGGGCTCGGCTACCCGGGCGGCCCCGCCATCGACCGCTTGGCGTCCGAAGGCGACCCGACTGCGGTGCCGCTCACCAGAGCCATGCTCGACGACGGCTACGACTTCTCGTTCTCTGGCATCAAGACGGCCGTGATCAACTGGGTTCGAGCCCATCCGCTGGTCGCCACCGCCGATGTCGCAGCCTCGTTCCAAGCCTGCGTGACCGACGTGCTCACCCACAAGGCCCGCAGAGCGGCGCGCGAGACCAAGGCAGCCGGTATCTGCCTGGCTGGCGGTGTGGCGGCCAACAGCGCACTGCGCGAGCGCACGCTCGACATCTGCGTGGAAGACGGCATCAACGCGTACTTGCCCAGCCGGGCAATGTGTACCGACAACGCTGCCATGATCGCTGCCACTGCCTGGTACCGGCTTGCCAGCGACGGGCCCACGGCGCTCGACAGCGGCGCCGATCCCAGTTTGCGCATTGCCTTTCTGGAATAGGAGCTCGCGGGTCGCGATCTGGTCCGCAGAAGAGGTTGCGGCTGCGCAGCCGTCCTCGTATCGTTAGCACTCGCCCGGTGAGAGTGCTAACTGACGCCGGGCACACCCATGATGCGGCCCGCCAGTCGGGTTGCCTCACGGAACACACCAGCCCAGGGCAACAACACAGCCCTTACACGGGCACGACACACAGGCCACAGCGCCACGGAGGTACATCCGACCATGAACCTGAAGCCACTCGAAGACCGCATCGTCGTGCGTCCCAGCGACGCCGAGGAGACCACCGCCAGCGGCTTGGTCATCCCCGACACCGCCAAGGAGAAGCCGCAGCAGGGTGAGGTCCTTGCCGTGGGCCCCGGCAAGCGCTCCGACCAGTCCGGCGAGATCATCCAGATGGACGTCAGCATCGGCGACACCGTCGTCTACAGCAAGTACGGCGGCACCGAGATCACCGTGGCAGGCGAGGATCTGCTGATCCTGAGCGCCCGCGACGTGCTTGCCATCGTCGCCTAGCAGCGCTGCCGCGACGACGACCAGTCCACGACTGACGACAAGGAGAACCAACACATGCCCAAGATCCTGAAGTTCAGCGAGGAGGCCCGGCGCGGCCTCGAAGCTGGCGTGAACAAGCTGGCCGATGCGGTCAAGGTGACCTTGGGGCCCAACGGCCGCAACGTCGTGCTCGAGAAATCATTCGGGGCGCCGACGATAACCAACGACGGCGTGAGCATCGCCCGCGAGATCGAGCTGGAGGACCCATTCGAGAACATGGGCGCCCAGCTGGTCAAGGAAGTGGCCACCAAGACCAACGACGTCGCCGGTGACGGCACCACGACCGCAACCGTGCTCGCTCAGGGCATGGTGCGCGAGGGCCTGCGCAACGTAGCTGCCGGGGCGAACCCGATGGAGCTGAAGCGGGGCATCGAGGCTGCGGTCGCCGCTGCTGTCGACGCGATCGGCGAGATGTCCACCGACGTTTCCGACGACAAGGACAAGATCGCCAGCGTGGCCGGCATCTCATCGGCCGATTCGACTATCGGCGAGACGCTTGCGGAGGCGTTCGACAAGGTCGGCAAGGATGGCGTCATCTCGGTGGAGGAGTCCAACACGTTCGGCGTGGACCTCGAATTCACCGAGGGCATGCAGTTCGACAAGGGCTTCTTGTCGCCCTACTTCGTCACCGACCCGGACCGCCAAGAGGCCGTCTTCGACGATGCCTACCTGCTGTTCGTGAACGGCAAGATCAGCGCTGTCGCCGAGCTGGTGCCGGTGCTCGAGAAGGTCATGCAGTCCGGCAAGGGGCTCGTGATCATCGCCGAGGACGTGGAGGGCGAGGCGCTGGCCACGCTCGTGGTCAACAAGATCCGCGGCACGTTCTCTTCGGCGGCGGTGAAGGCGCCTGGCTTCGGCGAGCGCCGCAAGGCGATGCTGGCCGACATGGCGATTCTGACCGGCGGCCAGGTCATCTCCGAGGAGGTCGGCCTGAAGCTGGAGAACACCACCGTCGACCTGCTGGGCACGGCTCGCAAGGTGATCATCACCAAGGACGAGACCACCATCGTGGACGGCGGCGGCGATTCCGGCGACGTCGAGGGGCGCGTGGTGCAGATCAAGCGCGAGATCGACGAGACCGATTCCGACTGGGACCGCGAGAAGCTGCAGGAGCGGCTGGCGAAGCTGGCCGGCGGTGTGGCGGTGATCCAAGTCGGCGCGGCCACCGAGGTCGAGCTGAAGGAGAAGAAGCACCGCATCGAGGACGCCGTGTCAGCGACGCGCGCTGCCATCGAAGAGGGCATCGTGCCCGGCGGCGGCACTGCGCTGCTGCGGGCCCGTGCCGCGGTCGCAGCGCTGGACCTCGACGGCGACGAAGCCACCGGTGCTCGCATGGTGCATCGTGCGCTGGAGGGTCCCACCCGCCAGATTGCACAGAACGCCGGCTACGAAGGTGCCGTCATCGTGCAGCAGGTCGAGGCGGCAGACGGCGAGATCGGCTTCAACGCTGCCACTGGCAAGTCCGAGAACTTGGTAGCGGCCGGCGTGATCGATCCGGCGAAGGTGACCCGCGCGGCACTGCAGAACGCAGCGTCCATCACGGCACTGATGCTGACCACCGAGGCATTGGTGACCGACAAGCCCGAAGACCCTGACCCAGCGGCCGCCGCTGCGGCTGCTGCTGCCATGGGCGGTGGCGGCATGGGCGGCATGCCGGGGATGATGTAGCTGCCCAGCGTTTTTTCCACCAACGCGAGAAAAAGAACGCAATACAGGCAGTTGCTGCGATGGACCGGCGTTCACGCCGGTCCATCGTTGTCTTCGCAGCGCAGGTCAACCGTCGTCATGTGCCGGTAGATGCGTCCGCTGGTGACCGTTACGCCGACGGCCGCCTGGAGCGCTAACGACAGACCATCGGATCGGTCGTATGCCCACACACACGCCGGCGCCCGGTGCGGCCGCCCACCCGACGGTCTTGGTGGTGGACTTCGGCGCGCAGTACGCGCAGCTGATTGCTCGGCGGGTGCGCGAGGCGCACGTTTACTCAGAAATCGTCGCCCACAACGTCACCGCAGCTGAGCTGGCTGAGCGGGCACCCGCGGCGATCGTCTTCAGCGGCGGCCCGGCTTCGGTGCATGTGGATGGTGCCCCGGGCATCGACCCCGGCGTCTACGAACTGGGCGTGCCGATCCTGGGCATCTGCTACGGCTCGCAGCTGCTGGCGCGGGACTTGGGCGGCCAGGTCGGGCGCAGCGGCCAAGGCGAGTACGGGCGCACGCTGCTCACACGGACCGACGCGCCGTCGCAGCTGCTGGCCGGCTCGGCGCCGCCGGAACCCGTGCCGGTGTGGATGTCCCACTTCGACGCCGTCACGGCGCCTCCCGCGGGCTTCGCGGTGACGGCGTCCACGGCGCACAGCCCCGCTGCGGTTATCGAAGACCCGCAGCGCCGCTTCTTCGGGGTGCAGTACCACCCCGAAGTGGCGCACACCTCGGGCGGCCAAGCCCTGCTGGAGCGGTTTCTTCACGACATCTGCGAGATCGACGCCGAGTGGACGATGGCCAACGTCATCGCCGAGAGCGTCGAAGCGATCCGTGCGCAAGTCGGCTCGGCGCGCGCCATCTGCGGGCTGTCGGGCGGTGTGGACAGTGCCGTGGCGGCGGCGCTCACCCAGCGCGCCATCGGCAGTCAGCTCACCTGCGTGTTCGTGGACACGGGCCTGATGCGTGCCGGCGAGGGAGAACAGGTGACCGACACCTTCCGTCGTACGCAGGGCATCGAGCTGATTCATGAGCGGACTGCGGCAGAGTTCTTCGAAGCGTTGGCCGGTGTGACCGAGCCCGAGGACAAGCGCAAGATCATCGGCGAGAAGTTCGTGCGCATCTTCGAGCGGGCCGCGGGCGGCATCACCGACGCGCGTTTCTTGGTGCAGGGCACGTTGTATCCCGATGTGATTGAGTCGGGTTCGTCGACCGCAGCGAAGATCAAGAGCCACCACAACGTGGGCGGCTTGCCCGCCGACATGACTCTTGAGCTGGTGGAGCCGCTGCGCAGCCTGTTCAAGGACGAGGTGCGTGCTGTCGGTGCCGAGCTGGGCCTGCCGCCTGAGATCGTGCGGCGCCAGCCGTTCCCTGGACCGGGCTTGGCTGTGCGCATCGTGGGCGAGGTCACACCCGAGGCCGTCGCGACCGTGCGTGCGGCCGACGTCGTCGTGCGTGAGTCGATTGCCCAGGCTGGCCTCGACGCCGAAGTGTGGCAGGCGTTCGCCGTGTTGGCCGACATCCGCAGCGTCGGCGTGATGGGCGACGAGCGCACCTACGCCCGTCCGATCATCGTGCGCGCTGTCACCAGCGAGGATGCGATGACCGCTGACTGGGCCCGCCTGCCCCACGATCTGCTGGAGACGATCTCCTCCCGGATCGTCAACGAAGTCCCCGGCGTCAACCGAGTCGTCTACGACATCACCTCCAAACCCCCCGGCACCATCGAATGGGAGTAGGAGGGCGAGATATCAGACAGTCGAAGTTTCGGCACATCGCCTTGCTAGGCGACTAACGCTGCGCCTGGCAACGCAGCCAGTTGACGGTCGAGCGTGAGCAGCGGCTGCGCACCGACGCGTTGGCTAGCAGCGAGAATCATTAGGTCTGCGAAGCCTGCGCTTCCGCGCCGATATGCACCTACTGCTTGGGCAACGTCGTCGGCCGTCTCCACGGCGACTTCTTCTGCAGCTACGAGATCCATCAAGATGTCTGCGATGCGGGATCGGCTGAGTCGATATGCCCGCTCGAGGACCCAGACGGTTTCTGCCACGACCTCACGGCAGACGAACACTGGTTGTGCAGGAGTAGCCCGAGCAAGCACATCTCGTGCGGCAGCTGCCTGCTCCGGGTCGTCGTTCACCAGGAAGCGAACGAGCACGTTCGTGTCGATTGCGGTCACCGCGATGTAGCGCCATCGGCGATTGCGTCGTCCATCTCGTCTAGCGTCACTGGCGGGCCGTCGTACTGCAAGGCACCGAACAGTCGGCTGAGCGGTCGCACCGGCACCACGCGGACGCTGTCTCCTTCGATGATGTAGCGCACCTTGTCGCCCGGCTTCAGCGATAGGCAGTCTCGCACTCGGCGCGGCAACGTCGTTTGGCCCTTGGAGGTAATGGTCGATTCGAGCATTTTGGACATTTCCGCGAGTTTCCCTGCGATCTGTCGATCTGCCTTGACTATAGCCAGTCAAGTTCCTCAATTGCGGAGCGGTTGACCGTTGGCGCGCCGACCACGCCCATGCCCATGTCGGTATGTCCGGTGGCGTGGACACGCGGGCGGCCGGTTCGTAGCAACCTGAGTTGAGCAGGAGCGGTAGCGTGCTGTTGCATGGCGACGCGAGCCGAGGCAGCCAGCCAACCTCCGGGTTCTGATATCGCTGGCACGCGCGGCCCGAACAGCGTCGGAGCGGGCACCGGCCTCGCAACCGCAGAGATCGAGGTGCGCTCTGGGCCGCCGAACGCGCTCTGGCGGTACGTGCCGACGCTGCGCAATGAAGATGACCACTGGCGGCTGCGGATCGTGGCTCACGACTTCGGCATGGTCTGGGAAGAGACCGACCTCGCGCAGCGTCTGAGCCTGGTGGAGACCGAACCGGCGCCGTTCGACCAACGATGGGATGCGTTTCTGGCTGCGTATGTGGAGCATCGTTGCAGCGAGGACGGGCTGGTGCCGCCGCCGTGGGTGATGCAGCCCGAGCGTCACCTGCGGACGTTCTGGCATCCCTGCGGCTGCCCGGACTGGGACTTGGTGCGTTCGATCGTCACCACTCCAGGCGCCTTCGAGCTGCACGGCATCTGGCTGCCACGCGACGAACTCCTAGTGGTCTGAGCCGTGCAACCGCGCCGACGCCGCGCCAGCGGGGGCAACCAGTTCACGGCTCCGACTCAGCAGTCCACCACCCAAGTATCGACGCTCGGACATCAGCAGCACGCCAACGGGCCGCGATGATGGACACGCTCAACGCAACCGGCCTGCGCGAGGCGTTCAGCGATCTTGCCGAGCGCCTGCACAAGCAGTCTGTGCATGCGCGCCTGTACATCGCAGGAGGCGCAGCCATGGCGCTCGCCTACGACGAGAACCGACTCACGCGTGATGTCGACGCAGCCATCGAAGCCGGATGGGACGAGGTGACAACCGCAGCGCACGCCATCGCCGCCGAGCGAGGCTGGCCGGCGTCGTGGCTGAAGGAGCAGGCCACCGCGTACATGCCGCCGCCGGCAGGTCGGTGTGGACGTGTGGTGTTCGAGCATGCGAACCTGACGGTGTGCGCCGCGTCGCCAGAGCAGATGCTCGCGATGAAGGCGCGTTCGGCGAGGCGTGTCGACGAAGCCGATTTCGCAGTCCTGCTGTCGCTGACCGGCTTGGACGATGCAGCAGCCGTCATCGAGCTGGCCGAGCGTGTCATCCCCGGCGCACCGCTGAGCCCCCGACAGATCCGATGGATCGAACACTGCCTCACCGCTGCGGGCACTTCCGGTCTTGCCTGCGAACCGCCTGATGATGTCAGCCGCACATAGGACGCAATAGGGCGTTCAATCTCCCCATCGCTTCACCGAGACAGTGTCGCGGAAAGCACTGCTCGTCAACGCCGTGATGTCGCCAAAGTCACCAGTGATGATGTCGAGCCCAAATCGGGCAGCGACGACGACGAGGTGGGCATCGACCACATCGCTCGTGCGTGAGGCCGCAAGCGCAGCACCCACGGGCTTGATGTCATCCGTCACGAACGGGTGTCGGCCATCGGCCCCAACATTCGTGCGAGCAGTACTTGCGTTCGGCCGCTGCGCCAGACTTGAGCCACGATCGGAGCGGTAGTGTGCAGCGTAACGTTGTTGCGGAGGGCCGCGGCGAAGAATGTGTGAGCGGATTTCTGAGCGCGGTCAAGCGCAACTAGGACGCCCGCGTCGAGGATCACTAAGAGAAATAGCGTTCGGTCATCGCCGAGACTTCGGCCTCGTCTACCGGCCCTGCCACGGCTTCCCATTCGTCGACCAGCTGTGCCAGCGCTTGGCGGCGGCGTTGCTCCTGTGCAAGCAGCCGGATTCCGTGTCGGATTACCCGTGATTGGTCGCCGTAGTCAACTGCGAGCTGAGCCAGCAGCGCCCGGTCCTCGTCGCTCAGCCGAATAGTCGTCGTGCGTGTCGCCGCCACGCTCCAATGGTAGCGCATCGGTAGCACCGCGCTTAGCGGTCGTGACAGCGCCCGCCGAAGCACGCCGCGCGGCCAGGGCCAGAAGCCGATTTCGCAGTCCTGCTGTCGCTGACCGGCCTGGACGATGCAGCAGCCGTCGTGACGCTGGGGTAGCGCGCAGCGCTAGTGGCACGCTATTGCACTAGTGGCACGCTGTTGTACCGACTGCCGTACACTGGACGGGGATGAGCATCCAGCCGCCGCGAGTGCCGCCCCCGAATCTCTTCACCCCGGACTTCGGCCAGGCGCCACATGCGCTCGCCGGCCGCGATGCCATCGTTGCCGATCTCAGCGAAGGGCTGACCGCCGGCCCGCTCGACAAGCGCTTCACGACACTGCTGCTCGGCCCGCGAGGGGCTGGCAAGACGGCTCTGCTGCACCATCTGCGTGACGCGACGGCATCAACCGGTTGGATCGTGCTGCCGCTCGATGCTGGCACTCCCGGTCTTCAGAATCGGCTGGATACCTACATTCGTCAGGTCCAGCAGCCGGACAGGCTGGCTTACGCCGAGGCCCCCGGACCGACCGAGCGACGCACAACCATGAAATTCAAACTCCTGTCGTTTGAGTGGCAGCGACAGGCAGTACGTCAGACACCCATGAACCAGGACATGCGACTTCAGTTGAGTATTTTGGCAGAGAAAGCGGCCGAAAATAACTCCGCTGTATTGCTGATTGTGGACGAAGTGCATGGCGTTCGTCGCCAAGAAATGCGAAGGCTCGCGCTGGACGTGCAGCATGTCACCAAAGGAGAGCGGCTGCCTCTGGCGTTGGTCGGAGCTGGTCTGTCGCGTCTGAAGCACACGCTTTTGGCTGACAACAAGATGACGTTCTTCCATCGCTGCCACCGCGTCGAATTGCCGCCTATAGCTGCTGCTGATGTCGCTGGTTTCTACACAACCATCATGCAAGATGCTGGCGGATCGATAGAGGAGGATGCACTGGATATTATGGTGGCATCTGCCGCAGATGCGCTGCCCTATAAGATGCAGTTGGTCGGCGATTATGCTTGGCGTTTCTCTGGTGCTCCGACACGCCCAGTTGATGTCGCTGCTGCTAAGCGATCTGTGGAGGCAGCCGAAGAGACCTTCTATCAAAATGTGGCTCTGCCAGCGTGGTATGAGCTCAGCCATAACGAGCAGGAATATCTGATCACACTGGCAGAACTGGGCGGCACAGCACCACAGGGGTTCGTGGCCCAAAACATGCCGCCTGTACAGGGCAGAATTGCACATTTGGGAATGCGTCTTGTCAACTACGGCTGTGTACTGCGTGATGCTGACGGACTGGTGCGGTTCGGTCACGTCCTGAACTCAGCAAGCATGGAACGTATCTTGGCAGAGGAGCGGGACGACCCAGACGGCAGCGGAGTGGCCAATGGGGCCAACCAGCAGAAATGCGGTGCCTGGATGCCGCGAGCGAAAGCCGCCTGCGTTCTCCTGCACGGCCATAGCGGAGCTCACCGCTCTCACTGAGCGCGCAAAGGCTCGTGGCTGGGTAGCTAGGTGTAGAACGACTCCCTGCGAGAACATCGTCATCGTCGGCTACGACTTTGAGGCAGGGATCCCTCCCGCCGTCGGGCCCGTGCGTGTGCATCGCATCGTGGCGAGCCGCGACCTGCGTCTGCCCGAGACACGCAAGAGCAGCGGCGACAGCGGCTCGTTCGTGATGCTCGCCGAACCCGATGTGGTGCTGCGCACAATCACCGACGGTCGGGTCACGGTCGAGCTGCTGGGCTGCGACACCTACGACCCCGCGGCGAACCGGGTCAGCGGCCTGGGCACCGAAGACGTCCAGTGCTGGATGCTCGACACCAACCACGACGGGCTGTCGTTCCGAGCGCGCCGCATCTACTTCCCCAACGGGTTCCCCAAGGGCAGCGACATCAAGAAGCTGATCGCCAAGATCCCCAAGCGGGAACGAGACGAGCACGCACTCGAGAACGTCTGCTCCACCACCTCGCAGCCGTTCGCACCGCCAGACCCGGGCCGCAACATCGCCGTCAAGGTCATCACCAACACCGGCGCCGAGATGACCACCACCATCGACGCCGGCTGGTAGCCAAGGCCGGCACCGCAGCCGCGCCGCAATCGCCTCGCCGGCCACGGTCCTGCCGCGCCGCTGCAACCACGCGACCAGAGATCAACAGAAGTTATGCCAATATACCGTAACTCGCATAACTCACGGTTACTCGCATAAACTGTGGTAAGCTGTGTCAATATAGTCGCTCATTGACACATCCGCTGCCGATTGCAGGACCGGCATCGTGCTCGCCATCGACGAGGCCCAGTATCTCGCTGAGCAAGAGATGGGTGCGGTCATCGGTGCCATCCATCGAACGACGCAACTCGACCTCCCGGTGTTGCTGGTCGCGACCGGCTTGCCGCAGCTGCGGGGCCTCGCAGTTGGAGCGCGGACCTACACCGAGCGCCTCTTCACGTTTCCCGACATCGACGTGCTGAGCAGCGACGATGCCCGTGCGGCGCTGATGATGCCCGCTGCTGAGCAAGGTGTCGAGTTCAGCGGCGAAGCAGCCGAGGCAATCGTCGAAGCGTCGCGCGGGTACCCGTACTTCATCCAAGAGTGGGGGCATCACGCGTGGAACGCAGCACCGGCGACACCGATAACCCTCGACGACGTGCGAGCGACTACCGCGACGGTGATGGCGAGGCTCGACAGGGACTTCTTTCGCGTGCGGTTCGACCGGCTCACACCGAAGGAACGACAGTACCTGCGCGCAATGGCCAGTCTCGGCCCAGGCCCGCACCGCTCCGGCGACATTGCGAGCGCCTTGGGGGTTCGCGTCACTTCAGTGGCACCTCGGAGGTCTCAGCTCATTGCAAAAGGCATGGTGTTCAGCCCAGCGCACGGCGACACGGCCTTCACCGTCCCGCTGTTCGATGAGTTCCTCAAGCGAGCCATGCCAGAGCTTGAACCGGCCTAACCGTTGCCCGGCGGCGGTTGTCGCACCGTCACACGCCCTACGCGGCTCGGCCAGCCGGCGGAGCTAGGTCGTGGGCAGCGTCATGTGCGCTGTCTGTGGTAGCCGGACCGCTGGTGGGGGTTAGGGGCCGCGGGCTTCGGCTGGTGTCGCTGGTTGGCTGTTGTGGGGTGTGGGTGTGTCGGTTGCGGGTGAGCACGGTGCCGGTGTGGTGGGGCTGCTGGGGGTCGTGGCCGGTGCTCGTGGTTTGGCCTGCTGCTGCTGGTTGTGTTGTGGATGGTCGGGTGCGGGTGGGTGGAGTCGGGGTTTGTTGTCGGGCGGGGTGGTGATGGTGCGGTTTTGGGTGTGGTGGTTGTGGTGGCAGGGTTCGCACAGGGAGGCGAGGTTGGAGACCTCGGTGAGGCCGCCGTGCTGGTGGTGGGTGATGTGGTGGGGCTGGGTGTGTTCGCTGGCGGCGTCGCAGGCGATGCAGCCGCCGTCGCGTGCGGCGAGCACGAGCCGTTGCGCGTCGTTGGCGTGTCGGGTGCGTCCGAGGGCGAGCTGGGTCCAGTCGGCGTTGAACACTGCGGGGAGCACTTTGGCGTCGAGGGCGTGCTCGGCGAGCATGCGTGCTGACAGGGGGGTGCCGTCGTCGAGGCGTGGCCTGCTCAGCCGGTCGTTCACGAGGTCGTAGTCGGCGATGATGATCAGGCTGGTGCCGGCCCGCCGTTTCGGGGGTGTGCCGGCGATCAGGTCCGCAATGGCGTCAGCGGTGAGCTGACCACGAGTCGGCCCCGCACCGGCATCGCCGCTGCTGTTCGTGCCCTCGGTGTCGGCACCGCTGTCGCTGCTAGCGCTGCCGCCGGCGGAATCGTGGCCGCTGCCGTTGCCGGTGCTGTTGGTGTTGTGGCGGGCAGTGCGGACGGCTGCTTGGAGTGCGATGTTGACGTGTCGCCCGGTGAGGCCGTCGAGTGTGGCGCGCAGGTGCCACATGCCGTCGTCGCCCCGGCGCATGGAGCCGCTGCGCTGAGTCCGCTGCAACGCGAGTTCCGCGTCCAGCGGGCTGAGTCCGGTGGCTGCGGCCTCAGCGGCGAGGTCTGCTTCGACTTGCCGGCTCTGGTATGCGAAAGGGTGGCGGGCGATGAGATCGGACGGATAGGTGCGGCACAGTTCCAGGAAGTCGGCTTCGCTGCGCCGATGCGGCTTGGGGGCTTCGCGTGCGATCACTTTGGCATGCGACACGCCGATGTCGCCGGTTTGCATCGCGTCGAGCGTTTCGGTGAACCCGTGTGCGACCAGGCGTTCACCGAGGTGTGCTTCTGATCGGGCCTGGGCGCAGTTCAGCCGTGTCTGGTCGCGCAAGATGTGGGCGGCGCACTGCGCTCCGCTGCGCGCTGCCAGCTCGCCCACCGCCGCCAGATACCGGCCTTCTGCACGGGCACGCTCCGCGGCCAATGTGATCACCAGCTCTTTCAGCTCGCTGTGGCCCAGCGTCCCCAGATCGATGTCGCACCCGAACGCATCGGCGCCGCCGGCGCCGTCAGCAGCATCGGTGCCGGCCGACGCGACGCTGGGCGGCCGCCGGCCGCGCAGCACCGGCGCCACGCCGGGTGCCATGGGGCCGTCAGCGGTCCGCCGCAACGACCCGACACGCCCATCCCGCACGCCCGAGCCGGCAACAGCCGATGCTCTCCGCGCTCCCTGGAACGCCCCGACACACCCATCCTGCACGCCCGAGCCGGCAACAGCCGGTGCTCCCTGGAACGACCCGACACGCCCACCAGACACGCTCGAACCCGACGCAGCACCAGCAGGCGCAACCACCGGCGAACCCGACTGCGCATTCGTTGGCGAGCCGAACGGCGAATCCGGACGCGAACTCCCTGGCGGGCCCGACGACGCGTTGTGAGCACCGCCGGCCGAGCCGGTGCGGTGATCTGAGCGACCGAACGGGCCGCCAGTCCACACCTGCGCTTCGGCAGGCCACCCCGAAACAGCCGCAGCGGCCCACACCGACGCTGCGCTGCCCGCCGCGTCGCCGCCCGAGCCGTGCAGTCCGCCGTCACAGCCATCGCCGCCGGACGGGTCGCCGCCCACAGCAGCAAGCTCACGGACCACATCGCCGAACATCAGTTCACTATACAGTCATCCGGCACAGATAGCAAACATTTGCGCGTACAAATTCCGGCAACCTGCCGGGCGACCTGAACGACGCCCGCGCATCGGAGCGCTCACAGAGCGCAGCAGGACCGAACGTGCTCGCTGTGTCGCGCTCACCCTTCCACTTCGGCCGGAGGCGCGCTCAGCCAAGCGGAGCAGGACCGGAGGTGCCGAAGCACCAGCGTGGACCCGGAGAAGCGTGCTCTAGCTGGCGAGGCCGCCCCACCGGGGCCACACCGCCACAAACCGCACACCCGCAGCACACGCCAACAACCACACACGACATCACAACCAAGAGCAACAGCGCCGCAGACTGGAGGGCCCGGCAGGGTTCGTGGCATGCTGAGGTGGAGCACTGACACGAGGGAGCGACAATGGGCAGCGTCACGTCACTGCTGCACCGTGAGGTGTACGTCATGAGCCAAGTCGACCGCTTGCTGAGTCTCGGGACTGGCACGGCGCGGCGGTGGATCGACGGCTACCAGCGACAGAAGCGGCGGTACGAGCCGCTGGTGCGCCACGCGAGCACAGGTTCGGACACGGTGACCTGGGGCGAGTTCGTCGAGGCGCGCCTGATCAGCGAGTACCGCAGTCGAGGAGTGTCGATCGCCCGGATGCGTCCCGCGATCATGGCGCTGCGGCGAGAATTCGGGACGGAGTATCCGCTCGCTGCTGCACAGCCGTTTCTCAGCGACGACGGGCGCGACATCGTGCTGCGCGTTCAGGAAGAGACGGCGTTGAGCCCGTCACTGCGCTTCGTGGTGCGCACGGGCCAGAACGTGATGCCGTCGATGGAGGTGCAACGCTTCCAGCAGGATGCCGAGTACGACCACGACGAGGTACGCCGCCTTCGCTTACTCGGCACCTCGAATGTGGTGCTCGATCCCGAATACGGATTCGGGGAGCCGACGATTCGGGGGCGCCGGCTGCGAGTCTCCGCAGTCGCTGAAGCGCTCGCGACAGGCGAGCCGCGCGAGGACATCAAGCGGATATGGAGCTTGAGCGACGTCGCCGTCGACGATGCGGTGAGATGCTCGCTCGTCGCTTGAGCAATCACGGCCATGGCGAGCGCCGGCCAGTTGAGGCGCCAACCAGTTGAACCGGGCGCGAGCCCGTTGAACCGCGAGCCCGTTGAACAGAGTGCAGCCGCTGGCGTAGGCGCTGCGGTTGCTGGCGTCTGTGCCGATGTGGGCATCGGGGGCGGCAAAGGCTGAGGGGACGGGTCGGGTCGCAACTACCTTGGCTGAGGTGCCGCAGCGTTGCTGGGGCAGGCGTTCGACGAGGATTGACCATGACTTCAGCCATGGGTGCAGCAAGCGCCCGCACAGCGGCTGGCTCGGCGGAACAGCCGTCGTCGGCGGACACTGAGCTGCCCGGTGGCTTCGCTTGTCATGTCGGCAACGTCGGCATGAAGGACGACAACGAGGATGTGATGATCCTCGCCTCCGACCGCGTGGCTGCAGCGGCGGGAGTGTTCACCAAGAGCCTCTTCGCCGGCGCCAGCGTGAAGCTCAGCCGTGCCAACGTCGCCGACGGGCGCGCCCAGGCGGTCGTGGTGGTGTCCAAGAACGCCAACGTGGCCACGGGCGAGCAGGGCGAGCGAGACGCGGCGAACTTGGCACAGCGGGTCGCTGCGCTGGTTGGGTGCGGGGCCGGCCAGGTGCTCGTGGGCTCCACCGGCGTGATCGGCGTGCCCTACCCCGCCGGCGCGGTTGACGACTACTTCGACCGGCTTGCTGCCGGCACCGTGTCTGCCCGTAGCGCCCGCACTGATTCCTGCACCGACACTGGCCCGACCTGCGGCACCGCCGAAGCCCCCGACGCGGTCACTGCCGCGGGACCCGAAACGGGTGCCGTCGCATCGCCGTCTGCGCCGACGTTTGCCACACGCGACGCGGTCGCAGCCGCGAGAGCAATGATGACCACCGACACCTTCCCCAAGACCTCCAGAGCGTGCGTCACTGCCGCCGACGGCATCGTCAAGGGCACAGCAAAGACGAACACAGCAAAGACGGGCACATCAACGGTGGTCGGCATCGCCAAGGGGTCCGGAATGATCGAGCCAGACATGGCCACGATGATCTCGGTGATCGCCACGGACGCTGAAGTGGCGCCAGACAGTCTCGACGCCATGCTGCGGCGGGTCTGCGACGTCACCTTCAACGCGCTCAGCGTGGACACCGACACGTCCACCAGCGACATGGTGGTGATGCTGGCCAACGGCGCCGCAGGCCCAGTGGACGAGACTGCGCTGGAGGCCGCGCTGGGCCACGTGTGCCTGGACCTGACTCGTCAGCTCGCAGCCGACGGCGAAGGCGCAGAGACGCTGATCGTGGTGACCGTGAGCGGTGCGCGCGACCAAGCGCAGGCCAAGCGTGTCGCCAAGGCCATCGTGAACTCACCGCTGGTGAAGACCGCCGTACACGGCCGCGACCCGAACTGGGGCCGGGTTGCCATGGCCATCGGCAAGTGCAGCGACGAGACCGACATCGACCCAACGCGCGTCACCATTCGCTTCGGCCCCCAGGACGTGTACCCCGCGCCGGCGACTCCGGCAGCGCTCGCCGAGCTCGAGGCGTATCTGGCGTGCGACGAAGTGCTGATCGACGTGGATTTGGGCGTGCGGCAACCGGCAGCCGGCGGTTCGTTCACGGCGTACGGCTGCGACCTCACCGACCAGTACGTGCGCATCAACGCCGACTACACGACGTGAGCCGGTGTGCATGAGTGAGCACGGCAGCCGTCCGATGTCAGCAATTCCGATGCCAGCAATGCAGTCCGCCGAGCCGGCCGCACCGACTGAGAGCCAGCGGCTCGCACGTGCCATGCCCACAAACTCGAACCCGCCGGCACCGCTCGACGATCCGGTTCTGGCACCGCTCAACGCGGGCCAGCGGTCTGCGGTGTGCCATGGCGACGGCCCGGCGTTGGTGGTTGCCGGCGCCGGATCGGGCAAGACCCGTGTGCTGAGCCATCGCATCGCCTTCCTGCTCGAACACCGCCACATCAGCCCCTTCGATGTCTTGGCCATCACGTTCACCAACAAGGCGGCAGGGGAGATGCGCGAGCGCATCGGCAGCCTGGTGGGCCCGGTGGCCCAGCAGATGTGGATCTCCACGTTCCACAGTGCCTGCGCTCGCATCCTGCGGCGCCACGCGGAGGCGCTCGGCTATCCGGCCAGCTTCAGCATCTACGACCAAGCCGACTCGCGACGGCTCACCCGTTACGTGGTGCGAGACCTCGACCTGGACCCCAAGCGCTACAGCGACCGTGCTGTCCACGCGGCCATCTCTGCGCTGAAGAACCAGCTCACCACGCCGGCCGGCGCAGCAGAGCTGGCCGAGCCGCCCGACAACGGCAGCCCGTTCAGCAAGACCGTTGCGCGCATCTACTCGGAGTACCAGAAGCGACTGCGACGCGCCGGCGCCATGGACTTCGACGACCTGCTGATGCTCGGCGTGGAACTGCTGCGCACCAACCCGGATGTCGCCGAGCACTACCGGCAGCGGTTCGCGCACATCCTGGTCGATGAGTACCAGGACACGAACTTGGCGCAAGTGCGCCTGATCGGACTGCTCAGCGGGCTGGCGCGCAACGTCTTCGTCGTGGGCGACTCCGACCAGTCCATCTACGCCTTCCGCGGCGCCGACATCACCAACATCTTGGAATTCGGCGCCACCTTCCCCGACGGCTCGACCTACGTGCTCGACCAGAACTACCGCTCCAGCCAATCGATCCTGGATGCCGCCAACTCGGTAATCCGCAACAACCGCGGACGGCCGCCCAAGAACCTGTGGACCGATCGACGCGGCGGTGCCAAGCCGATCCGCTTCCGAGCCGAAAGCGCGCAGGACGAGGCACGCTACGTCTGCTCGGAGCTGCGGCGCATGCAGCGAGACGGCGCCATCGGCTGGAGCGATGCAGCAGTCTTCTATCGCTCCAACGCGCAGTCTCGCGCCATCGAGGAAGAGCTGGTCGCCCACGACGTGCCGTATCAGGTCATCGGCGGCACGCGCTTCTACGACCGCAAGGAGATCAAGGACGCGCTGGCGTTCCTGCGCGTCGCGGTCAACCCGGCTGACGAGGTGTCGCTCAAGCGCATCGTGAACGAACCCGCCCGAGGCATCGGCGACCGCAGCCTCGCCAAGCTCGACGAAGCGGCAGCGAGGGGCGGCACGTCGTTGACCGAGGTGATCGAACGTGTCGAGACGCTGCTCCTGCGGGGCACCGCCCGCGGTGGCCTGCTGAAGTTCCGCGAGCTGATGAGCAGGGCTCGCGCGTGTGTGCCCGAAGGCCCCGCCGCGGTGCTCACCGAGGCGCTGGAGACCTCTGGCTACCTGGCCGACCTGCGCGACACCTCCGGCATCGAAGCCGAAGGGCGGCTGGAGAACCTGCACGACCTGATCGGCGCAGCCGAAGCGTTCGAGTCCTGCGATGAGTTCCTCGAGCAGGTGTCGCTCGTCAGCGACGTGGACGAGATGACCGACGCACAGCAGGTCTCGCTGATGACGCTGCACGCAGCCAAGGGGCTCGAGTTCGACGTGGTGTTCATCACCGGCTTGGAGGACGGCGTTTTCCCGCACTACCGCTCCATGACCGAGCCGGACGAGATGGAAGAGGAGCGCCGGCTGGCCTACGTCGGCATCACCCGAGCCCGCAAGCAGCTGTACCTGACGCACGTTTGGGGGCGAATGCTGCACGGCCAGACCAACTACCACCCGACCAGCCGGTTCATCGAGGAGATTTCGCCCGAGCTGATCGACGACCGCAGCGACCATGCACCGCGCTTCGCCGGCGCTTGGCGGCCTGCCACCAGCGAATGGGGTGCCAATCGCGGCGCAGGCCGGCCCAGCGAGTACAGCCAGCTCGACGACGCCGAGCCAGCCGCCCGTCGCTCGCAGCGCAGCGATGCTGCACGCCACGAGGGCAGCGCAGCCAAGCGTCGTGAGGCGCGTCGTGAGAAGGCACGCAGCCGGGTCGCCGCACGGTCCGAGCCGCAGCCAAGCCCGTCAGTCGAGTTCGCCTACGGCATCGGAGACGACGTGCTGCACGACAGGTTCGGGGCCGGCGTGGTGCTGGACCTGCGCCCCGACGGCGACGACTGGGAAGTCACCGTCCACTTCTCCGGCGTCGGTCCCAAGAAGCTCGTCGCCAGCTACGCCAAACTCCGCCCCGCACGCTCCTAGGCTCCCCGCCGTGGATCTCTTCGAGCATCAGGGCAAGCAGTTCTTCAAGGGCTACGGACTGCCGGTATCAGCCGGCGAGGTTGCCTTCAGCGTGGACGAAGCGGTCGCCGCCGCGCAGCGGCTCGGGACCCCGGTGATGGTCAAGGCGCAGGTACACACCGGCGGGCGCGGCAAGGCCGGCGGCGTCAAGTTCGCCGGCGCCATCGACGACGTCCGCGCCCACGCCGCCAACATCCTGGGGCTCGACATCAACGGACACGTCGTGGCTCGACTGTGGATCGAGAAGGCGTCGGACATCTCCGAGGAGTACTACGCCAGCTTCACGCTGGACCGCTCGGCGAAGCAGCATCTCGGGATGCTGTCGGCCGAGGGCGGCGTTGAGATCGAGACCGTGGCGGCCGAGAACCCGGGCGCGATCAGCAAGGTGCTGGTGGACCCAGCCGAAGGACTCACCGAAGAAGCGGCCCGAGCATGGGTGACAGGCGCCAACCTCAACCCGACGGCCACCGACCAGGCCGTCGACGTGATGCTCAAGCTGTACACGGCCTACGTCGAAGGCGATGCCGACCTAGTGGAAATCAACCCGCTCATATTGACGCCTGAGGGCCGAGTGCATGTGCTCGACGCCAAGGTCACGCTGGACGCGAATGCCGTGTTCCGGCACCCCGACTTCGAGCAGTACGACGCCACCCAGCCGCGCGACGAACGCGAACAAGCCGCGCACGCCAAGGGTTTGCAGTACGTGGGCTTGGCCGGCAGCGTCGGCGTCATCGCCAACGGTGCCGGACTGGCCATGAGCACCGTGGACGTGGTCAACCAGGTGGGCGGCAAGCCGGCCAACTTCCTGGACATCGGCGGTGGCGCCAACGCACAGGTCATGGCCGACGCGCTCGAAGTCATCAACAACGATCCCGACGTGCGGGTCATCTTCATCAACATCTTCGGCGGCATCACCCGCGGCGAGGAAGTGGCCAAGGGCATTATCGGGGCGCTCGACACCGTGGACATCGAAGCGCCGATCGTGCTGCGCCTCGACGGCACGAATGCCGCGCAAGGGCGCGAGCTGCTCGCGCCGCACCTCAATGAGCAGCTGGTGATGGAACCGACCATGCTCGATGCGGCACGTCGAGCCGTGGCGATGGCCGCAGCGGCCGTGACGGGAGCGTGACGTGAGCATCTTCGTCGACGAGGACACCAAGGTCGTCTACCAAGGCCTCACCGGCTCGCAGGGCCGCTACTACGGCATGCTGAACCGCGACTACGGCACCAACGTGGTGGCGGGCACCAATCCCCGCAAGGCCGGCAGCGACGTGGAAGGCGTGCCGGTGTTCGCGGACTGCACCGAGGCAGTGGCCGCGACCGGCGCCGATGCTTCGTGCATCTTCATCCCGGCGCCGGGTGTAGCGGATGCCGTGATGGACGCGGCAGCGGCGGGCATCAGCTTCATCGTGTGCATCACCGAAGGCGTGCCCGCGCACGACGAGGCACGTTTCTTCAACGCGCTCAAGCGCGACTATCCCAAGGTGAGGCTGCTGGGCCCGAACTGCCCAGGCATCATCACGCCCGGCGAGTGCAACATCGGCATCACGGCCGGGCACATCGCCAAGCCAGGCGGCCCGGTGGGCATCGTCAGCCGGTCGGGCACGCTGACCTACCAGGCGCTGTATGAGCTGCAGCAAAACGACATCGGCGTCACCACGTGCGTGGGCATCGGCGGCGACCCCGTGCCGGGCACCTCCTTCATCGACTGCCTCGAAGCCTTCGAAGCCGACCCTTCCACCAAAGCGGTGATGATGATCGGCGAGATCGGCGGCACCGCAGAAGAAGAAGCTGCGGAGTTCATCAAGCACCGCATGACCAAGCCGGTGTCCGGCTACATCGCCGGCGTGACCGCGCCTGCGGGCAAGAAGATGGGCCACGCGGGTGCCATTGTCTCAGGAGGCAAGGGGACCGCTGAAGCCAAGATGGACGCGCTGCGCGATGCCGGCGTGCAGGTGGGCTTGAACCCCACCGAAGCCGGCGAGCTCATGGCGGAGATCGTCGCCGCGCTGTAGAAGTTCGGTGCTGGAGCTGCCGGCTGCTGCTCACCTGCGCTGATCGAGTTCGCCGTACAGCTCCAGCAGCGCCGCAGCGTGAGCTTGCGGGCCGAACGCGCCCAGCACCGACGCGGCTGTGGCCTCGGCTGCCCTGTCTGTGTCGGCTGCCCTGTCTGTGTCGCCTGCGTTGGCTGCGTTGTCGGGCGCAGTCCCGTCTGGGCCGGTCTTGAGCTTCCTGGGTTCGCTCGACCCGGTCGTGAGCGACTGAAGACTGCCTGGCCGCAGCGCTTCGGCGAGCGCGTGCGAGAGTGCGACTGCGTCGTCGGGCGGCACCAGAAAGCCGTTGACGCCATCGGTGACGAACTGCGCAGCGGCACCCACGGCAGTCGCCACCACGGGACGCCCTGCCGCGACCGCTTCTGCTGCCACCATGCCGAAGCCCTCGCGCCGGCTCGGCACGCACACGACGCGCGCCCGCCGGTACCACTGGGCGACCTCGCCCGGTGCCACAGCGCCGGTGAACTGCACGTTCACGCCTCGCCGCAGCGCCAGCGCTTCGAGCACGGCGCGATCGGGGCCGGCGCCGACGATGACGACTTGTGGCCGCACACTCGGATCGATGAGCGCCACCGCCCCGATGACCACGTCGAAGCCTTTTTCGGCCATGAGACGCCCCACGGCCACGACCGGACCCGACACCGGGACCGGCGTGGCCGGCCCGAATCGCTCGACCGCCACCGGCATGGACACGACGCGAAGCAGCGGCTTGCGGTGAGGCGCCGGCGAGACCGTGTGTGGCGGCACCCGCAGGATGCGGCGGCCAAGCACCAGCGATGCTGACCAGTCGCGCAGCTCCTGCGACACTGCCGCGATCGCGTCCGCCCGGCGCAGCACCCGGCGCGCCAGCCAGCGACGGACGACGTTGTCGGTGACGGCCGCATCCGAACCGTGCAGATGCACGATGCCCGATACGCGCCGCCCCGCCGCACGAGCTGCCGCTGCGGCTACGAGGCCGCACGGAAACCACCAGTGCCCGTGAATCGCCGTACCGCCAGACGCAGCCTTCGCGCTGACGGCGGCACCGTGGTTGTCGCCGCCGCCGGGTTCATCTGCCGGCTGGGATGAGCCGATCGGACGACCTGGGCCACGGCGTGCCTGGCGCGCTGCGGCGACGAACAGTCCGACGATCATTGGGACGACCCACAGCTTGGCCATGCCCGAGAGCGCCCGGTAGCTCTCGCCACGGGCGACCCGAGCCTCTACGGCGGCGGGCCCAAACCGGACCCTGCGCACCTCGATGCCGCCGACGACATGACGGCGGGGAGCATCGGGATGAGCAGGGCACACCACCGTCACCCGCGCGCCGGCCCCCGCCAGCGCCCTCGCGTGATCCGCTAGGAACGGCTTGTGGTGATCGCGCAGCGAGGTCGGAAACCCTGGGGCAACCAGCACGGCACGCACCCGCCCAGTCTCGCAACCTTCGGTACCCTCGCCAAGGTGCTGGGCGAGGCGCTGAGCGAGGTGCCGGTCGGACGCCGACGTTCGTGACCACCACGGGGCAAACGGATCGATCAAGCCGCCCCGAGTCCATGCCGTTCGACCCGGCAGCGCAGGCGAGCGGCGCCGGCTTCGCGTGCCGCGCGGCAGGCAGAGCCGTGCGCTGGGCGTTGGGTCTCGCGACGGCCGCCATGATCGTCTGGCTGGCCGTGCGCAGCTGGGACGACCTGCGCAGTATCAGCCTCGATGTCGACGCGGGCGCGCTCGTGGCCGCAGTGGTCGTCTCGACGACCGCCACGGTGTGCTTGGCGCTGGCGTGGCGCGAACTCATCGGCGGCTACGGCACGCCGCTTGCGCGTCGGCCCGCCGTGCGCGTCTGGATGCTGTCGCAGGCCACCCGCTACTTGCCCACCGGTCTGGTGCCGCTCGCTGCCAGAGCCGCGTTGGCTGCGCCGTTCGGGGTGCGCCGAGCCGCCGCCGCCGCCTCTGTCGTGGTCGAGACGGCCACTCTCGCCGGCTGGGCCGGCTTGTGCGCTGCGCTCTGGGCGCCCAGCGACTGGCTAGGCAGCGCGGGTGGCTGGCCGGCGCGTGCCGTGATCGGCGTGGGTGCCGCAGTCGGGCTGGTGACGCTGCCGTGGACGCTGGCGGGCGCCGGGCGCTGGTGGCAGCACATCGAGCGCTCGGCGCGCCGGCTGCCGCTCCGCCGCCGGCTGAGCGAACGCCTCCGCTCGGTCACGCTCACGGCGTCACCCGCAGCCGTCTGGCGAGCCGCCGTCGTCGATGGGTGCGCAGTTGCGCAGCGGCTCATGGCCGCAGTGCTGCTGGCAGCGGCGCTGCTGGCCGTCGGCGCCGACGACGTCTGGCTGGTCGCCGGTGCTGTGGCGGCGGGCATCGTTGCGGGCATGGTCGGCATCACGCCAGCGGGGCTGGGCGTGCGCGAGGTCGTGGTCGCGGCGCTGTTAGCCGAGCGCTTCGGCGTCGGCGAAGCCGCCGCGTTCGCCGTTGCGCTGCGGGTGCTGGAGTTCGCCCACGAACTGGTGCTGCTGCCGGCAAGCGTGATGGCATGCCGGCAACGAATCCACGCGCCGGACAGCTTCAGGCACCAGTCGCACGAAACCGGATCGGCAGCTCCTTGAGCGGTCGGAGCATGAAGCTGAACTCGTGGGGCAGGTCGTCGAGCGGGCGCGCTAGCTCGATGCCGTCCAGCCGATCCAACAGAGCGGTGAACGCACAGCGCAGCTCGGCACGCGCCAGCCATGCCCCGACGCAGAAGTGGTTGCCCCAGCCGAACGCAATGTGGTCCTTGGCATTGGGGCGTTCGATGTCGAACACATCCGGATCCGCGAACTTGGCAGCGTCGCGGTTGGCCGCCGCGTAGCGAACCATCACCGCGGCACCCTGCGGAATCTCGCTTCCGGCCACGGATGTCGGGCAGGTGGCGGTACGCCACAGACCGGCGACAGGGCTGTCGAATCGCAGGCTCTCGTCTATGAAGTTGTTGAGCAGCGACCGGTCTGCACGCAGCTTGGCCATCTGGTCGGGGTGACGGATGAGCAGCCACAGTCCGGTGCCCAACGCGGCCGTCGTCGTCTCGAAGCCGCCGGTGACCAGCTGGTGCAGCAGGTCCTGTAGCTCTTCGTCGGTCAGCGGCTCGTCGATGGCTGTCGAGTTGATCGAAGCGGCGTCATCGTCGAGGTGGGCATGGACGAGCCACGAGATGATGTCGTCCGCCGGAACGGCGCGTCGCGCCGCGAATTCCCGTGCGAGATGGTGCTGCGCCTCCAGTTCGGTCTCGGTGTATTCGACGGCCTCGGCCGGGGTCAGCACCTTCTGCGCGGTTGCCAGCATCGCGTCCGCCCAGCGTTTGAACGTCGGGTACTCCGACGCGTCGAGGCCTAGCTGCTCGCAGATGATGATGCCCGGCAGCGGCAATGCGAAGTCGCTCACGAACTCGCACGCGCCGGTGTCGGCGAAGCCGTCGATGAGCTCGTGGCAGAGCTGCTCGATGCGAGGCACCAGCGATTCCATGCGCTTCGCGGTGAACGCGCGGCTCAGCAGGCGCCGGTAGTGGGTGTGGTTGGGCGGATCGGTCCGCTGCAGCGTCTTGGCGCGCACCCAGCCGCGCTCAGCGAACACTTGGGCTGCCGCGCGGCTGGCCGAGCTGTTGCGCCGCGCGGTGCCGGTCGGATCGTTGGAGAACGTCTGCGGATCGGTCAGCACCGACTTCGCGTCGTCGTAGCGCGTCACCATGTACAGGTCGTTCTCCGGCAGGCGATGCACGGGGCACCGCTCGTGCATCAGTGCATACGTGTCGAAGGGGTCGTCTTGGATGGCTGGGTCGAGGAAGCTGCCGATCTGCGGGGCGTCAGCGGTGCCGGGCTCGTCGTGCGAAGCTGTGGTCGAAACGCTGCTCATGTCGGTGTGCCCCCTCGCCGTTCGAGTACTGCGCGGCCTCGCCATCTTCGCAGCTCGCGCCGACCGCTGCGCCCAGGCAGCACTCAGGCCAGCTCGTCGAGGTTCTCCCAGGCTCGGAGGTCTTCCACGGCCTGAAACGGTCGGATCGTCATGGCGTCCAGCAATGCACGGCCGCGTTCGTTGGCCGGCTCCAGGTCCGCTGCGACCGTGATGGCCCAAGCCTGCTGCAACAGGCAGTAGCGATACTCGCGCCAGCACCGCTCGAACGTGTACTCGTCGCTGACGCCCTTGGCCAGCAGCGCTGCGTGGTACTCGTGCACCACGTCGTGCTCCCACGCGCGCCGATTCGCCGTGGTCACCGACGCCGCCATGAAGTTGGCGATGTCCCACACGCCGACATGGCGGGTGCTGAGCTGAAAGTCCAGCACGGTGGTGACGTCGGTCCCGGCCGATCCGCCGAACAGGTAGTTGTCGGCACGGCAGTCGGTGTGGGTGAAGGTGGCGTTGCCTTGGTCGGCCCACCAGTCCAGCAACTCGCCGTAGCAGCCGGTGACCCGCTCGATGCTGTCCAGTGCCGTGCGAGGCAGCCGGCTGCCCCAGCGCGCCGTGAAGCCGTCCCACAGCGCGGTCTGTATCGCAGCGGCGCCCTTGTAGAGGTCGTTGTTCATCGGGGGCAGCCAGTCCAGCGCGTACAGCTCCTCGGATTCCCAGAAGCGGCTGTGCAGGCTGGACACGCACGCGACCACGCTCGTGCAGTCCGCTCGGCTGGCGCCGGCCAGCTGGTCGATCATGCGGGCGCCCACGATCTCTTCGAGGAGCAGCACGAACGGGATGCCGCCCGGCGCCATGTCCGCGGCGTAGCAGTGCGGCACGCGCAACGCGATATCCGGAGCGATCTGGTTGTAGAAGTTGATCTCGCGCACGTAGAAGCCCATGGCCTGCGCGAACGCGATGTTCTCCTCGAACGCCGACTGGCACTTGGCAATGAGCGTCGAAGGACCGTCGTGACCGGCGGCGTAGCTGAGCTTCAGCCTGGACAGCTCTCCCAGGATCCCCACGCCGACCCCCAGCGGCTCTCGTTCGAGACCGACGACGGTGCCGATGCCTGGTACGTCGGCCAGCCGCTCGTTGAGCCAGTCAACCGTGATGTCAGAGGTGTGTTCCGGTATCAACTGGTGTCCTTTCGCTCGGTGAGCAACTCGTGCGCGCCGTGCTGGAAGACGGCGTCGGTGACCCGCTCGATGGCGGCGGTCCACAGCGCCATGGCCCGTTCGCTTGAGGAGTCGAGGGTGCCGGTGGCGAACACCGGAATCACCCATCCGTAGATCAGCCCGACCCGGTAGTCGTCGAGGAGCTGCTCGAAGGGATAGTCGCGCACGCCGCCGGCCGCGAGTGCATCGTGGTAGCAGTGCAAGAGTTCGATTTCGTGGAGGCGGCGCGTGCTGGACTCCAGATTCTGGCTCAGCAGGTAGCCGACATCGGCAGCGCCTCCGCCGGCGCTGATTGCTTGGAAGTCAATGGCGGCCACTTCGCCTACGCCTCCCGCGGTCACATCAGCGGCAGCGTCGTCGAAGAACAGGTTGTCGGCTCGGTAGTCGAAGTGGACCAAGGTTCGTGGCATGGCGCCCAGCCGCCTCAGCAGCTGCGGGTGATTCGCCTCGTAGTCCCGTGCCAGTTTGCGCGTCTCGGGTTCGAGTGCGTCGTCGAACAGCGAGAGGAAGCCGGGCAGCGATGCGGCGTAGATCGATTGGCCGATCAGATTCAGCGGACCGTCGATGTCGGGAACGAAGCTCGCCGCTTCGAGTCCAGCGCCGTTCCAGAACCGTGCATGGTGCGCGCCCAGCCCGGTCAGCGCGCTGGCCGTCTGCTCCGCACTCAGCCCTGCGAGCTGATCGCCCAAGGTCATCGAGCTGAGATCCTCGAGGACCAGCAGGTAGCGCTCGTCCTCGTCGGGGTCCGGTGAGGTCTCGCAGGTGATGTGGTAGGTGCGGGGCGTCCGCAGCGGTGTGAGGTGCGCCAGCTCCGCGTAGAAGCGGTGTTCCCGCTCATAGACGCGTGTGGGACGCATCATGGCGGCGACCTCGGGGTTTGCCGTCGGGAACTTCACTACCACCGACGCCGGCTCGCCGCCGGTCGCATTCGCGTAGCGGACCTCGACTCGGCCGACTTCGCCCATGAACCCCACGCCGATTGCCGATGGCTCGCAGGCGATGCTGGTCACCGAGGTCTGCGCACCGATGGTGCCGCTGTCGCGCAGGACTGCGGTCAGCCACTCGGCGCTGACATCTGCGGTGCAGGCAGGAATGCTGACGTCCATGCCTGAAATCTAAGCCGCAATCTCAGCCGCGGCCGCCAGTGCTCGCCGAGCCAGTGCCCGCCTAAGGTGAGCATATGTCTGCGCCGAGCCGAGATCCGATTGCCGCATTGGTCCATCTCTATGCCGACGCCGTGGTGCATCACGACGGCGTGCAGTGGGGGTCGACGTGGGCCCTCGACGCGCACTGGGATCTCGGCCAGGGCCGTCGACTGGTCGGACGAGACGCCATCGTCGAGTTCTGGCACGGTGCCATGAGCAGGTTCTCCGCCGTGGTGCAGACGGTGTTGAACGGCACCTACGAGCTGGACGCCGAGACCGGCACCGGAACCGGGCGCTGGTACATCGCCGAGCACTTCGAGCGGGTCGGCGGCGAGAAGGGCAAGTTGCTCGCCCACTACGACGATGCCTACGTCCTCACTGACGACGGCTGGAGATTCGCCAGCCGCGAGCTCACCGTTCACTACGGCGGCCCGCAGGACCTCTCTGGCCAGTTCCTGAACGCCCAGTTCGCCAAGACCCAGTCCGGCGAGGCCCCCTCCGGCGAGGCTGGCTCAGGGGACTGAACGACGGCGCAAGCAGGCTCGGCGCTGGCCCGTCAGTCGCCGGGAGTCTGCACGAACGATGCAGTCCGTCCGGCCGGGGAGTTCTTGAACATCTGCTCTGCGTCGAAGCCGATGCGCAGGTCGGGCTCGATCTCGATGATCACCCTCCCGTCGGTGTCGAGGTGCTTGCAGAACGCCGCTTGCGCAGCGTCGTCGCCGGGCCGCACCCGTGCTGCCAGCGCCGGATAGAACCAAGCCTTGGCAGCGTCGTCGTCCCGCACTGCGGCCGTGCCCTTGTAGGTGACGGTCTGGCTGATGCCGATGTCGGTGCCGCGGCTAGAGATCGCGAGGGCGACACGCGGCCGGGCGATCACCGCCGGCACCCGCTTGCGCCGGCGGGTGCAGGTGACCCAGAAGCGGCCGTCGCGCATTACGAAGTTCATGATGACGCCGACCGGCTCGCCGGCGCTGTTCGTCCACATGAACGTGCATTCCGTCTGAGCGGAGAGCAACTGCTGCTCGCGCTCGTCGGACAGGCTGAACACCGAGACGTCCTCGTAGCTGTCGACGTAGCTGTCTTGGCTGTCGCCGCCGGGTTCACGCCGGACGCCGTCGTCCTCACCGCCAAGGGCGGCTGCCGGCCGGCTCACGGGGCGTGTGCCGGTTCGCGGCTCCACAGCACGTCGAAGTCGACGGCCACGTCCAGCACTTGGAGTGCGCGTCCGATGCCGGTGCAGAACCCGGCCGTGACCGTGAGCTCCAGCAGTTCTCGCTCTGAGAAGCGCTCGCTCAGCCGTGCCCAGAACTCGTCGTCGATCGAGGTGTGGTCCAGCGCGAATCGCTCGCCGAACTCGATGGCGAGCTTCTCACGCTCGGAGAATTCGTCGATCTCGCTGTAGCGGTCGACGGCGCCGTAGAGTTCGTCGTCCATGCCTTGCTGCATCGCCGATGCAGCCCGAGTGTTCAGTCAGACGTGGCATCGGTTGAGCTGCGCAATTCTCATGCGCATCGCCTCGCGCTCGCGAATCGGCAAGCTGCACTGCTCGTACACCGCGGCACTCATGGCGTGGAGCCCTTCGCCCAGATGCGGTGCGATGTTCCACAGGCGGGATGCTTCTTTGCCCGTGCCGGGCGGTACCTCGATGCGTGCCATCGCTCGGCCTCCTTCTGCGTGAGACGCGCCAGCCCCGTGAAACTAGCCTGCCGAGCTGCGCCCTATGCCTGCCTTTGCCAAAGCGGCCGCTGCGATGGACCCGACCGGGTTCGCTCTGGTCGATCCCAACGGCGAGATGACGTGGGGACAGGTCGATCTCGCCTTGAACCGTTGCGCGCAGGCGTTGCTCGCAACTGCGCTGGGCCCGCGTCGGCGCATTGCCGTGTTTGCGGAGAACGCTGCCGAGGTAGCACTCGCCCACTTGGGCGGCCTGCTGGCCGGATGCTCCTCGGTGCCGGTCAACTTTCACCTCAACGCCGCCGAGGCTGCCTACGTGCTCGCCGACTCGCAGACCGAGGTGTTGTTCGTCGGCCCGGCAACTGCTGAACGCGGCCTGGCCGCAGCACGCACGGCGGGCGTCAGCCAAGTTGTCGGCTGGGACTGCGACGCGCTGCGGCGTGACATCGTGCCGTGGACAGATTGGCTCGCCGACGCTGACGATGCCGATCCGCCCGACGACATCACTCCACTGGCGAACCTGCTGTACACCTCAGGCACCACTGGCACCCCCAAGGGAACCGAGCTGCCGCCCACCATGTTCGCCGGCGGTACCAACATGAGCGAGCACCTGGCGGCGCTCGCAGCCGGACGCTTCGCCGGATCCGGCACGCACCTGGTGGTGGGGCCGATGTACCACACCGGACCGCTGTCGGGAATGCGCCTGCTGGCCACGGGAACCCCGTCGGTCATTCTCGGCCGATTCGACGCCGAGGCCACCTTGGCGGCCGTCGATCGCTACCGCACGGGCAGCTCAGTGATGGTCCCCACGCATTTCGTGCGGCTGCTGGGGCTGCCACCCGAGGTCAAGGACCGCTACGACGTCAGCTCCATGCGGCTGGTGGCGCACACCGGGGCGAGCTGTCCCGTGGAGGTCAAGCAGGCGATGATCGACTGGTGGGGCCCGGTGTTCACCGACGCGTACGGCGCAACCGAAGTGGGCACGGTGTGCTCGATCACCAGCGAGGAGTGGCTGGCGCACCGGGGATCCGTGGGCCGACCGATAGCGCCGTTCTCCGCGCTCGTGCTCGACGAGGCGGGCAACGAGCTGGCACCGAACACCGAAGGCCGTCTGTACTTCCGTGACGCCAGCGGCCGAGGGATCGTCTATCCGAACGATCCCGCCAAGACCGCTGCGTCCAACCCCGAGCCCGGCCTGTTCACGCTCGGCGAGATCGGCCGCATCGACGACGACGGTTACGTCTATGTCACCGACCGCTTCAGCGACATGGTGGTCAGCGGCGGCGCGAACCTCTACCCGGCCGAGGCGGAGCAGCACTTGGTGGATCACCCGGCGATTGCCGACGTGGCGTGCATCGGCGTGCCGCACCCGGAGATGGGCGAAGAGCTTCGAGCGCTCATCGTGCCCCGAGACGGCGCAGTCGGCGGGTTCGACGCCGAAGAGGTCGCAGCGTGGCTGGCGACGCGTCTGACCCCGATGAAGTGTCCGCGCAGCTACGAGCTGGTCGCAGACCTGGGTCGCAGCACCATGGGCAAGCTCAACAAGCGCCGCTTGCGTGAGGCGTATCTCGCAGGCGAACTGGCACTGCCCGACCAGCCTGCGCCCTGATCGCGGCACGCGACCGCGCGTTACTGTGGACCCAGCAGGTGCCACAGCGCGTGCCGTATGCGGCACGCCGAGTCAGCGCCGAACCAGCTCGGTATGACTCGGCCCGCACACTGGCACCGGCGGAGAAAGGCAGCAGTCGTGAGCGATGTCATCGAGATCAGAGGAATCAGCCGCGCCAAGGCGCCGGAACCGGAGATGAGCGCTCGCCCCATCACCGGTGAGCGTTACTTCTCGGCCGACGTCGCGCAAGCAGAATGGGATGCCCTGTGGCCTCGGGTCTGGCAGGTGGCCGGGCGCGTGGACCAGGTGCCCGAGGCGGGCGATTACGTCACCTATGAGGTCGGCCGCGACTCGGTGCTGTGCGTGCGGGGCGACGACGGCCGCATCCGCGCGTTCTTCAACGTCTGCCAGCACCGCGGCAACCGACTGGTCAGCAGCGACGTCGGCACGCTGGCAACCGGCGAGTTTCAGTGCGCCTATCACGGCTGGCGCTTCGACACCACCGGAGTGCTGCGCTGGGTCCACGACGAAGACGACTTTCCCCAGGGCAGCCCGTGCGGCAATCGGAATCTGGTCGAGATTCCCTGCGACACCTGGGCCGGCTTCATCTGGTTCAACATGGACCAGGCGTGCGACGACCTGCGCTCGTGGCTGCACCCGGTCGCCGACCACCTCGACGCGTACCGCATGGAGGACATGAAGCGCACCCACTGGGTCACCGTCATCGGGGACTGGAACTGGAAGTGCGTGCAGGACAACTTCAACGAGAGCTACCACCTGCCCTTCGTTCACCCGCAGACGCTGCACTCCATGAACGAGCACCACAGCGGCTGCCAGTTCGACATGTACCCCAACGGCCACGCCAGGATGCTGATGCCCGGCGGCGGGCCCGGCCCGCACTATCAGGGCCGCACCGAGCGCACGCTCCAGAGCCTCAAGGCTGACATGGAGTTCTGGGAGCTGGACCCGTCGCCGTTCACCTCCGACGTGAGCGGCCTGCGCACCGCCCTGCAGCAGCGCAAACGCGAGCTGGGCACCGCCAAGGGCTACGACTTCTCCTCCTACTCAGACGAGCAGCTCACCGACCATTACCACTACACGGTGTTCCCCAATCTCAGCTTCTCCATGAAGCCCGACGGCTGCATCTGGCTGCGCGGCACGCCGCATCCGACCGATCCGCAGAAGTGCGTCTTCGACATGTGGTACCTGACGCTGTTTCCGCGTGGCGCGAAGGAGTACTACTCGAACTCGATGCGCGACTGGGTGTCGGTCGACCACCAGGTAAAGCATCAGATCGGCAAGGTGGGCGAAGTCTCGTGCGGCCCGGGCATCGATCAGGACGTGGCGATCTGGACGACTCAGCAGCAGGGCCTGCGCTCGCGCGGCTACCGCGGCGACTACATGCCCGCCCAGGAGCGCCGCATCCGCTTCTTCCACGACAACATCGACCGCTACCTCGCCATGGGGCCGCTGTGAGCGATGCCGCAGGCGGCCAGACAGAGACAGCCGCAGCCTCAGCCGACGGCGCAGCCTGTGTCAACCTCGGCGACCTAGGCGACCTGCGCGACGGCCAGATGACGTCGTTCCCCGAACTCGGCACCCACGGCGTGGTGGTGTGCCGGGTGGACGGGCAGCTGCGCGCGCTGGTCGACAAGTGCAGCCACGCCGACACGCCGCTGAGCAGCGGCCGCCTGAGGGGCCCGGTGCTGGTGTGCCCGCTGCACGGCGCCGGCTTCGACGTGCGAGACGGCAGCGTGCAGGGCCCTCCGGCGTGGGAGGACGTGGCGACCCACGCGATCAGCGAGACCGCCGACGGCGCGATGGTGGACCTGACCCCGCGTCTGGCCGACGACGGCGGTGCCGCCGAGGTGGGTGCTCGGCTCCGGACTCGCTGACTCGCTCATCAGCCAATCGGCCGATCAGCCCGGCCGCCGCGTCGCTGCCGCGCTGTTCGCACTAGTGTCGTCTGGCGTTGCGTCCATGCATCGCTGCGAGCCGGGCGGCGTGCAGAGCGGGCGTGCAGCGCGTGAGGAGGGCAAGCACACATGCGGGACCGGTGGATCACCGACTACGAGCCCAGCAGGCGTTGGCCGCACTACACGCGTGCCAACGCGGGGGAGGTCATGCCCTCGCCCGTGACGCCCTTGTGCCAGAAGTTCACGTGGGACGAGGGCATCATCCACGGTGCAGCGCAGGGCTCCTGCCGCACCGGCCTGTACGAGCCCCATGAGTACGACCCGGTCCTGCCGGAGGTCTTCGGCTTCTTCGGCGGCTACTTCTACAACAATCTGGCGAACATCCGGATGCAGGGCGTCCGCAATCCGATCGTGACGGTGGAGCAGCTCGACACGGCGTTCTTCGGCGACCATCCCGACGTGCCGCCCTATGAGGAGCATCCCGACGACGCCAAGCCGCATCTGACCGACGGGATCATGGCGCACATCGGCTGGATCATGTCCCGCACGCAATGGCCAGAGCTGATGGCAGACTGCGACCATGTGAACCAGGTGCGCCGCGAGCGCCCCGACCTCACTGCGCTGAGCGATGCACAACTGCTCGAACGCGCTCGCTCCACACTGCCGGACCTGGTGTGGGGCTTCGACCAGCACTACATGTCGTCGTCCTCGTCGGGCATCGCGCCGGGGATCTTCGGCGTGGTAGGCGAGGCAATCGGCGATACCACAATCCCGATGCGCCTGGTTGCCGGACTCGGCGACGTGGACTCGGCAGCTCCCAGCCTCTCGCTGTGGGAGCTGGGACGGGCCATCCGCGGCTCGACGACGCTGACGGCGCTCTTCGATGCGGGCCTAGACGGCCTCGAGCAGCGGCTGCGGTCCTCGCACGACGCGCCAGCGCAGGATTTCGTGGCCGACTTCGATGCCTTCTTGGTCGAGTTCGGCAGCCGCGGGCCGAACGAGTGGGAGATCAGTGCCGAGACGTGGGAGACTAAGCCCGCATTGGTGCTGGCGATGCTGGATCGGATCCGCCTCCAAGACGACGACGAGTCACCGCATCGGCGCGCGCAAGCGCGCACCGCTGAACGCGAAGCGCTCACCGCCGAAGTTCGTGCCAAGCTGAGCGAGATCGGCAACGAGGAGCTGACCGGCCAGTTCGAGGCAGCGCTGGTTGCGGCGAACTTCATGGTCTACCGCGAGCGCACCAAGACGAACATCATCAAGACGGTGCACGAGGGCCGGATGGTGTTCCGGGAGCTGGGCCGCCGCCACACCGCAGCTGGCAACATCGGCGATCCGTTCCACGTCTTCATGCTGCTCTCCGCCGAGCTGGACGACTTCGTGGCCGACCCGGCGTCGTTCGCTGACACACTCGCCGAGCGCGACGCGCAGTGGCGGCAGCTGGCCGACCTCGAACCGCCGTTCATCATCGCCGACGCGCAGGTGCCTCCGCTGAGCGAATGGCCCCGCAAGGATCAGACCACCGCGACAGCGGCCGGCGAGGGCGACGTGCTCACGGGTCTGGCCGGCAGCCCGGGCGTCTACACGGGACGAGCACGGGTGATCACCGATCCTGGCGATCCGGGCGCACTCGACCCGGGCGACGTGATGGTGGCGCCGAGCACCGATCCGGGATGGACGCCGCTGTTCATGACCGCAGGTGCAGCGGTGGTGAACGTGGGCGGCCAGATCAGCCACGCCATCATCGTGAGCCGCGAACTGGGGCTGCCGTGTGTGGTCTCGGTTGAGGGCGCCACGAAGATCATCCCCGACGGCGCGGTAGTCGAGGTGGACGGCAACAACGGCCGAGTCACCGTCGTGGAGCTGCCCCAGTGAGCCGGCCATTCCGCTTCGGCGTGCAAGCGTTCAGCGCCGACAGCGCCGCCGAGTGGAAGGACGTGGCTCGTTCGGCGGAGGATCTCGGCTACAGCTGTCTGCATCTGGCCGACCACTACCTCGGTCCGGGAGCGGCGATGACCGCCGCGAGCCACCCGCCCCAGAATCTGGCGGCGCTGCCCGCGATGGCCACCGCCGCGGCGGTGACCGAACGCTTGCTCATCGGGGCGCGGGTCATGTGCGTGGACTACCACCAGCCAGTGGTGCTGGCCAAGTCGCTGGCCACCGTCGACCTGCTGTCCGACGGCCGACTGGAACCCGGATTCGGCGCAGGCTGGGTCACCAGCGAGTACAAGGCGATGGGCGTGCCGATGGAGCGCCCCGGCATCCGAATCGAGCGCATGGTCGAGCACGTGCAGCTGGCGCGGGCGTTCTTCGCCGGCGAGGAGCTCGACTTCGACGGCGAGCACGTGCAGGTTCACGACATGGCCGCCGTGCCCGCCTCGCCGCAGCCGGGCGGACCCAGGGTCATGATCGGCGGCGGATCGCCGCGGGTGTTGCGGACAGCGGGGGCACTGGCCGACATCGTCTCGATCAACTTCGACAACTCCGCAGGCAAGATCGGCGCGCACGGCATCGGGTCCGGCACTGCGTCGGGCACTGCGGCGAAGATCGGCTGGGTGCGCGATGGCGCCGGGGAACGCTTCGACGACCTGGAGATCGAGATCGGCGCCTACTTCACGACGGTGACCGACGCCACCAAGGCGACGCTGGATGCGATGTCGAAGGCGCTGGGCATGACGCCCGAGGTGCTGGCGCACCATCCGCATGCGCTCATCGGCTCGGTCGATGAGATCTGCGAGACGCTGCAGCGGCGCCGCGACGAGTACGGCATCAGCTACGTGACCGTCGGCGGCGCGAACATGCAGGCATTCGCCCCGGTGGTAGCTGCACTGTCGGGCACCTGAGGGGAAGGTACGCACATGGCCGCAACGACCACCTCCGTGAGCAGTCTGGCTGGTGATCCGCGCACTGCCGACTCCGTCGAACTGGCCGATTTCGGGCTGTTCGACCCGGCGATCCAGCAGTGCCCGCACGCCTACTACGCCAAGATGCAACACGAGGCACCCGTCTTCGAGACCGCCATGGGAGACGCCCCGCTCTACCTGATCACCCGCTACGAGGACATCGTGGAGGTGGTGCGCGACACCGACACGTTCTCCTCGGAGTTCGACACCAGCGGCTACATCAGCAGCGAACTGGCCGAGCGCATGGCGCAGCTGTACCGCAGCGAAGGCGGCTACCCGCGTGTGCGGACCATGCTGACCGCCGACCCGCCGGCGCACACCCGCTTTCGGCGGCTCATCAGCAAGGCGTTCACGCCGAAGGTCATTGCAGACCTGGAGCCGACGATCCGCGACATCACCGTCGGACTGATCGAGGCGATGCTGGCCGCGACATCCGACGGCAGCTCGATCGATTTCGTGGAGGCGTTCGCCGTGCCGCTGCCGGTCACGGTGATCGCGAAGGCACTGAACGTGCCCGATGACCGGCTCGCCGACTTCAAGCGTTGGAGTGACGCGTCCATCGCCGGAATCGGCACCAACATCTCCATCGAGGAGCGTCTTGAGGCTGAGCGCGACGTGATCGAGTACCAGAAGTACTTCGCGCGCCAACTCGAGTTGCGCGAGACGTCGCCGCAGGACGATCTGTTGACCAAGCTGCTCCATGCCCGGATCGACCGGGACCAGGACGGCATCGAGGACAGCGAGGTGTCGGACGCACCGCTGAACATGGCGGAGATGCTCAGCATCATCCAGCAGCTGCTCGTCGCCGGCAACGAGACCACGACGAAGCTGCTGACCGAGACGATGCGCTTGCTGGGCGAGCATCCAGCGCAGTGGCAGGCGTTGCAAGACGACGCCGCACGGGCGCGTGCGGTGGTGGAAGAGGCGTTGCGCCTCTCGACGCCGACTCAGGGCATGTTCCGGGTGGTGCGCAAGGACACCACGGTGGCCGGGGTCGAGATTCCGGCCGGTGCTCGTGTGGTGGTGATGTACTCCGCTGCCAACCGCGATCCGCAGGTGTTCGACGATCCGCAGTCGTTCTGCCCCGAGCGTGCCGGCGCTTCGAGCCATCTGGCATTCGGACGCGGCATTCACTTCTGCGTCGGGGCTGCGTTGTCACGGCTCGAAGGCAGAGTGGCCCTCGAGGAGCTGAGCCGCCGTCTGTCCTCGTTCGAGCTTGACGTCGCCAATACCTACGAGTACCACCCCAGCTTCATGCTGCGCGGCCTGAAGCGTCTCGACCTCCGGCTGACCGGCGCCTGACTCGACTCCGGGCCGGCTCGCTTCGGGCCAGTTCGACGTGGGCCCCGAAGACTGGTACAGCGACTGGTGCAGCGGGCTCAGCCGTCCGCGGGTTCCTCGCGGAGCGCCCAGCGGATCGCACGTCGCAGCAGCTCGTAGTACTGCGGTTTCGTCCACGAACACCGCTCGACGGTCGGGTAGTACGCCAGCACCGGCGCCATGTCCCAGTGCCCTCGGCAGTGGCCGAGCGTGTTGTACAGCACTGCGCCCTGCCCGAGCGGACGCAGGTACTGGACCAAATGTGCCGATTCGGTGTCGGCCCAGTCGAACTCCGCGAAGCCGCGTGCCTGGCCAGACCAGTGCGTGTGCAGCAGCGGGTGCAGGTCGGCACGGCCGTGGTATTCCATCAGGTACAGCTCGTCGTCGGTCTCGAAGGCCTCGATGCCGGCAACCAGCCAGTGGGCCGGGTCGGCGGCCTCGACCGAGTACGGCTGGATGGGCGGATGCGCAACGAACTGGCTCCCGAGCGTGCGCGCCCACACGGGAAACACTCGCGGCGACTCCACGCCGTTCGGCCGGCCGAGGTCCAGCGCTGCATTCGTGCCGTGCAGGGCAACCCAGCGCCCGCCGCCGCGCACCCAGTCGGAGATCGCTTCCTGCGCCGGCCGCGAGGGACGCACGTCGCAGGTGTAGCTGACCAGGAACGCGCCGCGACAGATGGCCTCGGCGGCCTCGTAATCGGGCCAGACGGTTACTCGCACATGCGGATGCTCCGCCAGCAGCCCCAGCAGTTCGGCGCGCGCGAAATCGATGTCGTGGTACTTGCCGCCTGCCACGAGATGCGCGTCAACGCGAGCAGGCGGCTCGCTCTGCGCGCTGTCTCGGGCTTCGTCGCTGTCGCTCAATAGTTGACCCGCTTGGTGAAGCCGCCGTCCACGGTGAGGTTCGCGCCGTTGATGTGCTTCGCGGCGTCCGACGCCAAGAACACCACGGCGTTGGCGACGTCCTGCGCGGAGCCCAAGTCGCCGCCCGGGTGGGACTTCTGCGTGGCGGCGAAGAAGTCGCCCATGTGCTCCTGGATGCGGTGCCAGTCGCCACCCTCGATGAAGATGGGGCCGGGCTGCACGACGTTGCAGCGGATGCCTTGGGCGCCGAGCACCTGCGCCTGGCCCAGCGTCCAGTTGGTGACCGCTGCCTTGAACGCCGAGTAACTGCTCGAACCCGTCGCGAAGTGCTCAGCCACTGCCGTGGTGCCGATGCTGATGAGCGATCCGCCGCCGTCGGCCAAGGCTTCCTGCGCGGCGGCCACCCCGCCCACCAATGCGGTGAGATCGACGCGGAAGTTGTTGATCCAGTCCTCCAGCTTGCGTTGCGGCTTGGCGGACGTGTTGTGTACGTACACGTCGATGCCGCCCAGCTGTTCGGCGGAGCTGTTCACCCACGCAGTGAGGCTGTCGAGCTCGCCCGCGTCGACGGCGCTGCCGCAGACCGTCCCGCTGCCGGACAGCTCGGTTACCGCGGCAGCGACGCCGTCAGCGTCGCGGGCACAGATCGCAACCGATGCGCCCTCGGCCAGCAGCGTCTCCGCCACAGCCCGCCCAATGCCCTTGGTGGCGCCGGTCACCAGCGCCCTCTTGCCGTTCAGTCCGAGATCCATGGCCTGTCTCCTGTTCTTCGTGGGCTCGTTGTTCGTGATTCGCCGCAGGCGGTGTGCGACTGCTGAATCGCTGTGCCCCTAACTCAGCGGGGCGTAGCTCAACGCGGAACGTCCTTCCACGCGATGTTGCGGTCCACCCGTGGCTCGGGGGGCAGGCCGAGCACCCGTTCGCCGATGATGTTGCGCTGCACCTCGTCGGAGCCGCCGGCGATGCGGTAGCCGGGGGCGCCCAGGACGTGCTCGCCCCACGCGTAGGTTCCCCGCTCGCCCGTGTCGGCCACGAGCCGCGGACCCAAGATCGCCGACACCGTGTCGGCCATGAGCCGCATCCCTTCGGTCCACTTCAGCTTGCCGAGCGAGCCCTCCGGTCCGGGAGTGCCGCCCCGGGCCAAGTCGGCAGCGCGGCGGTTCAAGTGGATCTCGGACTGCAGCTGCACGTAGAGGCGCATCATCGCGTCGCGCACCACCGGATTGCTGGTGACGTCCAAGGCTTCGGCCGTCGAGCGCACCTGCCGCCACGACCCTCCGGGGCGCCGCCCGCCGCCTGAGCTGCCGGTCGCGGAATGATCGCGCTCGAAGCCCAGCGTGGTCAGCGCCACCTTCCAGCCTTCGCCGACAGCGCCGACCCTCAGATCGTCGGCGAGGCGGACATCGTCGAAGAACACTTCGTTGAACGAGGTTCCGCCGCTCATCTGCTTGATGGGCCGCACCGTCACTCCGGCACGATCGAGCGGCAGCAGGAAGGCCGTCATCCCCTTGTGCTTGGGCTGGTCGGGGTCCGTGCGCGCGATGAGCAGCCCGTAGTCGGCGAACTGCGCGCCCGAACTCCACACCTTCTGTCCGTTGACCATCCACTCGTCGCCGTCGCGGACGGCGCGGCAGCCCAGCGACGCCAAGTCGGAGCCGGCACCGGGCTCGGAGAACAGCTGGCAGCAATACAGGTCGGTCCGCAGCAGGCTGCCGATGAACTGCTCCTGCTGCTCAGGTGTGCCGAACGCGCGCACGGTGGGTGCCATGAGGCCCACGGTCACGCTGAACAGCTCGTGACTGTCGGGCACTTGGTACTCGCGCTCGAGACGGCTGTACGCCCGAGCGTGGCGTGAACTCAATCCGAGTCCGCCGAAGGCGGCTGGCCACGCTACGGCGTGGTAGCCCTGCGTGGCCTTGCACTGATTCCAGCTGCGCAGCCGCTCGAGCAGGTCGGCTTCCTCAGCGAAGCTCAGATCGTGGAACACCGACACGCTGAACTGGCCGTTGGCCTGCGCGGTGCTCTCAGCGTGGCCGCCCGACGCATCGGCGGCAGGCCTCGGCTCGGCGTTCTGGCGCAGCCAGTCTGCGGCTCGGGCCGCAAACTCCTCGACGGTGAGCTTGGTCATCGCATCTGGTCGTCGTGTCTAACGACCTCAGCCGATGCCGTCGGCGAGCACGGCGCGGCCGTTCGTGGTCGCGGCCAGCCGGATGCCCACGACGGCTTGGTAGTCGTCTGACTCATAGGCCGCCCGAGCTGCTTCCAGGCTCGGGTACTCGATGACGACCGTCTGCGCCCCGGCATCGCCTTCCTTGACGACCGAAGCGGGATCGAGCACGAGCAGCTTCCCGCCTCCGGCCATGATGGGTGCCGCGCCACGTTGGTACTCCTTGTACCGGTCGGGATCCACGACATCGTAATTCGCAATGAGATATGCAGGCATGCGAACGGTCTAGCAGCCGCAGCGGAACTTCGCGGGGAGTGACTACCGTACGCCCATGAGCGACCGGCCACCCCAAAGCAACGATCAGAGCAACGACCCCACCGAGGCAGAGCCCACCCAGACCGCCCCCGCATCCACGAACGGCTACCAGCGGATCGTCTGCGAGTCGCCGGCCTCGGGTGTAGCTCGCATCATGCTGAATCGTCCAGAGGCAGCCAACGCGCAGGACAAGCAGATGCTCTACGAGCTCACCGCCGCGTTCGACGCTGCCGCAGCAGACGACGAGGTCAAGGTGATCATTCTCGGCGCGCACGGCAAGCACTTCTCGTCCGGGCATGACCTGCGTGACCGGTCGTCGATGGACGGCTTCGACACCGTCGGGCCGGTCGCAGGATTCGCCAAGCCAGGCGCTGAGGGCTGGATGTCCACCGAGCAGGAGATCTACACGGGCATGTGCGCACGATGGCGTGACATCCCCAAGCCGACTATCGCCCAAGTGCAGGGCAAGGTGATCGCCGGCGGGCTGATGCTGGTGTGGCCGTGCGATCTCGTGGTGGCCAGCGAAGACGCCACCTTCTCCGACCCGGTGGTGGCGTTCGGCGTCAACGGCGTCGAGTACTTCGCGCATGCCTTCGAGCTGGGCGCGCGCCGCGCCAAGGAGCTGCTGTTCACTGGCGAGTCAATGTCTGCTGCCGAGGCGCGAGACGTCGGGATGGTGAACCGCGTGGTGCCTCGCGACGAACTTGCCCAGGCAACGCTGGAGCTCGCCGTTCGCATCGCGTCGCGGCCGAGCATGGGGCTGAAGCTGGCCAAGATGTCGGTGAACCAGTCCGTGGATGCCATGGGCTTCCCGCAGGCGTTGCAGCAGGCATTCGGCCTGCAGCACGTCGGCCACGCGCACAACCAGTGGGTACACGGGATGCTGGTGGATCCCGCCGGGGCAGCCGTCATACGAGCCGACGCCGCAGCCGGTCGCTGACGCGGCCTCCTCGCCCAGCCTCCCGCGTCCAGCCTTCTCTGGGCGCAGACTCAGCTCGCGTCGCGGCCCTCGGCACCTCGGCTGGCGCCTGCTCGCCCCGACGCCAGCACCACCTCGACGTTGCCGTCGCGCCACATGGGAATGATGGTGCGGCGACAGATGCGCCAGCCCTCTGAAGTGCGAACGTAGCCGTCCTCGTAGCGGCCGCCGATCTCGAACACTGAGCCGCCGCCGTCGACTTCCCGAACGTGCTGCGCGCGCAGGTAGCAGCGGCCTCGCGCCGTGTCGCCGTCGATGACGATCTGATGGTTGCCCACGAGATGCTGGCTGTCGTCGAGCGGGTTCAGCGCGCCTGACACACGTGCGATGATCTCCTCCACGCCGCGTTGTCCGCCCATGCCGAGGTCCGTCACTGCGTCGGGTGTGAACACCCTGCGCAGCACCTCCCAGTCACGAGTGTCCAAGGCCCAGCAGTAGTCGATGGTGAGCTGGACGATCTCCGCACGGTCGTCACTGCCCAGATGCTGGGGCGGGAACGGGTCGCTCACCGCGGGACCAGAACCGGGCCGCACCGCGCTCGGGAGCGTGTCGGTCATATGAGCGTCCATCCTCCGTCGACGGCGAGGTTCTGGCCGGTGACGTAGCTGGAGGCCGCGCTCGACAAGAACAGCACGGCATGAGCGATCTCCCTGACTTCGGCCGACCGCCCGAGCGGGATGTTCGATGAGCGCTGGGCCATCAGCGGGCCCATGAGACCGCTCGGCGACGGGTTCTGCGGCCACAGCGGCGGAAGCTCGCCGGAGCGCATCTTGGCGAGCGTCGGCACCGGAACGTGTCCCGGACTGACGGCGTTCACTCGGATACCGTGCGGTGCGAGGTCCACGGCGAGACTTCGTGTGAACTGGATTGCGGCAGCTTTGGCGGAGTCGTAGCCGGTCCCCAGGCAGGGCAGCACGCCGTCCACCGATGCGATGACGACGATGGTGCCGGCCCGGCCGCCGTCCACCATGGACTCGGCCGCCGGCTTGGAGCAGTGAAACAGTCCGGCGAGGTTGACGTCGATGGAGCGCTGCCAGCTCTCGACGGACTGGTCCAAGATGCTGCCCGCCTCGCGATAGGTGCCGGCGTTGTTCACCAGCAGGTCGAGACCGTCCAAGCTGCGCACTGCCTCAGCGGCTTGCGCGGCGTCGGTGACGTCGAGCCGCACAGCTTCGCCGTCGATCTCGCGGGCGATGCGTGACGCACCGGCTTCGTCGATGTCGCCGATCGTCACCGATGCCCCGGCAGCGCTCAGTGTGCGGGCGATGCCTTCGCCGATGCCGGTCGCCCCGCCGGTGACCAGTGCCACTCTGCCGTCGAGGTTCAGCAGCGAGCCGATGGATGCTTGCACCCGCACAGCGTAGGGCGCACAGCGTAGGCGGGCGGCTCACCGGCGTTGTTTGGGCGGACCTACAATCGGCCGAGCATCCAATCGGCCGAACATCGAGGTGACGGTCCTTCACTCGGGTATCGATCACTCGGGTATCGAACTGGCGGGGGCAGATGGCAGAACTCACCGGAATGGTCGCCTGCATCACCGGAGGCACGCGCGGCATCGGGCGCGCGACCGCCGAGGCGTTCGTGCGCGAGGGTGCGAGCGTGGTGATCAACGGCCGCGACCCCCACAAGGGTGCGCGGGCGCTGGAAGAGATGGGTGCCGGCGACCGGGTCCATTTCATTGCGGGCGACGTGAAGCAGCGAGCAGATTGCGAAGCCATCGTCGACGGCACCGTCGAGCGCTTCGGCAAGATCGACATTCTGTTCGCCAACGCCGGCGGCGCCAGCGGGCACGCCCCCGTCGCAGAGCTCACCGACGAGGCCATGGCCGATTCGCTGGAGTGGAACTTCTGGCACACGTTCTGGACCATGCGAACAGCGCTCGGCCACATGATCCCCCGCGGCAGCGGCCGCATCATCGCCATGTCGTCGGTGGAGGGCAAGGTGGGCAAGCCCGGCATCTCCATCTACGTCGCCGCGAAGCACGCCATCAATGGCTTGGTGAAGTCGGCAGCGCAGGAAGTGGGTCCGCTCGGCATCACCGTGAATGCGGTGTGCCCCGGCGCCATCGAGACAGACATCATGGCCGCTGAGGGGCCGCCGGCCGCCGAGGCCATGGGTCTCACCTACGAGCAGCTGCTCGAGCAGTTCGCGCAGGAGTCCGCGATCAAGCGGCTGAACGAGGTCGGCGACGTCGCCGAGGTGTGCGTGCTGCTGGCATCGAGCGCGGGAGGCGGGATCAGCGGTTCGCTGATCTCCATCGACGGCGGCACGGCGCCGTACTAGGCAGTACCGACAGGCGCGCCGAAGGAGGCCAAGGACATGCAGGCTGACGGCTCAGACTCTGTAGGTACCGATGAAGTCGGCGCCGCTGGCGGGGCCGCATCGAGCGGCACGTCCAAGCTGGCGGGACGCGTGGCGTGCATCACCGGCGGCACACGCAGCATCGGGCGCGGCATGGCCGAGGCGTTCTTGGCTCATGGCGCTCGGGTAGTGGTCAACGGACGCGACGGTGACAAAGGACGACGCGCCGTCGAGGAGATGTGCGACTCGCTCGGCGTCTCTGAGGCCGATGTGGCGTTCTTCGCCGGGGACGCCGCTCGTCAGGAGACCGTGGAGGGACTGGTCGATTTCGCAGTCGAGACGTTCGGGCAGCTCGACATCTGTTGCCTCAACAGCGGCGGCGTGCGCGAGACCGCACCGATCTTCCAGATGACCGACGAGGAATGGCGCCTCGAAGTGGACTGGAACCTGAACCAAGTGTTCTGGGGCATGCGCCGAGCCCTGCAGCACATGGTGCCACGTCAGTCCGGGCGGGTGATCGTGACGTCGTCGGTGGAGGGCAAGCTGGGCAAGCCCGGCATCGGCGGCTACGCCGCCACCAAGCATGCGGTCAACGGCCTCGTGAAATCCGCTGCGGCCGAGGTGGGCACGCTGGGAATCACGGTCAATGCCATCTTGCCTGGGCTGATCGAGACCGACATCGTGCGTGCCACCGGCCCGGCCAGCGCCGAAGCGATGGGCCTCGGAAGCTACGAGGCGTTGCTGGAGGCGTTCGCGCAGGAGTCGGCCATCAAGCGTCTCAACACCGTCGAAGAGGTGGCAGACGTAGCGGTGCATCTCGCTTCGGATGCGGCCCGCAACATGACCGGCTGCATGTTTCCGGTGGACGGTGGCACGATGCCGTACTAGGTGTGCAGTCAAGGTGCTCGTGCTCTGGAGATTGTGTGAGTTCGTCGTCTGCGTCTGCTGTACCATAGCGATGCGCTGGATGCTTGAGGAGTGGCGTTGATGCTTGGCCGTAGTCGCGTTGCACGTTTTGGGTGCCGTCCTGGGGAGGGGGGGGGGGGTTGTTGCGTGGCTGATGGGCTGCGCGCTGGTGCCGGCGGTTGGCGCAGTTCGGTTTGGGGGTTGGTTGGGGTAGTGCTGTTGGCGGCTGGGGTGGTGTTGGTGCCGTCGTCGGTGGGGGGTCAGGGTTCGTCGGGGCCTGCGGCGCCGACGGGGTTTGTGATGGTTGGTGTGTTGGGTGGGGTGCAGTTGTTTTGGGATGATCCTGGGGACAGCAGCATTACGAAGTATCAGTATGCGACGGGTTCGGACAACTGGTTGGACTTGCCTAACACGGACGGGTCGTCGACGTCGGCGGCGCTGTCGGGGCTGTCGGGGACGGTGCGCATGAAGATCCGGGCGTTCAGTTCGGTGGGGGGCGCGGCGACTAATGTTCGTGCGACGGTGGTGCCCACATCGGTGCTGACGGTGTCGGTGGCGCCTGCGACGGTGGCGGAGGGCGATTCGGGGACGGTTGATGTGACGGTTTCGGTGACGTTGCCGGCTGCGGCGCCGTCGGGTGGCGCGACGGTGACGTTGAGCCGTGTGGAGGGGGGCGGCGACAAGGTGACGTGGAACACGAACACTTCGGGTTCGACGTCGTGCAGTGCGCCGTCGCCGGCGTCTGCTGATGTGTGCTGGCCGAACGGGGTGTCGTTCCCGATCGCGCAGGGCAACACGACGGGGTCGATGGTGTTCAAGGTGAGGGCCGACACGGTGCAGGAGGCCGCGACGGAGTATCTGATCTTGCGGGCGGATGCGACGCCGGGCAATGTGCGCGGCTATGCCCGCCTGCTCGTTACCGACGACGACGGCGACAATGCGCCGACTACTACTACTACGACTACTACGGTGCCGGCGAGGAAGCCGACGGGGTTGCGGTGTTCGCATCGTGCGACACCGCGGTCGACTTTTGATCTGTTCTGGACGAAGCCGACCGATTCTTCGGGCATCCGCTATTACGGGGTGCAGATCGGGCGTCCTGACGGGTCGTCGGATCCGGCGGCCAATTTAGCGGGTTCGAATTCTGGGAGCACTTCGTTCGCGTGGAGTCGGTCGGGGGTGTTCGACGGCAAGTGGCGTTGCCGGATCCGGGCGCGGTACCCGGCCACGCCCGGGACGGATGGGTGGGGGCCGTGGTCGGACTGGGCGGAGACCACGGTGGGCACACCCGCCACCACAACGAGTACCACTACCACGGCACCGTCGACGACGACCACCACGACTACATCGCCGACCACGACCACCACTACGACGACAACAACCACAACGACCACCACCACCACGACCACTACGACGACTACGACCACGACGACTACGGCACCGCCGACTACGACCACGACGACTACGGCACCGCCGCCGACGACCACCACCACCACGACCACCACGACGACGACCACTACGACTACGACCACGACACCGCCGACTACGACGACGACGACGGTGCCGGTGCCTGCGAAGCCGACGGGGTTGTCGTTCAGTCGGCGTGGCAGCACGAACACGTTCGATGCGTCGTGGACGAATCCGAACAATGCGTCGATCACTCGGTGGGCGTACAGGTGGGGGACTCCTGCGGGGACGAAGTCCTCGTGGAGGAATGTGCCGGGTTCGGGCAGTTCGACGACGTCGTTGGCGTTCAGTCCGCCGTCGGGGATCACTGCGGGCAAGTGGAGGTTGCAGATTCGGGCGCGTAACGCGAGCGGGCTGGGGCCGGTGTCGTCGTGGGCGTCGTTCACCGTCCCCACCACCACCACAACAACCACCACGACCACCACTACGACTACGACCACCACCACCACGACCACCACCACGACGACCACAACAACCACCACGACTACGACGACGGCACCGACGACCACGACTACGACGACGGCACCGACGACCACCACTACGACGACGACCACGACATCGCCGACTACGACGACGGCACCGACGACCACTATGACTACGACGACTGCCGCGACGACCAGCACGACGACGACGGCGCCGCGGTCTTCGTCGGGAGGAGGCTCCGGCGGCGCGGGCGGTTCAGGCGGGGGCGGCGGTGGGGGCGGCTCTGGCGGTTCGGGTGGTTCTGGTGGTGTGGCGGTGTCTGGGAGGCCGTGGCAGCCGTCAGGTGTGCGCGTCGAGTCCGGCGGCGGTGTGCTGCTGGTGTCGTGGTCGGTGCCGGGCGGCGGTGCTTGTGAGGCGTCGGGCTTTCTGGTGCGAATCCGCGAACGGTCTCGTGGCGGCGGGTCGGGTGTGGGGCGTGTGGTGGCGGAGTCGCTGGTGCTGTCGGGCACCACGAGCTGGCTGGTGACCGGCCTCACCCCCGGCGTGAGCTACACCGCAGAAGTGCTGGCGTACAGCGCTGTGTGCTGGAGCTTCTCGCCTGCGGTGACGCGCACGTTCACGGTCACCGCGGCGGGCAGGCCGCCGGTTCCGCCGAGGCGTCCGTTGATGAGCCCGATGCCGGTGCAGGAACTGAAAGTGGACACCGGCAAGCCGGGTCGGGTGACGGTCACCTGGACGAAACCGGCTGCCACGCCGGACGTGCAGCGCGATGTGCGTTGCGCGTACACCCGTCCGGGTGTGCCGCACTGGGTGAAGACCGTCCGCTACGCCTATGAGGTCCACAATGTGACCACCGGCGAACGCGTCGGCGCGGGCACCTTCGAGTCCGCCGGCCCCACCCTCACACGCACCGTGACGCTCACCGGTCACGCAGCGGGCGCGGGGTATCGGCTGCGTGTCAGCGTCGTGGCCTATTCGGAGACCTGCAAACGCTGGTCCGCGATACGCCGCGTCTTCTGGTGGACCAAAGCCCCATAGGCGCCGGCCGCGGCTGTTTCGCCGACTGACCCGCAGCAGCCGTAGCGGTACACCTCGCCTCCGATACGGCACGCAACATGACCGGCTGCATGTTCCCGGTGGACGGCGGCACGATGCCGTCCTAGGTGCCTTGGACGAGGTCTGGGACGTGTAGCGGTGTGTCGGTCGGCAGGCGGAATGTAGGCTCGGCTTGTTCGGTTCGGTGTGTAGAGTGAGCCGGGTGAGTGAGTCGGCTGGTGGCCGTCGGAATGGGAATGGTATCGATGAGTTGTGACGGTCGTGTGAGCTGTTCCTGCGGGGGGGGGGGTGCGTGGCTGAGCGGCCGCGCGCGTTGGCGGGCCGTTGGCGCAGTTCGGTTTGGGGGCTGGTTGGGGTAGTGCTGTTGGCTGCGGGTGTGGTGTTGGTGCCGTCGGGTGTCGGGGGTCAAGGCACGGCGCCTGCGCAGCCTGTGGGTTTGGTCGCTTATGGTATGCAGGGCGGGATCGGGCTGTTTTGGCATGATCCGGGGGATTCGTCGATCATCAAGTATCAGTACGCCACGGGGTCGAGCTTCGCTGAGGCGGAGACTTCGACGAGCTGGACCGACATTCCGGGCTCGGGTGCGGGGTCGACGGCGTCGCCGAGGTTGGCGTTGAGCAGCACGCGGTATGTGAAGATTCGGGCGGTGAACGCGAGCGGCAACAGTGTGGCGTCTGATGTCAGGGTGGCGACGCCGCGCACGTCGGCGAACACGATGAGTCTCTCGGTGCAGCCGTCGACGGTGACTGAGGGCAACGCGGACGTGACCAATGTGTCGCTGGCGGTGTCGTTGCCTGAGGCGGCGCCGCAGGGCGGCCTGGTGGTGACGCTGTCGGGCATCACGGGTTCGGGGACGGCGTCGGCGACGTGGAATCTGAATTACGCGTCGACGTCGTGTTCTGCGCCGAACCCTGCGACGGCTGACATCTGTTTCCCGAACGGGAAGACGATCACGATCGGGCAGGGGGAGAGCGCGGGCACGTTGGTGTTCGGTGTGATCGGGGACACGACCCAGGAGTCTGCGACTGAGTACCGGGTCATCCGGGCCAGCGCCCCGGGCTCTCTCCAAGGAACAGTTCGTTTGTTGATTGTTGATGATGATGGTGCGAATTCGCCGGTGCCGGAGGTGCCGGTGGGTTTTGTGGTTGTGCGGGGTGTGGGTGGGTTGCGGTTGTTGTGGGTGGATCCTGGTGATTCGTCGATTTCGAAGTATCAGTACGTGGTGTTGCCGACTGCGACGAACACTCGTCAGGCTGCGAGGGATTCGACGGCGTGGGTGGACATTCCGAATTCTGGTGCGTCGACGGTGACGTTTTTGGCGCCTGCGTCTGCGGCGAGTTGGGTGAAGATTCGGGCGGTGAACGATGCGGGGAACGGCGAGGAGACCGAGCCGTTCAGCGACGCGCCGGGGACGGCGGGCAATGTGATCGTGGCGCGTGCGAGTCCGGTGTTGGTGACGGAGGGCGATTCGGGGACGAAGAATGTGACGTTGTCGGTGACGTTGCCTGAGGCTGCGCCGGTGGGGGGCCGGTCGGTGAGGGTGAGGGCGGTGTCGGGTCAGACGGCGACGGTGAACTCGAATTACGATTCGTCGACGTCGTGCAGTTCGCCGTCGTCGGGTGCGGATTACTGCTGGCCGAACGGGGACACGATCAGCATCGCCCGGGGGGAGACGCAGGGTTCGTTGGTGTTGGGTGTGCTGGGCGACGAGGTCGACGAGGACAGGCACGAGTCGGTGTACCTGCGTCCCGCGTATCAGGACGAGGACGTTGGGGCGGTGCTGGGGTGGGCGGCGTTCGTGATCGTGGACGACGACGAGGGCTCCTCGGGCGGGGGTTCGTCGGATCGGTTGCCGCCGAAGCCGTCGGGGGTGACGTTGGAGCGGCGTGCGGGGACGAACACGTTCGATCTGTCGTGGTCCGATCCGGGTGATTCGTCGATCACGAGCTGGCGGTACAGGTATCGGAAACCGGACGGGACGGAGTTGGGGTGGTTGACGGTGTCGGGCTCGGACGCGGAGACGACTACGGTGGCGTTCACTCCGAGCGGGGGCATCGGCGACGGGACCTGGAGGGCGCGTGTGCAGGCCCTCAACGCGAACGGCGAGGGCGCCGCGTCGGACTGGGTGAGCGCCCGCATAGGCGAGGGCGAGACCGCCACCACCACCACGTCCGCCACCAGCAGCACGTCCACCTCGACGTCCACGACTTCTGTGTCGACGACGGTTGCGGCGGGGGTGCCGGCGAAGCCGACGGGGCTGTCGTTCTCGCGGCGTGCGGGGTCGAATCTGTTCGACATGACGTGGACGAACCCGAACGATGCGACGATCAATTTGTACCGTCGCCAGTGGGAGACCCCGGCGGGGTCGCGGTCGGGGCAGGTGAACATCACCAGCTCGGGTGCTTCCACGACGTCCGCGGCGTGGGGCCCGGTCGGGGCGATCGGCAACGGCAGGTGGCGGGTGCGCATCCAGGCCCGCAACACCAACGGGTGGGGACCGTGGTCGGACTGGGCCACCCACACCGTCGGCGCCACAACAACCACCACCACCACGACTACTGCTGCCACGACAACGACCACCACTGCTGCGACGACCACGACGGCTGGTGCTACGACGACGACTGCTGCGACTGCTACGACGGCGGCGCCGAGGGTCCCCTCCGGAGGCGGAGGCGGTTCTGGCGGCGGCGGCTCCGGCTCGGGCGGCGGTTCGGGCGGAGGCTCGGGCGGCGGTGGTTCTGGTGGTGTGTCGGTGTCGGGGAGGCCGTGGGCGCCGTCGGGGGTGCGCACTGTGTCGGGGGGCGGCGTGCTGTTGGTGTCGTGGTCTGCGCCCGCAGGCGGCGCTTGCGGGGCGTCGGGGTATCTGGTGCGCATACGCGACAGCAAGGGGCGTGTGGCGGCGGAGTCGCTGGTGCTCTCAGGCGTCACGAGCTGGCTGGTCACCGGACTGACGCCCGGCGTCGGGTACACGGTGGAGGTGCACGCCTACAGCGCAGCGTGCTGGAGCTTCTCCCCGCCCGCCGCCCGCACGTTCGCTGTGACCGCCACAGGCGACCCGCCTGCGGTGCCCAAGCGTCCGTTGGCGGCGCCGACGCCGGTGCGGGACCTGAGCGTGGACACGTCCAGACGCGACCGTGTGACTGTCACCTGGGCCAAGCCGGCTGCGATCAGCGACACGCGACGCGACACGCGCTGCGCGTACACCCGCCCGGGGGAGCCGCACTTCGCCAGACGCGTCCGCTACGCCTATGAGGTGGTGAACATGACCACCGGCGAACGCGTCACCGCAGGCACCTTCGAGTCCAACAGTCCCACCCTGACACGCACCGTGACGCTCACCGGCCACGCAGCAGGGGCGGGGTATCGGCTGCGGGCAAGCGTCGTGGCCTACTCCGAGGCCTGCAACCGCTGGTCCCCCATCCGCCGCACCCACTGGTGGACCAAAGCCTCATAGCCGCAGTCGCCCGCCGCGCCGGCCGAGCGCGCCCCGCGCCGGCCGGCAGCCGGCTGTTGGACAGCTCGACAGGCTGGTGCGGTCACCGCGAGCCTGCATCTGGCGGGCGGCGAACGATCTCACCAACCAGGGCGGAACGCGGCCAGGCAAACCGCCGGGGGACCGTGCGACACCCGTAGTTCGGGGCGAGCGGTCCCACCGGCGAGGGCGGAGCGTGGGCAGGGGAACGGTGTACGACCGACCGGCGCCCGTCGTTCGGGGCGAGCGGTCTCACCAACGAGGGCGGGGTGTGGGCAGGGGCCTCCGCGCGCAGTTCTGCGACGCCACCCACCCGCGCGCCCAGCAGATGCGTCGCAGCTGTTTGAGCACGGAGGCCCCTGCCCACACCCCGCCCGGACAAGACACAGCCGACAGTCGCGCTCGCAGCCAGTCACCCTCAGCGTTCAGCAATGGCGTCGCAGCTGTTTGAGCACGCAGGCCCCTGCCCACACTCCACCCGGACAAGACACAGCCGACAGACAGCGGCGGCTACAGCACGCTGACAGCGTCGATATCCACGACGTGGTTGAACATGCGCGTCGTGTACGCCTCGGCCCAAGCCGCACCGCGCTCGTTGCCGGTGTCGAAGGTGCCGATGAGTGCCATCGCACCTGACAGGTAGTAGAGCGCCGCTTCTCGGTATGCCGTGAGCGCGTCGTCGAAGGCGTAGTCGATGCCTTGGTCGACGATGCGCCCGTGCCACCGGCGCAGCAGCGCCTCCCAATGCTGCGCGGCGTCAGCGTGCGGCACGCTGGTGCCGACCATGTAGGCGATGTCGGCGACGCCGCGTCCCGCGAGCGCCAGCTGGAAGTCGATGAAGGCCACCTTGCCGCTGCCGTCGGCGGCGAAGAAGATGTTGTCCAGCCTCGTGTCGGTGTGGATGAGGGTGGTGGGGCCGCCGGCGGTTCGTTCGTGGATGTCCTCGAAGCGGGGCGCGAGCGCCAAGGCCACGTCGACGGACTGCGGGGGCACCTTGTCGGCCCAGTCCGACTGCAGCCCCTCCAAGCCCGCCCGGTAGAGACCGGGCACCACTGCGGTGTACTGCGGCGCGTTCGGCTTCGGCAGCCACTCCATGCGGTCCAGCTCAGGGCTCTCCCACCAGTGGACATGGAACTCGGCCAGCGCATCGACGACCTGCTCTGCTTGGGGGATGGTCGCGCCGACGATCTGGTCGCCGACAGTCCAGTTCGTGCTCATGTCGTCGAGCAGCAGCACGAACTGACCGTCGGGGCCGCGCTCCACCAGCCGGCACGCGGGTGCGTGCATCGGCGAACGGTCCAGCACCTGTTCGAACATGTGCATCTCGCGTTCGTAGATGCCGAGCATCTGCGCGACATGGAGGTTGGCGGGCTCCGTACACGGCATCTTGGCCACCAAGGAGGTGGACGAGCCGTCTTCGAGCGTGAGCGACAGGCGTGCGATCTCGCCGAAGATGCCCGTGCCGTCGCCGATGTCGGTGACGGCGACGTCCACGATGGAACGACCGGCGGTGACGGCGCTGTTGCTCCCGCCAACGGCGTCATTCAGCCATTCGGCGGTGATGTCTGTCGGTGTCATCGGCAGTGTCATGGTGTCCTTCCCTGCGCCACGTCGTCGCCTATCGCGCACACGCTGTCACTGCTCGTGTCGGTACCCCACCGACAGCAGCTTCGCTCGAAACTAGACGCTGGCCGGGATGCTGCACCGAGCGCGTAACACCGTCACTGCAGTCGCCCCAAGTTCACCTTCGGCGGGCTTGGCGCAAGACGGCGCGCATCCCGTCCGCGGCTGCCTGCGCTGCAAAGGCGACATCGTCCGCCCACAGCTGCGCTGAGCACACTTCGAGACCGATCGGCGCGGTCGAGCCCAGCTCATCGAGGACGCGGACCATCTCGACGAGTGCGAACTCTCCGTGTCCTGGCGGGACCCGATTCGTCAGGCAGTCGTGGAGGTAGTCGGGATGCGCGGGCGCCACCGGACCGTCGTTGAACTGCGTCGCGAAGATCTTGCTGCCGTTCAAGCAGCGCAGGTCGTCGAGGTCGTTCGTGGAGCGGGTGAGGTGCCAGCTGTCGAAGCAGTAGCCGCCGCTGGGGTGATCGGCTTCGCTGACGATCTCGCGGGCCACGGCTGCGGTGGGGATGTTGGTGAGCGAGGGAACCCACTCCAGCCCGACGAGCAGTCCATGGTCGGCGGCCCGGTCGCACAGCGCTGCGAACCCCTCCGCCGCTTGGGCGATGGCGCCGCTGTAGCTGCCGATGGCCTGCAGGTAGCGGCATCCGAAGCGATCGGCGATCTCGTACGCGAGGGCTTCTTGGCGGGTGCATGCCGTGTCGGCACGGTGCGGGCTGGCCCAGCCCCGTACCACCTCGATGTTGGCGATCACCAGCCCGGTCTCCGCCAGCGCTCGCTCGATTCGCTGCACCTCTGCGGCGTCGGCTCGCAGTCGTTCCCAAGCGCCGAGGTACAGCCCGACTGCCGCGAAGCCGGCGTCTGCGGCGGCGCGTATGCGTGCCGGCACGTCGTCGAAGCGGGGACGGCTGAAGTGATCCCAGACGAGGTCGTTCGGGCCGAGACTGCGTGCGTTGTCGCTCATCGAGCGAGTCTTGCGCGCAGCGCGGGTACTGTCGCGCCCATGGGTGAGCATCTGGCCGGCTCGGCGCTGCCCGCCAACTCAGCCGCGACCGCTCGTGGTCCAGGCTTGACGCTGCGAGAGCAGCTTCTGGCTGACCCCATTCGGCCGCCGGAACCGCTGCTGACCGAGTCGCCGTCGTTCGAGGGCGACGAGGACCTCCCCTTCGAGCCGTACCTCAGCGCGCGCCATGCCGAGCAGGAAATCAGCCATGTGTGGGGGAAGGTGTGGCAATGGGCCTGCCATCTCGACCACCTTCCCGAACCTGGCGACTACTGCGTCTACGACGTGGGGCCGTACTCGGCACTCGTGGTCCGGGCCGGTCACGGCGAGATCAAGGCCTACGTCAACTCCTGCATGCACCGTGGCACGCAGCTGCGTCCGGCCGGTTCGTGCGGATTCGCGCAGCAGCTCACGTGCCCGTTCCACGGCTGGACCTGGTCGCTGGAAGGCGAGCTGATCGACGTGCCTTCCCGCTGGGACTTTCCCCATGTCAGCGCTGAGAGCCACCGATTGGCGGAGATTCCGGTGGGCGTGTGGGGCGGCTTCGTGTTCGTGAGCTTCGACCCGGACGTGATGCCGCTGGAGCAGTACCTCGGTGTGCTCCCTCGGCACTTCGCTGAGATATGCGGTGAATGGGATCTCGATCAGCGCTACATCGAGACGCATGTGCGCAAGCGTCTGCCGTGCAACTGGAAGGCCGCCGCGGAGGCGTTCATCGAGGCGTACCACGTGCGCGAAACCCACGCCACGGGCCGGCCCGGCGACGAGGTGACTGCGCAGTACGACGTCTTCGAGCCCAACGTGTCTCGCTTCATCCACACCATCGGCATGGACGGACCCGAGCGACCGGTCCCGCGGACCGAGCAGCAGATGCTGGACCACCTGACCCGCAACATTCGCCACGGCATGGAACCGTTGGAGCTTCCCGCGGGACTACGAGCGCGTGATTTCTACGCGCAGCTCACCAAGGACACCATGGGCGCTCAGTACGGGCACGATTTCTCGGGCTTGAGCCAGTCGGTCACGCTCGACAGCATCGAGTACTTCTTGTTTCCCAATGCGTTCTTCTTCCCGGGCTTGTCGCTGCCGATGGTGTACCGCTTCCTGCCGGACCCCGACGATGTCGATGTCTGCAGCTTCGAGCTGTTGATGATGCGACCGCGGCCCGCGAACGGCGATGCGCCCCCGCCGCCGCAGGTGGTGGAATTAGAGGTGGACGACAGCTACACGCTCGCGAGCGGCCTCGGCGGACTCGGGCGGGTGTACGACCAGGACACCGCGAACTTGGCGGCACAGACGCGGGGATTCAAGGCCAGTGCCAAGGCCGGTCAGACGCTCGGCAACTATCAGGAGTCGCGGGTGCGGCATCTGCAGCGGCGCGTGCGTGAGTGCATCGCCGCCGGCGAATCCGCTGCGAAGCCGTAGCCGTTCTCCTGTAGCCCTTGAGCTGTAGCTCTCAGGCTGGGCGCTGCGACTGGGGCTCGGCCGCTCAGGCCCACAGCGGGTCGGCGCTGCTGCCACGTCCGCTGCGAACCCAGCGCTCGCCCATCGTGGCGTAGATGCGCTCGACGCTGGTCCCGTCCACACGCAGGTGGCGCTGAGCGATCTTCCAGTGACCGTCACGTTGTGCGAAGCGATCGATGTAGCGGCCGTTGAAGGTGTGCAGCCTCGCTCCCTCTGAAGTGTCTTCCCAGTGGAACGCCAGCACGTAACTCTCGACCGTGGCGCCGGTCGCGTCCGCGTCGAATTCGATGGCCGTGTTGCTCAGCCGGTGCTGGGTCGCCACGAACTTGGCTTCGAGGGAAGCTGGCGCGGATTCGGCGAACTGCTCGATGCGCAGCGGCGTCGGGCCGTAGTCGTGCAGTGTGGCGCCGGGATGGAACGCAGCGCAGATGAGCTCCGGACGCAGCCGGTCGATGCCGCGGCAGTAGGTCAGCAGCGCATCGTGGATCTGGTGTCGGGCCGCCTCCATGTTGTCGCTGTGCGCAGAGGGCGTCACGCTCGCGACCCGCCGTCGACGACGAGCACATGCCCGTTCACGAAGCAGGCCAGCTCGCTGGCCAGAAACACCGCAACGCGAGCGATGTGGTCGGGGTGGCCGGCAGTCCGCAGCGGATTGGCCGCGATCACCGTTTCGATGTCCAAGCCGCTGGCGAGCAACGCGGGAGTCTCGGCGCGCACGCCCGGTGTGTCGATGACGCCCGGGGCAATCGCGTTCACTCGGATGCCCTTCGGTCCGAGTTCGTTCGCGAAAGCACGCGTCAGCGCGACTACCGCTGCCTTTGAGGCGCTGTAGGCGGAGATGTGCGCCCCGCCGCCGAGCGCAGCAATGGACGCCATGTTGATGATGCACCCGCCGTTGGGCATCCGCTTGGCGGCTTCGCGCGCAGCGCTGAACTGAGCCCGCACGTTGACCTCGAGCATTCGAGCGACGAACTCGTCGGTGGCGTCGAGCATCGAACCGGTGGTCGGGAAGATGCCGGCGTTGTTCACGAGCACGTCGATGGCGTCGGTGCCTGTGCCGGCAGCCGCAGCCGACAACGCCTCGGCGAGGTCGCCGGGCTGGGTGATGTCGCAGCGTGCGAAGGCTGCACCAACCTCCGCGGCCGTCGATGCGGCGTCGGGGTCGGCGTCAGCGATGGTCACCGCAGCACCGGCTTCGAGGAACCTGGATGCGATGGCCCGCCCGATGCCTTTGCCCCCTCCGGTGACCAGCGCTCGCTTGCCACGCAGATCTATCAGCGCTTCAAGCGGTCGGGCCTCAATTCGATTCTCGTTCACGTTGCGACCTTAGATGCCGCGTCAGCGAGATGCCCCGCAGATGCAGCGCATGCAGCAAGCCGCTGACATGACGTCGCGTGAGCGAGCCCCGCTTCCGGTCACCTCAGTCGCTGCACGGTGCGTGCGAGCTGCGCGAACCTGAACGGCATGCGCAGCGCCTTGGCTGACGGTCGGGTGCCGGACGAGGGACGCGGCTCTATGCCAGATCACGCAGGGCCAGGCCACACAGGGTCACACCACACCGCATCCCGAGACCGCAGCGAGTACGCCCCGACCGACATTGAGGCGAAGGCTGTCGATGTGGTGGTCATGGGCGGCGGTGCCGCTGGACTGGTTGCCGCTATCGCCGCGGCAGACGGCGGCGCCTCGGTCGCGCTGGTCGAGAAGTCGGATCTCGTCGGCGGCACCACGGCGATGAGCGGCGGGATCATCTGGATGCCGGTGAATCACTTGCAGGCCGAGGCAGGCATAGCCGACAGCCGCAGCCAAGCACTCGCGTATCTCCAAGCGCTCTCGTTGGGGCGCATCGACTCCGACATGGTCGCCACCTTGGTGGACACCGGGCCCGAGGCGCTGCGCTACCTCGACGAGCACACCCCGTGCGGGTTCCACCTGATCCGCGGCTACCCCGACTATCACCCCGAGCATCCCGGGGGTCTGCCGGGCGGCGGGCGCTCAGTCGACAACGCGCTGTTCAGCTTCGACGAGCTCGGCGACTGGGCGGCATGCGTGCGTAACGACCGCGGCGCCCATCCGATCATGCTCACCGAGACGCCGCTGGGCGGTGCGACCGAACTGCCGCCTGCTGAGGTGCTTGCTGAGCGGGCGCGACGCGGTGAGCACGGTATGGGGCTGGCGCTGGTAGGGGCGCTGTTGCGCGGCGTGCTGGACCGAGGAATTGCGCCGTTGCTGCGAGCACCGGCCCGCCGCCTGATCACGCAGGATCACTCTGCGGACCCCGGCGGCAGCGGCGCTCACGGGCCCGATTCGGGAGCGCGTGTGCGTGGCATTGAGCTGGTCGACGGGCGTGTGATCCGAGCCGGAGCGGCGATCATCGCAACCGGCGGTTTCGAATGGAATCCTGAGCTCACCGCAGCCTTCTTGCGAGGCCCGATGACGGCGCCTGCGGGTGCGCCGACCAACACGGGCGACGGGCTGAGCATGGCCATGTGGGCCGGCGCGCGGCTGGACAACATGTCCAGCGCTTGGTGGGTGCCGGTGGTGCGGGTGCCCGGCGAGCACAGCTTCGGGCATCCTCGGGTGCGGCTGATCCTGCTGGAGCGAACCCGTCCTGGATCGATCATGGTGAATGCGCTCGGCAAGCGATTCACCAATGAGGCCGGCAACTACAACGCTATGGGCGGCGCGTTCCACACCTTCGACGCCGCCGGCTTCTGCTACCCGAATCTTCCGTGCTGGCTCGTGTTCGATCACCGACACAAGCTGAGCTACGACGTCGCAGGAGCACCGCCCGGGTCGGAGGCGCCGAGCTGGATGGCACGCGCCGACACGCTCGACGAACTCGCCGGGAAGATCGGCGTCCCGGCTCGCTCGCTGGAGGCCACGGTGGCGCGCTTCAACACCGACACAGCAACCGGAAGCGACACGGAGTTCGGCCGCGGTGACAGCGCGTACGACACCTTCAACGGCGATCGGCGCATCGCTGGCGTCGGTGCGACGCTCGGGCCGCTCGACGAGCCGCCGTACTACGCCGTGGAGATCGAGCTCGGTGCGCTGGGCACCAACGGCGGTCCCAAGACCGACACGAGGTGTCGCGTGCTGGCGAGTGCCGGCGGTGTCATCGACGGTCTGTACGCAGCGGGCAACGCGATGGCGGCACCCACCGGGATGGCCTACGGAGGCGCCGGCGGCACGCTCGGCCCCGCCATCACCACCGGCTTCATCGCGGGCCGCGATGCCGCACGCACCGTCGCCGCAGCGCCGTGAATTCCAAGACAGTCGCCACGCACGCACAAGAGGCTCAACCCACCAGCACCCTGCGGACAAACCCCGGCACGACACATCGCTAAGATGCTCATGAAGATACAGTTCCGTTGGTGGCCTATGGTGGTCCTGCTCATGGTAGCTGCCTGCACAATCGGCGAGAACACAACTGATCCAGCTAGCGACAATTCGAGTGCAGAACCGACGCAATCGGTGCCGATATTGTTGCCGACGCATACCGATACGCGGCCGACTCCAACAGCGGCAGCCACTGCTACTTCGGGGAGCGTTTGGGGCCCACGTCCAGCGAATGTCCTGCCATTACCGTGGGCAGACTTCCATGAGATGTATGAGCCGCAATGGTCAGTTTCGGGCGAAACAGCTTCGATAGAGTTTGAGATTGAAGGAACGTTGCGCATAGATGGTCGATGTGCGTATCTCGACCAGGGGCGTGATCTGCAAAGCGACTCAGACTTCATGGTGCGCTTCGTGCTGAGTTTGCCGAAGGGTCTTACCCAATACGACGAGACAAGCGACGAGCTTTGGCTGCATCAGCGCATGCACGTTCAAGGTCCGTTCGGACACGAAGACGAAGTCATCATCGACGACGCAGACGGTGGCAGCATCCGCAGCACCGAATGTGGAGACTATCCCATACGGGCAGTACGTGGCATCGAGCGCTGTATTGACCGCCATCACTACCGTTGCACTGTCGCTGCATATTCCATGGCTTATGGTGTGCTGCCGTCAGAAGCACAGCGACGTCTCGACCGTGTCCCAGAGATGGAGATGGTGCTTGCTAGCTTGCGAACATTAGAGTCTACGCGAACTGCTGGCTGGGATATTGACGCTCTTGATTGGTATTTTGTGGACAGGTCAGTGGCAGGTACAGGTGTGCTCCCGCGGCCGGACGAGCCGTTCGTCGCTTGGCTATGGTTGACCGGCCAAGAACCGCCAAACCCTGCCGCCGCTGCGCTCGCTGCACAACACCACGATGTGGAGATTCGCACCGGTGCCGCCGTGACCCACGCTGCGCTTATCGCCGCGTATGAGGCGTTCGACAACGGCCGTGGAGTCTCTCTGCTTCTTGAGGCTGCCGACGGTGGACAGCGCCGATGGGAATTGGCCGAAATGCTGGCCAAGACATGGGTCGATCACCGTGCCAACCGACTCAGCATTGTCGTGGACCCGACCCGGATGGCACGTACAGATGCGTGGGCGCTGCTCGGCGTTCACACTGGAAAAGGCTTCCCTCCAGATGATGCCGAACTCTTTGCCAAGCTCGAGCAGGAGCTGCGGCCACTCATTGAGGTTCCGTTCGCCGTCGTTCGAGGACAGATGGTGGCTGAAGAATACGACTAGCGTTCGATGAAGTCGTGGAGCAGTTGCGGCACGCGCATGGCCGAGGGGATGCGCTCTGGCCCGATGACTCTGTCGAGCTGCTCATGCAGGTGCCAGATGCGCCGTTCTTGGTAGTTGAGGGGAATGCCGCGCAGGGCCGGTGACTCCATCGATTCCTGCATGGGCGTCATGTTCATCATGTCCTCGTCCATGATCTGGTCGAATCCGGCGCGCTGCTCTTGCCAGTGCTGCGGCAGTTCGCCGTCGCCCCAGTCGTGGCGACCGCCGGCAGTGGGGGCGTAGTAGATCCAGTCGAGGCGGGTGGATCGCTTGTCCATCGGCCAGAACAGCAGCACCGGAAAGCCGATCCGCCCGAGCGGGATGATGATGTTCGGAAACAGGCTGATGGCCGTGCTGGTGCAGTCGACGATCGCCGGCACACGGGGGGCTGTCGCGAACGGGCCTTGGTCCAGCAGCTTCCAGTCATCCCACGAATCCATGCCCACCCGCTGACAGTTCTGCTTGGAGTAGGGCGTGATCATGCGGCTGTGGCCGTTCGGGTACAGCCCCATCGCCGCCCCTCGGTTGTCCAGCACCGACACGCCATTGCGAGAGTGGATGTGCCGAAAGTGGTAGACTTCCAAGAACGCCTCGGCAGTGACCTTCCAGTTGCACGGCACGACCACGCTGCGGCGGTAGATCTCTCGCAGCTGCTCGCAGTCGAAGGGCTCGAAGATCTCCGCGATGGGGCCGATCCAGTCCGCCAAGGGCTGTGCGGCCGGGTCGCGATTGACGAAGACGAAACCTGCGAACGTTTCGCAGCTCACCTGCGGCAGGCAGCGAACCGACCGGTCCAAGCCGACGAAGTCGCGCTCGTCGGGCAGCGAGACCAGCGTGCCGCCGTCGATCTCGTACGTCCAGGAGTGGTACTGGCACCGCAGCCTGCGTGAGCTGCCGCGTGCCTCACGTACCACTGGTGCTCCCCGATGCTGGCACGTGTTGTAGAAGCAGCGGATCCGGCCATCGGTGCCGCGTACCACCAGCAGCGGAACGCCCAAGTCCGCGAACACGAAGTAGTCGCCCGGCGCAGCAACGTCTTCGGCGCGCCCGGCGATGACCCACGTGCGGGGCCACAGGTGCGCGTTCTCGAGCTGCGCGAACTCGTCGGAGGTGTGCCGAGCCACGGGAATGTCGTCGAACGCAGGAAAGCCGTCGGGCGGGCCGACACGCCCGAACTCATAAGCCATGTCGGACCTGATGCGGTCGATCAGCGCGGCGTCCATCCGTGTTCGACCCTAACGAGCTCGACGATGCAGGGCAGCCCGACGTGGCTGCGTGCGGCTCGACCTGCCGGACCTGCACGCCGAGTTCGTCACGCGTCCAGCTCGTCCCCGCCGAGATAGCTCGCCGCCAGCAGTTCTTGATGCTGCTTCAGCTCGTCAGCCGTGCCTTCCATGACGATGCTGCCGCGGTTCATCACATACGCTCGGTCCACGACCTCCAGCGCCATGTGAATGTGCTGCTCCACGATCAGCACACCGGCCCCGGTGGACTCGGCTACATCGCGCACCAACGGCAGCAGCCGTTCGACGATGACCGGCGCCAGCCCGAGGCTCATCTCGTCCACCAGCAGCAGTCGCGGGCGTCCCGCCAGCGCCCGCGCCATGGCCAGCATCTGCTGTTCCCCGCCGGACAGCAGTCCGGCCCGGCGATCCAGCAGTCCGCGCAGCGCCGGCAGCATGTCCAAGGCGTGATCGAGGTCTTCGGACTCGTTGTCGGACTCGCGCAGACCCAGCCGCAGGTTCTCCTCGGTGGTCAGATCGAAGAAGAGCGAACGGTCTTCGGCCACGTGAGCCACGCCGAGTCGTGCGTTTCGATGCGGGTACTTGGTGTCCACGGCGATGCCGTCGATCCGCACCTGTCCGGCGAGCGGCTTGATCAAGCCCGAGACGGTCAGCAGCGTGGTCGTCTTGCCCGCGCCATTGGGTCCCAGCAGCGCCACCACCTCGCCTGGACGAACCGACAGGTCCAGATCGCGCACCACCGCGACGCCTCCGTAGCCCGCGTGCAGGCCCGAGATGGCAATGCCTGCATCCGCGGACGCCGAACCGGCATCGGCGTCGGTCGAATCGCCGTTCAGCGCTGCCGCAGCTCCTCGCCGCGAGCGACGCTTCCACAGGGACCGCTGCTGCGTGCTGCTGCTCACTGGGCTTGCCGTGCGTCTTTGGCGCCGGCCTCTTGCAGCGCGCTGGCCGACTCGCCCAAGTACGCCCGCACCACATCAGGGTGGGATCTGATCTCTTCGGGCGTGCCGGCAGCGATGATCTTGCCGAAGTCGAGCACGTAGATGAAGTCGCACACGTTCAGTACCAGCCCCATGTCGTGGTCGATCAAAAAGACCGTGATGTCGTGGTCGAGAAAGGAGCGCAGCTGGCTGCCCAGCACCTGGCTTTCGGCAGTGTCGAGTCCTGCGGCGGGCTCGTCGAGCAGTACCAGCTTGGGTTGGGACGTCAGCGCTCGGGCGACGCCCACCAGCTTGCGCTGCCCGTGCGACAGGTCGCCAGGGCTGGCAGCGCGGTGTTCGCCCAAGCCGAGCACCTCCAGCGCCCAGTCCACCTGCGGTTCGACGCCGGTCGTGCGCGACGGCCGGACGAGATCGCCCAAGAAGCTGTGCCAGCGGGGCCGTTCGGCCGCGACCAACAGGTTGTCCTCGACGCTGAGATCGTCGAAGAGCTCTAGCGACTGGAACGTGCGAGACAGCCCAGCCTGGGCACGCTCGTGCGGTTTCATGGTCAGTAGATCCGCCCCGTCGAGGAGCGCGCTGCCGGCCGACGTGGGGACGAAACCGGTGATCGCGTCGATGAACGTGGTCTTGCCGGCGCCGTTCGGCCCGATGAGTCCCACGAAGCCGCCGGTCTCCACGCTGATGCTCACAGCATCGTTGGCATGCAGCCCGCCGAAGGTGACGGTGAGGTCGCGGGTCTCGAGCAAGCTCACCGCTGCACGTCTCCTGCACTGTCCGCGGCATTTCCCGAATCATCGTTGCCGGAGGCCACACTGACCTCGGTGCTGCCTGCGCTGCCGGTGCCGCGCTCTTCGGCGGCCACGGGACCCCAAGCGGGCGAATCGGGCGCAGGCACGTAGAACATCCCGCCGGTGCCGGTGGCGATCCGAACGATGGCCTGCACCAGCGCGCGCACGTTCAAGCCGATCCACACCGCCAGCACCAGCATCCAGCCGTTGAAGTGCGCTTGGCGTGTCCAAACCAGCCATCCCAACACGAGGCTGATCGCCACCGTGGGCGCGAGCCGAACCAGCAGGCGACGCCAGTGGGCCCAGTGGGCGTAGCGTATGAAGTTGCGCAGGACTTGGTTGACCTGCAGGTTCAGCATCGCAATGCCCTCGCCGTTCGTGATGATCGCGTTGAGGATCAGCCCGAGGGCGCCGACGGCGGTGATGTAGTCCTTGGTGACATCCGGGAAGTGATGGCTGAGGGTGTAGGCCAGAATGCCCCCGGCGGCGATCAGCGAGCCGTACACGGCGCCCGACGCCATCGAGATGCCGCCTAGGTAGGCGAAGGCCACCACCGCGATGCCGACGAAGACGTTGTAGTTCTCAAAGGAGATCGACGACAGTTTGTAAGCGGTCAGCACACCGCCGACGCCGGCCAGCGCGGCCGCGATGCCGAATCCCAGCAGCTTGTTGCGGGCCACGTCGATGCCGGCAGCCGCAGCGGCACGCTCGTTGGAGCGAATGGCCAAAAACCGCCTGCCGGTGCCGCCTCGACGCAGGTTCGTCACGGCAACAGCGCACAGCAGGACCAACACGACAGCGAACACGGCGAACTGCCAGCGGTCGGGACTGAACGTCGCTGGATCCTGCACGCCGACATCGGCACCGAACATGCTCGGCCGGGGTACCGGATTGTTCGACTTCGCGCCCTCGCCCGACAAGAACTCGTTCTTCAGCACGAATTCCCGGATCGCGACCACGGCGGTGATGGTGACCACTGCCAGCTGCACGCCGCGAATGCGCAAGGCGGGCAGCGCGATGAGCAGGCCCGCCGCCACGGCGATGAGCACGCCGAGCACCATGCCGATCTCGTGCGGCAGACCGGGCCCGTCGACGGTCACGAACTGGAACTCCGTTTCCTTGGTGCCGTCGGACACCAAGCGCACCGTCATGTAGGCGGCCACGCCGCCCAGAGCCGTCTGCGCCAAGCTGATCTGGCCGAGGTAGCCGGTCAGCACCACCAGCGACAGCATCACCGGTATGGCCACCAGCGACGTGGTGAACGCCACCTCCCACGGCCCGCTGAACAGCCAGACGCCGAGCAGCGCCAGCATCAGCGGGAACGCCGCAGTGACCAGCGGGTTGCGTGTCTTGGGTGCGCGGGGCTGGCCCTTGACGCCGACGGTGCCGCGTTCGGGCACCTTGTCGCCTCGCAGATACAGGTACAGCACCACAACCGCCAGCGGGATGATCTGCCGCACGGCTTCAGCGCGCAGCAGTTCGGGCCACCAGTCCCGATTGGCGATGTTCACGAAACCCGACTGGACCATGCCCAAGCCGATGCCGCCCAAGGTGGCCAGCCACACCGACTTCAGGTTGCCCAGCAGCGCCGCTACCAGCGCGGGGATGACGAACAGCGAATAGTTGGACGGCGTGAGCGTGGCGATGCCGACATACAGCAGACCGGCGGCGCCGGCCATGAGCGACGCGAGCAGCCAGTTCAGCAGAGCCAAGCGCTGCGGTGAGTACCCGAGCAGCGTGGCGCCCTTCTCGTTCTCGTCCGCAGCCCGGGTCGCCAGGCCGAAGTGCGTGTGACGGTAGATCAGCGCCACGCCGCCGCCCATGATCAGCGCTGCGCCGAGCACCCACACACGGTCCACGCCGATGCTGGCGCCCAGCCCGAGGAAGTTGTCGATGGAGCCGGTCGGCAGGAACCCTTGCTGGGTGCGCAGCGCGCTGCCGAAGTGCAGCTGCGCAATGGACTGGAACCACAGCATCGCCCCGACCGAGCCGATGACTTTGGCCAGCGCCGGCGAGTTGCGCAGCGGTCGGAACACCAAGTAGTGCAGCATCACGCCGAGCAGGCCCGCCATGACCATGCCCAGGAAGATGGGAACTGCTTGGTCCCAGAACACGCCTGCTTCTTCGAACCCGGTGTCGCGGACGTTGATCCGCACGGGCAGGTTCAGCCAGTGGGTGGGCAGCGGATCGAACCACGGCAGGTAGATGTCCCCGCTCTGGCGCAGCTCGGACCACGTGTACGCCGCGTACATCGCCACGGCGCCGTGAGCGAAGTTGATCACGCCGGAGCCCTTGAAGGCAGCCACGATCCCCGAGCCGAGCATGGCGTAGAGACCGCCCGCTCCGATGCCGATCAGGATGGCGACCAGCAGGTCGCTCATCGTGGTGCGCTCACGTCGTCACGCAAGAGATTCCCCCCAAGATCAGCCCGTCCCCTCCGGTGCGCGCCCGGCCTGCCCAGATGCGCACCGCCCGACCACTTGTCCGCGATCGCGCACGGCGGCGCGGGCAGTGGGTCGGGCAGTGCGCACTGTGCTGGTTGACACCGTCAGCCGCGTGGCACCTCGGTGGCAACCGTGGCGAGCAGGTCGCGGACGTTGATCCACGTCTTGGGGTCGGCGGGATCGTGACCGAGGAACTCGTTGGCCACGAACTCCTCGCCGTTCCAAGTGAAGCTCGTGAAGTGGAATGCACAGATGGCACCCCACTCGGGCACCTTGTTGGCGCAGTCCAGCGGGGTTCCCGCAACGCGGTGCTGGTTGTCCAGCGCGCCCATGAACGCCTTGAGCGCTTGGTGATCGCTGGGGTCGCCGCCGGCTGCCATGAAGTCGCCGACAACCTGATACGCCATCACTGCGGTGTTGAATCCCAGCCGCATGAAGGTGGACAACGGCGACTCCGGATCGCCCGCGACCAGGACGGCTTCGCGGTGGTTGACCTCCCACTGCCAGAACGGGTGGAACTGCGCCAGCAGCGACGCGTTGTCGGGAGCGGGAGGCCCTTCGAAGCCGAAGTGCTTGCCGGTCGCCGAAGCGGCGCCGGTGACGGCATCGTCCACACAGCTGCCTGACGGCCACACTTGGTGGGGGTTGCCGGCGGCGTCGAGGGAGTCGTTGTACTCGGCGCAGTCGGCCGCGGCGATGCCGAAATGCACCGCGCCGTTGCTGCCCTCCAGGAAGTTCAGCACTTCCTGCACGATGGCGTCGTTGTCGGAGGGGTCCCCCGGCGCCTCTGGGAAGCCGCGGTACTCGACGCCTTGGGTCTGCTCGTAGTACTTGTAGAAGCGCTCCTGGGTGTCCGCCCAGCATTCTTGGCCCGGTGCGTTGTCGGAGTAGATGACGGCGATGCGATCGTGGCCGGCTTCGACCATGGCTTGGGCTGCCCCGGGGAACGCCGACACGCATGCGCCGCTCATGGCCAGCGATCCGTCGGCGACGAAGTCCGCCACAAAGATCGGCAGCGTGTCCATGACCGGGTACTGACCTGCCCACACGGGCCAGAAAATCGGACTGAAGAAGTCGATGCCCTTGACGATGATGTCGGGATCAGCCGCAACCGACTCGGTGGCGCAGGCTTGCGCCTCCGCTGGGTCGATCGCGTGCGGGCAGGCTTCCAGCGCCAGCGGCCGGCCGGGCACCCCGTTCTCGAGGTCGGCCCCGACGCCGCCGAGCGTGGAGTTGATGTACGCGATGCCGATCTGGAGTCCCTCGCGCACCTCCGGGAACGACCCGCCCGGCGAGCCTTCCAGATTCACCATGAACATCGTGATCGGTTCGCCGGTCGCTGCGAGCGGGCTGGCTTCCCCGTGGCGGACCGCACGCTCCCATTCCTCGGCGCCGTTGCCGAACACAGTGTTGTCAGCGAGCATGTCCGGCATGTCGCCGTCGGACATGGCCGGGTCGCCATCGCCGTCCGACATGCCGTTGCCGTCGTCGTCGGGCTCTTGGGAACCCACGGCCACGTCGCTGCCGCCGTCTGAGTCGCTGTCGCCCATGGCGCCGCCGTCGCCGTCGCTGCCGTCGTCGCCGCTGGTGCCTTCGGAGGCATCTGGAGTCGTGGCAGAGCTGTCGGAGTCCCCGTCGTCACTGCCGCAAGCCGCAGCGATGAGCGTGAAGGCGAACAGCAGCGCAAGCAGCTTCGCCGTCGTTGACGTTCTCATGTGTGTCTCCTCCCGGATTTCGTGACGCGACACTAGACGATGAGCCGCGGTTGAGTGTCCCGGCGAAGCAGCGGCCCGCGCCGCTCGCCGGTCGCCGTTCAGCGATCCTGGCTATCAGCGATCTTGGCTAGCGGACGGCCACAGCGGTTCGTCGACGGTCCAGTCCACCGGCTCGCCCCATCGCTCGCTGAACACCGACAGGTGCGCCGGCTTGCGCTGCGCCACGCCCCAGCGGCCGAGCGGGGTGCCGAGCGGGACCATGCCGTGCATCTCCCAGCGTTCCTGCGTGGGCACGCCAAGCAGTTGCTCGACCCGTTCCTGGCGCAGCTTGAGCAGCGTCGTCACCGCAGTGCCCAGGCCTTCGGCACGCGCAGCCAGGCACAGGTTCCACAGGCACGGGAACGTCGTGGTCTCGCCGCCAGGCGTGCCGAACACGAAGACCAGCACGGGCGCGTGGTGCAGGTTGTCCGCGAACCACTGCGCAGAGCTGTCGATGCGGACCGCCTGCGCCACGGCGGGGTCGCTTCGGTCGCCGGAGGCCACCTGCTGCTGGACGTGTGCGTAGCGCGTCGCGTTCAGCTCGTCGAGGCATTCTCGGTAGATGCGCTGGATCTCTGCTTTCGTGCTGGGCTCGGCGACGGTCATGAAACGGAACCGCTGCTCGTTGCCGCCGCTGGGGCCTCGCACGGCCGCGTCGAACAGCTTCGGCAGCAGCGCAGTGTCAAAGGGCTCCGGCGACAGTCGGCGCATGGCCCGGGTCGTGTAGATGGCTTCGTAAACGTCCATGTGCGGCAAGGTAGCGGGGGGAGCAGTATAGGTTGTCGCAGCAGTCGAACGGAGTCACGTCATGGCCGAGCAGTCGTCGGAGGTCCACCCCGAGGAGAACTACGAGGACGTCACCGCGTACGACCTCGACGCCGAGGTGGAAGAGCAGCTGCTCCTGGCGCACAACGAATGCACGTTCATCTGGGCCAACCGCGAGGGCTGGCCGGTCGGAGTCATCATGTCCTACGTCTGGCGGGACGGACGCTTCTGGCTGACGGCGTCGAGCCAGCGAGCACGCATCAGCGCGGTGCGACGAGACCCGAGGGTGTGCATCGTGGTCACCAGCACCGGCTCGCCCATGCCGCGCAACAAGGCGATCACCTGGAAGGGCACCTGCACGGTGCGCGACGATGACGAGACCAAGGCGTGGTTCTACCCAGCGCTGGCCGCGGCGCTTCGACCGGACGACGAAGCGGGCCAGGCCGCGTTCGTGTCGTTCCTGGACTCGCCTCGCCGGGTGATCCTCGAAGTGGCGCCGACGCAGCGCATCGGCTACGACGGGTCCAAGATGTCCAAGGCCACAGCCCGCTGGCTGTCGGCTCGCAGCAGCTGAGGAGCGGCCAGCATGAAGGTCGGCATCACGCTTCCTGCTCAGTATCCGTTTGCCAGCACCGAGCAGATGCTGCCGCTCTACGAGCAGATGGGTGCCGACTCCTACTGGGCGCCCGACCACCTCTTGGGCGTGTTCCATCCGGGTCTGTGGAGCGAGATACCGCTGTCGGCGCTGGCGTCGGATCCCGATGCATTCTACGACCCGTTCGTCTACGGCGTCAAGATCGGCGCCATGACCGACAAGCCCTACGGCATCTCGGTCACGGACTCGACGCGCCGGCGGGCGATCGACCTCGCGCGCACAGCCCTGTCGCTGAACGACCTGATCCCCGGCGGCTTCATCTTGGGCATCGGCTCGGGAGAGGCAGAGAGCCTGACACCGTTCGGCTACCCCTTCGAGCGGCCGGTGGCCCTGCTGGAGGAATGCCTGATCGAGCTGCGCAGCCTGCTCGACCATGGGGTGATGCCCGATGGCCCGGGCCGGATCGGGCTGCCGCTGGAGGCGCCTGGTCGGGGCAAGCCGGCGGTGTGGGTTGCCGGGCACGGTCCGCGCATGCTCGGGCTGACCGGCCGCTACGCCGACGGCTGGATACCGGCGTGGTGGATGTCGCCTGCGGAGTACGGCCAGAAGCTGCAGGTCATCCGCGAACACGCCGAAGCGGCCGGGCGACCGACCCCGGAGGCGGCCATGCTGCCGTTCTGCCTGTTCGCGCACAGCGCCGAGCGCGCAGCAGAGATGTTCGAGGCCGAGCCGCTGGGCAAGCTCTTCGGACTCTTCGCAATGGGGTCGATGTGGGAGGCCAACGGACTGGTCCATCCGCTGGGCAACGACTCCAAAGGCTTCATCGACGTCATCATCCACGACCTCGATGCGGACGACCTGCGCGACCTCGCGCCCACCATTCCCTTCGAGATGGTGCAGCAGGTGCTCTTCGTGGGCAATGCAACCGAGATCGGATCGCAGCTCGAGGGCTACGCCCAAGCCGGCCTCGAACACGCGGTGCTCGCCAACCTCACCGGCGTGGTCGGCGGGATGGAGGAGATCATGGCTCGCGGGGCCGAGTTCCCGGAGCTGATGTCGGTGCTGCGAGAACTCTGATCCGCGCTGTGCCGGCTAGCCGGGCCGGCTGACTGTACTGGCCAACTGGGCCGGCAACTTGAGCAAGCCGGACGAACCGGCACCGGCTAGCGCTGAAACGCCACTTCCGCGCCGACGAACAGGTTGGCGAAGTCCTCGGAGGTCTCGGCGGCCACGAGGCGGTCCACCCAGCCGTGGAACCGTTGGCCGCCGGCTTCGTTGCGGCCGAACAAGAACTCCGTCTTGGCGCCGGTCTTCACCGCGCGCTGGATGCGGTTGCCGGTGTAGTAGTCCTCGTCACGCACCACGCGCAGCAAGAACGCCTGCTGGGCTTCGATCAGTTCCGTGAGCTGCTCAGAAGGCTCGAAGGCTGCCAAGAAGTGCTGGATCGTGCGCGAGGTGTCCGGAGAGTCGCCCGGGAAGAGCGTGGAGACCATGTACATCCGGCCGCCGCCGGGAACGCCTTCGGCACCCACCTTGAACCCGGCGACGGAGGTGTGGGGGAAGATCGTCCACACCCCGGCGGTCAGCACGTCGGCGGGCCAGTCGTCGGCGTCGAGACCGTCGAGCACCAAGATCCGGTGGTCGGGCGAGGTCACCCGTTGGTGGGGCCCCCATGCGTCGTAGATGGCCTTGTTGGAGTAGTCGGGCCCGAACGTGTCGCGGTGCAGGATCGGCAGGTGGTAGAAGTCCAGATAGCCGTCGTAGGCCACCTTCCAGTTGGGGCCGTCCACCGTCTGGCTGCCGACGTAGACGCAGCTCGCGAACTCGTGATGCTCCAGCATGGCGTCGTAGCCGCAGAGGTAGGTGTCGATGTCGAAGGGCGCGTCGGGCGTCAAGGCGCCGAAGACGATGCCGGCGCGCTCGGCCACCGGCAGCGGCGTGAGGCCGTGGCAGTCCACCTCCAGGCTGCCGAACTCGTCGCGGTCCAGGATCCCGACCAGCCGGCCCTCGTTGTCGTAGCTCCACGCGTGGTAGGGGCAGGTGAATCTGCGGGCGGTGCCCGTGCCCTCCGGTACGACGATGGAGCCGCGGTGGCTGCACATGTTCACGAACGAGCGCATCTGCCCGTCGGCGCCGCGTGACAGCAGGACCGGGACGCCTGCAACCTCCATCGCCTTGAAGCTGCGGGGCTCGGCGAGTTCGCAGGCGAAACCCAGCACTAAGGGGGTGCGCTTGAAGACGCGGTCCATCTCCAGCTGCCACCGATCCGGGTCGTAGTAGTTCGCCGCCGGCACCCGTCCGATGTCGGCGGCCAGCGGCACGGTGCCTGCGCGGGCGTGCTGCAGGGTGCGACGGGTGAGTTCGACCAACGTTGCGCTGCTCATCTGATGCTCCTAGCGATCCATGTTCGTGGCGCGCTCAGCGATCCTGCGCAGATTCGGCCGCTTCGCTCACCCGATGATTGGCGACCTGCGGGCCGGCGATCCAGTTGCACATCTGCGGATCGCACTCACGCAGAGAACCGCTGATCCACTGGCCTTCGCTGCTGAAGACCCCTTGGAGCTCGCCGTCGGTCACCACGACGTCGCCGGCTTCGCCCTCATGCTGACGTTCGTACAGCGCACCGCTGAAGGGGTGGTAGAGGCCGGCGGGCATCTCAGCGGCCCCCTCGTGCTGCGGCGGCTGCACCGGCAGTGCCTGCCGCGATGTGTACTGCCTGCTCGCGGCCGCGTTCGACCCACTCGCCCAGCCGGTGGTGCAGCCATCGCACTTTGCTCTCCTGGTAGTTGCCCAGCGTGATGCCGGGCTTGCGGGTGGTCTCGAGCCCGATCTGCAGCTTGGCCATGTTGAACAGGTCCTGATTGAAAACCTTGCCGAGCATGCCCAGCTCGGGCGCATCGGTGAACGTCTCGAACTCTTCCAGCCAATGGACGTCACACGGCGGCGGCTTGTCGCCTTGGTAGGGCGCCAAGAAGATGCACTCCATGATCGAGGAGCGATGGTCGTCGCCGTTGGGCCTGAAGCGGTACACGATGCGGTTGAAGGCTCCCCACGGGTGGAAGTTGGGGAACACCGTGTAGTCGATGCTGTCCATCATCTCTGCGTCCGACATGGCATCGACCCAGTCCGCGCCGGCGATGGGCCGCCAGCGGGCGCGGCTGGCCTCCGCCGCCACCGAGCGCATCGTGGCGGTCTCGTCGAGCGGAATCGGCAGCTCTTGGTCGTGGCGCACGTCGAGCATGGACCGCATCATCTGCTCGGCTGTCGGCTCGGTGTCCAGCAGCGGGCTCGGCGTCCCGCCCGGCGTGATCACCCGGGCGAAGTTGTCCCAGATGTCCACTTGAGAGTTGGTGTCGCCGAGGTAGGGCATGATCTGCGGGTGCGTGGCGTTCACGTGGTACGCCTCGCAGAACGCCTCTTGCGCGATCTTCCAGTTCGCGTGGATCACCTTGGCCACGTGAGCCTGCTTGTAGCGCCGCTCCAAGTCCCAGACCTCGAACTGCTCGACGATGTCGCCGAGGAATTCCTCCAGCGACTCGGTGTTGTCGGGGTCTGGGTTGATGAAAACGAACCCCGCCCAGACGCCGACGTGGGCTTCGGGCAGTGTGAAGCTGTCGCGGTCCACATGGGGAAAGTCCCACTCGCCGGGGATGTCCTGCAGGTCGCCGTTCAGCGTCCACGCAAATCCGTGGAAGGCGCACCGGATCTCGCTGCAGCGGCCGTTGAAGTCCTTGAGCCGTCGCCCTCGGTGCAGGCAGGCGTTGACGTACGCCCTGATGCCGTCCTCTGTGCGCATGACGATGTAGGAGTCGCGCACGATCTCGTAGATGTAGTAGTCCCCTACTTCGGGGATCTCGTCGGTGCGGCAGGCGTACTGCCAGACTTTCTGCCAGACGTGCTCCACTTCGGCCTCGTGCCAGGCTCGGCTGGTGTAGCGGCTGGCATCGATGTCCTCGCTGCCGAGATAGCGAGGATGATCGAGGCGCAGGACGTCGGGCACGTCGTGCGTGTCGGCGTCGAGCAGCTGCTGGTAGCTGAGGCCAGGCGATCTCGCCTCGCCCCAGGCGCTTGGCCGGCTGGGTGCGACGGACATGTCAGTGTGGCTCCTCGGTTGGCTGGCGTGGTCGGTGTCAGGCGGGTCTCAGGTGGTCTGTGTCAGGCGGGTCTCAGGTGGTCGGTGCAGCCCAGTCTTGCCGCAATCGCGCTGTGATGTTGCCCATCGTGAGCCGACGGTCTGCAGCGCGTTCAGGTTGCGGGCGGCGCCGGCCGGTACGCCGTGGTGCGCTGTGTGCGTCCGCCGCTCACCGCCAGCAGCTGGCCGGTGACCCACGCGGCCGCGTCCGATGCGAGGTACACCACTGCTGCCGCGACGTCCTCAGGCTCGCCCATGCGGCCGAGCGGGATGCTCGCGGTCAGCTCGTCCAGTCGATCCGACACCCCGAGCACCTGGTGGAATGCCTCTGTGGCGATCGGTCCGGGCGCGACTGCGTTCACGCGGATGCGCGGTGCCAGCTCGAGCGCCAGCGTCTGGGTGAGGTTGTTCATCGCTGCCTTGGCGGCGGCGTAGGGGCCGGTCATCGGCGAGCCCCGAGTGCCCGCGCCCGACGAGATGTTGACTATCGCGCCGCCGGCTCTCCCCATCGCGGCGGCTGCCGCTTTGCAGCCCTGAAAGGCGGTGGTCAGATTCAGCTCCAGCTGCGAGCGGAACACGTCGTCGGGGGTGTCCGCCAGCGCGCGCACCGTCTTCTCGTCGGAGCCGCCCACGTTGTTGACCCACACGTCGATCTTGTCGAATGCCGCGACGGAGCGATCGGCCAGCGTCGCGGAGAAGTCGCGAATGTCGCCTTGCACGATGTGCGCCCGCCGACCGTGCGCCCCGATCGCGGCGGCGGTGGCCTCGAGGTCACCGATCCGGCGCGCATTGACGACCACGTCGCAGCCGTGCTCCGCCAGCGCGACGGCAATCGAGCGTCCGATGCCTTGGCCCGCGCCGGTGACGACCGCGACACGGCCGTCCATGCGGAATCGCCGCGCAATGCCCGCTGCCTGCGCCCCCGCGTCGGTGCCGCCGCGTGCCGCTGCGGGTTCGCCGCTCATGCTGCGCTCATGGCGAGCTCACGCGGTGAAGAAGTCCGCCCTGGGTGTGCGGGTGTCGTCGTAGACCGGCTCGGACAGATCGCAACGGTACTTCTTGTTGTTGGCCGCGACGATGCCGCAGTCGCCCAACGCGGCTCGCATGTTGAAGTAGTTCTGGTGCTCGAAGTGGTCGGCCAGCGACGCCTCGTCGGCCCACAGCTCATAGACCAGCATGCGGGTGTCGATGCACGGGTCGGCCGAGAAGCAGTAGGCCCAACAGCCGGCCTCCTCGCGGCGTGTCGCGTGCTGCAGCGGCCCGCTGAGCGCGACGGCGCGGTCGCGATTGGCGGCGGTGTCGAAGTCGATCTCTCCGGCGATGATGATCATTCGTGCTCCTGGCTGGTCGTTCCCGATGGCGCCCGCTTCACCCGCGCCGTCCAGCCTCGCCGATGACCGAGCCGTCGCCGCGGTGAAAGCGATTGGGCACCGCACCGGCTGCGGTGAACCCCGCGTCGACCACCAAGCAGTGCCCGCTGAGGTAGCGAGCCTCGTCGCTCGCGAGGTACAGCGCAGCGTTGGCGATGTCGATCGGCATGCCGCCGAAGCCCAGCGGCGAGCCTCCGGAGATGTGCTGCTGCGCGGTGTCGGTGTCGGTGTGATCTCCGCTGATGACCGAAGCGGTCATGGCGGTGACGATGCTGCCAGGGGCGATGGCGTTGGCTCGCACACCGTGCTGTGCAAGCTCGTTGGCGACGGACTTGGTGAGCCCGATGACGCCGTGCTTGGCTGCGGTGTAGGCGTGGGGGCCGAGACCCCCCACGACGCCGGCGACCGACGAGGTGGAGATGATGGCGCCCGAGCCTTGGTCGATCATCACCCGAGCCGCATGCTTGCACCCCAAGAACACGCCCCGCAGCAAGATGGACAGCGACTCATCCCACGCCTCGGCCGAGGTCTGAGTGATCGAGCCGACCGCACCCACGATGCCGGCGTTGTTGAACATGCAGTCCAACCGCCCGAATTCCCTGACTGCGGCCCCCACCGCCGCTTCGACGTCGGCTTCTTGGGTGACATCGGTGCGTTGAAATCTCGTTGCGTCTCCCAGCGAGGAGACCAGCTCGCGTGCGGCTGCCTCTTGGATGTCTGCCACCACGACGCGGGCGCCTTCTTCCACGAAGCGCCGCACCGTGCCTTCGCCGAGGCCGCTGGCGCCGCCGGTGATCACCGCCACCTTGCCGTCGAGTCGTCCCATGCGGGAAGTCCTTTCTGTGCTGGCGTGAGCGTGGGGTTGCGTGAGCATGGGCTGGCGTGAGCGTCGCTCGCGCGAGCACTGCCTGCGCGAGTATGGCCGCAGCAGGGAGGTGCGTGCGATGATCGACTACCAGCGGCTCTTCCACACCGGCATGCGAGTGGCCGACGTGGACGCTGCGATGGCGCAGATGGGCGACACGCTGGGCGTGAGCTGGGCTTCGGTGCAGCGCAACCCGGCGCAGCAGGTGTGGACTCCCCAGCGAGGGCTGCACGCCGTCGAACTGGTCTTCACCTACTCGTGCGACGGGCCGCAGCATCTCGAATTGCTGCAGGGCGAGTCGGGCACGATCTGGGACGGCGCTGAGGATCCGGGTGTCCATCACGTGGGCGTGTGGGTCGACGACGTGCGAACCGAAACCGAGCGTTGTCTGCGGGCCGGCTGGCAGGTCGCGGCGGCAGCGGCGCCGCCAGATGACGGCTACGGGGCATTCACCTACGTGGTGCCCCCGAGCGGTCCGGTGATCGAGCTGGTCTGGTCGGCGATCGAGTCTCGCTTCGCGTCGTGGTGGTCAGGCGGACGGCTCGGCAGCGAACGCGACTGATCGAGCCCCGGGCCCATCCACTCGAAGTAGCGTCGGTAGAAGTGCCGGATCTTGGTCTCCTGGTACGAGGCGAAGATCACCTCCTGCTGCTCTTGGGCTCGTAGACCCGCTTGCACCAACGGCAGGTTCAGCGAGTCCTGCTGGAAGATCTTGGCGAGCGGGCCGAGCTGGGGCGCCAGCGTCCAGTCGTCGTCGAGCCCGAGGTGGTGGACCTTTGCCGGCGGAGGCCGGTCGGCGTCGTCGGGTGGCGCCAGCGGGAAGAGCATGACCTCGAAGATGCACTCTTGGGGGTTGTCGCCGTTCGGCCTGAACCTGTACATGATCGGATTGAAGCAACCCCACGGCGACCAGTTCGGGAACACCGAATAGAAGATGGCGTCGATCATCTCCGCGTCGCTGATGGCGTCTACGTCGAGCGTGTCGCCCATCTCGGCGCGCACCTGCTCCCGCTTCTGGTCCGCAATCCATCCACGCAGATTGGTCACCCCCGGGGGTGCATCCGGCAGCATCAGCGGCACCTCCTCCATGCCCGGCAGCAGGGGGCCGCCTACCCACTTGCACAGATGCGGGTCTGCTTGGGTCTGCGGGCCGTCGAGATGGTTGCCATCGTCGTCGAAGGTGCTGAGGTTGCCGTCGAGATCCGTGACCGCCACCTGGGCATCGCCGATGCGCTCGTAGACGTGCCCGCTCATCGGATGTCGCCACCGCGCGAACTGCCTGCCGTCTTCGAGTCGCTCGTAGGTCGGCATGCCGCTGAGGTGCGGGCTCGCAACCCCGTGGGCCGACATCGCCCGGCTGTAGTTGCCGAACGCGTCGTATCGGCTGTTGGCGTCGCCGAGCGTCTCCATGAGCGTCGGGTGCGTCGCCACCACGTGGTAGCTCTCCATGAACGCCTCTTGGCAGGTCTTCCAGTTCATCGGCATGAGCTTGCTGACGTGGACGGCCTTGTATCGGCGCTCGAAGGGCACGAACTCGAAGTGCTCGGCGAGGTCGCCCAAGAACTCGGCCAGCGGCGGAGCGTCGCGGTCCGGGTTGACGAACACGAAGCCGTGCCAGGTGTCGACCTGGGCTTCGGGCAATCCGTAGTCGGCCGGGTTCACGTCGGGGAAGTCCCACTGGCACGGAATCTCACGCAGCGTGCCGCTCAGGTTCCAGCACCAGCCGTGGAATGCGCAGCGCAGGCTGGCCGCGCCCCGCCCGCCGGTCTCCCGCAGCTTGCGGCCGCGGTGCAGGCAGGCATTGCGGTACGCCTTGATCTCGTCGGGCGCTACGCGCACGATCAGGAACGACAGGTGCGCGATGTCGTAGACGTGGTAGTCGCCGACCTCAGGAATCTCCTCCTCACCGCAGGCGAGCTGCCACACGCGGCTCCACAGCCGCTCGACTTCGAGGTCGTGTACGTCTTGCGCGTAGTACAGCCGAGCAGGCACCCGCGTGTTGCCCGGTTGCCGCTCGCCCTCTCGTCGCAACGCATCGGACACAGGATGAGTGTCCTCGTCGAAGAGCTGCTCATAGCTGATGCCTGCGGAGCGGTCGCTGCCCGTGAGCGTCTCGGTCATGTCACGGTCTCGGTCATGGACGCAGAGTAGCGAACGGCTGGTGAGCCAAACGGTGCCTGAATCGGCAGGCTGCTCGGGTGCCGCATCGGGACATGATCGTGATCGGGGCCGGACCTGCGGGTGCAGCGGCTGCCCTGCGGGCTGCCCGCGCCGGCATCGCAGTGACGGTGTTCGAGAAGGCGCCGCCGGGCCGCGACAAAGTGTGCGGCGACGGCTTGACCCCGCGTGCGATCGCCGCGCTCGACGAGCTGGGCGTCTCGCTCGGCGACGCTCACCGCATCGCAGGGCTGCGGATGGTCGCCGGGAAGCGCACACGCCAACTGGACTGGCCGGCGAACGGGCAATTCGGACCCTACGGGGCGGTGTGGCCGCGACGCCGGCTCGACAGCGCGCTGTGCGACGGGGCAGCTGCTGCGGGGGCAGAGCTGCGCTATTGCACCGAGGCGTTGCCGATCCTCGAAGGCGGCGCAGCGGTCGGGGTCACCGCAGCAGGCGAGCGCTGGACGGCCGATCTCATCGTCCTCGCAGCCGGTGCCCAAGGCCGAGCAGCACGCATGCTCGGCGCGCTGCGCGACCCCGACGAGCCGTTCGGCCTGGCCATCCGCGCCTACGCCGAAACGCCCCGCCACAGCGAGGAGTACCTGGAGGCCTGTCTCACCTTGAGCGATGCCGAGGGCACGGCTGTTCCCGGTTACGGCTGGCTGTTCCCCGCCGGCGACGGCACCGTCAACATCGGCGTGGGCGCGCTCAGCACCATGAAGGGCTTCGCCAAGCTCAACTTGAACCGGCTCTGCGACAGCTATCGGGATCTGGTGGCGGATCCTTGGCAACTCGGCCCCTACTTGGAGCGCCCTCGCGCTTGGCGTCTGCCGATGAGCGTCACGAAGCGGCACGGTCCGGGCTGGGTGGCCATCGGCGATGCTGCAGGGCTGATCAATCCGATGAACGGCGAGGGCATCGACTACGGCCTCGAGTCCGGCATCTTGACTGCGGACCTGTTCGCGGCAGACCCGTCCACGGCTGCGGCCGCCTACGACCGCATCGTGGGCGAGCGATTCGATGCCTTCCTGCGCACCGGCCGCAGGTTCTCCTACCTCATCGGCCACCCGCGCATCCTGCGAGCCGGCCTGCGCGTGGCAGTCGGCACCGATGCCATTGCGCGCCTCACGCTGCAGGTGATGGGCAATCTCATCGACAACCGCACACCCGGCGCCGCGGGCCGCGTGCTCGCCGTTGCCGACCGTGTGCTGGCCGCTGCGTCGCCCGCGTTGAGACGCCTGCACGAGCGGCGCACAGCCCGTCTGGGCCGTGCCCGCTACGGTGACCGCCCGTGACCGCAGTGCAGCTGGACGGGAGCGCGCTGGCCGAGCGGATCAAGGACGAACTGCGCGACCGGATCGTCCGAGACGGGCTGACACCCGGGCTGGGCACGATCCTGGTAGGCGACGACCCTGCGTCGCACAGCTATGTGGGGGCCAAGATCCGCGACTGCGCCGAGGTGGGCATTGCCTCGGTCCACCAGGCGCTGCCGGCGGGCACCACCCAAGCCGAACTCGAAACGGTCATCGAGCGCTTCAACCACGATCCGGCCGTTCACGCCTACATCGTGCAGCTGCCGCTGCCGCGCCGGCTCGACGAGGCAGCGGCGCTGGTGGCTGTCGCTCCCGCGAAGGACGCGGACGGGCTGCACCCGGTGAACCTCGGCAGGCTCGTGATGGGCGCCGACGGCCCGCTGCCATGCACGCCCCGCGGCATCCAGGCGATGCTGGAGCACTACGGGGTGCCGACCGAGGGACGTCACGTGGTGGTGGTGGGCCGAGGACTCACCATCGGCAGGCCGATGGCGCTGCTGATGGCGCTGAAGCGGCCGGGCGCCAATGCAGCGGTCACCGTCGTGCATACCGGCGTCGGCGATCTTGCCACCTACACCCGCCAGGCCGACATCCTCATCGCGGCAGCCGGCATGCCGGGCCTCATCACCGCGGACATGGTCAAGCCGGGCGCAGCAGTCGTCGGTGCAGGCATCACGCGTGACGGCCGCAGAATTCTGTCCGACGTGGACCCATCGGTGGGCGACGTGGCCGGCTGGGTGACACCCCGACTCGGCGGGGTCGGCCCAATGACGCGCGCCATGCTGCTGGCCAACACCGTCGACGCCGCCGCCGGCGTCGACTGAGACGGTTGCACGGCTGCCTGCACGCACACGACACCGAACCCACGAGCAGCCCGAAGCCTTGACCGACAAGTCTTGAGCCAAAGAGTCCTTGACCCAACGAGAAAACTGAACCTTGAGTCCGAGAGACGCCAAAGCAACAGGGAGGACGCTGTGAACGATTCAACCCACGAGCCGCCAGTCCGTGTGGCGGTCACCGGCGCCGCAGGCCAGATCGGCTACAGCCTGCTGTTCCGCATCGCCTCGGGCGACATGCTCGGCCCGGACCAGCCGGTCGAGCTGCGCTTGCTGGAGATTCCGCCGGCGCTGAGCGCACTGGACGGCGTGATGATGGAGCTCGACGACTGTGCCTTCCCGCTGTTGGCTTCGCGCTTGGGAACCTCAGACCCCGACGAAGCCTTCGAAGGCGCCGACTATGCGCTGCTCGTGGGCTCGATGCCGCGCAAGGCGGGCATGGAGCGCAGCGACCTGCTCGAGATCAACGGCGGCATCTTCACCGCTCAAGGCCAGGCGATCAGCCGCGGTGCCAAGCCCTCGGTGCGGGTGCTGGTGGTCGGCAACCCGGCCAACACCAACTGCTTGATCGCCATGCGCAACGCGCCCAACATCGCTGACGGGCAATTCACGGCCATGACGCGCCTCGACCACAATCGGGCCATTGCGCAGCTGGCTCGCAAAGCCGGCGTGTCGGTGAACGACATCACCCGCATGACGATCTGGGGGAACCACTCCGCGACGCAGTATCCGGACATCTTCCGTGCCGAGGTGGGCGGCCACCACGCGGCCGCGTTGGTGGACGACCAAGCGTGGCTGGAAGACGACTTCATCCCGACGGTGCAGCGGCGCGGCGCCGCCATCATCGAGGCACGAGGCGCCTCCTCGGCCGCGTCGGCTGCCTCGGCGGCGGTGGATCACCTGCGGGACTGGGCTTGCGACACGCCGGGGGGCGACTGGGTCTCGATGGGCATACCGTCCACGGGCGACTACGGCGCGCCCGACGGCATCGTCACCTCGTACCCGGTCACGGTCTCCCACGGCCAGTACCACGTCGTGACCGGCTTGGAACTCGACCAGTTCAGCCGCTCCCGCATCGAGGCCTCGTGGGCGGAGCTGGTCGAGGAGCGCGACACGGTTGCCGCCATGGGACTGCTGGGCTGAGCGCGCCGGCGCGTCAGCCGGACGGCCCGTAATCGAACCTGCCGACGGCGTCCAGCGTGCGCTGACGCAGCGTGTTGCAGCTGCCGAGGCGGATGATCTGCGGAGCATTGGCGATCATGGCGAAGGTCAGCACGTCGCCGTTGGTCGCCGTGCTGACGCCGGCCAGCGCCGTGCTGTCGTTCAGTTGACCGCTCTTGGCGTACACGGTGTTGGCGGCACTGCGCCCGCGCGTGGGCCGCGGCCCGCAGGTCCGCAGTGTCAGGGTTTGACCAGCGATCGACATCGAGGTGACGAAGCGAGAGCCGCTGCCCGCCGCGGCCAGCAGCCGCACGGCGGCTGCGCAGCTCATTCGATTGTGGACCGACAGCCCCGAGCCGTCCACGATCGTGACGTCATCGGCCGTCGGCCCCAGCAGCTCGCTGATCGCGGCGGTCACGGCAGCGGCCGACGCTGCCCGCGAAGCATCGCCGTGGCGCCGCCCGATCTGCTTCAGCAGCATCTCCGCGGTGGTGTTCTCCGAGAAGCGCAGGATTCGCACGAGCATCTTCGACACGGTCGGCGAGGTGATGCTGCCCATCGCCGTCGACTCGTCTGTCGCCGGAGCGCTGCCCGAACGTGGCCGGCGCCGGATGACCATGCCGCGAGCTTCGAGCAGGTCGTCGAAGTCCGAAGCGGCTGCCTGGGCGGCATCGCTGCTGCGGGTGTGGCGCCGCCGGTCGCTGCTGTAGGCCGAGTAGCCGTCGTTGATGATCAAGCCCGACAAGATGCCCACCAGATTCTCTGACAGGTAGGACTGCTTCCACACTGCCGGTGTGTCCCGCGTCGCGCCGCGCGGGCGCTGCGAGGCGTAGTCCTGCTCGCCGTCGCCAAACCAGGACCCGTCCCCGACGATTGCGCCGTCGATGACCGTGATGCCGCGAGCGCGCAGTGCGGCCATGACGCTGTCGGCCAGCTCGGTCACGTCGGTGTAGGGGCGTGCATCGGAGAGGCGCTTCATGTAGCCGGGAGTGGCCAGCACCGGGTCGCCGGCGCCGATCAGGTAGAGGTCGCCGCGCAGCACGCCGTTGCTGACTGCAGCGAGCGCGTCGGCATCGGCCACCACTCGCGTGGTGAACGTGGTGTCGGCGCCCAGCTCGCTCAGCGCCGCTGTGGCGGTGGCGAGCTTGACGAGCGATGCCGGCAGCAGCCGCGTGTCCGGTTCATGCTCGAAGACGGGCGTGCCGTTGCGATGCAGCGACATGCACATGTCCTCGGGCGCCGAGCGGGACCGCAGGGCTGCGGAGAACTCGTCGGCCAGCCGCCGCTGCCACTCGGGCACAGGGTCCTTGGGCGCCGGGTCCTTGGACTCTTCGCCGCCGCTGCCGGCGTCGGGCTTCGCGGGCTCGGTGCCGGTTGCGAGCGCCGTCGCCACCGCGCCCACTGCGGTCGCCGTTTCCCAGCGGTCTGCGCCGAAGACGCGGGTCACCTCGCGGCCCGCCAGCTTGGCCTCCGGCACGGCTGCCGTGCCGCCGACCACGTAGCCGCCGGCCGCCGCCGCAGCGAGCCTGCTGAGCTGGTCCTTCGGGAACGGTTCGTCGCGGCCCCCGGCCAGCACGATGCAGCTGTCGTCGTCGAGCACGCCTGCCAGCGTGACCGCCGAGTAGATGTCGGACTGTGCGTCCGCGTCCGAGGCGACGATCACCGGCAATGCGTCGGTGCAGTCGCCCAGCACTTCGGGCGGTGGCAAGGTGGCCGAGGCCGACGCCTGCGCGCCGGCGCTCGGCACCCACGATGCCGCCAGACCCGCGAAGGCCAGCACCGCGGCCGCCGCCGCGCCCAGCCGTCGTGTCACCACCAGCCTCCCGCGCGGTCGTCTCGTGTGCACTCGGGCTGCCGGCTCCACGGGGCGCTAGTGCCTGAACTGCCGCTCGCCGGTGAACAGCATGGCCAGGCCCAGCTCGTCGGCACGGTCGATCACGTCGTCGTCTCGCTGGGCGCCGCCGGGCTGCACCACCACCGCGACCCCCGCTTCGGCAGCGGCCTCGACGCCGTCAGGGAACGGGTAGAACGCGTCGCTCGCACACGCGCCGCCCGCAGCCCTGCCGTCAGCCTTCGCCATCGCGAGCCGGCCCGATTCGACACGGTTCTGCTGACCGGCGCCGATGCCCCACGCCGTGCGGTCGCGCGCCAGCACGATCGCATTGGACGTGACGTGCCCGCAGACCCGCCATGCGAAGCGAGCGTCGGCCAGCTCGCTCTCGGTCGGCGTCCGGCGGGTCACCACACGCCAACCCTCGGGGGGCGAAGCGAACGTGTGCGGCGACTGCACCAGCCAGCCGCCGTTCATCTGCCGCAGCGAGAGACCGGCTGCATCAGGCCGCGGCGCTTCCAGCACCCGAGTGTTTCGCCGCCGCGCCGCGATGCGCTCCGCCACGCCGTCCTCGTAACCCGGCGCCAGGATCACGTCGGCCTGCGCGGCAGCTTCGATGCACTCGACCGTTTCCAGATCGACGATCCTGTTGAAGGCAACGATCCCGCCGAATGCCGAGCGGGTGTCGCAGTCGTAGGCCCGCTGGTACACGTCGGCCAAGTCGCCCCCGGCGGCAGCACCGCAGGGGTTGGCGTGCTTCACGATCACCACCGCCGCTGCGCCTTCGGCATCGCCGAGGTCGTGTGCGATCCGCCACGCGGCGTCGGCATCGAAGAAGTTGAGGTAGCTGAGCGCCAGCCCGCTGTGCTGGTAGGCGTGATCCCACCAGACCGGCGCCCCCACGGGCCGATAGCGGGCGCCCTGCTGGTGAGGGTTCTCCCCGTAGCGGCACGCATCGACGCGCTCGAGCGCCAGATGAACCGTCGGCGGCAGGGGCGTCGGCGAACCAGCGCTGTTTGCGCTGGAGCTGATCGCACTGGTGTCGGTCTGCGGCGCGTCCTGCGGTTCGTCCAGCCACTGCACGATAGCGGCGTCGTATGCAGCGGTATGGGCGAACGCGGTCCGTGCCAGCGTTCGTCGCGTCGCACAGCTCAACGCGCCGTTCGAGGTCAGCTCGTCGAGCACCAGCGTGTAGTCGGACGGGTCCACCACCACGCCGACACCGCCGTCGCTGTCGCCGTGGTTCTTCGCCGCGGCGCGCACCATCGCCGGGCCGCCGATGTCGATCAGCTCGACACTCGGATCGGACCGGAACGGGTACAGGTTGCACACCACCAGATCGATGGCCGTGATGCCGTGCTCGGTCAGCGCTGCAGCGTGGCCGGGCTTGGAGCGGTCCGCCAGGATGCCGCCGTGGATGCGGGGGTGCAGCGTCTTCACTCGGCCGTCCAGCATCTCCGGACTGCCGGTGACGTGTTCCACCGCCAGCACCGGCACTCCCGCATCGGCCAGTGCCGCGGCTGTGCCCCCGCTGGACACGATCTCCCAGCCGAGGCCGGACAGCCGCTCGGCCAAGTCCACTACTCCGGTCTTGTCCCACACGGAGATCAACGCTCGCATATCCACGCCCTCATGTGGCACCGTTCATCGGCTGCATTGTGCTCGAACAGCTCCCAAGTCGTTCGGATCGTTCAGAAATTCAGGTCGTTCACAAATGCAGCGATCGTCGCCGGGTAGAGCTCGCGTTCCGCGGCCTTGATGCGCTCGTGCAGCGTCGTCACGTCGTCGCCGTGGCGCACCGGCACCGCTCGCTGGGCCAGAATCGGCCCGGCGTCCACCTCCGGAATGGCGAGGTGTACCGTGCAGCCGGACTCGTCCGCGCCGGCGGCGAGTGCATCGCGCACGGCGTGCCAGCCAGGGAACGCGGGCAACAGCGACGGGTGGGTGTTCAGCACCCGTTCCCGGTATCGGCCGCCGTCCCAAGCGAAGAACGAGCTGTCCAGCACCGTGCCGAATCCGGCCATCGCCACCACGTCCGCGCCGCGCCCGTGCAGCGCCGCCGCAAGCTCGCGGCTGTAACCCTCTCGCTCGAACCCCTGATTGGACGTCCGCCCGTCGGCATCTGGGGCGCCCGTCCACTGGCTTCTCGCCAGCAGCACCGTGTCGAGCCCCGCAGCTTCGGCAATGCGCAGGCCCCGACACGGTCGGTCCGCGCCGACTACCTGCACCGGCAGCCCCGCATCCAGCATTGCTTCGAGGATCGAGCCGGTTCCGGAGACCAGCACCGCCAAGCGCACCGCTCCGAAGCTACGCGGCTGGTGCGTCGGTGCCGCGGCGTGCTGTCTGAGCAACCCATGGCCCGAGGTGCTCCCGCTCCACGGTAGCCTTGCCGCCGTATGCGCCCGCCCGAGGACATGCCGCCTCCGTCGTCTGGCCGGCCAGGCGGTCGCCCCCCGACTGGACCGCCCTCGGGCGGACCGCAGAATGCCGGCGGCGCCCGCCGCACGCCGCGTCGTCCGCGCGGGCTGACCCGATTCCGCCTCATCGTCGGCATCGTCATTGCGGCCGGCATCGTCCTGCTGCTGTCGTTCCGCGGGCTCGCCGGCTTCTGGACCGATTTTCTCTGGTTCGACAGTCTGGGCTACGCCTCGGTCTGGTGGAAGGTGCTGTGGGCCAAGATCGGCCTCGGCTTGCTGTTCACCGCGATTTTCTTCGTCCTGGCGTGGGTGAACCTGTTCATTGCCGAGCGTCTGGCCGCACGAGCGGCTTCCGCGGAGCCGCTTGAGGACGTCGCTTCGCGTTGGCGCCAGCTGTCCCGCCGCAGCCGCGCGCTCATCCGTCTCGGCGTGGCGTTGATCTTGGCCTTCATGGTCGGGTCGGGCGTCTCGGGCCAGTGGGAGTCGTGGCTGTTCTTCATCAACGCCACCGACTTCGGTCTCGCTGACCCGCAGTTCGGCCGCGATGTCGGCTTCTACGTCTTCCGCCTGCCCTTCATCAACTTCTTGGTTGGCTGGGCTTTCGCCGCCGTGCTGGTCACGTTCATCTTCACCGCGATCTGGCACTACCTGAACGGCGCGATTCGGGCGCAGCCACGTACGGGCCCCCGCGTGCTGCCGTACGTGAAGGCTCACCTGTCCTTGCTGTTGGGGCTGCTGGCGCTCATCAAGGCCGTCGGCTACTACTACGACCAGTTCGAGCTGACGCTGTCCACGCGCGGCTTCGTGGACGGCGCCACCTTCACCGACGTGAACGCCCAGCTGCCGGTGCTGCGGCTGCTCATCGTCATCAGCTTGTTCAGCTTCCTGCTGCTGATCGTGAACATCTGGCGGCGCGGCTTCACCTACCCGGTGATCGCAGTGGCGCTGTGGATGGTGATCGCCGGGCTGGCCGGAGCGGCGTACCCCGCCATCGTCCAGCGCTTTCAGGTGGAGCCAGCGGAGTCCACCCGGGAAGCGCCCTACATCGAGCGCAACATCGAGATGACCCGGATCGCGCTCGGCCTCGACGACGTGTCGCCGCGTGAGTTCAACTACGAGCCGGAGCTGACCGCCGCGGACATCGAGAACAACTTCGACACGGTGCGCAACGTGCGGCTGCTGGACCCAGCAATCATGCAGGACACGTTCCAGCAGACCCAAGGGATCAAGAGCTTCTACGACTTCCGCGACATCGACGTGGATCGCTACGAGATCGACGGCAAGGTCACCCAGATCGTGCTGGCCGCCCGCGAGCTGCGCCCAACCGAGTTGCCGACCGACACGTGGGAGACCGAGCATGTCGCGTACACCCACGGCTATGGCGTAGCCGCGGCGCCGGCGAACGGGGTCGACGCCAATGGCCGACCCGCCTACGTGCTGGGGGACATTCCGGGGGTGGCGGCGCCGGGCGCGGAGGAACTTGAGCTCGAGGAGCCGGGGCTGTACGTCGGCGAGGACTTGGGCGGTTACGCCATCGTCGGCGCCAGGCGCGACGAGGTGGATTTCCAAGACGACGACGACCGCACCGAGACGACCCGCTACGACGGCGCTGACGGCGTGGGCATCGGAGGGTTGTTCCGGCGTTTGGCGTTCGCGGTGCGCTTCGCCGAGCCAAACCTGCTGGTATCGGGAGAGATCCAAGGCGAGAGCCGGATTCTGTTCAACCGCGACATCACCAAGCGGGTCGAGCTGCTGGCCCCGTTCCTGTCGTACGACAACGATCCGTACCCGGTGGTGATCGACGGCAAGGTCAAGTGGGTGCTCGACGCCTACACGACCACCACGCAGTTCCCGTACGCGCAGCGGACCAGTTCCCGCGCTGCAACAGTGGACAGCGATCTGCGCCAGCCGCACAACTACGTCCGCAACTCGGTGAAGGCCGTGGTGGACGCGCACGACGGCACGGTCACCTTCTACGTCGTGGACGACGACGATCCGATCGTGCAGTCGTATGCCAAGCAGTTCCCGGCGCTGTTCGCCTCTAGCCCGCCCCCGGATGAGCTGCGGGAGCACTTCCGCTATCCCGAAGACCTGTTCCGGGTGCAGACCGAAGCTTGGGGCCGGTACCGCCTGAGCGACCCGTCGGAGTTCTACGACGCCGCGGGTGCCTGGGCGGTGGCGCAGGACCCGGGCGACTCCATCGGCCAGACGACTGTCGATGTGGTGCGTGACGAAACCACTGGTCAGGTGATCTCCACCGCCGAGGCCCGCATTGCGCCGCAGTACCTGCTGTTCCGACTGCCTGGCGACGACTCGCCGTCGTTCGTGAGCTTCCGACCGTTCGTGCCCTTCTCCGAGGACGATTCGCGCAAGAACCTCGAGGGCTTCATGGTGGTCCACAATGATCCGGACCGCTACGGGCAGATCGAGGTCTTCGAGATCCGGTCCGACCAGCCGATCGACGGCCCGGCGCTGTTCAATTCGAACATTCAGACCGAGGAGGAGATCTCCGAACGTCTCACGCTGCTGAACCAGAACGGCTCGGTGGTGCGGCCCGGCAACCTGCTGCTCATCCCCGTGGAGAACTCGCTGCTGTACGTGCGGCCGCTGTTCATTGCGGCGACGGGGGCCACTGCGGTGCCTGAGCTGCAGCTGGTGATCGCCGGCATCGGGTCGCAGGTGGTGATCTCTGAGACGTTCGAGGGGGCGCTGGAGAAGGCCATCGGCGCGGCAGACATCGACCTCGGCAACGGCACGATACGTCCGAGCGGCGCGGCGCCTGACACCGCCGACACTGACGCCGGCGCCACGCCGAGTACTGGCGCTCCGCAAGACGAGCCGGACGACGGGCCAGGCGACGAACCGGCACCCACGCCGGAGACCGGCTCGGCCAGCGACCTGCTCGAACAGGCCGTCGCCGCGTTCGGCCGGGCCGATGCCGCCTTGAGCAACAAGGATTTGGCTGCCTACCAGCAGGCCGTCGAGGAGGCGGAGCGTCTGATCGCCAGAGCCGCTCGCATCCTCGAGCAGGCCGCCACCGGCTGAGCCGGCTACGCAACACCGGCTGAGCCGACCTCGCCGGCGCTTGCGGAAGCGGGCGCGCTGCTGCTAGAGTGGTGTCATACGCCGCGGGGTGGAGCAGTCTGGTAGCTCGTCGGGCTCATAACCCGAAGGTCGCAGGTTCAAATCCTGCCCCCGCCACCACCAGAGCTTGGGCCGCAACATGACTCCGACGCTCTACCGCGACACTGGGTACTCCCTGACCCACTTGGTGGAGGACATCAAGCACGGCAACATCGCACTGCCCGACATTCAGCGACCGTTCGTCTGGTCGGCGGCGCAGACGCGTGATCTCTTCGACTCGCTCTACCGCGGGTACCCGGTCGGCACGCTGATGTTCTGGGAGACCGGCACCGATGTCGGTACACGTCAGGTCGGCGGTGGCGACAACGACAAGGTGGCGAAGCTGCTCATCGTGGACGGCCAGCAGCGCCTCACGTCGCTCTACGCGGTGCTGACCGGCAGGTCTGTCCTCACCAAGTCCTTCGACGAGATGAGGATCCGGATCTCGTTCCGTCCTGTCGATGAGACCTTTGAGGTGACCGATGCCGCAATCGAACGAGATCCTGAGTTCATTCCGGATATCACTGCGCTCTGGGACCATGGCTACCGTCCGACGGTACGCAAGTTCTTTGCGCGACTGGCCGAAGGACGCAGCGTCGAACTGACCGAGGAGGAGGAAGACGAACTCGAAGACCGCATCGACCGCGTCTACGACCTCCAGAACTTCCGGTTTCAGGTGATTGAGCTCAACGCTGCCGCGGACGAGGAGCAGGTTGCCGACATCTTCGTCCGCATCAACTCCGAGGGAGTAAAACTCAACCAAGCTGACTTCATCCTCACGCTGCTGTCGGTCCACTGGGAGAAAGGCCGTCGCCAGCTAGAGCAGTTCTGTCGTGATGCCGTCGATCCGAAGGTGAAGGGACCCTCACCGAGAAACGCATTCATCGATCCGAGCCCAGATCAACTCCTCCGTGCTGCGGTCGGTCTGGCGTTCCGCCGTGGGCGTCTGCAGCACGTCTACAGCATCCTGCGGGGCAAAGAACTGGAAACAGGCGATGTCTCAGCCGAGCGGCGGACAGCGCAGTTCGAAAAACTGCGCCGTGCCCAGGATGAAGTCATTGATCTGACGAACTGGCACGAGTACCTCAAGTGTCTGACACACGCAGGGTTCCGCAGCCGACGGCTGATTGCCTCGAAGAATGCGCTCATCTACACCTACATCATCTGGCTGATCGGGAAGCGCGATTTCGGACTCGACCACAGGACGCTGCGCAGCGTGATTGCCCGCTGGTTCTTCATGGCTCACACCACGGGCCGTTACACGGGTTCGAATGAAACTCAGATCGAGGCGGATTTGAGCCGAATCGCCGCCTTGACTGTGGGCGATGCTGAAGGGTTCTGTGCCGAGCTTGACCGTATCGTGCGCTCCAACTTCACGCGTGATTATTGGGATATATCGCTTCCGAACCGCCTCGACACGTCGTCATCGCGCTCACCGGCCCTGTTTGCATATTGGGCAGCTCTCAACTTGCTCGATGCCGAGCTGCTGTTCAGCGACCTGAGGATACGTGATTTTCTGGATGCTCAGAGTACGGCGCCTCGTTCGATCGAGCGCCATCACCTCTTTCCCAAGGCACACCTCAAGTCCGAGGGGATCGCGGGAACACGGCAAGTCAACGCGATTGCGAATATGGCATTCCTCGACTGATCCGAGAATGCCGCTATTCGCGATGACGGCCCGCGTGAGTACTGGGGAGTCATGTCGCATCAGCTGGATCCCGAGCGGCTTGCACGCCAAGTGCGCTGGCACGCGCTTCCGGTGGAGTGGGAGCAGCTTGACTACGCCACCTTCCTCGAGCGCCGCCGGGACCTCATCGCTCAGGTCGTGCGCGACGGGTTCGAGCGCCTTTGGGACGACAAGGCCGTTCCGGAACCATCATCGACGCTCGCAGACTTGCTTGCCGTCGGTGAGTCGCAGACCGTCGAGTACAAGTCGACTGCCCGTTGGAACAAGCACGCCGGCAAGGCCGACAAGAAGATGGAGCACGTCATCGCCAAGAGCGTGTGCGGATTTCTCAACGCCGAGGGCGGGACGCTGCTCATCGGCGTGGACGACGAAGCCAATGTGCTCGGTCTCGATGATTACATGCAGACGCTGGGCGGCAGAGCGAACTGCGACGGCTACGAACTCGTCCTGCGCCAACTGCTCGACGACAGACTGTCGATCCAGACGGTCGGTGTCGTTCGCATCAGCTTCGATCAGTTCGCAGATGTCGATGTCTGCTTGGTATCGGTCGCAGCATCAGGCAAGCCCGTATTCTCGAAGCCGCACGAGGGCGGGCAGCTGCACACTGAGTTCTGGGTCCGAATCGGCAATGCGACGAAGCAGTTGCACGGCGACGACCTGCTCGACTACCAGTCGGACCACTGGGGCTGAGGTCCGCCGAGTTCCGCCTCGGCAACAGCGTGAGCTACGTTCTGGCAGTGGCCTCGCGGCGGTCGTCGGTCGCGACTTCGGACAACGATGCGAGGGCCGTTCGCAGCTGCGCGTCGAGGTCGGAGTTGCGCACGAACCCGCTGCTGGTGTCGAAATTCTCGCCGAACTTGGGGATGGCCAGGCTGGCCAGCACCTGGCTGCCGAAATACCTCGCGAGCTCACCGGCGGCCCGCAGCACGAAGCCGCCTCCGCCGCTGCCCGGCGACGTCGACAGCATCACGATCGGGCGGCCTTGGTACACGCGCATGTCGATTCTCGACGCCCAGTCGAAGACGTTCTTGTAGGCGGCGGTGTACGAGCCGTTGTGCTCGGCGAACGAGATCAACAACGCGTCCGCCGAGCCGATCAGGCGGTAGAAGTCGTGGGCTTGCTGCGGAATCCCATCGGCGTTCTGCCGGTCGATGCTGTAGATCGGCATCTCGAAGTCGTTCAGGTCGAGCGTGCTGGTCTCTACTGCACCACTCGACAGGCCCTCGATGTGCCCCCCGGCGATCAGGCGGACGGCGTAGCCGACGAGCTGTCGGTTGATGGACTCGCTGCTGTTGGAAGCAGCAAACGCCAAGAGCTTCATCTCGCGAGCCTCGTTTCGCAGCAGCACCAGTGAGAAGTCAATTCGGACGCAACCGAGAGCACGCGAGTCGGGCCGGCCGCATCGTTCAGCATGGCAAACCCGCAGGTGCGTGGTGCATCGTAGGTGCGAACTTGCGAGCAACCGCTGCGCCGACATGTCCGGTCTCACAGGGCGGTGCTTGGCATCGGGGACACCGATCCGATGGCCGCTGGACTGGGGCGCCCGCATGGGCGCGTTGCTGATGCTGGCGTCCACGACCGTGTGAGGCTTGTGGCCTATGCTGTTCTGTGTTCATGTATACAAGAATACAGAACACTGCTAGTCTTGTGTCGTGCCCAGACGGACCAGCGGTGAGATCGAGCGGGATGCCATCGATGATCTGATCGCCGCGCTGTCAGATCTGGCAATTCCCGCCGCGCTCGCCCCGCGGACAACTCCCGTTTGCGGAGACGGTGATGCTGTGCTCGACATTGCGGGTCGCCGATTCGATGTCGAGGTAAAGCCGGTGATCACAGCTGCGCAGGACGGGCTGCGTCGACAGGCCGAAACGCGGCGGGTGCCGCTGATCTGCGTCGCGGACCGGATCGCGGCCGAAGCTAAGCGATCTTTGAGCGATGCTCGGGTCAACTTCTTCGACCGTCGCGGGCACCTGCGAATTGTTGACCCGCCCATCGTGATTGATGCGAAGGTGGCACCGGCGCTGCCGGGAGCATTGAGTGCAGGTGCCTCGCTCAGGAGCCAGGTCTCCAAGGAAGTGGCTGTCGCTTGCTTGCTGACACCGCATCAGCGTCACGGCGTACGCGAGATCGCCCGCTACATCCACCGAGCCCCGAGCGCAGTATCCGGTGCCATGGCGGACTTGCGAGACGATGGTCTACTGACCGCCAAGGGTGAGGCGTTAGTCCCAGAGCTATTTTGGGAGCTGGTGGGAGAGTGGAGGAGCAAACCCATCTCACTGGCTGCGCTGCCGGACCCAAGCGCTCACGGCGCGGAGAGGCTCCAGCTTGGCTTGGACCAGCCGGACGAGACGACGGGTTGGGCTCTCACGAATACGCTCGCTGCAGTTTCGTGGGGTATGCCAATCGTCGCACGAGGCGACCATCCTCCAGACTTCTACGTACCCACGGAGTCAGAGTTCCGCGCAGCACGCTCGGTGCTTGGCGAGGTCAGCGATCCGAGCTACCGCGCATGTTCCGTCGCTGTGACACCGATTCGGCTCGCCTGTCTTCGGCGTGATGACCATTCGTTGACCACAGGGGAATGTTGGCCAGTCGCCAACCACATCGTGGTCGCCCTCGACATTGCCCAAGATCGTGCCCGCGGCCGTGAAGTGCTGGAGCAGTGGCTGCCCGAGCAGGTCGCGCGTGTCTGGTGATCCTGTCGTTCTCGTAGGCGACCGTCGCAACCGCATCCGATCATTTGTTGCTGCGCTGGCGCGCTTCCCGGCAGAACCCAAATGGGCTGTTGTCGGAGGTTTCGCCGTGAACGTTCGGATCAACCATGTGCATCGCATGACCAACGACATCGACATGGTGAGTCGGGAGCAGATGTCGCTCGTCGAAGTCCTCGTCCTTCAGTCCGGTGCTGACCGTGTGGATGCTGCCAAGCTGCGGCTTGACCAAGATGGCACGACAATTTCGGTCGACGTGATGGCTGATACTGCGGATATGCCGCTGCCGACAGATTCGAGCAGCCGGGCGTTCGCGCTCGCTCGGCGCATGGCGTCGGCGACCGCCGAGTCAATGGTGCTGCAAGTCGTCGAAGGAGGAGAGACAGCCGCTAGGGCGACTGTGCCGATAGCGACCGCCGCCGCGCTCATTGCGCTGAAGACGGTGGCTATCCCGCGACGAGCGCGAAGCAACAGCCCAGCGAAGGTCGGTTCCGACATCCACGATCTTGTTCGGCTCGTTCAGGTATGCGACTTCGATGCCGTGTGCCGCGCGATGTCGAGCGGCGGTGACGACTTGCGCCAGTATGTCGGTGCCACACTCGTCAGTTGGTTCTCGCCGGACCTGGACTTGCGCTACACCTTCGCACGGCTCCGTCGGTTAGCGCGCTCGCCCGACGCTGACGCACTCACAGAAGACGATCTCGCGCTGGCCGCCGATCTCGGACGCCTTCTCAGGTAACTGCTAGTTGCAGAGGCCTTGGGCGCTGACGCCGCGCTCGGTGTAGCACATCAGCGTGGCCTCGACGTTGCGGAGCGTGAACCCTCCAGCGCTGCGGGTGGCGAACACGTGCAGGCGGTAACCGCGAATCGAGTCGTCAGGCTGACCCACGACGTCCACGGTGACCTCGCTGACGTCGTCGACCGTGGGCTCGCCGGAGATCCGCACACGCGACTCGGGTTCCGCAGATGCCATCGCGCCCGCCACGGTCCGCCCGAGCGCCGCCAGGTTCGCTGCAGTAGGTGTCGAGCCGAGCCGCGCCACAACCTCGGTCGTCGTGTCCACCGTGGCGCCCAACGGTGTCACGTACTCGCCGCTGACCCAGCCCAGCACTCCGGCGGCATGCACCTCGTGCCACGCCACGTCCGACAGCTCCTGCACCGTGCCAGTTGGGACAATGCCTGTCGCTTCCGAGTTGAGCTTGGCCACGATCTGGCCGCCCGGCTCCTCGCGTACGTTGAGCGTGCTGTCGTAGCCGATGCCGACGACTGCCAGCACCAACTGCGGCTCCGGTGCCGGCGCATCTGCGCCGTCGTTGTCGGCGCCTTCGCCCGCCGCTGCCGCTGTGGTGGCCGTCACCACCGGCAGCACGACCGTCGTGGCCGGCGGCAGCGTCTGCACGGTGCCAATCGTGGTGGTGGGCAGCGCGTCCGGCATCGTCACTGCCGGCACCGAGGTCGTCGAACTGGCAGCGGCCTGGGCGCCGCTGTCGTCGGTGTCCCCGACCGCGACGACCAGCGCCGCAATTGCGACAACCAGCGCCAGCAATGCCACGCCCAGCGGCAGCCGATCCTTCATGGCGATCATGCCCTGCGAAGGCGGGCGCTCCGTCTCGTGGGCTTCGGGAAAATCGGTCGAACCGGTCATTGCTGTCCTTGAGTTCGGCTGTCTTTGAGATCGAGTCCGATCGCAGCGATCGGCGTGGTCATCTGCATCTGCGGCGGCGAAGCCATGAGCGGCCTGAACGCATCCATCGCCTGCTGCATGGCCGCTGTTTGACCGTGGCCCTGCATCGACTCGGCATCGGCCATGAGGGCGAAGAACCAGAACGTGTTTCCGTCACCACGGTGGTACGAGTAGATCTCGACACCCGGTTCCTGCTTGGCAGCCTCCACCATCGAGGCCAAGACGGCCTCCATCTCCTCGGCCTTGCCGTCTTGGCAGTCGAAGCTGCCGATCATCGCTGCCTTGCCCATGGCCGCCGCTCCCGTTGGTGCTGGTGATGTTGCGGCCTCGCCGCTGTGCCATGCCTACCACGTGTCGTCGCGATATGCCGTGACCCCGAAGTCGTCCCGCTGCGGACGAGGAGTCACGCAGCAGGGTTGACGAGACGGCCGACGAAGATGACGGCGCGCATCTCGCGGTGAACGATTGCCCACAGGAACGGCCGATCGGCAACGACCGTCAACGAAGGCGGTGGAGGTGCAGATTCGTCGAATGTCATCCCTGTGGCCGCAGCCGCTTCGGTGCCCGCCTCGTCGACGACCACCTTCGCCCCGTGTACCGCAGAGGTGATGAAGATGCCCGGGGCGATACCGTCGAAACCCGCGCCAGGGCACAGCCCCAAGGGACACAGCCACGAGAAGATGTCCGCAGCAGGCAGTTCTTGGGTCCACTTGGGCATGGTGAGCTGCACGCTGCCGTGTTGTGCGACGTCGGACAATCCGGCCACGGCGGCAGCGTCCAACGCCTCCTCGACGGCCTCCAAGCCGTCCCGCTCGTGAGGGACGACGAGCCACATCGCCAGCTCGCCGCCTGCGTAGGGCAATTCGACGGCATCGGCGTTGTCCGTCACGACGTAGCGGCGATCGAGGGGCTCGTGATCGCGCATGAACGGCACGGTCACCGTCTGCCCGGCATCCGTGGTGAACTCGCCGTCGTTGGTGAGATCGGCCAAGAACGGTTCCTGCCAGTCGGCTTGGAGATACACCGTGTTCACCAAGGTCAGCTGCTGGCCTTGGATCGTCGCTGCGTCCACCATCGCCGGAATGAGATCACGAGTGCGTTCGGACACCCAGTCGTTCACGGCAGCGGCGGCCGTCTCGCCGTCTGCGGTGTCGACGGGCTGCAGCGTTGCGCCGTAGTGCAGGGCGGCCGTGTTCAGGAACTCAGGCAGCGGGGCGAACTCGTGATCCGGGAAGAGGCGGCTGGCAACCTCCACCGTGTTGGACGCAGCCGAAGCTTCGCCCAGAGCAAGGTCGACGGCGTTGGCGGCGCTGTGGCTGGCGTGCTCGGGGAATCCGAAGATCTGGTCCAGCGTCTCGGCGGTGTCGGCCGAAGCGCCGGCTCTGGCGAGGCTGAAGGCCATGCCGATGCTCAGCGGGCTGGACACGGCGTTGCCCTGCAGGTGACGATGGAAGTTCCAGCCGGCGGCGTTGACCCCCGCGACCCACGCCGCCGTCGGAGCGTCGGTCGCCGCAGGCAGTCGATCAGCGACAGGCTCGATGGCAGCGAGAACCCTGGACGAATCGCCGCAGGCCGCCGCAGCAACAGCCAAGCCACCGATGGCCGCGATTCGCAGGGTCGACCCGAGACTCACTCCAGACATTGTGCTACATCGACGGTGTGGTGCTGACGCGGGTACGTGGCCGCATTGAACGTTGCTGCGATGGCAGGCGTGACCGCGGCCATCGCGCCTTCCAGATTTCTCACGCTCCTGACCCTTGGACGCCCGAGACGTGTGAGACACTGAGCAATGGAACCGATCGCGAGCTCAAGAGCGTCGGGCGCCAAGCCCGCGGCGGGTTGCGGTCCCGACCTGAAGACGAGGAGATGACGACATGTCGACCCGAAAGACTGGCTGGTTGAGAGCGGCAGCCGGGTTGGCAGCCATTGCCCTCGCCGCTGCTGCTTGCGGCGGCGGGACGACGGCGGGCACCACCGTCGATGCCGGGGACACGACTCCGGCCGCAGCGGCCCAGACGTCGGTCACGACGGCCCCCACAACTGCAGTGACGAGCACTGGGGCCGGTCCGGCCGAGGCACCGCTCACATTCCTGGTCGCTGCTCTGGAGAAGAGCAGCAGCCGCGCCGTGCGCGGCAGCATGCAGACGAGTGTCGGCGCGATGGGGGACATCGTCGTGCAGTTCGAGGCTGATGCCGACGGCAACCTGTCGTTGGCGTGGAGCTTCAACGAGGCGATGAGCGCTGGCGTCAGCGGGCTGGGCGTCGAGACCCGGTTCGTCGACGGCAACGTCTACGCGCAGTTCGTGGTGCCCGAAGGAGCGCCTAGCTTCGTCCGCGAGACCATGCCGGCGGGCTGGTTCACGGCCGACGCGAACAGTGCCGCAGAGCTGGGCGCTGTATGTCCGTCGACACGTCCCGGCGCGGCACCCGATGACGGGACGTGCCTGTCGCCCACTGACCATTCGTGGCTCATCCAGCACATGGTCAGCGCTGAGTTGGTCGGCCAAGCCGACATCGACGGCGAAGCGACGACCCACCTGCGCGGCACGCTGGACCTGGCCGCGGCGTCGGAGGGCTTGTTCGACGGGAACGATTCCGGCGACGGCGTGGACGTCTTCGACGAGGACATCTTCCCCGAGGAACTCGTGTACGACCTGTGGGTTGACGCTGACCATCTGCTGCGGCGTGTCAGCTTCGACATGGGTGCCCTGCTGGGAGACTTCCTCGAGAGCCTCAGCGCTGATGAGCCAGGGGCTGAACCGGAAGAGTTGGCGGGCTTGCTCGGCGCTGCGGTCACGGTGGACTTCCACGACTACGACACCGGCATGGTCATCGAAGCACCCCCGCAGGACGCCATCGTCGGCGACATCGGCGATGTGATGGGCGCTGTTGGCGGCGAGGACTCCGGCGAGGGTTCGACGCAGGGACGTTCGTAGCGAAGAGCTTGTTGCCATGCCAGTCGCGGGGACGGAGGGTAGCCGACGCGACCGGGGCTGGCCGAATCAGCGGACCCTGTTGCTGTACCTCGTGGGAGGATTGCTGATCGCGGCCGTCCCCGTAGCGGTGTCGCGCCTCGTGGAGCAGCCGAGCGCGCAGACCCACGTCATCGACATCCCCCACGGCACCGCCGAACGTCTGGCGTCCGGGGAGGATGTCGAGATCATTCCCGAGGAGCTGGAGTTCCGGATGCGCGACGCATTGGTCATCGTGAATCGTGACTCGGTGAAGCACACCATCGGCCCTTTCGAGGTGGAACCGGGCGAGACGTTCGAGCGCACGTTCGGCGAGGCGGCGGCGTTCGCCGGCTACTGCTCATTGCACCCCGCCGGCAGCATTCGCATTTCGGTCGGCGGCGACTGAATCACGGCGAGGCGTAGACGCGGACGATGCGGTTGCCCATGACGCGGTCGGTGTTCGTAGGCCGCCGCGGCGCTTCACGCGCATGAGGCAGACTGAACCCATGGCAGATGAAGGCTTGACAGCTTCAGGACCGGTGATCGATCTGTCGGTCGAGGTGACCGGCGATGTGGACACGGTCTGGCGCGCGGTCGCCACAGGCCCGGGGATTTCTGCTTGGTACGTGCCCCACACTGTGGAGGAGCGCACCGGGGGCGCTGCGACGGCGTCGTTCGGACCTGAGCCGGAGATGCAGATCGAAGGCCGTGTCGCCGTGTGGGAACCGCCGCGTCGGGTCGTCTTCGACGGCGGCGAGGCCGTCGAAGGGTTGACCTTCGAGTGGACCGTCGAACCCCGCAATGACCACACCTGTGCCGTGCGGCTGCGCAACAGCGGTTTCGGAGACGCAGACCCGCAGTACGACGCCATGGTGGACGGCTGGAAGCTGTTCATGTCCAATCTGCAGCTCCACCTTGAGCACTTTGCGGGTCAGACGGCCACGTCGGTCCTCGCCATGGTCATGTGGCCGGTCACGGCTGAGCAGGGCTGGAAAGTGCTGGCCGAAGGGCTGGGGATCGAGCAGATGCCAAGCGTCGGCGAGCGGTTCGACGCCGTCGCAGACGACGAAACGAAGCTGGGCGGCTCGGTCGTCGACACCGGCCCTCGTCGCATCGCCTTGCTGTTGGACACCCCCGCAGCCGGCACCGGGTTCCTGACTTCGGAGCTGAACGGCGACACGGCCATGGTCTCGGTCTGGCTCTACCTCTACGGACCCGAGGGTGCGGCAGCCGCTGAGCGTGACGACCCCCGTTGGCGGGCGTGGCTCGACAGCCGCGCCCCGCAGGCCGCAGCCGCTCCTGGCTGACCCAACCGACAGCGTGTTGGTCAGCCGGCGAGCTGGGCGGTTCGTTCTGGGGTGAACTCGAACAGGTACGGGTCGAGCGATTCCTGCGCGGCGAGCCGCCATTTGTGCCAGTTGCCGCCGCCGTAGTACGCCAAGCTGCCGGGTTCGGCCTCGCCGTGGCCGTTGTAGTACGACAGGCAGTCGCGCAGCGGGGCGGTGGCGATGTCTGCCAGCCGGCAGTGCTCTGCGTAGCCGGCTTCTGCCTCTTCGGTGACGTCCACGACGTTCCACGCCTTGTCGCGCATCTCGGTCAGCATCCAGACGATGTAGTCGCCGTGCGTGTCGATGGCGTCGGTGAAATTGAAGCTGCCACCGCCTCCTTGTGGACCGGACACGATGAACAGGTTCGGGAACCCCCGACTGTGCAAGCCCAGAAACGTCCGCGTGCCGTGGCGCTGCCACTTCTCGCTCAGCGTCACTCCCGCTCTGCCCGTGACCATGTTGAACGTCGAGGTCGCCATCCACTGGAAGCCGGTGGCGTAGATCAGCACGTCGAGCGGGTACTCGACGCCGTCGTGTACCACCCCGCGCTCGTTGATCTCCTGCACGCCCATCGGCGCGGTGTCCACGAGGTGTACGTGGTCCAGGTTGAACGTCGGCAGGTACTCGTCATGGAACGTGGGCCGCTTGCAGCCGTACGGGTAGTACGGCTTCAGCGCCTGAGCCGTCGCGCCGTCCTCCACGATCGCGTCCACGCGTGCGCGGATCTGCTCCATGATGCGGAAGTTCGTGTTGAGCTGGCGTTGCACCAGCTCCTCGGGCGGGAGCTTGCGAGTGTGCTCCTTGCGCTCCTTGAAGTCGTCGACGCGGCCTGCGAGGTAGTCGTCGTTGGCCTTGATCGCCGTGCGGCCCGAGGAGATGCGGGCGAAGCGCTTGCGCCGCGCCCGCGCCCAGCCAGGCGCCTTCGCCCATTCGGCGACCTCTGCGGGATCGGTCGCCCGCTGGTCGCGCACGTCGATCGACGACGGCGTGCGCTGGAACACATACAGCTCGCCCACCACCTTGGCGATCTCGGGGATGACCTGCACCGCTGTGGCACCGGTGCCGATGATGCCCACCCGCTTGCCTTCGAGGTCCACGTTGTAGTCCCAGCGCGACGTGTGGAACGACTCGCCTTCGAAGGCGGCCATGCCGTGGATGCGGGCCAGCTTGGGGCTGGTGAGAATGCCGTTGGCCAAGATGACGTAGCGGGCCCTCATGGCGTCGCCGCGGTCGGTGCGGACGGTCCAGCGGCCGGTCTGCTCATCCCAGACCGTGGCTTCCACGGTGGTGTGGAACAGACAGCGGTCATAGAAGCCGAACTTGGCGGCCATTGCCTGGCAGTACTCGAGAATCTCGAAGCCCGAGGCGAACTTCATCGACGGGATGTACTCCATCTCCTCAAGCAGCGGCAGATAGCTGTAGGACTCCACGTCGCACGCGATGCCGGGATAGCGGTTCCAGTACCAGGTTCCGCCGACGTCGCCGCCCTTCTCGCAGAATCGCACGTCGGCGAAGCCCGCTGCCTGCAACTTGTGCCACAGCAGCAGCCCGGCGAACCCTGCGCCGATGACCAGCACTTCGCACTCGTCGTCCAGCGCCGCCCGCTCGATCGGCGGCGCCGAGTACACGTCTTGGAGGTAGTGCTCGAACTCGCCGTCCATGGCCATATAGTCCGCTGCGCCTCGGCGGGCTTCGGAGAACTCCCGGTACCTGGCCTGCTCCTGCGCGTTGAACACGGCGCCTGGCGGCGGAGGGGGCAGCTCCTTGAGATGACCGTCGGCGTTGACCGAGTAGCCCTTGCCGGTGATCTTTGCGGAGGCCTTGGCTGCTCGCGTGTTGAACACCTTGCGGCCTGTTGCCGGGTCTACGCTGATCGCCGGGCGAATGCTCGAATCCGCTGCCGGCCGGTTCTGTGTCATGCCTGTGACCTCCGTGGACGCCGCGTTCGATGCTAGGCGGGCGGTACCGGGACGCGTCCGGCCACGATGGCTCGCGTGCAGGCACGCGACGGACCGCGCTGTGGGCCTCGGCCGGGACGGTCGTCGTGCTCGTCGCTCACCTGCACACCGCGATGGCGGCGGGAGGACCGGTGGCAGTGCCCGACATTCCTGCCTACCTCGGCATCGCCCAATGGGTGGGCGGCGACGGGCTCGCGTTGCGAGACGTTCCGTTCCAGCCGGGCTACGGGCTGCTGATAGCGCCCTTGGTGGCGGGTGCGTCGATCCTGCCGGGAGGCCTCAGCGGCGAATCGGTGCATCACCTCGCCTTGGCCGTCAACGGGTTCGCTGCTGCCGCCGCGGCGGTGACAGCGGGCCGGCTGGCGCTGGTGGTGTCATCGCGCCGATGGGTGGCCGCGGTCGCAGGACTCCTGGCAGCAATCCATCCATCGCTGTCGAGCGCGTCACGCATTGCGTGGCCCGAGACCTTGCTCGCGCTGGCAGTGGTGGCGACCGCGCTCGCTGCAGCCACCGCCGCGAAGGCTGCGGACACCGATGCAGGCGTACGCGCTTGGGCACGAGCCGGTCTGATCGCGGCCTTGTCGGTGGCGCTGCACGCCCGCATGGTGGCCCTGTTGGTCGCCATCGTGCTGACCGCGCTGCTGTGTCGGATCGGCCGACGGGAACGCACGGCCCTTGGAGCGGGCCTGCTCGTCGGCGGCGGAGCAGCGGCCGTGGCCCTGACGTTCACCGGCACGTGGCCGACGCAGCGCGTGGGCGAAGCGGCGCAGTTGGACCGGGGACTCGAGCCGATTGCGACCATTGCCGGCCAGCTCCTGGCGCTGGCCGGAGGCACCGTCGGGCTCGGGTTGATCGGCTTGGCAGCGGGCACGAGCGTGGCGGTGCGCTTGGCCCGCCGCCGGCGCGGACGCGACGGGGCCAAGCTGCAGCTGCCCGCACACGGGTGCCCCGAGGCGTGCGGCGGCCGCGCCCCACGCAGCGATGATCCGCTCACCGCTGTGCTGCTGTGCTTGTCGCTGGGCGCGCTCGCCGTTGTGCTGCTCGGCGGCTGGACGCTGACCGGAAGCAATCGGGCTGACGCACTGCTCTACGGTCGCTACGTCGATCCGTGGGCGGTCCCGCTTTCTGCCACGGCGCTGGCGTGGTTGGGAACTTGGCGCCGAAGCTGCCGCCCGGCATCCGTGCTGAGCGCCAGCACCGCGACGGCGGTGCTCGCGTGCGTCGTGATCGTCGGTGTTTCGGCTGGCTATGACGCCCCGGCGCGTCGCATCATGACGCTGTCGTTCAGTCCGTGGTGGTCGTGGCTGGGCGGGCGATTGGGGGCTGTGGCGATCGCGGCCCTGTGCGTTGCGGTGGGCGGCATCGTTCTTGCTGCAACAGTGTCGCGCAGCCGTGGCCAGTCGGCTGGGGGCGGGCTGGTGCTCGGCACGTTGGTGGCGGCCGTGTTGGCTGTGAGCGCAGTCGCCACGGTCTCGAACCATCGCGGTCTCGCTGACATCGGCGCGGTGGCGCGCGGCCAGGTCACTGCTGCGGCGATCGTGTCTGAAGCAGTGGCTGCCGACGGTCTGTCATGTCTCGCCCACGATGAAACCTCGGTGCCCGACTACGCACTGTGGCTCTATCGGCTGGAGGTGCCGCAGATCCGCCACGAGCGGGTGCGACTGCGCGCCGGTGCTCGCGCCTGCTCGGAGCTGGTGATCGCCCACGACAGTCTCGCCGGGCGCTGCACGAATGCCCGGCGCCTCATCGACGAACCGGCCGCGTCGTGGTCGCTGTGGCAGCTGCCCGAGCGCACCTGCCTCGGCGCGTCGAACGCGAGGAGCGCCGCGCTGCATGAGCCCACCAGCGTCCAACTAGCGTTGGGCGATGGCGCTGCGAGCACTGAGCCGGCATCGGCGGTGCTCGATACAGCAAGTGCTGGATTGAGCTGAGCACATTGCGGACATCGCGGCGAGTGGCTGGCGGCAAGCTCACATCGTTGGCATTGCTGGTTGCAGCAGTGGCACACTTCGCGTCGGCATGTGCTGATGCCTCCTCGGCCGACGATCGGTCTCGCTCGGACTCCACCGAGGAAAGGGCCGTTGACCTCGTGTCGGCGACCACGGGTGCCGCGTTGGCCAACGCGGACGCTGCGGCGACCACGGCCGCGGCAGGCGAGCCGGCTGCCACGGAGGAAGCGACCGCACCTGCCACGCAGAACGATGCGCCGGCACCGTCGAGGGTCGTCCACATTCTCGGTGGCCCGCGAGAGGACACGGTCTCGGCCCTGCGCGACGGCATGACCGCGCCGCTGTTACCCGAGCCGCTGGTGTCCCCACGTGAGGTCCGGTCCGGCGGACCGCCGCCCGACGGCATTCCTTCCATCGACGCACCGCAGTTCGAGCGAGCGGGCGATGTCGAATTCCTCGAGCCCCAAGAGGCAGTCGTCACGATGACCCTCGCCGACGACGCCCGTGCCTACCCGGTACAGATATTGCTGTGGCACGAGATTGTCAACGACACGGTCGGTGGCGAGCCGGTGACCGTCACCTACTGCCCGCTGTGCAACACGGCCATCGGCTACTACCGGCAACTCGGGAATCGCATCTTCGACTTCGGCACCTCAGGCCGGCTCTACAACTCCGCTCTCGTGATGTACGACCGCCAAACCGAGAGCCTGTGGTCGCACTACACCGGGCAGGCGATCGCTGGTGTGTTGACCGGTGCCCAGCTTGAGCTGATCCCAGTGGCCACTGTGGCGTTCGAGACGTTCCTCGCCGACTATCCCGACGGCTTGGTGATGACGCGTCCTGCCGGCGTTCAGCGGTCATACGGAACCAACCCCTATCCCGGGTACGACCGGCCAGACGGCAGTCCGTTCTTGTTCAGCGGCACTCCCGATCCGCGTTTGGCGCCGCAGGCTCGGGTCCTGGTCATCCGTCACGGCGGCCAAGCTGCTGCCGTCGTCCACGAGACGTTGGCGGCCCGAGCCGTAGTGACGGTCGAGCTGGGCGACATCGAGGTTGTTGCCTTTCACCAGCCGGGCACAGCCTCGCCCATCGACAGTCCACAGGTGGCGCTGGGCCGCGATATCGGCGCCACCGGGGTGTATGACCCGACAGTGGGCGGCCGACGGCTCACGTTCACGCGAGCGGCAGATGCCTCGAGCTCGGCGGGGCTCGGAGCATTCGTCGACGATCAGACTGGGTCCGGCTGGTCGCTGCTCGGACGCTCCCTCAGCGGGCCGCTCGCGGGGACACAGCTGACGCCCATCGAGCATCTGGACACGTTCTGGTTCGCAGCGGCCGCATTCGACGGCGACATCGAGATCGTCGGCGCGCCGTGAGTCTCGGCGGCGTCGCCGGCGCTGGATGTGAGTCCGAGGAGCTGAGTCCGACCGCCGGCGCGCGGTTCAGTCGCCGTCGCCGATCTGAGACTGCAGGTAGCGCTCGACGCCGATGTCCTCGATGAGGCTCTGCTGGGTCTCGATCCAGTCGAGATGCTCTTCCTCGCCGACCAGCAGTTGCTCCAGCAAGTCGCGTGTACCGCCATCGCCATGGTCCAGGCACAGCCGCACGCCCGTTCGGTACCGCTCGATGGCCTGCTCTTCGAGCTGACGGTCGAGAGCGAGCTGTTCGGGCACCGTCTCGCCGATCATCACCCTGCCCAGCCGCTGCATATTGGGCAACGCATCCAGCAGCAAGATGCGTTCGATCAGACGCTCGGCGTCGCGCATCTCCTCCATCGACTCCTCGCGATACTGGGAGGCCAAGCGCCCGTATCCCCAGTTGTCCGCGATCTTCGACGCAGCGAAGTACTGATTGATGGCCGTCAGCTCGGCCGTCAGTGCCTCGTTCAGAAATTCGATGACCTCGGGCGATCCCTGCATGAACTCCACGCTAGACGCGAATGCGGGGCTACACGCGAACGCGGGCGCGCGGGTGCTCGTCTTCGAGGGTCGCGAGCGCGCACTGGTCGAGCACTGCTTGGATGGTCGCGACGCAGCCGGCGCAGTCCGAGCCGGCGCCGCAGTGCTGGTACACGTCGCTGACTGTCGTGCCGCCGAGCGCGTGGATTTCCCTGATGGCGGCCTCGTTCGTCGCAAGACACTGGCAGACGATCATGGACGACACGACCCCCGACGCTGCATCGGCCCACGTGCCCAAATGGCACACGAACTCTTGATGGCCCATGTTAGGCACTGCTAACAGCAATGGCACACGTCCCGCTGCACGCATCGTCATCTGGTCGCAGCGATCTGTCGCGCCGGGTTCGCATGAGACACCGCTCGGTTGTGGCGGAACGAGACGGCCTCGGTGCGCCTCTGCTTCGGGCGAGTGCCGGCGCGCTCAGTCGAGGCAGGCGCTGCTTCGCGGCCTCATGTCGCCGGGGTCCCGCCGGCTGAGGTGACGAGGATCCGCTCCGCGGTGTAGGCGCTGACGCCTATGGCGCCTTCGCTCATCCCCACCGTGGCCGTGCCGTCGGGCGACACGGACATCATCGTGCCGACACGTCCAGGCATCAGACCGGACTTCTCCAAGAACTCCAGCTGGCCCGGCTCAAACTCGAGCTCCTCGGGAATGCGCTGCACCGTGAATGCGCAGCCGGCATCGATCTGAGCCAGCGGCGTCACGTCTCGGGGGGCCTCGTAATCCGTGCCGGGGATGGGATTGCCGTGGGGACAGGTATTCGGATCGTGCAGAACCTTCATCATCGCTTGTTCCACCACGGGCGATATCACATGCTCCCAGCGGCCCGCTTCATGGTGGGCGTCGGCCCAGCTCAGCTTGAGGATGTCGGTCAGGAACCGCTCCGCCAGCCGGTGGCGGCGCACGACGGTCGTCGCGATCTGCTCACCCTCGTGCGTCAGGCTGATGTGCGCGTCGTCGTCGACCTTGACCAAGCCCTCGCGCCGCATGCGCCGGATCATCTCCGACACGGCGGGGCGCGAGACGTCGAGACGCTCGGCGATGCGAGCTTGGATGACCTCCACGCCGTCCTCGGCCAGTTCGTACACCGTCTCGGAGTACTCCTCGAACGCTGGGTGGTACTCCACCGGCTTGTAGGACATAGCTGTCACACTACCCGCGGCGTGTCACCTGGCTGAGCCGTCGCCGTGTCGGGCCGAGCACGTTGCGTGGCAAGAATGGGCAGCGGCGGGAGCCGGAACATGACGAACGAGCCACTTCGCCCCGACGACCACTTGCCCACGACGGGCAGCCCGTTCGGCGAGCCGATTCTGCGAAGCGAAGACGACCGGCTGCTGCGCGGCCGCGGTCGCTACATCGCGAACATCCGCTACGACGGGCAGCTCGCCGTCGCCTTCGTGCGCAGTCCCGTCGCTCATGCGCAGATCGTCTCGGTCGACGTCTCCGGCGCTCGAGCGGCCCCCGGCGTCGTCGATGTCGCTACCGGTGCGGACCCGGACTTCGTCGGATTGGCGCTGGTGGCCTCATCGGCGCTGCCGAATCACGTGAGCACTCCTCAGCCAGTGCTCGCAGCCGACAAGGTTCGCTACCAAGGCGAGGCAGTCGCTGCCGTCGTTGCTTCCACCGCCGCGCAGGCCGCCGACGCTGCCGAGCTGGTGGAGGTGACCTACCGCGACCTGCCGCCGCATGTCGACGCAGTCGCAGCTGCCGCGGACCCCACACCGCCGGTACACGACGTCGCTCCCGACAATCTCATCGTCACGCGCACGTTCGACGCCGGTGACGTGGATGCGGCACTGGCTGCGTCGGATGTGGTGGTGGAACGCTGCTATCGCACCAATCGGCACGGCGCGACTCCCATCGAGGGCCGAGGCGTCGTCGCAGTCTGGGAGCACCACCGATCCCGGCTGACGCTGCACGCCACTTCGCAGGTGCCGTACCTGCACCGCAATGCGCTGGCGCAGGCGCTGGGCGTGCCGGACAGCGCAGTGCGCATGGTCGTCGGCGACGTCGGCGGCGGCTTCGGCATCAAGGCGGCGCTGTACCCCGAAGATGCTGCGGTCAGCCGGCTGGCGCAACGGCTGGGGCTGCCGGTGGGCTGGGTCGAGAGCCGCTCGGAGCACATGACCACGGCACTGCACGCCCGCGATCATCACTACACCGTGCGCGCAGGCTTCGCCGCCGACGGCACGATGACAGCGCTCGACGCGGTCCTTCACGCCAACGTCGGCGCGTACAGCGCGCCTCCGTGGACGGCGGGCATCGAGACGCTGATGGCCGGCGGCCTGCTGACCGGCCCCTACAAGCTCTCCCACTATCGCTGCAAGGTGCTGGGGGTGGCCACCAACACCACGCCGACCGGCCCGTACCGCGGCGTCGCCCGGCCGGCGACCGTGTTCGTGATGGAACGCCTGCTCGACGATGCAGCCAACGAGCTCGGCATCGATCCCGTCGACCTGCGTCGTCACAACCTGGTGGCGCCTGCCGACGTGCCCTACACGGCTGCCACGCGCCTGGTACACGACTCGCGCACCTATCTCGACTGCCTTGAGGGTGCCGTCGAGCTCATCGACTACGCCGGCTTCCGGGCCGCACAGCACCAGGCCGCAGAGCACAGGGCCGCACAGCACAAAGCCGCCGAGCACAAAGACCGGGGCACCGCGAAGGCCCAGCGAGCCTGCGGGATCGGCTTCGCGTGCTACAACGAGCTGACCGGTCTCGGCCAGAAGGCCTCGGCAGGTCCGAGGCTGCCGTTTCGCACCGGTCACGAATCGGCGCAGGTACGCATCGATCCATCGGGCGCGATCACCGCGGCACTGGGCGTGACATCACAGGGCCAGGGCTTGGAAACCACCATGGCGCAGGTCGTGGCAGCCGAGCTTGGCGTCGGTGTCGAGCAGGTGACCGTCGAGCTGGGTGACACCGATCGTCTGTCGTTCGGGATGGGAGCGTTCGCGAGCCGCCAAGGCGTCATCGGCTCGGGCGCGGCGACGCTGGCGGCTCGCGCGGTGCGGACCAAGGTGCTCGTCGTCGCTGCACATCTGCTCGAAGCCGAACCCGAGTGGCTGAGCATCGACTGCGGACTGGTCCACACTCAGGACGCGCCGTCCGTCGGCGTCACGCTCGCCGATGTCGCGCACGTGGCCTACTTCGAGCCTCACCGCCTCCCGCCCGGCCTCGAGCCTGGCTTGGAGGCGATGCGTTTCTACGACCCGATGACCGGCACGTTCGCAGCAGGCGCGCAGGCGGCGGTGGTGGCCGTGGACCTCGAGACCGGCGATGTGGAGCTGCAGCGGATCGTGTGCGTGGAGGACACCGGTCGCATGATCAATCCGATGGTCGTGGAGGGCCAGATGCACGGCGCCATCGCGCAGGGCGTGGGCGGTGCGCTGCACGAGCACTTCGTCTACGACGCCGACGGGCAGCTGTTGGCCGGCAGCTTCGTGGACTACTTGGCCATCACGGCGGACCGGATGCCGTCCATCGAGCTCGGCCACATCACCGATCCGGCTCACAATCTGAACCAGGTGCGCGGCGCCGGCGAGGGCGGCACGCTCGGACCCTATGCCGCCATCGCCAATGCCGTCTGCGATGCGCTCGCACCGCTGGGCATCACCATCGACGAATTGCCGCTCAGCCCTGCTCGCGTACATGCGGCGCTCGCAGCCGCGCGCCGACAGCGGCGATGAAACGCGGCCGGGCTCAGGTGTGGGCACCTGCGCCGAGGTAAGCATGTACCACGGCGTCGTCGACACGGATCTGCGCCGGCGTGCCCTGCGCGATGACCTGCCCGAAATTCAGCACATAGATGTAGTCGCACACCTCGAGCACGAGACCCATGTCGTGATCGATGAGCAGGATCGCCACGCCTTCCGATGCCACATCCAGCAATCGCACCCCCAAACCGACGCTCTCCGCAGTGGTCAGCCCCGCAGCAGGCTCGTCGGCGAGCAGCACCCGCGGCCCGGGCGCCAGTGCACGAGCGAATCCGACCAGCTTCTGGCTTCCGAGCGGCAGGCTCGAAGGCTTGGCGTCCGTGTCGGCAGACAAGCCGACGAGTTCCATCGCCGCATCCACCTGCGGGAGCGGCGCCGACCGTGTCGGGGCCACGAAATCGGCGAGCACCGAGGCGAACGACGAGTGTTCCGCCGCAACCCGCACGTTCTCGCTGACGGTCAGGTCGTTGAACAGTTCGAGCGACTGCCAGGTGCGCGTCAAGCCGAGCCGGGCGCGCTCGTGAGGCGATTCGCGGGCGAGCGGCATGCCGCAGAGCGTGACGTGCCCTCGTGAGGGAACGAAGCCCGTCAGCGCATCGACCAACGTCGTCTTGCCGCCGCCGTTCGGTCCGATCAAGCCGACGATCTGACCTTCTCGGATCTGCAGCGACGCGCCGTCGAGGGCCTTCAGCGCGCCGAATCGCACGGTGAGATCAGCCACGTCGAGCACGACGGGAGCGTTTTCGAAGCTGGCGGGTCGTGCTTTGCGCACGTAGCCCGAGCCGGCTCGAATGGTGCTGCCCGGAATGGTGCTGCCCGGCATTGTGTCGTCAGATGCTCTGGAGTCCTGCGACGACGCTGCTTGAGCATCGCTGTGTCCGCGAGCCGATGCCACCGCTTGTCGAGCAGCCCGCCAGGCTTTGAGCCGGTGCAGGTTCTGTCGGTACGCGCCGGCGATGCCTTCGGAGAAGAAGATCGCCGTGAGCACCAGTGCAACTCCTGCCACGAACTGATACCACCGCCCGAGCGGGGCGATGCGGTCGACGGCGATGTAGACGATGCCCAGCGGCGCGAACAGTCCGGCGACGATGGCGCCGGCAACGCTGGTGATGCCGCACAGGTAGGCCAAGGCCAAGTAGCTCAGGCCTATCAGCACGGCAAAGCTGTCCGCCGAGAGCTGACCTCGGCTGTAGCCGATCAGCGAGCCGCCGAGACCGGCCAAGAACGACGCGACAGCGAATGCCAGCAGTTTGGTTCCCGTGACCGAGATGCCGATTGACGCGCTGGCTCGCTCATTCGAGCGAATCGCCAAGAACCGCCGACCGGTGGCGCTGCGAGCCAGGTTTCCGACCGCCACCGTGCAGGCGGCCACGACCGCAAGCACGAGAAATCCGAACTCCAGCCGGGCGAGATTGCGGCCGTCGCGGATGCCGAGATTCCAGCCGAGCAGCGTCGGATCGGAGATGGGGCTGCCGAACAGGCCGGAGATGGACGGGTTGCGGAACACGAACTCCTCCAGCGCGACAGCGCCCGACAGCGTGACCACCGCCAGTTGCGCCCCGCGGATCCGCAGCGCCGGTATGCCCACCACCACGCCGAAGCCGGTGGCGGCCAGCGTCGCCGCCAGCAGCGAGAAGGGAAACGGCACGTCGAGCGCGTCGCCCAGCTTGCTGAGCGCGAAGCCCGCGGCACCGGCAATGGCGGCCTGCGCCAGTGAGATCTGGCCGACCAGGCCGGTGAGCACCACCAGCGACAGCATGACCACGGTCATGGTCATGCTGGTGATGATGCCGATGCGGTAGCTGCCTTGGGCTACGACCATCAGCACGCCGGCCGCCGCGACGAACGCGGCGACCACGCTCGGGCGCATCGGCGGCCGAGTGACCTCGGGCAAGGGGTCGGTCTCCACCGCGCCGCGCGCGGGCAGCGTGTTGCCCAAGCCGTACAGCGCGATCACGATGACGCCGAACGGCAGCGCATGGGAGATGCCGGTGATGGCCCAGTCCGGCCACCATGGGCTGCTGGTCTGGTAGACGACGATCGACTGGAAGATGCCCAATCCGAAGGCTGCCGCGACGGTGACTGCGATGGACCGCAGTCGTCCGATGACCGCCGCGGCCAGCGCCGGCACGATCGCGAGCACGTAGGTCAGCGGATTCAGCGTGACGATGGGCGAAGTCAAGATGACGAGGAACCCGGCCACGGTGCTCGACAGCACCCAGGTGGCGCCGGCCAGCTGCTGCGGCGAGTAGCGAGCCAAGCTGATCGCCTGCTCGTTCTCGGTGGACGCCCGCGTCGCCAGCCCGAGGCGGGTGTAGCGGAACCAGGCGCCCGCAGCCACCGTGGTCGCGAGCACGACGGCGGTGAGCCACAGCCGATCACGTGAGAAGCTGGTGCCCCCGAAGCTGACCGACTCGTTCGGCAGTATCGGCGCGACGACACGAGCAGCGTTCGTGAAGTGCATCACGATCAGGGCTTGGATCGCCAGCAGCACGCCCACCGACGCCACCACGCGGGCCAGGATCGGGGCTCGTCGAAGCGGACGGAACACCCCGAAGTGCACGATGAGTCCGACGAGGCTGCACGACAGCACCGCCAGCACCATCGCCAACGCGAACGGCACGCTGCCCGCTGCGCCTCCGAGCCCCACCCGGTGGCGAACGAGGACGATGGGCAGCACCAAGTCTCCCGTGCGCCTGAGTTCGTCGTAGACGTAGGCACCCCACATCGCCATCGCTCCGGTGGCGAAGTTGATGATGCCGGTGCCCCGGTAGGTGATGACGACGCCGAGCGACAGCGCTGCGTAGACGCAGCCGAAGCCCAAGCCGACGATGGCGAACAGGAGGTAGTGGTCCACTGGGGCGGGTACGGCTCAGATCGCCCGTTCACTCATCTGCGAACGCTCGCAGTTGGGTGAACAGCCATGCGGTTACAGGCCGCTGAGCTGGTACGCGTCGAAGAGTCCGTCGCCGATCACGATGCGGCCCAGCGTGCCGTCTTCGTGCTCGACGACCTGCCAGACCATGATGTGCGACATGCAGTGCGAGGACTCCGGGGGCCATGGCGCTTGACCGCAGCGCAGGCTGGGGCCGAACCAGCCAGGGGTCTCGCCGGCGGTAGCGAAGGCTTCGCTCACCGAAGCAGCAGTGATGGGCCCAGTGATCGTCTCCAGGATGAACGCGATTTCGCGCCACGCTCCGTAGGGCGCCACCGCGAAGCCGTTCACGTGCCGCTCGTGACGGGCTGCGGTCATCTCCTGCGCGTACGCCGCGAGCCGCTGTTGTATCTCCGGCGGCGCGAAGTCGGCCAGGAAGGGTGTCCACTGATCGCCTTGGGTGTAGGTGCCGACCGCGGCAGACCCCAGCAGATCGATGTACAGGGTGCACGATCCGGCGAAGATCGGCTTGTCGAAGCCGCTCGCGGCAGCCGCGCCGACCATGCCGATGCAGCCGAACTCGTCGAGATGGCTCATCATGCCTCCGACGCCGGCGGACTGCGCTGCTGCGACCGCAGCAGTCCAGTCGGGCGCGGCGGCGTCCACCACGACGCGTGTCATCTCGATGCCGTAGTGCTGGAGGACCCGTGCGATCACTTGGTCCATGAAGTCCAGTCCCGTGGGGGTGTCTTGCACGATCACTGCGACGTGATCGATACCGAGTTCTGAGAACGTCTTGGCCGGCCCGACCGCGAAGGCGCCGCTCGCTGCGTGGAGCAGGAATGCGCCGGGGCTGTTGCGCTCGGTGGGCCCCCACGAGTGAGACGAGACATAGGGAATGCCGGCGTCGAGCCACAATCCGAGCGCAGCCTCCGAGGCCATCTCGATGCCCATGTAGGCCAAGACGACATCTTCTTCGATGAGCTTGATGGCGCAGTTGACGGCGCCGTCAGGCGTGCTGTCGGAGAAGCAGAACACCGGCTCGATCTTTGCGCCGTGGATGCCGCCGGCCGCATTGATGGCATTGATGGCCACTTCGCCGCCGATGCGCAGCTCTGGCAGCGAGATGTTGCCCCCCTCGTTGTTGACGTAGCCGATCTTGATGACCTCGCCGGTCCGGTCGATTGCTGCCTGGCTGGCTCCGTTGCCGGTCGCTGGATCCGGGGCAGTTCCGTCGCCGTCGCCGGAGGTGACAGGTGAGGCAGCGACCGGGTCGTCGCTGCTGCGGCCGCCGGCCGCCGGCTCGTCGCCGCTGCCGCACGCCGCCGCGGCCAGGCAGCATGCGGCGAATGCCACGAGCAGCGCCCGTCGCCGTCCAGCGCCGAATCTCGCTGCGCCCCACGTCGTGAGTCTCATCGAATGCCCGACGCTAGCCGTGGTCGCCGACGCGCTCACGCAGATAGCTGGCCGCGAGCGTCTCGGGCCGGCGCGCCAATTCCTGTACCGTGCCCGCCAGCAACAGCGTGCCGCCGTTGAGCACGTAGACACGGTCGGCGATGGCGAGTGCGGCAGGCACATGCTGTTCCACTAGCAGCACCGCCGCGCCCGACTCGTCTGCAATGTGGCGAACCACCGGCAACAGGCGCTCCACCACGATCGGCGCCAGTCCCAAGCTCAGCTCGTCCACCATGAGGAGCTGCGGATCGGCAATGAGCCGGCAGCCCAGAGCCAGCATCTGCTGTTCGCCGCCGGAGAGCAGGCCGGTGCGGCGGCGCAGGAGCGGTCCGAGGGTCGGGAACCAGCCGACGATGTCGGACTCGGTCACCGTGCTGGCTCTGTGGCGGTGCAGGCGCAGGTTCTCCGCAACGCTGAGCTGGTGGAAGATCCCACGGTCTTCCGGCAGCAGTGCCACGCCTCGGCGTGCCACGTCGTGCGGGCTCGCGCCGGCCAACGGGCGGCCGAGCACGTCGATCTCGCCGTCGATGGGCCGCAGGACTCCGGCAATCGTCATCAGCGTCGTCGTCTTGCCGGCGCCGTTGGGACCCAGCAGCGCCACCACTTCGCCGTGGTCGACGTGCAGGGAGAGGTCGCGTACGGCGGGAACGCCGCTCCAGCCGGCCATCAGATTCCGCAACTCCAGCGCCGGGCCTGTGCCAGCCGGGCCAGCGGCAGCAGCGTTAGCGGCAGCCCGTGCCCTGTTCACCTGAACGCGCTCATGTGCAGACCTCGGAGTCTGCACCACGGTAGGCGTCGGCAACAGTTTCGTTCGCACTATCTGACTCACTGACTCACTGGCTCGCTGACTCACCGACCCTGAGTCGCTGCACCGCTGTCACAGCGCAGCCGCGCATCGCACCGTCTGCCACAATGAGCGGCCGCCGCCTTGAGGACGTTCTCGGCATGCGAGCTGCACGCCGCCTGATTCCACCGCGCCGGCTCTCCTCACCGGCTCACCCCTTGACTCCGTCCGCTTCACCCCGACTGGTCCGCCCGACCGGAAGGATCGCCCGTGCGATTCAGCATCTTCTAGTGCGGTGACGGCGAAGGTGCAGCGGGAGTGGCGCCGAGCGCTGCTCTACCTCGGCGGTCTGATGGGGCCGCTCGGCACCTTCGTGCTCCTGCCGATGTTCCCGGAGCTGCGCAGCACCTACGGGGTGACCACAGCGCAGCTCGGGTGGGCCCTGTGGTGCTACCTCTTGCCGTTCTCGGGATTCCTGCTGGTCTCCGGCACGCTGGGCGATCGCTGGGGCCGCTCGCGAGTCCTCCGCTTGGCCATCGCGCTCTATGCGGCGGCGACTGCGGGTTGCGCCCTCGCGCCCTCGTACGCGGTGTTTCTGTCGGCACGTGTCGCCCAAGGGGCACTGAACGCCTTCATCACGCCGCTGCTGCTGGCGACGCTGACCGACGCGGCGCCTGCCTCTGGCATCGGCCGGATCGTGGGCCGCTACTCAGCCGGGCAAGCGCTCGGGCAGCTTGGCGCCCCGCTGCTGGGAGGCCTCAGCGCGGATGTGAACTGGCGGCTCGGATTCGTGGCGACGGCAGTGATCGGCGCCGTCATCGCTGCGCTGCTGCCCAGCATCGCTGACGCCCGTTCCGGCGCTTCAGGCGGAGCACCTGGCGGCACCTCGGTCGGCGCTTCGGCACCGGATCGCACGCAGGGCGCCGTGCGACAGCTGCGGTCCTTGCTCCGCCGCCCGATGCTGTTGTTGGCGGCCACGACGCTGCTGAGCGCGTTCGGGCCGGTAGGCGTCGTGGTGCTGGTGGGCTTGAGCAGCCGCGACGTCATCGGGCTGAGCGGCCTCGGCGCCGGCTTGCTGCTGCTCGGCGGTGCAGCCGCAGGCATGGCAGCTGCGCCGATGTGGGGCGTCGTGCTGGACCGCTGGGGCGGACGCAACGCCGCCGCTGCAGCAGTCGCAGCCAGCTCAGCACTGGTGGTGATGCTGCCGGCCGCCCGTTCGGCTTGGATGCTGGCTGTCGTGTGGTGCTTGGCGGGTGCCGCCGCTCAGATGGTCGTGGTCAGCCTGCAGTCGCTCGCCTCGGTCGCCGCGCCGCAGAATCGAGCGGGCGCCCTGTCGTTCACTTTGTCGCATCGCTTCGCGGGTCACGCCGTGGGCTCGGTGGTGTGGCTGCCGGTGTTCGCCTTCAGCCCCACCGCCGCCTACTTGGCTTCGGCCGCGGTGGGCGTGCTGGCCCTCGGCACCGTGGCAGCCAGCGGCCTCGACACGGTCGTGCGCTCGGTCGCGAACGACACGCCCTCGTAGTCGCGGTCGGCGATCTCGTCGATTCGGCGCCGGTACTTGGGTGCGCCGCCGTTGTACACGAGGTAGCGGATGGTGCCCTTCTCGTGTCCGTCGACGTTGGAGTTGTAGCCGGTGAACCATCCCTGCGCCTTGCGCATCAGCACCATTGCGTACATCTCGATGACGTGGTCGGTCCATTCCCGCTCGGCATCCGCGTCGGCCTCGAAGCGGGTGTAGCCGCGCTCGGCGACGAAGTCGAGCAGGCCCGTTGCCCAGTCGACGGCCATCTCGATGCCCCGCGGGTAGTTGCTGGAAGCTGAGCCGCTCTGCGGACCGGCGATGGTCAGCAGGTTCGGGAAGCCGTTGACCATCAGCCCGATATAGGTGACCGGCCCGTCGCGCCATTTGTCGCGCAGCGCCAAGCCGCCCGAGCCGCGAATGTCGATGCGGTCGAAGGCGCCGGTGATGGCATCGAAGCCGGTGGCGTACACGATGAGGTCGAACTCGTAGTGCCGCTCGCTGGTCTGGATGCCAGTCGGGGTGATCCGGGTGATGGGCGTCTGGGTCAAGTCCACCAAGTCCACGTTCGGCCGGTTGTAGGTTTCGTAGTAGTTCGTTTCGAGTGGGACGCGCTGCACGCCGAAGCCGTGGTCGGTGGGTATCAGCTTCTCGGCCACGATCGGGTCGTGTACCCGCTCCCTGATCTTGTCGGCGATGAACGCTGACAGCTCGGCATTGGCTTCCTCGTCGAAGAAGATCTCGCGGAAGTTGGCCATCCAGATGCCGAATCCCGGCTCTCCGTACAGCTTCTCCCACATGGCGCGACGTTCGTCGGCTGGCACGTTCCAGAAGCCGCGGCGGTCCGGCTCGTGCTCGAAGCCGCCCGGGGTACGCGCGCACTTGTCGAAGATTTGGTCGTAGCGGGCGCGGATGCCGGCCATCTCCTCGTCGGAGATCTCGCTGTTGTGCAGCGGCGCGCACCAGTTGGGGCGTCGCTGGAAGACGGTCAGATGCTGGGCCTGCTCGCCGATGGCGGCGATGGCCTGCACGCCGGTCGCGCCGGTGCCGATGACCGCCACCCGCTTGCCGGCCAGCTCGACCGGCTCGGCAGGCCAGTGGTAGGTGTGGAACGACGGCCCTTCGAACACGTCGGTGCCGTCGGCGTTGACCCCGTCGATGCGGGGATAGGTCGGCGCGGACAGCAGGCCGAGGGCAGTGAGCAAGAAGCGGCAGCTCAGGTCGCGGCCGTCGCCGAGGTGCAGCCGCCAGATGCCGGCAGTGTCGTCGAAGTGCGCCGACTCCACCGTGCAGTCGAACTGCATGTGCTTGCGCAAGTCGAACTTGTCCGCGACGTGGTTCAGGTAGCGAAGATTCTCCGGCTGCGGCGAGAACCGCTCCTTCCAGTGCCACTCGCCGAGCAGCTCCTCGGAGAACGAGTACCCGTAGGTGTAGCTCTCCGAATCGAACCGGCAGCCCGGGTAGCGGTTCCAGAACCACGTGCCGCCGAGATCGCTGCCCATCTCGAGCACCGTGGCACGGACGCCGCGCTCGGCCAGTCGGTACATCTGGTAGATGCCCCCCACACCGGCCCCGATGATGATGACCTCGTAGTCGGGCTGGTCCGCGTCGGCTCGGTCACATGCGAGACGGTCTGGCGCGTCGGGCACGGGCATGCCGTTCGTCGTGCCAGTGGACGCAGCGGCTGAAGTACCTGCCATGGGCTCCTGCTTTGTCGACTTGTCGTCAGCCAACAGTAGTGCAGCGACTTCATGGCGTCCCGAGGCGGTGACGCGCGACGTGCGTCAGCTCTCCGACGACGTGTCCGAGGTCGATGGCGACGCGGCCGCGCCCAGGGTCCGATCTCGGGACCGATCTCGGCGTGCGCGCAAGATTGCCGCAACCGACCACGCGATGCCGACGACCACCAGCGCGCTGCCCACGGTGGTACCGATGCCGACGCCGGTCTGGAGACGTTCCGCCGCGACGGCCAGCGAGGCGGCCACGAAGACGAGACCAGCGGCCAGAGACAGCAGATCGAAACGGCGGGGAGTCGTGCGGGTCATCGGTCAAGCGCTCCAATCCTCTCGTGGCGCCACTGCGCTTGGTTGTCAGGGATGCTGATGATCTCCACGGTGCCGACGCCGACATCGATGTCCAGCTGCACCCTCGCCTCCGCGTCCGGATGGGCAGGGAATCCCAGTTCCCGGCTCACCCCGATACCTCCCGTGTCTCCGATGTTCCTCGTCAGTCGCAGCCGGCCGTCGCGAAGGTGCGACAGCATCACCCAGCCGGTGCCGACGTTGATGTCCAGCATCGAGTGGAGCCGATCGGGAACCAGCACGATGAGTTCGCCGACCGCGAGGTCGATCTCGTAATCGTGGACGCCGCTGCGTTGCATGAAGGCGGTGAAGTCGACGGTGAGATTGCCGATGCCGTGGCGTATCTCCGTCTCGTCGGCGCCGAAGCCGCTCACGAACACGTGATCCTCGCCGAAGCCGGAGCCCCACGAGGCCCGGCTGCCGGCGGTCAGCAACAGACCTGAGGCCAGCAGCGCGCCGACGGCCAACAGCGTTCGTGCCGGCACTGTAAACGCAGACGCGACGAGGCCGATGCCCACGATGCCCAAGGCGCCCGCCAACGTCGGCGCGATATGCGCGTCCAGCGCACCGGTGCTGTGCAGGACGGCGATGACTCCGGCGTAGACCACCAGCAATGCCAGGCTGACAGCACCCACTGCCGAGGCACCGCGCCGCCTGCGGACGCGGTCGGCGCGCAGAGGCCGGGCTGCGGCCGCCGGTGTGCGACCGGCATCGGCGGGGTCTGGCGATGTCGTGGGAGCGGTCGCCGATCGCGTGCGCCGGTACGGCCACAGCACCAGCGCCGCGCCCAGCGCCAGCAACAGGAGCCCCACGACCGGGAACCCCAGAGGCCCGCGGTCCAGTCCGTCTGCCAGCCCGTCGAACAGGTCTTCGCCGCGTTGGACAACGACGACGATGCCCAGACCGATGAGAACCACTGCGACCGCGACGCGCCAGCGTGGACGACCGCGATCGCTACTTGTGCGGCCGCTCGGGTGCTTTGGGGCCTCGCCGGACGGTCTCCTTGTGGACAGCCCGGACAGCCTGGCTGCGAGGATGCTCGGCCCGTCGGGGCTGGGCAGCGCCAGCCAAGCAATCGCATAGAGCACGAGCCAGCCGAAGACGTAGGCGACAACCTCGCCGCCGCCGAGCCCGGCGCCGAAGCCGACGAACAGCAGCAGTGCTGCGGCCGCCGCGACCCAGCCGATGCGCACTGCTGCCGGCGCGAGACCGAGCCGTTCTGCCAGTCCGCCGGCCACGCCGCCAAGCACCCGGTTGTCGTCACTGCGCCTGAGTCGAGGTTCGCTGCGCTCGGAGACCCCCGCACCTGCATCGACCGAGCCGTCGGCCTCTGGCCGGCTGTCGCCCTGCGCTGCTGTCTTGTCTGCCGGTTCGTTGTCGGCTGGCGCATCGTCTGCGGGCTCAGTGTCTGCGCCCGCGACATCGCTCGATTCGTCATGCGAGCCCTCAGCACGTTGCGCGCTGTCAGGTGCATCGTCTGACGCATCGTGAGGCCGGTCGGCGTCGTTGCTCAGACTCGGACCTGCGTTCTCGCTGGTGGGAACGTCAGCGTGCTCGTCGTCGGCCACAACGCCATGATGCAAGACGAGTCGGCGCGGCTTCCACCGGTTGCCGTGGGTGATGTCCCTGATGCGTCCCTCAGTGATGTCCGCGCACTCAGGGCTCTGCCGCAGTGGTGTGTGCGAAGCGCTGTGACATCATCGCCGTATGGGCTGGCGCCTCGACCGCTTGCCGCATCGGCCCCGAGACGCACGCGTCATCGCCGGTGTCTGCGGCGGTCTCGCCGCGAAGATGGGAATCGATGTCGCCGTCGTCAGGGCCGCGTTCGCGGTGCTGACCGTGGTATGGATCGGCCCGCCGCTGTACCTGCTGGCGTGGCTGATCCTGCCTGCGGCGCGCACAGACGCTCCGCGCCGCCGACTGCCCCACCGACGTGGCCGACCGCCGGCGCTGCGCCAAGCCGCAGGACTCGTGCTGATGCTTGCGGGTGCCGTCGTGCTGGCGCGCTCCGGGAATCTCGCCTTCACCGAAGATGTGCTGTGGCCGCTGCTGCTGGTGGGCGTGGGCGTGGGTGTGGTGGTGTGGCGCACCGCCCCCGACTCCGGCTCTGCCAGGTCGTCGCGGCCGCGGTTTTCGGTGCTGAGGATCGCCGCGGGCATGGTGATGCTGACGCTGGGCATCGGGCTGCTCGCAGCGACACGTCTGTCGCTGTCTGCGGTGCGCGACGGCGTGCTGTCGGCCGGCTTGGCTGTCGGAGGCGTGGCGCTCATCGTCGGGCCGTGGGTGTCGGTGCTGGTGCGCGAGCGCAGGGAGGAGCGCCTGCGCCGGCTGCTGGCCGACGAGCGTGCTGAGACCGCAGCGCATCTCCACGACTCGGTGTTGCAGACGCTGGCGCTCATGCAGCGTTCCGACGACGCGGCAGCGATGTCGGCGTTGGCTCGCCGACAAGAGCGCGAGCTGCGCCGCTGGCTCTACGGCGAGCGGGTGCCGTCGCCCCACGACACGGTGCGTGAAGCCGTCGAGCGCCTGGCGGTCAGCGCCGAAGACCGCTACGGCGTGGTGATCGAGGTGGTGACGGTGGGCAATGCGCCGATGGATGCTGCGTGCGAGGCGCTCGTGGCTGCTGCCGGCGAGGCGATGACCAACGCGGCCCGCTGGTCGGAATGCTCCCGTGTGGACGTGTACGTGGAGGCAGCCCACAGTCGGGTGGAGGCCTACGTGCGCGACCGCGGCGTCGGCTTCGACCGGGATGCTGTCAACGGCGACTGCCGCGGCATCAAGGACTCGATCGAAGGACGCCTTGCACGGGTCGGCGGCACCTGCGACATCTCCACTGCTGCGGGTGTCGGTACCGAGGTGCATCTGGCCGTGGGCAGGTCGTGAGCGTGGCGTTGCGCTCGCGCTCGGCAAGTACGGTCGCCGGTGTGACCGACGGACGCTGTCGCGTGGTCATCGTCGATGACCATCATCTGTTTCGCAGCGGTGTGCGGGCTGAGCTCGGCGAGGCAGTCGAGGTGGTTGCCGACGCCGGAGATGTCGCGGACGCTGTCGCGGCAATCGAGCGCTACCGGCCCGATGTGGTGCTGTTGGACGTTCACCTGCCGTCGGGTTCGGGCTGCGAGGTCATCGAAGCCGTCGCCGACGCGGGGGTGAGCACCCGATTCTTGGCGTTGTCGGTGTCCGACGCTGCGCAGGATGTGATCGGCGCTGTGCGCGCCGGTGCGCGCGGCTACGTCACCAAGTCGATCTCGGGAGCAGACCTAGCCGCCGCCATCGCTCGCGTCCGCGCCGGCGACGCCGTGTTCTCGCCGCGCTTGGCCGGCTTCGTGCTCGATGCGTTCGCCGCCGATGCCGCTGACGGCTCCGCCGGTTCGGCGAGCGACGCACGCGACCCCGTCGATGCTGACGGCGCTGAGGACCTGCATCGGCTGACGGCCCGCGAGCGAGAGGTGATGCGTCACCTGGCGCGCGGCTACCTGTACAAGGAGATCGCCTATCAGCTCGGCATCTCGGTCAAGACTGTTGAGTCGCATGCCTCGGCGGTGCTTCGCAAGCTGCAGTTGACCAACCGCCACCAGCTCAGCCGCTGGGCCGCTGCCCGACGCATCTGGTAGGCGCTTGCGCCGGTCAGCGTCGGGCGTGGTCGGCCAGCCAGCGAAAGCAGGGGTCGGCGCGCGCATCGGCCATGAGTTCGGGGTGCCACTGCACCGCCAGAATCGGCAGCGCCTCGTGTTCGATGCCCTCGATGATCCCGTCAGGCGAATGGGCCGTGGCGAGATAGCCGTCCCCGAGCTGATCGACCGCTTGGTGGTGCAGCGAGTTCACCGCCAGTTCGGGGCCGTACAGCTGGCGCAGCCGGCTGCCCGGCGTGGTGGTGACGGTGTGCGGGGTCGCATCAGGCGGGCCGTCGGTGAACGCGTGCTCGGGCAAGTGCTGGTGCAGAGTGCCGCCGGCAGCGATGTTGATGAGCTGTGGGCCGCGGCAGATGCCCAGCACCGGCAAGTCGTTGGAGATAGCGGCGTCGAGCAGCGCGATTTCGAAGGCGTCGCGCAGCGGAATGGCGCTGCCGCCACTGTCGGTGCCGGCGTTGCTGCTGCCGGTGTTGCTGTTGACGGGGTTGCCGTTGATGGCGGCGCGGCCGGCGGGCGCCCTGTCGGCAGTTTCGGCGAACACGTCGTCGCCGCTGTAGGCAGCGCTCTGCAGGCGGTCCGCGTAGAGACTGGCCGCGACGTCCTCGCCGCCGCTCAGCAGGACGCCGTCGAGGCGCGGCACGATGTCGGCAGGGTCGGCGTCGAGCGGCAGGTGTACGGCCACGGCGCCTGCTGCGTGAACCGCTTGGGCATAGTGAGCGATGTACACGTCCACTTGGACATTGACGAACACCGGCGGGAAGCCTGCGATGCGGTCGCCGGATCGTCGCCGCCCCGACAGTCCGATGAGCGGCATGGGCACTGCGCCACCCTAGATGTACTGTCGCGTGATCGAGAGCGAGTCTCCGTCGGGGGTTGCGCCGAAGCCGTCTGAGGCTTCCGTGCGGCGTATGCGGCGTAACCCGAGTGGCCGGTCTCGACTGCGGCGCCTGGCCGCGGCTGCCGCTGTCGCCGTCCTGGTCGTTGCGGCGGCGGTCGGTCTGTGGCTCGTTCAGCTCCGAACCACCGACGATGCCGACCTTGCGCGACCGCCGGTTCCGCCAAGCCCAGCAGCGCCGAGCGCAGTCGAATCCGCATCGGTCGGGGATACAGCGGGCGACGCCGCTTCGCTTCCGCCGGCACCTGCTGCGGTCGGCGAGCAGGCGCAGCGTGACGGTTCGGCGGGCTCGCAACGGTCACAGGCGTTCGGCGAACCGGACCATCCCGTCTCGGGGGTGGAGCCGCGTCTCTCGTCGCCGGCGCCGTCTGACGCGTCCGCGCTGGCGGCCCAGCTCGGCCGGCCTGCTGACGTCTGCCGGGGCGTGCTTCCGGCTCGCAGGGTTCAGCTCCCGCTGCGTTTCGCGAGCACGAAGCCCGACGGCATCGACCATCTGGCGTGGTCGCCGGACTGCCGCCGCATGGTGTTCCGAGTGGGGCGCACGCTGTGGGTTGCCGACGGCGACGGTACCGGTGACGCCCCGTTCTTCTCGGCTCAGCGCGGCTTGAGCGCGCCCGCGTGGTCGCCCGACGGTGAGTGGATCGCCTTCGTGCAGGCAGCCATCGTCGACGGCGAGCGAGCGAGCCACATCTACATCGTGCGACCGAATGCGCTCGGATTGGATCGGATCACCTCCGGTGCCGTGTTGGATCAAGCGCCGTCGTGGTCGCCCGACGGCACCCGCATCGCCTTCTCGCGCCGAACGCGGGTCGCTGTCGCGGCAGAACAAGTTGAGGATCCGAATCTCGGCGATGAAGGCGGCTTCGGGGCTGATCGCACCTCCGAAAAAGTTCAAGAGTCAGTTCGATCTGGCGGCTACCTGTTCGACCAGTACTTGGTGGTGATCACCGTGGCGACCGGTGCCGAGCAGACCTTCGCCGTCGGCGGCGAGCATGAGTCGTGGCCGTCGTGGTCACCCGACGGCGAGTCGATTGCGCATCGGGCAGGCGGCGCTCTGGCACTGTTACGCCTCGATGATGTCTCGCAGACCACGCTGGTCGACAACGTGACCAATGGCGCAGCTGTGTGGTCGCCTGACGGCACCGCAGTGGCGGCGTTCAGCGAATGGTCGGCAGACGGGACAACGATCGTCGTGAGCTGGCCGCATGATCTGAGCGCAGCCGAGCAGACGGTCGCTGTCTCCGGTCAGCCCGAGACCACCAAGCCGTCCAATCCGCCGACGCTCCGCTGGAGCGAATCCGGCGAATACTTGCTGTTCCACCACACCGATTCCAGCGGCAGCCATTGGGCATACCGCATCCCCACCCCCCAGCCGCCCTAAGTGGCGAACGGCACGATGTACAATCCGGTGTATGCACCGAACCAATGTGTATCTGACCGCCGAGCAGACTGCGTTTCTCGATGCTCGCGCTGAGATGGCCGGAACGACTCGCAGCGCGGCCCTGCAGAGCATCATCGACGAAGCAGCGGCGCGACCTGTCGGGATCGACGCCGAGATTCGCGCTGCCTTCGCAGCACTGGCCGACGGCTACGCCGAGGCAGCCAGCCGCTTGTTCGACAAAGATCCGCTGCTCAGCATCGACCCAGTGAATGCATACCTCGCAGACGCGGCGCGCTAAGCCCCGACAGTCGTGCCGGTCGTCGACGATCATCTCGCGCTGTCGATCCTCGCCGGACGGTTCCGTCGTTAGTGGCTTATAGAAATATCGGCCGCTCGTGGCCCTTGACCGCTATGGTAGATGACTTCGAACCGCACGTAGAATCCACACACTCTAGCAACCGATACGTTACCCTTGCTGCTGGCAATTGACGTGGAATCAGAGATCGTGATTGATGCTCAATCAAACTGACTGAAGAATTCGAATTCGATTTCTTCAATCTCCCGCGTGTGAGTTATGACGCCGAGACTATGCTCTTTGAGCAAATCGCAGAAATCTTCGCCGTCAATCAGTTGGATCGGTTGAGCGCCGTCCCGGCCCGCTTCTTTTCTCGCGTCAGTCGTAAAGTTACCGGTGGTCACCAAGAGGCCCTGTTCCCCACGACCGGCCATGGCTCCTCTGAAGTCGCGGATGGCGCTGGCACCGACAGAACCGCTGTATCGCTTGCATTGAAAAAAAACGGTGAAGGATACGAGCGATACGCGGTAAATTCCTACGCCGTCTAATCCGCCATCACCACTTCGACCCAAGACTTCGACGTCGTTGAACCCAGCCTCGCGAAGCAGTCGTTGGGTCAGTCGCTCGAATGCTGCTGGCCGCATTTGACGCAAATGTCCTAGCAGGGTCTCCTGCCATGAGCTATTGTCCGTTTCGTCATCAGCAGAATCAAGCCCGCTATTGTCGGTCGATTCTAGTTCTGGTTGAGGACTATTTTGTACGAAGTCCGGCGCGTGATTGTTTGGTCGATTTGCACTCAATTGCTTGAGTTTTTCGTCAATCTCCATTCGAGAATCGATATCTCGGCCCAAATTGGTCATGGACCAGACACCACGTCTCGAATTCTCGACGGCGCCGATCTTTTTCAGGTAGCTCAATGCCCAGCCTATCCGATCGGCAACAATCGGTGCCCTTGTCTGATCGTATTCGAGTTCGCGCTGTTCGCTACTCAGACCTTCGCTCTCGGTCACAGTGTCGATGATCTCTCCCCGCCTACCCGAGCCGCCCGATTGCTTGAGCGCTGTCAGCACTGGCAGCATGAAGTCAACGTACGTTGGCAGTTGTGATTTGCTCATAGTGCTAGCGTATCAGCCGCGCACCGGACGCTTAGGTACAGCGGCGTTCAGCGAGCGTTATGGCGCGCAGCTCGCGGAGGCCGCTGGACCGGTGCGCATCCCCATCACTGCCGACGTAGCGCTGTTCTCCGAAGCGGTTGACCTCGGGCGTGATCTGCTGTGGTGGCATACGTCGGGCGAGCGCTTCGCTCCGACACCAGGGGCGCGGCTGCCGGCGGGCAGCGCCAAAGAGGTGGCACCCGTCACCGCCATGCCCGAGTCGTTGAAGGACTGCCGCTACGACCCCGACGCCGAGCAGTTGACCGTCGCCACCGGCATCTTTGCGCTGGTCAGCCCCGCGGTCTGGGATTTCGAGGTGTCCGGCCTGCGCGTCCTGCGCTCGTGGTTGGGCTACCGAATGAAGAACCGGAAGGGCCGCAAGTGCAGCGAGCTCGACAACATCCGCCCCCACCGCTGGACCCAATCCGCCGAGCTGCTGCTCGTGCTGTCCATCCTCGAGCACACTGTCGAGGTCACGCCGCGTGCTGCCGACCTCCTCGACCGCATCGTCAACGGCCCGCTCATCCCGGCCGCCGATCTCCCCAAGCCCACCGAAGCCCAACGCAAGCCCCCCAAGCCCTGACCGCCCTCGGCGAACCCGAGTTGCTGTGGCAGCCCACAGCCCTAGCGCCCGGGGACGCGCACGCCGCCCGGCGGTTCTGAGCAGTTGCCGTGGTCGTGCCCAAGGTGTGCCACGAGACGCGGCTCTGGCCTGTCACATCGATCGCCTAGCGTTGATTTCAGGAGCCGCCGCATCGTTCTTGCATGCGCGCCAGCTTGAGGAGGAGCTTGCATGTCTACGACCTTGCCGATCACGCCCGTGGAACGCAGCGACGAGCCGACCCTCGCCGAACGTGTGGCCCGGGCACGACGCGCACGCGAAAGGGCCGCAGAACGGGTGGCGCGTCGCTACGCGAACATCAAGCCAGACGAGCGCCGCTGGCGAGTGCGCGAAGAACTTGACCTAGCTTCGGAGCGGCTAATGGTTCGCTAGGACGCGCACAACAACAGCGTCGCGACGGCGCGCGCGACGTGACGAACGGGTGGTGTTTCGCAATTCCACGCACAGTTCCCTTTTCGCTGCGTCTAGGCCTACGGCCAACGCAGAGCCTTCCTGAGCATTCCCAGCTTGGTGTACGGCGTTCGCTAATCTATGGTCGATGCAAGATCTAGACTACTTGAACGCCTGGGATCCGGAGGTGGCTGGTGCCCGACTGGTATCTCAGTTGGAAGGCGGTACCGCCTATAGGCACGATCACAACGATGGCACGTCCAAACATGACTTTGACATCAGCGTGTCCAACAACAGGGCGATCGCACTTGAAGTGACTCAGCATGTCGATTCCGAGCGGGAGCAGCAACGAGGTGAAATCGACAAGCGGGATTGGGATTTTCCGATGCTGCGACAAGATTGGTTCGCTGACATAGTAGAGTCAGCGCGAGTTGGTGAGATGTACAAGCAGCTGCCCAACCTACTCCGGCAGCTTGAGACCCAAGGTATTTCGGACGCAGGTCTTGGCTTTACCGCGCTACGTCAACCGGAGATAGCGACCAATGAAATTGACAGAACTTTGGCACGACTCGGTGTACTCAACTGTAGACCTTATCCGGCAGAGGCAGAGCGCGGGTACATTGTGCTTGACACTTGGAACGAGCTCACTTCGTTCGGTGTAACCACGGCCGCTGAGGCCGTTCGGCGGCACGCATGGGTACGTTCAGACAACCGGAGAAAGCTCGGACACGCTTCATCAGCAAACGAACGTCATCTGTTCATTTGGATCGACTCTGCGACACGGCCCAGAGTTGACATCGAAGTTTGCCATAAGCGCGGTGAGCTACCGAATGCTCTTCCGGCACTGCCTGACGAGATCGACGTAGTATGGCTTGCTGTGAATTTTGCGAGCCCCATCGTATTGCGATTGAATCGTGATGGATGGTATCCGGTTCCCCGTATAAGAGACTTAGTGGCCTAGCAGAAGGACCGGTGGAGATGGATTCGTGAGCGAGCGTATGTTCGCGTGCGGAATGGATCGGTTAAGCCGAACCCCAGCGGTCAAGGGACTGAGCCATGTGCGCACAAGTTGTCGCCGTCGAAGCTGGCCGAAACGGCGGCGAGTTCGCCTTGGAGCCTCAAGGCATCCCCTTCACACGGCCGGGCCTGCCATTCAAGCGGGCCTGCCCCCCGAGGCCCGCTAGTTGAGGACGTGCTGGTGTACATCATAGAAGCCCTGCGCGGCACTTGCGATATGCGCGTGTAGGCACCACCCACACTGTGTCCATCGCCCGCAGCGGCTGAACCGCAATTTGTCGTTCTGGCGCTAGCGCATGGCAGCGCCCAACGGTGGGTGCCGACCGGACCGCACGCACGCTGTCTCCGCAGGCCGTGCGGGTGGGCATGCACCGCACGCCGTTTATCTGCTGGCGCGCTGTGGTGGCATGTCGTAACGTTGAGCCATGGCTCGTGGGCACGGCGACGAGAAGGCCGGGACGCGACTGGTCCTGCGGTTGTCGGGGGAGCACGCGCACCTCGGGAAGGCGGATGCCGTTGACCTTGCGCGTCTCATCCTCGGAGCCGACGACGTCATGCGCCGCACCGCTGCGGCACTGGCTGGACGGCCGACCAGATCGGCGGGCAGGCTCCCTGAAGGCATCGCTGCGGCCATGCGACTGCAGCTGTGCGGCGTCTCTGCGGGCAGCATCACCGTCGAATTGCGGACGCCTGCTCTCGTGGGAGCATCGGATGCCCTGGAGCTTGAGGATGCATCGCTTGCTGATGCCGCGGCACGGACTGCCCTTGAAGTGCTGGACGGCACCGAGACTGGCTATGGCGATACCGCCGCGGCGTGGCACCAGCTCGCGAAGAGGCTCGACATCGGCGGGCGCAATGACACGCTGACGGTGAGTGTGCCCTCGCTGGCAACACCGGCCGCGGTGCTCGACGAGGCGGCCCGAACCCGAATGGCTGAGTCGATTCGACAATTCACAGTGCATGAAGAGACAGGTGAACGGGTCGGTGTTCTGTGCGCAGCCAATTTCGAGAAGCACTCGGCACATCTGCGAACTGCCGACGGCGATGACATCAACGTGAAATTCGGTGAAGAACACGCCGGATCGATCAAGGCAGCGCTACGCAAAAAGGCCCGTCTGCGTGGTCACATCACCTACAACGAGCACACATCAGCGATAGCATCTGTCGAACTCGTTGAGATACTGGATGTGGAACAGTTGGCACCCAAATTGCAGGTACCAGACTTCTGGACAACAAAATCCGTGCATGAACTCGCGGAGGAACAGCATGTTTCACCCGTGAAGAATATCGACGAGCTGCGGGACGACACTATCTCTGATGAGGAAGCAACGGCATTCATGGACGCTCTCGGTCTGTAGCGCTCGGTGGTTCAAACACTGCGCGTCGACACCGATGTCTTTTCGTATCTGATGCGAGGAACTCAGGAGGCAGAGCGATTCAAGAAGATTGTAGAGGATCGCCTGCTGGCCATTTCCTTTGCGACAGTGGGAGAAGCGTACTCCGGCGCAGCACAAGCGAACTGGGGCGAATCGAGACTTCAACGCCTGACAGATACACTCAACAGGTATGTGATTCTGCCCGGTACTTTTGAGATTGCACGCCAATTCGGTGATATCAAGGCCAGACATCGTGATCAAGTCGATGAGGGCGACATATGGATAGCTGCAACGGCCTCGGTACACAGACTGTCGGTCGCGACAAACAACTTGCGTCACTTCCAGCCGATGAGTGAACGCTTCCAGTTCGGTATTGAGCATCCTAACCTTGATAGCGGGGGCTAACGAGCTTGGGCAGAACGACGCGATCGGGGAAGCAGATGCGCTTGAACTCGAAGATGAGTCGCTGGTCGACACTGCGGCTCGGACAGCTCTTGAGGTGCTGGACGGCACCGAAACAGGTTATGCAGATACCGCCACAGCCTGGCATCGACTTGCAAAGTGTCTGGACATCGGCGGCCGCAATCGAGCATTGACTGTAAGCGCGCCAGCTTTGGCCAAATCGCCTGCGGTACTCGACGATACGGCCCGCACCCGGATAGAGCAGATGATGCAAAGACTCGCAAGCTCTGGGGAGATTGCGGAACGGTTTGGTGTACTGTACGCAGCAGACTTCGAGAAGCAAACAGCACGTCTGCGAGCTTCCGACGGTGCTGCCATTGAAGTGAGGTTCGGCGAAGCATACGCCGGGTCGATCAAGCAAGCACTGCGCGAGGAGACGCACCTGCGGGGGCGCATCACCTACAACGAACGCACTTCAGCGATTGTCGATGTCGACTACATCGAGGTCTCACAATCAGATCAACCGACACTCGATTTACCAGCGTTGGATCGTTGGGGAATGCAGTCTGTCCGCGAACTCGCGGAGCAAGAGGCGGAGACCCCGTTGACGGTGGCGCTAAACTTACGGGATGAGGCAGTCAACCCTGATGACGAGAGCTTTCGCCGCCTCATCGAGTCTGGCGAGCTTCGAGGCGGGACGGGCGATTCTCGTGCGCTACTCGATACACCTCCCCTGCAACTCCCCTTCAGCCTCATGGATGCGCTTGATGCGGAACGAGAGGAACGTGTGTGAGGTATTGGGACACTTCTGCTCTCGTTCCTCTCTTCGTTGCCGAATCAGCTACTCAAGATGCACGGACGTGGCTACGTGAAGACGACGTGACCGCTGCTTGGGCATGGTCGCGTGTCGAGATCATGAGTGCGGTTGAGCGGCGTGCTCGTGAGCGGAACCTGTCACAGGATCAACGACTTGTGATGAGACGGCAGCTATGCGAAATGGATGCAAAGTGGTATGATATTCTTGCGGTGAGTGAGGTTCGGACGTACGCAATAGCGCTGCTGCGGAGGCATGTGATTCGGGCGGCGGACGCAGGCCAGCTGGGTGCCGTGTTGCATCTTCAGCATCGGCTCGGCGTCCGCATACCTTTCGTCTGCTTGGATCAACGTCTCGCTGAGGCTGCGGCCAGCGAGGGCTTCGCGGTCATCGCTGCATGATTCGCACTCCTCCCAACGAGGTAAGCTGGCGCTCACATGTAAAGGACGTCTTGCGCTAACCGTTGCGAGCCTCGTGGGTTGGCCGCCGGAGGTCTACTCGGAGGCGAACGTGTGATGGCGTGCGGGGTGGGTCGGTGAAGCCGAAATCGAGCGGCCGGCGGAGCGGGGCGAGTGTGCCGAGATCGTTGCCTTCGAGGCTCGCCGAGGCCGCGACAACTCTACGGGCGCTGCTGGTTCGATACCACTCAGTCACTCCGGTGGGGCTTGTGCCATGGGTATGCACGTTGAGCAGCTTGTGGGCACACCAGTTCTCGACGGTGGCCGTGATCTGGCGAGGACGCGGTGGCAGCCGCAGCGCCCCAACCCCGAGGTTCATGTCCAAGATGAGGCCTCCCGAGCGCACCACATAGCGTCGGCTATGCCGTTCGGCGGCCACTGACTGGTGCCGGACCTCCTCGAACGGGTACACCGAGACGACATACTCCGCTGCGTTGGTCTCTGCGAGCAGCACGCGACGGCCGTCCGGCAGCGCCCACATGATGTCGGCGAACGGCCCGACAGGGCTGCGTTGCCAGTCACCGATCACGAACCGATGGCCCGAATCGAAGCCCACCGACGTGATCGATCCCCAGAGCGTCTCAATCACCCATCTACTTTACCGCTACGGTTCACCGAGCAATCGATGCTGCTCGGTTCGACATAAGACGAAACTGCCGAACGCACCGCACATAGCTCCGTCAATATCCGGCGCAACCAACGCCGCATGTGCCGCGCGGTCTGGTTCCGAGCAACAGCTGGTCTGAGACTGGCGAGCAGCGAACATAGCCTCGGTGCGGGCGACAATTTACGAGCGCAAAGCGTCCGGCGCGGCACGCTTGCCCAGGTGTCAGCGGCGGGTGTCGGGGGTGCGGTGCGCGAGGCTGGCGACGGCGGCGGGTGTCGGGATGCCCTCGCGCAGGTCGGCGGACGGCTTCGGCACCTCGAAGCGAGTCGTCAGCGGCACAACGCCGGCCCACCAGTCGCCCGCCATGTCCTCGGCCTCGTCGACCGGGTCGCCGCCGCGCACCTTCGCCGATGCCTCGGCCAGCGGCAGCTCCAGCACCAGCGTCGCTCGGATGTCGGCCTCGGTCGGCGGTCGAGCAGTGTCCCAGTTCGCGACGATGTGGTCGGTCACCAGCCGCAGCGCGCGCAGCTTGGCCGCAGCGTCGGTCACCCGCCGGGCACGCCCCCGCACCACCACGCAGCGATAGTTCATCGAGTTGTGGAACGGCGTGCGCGCCATCACCAGGCCGTCGAGGTGTGTCACCGTCACGCAGACCTCGGCACCCTCGCCGGAGTTCAGCAGGTGATTCGCGAGCGCACCGTGCAGGTACAAGCTCTCGCCGTCACGGCCGTAGGCCATCGGCAGCACCAACGGCCCCTCCGGCGTCTCGACGCCGACATGTGCGATCAGCCCGGCATCCAGGATTGCCGCCACTTCAGCGCGGTCGTAGCGCCCCTGCTCGGCCATGCGCCGCAACCGGGTGCGCGGCGACGGCGCCTGCCCCGCCTGCGCGCTGGGCCGGCCCGCAGAACTGTCTGCATCATGCGATTCGCTCACACACGCACCGTATTGCCTGGCCCGGCCAGTCCAGCAGGCCACCCGTCCCGAATGCGACTGCGCGCCGACCAGCAACAGTGCAACGGACCAGCAACAGTACAACGACGGTGTAAGGCGGAGTAGTCGCCCGGCTGCTTCGCACACGGCTGTGCGTCCGGCCATCGCCGATGTCTTCGACGGACGTGAGCCTCGCTGTCCATCACATGGCTGCGAGCCGCAGAGTCCGCACACCTCTCGTTTCGGCCGGCCCATGCCCGCCAACACCCGCCAACCTAGGATGGCCGCCGCCTGAGCAAGCCGCCGGGCAGTCAAGGGACATGCCATGAAATTCGGAATCTTCTACGAGCTCCAACTGCCCAGACCGTGGAACCACGACTCCGAGTACGTCTTGTTCCAGCAGGCGCTCGACCAGATCGAACTGGCAGACAAGCTCGGCTACGACTACGCGTGGGAAGTCGAGCACCACTTCCTGGAGGAGTACAGCCACAGCTCGGCACCCGAGGTCTTCCTGGCCGCCGCCAGCCAGCGCACCAGCAACATCCGGCTCGGTCACGGCATCGTGCAGCTGCCCACCAACCACCCGGCCCGCGTCGCCGAGCGAGTCTCCACGCTCGACCTCGTGAGCGGGGGCCGGGTGGAGCTGGGCATCGGCGAAGGCTCCTCGGTCACCGAACTGCACCCGTTCGATCGCCGCTTCCGCGACAAGCGCGTGGTCTGGGAGGACGCCGTGCGCTGCCTCATGCCGATGTTCCAGCAGGTGAACCACAGCTACGACGGCGACGTCTTCACGTTCCCGGCCCGCAACGTCGTGCCCAAGCCGTACCAGAAACCGCACCCGCCGCTGTGGGTAGCGTGCAGCCAGCTCGACACCATCGTCATGGCAGCCCAGCGCGGCATGGGTGCCCTCGGCTTCTCGTTCGTGTCCGCCGACGCCGCCCGAGCGTGGGTCAACGCCTACTACAACAACTACCTCCACCACCTCGACCTGCTCTGCGACTACCAGACCAATCCGGCCGTGGCGGTGGTCAGCCCGTTCATGTGCGCCGAGACCGACGAGCAGGCCCAGGCCAAAGCCGAAGGCTGGACGTTCTTCCAGTTCTCGCTGGTCTTCTACAACTCACACGGACCGGTAGAGCCGGGCTCGGTCAACCTGTGGGACGAGTACCAAGAGTGGCGGAAGTCTCCGAAAGGCCGCAAGGCCAGCAACAACGTCGGCCTCGTCGGCTCGCCTGACACCATCCGCCGCAAGCTGGCGATGTACGAGGACGCCCACGTCGACCAGATCATCCTGCTGAACCAAGCCGGCAAGAACACCCATGCCGACATCTGCTCCAGCCTTGAGCTGTTCGCCGTCGAGGTCATGGGCGAGTTCCACGAGCGCGACGCACAGCACCAGGACTGGAAGTCAGCAGTGCTCGCCGGCGACATCGCGCTCGACGACATCGACACCGACCTCTACCAAGTCATCACGAACCAAACGCCGGTTGCCAAGCGCGAGACGATCGAGCGCAAGCAGCGCGAGGCCCGAGCCCGCCAAGCCGTCGGACTCAGCTGAAGGGGCCAAAAGGGGGCTGCCGCGTCAGCGGTTCGCCAGCCAGTCGGCGATGGCCTGGCCGATCTCGTCGGGGCTGTCCTCCTGGCAGAAGTGGTTGCCCTGGACCGTGACTTCGGTCTGATTCGGCCACGTGCGGCAGAACTCCAGCTGCGGGCCGTTCAAGATCGCCCCCGGCTCGGCGTTGATCAGCAGCTTGGGCACCTCCGAGCCGGACAGCCATGCGCCGTAGTCGGTCACGATCTGGGTGACGTCGGCCGGCTCGCCCTCGATGGGGATCTCGCGTGGCCAGCTCAGCGTGGGCCGCCGGTGCTCCGGCTCGACGAACGGCCGCCGGTACTCGTTCATCTCCTCATCGCTCAGCTTGCGCAGAATCGAGCCCGGCAGCACTGCCTCCACGAACAGGTTCTTGGTGATCACCATCTCCTCACCGGCAGGCGAGCGGAAGCCCTTGAAGATGCCGGCAGCTGCCTCGGGCCACTCCTCCCACGTCATCGGCCTCACGATGGCCTCCATGTAGGCCAAGCCAGCCACCCGGCCGCGGTGCCGGTTGGCCCAGTCGAAGCCGAGCGCCGAACCCCAGTCGTGAATCACGAACGTGACGCTGTCGCCCAAGTCGAGCTGGTTCAGCAGGCCGTCGAGGTACTCGCGGTGCTCCACGAACCGGTACGACCCCGGCCCGGTGTCGTCCAGCTTGTCGGAGTCGCCCTGGCCGATCAGGTCCGGCACGACGACCCGGGCATGGGGCCGCACGTGAGGCACGATGTTGCGCCACAGGTACGACGAGGTCGGGTTGCCGTGCAGGAACACGACGGGATCGCCTGAGCCGGAATCGTGGTACGCCATCTGCTTGCCGTTGACGGTGGCGTAGGACTTCGACAGGGGTTCGGCCGAATAGGTCGTCATGGGGTGCCCTTTCGTTCGCTGAATCATGCCCCGAGCACGCCTAACGGCGCGCGCTGTGCTTGTCGGTTCGCGCGCCTAGCGGCGCACGAACAGCAACTGGAACTCCATGATGCCGTGATCTTCGGCGGACAGAACAATCGGCACCTGCGGAACGGTCACGTCGAAGTCTGCGAACCGAACCTCCACCGAGCCGACCACCGCAATCACCTCGCCCACCAGCTGCGCCTCGATGTCCGCCGCCACGGGCTGAGTGATGCCGTTCACCGTCAGGTCGCCCGGCGCTGAGAGCGTGATCAGCGCGCCCCCGCCAGCGGCACCGTCGATGTCCAGCGCCTCTGTGAGGGTGAACGTGGCTGTCGGATGCCGCGAGGTGCCCAGTGCTCGTTGCACAGCGCCGTCGCGACGGGTGTCGTCGGTTCGCAGCGTGGTGAGATCCACCTCGACCTCCACCGGGGTCACGGTCTCGTCCACGATCTCCATCGAGCCGCCCACGTCGCCCGTGCGCCCCACAGCGGTGAATGCGCCGATGCCGGCCAACTCCTCCCGGACACGGAAGCCGGCGAACGAGCCGCTGGCGTCTTCGAGCGTGAACGATCCGGTCTGCGCATCGACGCTCCAGACGCCGTCGAGGTTGTCGAGGTCGTCGACGGCGGTGGGGCCATCATCGTCGGAGTCCGTCAGTTGGCCAGCCTGGTCAGCCGAGGTCTGGTCGGCCGAAGTGTGATCGGCCTGGTCAGCCGAGATCGAAACCGCGGCGCCGGCTTCGTCTTGCGTCTGCTGGTCTTGCGCCTGCCGTGCGTCGGCGACCGCATCTTGCAGGCTGACCTCTTCGGGCGCCGAGCCGAGCATTCTCCAGATGCCCACCGCCGTCGCGGCCGCAATAATCGCCAGCAGCACGGCAACCGTCAAGAGCTTTCGCCGCCGTGGGCTCACAATGTTCGAAGGTATCTTGGAGGCGCTGATGAAGCTGCGCGACCTGAGCACCGGGCTGACCTTCGACGACGTGCTGATCGTGCCGCAGCGCTCCACGATCCGCAGCCGCGGCGACGTCTCGGTGCGCACCCGTCTGTCGCGCAACATCACGCTGGAGCTGCCGGTCGTCGCCGCCAACATGGACACGGTCTGCGAGCAGGAGATGGCGATCGCCATGGGGCGCCTCGGCGGCGCAGGCATCGTCCACCGCTTCATGCCGATCGAAGCGCAGGCAGATCAGATCTCACACATTGCCCACGTCGACTTCGCCGACGACGGCTCGGTGATTGCGGGTGCGGCAGTGGGAACCGACCACGACATGGAGGACCGGGCCGAAGCGCTGTGGCGTGCCGGCGCCCGAGTGCTGGTGCTCGACATCGCTCACGGCCACGCCGATCATGCCATCGACGGGCTGCGCCGTCTGAAGGATCGCTTTGCGGACATCGATGTGATCGCGGGCAACGTGGCTACCGCCCACGGAGCAGTCGACCTGGCCGAAGCGGGTGCCGACGCGATCAAGGTGGGTGTCGGGCCGGGCGGCGCGTGTACCACCCGACTCGTGGCCGGAGTCGGCGTGCCGCAGCTGGCAGCCATCGACAACGTGGTCAGCGGACTGGCCGAGGCCGGACACGACGTGCCGGTCATCGCTGACGGGGGCATCAGGACGTCGGGCGACATCGCCAAGGCTCTGGCGTTGGGCGCAGCGTCGGTGATGATCGGCAGCATGCTGGCCGGCACCAAGGAGAGTCCCGGTGAGGTGGAGCAAGGTCCGCACGGCCTGCGCAAGCGCATCCGGGGCATGGCCAGCTTCGAAGCCATCGAGGCGCGGGCGCAGCGTCACGGCGCCGTGGTCGACGACGAGTACCTCGAGCAGCGGGCCCCCGAGGGCGTGGAGGGCACCGTGCCCTATCGGGGAGAGGCAGGCAAGCTGATTGGCGAGCTCATGGCCGGCTTGCGCAGCGCCATGAGTTACACAAATGCACGCAATCTCGCCGAATTCGCTGAGCACGCCGAGTTCGTCGCCGTGACGCCGCTGGGGTTGGCGGAGAACACGCCGCACGCCACCCTGTCGCATTGACTGCCGCCCGCATCAGCTACCGCTCGCGTCAACAGCCGCGTGCAATGACTGCTGCTTGCTGCAAGCGCCCGTCGAGGACAACCCGTCAAGGACCATCGAGTCGAGGAGGAGCGACATGGCAAGCGAACCTTCGTCCGAGCTGATCGCGCTCGACGACCCCTACCCGGAGCGGGACTACGAGGTTCGCTGTACGACGCCCGAGCTGACCTGCGTCTGCCCCGTGACGCGACAGCCGGACTTCGCCACGGTCGAGATCGCCTACCTGCCGAACCGCCACATCGTGGAACTGAAGTCGCTCAAGCTCTACCTGTGGAACTTCCGAGACGAGCCGGTGCATCACGAGGCCGTCACCAATCGCATTCTCGACGATCTGGTCGCCGCTATCGCACCGAAGCAGGCCATGGTGCAAACACGCTGGCTGGTCCGGGGCGGCATCACCACGACGGTGACGGCCCGCCACCCCGCGCAGGCATCGCTCGACTGACCAGGGTCGGCTGTGGCCGGAAGCGGCTGAGCCGCAGGAGACCCCGGCGACCGGTTCAATACACTTGAGCGAATGCCATGGTTGGCGACCGCCGACAGGCGTGTTCTGCGTGAGCTGCTCATCCGAGGCGGCATGGCCGAGACCGGCGACCTCGGCGCTGCCGTCGCGCTGGACAGCCAAGCGGTGCAGATGTCGCTGGGCACGCTGCAGCGATCCGGCATCGTGACCCAAGCAGCTCCGGTGCCGGGGCTGCGCGGCAGCCGCTGGTCGCTCACGCCGCACGGCCACGAAGTCGGGCCGTCGCTGATCGGCAACGACCTCGACGCCGCCGCCGAAGCCTCCGTGGCGTCAAGCTCAACCGGTCTGACTGAAGACCCCGTGGCGTGGAACTCGACAGGTCCGCCGGAAGCTCACGCGGCCTCACGCTCGACAGCTTCGCCGGCAGATCCGGCGCAGGGCTGGGGCTTCCCGTGGAGGTCGCCGAAAACCGAGACGCCGCTCTATGCCGACGGCCTGAGCCGACGGGCTCGGCGGGTGGCCGAACGCGCCGTGTTGGGCATTGCGGGGCCGCCGCCGAAACAGCATCGCCGCGGCCGAGCCGTGTTGGCGACCCTGCTCGCAGCAGCCACCATCGGTGTGGGCGTTGTGGCGCTGAGTGCGCTGCGGGTCACGAACATCACGGTCTCGGGCATCGGTGACGGCGCAATGCTGCAGCCCGCTCAACTGTCCGAAGCCGTCTTGGAGTTCACCGTGGACGGCGGCGACGCCGCGTCCGCGCAGATGCTGCTCGACGGCAGTCCGGTGAGCGGCGTGCAGCGCTACGACAACCAGATCGTGTGGCCGGTGCCTGAGCTCACCGAAGGCACCCACACCGTCACGCTGGACGTCGAGCGACGCTTCTTCGGCACGGCGACCGCCGCAGTGACCTTCACCGTCGACGGGACGCCGCCGACCGTGGAGCTGCCCCGGGTCTTCGACCCGGTGACGCTGGGGGCGCCGGTGGTGCTGGCTGGCGCCGTGGAGCCCGGCGTTTCGCTGCAGATTGCCGACCAGCGGCTCGACACCACGACGGGTTCGTTCAGCCTGACGCTGCCGGTACCGCCCAGCGGTCCGGTGCCAGTCGTCGCGACCGACGCCGCCGGCAACAGCACCACGTTCGACGTCATCGTGCCCATCGGCTACCCGCACACCACAGGCGTCCACGTCACTGCTGCAGCATGGGACCACGACGGGCTGCGCTCGTCGGTGCTGGAGCTCATCGAGCAGGGTCGCATCAATGCCGTCCAACTCGATCTCAAGGACGAGGACGGCCGCATCGGCCACCGCAGCGACGTCCCGTTGGCTCGCCGGATCGGCGCGTCGCGGGAGCTGTACGAGCTGCGGGACGCCATCGACGAGCTGCACGAGCTGGGCGTGCGGGTCATCGGGCGGATCGTCGCGTTCCGCGACCCGACGCTGGCCCGCTACGCCGCCGCGAACGGCGAGATGGACTGGGTGCTCCAGGACCCGAACGGACGGCCGCTGTCCAAGTACGGCGGCTTCGCCAACTTCAACCATCCCGTCGTGCGGCAGTACAACCTCGACCTCGCGGCGGAGGCGGCCGCCGCCGGCATCGACGACATCTTGTGGGACTACATGCGTCGCCCCGAAGGCAACCTCGGCGACTTGCGGATTCCCGGCTGGGACGGGGGCGACCCGTCGCCGGTCATCGTGAGCTTTCTTGCCGAAGCCGGTTCTCTGCTGCGCGAGGCGCAGGTGTTCCACGGCGTCTCGGTATTCGGCATCGCGGCAGACCGCGGCGAGTGGGTGGCCCAGGACATCGGTGCCATGTCCGATCACGTGGACTACGTGGCGCCGATGGTGTATCCGTCGCACTGGGGACGCGGCGAGTACGGCGTAGTCCACCCGGAGGCCCAGCCCTACGACATCACCAAGGCCTCGCTGGCCGAGTTCCAGCGTGTGCTCGCCGGCACCAACACCGCGGTGGTGCCGTGGCTGCAGGACTTCACGATGCGAGTGTCCTACGGCCCCGCCGAGGTGCGCGCCCAGATCGACGCTGCCGCCGACCTCGGCATCACCGACTGGCTGCTGTGGGACCCCCAAGTCACCTACACCACCGACGGCATCCCCGTCTCCTACCGCTGACGGCCGGTTCGCCTCCGGCTGCGCGGTCAAGTGCCTGTGCTTGTCCGCTCGCGCCGGTCGGTGTTCCTTTCTGGGGTGACGTTTCTGGTGGCGGATGGTGTGGTAGTGATGGTGGCAGCGAAGGCTCGTGGCGGGTCGTCTCGCCTGAGTCTGGTGTCGGCTCGGAGGGAGATGGGTCATGGGATGTCATCGGCAGCGGCGCACTGGTGGCCGTGCTGGCGAGGTGCGGGGGAAGCCTCGGGCCGGCCCAAGGCTCGGGGCCGCGGTGCTTGCGCTTGTCGTGTCGCTCGGCGCGGTTGTGCCTGCCAGCGCGCAAGCCGGCGGCACCGCCGCGGACGCGGCGGTCCATCCGGTGGTGGCTGCGTACGCGTCGGATTATTCGGTCACCCATGCCGAAGCGCAGCGGCGTCTTGAGCGCATACCTGAGCTGCAGCGGGTCACCGAAGGGCTGCGAGCCGCTGAGAGCGCTCGTCTTGCGGGGTGGGGCATCGATCATCGGGGGCCGTTTGGTGCGTGGGTGTGGCTCACCGGCGGCGAGCCGGCTGGCGCGGCTGCGGTCGCCGCGGCCGCTGAGCACGACGATGTGGAGATCCGTTTCGGTGCCGCGGTGACGTTCGCGGCGCTCGCTGCTGCGCAGGACAGGTTCGGCTTCGGCGAGAGCGTGGGCGCGGTCGCCGGCACCGGCGCTGCGGGGGGCTCGTCGGTGAGTCTGCCCGATCTGGTTGCTCATACGGGGGTGGACTTGCGGGCCAACGCACTCGAGATCGGCATCGACCGCTCGAGGGTGCGGCCTCAAGATGTTCCCGGCGGCCTGGAAGCGTCCGGGCCGGTCGGGCCGACCGGCAACACCGGCGAGAACGACCAGAACCAAGTGGCATTGTCCGCAATCGACAGACTCCTAGCACCCCACATCTCCGTACCGTACAAGGTCACATTGGCTGAGCTGCCTGCACCGCAAGCGGCGCTCGAAGGTGGACGGTTGACCAGCCATCCTGTGACTATCGACGGCGAGAGACGTACTAGAAGTTGCACTTCCGGTTTTGGCGCATACCATGGCCGCAGCAGGACTTACGGCATCATCACCGCCGGGCATTGTCTCGGTACTACGATGACCAGCCAAGGTGTCACGCTGACACGTCGAGTGTATCAGCGAAATGCCGGAATGGACGCCGCATTCTATTCTCTTCCTCGTAGTGGGGGCCATACGGCCACCAATAGATTCGTATGCACAAACAATTTTGCTACACAAGATACCTGTAGCGTTCGCAGTATCGGACCACTGCGTCTTGGGATGATTGACGATTACGTATGTCATTCCGGCAATATGTCAGGTATCAGCTGCGGACAGATCGACAATGTCAAGTTCCGTCCACACATTCCAGAAGGCGGGTGCGATGGCAATAATCGAGCGTGTCAGCCCGTATTCGTGCGCGCCTCTGGACGCCTTATGAAAGGATGCAAAGGCGATAGCGGCGGACCAGTATACAGTTACAGCGCAGCCTACGGTATCTATATGGGTAATCGTGCGAAGAACGGGTGCAGCGTCCTCAGTACTTGGGTCTTCTTCAGCCCGATCAGACAAGTCGAATATCAGCTCAATGTTTCGGTGTTGACTAGATAGCCGCAAACCGACAGCTGGTCGAGAGGCTGTTGCGTTGACTTCAAGAAGGCGGCTGGCATCCAAAGGTAGGCATAGGACACGGCTTGTTGCACTTGCATATGTCGCTGCGTCGGTACTACTGCTGGCAACAGTTGCGTGTTCCGACGATCAGGCTGCCATCGATGACGCCGCCTCCGCGCCAGCCGAGAGCCCGGATGCGACGGACATCGCAAGCGGCACCCTGATTCCAGCAGTCTCTGCGTCAAGTACTTCTCTGGCCTCTACCGTCTCCCCGCCTGAACGGTCCCGACAAATTGTATTCCCCGAGAGTCGGCAATTTCCGCTTGCGGAATTCCATGAGATGTACAATGTAGACTGGGACACTCAAGATGAGTTCGGCGAAATCTACCGAGGCGAAACGTTTGGCACTCTGCAAATTGTGGGAAGATGCGTGTACTTGGATCGCGGACGCAACAGTCCCTACTATCCCAACGTTTACCGGCGGTGGGTGCTGTCACTGCCGCGCGGCATGGTGCAGTACGATTCGACCGAGAACGAGTTCTGGCTCCAAGATCGAAGCGGTACCGGCAGAGCATTTGCGTCAGGCGACGAAATCATCGTCGGCGATGCGGATACACCCGGGTACAACCCCCGCAGCGCGGCTTGCGGTAATCACACCATACTGTATGTGAGCGCGCCTGAACTATGCACTGAACGTCATTATGTCTCTTGCAGTGTTGCGTACTACGCGCGGACTCATGAAGTGTCCCGGCCCGAAGCACGGCGGCGGCTGGCACGTCTGCCGGAGATGGAGGCGTTGCTGGCGGAACTGCATGCAGCTGAACTGCACCGGACTGCCGGATGGGGTATTGACCACGCCGTTCCGGGGCAGTGGTGGGGCAGAGACACGGAGGCAATACAGGGTGATTCGTTTGTTGCGTGGTTGTGGTTGACGGGTGATGGTCCGCCGAGTGCCGGCGCTGAGGCGGTTGCTGCCGGGCATGACGATGTGGAGATTCGGTTCGGTGCGTCGGCGAGTTACGCGGCGCTGGCAGCGGCGCGGGCTCGGTTCGCGGACGGCTTTGGGGTGTTCTTGCCGCGTGATGCTGTCGAGGGTGACGAGCATCGGTTTGCGTTGTCGGATGCCGTGGCGGGGGTGCGGGTCGATCACCGTTTGAATCTGCTTGCGGTCGAGGTGGACGAGCGCTGGGTTGCCCGTGACGATGCGTGGGCGCTGCTGGGCCGCGATCCGTTCAGCGACGGACGGCCCGCAGAAGACGAGCTGTTGGCCAGGATCGCAGAGGAGCTGCAGGACCTCATCGACGTGCCGTTCGCGGTCGTCGCGGGATGGAAGAGCGGCCACAACTGACCGCCGCCCAAGCGCCACGGCCACCGTTTACGGCTTTGATCAGATTGTTCTGCTCGGACAGGCTGACCGCCGCGGCGCGGCCATCGGCAGACACAGCCGCTGTGTGGCACCACATTGGGGTGCCCGGACACGACAAGCCAGCTACAACCCGTGTGCGAGATCGGCCGACGCCTCGTCTGTCTTGCTCAAGTCGAGCAGCGCAAGAAGATCGGCCGAGACCGCATCGAGTAGGCCCCGAAGGTGACCGCGTTGGGTGCGAATGTCGCTGGGTGAGGGCATGGAGGCCTCAAGGTAGATCTTCGCCTTCGGCTCGGTGCCGCTCGGCCGGACGCAGACTCGCACCGACGCGCCACGCGTCTCGGAAGGCTCGCTCTCGGTGCCGGCAGCGAGTTCGTATTCGATCAGATCCGTCCGGGCCGCAGCGTCGGCGTGAAGCCAGTCCACCCACGTCACAACGGGCCGGCCCGCCAGGACGGCGGGCGGGCGCGACCGCAGCCGCGACAGCGCCGCGTGCATCGCTTGAGCGTCGGCGCGCACGGAGGCGGCTGAGGTGACCCAGACGCCGACCTCGGCCGCCAGTTCGTCGAGCCGTTCGAGCGGTGAAACGCCGCGGGATGCCAACGCGCCGATCATGCGCGTGAACTCCACAGCTGCGGCGATGCCGTCCTTGTCTCGCACGGCATCGGTGACCGAATAGCCGAGCGCTTCCTCGTAGCCGAACACCCATTGCGCCTCCGGGTGCGTCAGCAGAGGTTCCATGATCCACTTGAAGCCGGTGAGCGTCCGGTGGTGGGCGACGCCGCGGGCGGCACACAGGGCCTGCACCATCCGGCCCGAGACCACCGACGAGGCGGAGATCAGCGGCCGCTCGGGGCGCCGATCGGCCGTCAGCGAAATCATCCAGTCGCACAGCAGCGTGCCCAGCTCGTCGCCGCTGAGCTGGCGCCACGCTCCGTCGCGATCCCGAACTGCTGCTGCCAGACGGTCCGCGTCGGGATCGTTGGCCAAGATCACATCGGTTCCGGATTGCGATGCCAGCGCAATGGCGTCGTCGAGCGTGCCCGGCTCCTCGGGATTCGGGAACGGCAGGCCCGGAAACGAGCCGTCGGGATGGCGCTGGTGTTCGACATACGCAGGAGGCGGCAGACCGGCAGCGGCGAACGCATGGCCCAGCGTCTGCGAACCGACGCCGCACAGGGCGGAGTAGACGACCGCAGGCGCGCCGACCGGATCGGCCAGCCGGCCGTCGGCATCGAATTCGGGGCGGCGCACCACCGCTGCGACATACTCCGCGATCACCGACCGCAGCTCGAGCAGTTCCAGCTCGTGTCGGGCTGCGAGGCTGCCGTGGCTGGGGAGCGCGGCGAGGTCCATGCGTTCCTCGATGCGCCGATCCAGCGGCGGGCGGATCTGGGTGCCGTCGGCCCAGTACACCTTGAGGCCGGTGTCGCCTCGGGGGTTGTGGCTGGCGGTGAACATGAGGCCTGCGCCAGCTTGGCGGGCCACCAGCTGACGGGCCAGCAGCGGTGTGGGAGCAGGCCCGTCGATGACCGCTGTGGGGATGCCCATCGCGGCCAGCAGGCAAGCGGCGTCGAACGCCATCTCGACAGCACCGGGCCGTGCGTCGAACCCGACGACGGCACCACGGTCGCCCAGTCGGCCGGCAATCAGCTCTGCGCCGACAGCGCGGGCGGCCACTCGGGCCATCACGCGATTCATGCGCGCCGGTCCTGGCCCGCTGGCCGCCCGCATGCCGGCCGTGCCGAATCGCATGACGCTGCCGAAATGCGCGTCCACCCAATCGGCGCTGCGACGGTTGGCCTCGATCTGGGTTCGCGTCTGCGGGTCGGGGTCGGCGGCCAGCCAAGCATCGATGGTTGCGTGCGATGTGGTCATGTCGGGCTGCCTGTGCTCACGGCCGCGGGAAGAGTGCATCGGTGTCCGTCGAAATGCGTAGCGCGCAAGTATGTTCGGCGCGCCATGTTGTTCCCGACGTTCGTCTTCGGAGCGTTCTTCGTCGTCGTCTTCGTGGTGAACTGGCTCACGCGGCCGCATCCGGCGCTGTGGAAGCCGCTGATGCTGGCCGCCAGCATCGTGTTCTACGGCTGGTGGAGCTGGCGTTTCGTCTTCCTGCTGCTCACCACCGTCGCCGTCAACTGGATCGTCGGCCACTTCGCCGCAGCCGCGCTGCGGGTGTCGGAGACGGCACCGGCTGGGCGTTGGGTTGCAGCGCGCCGCTGGGTGAGTGTCGGCGTGACGGCCAATCTGTGCATTCTGGGCGTGTTCAAGTACTGGGACTTCTTCGCCGTCGAGATGTCCAACCTGCTTGAGCGCTTCGGCATCTCGAACGCCTTGCCGGTGCTGGAGTACACGCTCCCCGTCGGCATCTCCTTCTACACGTTCCAGGCGATGAGCTACATCATCGACATCGGCCGGGGCAACGTCCGCGAAATGGCGCCGCTGGACTTCGCTGTGTACCTGTCGTTCTTCCCGCAGCTCGTGGCGGGTCCGATCGTGCGGGCGTCGGAGATGGCGCCACAGCTCGCAGCGCAGCCAGACCCCCGCTACGTGCCCGCGGCGGAGGCGTTCGGGCTGATCCTGAGCGGGCTGTTCAAGAAGGTCGTGGTCTCCAGCTTCTTGGCGGGCGAGATCGTGGACGGCGTGTTCGCCGACCCCAGCGCTCACAGCGGCCCTGAGGTGGTGCTGGGGGTGTACGCCTATGCCGTCCAGATCTATGCGGACTTCTCCGGCTACACCGACATCGCCATCGGCGTCGCGCTGCTGCTCGGATTCCGCTTCCCGCAGAACTTCAACAATCCCTATCGGGCGCTCACGCTGCAGGATTTCTGGCGGCGTTGGCACATGACCCTGTCACGCTGGCTGCGCGACTACCTGTACGTGCCGCTGGGGGGCAACAGATCGGGCCGAGTCGCGACCTATCGCAACCTGATGATCGTGATGCTGCTTGGCGGGCTGTGGCACGGCAGCACCTGGAACTTCGTGATCTGGGGCGGAATCCACGGCGTGGTGCTGGCGGTGGAGCGGCTCGTGCGCGAGCAGCGTCGGCGCAGCGGCGCCGGCCGGGTGTTGCCGGCGCACCTCGGCGACATGGTGCGCTGGCTCGTCACCTTCCACGTGGTGTGCCTGGCGTGGGTGTTCTTCCGTTCTGCATCGCTGTCTGCTGCGGTTGAGATGTTGGGCGCGATGGTGAGCTTCGACGGCTACGCCGGTGTGGCATCGCCGTTGGTGATCGCGGTGACGTTCGGCGCGCTGGCCTTCCAGTTCGCGCCCGATGACTGGTTCGACCAGTTGCGGGAAGCCTTCGCCGGCCTCGGCTGGGCGGCGCAGGGCGCCGTCGTGGGTGTCTGCTTGGTGGCGATCGACCTGCTCGGGCCGACTGGCGTCGCCCCGTTCATCTACTTCCAGTTCTGATCGATGTCGGCGTCGCGCGTCGTGTCAGGTCCTTCGGCCCCAGAGGGCAGCGCCCCGCCGGCTTTGGCCGCGGCCGACCGCCGCAACGGCATGCCTGCTGGCAAGGCCTTGCTGGCAGGACTGCTCGGGCTGGCTGTGGCGATCGTGCTCAATTCGCAGCAGCTGCTGCGCGAGGCCCAGCAGAAGCCGTTCGGCTGGGAACGCGATGTCTCGGTGGCGGTCTGGTCGCCGGTCGAGGGCGCCGCCAGCGCGGTCGGCGTCCACTTGCCGCGGCTGTGGGGCGACGAAGCGCTGGGCCGCGACAAGCCCGACCCGGGTGACCCGTCCGGCGGCACTGCGGTGATTGACGCGTCTCGCAGTGCTCAGGGAGCGGACGGCACGGCAGGTCCCGGCAGGACAGTCGTGCCCGAAGCGGACTCGGCCGCTGACGGGGCCGCTGGAACGGGCGCCGATGGGTCTGCGGATGCCCCGCCGGGTGCCGGAACGGATGCGACCGGATCGACTGGACGGAGCGAGCCGTCCGCAACGATGGGCTCGGGCGGGGACGCGCCGGTCAGTTCCGACGCTGTTGACGAACCGGCACCGCCCACCACGACGGTGCCGTGGTTCCCCACGCCCGCCGATCCGCTCACGCTGCTCATCATGGGGGACTCCATGGTGCAGTTCTTCGGCCATGTCCTGGTGGGTCTCGCCGACGACACCGGCGTCATCGAGGCCGCATCGGAGCATCAGCTCTCCAGCGGCCTGAGCCGGCCGGACTTCTACGACTGGCCGACCCGCATCACTGAGGCCATGGCGGTCGAAGATCCTGATGCGGTGGTGCTGATGTTCGGCGGCAACGACGCCCAGGCCGTCGTGGTGGACGGTCAGATCGCCCGCCGATTCTCCGACGCGTGGGTGCAGGAGTATTCGGCGCGGGTGGGCCACGTGATGGACTTGGTGACCACCGACCCGGAGCGCATCTTGATCTGGGTGGGCCAGCCGATCATGGAAGACGCCGAGTACGACTCGCGCATGCAGCGGGTCAACGAGGTCTTCGCATCCGAAGCCGCCAAGCGCGACCGTGTGCTGTACGTGGACACGCGTGATCTGTTTCGAGGGCCGGACGGCGGGTTCAGCCGCTACGTGGCCGACGCGGACGGGCAGCTCGCGGACGTGCGGCTCTCCGACGGCGTCCATCTCAGCACGGTCGGCGGGCATTGGCTGTCGGAGGTGCTGCTGGACGAGCTCGGCCGCCTCGTCGATCTGGAGTCGGGCGCGTCCTCGTGATCCGGAGCGTCGTGCGTGGCCTGCGCCGTGCGCTCCGGTTGATTTCGACAGCACTCGCCTGCGCACTGGCACCGATGCTCATTGGTGGCACTGTCGGCGCGCAGACCGACGCCGAGCCCAGCGATGCCTCCGAGACCGCCGGCCAGGACAGCACCGCGCACGACCCGTGGGCAGATTCGGTGCTGCGCTGGCCGGACCCGTTGGCCGCCTCTCAGCTGGGCACCGATGCCGTCTACTACTGGTTCTCCCGAGCCGACCGGCGATCACTGCTGCCAGAGCCGACAGCGCAGCGACCGCTGAGGATCTGGGCCGGAGGCGATTCGATGTCGGGCGGTCCGGTGTACGGCTTCCGGCAGCTCGTCGGAGACGACGAGCGATTCCGATTCACCGAGGAGATCGTCGTCTCCAGCGGTGTCGTGACGGAGTGGTACTTCGACTGGATCGGTCACATGGCCGACGAGGTGGCCGAAGGACCGTACGACGTGATCGTGTTGGCGATGGGGGCGAACGACAAGCAGCGGTTCCGAGAGCATCCCGACCCGGTGGGCAGCGAGGCATGGTCGCATCGGTACCAACGGCGTGTGCGAGAGATCGTCGCTGCTGCAGCGAGACCCGGTCGGCTGGTGGTGTGGGTCGGCCTGCCGCCGCTCGGAACTGACTATCTCGCCGACCTGCCGGGCATCGTCAATCCTCTCGCTGTCGCCGCGACAGCCGACATTGCCGGGACGGTCTTCTGGGACACGTTCGCGACGATGGCCGTCGACGGGAACTACGCACAACACCTCGGGCCTGAACACGGCGACCGTGCGATCCGCACATCCGACGGTGTTCACTACACGCTGTACGGAGGACGCCTGCTGACCGAGCCGATCCTGGCCGAGATCTACCGCCGAAGCGGCTGAGCTTGCCCCGAGCGGCACGCTCCGAACGGCCGCCCCCCAACGGCCAGCTCAAGGGAACTCAGCGCGTCAGCCGCGGCCGCAGTTGGGGCGCTTGCCGTGGTTGGCCTTGCTGCGGCGCGCACGGAGCTTGCGCTTGTTGGTCCGCTTCGACATAGGCACCCAACGCTATCGCCGTGCCGCCCCATCGCCCTACCCACATGGTGGCGCGACCCCGACCGCTGCGGCACAGGCCCCGGCAGCGGCGACCGGGCAGCGCTTGACGCCCGCACTCGGGGGCCGACTCAGCCCACGGCGCCCACCGCACGGAGCTTGTCGATGTCTTCGGTGTCGAAACCCCAGTCGGCCAGCACTTGATCGGTGTGCTCGCCCGGTGATGCAGGCGGTCGCGCGACAGCGCCCGGCGTGCGGCTGAAGCGAGGCGCCGGCGCCGGCTGCATCACGCCGTCCACCTCCACGAAGCTCTCGCGGGCGGTGTTGTGCGGGTGGTGCGGCGCCTCGGACAGGTCCAGCACCGGCGCATAGCAGACATCGGAGCCGGCCATGATGTCGTCCCACTCGTCGCGGGTCTTGGTCTTGATGACTTCAGCGAGGCGAGACCGCTTGTCAGACCAGGCACTTCGGTCGTTGCGCTCGACGGTGGGGGCGTCGGTCAAGCCGGTGAGCTCCAGCAGCTCCTCATGGAACTTGCCTTCGATGGCGCCGACCGAGACGAACTTGCCGTCGGCGGTCTCGTACACGCCGTAGTAGTAGGCGCCGCCGTCGAGGAAGTTGGACTCCCGTTCGTCTGCCCAGCCGCCCGAGCCGTGGATGCCGTAGATGGCAGCCATCAGCGACGCGGCGCCCTCAGTCATGGCGGCATCCACCACTTGCCCCTGCCCAGAGCCGCGCGCTTCGAGCAGCGCGGCGCACAGGCCAAAGGCCAGGTACGCGCCGCCGCCGCCGAAGTCGCCCACCAGGTTGAGGGGAGGGCTCGGGGCCTGCGCAGGCCCGATGGCATGCAGCGCACCGGTGAGCGCGATGTAGTTGATGTCGTGGCCGGCTGCGTAGGCCAAGGGGCCGTGCTGGCCCCAGCCGGTCATGCGCCCGTAGACCAGCCGGGGGTTGCGGGCGAAGCACTCCTCGGGTCCCAGGCCCAGCCGCTCGGTCACGCCCGGGCGGAACCCTTCGATCAGCGCGTCGGCCTGTTCCACCAGCTTCAGGACGGCTTCGACGCCGTCCGGCGACTTCAAGTCCACTGCCACCGAGCGCCGTCCACGGTTGAGCACGTTGAACCGGCGGCCACGGTCGATGCCGAGGTCTTCGGGCGTGATCCGGTCGATGCGGATAACGTCCGCGCCGAGGTCGGCGAGCAGCATGGCGCAAAAGGGCCCTGGGCCGATGCCGGCCAGCTCGATCACCTTGATTCCTTGCAGCGGTCCCATAGCTTCCTCCTGGACGGTCGTGCCCCGGCAGTCTTGCACGCGCAGCGCCGCAGCGCCCAAGCGGGCCCAGTGAGCAGGGGCACAGCGGCGCCGCTCATTAGCCTCGCCCCGCGATGGAGCGCTTTGGGTTCGTGGGGTTGCCCAATGCGGGGAAGTCGTCGCTGTTCAACGCGCTCGCGGGCGGCGGAGCGCTGGCTGCTCCCTACGCATTCGCGACCACGGATCCCAATGTCGGCGTGGCGCGGGTGCCCGACGCTCGGCTCGATGCGCTCGCAGCGATGAGCGAGAGCCGCAAGGTGGTGCCGACGATCACCGAGTTCATCGACATCGGCGGGCTGGTCGAGGGTGCCAGCAAAGGGGAGGGCCTCGGCAACCGGTTCCTGGCGGGGATTCGTGAGGTGGATGCGATCGTGTTCGTCCTGCGTGCCTTCGCGGATCCGGACGTGCCCGGTCCCGCTGACCCGCTCGAGCATCTGCGCATCGTCGAGACCGAGCTGACGTTGGCGGACCTGGATTCGGTGGAGTCCCGCATCGCCCGCCGGCGCAAGGCGTCGCGCAGCCAGCCGTCCAACGCGGAACTGGCTGCCGAAACAGCCGCGCTGGAGGAGGCGTTGGCGCATCTCGAAGCCGGCACGCCGCTGTTTCGGGCTTGGCCGCGGGCCGTCACGCCCGAGGGCGCCGAGGTACATCCGCACCGCACTGCGCTGCGGGGCCACTTCTTGCTGACCGACAAGCCGGTCATGGCGGTGCTGAATCTGGGCGAGGATCAGATGGAGGCGGCTGAGGAGCTGGCTGCTCCCATCGCCGCCGAGCTGCCCGGTGCGACGGTGCTGCCGGTGTGCGTTCAGCTAGAAGCCGAAGCAGCGCAGCTGGACGCGGCGGAGCGCGCCGAGCTCTTGGAGGGGCTCGGCTTGGGCGCCGGCGCTCTGGAGCGCTTCGTCACCGCTGCGCACGGCTTGCTGGGCCTGCGCACCTTTCTCACCACTGGGGAGAAGGAGTCGCGTGCCTGGACCTTCCGTGCAGGCTGGCGGGCACCACAGTGCGCGGGCCGCGTCCACACCGATTTCGAGCGCGGCTTCATCAGGGCCGAGGTCATCGACTGGGCTGCGCTGGTGGAGCTGGGTTCGTGGCCGGCAGCGCGTGAGGCCGGGCGCCTGCGCGTCGAGGGCAAGGACTATCCGATGCGCGACGGCGACGTCGTGGAATTCCGCTTCAACGTGTAGCCATGGCTTGGCTGGCACGCGGCGACCGAGTGGTAGCCAGTCTGGAGATTGCTCGTGCCCGACCCGAACGTCGTCGCGGCCTGCTGGGCCGCAGCGATGTGGAGGGCGCGCTGCTGATCGAGCAGTGCCGATGGGTGCATACCGTCGGCATGCGCTTCGAGATCGATGTGGCGTACCTGGATGCGCACCGCTGCGTCATCGACATCGTCACGATGCCGCGCGGACGAGTCGGGCTGCCCCGCTGGAGTGCCCGCTCGGTCATCGAGGCGCGGTCGGGCGCGTTCGAGCGATGGGGAGTGGCAGTGGGCAACGTGCTGGACGTTCGGCTCGACGCATGAATGGTCCATGACTGCGGCCCTCGCCGCACTCTGTGACCGCCGGTGGCCGTGACCGACTCTGGAGCGGCACCGCGCAAGCCGGGGCTGTGGCTGATCGCTACCCCTATCGGCAATCTGGCCGACATCGCTCCCCGTGCTCTGCGAGTGCTGGCCGAGGTCTCGTTTGTGGCCTGCGAGGACACCCGGCGCACTGGCCTGCTGCTGCAACGCCTAGGCATCGACGCCGGGCAGCTGCTGGCTGTGCATGGGCACAACGAGGCCGCCGCCTGCCAAGCTGTCGTGGATCGTCTGCAGGCCGGGGAGTCCGCTGCCTACGTCACCGACGCGGGCATGCCCGCCGTGTCTGATCCGGGGCGGCGACTCGTCGCTGCCGCAGCAGCAGCAGGCATCGGTGTCAGCGTGGTGCCTGGTCCGTCGGCACCTGTCGCGGCGCTGGCCGTGTCGGGTCTTCCGACCGATCGCTGGCTCATGGAGGGCTTCATGCCACGCAGCGGCGAGGCTCGAACCGCACGAGTGGCGGCCATTGCCGCTGCGTCGCACACCACGGTGCTGCTGGAGTCGCCGCATCGGCTCGGCGCGACCTTGGCCGAGTTGTGCGATGCCTGCGGTGACGGCCGGCCGGCTGTGGTGGTGCGCGAACTCACCAAGCTGCACGAGGAAGTCGTACGCGGCACGCTCGGCAGTCTGGCCGAACGGTACGCAGTGCCGACGCGGGGCGAGATCGTGCTGGTCGTGGGCCCGGCACCGCCCGCCCCGCCGACCGACGCGCAGATCGACGCCGAGCTGCACGCAGAGTTCGCCGCAGGCGCGAGCGCTCGCGACGCTGCGGCTGCAGTTGCCCAGCGCCTAGACGTCAGCCGCAACCGCGTCTACCCGCAAGCCACCAAACTCAAGCCCTCCCGCACCCGCAGTTGAGCGCATCTCCGCAGCCGAACGCTGCACTGAGGCTTTCGCCGGCGCTCAATAGCCTGCGGGTGTGGCCTCCTTCTACGTCACGACGCCGATCTACTACGTCAACGACGCGCCGCACATCGGGCACGCCTACACCACGATCACCGCAGACGCGATCGCTCGTTGGAAGCGTCTGTGCGGCGACGACGTGATGTTCCTGACCGGCACCGACGAGCACGGCCTGAAAGTGCAGCGCGCCGCCGAGGAGCACGGCTGCGCTCCCATCGAGTGGGCCGACCGGACCGTGGTGCGCTTCGAGCAGGCTTGGCGGCAGCTCGACATCTCCCATGACGACTTCATCCGCACCAGCGAAGCGCGCCATCACCATGCGGTCAGCGAGCTGCTGCAGGCCTGCTACGACAACGGCGACATCACCCTGCAGACCTACAAGGGCCTGTACTGCGTGAGCTGCGAGGCGTACTTCACCGAAGACGACCTCGACGAAGGCAACTGCCGCATCCACCGGCGGCCCGTGGAGCACGTCACCGAGGAGAACTACTTCTTCTCGCTCAGCCGCTACGAGCAGCCGCTGCTGGACTGGTACGAAGCCCACCCCGACTTCGTCGTCCCCGCCACCAAGCGCAATGAGGCGCTGGGGTTCATCCGCAGCGGTCTGCAGGACTTCTCCATCAGCCGGACGTCGCTGGACTGGGGCATCCCGATCCCCTGGGATCCGCGCCACGTCACCTACGTCTGGTTCGATGCGCTCACCAACTACATCACCGCCGCCGGGTACGCCAGCGACGACGCGCGCTTCGCCCACCGCTGGCCGGGCGTGCATCTGATCGGCAAGGACATCCTGCGGTTCCACTGCGTGTACTGGCCGGCGATGCTGATGAGCGGCGGCGTGTTGCCGCCCCGCCGAGTACACGTACACGGCTTCCTGCTCGTCGGCGGGGAGAAGATGGCGAAGTCGTCGCTCAACCAGATCGCTCCGGGCGACCTCGTGGACGAGTTCGGCAGCGACGGGGTGCGGCACCATTTCCTGCACGACCAGCCCTTCGGCCCGGACGGGGACTTCTCCTATGAGGGCATGGTCGCCCGCTACAACGCCGACTTGGCGAACAACCTGGGCAACCTGATGAGCAGGGTGGCTACCGTGGTGGGCCGCAAGTGCGACGGCATCGGGCCGGCACCGTGCTCTGACAGCCCACTGGCCGAAGCGGTGGCCGCGTGCTTCGCCGAGACCGCCGACGCCTGGGAGCGGCTGGCGCCGTCGGAGGCGCTCGACGCCACGTGGCGCATCATCCGCGAGACCAATGCCATGCTCGAAGCCGCCGAGCCGTGGAAGGCCGAGCCGGGTCCGCAGGTGGATGCAGTGCTGGGCGACGCGCTGGAGGCGCTGCGCATCGTGGCGGTGCTGGCATCAGTGGCGACGCCTCGGGGCTGCGAGGAGGTATGGCGGCGCATCGGCCTGGAGGGCTCGCCGGCCGATCAGCGCCTGCCCGCTGCGGCGGCTTGGGGGGGCTATCCGGGCGGTCTGCCGGTGACGACCGGCGAGCCGCTGTACCCCCGCGTACGATGAGCTTGCTGCCGTGAGTGCGCCGGAGGTCTGGGTAGACAGCCACTGTCATCTGTGGGACCGCGGCGATGAGCTTGTGGCCGAGGCAAGCCGAGACGGCGTGGCGTGGATGGTGGACATCGGCACCGACCTCGAACGCAGCATGGCTGCGCTGGAACGGGCTCGAACGCTGCACGGCGTGGTCGCCACTGTCGGGCTGCACCCCCATGAGGCAGCTGACGGGCCGGAGGCGCTTCCAGCGCTGGAGCAGCTGATCGCGGCCGACCAGCGGCCTGCGGCGATCGGCGAGTGCGGGCTGGACTACTTCTACGAGCACGCTGACCGGACGAGCCAGCGCGAGGCGTTCGCTGCCCAGATCGCGATGGCCCACCGTCACGAGCTGGCGTTGGTGATCCACAGTCGGGACGCTTGGGAGGACACGTTCGACGTGCTCGACGCCGAGGGTGTGCCCGAGCGCACGGTGTTTCACTGCTTCACCGGCGGAACCGGCGAGGCGCGCGCCGCACTCGAACGGGGTGCCTTGCTGTCGTTCAGCGGCATCGTGTCGTTCCGCAACGCGGCCGAGGTCCGTGAAGCCGCAGCGTTCGTTCCCGCCGACAGCTACCTCGTCGAAACCGATGCGCCGTACTTGGCGCCGGTGCCGATGCGGGGCAAGCAGAACCGGCCGAGCTGGGTGCGTTACGTGGGCGAGGCAGTAGCGGCGGCGCGTGGAGTCCCCGCAGCCCAAGTCGCTGCCGAGACCACGGCCAACGCTGTGCGGGTCTTCGGGCTGGGTGAGCCTGGCGGGCCATGACCGGCGGGCTGCTGACCCTGCCTGCGGTCAAGGAGCTGTTGGATCGAGCAGGCACAGCGCCGCGTCGCAGCTTGGGCCAGCACTTCGTGGTGGATCCCAACACCGTGCGTCGCATCGCGCGACTCTCGGGCATCGGTCCGGGCGACCGAGTGGTGGAGATCGGCGCCGGCCTGGGTTCGTTGACCATCGCGCTGGCCTGCAGCGGCGCGCAGGTCGTCGCTGTGGAGACCGACGGCCGCCTGGTGCCGCTGCTGCGCGAGACGGTGGACGCTTGCGCGCCGCCTGAGAGTGGGACGCGCAGCGAGCGGGGCAACGACACGAACGGTCGCGTGCGCATCGTCCATGCCGACGCTCGGCATCTGGACTGGAACGCCCTGCTGCCGGGCACGGGCTGGCACCTCGTCGCCAATCTGCCCTACAACATCGCCACGTCGCTGGTGCTCGCCGTGCTCGACGAGGTGCCGGCAGTTGCGGCCCTGCTGGTGATGTGCCAGCGGGAGGCGGCCGAGCGACTGGCGGCAGCGCCCGGCAGCGGCGCATTCGGCGCCGTCTCGGTGCGGGTGGCCGCACACGCCGACGCCGAGCTGGCCGGAGCGGTGCCGTCCACAGTCTTCTTCCCTCGACCCGAGGTGGAATCAGCGCTGGTGCGGATCACGCGGCGCACACCGGCGATGGACTGCGCGCTGCGTGCCGAGGTCGGCCGGCTGGTGACTGTGGCGTTCGCGCGTCGTCGCCAGATGCTGCGCCGCACCTTGCGCACCGTGTTCGACAACGCCGACGCCGCGCTGGTGAGTGCGGGAGTGGATCCGACCGAACGCCCCGAGCGTCTCGGCCTCGCGGACTGGGTGCGTCTGGCCAGTGTCTCGCTGGGTGCAGCGGTGTCGGCGTCTGGGTCGCAGCACCGGACATGACGCGCTGCGAGGGCGTGTCAGCGGGCGCATCGAGTCGGCCGGCATCAAGTGCAGCGGCACCAGCGGGCGCAGTGCGCCTGCTGGCGCCGGCGAAGCTCACGCTGACGCTGCGGATCACCGGCGTTCGATCAGACGGCTACCACTTCGTCGACGCCGAGATGGTGACGCTCGACCTGTGCGACGAACTCGTCGTGCATCCCAGCGCGGTCGCGTCCGTCGAAGTGATTCCCGAAGCGACGGCTGTCGACGGTGCCGACACCGGTGCCGCCTCATGGGACATCCCCAGCGATCACTCGAATCTGGTGATGCGCGCGCTCGAGCTGGCCGGCCGGACCGCCCATGTGGTGGTGCGCAAGCGCATCCCTCCGGGTGCCGGTCTCGGCGGCGGGTCGGCCGATGCCGCTGCGGTGCTGCGCTGGGCGAATCGGCTCACTGCGGGCGAGATGGCCAGCACTGCGGCAGCTGGCACGACGCGCCGACGGCGGGGCCAACGAGAGCCGCGCACGCTTGTCACGCCGCAGATGGCAGCGACACTCGGCGCGGACGTGGCGTTCTGCCTCGTCGGCGGGCGCGCCCGCGTCAGCGGCATCGGCGAGGTCGTCGACCCGCTCCCGTTCCGGGCGCAGCGTTTCGTGCTGTGGATGCCGCCGATTGCCTGCGACACTGCGGCGGTCTACAGCCGCTGGGACGCGCTCGGCGGACCCGCAGGCGCCAACAACGACCTCGAGTCAGCGGCGACTTCGCTCTACCCGGAGCTTGCTCAGTGGCGGGACGAGCTGGCTCGCGCAACGGGGCAGCCGGCGCAGCTAGCAGGCAGCGGCAGCACTTGGTTCGTCACCGCACCGTCCGGCGCAGCGCCGTTCGGAGGCAGCGAGCGGGTGCGCGCGCCCGACGGCGTCCGCGTCGTGGCGGCGCAGGCCCTCCGCCCGATGTAGGACTCGCCCGATGCAGGACCCGCCTGATGCAGAACTGGCACAGCGCAGCGGGATTGGCGCCGGCGGAACCAGACCAGCGCAGGCGTCAGCGGTTGCGACGCTGGTAGCGGGTGCGGCGCAGCATCTTGCGGTGCTTCTTCTTGCGCATCCGCTTGCGGCGCTTCTTCACCAGCGATCCCATGAAGCACCGCACGCTAGCGAGTGGCGGGCCCAGTGCCACGACCAAGCGGCGCCACGAGCACGCGACACGCTCGCGCTGAGGTCGGTCGCTACCCTCGACCGCACAGCAGGCCATCTGGGCACCGCGCGCGATCGGGGATCGTTCAATTGGCAGGACATCGGGTTTTGGTCCCGACAATGGAGGTTCGAACCCTCCTCCCCGAACGCATGCCTGGGTGCGCCGAGCCGCCACCGGCCCTGCACGCTCGATGACCGCCGACTGTGCCGCGGTCGTGCTGGCGGCCGGCGCTGGCACACGCATGGGCGGCGACCTGCCCAAGCCGCTTCACCCGGTTGCCGGCCGCGCCATGGTCCTGCGGGTGCTCGACGCACTGGCCGGTGTGGAGGCCGATCCGGTCGTGATTGTGGTCGGGCACGGTGCCGCGCAGGTCAGCGACGCGGTGCGAGCCGGCGCGCCCCGGCCCGAGCGGCTGGTGTTCGCCACGCAGCACGCGCAACGCGGCACCGGCGACGCCGCACGGGTCGGACTGGCGGCGCTGACGCAGCAGCGGCAGCATTCGCAGATCGACGACGTGCTGGTGTTGCCCGGCGATGCGCCGCTGCTGCGACCCGAGACGCTCCGTCAGGTCGTCACGCAACGCCGCCGCTGCGACGCGGCAGCCAGCGTGCTCACCGCACAGCTGGCCGACCCGGCCGGCTACGGCCGCATCGTGCGTACCGACGGGCCGATCAGGATCGTCGAGCAACGCGACGCTTCGCCGAGCCAGCGGCGCATCCGGGAAGTGAACGCCGGCGTGTACTGCTTCGGTCTTGAGCCGCTGCGTCGAGCGCTGCGGGCGCTCAGCCCGGCGAATGCGCAAGCGGAGCACTACCTCACCGAGGCGATCGGCATGTTGGCGCACCGCGGCGAGAAGATTGCGGCGGTGGCTGCAGCCGACCCGGCCGAGGCCCTGGGAGCGAACGACGCCGACCAGCTTGCAGCATGTGAGGCAGCACTGGCCGCACGCACAGTCCTAACCTGCCGCCACAGGCAGTCGCCGAGCGAACTGCGCCTCGTGTGAGCGCGGCTGCGGGGCGCGGCGACAAGGCCACTGCGGCGAAGGGAGCACGCCATGGAGCTGGTCACCAAGAAGCGCATGCACCTGTTCAGCGGCCGCGCCAACCTTGAGCTGGCCACCGAGATTGCCGAGCAGCTGGGCGTGGAGCTCGGCGACCCTGGCCTCATCGACTTCGCCAACGGCGAGATCAAGTGCAAGTTCGCCGAGTCGATCCGCGGCGGTGACGTGTTCATCATCCAGAGCCATGCCGCGTGCGAGACCATGAGCACCAACGATGCGATCATGGAGCAGCTCATCATGGTGGACGCCGCCCGCCGCGCTTCGGCCAAGCGCATCACCGCAGTGGCACCGCTGTACGGGTACGCCCGCCAGGATCGCAAAGCGGCGGGTCGGGAGCCGATCACGGCTCGCTTGCTGGCGGATCTGCTGAAGGTGGCGGGGGCCGAGCGCCTCGTGTCGCTCGACCTCCACAGCGGTCAGATCCAAGGGTTCTTCAACGGTCCGGTGGATCATCTGACCGCCGCACCGGTGCTCATCGACTACTTGTCCGGCGTCATCGGCCAGGACTCGGTGATCGTGTCGCCCGACACCGGTCGGGTGAAGGTGGCTGAGCGCTACGCGACGCGGCTGGGCTGCGACGTCGCGTCGATCTACAAGCGCCGCGCGACCGCCAGCACCAACGAATCGGAGGCGCTCGGCATCATGGGCGATGTCGCGGGCCGCACATGCGTGATCATCGACGACATGATCGACACTGCCGGGACCATCTGCTCGGCCACCGAGATACTGGCGGCCAACGGCGCTGCCGACGTGATGTGTGCGAGCACGCACGGCGTGTTCTCCGAACCCGCTGTGGACCGCCTGAAGAACTCCTCGCTGAGCCAGGTCATCGTCACCAACACGGTGCCCATCCCCCATCACCAGCAGTTCGACAAGCTGGTGGTGCTGAGCGTTGCAGGTGTGTTCGCCGATGCGCTCGAATCGGTGTTCGAGGATGCGTCGGTGTCGGAGATCTTCGACGGGCAGAACTTGTTCTGACGTAGGCTTCGGCGTCGCTGACGACCCCCCTGCGTCGGCGCCGCCAGACCAGCGCCTGTCTTCGTCGACACGAGGCCGGCTCGAAAGGGTCAGCATGGAACAGCTGAAGCTCATCGCCGAGACCCGTCATGCCACCGGCACGGGTGCGTCGCGACGACTGCGAGCCCAAGACAAGATCCCAGCGGTCATGTACGGCCACCGCAGTGATCCAGTGTCGATCACGCTGGACCGCTTGAGGTTCAGAGCTGCGTTGAACGCAGCGGGGCCGAACGCGATCATCACGCTCGAGCTCGACGGACACGACCATCTCACCATCGTGAAGGACATGCAGCGCGACTCGATTGCCAACCGAGTCACCCACGTGGACTTCCTGCTCATCTCGCTCGACGAGACCCTCGAGGTGGACGTGCCGATCCGACTCGTCGGCGACGCTGCACTGGCCGGCCGCGAAGGCGCCGTGGTGCAACAGCAGCTGATGTCGCTGCATGTCGAGTCGCCGGCCGGCGTGATCCCACCGGCACTCGACGTGAACGTGGAGTCGCTCTCGCTGGAGAACCCGATCCGCGTGAGCGATCTCGCGCTGCCCGACGGCATGGAGAGCTTGCTCGACGGCGACACGCTGGTAGCCATCGCGCAGCGAACACGCGCCGCAGTCGCAGCAGAACAGCTCGACGCCGCAGGTCAGCCGGTCAGCGCCGACGAGGCCGGTGCCGCCGACGAGGATTGACCGACCCGGTGTCGGTGTTCCGCCGGGCCGCAGCTCGGCGAGGAACCAGCGCTGACTGGCTGGTGGTGGGCTTGGGCAATCCCGCTGAGCGCTATGGCGGCACCCGTCACAACGTGGGCGCGCAAACGGTGGAACGCTGGGCAGCAGCACTGGATTGCGAATGGTCCGTGCAGCGCCGTGAGCATGCCCGTGTCGCCCGAGCCGCAGTCGGCGAGCGGCGCATTGCACTCGCATGCCCGACCACGTACATGAACGAGAGCGGGCGTGCCGTGGGTGTGCTGGTCAAGCGCCATGGCATCGCAGAGCCGTCTCGGCTGGTGGTCGTCCACGACGAGCTGGACTTGGCGCCCGGTCAGGCGCGCATCAAGGCCGGCGGGGGGATTGCCGGTCACAACGGACTGGCATCGATTGCCGGACAGCTCGGCACCCGTGACTTCCTGCGTGTGCGCATCGGCATCGGCAAGCCGCCGCAGCCCGAAGCAGGCAAGAAGTGGGTGCTGCAACAGCCGTCGCGCACCGAGTCGCCATCGATCGACCAGGCGATGCAGGCCGCAATGGCGGGGCTGGAGGTGCTGGTGAGCAACGGCATCGAGGCGGCCATGAACGTCACCAATGCCCGTCGGCGCTGAGGCGGACGTCAGCGCGACACCGCTGCGGGTCCTCGCCGAGCGTCTCGGCAGGGACCGCGGCTTCGTGTCGATGCTGGGCCGGGCATCCAGCACCGTCGCCGTCGCGCAAAGCGCCCGTCCGTTCGTCATCGCCGGCTTGGCGACGCTGGGTTCGAGAACTCCGGTGGTGGTGGTTACCGCGACGGCTCAGGAGGCGGAGCGCTACGCGCAGGACGTGGCCGTCTGGCTGGGCGCGCAGCGTGTGGCGTTGTTCGCGGCCTGGGAGACGCTGCCGTTCGAGCGTGTCAGTCCGGCGACAGAGACGATGGGGCGCCGGCTGGCAGTGCTGGAGGCGCTGAAGTCACCGACCGACGACGATGCACTCGCCGCCGACCTGCCTGAGGTGATCGTTGCGCCGATCAGGGCGTTGATGCAGCGAATCAGCCCCGATGCCTGCGCCCAAGAGGCCTCGGTGATCCGCGTGTCGCGAGGGGAGCGCTGCGATCTGAGCGAACTGGCGTCGCAACTGGTGGCGTGGGGCTACCGGCGGGAGCATCAGGTGGAGCACCGCGGCGAGTTCGCAGTGCGCGGCGGGATCGTGGACGCGTTCTGCCCGACGGCCGACGCGCCGGTGCGCATCGACTTGTGGGGCGATGCGGTGGATCGGCTGACCCAGTTCTCGGTGGCCGATCAGCGTTCGGTGGGCGAACTCGACCAGACGCAGCTCTACCCGGCTCGCGAGATGCGCCCCGACGCTGCGATGCGCGAGCGGGCGGCGGCGCTGGCGACGCGCGAGCCGTGGTGCGCCGAGCACATGGAGCGTCTCAGCCGGGGGGAGCTGTTCGACGGGATGGAGTCCTGGTTGCCGTGGCTGGCCTGCGAGGAGATCGTGCTGCCGGACCTGCTCGGCCCAGACGCACTGGTGCTGCTGTGCGAACCCGGGAGGCTGGCGGACCGAGCCGCCGACATCACCGCGGAGACCGACGACCTCACCCGCTCGCTCGCCCAGACGTGGGGCGTGCGCAGCGCAGGCGCCCCGGCCGGCGCATCCTCGGCCAGCGCCGGCGAACCTGGTGCCGAGGCTGCGTTCCCGCGGCTGCATGTGTCATTCGACCGACTGCTGTCGCGCTGCCCCGCGGCGGTGTGGTCCGTCGATTCCACCTCGGCACCGGCCGCAGACGGCACACCTGGACCTCAGATCGAGACCGAGTCATGGGTGTCCGCTGCGGGCGATCCCGGGCGTCTGGTCGGGCACCTGCGACGTCTGATCGTCGGATCGGCGGGACCGAAGGGCACAGCGGAGCGGCCCATCGTGGTGGTGGCAGCAGAAGGGGACGGTTCGGCTGCCCGGCTCCGCGAGACGCTGGGCGCGGAGGAGGTTCCACTGCGGCTGCATCGAGCAGGCACGGCCTGGGACCCGACACCGGGCGGCCACGTCGTCGTGGCGCCGCTCGACGGCGGCTTCATCGCCCCGGCCGCGGGCGTCGCAGTGTTGCCTGAGGCGGAGCTCACCGGTCGTCGTCGGACGCATCGAGCCGCCCGCCGCAGGGCCGGGGTGGCACCGTCGTTCGAGGATCTGAGCGTCGGGGACTTCGTGGTCCATCACCACCACGGCATCGCTCGCTTCGCGGGCTTGACCCGGCGGGCGTTCGGCGGCGACGAGCGCGACTACCTCGAGCTGGAGTTCCGCGGGACGGACCGGCTCTATTTGCCCACTGAGCAGATCGAGCTCATCCGTCCCTACATCGGCGGTGAGACGCCCCGACTCAGCCGCATGGGCGGCAGCGACTTCCAGCGTCAGAAGGCCAAGGTGCGCGCAGCGGTCGCAGAGATCGCCCAGGAGCTGGTGGTGCTGTACCAGCGGCGCATCACCACGACGGGCAACGCGTTCGACCCCGACGGCATGGGCATGGCTGAGCTGGCCGAGAGCTTCGACTACGTCCCGACTCCCGACCAGCGCCGCACCATCGACGAGGTGCTGGCCGACATGGCCGACTCGGTGCCGATGGATCGGCTGGTGTGCGGCGATGTCGGCTTCGGCAAGACCGAGGTGGCGGTGCGGGCTGCGTTCTGCGCGGTGAGCGCCGGCAAGCAGGCTGCGGTGCTGGTGCCGACCACGCTGCTGGCTCGCCAGCATCACCAGACGTTCGCCGAGCGCTACGCGGACCATCCGGTGCGCGTCGAGATGCTCAGCCGGTTCCTCACACCTGGCGAGCAGCGAGCAGTGCTGGCCGGCATCGCCGACGGCACGGTCGACGTGGTCATCGGCACGCACCGGCTGCTTTCGGGCGATGTGGAGTTCAAGAGCCTGGGACTGCTCGTGATCGACGAGGAGCAGCGCTTCGGCGTGAGCCACAAGGAGGCGATCAAGCACCTGCGCGCCGAGGTGGACGTGCTGACGCTGACGGCGACGCCGATTCCTCGCACGCTGGAGATGGCCCTCACCGGCATCCGGAACCTGTCGCTGCTGCAGACGCCTCCAGCCGAGCGCCAGCCCATCCTCACCCATGTCGGACCCTATGACGAGCGCGCTGTCAGCGAGGCCATCCGGCGGGAACTGTTGCGCGAAGGCCAGGTGTTCTTCGTCCACAACCGCGTGGCCGACATCGACGTCGTGGCGGGCGAGCTGGCAGCACTGGTGCCCGAGGCGCGCATTGCGGTGGCGCACGGTCAGATGGACGAGGGCACCCTCGAGCAGGTGGTGATCGACTTCTGGGACGGTGCCTACGACGTGTTGGTGTGTACCACCATCATCGAGTCGGGCATCGACATGCCCAGCGTCAACACGCTGGTCGTGGACCGCGCCGATCTGCTCGGGCTCGGGCAGCTGCACCAGATCCGCGGGCGTGTGGGGCGGTCTGGGCAGCGTGCGTATGCGTACTTGTTCCACCCCGAGACGCGTTCGCTGTCCGAGGAGGCCTACGAGCGTCTGCGCACCATCGGCGAGTCCACCGAGCTGGGCTCGGGGTATCGGATCGCGATGCGCGACCTGCAGCTGCGCGGTGCCGGCAACCTGCTGAGCGGCGTGCAGTCCGGCCACATCGCGGCCGTCGGCTACGACTTGTACTGCGAGCTGGTGAGCGAGGCCGTGGCTGCTCTCAGCGGCGAGACGCCCGAGCAGCCGCCGGAGATCGTGGTCGATCTGCCGCTCGTCGCGCACTTGCCAGACGACTATGTGGCCGATGCTGCGGGGCGACTTGAGGCATATCGCCGGCTGGGCGCGGTGACCACGCTGGTCGAGGTGGCCGACATCGAGGCCGAGTGGGCCGACCGGTACGGCCCGATTCCGGACGCAGCCCGGACGCTGCTGCACATCGCGCTGCTGCGCGTCGAGTGCCACAGGCTCGGGATGCGCAGTGTGGGCTTCGCCTCAGGCCGCGACGGCGGCCGGGTGCGCTTGGGCCCGCTGTTGCTGACCGCGAGCGAGGAGCTTCGCATGCGCCGAATCTGCGCCGGCACGCCGTTCACTGCGGCGCGCTACAAGCCGGACGCCGAAGAGGTGCAGCTGTCGGTGCGAGTGCTGAGGCCCGAAACAGTCGGGCACCTGTTCGCCTTCTGCCAGCAGCTGCGCCCGCCGGCCGCCGACAACCCCACCACGACCGACATAGCCAGCTCCGAGGTGTGATTGGGCCAGGCAGCGGTGTTGGTTCTAGGGTGACGGTGTGACTGTTCCGACGCTTGCTGACGCTCGCCGTGCTGCTGAGCGACTTGCCGAGGGGCATGGGGTTGGGCAGGTGCTGTTGTTCGGTTCGCTTGCTCGCGGCGAGGCGTGCGAGGGCAGTGACATCGACTTGGTGGCGGTCTTCGACGATCTGGGCGATTACCGGACGCGGCGGGACTTGCGGCTGGAGCTGCTGGACGTCGCGGAGGCGGTGGCGGGCTGTGCTGTGGACTTGCGGGTCACGGATCGCGCGGAGTGGCGGCTTCGCTGTGAGCGGGTCTCGAACTCTTTTGAGCGTCACGTTTCTTCGGATGTGGTTGCTCTGGTCGATCTGCCGGCGGGAGACGTGGACTGGGACAAGGCGCGGGCGGCATCAGGCGCTGTGCGGCCACGCGGCCATGAGCATCGAGTTGGGGCTCAAGGCGCTGGTGCTGATGGGCGGCGTGCGGCCCCGCAAATCCCATGATCCGGCTGAACTCCGAACGTCCATGACCCCGGAACGCTGGGAATTGGCGCAGTCGATACCTAGGGACTTGCTGCGGGGTGTGAAAGGATGGCGCGAGGCCGCCCACTATGAGGACGTCCTAGATGAGCTGAATCTCACGAACACTGAGCTTTGCGAACTCGCAGAGCGTTATGTTGATGCCGCCGTGGATTTCGCTGCCCTGGTCATCAGGGAGTTTGAGCGCACCTACCCCGAGTACGGAGACCCGGACCGTGTTGTGGCCCGCCTAGCTCGCAGAGTTCAGCGCGTTCAAGAGAACAGAAGCCTGCGAGACCTCTGGGACGGCACAGCGGCCTCAACCGGCTGATCTGCCAGTCGCTCGCCACACGCCTACGGTAGCCGTAGTGTCCGCACCGAACTTCAGACTGTCTTCGCCGAAAACGTGAACGGCGGGTCGATGCAATCAGTGTGCGCTTGAGGCCGCCCACGCCTGCGCGCCGGCGGTGTACGCGTCACCGGACTGCGCTGCTGCGGGACCCGGCACGAACCCTGGCGAGACCGCAGCCGCCAGCGCCGCTGCCCCCAACGCGGCTCCAAGCCTGCTCAGACACCTCAGACACCGCCGCCGACGGGGGGGGGGGGTCGCAGCACATGTCAGCTTCACAGACCGCGCATCCGAATCAGACAACCGCACAGTCATCATCGGCCCCCCTCGCATATCGCGCAGCGCAACACGCCGCCGCACGCCAGCCGCAGAACAGACCAGGCAACGAAACACCGTGCACGACCCGCCGTCCGGCCCGCGAACCGCGCACCCACCCGACCGGTCGGGGCACAACAGCACCCGCAACACCGCCGAAGCACCCAACCCCCGCCGGCTCCCCCCGCCCCGACCGGATGTCCGTGGACACGCGGCGACGGCGGGCTCGCGCACTCACGGTCGCGGACAGTGCAGCGACGACGGCAGCCTGGTTGTGTTGCAGATTGTGCGCTAGTGCTGCAAGTTGTGCGCTAGTGCCGCAGATTGTGCGCGACGCGGTAGGCTGCGGGGATGCTCGGCGAAGTCGTGCCCTCACGTCGCGTGCCGCCGCCCAACCTGTTCACTCCTGATTTCGGGCAAGCTCCGCACACGCTTGTGGGCAGGGACGAACTCTGTCAGCGATTACTTGGCGGGCTTCGTCTCGGACCTGCCGACAGGCACTGCACTACTTTGCTACTAGGGCCACGTGGCTCGGGGAAGACAGTGCTGCTCAATGAGATCAAGAACACTCTTGCAGCGGAGGGTTGGATAGTCATTTCTCTTGATGCGACCACGGCAGGAATCCGCAGACGCATCAGCGAGGCCATAGAATGGGCACGTGACACGCACGAGCAGATGGAAGTCTCGACCAAAGCACAGAAGCAGACGAAAGCGAGGATCAACATTCCTGGCTTGGAATGGCAGCGCACACTGGTGCAGAACCTGGATCCCGAGTGGAGTCTGCGGCGACAACTGACTGCTCTAGCGATAGAAGCAGAGGCGCACGATTCGTCAGTGTTGCTTGCGATCGACGAGCTGCACAATTGCGAACGCGAAGAAGCAAGACGACTTGCCGCCGATTTCCAGCACATCATCAAAGACGAGCACCGGCACTTGGCATTCGTCGGTGCAGGCTTAGCACGAATGAAGCACACCTTGATGGAAGACACGAGAATCACCTTCTTTCAACGATGCAACACTGAAGAAATGCCGCCCATCACAGCCATCGATGCAGCCCGCTTCTTTGCTAGCGCGATCACGGACGCCGGCGGTACGATTGAGAGCGAGGCGCTGCGCATGATGAAAGATGCGGTAGGCAGATTACCCTACCGTATGCAAGTGATAGGCGACTACGCGTGGCGCGTGTCGAACGCGCCGGTGCACACTATCGACGCACGGGCAGCCGCGATCGCAATTGAAGAGGCACAGCTTACCGTACACCGCAAAGTGGCAGTCTCCGCGTGGCACGAGCTCAGCGATTCAGAACAACGCTACATGGAGGCACTCGCAGCAGCGGGCAACGGCACTCACGCGAACAATATTGCGCGGGTCATGGCGGAAGACCCTCGAACGCTTGCACGCATAGAAACGCATCTCGCCAACTTCGGCTGTATCGAGGTAGGCGATGACGACACCATCCACTTCGGTGACATCATCAACGAAGAGAGCATGCGTCTTCTGAACAGACAGCGCGGACGATATGATGTCACCGGCACAACACACAGTGGCAGAACACCAAACCGACCGGCTGCATGCAACGAATGGATGCCTCGAGCACGCGCCTATTGCCTGCTTCCGCGAGGGCATGCAGGTCGGCACCGCTCACGCTGACAGCTAAGGATGCGTCGGGCGGGGATGCCTCCGGCGCGCAGTGGTGCAGCCTTTGGATCGTCAGCGGCCTGCCATGACCGGATGCCACGGCGCACTGTAGCTGCCCTGTCCGCTGCTGCTGCCGCCCTGACACGCCGTCGGGATAGTGATCTCATGTCCCTTGCATTTCTTCGTCACGGGGTCCCGTCCGCCGGTCTTGCACAACTTGTCCCCCCGGTTGCCGCACCCCCAGTTGCCGGTCGTCAGCTGTACCCGACTCGTACCCGCAGGACAATCTTTAGGCGCAGTCGACGACAACCGCGCACACGTGTCCCTCGACGAACCTGTCGTCGCCGTCGTAGAACCACACGGCGTATAACCGAGCACCTTGTGTTTCACACCCTGGTAGGTGCCGTCGTCATCGTAATGGCTGTTGCTTCGGGGAGGCGTTGTAGTCGTCGTTGTTGTTGTTGTTGTTGTCGAGCGTTTCGGTGGACATCCGCTGGTCGTGTACGAGCCGTCCCAGCAATACCGCCCTGGCACCGGCGGCGAATAGTACTGCGTCGTCGTAGTCGCGCTCCTAGTAGACGTCCGCCGCCGCTCCGTCGGCGTGGTGCTGGGCGTAGTTCTGCGTGACGAATAATCCGGCGGCGGATAGGACTGTGTCGTCGGCGGGGCCGTAGTCGTAGTCGCATGAGTGTGGGGCACGTAATCCCAACGGCCGTCTTTCACCGTTTCGGTCCTCTCGACCTTGTCCCTAGACGCCGGAATCCACTTTCTCGTCGTCTTCCAGCCCCACCCCCCCCCACGCACACCTGCATCCCGGGTTCGCCTACCAATTGCTTGCAGTAACGGACCGGCGGCGACAGCGGCACCGTCACCGTCCGCCCAGGCACCTCTACGCATTCGTAGTACGTCCTCGTATACGATGTGTCCACCCACACTCTTTTCCCCTGATGCGCTTCGGCGGACCGTGTCACAGCCACCAGCGGCAGCAGTCCGCCAAGCAACGCGAGCACGCACAACGCGACACAGCCACCGTAGCGGCGGCGGCGGGGATCGTCGCCGCTCACCGGAACGTCCCAGAACAGCGGGGGGAGGGGTCATGGCGGAGAAGCATGGCGACCGGCCGGCGCAGGCGACCCAAAATCTGCCGCAACGGGTGCCCTCAAGTGCCAATCGGCCGCGAGAGGGCCGGGCAGGTGCGTCCTGTCGCTACGCCTGTCGGTGTAGTCGCGTCAGCACGCCCGGGACAATCGGCACGCTCCCGTGTCCCGCAATGTGACGGCTGTGTAGCGGACGGCTAGCCGAGGATGTACGGCAGGTTCCATTCAGGCAGCACGTAATCCCACTGCTATGCCGGAGCACCCTCGCAGGCTATGTCCGCCTTCTCCGGTTCGCGTTGAGCGATCGCAAGCCATAAGCCCGCACAGTAGAAGCCGTGCCTCTCCGCCCAACTGTCCAGACTGCTGTACACCTCCTTTTCTAGGTGGTCGACGTGAATCCTGACCTGCTCATTCATCCACGGCGCCAGCACGTTGTCGCAGCCTGCCGCGACAGCAAGCTCACCTGCAAAATGCGCCTGCCGCACGAAATGAGAGAACTCACGCCACGCGTCCCTGCCGACAGAGCGAATCGAGTCCGGACCATTATAGGGGGTGTTCTTGGATGGATAGAATCCTGAAGGGAACACCACGTCGATCACCCGGTGACTCTGGAGCCGTTCCCACCATTTGGTCATGGTCTGGTATTCGGTGAGGCATGCTCCGGCGGGGATGCATGCGAGCCGGTTGTTGTTGTCGGGGTCGGCGTAGAACACGACGGACACCGCTTGGCAGGCTTCGATGGTGGCCGTGTCCACGAGTGTGGACGGGTCGCTGACCGGGTCCGCGGGCAGTGTCCGACGCCGCGGCGGCGTTGTAGTAGGCGGCGGATCATACCAGTCGACACAGATGTCATCATTTGCCGGAGTATTCTTGCCATCCGTGGCTTCCCACGCAAGGCACTCCGCGTTCTCGCTGGGACGCGGCACCGGACGGGGCGTGGGCTCGATCCACGCTTCGCAGACGTCGTCACGGTCGACAGGCTCCTCGTCTGCAGTTACATGCCATAAGATGCACTCGGCTGTAGGGCTGGGCCGCGGCATGAGCACCAGCCAAGGAGCTTCCAGATCCGCAGGCAGCGGCACAGGCTTGGCCCCTGCGAGACCCCCCCTCAGGCACACGCTGACCCCCGTGTCAGTGGCCAGCTGACGTGTGCAGCGGGCGTTGAGCGCAGGCCGCGCGGCGAGAACGTACGCCTGCGGATTGGTGTATTCCCACCAAGGCGGGTCGTCGCCCTCGATCGCCAGCTCCCAGCCCTCGGCTTCATGGTGCCAACGGTCACAGCTCTTGGTGACCCCGTCGGGATGCATCAGCACAAGCAAGCAGTAGTTCCCGTCGCCGTCAACCCACATCTCACCGACGAACGGACCGCCAGCGTCGCTTGAGGCATCGGCAGCGACCGGCTGCGGGCCCGCGGCAGGCACAGTCGTCTCCGACACGGCCGCGGTCGTGGCTGTAACTGCCGGCACTGGCACAGCCGCGGTCGTGGTTGTCACCGGCGCCCCGCTCGTCGTGGTCACAGCCGCCGGCTGTGTCTCCGCGGGCATAGACACGTCAACAACAACAGCACTGTCGCCATCAGCACTGTCGCCGGACACAACCGACCCGCCGCCGCCGCTCGGGCTGCTGCACCCTGCTGCGAACAGCAGCACCGCCGCCAGCACGACCACGGGAACCGCGGAACGCCTCATTTCCCGGGATGCAGCCGACACTACAGCTAACCTGCCAGATGCGTGCCCAGATGCGAGCTTGGAGAACTTACGTGACGCGCCGAGCAGCGTGGCTGTCGGTGCTGGCATCGGTGGCGCTGTCGGCCGCTGCATGCACCGCAGCCGGCAGCAGCGTCACGGTCGACACGAGCTTGGACCCCGCCGTGGTCGATGCGCTCGACGCAGACGGCGACGGCGTTGTGTCTCGAAGCGCAGTTGAGGCGGCGATCGACCAAGCCGCAGCGGAGGCCGAGGCCGCGGCGCAGCAGGCCCAGCTCGAAGCAGAACGCGAGGCGATCGAGGCGCAGCGTGCTGCGCGGCAGAACGCGTACAAGGAGCTGTTCGACGACCGCAGCGCTATGGCGGCAAGCATCGGCCGCGAGCAGGTGCTCGTCGGTGAGGTGCGCGACAATATCGCGGAGTGGCCCATCACCCAGATGGAAGACCCGCTGGCACCCACGATCGAAGAGTTCGTGTCGCGGTTGACCTCGATGATTCGGCTGCGCCTCGCTGGTCTCGTCATCGACGCATTCGGCTTTCCCGTCGACTTCAGCGGCACCGAGGCCGAGATCGATGCGCAGGTGAGGGCGCACCTCACCGGCGACTTCGAAGCGTTCGCGCAGCAGCGTGCCCTCGAACAAGAACCGCAGCTCGAACGGCTGGCCACGCCGCATTGCGTGAGCGTGCTGGTGGTGGATTCCGAGGCCGACGCCGTGGCAGCAGTCGAACGCATCCGGGCTGGCGAGTCCTTTGCAGAAGTAGCCGATGAGGTCAACGTGCCCGACTTCGCCGAGGCAGGAGGCACTGTCGGCTGCGGACTGCTCTTCGAACTGCTCGGCCCGAGCGAGCTGGCCGTGACGTTGCTGGATGTGGCGCCCGGTGAGCTGTCCAAGCCGCTGTTGCTGGAAACGACAGTGGGCCCGCAGTGGGTCGTGGGGCGCGTGGACTCGCTGGACACCGATGCGACCGACCTAGCCAGCATCGGACCGTTTGCCAACCGTCTGCTGGGCGAAGAGGTCACCGCCTACACCGTGGACATTGCGCCGGCGCTGGGCGCATGGAGCGTTGACAACCAGTCGGTGACCTTGCCGCCGATGCCGTGACCGGCTTGCTGGGCCATCGACGGCGGTGCAACGGATGTGAGAGCACGGGTCGTCGTGGCATGCACCGCTGCGCTCAGGTTCGCCAAAGCCCACTCAGCTAGTGCGGCAGTTGTCGGAACGGGCTCGTAGTGGCTGCTGAGCAGGCAGTCGATGTAGCCGGGCCAGCCACCGAGCCGGCCGAGCTAGGGCAGTCTGAGCTAGGCCAGTCTGAGCTAGGACAGCACGAACTGGGCCGCAGATTGGTCTCGCTGCACCGGGTGATCGCGACGCTGCGACGGGAATGCCCGTGGGACCGTGTCCAGACGCACGCCTCTCTGGCGCCTTACGCGCTCGACGAGGCTGCCGAACTGGCCGAAGCACTGCAGGCAGCCCACGACGCGCTGTCCAGCGAGCCGAACCAGACCGTCGCAGCCACCGCCACCGAGGATCTCGTGGAGGAGCTCGGCGACGTGCTGCTGCAGGTGTTGATGAATGCCGCCATCGGCGAGCAAGCGGGCACGTTCACGCTGGTCGAGGTGCTCGAGACCGTCGAGGCCAAGATGGTGCGCCGCCACCCGCATGTGTTCCGTCGCGATCCGAGCGCTCCGGTGCCGACCGATGCGGAACTCTCGGTGCAATGGGAGGAGATCAAGGCCGCAGAGCGCGAAGCCCGCTCACACCGCATCGCAGCTCGCGAAGCGCGCGACAGCCAAACCGCGTCGCCCTCCGGGTGAGCTAGCAGACAGGCCGCGCTCACAAGCGAGCCCCCAGCACGAGCCGTTGCAGTCCCGAACCGGCTGATGCGTCCCAGAACTGAAGGAGTGCTGACGGCCGAAGGCGCGAGCGACCCTGATCCGACCCGCTCGCTGGGCGATCGTGTTGGTTCTGTACTCTCGTGTTGCGTGACAGCATGTGCCGGTACTCGGATCGCGCGAGTCATCGGTCGGGAAGTCCTGGACTCGCGCGGCAACCCCACCACTGAGGCCGAAGTACACACCACTGCTGGCGCAGTGGGCCGTGCCATGGTGCCCTCCGGTGCCTCGACGGGACAGTTCGAGGCGGTCGAACTGCGAGACGGCGGCGTCCGCTACGGGGGCAAGGGCGTTGCTGTCGCGGTGGGGCACGTGAACGGCGAGATCGCCGATGCGATCCTCGGCCTCGACGCGGTGGATCAGCGGCTGGTCGACCGAACGCTCATCGATCTGGACGCGACCATGAACAAGTCCCGTCTGGGCGCCAACGCGGTGCTGGCTGCTTCGCTGGCAACTGCGCACGCGGCCGCAGCCACGTTGGGGCAGCCGCTGTATCGCCAGCTCGGCGGTGCCAACGCGCATGTGCTGCCGACCCCGATGATGAACGTCATCAACGGCGGCGAGCACGCCGACAACAACATCGACCTGCAGGAATTCATGATCGTCCCGGTCGGCGCAGCCTCCTACTCCGAGGCCCTGCGCTGGGGCGTCGAGACCTACCACGTATTGCGCGGCGTGCTGCGCTCCCGTGGGCTGTCGACCGCCGTCGGCGACGAAGGCGGGTTCGCTCCCGATCTCGACTCCAACGAGGCGGCGCTCGTGCTGCTGACCGAAGCGATCAGCCAAGCCGGATTCGAACCGGGCACCGACATCGCTATGGCGCTCGACGTGGCCTCCACCGAGTTCTACGCCGACGGCGTGTACACGTTGGCGGGCGAAGGCCGCAGCCTCGATGCTGCCGAGTTTGCGGCGTACCTTGCCGACCTCTGTGCGCGTTACCCGATCTGCTCGGTCGAGGACGGCATGGCCGAAGATGACTGGAGCGGCTGGTCGGTGCTGGGCGAACGCGTGGGCGCCGATGTACAGCTGGTGGGCGACGACCTGTTCGTCACGAACGTCGAGCGGCTCGAGCGTGGCATCGCAGCCGGAGTCGCCAACAGCGTCCTGGTGAAGGCCAATCAGATCGGCACGCTGACCGAGACCTTCGAGGCTGTCGAGCTGGCGACGCGATCCGGCTACACGGCGGTGCTGTCGCACCGATCCGGCGAGACCGAAGACGCCACCATCGCCGACGTGGCGGTGGCCACCAACTGCGGACAGATCAAGACCGGCGCGCCGGCGCGATCGGATCGGGTGGCCAAGTACAACCGGCTGTTGCGCATCGAGGAAGCGCTGGGCGAGCAGGCCGCATACCGGGGCGGCAGTTCCCTCGCCGGCCGCGGTGCATGAGAACGTGTCGCGTCAGCACATGAGCGGAAACTGCGTCTGCTCCGCACAGCGTCGTCGCTCGTGACTGCTCAGCCTGCTGCCGCCCAGCCCACGAAGCCGACACCGCAGGCGCCTCGCCAACGCCGTTCTCGGCGTGTAACGGTGCTGGTGGGCACGGTGGTCGTGGTGGGCTCGGTCGGCGTGCTGTCGGCGTTGTTGATCCCCTGGCAGTCGCTGGCCGCGCAGCGGCACAACATTGACCATGCAACTGAGACGCTCGCACGATTGCAAGCCGAGACGTCCGATCTGGCCGCACAAGTAGCCGAGGCCAAGGATCCGGTGGTGGTCGAGCGCATTGCGCGCGAGCAGCTCTCGCTGGTGCGTGAGGGCGACATGCTGTTTCGCCTGAACGTGGATCCCGCTGATGTCGTCACGTTGCCGGCAGCTTGGCCGCTGCCGGGCTTGGCGCATCTGCTCCTCGACTGATGCGGCTGAACCGTTGCAGCAGCGACGCACGCACGGCCGCAGCCCACGTGTCGCTGCCGCCCGGGTGCTCATGTGACCGCGAGCGCTGCTCAGATGGTGCATGATGGTGGCCGCTCAGGCTCGGGGCAGAGCGGACGACCTTGGCAGACGACCCTGCGGTCTGACGGCCAGAAACAATATGCTCGGCATTCGGGCCGGCTGACAGATCGCTCGGCCGGCAACGCCGACGAGATCCGACGAGACGGGAGAGGTCAACGTGGAGATCAGTGTCACAGTGAACGGCGAGACTCGCCGCGGCGATGTCGAGCCGCGTACGCTGCTCGTGTACTGGCTGCGGGACGACCTGCGGCTGACCGGCACGAACATCGGCTGCGATACCTCGTCGTGCGGGGCATGCACCGTGCATGTCAACGGCGAGTCCGTGAAGTCGTGCACGATGCTGGCGGTCCAAGCCGACGGCGAGGAGATTCTGACCATCGAAGGCCTCGCTCCGTCAGAGGAAGAACTGCATCCGATGCAGGAGGCCTTCCGACAGAACCATGGCCTGCAATGCGGCTACTGCACTCCGGGCATGGTCATGGCGGCGGTATCGCTGCTGGAGGAGAACCCCGACCCCACCGAGCGGGAAGTCCGCCTCGGACTGGAAGGGAACCTGTGCCGCTGCACGGGTTACCACAACATCGTCAAGTCGGTGCTGGCCTGCGCCGCCGGCGAGACCACGGCCTGAAAGGAGCGCAGCGGTGATTCCTGCAGCATTCGACTACGTACGGGCCGGCTCGGCCGATGAGGCCATTGCGCTGCTCGGCGAGCACGGCGACGACGCCAAGCTGTTGGCGGGCGGACACTCCTTGCTGCCGATGATGAAGCTCCGCTTGGCGGTGCCGAGCGTGCTCATCGACATCGGCCGCGTCAACGACCTCAGCTACATCCAAGACGGCGGCGACCACATCGCCGTGGGCGCGCTCACTCGCCACCGTGCGCTGGAGACCAGCGACCTGCTGGCGGCGCAGTGCCCGCTGCTGGCGCATGTGGCCGGCGAGGTGGGCGACCCTCAAGTGCGCCACCGCGGCACCATCGGCGGCTCGCTGGCGCACTCCGACCCAGCGTCCGATCTGCCTGCGGCGGTGCTGGCGCTGGGCGGCACGCTCGTTGCGCAAGGTCCGGGCGGCAGCCGTGAGATACCTGCGGGCGAGTTCTTCACCGGCTACTTCGAGTCCGCTCTGGCGGACGACGAGATGCTCACCGAGATCCGGGTGCCCAAGGCGCCAGGTGCCGGCTGGAACTACCAGAAGTTCAACCGGCGAGCCCAGGACTGGGCGATCGTCGGCGTCGCTGCGGTGACGGTCAACGGCGCAACGAACGTATCGCTGGTGAACATGGGCTCGGTGCCGCTGCGTGCCGGGGCGGTAGAAGCGGCACTGGCAGGCGGGGCCTCGGCTGCTGAAGCCGCCGAGCAGGCGGCCGAAGGCACGGACGCACCCACCGATCTGAACGCCGGCCCGGACTACCGCAACCACCTCGCTCGCGTCCTCACCCGCCGAGCACTAGCAGCCGCCGGCATCGACTGAGCACACCGCCACCGCACCGCCCGGCGCTATTCGCCGCGCGAGGACGGCTTGGCTGCCGGGACTGTCAGGATGCAGCGGGCATGGGCCGCTGAGAAGTCTGCGGCGGCATGTTCCGCCTTTTGTGGGCTGCTCGCAGAGGACGGCACGGCCGGCGCTGACGGCCGCCCAGGTTCCCGACGCGAGCGACGCGCTCCGTGTGGCTGTCGTGTCCGGGAACCGACCAGCGAGGTTCTCGCAGCGGTCGGAGACGCCACGGACCAGGCTCGCGACGATGCGACGGCCCGCGTCCTCAGCAGATAGTCCTTTGGCGGCTGCTTGCATGGCGGCAGGCACGCGGTGGGTCATGTCGCCGATTCGTTCCAGCAGGCGACCGGACGGCAGCCCTACGGACTGAGCGAACCCATCCCAGTAGTCGGGGCAGTCAGCATCGCCGAACGTGGATTCACCGTCGACGCTCATGGCCATGCGCGTGTCTTCGATGGGGTGCGGAGAGAACGGAATGAACGAGATCACGTCGTACAGCGGAGCGAGCCTTGCATGATGCCCGTCGAGGATCATGGCGAAGTTCTTGGCGTGCGCGTCGGGCGCGCCGATGATCCAGTTGTACACGACCGCGTCTGCGAAGTGCTGCACGTCGCCGAGGGGATCTAGCGCATGTGCGCGTAGGTGCTGAGCGATTGCGGCCGGTGACGGGCCGCCGAGGACCTGATATTTCAGTTCGGGTACGATGCCGAGCGACTGGCACAAGTCCTCTTGGTGCAGCCTGCGCAAGCCATCTCCTGCAGCGACGCGATCCCAGCGCCGCACCGCCAGCACTCGCAGGCCGCCGAAGAGGATCACCTGGCTGCTGCTTGCGTCCAACCCGAGAAACCGCGCCGCCTCAAGACTCAGATGCTCCGCCAAGTCTGCGCCGGGGAATCTGTCGATGCCAGGCTTGAGAATGTGCGAGGTGGGCGCTGCGCCGAACGGTACGCCGCACCGTCCGTCGTCGAGACGCACAGCGCATTTTGCCTGCGCGCCGGCCAAGCTGAACTGTCCGATACCGCGAGGCCCGTCCCAGTCATTCCAGTCCGCCCGCACCCGCGCCACCCATTCGGCCATCTCGGTCTCCGATACCCAATCGACCCCGCTGTGCCTGTCCGCCGGCAATGGCGTGCCCGCTGGGGTGAACTGCACTGCGCCGGCGCAGTCGAGGCCGATGGGCGTGGACAGCAACGACGAAGGGGAGCTGCTGCGCACCCGCTGTCTGTGCGCCCACCGGCGCCGCACAGACACATTGTCGGGTAGCAGGCCGTCAAGCCACGCCTCGGCCGGCATCGAATCGACGCTCAGAGGCATCGACAGCGACAGTGGGCCTGCGTTGGTGCGGCTTGACAGATAGCTGTATGCGTAGCGCAGTGTCGGCGCGTTGTCGCCGGTGACGATCGTTCCCGCATGCTGCCCGTGCAGGTAGACGTCGAGATCGGCATGGAGCGGCACGCCGCTCATCTTGCAGCGTCGCGCTCGCGGTGGTGGATGGAGATGTCGTAGCCGAGCGGGTCCAGGAGTCGCTGCAGCGTCGTGCAGCTCACGTTTCGCTGGCCGTTCTCGATCAGAGCAATGGACGTCCTGTTCACGCGTGACAGTTGGGCCAGCTCCGCTTGCGTCATGCCGGCATCGCGTCGCGCGTTCCGAATCGCCGCGCCGATCAGATGCGGGGTTCGAAGCCGGTGGTAGGACATCCTCGCCGGAGGCCGATCGTCCGTGTCGTGACGACTCACGACGTCAATGTACTGCATTCGATACATCGGCTTGGATGTATCGAATGCAGTACATCAGTGCAAATGTACTATCTGCGCAACATTGACTGGGCCGCGCCGACATGCGAGCACCTGCTGTCCCCGCCCAGCCGAAGGGCCGGGCGATTCGGTGCTGACTCCTTCGGTGTTGACGAGTTCGGTGCTGACTAGTTCGGTGCTGACTAGTTCACTCGCGGCGGGGCGAACGTGAACGCGACCGGGCCCAAGCCGGCGCTGTTGACCGCTCGCAGCTCGATCTGATGCCACCTGCGGTCGATCTCACCTCGCGGCGTGTATCTGATGGTGTACCCGGTGACCGTGTGCTTGACGGTGGAGATGTCGTGATCGACGACGCTGATCGTGGTCCACGGTCCCCAGCGACGGCCCGTGCGTCGTTGCCGCATCTTGTACTCGGTGATGGAGCTGTCGCGAGGGTTGTCCCAGTACAACACCACGGTGTCTCCGGCGGTCTCGACACGGACGTTCTTCGGCGGACGAGGCCGCGAGGGCGCCACCGTGGTCGAGGTGGTCGTCGTCGTGGTCGAGGTCGTCAGCTGTTGCCTCGGTTGGGGCTGCGCGACCACCGAAGGTCCCCTGAGAGGCAGATCGGCCACAGCCTTCGATCTGCGGCTCGTTCCCGCTGCGTTCACGGCACGAATGCGGAAGTCGTAGCCGCGGTGGTCTGCCTTCCCGCGCGGCGTCTTGGTGGGGGGAAGCACGACCGTGTAGGTCGTCGTGCCGGCATCGGAGCCCGGAATGTCCGTCCAGGTGCCCCAGCGCTTCCCGTGCCGCCGCTGCAGCAGCTGATACTTCGTGATGGACTCGTCGCCTGGGTCATCCCAGGACAGGATCACCGAGTTCACTGCCGGCTCGCTCCGGAGGTTCTGGGGCCGGTCAGGCACAGACAGCGCATTGGTGCCGGTCTCGGCCTGCGCGGGCTGAGCTACCAGCGCAGCAAGCGGTGCCAGCAATGCCATCGTTGCCAGAGCAAATCTCCAGCGACGGCGCTGCGCTCGGCTGGTGTCGCGCCGCCGAGTCATCAGCGTTCCGTCAGAATCGGGGGGGGGGGGTGTGCTAAGCCCCGGCGGGCGTGTTGTTGGTGTCATGGTCCTGTCGCTCAGCGCGCTGAGAGGCGCGGCGGCTACCTCCTGAGCCACTTCTAGCGCGCTGTTGCACGCGTTTCAAGTTACGATTTCGCTCAGTCGAGCAGGCCGGCGGCTTGACCTCCGTCGATGAGCAATCCGGTGCCGGTGATGAACTTGGCCTGCTCGCTGCACAAGAACGCGACCGCGGCGCCGAAGTCGTCTGCGTCGCCGCACACGCCCATCGGATTGCTCTTGCCGGCATCGGGCCGGTCCATCATCTTGGCCACCCGGTCGGTCCAGTGGGTGCCGGGCTGAGCGGAGTTCACCGTCACTCCGTCGGCCGCTACCTCGCGCGCGGTGATCTTGAGGAAGCTGGTCAGCCCGGCCCGCGCCACCGAGCTCGCGAGCAGAAACCCGATGGGCTGCTTCACGCCGACGCTGGTAATGGCGCACACCCGGCCCCAGCCCCGTTCCCGCATAGGGGGAACGGCAACCCGGCACATCTCGATCATGGTCTTGCAGTTCATGTCGAACGCCGATTGGTAGGCGTCGATCTCGGTGTTCTCGAACGTGCCCGGGGGCGGACCGCCGGCATTGGTGACCAAGATGTCCACCGAGCCCAGCCCCGCGATTGCCTGTTCCGCGAAGCTGCGTCCGCTTTCGGGGTGGCCGAGATCCACGTCGATCAGCAGCACTTCACCGTCGATCTGCCCGGCGGCGGCTGCCAGACGCTCGGGGTCGCGGCCGCAGATGGCCACCCGGGCGCCCTCGGCAGCGAGCGCCTTGGCCGATCCGAGCCCTAGGCCCGCTGAGCCGGCAGCTACTGCTGCTGTGCGTCCTGCAATGCCGAGGTCCATGGTGGTTCTCCCAGTTCGGTGAACATGGTTGAGCAATCGATGGGCGGTCAATCCCAAGACTGCCTACTACGCGCACAAGTATGATCGAAGCGTGAGCGTGACGGCTGCCCGACCGACGCACGATGAGTTCGTGGCTCAGCTGACCGGCGGCATGACGCGACCGGACTTGGCGCCGTTCGAGGGATCGGAGCGCCTGCGCCCCGACGGTCGGCCCAAGCCGGAGTTCCGGGCGCAACTGCGTCGCGTCCCCAACGCCGTCAACGCCGTCGAGGTGCTGGCGACGCTGGCGGCCGCCGTGGCAGTCGTCGGCGCCGTCATCGTCGCTGGCCATCCGCTGGCCGTTGTCGTCGCCGTGCCGATCATCGGCACATTGCAGCTGCGGATGTTCGTCCTGCATCACGAAGCAGCGCACCGGCTGCTGTTCTCGAACCGCCGGCTGAACGACCTCGTCGGCATCAACCTGCTGGGCTGGCTGCCGCTGGGGACCGGCTCGCACCACTACCGCAGAGGACACGCGCATCACCATCGGGACGAGTTCGGCCCCAAGGAGCCCGACCTCCTGCTGTATGCGCTCTACCCGATCACTCCGAGGTCGCTGCGTCGCAAGCTGGCGCGTGACCTCGTGGGCGTATCGGCTTGGCGCATCGTCAAGCCCCGCTTCACCGGGCTCGTGAAGCCCAGCTACCTGGCGCTCAGCCTGCGGTTCTTCGCCGGCCAAGCGCTGGTGTTCGGGCTGTACTGGTTGGCTGGCCACCCTTGGCTGTACCTGCTGACGTGGCTGCTTCCCTGGTGTACGTGGTACCAGGTCATCAACCGCCTGCGAGCCATCGCCGAGCACGGCGGGATGACCCGCACCGCGGACCGCCGCAACACCACGCACCACATCCGCCAGAGCTGGCCGGCGCGGGTGCTCTTCGCGCCGTACCACGTGGGCTACCACTTGGCCCACCATGTCGATTCGGGCATACCGGCGCGCAACCTGCCGCGCTTGCAGCGTGCGTTGGAAGAGGACGGTTACGCAGACGTCGATGCACGCTGGCCGAACTACCGCTCGCTGTGGCGCGCCCTGGCATCGCCAGCGCCGGAGGCCGCCGCACAGCCCGCGACGGCGTGACCTGTCGCCGCCGCGAACTGCCGCTGTTGCGAGCCTGAGGAGGCAACCGTGCGCCTGAAATCGACGCCGCTGGGGTCGAACTGCGGCCTGCAGGTCTCTGAGCTGTGCTTGGGCACGATGAACTTCGGCATCCCGGGCCGAGGTCACCAGGGCGACTGGACGCTGGACATCGACCAGGCTCGACCCATCTTCGAGGCGGCCATCGAGCGTGGTCTGTACTACTTCGACTGTGCCGACATCTACGGACTTGGCGCATCCGAAGAGGTGGTCGGCCGGCTGCTGCGCGAACTGCTGCCCCGCGAGCAGTACGTGCTGACCACGAAGGTCTCCATGCCGATGGGCCGCGGCCCCAACGAATGCGGCCTGAGCCGCAAGCACATCATTGAAGGCGTCGACAACTCGCTGCGTCGGCTCGGCGTCGACTACGTGGACCAGCTGATCATCCACCGCCATCCGCACGGCATCCCCGCCAGTAATCCGGCGCCCATCGAGGAGTCGCTGGAGGCACTTCACGACGTCGTCAAGGCCGGCAAGGCGCTGTACCTGGGCGGCTCGTCGATGTTCGCCTGGCAGTTCGCCGAGCTGCAGCTCACTTCGGAGATGCGCGGCTGGACGAAGTTTGTCTCGATGCAGAACCACTACAACCTGATCTACCGCGAAGAAGAGCGGGAGATGAATCCGTACTGCGTCGCCACCGGTGTTGCACTCACGCCGTGGTCGCCGCTGGCGCGGGGCATTCTGACAGGCGCCTACCGAGGCAGCCTCGACGCCGGCACCACCAGCCGCTCCACAGGACAGGACCGTGCCCGCACCGAGAGCCTCTATCGAGGCGAACGGGACTTCGACATCGCAGAACGGGTGGCCGAAGTCGCCGATCGGCTGGGGGTGCGCCCGGCACAGGTGGCGCTGGCGTGGCTGATCAACAAGCCCGAGATCACCGCGCCCGTCGTCGGCGTCTCGAAGATCAGCCAGCTCGATCAGCTCGTCGAGGCCACCACCATCGAGCTCAGCGCGGACGACAACGCCTACCTCGAAGCGCTCTACCGGCCCGTGGAGAACCTGCTCTCGCTCGGCGCCAGCTGAGCTGAGACGCCGCTGAGCTGCTGCGGCGCCACAGCGGTTCGGCGGCACAGCTCACGCCGTAGCCTTCGACCCGGTGTTCACCCAGCCGCATGCCCCCGCTGATGTCGCGGCGGCGTTGACCGAGCATGGCTACCTGCCCGACGAGGGGCTCTCGGTGGTCGTGTTCCTCTCGGTCACGATGGGAAGACCGCTCTTTCTGGAGGGCGACGCGGGCGTCGGCAAGACCGAGCTGGCCAAGGTGCTGGCGGCCTGGACCGGTGGGGAGTTCATCCGTTTGCAGTGCTACGAGGGCATCGACGCCGCCCAAGCGCTCTACGAGTGGGACTACACGCGCCAGCTCCTGCATCTGCGCACCGCAGAGGTTGCGGGACGTGCCGCCGCGGCGCCTGAGGCCATCGAAGACGAGCTGTACTCGGAGCGCTTCTTGATCCGCCGCCCCCTGCTGGCGGCCATCGACCACGACGACGCCACGCCGGCGGTGCTGTTGATCGACGAGGTGGATCGCGCAGACGACGAGTTCGAGGCTTTCTTGCTCGAAGTGCTCTCCGACTTCACCGTCACCGTGCCCGAGCTGGGAACCATCACGGCTGCGCAGCCGCCGCTGGTGGTAATCACGTCCAATCGGACCCGCGACGTACACGACGCGCTGAAGCGCCGCTGCCTGTACCACTGGGTCGCTCACCCGTCGGTGGATCGAGAGGTCGAGATCGTCAAGCTCAAGCTGCCCGACGTGGACGGCGCGCTCGCACGCCAAGTGGCATCGGCGGTGTCGGTCATGCGCGAGATGCGGCTCTACAAGCCGCCAGGTGTGGCCGAGACCATCGACTGGGCCACCGCGCTGGGGCGTCTGGGTGCTGCTGAGCTCGACGCGCCCATGCTCGAGGCCACGCTGGGCACGGTGCTGAAGTACCGCGAGGATCACCAGCGCGTCACCTCCGTGGGCATGGAGATGATCATGGCCGCCGTTGCCGACGCCTGAGCGCCAGGGACCCGAGCACGCCGTGGGCGCCGCCGGCGCGGACCTGAACGGCCAGGCTCGCGCCGCAGCAGATGTCTCGCGCTTCGATGGGCGCATCAACGAGCCCGAGCGCTTGGCCTCGGCCTTCTCGCACGTACTGAGGGGTGCCGGCGTGGTGGTCACCATTCGCCGGGTGATGGCATTCACCGAAGCGCTGCGCGTGCTCGGCGCCGGCGAGCGCGACAGCGTCTACTGGGCGGGCCGCACGACGCTGGTCGGCAGCCCTGCCGACATCGACGTCTACGACCGTGCGTTCGCCGTCTTCTGGGAGGGACAGGCGCGCAGCGGCATCGTCGTGGAGCTGCCGCCGATCTCGGTGACGCTGGCGACCGACACCGACGACGGCGGTGTGCCGCTGCCGAGTCACAGCGAGGAACCTGACGCCGGCCAGACGCTGCGTGTCCGCTACAGCGACGTCGAGACGCTGCGCCACAAGGACTTTGCTGACTGCACCGACGGCGAGCTGTCCGAGCTGCATGCCTTGATGGGCGAGATGCGCTTCGGGGCCGTGACCCGCCGCTCGCGCCGAGCCGTGCGGGCGAAGCACGCCTCGCGCCGGCCGGACCTGCGCCGCACCATTCGCCGCGCGCTGCGCACCGGCGGCGAAGCAGTCCGCCGGGAGTTCTTGACCGACGACCGCAAGCCGCGCCGGCTGGTGCTGCTGCTGGACGTCTCCGGTTCCATGGCGCCCTACGCGCGGGCGCTGGTGCGCTTCGCTCACGCAGCCGTGGTGGGTCGCACCCGGGTGGAGGCGTTCGCTATCGGGACGCGACTCACCCGGGTCACGCGCGAGCTGTCGTCGCGCGATCCCGACGCCGGCCTGAGCGCCGCCGGCGATGCGGTTGCCGACTGGTCGGGCGGCACCCGTCTGGGCGCCACGCTGCACGAGTTCAACGACCGCTGGGGCGTACGGGGCTACGCGCGTGGCGCCATCGTGGTGATCTGCTCCGACGGCTGGGACCGCGGTGCCCCGGACGAGCTGTCCGAACAGATGGCGAGGCTGCACTTGGTGACGCATCGGCTGGTCTGGGTCAATCCGCTGAAGCACACGCCCGGCTATGCGCCGTTGGCGCGCGGCATGGCGGCGGCGTTGCCCCATGTCGACGAATTCGTCGAGGGTCACTCGTTCGACTCCCTGGAGCACCTTGCCGCGGCGATTGCGGCCTGACCCGGTGCCGCCGCAGCGCCGCAGCCGACGCGCCGCCCACTGAGGAGGCGAGACTGGCCGAATGGACGAGATCCTGGACGACATCGACCGCTGGAGGACCGCCGGCCAGCGAGTGGCCCTTGCCCGAGTGGTGGACATCGAGGGCTCCGGGCCGCGTGACCCTGGCGCCGCAATGGCGGTGAACGAAGCAGGAGAGGTGGCCGGGTCGGTGTCGGGCGGCTGCGTGGAGGGGGCCGTCGTGGGCGAAGCGCTGGAGCTGCTGGGCGGCAGGCGCGCAGCGGGCATCACCACCTTTGGCTACAGCGACGACGAGGCCTTCGCCGTCGGGCTCACCTGCGGGGGCACCATCCACCTGTTCGTGGAGGAGCTCGACTGGTGAGTCCCGAGTCGACGCAGCCGGCGCCCCTGCAGCCGGAACCGACGGGTGCTGACTCCACGAACGCTGTGCGCGGCCGGCCGGGCTCAGGCGGCGGCACCGACATCTACGAGGCGTTTCGGGATGCCATCAGGGCTGAGGAACCTGTGGCACTGGCAACGATCATCGAGGGCGCCGCTGCACTGGGCGCCAAGCTGCTCGTGCGGCTCGACGCTCCGCCGCTCGGCAGCCTAGGCGATGCAGACCTCGACCGAGTCGTGGCGCGCGACGCGCTCGGGATGCTCGACGCAGGCATCAGCGAGGTGCGTCACTACGGCCCGCACGGCGAAGCGCGCCAGACCGATCTCAGCGTGTTCGTGGAGTGCCATGCCCGCCGTCCGCACATGGTCATCTTCGGGGCCGTGGACTTCACCCGTGCGCTCGCCTCCCAAGCCAAACTGCTCGGCTATCGAGTGACGGTCTGCGACGCTCGGGAGGTGTTCGCTACCAGACGCCGCTTCCCGATGGCCGACGACGTGGTGGTGGACTGGCCGAACCGCCTGCTCGACCGCATCGGTGAGGAGCTTGGGCCTCGCGATGCCGTGTGCGTGCTGACCCACGACCACAAGTTCGATGTGCCCGCCATCGTCGGCGCCCTGCCGACTCGGGTGGGCTACCTGGGCGCGATGGGTTCGCGCACCACCCACCAACGCCGCACCGAACGGCTTCGCGAAGCGGGAGTCTCCGATGAGCAGCTCGAACGCGTCATGGCGCCCATCGGCCTCGACATCGGCGGCCGCACACCGGAGGAGACAGCAGTTTCCATCGTCGCGGAGATCATCGCCTCCCGCACCGGCCGCCAAGCGCCCCGCCTGAAGGACGGCCAGGGTCGCATCCACTAGCGACTGGCTCGTCGGCCTGCTCAGGTAGCTTGGCCGTGATGAACTTCACGCCCAACGAGGACCACGAGGCGATCCGCGAAGGCGTGCGTCGGGTCTGCGCAGACTTCCCTGACGACTACTGGCGCGACCGTGACGACAAGCACGAGTTTCCTTGGGACTTCTACCACGCCATGGCCGAAGGAGGCTGGGTCGGCATCGCCATCCCGGAGGAGTACGGCGGCGGCGGCCAAGGCATCACCGAGGCATCCATCGTGCTGGAGGAGGTCGCTGCCAGCGGCGCGGCCATGAACGGCTGCTCGGCCCTGCACCTGTCGATCTTCGGCATGGAACCGGTGCGCAAGTACGGCTCTGAGGCGCTCGCCAAAGAGATCCTGCCGGGTGTGGCTGACGGCGCCATACACGCTGCCTTCGGCGTGACCGAGCCCGATGCCGGCACCGACACCACGTCGATCCGCACCCGAGCCGAGCGAGACGGCGACGAGTACGTGATCACCGGCGCCAAGGTGTGGACCACCAAGGCGCCCTACTGCGACGTGTGCCTGTTGCTGGTGCGCACCACCCCCAAGGAACTGTGCGACGGCCCCACCCAGGGCATGACCCTGCTGCTGGTCGACCTGCAGGACCCGGCCGTCGACATCACCCCGATCCCGAAGGTGGGCCGCAACGCCGTGGTCTCCTGCGAGGTTCGCTACGACGGACTGCGCGTGCCGGTGGACCGACGGGTGGGCGAGGAGGGCGAAGGCTTCCGCTACATCCTCGACGGCCTCAACCCCGAGCGGATCCTGATCGCCGCCGAGGCGCTGGGCATCGGGCGGGTCGCGCTGCGCCGCGCCGCGCAGTACGCCAAGGACCGGGTGATCTTCGGTCGCCCGATCGGCCAGAACCAAGGCATCGCATTCCCGTTGGCGGACAGTCACGCTCGCTTGCATGCCGCCGAGCTGGTGGTTCGCGACGCGTCGTGGCGCTACGACCACGGCCTCAGCTGCGGCGAGCAGGCCAATCTGGCCAAGTACCTGGCGTCGGAGGCGGCGTTCGAATGCGCCGACCGCGCCATGCAGACTCACGGCGGCTTCGGCTACGCCAAGGAGTACCACGTGGAGCGCTACTGGCGCGAAGCGCGGCTGATGAAGATTGCTCCCGTCAGCCAGGAGATGGTGCTGAACTTCGTGTCCTCCAAGGTGCTCGGCCTGCCGCGCTCCTACTAGCGGGTCGGCGGCCGGTGTCCACCGCAGGCGTGCTGCTGGCAGCGGGAGCGGGCACCCGGTTCAGCGGTCCCTCGCACAAGCTGCTCGCCGAGCTCGACGGTCGTACCGTGTTCGACCGTGCGCTGAGTTCGCTGGTCGAGGCGGCGCTGGACGAGACGGCGGTGGTCAGAGGCGCGGCGGACGTCTCCGGGACGCTTGCGGCGCGGCGGGTCGACATAGTCGAGCTCGTCAACGAGCGCTGGCGCTGCGGCATCGCGTCGTCGGTGCGATGTGCTGCTTTCTGGGCGGCGCGCCAGGGCCATGATGCCATCGTTGTAGGGCTCGCCGACCAGCCGTTCGTGGCCTCATCGGCTTGGCGGGCCGTGGCCGCCGGTGCGGGACCCATCACGGTCGCGGCCTACCACGGACGGCGAGGCAACCCCGTTCGCTTGGCCAAGGAGGTCTGGCCGTTGCTGCCGTGGCGCGGCGACGAGGGCGCACGAGCGCTCATTCGCCGGCTGCCAGAAATCGTGCTGCCGCTAGCCTGCCAAGGACTGCCCGATGACATCGACACCATGGAGGATCTGCGCCGATGGAGTTGAAGAGCGAATTCCGGGTCGGACTGCCGGTGGAGCGAGCATGGCGCACGCTCACCGATATCGAGTTCATCGCGCCCTGCATGCCGGGCGCGCAGCTCACCGAGATCGACGGCGACGAGTTCACCGGCGGTGTCAAGGTCAAGGTCGGGCCGATCACTGCCCAGTACAAGGGTTCAGCGAAGTTCGTCGAGCTCGACGAAGCGGCTCGCCGCATTGTGCTCGAAGCCACCGGCCGCGATTCGCGCGGCGCGGGCAATGCGTCGGCTGCGGTGACTGCGGAGATGACGCCCGACGGCGACGGCACCGTCGTGAAGATCACGACCGACCTGAAGGTCACCGGCAAGGTGGCACAGTTCGGCCGCGGTGTGATGGGCGACGTCACCGAGAAGCTGATCGGCCAGTTCGTGGAATCGCTGGAGCGCAAGCTGGCCGAGGTCGGCGATCAAACCGAGGAAGCGGGCCAAGACGACCAAGCAGCTGCTGATGCCGCGTCATCGGATGCTGCCGGCGACGGCACTGCAGACGCCGACGCTTCGCCCGATGGTGCGGCTTCGCAGAGCACTGCGAAAGCGCCCGCCGCGTCGGGTCCGCGCCAGATCGAGATGGCCGAGCCAGAGCCGGTCGACTTGCTCGGCGCGGCAGGCCGGCCGGTGCTGAAACGTGTCTTGGCACCGCTGGCAGTGGTGGCGCTCTTCCTGCTCAACCGCCGCCGCCGCCGTCGGCGCAAGCGCCGCCAAGGCTGACGCCTGCCCGCCGCAGTCCCGCAGCGCGAGTTGCTGGTTCGCGCCGCCGCCGCAACCGTGACGTCCGCTCAGTGCGCGGCGGTGGCGGACTTGCTGGGCCGGCCGCCTCAGTGCGCGTTCGACGTGGTGGTGGCACACGACGACGGACGACCGGTGGTCATCGCGAACAGCCCGCTGCTGGACGACGGACGGCCTATGCCGACCCGCTACTGGCTGGTCGACGCCGACTTGGGCCGGCGGGTGTCCCAGCTGGAAGGCCGTGGGGGTGTGCGGGCCGCGGAGGCGGCTGTCGATGCGGAGGCGCTGGCTGCGGCGCACGGCCGATACGCCGCCGAACGGGACTCGCTGGTGCCCGCAGATCACCGTGGCCCGCGCCCGTCGGGCGGTGTCGGGGGGACTGCGCGTGGTGTGAAATGCCTGCATGCTCACCTGGCGTATCGGTTGGCCGGCGGTGACGACCCTGTCGGCGACTGGGTGATGTCGCGTCTCGGCGTCGATCATCCCGAGCGCCGTCGCACGGTTGCCGTCGTGGACTGCGGCACCAACACGACCCGGCTGCTCATCGACGACGGCGACGGGCTGGAACTTCGGCGCCAGCGCGTGACCGGTCTCGGACGGGGCGTCGATTCCGGCGGTCGCCTGCACGACGACGCCATCGGCCGCGTCGTCGGGGCGCTTGCCGAGTACCGAGAGGTCATCGACGACCATCACCCGACGGCGATACGAGCTGTGGCCACCAGCGCTGCGCGTGATGCGCCGAACGGCGCCGACTTCCTGCGCAAGGCAAGCGACGCGCTCGGCGTCGAGGTCGAACTGCTCGACGGCGAGAGCGAGGCCGCCTACGGCTTCGCCGGTGCTACCGCCGGCTTGGCGGACTCGGCGCCCGGCGGCGCGATGGTGCTCGACATCGGCGGGGGCTCCACCGAGTTCGCCTACGGCTCGCCGCGTGCCGGCGCGGTGCCGGAGGCGGTTGCCTCGCTGGACATGGGCTCGGTGCGCTGGACCGAGCGCTTCTTGGCCTCTGATCCCCCTCGGCCCGAGGAGCTGAGCTCCGCGATCTCGGTTGCGCGGCTGCACCTTGACGACCTCGAACGTGAGCACCCGCTGATCGTTCGGGGGGTTTCGACGGCGCGTCTCGTGGGCGTGGCCGGCACGGCGACGACGGTGGCCGCGGTGGAGATCGGTCTCGAACCGTACGATCCGGCGGTCATCGACGGCTTCGTGCTCACCAGAGCCGCCGCTGAGGACGTCTTCCGAACGTTGGCAACCGAGCGCCTCGCTGACCGTGTCCACAATCCGGGCCTGCATCCGGACCGTGCCCCCGTGATCGTCGGAGGCTGCTGCATTCTGGTGGCGGTCATGCGTCACTGGGACATCGACGAGTGCTTGGTGCGCGAGCGAGACCTCCTCGACGGCATCGCTGCCGAACTGCGCCGAGCGCAGCCGGCTTCGGTCGTTGAACCAGCCGGAGCGGCCGTCGTCGAGCCGGTCGGGGCGGCCGTCGTTGAGCCTGGCGCTGCGGGCTCGCACATCGACGCTGATCCTCATGCCGTTCGGTGAGCGACGCCGACGTACCACTACGGTGCGTGGCATGAGTCGGCTGCGCACGAAGCGGCTCGAGCTGCGTCCGCTCACGACGTCGGACTTCGCCGAATGGGCCGAGGTGCGGCAGCGGTGTCGTGACTGGCTGGCCAAGTGGGAGCCCCGCCCGCTGGAGAACGTGCCTGACCCCTCCAGTGAGCTCCAGGCGTTCGCTACTCGCTGTCGCGTTCGTGAACGCGAGCGCTCGCTGGGCACCGCGTTCGACTTCGGGCTGTGGCACGAGGGTCGATTCTGCGGCGAGATCAACATTTCCCATGTCGCGCGCGGCGCCTTCCAAAGCGCCCATGTGGGCTACTGGATCGACGAGCGCTTGGCCGGACGCGGCCTCATCGCCGAAGGGCTGCTGGCGGTGTTCGGCTTCGCGTTCGAGCGAGCGGGCTTGCACCGGGTGCAGGTGTCGATCATGCCTCGCAACGCGGCGAGCCTGCGGGTGGCGGAGAAGCTGGGCTTGCGCTCGGAGGGCATTGCGCAGGGTTACATCCAGATCGACGGTGACTGGGAGGACCACATCCGCTTCGGGCTGACCGTCGAGGAGTGGCACGCCCGCCGAGACGAGATGGCTGCACGCGTCCAGCCGGTCGGCAGCAGAGAAGGTGGCAGGCGCACGGCTCAGCGGTCGAGTTCTGACAGCCACCGCTGACCCGGCTCGCAGTCGGCGGAGATCGGGCACCAGCGACACGGCGGCCCTGGGTGCCGCTGCGGCTCGTGCTTGCCGGCCCGCAGGGCGATGAGTCGGCCGATGCCGTCCACTGTGCGGCGCACCGCGCCGTGCAGCACGTCGACGGTGACGGCCTCGTGCTCGATGCGTCCTTCGGCCACGTAGAACGACCCAATGCCCAGCGGCGGCACGCCGACCGTCAGCGTTTCGATCAGCGCATAGAAGCGCAGGTCCTCGGGGTCTGTGCCCGCTCGCGCACCGGTCTTCAGGTCGATGATGACCTTGCCGGCACGAACGCGGCCCTCTGGCTCGATCTCTGCAGCCGTGGGCACTGCGCCGCCTGCCGAGCCGCCGCCGGCCATGTTGTGTCCGGCCAGCGGCGTGGGCGATCCGAGCGTGAGGTCGTACTTGCCGGACAGCACGATGGCACCGCCGCACAGCCGTTGGCGGGCTCGGACTTCGACGGCCGGGCGCCAAGCTCGCAGCATCGGCGGGAACGTCTCGCTGAAGCGCGTGAGCAACGCAACGCAGTTGGACTTCAGCTCGGCGCACTCGCTGTCCGATGCGGCAGCGAGGAAGTCGCCGAGGCCGTCTTCGCAAGCAAGATTACGGCGTGCTGCGTCTACCGCTTCATCGGGGGCCATCGGACGACCTTCTCGCCTGGAGGGCGCGTAGGCGCAGAGTTCGACTGCCTTGTGCAGCACGGTGCCGCGGGCGGTGGGCACGGACCACTCGAACGGTGTGCGCTCGTCGGCGAGAAATCGAGCTTCGCACCCGAAGACGCCTGCCAGCGTGCGTTTGGACACCCACATCCCGCGGCTGTCGATCTCGCGGGCTGCCTCAGCGTGCTCAGCAAGTGCAGCTTCGATCTCGATGCGCAAGTCTGTCGCGAAGCTGTGCGCGTAGGCCGGACGGAGTTCGACTGGCACGCGTATGACGTCGAGCGTGGCCAGCTGCGCAGGAAGCAATTCCGATGCCGCGTTCGTCATGGACGTCCATTGTGGCTGCTGTGCGCGGGGTCGTCGCAAGCCGCCGCTGCGTGTCACACCCCCTCGCGATGCTGGGCCCATGTCATCCACACCTCGCACCCATCCGCCCGCGTCGCTTCGGCTGGTCGACGCTTCGCCAACCCGCAGCCGCTCGCACGCCCGCTCCGCTCGACCGTCCCCTGGCTCGGCTCGCGCCGGCACCGCCGCCGGGAGCCCGTACGGCACTACACCAGCCGGCGTGAGACCGAGTGGGCTCAGCACCGCTGCTGGCCGTTTCGGCATTGACGGTCGCGGTGCGGACGCGTCGGGCCGGTTTGTGCAGACCGCGCGGGCGCTCGCAGTGGCTGCTCACGAGCTGGGCCTGAGCGTGCCGAGCTTTCAGAGTCCGCCGCGCTCGAGCCGGCTGAATCGATCGATTCAGCGCTCGCCGCGCGGTGACTGTGTGGTTGCCGTGCGGGTTCACGACAGACCCTTCGGGGCGGTGGTGGCGGATGCCATCGAAGGAGTCCTCGCCTGCAACGATCTCGACGCGTGCGCTGCGAGCACAGCGCGAGACGCGCTGTGGCGCGCCGCAACCGGCGCTGACGTGCCGTTCGGGATGGATGCGGCTGCCTGAGCGCTCAGCGCTTGACCGTCCATCGCTTGCGGGAGGTGTGGTGCGGACTGCGAGCCAGCGGCCATGATGGTGCCGCTGGCGCGAGATGGCTGTGCCGGCTGGCCCGGGTGGCGGAAGTGGCAGACGCAGAGGGCTTAAACCCCTCGGCTCTTGTGGGAGCGTGCGGGTTCGAGTCCCGCCCCGGGCACCGACCGACACAGCAGTGCTTGGGCAGCGCGACCGTCAGCGATTCTCGTTCGATCGCGGCGGTGCGCACAGAAGCTGGGCTGCTCAGCCACGCGCATTCGTCTCGGTGAGGACGAGGGCCGCGCGGGCAGGTCGGAAAACCTTGGTATTCCTACCAGCTCTGCGAGGGCATTGCAACCCGCGCCGGCCGAGCACGCCGCGCCGCACAGGCGGCTACCCGTCCTCGGACCGTGAACCCGCATGGCTGCTGGGGTTTCGCGGCTCACGAGCCGCGCGTGCCGCGTCACGCGCGGCGGTCGCGGGCCGCGCGTTCGGCGCGGCGGGTTTCGGCTGGTCGGAAAAGGAACGTATTCCGACCAGCCGAAGGAACCGCCGTGAGCGCAACCGTCCCCGTGCCCAAGAAACTCGTCGCCGCGATCGCCGCGGCGGTGCTGATGTTGCCGCTGCTGGTGTTCGTGGACCCGCCCGCGTCCGCAGCCCACACCAAGACCGAGCGTCGCTGCATGTTCGACCCCTTCGCAGGCAACCAGTGCTGGGACCACCGCGTGCCCCACACCCACAAGCCGCGTACCGACCGGCGGTCGTATCTGTCGTTGCTGCCGAGCCATTCGACCACCACGACCGCCGCGCCCACCACCACCGCCAAGCCCAGACGAGCCACAACCACCACAACAGCACCCACCACGGCCAGGCCTAGGCCGACCACCACCGCCAAGCCCAGACGAGCCACAACCACCACAACAGCACCCACCACGGCCAGGCCAAGGCCAACCACCACACGCCCAGCAGTCACGAGCACCACGACCACGGCTGCGCCGGTGACGACGGCTGCGAACGCGAGCCACTGTGCCAGCGGCACGTTCGTCGGCGGCGACTGCGTGCCGCGGTGCCTAGCAGGACAGCACCGCCACGCCTTGGTGGTGCGCAGTCACCGCGTCTCAAGCTGCCACCATGCGGCCACGTCGCACTGCCGCCAGGGGCAGCACGAACACGTGCACGGCTCGCAGCAGTGCCATAGGCTCAACAAGATGGTCCCGAACGCAGAGATGTCCCATTACGGCTGGACTGACCACTGCCCCGCGGGACAGCACTCCCACGACCACACCGGTGTCTGCCACCAAGCAGACCCCCCGAGATGCCCGAATGGCTACACTGGGACACCGCCGAACTGCGAGTTCGAAACCAGCCATAAGATTCTCAACCGCGGCACCGAGCTTGTGTGGTCGGGAATAGGGGACATCCTCTGCACGATTGGTGCCGGTGGTGCTGGAATAGCGATAGCGAACCGTATACTGAAGTTCGCTAGTAGAGCAGGGAATAGGGCTAGCAACTGGTTAAGTGCGCTCAGCTCGGCCTATGCCTTCCATCGTCCCTGCGATGCACTTTGGGACAAGCTCCAAGAATTCACCTTGAGCCAGGCGCTCCTGCCTGAGAAGGTCAGCGGCACAACGACGACCACTAGCGCCCCGCCGCAGCCTGGCCGACCGACAGCAGGCACAGCCACGACTCTGCCTGCAACGCCCGCAGTGCCGCCTGCGACAGCACCTCGCGGCACGCAACCTCCACCTCCGGGAAAACCCTCATGCTGCTAGCGGAAGCGACTGCTCGTCAATCGAAAAGCTGGATGCCACGATGTCGGCTCTCAGGCGAAGCATGGCGGATTAACCAGAGCACCGACGCGCTGCGGTTGCTCACCGGCAGAAGACAGTTGAGAAGGAAACATCAATGAGCGCAGCCAGCTACGCTGATGCCATGCGTAACCGCGTCACCCGCAAGTCGCTCCGTCGTATCGGGATCGTTGCAGGCTTCTTGTTGATCGCCTTCCGTGTGCCGCAACGCCTGATCGGAGGGACAGCGCACCTGGTGCTGTTGTTCTTGGTCTTTGGCATTTATGTTGCCCTCCAGCGGGATCGGGCCGCGGCGTTGCGTGAAACAGTTATCGTTGTTGGCGGTGTGCTGTTGATCCTCGGTGGACCGACTTGGCTGATGGGACGGATTCTCGGCGAGACTGCAGGCTCTATAGCATTTGCCTGCACATTGCTACTTGTTTTCGGTTCTATCTATGTGCATCGGATACATCGATATCGCCACAAAGATTGCGAAAAAAATGAGGCAGCATAAAGGATATGAGTGGATGCTATTTGGCGCGCTGCGTTCGTCTATCGGCGAACGACATGCGCGGCTAGTGAACGGCAATATTCGGCAAGACATAGGGCAAAGCTTAGAATTGGCTGAGTGCATTCGTCGCTGAGGTCTCCATTAGACACCCTTGCGATTGGCTGTGGGATCAGTACCAAGAGCATGTCGTGAAGCCGATGCTCTGGCTTGAGAAGGTCAGCGGCACAACGACGACCACTAGCGTCCCGCCGAATCCAAGCCAACTGACAGCAGGCACGGCTACGACGCTGCCTGAAACGGCCACAGTTCCCACGACGACGGTGCCAAGAGTCCCGCAACCTCCGCCTCGGGGAGAACCCGCATGCTGCTAGCAGACACGATTGCCCATTCGTTCGCATTTCCGGTGTCACGAGGTAGGCTCTCGGGCGCAGCACGGCGGGGGACCGGTGCATCGGCGTGCTGCGGCTGCTCGCCGGCAGACGACGGCTGAGGAGACTGTATCAATGAGTGCGGCGAACCATTCTCATACTGTGTGCACCGGCGACAAGACGCAGGCGACGCGGCAGCCGAAAGTCAATATTCGGCTTTTCACACCAGCTTTTGTGTTGGCGGTCGTCGCGACGAACCTCACGGAGCGATTCACCGGTTGGCCGTGGTGGACGTTCAGCACACCGGCAGCGATTGTCTCAGTCTTGATCATCGCCTAGGCGTGGGGCAAGCGGAGGCGCGCTCGTAGAGAAATAACCCGGACCTAGGCCCCGTGCTTGGCGCGTGCATGGGACGAACAATCGCTGTTGCCCTTGTCGTCACGCTGACGATTGACAGCGCCGCTGCCGAGGCTCTCGGGCCGCTCTTTCGAGCGACTGTTGGGTAGATCGGGCGGTGGCCTGCGAAGTGGGCCTTGACGAGATTGTTTGGTCTGCGCCCTAGTGTTGGAGCGTTCGCAGCAAGACTTGGAGGCGCACCTCCTGGGCTCGACTAAGCGGGGCGTCTGCTCGCGTTTGTGGTCGGCGCTTCATCCGGCGCGTCACTCTTCTAGGACGCAGTTGGCGGCGTCTGCGGCTTGAAGCGGGGTAGCATCGGTAAAGGAAGTTCAGCCGCGCTTTCGCCGCTGTCGGCGCGGAGGTGTACTGTGCCGAGCGCTGGGCTTCTTTGCTGCGGTGATAGGTCAGTCTGCTGTAGTGTCGGTCCAGAGGGAGTAGAGTGGGAGTGCCCAGAGGCGGTCGCTGAGCGGGAATGCTGAGGGTCCGGCGTGGAGCACGATGCCCGCGAGAAGTCGGTCGCCGATGTGGTCGCGCAGCCAGGCGAGGTGGCGTGCATCGTGAGCGGACGGTGCCGCGGTGGCCTTGATTTCGATGGCGATCACGTGTCGTGAGTCGAGTTCCGCGACGACATCTATCTCATGGCGGCCGTGGTGCTGTCGGAGGTGGTAGAGACGGCAGCGATGCTCGCTGACCGCTGCTTGGGCCCGCAGCTGCGCTACTGCCAGCGTTTCGAGCAGGCGGCCCAGCAGGTCGCCGTCGCGCATGGCTGTGCGGTCGGTGGTGCCGGTCACCGATGCCAGCAGGGCCGGGTCGGCCAGGAACCGCTTGCGGGCGAGCGACAGTCGTTTGAGACGGTTCGACGTCCACGCAGGCAGCTCGTCGACGATGTGGAGTCGGCTGAGCAGGTCGATGTAGCGCAGTGCGGTGCGCCGGTTGATGCCCGCAGCGTCGCAGAGGGTGGTGTCGTCGACGACACCGGCCGAGTTCAGAGAGTAGGCCTCGAAGAAGCGAGCCAACCTCGCCTTGTCGTGACTTCCGCCGGCAGTCTGTGAGTCGCGGGTCACGATCTCTTCGACATAGGTGTCGAGCCAGCGTCGTCGGGCATGTTCCTGCAGTGTCAGCGCTGCTTGAGGGAACCCGCCCCGCAGGGCCATCGTGAGGTAGTCGCGCAAGTTAGGAACTTCGGCTTGTATCGCGGCCCGAGTCACGCCCTCGCCCAATTCCCCGCGGGCGATGCGGTCAACGAGCGGCACTTCGCGAACGCCGAACTGTTCGCCGATAGTCATCGGGCCGACCAGGACCCGAGTGATGCGGCCGGTGCCTGGCCATGTCTGCGTTTCGGTCTCTGCTCGGATCGATCCTGTCAGGATGAACCGTCCCGGCCTAGGTTCGGCATCGCAAGCCCGCTTGACGGCACCCAGCACATGGGGCACTTCTTGCCACTCGTCGAGCAGGATGGGCTCGGCCAGGCCTTCGAGTGCAGCGTCGGGGTCAGCCTCGACTGCAAGTGCCTCCGCCCGACGATCCAGCCGCAAGGTGGTGCGGGCATATCGCGCGGCGGTGGTGGTCTTCCCCGAAGCCCGCGGGCCGACCAGCGCCAAGGCCGGAAGCTCCTCGAGAAGCTCAGCAATGAGCGGGTCCACGAGACGCGCCAAGTACTCGGCCACGCCGGCAGACTACCGACGATCAACACCGCCTACTACACAAATTTGACACTATCGAGTGCCGGTCATCGACAACAGTGCTGGGAACTCGGCTGGAGCCCACCCCATGCGGAGCGTGGCGAAGCTGCAACCAGGCGCAACGGCACCGCTGGCGCGAGACGGCTGTGCCGGCTGTGCCGGGTGGCGGAAGCGGCAGGCGCAGAGGGCCTGAACCCAGTCGGCTCCTGTGGGAGCGTGCGGGTTTGAGTCCCACCCCGGGCACCGACTGAGACAGCAGCGCTTGGGCCGCGCGACCGTCAGCGATTCTCGTTCGACCGCGGCGGCGAACTCAGAAGCTGGGCTGCTCAGCCACGCGCATTCGTCTCGGTGAGGACGAGGGCCGCGCGGGCAGGTCGGAAAACCTTGGTATTCCTACCAGCTCTGCGAGGGCATTGCAACCCGCGCCGGCCGAGCACGCCGCGCCGCACAGGCGGCTACCCGTCCTCGGGCCGCGGACCCGCATGGCTGCTGGGGTTTCGCGGCTCACGAGCCGCGCGTGCCGCGTCACGCGCGGCGGTCGCGGGCCGCGCGTTCGACGCGGCGAGTTCGGGCAGGTCGGAAAAGGAACGTTTTCCGCACCTGTTTGGAAGGAGCCACCGATGACCCTCACCGCACCCTTGCCGCTGCGAGCCGCGGCCGCCGCGCTCGCGGCGCTGCTGCTCGCCACAGCGCTGGCTGTCGCGATGCCTGCACGAGCTACGCTGCCCGGCGTGCTCGACGCCCTCGGCGTCACTGCTGCCGACGCGCACACACAGCAGCACTGCTACGACGAAACCAGATACGTCACCTTCGGCGGCAAGACCGCCACCTACACCCACACCACCTGCGTCAACATCGCCCACAACCACTCCTCATGGTGGGCGCGAGCAGTGCACTGGGGCGCTACAACAACCTTGTGCGGCACCTTCAGCGTCGCAGTCGGCGGCGCTACAGCAGGTGCGGGTGCCGCTGCTGCTGCCTTAGCATGCGGTGCGACATTTGCAATCCTGCCCGGGCCGTAGAGTGTTGGTCATGCAGTACGTCTATAACACTAAGTCGTACCGGAGCAAACGGGAAGTGCTGACGTGGAACTTGAGCGTGGCAGTAACGATGATGGCTACCATGTTGTCCTACGGACTGCTGGGCTATTCGCGTTCGCTTTACCTCGTCCTCTTGGCGGCACAATTTGTGCTCGGCCTCGCTGTGTGGTCGTGGTGGAAGCGTCGGGGGCGTAATCGGTTCCCGCTGCGCCCGTCTGCTGACCGCGAAGAGTGAATCACGTCGTTTCCGCTGTCGCTGCGCTGCTCACTTCGGCGTTGGCTATAGCGGGGTGTTCTGCTGTTGAGCCGTCGGCGGCGTGCGCGAACGCTGCCGTGCGGCAGGCTGCTGCTGAGCGGGCGTACGGCACCAGTGTGGAGGCTCATGAGGCCGCGCATGCTGCGGGCGAGGATCACACCGACGAAGACATTTTCGACGCTCGTGTGACGATGATCCTCGCGGAGGCCGAGACGCGGCGGCACTGCGGCTGAGCCTGGTTGGTTCCAGACTCAGTAGCACTGCCGCGTGCCACAGCGCTGGCCGTCGCGATGCCCGCACGAGCTACGCTGCCCGGCGTGCTCGACGCACTCGGCGTCGCTGCTGCCGACGCTCACACGCAGCAGCACTGCTACGACGAGACCAGATACGTCACCTTCGGCGGCAAGACCGCCACCTACACCCACACCACCTGCGTCAACATCGAACACTCACACTGGTACCGTTCGCTGCACATGGGAATCGCTCTCGGCGCGGGTTGTGCTGCCTTAGGGTTCGCGGCTGGAGGTCCAGCAACCGCGATGGCTGTTGGCATGGCGTGTGGTGCTGCCGGAAGCACGTTGGGCAATCTGCCGCGGAGTCGTTAGTTGAAATGGGCGTGAATCAGGATCTAGGTTTCGACAATAATCCTAGGTTCGGAGCGCGAAGCGGTCGCGAAGCCTTGACGGTCATTGCGGCTGGCGGTATTGGTGGGGGATTGTCTTCTGCTTTATTCTCGTGGTTCGGATTTACTGTTGCAGTTATCTTGAGCGTTGCGTTGATTGCTGTTGCCGGCGGTATTGGATGGTGGTGGCAGTTCCGCGGGCGCGAGAGGTATCCGCTCAAGAAGGCACCGAGGGTTAGGCTTGTCGTCAGATCGTCACGTAAGTGAAAGGCGGATCGACACATTTCGGAGCGCAACTTGTGGCGTTAGTGATGCTGTCTTCGTCGGCGATGCTCGTAGCGTGTTCTGCGTCTGGTCCGTCGGCTGCTTGTGCGAACGCGGCGGTGCAGCAGGCGGCTGCTGAGCGGGCGTACGGCACGAGTGTGGAGGCTCACGAGGCGGCGCATGCTGCGGGCGAGGATCACACCGACGGGGACGTCTTCGACGCGCGGGTGGCGATGATTCTCGCCGAAGCGGAGACGCGGCGCCTCTGCGGCTGAGGCCGCGCAGGTCTCAGCCGCGGCAGCTTTGATGGTCTGCGGCGTAGCGTTCGGCGTTGGCTTTGGCCTCTTCGTCGAGTTCGACTGTACACAACAGTGACTTGACGCTGGAGACCTGCCAGACTCGCTTGCCGGTGGCCGTGGGCAGCCCTGCTTCAGCGAGTGCGTTGGCAATCTCGGTGAAGCTCGCGCCGGCAGCGTGCATGGCTGTGGCGAGACGCTTGGCATCTGGGGAATGGCGGCTGGGCCGTCCGAGTCGTTGTCCGCGGCTCTTGGCCACCGCCAGCGCCGCTGCAGTGCGTTCGCTGACCAGCGCGCGCTCGAACTCGCTGACCGCGCCGAGCACCGAGCGTGTGAGCACGCCAACGGGTCCCGGTGCGCCCGAAGGCACGTCGAGTGAGATGAGTTCCCAGTCGTCGCGGTCTGCGATGTCCAACAGGTCTTGCAGGTCGCGGCTGGAGCGGATGAGCCGGTCGAGTCGCGCTGACGCGAGCTTGTCGGCCCCTCCCTTGCGCAGCTGTTCCAGCGCCGCAGACAGGCGCGGGCGGCGATGCGGCGCCAACGAGCCCGACACGGCGTTGTCGGAGTAGCGCTCCACGATGCTCCAACCGCGCCGTTCCGCCTCAGCTTGCACTGCTTGATGCTGTGCCTCGACGCCCAGACCGGTCTCCGCTTGGGTGCTGGTGGAGACGCGGGCGTAGGAGATCACTCGCGGGACTGAGGCCGCAGAGGTCGTAGTCGTGACGTTGTTCGTTTGGTATCGCATGCTCCGAGCATGAGCGCCCGCAGAACGTGCGCCAGACGCGCATCGGCGGTGACGAGCGACACTTGCCCCTGCGCTAGCGTGCTGCCATGCGCGAATGGAACACCGACCTGCCCAACATGATGGAGGCGTGGTTCTGGAAGCAGCCCGCCGCTGACATCGATGCCGTCATCGCCCGCTACCACGCAGAAGCCCCGCTGGACTGGTTCGAAGAACCCCACTACGACGACCTCGTCCCCGTAGCGCCCGGCTACTGGTGCGTCACACGGCACGCTGACGTTGCCGGTATCTCCCGCAATACCGAAGTGTTCAGTTCCGCAGCGGGCATCACCGTGCTGGATGCGCCGCCCGAGTTCACAGAGTTCTTCAGTTCGATGATTGCCATGGACGACCCGCGCCACGCTCGGCTGCGCCGCATCGTCGCCAAGGGCTTCACACCCAAGATGCTTGCCGACCTCGACGGCAGCGTGCAGGCGGCGGCAGCGGAGATCGTGGATTCGGTGTGCGAGCAGGGCAGCTGCGACTTCGTGACCGAGGTTGCCGCGGCGCTGCCGCTGCGGATCGTCTGCGACCTGATGGGTATTCCGCGTTCGGAGTACCAAGGCGTGTTCGATGCCACGAACGTCATCTTGGGCATCTCCGATCCGGAGTATCAGCCCGAAGGAGAGAATCTGTTGTCAGCGCTGCTCGCCGCCGGCGCCCAGCTCGCTGCGCTGATGAAGGAAGTTGCCCAAGCCAAGCGCGGCGGCGACGGCACCGATCTCACCAGCGTGCTCGTCAACGCCGCGCTGCCCGACGATCAGCTCAGCGAGTCCGACTTGGCCAGCTTCTTCGTGCTGCTGGTGGTGGCCGGAAACGAGACCACCCGCAACGCCATCTCCTGGGGCCTCAAGTACCTCACCGACCACCCGGATCAGCGGGCCATCTGGGCCGCCGACTTCGAAGGCGTCGCGCCAACTGCTGTCGAGGAGATCGTGCGGCTGTCCAGCCCGGTTGGCTACATGCGCCGCACCTTGACCCGCGATTTCGTCTTCGAGGGCCGCGAGATGGCCGAAGGGGACAAGGTTGCGATGTTCTACGTGGCCGCCAACCGCGACCCGGCAGTATTCGACGATCCGTTCGCGTTCGACGTGCTGCGAAACCCGAACCCGCAGTACGGCTTCGGCAGCCCCGGCCCGCACTACTGCCTGGGGGCGCACTTGGCGCGTCGCGAGATGACCGTGATGTACCGCGAGCTGTTCCATCGTCTGCCCGACATCGTCGCCGTCTCCGAGCCCGACACGCTGCAGGCGGCATTCATCCACGGCGTGAAGCACCTCGACGCCGAGTTCACGCCGACGATGCCGCTGGCCGCTTGACCGGCGCCAAGCCGTCGGATTGGCACCGCCCGGCGGCGGTCACCGGCTGACGGCGCCATAGGGTTGCCGCCATGACACGGCCCAAGATCGCGCCCGCAACAGGCCGGCTCGGCGTGCTGACGCCCGGCATGGGTGCGGTGGCAACCACGTTCATCGCCGGTGTGATCGCCGCACGAACAGGCTTGGCAGTGCCGATCGGCTCGGTGAGCCAGATGGCTCATGTCCGGTTGGGCGGGCGCACTGACGGCCGCAATCCCCTCATCCGCGACTTCGTCCCGCTCGCCTCGCTCGACGACCTCGCTTTCGGCGGGTGGGACCCGATCACCCCCAACGCGCTCGAAGGCGCCCGCACCGCCGGGGTGCTCGAAGCCGGAGACCTCGGCGCGATCTCGCGTGAGCTGGAGGGCATCGTGGCCATGGACGCCGTGTTCGACCCTCGCTGGGTCAGTCGGCTCGAAGGCACTCGCATCAAGCCGCCGATGGGCAAGCTGGACGCGGCCCAAGCCCTGATGGACGACATCGAACGGTTCCGCGCCGAGAACGAGTGCGACCGGCTGGTGATGGTGTGGTGCGGCTCGACCGAGGCCTACCAAGAGCCCGCCGCAGTGCATGCCAGCATCGAGGCGTTCGAAGCGGGGCTCGCTGCGGACGACGAGCACATCTCCCCGAGCCAGCTGTACGCCTACGCAGCGCTGATGAGCGACGTGCCGTTCGCCAACGGCGCTCCGAACCTGACCGTCGACACCCCTGCCCTGACCGAACTGGCGCAGCGTCGCTGCGTGCCCATCGCCGGCAAGGACTTCAAGACGGGCCAGACGCTGATGAAGACGCTGGTGGCACCCGGCCTCAAGGCGCGGATGCTGGGTCTGCGCGGCTGGTACTCCACGAACATCCTGGGCAACCGCGACGGCGAAGTCCTCGACGATCCCGAGAACTTCAAGACCAAGGAGACCTCCAAGCTGGGCGTGCTCGACACCATCTTGCAGCCCGAGACCTACCCAGACCTCTACAGCGAGATCGACCACGTCGTGCGCATCAACTACTACCCGCCACGCGGCGACAACAAGGAGGGCTGGGACAACATCGACATCTTCGGCTGGCTGGGCTACCCGATGCAGATCAAGATCGACTTCCTGTGCCGCGATTCCATACTGGCGGCGCCCGTCGTGCTGGATTTGGCGCTGTTCTTGGACTTGGCCCAGCGCGCCGGCCAAGGCGGCGTGCAGGAGTGGCTGTCGTTCTACCTGAAGGCGCCTCAGTCCGCGGACCCGGCCGGTCCCGAACACGACCTGTTCATCCAGCAGACGAAGCTGAAGAACACCTTGCGGGAGTGGATGGGCGAGGCGCCGGTCACTCACTCCGAAGCAGGCTGACCGCCGCCGTCGAACAGGCCGCGTCCGCCAATCTGTCCTGTCTGGGCTCGCCTAGCGTTGCCGGCGTGCTGTACCTCATACGTCACGCTTCTGCCGGCGACCGCCGCCGGTGGCAGGGCGACGACACCCTCCGAACGCTCGACGCAACGGGCCGCGCCCAAGCAGACGCCATCGCGGAGGCGCTCGCCGCGGCACCGATCCGGCGTGTGCTCTCCAGCCCCAGCACTCGCTGCGTCCAGACGGTCCAACCGCTCGCAGCGCGGCTCGCGCTCGATGTCGAGGTGTGCGCGGAGCTGGCAGAAGGCGCCGCCGCACGACGAGCAGACGCCTTGGTGCAGCGCATGTGCGCCGAAGCGGGCGACAGCGTGTTGTGCAGTCACGGAGACGTGATCCCTGGAGTGCTGAGACAGCTCGCCGGCCGCGGGATCGACGTGAACCCGGCGCGCTGCAAGAAGGCATCGATATGGGAACTCCACATCGCCGCCGGCGCCATCAGCCACGGCGTGTACCGATCCCCCCGCAGCCTCGGATTCCGTCCGCCGGATCCGGTGTGACGATCAGCCAACCGTGAACACCAGCCAACCGTGAACATCGGCAGCCACGGTTGCGTGTGAGGATTGCCCGCGCCCTAGGCCCGAGTCGCCGATGGGGCTGGTCTGCAATCCGCTCGGCCGGCTGGCCTACTCCAACGCTCCCAAGTACGCGCCCCCCGGAGAGGTGGCGCTGTTCGCTCCCGTCGAGACTGTTGCGGGCATCGTGTGGGCCGCTGCGTTCTTGAGGGAGTACCCGGCGCTCATCACGGTGGGGCGGGCGCCCTCACGGTGGTCTTCGGGATGGTGTACGCCACGCTGATGGATCGCACTGCGCCGCGCAGAAGCGTGGTCACTGCCCGCACCGGCCCCACTGCCCGCACCGGACATCGATCAGCCGGCGCCACCCGGAAGCGGTCGGCTCTGCCGACAGGACTCTTCGGGTGCTGTTTCGGGTAATGTGAGCGAGCGTGGATTTGCCGGTATCACGCGGAGTTGACGTCTCGAGGTTCGAGCCCTATCCGCGCAATGGTGCGGGCACCGGCGCGCGCAACGCTCACAGCGCGTCCGGCGAAGCGCCGAAACTCGGCCTCAAGCGTCACAGCCGCATCAAACGCAGCGAGTATGAGCGAGAGCTCAAGCTCTTGCAGCAAGAACTGGCTCGCCTCCAGCGCTGGATTCGGCACAAGGGCCTCAAAGTCGTCGTCATCTTCGAGGGGCGAGATGCGGCCGGCAAAGGCAGCACGATCAAGCGCATCACCGAACGTCTGAACCCGCGCGTCGTGCGCGTCGTGGCTCTGAACAAGCCGAGCGACCGGGAGAAGACGCAGTGGTGGTTTCAGCGCTACGTCGAAGAGCTGCCCGCGGCGGGCGAGATGGTGCTCTTCGATCGCAGCTGGTACAACCGCGGCCTGGTTGAGCCGGTGATGGGCTTTTGCACCGAAGACGAGTACGAGGAGTTCCTGCGGTCGTGTCCGGAGTTCGAGCGGATGCTGGTGCGCTCGGGCATCTTGCTCATCAAGTACTGGTTTTCCGTCAGCGACGAGGAGCAGGAGCGCCGATTCCAGGCTCGCATCGCCGATCCGGCGCGCCGCTGGAAGCTCTCGCCGATGGACCTCGAGGCACGTGCGCGCTGGGTGGAGTTCTCACGGGCCAAGGACACGCTGTTCGCTCACACTGATGTCAAACAGGCGCCGTGGTGGGTGGTCGAGGCGGACGACAAGCGCGCCGCACGCCTCAACTGCATCGCTCACCTGCTGTCGCAGATTCCCTACGAAGCGGTGCCGTGGGAACATGTCGAACTGCCCGAACGGCGTGCATCCGGCGGCTACGTGCGTCCGCCGTTGTCTGATCAGACCTTCGTTCCCAGGCTGTACTGAGCAGAGGCTGTGCGGAGCAGAGGCTGTGCGGAGCAGACTTGCTGCACAGCGCAAGCTCAGCCGCGGTGCTGGTCGGTTCGTCTGAGCAAGCTCAGCCGCGGTGCTGGTCGGTTCGTCTGAGCAAGCTCAGCCGAACATGCCCCCGTCCACCGTGAACTCTTGGCCGGTGCAATAGCTGCTGGCGTCCGAGGCCAGGAACAGGACCACGCGGCCGACTTCGCCCGGTTCGCCGATGCGGCGCAGCGGGACGTGACGCAAGCGCCGACGCGTGCGGTCGTCGTCCTCGTCGAAGACGCTGGTCTCGGCCAGCATCTCGGTGTCGATGTAGCCGGGATGCACGGAGTTGACGCGCACATTGCGCCGGCCGAGTTCCTTGGCCGCCGACTTGGTCATGCCGCGAACCGCCCACTTGCTGGCGCTGTAGGCGAACGAGCCCATGGTGCCCATGAGTCCCGCCACCGAGCTGATGTTGATGATCGAGCCCGACGCGGCCTCTGCCATGGCGGCGCCCGCCTTCTGCATTCCCAAGAAGACGCCACGGGCATTGACGGCCAGCATTCGGTCATAGTCAGCGACCGTCGTGCCGAGCAGGCCAGCACCCTGGAAGATGCCTGCGTTGTTCACCAGGACGTCGATGCGGCCGTGGCGATTCATGACGTCGGCGACAACCGCATCCCAGTCGGCCTCGGCGGCGACGTCGTGGTGCAAGTACTCGCAGCCCACTTCGGCTGCGGTCTGCCCGCCCTCGTCGTCGAGCACATCGGTGAGCACCACGGTCGCGCCCTCATCGGCAAAGAGCCGGCCCTCGACGGCACCTTGCCCTCGTGCGCCGCCGGTGATGACGGCAACCCGTCCGTCCAGTACGCCCATCTGCTGTCTCCTCTCTGCGGCTGCCTGCCGTCGTCTGCAGCCTCGCCGCTGCCGTTCGCTGAGCGAACTCAGCCGTGGCCCGCACAGCGGTTCGCGCCGACGGCCAATGCGACCCTAGGCCCCGGCGACATTGGACCACCGCGATACGAGATCGCGGCGACACGAGAATTCGGTGATGGCGTCCGCCGGGGCTTCGCCCGCGCCCACGGTCGTCGGACCGTCGCGGAGTCGTCTCAGGGTCGTCGTCGGATCGCTCCGGTCGCACGGCTGACTAGCGGCAGCCATAGCGTGCGCAGCGATGCGCAGAACCGCAGAGCTTGGCGCAGCGGCGGGCGACGGCAGACCGGCGGAAATGCGCGTGGACCGCACCGCCGGCCCGCTGCAACGCCACGGCCTGAACTTCGTGCTGGTGGCCACGATGGTGCTCGGCCCGATCCCGATGATGCTGCCGGCCGTGCTGGCGGTGGAGCTGATCGCTGAGCTGGGCATCACCACCGGCGCCTTCAGCGTGGCGCTGACCGCCAACACGATCGTGGCAGCGTTGTTCGCTCCGCTGTCGGGCAGGCTGACCGATCGGATCGGTCCCAAGCTCTCCACCGTGGCTACAGTCGGCACCGCCGGCGTGGGCATGCTGGGCATGGCGTTCGCCACGAACCTGTGGGTGCTCATGGCGTCGGCGGCATTCGCCGGCCTCGGGCAAGGCTGGTGCAACCCGGCCACCAACAAGCTCATCGCAGTACGCGTCCCGGCGGGGCGACGCGGCACCATCACCGGGCTCAAGCAGTCGGGCGTGATGCTCGGCATCTTCCTGTCGGGCGCGACGCTGCCGACCCTCGCCGTTTGGTTCGGCTGGCGCACGGCCATCGGCATCTACGGGGCTGCAGCGCTGGCGTTCGCGCTGGGGACCAGTTGGCTGATGCGTCCCGACCATCCGGCCCCCGCCGATGGCAAGGCCGACGACAGCGAGGCCGGCTACGAGGCGCCAGCGGGTGCAGTCTTCGCCGTGAGCCCGAAGCGCGTCCATCCCGAGCCCGTGCAGATGAGCAATGCAGAACGACTGTTCATCATCAAGATCGCATGGTTCTCGTTGCTGATGGGCAGCGTGGTGGGCGGCGTCGGACGGTTTCAGGTGCTGTTCACCGAGGAAGTGCTGGGCTGGACCAACTTCTGGGCCGGCATGGCCAGCGCCCTGGCCGGCATCACGGCGGCGGTTTCGCGCGTCTGGTGGGCTCGCCTCACCGAAGCTCGGGTGCCTCCGGCGAGCGCGCTCGTCGTTCAGTCCGCGTTCACGGTCGTGGCCATGGCGCTGCTGCTGGCCGCGGCGCCGATTCACAGCGGCCTGATCTGGGCCATGTCGCTGCTGGCCGGCTTCACCATGATGTCGTGGAATGCCGTGGTGATGCTGGCCGTCATCACCGGAGTGCCGGTCGCCGTGGCCGGGCGGGCGTCGGGCATCGTGATGCTCGGCTTCATGTCCGGGCTCAGCATCGGCGGCCTCGCCGCGGGCTACGTCATCGAGTGGACTGGCAGCTACGACGCCGTCTGGATGGCGTTCGTCGTCTGCGCCGCCGGCGCGTGCGCGCTTGCGACGACCATGCGGCGCCAGCGCTAACGGCTCGGCTTCGGGTCAGCCAGGGCAGCCAGGTATGCCTCGACGATGTCGTCAGGTTCGCCGACGGCGCGAATGCTGCCCCCGTCCAGCCAGATCACACGGTCGCAGAAGCGCCGGATCTCGTTCATGTTGTGCGTGACCAGCACGACGGAGCCGCGGCCGGCGCGCACCTGGTCGATCCGCCGCGCCGCGAGCCGCCGGAACTCCTCGTCGCCAACCGTCAGCGCTTCGTCGATCAGCAGGATCTCGGGTATGCGAGCGGTGGCAATGGCAAAGCGCAGCCTGGCGTGCATTCCCGAGGAGTAGGTGCGCATCGGCCGGTCGATATCGGCTCGCAGCCCGGCGAAGTCGATGATCTCATCCATCCGGTGCTCGACCTCGGCGCGGGTGAAGCCCAGCGCCAGCCCGCCGATGAGAATGTTGCGCCTGCCCGACAACTCCGGTCGCAGCACCGACGAGACCCCGAGCAGCGACGGCCGCGAACGTCCTCGGATGCTGCCCGAGCGCAGCGGCAACAGCCCGGTCATCGCCGCGAGCAGCGTCGACTTGCCGGCGCCGTTCGGCCCGATCAGCCCAAGCGTCTCGCCTTCGAAGAGATCCAGCGTCGCACCCTGGACTGCGTGGATCCTGCGGGAGCGTCGACGCATCCGGCCACGAGCGAAGCCCTGCTTGAGGCCCAAGGCCGGCTCCTCGAACACCCGGTAGCTCACATGTACGTCGCGCACCTCGACCGTCACGGCGGGATCGCTCACGCGCCGAGCCGTTGTTCGGATCGGTGGAACACCACGAACCCCACCGTCGGCATCACCAGGCACCACAGCACCAAACCCGCTACCGCCCAGACATCAGCCGGCTCGCCCAGCAGGCACCAACGAGCGCAAGTGATCACGTCATAGATCGGATTGAGCGCGAAGGCGCGTCGCCACGCCGCGTGCTGCACGAACGCATCGACGCTGAAGATCACTCCCGAGCCGTAGAACAGCAACCGGAACAAGTGCGGCAGGATCTGGCGCAGATCGGGCATCGTGGTGCCGACGCGGGCCACCAGCAGCGCTGTTCCGAAATTGAAGGCGAACTGGGCCACTAGCACCGCCGGCAGCACGAGCCAGCGCAGCGTCGGCAGCTCGCCGGTGGCCAGCATCGCCAGCAGCGCCAGCGCCAGTGCCGGAACGAACGCAGCCGTCTGCCCGTTGACCGACGCGGCGGGCAGCAGGATGCGAGGAAACTGGATGGATCGGATCAGCCCGAGGTTCTGCGAGATAGCGCCTGCTGCCTCCAGCGTCACGCGCTGGGTGAGATGGAACAGCACGACGCCGATGATGAGGAAGCCCAGGAAGTTGTCGACGCCGCGGCGGGTGTCGATGATCACGCCGAAGATCAAGAAGTACACGCCGACCAGCAGTGCCGGATTCACGAGGTGCCAGAGCTGGCCCAGCGTGGTGTCCATGTTCTGTGCTCGGAGGTCCTGCGCGGGTACCACGATGGCGAATTCTCTGCGGCGCCACGCTTCGCGCAGGTAGGCGAGCGTTGACGGCCGCGACGTCAAGTCGATGAGCTGTCGATGCGCCGTGACGCCCGCTTCGCCGGCCGTGCCGCCTTCGGCGTCGGTGCTGGCCGTGCCGCCTTCGGCGTCCATGGCGGCCATCCTACGAAGGCGCCTCGCGGCGGTGCCGTTGGCACCCGAAGCGGGGTCGGCACCGTCAGCCGGGGCATACTCCGGCCTCGGTGCGACCCAAGCCAAACCAGACGCGACCCACGCCGCCGCCGGCTGACGTGCGGGGCAACGACTGGCGTTCGCTGGGCGTTGCCCCGCCGGAGATGTTCGAGCCGCGGCTCGCAGCGACCGTGGTCGTTCCCTACTACGAGGCGCCCCGTGCGCTGGCGCTGACGCTCGCCGGTCTGGAACGTCAGACCTACCCCAAGGACCTGTTCGAAGTCGTCGTCGTGGACGACGGCTCGGATCCGCCGCTCGATGTGGCAGACCTCGAGCTCGCGGCGCCCACCGCCATGAACCTGCGCGTGATCCGCCAGCCCGACCGCGGGTTCGGTCTGGCGCGTGCGCGCAACAACGGCGCTCGTGCCGCGCAGGGCGACGTGCTGGTGTTCTTGGACTGCGACATGGTTCCCGAAGCTGACTGGCTGGCCTCCCACGCGCGCTGGCACCACGCCGCGAGTGACGTGCTCACGCTCGGATTCCGCTGTCACGTCGAGGTGGACGGCGTCGAAGCCGCCGACGTGTTCGAGCGGCCCGGCACGCTCGCAGAGCTGTTCTCCGGGCGGCCGGTGCAGCGACCGGAGTGGATCGAGCGTCGGATGGAGCAGACCGACGACCTCGCCTCGGACGCCGACGACGTGTTCCGCGTGGTGACCGGCGGCAACTTCGCCCTGTCGAGAGCCTTCTTCGGGACGGTCGGCGGCTTCGATGAGACCTTCACCCAATGGGGTGCAGAGGACATTGAATTCGGCTGGCGTGCCTACGCCCTCGGCGCGGTGCTGGTGCCCGAGCGTTCGGCGCTGTGCTGGCACCAAGGCGAGGGGGCGGTGCTCAGCGAAGACGAGACGATCAGCCTCGCTCAGCAGCGCGACAAGCTGTCCCACCTCATTCCCGACCGCCGGCTACGCGACTCGCCGCCCGGCCGCTCCTATGCGGTGCCGCAGTTCGTGGTAACCGTGGCGCCAGGACACTCAGAGGAGTCCGAGGTGCTCAGCACCGCCGAGCAAGTGCTCGCCGGCAGCCTCCACGACTTGGTCGTGTGGGTCGATGAACGGCCCGGCGAGACCTTCGCTCGTCTGCACAGCCTGCTGGGTGCCGATCCCCGTGTCAGCGTCGGCGCGGCGGGGGGCGCAGTGCTTGCGCATCGGGCAGCGGCGTTCCACGTGCGAGTTCCAGCCGGCGCGGTTGTCCGTCCCCGCATGGTGGAGCGCCTGCAGAACCAGCTCGGCACTGCAGCTGCGGGCAGCTCGGACTTGGCGTCGGGCCACAGGGTGAGCATCACCCGCAGTTGGGCCGTGCAACGCGCGCGTCGCACGGGCCGCGCGGTGGCTGAGTTCGGCAGCGTCGTCGAGCTGGACGTGGACAGCCTGCAGGTCACGCAGGAGGCGAAGCCCCAGGGCCGTCTCGCCGCGATGCTGCACGGCCCGGCGCTGCGTTACCTGCAGCTTCGGGCCAGAACGCGCCGGCATGCCGCAACGCTGCACCAGGCAGCGCGCCGCATTCGCCGGCCCGCAGATGTCGCCGGTTTTCTGGACACCGTTGCTCGAGCCATGGCGTGGCGGCTCAAGAACGTTCGCTGGCTGGTCCGACGCGCTGGCTGGCTGGTGCGTCGCGCTGGCTGGGGGGCTCGCAGCGCAGGTTGGGCGCTGCGACGGACGCGCAAGCGGCTGCCGCGTCGCGTCAACAAGCGCCTGCGCATCTGGCTGGGCCTGCAGTCTCGCAGCCGGCGCTACGTGCAGCGGTTGGCCCGCTATCCGCTCGGCGCCGAGATCGTCGTCGCGGGTCGCCGGGCCGCATCGGTCTTCGCAGCCTCCACGAGAGTGGCTTATCACGTCGGCGACGACGGCGACCATCACGTCGACATCGTCGTCGCCGACACCGCTGCGGTCGGTCGAGCGGCGCTTCGGGACGTGGCGAGCGAACGGCGGCCGGTGGTTGCCGCGCTGTGCGATCTGTCGCCGATGGCACGAGTGCAGGCGTTCAATCCTGAGGCGGTGAACCCCATCGGCTGGTCGGCTGATGGCGTGGTCGACCCCGCACCGCTGCAGTCACTGCTGTCGCCCGCGACCAGCTCGGTCTACAGCTTGCACCTCGGCGGCGAACTGCTCGCCGAACTGCGTTCCCGCCACCATCTCACCGACAGCGCCGGCGAACACCGTGACGCCGTGCAACGCGCAGGCGCGCTGGCCGCGCTGGCCGGCGCAGGGGTCGTCGTGCGCATCGACGCCGCCGATCTGCAGCTCGCCGCGGCGCTCGGCCCCGAGTTGCATGGCCTGATGGCATCGCACGACGTAGCCCAGGCCGACGCCCACCGGCGGGAGCAGCTCAGCATCGAAATGCGCCGATGCGCCCTGCGCGACCACTCGCTGCGCAGCCGGGCGCGACAGATCCTCTCGGCAACCGGTATCGGCGCGGCGCCACCCGAAGTGTCGATCCTGGCGCCGACACGCCGACCGGACCGCGTCCTCGACGTGGTGCGGACCGCCGCCGGCCAGTCCTACCCGCGCCTCGAACTGGTGCTGGGGCTGCACGGCGACGGATTCGATGCCGACGCGGAGATCGAAGCGCTGGCCGACGACCTCGGTCATGGGCTGCGCATCGTCCGGGTCGACGGTGCCGAGCCGCTGGGCGCCGTCCTGCGGGCCACGGCGGCAGCAGCCGGTGGATCGCTGCTCACCAAGATGGACGACGACGACTACTACGGCGCGGAGCACATCTGGGACCTCGTGCTCGCCCACGAGTACTCACAGGCAGAGCTCGTCGGCAAATCGGCCGAGTACGTCTACCTGGAACGGCTCGACACGACGGTGCGAGACCAGAACCGCCAGAAGTTCTCTGAGCGCTACGTCCCGTTCGTGGGCGTGTCGGGCGGTGTGCTCATGATCTCGCGCCACGATCTCGAGGCCGCAGGCGGCTGGCGGCTGGTACCGCGCCGGGTGGACATCGCCTTGGCGCACGACGTGACGCTCGCAGGCGGTTCCATCTACTGGACCCACGGTGCCGGCTACCTGCGGGTGCGTCACGGCGACGAGCACACCTGGCAGGTCGACGACAGCCATTTCCTCGGCCGCGCCAGCGAGGTGCGCAACGGCTGCGACCTCGCCTTCGCAGGCGTCGCAGCGGCCTGAAGCAGCCGAGCGAGCCGTCTGCGCAGCTTCTATCTTTCGAGGTATGGCTGACTCTGACATCAAGGCGCTCACGGGCGGGCTCGACGTGCCCGAGTTCTCCACGACGGCGTTCACGACGGCGCCGCCGTTGGCCGAGGCCACGGTGGCGATCGTGACGTCGGCGTCGTTGCACCATCCCGACCAGGACGACTTCGCGCCGACCGACACCGGCTATCGAGTGCTCGACGGCAGCCGTCGAGACTACGTGTGCGGCCACTGGAGCCCGAACTTCGACGCCACCGGGATCGCGCTGGATCTCAACACCGTGTTCCCCATCGACCGGCTCGACGAGCTGGCCGCAGACGGCACCGTCGGCCGAGTTTCCGATGTCCACCTCTCCTACGCGGGCAACCAGTTCGACCTGTCGGCAGTGCGCATGGACTCCGGCCCAGCGGGGGCCAGGTACCTGCGCGACCGCGAGGTGGACATTGCGCTGTTCACGCCCGTCTGACCGCTGTGCACGCGTACCGTGAGTACGCTCGCTCATGTCTTCGAAGCAGCCGGTCTCGCCACCGTGGCGCTGGGTTCCATCGGCAACCACATTCAGGACACTGCGCCGCCGCGCGGGCTGTGGTGCGACTTCCCGCTCGGACGCCCGCTCGGCAAGCCCAACGACGCCGACTTCCAGCACCGGGTGCTGGCGCATGCCTTCGGTCTGCTGAGGGCGCCCGAGCCGGTCGTGGAGACGTTCGCCGAGTCGATCCACGACGACGGCACTGCGGTGATGTCGTGCGAGCTGCCGCCTCGCCACGACCCCGGCCTGCATCCCGCCGTGGACGAGGCCCGAGGTCTGCTGCCCGCCTATGAGCGCGCCGTGGCCAAGCTGGGCAACCGGTCAGGCGCCGGTCGCGTCGTGACGGCCGAGGACATTCCAGCGGCGGTGCAGTCGTTCGTCGCGGTCGCGGAGGGCACGCCGTGGAAGCAGGCAGGCATTCCGGGCATCCCTGCTCGTGTGGCCCAGGACATTCGCGGCTACTACGAGACCGCCGCGTTGGCGCTGGCCGAGCACGCACCGCCGGCGTGGGCCGGCGCACGCTGGTTCTTTGCTTCGACCGAAGCCGGCCGCGCCGTGATGGAGGCCCGCCAGGCCATGGCCGATGCAGGCGAGGCGCATCCCATCTGGTTCTATCTCGCGCCCGGCGACATGTAGCGACGGCGCTGCAGCTGTCCAAGCAGACACGCGAAGCAGCAGCCTGCTGACATGGGTCGCCTGATCGGCCGGCCGTTCCACGGCTGGCGCGTGGCATGGGCCGGATTCTGGGTGCTGTTCATCGTGTACGGCATCCAGTTCAGCTACGGCACCTTCGAGGGGGCCATCAGCGCCGAGGAAGGCTGGTCGGCGACATGGCTGCAGCTGGCCTACGCCCTCTACATCGGCGCATACAGCGCAGCGAGCGCGTGGGCTGGACTGCTCACAGATCGCTTCGGCCCCCGCAGGGTCATCGCCGTCGGCGCCGTGCTGCTTGCGACGGGCTACTTGGTGCTGTCGGCTGCCGGCAGCTTGGCGATGGTGTTCGTCGGCCTCGCGGTGATCGCGCCGTTGGGGATGTCGTCGTCGTGGGTTCCGGCGAATGCCACGGTGGTGCGCTGGTTCGTCGAGCGGCGAGGTCTGGCAACCGGCATCGTCGGATCGGGCGGCAGCGCCGGCGGCATCGTGGCGCCTCCGATCGCTGCCTGGCTCGTCGGGCAGTTCGGATGGCGCACGGCGATTGGAGTGATGGCGGTGGCGGGCAGCGCCCTCATGGCCGTTGCGGCCATGGTGTTCGAGCGTGACCCGGAGTCGATCGGCCAGCAACCCGACGGGCGCCTGCCCGGGCGCCGAGGCGGCGCTCGCACGCACACCGGCACACACCGGGGCGTGCCCGCCGTCGCATGGACGGCGCCTCAGGCGTGGCGCAGCACTGTGTTCTGGCGCATCTTCGGCATGTTCGCCTTGACCTTCGTGGTGGTGTTCGTGCCGTTCGCGCATGGTGTGCAGTACGCCCGCAGCCTCGGATTCTCACCGCTGTGGTCCGCGGGTGTCATCAGCTCCATCGGCATCGGCGGACTCGTCGGCCGAATCGTGACCGGCCCCCTGTCGGACCACATAGACCGTCGCCGCGCCGTCATGCTGGCCTTGGCAATAGAGACGCTGTCATTCGTGGGCATCGCGGCGGCGGACGGACTGGCGCTGCTCTACGTCTCCGCGATTGCTTTCGGCGTGTCCTACGGCGGCAGCGTGGCGGTATTCCCGGCGTTGGTGGCGGACTACTTCGGGCGCGCCCACGCCGGCGCCATCGTGGGCCGCGTCTTCGCCACTGCAGGGTCCTGCGCTGCGGTGGGTCCCTACGTCGCACAGCTGCTGCTGGGGACGACCGGTGGCTACGGCTGGACGTTCTCCTTGGCAGCAGCGTCGAATGCCTGCGCGCTCGCCTTGGCGTTCACGCTCCCGCGTCCGGCGCTGCTGCCTCGGAGCTGAACTCCCGAAGCGGCACCGGTGCAGTTCACGCTGCGTCTTGGGCAGTGTTCCGGGCTGCGAGGTAGCCTCGCTGGTTGCCGGCTCGCGTGAAGCAGTGCGCCTGTGGTCACGCTGCATTCACGATGCAGGAGGGGGATTCGATGGCACTCGCGGACTTCAAGCTCGAGGATCGCTTCGATCGCGTCGAGGGCGATGTGGCCATGTCGGGCGTGCAGGCGCTGCTGCGCGTGCTGCTCGATCAGCTCCGAGCCGACCGCCGTGACGGTCTGAACACCGCGGCGATGGTATCGGGCTACCGCGGCTCGCCGCTCGGCGGCATCGACACGCTGATGACCGCCAACGCCGAGGAGCTCAAGGCGAACAACATCACCTTCGAGCCCGGCCTCAACGAGGACCTTGGCGCTACCATCGTGTGGGGCAGCCAGCTGGCGAACCGCAACTTCGAGGGCCGCTACGACGGCGTGCTGGGCATGTGGTACGGCAAGGCGCCTGGTGTAGACCGCTCGGGCGACGCCATCAGGCACGCCAACGTCTGCGGCGTGGACCCCAAGGGCGGCGTACTGCTCGTCGCCGGAGACGACCCGGCGTCGAAATCCTCCACGCTGGCATCGGAGTCCGAGCCGGTGCTCATCCACTTCCAGACGCCGATCCTGTACCCGGGCTCGGTCCAGGAGGTCATCGACTACGGGCGCTGGGGCTACGAGCTGTCCCGTTACAGCGGCCTGTGGTCGGCGCTCAAGATCATCACCAACGTGGCCGACGGCTACGCCACCACCAAGGTCGGACCCGGCCGGGTGTCGGCAGTGCGGCCCGAGTTCCAGTGGGAAGGCAAGCCCTGGGCCCACACCCAGCAGGATGCCCTGTTCGGCCCCAACGCCGTGCGCATGGAGCTGGAGATGCACGAAGGCCGCTTGGTCGCCGTGGACGCGTTCGTGAAGGCCAATCGGCTCAATCGCCAGACGCTCCCCACACGCGACGCGAAGATCGGTCTGGTCGCCGCCGGCAAGACCTACTACGACCTGCGCGAGGCGCTCGACCGCATGGGCCTCGACGACCTCGAGCTGGAGCGTCGCGGGGTCCGCATCTGGAAGCCGGCGGTGGTGTGGCCGCTGGAGCCGACGAGCCTGCGGGAGTTCGCTGACGGACTCGACGTCGTCGTCGTGGTGGAGGAGAAGCGCTCCGTCGTCGAGACGCTCATCAAGGAGAGCCTCTACGGCGTCGCAGATGCGCCGGCGGTGCTCGGCAAGCGTGACCAGCACGGCGGCTTCTGGTTCCCCGGCCACGGGGAGATGGACGCTGATCTCATCGCGCGCAAGATTCGGCCGTTCCTCGTCGATCGGCTCGGACCTGACGGCATCGGGCCGGCCGTCCCGGAGCGCATCACCATCCCGCTCGCCGTGACCACCTCCAAGGGAGACAAGGCCGCCGGACGCACGCCGGGCTTCTGCTCGGGCTGTCCGCACAACCGCTCCACCTGGGTGCCGGAAGGCTCCGAAGCAGGCGGCGGCATCGGCTGTCACGGCATGGCGGCCATGACGCCCACGCGCAACGTGCGCGGCACCACCCAGATGGGCGGCGAGGGCTGCCAGTGGGTGGGCGCAGCGCCGTTCGTGACGATGCAGCACCGCTTCCAGAACATCGGCGACGGCACGTACCACCACTCCGGTTCGCTGGCACTGCGCCAGGCGGTGGCCGCCGGCACCAACGTCACGTTCAAGATCCTCTACAACGGCGCGGTCGCCATGACCGGCGGCCAGGACGTGGACGGCGGCATGGCAGTGCCGGAGCTGACCCGCTCCGTGCACGCCGAAGGCGTGGCCAAGGTCATGGTGGTCACTGACGACCCGTCCAAGTACCCCGCGGACGCGCAGTTCGCCCCTGACACCGACGTCTGGCACCGCGACCGCATGGACGAGGCGCAGCGTCTGCTGCGCGAGATCGAAGGCTGCACCGTGCTGATCTACGACCAGGCGTGCGCTGCTGAGCTGCGGCGCGACCGCAAGCGGGGCAAGGTGGCTGAGCCCAGCATCCGGGTGTTCATCAACGAGGCGGTCTGCGAGGGCTGCGGCGACTGCGGCGTCAAGTCCAGCTGCCTGAGCGTGCAGCCGGTCGAGACCGAGTTCGGCCGCAAGACACAGATTCATCAGTCCTCCTGCAACAAGGACTTCACCTGCCTCGACGGCGACTGCCCGGCGTTCATCGAAGTGGTCCCTGCCGGGAAGGTCGCCACCAAGGCCACGGTGGCCGTCGCTCACATCGGCGACGATCTGCCCGAGCCGGACCGCATCGACGAAGGCAACATCTTGATGATGGGCATCGGCGGCACCGGTGTCGTCACCGTGAACCAGATGCTCGCGACAGCCGTGCTGCTCGACGGCAAGGTCGCCAACGGCCTCGATCAGACCGGGCTGGCCCAAAAGGGCGGACCGGTGCTGTCCAACCTGAAGGTTCGACGCTTCGACGCGGCAGTCGACGATGCCGCCGGCGACGAGGCGAGCGAGGCAAACAGCGAGGCAAACAAGGTCGGCGTCGGCGAGGCCGATGCCTACATCGTGTTCGACCTGCTGACCGGTACCAATCCGGCGAATCTCGACAAAGCGCAGGCAGGCAAGACCGTGGCCGTGGTGTCGTCCTCGAAGGTGCCCACCACTTCGATGGTGCGCGATACGGCTGCCGAGTTTCCCGAGTGGACGGCATTCCAGCGGGTCATCGACGAGTCCACCAGCCCGGAGCGCAACGTGTACTTCGATGCGGGAACGCTCGCGGACAGCCTGTTCCGCTCGCATATGCCGGCGAACGTGCTGGTGGTGGGCGCCGCATACCAAGCCGGGGTGATCCCGATCAGCGCAGCCGCGATCGAGCGCGCCATAGAGCTGAACGGCGTGGCAGTGGAGATGAACACCCAAGCCTTTCGTATCGGCCGCAAGATCGTGCTCGACCCGGACTTCCTCGCGACCTTGGAGGTGGATCGGACCGGCAGGGCCAAGCGCTCCGAGGGTCCGTCCCGCCGCGAGCAGCATCTGATGGATGCCGTACCCGACCAGTCCGAGGAGCTTGCTCGGCTGTTGCGAATCCGCGTCCCGGACTTGGTGGCCTACCAGAACCATGCCTATGCGGCGGCCTACGCCGAGTTTGTGGCGAAGGTGCGCAAGGCGGAGGCTGCGGCGGGCAGCGAGACAGCGTTGGGCGAAGCCGTCGCTCGCTACCTCTACAAGCTCATGGCCTACAAGGACGAGTACGAGGTGGCGCGCCTGCACCGCTCGAAGTCCTTCCAGCACGCAGTCCGCAACCAGTTCGGCGACCAGTCAACGGTCACCTACAAGCTGCACCCGCCGTTCATGCGGCGCATGGGTGTGTCTCGCAAGATCGGCCTTCGCCGCTCGGGCGATGTCGCTTTCGCACTGCTGGAGCGGATGAAGGGCTTGCGCGGCGGTGCCTTGGACGTCTTTGGCAGGACCGCTCATCGGCGGATGGAACGGGAGCTGATCGACGAGTACCGTGGCATGGTCGAGCGGGCGCTCGACACGCTCGCAGCGGGCGATGATGCCGCATACGAGCGAGCTGTGCAGATCGCGGAGCTGCCTGATGTGATCCGCGGGTACGAGGACATCAAGGAGCGCAACGTGGAGCAGTTCCGGGCTCGGGCAGCGGAACTCGGCGCCTGACCGGCCTCACGTGGCTGCCAATCGGCCCGAAGGGCATACGCCGAGCGCTCCGGCATGGTGTGCCGTCGACTTTCCCGAGGTCACCGCGTATTCGATGATCTTCTCGCGGGGGCCGGACAATGCCGAGGTGCTGGCGGGGCTGCGGGCCGCGCTGACCGACAGCGAGGACGCACCTGACCACCTCGAACGAGCGAGGGTGGTGAACTTCACCGACGACGGCGACGATGCGGCGCAGGCTGCGGGCGCAGTCGAGACCGTGTTCTTGGCCTACTGGGTGAACCCACAGGTGTGGAAGCGCTTCTGCGACAGCTGCGACGCATTGAGGCGCGCCGGGGTCTACTGCGAGACGGCCCTCATTCCCGCCGAGCGCTGGGAGACCATTGCCGGCACCAAGCGGCCGCTGCCCGGCGTTCGCAACCTGACCTCGGTGAAGTTCACCGAACTGCACGACTACTGGGGCGCAGCGCGGGACCGCATGGCGGCGAGCGAGCATGATCGCTTCGAAGCGACACCCGGCTCGCCGCTGCCGGCCAACCTGTGTCTGATCCGTTCGGGTCAGAAATGGGACGAGTGCCTCGCCGACGAGCGGGAGCGGTACTTCGCCGACATCGAGCCGAAGCTGCGGGCCGGCATCGACTTTCTGGCCCGCAACCGGGACACGGGCTGCATCTGCGGCCGCTTCCTGCGGGAGCAGAACCTCGACGGGGACGACCTGGAGTCCACCAGCTTCGTGGGCTGGTTCGAGGACTTGGCCTCGCTGGAGGCGTGGTCTCGCTCGCACTCCACGCATTTGGCCATCTTCCACACGTTTCTCTCGACGGTTCAGCTGCTCGGACGCCCGCCCAAGCTGCGCCTGTGGCACGAGGTGTCGGTGCTGCCCGAAGGCGGCGTGCAGCTGCACCAGCCCGCACTGTCGCCGCTGGCTGAGCTGGTGACGTGAGTCGGCTGTCCCGGGACACGATGCGTGGCACTGCGCCGGTGCCGGATCCGGTGGACGGCTTGGATGTGGCGTCCTGCGCGCTCGATCTCGTGGGCCGCACGCCGATGGTTCGGCTGGGGCGGGTCGCACCGCACCTCGCCACCCCGGTCGTCGCGAAGCTGGAGACCGTCAACCCCGGCGGTTCGGTGAAGGACCGAGCTGCGGTCGCCATGATCGATGCTGCCGAGGCCGCTGGGCACCTGAAGCCTGGCGACGTCATTGTGGAGCCCACGTCGGGCAACACCGGCGTGGGCTTGGCGATGGTGGCGGCCCAACGCGGCTACCGCTGCATCTTCGTGTGTACCGACAAGGTCGCGCCGGAGAAAGTCGCCCTGCTGCGTGCCTACGGCGCCGAGGTGGTGGTGTGCCCGGCCAAGGTCGCCCCGCAAGACCCGCGCTCCTACTACTCCACAGCGGCGCGGCTGCGCAGCGAGACGCCCCGAGCCTTCTCGCCGGACCAGTACTCCAACCAGAACAACCCGCTGGCGCACTATCGCACGACAGGGCCGGAGATCTGGGCGCAGACAGCCGGGCGGGTCACGCACTTCGTGGCCGGCGCGGGCACCGGCGGTACCGTCAGCGGCGTCGGGCGCTTCCTGAAGGAGCAGAACCCGGCAATCCAGATCGTGGTGGCCGACCCGCCTGAGTCGGTGTACGCGGGCGGTGACGGGCGACCCTATCTCGTGGAGGGCATCGGTGAGGACTTCTGGCCCGAGACCTACCACGCGGAGATCGTGGATCGAGTGGTTGCGGTCACCGATGCCGACTCGTTTGCCATGGCACGTCGGGTCACCGCCGCCGAGGGTCTGCTGGTCGGCGGGTCGGGCGGAACGGCGGTGACCGGCGCGCTGCGAGTGGCCGGCGAATTGGACGCCGCGGGGCGCGCAGCTGAGTCGCTGGTGGTCACGCTGATTCCGGATTCGGGCCGTCTGTACCTGAGCCGTGTCTTCGACGACGACTGGCTGGAGTCCCACGGTCTGCGACCGGACCACGAGGTCTGTGACGTCTGCTGCGGCGCAGTCTGTCTCGATGACGTCTGTGCTGGAGTCGACTCCCGCCAGGTCAGCCCCGACGATGCCGGTGCCCGTGCTGTTCCTGCCGTGACGGTCGGCGGTGACGGCTGATGCTGGGCGGCGACCCGCAGGTCTCCGGCTTCGAGGATCCCGGCGCATTCGGCTTCGAGACCCGCGCCATCCGTGCGGGCCAGCCCCACGACCCCTACACCGGGGCGGTCGTCACGCCGATCTCGCTCGCCACGACCTTCGCTCAAGACGCGGTCGGCCGGCCCCGGCATGGCTACGAGTACGGCCGCACGGGGAACCCGACCCGGCACGCCTACCAAGTGTGCGTGGCATCGCTGGAAGGGGCCCGACACGGATTCGCCTTCGCGAGCGGGCTGGCTGCCTGTGATGCGCTGTTGCGGGTCTTGCGACCGGGCGACTGCCTGCTGCTCGGCGACGATGCCTACGGCGGAACGTTCCGGCTGATCGACAGCGTCTTCGGGAACGCAGGCGTGGAGCACGCAGCGGTCGACCTCACTGCGCCAGACAAGCTCCGCGACGCGTGGACGCCCAGCACCCGCATGGTATGGCTGGAGTCGCCCACGAACCCGCTGCTCACCGTGGTCGACATCGAAGCCGTCTGCGCGGTCACTCACGAGCTGGGCGGCATCGTCGTGGTGGACAACACCTTCGCAACGCCGTACCTGCAGCAGCCGCTCGCACTCGGTGCCGACGCCGTCGTGCATTCGGCCACGAAGTACCTCGGCGGTCACAGCGACGTCGTCGGCGGTTTCGTGGCCACCGACGACGACAGGCTGGCCGACCATCTGGTGTTCACGCAGAATGCCGTGGGCGCGGTGCCCAGCCCGTTCGACTGCTATCTGACGCTGCGCGGCGTCAAGACGCTCGGCGTGCGCATGGACCGCCACGAGGCGAGCGCGCAAGCGCTGGTCGAGGTGCTCGACGCTCATCGGGCGGTGCGGTCCGTGCTGTACCCGGGGCGTCCCGATCACCCCGGCCACGACATCGCGCGACGTCAGATGAGCGGCTTCGGGGGCATGGTGTCTTTCCGGCTTTACGGAGGGCGTGCTGCGGCGGAGTGCGTGGCTTCGTCGACGAGAGTCTTCACGCTTGCCGAGTCGCTCGGCGCGGTGGAATCGCTGATCGAGCATCCCGGTGCGATGACCCACGCCTCGGCCGCAGGCTCGGCCTTGGAGGTGCCCGACGACTTGGTACGGCTGTCGGTCGGGCTTGAGACGGCGTCGGACTTGGCGGACGACCTCGGCACTGCGCTGGACGCCGCCCTCGAGTGCGCACCAGCGAGCCCAAGTGAACTGAACCCGGTGAGCTGAGCCCAGCGCTGATCCCACTGAGCCGACCCCCGGCAGCAGCGCCGCGCAATGCACGTGCGAGCGGACTCGGCGTGCAAGGATGTAGCCCGATCAGCCCCCGATGCCCGATGCAGGGTGTCCGATGGCGCGTCGTGGCGCGACGAGGAGGATGGTGATGGACGACACGATGGTCGCAGGCGAACTCGCAGGCAACACCGCGTGGATATTGACCGCTGCGGCGCTGGTGCTGTTCATGGTGCCGGGTTTGGCGCTGTTCTACGGCGGCATGGTCCGTGCCAAGAACGCGCTGAACATGCTCAACATGAACATGTGGTGCCTGGGCGTCGTGCCCGTGATCTGGGTGCTGGTCGGCTACAGCCTCGCAGCAGGCGAGAGCGGTTTGCCGATCATCGGAGACTTCTCGCTGATGGGCATGGCCGGCATCGACGACGCGAGCGAACTGGCCACGTTCGGGTTCTTGATGACCTTCGCCGCGATCACCCCTGCGCTCATCTCCGGCGCGGTGGCGGACCGCATGAAGTTCTCCGCATGGATGGTCTTCGTGCCGGTGTGGTCGCTGCTGGTGTATGCACCAGTCGTCTACTGGGTCTACGGCGCGGACGGCTGGATCTTCAATCTTCCAGCGCACGACTTCGCCGGCGGAACGGCGATTCACGTCAACGCCGGCGCTGCGGCCATGGCGCTGGCCTTGGTCGTCGGCCGTCGTTCCGGTTGGCCCGACAACCGACCGGTTCCGCACAACGTGCCGTTCGTCATGCTGGGCGCGGGCATCTTGTGGTTCGGCTGGTTCGGCTTCAACGCCGGTTCCGCGCTGGCCGCCGACGGCGCTGCCGCACAGGCGTTCGTCAACACGTTCATCGCCGCAGCTGCGGGCATGGTCGGCTGGGCGCTGGCGGAGTACACCCGGCACCAGCGTGTGTCCACCATCGGCATCGCTTCGGGCGTGGTTGCCGCACTGGTGGCCATCACCCCAGCGGCGGGCTTCGTCGGGTCAATGCACTCGCTGGCGTTCGGTGCCATCGCCGGCGTGATCTGCTTCTTCGCCATCGAGGCCAAGTTCAGGGTCGGCTTCGACGACAGCCTCGACGTCGTCGGCATCCACTGGGTGGGCGGTGCGGTTGGCGGCGTGCTGGTGGGGTTCTTCGCCGATGCCTCCGCAGTCCCCGGCGGCGACTTCATCGACGGGGTGCTCTTCGGCGGCGGCGTGCTGCTGTGGAACCAGGTGCTCTCGATCGTGGTGGTCACGGCATACTCGTTCGCTGTCACGTGGATCATCGCCACGGTGATCAAGGCCACCATGGGCATCCGCGTCTCGTCGGAGGTCGAGATGGCCGGCATCGATGTCAGCGACCACGGGGAAGCGGCCTACCAGCTGAACTAGCTTGCCGCCGTGACCGAATCAGATACCGCGGCACAGGCTGCAACCTGTCCAAATGAAACTGGCCCAAACGGGACTGGCCCAAACGAGATTGGCCCAAACGAGATTGGCACAGTCGAGACCCACGACGATGACGACTTGGCTGCCTCCGATACCGAGGTGCGCCAGTTCGAACAGCAACGGTGGGCGCGGCCGCCGGGCGCAACCGAGGTGTTGCTGGTGCGCCACGGTGCTTCCCAGGCCTTCGTCCCCGGCGAGCCGTTTCCGATGCTCGACGGGCAGGGAGACCCAGCGCTCGCGCCGAACGGGCACGCGCAAGCCGCTGCCGTGGCGAACCGCTTGGCGCACGAGCCGATCGCTGCGCTGTACGTATCGTCGCTGCAGCGCACCCAACTGACCTTCGCGCCGCTGGCCGACCGGCTGGGCTTGACCCCGGGTATCGAGCCGGACTTGCGCGAGGTGGCGCTGGGCGAGTGGGACGGCGGCCGCATCCGCCAGTTCGCGGCTGACAATCACCCGCTGTACGAGCGCTTGCACCTCGAACGACGCTGGGATGTCATCCCTGGAGCAGAGACCAACCAGCAGCTCACGGATCGCTGCATGGGTGCGCTGGGGCGCATCGCCGACCGCCATCCCGACCAGCTGGTGGCCGCCTGCGTCCACGGCGGTGTGATCGGTGCGGTGCTGGCGCACATCGTGGGTGCCTCACCGTTCTCCTTCGGCGGATCGGACAACTGCTCGATCAGCCAGGTCGTGCGCTGCAACGGCGACTGGGTGCTGCGCCGATTCAACGACTGCTCGCACCTCGACAACCAGCTTCACCACGCCTGAACCCAGCGCCGCCGGCCAGGCGTCGGTCTCGGTGCCAACAGACCGTTGTCCCTTGCAGCTTGTTCAGCCCTCGTGGTCGATGCGGCAGCAGCAGACACAGCTAGCCGTGCGGGTGCCCGAGCGGATGCGGGCTCAGTCTCACGCGTCTGCGAGGAACGCGGTCAGTGCGGCAGTGAGCATGGCAGGGTCGTCGCTGCCGCCGAGTTCGCGGGCCGAGTGCATCGACAGCTGCGGCGAGCCCACGTCCACCACGCTCATGCCCAGCCGAGACGCCGTGATCGGCCCGATGGTGGTGCCGCACGGCAGGTCGCCGCGGTGGGAGTAGAGCTGGTAGGGCACGCTGGCTGCCTCGCACGCCGCGATGAAGCGGGCGCCGGTGCGAGCGTCGGTGGCGTAGCGCACGTTTGCGTTCGACTTGATGACCGGGCCGCCGTTCAGCAGCGGCACGTGCCCGGGCTCGTGTCGCTCGGGGTAGTTCGGGTGTACCGCATGTGCTCCGTCGGCCGATGCGCACACCGAGCGAGCCGCCGCCCGCAGGTACTGCTCTCGGTCGGCGCCGAGCCAGCCGGCGATGCGCTCGAGGGCATCGCTCAGCATCGGACTGCCCGCACCCGTGGCCGAATCGCTGCCGATCTCCTCGTGGTCGAACAGTACGACGACGGCGGCGGTGTGGTCGGGCGGCGAGCCAAGCCCCGACAGTGCCGCCACTGCCGCATGGCACGAAGCCAGATTGTCGATGCGGCCTGCTGCGTACATCTCGCCGTCGCGGCCGAGCCGGGTCGGCGCAGCGAGGTCGTGCGCCATTATGTCCCACGCCAGCACCGCATCTGGTTCGACATCGAGTTCGTCGGCCAGAAACTCCCGGAAGCCGCCTGCACTGGGTCTGCTTGCACGGGGTTCGCTGGCCTCGGGTTCGCCGGCCTTGGCTTCGCTGCCCGTGGGCTCGTTTGCACTGCGTTCGTCGAGTCCCCACACCGGGGTCAGGTGTTGCTGGCGGTTCAGCGTCAGGCCGTCGTTCGCCTCTCGGTCCAGGTGAATCGCGAGCTGCGGCACGCGCAGCAACGGACGGTCGCTGCGCCACAGCACCGCCGTCGAGCCGCGGTCAGCCAGTTCGCTGGCACGCACATCGCTGGCGGGCCTGTCGTGGCGAGGTACGACCCCGTCGCCGCCGCGCAGCACGACGCGCCCGGACAGGCCGAGGTCGCGGTCCAGCCAGGAGTTGAGCAGTGCGCCGCCGTAGACCTCCACGCGGAGCTGGCGGTAGCCGTACGCAATCGCATCGGGCTGCGGGCGCAACCGCAGGTTGGGGCTGTCGGTGTGCGCGCCGATCACGCCGAAGCGCAGTCGATCAGGATCGACGCGCTGGGCGGTTCGCACGGCAACCACCGTGCCACCGTCCCGCATGACGATGCCGCGTGCCGCATCGAGCCCGCGCCACGAAGCGCTGCGCTCGGTCTCGGCGAAGCCGGCTGCGCGCAGTCGATCCACCGCGGCGACAGCAGCGTGGTACGGCGAAGGCGACGCTTCGATGAATGCCAGCAGCGAGTCCAGCACGGTTACTCCAAACAGAGGTACCCAGTGCGGGTGCTCAGCGGTGCCCAGCGATCTGCCGAGCTGTGCTCCCACGACTGCTAGGCGTCGGCGTACGCGGTGATGACGTCTCGGCTGAAGTCGTCGAACTTGGAGCGCGACATGGGAAAGGTGACCAGGCGAGTGATGCCTGCCGCCGCCGCTTGCTCGATGAACTCCGGCGTCGCCGGTCCCTGGGTCATGAAGTCGAGCTGGCCGGGGTCGCGCCCGACCCGTTCCGCGCAGCGCTTCGCGTGTTCGTGCAGCGCGGTCATGTCCTCGAAGTTGCCAGATACCGGGAAGAACGCGTCGCCGTGCTCGCCGGCTCGCCGGGCTGCCCGCTTGCTGTCTCCGCCGACGACGATCGGCACCGGTCCCACCGGCTGCGGCCGGCAGTACACGCGGTCGAACGAGACGTGCTGACCGTGGTAGGAACACACGTCGTCGCGCCACAGCGTTCGGTACGCCTCTAGGTAGTCGTCGGTGATGTCGCCACGGTCGTCGAACGCGACACCAAGTGCAGCGAACTCCTCGGCCAGCCAGCCGGCGCCGACCCCCAGCATCACGCGACCGCCCGAGAGTCGATCCAAGGTGGCGACGGCCTTGGCGGTCACCAGCGGGTTCCGCTGAGGCACAATCAGAATTCCGGTACCGAGCTTGATCTCGGAGGTCGCCGCCGCGGCGTAGGCCATCCAGATCAGCGGATCGGGGATGTCGATGTCGTCTCGCTTGCCCGGCATCTTGCCGTCTTCGGAGTACGGGTAGGGCGTGGCGTATCCCTCCGGCACCACGACGTGCTCCACCGTCCACAGCGATTCGAATCCCGCCGCCTCAGCGGCTTGCGCATAGGCGATCGCTCCCTCGCCGTGGACCTGCGGACCGGTGTTCGCGAGTGTCATGCCGAACTTCACTGCGTGTCTCCTTGTGTTGGTGCTGACTGGTTCACTTGCTGGTGTCCTCTTCGTCTTGCACGGTCCCGCGCTGTCGCACTGCCGTAGCGCAGCATTGCACTGGTCAGCATTGCATCGGGCGGTCTTGCACTGGGCAGTGCTGCGGTGAGGAATAGTCTGCCCGCATGCGCCGTGCCCGAGCTGCCTTGCTTCTGTCTGCCATCGCTGTGCTGCTCGCCCTTGCGGCATCGGCGTGCAGCGATGACGGCGGAGACGATGCCTCGGCCGTTGACACTGCACCGGCTGCGGCCGAGACGCCAGCGCCGTCCACAGCGACCGAACCGCCGACGACTGCGCCCGCGACTCAGCCGCCGCCTGCCACCACCGCAGCCGCGCCGGCCACATCAACCGCCGCACCAACGCCAACACCAGCATCGACAACTGCGTCGACGACAGCGCCCACAACGCAGCCGCCGCCCACCACCGCAGCCCCAGGTCGGGCCGGCACGGCACTGCCACCCGCTGTGGAAGGCACCTTGCTTGAGGGCGAGGTACCCCAAGGTTTCGACATCCTGCAAACCGATACGAACATTCCGCGAGCCGAGACCTGTCCGGGCACGGCATCCTTCGGTGGAATCGGCCCGGTGGCGTACTCGGAGTCAACGTGGGCTTCCAACGCGCTGACGGGGCCGTTCCTCGACATCTACATCGCCCGATTCGAGTCGGTGGAGGCGGCATCGACAGCGCTGAACAACTACCGCAAGGAGCTGATTGCCTGCGGCGAGTTCCCCGAAGCCGAGACCGGTGCTGTCGGATCGTTCAGACCCGGGGAGGACCCTGAGCTCGGCGACGAGTCGTTCGGCACCGACTTCACCGCCACGGTCCAAGGGTTGGCCGTCAACCGCTATGGCGTCGTCGTCCGTGTCGGCGACTCGATCTACAGCTCGGGCCTGACCAGCGTGTTCCTCGAACCGGACCCAGCCATCGTGCTGGCGGCGCTCGACAGCTTCCTCGGCCAGTAGCTGCGCCACGTTCGGCTGAGCACGGCGCTGGGTTGTCGCTGAGTTGCCGATGCCGAGCTTGCCGACGCTCGACTACAGCGCAGCACGGCTGCGCGACGACGTCTTCGGCGGTCTCACTGCGGCGGTGGTGATGCTGCCGCTGTCGTTGGCGTTCGGCCTCGCTTCGGGGCTCGGCGCGATCGCCGGCCTGTACGGGGCCGTGGCAGTGGGCCTGCTCTCTGCGCTGGGAGGCGGCGCCAAGACGCAGATCTCGGGTCCGACGGCACCACTGTCGGTGGCGATGTCGGTGGTGGTCGTCGACTACGCGCAGCAGGACATCAACAAGGCGCTGTCCATCATCGTGCTTGCAGGCATCGTGCAGATCCTGCTCGGCGTGCTGCGTCTGGGCAGCTTCGTGGCCTACACCCCGTATCCCGTCGTGTCGGGCTTCACGTCCGCGGTGGGCGTGATCATCATCGTGGTGCAGCTGATTCCGCTGCTGGGCCACGAGGTGGTACTCGGCGGCGTGGCGGCCTCGCTGGGCGCACTGCCAGACGCCGTCGACAACATCGACACCAGCGCTGCTGCGCTCGGCGTGCTCGCGATTGCGGTGTGCCTGCTGTGGCCTCGGCCGCTGCGGCGGCTCTTGCCGGCCTCGGTCGCTGCTCTGGTGGTCGCCACGGTCGTGAGCGCGTTCTGGATCGACGACGTGGCCGTCATCGGCAGCGTGCCATCGGGACTGCCGGACGTGGTGATGCCGAGCTTCGACTGGGCTGACATCGGCGGCGCGTTGCCGCCGGCGGTCACCCTCGCACTGCTCGGCTCGATCAACAGCTTGCTGACTGCGCGCGTGGCCGATGCGATGACCCGCGACTCGCATCATCCCAATCGCGAACTCATCGGAGTCGGTGCGGCCAACCTGCTGGCTGCGTTCATCGGCGCGGTTCCCGGTGCCGGCGCCACATCGGCCACGGTGGCCAACGTCAAAGCCGGCGGGCGCTCACGAGCCTCCGGCGTGTTGTGCGCGGCGGTGCTGGGCGCGCTGGTGCTCGGTCTGGGACGCTTTGCAGAGGTCATCCCGCACGCGGTGCTGGCGGGCATTCTCATCAAGATCGGCTTCGACATCATCGACTGGCGTTACTTGGCCTGTGTGCGGCGAACGCAGTTCGATCAGTACGCCGTCATGGGGCTCACTTTGGGCCTGTCGATCGTCTCCGACCTGCTGTTGGCAGTCGGCGCGGGCTTGCTGGCCGCAGCGATGACCGCGTCGCGGCAGGTCGAGCGCCTCGAGCTGGACAACGTGGTCTCCACTCCGCTGCTAGACGTGACATTCCTTGCCCTGCCGGCCACCGACACTTCCCGCTCGGCGGAGCGCACCGACGGCGCCAACAGCTCTGGCAGTCCGGACCTCGACGGACTCGACCCGTTCGCTGCGCGCACCGGCCTATTGTCGCTGCGGGGCACGTTCACGGCTGCGTCGTCGATCAAGCTGTTCAACACCATCAACCGAGACGTGGAGGAGCACGAGGTGGTGATCTTCGACTTCACGCAGACGCGTCACATGGACGACAGCGCCGCCTACATGGTCGGCCAGCTCGTCGAGGTCGCGGTGGAGTCGGGCACCAGGTGCATCGTGATGGGGCTGGACCGATCAGGTGCGACGAGCGTTCGGGAGCTGAACGTGCTCCGCAGCGTCCCTGCCGACCAGCACGTCAAAGATCTCGACGCCGCTCGGGCCGTCGCTCGTCGGCTGCTCCACGAATCCCATGACCGTCCCGCTGCTGGCTAGCCGTGTGGCACCGGCGCCATGTCGGACCGACAGGCAGTTACCTGCTCGCCTTCGCAGCAGCCTTCGCCGCTCGGCGTGCGGCCATCTTGTCTCGATGCGCCAACGTCCGCTCGATATAGGGCGCAATGGCCGGGGTCTTGCAGCCGGTCTCGCCGTGGTCGACCTGCACCGGGCCGATGCGAGCGTCCACGTCGAGCACGGCGCGCCGCAGCTCGGGGCCTCGCAGCCCGATCGCAATGAGCGCGCCGTTCATCTCGTGACGCACCCGGTTGGGCCGCTCTGCGATCTCGGTGCCGATCTGAGTCACGAAGCCGCGCAGCTCGTCGACAGACCACACATCAGGCTGTTCGGCGGTGCATGTCACGATGAACCAGCCGACTGAAGCAGGCCACTCGTTGGCGGAGTCACGCCATTGCTCGCTGAGCGCGCGGGCATGCGGCGAATGCGCGAGCAGTCCGCCGAGCCCCTCGGCCAAGATGTAGTTGTCGACGCTGCCGAGCCAGCGTTGCGCCTGTGACGCGGTGATCGCAGCGGCATCGGCGATGCGCAGCGCCAGTACACGAGCATCGTGATTGCCGCTGTCCCACAGCTCGCCTGCAAGCTGGTGGTTCGTGCGCAGCGGCTTGGCGATGCGGCCGAGGTCCTTGTAGCTCACGCCGAACATCGGCTCAGCAGCACCGTGACGCGCGTACACCTTGCGGTTCTGGGCCGTGCCGGCTCCGCGCAGCTGCGCCATCACGTCCGACAGCATCGACATCGCACTCAGCCCCCGTCCCAGCAGCGTACGCAGCGCCCGATCCGCCGCACCACATCTGCAACAGAGGATCGTACGGGCGACCTATCGCGCGGCGTCGCCGGGAGCAGCAGAAGTTGACTGCGGCCGTCTGAGCTGTATCGGGCACTGGCGACAGTCGCGGCGGGCTGGCTGTACACGGTGACCAAGTTCGCTGCGGGCGACGTGGTACGCATGGTCGCAGTGAAGGCTCGCGGCGAGCCGTCTCGCCGAGCCCCGTCTTTGCTTGCAGGGAGGCCACTCATGCACGACCAACGGCTCCAACAGCACCGGGGCACTCGGTGGACTCTCAGACTGCGGCATCGAGTTGTCACACTGACGCTCGCTGCGCGGCTCATAGCACTGATGCCGCTGGGAGGGGGTGCCGCCAACACTAGCCGACGAGCCAGCGCATCCGGTCGCCGCTACCTATATGGCGCATGCCGTAGCGGCGGACCCGTCTACAGCTACAGCGCAGCTTATGGGATATACAAGGGCAGTGGATTAGGCAACAAATGTAGCGAGGTGACGTCGCATATCTTCTTCAGTGCGATTCGGCAAGTTCAGACAGCCCTCGGAGTAGTTGTCGTGACGAGATGGCCATCGGATGTCTTGTGATCATCAGACAGGCTGGAGAACGGCGTAATCTGAGACTTCATGATGCGCACACACTCAGCGCCGATGTAGCTTACGCAGTCCTGCCATTGTTGCTGTTCGTGTTCGCATGCGCTGCTGATGGCTCTGAGCCGAGCAGGTCCGAACCTGCAGCGGACCGCGAAGTAAGGAGGACATCGCAATCCAGCGAGTCTGTTTCCGCAACTGCCACGACGACGTTCCACATTCCGCCGCGAACTGCGGTTACTTCGACCACCGCTGCAGTGTCGCCTGCCTCGGCGAGCACGGTGCATTTGTGGCAGCCAAGAACTGAAGATCGCTTGCCCATCCCGTGGGTCGAATTTGAAGAAGGGTATGAGCGTGTTGCTGAAGCTGGGATCTCCGTCGAAGACATCTTGCACTGGGCCATCGGAACGCTTTGGATTGAAGGGAATTGCCTGTATCTGCGACTTCCATCCAATGAAGTGCCCGAAAATCAGATGCCGACAAACTGGAATACGTCTCCGGTGAGAGTGCTGTCGCTACCGAAAGATCTCATACAGTATGACCGACTTAAGGGCAAACTCTGGTTTCATCTTCGCGAGGGTGCCGAAGGACCCTTCCGGTCGGGTGATGAAGTGATCGTCTTCGCCGCGTCGGAACGGGACGTTCGCAGCTCGGCGTGTGGCGATAACTTCGTGATGTCAGGTTCTTGGATCGAAACATGCGGACATCGAGACAACCTCTATCACCTCGCCTGTGCAACCGAAGCGTATGTGTCCACTCATGGGGTGCAATGGTCGGAAGCTCGTCGCCGCCTGCAGCGTATCCCGGAGATGCTGTCAGTGGTCTCGGAGCTGCGCTCTCTTGAATCAGTGCGCATCGCTGGCTGGGGGATCGACAACGCCAGCTCATATGCACGTGACGGAGATGCTTTTGTTGCGTGGTTGCTTCTGACGGACGACCAGCCGCCGAGTCGGCAGGCAGAGATGCTGGCCGGATTGCACGGCGATATAGAGATACGCAATGGAGCTACTACGAGTTACACAGCGCTCAAGTCGGCCCAAGAGCAGTTCGATGACGGGCGTGGGATACATCTCCCCCTTGACTCGTCCAGTGTATCTGCTTCCGTGTTCGAATTGTCCGAAGCCGTCGCATGGACATGGATCGATCATCGTGCCAATCGGCTCACCATTGGGCTAGACCGTCATCGGGTTCCTGATGTCGGCGACTGGCAGCAGCATGTCGATGCTCGGAATGGCAAAGGTGGCGCAGAACACGCTGACCGTCATGGCTTGGCGGACAACAGACTCTATGTTGCTATCGCTGCAGAGCTGGATGCCCTCATTGATGTTCCCTTCACCGTCGTCTATGCGGAGAAGGTGAACCGCCATTTCAACTACGTTGCCGGCAACTGGGGTGGCTGATTGCCCACACGTCCGCGCCAAGACCGGCCACAGCTGCGCCGTCCCCACGCCGACACCTCTGAGCGCCAACTAACAGCTAGCTTGAACCATCGTGCGTGGGCTTGGTGTTCGGACGGGCGGGCAGCCGGCAGCCACCGTCGCGCTCGGCGGCATCTCAGTGCTGGTCTTCGTGCTGACTCACGAGCTGACGCGTCTCGCGGCGTTCGCCGGCAACACGCTGCGCTTCTCGGCCCTCGACCGTTTCGGCACTGTCGGTCCCTACATCGCAGAGCGCGACGACGCGTGGCAGCTCGTCACTGGCGCATTTCTGCAACACGAATGGTGGCGGATCTTCACCGGTGCGTTCCTGCACGCGGACCTGCGCCACCTGCTGTTCAACATGCTGGTGCTGTTCCTGCTCGGGCGGCGTCTTGAGCAAACCGTGGGCCCTGGCCTGCTGGCCGGCGTCTACGTGGTCTCGCTCATCGGCGGGTCCGCCGGCGCGATGCTGCATCGCCCCGACGCCTACGTGGTGGGAGCGTCCGGGGCGGTGTACGGCGTGATGGGGGCGGCCTACCTGGTGGAACTCCTGCGCGGCGGCAACCCGTGGCGGGACGGGCTGGGCAGCCTCATCGTCATCAACGTCGTGTTGTCGTTTCTCATTCCAGGCATCTCCATCGGCGGACATCTCGGCGGCTTGGTGGCAGGGGTGCTGGCCGGCCTGGCCATCGGCGACACCAGCCGGAGGCGGCATCCGCCCACGCTGGCCGAACGGCTCTCGAACGCCCCCGTGGTCGACGCCCGGATGCGACGGTCGCCGCTGGTGGTGTGGGGCCTGCTGACGCTCATTGCGGCGGCGATGTTCGTGGTGGCCTTGGCCGCGGCATCCACCTGGCGCGACCCGCTGCTGTGAGTTCCTGACAGACGCGGCACCCAGAGCGGCCACCGAGACTGGTCCGAGACTTGACTGAGGCGGCGAGGTCCTCGTCGGTCAGCCAGTCGGCCGATCAGTGGTCCGGTTGATGGCGATTGCGGCGATCACGGCTGCAATGCCGAGCGCTTCGCGCAGGCTCGGCACCTGAGCGAGCCACACCAACCCGACCAGCGTCGCCGTGGCGGGCAGCAGCGCTTGCAGCAGCGCGAACCGCGCCCGCGCGAGACGCTGCATCACCACCTGGTCGATTCCGTAGGGGATGACGTTCGACAGCACGCCGGCACCCACGCAGGCCGCAAGCAGCAGCGGTGTCGCCGCGGCTGCGCCCAATCCGCCGGCGCCGGCAGGACCGATCGCCACGGCACCGATGAGCATGCCGACGCCCAAGCCGTCCACTGCCAAGCCCGAACGCGCCACGCGATGTCCGAGGATGATGTAGCCCGCCCACAGCGCCCCGGCGATCAACGAGAACAGTGCGCCGAGCTGTGCGCCCGGCGGCGCGAACCCGGCCAGAGCGACAACACCGGCGACAGCCAGCGCCAATGCAGCAGCCGACCGGGCAGTGCGAGTGCCGAACGCTGCCACCGCAATCGGGCCGACGAACTCGATGGCGACAGAGTTGCCGAGCGGCACGCGCTCGATGGCGAGGTAGAAGAACAGGTTCATCAGAGCCAGCGCCGTTCCGAATGCGCCGGCCCACACCACTGCGACTCGGGACCAGCGCCGTCGCCATGGCCGTCTGAAGGCCACGATCACTGCTCCGGCACCTGCCACCCTGAGCAGAGCGACGGTGCCGGCCCCAAGTTCGTCGAAGAGCGTGAACGCCGTGGCGGCGCCCAAGTACTGCGATACTGCCCCGACGGTGAACAGCGCCTCAGGCGAGAGCCATTCCCTAGGCGCTCGGAGTGGATGGGGAGGCCATGGCGAGCGCATACGATGACGAAACTAGATGCGGATTGAAGGAGTTTCGCATGAGGACGAAGACTCGTAATGGCAGACTGGTGACCGCACTCGCGGCACTGTTCGCGTTCGCGCTGTTCGCTGCGGCGTGCGGCGGCGACGACGACAACGACACGTCATCCGCGACTACCGCAGCGCCGATGACGACCGACCACCTCGGCGATGGCTCGCTCGGCGTGGTCCAAGTAGAGCCGGGCGGTGCGATTCAGATCCGCTCGCTCGAAGCGATCACCGGCGACGTGGCCTTCTTGGGCCTGCCGATCGAACGGGCCACGATGCTCGCCATCGAGGACTACGGCCCGATTCACGGCTTCGAGGTGGACTTGGGCACCACGCTCGACGATCTGTGCTCCAATGACGGCGGCCAAGCCGCAGCCCAGACCATCGTGGCTGACGAAGACGTGCTCGGCGTGATCGGCACCTCGTGCTCTGGAGCGGCGGTCGCCGCGGCACCGCTCATCACCGGCGCAGGCATGGTGCTGATCTCGGGCAGCAACACATCGCCGGCGCTGACCTCTGATCTGGCCGGCACGGCAGGCGAGAACTACAACGTCGGCTACTACCGGACCGCGCACAACGACCTCTTCCAAGGTGCCGCGATGGCGGAGTTCGTCTTCGACGAGCTGGGGCTGACCGACGCCGCAGCAGTCCACGACGGCGACCCCTACACCCAAGGTCTCGTGCAGGCGTTCGCCGATGCGTTCGAGGCACTGGGCGGGACGGTGACAGGGATCTCCGCGATCAACAAAGAAGACACCGACATGGTGCCGGTGCTGACCGAGATCGCCACCGGCGCCCCCGAAGCGCTGTTCTTCCCGATCTTCCAGCCTGCCGGCGACTTCATGGCCGATCAGGCGCCGGGAGTGCCCGGGCTGGAGGACACCGTGCTGCTCGCCGCTGACGGCTTGTTGAACACGAACTACCTGGCGCGAGCCCAGACCGCGGACATGTACTTCTCGGGTCCGGACACACGCTTCGGCGAGAACGAGAACGAGAGCACCGGCAGGACGGCGCAGGAGTTCTTGGCCACCTACGAGGAGCGTTGGGGCGAGGCGCCGGCGGCGGCATTCTGGGCACACGGCTACGACGCGACCACCTTGCTGTTGGACGCCATCGAGGCAGCGTCGTGGGTCGATTCCGACGGCAACCTCAACGTGGACCGCCAAGGCATCCGCGACCACCTGAATGGCGTCGAGGGCTACGGCGGGATGATCGGCACCATCAGCTGCGACGACTTCGGCGACTGCGGTGCCGGGCGCATCACGGTCGTCCAGAACATCGGCGGCGAGGAGAACGTCGGCGCCAGCATGACCAACGTCGTCTTCTCCTACACACCCTGAAGCGCTCAGACTTCGCGCTAGCACTACAACTCGTGGCCGTCTAGCGTCGCCACGGTGTCATCACGAGGGTCGCCCCGCACCGGAGCGTCCCATGCTCTGACGCCGCGGCGGCGCACTGCCTCGCACTCCCGGCGCCGCACCCGGCGTCGGCTCGGGGGCAGCCTCTGGGTGCCTCGCACCAGAGTCGACTGGTTCCTCACGATCCTGCGGCTGGCGCTGCTGGCACTGCTCGCCGTCGGCTTGACAGCCTTCGTCGCCCAGCAGATCAATCCCGCAAACCCCTTCGCCCGCTGGGCGAATCCCGATGCGACCGGCCTCACCGGAGCACAGCTCCGTGGACTGATCGTCTCGGGCATCGCGCAGGGGTCGATGTACGGGCTGATAGCGCTCGGCTACTCGATGGTGTACGGCGTGCTCGGTTTCATCAACTTCGCCCACGGCGAGGTGTTCATGGTGGGGGCCATGACCGGCATGATCACCTCGAACAAGCTGGCAGACGCCGGCTTGTGGGAGTCCAACTTCGTGGGCTCGTTGGTGTTCATCGTGGTGGTGTCGATCATCGTGTCGTCGCTGACTGCGGTGGTGATGGAGCGTGTCGCCTATCGGCCGCTGCGCGGTGCGCCGAGGCTGATCCCGCTCATCACCTCCATCGGCGTGTCCTTCTTCTTGCAGAACGTGTCCGTGGTGCTGCTGGGCCCTGCCAGCAAGGCTTACCCCGACGTGCCGAACTGGGCGACAGCCAAGCACACGTTCCTGCAGATCGAGGGAGCGAAGATCCTCGTGGTGGTCGTGGCAGCGGTGTCGATGGCGGCGCTGTGGTACTACGTCGATCGCACCAAGACCGGCAAGGCCATGCGCGCGGTCGCCGAGGATGCGGAGATCGCGGCGCTGATGGGCATCGACGTCAACCGCACCATCGTCAAGGTGTTCGCCTTGGGCGGTGCGATGGCGGGCATGGCCGGGATCCTGTGGGGGATTCTGTTCCGCAGCGTCGTCCACACCACCGGCTTCCTGCCGGGGATCAAGGCCTTCAGCGCTGCGGTCGTCGGCGGCATCGGCCACTTGGGCGGCGCCATGGCCGGCGGGCTGTCGATCGGCGTTGCAGAATCGGTCGGACCGCTGCTGATCTTGGAGCCGCTCGGCGTGCGAGGCGTGTCGCAGCTTCGCGACGCTGTCGCGTTCTCGATGCTCATCATCGTCCTGCTGGTGAGACCGGCCGGCCTGTTCGGGGAACGGCTGCCGGCGCAGGACCGGACGTGAGCCCAGCCGTGCCCTCGCAGCGCGTTTGGGTGCCAGATCCGGCACCCGCTGCTGCGCCGGCGAACGTGCCGCGCACCGGACCGACCGCCATTGCCGGCGACGACCAAGCACCCCCCCGTCGCGCCCTCGCGCAGAACTGGCGCCGCATCGCTCGCCTCGGCGCCATCGGTGCTGTCGCGCAGATCTTCGTCTCGCTGTCGGGCATGCCGGTGAAGCTCGACGGCCGTGTGCTCGTCGAGGGGGTGCTCAGCCTGGGGTACCTGTCGCTTGTGGTGGCGCCGCTGGCGGTCGGCATTCGAGTGGGCCATCAGGCGCGCCGCCACGGCGTGCGACCGCATCGGCCCGGCGCCCATGAGGTCGTCGGCGGAGCAGCGTGCGGTGCGGTGGCCGGCGCGGGAGTGTCGCTGCTGACAGTCCTCATCGCCAACTTCGATCTGCGCGATCCGCTCGTCAACTGGAGTCCCATCTTGGCCGACCTGCTGGCTTTCCGGCGCGGCACCGCGTTCGCAGCGGCGGTCTGGCTCGTCTTGGGCGCCGTGATCGGTGCCGTCGGCGGCTCGCTACGCGTCATGCCGGTGCTCGGGCGACGAGCCGTCGCTACGGCGGCGATCACGCTCTTCGGCGTCGCGGTGCTCGAATCGTTGACGACCGACCTCGCCGAAGGCTTGGGTGTGGACGGTCTGGTCGACTGGTTCTACGCGCCTCGGGGCGGCCTGACGGTGAGCGGCGCGATCGCACTGACGGTCGGCTCGGCGGCGTTGGCCGTGGCGGGGCGCGGTCGGATCCGACGGGCGCGAGCCAGCATCGAATCGCTGGACGGGCCCGCCCGCCGTCGGGCACAGCTCGGGATGATGGTGGCGACCGGTGCCATGCTCGTGATACTGCCGATGTTCGCAGGCAAGCTCACCAACGAGCTGCTGGCCAACGTGGGGCTGTTCGTGTTGCTGGCGCTCGGGCTCAACGTGGTGGTCGGGCTGGCCGGCATCTTGGACTTGGGCTACGTGGCGTTCTTCGCGGTCGGCAGCTACAGCGCCGCGGTGCTCACCGCCGCCTCCTCGCCGCGCATCAACCCGGAACTGCCGTGGCTCGTGGCGCTCATCGGCGTCGTGATCGTGACCGGACTGGTCGGGCTGTTCATCGGCACGCCGGTGATCCGCATGCGCGGCGACTACTTGGCCATCGTCACGCTCGGCTTCGGCGAGATCATCCGGCTGCTGTTCCTGTCGGACTGGCTGTCGGGTTGGTTCGGCGGCTCGCAGGGCATCACCAACATCCCGGGCGCGGAGATCTTCGGCCTCGCCGAGGTGTCCGGCACCGATCCCCGCAGCGTCTTCTACTTGGTGCTGGCATTCTGCGCACTGGCGGTCTACGTCTCGTGGCGGCTGGAGCGCTCGCGCATCGGGCGGGCCTGGATGGCGGTACGCGAAGACGAGACGGTGGCCGAAGCCATGGGCATCAACACGGTCAACATCAAGCTGTTGGCGTTCGTGGTGGGTGCAGTGCTGGGCTCGTTCAGCGGGGCGATCTTCGCGGCGAAGGTCGGCTCGGTGTTCCCTGCCAGCTTTCTCATCCTGGTGTCGATCGTCATTCTGGTGGTGGTCATCTTCGGCGGAATGGTCAACATCGTCGGCGTCATCGCCGGTGCTGCGGTGCTTATCGGAGTGCTGGGCGGCCCCAAGCAGCCGGGTCTGCTGGCCGAGTTCTCGGAGTTCAAGCTGTTGATCTACGGCGCACTGCTGGTGTGGATGATGCTGGCGCGGCCCGAAGGGCTCATTCCGAGCGTGAGACGCACACGCGAGCTGCACCAAGAGGACATGGCCCAGGACGCGTGGCTGCGAGGCCAAGCCGACGACGACGCCGCAGCCGGCCAGCCCGCTGCCGTCGGCGAAATCGGAGAATCCGGCGAAATCGGCGAAACCAGGCGGCGTCCGAGCGCAACCGTGAGCGGGCCGCAGTGAGCGAAGCTGCCGCCGAGCCGATCTTGGAGACCCGCAGTCTCAGCGTCGATTTCGGGGGCCTGACGGCGCTCGACGGGCTGGACTTCTTCGTGTGCCCCGGCGAAATCGTCTCGGTCATCGGCCCCAACGGCGCGGGCAAGACCACCCTGTTCAACGCCATCACGGCCACCGTCGCTGCCAGCGAAGGCGACATCCTCTTCGAGGGCGAGTCGCTGATCGGCTCGGATCCGAACCGCGTGACCTCGCGCGGCATCGCTCGCACCTTTCAGAACGTCCGGCTGTTCGCCAACATGACGGTGCTGGAGAACGTGATGGTCTCTCAACACTGCCGCACCCGCCAAGGTGTTTTCGCGGCACTGCTGTGTACCAAGGCGTTCCGAGTCGAGGAGGCTGCGATCGCCGAGCGGGGCAAGCAGGTGCTGTCCTTCTTCGGCGGCCGGCTCACGGGATACCGCTTCGATCAGCCGGCATACACCCTCTCCTATGCCAACCGGCGCCGTCTCGAGATTGCCCGAGCCATGGCGACCGATCCCAAGCTGATCCTGCTCGACGAGCCGGTCGCCGGCATGAACCCGACGGAGTCCGCAGAGCTGACCGGGTTGATCGGGCGGCTGCGCGACGAGTGGGGCTTCGCCATCGTGGTCATCGAGCACGACATGGAGGTCGTCCGCGAGGTCTCGGACCGTGTGGTGGTGCTGGACCACGGCGTCAAGATCGCCGAGGGCGCCTACGCCGACGTCGCAGCGGACCCGCAGGTCATCGAGGCGTACCTCGGCCGTGGGGCGGCATCGTGAGCGGTGCCGACGCCGGAACCGCCGATGGCGCCGCGACCGACAGCGCCCATCGCACTCCGCTGGTCGAGATGCGCACAGTGAACGCGCACTACGGCGCCGTGCATGCCCTGCGCGACGTGGACTTGGCGATCTACGAGGGCGAGCTGGTGTGCCTGCTGGGCGGCAACGCGAGCGGCAAGTCGACCACGCTCAAGACGCTGCTGGGCATGCTCACGCCCACCTCCGGCGAGGTCGTGCTCGACGGCGAAGTGGTGAACGACCGGCCGACCAGCTACCGCGTCGCCAGAGGGATCACCATGGTTCCGGAAAACCGGCGCCTGTTCAAGCGCCTCAGCGTGCGCGAGAACCTCCAGCTCGGCGCGTATCTTCGCAACGACGGCAATGCCGTCGCGGCGGACCTCGAGCGGGTCTTCGAGCTGTTCCCCCGCATCAAGGAACGGCTTGGCCAGAAGGCGGGCACGCTGTCGGGCGGCGAGCAGCAGATGGTGGCCATTGGGCGGGCGCTCATGTCGCAGCCGCGGGTGTTGTTGATGGACGAGCCGTCCATGGGGCTGGCGCCGGCGCTCGTGCAACAGAACTTCGAGCTGATCTCCCAGATTCACGAGACCGGCATGACCGTGTTCATGGTGGAGCAGAACGCCAACATGGCGCTGAGCATCGCGGACCGCGGCTGGGTGCTGCAGACCGGCCGGGTGGTGCTGGACGACACCGCCGAGGCGCTGCTGGCCAGCCCTGCGCTGCGCGCCTCCTACCTCGGCGGCAATCGGGGCGCCCAGGGAACCGATGCCGGCGGCGAGACGGCGCCCCGCCCAATGCTCGCCTGAAGGCCCAATCGCCGCTGACGCCCCACGTGCTCTTCGACGAACAGGGGGAAACCCACGTCGGCAGCGCCTCTGCGTTGAAGATGGCCTACGCGGCAGCCGAGACCTTCGATCGTCTGGCAGTGTTCAAGAATGCTGAGCCCGACAGCGTGTACCAAGTGATCGATGCACTCTTGGGTCGGGGTGCTGCAGCATTGAGCGAGCGCACCTGCTGAGCCGCAACTGTGCCGCGGCCTCACGCGGCATCACAGCTAGTTCTGCAGTGACAGCACAGCGGATGCGACGCCGTCGAGCTCGGCGAACCAGTCGTCGGGCTCGCCCACCAACACCGGCACGAACTTGGACGCGCCGATGTCGATGAATCGCCGGATCTGGTCGCCCAGGCCATCCCAGCCGGTCGGGATGATGTCCCCGGGGTCGATGCCAGGCGCCCGCCGATCCAAGATGGCTCGGTAGCCGGGGTTGATGTCGCCGTGGGTGTAGGGGATGAGCACGCCGAAATGCTCGGGATCGATCCACCGCTCGTGCGCTTCGGCGGCGTCGTTCACGGTCTTCCAGCCCGTCGCTGCCATGTCCGGCGTGCAGAACGACGGCAGCCAGCCGTCGCCGAAGCGTCCGCAGCGGCGCAGTTCCACCTCAGCGGCGCCGCCCAGCCAGATGTCCAAGGGCTTCTGGATCGGCTTGGGCAGCAGGCAGACGTTGTCGTAGCTGTACCAGTCGCCGTGGTGCGTGACCGACTCTTCCTCCCAGAATCGCTTGAGCAGCGGCAGCGCCTCGTTGAACATCTTGGCTCGCTGGCGGCGCTCGACCCCGAACGCCGTCTGCTCGTGCGCATCGGCCACGCCCAGCCCGAAGGCGGGCAGCAGGCGGCCATTCGACAACCGATCCAGGCTGGCAAGCTCCTTTGCCAGCACGGCGAGGTTCCGGCCGGGAAGCACCAGCACCGACATGCCGAACTTCATGCGTTTTGTGCGTCCTGCCGCGTACGCAAGGCCGACGATCGGGTCCGGACATTCCCCGCCGAGCCGCTCGCTCAACCACAAGGAGTCGAAGCCCAAGTCCTCGAGCGCGTCCACGAACGGATCGAAGGTGGCGTGATCGTTGGTGAAGCTGCGGGTGCCCAGCCCGAAGCCGATCCGGATCTTCATGGCTGTCACGCTAGGGCACGGACGCGCTGGCTTGCCCAATGCCGCCGGACCGATCGCCAGTGCTGCATCTCGCGAACTTGCCCCGTTCGGTCCTACGCTCGCGCATCGAGGTGCCGTCTTGGCGTTCCGGCATCCCGAGGGCCGTCCATGAGTCAGACCGCAGCGAGTCAGACCGCAGCAGGCAGGCAACCAGCAAGCACGCAGGCGGCAAGCAGCCGGCCGGCAACCAGGCGAGCAGCGAGCGGCGACAGTGCCGTGCGCTCCCACGGGCGTATCGACGGCCCGCTGGACCTGATCTCGCCGTTCCGGCTGGACGGGCGAGTGTGCGTGGTGACCGGCGCGTCGAGCGGATTCGGGGTGCGATTTGCCGAGGTGTTCGCCGCCGCCGGCGCCAAGGTCGTGGTGGCGGCGCGGCGCGCAGACCGGCTCGAACGGCTGGCGTCGCAGCTGCCCGATGCGATTGCAGTCTCGTGCGATGTCGGCGACGATGACGCTTGCCATGACCTCATCGCCCGCGTGGTCGACCACTACGGGAGGGTCGACGTGCTGGTCAACAACGCGGGCACCAGTGACGCCGTCAACCCCGCCGAGCAAGCGGACATCGAGAGCTTTCGGCGCGTCGTGGACATCAACCTGAACGCGTGCTTTCTGCTGGCCGGGCTCGCGGCTGCTGACATGATCGGCAGAGAATCCGCCGGCAGCATCATCAATGTGGCCTCGGTGCATGGTCACGTGGCCTCTGCGCCCAACCTGCAGCCTGCGTACGCGGCGTCCAAGGCCGGATTGGTCAACCTCACGCGGGACCTCGCCGTGCAGTGGGCGACGAAGGGGGTGCGGGTCAACGCCCTGTGCCCGGGGTACTTCGAGACGGAGCTGACCGCACCGATGTTCGACGACGACCGCTCGATGGCGTGGATCAGCCGCAATGCCCCCATGAGGCGGCCCGGCGCTCCGCACGAGCTGGACGGGGCGCTGCTGTTCTTGGCCGGCGACGCCAGCAGCTACGTGACCGGCACGTCGCTGATGGTCGACGGAGGCTGGACGGCTCGATGACCCGTTCGATGAGCCCGCTCGATGACCACGGCCTGTCGACCGTGGACTGCCTGGTGTTCCGATACGGCTCGAGCCGGTCCGTTCGGACGATGCCGATGACTCGAGACTGGCTGGCTGATGGAGACGGTCTGGCAGCGCAGCGTCCAAGCCGGGACTCGCCGCGCCGGAACTTGCTGAGCGGGAACCGCCCGAACTCACTGAGCCGGAACCGCCGTTGAGCCGGTTGGTCCCCCCGAGGCTGCGGGTTGCAGCGGCCGCTGTGGTCGCAGGCTGCGGCGGCGGCTTGTGGTTGGCATCTGGCCTCAAACGCCGAATCTGGCGCAGTGACCCGCTGACCGGAGTCGCCGCTCGCGACCGGGCTTGGCGCCACCTGCACGCTGAGCTGGCGCGCTCTGCACGCAACGGCCGGGTCGTCGGTGTCGCCTACTGCGATGTCGATGACTTCAAGCAGGTGAACGACCGGCACGGCCACCTCGCCGGCGATCTGGCGCTGGTGACCGTGGCGCAGTGCTTGCGTGACGCAGTGCGGCCGTCCGATGTGGTGGCCCGTGTCGGCGGGGACGAGTTCGTGGTGGTGTGCGGCGGGCTGCGCAGTGCCGACGACATGGAGGCCATCACGCAGCGCTTGCATGCAACGCTCGCCCCCGCGCCGGGATACCTCGAAGACGGCAACCCGTTGACCGGGATGGATGTCACCGTCAGCATCGGCAGCGCCGTGGGCCGCGGTGGCGACGTGACGCCCGGCGCATTGCTCCACGCCGCCGACCGCGCGATGTACCGCCAGAAGGGCCGACAGCGCTAGTTCTGTCGCAATCCGGTCATTGCAGATCTCCGAGCTTGGTGCATCACCGCCGAGGCGCTGGCGGCCCGGCCGCTCGCGTGCTGCGGCGATGCAGAATGGCGACTGCGAGGGAGTCGACCGGCCCGGCACCGCTGGCGCGGTGGCTGGTCAGCCCAGAGCCGGAGTGCCTTCGAAGTTTCCCGGATCGTCGATGGTGGGCAGCACCGGGCGTGACCGCCAGTCCATGGCCTCTTCGATGCCGTCGATCACTGCGGTCCATTCCTCGGGCTTCCAGCCCTGGGCGGCGCCGACCACGCTGGCGTCTTGGGCGACATGCACCAGTGCCGGCAGGCGTTCAAGACCCAGCGATCGCACGAACTCCCGCTCAGGGTCGAGCAGCACGAGGTAGTCGTCGGCAAAGCGGCCCAGAAAGCTGCGCGCACCCTGCGCATCGCTGCACACCACGAACGCACAGCGCACGTCAGCTTCCTCGTAGACCGCGAACAGACGTGCGGCGGTGGGCAGAATCCAGCCGCTCTGGTGGGTGTAGGGGTCGATGACCACGCCCATCAGATTGAAGACCACCAGCCATTCGGCCACGGTGTGGGTGTGGCCGCTGAGCGTCTCCAGCTTGATGTCCGCCGTCGGCGAGTCAGGCACGGCAGGCAAGCTACCGCCCAACACGCCAGTCACAGCAGCGTCCGGGCCAACAAGCAGCGGGGCAAATCCGGGCGATTCGCGCCGCCCCCGGGCAGCTAGCCGAGCAGCTGGTTCGACTCCGCCGAGCCCGCCGACATGGCCGCACAGCGCCGACCATTGCTGCCGTGTTGGACACCCCGACATGCGAGTTCTGGCAGAGGTGGCGCGGCAGCCGTCGTGCGAGGCGCGCACACACCGGCCAGGTCGGCAGGAGGCGGTAATGGGTCGGGAGCTGTGGGGCTTTGGTGTCGGGGTGTCGGCACCCGCCCGTGCCCGTCCGCTATGTGGCCTCGTGGTGCAGTCGGGGGTGTAGCTCAGCTGGTAGAGCGCTTCGGTCGCATCGAAGAGGCCAGGGGTTCGACTCCCCTCACCTCCACGCCCTCCACGTGCCGGTGATCCCCAGCCACCTGCTCACTACAAGCACAGCAGTGCGAGCCAGTGGCTGAGCAGCTGCTTGGGGCGGTTATGGGTCGGGGGGTGGCGGGGCTCGATGCTTGGGTGTTGGTGGATGCGGTCGTGGCAGGACCAGCACACGAGGACGAGGTTGTCGAGTCGGGTGGCGCCGCCGTGTGACCAGGGGGTGATGTGGTGGGCTTCGCAGTCGGCGGGGGGTGCGTTGCAGCCGATGCAGGCGCCGTCGCGTGCGATGAGCGCGCGGCGTTGGGCTGCGGTGGGGGCGCGGCTGGGGGTGGTCTCATAGACCGGGGTGAGCTGGTCCGCGAAGATGGTCAGTGACAGGTCGTTGTTGCATGCGAGGCGTTGCAGCACTGCTGGCGGGACGGGGCCGCCGGCGGGGATCTCGGCGACGCCGCCGGGCCCGCCGAGCAGTGCTGCGAGGTCGGCCCTGACGATGATCTGCGCCTCACGGCGCCCCTGCATGCCGGCCGGCAGCCGAGCCGGGGCGCCGTGTCGCGGTCGGTCTGTGACGGGACTGCCGCAGCTGGGTGCTGGTGACGCGGCGGTGGTTGGGCTGTTGGCCGTGCGGGGAGAAGCTGTTGCCGGTGCGCTGGCTTGTGAGGGGACCGGTGTCGTGATCGAGGTCGTAGCGCAGGCGCTGCTTGAGTCGGTGTTCGCGTCAGCCGTGTGGCCGCCGGGATCGTGGTACGGGCGAGTGCTGGTCACGAGGATGTCGAGCGCGTCGGCCATGCGCTGATCAGGGGTGCGCAAAGCGGTGCCGGCTGCTGCGTCGCCGGCTGTGGCGCCGTGGTCGGCCGAGGTGCGGCGTTGGCCGTGCTGCTGCTGGTGTTGGTGTTGGCGGCGGTCGTGTTGGCGCAACAGTTCTGCTTGGTGTCGCAGGGTGTGCTGGATGCGGGCGCCGGTCTCGGGGTCGAACGCGCCGCGCATCTGCACTGACCCGTCGTCGCCGTTCCAGAACCGCACGCTGCGGCTGCGCCGAAGCCGAGCGTGCCGTTCGGCTGCGGCTTCGGCGGTGAGCTGCCGCGCGGTCCAGCGCTGCGCCGCCTGGGCGAACTCGTCGTCGGGCAAAGTCCTGGCCAACTGCATCAGATCGGCGGAGCCCTGCACCGCCGCAGGCCCCGCGCAGCGTGCCGCCTGTGTCAGCCTGGACGCGTTCGCGAAGCTGATCTCGCCCGCCGACACCGCTCGGCGCGCCGCGGGCAACTGTGCGAGCTGAGCGTCGGTGCGCACCTTGCGGACAGCCTCTGAGCGTGACAGCCCGCCGAGCCGGCTCAACAAGCCGACGCCGCCGTCGCCGTGACGCTCACGAGACGCCACCACAGACGCTGCTTTGGTCTCGAGCAGCTCAACACGGCTGCGCAGCGACTTCGCCGCCGACAACGCTCTGCGCAGCTCCCCGGTGGACGCGTCCTCCACCGCGTCGAGCGCCGAGCCGATCTCATCGAGCGCCTGCTCTACATGCGAGAACACACAAACACTCTAGCAGCAACTTCACAATGACACACACCAAATCGCCACACAATATCGATGGAAATGGTATTCGCCTGAGTTCAACAATATCGAGCTTGTACACGCCACCAACAGTCCCGCACGACTGCTCGTTCACATTGATCTACGCCCGACGGCCGGCCAAAAGAGTATACCCGTTACTGCACACCTACAGCAGCTGCATACTTGGACACAGGCTACGGCGAAATCGGCTACGATCAAGTAGGTGCAGCAACCTTTATCGGTCGCTTGCGCGATGCCAGACGATGCCGCGCTGACAGCCTCGGCGCGCTCGCAACACATAAGTCTCGCCAGGCCAGTGCTCGCCAGGCCAGTTCTCGGCAGCCCAGCTCAGCACGGGAACCAAACGCTACGAGAGACGTTAGGCAATGACACCAAATCCACGGCTGAAATACGCATGCACCTCCTCCCCGTATTGTCAATGAGTTCGCCTGTCGAGTCGCTAAATCTGATTGCGAAGCTCCTAGTGTTGCCGGCTGCCGTTGCGATGGTTGTTCCTGCTTGAATTCACCGCCAAATCGTCAGTTCATCGCTGTCGATATCATCGCTGTCGATATGGTGATGCGGCAATGCTCTGCGTGTCATCGGCTGCCCGAGTCAGTCGACGAGAGTAGGTACATCAGATGTCCGAATGGGCATCGGCGCATCCGAGACAGCAGTATCCTCATGTGGCGATGTCGTTGCGTTGGGTTCGGACCACCAACCGAGCGGACACGGTCCACGTGGTGGCCCAGCGCGCCGAAGCTCGTACTCAAGGCGCTGCGGCTGTAGACGCAGCGCGACGGTGCTGGCGAAACACCGCCCAGCGCCGGGGGCTCGCCATCGCGGCCGTGCTGCTGGCGGTGAGCTGTGGCACCGGTGCTGCGGCAGACGCAGACGCCGAAAGGCACGGCGCTGGCGCTCCGGATGCTGACCCAGACGCGTCACGGCACGCATCACCGCTCGCACCGGTGCCGGTTGGAGCGACCCAGGATGCAGATCTGCTCCAGACGGTGCAGTCGCGGGGCGTGCTGAACTGCGGCGTGTACGGCGCTGCGGTGGCGTTCTCAGAGACGCAGCCCGACGGCAGCACCACCGGTTTCGATGCCGACTACTGCCGCGCACTGGCAATCGTCATGCTCGGCGACGCAGATGCGGTCAGATTCGTGCCGTTGACGTCGGCTGAACGCTTCACGGCGTTGCAGACGGGACTGATCGACGTGCTGGTGCGCAATACGACCTGGACGCAGAGCCGCGACGGGGACTTGGGCTTCGACTTCGCGCCGGTCACCTTCTACGACGGCCAACAGCTCATGGGGCGCGTCAGCGACGGGTTCACCGCTGCCTCGACCGTCGCGGACATCGCCGGCGCAAGGGTCTGCGCCACAGCGGGAACCACCACGGAGAAGAACATCGCGGACGCCGCAGATGCTGCAGGTGTCGAGATCAAGCTCGCGACCTACGAGGACTTGGACATCACCACCGACAGCTTCGTCAACGGCACCTGCGATCTGATGACCACCGACGGCTCGGGACTCGTGGGGCGCAAAGCCCGCCAGCAAGGCGACCAGCAGTGGGTGATCTTCCCGTCGGCGCCGTTCTCCAAAGAACCGCTGGCCCCCGTGTATGTGCGGAACCAGTCCACGTTCGGCGACATCGTCAACTGGACCATCTACGCCACGATCATCTTCGACGAGAAGGGCATCACCTCGCGGAACGTGGATGATCTGCTCGGCGCCGGCGAGCTCGACGCCGAGGCCGTGAGACTGCTGGGCGGCGAGGGCGAGCTGCAGACCAAGATGGGCGTGGCGGCGGACGCGTTCTACGAGGTAGTTCGACAGGTCGGCAACTACGACGAGATCTACGCCCGCAACCTCGCGCCGGTGGGGCTGCAGCGGGCGGGCACACCCAACGCACGCTGGACCCAAGGAGGGCTGATCTACGCGCCGCCGGCGCGCTGAGCGTGGCCCTCGGTAGGTGCCTGCACAGGCATGCACCGATCTGCGCTGGCGAGCAGCGGGGTGCTTCGGTGGCCGAGTCTGCGCCCGGACTGCCGCTGCCTATCCTCGGACGGCGATGCGATGGTGTGCGAGCCGGCTCATGGAGCGATGGCGGACGCAGCAAGAGCCCGGTCTGCGAGAACCAGCCGAGAAAGACCGAGCAAGCGGCGCTCGCGGAAGCGCAGACATGCGTCGCGGCGTTCGCGGCGGTGCGCATCCGCGGGGTGCTGCGACGGTGGCGCTCGTGCTCGTCGTGTTGATGGCGGCCGCGTGCGGCAGCAGGAACGGCGGCGAGCGCGCGTCGCGCTATGAAGGACTGGCCGTGCCCGCATCCCAGCTGCGCCAAGTGCCCCAGATGACGTTTGCGGACACCAACGGCGACGAGTTCCGTCTGGCCGCGGACACGCCCGGACAGGTCCGACTCGTGTACCAGATGTTCACCAACTGCCCCGACATCTGCGGTGTGCAGCTGGCGCAGCTGGCGAGCGTGCTGCGCCGTCCAGGAGCGCCCCCGAACGTGCAAGTGCTGGCAGTGACGGTGGACCCGCAGCGGGACACGCCAGAGGTGCTGCGCGCGTACCTCGACCAGTTCAGCAAGGACTTCGTGGGGCTCATACCCGGCAGCGAGCAGCAGCTGACGGACCTGCAGAACGCGCTGGGAGCACTGGCCTCCATCAAGGTCTTCGACACGACCACCACTGCTGCCCCAGCGTCCGCAGGAGGCGATGCCGCCCCAGACCACGACATGGCCCACGGCGACATGGCCCACGGCGACGTCGACTACGACATCGCTCACGACGCCCGCGTCTTCGCTTTTGCCCCGAACGGCTACGGCTACGCGCAGTACCCGCATCCGACGCGCCAGACTCAGTTCGACCACGACCTGCCGATCCTCGCGGCCATCGCCCCCGACGCACCGGCCAACGCCGGGTTGTGACCTAGGTTGTCACCCGGTGCGATTCTGGTGCTCGGCGTTGGAGGTGCCCTGGACGTGGGCGTGGCGCGCCTACCCGGGCGTGTGGGCAGCGTCGCTGGCGCTCGCGATCCCGTACTTGGCCACTCGGCGCAAGGCAAACACGCAGCGCACAGCTCCGCTCGATCTGGCTGAGTCCGCGGCGGCGCGTCGGCAGACGCGGTGCTTCTTGGCCGGAGTGGCCGCGTTCTGGGTGGCATCGGACTGGCCCCTCGGCGTGCTGGGCACCGGCTACCTGGCATCGGCTCACATGGTGCAGTTCATGCTGTACACGTTGGTCTCGGCCCCGCTGCTGGTGCTGGGCATGCCCGAGCCGATGGCCCGCAGGATGCTGGCCAAGCTGCGGCTCTACCGTTTCACTTCACGGCTCAGCAGACCGGTCGTCGCAGCACTGGTGTTCAACGGCTGCTTGGTGGCTACGCACTCGCCGTGGGTGACCGACACGCTGCGGTCCAATCAGTTCGGTTCGTTCGCCATGGACGCGGTGTGGCTGGCCTCTGGCCTGCTCGTGTGGTTGCCGATCTGCTCGCCGCTCGCCGAACACCGGCTGCGGGCCTACCCGTCGAAGATGACCTACCTGTTCTTGGCGCTGGGAGTCGTCCCCGCGGTGCCGGCGGGCTTCTTGACGTTTGCGGGCTTCCCGCTCTATGCCACGTACGAACTGGCGCCGCGCTTCTATGGCCTCGATGCTGCGACGGACCAGCAGCTGGCGGGACTCATCATGAAGCTGGGCGGGATACCCATTGTCTGGGGAACCATCATCGCCATGATGCTGCGATGGGCCGACGAGTCGAAGCATGCCGCTCCCGAGCGGGCCACACCGCCACGGATCAGGCCGCCGCAGACCAGGCCGCCGCTCAGTCAGCGATGACCAGCGCCCAGTAGACCACCGCGACGATCAGCGCGCCGGACGCGACCAGCGCTCGCACCGACAGCCACAGTTCGTCGCCGGGCCGCATGGGCCGTCGAGGCGGGCGGCCGAACATCAGCCGATGCGGGTGCCTTCGCGCTCGTGCAGTCGCACGTTCACCCACATCTTCTCGATGTGCTGGGCCACGGTGAGCGTCCCCTGGGGCACTGGGTGCTCAGCGAAGAAGGCTGCGACCTCCGTGGCCAGCTGACGTGTGTGCAGCCCCCGCACGCCGCCCACCATCCGTGGGATCGAATTCTGCGGGAACCTGGCCGTCAGCTCCGCCCATCGATCCCGAATGAATGCCCAAGCCAGGGCCCCGCAGTCGATGTGCGTCATCGCGGCACCGAGCAGATACGGCGCATTCTGTGTGCGAACCTCGTTTGCGAACAGACGGAGCGTACGCCCGAACAGATCGGCGTCTGCGAACAGCAGGAGCGCTTGCAGGTAGCGCAGTTCGCTCTGCGGCGTGTCGGCCGATCGGTACAGCTCGACCATCTGTTCGTAGTCGGTGTGGTCTCCGGCGGCCGCGGTGACCTGCACCGCCGCCGCAGCCAAGTTCGGCTCCACCGCGGCCCCGCCCTGCGTTGCTGCTTCGAAGAGTTCGCGTGCGCGGGAGCGGACCAGCTCATCGCGTCCACGGCCGCCTGCCGCCTCGAAGAGCACCCCCCGCAGCTCGCGGTCCAGATCGGGTTCGTCCGGCTGAGGCTCGAAGCCCAGCACTCCGAGAGCGGTCGTGGTCAGGTCACGCATGAGCACGGCAAGCGCATCTCGTCCGGCCGGCTCGGCGATCGCATGCAGGCCCTTGAGCCCGCCGATCATCCGCTGCCATACGTGCAGGTCGGACTCGGCCCCCAGATCGGTCACCAGCTCTATGAACTCTGCAGCACTGGCGTCGCCGGCAACCACTGCCGCGTAGGTGTCGTCCACCAGGCCGTATCGCTCGATGGGGTCGGCCACCTCGAGGGCTTGCCGTGCGACGGCGGCAAGCAGCTCGCCGTCGTAGCGCACGCGGTAGTAGCCGTGGCCGCCAGAGTTGACCACTGCCCACTCGACAGGTCCGCCGAGGTCCAGGGTGGCAGAGGAATCGCTGAGCAGGAACCGTCGCTCAACGGTGCTGCCGTCCAGCAGGCGGGCGCGGGCCATGACCGGCACGCTCCAGGCCTCCGGCGGGCGCGGGTCGACGGATTGGCCGGCTGCGTCCGGTTGGCCAGAGGCGCCGGCATCGCTTGACGCTGCATTCCCGGACTCGTAGACGAAGCGCTGCTGGGCGATCTGCAGTCCGTCACGGTGTGATGCGACCGTCAGAATCGGATACCCGCCGGTGAAGATCCAGCCGTCCATGACCGCCCTGACCGGTTCGCCGCTGGAGGCTTCGAGGGCATCCCACAGGTCCGTGGTGGTGGTGTTCGCGTAGCTGTTGCGGACGAGGTACTGCCGCACACCCGCAGCGAAGCGTTCCGGGCCGAGGTACTGCTCAAGCATGCGCACGACCGCGGCGCCCTTCTCGTAGGTCAGCACGTCGTACATGCCTTCGGCATCTGCCGGCGACACCACCTCGTACTCGACGGGGCGGGTCGTGCGCAGCGCGTCCACGTCGAACGCCGCTCCGCGCTCGATGGAGAATTCGTCCCAGCGCTTCCACTCCGGCCTGAAGGCATCGGTGGTCGCTACTTGCATGAACGTAGCGAACGCCTCCTTCAGCCAGATGCCGTTCCACCAGTCCATCGTCACGAGGTTGCCGAACCACATGTGCGCGAGCTCGTGCGCGATCACGTCGGAGATGCGCAGCAGTTCGGCGGTGGTGGCCGTGCGCGGATCGGCCAGCAGCAGTGTCTCCCGGAAGGTGATGGCGCCCATGTTCTCCATGGCGCCGAAGGCGAAGTCCGGCACGGCAATGAGGTCCACCTTGGTGCCGGGATAGTCGATGCCGTAGTAGCTGACCAGCCATTCCAGTGCGAACGCGGCGGCCTCCAATCCGAACTCGGTCAGCGCTGCCTTGCCGCGCACATGCACGATCCGCAGCGGGACTCCGCCGACGTCGACGGGCGGGGTGGCTTCGAGGTCGCCGACGATGAACGCCATCAGGTAGGTGGACATCGTCATGGTGTCGGCGAAGGTGTCGCGCCGTCGTCCGCCATCGATCAGCTCCGAGGTCACGAGCTCCCCGCAGCTGACCGCCATCAGTTCGGCCGGCACGATCAGCGTGACGCCGAAGACTGCCTTGAAGTCGGGCTCGTCGAAGCACGGGAACGCCCGCCGCGCATTGGTGGACTCGAACTGAGTCGTGGCGATCGTGCGCGTCACGCCCGCCTCGTCGACGAACGTGGAGCGGTAGAAGCCGCGCAGCTGATCGTTCAGCACTCCCGCGAACGAGCAGTCGATGCGCAGGCTGCCGGGCGTCAGCGGGCGACCGTCGGCTGGGCGCAGCGTCATCCGCTCGGTTTCGGCGTCGAAGGAGATCTCGGCCGCCGTCGTCCGATCGCCCTGGCACAGGGTTGCGTCGCGGCATTCGAGCTCGGCGGCGTTGAGCGTGACGCTGTCGACGGGTGCCTGCACGGTCGCGGCTATGGCGACTTGGCCGGCGAATCGCGCTGCGTCGAGGTCCGGCTCGATGACGAGGTCATAGCGAATCGGCTGCACGTCCCGAGGCAGCCGATAGGGGTTCGCGTCACGCTTTCGGGAGCTGTCGCTCGCAGCTGCGCTGTTGGTGCTGACCGTCGGGCTTGTCACGGCAGGCACGCTACCGATGCGGATGCACCCGGTTCAGGCGGTGGACCAAGCGGAGGCGCCCGCTCCAACCCTGCCCTGGTGTCGCGATGGCGATGCACGTTGCGTCTCCGACTGCTTGAGCTGCAACGGTATGATCACGCTGCTGGGCGTGCTGTAGTCGGGATGTGGCTAGTCTGCGCGTGTTGCGTCGAAGACGCTGAGGGGCGCTGAAGGAGTGTCGATGTCGGGTCGTGGTCGTGCTGCGAGCTTGGTGAGCCACCTCTGCGGGGGGGGGGGGGGTCGGGTGCCTGGTTGGCTGGTTGAGCGGCCGCGTGCCGCGGCTGGGGTTGGTGGGCGCCGTGGCGGTGTGTTGTGGGGGCTGGTTGGTGTAGTCGTTGTTGCGGCGTCGGTGGTGGCGGTGGTGCCGGTGGGTGTGGCCGGTCAGTCGTCGGCGCCCGCTGCGCCGAAGGGTTTGGTGATTTTCGGTGTTGCGGGTGGGGTGGGGTTGTTTTGGGACGATCCGGGGGATTCGTCGATCACGAGGTATGAGTACGTGGCAGGCGCCGCCCCCGACACGGTGTCGGCGTCGACGTCTTGGGTGGCTATGGCTAATTCTGGTGCCAGCACTACGTCGTTCACGTTGACGTCGAGCGGCCTCAGGTATGTGAAGATTCGGGCGGTGAACGGGTCGGGCGGGGGTGCGGCGTCTGGGGTGTTTTCTGCTGTGGCGCAGACTGCTGCCAATACGTTGACGGTGTCGGCGGCGCCGGCGGAGGTGCCGGAGGGCAACTCGGGCCGGGTGGATGTGACTGTGACGGTGACGCTGCCGTCCGCGGCGCCGCAGGGGGGTCGAAGTGTGCGGGTCGATGCTCTGGTGCCCTCCCCTGGCAGCGATGCGGTGACCGGGAACGACAACTACACACAGGCTACGTCGTGTTCTGAGCCGAGTCCGGCGACAGCGGACATTTGCTGGCCGAATGGGACGACGTTCACCATCGCTGAGGGGGCCACGTCGGGAACGCTGGTGTTCAGTGTGCTGGGCGACACGACCCAGGAGGCCAGACGGGAAGCGTATGTGATACACGCGAAGTCCGGCTCCGGCCCGACCTACATGAGCGGCGCTTTTCGGCTGTTCGTCGTGGATGATGATGGTGCGAATTCGCCGGTGCCGCAGCAGCCTTTGGGTTTTGTGGTTGTGCGGGGTGTGGGTGGGTTGCGGTTGTTGTGGGTGGATCCTGGTGATTCGTCGATTGAGAAGTATCAGTATGTGGTGACGCAGGGTTCGCGTCAGGCGGCGAGGGATGCGACGGGGTGGGTGGACATGGCGGGTTCGGGTGCGTCGACGGTGACGTTTTTGGCGCCTGCGTCTGCGGCGAGTTGGGTGAAGATTCGGGCGGTGAACGCTGCGGGGAACGGCGAGGAGTCGGATCCGCAGAGCGACGCGCCGGGGACGTCCGCGAATGTGATCGTGGCGCGTGCGAGTCCGGTGTTGGTGACGGAGGGCGATTCGGGGACGACGAATGTGACCCTGTCGGTGACGTTGCCTGCTGTTGCGCCGGTGGGGGGCCGGTCGGTGAGGGTGAGGGCGGTGTCGGGTCAGACGGCGACGGTGAACTCGAATTACGATTCGTCGACGTCGTGCAGTTCGCCGTCGTCGGGTGCGGATTACTGCTGGCCGAACGGGGACACGATCAGCATCGCCCCGGGGGAGACGCAGGGGTCGTTGGTGTTGGGGGTGCTGGGCGACGAGGTCGACGAGGACAGGCACGAGTCGGTGTACCTGCGGGCGGGCTATTCGGACGGGGACACCTCGGTGCTGGGGGTGGCGGCGTTCGCGATCGTGGACGACGACGAGGGCTCCTCGGGCGGGGGTTCGTCGGATCGGTTGCCGCCGAAGCCGTCGGGGGTGACCTTGGAGCGGCGTGCGGGGACGAACACGTTCGATCTGTCGTGGTCCGATCCGGGTGATTCGTCGATCACGAGCTGGCGGTACAGGTATCGGAAACCGGACGGGACGGAGTTGGGGTGGTTCACGGTGTCGGGCTCGGACGCGGAGACGACTACGGTGGCGTTCACTCCGAGCGGGGGCATCGGCGACGGGACCTGGAGGGCGCGTGTGCAGGCCCTCAACGCGAACGGCGAGGGCGCCGCGTCGGACTGGGTGAGCGCCCGCATAGGCGAGGGCGAGACCGCCACCACCACCACGTCCGCCACCAGCAGCACGTCCACCTCGACGTCCACGACTTCTGTGTCGACGACGGTTGCGGCGGGGGTGCCGGCGAAGCCGACGGGGCTGTCGTTCTCGCGGCGTGCGGGGTCGAATCTGTTCGACATGACGTGGACGAACCCGAACGATGCGACGATCAATTTGTACCGTCGCCAGTGGGAGACCCCGGCGGGGTCGCGGTCGGGGCAGGTGAACATCACCAGCTCGGGTGCTTCCACGACGTCCGCGGCGTGGGGCCCGGTCGGGGCGATCGGCAACGGCAGGTGGCGGGTGCGCATCCAGGCCCGCAACACCAACGGGTGGGGACCGTGGTCGGACTGGGCCACCCACACCGTCGGCGCCACAACAACCACCACCACCACGACTACTGCTGCCACGACAACGACCACCACTGCTGCGACGACCACGACGGCTGGTGCTACGACGACGACTGCTGCGACTGCTACGACGGCGCCGAGGGTCCCCTCCGGCGGCGGAGGCGGTTCTGGCGGCGGGGGCGGAGGCTCGGGCGGCGGTTCTGGCGGAGGCTCGGGCGGTTCTGGTGGTGTGTCGGTGTCTGGGAGGCCGTGGGCGCCGTCGGGGGTGCGCACTGTGTCGGGGGGCGGCGTGCTGCTGGTGTCGTGGTCTGCGCCCGCCGGCGGCGCTTGCGGGGCGTCGGGGTATCTGGTGCGCGTACGCGACAGCGCGGGGCGTGTGGTGGCGGAGTCGCTGGTGCTCTCAGGCGTCACGAGCTGGCTGGTCACCGGACTGACGCCCGGCGTCGGGTACACGGTGGAGGTGCACGCCTACAGCGCAGCGTGCTGGAGCTTCTCCCCGCCCGCAGCCCGCACGTTCACCGTCACCGCCACAGGCGACCCGCCAGATCCGCCCAAGCGGCCGTTGGCGGCGCCGACGCCGGTGCGGGACCTGAGCGTGGACACGTCCAGACGCGACCGCGTCACCCTCACCTGGGCCAAGCCGGCCGCGATCAGCGACGCGCGACGCGACTCTCGCTGCGCGTACACCCGTCCGGGGGAGCCGCATTTCGCGAAACGCGTCCGCTACGCGTACGAGGTGTACAACATGACCACCGGCGAACGCGTCGCGGCAGGCACCTTCGAGTCCAACAGTCCCACCCTGACACGCACCGTCGCCCTCACCGGCACAGCCGCAGGCGCCGGGTACCGGCTGCGTGTCAGCGTCGTGGCGTACTCCGAGGCCTGCAAACGCTGGTCACCCATACGCCGCACCGCCTGGTGGACCACCCCATAAAATCCCCGCCCGCCCGCCGTACCGGCCGAGCGCGCCCGCGCCAGCCGCAGCCCAAAGCTCGACAGGTCGCTGCCACCACCGCGAGCCCCCAACGAGCAGGCGGCGAATCATCTCACCAACCAGGGCGGGGTGTGGGCAGGGGCCTCCGCGCGCAGTTCTGCGACGCCACCCACCCCGCGCGCCCAGCAGATGCGTCGCAGCTGTTTGAGCACGGAGGCCCCTGCCCGCACTCCGCCCGGACGAGACACTGCTGGCAGCCGTGCCGCCACGCACCCCGCGCGTTCAACAGGTGCGTCGCAGCTGTTCGGGCACGGAGGCCCCTGCCCACACCCCGCCCGGACGCGCCATTGCCACGGCCACACGATGCGCGGCAAGGAGGCCCCTGCCCGCACCGCGCCCGGACACGCGCATCAGCACCTCAAGCATCGGCCACCGTCACGCTGACTGCCTCCGCGCGCGCGATGCGAATGCGGGGCAGCACTTCGTCGGCCATCAGGCGCTCGCACTGTTCGATGTAGCTAGCCGGGGCGACGGCGCTCAGCACGATGGTGCGCGCCCCGGCGTCGATGTACTCGTTCAGTCGTTCGGTGCAGCGGTCCGGGTCTCCGGCGATGGCGTACTTGTGGACGAGCTGGGAGAAGTCCTGCGCGTACTGCTTGGAGAGTCGCTGCGCGGCGTACGACACAGCGGTGTCGTTGTCGGGATGGCAACAGAAGAACGCGAACAGCCCGGGCCGCACCGGCGTGGCATTGCCGGCCTCGTCGCGATAGCGGCCAATGGCTTCGATGGACTCGGCCAAGCGCTCCGGGGTGTACATGTAGGGGAGCCAGCCGCTGCCGAATAGCGCTGCTCGTCGCCAGGCTGCGTCCTGGCGGCCCGAGACCCACACCGGCGGCGGCGGTGACGGCTTGGGTGCAAGCGTCACGCCCGACAGCGTGTTGAAGCGTCCCTCGAAGCTGACCTCGTCCTGCGTCCACAGCCGCTGCATGATGTCCAGCGCTTCGTTCGTTCGTGCGCCGCGCTCGCGCACTGGCACGCCGCACGCTTCGAACTCCGACGTCATTTCGCCGCCGACGCCGACTCCGAGATGAAAGCGACCGCCGGAGGCGACGGCGAGCGAAGCGGCCAGTTTGGCGCACAGCACAGCCGGATACAGCGGCACCAGCGTGATGGACGACATCAGCCGGAGCGTGGTCGTGGCACCGGCTGCGACGGCCAGCGAGACGAACGCGTTGGAAGTCGGCACGTGGAAGAAGACATGCTCGCCGGTAGTGGCGTAGTCGTAGCCCAGTGCTTCGATGTCGCGGGCTTGGCGTGCGATGTCATCGCTGCTGCGGATCACCAGTCCGAACTCAACTGCAGTGCCCTCGCGTGCACTGTCCTCAACAGCCTCGCCGCTCGGCATCTCGCCACGCGCCCCGGCGTCGCCGCTGTGGGTGCTGTTGGGATCGTTCGTCATGGCATCGCTCCCGCTGATCGGTGGTGTCCGAGGCGTGCGCGAAGGTAGCCGCAGGTGCTAGGCCAGTCCCGTGAGCACCACAACTGACTCCTCAACCACCGTCCAACAGGCCCGGATCGACACGCTGCTCGACCGCTGCAGGCGAGAGGTCGACGCAGGACTGCTGCCGAGCTGCCAAGTCGCCGTCGGCTTCGAGGGCGACATCGTGGCCCAAGCCACCTTCGGCGACGCCACCGACCAGACCCGCTACTGCGTCTTCTCCGCCACCAAGCCATTCGTTGCCTCCACGATGTGGCAGCTCATCAGCGAAGGGCTGGTTGAACTCGACGCGACGGTCGCCAGCTATCTGCCGCAGTTCGGCGAGAACGCCAAGGAGGCGATCACCGTCGAGCAGGTGATGCTGCACACCAGCGGCTTCCCGCACGCACCGCTCGGGCCGCCGCAGTGGGACACCTCGGAGTCCCGCCTCGTCGCCATGGCGAACTGGAGACTGAACTGGGCACCCGGCACCCGCTACGAGTACCACCCGACCTCGGCGCACTGGGTGCTGGGAGAGATCATCACTGCGGTGACCGGCAACGACTTCCGCGACGAAGTCCATCACCGGGTGACCGCGCCGCTGGGGCTGCCTCGGCTGCTCGGCTTGGCGCGTGACGAGCAGAAGGGCATTGCGGAACTGGTGCTGGTGGGGGATCCGGCCACACCCGACGAGCTCGAGGCGACGTTCGGTGTGCGTGAACTGCCTCCCACCGAGGTCACCAACGAGGTGATCCTGCGGTTCAACGAGCCGTCGGTGCGCGAGGTGGGCGTTCCAGGCGGCGGGGCCTACGGCACGGCAGCCGACTTGGCGCTCTTCTACCAAGGGCTGCTCCACAACCCCGATGAGCTGTGGGAACCGGCGATGCTGGCGAAGGGCACCGGCGAGGTGCGCAACACCATGCCCGACCCGATGGGCATGCCCGCCAATCGGTCGATCGGGCTGTTCGTAGCAGGTGACGACGGCATGGCGAACCTGCGCGGGCTGGGCCGCACGGTGTCGCCTTCGGCCTTCGGCCACAACGGTGCGGGCGGGCAGCTGGCCTGGGCCGATCCTGCCACCGGCCTGTCGCTGGGCTACACCACGAATGGCTACGACGAGCACGAAGTTCGCCAGCCTCGCCGCGACACCGCAATCTGCAGCCTCGCCGGGCTCTGCACTACCCCCTGAGGCCGGCTACGGGCTCTCAGCCGCAGCGGACTAGCTTCGAGTCGGCATGAGCCGGCCCGCTGACGCCCAGCGCCGCGACGCCACGACGGTGTACGGTGCGCTGTCGGGACTGCGCGTCGTCGACCTGACTGGCGACGCCGGCCGATTCGCAACCAAGCTGCTGGTCGAGCTGGGTGCCGATGTGGTCCGGCTGGGCACTGGCTCGCAGGGGCTGGCGCTGGCGGCACCGGATGCTGCGGCGCTGGGCGGCGTCGCTGACTGGTGGTACGACGGCGGCAAGCGGCGCTGCCCAGTGGACCTGAGCACGACCAATGGCCGCGATGCCTACCGCCGGCTCGCAGCCGCAGCCCATGTGATCGTGGAGAGCGAACGCCCCGGTCGCTTGGCTGATTTGGGGATCGACTACGGCGACGTCAGCGACGACAACCCGGCGCTGGTGCAGGTGTCGATCACGCCGTTCGGGCGCACTGGCCCGCGGGCACACTGGCTCGGGTCGGACCTCGTGGCAGCCGCGATGGGCGGGATCATGGCGTTGACGGGCCTGCCGGACAGGCCGCTCAACGTGTGGGGCCGCCAGGCGTACAACTGCGCAGGCTTCGTGGCGGCGACCTGCGCGATAGCGGCGTCGCTCTCGGCTCGTTCGACAGGCCAGGGGGCGCACGTGGACCTCTCCATCCACGAGACGGTCACCGGCTCGATCGAGAACTTGTTCATGCAGTACTTCTTCGACGACCTGCTGCCCATGCCCAAGGTGGCCCAGCGGCAGGGCGCGCTGCACTGGCTGCGCGCGTACGACTTGGCAGAGTGCCGAGGCGGCGACGGGGGCTACGTGATGATCACCCCCACGCCGGCCGCGGACCGGCTGTTGGAATGGATGATCGAGACCGACCCCGCTGGGAGCGGCACGGAGGCGAAGCGCTGGCTCGGCGCCGATCCGGCCGAGGTGCTGCTTGGCATCGACGACGTGATGGATGCCGTGCGTCGTTGGATCGCGCCTGCCGACCCACGTCGCGTCTGGTGGGAAGCTCAGGAGCGCCACGTGGCGTTCGGCGGTGTGCTGAACATCGCAGAGGTCTGCGCGAATCCGCAGTTCGCGCACCGCGGATTCTTGGCCGAGGTTCCGGCCGGAGGCACCGACAGTGCGCCGGCGGAGGGTGCCGGCGTGCCTGCCGACGATGCCAGCGACAGCAGTAGCAGTTCGCCCGTGAATGGCAGCTCACCTGCTGGCGGCGTCGATGCGCATCCCAGCGCGTCCTCCGCCGGTTCGGGCACGGTGCAGATGCCGGGCCGGCTGGCCCGCTGGAGCGATGACGGGCAGGCGGGAACGGTCCCGCCGCGCCCGCCGGCAGCCTCCGGCACGACCATCGACGACGTGCTGGCGTCGTGGGCCGAGCTGCCTGACAGCGCCCCTCGCAGCCACGGTGCCGAGGCGGTGAGCGACGATGCCACCGACAGCAGCGGCGCACAGCCCGGCGCATACGGCCACGCAGACAGCGCTACACCCGACGAGGCACGGCGGCTGCGCGGCGACGACCGACGGCCGCTCGACGGCCTTCGTGTAGCGGACTTCACGTGGGTGCTGGCTGGGCCGTCGGCCACGCGGCTGCTCGGCGACCTGGGCGCCGATGTGATCCGCATCCAGTGCGAGGAGCACTCCACCATCGTCAACTCGCCGGAGTTCCCGTACTACTTCGTGTGGAACCGTTCCAAGCGCAGTGCCACGCTCGACATGAAGCACCCAGACGCGCTGGCGGCGGCCCGGCGTCTGATCGAGACCTGCGACGTGCTCATCGAGAACTTCAGCGCCGGCGTGCTGGACTCGTGGGGCCTCGACTGGGACACGGTGCGGGAGTGGAATCCGCGGCTCGTCTACGTGACCATGTCCGGCTGCGGCCACGACGGACCGTGGCGTCACGTCATCTCCTACGCGCCGACCGTGCATGCGGTGAGCGGAATGACGTATCTGACGAACTTCGCCGACCGCGGCGATGTGGGCCCCGGCTACTCGCTCAACGACCACCTCGCAGGGTTCGCCGCTGCGGTCTCCACGGTCGGCGCGCTGTATGCCCGAGAACGCACCGGCAAGGGGCAGCGCATCGATCTTGCGCAACTGGAAGTGGGGACCTACGCCATCGGCCCGGCGCTCATCAGCCAATCCGCCGGTGTGTCGCCGCCGTGTCCACAGGGCAATCGCGACGGCATTGCGGACCACGTGCCCAACGAGGTGTACGCCTGCACCGACGGCTTCGTGGCGGTGACGGTGACCGAGCCGGCGCAGTGGCTGGCATTGGTCAGCCTGCTGGACGACGCCCGGCTGGATGATCCGACGCTGGTCACCGAAGCAGCCCGCCGGGGTCGCCGCTCGATGATCGATGGCGCGCTGAGTGAGTGGGCCGCCGAGCGCGCTGCGACCGACGCGGCCGATGCCTTGCAGCGCGCCGGTGTGCCGGCGGGACCGGTGCAGGACGCACACCAGCTGTTCGCCCACGACCCTCAGCATGCGGCCCGGGGCTTCTGGCAAACGGTCGAGCATGCCGTCTTCGGCGAACGGAGCGCCGACGCGTTCGCCGGGCTGTGGAACGCCCGACGTTGGCGCCCGCGCTTGCTCAGTCCTGCGTACTTGGGGGAGCACAATTTCGACGTGTGGGCTGAGGCCGGCTACTCCCCAGAAGAGATCGCCGAAGGCATCGGCAACGGCCTGTTCGCTTAGCTGCGGTTCGTGCGCAACGCAGCGCTTCCGACGCGCGTGCGGCGCACGGGTCGTGGCCTCAGCGAGCTGCGGCCTCGGCCAGCAAGCCGAGCAGCGCGTCTGAGGTGCGGCGGTCCTGGCCGACGCGGTCGTCGTTGGTGTTGAAGGTGACCTGGCGGGCGATGCGTGCGCCGTCGCCGCAGACGGCTGCGATGTGCGCCCGGTCGGTGCCTCGCCGGGGCGGATCGGTAGCGAGTGCCGCCGTACACGCGACGCCGGCGAGCGGCAGCTGCTGACGGCCGGTCGCAGAGGCTGCCAACAGATGCTGCGCTCGCGACAGGCAGCCCTCGGCCATCGCCAAGGCTGCTGCGTCGGAGACGTGGGGCTCCAGCTCGGCACCCATCAGCTCGTAGAGCGACGCCACCGAGTACGGCACGGTCGCTTCGAGGACGGTCCGCGAGCCGCCTGGGGTGGTCAGCAGGTCGCTGAGCGCCAGCATCCCGCCCCCCGTCACCGCCAGCACGATTCGCAGCGGTGAATCGTGGATTGCCCGGATGATCGCCAAGCGATCGTCAGCGTTCATGCGTTGCCACCTCGCAAGGTCCCGCGGCGCTTGGTCGCGGCGCGCAGTCCAGCAGCCAAGCCTTCTCGACGCTCAGACGCCGCATATGCAGTTGGCCAGACGGTACAGCCAGTTTCGCAGGCGTGAGCCGTGGCGCCAGCTCGATCCCAAGCCGCCGCTCGCCAGTACGGCTTCAACTCCACGCAGCCGCCCGCCGCCCGATCGCACGCATCGCTGACCGCCCTTGGACGCGCGGCCATGTCGGTGTCACACCCCTCGATCAGCATGATCCAGCGGGCTGTCGGGGCATACCGCGGACGGGGAGGTTTCGTGTGCGAGCATGCTCACAGATGTCCAAGACCGCGCCCCGAGCAGCACATGACAGCGCGCCGGGGGCTGAAATTGCCGATGAACGGCGACTGTGCGCGATGGCGTGGGCCCTCACCCGAGAAGGATGTCTCAGCGAGGTGAGCCGAGCCGAAGCGCAGCTCATCGCCAAGATCGACGTGCTGCCGACTTCGGCTGCACTGGAGCGGACCGCATCATCGATCCTCTCGGGCCACGATCCGTTGGGCTGTGCGTTTGCCTCGCTGCGCTCGGCGCGGCAGCGCCGAGCGTTAGGCGCGACGTACACGCCGGCGACGCTTGTCGGGCCGATGTCGCAATGGCTCGCGAATCACGGCCGAGCGTCTCGGGTGGTGGACCCCGGCGCAGGCTCGGCGCGGTTCTTGATGGCGGCAGGCCGACGCCTGCCCGACGCCCGCCTCATCGCAGTCGAGATCGATCCGCTCGCTTCGCTCACTGCGCGGGCGAATTTGACTGTGATGGGTTTGGACCGACGTGCGAAGGTGCACGCGGTCGATTACAGGGCGCTGACGCTGGAACCTGCGACGGGCCCGACCGCCTTCATCGGCAACCCTCCCTATGTGCGGCACCACGACATCGCGCCAGAGTGGAAGGCTTGGCTGCGAACCCACGCCGCCAAACTGGGCTACAGGGCTTCAGCGCTCGCGGGCCTGCACGTCCACTTCCTCGTCGCGACGGCGCATCTGGCGCGTGCGGGGGACTACGGCGTGTTCGTCACCTCATCGGAGTGGCTCGATGTCGGCTACGGCCGACTCGCTCGCGATCTGGTTGCCGGGCCGCTGGGCGGTCTCTCGGTTCACGTGCTCGACGCCCGCAGCCAGGTCTTCGCTGATGCGGCGGTAACGGCCGCCGTCACAGCATTCCAGGTAGGCGAATCGCAGCGCAGCGTCCGTGTACGCAAGATCAAGCGAACGGAGGACTTGCGAGGACTGCAGGGAGGCAAGCAGTTCAGCCGCGCCGAGCTGCGTGCGACGCGTCGCTGGTCGTCGCTGTGGGAGCCGAAGCCGAGTGTGCCAGCTGGCTACGTTCGGCTCGGCGAGTTCTGTCGCGTGCATCGGGGGGCAGTCACCGGAGCGAACTCGACCTGGGTGACCGGACAGGACGACGCGCGTCTGCCGGCATCGGTGCTGGCCGCGGCGGTCACGCGGGCATCTGAACTCATCGATCTCGGGTCCAGCCCGTTGCGGGACAGCAGCCGGCTGCGGGCCGTGGTCGATCTCCCGGCTGACCTGGACGCCTTTGATTCCGACGAACGACGACTCGTTGAGGCGTTCTTGACATCCGCCCGCCGCGCCGGTGCCGCTGACAGCTATGTCGCTCGTCACCGCAGGCCGTGGTGGTCTGTCAAGCTGCGTGACCCGGCGCCAATTCTGGCGACCTACATGGCACGCCGACCGCCTGCGTTCGTGCGCAATCTCAGCGAAGCTCGCAATCTCAACACGGTGCACGGCATCTACCCGATCGAATCGCTTTCGCCGGGTGCGCTGCGCAGGCTCATTCAGTCGCTGCGGGAACGCACAACCACCGCCGACGGCCGCACCTACGCGGGCGGCTTGACCAAGTTCGAGCCATCGGAAATGGAACACATCATGGTGCCGCCCCCAGCCTGGCTCGAAGCCGGCGAGCTATGGCACTCCTAGCCCCGCCCTGCTGGACCGCCGAAGAACTCCAGCAAGAACGAGACGCATCGGCGCGGCTCTTTCGTGAGGAACGCCTCACTGAGCCAGTTGAGCGCTACGTCCACGCTTTCGATGGTTACGCGGCGAGTGTCGAGCGACTGATGCGCGACAGTGACGGGCTTCAGTCGCTGCGTGACGTTGCGCAATCCGTGCTCACCGACGCCGACCTGCTCGAGGCGGTCAGATACTTGGCGGGCCCTCCCGTCTCCGCTGACGATCTCGTGGAGCTTGCGGAAACCAATCTGGCAGCAAGCCGCATGCGGAATGACCAACGGGCAGCTCTGCGGGTAGTTGAGACGGTTCTGGCCATGCTCGACAGCCGCCGGTTCGCTTGGGTCAGCGAGGGCAGACCTCCCACAGACGAGGAGCGCTCAGCTGCGGCCACGGCCACGGCATCGCTGATGGCCAGCCAGAGAGTACGAACGAGCCGAGCCAATGAAGCCAAGACTGGTCAGGAACAAGCTGTCCGCGATCATTTGGCTGCCGCTGGATTGACCCAGGTCGAGACGCGTGAGGTACGGACACCGAGGCACGCACCGGGGCGCGGAGAGTTCTGCGCTGAGTGCTTGGTGGCCGGGCGCAAGGCCGATGTAGTCGTCGGATTGCACGACGGCCGCGTGATGCCCATCGAATGCAAGGTCTCCAACTCATCGACGAACTCGGTCAAGCGGCTGAACAACGATGCTGCGGCGAAGGCAGCCGAGTGGATCCGAGCGTTCGGCGACCAAGGGGTTGTGCCGACGGCCGTGCTGTCGGGTGTGTTCGAGACTCGCAACCTCGTCCAAGCTCAAGAGAGCGGGCTGACGATTTTCTGGGCCCATGACCTCGCGCCGTTGTCGGAATTCGTGGGAGCCACTCGCTGAGGTTTCGTGGTGCCGCTCTCGCGCATCGATCTGTCTGCTGGGCGTTCGGCGCGGGTTAGCCGAGGGCGCCGGCGGCCGCGAGCTTGACTACTTGGTCGTCGTCGTAGCCGAGGATGTCTCGCAGGACCAGGTTGTTGTGTTCGCCCAGGCTGGGCCCGGACCTGGTGAGGTGATGAGGCGTGGCGCTGAGCTGCAGGCGCGGCGCCTCGACGATCATGCGTTCATGCAACGGGTGCTCCACTTCCATCCAGTGGCCGCGGTGGACGAGCTGCGGATCGCCGAGGCAGCCGTGGCTGTTCTGGCAAGCGTGTGCGGGTACGCCGACGGCCTGCAGCGCGGCCTGCGCCTCCTCCGGCGTGCGCGCGGCAGCCCAGGCCGCGACCGCATCGTCGACGTCTCCGCTGCGCGCGAGCCGCCCCGCGGCGTCGAGCGCGACGAGGTCGGCCTGCACCGGCTGCCCGTCGCCTTCCAGCACTCCGCACAGCGACGCCCAGTGCTGTTCGGTCTCGCACACCACGGCAACCCACGGGTCCGGCGCTTCGAGCGGGTTGCCAGAGCCGTCGCCGGACGAAGCGCAGGCGTACATGGCGTGAGGGCACATGAAGGCATCCGCATTGCCCATCCGCCCAGCTGCGGTGCCGTTGACCGTGTGTTCGAGCACTTCAGCAGCCAAGAAATGCACTGCCGCTTCGGCCTGGGCGAAGTCCAGATGCTGGCCGCGGCCCCGCGGATCGGCATCACGCGCATCGAGTGCAGCCAGCAGCAGCGGCACCATGTACTGCGGAGTGACGTAGTCGGTATACGCGAGGAACGGTCCGGCAGGCGGACGGTCCGGCCAGCCGGTCATCTCGTAGTAGCCGGTGATGGCGCCGGCGAGGTTGCCGAATCCGGCGAAGGTGGCGAGCGGCCCCGTTTGGCCCATCAGGCTGGTGCTCAGCATGACCAGGCTTGGATTGCGCGCCGAGAGCGTCTGCCAGCCGATGCCCCACGCGTCGAGCGTGCCCGGCGTGTAGGACTCCACGAAGATGTCGGCCCAGGCGGCGAGGTCACAGAACGCCTCGCGGCCTTCGGCAACGTTCAAGTCGATGGTAACGCCCAGCTTGCCGGCGTTCAGCGTCCCATACTGGATGGAAGCGTCTGGGCTCATGTCGCCCTTCAGCCCGCCTCCTCCGCCTCGTGAAGCGTCGAAGCGCGCCGGTCCCTCCACCTTGATGACGGTGGCGCCGAAGTCGGCCAGCACCCGCGTAGTGAAGGGGCCGGCGTACACCCACGTCGTGTCCAGCACGTTGATTCCCGCGAGCGGCCTCGGGTTCGAACGGTCGCCTCTGCCCTCCCCGCCGCTGCTGCCGGCACGCACACGTGCGGCGGCCTCCAGCAGCGCCGAAGGGGGCTTCGCCTTCACCGCTGCAGTGTGCGCGCCCAGCGCCGGCGGACCGCCGAGGCTGCGCAGCGGAGCGCCGCTGGGCTTGCACCACGCGCCGGGCGCCACCACGCTGCCCCACGCCGGGTCCTCGACCGTGTCCCAGTAGCCGCGTTCGCTGAAGTGCTCGACGCCGGTCAGCTCCGCCGGGGAGTACACCGGCGCAAGCAGCAGCTCACGCCGCTGCGCTTGCGCGAACAGCTCGGCTCGGGTGCGCGAACGGGTCAGCCGGGCAATCGCAGCCTTGGTCGTCTCCAGCTGACTCGGCGCCAGGTCGGGGTCGGTGAACAGCCGCATCCCGAAGTCCACCCAGTCCAGCGCCGCCAGCTCGTCGTCGCAGCAGCCTTCCTCGCGTACCCAGTCCATCAGGCGGGCGGTGAAGCGGCCCATGGTGTCGCCGAACAGCAGCGTGACGGACACGTAGCCGTCTGCAGCGGGGTACACGAACTGCAGGTGGAAGTTGAGCAGCAGGATGCCCCCGGAGGTCCGCCTGGCCGACGGGTAGGCGTTGGGCGCAGCGACGATCCCCGGGAATGCGGTCTGCATCATTGCCTGTTGCGCGGAAACGTCGACGTGCTGGCCGTAGCCGCTGCGGTCGCGCTGGCGAAGCGCCAACGCGGTGCCGACTGCCGCATGCGATCCGGCGTGCAGCCAGCTCTGCGGCGCGGTGATGCGCAGCGGTGCCCGGTCGGCGTCGCCGGTGATGGCAGCGCTGCCGGCGGCCGCAGCGATGGTGAGATCCGACGCCGCCCAGCCCGACTTGGGGCCTGTGCTGCCGAAAGCTGTCACCGTGGTATGCACCAGACCCGGATTGACGGAGCGCAGCTCGGCGCGGTCCAAGCCGAGCCCGGGGTCGGGAGACTCGATCAGCGCGTCGGCGCCGGCTGCTAGCTCCAGCAGCTCTGGGCGATCGGCGATGACACAGCTCTGTGCGCCGCGACGCAAGCTCCACCAGCCGAGCGACGTCCCGTCGGGCCCGCACTGGCGATGGCGGCGCCCTCGGCCGTCGGGACCCTCGACGAGGATGATCTCCGCGCCGAGGGCACCCAGAATCGATGTACACATCGCACCACGGTGATCGGTGAGGTCCAGTACTCGGTATGGCTTCAGCATCGCCGCGACGCTAGTGACCCGATTCGGCCCGGATGGACGAGGCGGCTAGCGTGCCGCCGATGACGGTTCGCTCCAAGGCGTTCATCGCCGGCGCGTACGAGCACCCCGAACGTGAGCTGCCGGACCGCACGCTGCCCCAGATCCATGCCGAGGTGGCTGCGGGCGCGTTGGCCGACGCGGGGCTGACGCTCGCCGATGTGGACGCCTACTGCTCAGCCGGCGATGCACCCGGCTTCGGTGCCTTGTCGATGGCGGAGTACTTGGGTCTGGACTGCAGCTACATCGACGACACCGAGACCGGCGGCTCGTCGTACCTGGTACACGTCCAGCACGTCGCAGCAGCCATCGCGGCAGGTCACCTCAACGTGGCGCTGATCACCTTGGCGGGCAAGCCCCGCACCGGCGGCGCCGGTCCAGGCGGCAGCGCACGGTTCAGTTCGGCGCCGGAGGCGTCGTTCGAGAACCAGTTCGGCATGTCGGTGCCCGGCGGCTACGCGCTGGCCGCGGCACGGCACATGCACGAGTTCGGCACCACGTCGGAGCAGCTGGCCGAGGTCAAGGTGGCTGCTTCGACCCATGCGCAGCACAATCCCGACGCCTTCCTGCCGGATGTGGTCACCGTGGACGAGGTGGTGTCCTCGCCGATGATCTCTGACCCGCTGCATCGGCTGGACTGCTGCGTGATCACCGACGGCGGCGGCGCCTTGGTGCTGGTCAGCGAGGCGGTGGCATCCTCGCTCGACCGTCACTGCGTGCCGGTGCTGGGCACGGGTACCTCCGTCAAGCACACCTCGGGCGGCCGCATCGACTTGACTCGCACCGGGGCGGTGCGCTCAGGCCCGCTGGCGTTCGCCGAAGCCGGCGTCACGCCCGCAGACATCGACTACGCGTCCATCTACGACAGCTTCACCATCACCGTCGTGATGACGTTGGAGGACCTCGGCTTCTGCGAGAAGGGACACGGCGGCCGCTTCGTGAGCGACGGTGCGCTGCAGTCGCCGGACGGTGTGCTGCCGTTCAACACCGACGGCGGCGGCCTGTGCAACAACCATCCGGCCAACCGCGGCGGCATGACCAAAGTGGTCGAAGCCGTGCGGCAGCTGCGCGGCGAAGCGCATCCTGCCGTTCAGGTGCCCGACTGCGAGCTGGCCGTGGCGCACGGCACCGGCGGCAGCCTCGCCACTCGCATGGCCAGCGCCACGCTGGTGCTGGGCAGGTCAGCGTGAGCGGGGCCGGCGTGTGCGCGGTCGGCGTGAGCGCGGCTGGCGTGTGCGCGGTCGAAGCGGGGCCGACGCGGTGAGCGGGCTGGGGCCATCGGGGCTGCCCGTCCCGTCGCCGTCCGCGAACCTCGAGACGCAGCGGTTCTGGGATGCGGCCGCTGCAGGCCGACTGGAACTGCCTGCCTGCGACGACTGCAGCCATGTCGTGTGGTACCCGCGGCAGCGCTGCGATCAGTGCGGCAGCACCTCGGTGACGTGGTTCCAGGCGAGCGGGCGAGGCACCGTCTACAGCGCCACGGTCACCCGTCGCATCCCGGGCTCGTGGCGCGCAGCCGCACCGTTCGTGCTGGCCTATGTCGAACTGGACGAAGGCCCTCGGGTGCTCACCAACATCGTCGGCTGCGATCCCGACACGGTCCGCATCGGACAAGCCGTGCAGGCCGTCTTCGACCCGACGCCCGAGGGTTCGGCGCTGCTGCGTTTCACGCCCGTCTGAGCGCCTCGAGCCCGTTTGCGCTCCCTGCCTGCCCTCAGCGAACTGCCCTCAGCGAATGATGGCGTCGACTTCGATCTCGATGACGAGGTCGGGATGGATGAGCCCCGACACCTCGACCAGCGTCGACGCGGGCCTGATGTCGCCGAACACCTCGCCGTGCGCGCGGATGAAATCGTCGAGCAGTGCGATGTCGGTGATGAACGAGCGGGTCCTCACGACGTCGGCCATCTGCGCACCCGCTTCGTCCAATGCTCGCTCGATGACCCCCAAGGTGAAGATGGCCTGCCCGTAGCAGTCGCCTGGGTGGGCCACGCCGTCGGGGCCCAGCGAAGTGCTGCCCGATACGGCTACCCAGTCGCCGACGCGTACTGCCCGCGAGTAGCCGGCACGGGCTTCCAGCGGACCGCCGCTGGAGATGTGCTGTCGTTCGTTGCTCGCGGGGACGTTGCTCGTGGGGACATCGCTCATGAGGACATTGTGGCCCAAGAGGACACGGTGGCCCCCGGCCGGCCGGGCCGCGGCCGAGCGGCGCGCAGCTGCACTGTGCGGGCGAGGTTCGCGACCTCAGGCGATAGCGCCGGCGATGACGAGCTCAGCGATCTTGTCGGCGTCATAGCCGAGGATGCCTTCGAGCACCTCCATGTTGTGCTCGCCGAACATCGGGCCGCCCCACAGCGGCCGACCGGGCGTGCGCGACAGATCGAAGTTGCTGTTCTCCACCCAGGTGTGGCCGTGCTTGGCGTGCGGCACCGACAAGAAGTGCTCGCGGGCGATGATCTGCGGATCGGCTACGAGGTCGGCGGCGTCGTTGACGCGGTGAACCGGCACACCGCGGCGCTGCAGGCCCGTCTCGACGTCTGCCGCATCCTGGGGTGCCGTCCACGTCGCGATCGCCGCATCGATGGCATCGCGGCGAGCGCGGCGGCCCGCAGCGTCGAGCGCCGCCAGATCCGACGCGCCCCCGATCTCTGCCAACGCACCTGCCAGTCCGCGGTGCTTGCTCGATGCGTCGGCCATCAGCCCCGCCAGCGCACGCCACTGCGCGTCGGTCTCGCAGGCGACCGCAACCCAACGGTCGTCGCCCGCCGCCGGATACACGCCGTGGGGGCACATATGGCGGTCGGCGTTGCCGTCTCGGCCGGCAGTGCGGCCGTTGATCTCCTCGTCCGCCAGCTCGGTCGCCAGAAAATGCAGAGCGCCTTCCATCTGCGCGAAGTCGATGTGCCGGCCGCATCCGGTGCGGTCTCGCTCGGACAACGCGGCGAGGATCAGCATCACGCCGAGCTTGGGGGAGATGTAGTCGGTGTAGGCCGTGAAGGGTCCCGCCGGCATCCGATCCGGCCAGCCGGTCACCGGATAGAAGCCGGCGATGGCAGCTGCCATGGTGCCGAAGCCTGCGTACTGTCGCATCGGGCCGGTCTGACCCATCAAGCAGCTGGAGAACATGATGAGCCGTGGGTTCACCTCGCGCAGCACCTCGTAGGTGAGACCCCAGTTCGCCATTGCCTTGGGCGAGAACGACTCGGTCAGCACGTCGCACCACGCCACGAGGTCAAGCACCACCGCGCGCGCCTCGGGCAGCGTCAGATCCAGCGTCAGGTCCATCTTGCCGGCGTTGATCGAATGGAACTGCAGGGCGTTCTCCTGCCCGCCCTCTTCGCCGATGAACGGGTGGACGCCGCGCAGCACGTCGGGCTTGTGCTCGCTCTCCACCTTGACGACGGTTGCGCCGTAGTCGGCCAGGGTGCGGGTTGCGCCGGGCCCCGCCAGTGCCCACATGAAGTCGAGGATCTTGACGTCGGCCAGCGCACGCTCGGCGGGTCGCGCCGAAGCCGCAACGTCCGCCGCTGGACGCGAGACGACCGGCGCGTCAGCGTGGCGACGGCCGCCATCGCACCCGTCGACCTGCATTTCGTCAGCCGGCGACGCGTCGGCGTCCGCGTCCCCGAGATACGCCGCGGTGTGCTCCCCGAGCAGCGGCGCCGACCGCAGATCGGCCAGCGGTTCGCCGGAGGTCTTGGCCAGTGCGCCGCACAGCCGCACCGGTGCCGGGCCGTCGGCGCGTGGCACCTCGACGTGCTGCCAGTAGCCGCGTGCTCTGAGCTGGTCGAGGGCGAGCACATCGGCGGTGGTGGTGATGGGAGCGATGAGCAGGTTGTCCAACAGCGCCCGTTCGAGCAGTTCGCGTTTGGTCTTGCCGGCTACGAGTGCTTTCAGGACCCCGATTGCCTGGTCGAAGGTGTCCATGGACTCGCGGCCTTCCAGCACGGCCATGCCGAAGTCCACCCAGTCTTTGTCTCGCAGGTCGGGCTCGCAGTATCCCTCCTCGCATGCCCACGACAGGATGCGGCTCGTGAACGGGGCAATCATCGGCCCGAACAGAAACGTGACGGTCACGAAGCCGTCCGCGCACGCGTAGACCCATGGGATCAAGAAACCGCCCAGGTTCACCGCTCCCGGCAGGCGCACCGGCACGTCGCCGCCGGTGAGCACTGCCATCATCTGGAACTGCGTGCAGTCCACGAAAGACTGCTGCGCCGAGGTGTCCACGTGCTGCCCCAGTCCGGAGGCCCGCCGTTCGTGCAGTGCGATGAGCAGTGCGCCGGCGGTGTCCACCGCAGCGTTGTGCCATGTCTGCGACGAGCCGATGCGCACCGGCGCCCGGTCACGGTCCCCGGTCAGCGACATCGTGCCGCTGGCAGCAGCGATGGTGAGGTCGGTGGCGGCCCAGCCGGTCTTGGGGCCTGTCTCGCCGAACGGGGTGATGGACGCAGTCACGAGCCGCGGGCAGGCGGCGCGCAGCGCCTCGAGATCGACGTCGAATACTCCGCAGGAAATCACGGCGTCGCAGCGGGCGGTGAGGTCGGCAATCTGATCGGCGTGCTCGACCACCACTGATCGCTTGCCGCGGTTGTAGACGAGGAATTCGATGGCGCGCTCCGGGTCGATCACGTCGTCCACATAGGGGCCACGATGACGCGAGCGGTGGCCGCCGGGCGGCTCGCAGAGCACGACCTCGGCGCCGAGCTGCGCCAGCAGCATGCCGGCAAGGTGCCCTCGGTCGTCTGTCAGGTCCAGTATCCGATAGCCGTCCAGCAACTCGAAGCGCTCCCTGGTCGTTGGGATGGGGTCGTCGCTATGGGCGCCAGTGCCCCACCGAATGCCCCAATCAGTGTCAGAGACTCTGCCAGACAAGCGCGTCGGCTGCGAGCGTTGCATTTGGCTGACATGGCACACTTGATGCTTCGTGAAGACCAGTCAAGAGGCCAGCCAAGCTGGGGACGCTCGCCGGATGCCCCGTCGCCTGCGGCGCAGCGCCGCGATCGCGACAACAGCGCTGCTGCTGCTCGCAGCATGCGGCAGCGACACATCCGGCGAAGATCCCGTCCGCACGACCGCGGCCGATGCGGCCGCCGGCACCGCTGCCACCGACGCTGCCGTTGCCACCGAGCCGGCCGAACCATCGGGCGGCACGCTGGTGCTCGCGGTGGAGCAATGGCCGGAGTGCATCAACCCCGTCACGTCGTGCGCGAACGCCACTTGGACGATCTGGTCGGTGCTCACCCACCTGCTGCCGAGGCTCATGGAACTCGACCAGTCCAACACCTACGTGGCGTCGTCGTTGCTCACCGAGGCGCCCACCGTTGCCAACGGTGGCCTCGTCACCGCCGACGACGGCACGTTCACGCTCACCTACCGCTTGAACCCCGCTGCGACATGGAGCGACGGCGAGCCCATCACCAGCACGGACATCTGGTTCACGTGGCGCGCTGCGCTCGACACCACCGGCACGCTCAGCTCTCTCGGCATGGACCTCATCACCCAGGTGGATCATTCCGATCCTCACACGGCGGTCATCACGTTCAGCCAGCCGTACGCACCGTGGCCGACACTGTTCGGCGCAGTGCTGCCGGCCCACGAGCTGGGCCCCGACACCGACATCGCCGACCAGTGGAACGACCGCATCACCGTCTCTGGGGGACCGTGGATCCAGACTGAATGGAACCAGGACCAGCACATCTTGGTGCCCAACCGCAGCTACTGGGACGCCGAGCGCATCCCGCTGGTGGACCGTGTGGTCATGGTTCCCCGCGAGGACACCGACTCCGAGCTGCTCGCGTTGCAGACCGGCGAAGCCATGGCCGCCTTTCCTCAGCCGTTCCCCGGGGCACGCGACCGCATCGGCGGCAGCCTCGGCTACACGGTGGGCGAAGGCACCTTCGTGGAGGGCCTCTGGATCAACCAGGACGCGCCGGACCGGCGCTTCGAGCTGACGCGCAGCGTGCGCCAAGCCATCGCCTACGCGCTCGATCGGGAACGTGTGGCCGACATCGCCTTGGGCACCATCGTCGCCGATCCAGACGTGCTGCAGTGCGCAGGGTGGAACCCGGGCTTCGGCGCTTGGTGCAACGACGATTTCGCCCGGTACACCCAGGACGCTGCCAAGGTGGCGGAGCTGCTCGAAGCCGAGGGCTGGACGCGGCCCGATCCCGACGGTCTGTGGGTGAATCCGGCGGGCGAGCAGCTGGTGCTGACGTGGAACACGGTCGCGGGCAACAAGCGCCGAGAGGACGTGCAGGCCTTGGTGGTGGAGATGACCGCGCCGCTGGGGATCGGCTGGGAGATCGTCAACTACGACCCAGGCGAGCTGTTCTCGAACCGCCTGCCGGCCATGAACTTCGGACCCGTCGCGCTCTTCGCGAACAGCACCGATCCGGATCCTTCGGTGGCCCGCCTGTACGACATAGACGGCGTTCCCACCGAGGAGAACGGCTACTCCGGGCAGAACTTCACCGCCTACCGAAACCAGCAGGCCAGCGACCTAGCGTTCGCCGTCGATGCCGAGGTGGACCCGGCCGCCCGCGGTGAGCTGGTACGCCGGCTGAGCGAGATCCTGGCGGTTGACGTGCCGTGGATTCCGCTGTACGTGCTGCCCAACATGGTGATCTGGGACGCGGATGCCGTGAAGGGCCCAGGCGCGTATGTGTCGAGTCCCTACGGCGGCTTCTTCGACATGTTCGACTGGACCGTACACACCGGCTGAACGCAGCGGCGGCTCAGACGGTGACCGCACCCCGGGCCGTGTGGTAGCGGGCCCGCATTCGGCGCAGGGACTGGCAGGCTCTCGACCGTGACGCGTTACGTCCTGCGGCGCATCGCGACCACGGTGCCGATGCTGCTGGTCATCTCGTTCGCGGTGTTCTGGGCGGCGAATCGGATCGCCAAGCCGGGGCGTGACCTCGCCGTGAACCCGCGAGTCACCCCGGCAGACCGCGCCGCGTACCTCGAATCGCTGGGGCTCGACGATCCGCTGTTCGTCCGCTACCTGGGCTGGCTGGGCGATTTCGTCACCGGCGACTTGGGCACATCGCTGGTGCGCAACGGATCCGACGTGTGGCCCATCGTGCGCACTGCGCTGGCCAACACGGCCGTGCTCACCGGCACCGCGGTGGTGCTGTCGCTGGCGCTGGGCGTCGCCGTCGGCACGGTGTCGGCGGTGCGCCGCGACTCGCTCGTCGACCACGCCGCCACGACGTTCTCCTTCGTCGGCATCTCGATACCGGTGTTCTGGCTGGGGCTCATGCTGCAGCTGCTGTTCGGGCTCTATTTGGCGAACTGGCTGGGCGTCGCCCCGCCGTTGCTGCCCACCGCCGGGCTGTACTCGCCGGGACAGCAGGGATTCGACTTGGTGGACCGGGCGAGACACCTGGTGCTGCCGGCGATGGCGCTGTCGTTGCAGCTCGTGGCGGTGTACAGCCGCTACATGCGGGCGAGCCTGCTCGACGTGATGAGCTCGGACCACATCCGTGCGGCTCGCGGCCGGGGCTTGGCGGAGCACACGGTGGTCATCCGCCACGGCGTCCGCAACGCGCTGATCCCGGTGACGACCCAAGCCGCTGTGGACGTCGGACAGCTTGTCGGCGGACTCGTCGTGACTGAGCGGGTCTTCCAGTACCCGGGCATGGGCCGGCTGTTCTTGGATGCCATGTTCGGCGGCGACTACCCGATGCTGCTGGCCACCACGATGATCGTGGCTGTAGCGGTGATCGGGATGAACTTGGCTGCAGACCTGTTCTACGGCGTGCTGGATCCGAGGATCCGTCGTGGCAGTCGCTGAGGTGCAACGGTCCGAGCGGCCCGCTGCGAGAGTGTGGCGACGGTTCGCGCGCCGTCGCACAGCGCTGGTGTCGCTGGCGATCTTGGTCGGCATCGCCGTGGCGACGGTCGGGGCTGAGGCGATTGCGCCGTATTCGGCTGGCCGAACGCACCCCAGCGATGTGCTCGCGGCGCCCGGTCGCGTCTATCTGCTCGGCACGGACACTTTGGGTCGCGACACGCTCAGCCAGATGCTCTACGGCGGGCGCGTCACGCTCGCTGTCGGCGTCTCGGTGGCACTGCTGGCGACTTTCGGCGGCACGCTGGTCGGCATGGTCGCGGGCTACTTCGGCGGCGCAGTGGACGCGGTGCTGATGCGCCTGACCGACACGCTGTTGGCGCTCCCGGGCCTGCTGGTGGTGATGATGCTCGCCCGGATGCTGGGCGACGGCATCGTCGATGTGGTGGCGGTGCTGTCGCTGCTGGGCTGGATGGCTGTGGCGCGCATCATCCGCGGCAGAGTCCTCGGGTTGCGTGAGCTGGAGTTCGTCGCAGCAGCCCAGGCGATGGGCGCGAGCAGAACGCGGGTGATGCTCGGCCACCTGCTGCCGAATCTGGTCGGAGAGATCGCTGTGGCGGTCTCGCTCGCGGCAGCAGCCGCGATCCTGGCCGAGTCGGTGCTCAGCTTCCTCGGGTTCGGCGTCAGCCCCGCGCACACGCCCACCTGGGGCAACATGCTGGGCGGCAACGAGGGCTTCATGACGGTAGCCCCCTGGCTCGTCATCCCGCCCGGTGCAGCGATTGCGCTCACAGTGCTGTGCGTGAACTTCGTCGGCGACGGACTGCGTGACGCATTCGACGTGCGCAGCGACAGCCGCGGTGGCCGTGCTCGCTGAGGTCGGTCGCGAGGTGCAAGCGCTGCTTCAGCCCGATAGACAACGGGCTGCACATGCGCCGCGACGGGGCTCGGCTGTGCTGTTCTTGCGCCCCGATTCACCTCGCCCGATGCACTCGGGCCCGATTCAATGTGAGATGAGGAGCCTGATCATGGCGAACAAGGCGGAGACCATCAAGGCAGTGGCCGAGGAGGCAGGCGTGACGGCCGTCGACGCGGAGCGCACGCTGGCGGCGTTCTTCGAACTCGTCGCAGCGGAAGTGAAAGCAGGCGGCAAGGTGTCGTGGCCTGGCTTCGGCACGTTCTCCATGTCCGAGCGTGGCGCCCGCATGGGCCGCAACCCTCAGACCGGCGAGTCCATCGAGATCGGCCCGAGCCGTTCGCTGAAGCTGGCGACCGCGGCTGCCATGAAGCAGCAGCTGATGAGCTGAGCCGGGGCTCAGCCCCCCGGCGTGAACCTGATCGGCAGGCTCGTCGGGCCCCAGATGCCGTTCGACAGCGGCTTCCATTCCACCTCTCCGTCGAGCTGCAGGTCCCCCATACGCTTCGCGACGGCCTTCAGCGCTTCCTGCAGCTCGGCTCGGGCCAAGAAGGCCCCGAGGCAGTGGTGGATGCCGCTGCCGAAGGTCATGTGCGGCGTGCCCGAGCGGCGGGTGATGTCGAAGCGGCACGGCCCGGTGTACTTCGCACCGTCGTAGTTGGCGGCAACCAGGCTCGGGAAGATGAGCGTGCCGGGGGCAAACTCCATGTCGCGATAGACGATCGGCTCGCTGGCGTAGCGGGCCGTGCCGCGTATCGCGCCGAGGTAGCGCATCACCTCTTCCACGGCGCCGGGTGCGAGCGCAGGGTCCTCGGCCAGCAGCCGGAACTGGTCTGGGTGACCTGCGAAGAGTGCGACCGCGCACGCCAGCTGATTGCGGGTGGTGTCCGTGCCTGCGAGCAGCAGCGAGTTGGCGAGCGACAGGAGTTCGTCGGTGGAGAGCCGGTCGCCGGCCTCCTCTGCCGCGATCAGGTCGCTCAGCAGGTCGTCACGCGGCGCTGAGCGTCGCTCGGCGATCATGGCCGTCATGTAGGCAGCCATCTCCTCCTGCGCAGCCACGATGGTCGGGCCGTCGCGGTGGAGGTTGCCGTTGAAGATGCGGAAGACGTCGGTTGCGATCCGGCTGAAGAACTGCCAGTCCGCCCGAGGAGCGCCGAGCAGCTCGCAGATGATCGGTATGGGGTACGGTTCGCACACCTCGCTGACGAACTCTGCGCTGCCGCGCTCGCAGATCGGGTCCAGCAGCTCGTTGATGACTTCGGCCATGAACGGGCGCAGCCGCTCGGCCGATTTCGGCGTGAAGGTCGGCCCTACCAGGCGGCGCAGGCGGTGGTGTTCGTCGCCTTCCATGGCCAAGATGTTGTTGCCGGCACGCTGGCGGAACTCGGGGTTGTCGTATCCCTGCATGTCGGCGATGAGCCCGATGGCGGAGTGCCAGCGGCCGTCGCGCAGCACCGCTGCGGCGTCGTCGTAGCCGGCGATGACGTAGCCCAGCGGCGTGCGAGCGATCCACTCGCCGCTCTCGAGCAGCCCGAGCAGCATCTGCCGCTGGTCTTCCCACGACACCGGGTCCAGCTCCAGCTCTGGCATGTCCACATCGGCAACAGGCACCGCCATGAGCGCACCCTAACGGTGCTGCGCGAACAGTGTGAGCTTGCCAGGGTCGCGCTGGGCTGACCTTCTGGCTGATGGTACTGCTTCAGTCGGGAGGTCGCCAGAGCGAGCGTGCTAGCCTCCGCGCCGGTTGAGTCCGCGCCGTGCCGACGGTGCAGCGCAGCAGTAGTTGGGTGAGAGCGATGCCAATGACCGGTGATGGTCGATTTGTGTGTTCGACGAACCGTCCTCGCGGGGGGGGGGGTCGGAGCGTTGTTGATCGGCCGCGGGCCGGTTGGCGTGGTTGGGTTTGGGGGTTGGTTGGGGTAGTGCTGTTGGCGGCGGGTGTGGTGTTGGTGCCGTCGTCGGTGGGGGGTCAGGGTTCGTCGGTGCCTGCGGCGCCGAGGCATCTGCTGATTGTCAAGGTTGTGGGCGGGGTGAAGCTGTTTTGGTCGGATCCGGAGGATCCGTCGATCACGAAGTACCAGTATGCGCTTGGGGAGAGCGGGACCAGTTGGGTCGATATGGCTGGTTCTGGTGCGACGACGACGTCGTTTGAGGCGTCTGGGAGCGGGACGATCTATGTGAAGGTGAGGGCGGTCAACGCGAACGGTGCGGGCGCGGCGTCCTTGGAAAAAGATGAGGTCGCGGGCACGTCGGGCAATGTGATCGCGGTGTCGCTTGATCCTGCTGAGGTTGTTGAGGGCAATTCGGGCAGGATGGATGTGACGTTGACTGCGACGCTTCCTGCTGCGGCGCCTGCGGGGGGCCAAGTGGTCAGCGTTGCGCATCGGCTTGGCGGCAGCGCGACGTTGAACATTGCTGCTAGGGCCCGTTCTTGTTCTAATCCGTCGCCTGCGACTGCTGATGTGTGTTGGCCGAATGGGAAGACGTTCACGGTGGCTGAGGGGGAGACGGAGGGTACGCTGGTGTTCGGCGTGTTGGGCGACACGACGCAGGAGAAAAGGAGGAATGTCGCTTATATGTCGGCGTACTACACTATTGCCGGTACTTCGAGCCGGGCTGAAGGTAATGCTGCATTGGTGATCCTCGATGACGACGGCGCCAACGCAGGCACTACTACTACTACAACAACCACAACGACGACGACTACACAGCCGACTACGACCACAACATCAACGACTACCACGACCAGCACTACGACTTCGACGACGGCACCGACTACGACGGCGCCGACGACTACTACGACGGTGCCGGTGCCTGCGAAGCCGTCGGGGTTGTCGTTCAGTCGGCGTGGGAATACGAACACGTTCGATGCGTCGTGGACGAATCCGAACAACGCGTCGATCACTCGGTGGTCGTATCGATGGGCGATTCCCGCGGGGACGAAGTCCTCGTGGAAGAATGTCCGCAATTCGGGCAGTTCGACGACGTCGTTGTCGTTCAGTCCGCCGTCGGGGATCACTGCGGGCAAGTGGAGGTTGCAGATTCGGGCGCGTAACGCGAGCGGGCTGGGGCCGGTGTCGTCGTGGGCGTCGTTCAACGTCCCCGCCACAACCACCACCACGACTACGACCACCACCACCACGACTACGACGACACCGCCGACGACCACGACGACTACGGCGCCGACAACCACGACGACTACGACGACTACGACGACCACGACGACCACGACGACTACGACATCGCCGACTACGACGACTGCTGCGACGACCAGCACGACTTCGACGACTGCTGCGCCGACGACGACCGCGACGGCGGCGGCGCCGCGGTCTTCGTCGGGTGGAGGCTCCGGCGGCGGTGGGGGCGGTGCAGGCGGGGGCGGTGGCTCTGGCGGTTCGGGTGGTGTGGTGGTGTCTGGGAGGCCGTGGCAGCCGTCAGGTGTGCGTGTCGTGTCGGGCGGCGGTGTGCTGTTGGTGTCGTGGGCTGCGCCGGGCGGCGGTGCTTGTGAGGCGTCGGGCTTTTTGGTGCGTGTCCGCGAGCGGCCGAGTGATGGCGGGTCGGGTGTGGGGCGTGTGGTGGCGGAGTCGTTGGTGCTGTCGGGTGTGACGAGCTGGCTGGTGACCGGCCTGACCCCGGGCGTGGGCTACACGGCGGAGGTGTTGGCGTACAGTGCTGTGTGCTGGAGCTTCTCGCCGCCGGTGACGCGCACGTTCACGGTCGCTGCCGAAGGCAGGCCGCCTGTTGCGCCGAGGCGTCCGTTGATGAGCCCGATGCCGGTGCGAGAACTGAAAGTGGACACCGCGAAGCCGGGTCGGGTGACGGTCACCTGGACGAAGCCGGCTGCCACGCCCGATGTGCAGCGTGATGTGCGTTGCGCGTACACCCGTGCGGGTGTGCCGCACTGGGTGAAGACCGTCCGCTACGCCTATGAGGTGCGCAATGTGACCACCGGAGAACGCGTGGGGGCGGGCAGCTTCGAGTCCGCCGGCCCCACCGTTACCCGCACCGTCGCGCTCACCGGTCACGCGGCGGGCGCCGGGTATCGGCTGCGGGCGAGCGTCGTCGCGTATTCGGAGACCTGCAAGCGCTGGTCGCCGATACGCCGCGTCTTCTGGTGGACCAAAGCCCGATAGGCCGCCGTCCCGCTGCGCCGGGCGAGCGTGCCGTTCGGCAGCCGCAGCCGGCAGGTCGACAGGTCGGTGCGGTCACCGCGAGCCTCCAACGAGCGAGCGGCGAATGATCTCACCGGCGAGGGCGGAGTGTGGGCAGGGGCCTCCGCGCGCAGTTCTGCGACGCCACCCACCCCGCGCGTTCAGCAGATGCGTCGCAGCTGTTTGAGCACGGAGGCCCCTGCCCACACCCCGCCCGGACAAGACACAGCCGGCAGCCGCACCGCCACGCACCCCGCGCGTTCATACAGATGCGTCGCAGCTGTTCGGGCACGGAGGCCCCTGCCCACGCTCCGCCCGAAAGCACTGAAACAAGCAGCGACGCGACCATAACATGACGGCAATGAGGCGCCACAGGGCACTTCGACAGACAGCCCGATGAAGGCCATCGTGTTCGACGAGCACGGCGACATCGACGTGCTGTCCTACCGGGACATCGCCGCGCCCGAGCTCCGCGCAGGTGAAGTGCGCATCGCGGTGCGGGCGTGCTCGCTCAACTACCACGATGTCTTCACTCGCCGCGGCATGCCGGGCATCAAGGTGCCGCTGCCGGGCATCCCCGGCTGCGACGCAGCTGGCCAGGTGGCCGAGCTGGGCCCCGGCGTGAAAGGCTGGTCGGTGGGCGACCGGGTGCTCGCGGATCCGGTCCACATCGATCGCGAGACGGGCAAGATCTTCATGATCGGCGACACGCTGTGGGGCGCGTACGCGCAGTACGTCACGGTGCGCGCGAGCCAGCTCATCGCCTTGCCCGACGACGTCTCCTACGCGGACGCTTCGTGTCTGCCGGTGGCCTACGGCACAGCGCACCGGATGATGGTCACTCGCGGCCGGGTCGGCCCGGGAGACACGGTGCTGATCCTGGGCGCCAGCGGGGGTGTGGGCACCGCCGCGCTGCTGATCTCGGTGATGCGCGGCGCGAGCGTGATCGCCGCTGCGGGGACCGACGACAAGTGCAGGCGTCTTGCCGAGCTCGGTGCCGCCGAGACCGTCAACTACACCGATGTCGACATCGCCCGCTACTGCCGAGAGCGCACCGGCGGGCTGTTCGGCGGCGGCGGTTACGACGTGGTGGTCAACTTCACCGGCGGCGACACGTGGGCCCGCTCGCTGCGATGCGTGCGCCAAGGCGGACGCGTGCTCACGTGCGGTGCGACTGCCGGCTACAACCCGCCTACCGACTTGCGCTACATCTGGACCGCCGAGATGGACATCCGCGGCTCCAACGGATGGCAGCGCAGCGATCTCGACGAGTTGCTCGGGATGGTGCGCAGCGGCGCCTTGGTGCCGGTCATCGATTCGCAGGTGCCGCTGGCCGACGGGGTGGAGGCGCATCGGGCACTGGAAGAGCGCCGCTTCTTCGGCAAGATCGTTCTCACTGCCGACGCGCCGGTCTGAGCCTCGGCCCGTGCATCGCCTCGGGGATGTCCCAGCAAGGGCAGGCAGCAGCGACGACAACGCCGTCATCGACTTCCGATTTCGCCCCATCGGAGCGCGCAGCTGGACACCGCAGACCACCTACCACTACCTCGAGCGCATGGGTCTCGAACCGTGTCCCAGCTTCGTGCAGCAGTCCGAGGACCTGATGTTCGCCGAGATGGACGCCGCGGGGATCGCGCTGGGTGTCATCGGCGTGCCCGGGCCGACCGGCATTCGTGGGCTGGACCCCACTGGCACGGCCGAGATCGGCCGGATCGTCTCGGCACATCCAGGGCGGTTCGTGGGGTTCGGCTCTGTCGAGCCCAGCGATGTCGAAGCTGCAGCGGCGTCGCTGGCTGAGCTGGCATCGCAGGGAATGCGCGGCGTCACGGTGGACCCCTCGACGGCGCGTGTCAGCCGTCGTTTCGACGACCGAGCGCTCTATCCGATCTACGAGGAGGCGCAGCGTCTCGGGCTCATCGTGTCCACAACCATGAGCTGTTTGCTCGGCCCGTATCAGGACGACTGCCGCCCCGAGTATGCCGACCGCGTGGCCACGGACTTCCCCCAACTGACGGTCTCCATTCAGCACGGCGGCTGGCCGTACGTGCGAGAGGCGATCGGCGTGGCGTACAAGCAGCCCAATGTGGTCATCGTGCCAGGCCAGTACGTCCACTACGGCTTTCCTGGCGCTGAGGACTACATCACCGCGCTGGCCCGTCAGCTGCCGGACCAAGTGCTCTTCGGCAGCGTCTATCCCAACTGCGGTCCGCTCGCCGACCTGCGCCGCATCGTCGCGGGCTGGGAGCTGCCGCCGCACATCGAGCGCAAGTACCTGCACGACAATGCCGTTCGCGTGCTCGGCCTGTGAACACCTGCCGAAGCGTCGGCAGCCGCCCCTGTGCTCGACGACGGCGACCGGCGGATCAGAGCGAGTACGCGAAGTCGCGCAGTGCGGTGGCGGTGGCCGCGTACACGTCCGGAATCGCAGCGCGGAAGATCACGTCGCCTGCATGGCAGGTGCCGTTGACGGTGCGCGACTGGGCCGCATTGCCGGCGGCGAGCAGCTTTCGGTAGTACTCGAGGCCCTCGTCGCGCAACGGGTCGAGCTCGTTCACCGAGATGACGTGGGGCGGCAGGCCTTCCAAGTCGTCTGCTGTTGCGTGCAGCGGCCACGCCAACGGGTCGCGGTCGCTGGCGCCGGAGGGGTCGTACAGACGCATCAGCGCGCCCATGTTGGCAACTTCCAGGAAGTACTTGTCGTTCTCGAACAGCGACACCAGGTGTGCGGGCGGGTCGGCGTACGCGCCTGAGATGTACGGGCACTGCGCGAACACGCCGTCGATGATGTCGAGGCAGCCGTCGCGCTTCGCCTTCAGTGTGCTGGCCAGCGTGAGGTTGCCGCCGCCCGACTCGCCCGAGACGGTGATAGTGCTGATGCCCAATGCCGCTTTGTTGTCGGCCACCCAGCGCAGCCCGGACGCGCAGTCGTTGAGTCCGGCCGGATATGGATGACGGCCCAGTGCCCCGCTGGCGTTGCGGAACTCCACGCCCACAGCCACCAAGCCCAACGCGGCGAGTTCGTCGCGCCAGCGCCGATACGACTTGCCTGCCGCCTTGAGCAGCACCATGCCGCCCCCGTGAATGTGGTACACGCACGGCAGCAGGCCGCTGGTTTCGGCAGGCGCATGGATGTACAGGGAGATGTCGTTGCCGTCGACGCCGGCGATGATTTCGGTGCGCGAGGTCACGCCCTGCACCGGCGGCAAGGCGTCGTAGAGCGCATCGAAGAGCTGCTCGTACATGGGCTCGGCGGCGTCCACGTAGGCGTGCATCTCGTCGATGGCCGAAGCCGCAGTGACAGGCGTCGCGGCCGGTTCGCCGGCGAGGCCCATCGGTTCCATGGCCGCGATCATCCGCCGGTCCGAACGAGGGTCGGTCGCCAGCGTCATCGCCGGGTTGCCCAGCCGGCCGGGTCGATGCAGTTCTGCGGTGCTCATGGGCTGGTCCCCCTGTTCCCCTGTCTGCCTTCTGCTGTCCGGCGGATGGCACGGACCCCGAAGACTCGTGTTGACAGTAGCCCGCTTGCGGTACGCCGTGCGTCGTCCCTGCGCCGGCTCGGTCAGTCGTCGGCCGTGATCACCGCTATCAGCTCGCCGTTGTCGATCTGGTCGCCCACGCCGACTCGCACCTCGGCGACCTCGCCGTTCGTCGGAGCCGCGATCTGGTGCTCCATCTTCATGGCTTCGAGGACGACGAGCACCTGACCTTCGCTCACGCGGTCGCCGGCCGCCACGTTCACCATCAGCACTCTGCCCGGCATTGGCGCAACCAGCCCGCCTTCGGCCGTCTCCGCGTGCGAGTCGGGGAAGCGAGAGTGCTCGCGCAGCATCACCGAACCGCCCAACGGGCCGGTCGCGTACCAGTTGCGCCCGCGCCGGCTGACCTGCCACGTGCCGCGCAGTCCGCCCGCTGAGACGTCGAGTTCGGCATCCAGAGCCTCGGCCGCCGCAGCGCCGGCGTCGCAGTCGGCCGCTTGCTCAGCCACGGCGCGCAGCTGGATCGAGTGGGGGCGCACGACGAACTCGCTGGCCCGCGGCGCAGCGGTTCCGCCGTTCGCATCATCGTTCGGCGCAGGCGGTGTCTGCGTCAGGTCAGTTTGTGTCAGGTCAGTTTGTGTCAGGTCAGTTTGTGTCAGCTCAGTCTGCGGCGGCGCGTAGGGTGCCTCGGTCTGCAGAGGGGCGACGCGCAGCCGATAGTCGCCGTCGCGCCGGCGTCGGTAGGTCACGCTGACGTCGATGTCGTCGGCGCCGACGGTCGCGAGCGGCAGCATCTCGTCTGGCATGGCGCTGTTTCGGTAACCCGAGCTCATGAATCCCAACGCAGTGGCGCTGCAGCGATTGCGGTGCTGGGAGACCAACGCAATCGCAGCCGCAGCGGCATGGGTGAACTGCGTCCGCTCCGGCGCCTGCGAAATCGTCGCCAGTCCTGTCCGCTCGATGAAGTCCGTGGTGGTGTCGCCGGCGAGGAACTCATCGCTGCGCAGCACCGCAGCCAGAAAGTCCCGATTGGTCAAGACGCCGCCGATGCGAGTGCGCTCCAGTGCCGCCGCCAGTCCGAGTGCGGCCTCGCGACGAGTCGGGGCCGCGACGATCACCTTGGCCAGCATCGGGTCGAACTCCGTGCCGACCACCGAGCCGGCTTCGATGCCCGAGTCGAAGCGTGCAGACGTGTCTGCGGCGGGGGCCCACAGTTCGATCGTGCCGGTCTGCGGCAGAAAGTCGCTGCAAGGGTCCTCGGCGTACAGGCGGGCCTCGACGGCATGGCCGCCGATGGCCAGATCGCTTTGGCAGTAGCCGAGTTCTTCCCCCGACGCGATGCGAAGCTGTTCTCGCACGAGATCCAGCCCGGTGATCGCCTCGGTGACCGGGTGCTCGACCTGCAGACGGGTGTTGACCTCCAAGAACCAGAAGCTCGCATCGTCGCCGGTTCCGTCCAGCAGGAACTCCACCGTGCCGGCTGAGTGGTACCCGATGGAGCGCACAGCTGCCAGCGCTGCCTCGCCCATGCGAGCCCGCAGCGCCGGCGTGACCGCAGGCGATGGCGCTTCCTCGATGACCTTCTGGTGGCGCCGCTGGATGGAGCACTCGCGCTCGAAGCAGTGCAGGAGGTGGCCGTGCGTGTCTCCGAGCACCTGCATCTCCACGTGGCGCGGCGCCGGCAGGCAGCGCTCCAAGAACACGGTGTCGTCGCCGAACGCACCGGCGGCTTCGCGGCGGGCGCCGGCGACCGCATCGGCCAGCTCCTCGGCGTGATCGACGATGCGCATTCCTTTGCCGCCTCCGCCGGCGGCTGCTTTGACCAGCACCGGAAAGCCCACCTCGGCTGCTGCGGCCCTCAACGCGTCCTCGCTCAAGTCCTCGGTGACCGGCACCGACGGCAGCGTCGGCACGCCGGCCGCGGCCATCGCCTCCTTCGCCGCCAGCTTGTCGCCCATTGCGGCGATGGCGTGCGGCGGCGGTCCGACCCAGATGAGACCGGCATCGATCACGGCCTGAGCGAACGCAGCGTTCTCCGACAAGAAGCCGTAGCCCGGGTGGACGGCATCGGCGCCGCTGCGGTCCGCTGCTGCCATCACCTTGTCGATGTCGAGGTAGGTGTCGGCGGCCGAGCGGCCTCCTAAGGGCACGGACACGTCGGCGTCGGTCACGAACGGGGCGCGCGCATCGCCGTCGGCATAGACGGCCACGGTCGACATGCCCATCGAGCGCGCCGTGCGGAACACCCGGCGGGCGATCTCGCCGCGGTTGGCCACGAGCAGTCGCCGCAGCGGGCGGGACCCTGGCGCGGCTGTCGTGCTCATCGACGAGCCTCCTGCTCGCTGCCAACCGGCTCGACGGCCTCCGGCCCGGCGTGCGCAGGCTCAGTGCCCTCGGGGCGATCGACCTGTGGGCTGTTGCGCTCCGGGCCGTTGCAGTGGCTTGCGATGGTCGGTGCTTCGTGCATTGCTGCGGCCCTCACTTCAGCGGCCCTACATGCGGAAGACGCCGAACCCGTCGGCGCCCTTGACGACATTGTTGTGGCACACCGACAGCGACATCGCGATCACGTCTCGGGTATCGCGCGGGTCGATGACGCCGTCGTCGGTCACTCGCCCGCTGGCGTAGGCGGCCAACGACTTCAGCTCGTGATAGTGCTCCACCTGCTCGGTGATCCTGCGGTCGGCCTCCGCGTCGAACTCGACGCCGCGGCGCATGGCCTGGCCCCGCCGGACGATCGACATGACGCCGGCAATCTGCTTCGGCCCCATGATGGCGATTTTCGCGGTGGGCCACAGGTAGGTGAATCTGGTGTTGAACGCTCGTCCGGACATGCCGTAGTTCCCCGCCCCGTAGCTGTTGCCCAGGATGACCGTGATGTGAGGCACCATCGAGTTCGACACGGCGTTGATCATCTTCGAGCCGTTCTTGACGATCCCGCCCTGCTCGAAGTCCTTGCCCACCATGTAGCCCGTGATGTTCTGCAGGAACACCAGCGGGACGTCTTGCTGGTTGCAGAGCTGGATGAACTGGGCGGCCTTCTCCGAGCTGTCGCTGAACAACGGGCCGTTGTTGCCCAGGATGCCCACCGGGAAGCCGTGGATCGATGCCCAGCCGCACACCAGCGTCGTGCCGTAGCGGGCCTTGAACTCCTCGAAGCGGGAGCCGTCGGTGATGCGGGCGACGACCTCGCGGCAGTCGATCAGCGCTTGGAGGTCTCGCGGCATCAGCCCCAGCAGTTCCTGCGCATCGTGTATCGGGGGATCAGCCGGCATGGTCGGCCCGGGGCCCAGCTTGCGCCAATTCAGGTGCGCCACGACTTCCCGGCAGATGCGCAGCGCATCGGCTTCGTCCTCGGCCAGATAGTCGGCGAGGCCCGAGGTCTCCGCATGCATCTGTGCCCCGCCCAGCGTCTCGTCGTCGGAGTCCTCGCCGGTTGCCATCTTCACCAGCGGCGGCCCGCCCAGGAAGACCTTGGACTGCTTGCGGATGAAGATGTTGTAGTCGCTCATGCCGGGCTGGTAGGCGCCCCCTGCAGTGGAGCTGCCGAACACCACGGCGACCGACGGGATCCTCAGCTTCGACAGCTCGGTGACGTCGTAGAACAGCCGTCCGGACTCGGCGAAGTGGCTCTCCTGCTCGCGCATCTGTCGCTCGGGGTCGTCGTCGCCGCGCAGATCGCCGCCGGCCGATTCCACGAACTGGATGTAGGGGAGCCGGTTTTCTCGGCAGATCTCGATGGCGCGCATGATCTTGCGTCCGGCGAACACGGTGATGGCGCCGCCGAGCACGCTCGGGTCGTTGCCCTCGATCATGCACTCGACGCCGTTCACGACGCCGATGCCCATCACCAGCCCGCCGCCGACGGCGTAGTTCGAGCAGTAGCCGGCCAGAGCGCTGATCTCGAAGAACGGCGAGTCACGGTCCAGCACCATCGCGATGCGTTCGCGCACCGGCATCTTGCCGCGGTTGCGCATGCGCGCCATGGCCTGCGGGCCTCCGCCAGCCGCGGCCTGCTGGTGCAGCTCGTCCAGCTCGGCGAGCTGCGCTGTCATGTCTTCGCAGTTCTTCGCGAACCACGCAGCGGAGGTGTCGATGTGAGTTCGCAGTACCGGCATGTGACTCCCGCGAGGTGGCCATGCGCCCGCCTGCGCGCCGGCGAACCGACGGGCGCAAGCGAGAGCGGGCGAATTCTGCATGAATCGCCACGCGAATGCCTACCTGTTCGCGACCGCGGCTGCCGTTCCGCGTCACGCGCCAATGACCTCATGGCTGACCTCAGGCCAATGTGCATCTAGCCTCCGTGCCGTGGCTGACTCGGGTGCTTGGCCGGTTGACACGCACATTCTTCGACGTCGCGACGCCGGCCGGAGCTACCAGCTGTGGGTGGCAACGCCGATGGGCTACCGCGCCGATGCCGCGCGGCCGTACCCGCTGGTGGTGTGCTGCGATGCGCCGTGGACCTTCGGCACCGCAGTGGACACCACTCGGTTGCTGTCGATGTCGCGCGAGACGCCCCGCTGCGTGGTAGCCGGCATCGCGCACGACACCGCCGACATGCGCGAGATGCTCGACCTGCGCGCCGTCGACTTCACCGTGACACCTGCAGTGCCGCCGCCGATGACCGGCGTCCGGCTGCCGGCCTCGCAGACCGGCCAGGCCGAGTCGTTCCGGCAGTGGCTGGCCGAAGACGTCTTGCCGCTGCTGCGCGGCCGCTACCACGTCGGCGAGGCGACCTACGTGGGCCACTCGTTCACGGCGCTGTTCGGGTTGCATGTGCTGTTCAACGCGCCGGACATGTTCGCTCGCTACCTGCTGGCCAGTCCCTCGGTGTGGTGGGACTACGAGGTCATGTTCCGGCTCGAAGCCGAGCACGCTGCCGCCGGCGGCGACCCGGATGTCAAGGTCTTCATGTCGATGGGCGAGCACGAGACCGGCGAGTACTCGCCCCAGGCCAAGTTCCACGACCAGTTCTCCGCCCGCGGCTACCGCAACATCGACCTGACGTGGCGCGTGTTCCCCGGCGAGAATCACAACACCGTGGTCGCCCCGGCCGTCAGCGCAGGCCTGCGAGCGCTCTTCGCCGACTGAACTAGACCGAGCCAGGCTGAACCAGGCTGAACCGCTGCTGGAACCCGGCACGGCCCGCCTGCTTCGTCGGCTTGTCTGTTGCATCGGCTCAGCTGTGAGCCTGCTTGAGTACGGCAACGGTGCATGGCCGCGGCCGCTTGCCGGATCGCTGCGCATCGGCTCGCAGCAGGCGACAGAATGGGGCCTTGGGGACAGTCCGCCGGAGGGTACACGGGCGGGGAGCAAGGGGAGGCTTGACATGGCTACGACGTACACGCACAAGAGCGCAGGGCCGCTGGCGAAAAACGGCACGGTGCCGGTCTACGACGCGGATGCGCACATCGCGGAACCGCCCTCGGTGTGGCAGGAGTACGCCGACCCGAAGTACCGGGACCTCATCATGCAGTGCCGAGTGCTGGGCGACGGCAGCGACGCGGCGTTCGCGGAAGGCAAGAAGCTGCGCAACGGCATTGCGCCGGCCTGCATCCCGCACGCGTACGGCAGCGACGTCACCTGGGACGACATCGTGCCCGGCAGCTACGACCCGGCGGCTCGCCTGGCGGTGATGGACGACGAAGGGCTCGACGCAGCACTGATGTTCCCGTCGCTGATGCTGATCTCCGGCGACATCAAGGCACCTGATGTCGCCGTGGAGAACGCCCGCGCGTACAACCGCTGGATGGCCGACTTCTGCTCGGCTGACCCGAATCGGCTGTTCGGCATGGGGGTGTGCCCGCTGCAGTCGGTCGACGGCGCGGTGGAGGTCATCGGTGAGGTGGCCAACGCAGGGCTGACCGGCATCACGTTCCGCCCCGAGCGCTACGGCGGGCTCGAGTTGTTCTCGGCCGAGATGGACCGGGTCTGGTCGGCGGCGGAGCATCACGATCTGACGGTCGGCATTCACGGCAGCTTCGGCTCGGGAATGCCGAGCTTTGCCAAGACCCGCTATGAGAACCAGTTCTACGTACACATGGTGTGCCATCCCTTTGAGCAGATGGCCGCAGTGATGGAGATGGTGGCCTCCGGCGTCCTCGACGATCACCCGATGCTGCGGGTGGGCTTCTTCGAGTCCGGCTTGGGCTGGCTGCCGTACTGGCTGGACCGGCTCGACGAGCACAAGGAGGCCATGGGCCACCTCGTGCCGCGGCTCAAGCGCGACCCCACCGAGATCTTCTCCGAGCAGTGCTTCGTGACCATGGAGGCCGGCGAGGGTGACGCCTTCGAGCAGGTGGCTGCCATGGGCTTGGCCCACACCGTCGTGTGGGGCTCGGATTACCCGCACTACGACTGCACGTTCCCCGGCGCGCTCGCGGAGCTGAACGAGACCTTCGAGGGCTTCGACGACGAGGTGAGCGCCCTGCGAGACGAGGTGGTCTACACCAACGCCCGCCGCTTCATGGGCCTCACCTGAGCAGCGTCGGCTTGGCAGCGCCGGCTCGATGGCGCGGACTGGGCAGGGTCGGCTAGACAGTGGCGCTATGGGACAGACGATTTCGCTGACAGCCGCTGACGGAACCTCCATCAGCGCGTACCGGGCCACGCCCAGCGGGCCGGCACAGGGCGGCGTGGTGGTCGTGCAGGAGATCTTCGGCGTCAACGACCACATCCGCAGCGTCGCCGACGGCTACGCGGCCGAGGGTACGTGGCCGTGGCGCCGGCGCTGTTCGACCGCGTGCGGCAAGGCGTGGAGCTGGACTACGACGCCGAAGGGATCGACGTGGGCCGCAAGATCGCCTTCGAGGACCTCACCGTGGATCAGGTCATGGACGACATCTCCGCGGCGGCGGACTGGGCCGCGGAGGGCGGGAACGTCGGCATCGTCGGCTACTGCTGGGGCGGCTCGATGTGCTACGTGGCCTCGGCCCGCCTCGCAGACAGGATCGCTGCGGCATCGGGCTACTACGGCGGGCAGATCATGCCGCATCTCGACGAGCGGCCCCAAGCGCCGCTGATGCTGCACTTCGGGACCGAGGACCGCGGCATCCCGATCGAGAACGTGCAGGCGATCGCCGACCGCTGGGACCACATCACCGTGCATGTCTACGAGGGCGCAGACCACGGCTTCAACTGTGACGCACGTGCCAGCTATCACCCCGATGCTGCTGCACTGGCCAGGCAGCGCACCCTCGACCACTTCGACGCGCATTTGGGCTGAGCATCTGGAACAGAGCCGCCGGGCCACCTGCACTTCCTGCCTTGGCCGAGCACCCGAACTGAACCCCTGAGCTGAGCAGCCGATTCGGCCGAGGGCTGCATCTCGCAACTGTACGAGCGTTTCGGTGACTCGGCGGGGCGCTGCCGCTTCGGCCGCGGGCGACGTCCGGCGACAACAGCCGCCTACGCCAGGGCGCGAACACTCCAGCGGACTTACCTGCAAGCATGGTGTCGATGCTCAGGCGATGGTGCATGGGGGAATGGGGAAGTCGGGACGACGGAATCTCGCTGACCGGCAGCGTGCTGCGTGGCAGGAACATGCGCAGGGGCATCAGGCTTGCTGCGCTCGTGTGCGGTGCTGCGCTGTGGCTCGCGGCGTGTACTGGCGCTGCCGATGACCGCGCCGAGACGTCACTGCCGCCCGCAGACCCAACGACAACGACGGCGCTGACGCCCTCCACCCTGACGACTGCTACGACTACGGTCACGATGCCGTCCACCGCGCCCGCTGCGACGACACCTGACGCTGCCGCACCTGACGGGCAAGCATCGACTCCGCCGCCGTTCGTGACCGTCCCGGCGGACCAGACGCCTCCTCCGCCCGGCGCCGGCGCGGGCGACAGCTTGTACCCGTGGCTGGGCAACAGCGGCTACGACGTCACCCACTACGACCTGCTGCTCGACGTTGACCCGGCCGCCAACACGCTGAGCGGCGTGACCACGGTGCATGCGGTGTCAGCCGCAGCGCTCGAGACGATCTACCTGGACTTCTCCGGCCTCCAAGTGGATGCGGTGACGGTGGACGGCGTCGCAGCCGAGCATCTGCGCGAGCGCGCCGAACTGGTCGTGAAGCCGTCGACGCCAGTGCCCGCAGGTGCCAGCTTCACCGTTGAGGTTGCGTACTCGGGAGAGCCGCAGCACATCGACGATCCCGGAGTGCCGTACCACGAGATCGGCTGGTTCAACTGGGAGGACGTGATCTTCACCTCCAGTGAGCCGTCTGGTGCTATGTCGTGGTTCCCGTCCAACAACCACCCGACCGACAAGGCCACGTTCACCATCGCCGTCACCGTGCCGGCGCACCTCACGGCGGCATCCACCGGCCTGCTCGTGGAGGAGTCTGCCGCCGACGGCAGGCGCACGTTCACCTGGCAGATGGACGACCCGATGGCAACCTATCTGGCTGCGGTGTACATCGGCGAATTCGAGCGTCACGTGCAAGCATCCGGCAACAGCGTGCTGATCCGCGACTACCTCCCGAGTTCGCTGACGGACACGGACCGCCAAGCCGCCCTAGATGCTCTTTCGGTTACCCCCGACGCCATTGCGTTCTTCGAGCGCCTGATCGGCCCGTATCCGTTCGATGCGTACGGCACCTTGGTACTCCCGTTCAGCATCGGTTTCGCCATGGAGAACCAGACGCTCTCGCTGCACGGCGACCAGATGCTGACGCCGTTGGTCATCGCCCACGAGTTGGCGCACCAGTGGTTCGGCAACTCGGTATCACCGGGCGACTGGGGCGACATCTGGCTCAACGAGGGATTCGCGCACTATTTGGCGCTCCTCTACGTGTCAGAACACGGCGGCGAGGACCTTGATGCGCTGATGATCGATGAATGGCGGCAAGCGCGCGATCTTCGTGCCGCACCCCCGGGACGGATCGCGGTAGAACAGTTGTTCGACATCGCGTCGGTGTACCAGCGATCCCCGCTGAGCCTGCATGCGCTGCACCGCCACCTCGGCGATGACACCTTCTTCGAGATTCTGCGAAGCCACTATCGACGGTCTGGCGGAGGCCATGCGACGACGCCGGAGTTCATGGCGCTCGTAGCGCAGCTCGGCGGCGCCGAGGCAGCGGCTCTGCTCGCCTCGTGGCTGTACGCCGAACAGATGCCGAGCCTGCCCGCATGGACGCATCAGCGGCCGTAAGGGGCCACAATCTGGATGTGAACAGATGGCGCCAGAGCCGGTCCAGCCAGAGCAGACCTCGTCAGAGCACATCTGGGCGGGACAGACCGAGTTCGCGCCTGTGCGGCGCGGTCACCTCGAAGCTGCGCGGCGCCGCGGGGCAGTTGGGCTCAGACGGGGTGGCAGGAGTGCTGACGTGGCGAGCGGCGCGGGGCCTCGTGCGCAGCCTGCTGTTTCGCGTCTACCGGCTGCGCGCTGCTGGTCAGGAGCAGTTGCGCGAAGCGGGCCCGCTGATCTACGCACCGGTCCATCGCAGCCACCTCGACGGACCGCTGCTCGGCAGCCTCACCCATCACCGAGTCCGCTATCTCGGCAAACAGGAGCTGTTCAGCCCTAGGCCGCTCGGCTGGTTCATGCGTTCGATGGGTGCCTTTGCGGTGCGGCGCGGCGCGGCGGACCTCGATGCCATGCGGGCCGCACTCGAGCTGCTCCGCAACGGTGAGGTACTGCTGGTCTTCCCCGAAGGCGCCAGACAGCCGCGCGACGACATCGCCCCCATCTTCGACGGCACCGCATGGCTGGCCGCGAAGTCGGGGGCGTCGGTGCTGCCGGTCGGCATTGCGGGCACACGCGAGTCGATGCCCAGCGGTGCGCGATTCCCGCGTCGGACGCAGGTCGCGATCGTGGTGGGCGAGCCGCTCGCTCCGCCTGCGGGTCCCGACGGCGGTCGTGCGAGGCGACCGGACATGACGGCGTGGACGGCGACCCTTGCCGATGCGCTTGCGGACTGCCAGCAGCGCGCACGAGCGCTGGCCGATGAGCCCGGCCGTGCCCGCACTCCCATGCGCGACCTGGTGCCATGAACGCGACATCGCCGGCTTCGAGTGCAGCATCAGCATTGTCGGCTTCGCCCACCTCGCCCGCTGCGCCGACGTCGCCCGCTGCGCCGGTAGCGCCTACCTCGCCGCTGTGGCCCCGTGTTGAGCCCGGCGCGCTCGGAGGCATCCGCATCTGCGACTTCACCGGTCAGCTGGCGGGCGCCGGCGCCACGAAGATCTTGGCGGCCCTGGGCGCGGAGGTGATCCGCATCGAAGACCCCGTACGCGAGGGCCGCTGGGACATCCTGCGAGGCACGCAGCCATTCGTCGGCGAGCACCGCGGGATCGAGGCCGGAGGCTCGTTCAACAGCCACAACGCTGGCAAGCTCGGCATCACGCTCAATCTGCGCAGCGAGCGCGCCAAGGAGCTGCTGCGCGAGCTGATCGCGGTCAGCGACGCGGTCACCGAGAACTTCGCGGCCGGCGTCATGGAGCGCCTCGGCTTCGGCTACGCCGAGCTTCGGCGGATCAAGCCTGACATCGTCTACGTGTCGAACTGCGGTTTCGGCGCCACCGGCCCCTACGCCGGTTTCCGCTCCTGGGGCCCGATAGCCCAGGCCGTTTCGGGTCTCACGTTCCAGTCGGGGCTGCCCGACCTGCCGCCGGCGGGATGGGGCTACTCGTTCATGGACCACACCGGCGCGTACTACATGGCGATAGCGCTGCTGATGGCGCTGTACCACCGCAAGCGGACCGGCGAGGGCCAGTGGGTGGACTTGGCATGCATCGAGGCAGCGGGCACGCTGCACGGCGCGGCGTCGCTGGACTTCACGGTGAACGGCCGCCGGGCCCGCCGCAGCGGGATGCCCAACAGCAATCGCTCCCAATCGCCGGCGATGGCGCCGCATGGCATCTTCGCGTGCGACGGCGACGACGAGTGGGTGGCCATCGCGGTGCGTGACGATGAGGATTGGCAGCGCTTCGCGGCTGCCGTCGGCGAGCTGTGGACCGGCGACGACCGCTGGCAGCGTCTGGCCGGTCGCCTGGCGCACGAGGACGAGCTGGAGCGACTGGTCGGCAGCTGGACAGCTCAGCAGAACAAGCACGCCGTGCGCGCCAAGCTGGTCGAGGCTGGAGTGCCCGCCGCGCCGGTGCTGCGTCCGAGCGAGCGCATCGACGGCGACCCTCGCACCGCCGAACGCGGCCTGTGGGTGACCGTGCCGCACAGTGCGGTGGGCGACACGCGCGTCGAAGGGCTGCCGGCGCGGCTGAGCCAGACCGACTGGGCCATCGCCCGCGGCGCACCGTGCCTGGGCGAGGACAACCAGTACGTGTTCGGCGACGTGCTGGGCCGCAACACAGACGAGATCGCGGAGCTGAAAGCCACGGGGGTGATCTGATGTCGCAGGCGAACACCGCACCGGCTGACTCTGCAGTGGCCGAAACTTCGCCGGCGAACCCAGCACCGGCGGATACGGCGGCGTCGCAGCATCGCCGCCCGCTGGACGGCATCCGGGTGGTGGAGCTGACCTCGGAGCGATGCGCGCTCGCGGGGAAGCTGCTGGCAGACATGGGCGCGGAGGTGATCGTGGTCGAGCCGCCGGGCGGTTCGCCGATGCGCGTCTACGGACCGTTCGCCCGCGACACGCCCGACCCTGAGCGGGCGTTGTGGTGGTGGCACTACAACACCTCGAAGCGCTCGGTGGTGCTTGACGTGGACGAGGCCACCGGCGCGAACGATTTTCGGCACCTCGTGAGCACCTGCGATGTCGTGATCGAAGCCGAGCCGCCCGGTCGCCTTGGAGCGATCGGACTCGACTGGGACCAGCTGAACCGTGATCGGCTCATCTGGGTGTCGATCACTCACAACGGGCGCGACCGGCCCGACCCGCCCGCCACCGATCTCACCGTGCTGGCCGAGGGCGGACCCATATGGTCGTGCGGCTACGACGATCACACGATCCCTCCGGTGAGAGGCGGCGGAAACCAGGGCCTGCAGATGGCCTGCCACTACGCGGTCGCGACCCTGCTGGCGGCGCTGCTGTGGCGCGAGGAGTCCGGCCGCGGCCAGCTCATCGACGTCTCGATGCTCGCTGCCGCAAATCTGACGTGTGAGTTCGCGACCTACTTCTGGCTGAACCAGCAGGTCGACGTGCAGCGGCAGACTGGCCGTCATGCACTCCCGCAGCTCTCAGAGCCCACGCAGGTGCGCTGCGCCGGCGGTCGCTGGCTCAACACGGGGGTGCCGCCTCGGCGCGGACCCGAGTTCGCTGCACTGGCCGCATGGGTGGCCGAGCTGGACCTGGCCGACGAGTGCCCGCACATGGAGCTGCTGAAGCTGGGCGAGGACTACGAGCTGATCGACATTCTGGACCTCGATGCAGACCCGCTCGGCGCTGAGGTGTTCGGCGCCGGACGTGACACCGTCAACTTCTTGGCCGAGCGACTCGGCGCTCACGAGCTCTTCGTCGGCCTGCAGTCGATCGGGCTTGCGTGCGGCATCGTGTACTCGCCCGAGGAGATGCTGGGCGACGGGCACTTCGTGGCGCGGGGCTTTCCCGTGGAGCTCGACCACGACGGAACCTCGGTGACCTACCCAGGCGCCCCGTATCGCTTCTCGGCGACGCCGTGGCGCGCCACGCCGGCACCGCGTTTGGGCGAGCACCAAGAGCTGCTGCGAGGTCTGCCTCTGGACCGGCCCGGAACGCCGCCCGGAGACTGAGCGGCGAGCGCCGCGGACGGCGTTCGGCGGCTTCTCAAACAGTCGGGCTGCCGGCGCCGTCTACTCCCCGGGCTGATGGAAGCGTGCCGCCTTGGCCAGCTCGCGCACCTCGGCGCGTTCTTCGGGGGTCAGGCACTCGAAGTCGGGCGCGTGGAGCTTGTCGGTGAGCGACTCGATCTCGTCGCGGGCATCGCCCAAGTGGCTGACGTCGGGGTACGGCTTCGGCCAGCCGAAGAACTCGGCATTCCATTCGCCGGCGGGGCCAGACAGGATCGCCTCGAGTGGACCCATGCCCAGCGCCTGCACGGCCACGCAGTGGCGACCGAAGCGCAGCTCCCGCATGATCTGCGCCATGAAGAACGCGTGCGCGGCACCTCCGGCATCGGGCCGGGGCAGGTCTCGCCACCCGACGAATGTCGGTGCGCCCTGGGGCGCCGCCGCATCCACCACCTGTTCGAGCAGCTCGCCCAGCCGGCCGGCGTCTTCCATGCCGGCGAGCCGCTGCGCGCCGAATGCGGCGCAGATCTCGCCCCAGATGCGAGCGCCCTGCGACGGCGCCATCGCGGCGCGCCCTGCGGCGACTGCGGCGCGCATCGTGTCGGGGTTCCAGAAGTAGGCAGCGGCCACGACGTTGTCGATCGGGCACTCGCCCAGCACTCCCAGCCGTCCGGTTGCGTATGCCCCGATGCCTTCGGCCATGCCGCGCTGTGCTGCGGTCGCGAGCGTGGAGGCGTCCATCAGCCAGTCCATCGCCAGCATCCCCACTGAGCCGCGCATGCTTCGGGCAACTGCGGTCGTCTCCATGGTCAAGCCTCCTGTGTCGGGTATCGCTCGGTCTCGTGGCCCGCCTCGCCGCGACGCTAACCGTGTTGCACTCGCCGCTTCGCAGCGTGGGTCTGCGAGTAGGCCTAGTGTGACGCATCGGCGCCGACACCGGCAGCCGGAGATCCGAAGCTAGGGGGGAACGTCATGCATGTCGGCTACTCAGCAGTCTTTCAGAACCCGGAGAATGCGCTGTCGGACCGCGAGGTCTGGGAGCAGGAGATCCGCATGGTCGAAGAGGCCGAGGATCTCGGCTTCGATTCGATCTGGACGGTGGAGCACCACTTCACCGACTACACGATGTGCCCGGACCCAGTGCAGTTCCTGACGTGGGTAGCCGCCAAGACGAACTTGCAGCTCGGCACCGCAGTGATCGTGTTGCCATGGCACGACCCGATGCGAGTGGCCGAGCAGGTGACGATGCTCGACAACCTCGCCGACGGCCGCCTCATTCTGGGAATCGGCCGCGGCCTGGCCCGCGTCGAGTACGAGGGCTTCCGCGTGGACATGAACACGAGCCGGGAGCGCTTCTTGGAGTACGCCAAGATGCTCATCGAAGGACTCGAGCAGGGTTACGTGGAGCATGACGGCGAGTTCGTGCAGCAGCCCCGCCGAGAGATCCGCCCGCGGCCCGAGCACTCATTCAGGGGCCGCACCTACGCCGCAGCCGTGTCGCCGGAGGGCATGCCGCTCATGGCGCAGCTCGGCATCGGCCTGCTGGTGATCCCCCAGAAGCCGTGGGAGATCGTCGAGTCCGACTTTGCTGCGTACCAGGGCGAATGGACCAAGCATCACACTGCACCGCCGCCTCCGCCGCTGTCTGGCGGATTCTGCTGGGTGGACACCAATGCCGACCGGGCCGAGGCCAAGGCGATGGAGCACATCTGCAACTACTACGGCACCGTGATGAAGCACTACGAGTTCGGTCCCAAGCGGCCGCACGAGGGCGTCACCGGCTACGAGTTCTACGAGGGCATCTCCAAGTACATCGACCGCCACGGTGCCCGCGGCGCCGCGGAGGACTTCGCTCGGCTGATGCCGTTCGGCACTCCGGATCAGGTGCTTGAGAAAATCCAACAGATCAAGGACAAGATCGGCATCGCGGCGTTCTTCCCCAACCTGTGCTTCGCCGGCATGAACTGGACCGAAGCCCGGCGCAACCGCGACTTGTTCGCCACCGAGGTGCTTCCCGTGCTGAAGGAATGGGATGCCCCGCCGGTGGGTCTAGCTGCCACGGAACTCGCCGCCGCCGCTTAGCACCCCGAGCCCCGCGTGGCGGGCACACTAGGTTTGCTTCGCATGAAGGACGGCTACAGCCTGACAGAGGCCTTTGTCCTCATGGTTTCGATGTTGGCCATTGTTCTGGGCCTGATGCTGGTGATCTTGGCCGATCGCCCAGACATCGACCACATGCGGCCCATTGTCTTCGGTACCGGCTTGTTCACGGGCGGATTCGTCATGGCTCTGCGCACGCTGCTGCAGTAGGCGCGCGTTGTGCGGCTTTTGCGATTGCGGTGGTCGCTGCGGGAGGGCCGCAAGCGCTGGATTCAGATCTTGGGTATCGCATTCACGGTTGCGATCGGCATGGGCAGCTACGCCGGTCCGACCAGCGCCATCGAATGGCGGCTGGACGCCATCGACGCGAGTCTGGATCTCACCAACATGTACGACCTGCGGGCGACGGTCAGCGGGGGTCTGGACGTGCCGCAGGGCTCGCTGGCGCGGCTTGCTGAGGGCCTCGACGGCATCGAAGAACACAGCGAACGTCTCGTGCTGGACACGCAAGTCGAGACGACCGCGAACGACGGCGAGCTGCTGGTGCAGGGACGCATCATGGGAGTGGACACGACCGCCGGGGGGCCGAGCGTCAATCGGGTCGAAACCGTCAAGGGCGCGAACATGGCGCCGTCGGATGCTGGCGTGCGGCGCGTCTTGATCGAGTCGAAATTCGCCCGCTTTCACGGCTTGGGTGAGCGCGGCACCTTGACCTTGCGCGGCGACACCAGCGTGGAGTACGTCGGCCACGCCACATCGCCCGAGTACTTTGTGGTCGTAGAAGGCGGAGGCTCGCTCGGCCAGTCCAACTTCGCCGCGTTGTTCACTCCGCTGTCCGTAGCGCAGGACATCGCCGACCGACCCGACGCGGTCAACGACGTGGTGGTGACACTGGCACCAGGCGCCGATGCCGAGAGCGTGCGAAGCCAGCTCGTCGACGCCGCGGAGTCCTCCATCGGCGTGTCGCTGGATGTCATCGCTCGCGATGAGACGCCCTCCTACATCGGATTGCGCAACTCGCCGGAGGTCGACCAGAGTCTCAACAACGTCCTCGCCCTGCTGCTCATTGTCGGCGCCGGATTCGCCGCGCTGAACTTCTCCGCACGCATGGTGGAGTCGCAACGGCGAGAGATCGGTGCGTCGATGGCCATCGGTGAGACTCCTCGCACGATTGCGATACGGCCGATGCTCATCGGCGCACAGATCAGCGTGCTCGGTGTCGTGCTGGGTGTCGCTTTGGGTTACGTGCTCTCTCACCAGACGGTGGCAGTGGCGCAGGCCAACGTCACCTATCCCGTGCTGGACAAGTCCTTGAATCTGGCGGTCTACGCAAGGGCTGCCGCCGTCGGCTTCGCGGTGCCGCTGCTGTCGACGTTCTGGCCGGTGCTGCGCGCCGTGAGAGTTCGACCAGTCGAAGCGATTCGGTCAGGCCATTTGGCGTCGCGGGGAGGCAGCCTCTCCTCGATCGTCAGCCGCGTCCCGCTGCCCGGCCGCAGCCTTGCACGGATGCCGTTCCGCAACCTGCTGCGCACCCCCCGCAGAACGCTGATGACCACGCTGACCTTTGCCATGAGCGTGGCGATCCTGTTCGCCGTCGTGGGCCTCAGCAGTTCCTTTGCTGCCACCTTCGATCGAGGAAATCGAGAGCTGCTCGGAGGCGAGCCTGATCGCTTCATGGCCCAGATGGATGCCTTCTACCCGGTCGATGCGCCGCAAGTGAGCGACGTGCTCAGCCATCCGACGGTGCGTCTCGGCGAGCCGGCAGTGGTGCTGGGCGCCCGGGCCGTCACAGCCGCACCTGCACGAGACGCGACCGATCAAATTCGCGATCCGACGCGGCTGGACCTTGTCATTCGCTTCGTGGACTTCGGCAGCAGCATCTGGACGCCGACGACATCACGAGGAGTGCTGTCGGCGGGCGCCCCCGGCATCGCGCTGGCCGACAAGGCAGCCCGCGACTTCGGCGTGGATGTCGGCGACGACGTGACGGTCACGCATCCGGCGCAGGTCGACGGCGCATACACGAGCACCACGAGCACGTTGACGGTCGCTGCCATACACCGTCACCCGCTGCGGCTCAGCGCGTACATGGATCTCTCGCAGGCAACGATGTGGGGCTTCGGCGGACTCGCCAACGCCGTCACCGGCGTGCCGGCACCCGGCAGCAGCCTGAACGACGTCAAGCGGTCGCTCGCCGGCGGCGGCACCGGCGTCGCACGTGTGCAGGGCCTCGACGAATCGTTCAAGTCCATCGAGGACTCGCTCGATCAGGCGTCGAGCCTCTTCGTCGGCGCCCGCATCTTCGTGATCTTGCTGCTGCTGCTGATCGCGTTCAACGCGGCCAACATCAACGTGGACGAACGCGCTCGCGACCACGCCACGATGTTCGCCTACGGCGTGCCCGTGCGGCGGGTGATTGCGAACCTCTCCGTGGAAGGCTTGCTGCTGTGCGCGGCCGCGATCCTGCTCGGCGTCCTGCTGGGCTACGCGCTGTTGGTGTGGATGGTGGTGTACCTGTTGCCGGCGGCGATCCCCGAGATCGGCGCCATCGTGTCGATCAGGCCGTGGGAGATGGCGCTGTACCTCGCCGTGGCACTCGTCGCCGTGGCGCTGGCACCGGTCTTCTCGCTTCGCAAGCTGAAGAACATGTTCATTCCCGGCAAGCTCCGGGTCATGGAGTAGCGGAATGACGGAGCGGCGGAGCAGCGAGGAGGAGCGGCGACCGATGATCGAACTCGAAGGCGTCACCAAGCACTACGAAATCGGCCCCGTGACGGTGACGGCGCTGGCGGGCATCGACCTGCAGGTCGACGCAGGCGAGTTCGTGGTGGTGCTCGGTCCGTCGGGCAGCGGCAAGACCACCACGCTCAACATCATCGGCGCGCTGGACTCGGCGTCGTCGGGCAAGGTCACCGTCGGCGGCCGCGACCTGAGCGCGTCGAGCCGAAGCGAGCTGTTCGCGCTGCGTCGGGAGACGGTCAGCTTCATCTTCCAGAGCTTCAACCTGTTCCCCGGCCTCACCGCAACCGAGAACGTCGAGTTCGGTATGGACGTCGCCGGCAAGGGCGGGTCGGCCGACCCTGCGCAGATCCTCGGTGCGGTCGGGCTCGGTCACCGGCTCGGCCACTTCCCGCACGAGCTGTCGGGCGGCGAGCAGCAGCGCGTCGCCATCGCCCGAGCGCTCGCCACCGGCAACCCCGTGCTGCTCGCAGATGAGCCCACCGGAGAGCTGGACTTCAAGACCGGCGCCCAGATTCTCGAACTGCTCGCCGAGCAGGCCAGTCAGGACCGGGCGGTACTGGTGGTGACCCACAACCGCGAGATTTCCCGCATGGCCGACCGCGTCGTAGAGATGAGCAGCGGCCAGATCGTCAGCGACGGCCCGCCCGAAGGCGGCAAGACTCCGCTGGCCGACCTGCACTGGTAGGCCGCGAAGCCGCCGCGGTCGACGGTGCGCTCAGGTGCCGCTTTCGGCGAGCGCCTTGATGCCTTCGACGCAGCGTGTCATGTTCGCGAGATGCTCGCTCTGGCGACGGGCCAGGATGCGCGGCTCCTTGTCCGGCGTCGCCGTGATCGCCATCGTGAGGCCCGACGGACCCGGCCCGATCCGCATGGCGTGGCGCAGGCGGCAGCGCTGGCCGTGCAGCACGTCGATCTCGTAGCGCCAGCGGGCGCCTGCCTGCTCGGGTGTCTCGCCGCTGGCCCAGCCGAACAGCACGTTCGGCTCGTACTCGGTGACGGTGAGCTCGAGGTTCCACTCGCCGACGGCCGGGTGCTGGTTGTGGCCGATGAAGGTTGCGCCGAGCGCAGGGCCGTCGAAGCCCGGCGCCCACTCGGCCCGCACGAATTCCTCGGAGAAGGCGGCGCCTGCGTTGATGTCGCTGACGATCTCCCAGACCCGCTCCGCCGCAGCGTCGATGTCGATCTCGACCGTGGCCCCCGGTCCCTCGCTCAGGGAGCGAGCGGTCGAGTCGCCGCCGCGTGCCTCCCAGGTGCGGCCCCAGCCGTCCACGTAGGCGATCTCATTGGCGCGCCGGCGTGGCACCGCGCCGAACTCGCTGCCCTTCGACCATGCCAAGGGCAGAAGTGCCACCGGCGTGACTCCGGCGGGGATGCCTAGCACGTCGCGCAGTTCGTCGTCTTTGCTGAGAATCGCTGTGGTCCAAGCGGTGGCGAGCCCACGGGACCGCGCCGCGAGGCAGAAGCTCCACGCCGACTGCAGGACTGAATCGAACAAGCCCGGCTTGCCGCTGTCGTCGTGGACTCCCCACACGCAGGGAATGACATGGACCGGCACTTCGGCAAGGTGTTCCGCGAGGTGAGCCGCCGACTTCATCACCTGTTCCATCGCGTGACCGGTGCCGGCAGTCGCGTCGCGGCTGCGCTGCATGAATTCGCCGACGACTGAGTGGTACAGGTCGCCGATGGCCTGACGTTGCTGCGGGTCGCGCACGAGCAGCCATCGCCGGCTGGCCTGGTTGCCGCCGCCGGGCCCCTGTTCGGCGAGGTCGATGCAGTCGAGCACGAGGTCATGGGGCACGTCTCGTTCCAGGTCCAGCCGAAGCCGAACCGAGCGGGTGGTCGACAGCACGCCGTCGACCGACGCCAGGTCGACCCCGGCGATGTCGTAGCGGGCTGGCACGTGGGGGTTCAGTTGCGGCGTTGGCATGTCGTCAGTATTGCCGCAGTATCGGTGTCGCACTCCGTAGTTTCTGCGAACGTGACTTGGCTGTTCCGAGCGTGACGCGACGTCAGCCGTCACGGCGGTACCGGTCTTGGCAGATCCGTGAGCGACCGGCTGGTGCTCGGCAGCACAGCGCACGACGGAACTGTGCTCGACAGATGCTGTCCGCCCGCTCGTCTCGGCCGCCTGCTGCTGCGGTGCTGGCCGCGTTGACGGTGTTGTTGCTGCTGCTGGCGAGCGCGTGCCGGTCTGCCAGTCTCGATGCGCCGGTGCCCGCAACGTCCGCGCCGGCGCAGCCGGAATCGAGCGTGCCCATGTCGTCGGTGTCCGCTGCGGCCGAGCGGGACTGCACGGCGCGGGAGGCAACTGACGTTCCTGCGCACGTCACCGCCGAAGCGGCCGCGGTCGCGCAGAGCTCACCGGACACTGCGCGGGCGGCGTCTGTGCAGTTCAGCGTGGCACTGTCGCGCGCGCTCTACGACTGCGCGCACGAGGTCGGCCTGGCGTTCGCCGACGACTCCGAGGCGATCCTCACACTCGCCGAGCGCGGCCTGCGCGGTCCGCTGCTGCTGGTCGAGTCCTGGTCCGCGCCCGAGCCGATGGCAGAGATCCGTCGCCTCGCGCCGGAGCGGATCGTGGCTGCAGGCTTCAACCAGCAACGGCTCCAACGGCAGCTCTCCGGCATCGATACCGAATTCGAACTCGACTGGGTGCCGGTCGATCCGAACGCGGCACTGCCGCTGCGCGATGCCCCTGCCGCGTTGGTGTGGGTGGTCCACAGCGCCGAGCGTGCGGCGGTGTTGGGATCTCTCGGGACGCAGATCGGCGCAGCGGCCGTGGCAGTGGGCGCCGGCGAAGACCTGCGAGCGCTGCCGCCGCAGGCACGCGACACGCTTCGCAGCGCTGCGCACGTCGAGCTCGGAGCTGCGCTCGATACCGAAGCGGCATGGCAGCTGGAGGTCGTGAGACGCGGCGAGGAGTTGCCGGGCGGCGGCTTGCTCCTGTTCGAGCCCGGCCGCGCCCGCCGTCTGGTGGCCATGTACGGCCATCCGGCGACCTCGCAGCTGGGAGTGCTGGGCGAGCAGGGCCCGCTCGAGGGAATCGAGCGCGTGCGGTCCATCGCGCGGGACTACGGCGCAGACGGCTCGGACGTGATCCTCGCCTTCGAGATCATCGCCACCGTGGCATCGGCCAACCCCGGCGGCGACGGGGACTACTCCAATGAGACCGCCCTCGACGTCATCCGGCCGTGGATCGACATGGCTGCCGAGAACGACATGTACGTGGTGCTGGACCTGCAGTCGGGCCGAACCGATTTCCTGACACAGGCCAAGCGCTATGCGGAGCTGCTGCGGCATCCCCATGTCGGCCTGGCGCTCGATCCCGAGTGGCGGCTGCGGCCCGGCGAGGTGCATCTGCGTCAAGTCGGCACGGTCGACGCCGCCGAGATCAACCCGGTCGTGGGTTGGCTGGCCGGTCTCGTGCGCGAGGAGGCATTGCCGCAGAAGCTGCTGATCATGCACCAATTCAGCTTCTCGATGATCACCAACCGCGATCAGGTCGCGACCCCCGCAGAGCTGGCGGTGATGATCCACATGGACGGACAGGGCCCGATCGCCACGAAGTACAGCACATGGGAGGTGCTGACCACCCAGCCCGACGCCGGCCGCTTCTACTGGGGCTGGAAGAACTTCTACGACGAGGACTTCCCCACGCCCACCCCGCAGCAGGTGCTGGCGCTCAGACCGTCGCCGCTGTTCGTCTCCTACCAGTAGCTGTTTCGTAGCCTTCGCCGCATGGCACGGCTGCCGTACCTGAGTTCGCGCCTGCAGGGCTACCAGTCGACGATCTTCGCGGAGATGTCTGCGCTGGCCGTGCGCACCGGTGCGATCAACCTGGGTCAGGGCTTCCCCGACACCGACGGACCGGCAGAGGTGCTCGAAGCGGCGGTAGCAGCGATCCGCAGCGGCACGGCGAATCAGTACCCGCCGGGCATAGGGATGCCGGAGCTGCGCCATGCGGTCGCCCGGCATCAGGCTCGCTTTTGGGGAATGGAGGTCGACCCGGAGCGCGAGGTGCTCATCACTGCCGGTGCCAGCGAGGCGCTGGCGGCGAGCATCTTGGCACTGACCGAGGTGGGCGACGAGGTGCTCACCTTCGAACCGTGGTACGACCTGTACGGTGCCGTCGTCTCGATGGCCGGCGCCGTCCGCAAGGTGGTGACGCTGCGCCCGCCCGACTACGGCTTCGACGCTGACGAGCTGGCCGCAGCGGTCACGCCGCGCACCCGACTGCTGGTGCTCAACAGTCCTCACAACCCGACCGGCAAGGTGTTTGCCCGGGCCGAGCTAGAGGCGATTGCCGCAGTGGCCATTGAGCGGGATCTGTTGGTGGTCACCGACGAGGTGTACGAGCATCTGGTGTTCGACGGCGAGCACATTGCGATAGCGACGCTGCCGGGCATGGCCGAGCGCACCGTGACCGTCTCCAGCGGCGGCAAGACGTTTGCCGTAACCGGCTGGAAGATCGGCTGGGCGTGTGCTCGTCCCGAGCTCGTGGCGGCTGTGCGCACGGCCAAGCAATGGCTGACCTACGTCAGCGGAGGACCATTCCAGCGTGCTGTCGCCGTCGGGCTCGACCTTGGCGACGAGTACTTCACGACCCAGGCCGAGGACCTGCGCGCCAAGCGGGACCGACTCTGCGCGGGCCTGCGCTCGGTGGGCCTCGAAGTCTTCGAGCCTGCGGGCACCTACTTCGTCACTGCCGACATCCGGTCGCTCGGCCACGCCGATGGCATCGAATTCTGCTGGGGCCTGCCGGAGCGTGTCGGCGTGGCTGCAGTGCCGAACGTGGTCATGTACGACAACGCCGACGAGGGCCGTCACCTCGTCCGGTTCGCCTTCTGCAAGCAGCACGACATGCTCGACGAAGCCGTCGAGCGCCTGCGCAGCCTGTAGCCCGAGCGCCGCAGTCCGCGCCCGAGACGGGGCCGCTGCGAGTACTGCTGACCCTATCTAACCCTCAGAATTTTACTCTAAAATTTTTAGAGTAGCTGAGAGCAAGCCGGGAAACCCAGTGTTCATGCGGGTTTCCGAGCATTCGGCGATTTACAGTACGTTGAGACTTGCTGTGAAGCCAGCACATTCAGGCCTGCTCCGTTCCGCCCGTGCGACGGCGCGGGAACGCTGCGACAGCGAGGGCGGAGCCGACCATGCCGCCGACAGTGGACAGCACCAAGTCGGCGACGGTGTCGTCGTAGGTGAGGTCCAGTCCGCCGCCTGCGCCGGTTGCGGCCACAATCCACTCAGCAGCCTCCCAGCCGACGATGGCGAGCGCTCCCAGCCCGGCGCCGAGCAGCCACGCGTCCGAGCGCGAGAGGCTCGCAGCGCCGCCGCGTCGGTAGCGCCACGCGTGGAATGCGCCGACCAGCAGGATCCAGTTCACCGTGTGGAGCACGTCGTCGGTGGCATCGAACGAGTCGTAGACATGCGCCAGGTTGCCGAGGGTGTCGATCAGGAACGGGGCCACGATCAGTGCGTCGGCCGTGGCCGGGTAGGGCCGGAACCGCCCGCGCCATGCCCATGCCAGCGGCACCACTGCCGCCGAGAGCATGAACAGCGGGAAGCGGAACGCCATCCCCTTGCCTTCGAGATGATCGAGCGGCAACGCGATCGCCACCAAGAAGCACAGTGCCAGCGCTGCCTTGCATGCCATCGCCACGGCCACAGCCCGTCGGCGGCTGTCGAGCGCAGCAACGCCGCCGTCAGGCATCGGGCTCGAAGCTCAGGCGCCGGCGCGCAGTGGAGCGATCACGCCCTGCGCGAACTCGTTGAGCATCGCCAGCTCTTGGTCCTGGGTGAAGTAGCCGACGTGATGCCACAGGAAGAACTCGGTGACGCCGAACTCCTCGTGCAGGGAAGCCACGTGATCGAGTTCCTCTTCCCGGCTGCCGCGCCACACGCGGCCCATTGGCACCACGTAGGGCGGTGCGTTGTACGCCCAGTTGAACAGCTCCGCGAAGCCGGCGTACAGGTCGGCGGCTTCGGCCGGCGTGCGGCCCATGGTGAGGTGGCCGCCGATAGCGAGCGCATCGGCAGGCGTAGTGTCGCGTCCCGCGCCGTGGGCTTCGGTGAGGTAGATGTCCAGCGCTGTGGCGATGAAGCTCTGCCGCTCGGGGGCCACGAAGCTGACCATCTTGCCGCCCTCGCGTGCCCAGAACTTCGAGGTTTCCATGCTGTAGCTGAACGGCGCGTACACCGGCGGGTGCGGTTGCTGCAGCGGTCGGGGCACGATGCCGATCTCGCGCAGCGTTTTGTCGTGGTCGACCGCGGTGGGATCGACGTCGTCGGTCGGCGGGAAGTGCCATTCCATCGACGGCGGGACGTGCCAGAACTCGCCTTGGATCGAGACCTTGTCCTGCGTCCACAGCGACTTCACCAAGTGCCAGTTCTCATACAGCGCCCGGCGGTTGCGCTGGTCGGCCTCGGACTTGTCGGACTCTGTGGAGGTGATGGCGAGGTGCTGGCCGAACGTGCCGGTCCAGCGCGGCGTGTTGCCACGCGAGAAGCCCGCGAACGTCCGCCCGCCGGTGAAGTGGTCGAGCATGGCGATGTTCTCGGCCAGCTGGATCGGATTCACCGCAGTGAGGTTCATGCCGAGCTGACCCACCCGCATCCGCTCGGTGTGCTGCGCCACGAAGTAGTCCCACATCAGCGGGTTGGTCGTGGTCTCGATGCCTTCCACCTGCAGGTGCTGCTCGGTCATCGCGAAGCCGTCGTACCCGACCGACTCGGCAAACTGCATCTGCGTCCGCACTTGATCCATCAAGGTCTGCCATCGCTCCGGCATCGACCCTGCAAGGCCGATCTGCTCGCCGCGGCGACGCATGTACGGAACGACGAGGATCGTGAAGCGAAAGTCAGTCACCGGCGGTCAGCTCCTGTCGCGACACGTTTCCACACCCTGTGCCGATCCACACCCTGTGCCGACACTGCTGCAACAACACCTGCTGACGGTCAACTGCAGCACGAGGTTGGAGCCCATCTGTCGCGACACGTTTCCACACTAGGTGTGTTCGACTGAAGGTGTGTTGGTCTAGAAGATTGTTGACATGGTTCGACGGTCTGACGCATCGGACGCAGCCATGTTTGGCTGATGGTCGCGTGGCTGGTGGCGACGTGTTGCTTGGGGGCTGTTTGGCTGGTGGTTGGAGCAGGTAGCGGCCGGTGTCAAGGTCGGTGTGGCCGCCGTGATCGGGTCGAACTGGCCGTTCACCACCGTCATGCCGGTCTCAGGACGCGTGAACGCGCTTGCGGCACGCTGGCGTCGCTGCCGGTCCAGCAGCGACGCGCCGTCGTCGCCGCTGCGGTCCGCGACGTGACGGGCGACGGTGCGAAGGAACTCTTCATGACCCTCGACTTGTGCGCGTTCAGCCAGGTGCTGCTCGTTGATCGGAGCGTCGGCGGCGGCGCGGGCGATCCACCGTGCGCGCCCGGCAGGCACCGCACCCGATGCCAGACCCTCACGAGTCGCAGCCAGCTCAGCCAGCCGCGACCGCAGCCCCCCTCGTCGAGCCGCTACACATCCACGCTCAGCCACACCCCCGACAGCACATCCGGCTCGCACGGCACGCAGTCACCTGTCCGGACGGTACGGCGGTCTGCTGCGGATGGTTCCGGCGTGAGGGCCGTTGCGTGGTCGGGTCGGCGTGGTATACACTCAGCGCGCTACGCGACGGCGGGTCTGCGGTGTCGTTTGAGGTGTCCGCAGTCCGCGCGAGCCGGGCGAGATGCAATGCCCGTTGATTGGGGTTTGTGTTGATGACTGATCGTGCTGGTCTAGTGAGTTCTGGGTGTCGTCCTCGCGGGGGGGGGGTCGGTGCGTAGTTGAGCGGTGGCGTGCGGCTGGTGGTGGGCGTGGGGGTGTGTTGTGGGGTTTGGTGGGGGTGGTGGTGTTGGCGGTGTCGGTGGTGGTGTTGGTGCCGGTGGGTGTGTCCGGTCAGGGTTCGGTGCCTGGGCAGCCGGAGAATTTTCTGGTTGGTCGGGCTGTGGGCGGGGTGCGGGTGTTTTGGGTGAATCCGGATGATGCGTCGATCACGAAGTATCAGTATGTGGTGGGTACTGCTGTGGGAAGCGATGCGTTTGGGGCGGTGCGGGATTCGACGGCGTGGGTGGACGTGTCTGGTTCGGGTGCGTCGACGACGTCGTTTGTGGCGCCGGCGTCGGGGTCGAGTTATGTGAAGGTTCGGGCGGTGAACGCGAACGGGCCGGGTGTGCAGTCGAGTGTGATTTCGGGCACGGCGGGCACGTCGAGCGATACGTTGGCGGTGTCGTTGGCGCCTGCGCAGGTGCGTGAGGGCGACTCGGGTCGCACGGATGTGACGTTGTCGGTGACGTTGCCGTCTGCGGTGTCGGGGAACGACAGGACGGTGACGGTGTCGAGGCTGGCGCAGAACGTGGGGGTGGCGAGCACGTTGACGTGGAACTCGAATTACACGCCGGCGACGTCGTGCTCGGCGCCGAATCCTGCGAATGCTGACGTGTGTTGGCCGAACGGGCGCAGGATCACGATTGCGTCGGGGCAGACCACGGGTTCGTTGGTGTTCAGTGTGCGGGGGGACACGACTCAGGAGAACAAGCGAAAGGTGATGTACTTGGCTCCGGGTTACGATGTCAGCCCTTTTGCGCGAGTGGAGGGTTCGGCGGTTTTGGAGGTGCTCGACGACGACGGCGCCAACGCGCCGGCCACGACCAGCACCACCACGACAACAACCACCACGACTACTACGACCACGACATCAACATCGACGACGACTACTTCGACGACTGCGGCGGGGGTGCCTGCGAAGCCGTCGGGTGTGGGGTTGGCGAGGGTTGGGACGTCTAATCGGTTGAGGGTGTCGTGGAGCGATCCGGGTGATTCGACGATTACGGGTTGGCAGTATCAGTGGCGGCCTCCGGGCGGGTCTGACAGTGGTTGGTATTCGATTGGGGGTTCGGGGGCGTCGACGACGTCGCACACGATTAGGCGGTCGGGGGGTTTGGCTGCGGGTGTGTGGCGGATGCAGGTGCGGGCGGTGAACGCGTCCGGCACGGGGCCTGCGTCGGACTGGGCGTCGTTCACCGTCGGCACTGCCACAACGACAACTACGACGACAACGAGCACGACCACAACAACCACCACGACGACGACTACAACCACCACGACGACGACCACAACAACCACTACGACTACGACACCGCCGACTACGACCACGACGACGGCGCCGACGACTACGACGACTGCTGCGACCACTACGACATCGCCGACCACGACGACTGCTGCGACGACCAGCACGACGACGGCGGTGCCGCGGTCTTCGTCGGGAGGAGGCTCCGGCGGCGGTTCAGGCGGCGGCGGGGGTGGCGGCTCCGGCGGTTCGGGTGGTTCTGGTGGTTCTGGTGGTGTGGTGGTGTCTGGGAGGCCGTGGCAGCCGTCAGGGGTGCGCGTCGTGTCGGGCGGCGGTGTGCTGTTGGTGTCGTGGTCGGTGCCGGGGGGCGGTGCTTGTGAGGCGTCGGGCTTTCTGGTGCGTGTCCGCGAACGGTCTCGTGGCGGCGGGTCGGGTGTGGGGCGTGTGGTGGCGGAGTCGCTGGTGCTGTCGGGCACCACGAGCTGGCTGGTGACCGGCCTCGACCCCGGGGTGAGCTACACCGCGGAAGTGCTGGCGTACAGTGCTGTGTGCTGGAGCTTCTCGCCGCCGGTGACGCGCACGTTCGCTGTCGCCGCGGCGGGCAGGCCGCCCGGTCCGCCGAGGCGTCCGTTGATGGCGCCGATGCCGGTGCGAGAACTGAAAGTTGACACCGGCAAGCCGGATCGGGTGACGGTCACCTGGACGAAACCCGCTGCCACGCCGGATGTGCAGCGTGATGTGCGTTGCGCGTACACCCGTGCGGGTGTGCCGCATTGGGTGAAGACCGTCCGTTATGCCTATGAGGTGCGCAACGTGACCACCGGCGAACGCGTGGGGGCGGGCAGTTTCGAGTCCGCTGGCCCCACCCTCTCCCGCACGGTCACGCTCACCGGTCACGCGGCAGGCGCCGGCTACCGGCTGCGGGCAAGCGTTGTCGCCTATTCGGAGACTTGCAAGCGCTGGTCCGCGATACGCCGTGTCTTCTGGTGGACCAAAGCCCCATAGGCCGCAGTTGTCAGCTGCGCCGGCCGAGCGTGCCTTGCGGCAGCCGCAGCCCGATACTCGACTGGCTGGTGCCGTCACCGGGTGCCCGCGAGGCGCAGCCGGCGAATGATCTCACCAACGAGGGCGGAGCGCGGGCAGGCGAGCCGCCGGGGGACTGAGCAGCACCCGTTGTTCGGGGCGAGTGATCTCATCGGCGAGGGCGGGGTGTGGGCAGGGGCCTCCGCGCGCAGTTCTGCGACGCCACGCACCCCGCGCGTTCAGCAGATGCGTCGCAGCTGTTTGAGCACGGAGGCCCCTGCCCTCGCTCCGCCCGGACGAGACACAGCCGACAGCCGCGCTCGCAGCCAGTCACCCTCAGCGTGCAACAATTGCGTCGCAGCTGTTTGAGCACGGAGGCCCCTGCCCTCGCTCCGCCCGGACGAGACACAACTGTCAGCCGGGCCGTCACGCACCCCGCGCGTTCAGCAGATGCGTCGCAGCTGTTCGGGCACGGAGGCCCCTGCCCACGCTCCGCCCGGACGAGACACAACTGTCAGCCGGGCCGTCACGCACCCCGCGCGTTCAACAGGTGCGTCGCAGCTGTTCGGGCACGGAGGCCCCTGCCCACGCTCCGCCCGGACATGATGTTGCTGCACCCATGCACACGCTCCGCCCGGACACAATGTTGCTGGAGGCATTAGCGGCGCAGCTGTTCGGGCACGGAGGCCCCGGCACACGCTCCGCCCGGATCCGCAGGAGCCGTCACATGGCCAAGTTCGAGCCCGCCGCCAAGCGAGGCCTGCATCCCATAGAGAACGCACCGGTCGCGCAGATCAGAGCCCTGCAGCTCAAGCGCCTGCAGTGGAGTCTGGCGCACGCCTACGCGCACGTGCCGCTCTACCGGCAGCTGTTCGACCAGGCGGGCGTGCATCCCTCAGATCTGCAGCGCCTGGAGGACTTGCGGCAGTTCCCGTTCACCGCAAAGCGGGAGCTGCGAGACACCTACCCCTTCGGGATGTTCGCCGTGCCTCGAGAGCGCGTGGCCCGGGTCCATGCGTCGTCGGGAACCACCGGCAAGCCGACCGTGGTGGGCTATACCCAGGCCGACCTCGACATGTGGTCGCACGTGTTCCAGCGATCGTTGGTCGCTGCCGGTGTGCAGCCGGGCGATGTCGTCCATGTCGCCTACGGCTACGGCTTGTTCACCGGCGGACTGGGCGCCCACTACGGGGCCGAGCAGTTCGGCTGCACGGTGGTGCCGGCGTCGGTGGGCCAGACCGCTCGACAGGTGCAGCTGCTGGTGGACTTCGACGCCGACGTGCTGTGCGCCACGCCGTCCTACGCCTTGGTGGTTGCCGACGAGTTCCGCCGCCAAGGCCTGGACCCGGCCTCGACGTCGCTGCGGGTGGGGATCTTCGGTGCCGAACCGTGGTCCGAGGCCATGCGGACCGAGCTGGAGGACGCCTTCGGGATCGACGCGGTCGACATCTACGGACTCTCGGAAGTCATCGGCGGCGGTGTGGCCAACGAGTGCGTCGAGACCAAGGACGGGCCCACCATCTGGGAGGACCACTTCTATCCCGAGATCATCGACCCAGATTCGGGCGAGGTGCTGCCCGAGGGCGAGACGGGAGAGCTCGTGTTCACCTCGCTGACCAAGGAGGCGATGCCGGTGATCCGGTACCGCACACGTGACATCTGCTCGCTGCAGCCGGGCACCGCTCGCTCGATGCGGCGGATGGGCCGGGTCGCGGCCCGCACCGACGACATGCTCATCATCCGCGGCGTCAACGTGTTCCCGAGCCAGTTCGAGGAGCTGGTCTCTGCCGATCCGAGGCTGACCGGGCACTTCTTCCTCGAAGTGCATCAGCGGGGACGTCTCGAAGGCATCACGGCCGTGCTCGAACCCAAGCCCGACGCAGGAGACCACGAGGCGATAGCCGACGAGTTCGCCGGCGCGGTACGACAGCGGGTCGGCATCGCCGTCGAGGTTCGCACGGTCGAGCCCGAGGGCATTCCACGATCGGAGGGCAAGGCGCAACGGGTGCGCGACCTGCGCCCATGAGCGTCTGACTCGTGCGCTACGGTTCGGCTGGACTAGCGGTTTGGCCGGAGCAGCGGATCGGCTGATCGGGAGGAGATGACCATGAGCTTCGTGGAGATGCGGCGCTACCGCCTGAAGGTCGGCACACCCGAGCGATGGGTGAAGACGTACTTCGACAAGGGCTACGAGCCGCAGCGCAAGCATCTCGGCGAGCCGGTCGGCTACTACACCACCGAGTTCGGCGGCATCAACGAGATCATCCACATGTGGCGCTATGACTCGCTGGCCGAGCGGGCCGCAAAGCGCAAGGCGCTCTTTGCCGATCCCGACTGGCAGGAGTTTGTGACGGAGATCGTGCCCTTGGTCGAGGCGCAGGAGAATGCGATCCTGCGCGACATCTTCGAAGACTGAGCCCCACCGGCGACAGCGGCCAGCCGTCCCGGTTCACCTGACTGCGGTTCACCACGCAGCGCTTCACCCCACAGGAAGGCCACACCCATGTCGAACACGTCCAACAAGATGATGGACACGTGGGCTGCCGGCGGCGAGGCGCTGGGGACGTGGCTGTCGATGGCATCGAGCCATTCGGCAGAGATCGCTGGGCGCGCCGGCTTCGACTATGTCTGTGTCGACATGCAGCACGGCGTTGCCGACTACCAGGTCGCGGTGACGATGATGCAGGCGATCGAGCTCGGCGGCGGCACGCCGATTGTGCGGGTGCCGTGGAACGAACCCGGCATCATCGGGCGCGTACTGGATGCCGGAGCGCGGGGCGTCATCATCCCGATGGTGAACTCGGTCGGCGAGGCCACAGCAGCTGTGGCTGCGTGCAAGTACCCGCCGCTGGGCGCTCGCAGCTTCGGACCCATCTTGGCGGCGGCGCGCGCCGCGGCGGGCGAGAGCTACTTCGACGTGGCGAACGCCACCAGCGCGTGCATTCCGATGATCGAGACGCGCCAAGCCGTCGATTCGCTGGACGACATCTTGGCCGTCGAAGGTGTGGATGCCATCTATGTCGGGCCTGCGGACCTGTCGATCAGCTACGGCTACGGACCTGGCTACAGCGACGAGCATGACGAGTACAAGGCGACGCTGGAGCACATTGCGCAGCGGTGCGCAGCCCACGGCGTGGTGGCCGGCATCCACTCCACGGCGGCGCTCTCGGCGGACCGGCGCGGCAAGGGCTTCCGTATGCAGACCGTTGCAGGCGATGCCATGGCGCTCGGCCGCGGCATGGCGCTCGATCTGCGCACGGCGCGTGAATCCGGTGTGTCGGCCGTCGGCAGCGACGCCGATTCGGCGATCTACTGATGTACTTCTGCTCATCCACTGAGTCCGTCACTCACTGAACCCGTCAAGCAAGGAGCACAGAGCCATGCGGAGTCACGAAGTCGACTACCAGATCTTCGGCGACGACATGCAATTCGTCGAGATCGAACTGGATCCCGGTGAGACGGTCATCGGCGAAGCGGGCACGATGATGTTCATCGAAGACGGCGTGTCGTTCGAGTCGATCATGGGTGACGGCACCGAGCCGAGTTCGGGCTTGTGGGGCAAGCTCAAGGGCGCCGGCAAGCGAGCCGTCTCCGGCGAGTCGCTGTTCCTCACCCACTTCACCAACACCAGTGCCGGCGGCAAGGCCAAGGTCGGCTTCGCTGCGGGTTACCCGGGCAAGATCGTGCCGGTGGATCTCGCTCAGATGGGCGGCGAGATCATCGCCCAGCGCGATGCGTTCTTGTGCGCGGCGATGGGGACCAAGCTCGACATCGCTTGGCAGCGCGGCATCGGCACCGGGCTGTTCGGCGGCGAGGGCTTCATTCTCCAGCGGCTGTCCGGTGACGGGATGGCGTTCCTGCACGCCGGAGGTTCCATCAAGGCTGTCCAGCTCCACGACCAGACCATCAAGCTCGACACCGGCTGCTTGGTGGCGTTGCAGCCGTCGCTCGACTACAGCATCGAGCGCGCCGGCAATCTCAAGTCGATGTTCTTCGGCGGGGAGGGACTGTTCTTGGCCACGGTGTCGGGCACCGGATGGGTGTGGCTGCAATCCTTGCCCTTCGAGCGGCTCTCGTCGCGGGTGTTGGCGAACGCCGCCGGACCGGCCTCCGATGACTCACGCGGCCTGCTGTCGGGCCTGTTCGAGCGCAGCTGACCGCCCGGCCCGCATGATCGCACGCCGTCTGTCGGCATTCGAGCGGGCGGCTGCTCACAGCGTCATGACGATGCAGCTATGACGATGCGGCTGACCTCAGGTCGCATCAGCGTCGACGGTTTCGCCGAAGCTCAAGCAGCCCTCCACGCCCGCGGGTGGACAGACGGCCTGCCTGTCGTGCCGCCCACGCAGGAGGCAGTGGCGGCGTGTCTGGACTGGGCGATGCTGTCGCCGGACCACCTGATCGGCATCGAGCCGGTGCGGGCACGGGCCATCACGGCGGAGAAGGCCGCGGTCAATGCGGTGATGGCAGGATGCTCGCCACAACACTTCCCGGTCGTCGTGACCGCGCTCACGGCGATGCTGCAGCCCGAGTTCGGGCTCCACGGCCCGACGGCGTCCACCGGCGGCTGCGCGGTCATGCTGATCGTCAACGGACCTGTCCGGCGTGAGCTGGCGATGGACGCCACCTTCAGCGTGCTCGGCGGCGCCGACCGGTCCTGTGCGGTCATCGCACGGGCAGTACGGCTGGTGCTGGCCAACGTGCTCGATGTGAAGCCTGGCGGCATCGACCGGGCCACGCTGGGCCATCCCGGCAAGCTCGGTTACTGCATCGCCGAGGACGAGGAGGCCACGAGCTGGGTATCGCTGGGCGACCGCCGGCTCTCCACGGTGCAGGCCGAGCGAGGCCAGGTGTCCTCGGTGACGGCGGTGGCCTCGATGGCGCCCCGCCAGATCATGAACGAATGGACGACCGACCCCACCGAGCTCTGTGAGACCGTGGCCGCAGAGATCCGGGCCAACCAACTCCACTATTCCATCTGGCCGGGCAATTACGTCGTGGTGCTGCCCCCGCAGCTGCGCGCTCACTTCGATGCGGCCGGCTGGACCCCCGACGACATCGCAGGCTGCGTCTTCGAGCGTGCCCGGGTGCGCCGGGGAGACTGGGCGGATGTCGGCAAGGGAGCAATCGTCAAGGATCGGGCCGACCAGAGCTATTCGGCGCTGGAATCCCCCGACGACTTGCTGATTGTCGCCGCGGGCGGGCCGGCGGGCGGCTTCGCGGCGGTGATTCCGCCGTGGCTCGGCACCCGAAGCCACGCCTCCACTGTGGCGGTGGGCGCCTGCGTGGACTGCGATGTGGACTAGTCGCTGCGGCTCTGATGCTGTGACCGTAGGGTGCAGTGCGGCAACAGACCGCAGTGCCTGAACAGAGCCCTGAACAGAGCGAGGTCGGCGTGGAGCTGCTGAATCCCACCCATGAGCAAGCACCTGCCGGCTTCGAAGCGCCGAAGCGGCTCGTCACCTTGCAAGGCGCCACCGTGGGAGTCATCTCCAACGGCAAGCAGAACACTCAGCCGTTCTTCGATCACGTCGAACGACTGCTGCGCGACCGTCACGGTGTGGCGGAGGTGGTCCGCCGGACCAAGGCCAACTACAGCGCTCCCGCGCAGCACGAGCTGCTTGCCGAGGCAATGGGCTGGGAGGCTGTGCTGGCCGGCGTCGGCGACTGAGGCAGCTGCTCGTCGTGCAGTCTGCACGACGCCGTCGCCGCCGAGCGAATCGGCGTGCCCGCAGTCAGCGTCATGACGAGTGCGTTCGTGGACGCGGCTGAGCTGATGGCACGCGTCCAAGGCGTGCCTGAGCATCCCTTTACGGTGATCGAGCACCCCATCGCGAGCGCGGGTGCAGCAGGCCTCGAAGCGCGGGCCGAGACTGCGGTGGCCCAGGCAGTCGAGCTGCTGGTAGCTCGCTAGCGTGAGCTCGGGCACGCACGCAGAAGCAGAAGGAGCCCGCACGATGACCAAGGCGATTCCCGACGATTACCCGCGCATCTCGGTGTCGATGAGCATTGACGGCGCCTCTGATGCGATTGCGTTCTACACCGAGGTGCTCGGGATGACCGAGCGGATGCGCCTCCCCATGGGTGACAAAATCGGTCATTCGGAGCTGACGCTGGGCGATTCGCTCATCATGGTGGCCGACGAGTTTCCCGAGATGGAATTCCATTCGCCGGCCCACTACGGCGGCTCGCCCGTGCAGCTCAGCGTGTACGTGGACGATGTGGATGCCACCTTCGCCGCTGCGCTCGCGGCAGGCGCAACTGAGGTGCGGCCGGTCGAGGACCAGTTTTACGGCGACCGCTCGGGCATGATCCAAGACCCGTGGGGCCATCGCTGGAATCTCGCGACTCACATCGAAGACGTGGACCCCGACGAGATGGCCCGTCGTTCGGAGGCTGCCATGTCCGAGATGGCAGCCGGCGGCTGACCGCTCACCGAGCCGAGCGCCTAGCCACCCAGGCGACCGGGCTTGCCGAGACCAAGAACGCACCCGCCGCGATGGCCAAGGCCGTCGGCACAGAGACGAGCTGCGCTGCCGCCCCCAGCGCCAAGCCGCCCAGCACCTCGCCCACTGCTTCTGCCTGACCCAAGAAGGAGATGACCGTCGCTCGCACGGCGGAAGGCGCGTCGCGATTGGCCATGGCCTCTGCCAGCGGGTAGGTCATCTCGCCCGCCACGTCCAGCACTGCCCAGCCGCCCAGAGCCACCGCGAACGACGGGCCGACGGCCAGAGCGAGGGTGCCGATGCCGGTGATGACGAGCAGGCGGGCCAGCAGCCGCGCGCCGGTCCGGCGTGCATCGCGGCCGCCGTGCTGCGTGTCGATGCGGCGGGCCAGCCACGCCATTGCCGGGATGGCCATGGCGGCCATCACGAACCAGACGGCACCGAAGAACACCACCGCCTCCGCGCCGCTGAACTCGGCCATTCCGAGCTGTACCAAGCGCAGCACGTCCAGTCGTTCGATGCCTTCGGATGCCGCGCCGGCCAGTGCCGCCGCCAGCACGACGGCGAGCAGGGTGGGACGCCGGCGAACCAGCCGTGCGCCTTGTGTCCACAAGCCGACCGCGTCCCGCCACAGGCCGGTGCTGGAGACCGCCGGCTGGCCCGATGCGGCGCGGCGGCGGGCCGACCGGAAGCCGGTTTCGCCCATGGCAACTGCCAAGAATGCGGCGATCAGCAGCGTGATGCAGCCCATCAGCGCCATCGATCCTCGCAGCGACCAGATGCCCGTCGCGCCTGCCGCGACGATGCCTGCCATGACGCCGACGGACCGCCACATGGCGTGCCGCACGATGAGCTGGTCGGTCACGCGGGAGGCCACGGCCAGCTCGTCGGTCATCCAGGCTGTGGAAGCGCCGCTCTGCAGCGTCCAGCCGACGCCCCACAGCACCTGCCACACCAGCAGCACCGCGAAGGTCTCCGTGATCGGCGCCAGCGTCATCGCTGCACCCATGACGGCATACGCGGCGACCACGGCGCCCTTGCGGCTGTACAGGTCGGCAACGACGCCCGTGGGAACTTCGGCCAGCAGGATCGTGACCACCAGTGCAGTCCCCAACAGCACGAGCTGGAGCGGGCGCAGCGTCAGCTCCACCACCCACCACACCACCGCCGGCAGTCCCCAGGCCAGCGCAAATCCTTGGGCGCACCCGGTCAGCAGGAACAGCCGATCAGGCCGGTGCCGCACGACGGCCCAGCCTACGAGCCCGGCCTACGAACGTAGCGTGACGCCATGAGCGGGCCGACGGATGTGCCATGTGGCCTGCGCCGCCGCGCGGACGGCACGCTGGCGTGCTCGTGGGGCGAGGGTCACGACGACTACGCGGCGTACCACGACACCGAGTGGGGCCTGCCCGTGACCGACGACGTCGCCCTGTACGAGCGGATGTGCTTGGAGGGCTTCCAGGCAGGCTTGTCGTGGCTGACGATCCTGCGCAAGCGCGAGAACTTCCGCTCCGCGTTTCGCGGGTTCGACATCGAGACTGTGGCCCGCTTCGGCCAGGCCGACGTGGAGCGGCTGCTCGCAGATGCAGGCATCGTGCGACATCGCGGCAAGATCGAGGCGACGATCAACAACGCCGCCGCTGCCCTCGAGACCATCGCTGCGCACGGCAGCCTGGCGGCCTTCTTCTGGTCCTTCGAGCCAACGCCTGCGGCTCGGCCCGCCATCGTCGACGACGAGTCGCTCGCTGCGATGCCGACCACGCCCGAGTCGACAGCGCTCAGCCAAGCGCTGCGACGCTTGGGCTGGCGTTTCGTCGGCCCGACCACGTGCTACGCGCTGATGCAGGCCGCAGGCATCGTCAACGACCATCTCCAGGGCTGCTGGCGCCGACCGGCAATCGAGGCTGCGCGCGCAGCGCTGACGCGACCGTCGTGCATGCGCTAGCTGCGCGGTGATGCCCGGAGCGTTCGGCTGCGGCGTGGTGCGCGGTTGCCCTACAGTCTGGGAGCTGACGGGAGGACTGTTCGCTCATGCATCTGTCTCGCCCTGCTGTGCCGCGTTTGGCGCCGATCGGCAAGGTCGCCGAGCGGGCTCGTGTGGTGATGGAGGGTTCGTTCGCGAACGCTGTGAACGTCATCGCGACGCTTGCGCACAGCCGGGCGGTGTCGCGGGCGTTCGGCGAGTTCGCCCGAGTGGTCTTGTTCGAGGGGGATCTGTCGCGTCGGAACGTGGAGATCGCGGTGCTGCGGATGGGCTGGAACTGCCAGTCGGTGTACGAGTTCGGCCAGCACACGCTCATCGCTCGGGCCGAGGTGATGTCCGCCGAGGAGATCTATCTGGTCACTCGTCCGATTGTCGAGGGGCGCTGGACGGCGGCGGAGGCGGCGTTGTTGCAGGTGGTGGACGACCTGTACAGCGACGACTGCGTCAGCGACGCGACCTGGGCTGAGGCTGTTCGCTGGTTCAGCGGGGCGGAGATGGTGCATCTGGTTGCGGCGGCGGGCTGTTATCGAATGGTGAGCGGCTTGCTGAACAGCCTCGGCGTCGAACGCGACGCAGGCGTCCCCGGCTGGCCCACGGCGACCCCGGCGCCATAGGGCAGCCAGAGGCTCGGCCCGACCTCGAAGTGCCGCCCGAGTGAGGGCCGGCTTCAGCCGTTGCCACCCGCGGTGTTGGCAGCGACAGCGGTGACGCCGTCCTCGGTGGCGAGGTGGGTCATCGGCACATCGTGAGGCTCGACGGGCAGCACGTCCAGCACCTGCGAGCGCATGGTCACGCCGATGCGAGGGCAGTGGCGGGGCAGCCGGGCCAACAGCTCGTCGAAGTACCCGGCGCCGCGGCCGAGCCGCGTGCCGCGGCGGTCGAACGCCAGGCCGGGCACCAGCGCCAGCACGATGTGCCGAGGCTTCAGCTCCAACGCGTCGGCAATCGGCTGCGGGAAGCCGAAGCGATGCCGTTCCATCGCGCCGATCGCCGGGTGCAGCGTGAGCGGGCCCAGCGCCGGGGTGCGAGTCACCGCAAACCGCTGCCAGCCGACGGCGTCGGCAAGGCGGTCCAGCGACAGTTCGCCCGGCTGTGCGCGGTAGAAGAGGATCAGACCGGCGCCCGCGGCAGCGTCAGCCGCAGCATCGAATGCCTCGACGAACGTTTCGAGGCCCTCCACGACGGCGGCAGCGGTCTCTGCGGTGACCGGCGGTCGGTGGTCGCGGACCCAGCGTCGCCAACCGGTCTTCGACATCGGTTCTCCGCCGGCGCCGTCCATGACTCCGACGCTAGGTGTGTTCGTGTGTCCGGCTCCCACACAGCGCGGGCATACACTGGGCATCGTGGGGATCGGGGAGGTCGTGCTCCCGCCGCTGTACGAGCGGCCGCCTCGCCCGCTCGCGATGGCGCGCTGGCTCGCCACCACCTTCCTCTGGTGGCAGAACGGGCTGTGGATCGTGGTCGGCGCTGCGGCATGGCTCTGGCTGACACCGCCGCTCGACCGCTTCGCAAGCCCTGCTGCGTGGGCAGTCGTGCTGGTGTACCTGCGCAATGTCGTCCTCATGGTCGTGATCGTGGGAGGCCTGCACTGGTGGCTGTATGTCCGACGCAGCCAGGGCACACAGCACAAGTACGACGAGCGATGGCTCTCGGTGGGTCGGCGTCCGTTCCTGTTCCGCAACCAGACCCGCGACAACGTCTTCTGGTCCCTGGCGAGCGCATGCGCAGTGGCGGCGCTGTATGAGTCGTCGATGCTGTGGCTGTACGCCAACGACCTGCTGCCGACGGTGCCGGTTCGCGGCAGCCTCGGCACTCTCGCCTACGCCGCAGCGTTGACGCTGGCGATGTTCCCGCTCGTCTCGGTGCACTTCTACGCCAACCACCGGCTGCTGCACACCCCGCGTCTGTACCGCTGGGCGCACTCGCTGCATCATCGCAACGTCAACATCGGCCCGTGGTCGGGCGTGTCGATGCACCCGCTCGAGCATCTGCTGTATCTCTCCGCACCGCTGATGTTCCTGTTGATTCCCGCCAACCCGTACCTGGTCACGCTGACGCTCACCTACCTGCTGCTGTCGCCGGCGCCGTCGCACTCCGGGTTCGACCGCTACCTCGTAGCGGGCGGGCGCACCGTGGCCGGGGGCGACCGTTTCCACACGCTGCACCACCGGTACTTCGACTGCAACTACGGCACGACCCTGGTGCCGATGGACAAGTGGTTCGGCACGTGGCACGACGGCAGCGACGAAGCCCGTGCCGCCTTCACCGACCGTCGCCGTCGGCTGGCAGCCCGTAACGCCGGCCGACGACGCGCCGACCGGTCGGCGCGTCAGACCTGAGCGTCGCCGGCCTGTGGCGCCGTGCAATCGCCACGGCCCGCTGAGGAGCGCTCAGGCGATGGTCTCGGGCTCGGTGCTCACGAGCAGCTCCGCCACCGACGCCGTGTTCGGCAATCGCAGGATCGTGGCGAGGCACTGGGCCAAGTCGCCGGCATCGATCATGATCGCCGGATCCACCCCGAAGTCAGACGTCATGTCCGTGCGCACGTAGCCCGGGCACACGGCGGTACACCGGATCCCGTCGGCGAAGGTCGAGTGTCGCACCGAGTGGTGCAGCGCCATCGCGGCGTGCTTGCTCATCGCATAGCCGGGGGCGAAGGTGCCGCGCACTCGCTTGCCCGACATCGAGATCACGTTCACGATGCGGCCCTCGCCGCTACGGCGCAGTTGGTCGAGCGTGGCGCGCAACATGCGGAACGGACCCTTCGCATTGACCTCCCACATCTCGTCCAGCACTGCTTCGGACAGTTCCTCCAAGGCGTCGGTGTAGGCGACGCCGGCGTTGTTCACGAGGCAGTCGATCCGGCCATGCGCAGCCATCGTCTCGGCGGTCCAGCGCTCCGCAGCGTCGAGGTCGGTGGCGTCGTAGCGGTGCAGCGTCACTGGCGCCCCGGCACCGTCGCCGCTGCGACCGGCAGCGCTCGCGCCGGCATCGCCTGTGCCGGCGCCGCGCCGCTCGGCACCTCGGTGCGAACCGCTGCCGGCGGGCAGGTCGGTTCGATAGCGGGCAGCCGACGCAGCCAGCGACTCCACGTTGCGCGCGCCCAGCGACAGCGTCCAGCCGTCGGCGTGCAGCGCAGCGGCGATGGCCTCGCCGATGCCGCGATTCGCCCCGCTGATCATGACCACACGTCCAGCGACGTCGCGCATCTCGTCCCCCCTGCGGTCGGTGGATGGCGGCTGGCCAATTGTGGCGGATGCCATGCCGCGAGTGACGTGCGGCAGGTCATCCGGGCACGCCGCTCATCCGGGCACGCGGCGGTGCCTCGCGTTAGCGTTCGCTGGCGGCCCGGGTGCCGATTCACGACGCCGACGGGAGGCGAGGGAGATGGTGCAGCGAGTGTCGGCGAGCGACGGCGGCGCCGCGGCGTACCTTCCGGGCACGCCCGAGCGAGACGAACTCGCTCGGCGCACCATCGGCGTGCTGCAGATCGGCGTCATTCCGGGCGGGCTGGCGATGACGGCCTCGTTCTCGGCGTCGACCCTTCTGGCAGATCAGATGACCGGAAGCGAGACGAAGGCCTCGCTGGCTGCTGTGTGCCTCAGCATCGGCGGCACCCTCGCCGGCATCCCGCTGGCCGCGCTCATGGCTCGACGCGGCCGCCGCATGGGCCTCGGCGTTGGCTATGTCGTCGGGGCAGCAGGCGCCACCTTGGCGATGCTGTCAGCCTTCGCAGGCCGCTACTCGCTGCTCGTGGCCGGCATGGTGCTGGTGGGCACGGGCCAGGCGGCCAATCTGGCGTCCCGGTACGCAGGCGCGGACTTGGCCACCGATGAGAACCGTGCCCGTTCGATCAGCTTGGTCCTGTGGGCCAGCACGGTCGGCTCGGTGCTGGGACCCACCGTTGCGCTCGGCCTGAAGGCCATGTTCGCCGGCACCGACGGATTGAGCGGTTTCGCGGTTCCCTATGCACTGGCGCTGGGGCTCTTCGTAGCGGCCGCAGCCAACATCTTTCGCCGCCTGCGTCCCGATCCGCTGCATGTGGTGGCTTCCGATGCGGGCGCCACAGGCGTCCAGTTGCCGAGCTTGGCCGAGGCGGGACGCATTCTGGCTCATCCGGTCGGCTCGATCGCCCTCATCGGCATGATGATGGGGCAAGCCGTCATGGTGGGGGTGATGACGGTGTCGCCGATTCACATGTCGCAAGGAGACCAGAGCGCACTGGTCATCGGCATCATGCTGTCGCTGCACATCGCCGGGATGTTCGCGTTCTCGCCGTATGTGGGCTGGCTGGTGGACCGTGTGGGCGGTCAGCTCGTCATCATTCTGGGCGCGGCAGTGCTTGCCGTCGGAGCGGTGACGGCCGCCAGAACCGATGCAGCGCACGCCACCGGGCTGTTGACGGGTCTGTTCCTCGTCGGCGTCGGCTGGAGCTGCTGCGTGGTAGCAGCCAGCTCGCTGCTGACGTCGTCGTTTCCGCTGGAGCGCCGAATCAGCGTGCAGGCCACCGCGGACGTGCTGATGACGGCGCTCGGAGCCGCTGCGGGCGTGAGCTCGGGCCTGGCGGTCGAGCACCGCTCTTACGCCGACTTGGCGAGCTGGGGAGCGTGGGCGGCAGTGGCGCTGGGCATCGCAGCGGCGGTGATGCTGATGCGGAACTTCAGCGTGACGCGGCGCCTCACCGCCTGATTGCCGCGACGCTCAGGCTGAGCGCGTTCTGATCACCGAGCAGAAGATCAGAACAGACCGTCGAGGCAAGCGGCGAGCTTCGAGTCGGCCTTCGCAGGCAGAGCCACCAGACGCGACAGGAACGTCACCGATACGTAGTCGTCCATGACGGCGCCGGTGTCGACGTCGGCCGGCATGTCGACGGCGTCGCCCCACTGCATCGTCACCTTGAACGCCTCGGCATTGTCGGGATGCGGCACCAAGCTCGCTGAGGTGATCGAACGCGGCGGCAACGTGCCCACGTCGGTGAACCGCCAGCCCTTCATGTCTGCAACGTCGAGATTGGGCACGTTGAGGTTCACAGCCCACGGCGAGTCATGCTCGTCGCCCAGCAAGCCGCTGAGCACCGTGCTCGCCACTTCCGCCGCGGCATGCCACCGTTGGTTCGCGATGGCCTCTTCCCAGCCCTGGCCCTCCACGCCGAACCCTTCCACGGTCTGGCTCACGGCCAAGCCCGGGATACCACCGTTGCGACCGGTCAGCACCGCGCCGACGGTGCCGGAGTGGTACACCGACCGGCCGACGTTCGCGCCGGGGTTGATGCCGGACACGACCACGTCCACCGGGCCGAATGCGCCCAGCCGCGCGAACATCACGCACAGCGCCGGTGCGCCCGAGACCGCCCAGGCGTCGGCGATGCCGTCGAAGCTCACCTGGTGTACCTGCGGGTCCATCAAGTGCAGCGGGCCGATGGCGGCGCCGGCGCCCGAGTACTCCGAGTCCGGCGCAACGACGACCACATCGCCGTGAGCGGTCATGGCACCGGCAAGGACCCGCAGCCCCTCCGATTCGATGCCGTCGTCGTTGGTCACCAGAATTCGCACGGAATGGAACGTACCGCCCGCAGGTGACCATGGGACATCGCGACCGCGAACGGCAGGTAGCGGCACCGTGGCAGGTTGTCGCGCGGTGAACGGGCAACGTGAACGTTCAATCGCAGAGGCGAACCGAGTGACGCCGGCGCGTGCGTCGAGCTGCTCAGGCGCTGAGGTTGAGGCGGTCGATGCGGCGCTGCAACGCCTCGCAGTCGGACATATGACGCATTGCCTCGGATTTGGCAGCGTCGTAGTCGCTCGCAACCTGGCGAGCGTGCTCTGGGTCTTCGTAGGTTGTCGGCTCTCCGAGCAGCGCCTGCAGCTCTGCCACACGGTGCTCGGCGTTCTCCCAGGCACGTTCGGCCGCTGCGAGCTTCCGGCGCAGGTCCGCGGTCGCGCCGCGGGCAGCTTGGCGCTGCTCGGCCCCCGCCCGACGACGCTCGGCTGCCGCAGCGCGTGATGTCGGCGCCTTTGCTTCGGCGCCCGAGTTGTCGTCACGTCGGCTGTCGTGAGTTCCGCTGTTGTCGCGTCGGCTGTCGGTGACCGGGGCGGTGGTGCCGCCGGCAGTTCGTCTCGTGCTCATCCCGGGCGGCCGCAGCAGGCTCTCGTCCACGCCGGGGTGGTGGGCGGCTGTGCCGTCTCGCACCACGATCAGCGAATCGGCCACGCTGCGGATGAGATGGCGGTCGTGGGTCACGAGCAGCACCGTGCCCGGATACACCGACAGCGCGTCCTCCAGCATGTCGCAGCTCGGCAGGTCGAGGTGGTTGGTGGGCTCGTCGAGCACCAGCAGGTTGACGGGATTGGCCATGGTGATCGCCAGCGCCAGGCGCGTTCGCTCGCCGCCTGACAGGTCGGCCACCTTGCGGTCCGCGGCGTCGCCGGGGAAACCGAATCCGCCAAGCATCGTGCGCACGTTGCGCCCCGGCTGGTCGCCGACCGACGCAGTGAATTCCTGGGCCACTGAACGTCGGGGGTCCATGACCTCGGCGAGGTGCTGAGCGAAGGTGGCCATGTCCACGTTGCGTCCTCGGTGCAGCTCGCCACGCAGGATTCCCAGCTCGCCCTGCAGCACCCGCAGCAGCGTCGTCTTGCCGGCGCCGTTCGGCCCGACCACGCCGATCTTCGCGCCGCGCTCGATGACCAAGTCCACAGCTTCGAGCACGGGTTCGTCGCCGTCTGGGTAGCCGAGGGTTGCATCGACCAGCTCCACGACGACCCGCGACGAGCGTCGGGGCGCGCCGAAGCCGAATCGGGCCGCGAGTACCCGCGGGGCCGGGGGTGCCTCGGTCTCGAGCTTGGACAGCGCCTTGATCCGGCTCTGCACCTGGCGGGCCTTGGTGGCCTTGTAGCGGAAGCGCTCGATGAACCGTTCGGTGTGCGCCCGCCGGCGTGCCTGCTGTGCCGCAGCGGCTTCGGCGGCGGCAATTCGCTCTTGGCGGGCTGCGACGAACTCGGCGAATCCGCCGACGTACTCGTGTGCGCCAGTGCCGTCCATCTCGATGACCCGGTTGGCGACCGCGTCGATGAAGTCGCGGTCATGGCTGACGAACAGCAGCCCGCCTTCCCAAGCGGCCAGCTGATCCTCCAGCCAAGCCACGGAATCCACGTCGAGGTGGTTGGTGGGCTCGTCAGCCAGCAGGACGTCCGGCTTTGCCAGCAGCAGCTGGGCGAGAGCGACCCGCATTCGCCAGCCGCCCGACAGCTGCCCGACGCGGCGTTGAGCGTCATCGGGGGCGAAGCCCAGGCCGGCGAGCACCCGATGCGCCTCCGCTTCGAAGCCGTAGCCGCCGATCTGACGAAAGCGGGCTTCCAGCTCGCCGTAGCGGGCGAGCACGCTGTGGTAGTCCGCAGCCTCGACCTCGGCCAGCCGCGCCTCCAGCGCTCGAAGCTCAGCCGTCATGGCGGTGATGTTCCCTGCGCCGGCCAGTGTCGCCTCGAGCACGGTGCCCTCGGTGATCTCGTCGAGCTCTTGGGGCAGGTAGCCGACGGTCAGCCCGTTGCGGCGATGGACCTCGCCCTCGTCCGCCTCACTGACGCCGGCCAGGATCTCCAGCAATGTTGTCTTGCCGACGCCGTTGCCTCCGACGAGCGCCACGCGCCGACCCGGAGACAGCTGCACGCTGACATCGGCGAACAGCCGCCGTGGCGGATGCGACTTGGCGAGCGAGGAAGCCCACAGCACCGCCAGAGTCTGCCGTTGAGCGGCGGCGCACGCGAAGTGCCGACGCGCGAAGTGTCTATGCGAAGTGAGGGGCTACGTCGGCCATGAACGCCCGCAGTGCGTCGAGGCGGCCCTCGATGCCTCCGCGCACGACCGGGTCGAGCACGAGATGCGTCACGCCCGCGTCCGCGACATGCCCGACGCCGTCGATCATCTGCTCGGCGCTGCCGGCGATCGACACCTCGGGCTTCATGGCCGATGCCGGGTCGAGGTAGTAGCGCAGCGACAGCGTGATCTCGCTGCGGTCCCGGCCCATGGCGTCGCACGCAGCGCCCACTTGTCGCCAGCCTGACACCACGTCGCCGATCGTCTCGAACGCCGCGTGGAAGCCGTGCCCGTGCCGTGCCACACGCCGGTAGGCAGCGGCCGAGTTGCCGCCCACCCACACCGGCACCGGGTCCTGCACCGGCTTGGGCTCGAATCCGACTGCGGGGAACGAGTAGAAGTCCCCGTCGAAGCTGGGGTCGTGCTCGCTGAACAGGGTTCGGAACACTTCGAGCTGCTCGTCGGAGCGTGCGCCGCGACGATCCCACGGCATGCCCAGCACCTCTGCCTCTTCGCGCATCCATCCCACGCCCACGCCCAAGATGAGCCGGCCGTTCGACAGCACGTCGATGGTGGCGAGACGCTTCGCCGTCTCGACCGGTGGACGATACGGCAGGATCAGCACGCTGAAGCCGAGCCGCAGCCGCTCGGTGACCGCCGCAACGAACTGCAGCGTGCCGATCGGGTCGAGCCAGCCCGTCTTGGGCGGCGCCGGGAACGAGCCGTCATCGGAGTACGGATACTTCGACGCCAGCTCGGCCGGCCAGCAGACGTGATCGGACGCCCAGCCCGAGGCGAAGCCGAGCCGGTCGACTTCCGAAGCGAACGTCATGAGCCCGTCGCGAGTGCCGACGCGCCCCAAGTGCGGCAGAGTGATTCCCCATTCCATGGCCCGAGACACTAGGCGGGCCGCAGACGTGAGGTCGGCGCTCAGGGGTCGATGAGCACACCCGGGTTGAGGATGCCGTTGGGGTCGAGACGCTGCTTGACGGCCCGCACGGCTTCGGCAAACAGCTCCGGACGCTGACGGTCGTAGGCGGCGGGGCGGTGCATCCGGCCGACAGCGTGGTGGTGGGTGGCGGTGCCGCCCGCGGACACCAGCGCTTCGTTGGCGGCGTCCTTGACGGCTTGCCACTGCTCGATCTCGCCGCCTTGGGTGCCCATGCCGGACCACGTGTAGTACGGCGCCGGGCCGTCGGTGTAGACGTGTGTGAACCTGCACGACAGCGAATGGTGCTCACCGAACACGTCGGCCAGCACCGCGCCCACCTGTTCGCGCACCGTCGCGTCGAACTCCGGCCACCGGTCCCAGGTGATCGCGGTCTCGAACGTGTCGTTGACGAGGCCGAGCGACGTCTCCACGCCGTTGCCGACGCCGATGAACGCACTGCGCCAAGCTCCGACAGCGCCGCCCCGTCCGGTGGGGGCGCCAGTCCCGTCGTCGACCTGGATCTCGTCGTCGGGCACGTGACCGCCGCACTCGCGGGCGATGTCGACGGCTTGGGCGATGTTGTGACGCTGTGTCAGCTCGGCCGATTCGAACGATACGATGACCAATGCGTGCTGGCCGTCCATGCCCGCTGCCCGCTCGGCTTCAGCCGGATCCAGGATCCGCAGGTTGGCCGGCCACAGCTTGGCCTGAGCGAGGTGTCGCACGGCTTCGCAGCCCGTTTCCCACGACGGGAACGTGATGCCGGCCGTGGCTCGGAACGTCGGACGCTTCTGGATGCGCATCCATGCTTCGGTGATGACGCCGTAGATGCCCTCCGATCCGATCACCATGCGGTCTGGGCTGGGCCCTGCGCCGGATCCGGGCAGCCGGCGCGACTCCCACCAACCCGACGGCGTGATCATCCGGATCGACTCCACGAACTCGTCGATGTGGGTGTGGTTGGTGGCGTAGTGGCCGCCCGAGCGGGTCGCGATCCAGCCGCCGAGCGTGGAGAAGCGGAATGACTGCGGGAAGTGACGCAGCGTGTGGCCGCTGGGCCGCAGCTGGTTCTCGAGGTGCGGGCCGAACACGCCCGCCTGGATGCGCGCAGCCCGCGACACGTCGTCGATCTCGAGCACTTGGTCCAGCCGGTCTAGCGAGATCACCACGGTTGGGCCGCGGTCCTCGGGCGGCGTGAGGCCCCAGACCACCGAGGAGCCGCCGCCGTAGGGCACGGTGACGTAGCTGTTCGTGTCGCACCACTCGAGGGTGGCCTCGACCTCGGCTTCATCGCGAGGGTGCGCCACGACGTCGGGCGGGTTCGGAACGTCGAGATTGAACGCGCGGACGCGCTCGGTGAAGTGGGCGCCGTAGGCGTAGCGAGCCCGGTCGTAGGTGCTCACCGAGCACCATGCGGCTACGGAGTCGGGGATCGCGATACGCGGCCGGCGCAAGTCGGCGTCGTCTAGCGACGGCACAGGCTTGGCCGTGATGTCGGTGCCGTACTGTGCCGACAGCTTGGCAGCCAGCGCGATGCGTTCGGCGTTGGTGGGTTCTTCGGATTCCAGGCACCATGCCCAGAACGACTTGCGGTCTGCCATCAGATGCGCCTCCGTGCGGGTGGTCTTGAGGCTAGGTGGGGTGCGAGTAGGGTCGGGGTGGTAGTTGAGCTGGCCGGCGGGCGATAACTTCCCGCCGCTGGCTTCGGCGGCAGCGAAGAAGGGTTGGTGAGGCAGCTATGGACGAGTTTGGGCGCAGGTCCGGTGTGTTGGGTTCGGCTGGCCGGCGGGCGCGGCGGCGCAGGATGTCGGCTCTGGCGGCGGCGGTGCTGGCGGTCGGTGTGCTGCATGCTGTGGCGTCGCCCGGTGCCTCGGCAGCGGAGGGAGAGCCTGCGGTGTCGGTGGACGCGCCGGTGACGCTGGAGGTGACGGCCAGCGACGGTGCGGCGTCGCTGTCGTGGGCACGCGGCAAGGCAGGCAAGAAGGCATCGGATTGCGCGACATCGAATTACTGGATGTACGTGTACGACAGCGCGGGTGACACGGTCGCACAGGAGGGCGTGGTGTTCCCGGGCAGCTCGTTGGAGCTGGACAGCTTGGTTTCGGGCGCGAAGTACCGGGTGCAGGTCTACGCGTACTCCGATGCCTGCAAGCGGTGGGGCGCTGAAGCGAAGGCCAAGTTCAGGGCGGTAGGCGCCAAGAAGCCGGTGGCTGCCAAGCCCGACCCGGCCGATCCCGCTGAACCGCCCGAAGACGACAATTCAGACGACGACGGCGACAAGGACGGGGACGACAAGGACGGCGGCGACAAGGACGGCGGCGAAAAGAACGACGACGGCGAGGACGACAGCGACAAGGACGGCGGCGACAAAGACGACGGCGACGGCCAAGACGGCGGCAATCCGCTCGCCACGACCACCACCACAACGACGGTCCCGCCCACGACCACCACTACGACCACCACCACCACTACGACGACGACAACGACGACGTCCACGACTACCACTACCACAACGACGCCGCCCACCACGACTTCGACTTCGACGACCACTACCTCGACCACCACCTCGACGACCACAACTTCGACCACCACCACGACGATTCCGCAGTCAAGGCAGTACGTCGACTACAGCGCGAGCTACGCCCACGCCTGCGCGTTGCGTGTCAACGGCACCGTCCAGTGCTGGGGAGACAACGCGTGGGGAGAAAGCAACCCGCCGTCAGGAACGTTCAAGGCCATCACGACGGGCGGCGCAGAATGGACGTTTGTCGGACATTATTCGTACCGTCATCGGCACGCTGGGCATTCGTGCGCCATTCGCACCAGCGACAGCAATATCCAGTGCTGGGGATCAAACCGATACTGGCAGTCCAACCCGCCCTCGGGAGCATTCAAAGCGGTATCGGCCGGTGGCACGCACACGTGCGGCATCAGAGCCAATGACTCGCTGGTGTGTTGGGGCCACAACTACTATCGGCAAGCCAACTCGCCGTATCCTGAGCTGCGATTCAAGGCAGTTTCAGCCGGCGGTCACCACACCTGCGCCATCAAGACCGACGACACACTGCTGTGCTGGGGCGGCGACCACCGACTGCCGCTGTGGACACCGGTGCCGGCGGGCACCTTCAAGAGCGTCACCTCGGGTCCGCACAGTACCTGCGCCATACGCACGGACGACACGATGACCTGCTGGGTCAACAGTGCACCGTTTCAGCGGCCTGCTGCAAATATATCGGTGACTGCACCCGCAGGCACATTCAAGCGTGCATCGGTAGGTTACCTTGGTGTGTGCGCGATTCGACTGGACAATACCATCGGATGCTGGCAGTCAAGCGGCGCACCCATAGACCGGTACTCATCGAAGACCAGCACCTATAAGTCAATCTCATCGCACATCGGCTATCATTGTGCAGTCAGGAGCGACAATGGCTTGCAGTGCTGGGGAATTCGGCACAGCGGCAAGCCGGACGTACCTACGAACAAGTTCCGCGAGATCACCTCGGGCCGTTCCCATCTGTGCGGACTTCGCTTCAATGGCAGAGTCATCTGTTGGGGTGATGGTGCGGCGGACGAGGAGCGGTTGAATCCGCCGTCCGGAAGGTTCACCGCCATAGACGCCGGTGCATACTTCACTTGTGGTATACGCCGCAACAAAACACTTCGCTGCTGGGGCGCCGGCATCACCGATCCTCCCGCTGGAAGATACAGAGATGTGTCAGCGGGCGCGGACTTTGCGTGCGCGATTCGCAATTCTGACAAAGCGATCGTCTGTTGGGGGGACAATTCTTCTGGTCAGTTGTCGCCGCCGTCGGGAACCTTCTCATCCGTCGATTTGGGAAGCTATCACGCATGCGGAACCCGGACTGACGGCTCGGTGACGTGCTGGTCTGAGTGGAAACCAGGTGCATCCGTTTCACCCGGAAGACAGCACAAGTTCAGCGAAGTGTCGCTCGGATACCATTCCTGCGGAATTCGTCAGGACGGCACCATCCATTGCTGGCGGAACCTCGGCTCCCCGGCAGGCAAGTTCTCGCACATTGCCTCGGGCAGTCATCACGCGTGTGCAATCCGCGTCGACGGCTCTGTGTATTGCTGGGCCAGTAGTTCGTGGCGGCAACCGATGAGGAATCCGACCACCGTAGGGTTTGAGCAGCTGGCAGGCGGTTATGGCTACATGTGCGGCATCCGCAGCGAGGACGACCGAGTCGAATGCTGGGATGTCCACTGAGTGGTGCTGAGGGAGCTTGGTCGCGCTCGTGTGCGCCGAAGCCAAATGCCTTCAAAGGGCCTACAGCCAAGGCACCGTTGGCGCGGAATTGCGTCGGACTCGCGGCCTGTGGCCAGTAGCTGATCAGTAGCGGCGAACACGTCAGAGAGTCACCATGAAAATATCCATGGCCATCGGAGCGGGTGCCAGCTTGCAGCCCGAACGTCTGAGCCGGCACGTCGCTGACCTCGAAGCAGCAGGCGTCGACATGATCTGGGGCGGCGAGATCTACGGCTTCGACCTCGTGTCGACGCTGGCGTTCGTGGCCGCCAAGACCGAGCGTGTCCAGCTGATGACCGGCATATTGCCGGTGTACTCGCGCAGCCCGGCCATCTTGGCCCAGACAGCGATGACCATTGACACACTGTCTGAAGGCCGGTTCATCCTCGGGCTGGGAACGTCGGGGCCGCAGGTCATCGAGGGCTGGCACGGCGTGCCCTTCAGCAAACCGCTCGGCCGTACGCGTGACGTGATCGAGATCTGCCGCAAAATCTGGTCGGGCGACCGCGTCGTCCACGAGGGCCGCGCCGTGAGCCTGCCCTATGACGGCGGAACGGGCCTGGGCAAGCCGCTCAAGCTGATGGCCAAGCCGTTTCGTCGGGACATCCCGATTGCCGTCGCATCGATCGGCCCGCGCAATGTCGAGCTGACTGCTGAGCTGGCTGACGTCTGGCAGCCCATTCACTTCCTGCCCGAGAAGTTCAACGACGTGTGGGGCGACTCGCTGGCAGCGGGCCGCGCCCGCAGGAGCGACGAGCTTGCCGACCTGCAGATCGTGGCAGGCGGCACCGTGGCAACGGGTTCGGGCCCCATGGTCGATGCGGTCCGCAAGGGCGTGCGCGACAACGTGGGCTTCTACGTGGGCGGCATGGGCGCTCGCAACAAGAACTTCTACAACGACCTGTTCAAGCGCTACGGCTACGTGGACGAGGCCGAGAAGATACAAGACCTGTTCTTGAGCGGAAAGCGAGACGAAGCCTTCGCCGCTGTGCCCGACGATTACGTCGACCGGGCCAGCCTGACCGGCGATCCCGAGCGGGTGCAGGAGCGGATCGAAGTGTACCGCTCCGTCGGCGTGTCCTACTTGGACATCTCGATCCCGCCGGAGACCGAGCAGCCGCTCGAAGTGATCTCTCAGATCAAGGCGTGGGCGGAGTAGTCGCGGCGCGTGGCAACCAGCACCCGTCGGTCAACAGGCGAGTCAAGCAGCGATCAGGCGGGCGGCGGCCAAGCAGGCGGCAATCGACGCCCCGGCTCGCCCCGCTCCAGCGCCCAGGAGCGATTTGTGCTCGGGGCGCAAGCAGTGGGCCTGACACCGGACGTGCTGCGTTTCCCCGCCGGCACCCGCACTGCCGAGCAGGCCGCTGCGGCCGTGGGCTGCGCGCTCGGACAGATCGTGAAGTCGCTCGTGTTCCTTTGTGACGGCCGGCCGGTGCTGGCGCTGACGTCGGGGGCCAACCGTGTGGACACCAAAGAGCTGGGCGAGCTGTTGGGCGGGCCGATCGTCCGCGCTGACGCCGACGACGTGCGGGACGCCACCGGCTACGCAATCGGCGGCACGCCTCCGTTCGGTCACGTTCGGCCACTGCGCGCGGTGGCGGACCGAACGCTGCTGAACTACGACACCGTATGGGCGGCGGCGGGAACGCCCGACACGGTGTTCGAGCTGACGCCCGATGAGCTGGTGCGCGCCAGCGGCGCCACGGTTGCCGACTTCGCCGCTTGACATCTCCTCGTCGGAGCGGCAAAATCGCCGATGTCAGGAGCGCTAGAGTTCCAAAGCGGCTCGCTTGCTGAACTCAGCCACACATGGCGTAGCTGCCGATCAACGGGAAAGAGGCGACAATGAGCGCACTACTGTCCGATTCGAGCTGGGGCGCTGCTGCCCTCTCGGCTCGCGAGCGACGATCTGCATCGGAGCGCAGCGCCGACCGGCACCGGCCGAGCCTGCGGGCCAAGGCCGCCCGACGACTCGCCATCGTGGCTGCGGCAGCGGCGTTGCTGCTCGCCGCCCTTCCACAGGCTGCTGCTGCGGATACCGATGGCGACAACGGCATGGACGCCGACATGCCCGCCTACGCGATGCGTTGGTGGAATGCGCTGACTGCTGAGGAGATGGTTGCGGCGCTGTATGGGACCGGTGCGTCGGATGCGCAGGCGATGGCTGCGAAGAAGATGTACGCCGATCTCGACGACACCACGCGCGGCTTGGTCAATGCGGCTGCGAAGGCGATCTACGGCAAGGGCGGCTTTATGAGCGTGGGTGCGTGGTGGGAGTCGTTGGACTGCAAGCACATGCGCATTGCTGCGGGTGACGGGAACACGGCGGATCCGATGAGCAAGTTCTGCCGTCACTATCCGGGCTCGGATTACCCTGCCGAGAAGCTCTTGGGCGCGGAAGCGCTGAAGCAGGTGGACCAAGTCGGGATGGCGCTGCTGGGCCGCGACGACCCGGGCGTCTACCCGCCACACGTCGCTTATGCGATGCGTTGGTGGAACGTGCTGACTGCTGAGGAGATGGTTGCGGCGCTGTATGGGACCGGTGCGTCGGATGCGCAGGCGATGGCTGCGAAGAAGATGTACGCCGATCTCGACGCGATCACGCGTGGGATGGTGAACCGGGCTGCGAAGGCGATCTACGGCAAGGGCGGCTTTATGAGCGTGGGTGCGTGGTGGGAGTCGTTGGACTGCAAGCACATGCGTATTGCTGCGGGTGACGGCAACATGGCGGATCCGATGAGCAAGTTCTGTCGTCACTATCCGGGTTCGGACTTCCCTGCTGAGAAGATTCTGAGTGCTGAAGCGTTGGAGCAGGTGAACCAGGTCGGGATGGCGCTACTGGGTCGAGACGATCCGGGCGAGTACCCCGCGCGGATTGCGTACGCGATGCGTTGGTGGAATGCGCTGACTGCTGAGGAGATGGTTGCGGCGCTGTATGGGACCAGTGCGTCGGATGCGCAGGCGATGGCTGCCAAGATGATGTACGCGGACCTCGATGCCCGGACGCGTGGTCTGGTGAATGCGGCTGCGAAGGCGATCTACGGCGACGGCGGTTTTGCGAGTGTAGGTGCGTGGTGGGAGTCGTTGGACTGCAAGCACATGCGTATTGCTGCGGGTGACGGCAACATGGCGGATCCGATGAGTGCGTTCTGTCGTCACTATCCGGGTTCGGACTTCCCGCCGGAGAAGATCCTGAGCCCGGCAGCGCTGGCACAGGTGAACCAGGTCGGCATGGCGCTGCTGGGTCGCGACGACGCAGGCACCTATCCAGCGGCTGAGGTCGCTTATGCGATGCGTTGGTGGAACGTGTTGACGCCTGAGGAGATGGTTGCGGCGCTGTATGGGACCGGTGCGTCGGATGCGCAGGCGAAGGCCGCGAAGATGATGTACGCCGATCTCGATGAGCGGACGCGTGGTCTGGTGAATGCGGCTGCCAAGGCGATCTACGGCAAGGGAGGCTTCGACAGCGTGGGTGCGTGGTGGGAGTCCTTGGACTGCAAGCACATGCGCATCGCTGCGGGTGACGGCAACACGGCGGACCCAATGAGCCCGTACTGCCGTCACTATCCGGGTTCGGACTTCCCGCCGGAGAAGATTCTGGGCTCAAAGGCGTTGGATCAGGTCAACCAAGTCGGCATGGCGCTGCTCAACCGTGACGAGCCAGGCGAGTACCTCGACCAGAAGCACGAGCAGACCGACGAGCAGATGGACGGCGACATGTCCAAGGACACATCCACGGATAACGACACATCCATGGATGACAAGTCCAAGGACAAAGCCATGGAGGACGACACGTCAAAGGACATGGACGGTGACAAGTCCATGGACGACATGGCCAAGGAGACCCACTACACCGTGAAGCCGGGCGACTACCTGTGGAAGATCGCCGCGATGGAGCTGGGCGACGGCAACCTCTGGCGGAAGATCTTCGATGCCAACATGGGTGTCAAGCAGGCCGACGGCCAAGCGCTCACGGATCCCAACCTGCTGCTGATCGGCTGGGTGCTTCGCATCCCGGCTGCATAATCCGAATATCTCCCGCGACCGGCCCCGGTCGCGAGCGCGGTGCCACTTCAGGCGCTGGTGCTCGCGGCCGGGGCGGTCGAGTTCTCGCCGAGATTCAGCGAACGCGCAACGATGCCTCGGCCGCATCAATGTGCGGCTCGGTCGATGCCCACGGCCCGGCACGTTCGGCGTTCGGTCGTAGTCCATTGGCGTCGCTGTGCAGCCCGTTCGTCGGGTGGATCGGCTTGCCGGATTCGGCGGCTTCAGCTTCGATCACGACGGTGCGTCTGGCCATCGCTGCGAGCAGGCCGCTGCGCGTCTGTGCGGTGAACAGCTCCACGGAGGTGTCGACATCGGGCGAGACGCGAACGACGAGGCGGAGTTCAGCATCGTGCGCCGGCGCGCCGTTCGACGCGGTGTCCGCCACGCGCACGCGGGTCACCACCTGACGATTCGAGCGATCCAGCCCGATGGCCACACGAAGCATGGCCGCCATCCAGCGCACCTTGTGCTGATCGATCTTGCTGAGCGAGGCAAACTCGGCATGCTTCAGCTTGGGAGCGCTCTTGCGGTGGTAGCGCGCCACCTGCGCGATGATCTCGATTTCTCGCTCGGTGAACCCGGTCAAGTGCTCGCTGTTGCGGATGAGGTAGTAGCTGTGGCGGTGGTGGGCGCTGTGGGAGACGAACACGCCGACGTTGTGCAGCAGCGAAGCCGCTTCGAACAGCTCGCGGTCTGCATTGTCGAGATCATGCAGCCGGTCGAGGCTGTCGAACAGCTCCAGCGCCAGGTCCGTGATGTGCTCGGCGTGGCGCACGTCCTCGTGGTAGCTGTTCGCCACATGCATGACGCCCGAGCGCCGCAGGTCCTCGAGGCGATGGAACGGGTCCCGGCCGGGTGCCGCTGAGCGACGCACCTGCTCGAAGAGAATGCCCTCGCGCAGTGCATAGTCGGAAACCTCCATGCGGCTGATGCTCAGCTGCGTGAAGATCTCCGCGAGCAGCAACGCGCCGCCCACGATGATGTCGGCTCGTCGCTCTTCCAGTCCGTCGATGGCCAGACGTTCCTGCGGGGTCTTGGCGGCGGCCAGCGCCTGAGCGAGTGATCGGAGCTCGGAGTCGGTGAACGACAGTCGCCCGGTGCGGCTGTCGCGGTCGCCGCGGCGCAGGGCGCACATGCGCGCCAGCGCGGTGATGGTCCCCGAAGCGCCGACCGCAGTCTCGAATCCGTGGGCGGCGATCTCACAGGGGAGCTGCCCGAGGAACGATCTGATGTAGCTGCGGCATTCGCGCACAGACCGCTTGCGTGTGCGACCTGCGGGGAAGAAACGGTCGGTCAGCCGGATCGAGCCCAGCTTCAGGCTGCGCAGCAGCAGCGGCGACCTGCCGTCGCCGAGGATGAACTCGGTGGAGCCGCCGCCGATGTCGATGACGAGGTGGCGCTTGTCCAGCAGTGGGACCGCTGCGAGCACGCCGAGATGGATGAGCCGAGCCTCTTCGACGCCGGAGACCACCTCAACCTCAACACCCGCTTCGGTGCGGGCCCGGCGGGTGAACTCGTCACGGTTGCCTGCCTCGCGCACAGCGCTGGTCGCCACTGCGGTCAGCGAGTCAGCACCGGCGTGCTCCGCGATGCGCCGCATCCGGCTGAGTGTCGTCATGCCGCGATCGATGGCCTCCGGCCTGAGCACTTTCATGTCCTCGCCGCCCGAGCCGAGCCGCACCGGTTCGCGCTCTCGTGTCAGCACCTCGAAGCGGCCTTCGTCATCGACGCTTGCGACGACGAGGTGGAACGAGTTGGTGCCCACGTCGATGGCCGCGACGACATTCACGTGCCGCAACGCTAGGGGCGCCGCTGCGTCAGCCCTGCTGATGGGCTGATGGGCCCGTGCCGCCGTCTGCGGCCTGGAGTGTGCGGCCCGCAAGCGGTGAGCGCCGACGTAGCGTGGCGTCGATGGCCACTCACGCGACCGAGCTGGTGCCGCGCTTCGGCGAGCTGGACCCGTACAACCACGTCAACCACGCCGTCTACGTGTCGTACTTCGAGGCGGCTCGTTGCTTGGCGCTGGAATCCGCCGACCTCGCCCTGCCGGATCTGTCGGACCAGGATGTGCAGATCGTGGTGACCCAGCTCGAAGTCCGCTTCCGTGAGCCTGCGACGGCCCGCGACACGCTGCGAGTCGAGACGGAACTCATCGAGCGTCGGCGCGCCAGCACCCGCTGGGCGCAGCGCATCCTGCGCGTCAGCGACGACGCGTTGCTGGTCGAGGGCCGGCTGACCGCAGCGATCTGCAGCAACGACGGCAAGCCACGGCGACCGCCGCTGGGTCTGATGGACAAGTTCGACGCGCTCGCTCCCGACTAAGCGGCCAGTTGCGGGAGACATCCGGCCGATCGCGTGGCAGACTCAGCGGAGAGCTGAGCCGCATCGCACCAGGGGAGCGCGCCGATGGATCCCACCTACTCCGAAGAAGCCGAGGACTACCGCGAGAAGATCCAGGCCTTCTTGGCCGAGCACCTGCCGGCCAACTGGGCCGGCATGGGCTCGCTCGACGAAGAGGCCCGCACGCAGTTCGCCGAGGAGTGGCGGGCGCTGCTGGCGGAGAACCAGCTGCTCGCGGTGTCGTGGCCGGTCGCCTACGGCGGTGCCGGGCTCAGCGAGGTCGAGCGCGTCGTGCTGGCCGAGGAGTTCGCCAAGGCCGGCGTCCCCGTCGGCGGCGCCAACGACGGGTTCGGCATCACCATGGTCGGCAACGCCATCATCGAGTGCGGCACCGAGGAGCAAAAGCGCCACTTCCTGCCCAAGATCATCTCCGGCGAGCATCGCTGGTGCCAGGGCTACAGCGAGCCCGACAGCGGCTCGGACCTCGCCAACTTGGGCACGCGCGCGGTGCTCGACGGCGACGAATGGGTGATCAACGGCCAGAAGATCTGGACCTCCAGCGGCCATACCGCCAACTGGATCTTCGTGCTGTGCCGTACCAACCCAGGCGAGGCCAAGCATCGAGGCATCTCGTTCCTGCTGGTTCCGGTGGACCAGCCCGGCGTGGAGATGCGCCCCATCATCAACATCAACAACCGGCACGACTTCAACGAGGTCTTCTTCACCGACGCCAAGACGGCGAAGGAGCACGTGGTCGGCGACGTGAACGACGGCTGGCGGGTAGCGAACGTGCTGCTGGGCTTCGAGCGCGGCCATGGCGCCACGACCGATGCGCTGCGCTTCCGGGACGAGCTGGACCGCATTACCGCAGTGGCCCTAGAGCGGGGTGCCAACTGCGACCCACTGGTGCGCCAAGACCTCGCGCACGCGCACGCGAAGGTCGAGATCATGAAGTGGATGGGCCAGCGCAACGTCACCAACGTGCTGGCAGGCAAGGCGCCTGGGCCGGAGTCGTCGCTGCACAAGCTGCTGTGGAGCGAATACCACCAGTGGATCACCGAGTTCTCGATGGGACTGTTGGGCATGGAAGCGACTGCTCCCAGCGGTCACCCATCGGTGAACGGCATCAATACCGACGCTGTCGGGGTTGAGTTCTCCTCGCTGGCGTGGGTGCAGACGTTTATGGGCGCTCGGCCGGGGACGATCTACGCGGGCACCTCGGAGGTGCAGCGCAACATCGTCGGCGACCGGGTGCTCGGCTTGCCGCGCGAGCCGCGTGCCGACGGCGGTCCGTGGAATCAGATCGGCAAGAGCTAGGCGCAGCAAGCAGAGCTCGGCGCGGCAAGCTGGGGTTTGGCAAGCCGAGTTCGGCGCGGCAGGCAAGCACGCACGCAGCACGCAAGCAAGCAGGGGGACTGTTCATGGAACTGCGACTCGACGGCCGCACGGCGCTCGTGACCGGCGGCTCTGCAGGAATCGGCAAGGGCATCGCCAAGGCCTTCGCCGACGCCGGTGCGAACGTGATGATCACGAGCCGCAAGGCGGACAAGTGCGAGGCTGCGGTAGCCGACATCGGCGGCGAGTGCGACTACATCGCCGCGCACATCGGCCAGCTCGACCAGGCCGAGCGTGTGCTGGGTGCCACCATCGAGCGCTACGGCTCGCTGGACATCTTGGTGAACAATGCTGCCACCAATCCGTGGGCCGGGCCCATGGTGGATTGCGACATGCCGCGGCTCGACAAGACCTACGAGGTGAACCTGCGAGCGCCGCTGCAGTGGACGCAGACGGCGTGGCGTATGTGGATGGCCGAGCACGGCGGCTCGGTCATCAACATCGCATCGGTGGGCGGCCACCACACCTCGGAGGCGCTGGGCGTCTACTGCATGTTCAAGGACGCGCTGATGCACATGACGCGCCAGCTCGCTGCCGAGCTGGGGCCGAAGGTGCGCGTGAACTGCATTGCGCCCGGTCTCATCCGCACGGACTTCGCGCGGGTGCTGTGGGACGGGCCGCGTGGACAGATGATCGCCGACCAGCTGCCGATGAAGCGGCTCGGCGAGCCGTCCGACATCGGTGAAGCCGCGCTGTTCCTCTCTGCTGCAGCGACGTGGATGACCGGCCACGTGATGGACATCGACGGCGGCGAATGCGTGAAGATCGCTGGGGAACTGCCCCTAGAGACCGGCTAGATGGCAAGCTAGACGTAACTTCGCGTGAGGTTCGCATGAGGTTGTGGACGCGTGATGCGGGTGCGCTGCTCGGTGCAGTACGTGCGGTGCTCGCGGTGCGGTGAGGTGCGGCTAGCACGGCACCGCCACTGCCTCGGCGGGCGATTGCAGTGGTGGCTGCAGTTCTGGTTGCATCGGGCTGTGCTGAGTGCTCGGTGCAGTGCCGGTGTTGGTTTCGGCTGGTGCCAGTCCGGTTGAGTGCCAGTCCCGCCGCGCGGCCGCGTAAGGTGCTCGATGCGCCAGCGTGCGTCGTCGATGGGTTGAGTGCCAGTCCCGCCGCGCGGCCGCGTAAGGATATGTGAGCCCGATGTTAGGCCCTATAGCGGTTGAGTGCTAGTCCCGCCGCGCGGCCGCGCAAGGTACTGTGCCCACGCGCATGGTGGCAACGCAGGTTGAGTGCCAGTCCCGCCGCGCGGCCGCGCAAGGTTTGAGAACGAGTTCTTTGACGCTATCGTAGGTTGAGTGCCAGTCCCGCCGCGCGGCCGCGCAAGGAGACCGCGCCGGCTTGCGCGCATGTAGCGAGGTTGAGTGCCAGTCCCGCCGCGCGGCCGCGCAAGGCAATACGCAGTAGTCGTGAAGCTTGTGCGAGGTTGAGTGCCAGTTCCGCTGCGCGGCCGCGCAAGGAAATCAGCAGCCCTTCCTTCATCTGCCGGTCACGCATCGACTGGCACACATCCGCCAGTTGTTGAGCAAGATCACTCCACGCTACGCACTCAATCCGGCCTGTCGTGTATCTGTCTTTGAAGCCTTGCTTCACAAGCAGCCACACGTTGCATACTAGTATCCCCGATTTAGTGCTGCTCGTTTTGTAATCGTCAGGATATCCGACTACGGTGATTGCATTATTCATTATCTGGCCTTCCCCATCTAAAAGGGTTGAACAAAGCGGAAGCGTCGACGTCTAGCGGCAGATCAGATTGGGGAGTGTGCAGCAGTTTCGGGCCAGGATAGTTCTGTGCTTCGCCTAACAAGCTTCGCGCATCTGCTGGCACTATGTCTGTTGACGGAATCCACACTGCCCTAAATTTTGCTACGAAGCCTTCTTCACGATCAACTGTGGCGGCACCGTAACGGGTGTACGCTAGTTGCAGTCGAGGATTGTCGGGGTGTGCTTCCATCCGCAAAATTATGGTGACATAAATTCCGCTCATTGTTGACTGCCTTCTTCTTGTTCTGCTGCTGGTTGTGTCTGATTGTCAAGGAACGCTTCCACTGAAGGCTGCGCTGTGTGCCATATTGCTGTTTCGGGCAGGTCAGCGAGTTTAGCGGGCAGCCGCTGCGCGGCTGCGTAGCGCGACCCGCAGTGCACCTGACTCGATATGTCGGTTGAGTGCGAGTTCCGCCAGGCGGCCGCGTAAGGATGGCGCGGAGTATTGGCTGGTGCCAGTCATGTTGGGTGCCAGCCCGGACAGCCGTGTCGCTTGGCATAGAGCTAGGTCTTGGCTGGTGCCAGTCATGTTGGGCCGAGTCGGAGGTGACCGCGTTCGTTTGACCGGCGTTCACGTTGGCGTGGCTCGGGGTGGGCTTCAGCATGGCTCGGGGGCTTTGGTTCGGGGACCGCTGCTCCGGCATTCATGTAGGTGGTGCCGTGGGCGGAGTTCGGGCTTGCGCACGGCTTCGCAGTGCTCGTGCCTCCGCCTCGGATCGTGCGGGCAATGGTCGGATGGATGAATGCCCGCCGTTGAACCACAATGAGCCGCGCCTCGGCCGCCGGATCGTGTGGGTAATGGTCCGGGGCGTGTCGCCTCGGTTCATGTGGGCGGTGCTCGGGTTGTAGTACTGACATTGGCGTCGGTGTCTGCTGCGGGTCGTTCGGTCGGCTCGCGTGCCTCGTCGCAGCTGGCGCCGATAATGCCCAGAGTTTCTGCTGCGGCTCGTTCGGTCGGCTCGTGCGCCGGCCGTTTGGCTGCTGTTATCGGTTTGACTGCTGGCAACTGTTTGGCTGATAGTTGCTCGGTTGATCGCTGCCCGTCTGATAGCTGCCCGACCAATGGCCGCTCGGCTGGTGGCCGTGTGCCTAGTGCTTCTTTCGCGGTCGACTGTCTCGCTGGCCGCGGCTTGGCCGCGGGTTGCTTGTTCGGCTGCTGTTTGGCTGGTGCTTGTGTTGCTGATGGTCGCGTCGTCGGCGATGCGTTGTTTGGTCGTGGTTTGTCGGGTGGTCGGAGGCGGTAGCGGCCGGTGTCGGGGTCGCGTTCGACAGTGAAGCCGTCGTGGTGGATCTTGTGGTGGTGGCAGTGGTGACAGACCGACACGAGGTTGTCGAGGTCAGTCACGCCGCCGTGCTGCCATTCGACGATGTGATGCGCGCGGCACAGTTCAGGCGCCGCTCCACAGCCGACGCAGCCCTGGTCGCGTACCGCAAGCGCGCTGCGCTGCAGCTCGGTGGCTGAGCGGCGGCGTCTGCCCATGCGCAGCTCGCCGGTTGCTTTGTCGAAGATCACAGGCAGCACGCCCGCGTTGACGGCGATCTTCGCGATCTCGCTGATCGGCACCGGCGTGCCGTTCGCGAGCCGGCCGTTGGCGAGTTGCTGGTTAACGGCGTCGTAGTCGGCGACGAGCACCAGCGAGGTGCCCGCAGGCCGCGCCGTGTCGGGCTCGCAGATGAGCTGGGCGATTGCGTCGGCGGTGCGCTGAGCCGGCGTTGTTCGCGAGTTCGGGTCTTGCCGGCGGAACAGCTGCCCTGCAGCCGCGTCGATGGCTGTGGTGATACGGGCGCCGACGATCGGGTCGAACTGGCCGTTGAGCACGGTCATGCCGGTCTCACGACTGGTGAACGCCCGCGCGCTTCGCTGGCTGCGCTGCCGCTCGAGCAACGATGCCCCGTCGTCACTGCTGCAGTCCGCGACATGACGGGCGACGATGCGACGGAACTCGTCATGCCCCTCGGACTTGGCGCGTGCGGCCAGGAACCTGTCGTCGACCGGCGCGTCCGCGGCGGCGCGGGCGATCATGCGTGCGTGCCCAGCCGGGATCGAGCCCGACGCCAGACCGTCGCGCGTCGCGTGCAAGTCGATAAGCGCGAGCGCGGCCGCTACGTCATTGCGTGCCGTTCGGCCTGACACTGCCAGCACGTTGGCTGCAGTGTGCGTGGCGGCGGTTTCGCCTTGTCGCCGGGCGACTTCGCTGAGCGCGGCAGCCTCGACCGCAGCCAGCTGCGAGCGGGCGCGGCTGACTTGGGTCAACCGCGACCGCAGCCCGGCGTCGCTGAGCCCAGACGCCTCGATACCGAGCCACGCATCCGGCAACACATCGGGCGCACCCGACACCGCCGCCGCAGTGCGGCCGCTGAAGCCGTGTTGCCCGCTGCGTTCACCGATCACCATGGAGGAGACCGTAGGGACGGGGTGTGACACGTTCGCCGGTTCGGGGCAGACCGGGTTGTGCGCTGAAGCGCCGTCGCCAAAGCTGTGCGTGTTGACGACGCCGTCGTTGTTGCAAGCGCTTCCCGTCGCCCCGCGTCCACCCGTCGCCCCGCGTCCAGTTGACATGAGGGCGACCGTAGGGGCGGGGTGTGACACGTTCGCCGGCTCGGCGCAGACCGGGCCGTCACTGGAACGGGTCGGCAAGCTCCCTGGGATCGCGTTCGGCAACCATGGCCTGACGCAAGGCGGTCAGCTGCGGAGCGGCTCGGTAGAAGCGCCCGCGCTTCTCGCCTACTGGCACGAGCAGGCCGGCATCGGTGAGGCGCCGCAGATCGCGACTGGCGCCTTCGTCGGTCAGGTTCTCCGTCATCGCTCGATAGGTCGCATTGCGCACCCGCAGCCCTTGGGCCGCCACTGCCAGCGCGCTGAGCGTGCGCTCCGGCAAGGAGAGCTGCTCCGCTGTGCGCTCCAACTCCTCCCAGAGCTGCATCGTCTCTCGCAGGCGCCGCAACTCGATGCGTCCTTGCCGCAGATGCGCCGTGAGCACGAACCGTATCCACGGCCGGGCGTCGCGCTCGGGATGCCACGAGCCGCCTCCCATCACGCCGAGCACGTCGTAGTACGCCTGCGTGTTCGCGCCCAGATACTCCTCGAGCGAGCCGAAGATTCGATCCCCGACGCCCTCGCGTGCCAGCACCAGTGATTGCAAGCAGCGAGCCATTCGCCCGTTGCCGTCGCGGAAGGGGTGGATCATGACGAGGTTGAGATGTGCCATCGCAGCCCGGACCAGTCCGGACTCGCTGGCGACGGGTTCGTTCAAGCTCCGGACCAGTTCGTCGACCAGCCGAGGCACGTCGTCGACGTCGGGGCCTCGGTACACCGTGACCTCACGAGCCTCGTCTCGCACGAAGATGTCGCCGATCCGCCACTGGCCTGGCCGCGCATCCATATCGGCACTCATCATGATGAAGTGCAGGCTGCGCAGGAGATCCGCGCTGTAGCTAGGGCGTGGGTCGTCTGCCAGTTGTCCGACGTAGGTCATGGCATCGCGATAGCCGACGAGTGCCCGCCGAGTGTCGTCGGTTGCATCAAGGGGATCGACGCCGTCGGCGACTGCGAGGGCATCGTCGAGCGACGCGTGGTAGCCCTCGATGCTGTTGGATCCCCGGCTGGCCCGACCGCGGGCCATGCGCCGCAGCAGACCGTGCCAACGTTGCGGTCGCCGCAGCCGGTACTGCAGCTGTTCGCGCAACTCGTTGATGTCGGCTTCGACTGAGCGCTCTGCTGCGTCCAGCTGTGGCGTCTCGAACAACATATCTGTAACTCGTATAGTGTCTGTGATGACAGCAGATACTATCTGACATGTGTGCAACTGGTAACTGGTTATCGACTGGCCGCCAGCTCTGTGGCACCGAAACCCGGGTGCGGCAGGCTGGTGTCAGCGGGGCCGTTCGCCGTAGTCGCCGTGCGGCGCGTCGCGCTCGGAGATGACCTGCCGGAAGCCCTTGGTCTGGAAGCCCTCGACCCAGCGGTACGCCTCCTCGGTATGGCGGGTCACGCCGTCGAAGAAGGTGCCCAGCAGCTGGCTGGTCCGCAGGCCCATGTTCTCGTAGGCCTGATTGATCAGCAGCTTGTTGAGCGCCAGCTGGTTCGCCGGGATGTGCGCGAGCCTGCGGGCGAATGCCGCGACCCGGTCTGCCAGCTCGTCGGGCGGGTACACGTAGGCGACCAACCCGATGCGGTGGGCTGTGGCGGCATCGATGGCGTCGCCGGTCAGCAGGTACTGCTTGGCGTGCTCGAGGCCCAGTCGGTACACCCACATCATCGTGGTGGGGGTGCCGTAGATGCGCGACGGTGCGTAGCCGATATGCGCGTCGGAGGCCATGAACAGCAGGTCGCAGCACAGGATCATGTCGGTGGCGCCGCCGATGGCCCAGCCGTGGATCTGCCCGAGCACGGGCTTGGGGCATTCCCAGATCTTCATGAAGCGCTTGACGTTGTGGCCCATGAACTGCCAGTCCCGCACTGGGTCCCAGGCACCTGCCCGGGGTGTCGGGCCCGGAGCGCCGTAGGGACTGCCCCAGGCATCATGCACCTCGTCGGCACTGGGAGCACCGGCAGCACCGGCTTCGCGGTCGTCGGCGGGGTTGAGGTCGTAACCCGCCGTGAGCGTGGGTCCGTTGCCGCGGATCACCACCGAGCGGATGTCCTGCGAAGCCGTGGCGCGGTCGATGCCGTCGGCCACGCCGGCGATGACTCGCTCGGTCAGCGTGTTCATGCGCTCTGGCCTGTTCAACGTGATGAACGCGACCGTGTCGACCTCGTCGTAGAGCACTACTGGCGCTGCAGTCGGGTCCTGCGAGGCGGAAGCCATGCCCGTCAGCTTGGCGCCGCGCCGCTGAGCTGTGCGGCAGTCCGCTGCTCGCTGCACAGCAACTCGACAACCCGCAGACGCTCCTCGGTGACCGGGATCTCGTCGGGCAGGCAGAGCACGTCGGCCGTCACGTACGCGATCGGCCCTTGGCTGCCCTAGCCGATGACACCGAAAGCGCTGAGCCAGATCGGCAGTGTCACGGTGATAATGGTGCCGGTCAGCCAGTAGTGACGCTGGCGGGCGGCGCGGAGGTCTTCGGCTCGCTGCCGTGCGTGTTCGGCGCGATCCTCGGCTCGTTGCCGTGCGTGTTCGGCGCGGTCTTCGGTTCGCTGTCGTGCGTGTTCGTCGCGGTCCTCGATCCGTTGGGCGGCCTGTTCGGCGCGCAGCGTTTCGAGACCGCTGGTGAGGTCGCCTTTGGTGGCGAAGCGCGACAGTTCAGCGGAGAGGTGTTCTTTGGTGACCAGGTCCGGCAAGGGCGCGGGCGCCAAGTGAGCCATCATGAACTCGGCTGTCTGCTCGTCGGTCTGTTCACGCAGCCAATTGTAGATGCGGGTACGGAGGTGTTGTGACATGGCGTGCTCCTGTGAGCAGTCGGTCGAGGGAGCATTCAGCCTAAGTTCTGGCACATCAGCTATTTCCATGTATTTTCCATACAATCAACAGCGGCAATCCGGCTTCGACTCGTCCGTCGCAGGCGCCGGGTCAACCAGCGCCGCACAAACACGGTGCGCTGGCCGTGTCAGCGTGGCGAGGACCACAGCGAGTCGATGGGTGCCAGGAACAGCCGGTCGCCGATCTTGAGGTGCGCTTGGCCGGTGTGCAGCAACACGCCGGCCCGGAATGCGCCCGGCGACGCAGCGTCTAGGCGGTCGCGCAGCCATGCCAGATGAGCCGTGGCGCTGGGCGACGGCGACTGCGAGGCCTTGATCTCGACGGCCACTGCCGAACCGTCGCGCCATTCCAGCACGAGGTCGACTTCACGGCCGTCGCGATCTCGGTAGTGCCGCAGCGTCGGCGACATGGGATGTGCCGAGGCTTGGCGGGCGATCTCGCCGACCACGAATGTCTCCAGCACTGGGCCCGCTGAGGTGGACATTGGCTGCGTCAGGGATGCTGCCGAAGCGCCCAGCAGGGCAGCGGTCAGTCCGGAGTCGGTGAGGTGGATCTTCGGGCACCGCACCGCCCGGCCCAACGTGTTGTGTGACCATGCGGGATGTGCTTCAACGACGAAGACAGCGCGCAGCCATTTCATGTAACGGGTCAGAGTGGGTCTGGAGACGCCGAGACGGCGTGCCGCGTCCGCCACGTTCAGCGTGGTCGCGGTGCGTGCAGCGATCCACGCCAGCAATCGGTCCATGGCGGCCTCGTCGTCGAGCGAGGCATAGGAACGGGTTCGTGCCGTGCGCCGTTGCTCGCTATGATTGCAATGCAATCACCTAGTAGGCGGAGCTGTGGCAAGCATCACCATCCGAAGGCTCGATGAACACGTCAAGGCCGGTTTGCGTGTCCGGGCGGCGGTACATGGATGTTCGATGGAGGAGGAAGCCCGGCGGATATTGCGTGCCGCCGTGGAATCCGATTCAGTGTCCGCGGATCTCGTCGCCCAGATCCAGCAGGTCGTCGCACCGCTTGGCGGTATCGAGTTGAGCATGCCGGCGCGTGAGCCGGCACGCGAGCCTCCACGGCTCGGCTGAGCGGCGTGTTCGTCTTGGACGCCCATGTCATCTCGGAGCTGATTCGTGCCGAACCTGATCCGGTCGTGGCCGCTTGGGTCGCAAGTCAGGCACCGACCTCCCTGTTTCTCACAGCAGTCAATGAAGCAGAACTGCGCTTCGGCGTCGCGATCATGCCCGCAGGAGCACGTCGCGATGCCATTGAAGCAGCGATCGACGACATCTTGCGCAGGCACTTTGCGGACCGGATCCTTGTGCTCGGTAGCCGGGCTGCGGCCGCATACGCCGCTCTTGCCGCTCGCCAGCGTGCCGCCGGCCGCTCGGTGCAGCAGCTGGACATTCAGATCGCAGCGATCGCCGTGACGCACAACATGGCGCTCGCGACACGAAACGTCGCCGACTTCGCTGGCTTGGATCTCGAACTCATCGACCCTTGGGCGGTGCCCGAGCGTCGCGCCGCCGGACGGTGACGAGATGCGACGCTGCTCTCGGCGGTTCTTGGCAGCGAACCTAGGTGCTGATCTTACAGCGAATTCTCAGTATCTCCCCCCGGGCCGATAGCCGAGTTCGTTCAACGGGCGACGATCTTGCCGGTAGAGGTGCTCAATGACCCGACGACCCCATGCGTCGGGTGCCGTGGCGGCGATGCATCCAGGGACCCACACGAACACGGTGTGCGGATGTGGATGGCGCTCAGAAATGGTCGTTGACGGCATGTCGGCGCACCCGCGAAGGGAGCAGCGCGAGCCGAGCGTCGATGACTTCGGCCTCGCGGGCAATGGTGTCGTCGCTGTGGTCGAAGAGCCGCACGCCGACGAGCGCTGCGGCTTGGAGCGCCGTGCCCAGAGCGACGCTGAGGTCGCCGCGTTCGACCTTGCGGAGGGTGGTTTCGCTGACACCGGCTCGTTGCGCAAGTTCGGCGAGCGTCCAGCGGCGTTCGCGCCTGCCGAGGGCCACGCGCCGTCCCAACATCTGCGCCGCCTGCGAAGCATGTCGGGATAGCGGATCTGCAGCAGCCATTTCGATAGTATACTAGAGTTTAGGACCTATGCACGTCAGCATTGCACCCATCGAGCGCGATTTGCTGACGCGACCGCGAGTGCGTACCCGCCGCGTCAGACTTCGCCGCTCGGTTGATCGGCCTGTCGGTCGCGGCCACGAACGTCAGGTCGGAAGCTGATTCGCTCCCTACGCAAGACGGCAGGGGCTGGCCGACGTGGCGGCCGGGGCCAGTTCAGGCTCGGTCTAGCTGACGATGCCGAAGGTGCTGAGCACACTCGGCAGTGTCACGGTGATGATGGTGCCGGTCAGCCAGTAGTGACGCTGGCGGGCGGCGCGGAGGTCTTCGGCTCGCTGCCGTGCGTGTTCGGCGCGGTCTTCGGCTCGTTGCCGTGCGTGTTCGGCGCGATCCTCGGCTCGCTGGGCGGCCTGTTCGGCGCGCAGCGCTTCGAGTCCGTTGGCGAGGTCGTCCTTGGTGGCGAAGCGCGACAGTTCGGCGGAGAGGTGTTCCTTGGTGACCAGGTCCGGCAGGGGCGCGGGCATCAGACAGGCCATGAGGTATTCGGCGGTTGGCTCGTCGGTTTGCTCACGCAGCCAAGCGTAGACGCGGGTACGGAGATGTTGTGACATGGCGTGCTCCTGTGGGCATTCGGTCGAGGGAGCAGTCAGCCTAGATGCTGGTACTTCAGCCATTTCCATATGTTTTCCATGTAACAGACAGCGGCAATCCGCCCTCTTTGCCACGCACGCAGCGGACCGTCCCGAGTGGTGCCTGTCTGAGGATGGCCTAGGTGCGCACACCGATGTCGCACTGAGCATCGCCGCATTCGTCACCCACCGATGCGCACCCCAAGGCATCTCCTCCGCAGTGCTCTCGCGCTTCGAGCGTCGTCGTGACCTGCTGGATGCCCCGCACGACGCGTGCCCCGTCGTGCCGTCCGCAGTGCTCTCGCGCTTCCAGCGTCGTCGTGACCGGTGCGAGGCGGCACTCGCCGGCCCGCTTCGGCACAGCGCCGGACCGGCCGAACCTCATGCGGACCTGCCCTGCCGCGCTTGAGCGACAGCCCGCCATGACCTGCCTCGCAGCACCCGCGTCGCGCCGGGCAATGCGGGCCGCTGGTTGCGCTTGGCGCGGTCGGCTGTCAGGCGGGCAGGCAGGCAGTCACACCTCCAAGGGGCGTTCGTCCGTCAACAACTCGACGGCGCCGATCGCAGTGATGCGTTCGCCCAGCGGGAACCGGTGCGTTCCCGCATGCACGACGTACAGATGGCTGAGTTCGAGGTCGGCAAGGGCTGAGCGCATCGCCCGCGTCACAGCAGGACGCTCCGTTCGCTTGATCTCGAATCCCAGCACTTGACCGTTGATCTCCAAGCGCAGATCAAGCTCGGCGCCCCCGTGGGTCGACCAGAACGCAGGTGCAGTGGTCACGCCGTCGCCGCAGCGCATCAGGATCTGTTCGAGTACGAAGCCTTCCCAGCTCGCACCCAGGCTGGGGTGACGTTCGAGTCCCATCATGTCAGGGATACCTAGCAGCCGGTGCAGCAGGCCGGAATCGCGCAAGTAGTACCTGGGTGACTTCACCTGTCGTTTGGAGATGTTGGCGAACCAGGGCTGCAGACGACGAATAACGAGAGCGTCCGTGAGCGCGTCCAGATAGCGGCGCACGGCAGCCACTGGCACATCTATCGACCGTGCCACCGCCGCGCCATTCCATGTCTGGCCGTGGTAGTGAGCGACCATCGTCCAGAACCGTCGCATGGCCGCGGCCGGGATGCGGTAGCCTAGGTTGCCCAAGTCGCGTTCGAGAAAGGTCGTGATGTAGTCGTCGCGCCATCGATTCGACGCGGCAGCGTCACTGGCGAGGTACGACGGAGGCAGACCTCCCCGCAGCCAGAGTTCGTTCAGTGAACCCCCGCCGACGTCACCCAGACGGAAACCGGTGAGCTCGACGAAGCTCACACGCCCGGCGAGCGACTCGGCGCCCAGCCCTGTCAGCTCCGGTGCGGCGCTGCCCAGCACGACGAACCGGCCCGGTCGCCGGTCATGGTCCACCAAGACTCGCAGCGATTCGAAGAGTTCCGGCATTCGCTGCACTTCGTCGATCACGACAGTCTCGCTGGGCTCGCGCAGCGCCAGCATCGGTTCGGCGAGGCGAGCCCGGTCGCGGTAGTCCTCCAGATCGAAGAATGCCGCTGGCGACGGGTCGATGATGCGGCGCGCCAAGGTAGACTTGCCCGCTTGGCGCGGTCCGGTGAGCAGCGTCACCGGAGCATGTGCAACGGCAGCGCGTAGAGCGGCAGCGTCTGTCGGACGGGGAACCAACCTCACCAGACACACTGTATCCTTGAAAGACCGGATCCTTGAAAATCAGCTGTCAAGCAACAGAATTTCAAGGCACCAAGCCGCAGGGTCCGCATCCACGGTACCGGCAGGGCCAGCCCGCCCGGGCTAGCTCGTCAGCGCCGGGATGATCTGATCGCCGTAAGCGCGCAGCGTCTCGTCCTGGGCGTCGTGCATGAGATAGACGGCGAACTGATGCACCCCGAGGTCCCGCAGCTCCTCGAGCCGAGCGATGTGGCTGGCGGGATTGCCGAGGATGCAGAAGCGGTCGATTACTTGGTCCGGTACGAAATCGGCATGGACATTGCCGGCCCTGCCGTGTTCGGCGTAGTCGTAGCCACTGCGACCCGCGATGTAGTCCGTCAGCGCCCGGGGCACGTTGTCACTGTCGCCGTAGCGCTCCACGAGGTCTGCCACGTGATTGCCGACCATTCCCCCGAACCACCGGCACTGGTCGCGCTGATGGGCGAGGTCGTCACCCACGTAGGCAGGAGCGGCCACACAGATGCGCAGATCGTCGGGATCGCGCCCCGCGTCTGCCGCGGCCCGGCGAACCGCTGCCACCGTCCACTCGGCGATCTGCGGGTCGGCAAGCTGCAAGATGAAGCCGTCGGCCTGCCGGCCGCACAGCTGCAACGCCCGCGGGCCGTAGGCAGCCATCCAGATGTCGAGCCGGCCGTCCGAACACCACGGCAACTGCTGGCGGGTGCCGTTGTGGTCCACTTGGCGGCCCTCGGCCAAGCCCTTGATGACCTTCATCGACTCCGCCAGCGTGACGAGGCTGGCCGGGTGACGGCCCAGCACCCGCATGGCCGAGTCGCCCCGGCCGATGCCGCACACCGTCCGGTTGCCGAACATGTCATTGAGCGTGGCGAACAGCGACGCAGTCACCGTCCAGTCTCTGGTGCCCGGATTGGTGACCATCGGGCCGACGATCATGCGGTTCGTGGCTGACAGCATCTGGCTGTAGATCACGTACGGCTCCTGCCACAGCAGGTGGCTGTCGAAGGTCCACCCGTAGCTGAACCCGAGCGACTCGGCCCGACGGGCCAGATCCACCACCCGCCACGCAGGCGGATCGGTCTGCAGCACTACACCGAACTCCATGGCCATGATCCTCCGCAGTTCTCCGAAACGGCACCGTTGCCGCCGAAGCCAGCTGTACCGCTGGTGCTGGCCCAGCTCTACCGCAGGTACTGGCCCAGCTCTACCGCAGGTACTGGCACAGTCCTCGCGTCAAGTAGCGGCCATCGCCGGCGCCGCCCAGATACTTGCCGTTGTCGACGATTCGGCGCCCGCGCAAGAACACGGTCTCGACACATCCGGTCACCTCGACCCCCTCGTAGGCGGAGTGATCGATGTTCATGTGGTGGTTGTCCGCGCTGATGACCCACCGCCGCTCGGGGTGATAGATCACGATGTCGGCGTCTGAGCCGGCGGCGATGATCCCCTTGCGCGGATACAGGCCCATCATCCGTGCCGGCGTGGTAGCGCAGAGCTCCACCCATCGGGAAAGATCGATCTCGCCGCAGACCACGCCTTGGAAGATCAAGTCCATGCGGTGCTCGACGCCGCCGATGCCGTTGGGGATCGCCCGGAAGTCGCCCAGCCCCAGCTCCTTTTGCTCCTTCATGCAGAACGGGCAGTGGTCAGTGGACACCACCGCCAGATCGTTGGTGCGCAGTCCCCGCCACAACGCGTCCTGGTGGCCCTCGGCGCGGGAGCGGAGCGGCGTCGAGCACACGTAGGCAGCACCCTCGAAGCCCGGCCGATCGAGATGCTCCTCCAGACTCAGGTGCAAGTACTGCGGGCAGGTCTCTGCGAACACGTTCATGCCGGTGTCGCGTGCCAGCGCCACCTGCTCCAGTGCTTCCGAAGCCGAGAGATGCACGATGTACAGCGGCGCCGCACCCACCTTGGCCAGCTGGATCGCCCGGTGGGTGGCCTCGGACTCGAGTTCGGTGCGGCGCACGTAGCCGTGGTTGACCGGGGCGCGCTCGCCTCGGTCGAATGCTTGGGCCGCCAGCACGTCGATGGCCAAGCCGTTCTCGGCGTGCATCATGATCAGCCCGCCGTTGCCGGCGGCGCGCTGCATCGCTCTGAGGATCTGGCCGTCGTCGGCGAAGAAGACTCCCGGATAGGCCATGAACAGCTTGAAGCTCGTGATGCCCTCGTCCACCAGCAGATCCATCTCGGCGAGCGAGTCGTCGTCGACACCGCCGATGATCATGTGGAAGCCGTAGTCGACGGCGCAGTTGCCTTCGGCCTTGGCCATCCACTCGTCCAGGCAGCGCCGAACGTTCTCGCCGCGCCGCTGCACGGCGAAATCGACGATGGTGGTGGTGCCGCCCCAAGCGGCCGCCCGCGTACCTGTCTCGAAGGTGTCGGAGGCGAACGTGCCGCCGAAGGGCAGCTCCATGTGGGTGTGCACGTCCACGCCGCCGGGCACCACCAGGCGCCCGGTTGCATCCACGACTTCGGCGCCCTGCTCGACGGTGATCGCGATGTCGCTGCTCGGCTGCAGAACGGCCACAATCTGCTCGCCGTCGATCAGCACCTCGGCCGGATCCGCTCCGGTCGGGCCGACCACCGTGCCTCCCTTGATGAGCGTGGCCATGATCGAGTCTCCCCGACGTTGCGGGCAGCAGGCGCCGACAGCGCCCGAGCCGGGTACCAGCAGCATCCCGCAGGCCACCAGCATCCCAGAGACTAGTGCTGACCGGTGGGCCGACACGCAGGAGGCCGGATCGGGCAGGATGTACCGATGCCGAAACGCAGCACCGCCTTCCGCGGCTGGAAGGTGGTGGGCGCCGGGGCAGTGATGCAGGGCCTGCAGTCCGCGCTGGTCATGCATGCGATGGGCTCGTACTTGGTCGAGCTGGAGAAGGAGTACGGCTGGAGCAAGACCGCACTGTCTGGTGCGTTCGCCATGAACCGCGCCGAGACGGCGTTGCTCGGCCCCGTGCAAGGCTGGCTGCTCGACCGCTTCGGCCCCCGCGTCATCGCTCGGGTCGGCGCGATGTTCATGGCTACCGGCTTCGTGGGCTTCAGCATGCTGCAGACGCTGTGGCACTTCTATCTGGCGTTCCTGTGCATCGCCGTGGGCACCAGCTTCTGCGGCTTCGTCACGGTGACGGTCTCGATCGTGCGCTGGTTCGAGGCGCTGCGCGCCCGAGCGCTGTCGGTCGGCGGCATGGGTCTCGGCGTCGGCGGCCTGTGCCTGCCGCTCGTCGTGCTGTGCTTCACACGATTCGGCTGGCGCGCCACCGCCGCTGTGACCGGCGTCGGGGGTGCAGCCGTAGCGTGGTGGCTCGCGAAGTACCTCGAAGGCCGTCCAGCCGACTTCGGCCAGCAGGTCGACGGAGGCGCCAGCGTCGTCGCCAAGGGCAAGACCGTGCGAGCCGAAGGGCTCAGCGACACCCACTTCACCGCGACCGAGGCCATGCGCACCCGCGCTTTTTGGATGATCTCGCTGGGACACATGAGCGCGTTGTTCGTGGTGGGCGTCGTGATGGCGCACCTGCAGCTCTTCTTGACCTCCGAGCGGGGCTACTCGCTGCAGCAGGCCAGCTTTGTGGCCGCTGCGCTCCCGCTGGTGCAGGTCGCCGGCATGGCGCTCGGCGGCTATCTCGGCGACAGGGTCAACAAGCGGCTCATCGCCTCGGTGGCCATGTGCGGTCACGCTGTGGCGCTCTTGTTGCTGGCGTGGTCCGGCCGCTTCTGGGTCGTTGCGCTGTTCGTCGTGCTGCACGGTCTGGCCTGGGGCGCACGCGGCCCGCTCATGCAGGCGCTGCGGGCGGACTACTTCGGCGCCTCCTCGTTCGCCACGATCATGGGCATCAGCTCCTCCATCGTGCTGATCGGCACCGTGCTCGGGCCGCTGTGGGCGGGTTGGATGGCAGACGTGACCGGCAGCTACACACTGGCGTTCGTCGTGCTGTCGGCCATGACGGCGGTAGGGATGACCTTCTTCGTGCTCGCTCGGCCCCCAGTGCCGCCACAGCGCCACAGCAGCGGTGCCGAGCCTGCCGCCGCCGCAACTGCCGGCACGGGAACCGCTGATGCCGGAACTGCGGGCACGGGAACTGCTGCCGCTGCAATGGCGGGTATCGAGCCTGTCGGCAGCGAGACTGGCGACATGACTACCAGCACCCCGAGCCGCACAGCGTGAGCGCAACGGCGCCGGTCCCGGCGCCGGCCACCGAGGCGACCTCTGAGCCGAACGCGGCGCCGACTGCTAGACCGCTCACGGCGCCGCCGATGCGCGTCGGCGTCACGCCCGACATCAATCTCTGGTCGCGGCCCTGGGCGGAGCGCAGGCGCCGCATCGAGCTGGTCGCCGAGGCCGGCTTCGACCACGTGTTCTTCGCGGACCACGTCAGCTTCCGCACCGGTCACGGCAACGACGGCATGGTCACCGCCGCGGCGCTGGCCAACCTCCATCCGGATCTGGGCGTGTACCTCGGCGTGTACCTGCTGCCGCTGCGGCACCCGGTGCCCGTCGCGCGGCAGCTGGCCAACCTGGCCGAGATGGCGCCCGGGCGCATCAGCTTCGGTGTCGGCATCGGCGGCGACGACCGCCACGAAGTCGAGCTGTGCGGCGTCGATCCGCGTACCCGTGGCCGCCGTGCCGACGAGTCGCTCGGGATTGTCCTGCGACTGCTGGCCGGTGAAGCCGTAGATCACCGCGGTGAGTTCTTCTCGCTGAGCGACGCCCGCATCACGCCGACGCCCGATCCGCCCATCGGGGTCTACGTCGGCGGGCGATCTGACGCCGCTGTTCGTCGCGCGGGCCGCTTCGCCGACGGATGGCTGGGGACGTGGTGCTCAGCCGAGCGCTATCGAGCAGCGCTCAGCCTCTTCGCCGAGACTGCTCAAACCGAGCGCGCACCAGCTGCGGCTGCACCAGCCCGGCGTGCGCACGCTGAGCGGGCCGGGCCGGCTCGTGCCTTTGCCGCTGCCGACCATGGCCTGCAGCTGTGGGTGGGCATCGGCGAGAGCCGACAAAGCGCATCGGCCTGCGTCGGACCCGAACTCGAACGCTTCTACCGAGTGCCGTTCGCAGCGTTCGAGAAGTACACGCCGTGCGGCACCGTAGACGATGTCGTGGACTTCTTCATGCCGTACCTCGAGGCCGGCTGCCGGCACGTGAACATGACCCCGTGCGCAGCGGACCCCGACGAGGCGATACTCGCTGCCGGCGAAGTGGCGAGACGTCTGCGGGAAGCAGACCCGCTGGCCGAATCGGACGCGTGAGCACAGCGGAGGCCGTAGACCTTTGCCGAAGCGCGGCGATCTTCATGGAACCGAAGCCGTCCGGCGGGAGTCTGAAGGGAAGGCAGTCTTCGTGGGGACCTGGCATGACCGGCATGTACGTCGCATCGATACACCGAGAGTGGCGCGACGGCGCGGCGATGGTGCGCGCGGCTGGTGTCGCGGTCTCAGGACCGCTTCGCTCAGGATGGGCCGTGAACGCCGTTGACGGGATACCGGAGAACGATGTTGTCGCGGTCGACGCAGTGGCAATCCGGTTCGAGGACTTCTATGGGGCTCACCGCAACGAGTTGGCGCGTGCGTTGGGGCTTGCGCTGCGTGACGCAGCTCTCGGTGCCGACGCTGCGGACGAGGCATTCGCGCGAGCGTGCCAGCGATGGCGGCAGGTCAGCACGTATGCGAATCCGCAGGGCTGGATCTTCCGAGTCGGATTGAACTGGGCGAGGTCGTGGCTGAGACGGGTCCGCCGGGAACGTGAGCGGCGAGCGCTCATGGCACAACCGCACGCCGCCGAGGACCGAGCACCAGATGTGGATCTGGAGCGGGCCTTGGCGTCTCTCAGCGATGCGCACCGAGCGGTGATCGTGGCTCGCTTCTACCTCGACTGGTCGGTAGCTGCGACCGCTGAGGCGCTGGGCATCTCCTCGGGCACTGTCAAGAGCCGCCTCAGTCGGGGCCTGACACAGCTGCGCCGTGCGCTCGAGACAGCGCCTGAGGAAGCCGCACCCGCTGCAGCAGCACCGGATGCGGCACTAGACGAAGCGCAGTGGCGCATTCCCGTAGCGCCACCCGCCGCACCCGACGAGGCAGGCCCAGATGCGGCGTCAACGGCTGATGCAGCAACGCGAGATGCAGCACCAAGAGAACAGGACATGCGGTGACCGTTGAGGATCGGCTCCGGCACGGACTGCGCAGTGCCGGATCATCGATGGGCGTGGGCTCGGGTTCGCTGGCCGATGTCCAAGCACGGGCGGCGCGGCTGCAGCGCCGCCGCATCGCCGTGCGCGGCGGTATGGGTGCGCTCGCGCTGGCGGCGGTGGCAGCAATCGGATTCGCGTCGTTGCGCGGTGCCCAGTTCGGAGAGTTCACCGCTGCGATGGACGGCGACGACGAGATCGGCGCGGTCGCTGAGGCAGAGGTGGTCACAGCTGCGGCGGCAGACTCCATCCAGCGCAGCGATGAACGAGGCGCTGTGCGCAGTGCCGACGCTGTCACCGGCGACCAGCCTGCGCCCGACGCTGAGCAGACGACGAGCGACAGCGCTGTTGACGAATCGCCGACGTACGACGCCGCGTCGCCCGCGGGCGGGGCCGCGGAGTCTGATGAGTCTGACGTCGCTGAGCCCGAAGGCCGGATTGCAGGCGACGCGGGGGCATCCGGCGATGCGGCGGGCGGTGACGGACCAGAAACTCTGACTGGGCAGCTGAGTTCCAGCGGCGGATCGGTGCCAGTCGAGTTTGCCGCGGTGGTGAGGCCGCTGGCAGGGGTCGCGGGACCGGATGTGCGCTATTCGTTCAGCGGAACGAGCGCAGTCGCCCGAGCCGGCGCTAGCTGGTACGCCCACGACGGTGACGACTGGCAGCCCGTCGGCCTTCCCGACGACGCAAGGCGCATGCACGTGGTCGCCGTGGACGTGTCTCGTCCCGGACGCAGAGCGATTCTCGGAGTGACGCGATCGCTGGAATGCGAGCGTGAACAGGTGATCGCAGTCCACACGGGCGAGGGCTGGAGCTACCTGCGCGTCGATGACGACACGCCGTCGGCGGTGGGCAGGGAATTGCTCGACGCACGCGTCCGCGTCGCGGACTTCGCTATCGTGATCGAGCGCATCGAGCGTCTGTGGCTGGACGACCAGTGCCCGTCACCTGCAGAGTCCGGCCAAACCGCGCTGAGCGCCGAGCAGGCACAACTGCTCGGCGATTTGGCTCGTGTCCGCGAGATCCATCGAGCCAGCCGGCTGGTAGCGCCGTTGGACGGGGGCTTCGCTGAGCGTTGGCCGGCCGTCGCCCACGCCGATGTGCGTGCGGCCGTTGCAGCGCGCGCCGGCCTTGAGTGGATGATCCACGCGACGGCGCTGCTCCCACTCGACGCGTCGCGGCTCGCCTCGAGCCGTTCGGAGGATCCCAGTGTCAGTGATCCCGACATCGCAGACGAGGACGCAGCAGACGAGGACGCAGAAGCCGAAGGCGCCGCAGGCGATGGTGCCGCGTCGGACACCGCATCGTTGGTTCTGGATCACGTCACGATCATGGGTGCCGTCACGTTGGTCCATGTGAGCGACGGCATGGTGCTGCTGCAACGTGGAATTCAGACGTGGGAGGTCTGTCCGGTCTCCGATGAGGAACTCGATCATGTATACGGGATGATCGGCAGGGCGGGCGAGCACATCGCCGTCGTGATCGGCAAGCCCGCGGAGGAGCTGTTCATCCTCGAACGAGCCGAGTAGCAGCGCTGCGAGCGCTGCGAGCGCTCGTAGGCACCTCGTCCAGCGCAGTCGCGAGATCGTCGCCTTCGATCACGCCTTCGCGCAGCCCTCCGGGAGACAGGAACTGGAACACGATCCGTTCCACTGCGGCACCGGTGGCCTGTTGTGCGCACCAAGCGTACGTTGCGCCCTGCAGCCGGTAGTAGCGGGTCTTGTGCTCGACGCTGAGGTGGTCATCCAGCGCGTCTGTCTTGAAATCGACCACCACCAAGCCGCCTTGTGGCGTCTCGTAGAGCAGGTCGATGAATCCTTCGAGCACCAATCCGTCCGGCAGTGCCGCCGAGACGAAGACCTCCTGCCAGTAGCGCCCGCGTGCGGCTTCTGCCAACGTTTCGCTGCCGAGCGCAGCCCGTACCCGGCGGGTGATCTCGCTTGCCTGCTTGGGCACGCCGTGGTCGCGTGCGCATACGTCCACCAGCGTCCGCAGCATCTCGGTGTGGTGCGACGAGCTGCCTGCGATGTCGATGCTCTGCAGCACTGCATGCACCGCGCTCCCCAACGCCGTGCCGTAGCGACCTCGGCGCACCGGTGGCACGCCGTCGGCGCTGAAGCCGCACGTGTCGCCCGCATCGCCGACAGCGGTGCGGGCACCGGCATGCACACCGGCACTGGCGTCGTCCTTGGACAGGCCGGCTGCGTCGAGCCCGCCGCCGAGGCCCGGGCGATCGGGGCTAGGTCTTCCTCCAGCCGGTGCCGCAAGATGTCTGGGGCCCGCCCGGTCTGGGCTGTGGTCTGCGTGGCCGACGCTGTTGCCTGCCTCGGTGTTCGCAGCGGCGCCGCCAGCAGCATCTGCAGCGGCGGTCGTCGCGTGATGCCTGGCGAGCCCAGACGCGCTGAGATGCGACACGGTTCTGCTCGCCCCGCCCGCCGCAGCATGGCACCGCAGCCATTCCTCGCGGTTCTCGAATCTCGATCCAGGAGTCCGCGTCAGAACGCCGGTCACGGGAGTGTCATCGGCGCTTGGGGCGCCGGCATCGGCTTCGGTGCTGCCTGCGCGGCCATGGGCACGGCTGTCTGTGGTGCCGCCGACGTTTGTGCCGGTCTCGGTGATGCCTGCATGGCTGTCGGCTTGGGTGCCGGCACGATGGTTGCCGGCCAGATGCTCGAACGCTTGCCAGGTGCGGCCCTGCCGCAGATCGCCTGGGACCGAGCCGTCGTCGGCTTCCAGTGCGGCGAACAGCAGCTCGCCGCTTTCCATGTTGTGCGATTCGCGAGTGCTCTTCGGCGGCTCCTTGCGGTGTACGGACACGATCAGGTGGTCGCGTGCCCGCGTGCAGGCCACGTAGAGCAGCCGCAAGCGCTCGTAGTGCAGCGCCTCGAGTTCCTCGTCGTTGCGGTTGTCGAAGCCGAGCGAGTTCACCGTGCCGCTCAGGCGTATCTCCGGCGGCTGCGTCTTTGGGGACGTCATCTCTGGCGGCCGTAGCTCTGGCGACATGTCCGGCGGCGAGCCCTCGCTTGCGAAGATCGCCTGCACGCCGGCTCGCTTGCGCGGTTTGTCCTGCAGTCCTGCGACGATGACCATCGGGAACTCGAGGCCCTTGGCGGCATGGATCGTCATGACGCGTACTGCCTCATCGTCGGATTCGGGCAGGATCGACTCGGTGATGCGGGAGTTCTCCGAGGCTTGCCCTCTGGCCCACGCCAAGAAGCCGCGCAGGCCGCCGTGCTGGCTGTCCGACCAGGCCCGTGCTTGGTCGATGAGGTAGCGAATCTGTCGCCAGCCATCACGCGGTCGGGCCCGGGTGGCCACCTGCTCGTAGAGGCGACGCTCCCGCACCAGCGCATCGAGGAGTGCAGCAGGCCCCAGCACGGCGCTGCGCTGGTGCAGCGACAGCAGATGCCGAAGCGCTTCGACCACGGGCGTGGGCTGCGCGTCGTTGAGTCGCGGATCGGTGCAGTTCCATGAGCCGTGGTGGTGCCGCCGGTGCAGGTACAAGTCGTCGTCGCCGCATCCATAGACGGGTGTGCGCAACGCGCTGGCTGTGGCGAGGGCATCGGTGGGGTCCGACACCGCTCGCAGGCACATCATCAGGTCGCGCACCATCTGGGTGCGCCACACGAATGAGGCGGCTTCGAGACGGAACGAGATGTCCGCGTCGGTCAGCGCGTCTTCGAGCTGCGACAGGCCCGTCCGTTTGGGTATGAGCACGGCGATGTCGTTCGCCCGCGCGGGCCGCGCCTGATTGGTTCTGGGGTCGATGACCGTCCAAGGTTGGCTCAAGATCGTCTGGATCACGCGGGCCACATCGGCACTCTCCGCCTCGCGCACCTCGCTGATCGGCATCTTGCGCGGGTGGGGGAGCAGTCCCACGATGCCGACCCGAGGCTCAGCAGCTAGATCTGCTGCAGTTAGGTCTGCTGCCGGCAGGCGGCGCCCGGCGCTCAACGCGCGATACGGGGGTTGCAGACCGGCAACTTCGGTGATGAGGCGGCCGAAGACCTCGTTGACCCAGGCCACGATGCCCGGCAGCGTCCGGAAGTTGGTTCTCAAGGCGATCACCGACCCCAGCTGTTCGCCGAACGTGGACTGAGCCGCCTGATACTGCGCGATGTCGGCTCGGCGGAAGCGGTAGATGGACTGCTTCGGATCGCCGACGAAGAAGAGTCGTTCCGGACGGGCCGACCCGGTGTTTGTTCTGTTCGTGCTGATGCCGTCGGGAAAGGCGATGAGCTGCGCCAGCTCGATCTGAATCGGGTCGGTGTCCTGGAACTCGTCGAGCATCAGCCGCTGGTACTGGGCGGCCAACGCAGCGCGAACGTCACCCGCCGCCGGACTGTCGCGCAGCAGCCATCGCGCCTGGGTGAGCAGGTCGTGAAACTCCAGGCTGCCCATGCGCCGTCGATGCTCGGCGCTGTTGACGGTGAAGCCACGCAGTCGCTCGACCACCTGCGCCAGGGCTTCCGCCACTGCCGCACCCGCGCTGGTGTCGATTGCCTCGGCCAGCGCTGCGAACCCGTCGCGGACGGCCGCGACGTCGGGCCAGTCGTCCTTCTTGCCCTTGTTGGCCACCTTGGGGATGTTCGCCCGGGTCAGCACACGCAGACGCTCGCGGTCATTGCGGGCGTTTCCGAGGTGCCGGACCAAGGCGCTGATCGGACCGAACGAAGCGTGCAGCTTGCAGCCGGCGGGCTTGAAGCACTCGCTGCGGCGTTCGGCGAGTTGCCTCGCGAGCTTCTCGATGCGCGAAACCTCGAGCGGTGTATCTCGTGCCGCATGCGGGGGCCAGCCCAGCCGATCGGAGTTGGCGTTGAGCACTCGGGCCAGATCGCGCACATGCCCCGGCCCGATGCCGACAGCGTCGAGCATGCCCACCGGCCAGCGCATCGATTCGTCGGACATCAGATCGCAGAAGAACAGGTCCCACCGCTCGTCGAAGGCCACTTCGGAGGCGATCTCGTCGAGCGTCTCGAATGACGGGGGAAGGCCCGCTTCGACAGGGTGCTCCGCCAGAATGCGGCGCGCGAAGCTGTGCAGGGTGCCCACCGCCGCGCCGTCCAGTTCGCTCAATGCGGCGCGCACCAGTCCGTGCTGGTCGCGCGACGCGGTGCCCAGCGCTTTGTTCAGCTCAGCGCGCACGCGGTTGCGAAGTTCCGCGGCGGCTTTGTCGGTGAACGTGATCGCAGCGATGGCCGACATCGGCACCGGCTCGAAGCTGCCCGCGCCGGTCACCATGGACACGATCCGATCCACGAGGGCGGTCGTCTTGCCGGTGCCCGCGCCCGCTTCGACGAACAGCAAACTGTTGGCATCGGCGGCGATCAGGTCACGCTCGGCTTGGTCTGGCAGCACAGCATTGCCGGCCGGCGCAGCGTTGCTGGTCAGCGCAGCAGGGTCGGGCAGCACGGCCGGGCTGCGTCGGTCGGACGGCATCACCTGCCGTCTCCGTGGCTGGCCATGTCGCCGTGCCGATGCGCTGCAGCGCCGAGGCTCGCGCCCTGCGGGTCACCAACGTCCAAGTCTTCCGCTAAGCGAGCGAAGCCGGCCAGCGCGCGGTCGTCCCGCTTGCGCTGCCATTGGCGTGCGACCTCCGCAGTGCCGGTGCCGTCGGGATCGCAGTAGGGGCACGGCGTGAAGCCGGCGCGGTCGTCGCCCTGGCGCACGTAACCGACGAACACGCCGTCGTCGATGCCATCGACGATGGCCGTCAGCACGGCGTTGAATCGCTCGAAGTAGAGCTGGTCCATCTGGCGGGTCACCCACGCCCAGTCGGCACGTCCGGAGACGAACCAATAGGCGGCCTGATGCACCGCTTCGGTCACGGCAGTGCCGGGTGCGAAATGGTGCGCGGCTGCCAACGCGTACACGCCGAGCTGCAGCCTGGTGCCGCGCAGCGTCGGGTCGTCTCGGCGTGTCGAACGCTTGGTGGGCATACGAATGTCCGTGTAGGGCCGTTCGGAACCGGACTTGTAGTCGATCACCACCAGAGTTCCGGCCTTTTCCGCCTGACGGCCCGATCGGCAGTCTGCGCTGGTGCCGGCCAGGCGTTCGACCCGGTCGATAGCGCCGCGGAAGCGCAGCACGCGTCCCGACTCCAGCGCATAGCGCACCTCGGGTGCTGCGCTGGGTCCTGGCGGCCGATCCGCGCCGGCGGGGCCGAGTCCGAATCGGTGTTCGGATGCGATGACGCTGCCGCGAGCTGCGGCATGGACAGCATTCGCGGAGTCGCTGCGGTGCTCGTCGCGATCGAGCACTTCGATGAGGTCGGCGAGCAGCGTCTCGCGGTCGAAGCTCCACAGCAGCTCCAAACCGGTAGCGCCGATCGCTTCGAGTTCTGCCGCCTTCGCCTCGCCGATCTCCATGAGACGTTCGCGGTCGAACTCGCTGTAGCGGCGACGGAGTCCTGGCAGATCTTCGGGCGTCACAGCCGCGTCGATCAGCTCGCGCAGCAGTTCGTCGAGCGACTCGTGGATGAGCCGGCCCCGGTCGATGGGGCTGAGACGAATGATCGACTCCGGCTCGACCACTTCGTCGATGCCGAGGAGGTACGAGAACAGGAATTTTCGCGGACACGTGGCCCACGCCTCCAGGCGGCTCGCAGACAGTACGCGGTCGAAGCCCGCATGTTCGTCCTGTTTGCCTTGTTCGTCGAAGACGCCGCGCAGATTGCCGTCGAAGCGAGTGAACCGACGGCTCTGGCGCCCTCGCCACAGTGCAACTCCACGGGCGAACGCCTTGTCACCAGTGCTCGAGCGCGTGTCAGCCTCAGCGAACAGCCGATGGCGGTGGAGGTCGCCGTTCGCGGCTGCTGCCAGCAGTTCCCGGCTGTCGTACTCGGCTGGGGTTGCCGGGAATCGAGCCTGCACCAGCCCGCTCATGTACGAGTGGCTGACGCTCAAGCCGTCGATGGATCCCGATGCCGCCGCCGCAGTCAGATTGTCGGCATCGAGATAGCCGCCGGAGAAGTCGTCGCTGGGGCACGGTGCCGCCGCGGCCAGCCGCTGGGCTGTCGGCAACAGCCAGCGAGTGGGCACGTTCTCCGCGTTGCGTCGCAGGTCGCCGCGTGCAATGGTGACGGTGCTCCGGCCGATGCAGCACGCCAGCGCGGCCAGCAGGTCACGATGCTGCGCATCGGTCCGCTCGGAGCGGCGGGTCAGCGCGCCTGCATGCCGGTCGGCATCGCCGATGAGGCTGTCAGGCAACTGCCGCAGGGGGTAGGTGCCCTCGGCCATGCCCAGCAGGTACAGCCGACGCCGGGGGACCGCAGCATGGCTTCCGACTCTGCCTACGAAGATTCCCGTGCCGACGCGCCCGCTCAGCCCGTGCGGCGCGGCCAGCTGCGACTGCAGCGTGCCAAGGAGCAGCGAAGCATCGGCGACGGGCTCAACAGCGTCGAGCGTGCGAAGCCGTTCAGCGATGCTGTCGATTCGCTGGGCAGCGGCACGTTCGGCCTCCCAGAGCGCGTGCGTGTCCGCGATCCGGCCCGCGTCAGCGGAGTGGAGGCCGACGCCGCAGTCGCTCGCGCCGCGACGGGAAGTTTCGCCCTCGACGTTCCACACCGGGACCCAGTCGTCGTCGGTGGTGCCGCCGAGGAAGCGGGCGATCTGTTCGCGCAGCCAGTCGGAGAGTTCTCGCCACCTGCGCAACGATGCGGCCACGCTGATGCGCTGTGACAAATCGAAGACGAACTCGGCCAAGTCCGCACAGCGCTCACGGTCGGCGCGCAAGCGGACGAGCCGAGCTTCGCTGGCTTCCGGGTCGGACTCCGCGACGGCGATCTGCGCATCCAGCATGTGCATGAAGCGGCCGAATCGCGTGTTCGGGTCGCCCGCCCGAGCGCTCGCGCTGTCGGCGGCGACCCAGTCGGCATCCTCGACGACATTGGCGGCGCGCGCCAGTCGCTCCCACGCAGCCGCCGGAATCGGCCCACGGCCCGGTGTGCTCTGCGTGTTGCCGCGCGAGGTGTCGTGCTCGCCGGCGTGCTCCGCGCCCTGCGTCGCGGTTTGCTCAGTGCTGCTTTGCTCAGTGCTGTGTGCAGTCCGGTACGGCCTGCGCAAGGGTGCCTCGGCCAGCATCGTCATGACGTCGACACGTCTCAGTCGTTGTTCGACGGCCAGCCGCATCAGGTTGGTGACGAAGCGCCCGACGACGCTTTCGGCGAGCGACTGCGCAGCATCGCCGTTCCATGCAACCCCCGCTGCGTCGAGTTGCTCGGCCACGGCACGCGCATACGGGGTGTCTGCAGCCATCAACACGGCGATGTCGTCGGCTGCTGTGCCGTCGCTCAAATCCTCGAGCACCGCACGCACGACCGTGCGCACCTCCTCGTCAGGATCGGTGACGCTGATGATGCGATCGGCGGTTGCCTCGTGGATACCGCCGGTGCCGCCGGCGTCGAACGGCTCTGCGGGCGTTTCGCACACTGCGTCCCCGCTCGTCGCTGCGCGGCTGGTGGTGCGAGCGGTAACCGCGCCGAGCATGTTGTAGAGCCGGCGCGCCGGCCGATCTGCCTCTGCATTGCCGGTGACGCCCAAGTGCACCACGATGTCCACAGCGCCGGCGACCGCCTGTGCCAAGCGCATTTGGTTCGGCGGCAGGGCGCGAGGCAGGTGCAGCACCGTGAGTCCGAGGCGTTGCCGCAGCTGCTCTGTGTCGGCTTCGTCAAGTGATCGCACATGCTCGGCGACCTGGTCGAACAGTGCGTCGAGGTCGTAGTACTGCTGCGCCTCCCACCGCTGCGAGACCCTTTGGACGAAACCGGCAACCTCACGCACCCGGGCGGAAGCAGACTGCTGGAGCTGACGGCGCTGGTCGGCGCGAAGCGAACGCACCTCGCCGAGCGCCCGCAGCAGCGATGCCTCAGTGGCCGAGTGCTCTGCGACATCGACGAACATGCCCGGCGCTGCCTTGAGCTCTTGGCGAATTGCCGCAGCCACGATGAGGTCATTGATCGGCCGACGCCCCTGCGCACGCAGCTGCGCGGACCCCAACTCGTCGGCCAGACGCTGCAGTGTCCAGAACTCGATGGCGACGAGCCCGCGACGAACTGCCGAGTGCGTCCCCTGCCGTGTTGTCTGAGGTACCTCTTGATGTGACTCCGAAAGCCCTGACTGATGCGGCCTCGCAGGCGCAGGCAGCGCGGCTCGCAGCCGAGTGAGCTCGCGGCGCAGCGCAACGCCCTCGTGGTTGCTGTGTACCAGCACGGTCACCGGCGCGAACGGGTCGTCCGCCTTGGCAGCGTTCACGCAAGCAGCAAGCTCGTCGCAGGCCGGCTGCCCGTATTCGACGAGCCGAACGGTGAATCCTGTGGAGTGTCCAGGCACGCTGGTGAAGCTACGTCAGCGGTGTGACAGAGTCCTCTGGGGCACCGAGTAGGAAGCTGCGGCCGCGCTGCTCAGGTGCCGGCGAGCCGAGAGACCACCGGCGCCATCGCCTCGACTTCAGGGTCGTGGATGACGATGTAGCTCGCGCCGTAGGTCTCGCGGTGGTGGTGCAGCTGCTCGCAGATGCCCTCGACCGTGCCGGCCAGCACCAACGGCACCTCCCGAGCCTCCTCCACGGTCAGGCCGAAGCCCGGAGCGAACTGGGCGAAGACGCTGTCGGGATCCTCGGTGACGAGCGCCATGAACGTATTGAGCTGGATCTCGATGTCGGCGAGTCGGTCGCCCGCGGCGTCGGCGATCCACTGCCGCCGCAGCGCGAACTCCGCTGCCACAGAGCTGCGTGCAGCGTCCGCGCCCACGGTGCCCGACCGAAGATTCGGGTTCAGGCTGATGATGTCGGCACGACGGGCCGCCTCGGTCAGCACCCGCCGGCCGCCGCCGCCGATGATGACCGGCGGCCCGCCTGGCCTGCAGGGCAGCGGGCGCCCAACCATGCCGGCGATCCGGTAGTGCTCGCCGTGGTACTGGAACGGCTCGCCGCTCCACAGGCCCTGGATGACCTCCAAGGCTTCGATCATGCGGTCGATGCGCACCCCAGGCCGGTCGAGCGGGATGCCGGCCTGCTGGTAGTCTTCGGTCAGCCAGCCGGCACCGATGCCGAACTCGGTGCGTCCCTCAGCTATCAGGTCGAGGGTGGCGAAGTCCTTCGCCAGCACGGCCGGATGCCGGTAGTCGGCTGCATACACCAACGTGCCGACCCGCAGCGTGGTGGTGTTCTCGGCGGCAATTGCCGGATGCACGATGGCAGACCAGCTGTCCCAGAAGTGATCGTGGCAGAACAGCGACGAGTAGCCCAAGTCCTCGACCTTGCGCGCCGTCTCGCGCAAGGCTTGCGGACTCTCCGGCTTGCCGTACTGGACGCCGAATCTGAACGGATGCACAGCAGCGCAGCCGACGAGCGTGGCGGTGTCGTCGTTGTCGCGCTGCTGTGACCGCTACATCTGTGTCTGTTGAGTCAGGTACGACCGCTCGGCCAAGCCGTGCCACTCTGAGATGCCGTCACGGAACTCACGCCACGGACCCAAGATGGCGGCGAACAGAGGGTCACCTGCGGCCACCTCGTCGAGGACGTTCTCGGTCTCTTCCTTGAACGCGGCCATCATGTCGTCCGGGAACTGCCGGATGCTGGCGAACTGCTTGATGCGCTGCAGGTCGGCCTGGTTGCGTACGTCGTAGTCTGCGATGGTGTTGATGTTCGTCGCAGCAGCGGCGATCTCGATCGCCGCTTGGTACTCCGAAGGCAGGTCGTTCCACAGCGACAGCGGGAACTGGACTTCCACGGCCGTTCCGGGCTCCCACCAGCCAGGGTGGTAGTAGTACAGGGGGCCGTCGAACTGGTCCAAGCCCAAGATGAGGTCGTCGGTCGGGCCGACGAACTCGGCCCCGTCGATTGCTCCTTGCTGGATCGCCGGGAGAATCTCCCCGCCAGGCAAGGTGACCTGCTCGCCGCCGAGCTTCTCCAGCACGCGGCCCGCCAGACCTGGGATGCGCATCTTCAGGCCCTGCAGGTCATTGACGGAGTTGAGTTCCTTGGTGAACCAGCCGCCCATCTGGCAACCGGTGCCCCCGGCTGGGAAGGCGATGATGCCGTGCTCTTCGGCATAGAACTCGTTGAGCGTCTCCAAGCCGCCGCCTTGGTAGAGCCAAGCGTTCTGCTGACGCTGTGTCAGACCGAAGGGGACCGCGGTGCCGAACTGCTGCACCGGGCTGAGGCCCACGTAGTAGTAGGACGCCGTATGGCCCGACTGCACGCCGAGATCGCGAACGGTGGGCAGCACTTCGAGCCCTCCCACGATCTCGCCGGCCGGACGGGGGTTGATCTTGAACTTGCCGCCGGTGAGCAGGCTCACCTGCTCCGCAAAGTGCTGAGCCGAGCCGAACAGCGTCACCAATGCCGCAGGCCAGCTGGTCGCCATCTCCCACTCGATCTCGGGTCCGCCTTGGGTCAAGGCCACTGAGGTGGTGGGAGCGTCGGTGCCGGCGGGACCTTCCGAGGACGTGGTCGCGGCAGCGCCGTTGTCGTCCGCGTCGGAGCTGCACGCATTCAGCAACGTCGTCGCAGCGGCGAAACCGGCAACGCCGAGACCTGCCTTGAGAAACGACCTTCGGTTGATGCCGTTGCCCGAGGCGTCCCCGTCCGGGTTGGCGTCAACCTCGGTCGCCGAACCAGCGCCGTTGTCTATGGTCATCTGCGGTTACCTCTCCTCCGAAGCGCCTACTGCGCATGCTTGACTCCGGCACGCTACCACATCGGCTGTCGCACTTTGGCCATTGCACATCGGCAACCCCGTGCGAGCCGAGGCCACAGCACCGCTTGCCTGACCGGCGGCTAGACCCTGACCGGCAGCTCGACCGGCACTGTGCTGAACAAGCTTGCTGACAGCAGTCAGTTGCACAGGCTCAGCTGCACCGGCTCAACTGAACAGACTCAGCGAGGTGTAGGTGATGCCGGGGAACGCTCCGAGAACGACGAGCGCGACGGACTGCAGTGCCATGAACGGGAGTGCGCCCTTGTGGATGTCCGCGGTGCGCACCGTGGGCGGCGCCACGCTTTGGAGGTAGAAGAGCGAGAAGCCCACCGGCGGCGAGATGAAGGCCATGTTCAAGTTGACGGCCATGAGCACTGCGAACCAGACCTTCTCGTCGGGAGTGAAGCCGAGTACCTCCATCGCCGGCACGAAGATCGGCACCACGATGAAGGTGATCTCCAGGAACTCCAAGTTGATGCCCAGCAGGAACACGGCCACCATGGCGATGATGACGAAGCCCCACTTGCCGCCGCCGATCGCGGTCAGCCAAGCCGAGGTCTGATCGGAGCCGCCGAGCTGAAAGAACATCGCGCTGAAGAAGGTGGAGCTGAACAGCAGCGTCATCACCAGCACCACCACGCTGGCAGTCGACTTCCCCGCCTGCACCACTGCTGACCGGTTGAGCCGCCACTGCGGCGTGATGTGCGCCGCGCCTTCGCGCAACAGCAGGCGGTCGAACAGCCAGTTCAAGCCGGTGAGCGCCAGCGCCCCGAACACCCCCACAGCGCCCGATTCCGAGGGTGTGGCGATGCCTTGGAAGATCGACACCAGCACGCCCAGGATCAGCACCACGATCGGCACGATGGCGATGAGCACTTCGCAGGCCAGCATCTTGGTGACCGACATGATCGCCAAGCTCGCGGCGAACACCAGCACCGCGGCGACGACCGCAGTCCGCAGGCTTGCCAGCAGCATGACGCAGCCGACCATGAATCCCAGCAGCGTTGCGATCAGCGCTTTGGTCTGCATCGAGGGGTTGCCGTCCAGCTTGCGCTCGGCGACCGGCATGGCCGGACCCAGCGCCGGCTTCCACCACGACACGATCAGCACATAGGCCACGTAGAGTCCGCTCAGCAGCAGACCGGGCAGCAGCGCTCCGGCGAACAGGCCCAAGATGCCCACTCCCATCTGCTGCGCCAGCAGAATCAGCACGATGCTCGGCGGCAAGAGCTGGGCGAGGGTGCCCGACGCCACGATGGCGCCGGTGGACAGCTTGTTGTCGTAGCCGAGGCGCACCATCGCCGGCAGCGAGAGCAGCCCCATCACGATGACGGTTGCGGCCACCACGCCGGTGGCGGCCGCCAGCAGCGTGCCTACCAGCACTACTGCCGCAGCGACGCCACCGCGCAGAGCGCCCATGAGCATGCCGACGGCATTGAGCAGCCGCTCTGCCATGCCGGACCGCTCCAGGATGGCGCCCATCAGCACGAACAGCGGCACCGCCAGCAGCACTGGGTCGCTGATGGCGCCGAACCAGCGTGCGGGCAAGGTGTTGAGCGTGGCTGCGTTGAACGAGCCGGTGAGATCGCCGATGAACGCGAATGCCAAGGCCGTCGCCGCGAAGGAGAAGGCCACGTTGTAGCCGGTGAGGATCATGGCCATGAACACGATGAACATCGTCAGGGCCAAGAAGACGCCCGTGTCCATGCCGAAGATCGCCAGCAGATGACTCACAGCGCGGCTACTCGACGCGCAGGGGTGAGTCGAGTTCCACGATGTTGCCCCGCTTGTTGTCGCCGATTATCACGAATCCTGTCTTGATCAGCTCGGCGATGATCTGCAGGCCGAACAGCACGAACGCCACCAGGATCATCACCTTGATCGGGCCCACGGGCAAGCCGCCGGCATCGACGGCTTGCTCCCAGCTCTCCCAGACGCGCCAGCCGCTCGGCCATTCGCCGTTGTGCCTTCGACCCAGCGAGGTGGCGGCGTAGCTCTTGAGGATGCGGACGGCCATGACGATGAACGGCAGCAGCAACCCAGCATGGATGACGAAGTCCAGCCAGGCCTTGCGCTTGTCGCTGAAGTTCGCCCACCAGAAGTCGATGCGCGGATTCACACCGTCGCGCACGCCGAAGTTGACGGCGAGCAGGAACATCAACCCGAACGACTGCCAAGCCAAGCTGGCCGTCTCGCCGAAGAGGATGTCGGCTTCCACCAGGTCGTTGCTGTAGCGGGTGATGACGTTGAACAGCTGCAGCAAGAAGACGACCCAAGCCAGGATCCACGCAATGGTCCTGCTGACGGTAGCGATGGACTCGAGGCTCCTGCGCACCCGGTCGAGCCCGTCGTGCCAGAAGCCCATCGCGAGCGCGCCCGCGAGCACCAGCCAGTTCCACCAGGCCAGATTGCCGATCCAGTACTCGGTGGTGGCCAGCAGTCTGACGACGACGGCGATCACGATCACCGATCCCGCCAGCCATCCGATGGGGTGAAGCCGCGCCCACCAGGACGTCTCCATTGCCACCTTGATCGTCGTTTGAGGGATCTCGCTATCCGGCACCCGGGGGGCGGTGGCCGCGGTGTCGCTCACGTGGCTCCCTCTCCCCGTGCTGCCCGCCGACGACCCGGCTACCCGGCCACTTCGGCCAGCAGGTCGTCGATGACGTGGGCCATCTGGCTGTAGTCAGGCGGCTTCGTCACGAACGCGTCGGCACCGAGGTCGTAGGCGCGGGAGCGGTCGTCGGCAGTCTCGTCGGTTGTCAGCGCTACCATCATCACCTCGTCGAACTCGTCGTCGCTGCGGACTTCGGCGAGCAGGTCGAACCCGCTGACCACCGGCAGCTTGAGGTCGAACAGGACGAGGTCGACCTCCGACGGCCCCACCGAGCGCATGAACGACAGCGCACTTGCACCGTCGTGGGCCACGCGAAGCTGGTTGCGCGTGCCCGCCTCGGCCAGCGCTAATGCGATCACGTCGATGTCGTGCTGATTCTCCTCGGCGAGCAGCACGTGAACCGTGTCATCGGGAGCGTGGAGCACCGGCGGCTCGAAGGTGCCTCGACGTTCGACGGTCTGCGTCTCTGCGGAGATGTGCTCGACGGGCACGCCGAACCGCCGCTGAAGCCTGTGCGGCAAGTCGAGATGCAGCCACCTGCTGGCGCCGGCCGGAAGCGTGCTCAAGATAATGAGGTCCGGACGCAGCCGGTCGATCGCCAAGTTGACCGCCACGATCGGGTGCGCGGGGCCGATCTCGCCGGTGACGCGGGCACCGATGTCGTCAAGTGCCTCGAATCCTTGGCTGAGACGGCGGCGTGCGCCGGCGAGCGCTCGTGCGGGGTCAGGGCCGTTGGCACCCGCGGCGGGCACCACGATGTGGAATCGGGTCTCGGGATCCGCCGCCAAGATGTGCTCGACCCGCTCGTGCAGGTGGCTGCCGATGAGCGTCTGATTGGCCACGATCAACACATGTCGCACCGGCGTGCCTCTTGCTGTCTTGCCCTGCGGCGATGCCTCGACGGGGCGGGGCACCGCCGCGAGGCGGATTGCGGTGATGCCAAGCGCCGTGATGCCGGCGACCGGCGCTTCGAGGTCAGGGCGCGTTGGTCTGTCCGTGTGCGTTGTCGCCCCAGCACGTCACGCCGCGGTCGGACTTGATGGCGCAGGTGTGGTTGGCGCCGGCTGCGATGGCCGTGAAGGTACCGCTGACGTCTTCCAGCTCGGTGTGGTTGCCCCAGCAGCTGATGGTGCCGTTGGTTGCTATGGCGCAGGTGTGGTTGGCGCCGGCTGCGATGGCGGTGAAGGTGCCGCTGGGTGCGTTGGCTTGTTTGTGCTGGTTGTTGCCCCAGCAGCTGATGGTGCCGTTGGTTGCTATGGCGCAGGTGTGGTTGGCGCCGGCTGCGATGGCGGTGAAGGTGCCGCTGGGTGCGTTGGCTTGTTTGTGCTGGTTGTTGCCCCAGCAGCTGATGGTGCCGTTGGTTGCTATGGCGCAGGTGTGGTTGGCGCCGGCTGCGATGGCGGTGAAGGTACCGCTGACGTCTTCCAGCTCGGTGTGGTTGCCCCAGCAGCTGATGGTGCCGTTGGTTGCTATGGCGCAGGTGTGGTTGGCGCCGGCTGCGATGGCGGTGTAGGTGCCGCTGAGGCCTCGCAGTGTGGTCCCGTTGCCCCAGCAGGCAATGGTGCCGTTGGTCCTGATGGCGCACGTATGGCCGTCGCCCGCTGCGATGGAGGCGTAGGTGCCGTCCGGCGCGTCGTTCTGCTGGTGCTGGTTGTCGCCCCAGCACGTCACGCCGCGGTCGGTCCGTATGGCGCAGGTGTGGTTGGCACCCGCGGCGATGGCCGTGTAGCCGCTGGCGTGCGCTGCAATCAACTGCGCAGTTGCCCACCGGTCTTTGCCGTCGAAACGGATCACGTCACGCCCGGCGGTCTTTGCGGCCGGGACTGCGTCGACGCCGCCGACCACGTAGCCGCCCGCGGCGGCAGCGTCGAGCCGCTTTCGTTGTTCGGCAGCCATCTCGCCACCGCGCGCACCCGCGAGGATCACGCAGTCGCTGCGGATGAGGCCGGCCAAGGTGACAGCGCTGTACAGATCTGACTGTGCATCTGCATCGGAACCGACCACGATCGGCGTATCGCCGTCGCAGTCTGATCCGAACCAGCCCTCGCCGCCCGCGATGTACGCACCGGCCGCTCCCGCTGCGGCTGCCTTCGACCCCGCTGCGTCCGGCGCCGGCGGTGCTGCCGCTGCGCCGGTGACGTCACGGCCCGCAATAGCGGCGCCCACCAGCAGTGCCGTGTGCCAGCGGTCTTTGCCGGCAAGGCGCACCAGGTTGCGTCCGCTGATCTTTGCGGCCGGGACTGCTTCGACGCCGCCGACTACGTAGCCGCCCGTCTCGGACGCGTCGAGCCGCTTTCGCTGTTCGGCGGCCATGTCGCTGTCGCGCGCCCCCGCCAGCACTACACAGTCGCTGTCGATGCCCGCCGCCAGCGTCACAGCGCTGTAGAGATCGGACTGCGCCGTTGCGTCGGAGCCGACCACCACCGGCGCATTGCCCTTGCAGTCGGACTCGAACCAAGTCTCGCCGCCGGTGATGTAGGCATCCGCCGATTCCGCGGCGGATGCTGATGGCACGAAGCCCACCACAGCCGCCAGCGCCGCTGCCGCTGTGGCGGCTGCGACCCGGCGGATCAACACAGGCCGAACTCTTGTACGATTCATTTCGAACACACCCCTCGTTTCGGCCGACGGCCGCCAGCAGGACTTGCAGTACCTGAACAATCGTTGAACTCTAGCCAATCCCGCAGGTGTGCATGTGCAACTGACGCAAGTGCGGGTGTTGTCTGTCGTGTTGCTTGCGTGTGTTCAAGCGTCGACTGCTGGTGCTGATGTCGGCGGCGTGGGCATGGATGTTGGGGGCATCGATGTGGGGCGTGGGTGTCGGGCGTTGGGATGGTGGGCGGCGGAGGCCTTGCTCAGGCTCCGCCTGGAAGCGGCGCAGGCGCGAGCCGTGCTGCTGTCGTGGCTGCCAGTTCTGTGGCTGCCGGTTGAGGCCGCTAGCGGATCACGCCCTTCACATTCAGCGGACGGTCGAGTTCGGCGATGAGTCTGCTTTCGAGTTCGTACGCCTCGCCCTCGGTCAGGTCCGTGGCAACGATGACGTGTTCATATCGGACTCCTCGCGCTACGAGTGCGCTGATGCTGGCTGAGCCACCCCTCAGGCGTTTGTCGCCGGAGATGTGCTCGGCTTCGCGAGCCCACGCCGATCGCTGCGTGATGCCGACGTACTGCTGGCCGTTCTCGAAGTCGAAGCGATAGACGGTCCACCGTCTGCCGGGCGGCTGCGGCGTGTCGCTGACTCGTTCAAGCGACCGGTACTCGATCTCCAGCCGCAGCATCTCCTCGGCCAAGCGCTCCAGCTCGCGTGGGTCGGTGCCTGCCTTGCGAGCGCGGCGGTAGCGGTCGCGTGCTCTCTTGTACAGCGGCCAGCGCCGTGCTGCTTCAGCGCACGCCTCGCAGAGCGCTTCGTCCCGCGATTGGTGGCGCTGGAATGCTGCCCAGGTGCCGCACGGCCGCAGCGAGCGCCCGCCGACATTCACCCGCGTGCGCTCACCGCGGTCCGCCAACGAGTATCCCTGCTCGGCCATTGCCTGACGTTATGCGTGCTCCTTGCGGTGAGGCGACGCTTGGGGTCGACACTGCGGACGCGGCGGAGCGGCAGCACGCCGTGGAGAGACAGCATCGCAAGAGCCAGCGGCCGGACGCCCGTGGCCGGTAGTGGTCTGCTGAAGGTCGGCTCGCGAGTCGAGCCCAGAGACGAATGCTTGGACGAATGCGTGCTCGGCCGGGGCTCGGCCTTGGCTTGACCATCCGGGCGGGCACCGGGGCGTTCATTGGGGCGGCGCTCGCTCGGCAGTGTTGCGGCCGACCCCGGCGTCGCCTGCGGGCGCATCTGCGCGTCCGGCAGGCGCCGTATGTCTGGCAGGTGCTGTGCCTGCGGAGCCGGTTTGTTGGGGCTGGTAGTGGCGTGAGTCGGCGGGCGGGGCGCTGGAGGTCTTGGATGCGGGTGGCTGAAGCTTGTAGCGACCGGTGGCGAGGTCGCGTTCGACGGTGAAGCCGTCCCGGTGAATCTTGTGGTGGTGGCAGTGGTGGCATACCGACACGAGGTTGTCGAGGTCGGTGGCGCCGCCGTGCTGCCATTCGACGATGTGATGAGCGCGGCAGCGCTCCGGTGGGGCGCCGCAGCCGATGCAGCCTCGGTCGCGCACCGCCAGCGCCCACCGCTGCAAGGCCGTCGCCGCCCGCTGGCGTCGGCCCATTCGCAGGTCTCCGGTGGCGGAGTCAAAGACGGCGGGCAACACACCCGCGTCCACCGCAACTTTCGCGATCTCACCGATTGGTACCGGGGTGCCGTCGGCGAGGCGCGAATTCGCGAGTCGTTGGTTGACTGCGTCGAAGTCGGCCACGAGCACTAGCGAAGTGCCGACGGTCCGTTGCGCATCTGGTTCGGTGAGCAGCTTGGCGATCGCATCCGCGGTGCGCTGCGTAGTCGAAGACCGAGAGCCAGGGTTCTCTTCGCGAAAGATCTGCCGTTGGGCGGCGTCGACGGCTGCTCGGATCCGGGCGCCGGTGATCGGGTCGAACTGGCCGTTGACGACGGTCATGCCGTTGACACGACTGGTGAACACCCGAGCGCAGCGCTGACGCCGCTGGCGTTCGAGCAGCGAAGCGCCGTCGTCGCCCGAACGATCTGCGACATGAGATGCGAGCGTGCGACGGAACTCGTCATATCCCTCGCGCTGTGCGCGTTCGGCCAGGAACTCGTCGTCGACAGCGGCCTCGCTCGCTGCCCGTGCGATCAGCTCGGCGTGCCCTGCTGGAAGGGACCCCGATGCCAACGCGCGGCGGGTCTCGTCCAGTCCGCCCAGCGCCACGGCGGCCTTCACGTTGCTTCGCGCGGCGCGTCCGGGCACCGACAGGTCGTTCACCGCAGCGTGCTCCGCTTGGGCCGTTCCGCTGCGGCGAGCGATCTCGCGTAGAGCATCTGCCTCCATCGCCGTGAGCCGAGACTTGGCACGCCCGAGCTCGACCAAGCGTGACCGCAGTTCGTGGTCACCCAGCAAGGAGACGTCGGCCGGAGCGACATGCACACCGTCGGCGTCCCCCGCTACACGCACGCTGTCGTCCCTGCTGCGCGCACGCTGTCGAGGCGCACGCTGTCGACCGTCGCGGCGTCCGCAGCGTCACGGACTTCACGACGTTGGCTTGCGCGCGTCGCGCCCGCAAGCGCGCCGCAGCCACCCTCGCCTGCATCTGGGGCTCGCCGGATCCCAGCGGGGCCCGCGGGCACGCCGTGACCGTCTGCTGCGTTCAGCGCGCCGAGACCGTCGCTGCTTGGCAGTGCGTTCGTCGGGGTCGGGGTCGCCGGGTCGGTGCGTTCCATGGTGTCCAAGGTACGCAGGGGGTGTGACACGAAGATTTGAGCTTCGCCGTTGGCCGAACGATCTGTGCCCAAGCCGGGCGACACGCTGCGGCAGCCCTGCCACGGGGCCTGTCACACCCGCTTGGCACAGTCGGCGGAAGTGAGCAGCGAGCGGCCAGCGCCGCGTAAGTTCGCTGCGGCAGAGGCAGGGCAGCGAGGGAGGCGCCAGTCAATGAGAGCGCAGCGATGAGGGAGCAGCAACTGGCCGAGCTGTTGCGGCGGGAAGTCGTGCGGCAGGAGCACTTCGAGGAGCTGTTTCGCCGCATGGGCTGGGATCATCCCGGGTCGAACGAGCCGGTGCCGGTGGAAGACAGCGCGCTGCGCCCGAGGGCCGTGGCCGACAAGCGGGGCGTGACTGCGTGGTTGGCGCAGTGTCCGGCGGGGGTGCCGGAGCGTCAGGAACAGCGCCGCGTGGTGCAGCGCCTCAAGAAGCTCAGCCGTGACCAGCTCGTCGTGTTCGCCTCGCCTGACGAGCACCTGTGGCTCTGGCCGGAGCAGCGGCCCAGCGGCGTCGGGCACCGGCTGGTGGACTACCGGCACCGCGCCGGGGCACCGACACAAGCGCTGCTGCAGCGGCTGAGCCAAGCCAGCTTCCGACTCGACGAGGAACGCACGCTCACCGCCACGTCCGTGCTGGCGCGCATCCGACGGTCGTTCAATGCGGACAAGATCACCAAATCGTTCTACGGCGAGTTTCGGAAGCATCACAGCGATTTCGTCGACAGCGTCGAGGGCATACCGGACGACGACAACCGTCGCTGGTACGTGTCGGTGCTGCTGAACCGCCTCATGTTCATCTACTTCATCCAGCAGAAGCAGTTCCTGGATGGGGATCAGCACTATCTGCGAACCAAGCTCAAGCAGGTTCGGGCACGCTTCGGCGCGGACCAGTTCTACGCGTACTACCGCGAATTTCTGCTGCCGCTGTTTCGCGACGGTCTCGGCAGTGCCGGCACAGACTACGCCGGTGGCACAGCAGCGGATCTCATCGGAGAGGTGCCGTATGTCAACGGCAGCATCTTCGAGCGTCATCGTCTGGAGAAGATGCACCAGATCGACATCCGTGACGACGTGTTCGAGCGGCTGTTCGATTTCTTCGACAGCTGGCGCTGGCATTTGGATGAGCGGCCGACAGGTGCCGACGACGGCAAAGACAACGAGATCAACCCCGACATTCTCGGGTATATCTTCGAGCAGTACATCAACTACACTGAAGCGGGCCAGAAGAAGAACGGTGCGTACTACACCAAACCTGATGTGACCGGCTACATGGCATCAGTCACGATATTGCCGGCGCTGGCCGACCGATTCGCCGAGGTGGGATTGGACGACCCGTCGATCCTGCTGGCCACGTCTGGCGATGCCTACATCCACGACAGCATCCTGCACGGTGTGGATAACGAAATGACGCGGGGGGGGGGGGGGGGGTCGCAGCGAAGACACGCCTCCAGAGGGGCTGGCGCTGCCCGGCGAGCGGTGGTGCGATGTCGTCCACCGACGCGGGCGCTGCGCGCAGCTACGCGCGCTGCTCTCGGACCCGGGTCGCGTCTGGGACATCAATGATGCCGTCACCGAGAACCTAGACCTTCGGGGGCTGCTGGCAGACTACCTCAGTCTGCTCTCGACACCCGACGAATGCGATGCCGCCTTCGAGGTGCTTCGCTCGTTGACGGTCTGCGACCCGACCGTGGGCTCGGGTGCATTCTTGTTCGCAGCGCTCGAAGTGCTTGAGCCGCTGTACTTGGCGGTCCTCGAACGTGCCGAGGAGCTGCACCGGAAGCACGAGGGGAGCGAATCGGCACATTGCCTCGCGCAAGCCCAGCAGCATCACAGCAGGAACTACTGGGTCCTCAAGACGCTGTGCCTGAACAATCTGTACGGGCTGGACATCATGGACGAGGCGGTCGAGATCGCCAAGCTGCGGCTCTTCCTGAAGCTCGCGGCGAAGATTGAGGATCGAGCCAGCCTCGAACCGTTGCCCGATCTCGACTTCAACATCCGCGTGGGCAACCTGCTCATCGGCATCGCAGACAAGGCCGACGCGGAGACTCGTCTGAACTCGGGACAGCTTGACTTCGGCGGCATATTCGAGGAGCTTGCGACACTGACGAACCGTGCTACGATTGCTTGGCGGCAGTTTGCACAGGCCCAATCACAAGACACCGGCACGCTCGATCACACTAGCCACAAGCAACGTCTGAGGGCAGAACTTGATGCGGCACAACAACGTGCCGATGAGCTGCTGTACGCACTCCGGGCCGCTACGCCAGCGCTCAGCTTCGAGGACTGGAAGCTACAGCATAAGCCCTTTCATTGGTTCACGAGCTTTCCTAACATCTGGCAGCGTGGCGGCTTCGATGTGATCATCGGGAACCCGCCCTACATGAGCAAGTCCAGAGTGCCGCGCTATGCACGGGAACTGACCGGCTACTCCACGGAGAGTTGTCCTGATCTGTATGCGCCGTGTGTTGAACGCGCCTCCAAACTGCTTCGCCGGAGCGGACGAATCTCGATGATCGTCATGCACTCATTATGTTTCAGCAAGCGATTTCTCGGGCTACGAGAACACCTGACATCACAGTTGTCGACTGTCTGGGTGTCGTCATACGCCCGAGCGCCTAGCGAACTGTTCAGCGGTTCCGCGGCCGTTCGCAATTCGATCGTAGTTGGCGCAGGTGATTCGAGTCGAGCGCTCTATTCCTCGCAATGCAGGCGTTGGACTTCAGATTTTCGGCCTTCACTCTTCGATTGTATAGAATACACGCGGCCACATAAGCACTTGCTCCGATTAGGTAGTAATGCAATGTGGCCTTTTGTGGACTCACCAGTCCTCGTCAGTGCGTTCGCCAAGATGTTAGAATATAATCTGCCGCTTGCAAGTTCGGCGACAAGTTGTCCAGATCCTTCATTCGTTTACAAGAAGGTTGCGCTGTATCAGCTCGGGATCTCAATAGACCCGCCTCCGATGGGCGCGGCACCGGCCACGCAAAGTCCAGGTAGCTGCCATTTTGCTCATCAGGACGAACGAGATGTTGCAATGCTCGCGCTTGCTGGTCGTTGGGGCTATCTTTGGTGGCGGATATTCTCGGACGAGTTTCACGTCACACGGGGCACGCTCTTGGCGTTCCCGTGTGACGTGAAACGCATTTGCGGTAGATCGACAGTGGGCGACCGTGCCCCGTGTGACGTTAAACTCGAGAGTCTACTCGGTATGGCAACGCAATACAATGAAGAGCTGCTGCAGCATCTTCGTTGGACGCTCTACAGAAGGATTTGGGTTGGCCGCTACGACACGCGCGCTTGCCAGCACATCACCGACGAGGCTGATCTGATTCTCGCCCAACTCTGGGGTGTCGAGGACGCGTACGAGGTTGCCGGCAATGTTCGGGACCGTTCCATCTTCGGCAGCAAGGAGTAGGGGCAATGCCGAAAATTGTCGACAACATCGAGGTCCGCGCAGAGGACGAGCTGCTTGACTCGCTCGCGTCCTCGTACCAGCTGGACGCAGCCATCGGCTACTTCAACCTGCGCGGCTGGGGGCTGTTGGCGGCAGCGGTCGATGCGTTGCCCGAACGCGACGGCCAACCGAAGGCTCGACTGCTCGTGGGAATGCACGAGTCCCCCGTGGAAGAGATGCGTCGTCTGGCTCGCCGCAGCCCGATACCGCCCGTGGACAACGCCACCGCGGCGCGGATGGAGCAGGATGCGAATGAGGACTACCGGCTGCAGCTGCAGGTGGGCGCCCCGACGGCCGAGGACGAACGGGCCTTGCGCAAGCTGCTGCACCAGATCGAGTCCGGCACCGTTCACGTGAAGCTGCACTTGGCCCATCGGCTGCACGCCAAGCTGTATCTCTGCCACCGCGAGGACACCGCGGCTCCGCGTGTTGCCTACGTCGGCTCGTCGAACCTGACGACGGCGGGCTTGCGCGAACAGGGTGAGCTGAATGTGGACGTCGTCGAAGGCGACGCCACGCAGAAGCTCGCAAGATGGTTTGAGGATCGCTGGAATGATCCCTTCAGCGTCGACGCGGTGCCAGAACTCATCGAAGTGCTGAAGGAATCGTGGGTCTCAGAGCAGCCGCTCGATCCGTACTTGGTCTACCTGAAGATGGCGTACCACCTCTCACGAGAAGCACGCGAAGGGTTGGTCGAGTACGGCCTGCCGGCATCGATGCGCAACCAACTGCTGGAATTCCAGGCAGCAGCGGTCAAGATCGCGGCGCGGATCGTGATGCAGAAAGGCGGTGCCATGATTGCCGACGTGGTGGGCCTCGGCAAGACCATCGCTGCAACGGCCGTTGCACGGCTCCTGCAAGAAGAGCAGGGCTTCGAGACGTTGGTCATCTGCCCCAAGAACCTGACCGATATGTGGGAGTCGTATCTGCACCGTTACGAGGTGCGTGGCAAGGTCGAGTCGCTGTCGATGGTACACAAGGTCTTGCCCGAGATACGAAGACATCGGTTGGTGATCGTGGACGAAGCACACAACCTGAGAAGCGACAAGCGCCGTGACTACCGAGCCGTCAAAGACTACATTAGCGACAACGATTCTCGAGTGTTGCTGCTGAGCGCCACGCCCTACAACAAGCAGCTCGGCGATCTCGCCGCTCAGCTGGCCCTGTTCCTTCGACCTGACGCCGACTTAGGCGTGCGACCCGAGCGTGCTATCGAAGACGTCGGCGAGGTTGACTTCACCTACCAGTGCGACGGCAAGACCTCCTCGCTCGCCGCCTTCAAGCAGTCAGAGTGTTTGGAGGACTGGCAGGGGCTCATGTCGCAGTACATGGTGCGCCGTACGCGCCGCTTCGTGGAAGACCACTACGCACGTACCGACGAGCACGGCCGCCGCTACCTGACATTCGGCTCGGGTGAGCCGTTCTACTTCCCCGAGCGGAAACCCGCACCGGTGGACTGGATGCTCACTGAAGACGATCCTTCGTATGAGATGACATCGGACGACACGCTCGACACCATCCGCGACCTGCGGCTGCCGCGCTACCAGCTCGGCTACTACATCGATGAGACCTTCGCGCCGGCCGACGATGCCGAACGCAAGCTCGTGGAGGACTTGCAGAACTCGTACCGGGGCAACCTGTCGGGCTTCACGCGGATCACGATGTTCAAGCGGCTCTCGTCGTCGGGTCCGGCTTTCGTGGCGACGCTGCGACGTCACCGGCTGCGCAATCTGCTGACGCTCCACGCGCTGGAGAACGGCTTGGAGGTGCCCATCGGTTCGGTGGACAACTCGCTCTGGGCGGCCGAAACGGATCAAGACCCCGAGGACGCCGACGAGGCTGACGGAGGCGACGGAGCGGTGCTCTTCGAGGCGGCCTCCGACTCGGCCGCAGACGCCTACGAGCGGCTGAGCATCAAGCGCCCGGGCACGATTCGCTGGGCGCCGTCGCACATGTTCGGCGCCGACCTCGCCGACGACCTGCGTGCGGACGCTGACGCCATCGGTGGCTTGCTGGATCGCTTCGGAGACTGGCAGGCCGAACGTGACGGCAAGATCGCCGCGCTGATGGACGTGTTGACCAAACAGCATCCCGCCGCCAAGGTGCTCGTCTTCACCGAAGCTGCCGACACTGCCCGGTATGTGGCCAACGAGCTGGAGCACAGGGGCATCAGCGATGTCGGCCTCGTCACGGGCGATACCGAGAGCCCCATGGCGGTAGCACAGCGATTTTCGCCGATGTCGAATGAGATGCACGGCGAGAAGGACGCGATTGCCGACGAACTGCGTGTGCTGGTATCGACAGACGTGTTGTCAGAGGGGCAGAACCTCCAAGACGCTCACGTGGTGGTGAACTACGACCTGCCGTGGGCGATCGTGAAGCTGGTGCAGCGCGCCGGTCGTGTGGACCGCATCGGCCAGCGATCCGAGCAGGTGCATGTGGTGTCGCTGATGCCGGACGCGTCGGTGGAGGCCGAGATCGAGCTGCGCAGCCGCGTGCTGCGCCGTCTGGGCGAGAACGCGCAACTCCTCGGCTCGGACGAGGCGTTCTTCGGAGACCCCTCTGAGCTTCAGGCGATTGCCGGCGTGTTCGACGAATCGTCGCACGCCGGCAGCGGCGACGAGGACGGCCCAGACGATGTGGACCCGGTCTCGATGGCGTACGAGATCTGGCGTCACGCGCTCGAAGCCGACGACGTCACCGCAGCGCGGGTCGCGGCGCTGCCGAACGTGGTCTACGCGACCAAGCGGCGGACTGCAGCCGACGGCACCGGCGGTGGCGACGGGCCGCAAGACGCGCTGCCCAACATCGGCGGCAGACCGCAAGACGCCGGGTCCGGAGTTGTCGTCCACACGCAGACGCACACCGGCGCCGACGCGTTCGCGTTCGTGGATGCAGACGGGACCGGGCGGCGCATCACCCCTCAGGAAGCACTGCGACTGGCCGAGGCGGCGCCCCACACGCCGTCGGCGCCCCGGCTCGACGGCCACCACGAGCTGGTTGCCCATGCGGTAGCGAGCACGCTGCGCACGCCGACCGGCCACGCCAGCGGCGCACTGCAAGGCGTGCGCGGCAAGGTGTGGAAACGCTTCCACAACGGCGGGGCGAACAGCTTCGCGGGCACGATCTGGGCGACTCAAGCCGGCGTGGAGTCTGCGCTGGACACGCTCAATGCGCGCCCGCTGACCGAGTCAGCCACCCAGCTGCTCGCCCGTGCCTTGCGGGAGCGCAACGACGAGGATCTCGCAGCGCTCCTCGTGGACCTGCACGACAGCGAGCGGCTGTGTGTTCCCGCCATCCCGCACGGCGCCGACCCGGAGCCCGCGATCGTCTGCAGCATGGGCCTCCGCGTCGACAGCGACCAGTAGCTGGGCGTCGACCCGCAAGGGGCCTCAAGCGTCAGCCGATGGTGCCAGCGGCGAAGAGAGCGTCGATCTCGGCTTCGGACATGCCGGCGGCAGCCAGCACGTCACGGCTGTGCTGGCCCAGCTTCGGCGACGGGCCTCGCGGCCCGACATCGGCGGTCGCGAACCTCATCGGAATGCCGACGCTGCGATAGGCGCCGATGTCGGGGCTGTCGAGCGCGGGGAACATCCCCAGCGCCTCGGCCTGCGAATCCTCGACCACCTCGTGCAGGCCCAGCACTGGCCCCCAGATGATGCCCTCGGCGTCAAAGATCTCGCCCCACTCGTCGCGGGTGCGATGGGCCAGAGCCTCGTCGATGCCGGCGACGATCTCGGGCATGTTGGCGAACCTGCCGCGGATGTCCGCAAAGCGCTCGTCTTCGAGCCAGTCGAGCCGCTCGATGACACGGCACAGCAGCGGCCACGCGCTCTCCTGGGGCATGTTGAGCACCACCCACTTGCCGTCCCCGCAGCGGTAGCGATTCGCCGTCGGAATGATCATGTTCTCCCGCGCCCGCTGGCGCAGCGGCGCCCGATCCATCGCGGTGATGGCGTAGTCGGCCGCCTGTGTCCACACCGCCGTCTCATACAGCGACGTCTCGACCACCTGTGCGCTGCCGGTTCGCTCGGCCAGGCGAAGTGCAGCGAGCACGGCGCCCACCAGCGCCAGGCCGGTGGTGTGGTCGCCCTGGGCCGGACGTGCCATCGGCACTGCGCCGTCGGGTCCTTCCCGCATCGCGTCGTAGATGCCCGAGCGGCCGAAGAACGCCGTCACGTCGTAGCCGGGGCGCCACGCCTGCGGCCCGGTGGTGCCGTAGCCGGTCAGCGTGGCATGCACGATGCGCGGGTTGGCCGCCGTCACCGTGGCCGGGTCCAGCCCGAAGCGTTGCTGGCGGTGGACGAGCAGGTTGCACATGAACACGTCTGCGTCCGCCACCAGCCGGTGAACCACGGCCTGGCCTTGCGGCGACGCCAAGTCCACGGCAATCGAGCGCTTGCCTCGGTTGTCCACGTCGAACTGGAAGTCGTAGTCCTTGATCTCGGGCGGCAGCTTGGCCGGGCGGCTGAAGCCGCGGGCGGGGTCGCCGTCGAGCGGTTCCACCTTGACGACGTCCGCGCCGAGATCGGCCAGGATCGCCCCTGCTGACGGTGTGGCCATCCAGCTGTCCACCTCGATCACCTTCACATCGTCCAGCGGTGCTGTCATGGACCCTCCTGCCGTCGTGTGAGTCTGTCTGAGCGAGTCTGTCGGCTGCGTGAGCATGACTGCGCCAACCTGAAACCGCGCGGCGAGCGGCGCTGCGGCACGCCTGCGTCAAGACTCCATGTGTCTCGGGATGTCTCACGTGTGCGCTACTACGCTGCGCGGCCATGGAACTTGCAGGGAAAGTGGCCGTTGTCACCGGCGGAGCGAGCGGGATCGGCGAGGCGCTCGTCGAGCGTTTTGCGGCCGAAGGCGCCAAAGCGCTGGTGGTCGTCGACCGCGACGAAGCCGGAGCGCAGGCGGTGGCGGATCGGGTCGGCGGCGCCGCGGTCGGACTCGACGTCACCGACGAGCAGGCCGTCAAGCAGGTCGTGGCCGACACGGTGGCGGCCCATGGCGCGCTCGACGTGTTCGTGTCCAACGCCGGCTACGTGACCGAAGGCGGGCTGGAGGTGTCCAACGAGGAGATCCAGCGCATGTGGGAGGTACATGTGCTCTCGCACGTGTATGCGGCCCGCGCGGCAGTGCCCGTCATGGTCGAGCGCGGCGGCGGCTACCTGCTGAACACTGCCTCGGCGGCGGCCTTGCTGACGCAGATCGGCTCGTTGCAGTACACGGTCACCAAAGCCGCAGCCGTCGCGCTGGGCGAATTCTTGTCGATCACCTACGGCGACCAAGGCATCGTGGTGTCGATGCTGTGCCCGCAGGCGGTAGAGACCAACATCCTGGCCAACAGCCCAGACCGCACCGGCGACCCCGGCCAAGAGCGCGGCACCACCGGCGTGGCCGCGGCCGACGGCGTTCTGCAGCCAGAACAGCTGGCAGACACCGTCATCGAGGCGATGGCGGCCGAGCGCTTCTTGGTGCTGCCACATCCGCAGGTGCAGACCTACCGCGAGCGCAAAGCCTCCGACATCGACCGGTGGCTGTCGGGCATGCGACGGTTCCAGAGCCGCCTGTACGCCGGCACACCCGCAACACCGGCTGACTGGCTGCTCAGCTGAACCGCCGGCGAGGGCTGACAGGCTGCTGGGGGCTGACCTGCCGAAGACTCACCTGCTGGCGACTCACCTGCTGAAGCGTCATGCGGTCCGGCGAGCGACCAGCCGTGCTTCGTGGCGGTGGCCGAACCAGCGTTCCTCGAAGCTGACAGTGCGCAGTCCGACGCACAGTTCGGGCAGCTCGCCGCGCTCCACCAGGTAAGCACGCCCAGGGCGAGCGTTGTACAGCAGGTTGTCCACTGTGGCGATCTGCACCAGTGCGAGGCCGTCGGGCACGAGCAGTCCGGACAGCGCGCCGAGCAGCGGCCGATGCAGGAAATTGCTGCACACAACTGCGTGCCATCGGGTGGCGCTGCCGAGTTCAGCAGCCGTCGGCGGCGGCTCGGCCTCCAGATCGGCTTGCACGGTGCGCAGTTGCAGGCCGCGTTCGCTTGCGGCGTTGCGAGCGATGTCCAAGGCCCGCTGGGAGACGTCGACGAGGGTGGTCTCGATGCCTTGTGCCGCCAGCCAGAGCGCTGTGCCGCCGGCGCCGCCTGCAAGGTCCAGCGCAGTAGGGCAGCCCGCCAGCAGTTCGGCCCAGCCGGTGACGAACTCGCTGGGCGGCCCTGGCTCGTGCCGATCCGCATACTGCGCCTCCCACCGTGCGTCCCACCGTTGCGCAGCAGTCATGCGCTGAAGCTCCGGGCTGCCTGCACCCGACGGCTGCGCGCGTAGGCAGCGGCCAGCAACAGCACTGCATACAAGAAGAACTCGGACTTCACGAGACCGATCCAGCCGCCCTGGGTGACCCAGCCAGGCCGATCGGCGAGCCAGACGGGCAGCAGCACTAGCACGGTCGCCGCCGGCAGCGTCATGATGAGCCGACCGCCGCCGATGGCGGTGCTGCCGAAGGCGACGGTGAGTGCGAACAGCTTGATCGACAGCTCCTCGGGATACAGCGACTGGTCGTTGAAGTTCACCGGCACCAGCATGAGCGCCCCCGCAAGGCCGGCCAGACCGCCGCTGAGGCTCACCCCGGCCAAGCGCAGCCGGTACACCGGCACTCCGAACGCTGCCGCTGCGGTCGGCTCGTCGCGGGTGGCCACCAGCGCCCGTCCGATCGGGCCGCCCAGCACGCCACGCAGCAGCCAGAATGCCACGGCGACCCAGGCCGCCACGACCCAGAACTCCCAGATGTGCTCGTCGTTGGCTGCGATGCCGGTCCAAGCCGGCGCGATGAACTCCCCGTCGAGCAGCACCGGCAGCGGGCCGTCCAGCTGACGCAGCACGATCGGGAATGCGACCGCTGCAGACAACGTCAGCAGTGCCAGGAACGCCTTGGGCAGCCGCAGCGCCGGAATGCCGAGCAGCAGACCCACAGCGCAGCCCGCCGCAATCCCGGCCAGCGGCATCGCCAGCAGCGGCACGCTGTAGTCGTTGACGGCGTGCAGCGCTGCGTAGGCCCCTACGCCTGTCAGTGCTCCGTGGCCGACCGAGAGCAGTCCCATGCGATGCGTCAGCAGCCAGAGCCCCGCGAAGACGAGGCAGAACGCTGCCAGTCGCGTGAACTGGGTAACGAACGTCGACGTGGCTCGCAACGGCACGACGACAGCCAATGTCGCGGTCACGACGACGGAGGCCATCGTCGCCAACGAGGTCCAAGAGGTTCGCGACGTCCACGAACTCCACGCAGCATTCGAACCTCGCCGCGGCGCGGCAGGCTGCTGTTCGCTGGGTTCGGGCTGCTGCTCGTCGGACTGCTGCTCGTCGGGCTGCTGCTCACTGCGATCGGGCGGCAGCAGGGCGCCGGGATCTGGCAGCACCGGTCGGAACACGCTTGGCTCGGGCCCGGACCGCGACATGGGTTCGGCGTCGGTCACGGCCCGAGACCGGCACTGGCTGCCTTGCGCCGCACGAGGCCCGCCGGTCGCACCGACAGCACCGCGATCAGCACGCCGAGCGCCCACACCAGCGTGACCTGGTAGTCGATGAAGCCGACGTAGCCCGCCATCATCGTCTCGCTGAGCGCGAACAGGTAGCCGCCGGCGACAGCCAATGCTGGGCTGCGCAAACCGCCGAGGGTGGCGGCCGCGAGGCCGAAGACCAGCAAGCGTTCCATCATGTCGGGCCGCACATGCAGCTCGCCGGCGATGAGGCCGCCGGCCAAGCCGCCCAAGGCGGCCGCGGCGGCCCAGCCGCCCATCACCACCCGCTCGACCCTGATCCCCACCAGTGCAGCGCTGTCGCGCTGAGAGGTGACCGCCCGGAACGCCACGCCGATCTTGGTCGAACGCTGCACCAACGCGAGCAGGCCGATGGCTGCCAGCAGCGTGAGCGTCAGCCCGACGGTGTCGAACCACAGCCGAGCACCGCCGATGTCGAAGTGGTCGGTGCGGTCCTGCGGGAACGGCGAGCCCAACACCCGCATGCGGCCGCCGAAGTGCTTGACCACGAACACGCCGACGAGCAGGTACAGGCCCAGCGTCGCTCCGACGGTCGGTACTGGATCACCTCGCATGGGCCGGATGACTGCGTACTCAGCCAAAGCGCCCGCCGCAGCCGACACCACGACCGCTCCGGCGACTGCCGCCCAGATCGGCCACGGCGTCGCGAACGGCGTCAGCCAGCCCGAGAAGGCCACGCCGGGGTCCGCGCCGGCAGCGAACACCACCGCGATGTACGCAGACAGCATCGCCAGCTGTCCTTGCGCGAGGTTCAGCACCCCGGTGGATGCGAACACCACCGAGATCGCCAGCGCCAACGCTGCGTAGGCCGAGCCGTTGGCAATCGAGTCGAAGACCCGCTGCAAGAACAGGGTCACGGGGGCAGATTGTGTCACGCGCCGCGTCGTCGCAGGCCCTGCTGATGCGAAGATGGAGCGGTGCGTGACGCTGCCGAACTTGCATCTGCCGCCGCGACCGACATTCGCTACCTCGCCGAGGTCGTGCTGACCTGCGACGACGACTTCTCCGTGATCCAACGCGGCGCGGTGGACGTGAGCACCCACGGGCGCATCGCCTGGGTCGGCCCGGCCGCCGACGCACCGTCCACCGACGCGCCGGTGGTCGACCTCGGCGGCTTGCTGATGCCCGGCCTGGTCAACACGCATGCCCATACGCCGATGACGCTGGTGCGCGGCGCGGGCGACGGCCTGCCGCTGATGGACTGGCTCACCGAGGTGATGTGGCCCCGCGAGGGCCTCTTGCGCTCCGACGACGCGTGGTGGGGGATGACGCTGGGCACCGTCGAGATGCTGCGCTCGGGAATCACGACCAGCTGCGAGATGTACGCGTTCGAGCACGCGGTGATGGATGCCGCGCGGGCTGCGGGCATTCGGCTGGTCATGTGCCCGGGCGTCATCGCGACGCTGGATGCCGACGCATCGGGCAGCGTCTCGCGTCGTGTGGACGACGTTGCTGCGGTGTACGACGCCGAGCACGACCCGTCAGGCCTCACGACCGTCGGGTTCGCGCCGCACTCCGCTTACGACCTAGGCATCGACGCGTGCGCGGAGATCGCCGCGGCCGCACGCGAGCGGGATGCGCTGTTGCACATTCACCTCGCGGAGACCCGGACCGAGGGCGATGCGCTGTCCGCGGCCCACAGCGGCGCCAGCGTGCCCCGCCTGCTGGCCGATGCCGGCGTGTTCGAGGGGCGCGTGCTCGCAGCGCACGGCGTCTGGCTCGACGACGACGACATGGACCTCTGCGCGGCAGCCGGCGTTGCCGTGGCCCACTGTCCGATCAGCAACATGAAGCTCGGCTCGGGGGTGGCAAGGGTGCCGGAGATGATCGAGCGGGGCATCACCGTGTCGCTCGCTACCGACGGACCCGCCTCCAACGACAGCTTGGACCTGTGGGAGGAGGTCAAGGTTGCTGCGCTGCTGGCCAGGGTCGCCTCGCTCGACCCGACGCTGCTGGGCGCGCAGCAGGTGATCTCCATGGCGACCCGCAAGGGTGCTGAGGCCTTGGGCCTGCACACGGGCGTGCTGGCGCCTGGACGCTGGGCGGACATGATCCGCCTGGACATCGACGACGTGGCGTTCGTGCCGGTGACCGCGCCTGCCGAGCTCATTGCGCATCTGGCGTGGTGCGGGGGCAGCCGTCACGTCAGCGACGTCTGGGTCGGGGGCGAGCGAGTCGTCGCCGGCAGGGTGTGCCTGAGCGTCGACGAGTCACGGGCTCGCTACGAAGTGCAGCGTCGGGCACAGCGACTGGCCAAGGAGTCGGGAACATGAGCGATACCAGCGAGCACAGCCGATCGGCTTCGGCAGCCGAGTCGGTGCAGTCGGCCTCGGCAGCCCAGTCGGCTTCGGCAGCCGAGCGGCCACCGGTCGGGATCATCGCGGGGACGGGCTTCTACGAGCTTCCCGGCCTCGTCGATGCTGAGCGCCTCGCCGTGGGCACGGACTGGGGCCAAGCCCACGCCATGACCGGCCGTTGGCACGGGCGACGGATCGTGTTCGTGCCCAGGCACGGCGGCGACCACTCGATTCCGCCGTCGGCCATCAACTATCGCGCCAACATCGCCGCCTTCCGGGAGCTGGGCGCAAGCGCAATCGTGGCGGTCAGCGTGGTGGGCTCGATGGTGCCCGAGCGGGGGACCGGGTCGTTCCTGCTGCTCGACGATTTCTTGGACTTCACGAGCGGCCGCGCAGGGACATTCTTCGATCAGCCGGGCCAAGTGGTACACACCGACATGACCAATCCCTACGACACGTCGGTGCGGGCGGTGCTGGCCGCCGCTGCGCGGGCCGAGGGCATCGACATTGCACCGCAAGCCACCTACGTCTGCACGGACGGGCCGCGATTCGAGACGCCCGCAGAGATTCGCATGTACGCGCAGCTGGGCGGCAGCGTCGTCGGGATGACCGGCTGTCCCGAAGTCGCGCTGGCCCGCGAAGCGGCTCTTGCGTACGCCGGCATTGCCGTGGTAGCGAACATGGCTGCCGGAATGTTCGACGGCGAAGTTTCGCACGACGCGGTCTCAGAGGCGCTGGAGGCCACGAAAGCACCATTGTTCGCGCTGGTCGGCCGAGCGATTGCAGACCTCTGAGCGGCATCGTCGGCATGGTCCGCACGGCATCGGCCAGGGTCTTCGGCCTGCAAGGCGCTGTCGTAGCATGCGGGCATGCGCAGCTGGGACTCGATGGAGCATTTCGAGGCCTTCTTGGATGCCGGCGGCTTGGTGGAGCCTCACGACGCCATGCCGGACCCGTATCGCCAGGCCGTGTTCCGGTTCATTGAGCTGCATGCCAACAGCGAGTACATGGGCGGGCTGACTGAGCGGGACTGGATCGCCAAGGCGCCAGGGCTGGCGAACAAGCTCACTGCGCTGGCCAAGACCCAAGACGAGATCGGGCACGCGCACCTGCTGTACATGGTGGCGGCGGACATGGGCGTGAAGACCCGCGACGAGATGACCGACGACCTGCTGGCGGGACGCACCACGTTTCACAACGTGTTCCACTACCGGGCGCATTCGTGGGGCGATCAGATCGCTATCGCCTACTTGGTCGATGCGGCGGCGCTGGCCAGCCAGCAGGCTGTGTTCAAGAACTGCAGCTATGGGCCCTACAAGCGCATCCTGCGGCGGATCATCGCCGAGGAGGGCTTCCACATGCGCAACGGCGAAGAGCTGCTGCTCAAGATGGCCAAGGGCACGCCGCAACAGCACGAGATGATGCAGACCAGCCTCGACCGGTGGTGGTGGCCCTCTGTGCAGCTGTTCGGTCCGGATTCGGCGCCCGACGACGTGCTGCTGCGCTGGCACATCAAGTCCGAGCGCAACGAGGTGCTGCGGGATCGTTTCGTGAACAAGATGGTGCCGCAGCTGCTGGCGGCCGGGTTCACCATTCCCGACCCGGACCTGCGCCAGGACCCGGAGACTGGTCGCTGGACGAGCGGCGAGATCGACTGGGATGCGCTGAAGGCGGCGATCTCGGGTCGTGGCCCTGACAGTGCCCGGCGCTTGCGCGATGCACGCACGGCACGACACGGCGCGGCATGGGTGCGTTCAGCGCTGGACGAGGCTGCCGCCGTGCCGGCATGAAGGGTCGGCCGCGTAACGCTCCCGCCGTAGAGGCGGCGGTCGTCGGTGCGGTGTCGTCGGTGTGCGATCCCGAGTATCCCGAGATCACCATTGCAGATCTGGGGATCCTCGAACGGGTCTGCGCCGGCGACGATGGACGCTCGGTGCGCGTCGAGCTGGTGCCCACCATGTTGGGCTGTCCGGCCTTGGACGTGATCGCCCGCGACGTGACCGATGCGGCTCGTTCGGCGTGCGGCGCCAGCGAGGTGTCGGTGGAAGTGGTATTCGTCGCCGACCCGGTGTGGACTCCGGATCGCATCGCCCCAGCTGCAGTGGAGTTCATGGCTCGGGAGTACTCAGTTGCTGTCCGCCGTGCCCGGCCGCAAAGCGTCCGGTCAGATGGCGCCCAACCGGACGATGCCCAGCCAGACGATGCCCAGCCAGACGATGCTCAGCCGGACAATGCCCAGCCGGATGCTGTGTGCCCTGTCTGCAACAGCGCCGGGCTGGAGCATCGCTCGGACTTCGGTCCGACGCCGTGCCGCAGCGTGTACTGGTGTCCGAGCTGCCGCAACCCGGTCGAGGTGGTCGGCCGGAGTGCTGGACCGGCGAGCGTGTCGCGCAGATGAAGACCTATGAGGTGTTCCTCAAGCGCGCCGGCAAGGACCCGTTCATCCATGTTGGCGCCCTCGAAGCCCCCGACGACGATCTGGCGCTCAGCTTCGCCCGGGACTGCTACGCGCGCCGTTCCGAGGGGGATCAGATGTGGGTGGTGGCCCGGGACGACCTGCTGGTTGGCGACCCTGTCGAGCTCGAGATGGCGGACCGTGCGCACCGTCACAACGACGGTGCGTTGCTGAAGGATCTGCGCCGGGCCGACGCTTCATCGGCCTCGTGAACCCCGCTACATGACCACCACGCCCCACTCCGGCGCGGACGACGGGCGGCGTGAGTTCGTGCTGGCGTTCGCCGACGACGAACTGTGCATCGGTCAGAACTTGGCGTGGTGGATTGCGGTGGGCCCGTTCCTCGAGGAAGACTTGGCGCTGACCTCGATCAGCCAAGACGAGCTCGGCCATGCCCGTGCGCTGTACGGACTGCTCGGCGACGACGTCGAGCGGCTGGCCTACGGGCGTCAGCCGCAGGAGTATCGCAGCGCGCACATCGCAGAGCTGCCGTGTCGCGACTGGGGCGAGACGCTGGTGCGGCACTGTCTGTACGACACCGCCGAGACCGTGCGCTGGTCGGCCTTGGCGGATTCGTCGTGGGAGGCTCTGGGTGCGGTAGCGCGCCGGGCGCTGGCCGAGGAGCGGTCGCATGTGCGCCATGCGTCAGGGCTGGTGTCTCGGCTGCTGAGGACGGATGCGGGTCGGTCACGGCTGCTGCCGCTGTTCGAAGAGCTTGCGCCGATGGCCTGCGAGCTGTTCGACCTCCCGCCCGGCTGTTCGGCGCAGCGCCTCGTTGCTGCGGGAGTCATGGCACGCTCGCCGGGCGACCAGCGAGCCCACTGGCAGGCAACGGTCGACGAAGCCCTCGCTCCGACCGGCTGCCGGCCGTCGTGGCCGACGCGTGCCGGGCGCCCAGCAGCCGGTTCCGATGCGACTGGCCCGATGTCACCCGGTTCCGCCTTGACTGGTTCCGACACGACAGCCGGCGGCCGAGCCGGCGTGCGGTCGCCCCACTTCGCGAGCCTGCACGCCGAGATGGTGGAGGTGCTAGCCCTCGACCCATCCGCCCGCTGGTAGCTTCGCCATCCCACGCTGACGCCATGCAGGATGCCCCAGATGTTGAGACTCAAGCTCGCACGCTGGTTCGCATCTTCGCCGATGACGCGGGGCTGCCTCGCCGTGTTCGCCGAGAAGCTGGCGCTCTCATGCGGCTAACGACGACGCAGCCGCATCTCGCGCTCCTGCGACTTGAACAACTACGAAGGTCTGAGCTACCAGACCTTCCTCTTGTTGCACCTGAAGTTGACTACGCTCGCTGCGTCTCAGTCGAGACCTTCTGGAGACATCATCTTCACCCTGACCGAAAGGCGACATTTGCACGAGGCGCCGAAGCATATAAGTACCATTTGACAGTGCAGGAAGAGCCAGCAACTGCGGCCTTCAACGACCTGTCTGGTGATCCGATCCTATTGCCTGCGGAACACTCCTGGATGGTTCCAGCCGCAAATGTAGCAGAGACAGCTGGTTCCGCATTGAGGCGCCAGTTGCAACTCGGTGGGAGTCGGCCACCATTCATCATGTTCATCTTTCCGAAGGCGCTATTGTGCGCTGCTGGAGTCATGATACGTGAACCGCGTGGGTTCGATGCGTTGCCGGGAAGAAATCTGCAGTGGACTCCCGGTGGTGTTCCCGATGAGCGCGTAGACAACGACATTCCATTGCTGGCGCTCGGCTGGATTGAGTGGCGTCCGTGAGACTGCCACCGGTAGAACTTTACGGCGCTGTGCTAAACACGCTTTCAGGAATCGATTCACGACGACATTCTGCGACCCTGCTGATGTCTAGACTGGCCGGAAATCTGACTTCGCAGGAGGCGGAGTCCTTACCGAACGCCATCGCTGGTATCCTGCCGTTGCTCCGTAGTGATCTAGAACGACTCCGCTTCGCTTCTGAACTCGCCGTCGTGTTCGACCTTTTCGAGCTCGCTCACAACGTCGTCGAGCTAGCGGTTGAAACACACGATAGGCAATTGTTATTCCACGCGGCAGATCTTGCCGCGAACCCGGCGGTTGATTCATCAGTTCGACAGCGCATTGTAGACTTTAGCCTCACTATGTCCGAACAGCAACGGGCAATTCAGATTCGAGTTGACCCTTCGGCCGTGCCGGTGACTAGTGACGAACAGCGCTTGCAGTATCTGTCGTGGCCGGGCAGTCGCGTCGAGAAAACGGGCTTTGCACTGCCTCCGGTCGTTGTCGTCGATTCAGGACTCAGGGCCGATCTTGTTTTTCGCATGTCGGTTGCATTGATTGAGGCTGGTGCAACGGTCAGGCGATTAGAATCTAGAACCCAAATCCCTACATGGTTTGGCTCGGAAACAGGACTTGTGTGCAGCGAAGAGACTCGACGGCGCGTACGCGAGAAGTTTCCGGAGTTCCCCGAATCTCAGATCATCGTGCCTGACGGCGGCGACCTGCCAGATCGACCGCGGGACCAAATGCGTCTAATTCAGCGGCTTCAGAACGCCTTGGTAGGTGTGTTTCGGGAGCCAATACGATCGATTGATGTTGACTTCGGCATCGGCGAATCGTTATGGAAGCCAGAAGTCTTCACAGCGGGAATATACACGACGCGAGAGGCTGCGTTTCTCGCCGGCGCAAAATCTGACTGGTTGTATCGTCAACGGAAGCGAAATCTGCTGAAATCACTCGACGTTGATGGACCACGCTGGAATTTTCGCGACGTTGTCGCGGTGCGCGTTTGGCAGTACTTCAACTCACAGTCGCCAAAGTCAGTGTCTCCGAAGATCATCGGGACGATTGTGGACTTCACCGGTGCTAAGGATGCTGTAAGGCTCGGTGTAACCGCCGATGGTAAAATACTGGTCGATAGCGGCACAGGTTTCGAGGACCTGTCAAGCGGCCAGCGTGTCTTTGAGGACATCTCAATACAAGATGTTGATGATACGTTTCGACCATTTGTGGTCGGCGACGGCAGGGTTCCCGATCTCATCAATGCGACTGCCAACAGCACGCTTCACCCCAATTGTCTGCACGGCACACCGCACCTGACCGGATATCGCATTGCGGCCAAGGATCTTGCTAGTATCCATTTGGCCAGTAGTACGGAAGGCGTATTGCAAGCCTATCCGGAACTCCAAGGTGTCGATTATGATGATGTCGTGGGCGTTGGACGCCAACTCTTGGCACTGAAGTAAGTGGCCAGGTTGCCGTGAGAATTCTCTATGATGCTCGTCTGCCCCGTGGCTTGGAGGTTGAGGCTCGTGGTGCCGTCTCGCTAGTCCGGTGGACCGGCGATATGGTTACGGATGTAGAATTGGTGCAGACTGCAGCTGACGAACAATTCGATGGCGTGCTCTTTCTTGATCGCGACTCGCTTGCTCAGTACGATGTTCAATTGACCGCCAATAGCTTGGGCATGGCGCTGATCGCGGTGGAGGCAGGTAGTCCGTTTGAGGCGAAACGGCGAGTATTGAACAACATTATGCGGTTGCGGCGCGCGCTGGCAAGGCATGATTGCCTGCTCATACTTGCCGCTGAGGTGCGTCCGGTGGAGCAGCTTCGTGGCCGCGACGACGCTTCGGCTGCCATAATCGCTGAGCCTCGGGACTGGCGCGAGGCTTGAAGCAGACATCGGGGCGAAGCGGTCGCCGGGAGTCGGGGCCGACGCGGAGCAGTGGGAGTCGATTCGTGGCACTGCGTGGAACATCGGTCCTGCGGCGCGAGGACGAGGCGCTGCTGCGCGGCCGCGGGCAGTTCGTGGCGAACCTCACCGCCGATGCGAGCTGGGCACCCTTGGCACACGCGTGCTACGTGACCTCGACCGTCGCCCACGCCGATATCGCAGGTCTCGACGTGGCCGCCGCACGTGAGGTGCCCGGCGTCATCGACGTCGTCACCGCATCCGACATCGATGCCGACCCCGCTCTGGGGCCGTACCCGCCGCCGAGTCCAGCGTTCGACTCGGCCATCGTGCGCCCGCTGCTGGCATCGGACCGCGTGCGCTACGTGGGCGAACCCGTCGCCGTCGTGCTGGCAGACAGCCCGGCGGCGGCCATGGATGCAGCCGAGTCGGTCGTCGTCGATTACGAGCCGCTGCCCGCGCTCGTGGATCCGGAAGCAGCGCTGCACAGCGCCGCCCTGTTCGACGGCATGGCAGAGCCCAACGTCGTGATCCGCATGTCGCTTGACGGCGAGCAGGCCGACTTCGACTCGTGCGAAGCCGTAGCGCAGGTGCGCACGGTCAACCATCGCATCGCGCCGTGCCCGCTGGAGCCGCGCGTCGCCGCGAGCCGCTGGGCTGACGACGGCCGCTTGCACCATGTCAACGCTGGTCAGGGACCGCACCCGGTGCGCGCCGGTCTGGCCAAGATCCTGGGCTTGGACCGATCTCAGCTACGCGTGGTCTCGCGTGACGTTGGCGGGAGCTTCGGGGCGAAGGCTCGCCCGCATCCTGAAGAAGCACTGCTCGGCTGGCTGGCAGCACGGATCGGCAGGCCGGTCATGTGGGTGCCGTCGCGCACCGATGACATGGTGGGCTTGGTCCATGGCCGCGGGCAGATCCAGTATTGCCGCATCGGCGGCACCCGCGACGGCCGCATCACCGCATTCGGGGTACACGTCGTGCAGCAGTCCGGCGCGTACGGGAACATGGGCGCTGCATTGCCCAACAACGGGAGGGCGATGCTGACGGGCTGCTACGACATCGCCACGCTCGGCTTCAGTTCGGTCTCGGTGCTCACCAACACCACGCCGACCGGTCCCTACCGCGGTGCCGGCCGCCCGGAAGCAGCAGCAGCCATCGAGCGCGCCGTGGACGTGTTCGCTGCCGAGATCGGCATGGATCCCGCCGAGGTGCGCCGGAAGAACTTTCTGCAGCCCGACGCCTTCCCGTTCACCACTCGCACGGGCATGCCCTACGACACCGGCAGATACGAAGCGAGCTTGGATGCGGCCCTGCGAGCGGCCGACTACGAAGCGTTGCGCGCCGAGCAAGCACGCCGCCGCGCCGACGGCCATGACCAGCTGCTCGGCATCGGCCTCGCGACCTACGTCGAGCGCACCGCAGGCATCGGGCGCGCCGAGTACGGCGCAGTAGAGCTGCTCGCGGGCGGTCGCATCGTGGCTCGCACCGGCTCGTCGCCGTACGGTCAAGGACATCACACCGCATGGGCGATGCTCATCGCCGACCGCACGGGTGTGCCGATGGAGCACATCGACATCGTCCACGGCGACACCGACGAGGTGCCCCGTGGCGAAGTCACCGGCGGTTCGCGCTCGGTGCAGCTGGCCGGCTCGGCTATCTGGCAAGCTGCCGGCACGCTGGTGGATCAGGCTCGACAGGTCGCCGCGACGATGCTCGAAGCCGACCCCGCAGACGTCGTGCTCGATACCGGGACCGCGGCGTTCCATGTCGCGGGAACGCCGGCAGTCTCGGTGGGCTGGTCGGCGCTAGCGGAGCATCTCGTTGCGACGAACGGCGCGCCGGCGCCGCGTCTGCTGCACGCCGAGGAGGTCTTCGACTCCGACGCGCCCACGTTCCCGTTCGGCACTCATGTGGCCGTCGTGGAAGTCGACCGCCACACCGGAGACGTGGAGCTGCTGCGGCTCGTGGCGTGCGACGACGCCGGCACGATCCTCAATCCGTTGCTGGCCGCCGGACAGGTTCACGGCGGTCTGGCCCAAGGCGCAGCCCAAGCGCTGTACGAGGAGTTCGTGTACGACGCCGACGGCAATCCGCTCACCGGGAATTTCGCGGACTACCCGATCATCTCCGCAGCAGAAGTGCCCTTCTTCGAACGTGTCGTGCTCGAGACGCCCACCCACATCAACCCGCTCGGCGCCAAGGGCATCGGCGAGTCCGGGACTGTCGGCGCCACACCCGCGGTCCAGAACGCCGTGGTGGATGCCGTCGCACACTTAGGAATTCGTCACATCGACATGCCGCTCACGCCCCAGCGCGTGTGGCGAGCAATCAACGAAGCCACCGCAGCGCGGGCCGGCGGATAGCTCAGGGCCCAGCCGCCAACGCCGGCGGCGCGAGTGCCTCAGTCCTCGCGGCCATGGACGTCATCGCCGCGCTCCAGCTCTGCAGCATTGACCGAGCGCACGTCGAACGTGACTCGGCTCGGCTCGCCGAGCTCGTTGCCCGCCGTCACCGAACCCAAGTCGCGGAAGCGACGCGCTTGGGGCAGGACCATGCGCTCGAACGAGCCGACGCTGCCGTTGTACGCATCGACGGCGCTTCGCAAGCCGCGACCCATCTTGTCCACGTGGTCGATGTAGGTGGCGAGCCGGGAGTACAGATCGTTGCCCAGCTTCGCGATTTCTTCGGCGTTGCGGTCCATGTCCTGTCGACGCCATGCCAGTGCGACCGTGCGCAAGAAGGCAATCAGCAAGCCGGGCGTCGCGATCAGCACCCGGTGCCGGTGCCAGGCGTTCTGCCACACGTCGCCGTCCACATCCATCGCGGCGTCGAGCATCGGGTCGGTCGGCACGTACATGAGCACGAAGTCGGGGGCGTCAGACACCCACCGGCCGTAGTCCCGCTCGCCCAGTTCCCTGGCCCGCGCGCTCAGCGCCGCAGCGTGTTCGGCGAACGCCCGCCGCTGCTCGTCGCGGTCGTCGGTCTGCACGGCCCGCGTGTATGCGTCGAAGGGCGTCTTGGCGTCGATGACGACGCTCGCGCCGCCCGGCACCTTGACCACCACATCGGGCCGTCCCCGACCCTCACCGCCGAGTTCGCCTACCGTCGCCTGCTCGACGTAGTCGATGTGGCGACTCATGCCGGCAGCCTCGATGACGTTGCGCAAGTGCTGTTCGCCCCAAGCGCCGCGCATCTTGGAGTCGCGCAAGATCTGGCGCAGACCGCTGGTCTCGGTCACCAGCTGATCCACGCTCTTGGAAACCTTGACCGAGTCTTCCAGGCGTGCCCTGTCGGCCTTGTCGACGTGCTGGTGCAGCTCTTGGAGGCGCTCGCGCATGGGCTCGACGAGTTCGGAGACCGTCTTTCCGGCCGTCTTGGTCTGCTCGGCGGCGAGGTCGCGGAACTCCTTCATGAATCTGCCGCGGGTGGCCTCGCTGACTTCAGCAGCGATTTCCTTGAATCTGGTCTCGAGTTCCGCCTGCTTCTTCGCCATCTCTTCCACACGAGCGTCTCGGTCAGCGGTGACGGCGGCGAGCCGCGCCCGCAGTTCCGAAGCGGCCTCGCGCTGAGCGGTGAGTTCTCTGGTATTGACCTCCCGGTCGGCCTCAATGCCGGCTAGGCGGTCTCGCAATTCAGACGCAGCCGCGTACTGCGACGCTGAATCGTTGCGGGCAGCGTCGCGCTCGCTGGTCAAGTTCGTCGCTCTGTTGCGCATCAGCGCCCAACAGACCCCTGCGCCGACGGCGAGACCCGCCAGCACTCCAAGCACGACTGACAATCCGGTGGACATTAGGCTCACTCCCTGTCTTGAAGATCGATGCGCACAGCCGCGTGCCGCCGTGGTGCGGCGTTTGCAGATGCGTCCCACTGTGTAGCGGGCAGGTGTGACATGCGGTTGGCGACATTCGGCACCAGTTGCTTCGACGGCGACGATGTGGTCGCGAGGCGTGGAGACCACAGAGGCAGGGGCTCCTGAGCGCGCCGCGAGCTGCTGTCGCCGCCGTCGCTGCGCTGGTGCTGCTGGCGGGGGCGTGCAGCAGGAATGCCGCGGCGCCGCCGCAGACCACGGGAGCGTCGGTCCCGAGCACCGCATCTCACAGCTCCGAAGCCGGCGGTGCCGACACACCGCGCACGAACGAGGTCACCGCGACGACGAACGATGCAGCGCCGGTTCGTCAGCCGACCACGGTGCCCACACCATCGGGCACCGCTCCGCGCCGCGGCGGCACGCTGCGCGTGCTGCTGGCCGCGGACCCCACGCCCATCACCGGCTGGACACCGTGGGATCACACCTGCGCTTGGTCGTGCCGCAACGTGCTGGACCATGTGCTCGAGACGCTCACCGTCGTGCTCCCCGACGGATCGGTCGCTCCGTGGCTGGCGGAATCGGTGACCGCCGACGTCTCCTTGCAGCGATGGACGGTCAGGCTGCGGCCCGGCATCAGCTTCAGCGACGGCGAGCCCTTCGATGCCGTGACGGTCAAGACGGGCATCGACGAGTACCTGCGCTCGGGCCGCGCCAGCGGCAGCCATCTGCGCGACGCCCGCATCAGGTCGATCGTGGCTGCCGACGAGTTCACGCTGGTCTTCGAGCTGAGCGAGCCCAACGCCGGGTTGCCCGCAGCGCTCGCGGGACCGGTGGGACGGGTCTTCTCGGTAGCTGCCGCCGAGGCCAACGCCGAGGGGTTCGCTGCGGCACCTGTGGGCACCGGGCCGTTTGTGTTCGTGGGTTGGTCAGCGGGCGAGCCGGCAGTGCTCGCAGCCAATGCCGGCTACTGGCGCACGGCCTCGGACGGTTCGGCGCTTCCGCTGGCCGACGACATCGTCTTCACCGAGATAGCCGATGAGCGGGGACGCCTCGAAGCGCTGCTCGACGGGCGCGGGGACGTGTTGATGTCGCGATCGGCCGAGTTGACCACGGCAGTGACCACGGCGACCGACAGCCGCGGCCGTCCGCTCAGCGCCGTCCGGCGATTCGACGACAACGCCGGCGCCGTGTTGTTCAATTTGCTGCGCGCCCCGCTGGACGACGGACGAGTGCGAAACGCCCTGGTGAGCGCCGCCGACCAGGCAGCGCTCGTTTCGGCGCTCAGTCCCGACGTCGACTCGCTGGCTGCGACGCAGTGGTGGTCGCCTGCAAGCATCTGGTACTCCGCTGACGCGGCGGCAGCCTGGCCGACCCATGATGTCGAGCGCGCCCGCGAGCTGCTGGCCGGGTACACGCAGGATCCTGAACGCTCCGACGGTCGGGACGCCGGCGAGCCGGTGCGCATCGAAGTCCTGTGTACCGACGACCCGGCGCTGACGCGCATGACCGCCGAACTCGAGCGTCAGTGGGAGCGCACCGGACTCGTCGATGTGGCTGTCGAGACGGTTGCTCGCACGGGACTCATCAGCCGCGTGATGGGCTCGGTGATCCAGAGTCCCTCCTTCGTCGGAGACTTCGAGGCGACCTGCTGGCGAGTCGGCGGCGAATCCGATCCCGCAGTGCTGATGTCCGCAGCGGTAGGACCGGTGCGCACCACGCCGCTGAACGTGTCCAACGTCACTAGCGAGTCCTTGGTTTCGCTCGCGGACTATGTCCGGTCTACCGCCGATGCCCAAGACCGCCGCCGCGCAGCTGCGGAGTTCACGGCCCAACTCGCGGCCGAGGCGCCCTACGTGTTGGTGGGGTATGCGTCGAGCGTCGTCGCCGCCACGGCGGAGGTGGCCGGACTCGGGCGGATCACCTTGCCCGACGGCACCGCCGTCGAGGGACAACGTCTCGGCGTCGGCCGATACGACGAGGTGTGGCTGCGCCGTGAGTGACGGCCCCGCCCGGCTGCCCGACCAGCAAGCAGCCTGACAGGTGGCGAACGTGTCGCTGGCGCAGCTCGGCTGGCGCCGTCGTCTCGGCTCGACGTCGGCCGTGGCGTCGGGTCACCGCGTGAGCCGGGTCGCGGCTGAGCATCGCGGCGCTTACGAGCTTGTCGACGAGGAGGGAGCGACCACCGGGGCCGTCGATGCCGCGGTACGCGACGCGACTCGGTCGCCGTTCGACTTTCCGACCGTCGGGGACTGGGTGGTTCGCACGACCGAAGCACGCCACGACCGGCGAGTCGCCATCGCCGGCGTGCTGGATCGCTCGTCGCTGCTGTGCCGTCGTTCTCGCGGGTCGCGGCCCCGTGCGCAGCTCGTGGCTGCCAACGCAGACGTGCTTGCCGTAGTGGTGACCGCACGGTCCGCCGACGATGCGCCGATGCCGCCGAGGGCCGACATCGGCCACCGAATCGAGTGGTACCTCACAGCGGCGTTCGGCGGGGGCAGCCGACCGGTGATCGTCGTGAACAAGATCGACACCGTGTCGCGCGCCCACGGCGAGGCGACCGTCGATGCGCTTCGCCGCCGCATCGGCGCCACGACCACGGCGGTGCCGATCCTGGCGACCAGTGCGCTCGACGGTCGCGGCCTCGACGGGCTTCGCGCGCTCACCGGCCAAGGTGCGACGGTCGCATTCAGCGGTCCCTCGGGCGTCGGCAAGTCCTCGCTGGTCAACCGTCTGGCAGAAGCCGAGGTGATGCCCGTGGCCGCCCTCAGCCCCGACGGACGCGGCCGCCACACCACGGTGCGCCGCCAGCTGGTGCCGGTGGGCGGCGCCGACGGCGGGACGGTCGTGGACTCGCCGGGCCTGCAGGACCTCATCCCCTGGAGTGGCGACATGGGCTTGCCGGCGGCCGGCGGCGTGCTCGACGGCTTGGCAGCGTCGTTCGGCGAGATCACGGCGCTGGCGCAGCGATGCCGCTTCGCCGACTGCGCGCACGCGGTGGAACCGGACTGCGCTGTCCGTGCTGCGGTGGACGCCGGTGAGCTGGCTGGCGAACGGCTCGATACCTACTTCGAGCTCGTCGCGGACATGACCGCCGGCAACAGCGCCGTCGTCTGGTGAATCAGCGTCTTCCGACTCATCGTCCTGTGAATTGCGGCGGGCGCTTGTTCATGAACGCGTCCACCCCTTCGGCGTAGTCCTCGCTGTCGAAGCAGGCCCGAATCCTGGCTTCGGCTTCGGTGAAGTCGCGCTGGGCTTCGGGCAGCTGCCACTGCGTCATCGCCGCTTTGGCTGCAGCGATGGTCAGGGGGGCGTTGCCGACGATGAGATCGGTCCACTCGGCCACGGCGTCATGCAGCTGCGCCTTGGGCACGACCCGGTTCACGAGACCCATCTGCAGTGCTTCGTGGGCGCCGAAGCGATCCGCCAGGAAGAAGATGCGCTTGGCAGCCGAAGGCCCGACCAGCCGCATCAGCGTCCCGATGCCACTGGTGCCGTAGCCGAGGCCGAGCCGGGCGGCAGGGATGGTGAACTGGGCGTCGTCGGCAGCGACGCGCAAGTCGGCTGTCAGGGCTACTGCCAGCCCGCCTCCGATGCAGTAGCCGCCGATGGCGGCAATCAGCGGCTTGGACAAGCCCAGCAGCGCTGCGTGGGCTCTCGATGTCGTGTCGTCGTAGTCGCGGTTGCGGCTGGCATCGGATCGCTGCTCGCCGAACTGGCTGATGTCGGCACCCGCTGCGAACGCGCGCTCGCCGGCACCTCGGATGACCACGACGCGGATGTCGTGGTCGTCTTCCAGTTCGTGGGCGGCAGCGGTGATGCCGCTCCACATCTGCGTGCTGATGGCGTTGTGCCGCTCGGGGTGATCCAAGACGATGCGGCCCACACGGCCGTCGCGCTCGAGATGCACTTGCCCGCTCACGGCTGCCGACGCTACCGCGCCCTTCAGCTACTGCCCTGGCGGCACCCAGCCGGCATCGCGGCGCTCGCGGAAAGCAGCAATGCCTTCTGTGGCCTCGGCGCTGCCGAAAAGCCGCTGGCTCAGCTCGGCAGTCCACACCCATGCTTCGGCGCGCGCCATCTGCGGCACCTTGGTGATGAGCTGCTTCGTGTTGGCCAACGCCTCGGGTCCTCCCCGCAGCAGCCGCCGAAGCGTCTCCGCTACTTCGTCGTCGAGTTCGTCTCGTGGCACGGAGCGATTGATCAATCCAGCAGCAGCCGCTCGCGGGGCAGGGACGCGTTCGCCTTCGAGGAACAGCTCGCTGGCGTCGGCACGGCGCAGTTTGGGCAGGCACACCACCGAGATCACCGCCGGTGCCACACCGATGCGGACCTCGGTGAAGCCGATGATGGCATCGTCGGCGGCAATCGAGATGTCCAGTGCCGCCGCCAGCCCGACGCCGCCCGCCGTGGCGTGGCCGGCGAGCCGGCCCACTACGGGCTTGTCGCAGGTCATGATCCGTTCGAGGATGGCCACGAAGTCGTGGCGCTGCTCGGGCTGGGACACTCCGGGCCGAGCAGCCCGCAAGTCTGCGCCTGCGCAGAACGTGTTGCCGACGTGAGTCAACAGGATGACCCGCGCCTCGGCGTCGGCGAGTGCCACCTCGAGGCAGTCGCCGACGCCGTTGACGATCTCGACGCTGAGTGCGTTGCGGTAGTCCGGGCGGTTCAGCGTGATGGTGGCCACGCCGCCCGAAAGCTCGTAGAGCACCGCTTCGCTTGCCGCGCCGTCGGCGTTCCCAGCAGCCTGGGCTCGGTCGTTGCTGATTGCAGCAGTCTCGTCGTCTGGCGCCCCGTCGTCTGACATTGGGGCGAGGCTAGACCAGACCGATCCCGACTACCAGGCGACCGGCACCGTGACGGCTGCGCCTGCAATGAGCACACATGCGGCACCGCCGATCAGCGTCAGCACCTTCCGCGTGCCCAGAGCTCGCAGTGCTCGGCCGGCCGCGCCCGGCAGCGACCAGCCGAACCACTTGGCCACCATTGCCGCCAACCACACGAGCAGAGCGGTTACTGCTGCGAACCACAAGATGGCTACCAGCAAGCCCGCCCAGATGAACTCCGACCCTTCCGGGATGAGTGCCTGTGCGTAGCTGCTGCGCACCGCTCAACCGCTCCAGTATCCGCGCCGGTGCTCTTCTGGCGAATCTCTCACGGGCTCAGTTCTAGCAGCACGATGAGCGCGGTCAAGTCGCGTATTCTGTGAGTTTTCTGTGAGAACCTGTGGGTTCTCTGTGATGTGCTATGGGGTTTGACGCGCAAACAACCTCGCGGGCAGCAGCTAGCGTCGCCGTTGATGGACAATGCTTCGGGGCCGCGAGTTCTCGTCGTCGACGACGAGGAGAATATCCGCTTCATCGTTCGTACGGCACTTGAGATGGACGGATTCGACGTGGAGGTAGCAGAGTCGGGCACTGAGGCCGTTGAACGAGTCGAGAGCCATCGGCCGCAGGTCATCGTGTTGGACGTCATGCTTCCTGATGTCGACGGCTTCACCGTGCTGCAACGCATTCGCGACCGCGGGTGCCATGTGCCGGTCGTCTTCTTGACCGCGCGAGACGCCACCGAGGACCGTGTCCGCGGACTCACGACCGGTGGTGCTGACTACGTGGTCAAACCGTTCGCGGTTGCCGAACTCGTGGCTCGGGTGCGCCTCCGTCTCGAAGACGATCAGGTGAGCAGCGCCGGACGGCAGCTGCGCTGCGCCGACCTGGTCATGGACGACGACACGCACAGGGTCACACGAGCAGGCCAACCGGTGAATCTGTCGCCGACCGAATACAAGCTGCTTCACTATCTGCTGGTCAACAGCGGTCGAGTGCTCTCGCGCTACCAGATATTGGACCATGTCTGGTCGTACGACTTCGGAGGCAACTCTGCGGTTGTCGACACCTACATCAGCTATCTGCGGCGCAAGATCGACGACGTCGAGCCACAGCTGATCCAGACGATCCGCGGCATCGGATTCACCCTGCGCGTGGAAGCATGAACCTCCGGCAGCGGCTGTACGCGGCGATGTTCGGCTTGCTGGCGCTGATCGCCATTGGCGGCATCATCGTGGTACGAAGCCAGCGTTCGTATCTCATCGAGCAGGTGGACCAGCAACTCGACGGAGCACTGCCGTATACCAACGCTGAGATGATCCCGGGGGAAGGCATCCAGATCGAGGCAATACCGGCCGACCCTTTTGCCCCGATATCGACGCTCTTCGTCGGACTCATTGCCGACGGGCAGCTCCTGCCTTTTCTGCAAGGTCAGCTGAACAACGATACACCCGATATCCCGTCGGTGATGGCTGAACTGATAGAGCCTGGAAGCTCGGCTATGAACGTCGATGGCGTGGAGGAACGCGTTCGGTTCCGTGTTCGAGCCGCACCGACGGGCGAGCGAGGAGCGTTCCTGGTCGCGGCACTTCCGCTCGACGAGGTGGAGAACGCAGTCCGCAGGCTTGAGCTGGTACTCCTCGTTGTCGGCGGCCTCGTCGTGGCAGTCATGTCGGCAGCCGTGTGGTGGGTGGAACGGTTGGGCATCAGGCCGCTGCGCACGGTCACGCACGTAGCTGAGACGATCTCTGGGGGGGATCGCAGTCTGCGAGTCCAGCAGACCGACAGTCGTACCGAAGCCGGCAAGCTGGCCAACGCCTTCAACGTGATGCTCGACGACCGCGATGCCATCGAGCTCCGACGCCGCCAGTTCGTCGCCGACGCTTCCCACGAACTGCGTACCCCGCTGACGTCCATTCGTGGCTACTTGGATCTCTACGCTCACGGCCGCTTCAGCAGCCCTGAGCACCTCGACGACATGATGCGCCGAATCGGGCGGGACGCCAAACGCATGAAGGACTTGGTGGAGGATCTGCTCCTGCTCGCCGACCTCGACCAGCAGCGACCTCTGCGCAAAGACCGCGTCGATCTGAACCGTCTGGTCAGCGACGCGGCCAACGATGCGCGCGCTGTCCAGCCGGAGCGGTCGATTCTGCTCTCCACTCCGGACCCGGAGGTGACGGCCACGGGCGACGAGTTCAGACTGCAACAGGTGGTCGCGGCGCTCGTGGACAACGCCTTGACCCACACCGAGGTGAGCTGCGAGCTGCGTCTTGCGGCGCGGGCCACCCCGACCGGGCCGACCCTCGTCGTGGCCGACGACGGTCCCGGACTCGACTCGGCTCGGGCGAACCGCATCTTCGACCGCTTCTTTCGGGGCGACCAGTCTCGTTCGCGTGCCACGGGCGGTTCAGGGCTGGGCCTCGCGATTGCACGTTCGATCGTGGACGCTCACGGCGGCACCATTGACCTGCGCACCGCTCCCGGCGCTGGTTGCACCTTCACCATCTGGCTCCCCGCTGGGCGGGCCGGCGCTGAGCAGGCCGGCGACACTGTGTGACCTCAGCGAACTTATGTCTTCAGAGAAGCGCGCGAACTCGATGAAGCGTGTGAGCCGACTGCACTAACGCTCGTGTCGTAGGCTCGGCGTGATGAGCGAGTTGCTGGCACAGGCCGAATCGGCCACCGATGCGGTGGATGCCCTCTTGGAGGCCAGCCGCAGCGCGGAGGTCTGTGGCACCGAGCCCAGCTGGGTCTGCGAGCGCATCCTGGACTGGACCGGCAGCGAGGGCTTTGCGTCGGCCTCGGTGTGGATCGTGGACAAGCCCCTCACGGTGCTGGTCATCGTGCTGCTGGCGATCATCGCTCGTCGGGTTGTGCGGCGTGCCATCGACCACATGGTCGCACGCATCGCATCGGACAAGCAGCACGCAGAGCAGGACGAGGCTGAGCGGACCCAAGCCGAGGGCCGCGCCTGGGATCCTGAACGGCTCAAGGCGAAGCTGAAGCAGCTGAGCGATCGCACGGAGCGGGCCAAGCAACGTGCGACGACGCTCGGCACGCTGTTCAAGAGCATCGCCACCGCGATCATCTGGGGCGTCGCGCTCATGATGCTGCTGGGCGAGTTCGACGTGAACCTCGGCCCGCTGATTGCCGGCGCAGGCATTCTGGGAGTGGCCATTGGCTTCGGTGCCCAGTCGCTCGTGCGCGACCTGCTCACCGGCGTGTTCATGCTGGTGGAGGATCAGTACGGCGTCGGCGACTGGATCGACCTCGGCGAAGCCTCAGGCACCGTGGAGGCGGTCGGCTTGCGCACGACCCGGCTGCGCGACATCGGCGGCACGGTGTGGTACGTGCCCAACGGCGTCATCTCTCGGGTCGGCAACTACTCGCAGCTGTGGGCGCGAGTCCCGCTGGACATCGACGTCAGCTACGACACCGACCTCGACGAGGCCATGGCCATCATCAAGCGCGTCGCCGACGAGGTCTGGCACGAGCAGGGAGAGGACACCACCGTGCTCGAGGAGCCGAACGTGGTGGGCGTGCAGGCGTTCGCAGCAGATTCAGTCACGATTCGAGTCATGCTGCGGACCGAAGCGTCCGAGCAGTGGGCCACCGCTCGGCTGATGCGCAAGCGCATCAAGGATGCGTTCGACGACGCCGGCATCGAGATTCCGTTCCCGCAACGGACAGTGTGGGTTCGCCACGAAGGCGGCGGCCCGCAGCAGGCCGGCGACCCGTTGACCGCGGCCACGACCCCTGCTGCGCCTGCGGCTGCTGCGCCGAAGCGGTCCGGTCCGGAGATGGAGCCAGTCAGCGACAGCGACGACGGCGACGGCTGAAGCTCGAGCCGGCCCGAGGCTGCTGCTCTGCTGGCCCGCTACGGGGCCTGTGGTGCCAGCACTGCGTTGACGACGGGCCGGGTCGCTGCATCGTCAACCGCCAGCGACAGTTCTTCGATGCGTCCGGCGTCGATGAGATCGCGGCGCGTGGTCTCCAGGAGTTCGATGTCCGACGGCGAGGCCGACACGGTCACTCGTGCTGCCGGCACCCGCAGGCTGCGGCGGGCTTCGGTCTTGGCGCGCCGCACCTCGCCCAGCACCGAAGCGGTGAGCTCGAACGCGTCCGCGGCGCCATGTTGTGCCGGCGCCGCGATCTCGTCTGGGTCGGGCCATGCGCAGCGGTGGATCGAGCCGTTCCGCCACCACGACCAGACCTCCTCGGTGACGAATGGCAAGAAGGGCGCGAACAGCCGCAGCAGCGTGTCCAGCGCAACTGTCAATGCGAGGTGTGCGTCGGCAGCGGCTGCTTCGCCCTGCGCGCCGTACGAGCGGCCCTTCACCAGCTCGACGTAGTCGTCGGTGAAGCGCCAGAAGAACTGTTCGGTCCGCTCGAGCGCGCGGGCGTAGTCGAATCCTTCGAAGGCATCGGTGGCGGAACGCACCAGGTTCGCCAGCTCTGCCAGCATCGCCGCATCCAGCGCATTGCCGACCGCCGGGGCGGTGCGGTTCGCTTCAGCCGGCAATGCGCCGCCGGTCATCGTCAGCACGAACTTGCCGGCGTTGGCCAGCTTGATCGCCAAGCGGCGCCCCACCTTCATCTGGCCCTCGTCGAACGCGGTGTCGGTGCCCGGGCGGCCGTTGGCGGCCCAGTAGCGCACCGCGTCGGCACCGTAGGTGTGGAGCAGGTCCACCGGCGTGACCACGTTGCCCTTGGACTTGGACATCTTCTTGCGGTCCGGATCCAGGATCCAGCCCGAGAGCGCGCAGTGCCGCCACGGGGCGCTGTCGTGGCCGAGGTGGCTGCGCACCGCCGTGGAGAAAAGCCACGTCCGGATGATGTCGTGTCCCTGCGGGCGAAGGTCCATCGGGAACGTGCGCCGCCACAGGTCTTCGTCCTCGCTCCAGCCGCAGGCGATCTGCGGCGTCAGCGAGGAGGTGGCCCACGTGTCCATCACGTCGTGGTCGCCGACGAAGCCGTCGGGCTGACCCCGCTGCGACTCCTCGTAGCCGTCGGGCACGTCGCTGGCCGGGTCGACCGGCAAGGACGTGTCATCGGGCACGAGCGGTCGGTCCCAGATCGGCGCGCCGGCACGATCGAGCCGGTACCACAGCGGGATCGGCACCCCGAAGTAGCGTTGGCGGCTGATCAGCCAGTCGCCGCTCAAGCCTTCGACCCAATTCGCGTAGCGGGCCTGCATGTACGGCGGATGCCAGGTCATCTCCGAGCCACGGGCGATGAGGGCGTCGCGCAGGTCTGCGTCGCGTCCGCCGTTGCGGATGTACCACTGACGGCTGGAGACGATTTCCAGCGGCCGGTCGCCCTTCTCGAAGAACTTCACCGCATGGGTGATGGGTCGGGGCTCGCCGACGAGATCGCCCGAGGCGCGTAGCAGCTCCACGGTGGCCTGCCTGGCGCCGCCGACGGTTCGGCCCGCCAACCGTTCGTAGGCCGCGTGCCCAGCGGCACTGTGGATGCCCGGCGGCGGTTCGGCGGCGATGCGCCCTCGTCGGTCCACGATCGTCCGCACGGGCAGGTCCAGCTCGCGCCACCACGTCACGTCGGTCGTGTCGCCGAAGGTGCAGATCATGGCGATGCCGGTGCCTTTGTCGGGCTCGGCCAGCCGGTGACCCACCACCGGCACTTCCACGCCGAACAACGGGGTGGTCACCGTGGTGCCGAACAACGGCCGGTAGCGCTCGTCGTCGGGGTGGGCCACCAATGCCACGCAGGCGGCCAGCAGCTCCGGCCGGGTGGTCTCGATCTCCACCGTGTCGTGCGCTGGGCCGTTCACGGCGTCGTTCACCGGGCCGTTCGCTGTGTCGCTGGCTGTGTCACTGGTCGGGCCGGACGTGCCGGTGCGCCCGAAGGCGATGCGGTGGTAGGCGCCGGGCCGCTCGCGATCCTCGAGCTCGGCTTGGGCCACTGCCGTGCCGAAGGTGACGTCCCACAGCGAGGGCGCCTCGATCTGGTACGCCTCGCCGCGTTCGAGGTTGCCGAGGAACGAGCGTTGCGCCACTCGCTGGCAGCGCTCGTCGATGGTCGCGTAGGTCAGCGACCAGTCCACGCTCAGCCCGAGCTGTCGCCACAGCGCTTCGAACGCCTGCTCGTCCTGCGCGGTCAGCAGGTGGCACAGCTCGACGAAGTTGCGCCGCGAGATCGTCAGCTCGCCGCGGGCTTCGACTGCCGTGGGATCGCCGCCGTCGGCGGGCGGCTCGAAGTCGTCCACGTAGGGCAGCGACGGGTCGCAGCGCACCCCGAAGTAGTTCTGCACCCGCCGTTCGGTGGGCAGGCCGTTGTCGTCCCAGCCCATCGGGTAGAAGACCTCGTGGCCCGCCATGCGCCGGAAGCGGGCGATGTTGTCGGTGTGGGTGTAGCTGAAGACGTGCCCCATGTGCAGCGAACCGCTCACCGTCGGCGGAGGGGTGTCGATGCTGAACACCTGCTCGCGCACCGCGCTGCGGTCGAAGCGGTACACGCCGTCTGCTTCCCAGCGCTGCGACCACTTCGCTTCGAGGCCGTCGACGGTGGGCCGGTCGGGCACTTGGGTCATGTATGGCAAAGCTACCGTCGGCGGCCGCCACACGTCAGCGGTATCAACCCAGACTGCTCGTGAATGCCGTGATCGAGCCGGCTTCTTGCTCGATGATCTCGGCGTCTACCATGTCGGTCGCGTGTTCCTTCAGCAATGCCACGCGCGCTGCGAGGATCTCTGCCACTACCTTCGAGTCGATGAACTGTTCGGTCATTTCGGCGAGTTTCGTCTTGTAGCGGTTGTCGAATGTGTCGTTGGCATGAAAGCGCTCGGTCAGCGGCTGGCCAATGATCGGCATCACGCACCAATCATCGTCTGAGTCTTCGCTCAGTTCGGGGCAATATGTGCGCTTGCATTCCTCAGGCAGGTCGAATCCCTCCCGCGGTGCCGCGAAGAACGAATAGCCGACGCCGCCAGGTGGTGTGTACATCCACAGGTAGTCATCGGAGTCTGTGGCATAGTTGTCGTTGAACCCGACACCGTCCGTGATAGTGCTGCCCTCGAAAGTGAGGTTCATGTCCCACGGCACGACCGTGAACTGCTCCGCGTCGGCATCCCACCACAGGTAGCTGTTGTTGCCCGGACCGTCGATGTCATCCCAATTGCCGATGAGTTCCATCATGGCCAAGTACGTGACGAAGGCATCGATGTCGAGGCGCTCCGGCAGCTCCGCAGCGAAGGTAGCATCGTCGGCTTCGTTGAGGAACTTGAGGAAATCCATCAGCGGTCCAAGATCGGCCACCTTCTTGCCGCCCTCTTGGTCGAAAGCGCCGACGTACGAGTCAGCATCTCGTCCGCGATACGACCAGTCGCCGCCGCTCTCAGCCTTGTAGAGCGCGCCGGCCGCCGTGAAGTTGCGCTCCTGCCAAGCGTCGTCGGAGGGGTGCTCGACCATCAAACGAAGCTGCGGACCGGTGCCGTTGACGGTGAATCGAACATGAGCCGCTGCCTGCGCGGCCAGGCCCGCTCGTTGCAGCAGTTCCTGCGCTACCGCCTCGTTCAGCGAGGTCCTCATCAGATTCGAGCGGATGACGAAATCGACGTATCCCGAGTGGTTCTGATCGTCAACGAAGCGGTCCAAGCGGATCAGCCACGGCAATTGCTCGGGTTCGTCTGCGGTGGGATCGTCGAAGTAGAGTCCTGAATTGGCGAAGCCCCCCGGAGCCACCGATGCGTCACCTACATCATCCTCTTGCGCGGGTTCGCTTCTTCCATTGTATGGGACGATCTCCGACTCCAGCTTGGCCATTTCGTACTCCATTTTCGACTCCAGTTTGAGGAGTTCGTACGTGCAGGGGTCGTGGACGACGAACTTGTCGTCTGGGCTGGCGTCGTCGTAACCCACGTCGTTGTAGATCATGTACAGTTCTCCGTCGCGCAGACCGAACAGCGACGAGTTGCCCTTCAAGCGGATGCCGACGCGTTCGTAGGTGATGCCGTCGATGGTCACCGTTGCCTCGATCCACTCCTTGTCGCCCGTCTTGGAGTACGACTCGATCATCTCGTCGTAGTCAGCCTGATCGAAGCTCAGCTGTATATCGTGGACCACCGAGGCATCGAACGGCGCTGCGGTCGGGGCGGGAGCGACAGCCGTGGTGGTGGCTGCGCGCTGACCGCTGTTGGGCGGCCTCGAGTCCCCGACTGCCGTGGTCGTGGTCGGCCCCGCGCCCGCAGACGTCGGAGTCGGGGTCGTATCCTCGGCGTCGGACATCGTGCGATCGCTCTGGCAGGCGACGAGCAGCAGGAGCGCAACGCCGGCTGCGCAGATTCCCTTGGCGATAGCGGTTCGTCGGGGCATGGCTACCTCCTCGTGACTGCATCTCACCAGACGTGTTTCGCAGTTGGCTTTGATCTGTCTGAGAATTCGCTGTGAGCAACATGCAGACGATTCTCAGCCCGTTCTCAGCGAACTCACATCTGCGCGGCGTATACCTCAGGTCACGAACGCCGTAGGCCCGCCACTCGGCCATGCCCCTACTCCCTTCTCAGGCGCTAGGAGATCACCATGACAGCCTTGCTCCCGATCGTGTTCAACATCATTGCCGTGTCGATTCTGACGTTCGGCCTGTACCTGCCTCGTCATCGCCGGCGCGATCTCATCGTGGCGTACTTGGGCGTCAACTTCGGCGTGCTCGCCGTCGCCGAGGCGTTCACCTCCACGAACATCACCGCTGGCCTCGGGCTGGGCCTCTTCGGCGTGCTGTCCATCATCCGGCTGCGATCAGTGGAACTCGACCAGCACGAGATCGCGTACTACTTCGTTGCGCTCGCGCTCGGCGTGCTCGGCGGGGTCCCCACCTCGCCGCTGTGGCTCGCGCCGGTGTTGATGGCGGCGCTGCTCGCTGCGCTCTTCGTCGGCGATCACGGCCGACTGCTGAAGACGTACCGTTCTCAGCGCGTGACCCTCGACCGTGCGATTACCGACGAAGGCGAGCTGTGGGCACACCTTGAGGATCTTCTGGGTGCCAAGGTGCATCGGATCGCCGTGCGGCGGGTGGACCTCGTCAACGACACTACCGACGTCGACGTCCGCTTCGAGATCCGCGGCACCTCGTTCGGCGACGCGCGGGTGAGCGATGCACGGGCGAACGGTCGCGCCGGCCGCGTTGCGGGCGGTACGCCGTGAAGCTGGGAACCGTCGAACCGTCGCTCATCGAGCAGCTGACGGCGTTCGCGCCGATCGGACGCTCCGAGCTGACGGCGACGGCCGATCTCCAGAACCGCACCGATCGCAAGTACTTGGTACCCGAAGCTGACGTGCCTGGCATCCTCCGCCACATCCAGGCTGGGCTCGGCTCTGCGTGCCGCGTGCTCACCATCGGCGGCCGCAACCAGTTTGCCTACCGTTCCACCTACTTCGACTCGGCCAGGCTCGACTCCTACTACAGCGCTGCACATCGACGGCCGTCACGCTTCAAGCTCAGGGCACGCCAGTACCTCGACACCCACACCTCCATGCTGGAGATCAAGATGCCGGACCGCCGCGGGCGGAAGGTGAAGCATCGCGCGGCGTGTGATCCGTGCGAAGCAGACGGCTTGACTGCCGAGGGCCGTGCGTTCGTCGAGTCCATCGAGCGCACTCGGGCGCTCGCAGGCGAACTTCGCCCCGTGCTGACCACCAGCTACCTGCGTGCCACGCTGTGCATCACGGCAGGCGAAACGGCCCGCGTCACCGTCGACACCGAGCTGTGCTGGCGCAGTGTCGGGTTGTCGTGGCACGGCGCCGGACGACAGCTCAGATTCGGACCCACCGCAGTCATCGAGACGAAGACGTCCGGCGTTCCGTGCGCCGTCGACCGCATCCTGTGGCGTTCCGGCATCCGACCGGTGGCGTTCAGCAAGTACTGCACCGGCCTCGCTGCGCTGACCCCAACGCTCCCCGCCAACAAATGGAACCGGGTGCTGCGCCGACATCTGAACTGGCACCCGCAGCGAGGCGACACGGCGCACGTGCCACCAGCTTCGGCAGATGCTCAGCCGGGCGTCACGATGACGCCGTCGCTGCGCAGCGCGTCGATCGAGTCTGCGTCGTAGCCCAGCTCGCTCAGAATCTCGACCGCGTGCTCGCCGAGCAGCGGGGCGTGGCGCCGCAGCCGAGTCGGCGTCGCCGCGTAGAGCACCGGATCTGCCACATGGCGGTAGGGCCCTTCGCTGGGGTGATCTGCGATGCTCACGAGGCCGACGGCGGCGAGCTGCGGGTCTGTGTCGAGCTCTGCCAGATTCATCACGCGAGCCGCCGGTATCGAATGTGCGTCGCAGTAGTCGACCCACTCCTGGGTGGTGCGCCGAGCCGCGAGCTCGCCGAACATCGCGTACAGCTCGTCGACATGGGCGATGCGCGAGTTGTGGTCCGCGAAGCGTGGATCGTCAGCCAGTTCCGGCCGCTCGGCGTAGGCGAAGAACGCGCGATGCTGTGCGTCGCTGTACGGCAACAGGCACACCCAGCCGTCTGCGGTGGGATACGGACGCCGGTGCGGCGTGAGCAGACGCTCGTAGCCGAACGGTCCTTCGGGCGGCTCGAACACCGCGCCTCGGTAGTGCTCCACCAGATTGAACGCCACCATGGTCTCGAACATCGGAATCTCGATCGACTGCGCCTCGCCGGTTCGCTCCCGGTGAAACAGGGCCGCGAGCACGGCTTGCACGACGTGCAGCCCGGTGACCTTGTCGGCGATGACGGCCGGGACGAAGCCCGGAGCGCCGTCGATGCGGCCGATCAGGTCCGACAGGCCCGAAGCGGCCTGGATCGCGTCGTCGTATGCCGCCTTGTCGCGGTACGGGCCGTCGCTGCGGTAGCCGTTCGCCCTGGCACAGATCAGCTGTGGGAACTGCGCTCGCAGCGAGTCGGCGTCGAGGCCGAGGCGTTCGAGCGCTGCGGCTCGCATGTTCGTGACCAGCACGTCGGAGCGAGCGAGCAGCCGTCTCATGGCCTCGCGCCCGGACTCGGATTTCAGATTCAGCGCCAGCGAGCGCTTGTTGCGCTGAAGGTTGAGGCTGAAGCCGGACATGCCGGCGGAGCGGGCCGGCCGACCGTTGCGCGTTGAGTCGCCGTCGAGCGACTCCACACGGATGACGTCCGCGCCGTGATCTCCGAGCATCCGACACGCCAGCGGCCCCATGAGCACGGTGGTGAGGTCGACGATGCGTATGCCGTCGAGCGCACCCGGCGCGGTGCTGCTGTCGGCCGCCGCCCGGGTCACCGACGCTCCTCTCGCTCGGCAGCCTTGATGCCGTGGCTCATGACGATGCTGGGCGCCAGCAGCATCGAGCCGACCACCAGTGCTACCGCGATCAGCGTGCTCAGCAGCGGCGTGTAGCCCCAGCGGATGCCGACGGCGCCGCAGACCAGCGACGCCCCGTACAGGCCGTATCCGGTCCGCTGACCGATGCTGGTGATGCGCTTCAGCCGGGCTCGTCGAACCAGCACGTCGTCGAATGGCTCACCGCCCACACTGTCGGCCGTGCGCAGCTCGCCAGGACGTCGAACACGACGTTCGGGAGGCTTCGGATGAGCGGAGCTGCCAGCATCGGCCACGCCCCCCAGTATTGCCGTGCGTCAGACGCTGTCGAAGGTGTCCGTCTCGTGCGGCTGTCTGCTGTGCGGCTGCGTCTCGTGCAGCCACGACTCTTGGGGCCACGGCGCTGGTGCCGGCCACGGCGCCGGCTCGACCCGCGACGTCCACGCAGGCCGTCTGCGAGCCGGATCGGGCGCCGGCGCCGTGCGCGCTGGTGTGTGGGCAGGCTCGTTGTGCTCTGGCGCCGGCGCTTGGTGCTGTGCGGACGCTCCGATGGCCGCCAACGGCGCGGTGACGGTTGGCACACCGGAATCGCTCAGCGACAGCCTCGCCGCGGCGTCCGGCGATGTCGGCGCAGCGAATGACGCAAGCGGCGGATGTTCCAGCGTGGTGACCTGCGCGGCCGGTCTCAGAACGACTGAAGCATCGTCGTGGTCAGCGCTGTGCCGCCGCGCGGCGGCTTCGCGTCGCTGCCGATCCCGCGCGGCCGGCGACATCAGCCGAAAGCCGACGTTGGCCAGTCCGGCGGCCGTCACCACGTCGCCCAACGAGACGACATCTCGCAGCGGCGCCAGCGGAATCGCGCCGCCGAGCCATGCGGCGATCGTTGCGTCGTCAGACCATCGGCGTGCTGCTCCGAGCAGCACGCGGTCGATGCCCTCGAAGTCGATGATGCCCGCAGCCACGACTGCGGCCTGGCTCATGGGCACGTAGCCGTTCACGAGCAGGACGCCGAGGTTCGCGGCAAGGCCGAAGGCGACCACGCGAGTTCCAGTGATGTGCTGGTTGAGCAGGCATCCTGCCAGCAGCAAGGAGAACGAGACGCCGAGCGCGAACCTGCCGGCGAGCATGTTGGCGTCCAGCGCGACGGCCAGCGACAGCACTGCACCGAGGGCCAAGACACCCCAGTACTGGACTCGCAGCACGCGCAGCCGCCTGACGATTTCTCGCGGAGTGACACCGGACACCACAGCCAGGGCCAATCCGAGACCGGTTCCGACAGAGGCGACCAAAGCGATGAGCGACACCGCGTTCCGAGGATACCGCAAGGCACGCGGACCATCGGGGATGCATGAGCGGTCCCTAGCATTGACGATGCGTGGGCGCTGCCGTTGCCTTCAAGAGTGTCGTTGCCCTGCTGAGTCGTTTTCCCGCACTGGCGGGCGTGGACCTCAGCGTGGAAGCCGGCGAGATGGTGTGTCTGAGGGGACCCAACGGAGCGGGCAAGACCACGCTGCTGCGGACGTGCGCGGGACTCGTGCCGCTGCAAGCCAAGCGGGCCGAGGTGCTCGGTTTCGACTTGCGAGCCGAACGCCGCGCCGTGCGCGCGCATGTGGGGCTGCTAGGCCATCGACTGCCGCTCTACGGTGATCTGCGAGTCGACGATCAGCTGCGCTACTGCGCAGCAGTGCATCGTGCGACTGCGCTGGAGGTCTCGGCCGCGATCGACCGCTTCGCACTCGGCGGCCGTCTCGGCAGCGTCGTCATAGGGCGGTTGTCGCACGGACAGCAGCGGCGGGTGGCGCTGGCGTGCCTGACCATTGCGCGCCCGCGACTGTGGCTGCTCGATGAGCCTCATGCCGGGCTCGACGCCTCAAGTCGGGATGCGCTCGACGAGCTGCTGTTGGAAGCTGTCGAAGCCGGTGCCACGGTCATGTTCGCCACGCACGAGACGGCAAGCGCTCGCCTTGCGGCTGTCCGCCAGGTGGCTCTCGCAGGCGGCTGCGTCGCCGCAGCAGTGCCGCCGACCATGCCACCGACGCCGACGTACGGTGCGGCCGATGTGGCGTGAGATCTGGCTCGTCTGCCGCAAGGACGTGACCATCGAGCGGCGAGCGCGCATCACGCTGGTGCAGATCGTCCCGATCGTGTTGCTGGTCTTGGTGGTCTTTGCCTTTGGTCTCGACGCGAACCCTGCGCTGCTGCGTGCCGGGGCAGGCGGTCTGTTCTGGGTGGCAGTGCTCTTCGGGACCGTGCTCGGCGCCAAACGCAGTTTCGACGTCGAGGCTGACGACGGACATCTCGACGCCCTGCGTCTGACAGGACTCGCGCCCGCGGCCGTGTTGCTGGGGAAGGCGGCAGCATTGGCCTTGCAGCTCGTCGTCGTCGGCGTCTTCGCCGCGGCGGGCCTGCTGGTGCTCTACTCGGTGACGGTTCGCGAGTGGCTCTTGGTGGTGGCTGCCGGGTTCTGCGGCGTGGCTGCGCTCGCCGTGTGCGGAACGCTCTACGGGGCAATGACGGCGGGTCTGCGGACCGCAGATACCCTGCTGCCGCTGCTGCTGATACCGGTGGCGGCACCGGTGCTGCTGGCCGGAACCCGGGCGTTCGATGTGGCGCTCGGCGCCAGTGCCGATCAAGGCTGGAGTTGGACAGCGCTGCTGGCGGTGGTCCTGATGACCTACATCGCAGTGGGCTGGTCAGCGGCTGGCGTGCTGCTGGAGGATGCCTGAGTCATGAAGCCGGGCGCACGATGACCGCGACGGTGGCGACACGGGTGCTGGGCGTGGTCGCGATTGCTGCGACCGGAGTGATGGCGCTGCTGGCGCTGTGGACGTCGCCGGCCGATGTCGTCCAGGGCGATGCCGTGCGCCTCCTGTACGTCCACGTGCCTTCGATCTGGGTGGCCTACGGCAGCTTCGTGCTGACGGCCTTCGCCAGCGCATTGGTGCTGTGGCAAACTCGCAGCGGCCAAGGCGGCGCCGAGGGCGAGCTGGTCGACCGCGCGGCGCGCCGATGGGACCGCACCGCCGGCGCCGCAGCCGAGCTGGGTGTGCTGTTCACCGCCCTCACGCTTGCGACCGGCTCGCTGTGGGGGAAGGTGACCTGGGGCACCTACTGGCAGTGGGACGCGAGGCTCACTACGACCGTGCTGCTGTTCGTGACCTACCTCGGGTACTTGGCCTTGCGTCGGCTCCCGACGGAGTCACGTGCTCGGGCGCGCAGATGCGGCGTGATGGCGCTCATTGCCGTGGTCAACCTGCCGATCGTCCACTACTCGGTGGACTGGTGGCGCACGCTGCATCAAGAGGGCAGTTTGAGCCTGCGGCCCGGCGGCGACCTCAACATCTCCGGCGAGATGCTCTGGACGCTGCTGTACTCGTTCGCCACCTTCACCGTCGTCGCGGTGTGGACCGGCATTCACCGCTACCGGGTGCTGCGCATCGAGGAGCTGGCTGAGGAGGCATCGTTGACTGAGCTGCTCTCCCAGCGTCGAAGCGAGCAAGCGGCCGGCCGGTGACGCACGCGGCCAATGTGATCGCGGGCTATGCGTTGTCGGCGGCGGCAACCTCGGCCTATGTCGTGTGGGTCTTTCACCGCAGCCGCAAGCTGGGCCGACAGCTGGGCATCGGCTCGGAGACGCCGCCCGCTGCGCGACCCGTCTCAGCACCTCCCGACAATGACGCCAGTGCGACGGCGGTCTCGATGAGCGACTCCGCGGCTGAGCTGCATGACTGACCTCAGTCCCCGGCGCCCGCTCGGCGCACCGGGTGATCGTGCTGCTGCACGCCGGCAGCTGGGGCGCCAGCGCAAGGCCGTGATCGTCACGGTGGTGCTGGTGCTGCTCATCGCGGGCGGCGCAGCAACCGTTGCCGGACTGCGCAATGCCACGCTGTTCTTTCGCAATGCCGACGAGGCCATCGCGGCGCGCAGCGAACTCGGCGACCGCCGCTTTCGCCTGCAAGGACGTGTCGTGCCGGCTTCGGTGGCCGTCGACGGCGGCGTGACCGTCTTCGAGGTGATCCACAACTGCGCCTCGGTATCGGTGCGTCACACGGTGGATCCCCCGGACCTGTTCGAGTCGCCGTGGATTCCGGTGGTGCTCGAAGGCCGCTGGGTGGCAGGCGACGTAGTGACCGTGTCCGGTGCTGACACCCACTTCTTTGCCAGCGACAACATGCTCGTGAAGCACACCAACGAGTACGAGGCAGCCAACGCAGATCGCCTCGACGATCCGGCCGCGCCGCCCGAGAGCTTCCTCGACGACTGCCCCTTCGAGGTTCCTCGGCTGTGATCTCCCTGCTGGGCACGCTCGGCGTGGCGGTGGGCCTCGTCAGCTCGCTCGGTGGCGCAATGACGCTGATCGCTGCGAGGGTGCTGGGCCGGCCCGAACGCTGTCGTGGGGTGCTGGCGTGGGTCGCGGCCATGGCCGCCGGCGCTGCGCTGGCCGTGGGCGCCATGGAGTTCGCCCTGCTGCGCGACGACTTCTCGCTGGCGTATGTGGCGCGCAACTCCACCGTCGCCACGCCGTTCGTGTACAAGATCGCGACGCTGTGGGGCGCGCTCGAAGGCTCCATCTTGTTGTGGGCGCTGGTGCTGTGCGGCTATGTCGGCGCCGCAGCGTGGCGGTTCCGTGCTCGCACTGCAGAGCCGACGGTTGCCTGGGCGCTGGCGGTGATGCTGGGCGTGTGCGTCTTCTTCTTTGCGCTGCTGGCGGGCCCGGCCAATCCGTTCGCCACGCTGTCCGATCGGCCCGCGGACGGCGGCGGCCTGAATCCGCTGCTGCGCAACCATCCGCTGATGGCCATTCACCCCGTCATGCTGTACCTCGGCTATGTGGGCTTCACGGTGCCGTTCGGGTTTGCCGTGGCAGCGCTGCTGACGGGTCGCGTCGACGGCGGCTGGCTGGCCGACATGCGCCGGTGGACGCTCGTCGCCTGGGGCTGTTTGGGTGCGGGCATCCTGCTGGGCGCCTGGTGGTCCTATGAGGTGCTGGGCTGGGGCGGCTACTGGGCGTGGGACCCGGTCGAGAACGCTTCGCTGCTGCCGTGGCTGACTGCCACAGCGTTCGTGCATTCGCTCATTACCCAGCAGCGCCGCCAGATGCTGCGGGTGTGGAGCCTGTCGCTGCTCATCATCACGTTCGCGTTGACGATCTTCGGCACGTTCCTCACGAGGTCGGGCGTGCTCGAATCGGTACACGAGTTCAGCGAGTCGTCGCTGGGGCCGATTCTGCTGGCGTTCTTCGCGCTGATTGTGCTCAGCGGCGTGTTGCTGGTGGCGTGGCGCGGCGAGGCGCTGCGCAGTCCGGCGAGCTTGGGCTCGATCTGGTCCCGCGAGGGATCGTTCCTGGGGAACAATCTGCTGTTCGCCGTCGCCGCCTTCGTCGTGATGCTCGGCACGGTGTTTCCGCTGCTGGCCGAGGCAGTCTCCGCGGAGCGTCTCGCCGTCGGCCGTCCCTACTTCGACCGAATGCTGGCACCGGTCGGGATCGCGCTGCTGGCGCTCATGGCGTTGTCGCCGGCGCTGAACTGGCGCGGCACCCCGGCGGAACTGCGCTCGAAGCGGCTGCTGTGGCCAGCGGCGGCTGGGGCGTTGACCATGGTGATGTCGCTGTGGGCGGGCGCGCACGGCCTGTGGCAGGTGCTGGCGTTGGGCATGGGCGGTTTCGTCATCGGCAGCGCCGTGCGGCTGTTGTGGCTGGGCGTGCGGCGCAACGGCTGGCGCGGACTGGTGGGCCGCACCGGCGGCGGCATGATCGCCCACATCGGCATCGGCGTGATCGCGTTCGGTTTCGTCGCGTCGAGCGCATACGGCTCGACCGGCGAGTTCACGCTTTCGCCGGGCGAATCCGGCGTGGTGGCCGGCCGCGAGGTCACCTACCTGGGCCTGACCGACGCCGTCGAGAACGGCAACCGGGTCGTGCGCGCGCGCGTGGACATCGGTGGCCGCGGTGTCTTTGAGCCGGCAGTGACGCGATTTGCCGAGTTCGGCCAGCCGATCTCGACCCCTTCGGTGGCCACGAGCCTGATCGACGACGTGTACTTGTCGCTGGCGACCATTCCCGACGAAGGCAGCGACGAGGTGGCGCTGCGTGTGCTCATCAAGCCGCTGGTTGCATGGATGTGGCTGGGCGGCGCGGTGCTGGTGCTCGGCATCGCCGTAGCGCTGGTGCCGCATCGCATCGGTACGCGGCGTCTAGGGAAACACGGCGGCCACGAACAGCAGCGCGCCGCCGCGACCAAGGACAGCCCTGACATCAGCGCCGACATCAGCCCCTCCGGCAACCCTGCCGACCGTGCCGAGGTCAGCGCCGAGGACAGCTCGAGGGTGTTGGGCACCCGATGAGCTGGGCCGCGAGGTGAACGACGGCGACCTGCACGACGAGCCACGCCACTCCTGGGTGTTGCTCGCCTCGGTGCTGTTCGGCCTGGTCGCGGCCGGCTTGATTGCCTTGCTGGCGACGCGGGACGCCGACGGCGGGGGCATCAGCGTGGCCAGTCCGCTCCTCGGCGAGCTGGTGCCGCCGCTGCGCGGCGAGCTCATCTGGCCTCCGGCCCTCGATGACAGACAGGACGCGTCCACGTTGCCGGGCGTGCGCATCGGCCGCGATGGCCTGACGAGCTTCGACATCGACGCGGTGGGACCACTGTCGTCGAGGCCGAGGTGGGTGCTGGTCAACTTCTTTGCCTCGTGGTGTGTGCCCTGCGAGCGCGAGCATCCGGCGTTGGAGACGTGGGCGGCTCGCCGTCGCGACGACGGCGTCGTGGTCGCCGTGCCCTTCGGCGACCGCACCGAAGATGCGGTGGCCTTCTACGAGCGCTTGGGTGGCGAGTGGCCGGTCATGGCCGATCCCGATTCCCGCTGGGCGGTCGAGTTCGGCGTGCTGCGACCGCCCGAGTCGTTCCTGATCACGCCCGGCGGCATCGTGGCGGCACGCTGGCAGGGTCAGATCAGCGCGGACGATCCTGATGCGGTCATTGCTGCATTGGTGAGCGCTGCCGACGCGGACGCCGCGCCGCAGTCCGGCCGATGAGCCCGCCATGAGCAGCGCCGATTCGGCCGACGGCGAGGCGTCGGCGAAGACCCGTCGAACGGCGCGACGTGTCGGCTGGCTCGTCATCGCGGCGGTGACCGTGGCGGCGGCGGTTGCAGCGGCCACGGCGTCGCGCACGCCGGCCACCGAGGCGGAGCGGGCCTACCGCCTCAAGGAGGCGACGCTGTGCCCAGTCTGCGACGGCCAGAGCGTGCTGGAGTCGAATGCTCCCGCGGCGGCCGCCATGCGCCGACAGATCGACCTGTGGGTGGACGCAGACCGCAGCGATGCCGAGATCCGGGCAGATCTCGCCGCTGCGTACGGCGACGACGTCAACGCCTTGCCGTCGGGGGAAGGGGTGGGCACGTTGGTGTGGGCGCTGCCGATTGCCGCGTTCGCAGCCGCGGCAGCAGGGCTATGGGTCGCCGTCCGCCGCTGGCGGGTTCAAGAGGCCGGCGGCGCGACCGAGTCAGGCGCAGGTGACGCGACCGAGCCGCAGCGCCGCTCTGCGCGCAAGCGCCGGACGCGTCTGGCCTCGGTCGTCACGGTCAGCTCGCTGGTGGTGATCGGCGCGCTGGCAGGCGTGGCGGTAGCTCGATCTGCGGGGCTGCGCCTGTCCGGTGAGACCGTCTCCGGCGACATCGACCGTTCGGCTCGTTCGCTGCTGGTGGACGCGCAGCGGCAGTTTGCCGCCAACCAGCTGGACGAAGCCCGTGCCACGTTGGAAGAAGTCTTCCGGCTCGACCGTGACCTGCGAGGCGCACGCGTGCTGTCGGCTCGGCTGCACCTGCGCCAGTGCGAGTCCCTGGCAGCGCAAGGATCAGGCGGCGCGCAGGGCGCGGACGGTTCGCAAGACCTCGACAGCGACAACAGCGCCGTCGAGGCCGACGACGCACTCGGCGCAGGCTGCGAACTGCAGTCAGCGCTGGAGGACCTTGACCGTGTGCTGACAGCCGATCCTCGCGATGCCGAGGCGCTGGCGCTGCGGGGCTGGCTGCTGGTGCGCATCCCGGACCGGGAGCTGATCGCTGCGGGCCTTGCGTCGCTGGACGCTGCGGTCGCGTTGAACCCCGGCGAGTTCGATCCATTCGTGTTCCGCGGCTACGCGGCCCGCTTCATCGAGGGCGACCTGCCGGGAGCGATCGGCTACTACCAAGCCGCGCTCGAGCGCGGCCCCCCGCCCGCTATGGCCGCAGCGCTCAACAGCGCCATTGCCGAAATGCGGGCCGAACAAGTCCAGCAGTCGCTGTCCGATGTCGGCGGCTAGCTGTGTTGCACCTTGCTGGGTGAGTAGTCTACCCGTCGTGTTGAAGGCACCATGCGACAGCGATCCGTCGGCGGCTAGTTCGATGCTAGGTGTTGGTCGTCTCCGGCGTTTGGTGAGCGGCTGCCGCGGGGGGGGGTCGGTGCGTAGTTGAGCGGCGGCGTGCTGCTGTTGGGGGCGGTGGTGCGTTGTGGGGACTGCTGTCGGTTGTTGTTGCGGGGTGGGTGGTGGTGTTGGTGCCGTCGGTTGTTGGGGGTCAGGGTTCGGTGCCGGCGAAGCCGGAGAATTTTGTGATTGCTCCGGCTGTGGGCGGGTTGCGGGCGTATTGGGTGAATCCGGACGATGCGTCGATCACGAAGTATCAGTACGTGGTGGCTCCTTCTTCGGGGAGCGGCGCGTCGGCGGCGGCGCGGGATTCGACGGCGTGGGTGGACATGTCTGGTTCGGGCGCGTCGACGACGTCGTTCTTGCTGCCGGCGTCAGCAGGGAGTTATGTGAAGATTCGGGCGGTGAACGCGAACGGACCGGGCCCGCAGACAGGTTTGGAGTCCGGCACGCCGGGCATGTCGAGCAATGTGATCGGGGTGTCGTTGGCGCCTGCGCAGGTGCGTGAGGGCAATGCGGGTCGCACCGATGTGACGTTGTCGGTGACGTTGCCGTCTCCGGCGCCGACGGAGGGCCGGGTGGTGACTGTAAATCGCCTGTCGCAGAACTCGGCGTTGGCCAGCACGTTGACGGGGAACGGGAATGTCACGCCGGCGACGTCGTGTTCGGCGCCGAGTCCAGCGCACGCTGACGTATGTTGGCCGAACGGGTACACGATCACGATTGCGTCGGGGCAGAGCACGGGTTCATTGGTGTTCAGTGTGCTGGGGGACACCACTCAGGAGAACAAGCGCGAGGTGCTGTATCTGTATCCGAATTACGGCAGCATTTTCGCGCGAGTGGGAGGGTCGGCGGTGTTGGAGGTGCTTGACGACGACGGCGCCAACGCACCCACCACCACGACAACTACGACGACCACCACTACGACTACGACGACCACGACAACATCGACGACCACCACTACGACTACGACGACCACGACCACTACGACGACTACTACGACGGCGCCGACTACGACCAGCACGACGACTGCGGCGGGGGTGCCTGCGAAGCCGTCGGGGTTGTCGTTCAGTCGGCGTGGCAGCACGAATACGTTTGATGCGTCGTGGACGAATCCGAATGACGTGACGATCAATCGGTGGGCGTATCGGTGGGAGTATCCGGGTGGGTCGAAGTCCACGTGGAGGAATGTGCCGAGTTCGGGCAGTTCGACGACGTCGTTGGCGTTCGGTCCGGTGTCGGGGATTACTGATGGCAGGTGGCGGTTGCAGATTCGGGCTCGTAATCCGTCCGGCTGGGGGCCGGTGTCGGACTGGGCGTCGCATACCGTCGGCGCCACCACAACGACAACTTCCACTACCACGACCACCACGACCACCACGACTACGGCACCGCCGACGACGACGACGACCACTACGACGACGACGGCACCGCCGACTACGACTACGACAACCACCACCACGACTACGACAACCACTACGACGACGGCGCCGACGACTACGACTACGACGACCACTACGACATCGCCGACCACGACGACTGCTGCGACGACCACGACGACTTCGACGACTGCTGCGACGACCAGCACGACGACGACGGCGGCGCCGCGGTCTTCGTCGGGAGGAGGCTCCGGCGGTGGGGGCGGCTCTGGCGGTTCGGGTGGTTCTGGTGGTGTGGTGGTGTCTGGGAGGCCGTGGCAGCCGTCGGGGGTGCGGGTCGTGTCGGGCGGCGGTGTGCTGTTGGTGTCGTGGTCGGTGCCGGGGGGCGGTGCTTGTGAGGCGTCGGGGTTTCTGGTGCGGGTCCGAGAACGGTCGAGTGATGGCGGGTCGGGTGTGGGGCGTGTGGTGGCGGAGTCGCTGGTGCTGTCGGGCACCACGAGCTGGCTGGTGACCGGCCTTGACCCCGGGGTGAGCTACACCGCGGAGGTGCTGGCGTACAGTGCTGTGTGCTGGAGTTTTTCGCTGCCGGTGACGCGCGCGTTTACTGTGACCGCGGCGGGCAGGCCGCCGGTTCCGCCGGGGCGTCCGTTGATGAGCCCGATGCCGGTGCGAGAACTGAAAGTGGACACCGGCAAGCCGGGTCGGGTGACGGTCACCTGGACGAAACCCGCGGCCATGCCCGATGTGCAGCGTGATGTGCGTTGCGCGTACACCCGTGCGGGTGTGCCGCATTGGGTGAAGACCGTCCGTTACGCCTATGAGGTGCGCAATGTGACCACCGGCGAACGCGTGGGGGCGGGCGCCTTCGAGTCCGCCGGCCCCGCTCTCACTCGCACCGTGAGTCTCACCGGCCATGCGGCAGGCGCCGGTTATCGGCTGCGGGTCAGCGTTGTCGCCTATTCGGAGACTTGCAAGCGCTGGTCCGCGATACGCCGTGTCTTCTGGTGGACCAAAGCTCCTTAGCCGCAGTCGTCAGCCGCGCCGCCCGAGCATGCCGCGCGGCAGCCGCAGCCCAAAACTCGACAGGTCGCCGCCACCACCGCGAGCCTCCAACGAGCGAGCGGCGAATGATCGCACCAACCAAGGCGGAACGCGAGCACGCAAGCCGCGGGTACTGGGCATCGCCCATTGTTTGCGGCGAGTGAACTCACCGGCGAGGGCGGGGTGTGGGCAGGGGCCTCCGCGCGCAGTTCTGCGACGCCACCCACCCCGCGCGTTCAACAGGTGCGTCGCAGCTGTTTGAGCACTGAGGCCCCTGCCCACGCTCCGCCCGGACGAGACACAACTGTCAGACGTGCCGTCACGCACCCCGCGCGTTCAGCAATGGCGTCGCAGCTGTTTGAGCACGGAGGCCCCTGCCCGCACCCCGCCCGGACATGACGTTGCTGGAGGCATCGGCGGCGCAGCTGTTGGGGCACGGAGGCCCCTGCCCGCACCCCGCCCGGACAAGACACGGCCGGCAGCTACGACGCCACCCGCGCCAGTAGCGTGCCAATCCAGCGAACCGCAGCGAGTGAAGGGCAGCGGGTGAAGGGCAAGCGTCGAAGGTCAGCCGCCAACGGCGGGCCGGCCGCCATCACCGATCAGCAGCTCGCCGCCGTGGTGGCGGAGGTGACCGATCCCGAGCTGCGCCGGCCCATCGGCGAGATGGGCATGCTGCGGGCCGCCGCAGTGGCGGGGCGCGCTGCGCAGGTGCTCGTTGCCCTGCCGTCGACTGACTGGCCCGCAGCGGGTCATGTGTCGCACGCCGTCAGCGAGGCAGGGTGCTCCATTGAGGGCATCGACGACGTGGTCGTGGAGTTCACGGTCATGGACGAGGCCGAGCAGTCGGCGCTGCGGGCTCAGCTCATCGGCGATCCGGCGGCTACTGCGGGCACCCACGCAGGCCACGGCCATGCCGAGGGCCGGGCGGTGCCGTTCGCGCAGCCAGGCAACAAGACCCGTGTGCTGCTGGTTGCCAGCGGCAAGGGCGGTGTCGGCAAGTCCAGTGTGACGGTCAATCTCGCGATCGCGCTGGCTCAACGCGGCACCCGCACCGCAGTCATCGACGCCGACGTGTGGGGTTTCTCGATACCGCGGATGCTCGGCGTGAGCCGCCCGCCGACCGTGATCGACCAGATGGTGGTGCCCACGCAGGCGCACGGCGTGCGCTGCATGTCTATGGGGTTCTTTGCCCGCGAGGATCAGCCGGTGATCTGGCGCGGCCCGATGCTGCACAAGGCGCTGGAGCAGTTCCTGACCGACGTCTTCTGGGACGAGCCAGACCACCTGCTCATCGACCTGCCGCCGGGCACCGGTGACATTTCGCTGTCGCTCGCGCAGTTCCTGCCCCGCTCCGAGCTGTTGGTGGTGACCACGCCGCAGCTCGCCGCCCAGAAGGTCGCGCAGCGCGCCGCGCACATGGCTGGGCGCGTCAACCTGCAGGTGCGGGCGGTGATCGAGAACATGAGCTGGTTCACCGGCGACGACGGCAAGCGCTACGAGCTGTTCGGCGCCGGAGGCGGCCAAGCGCTGGCCGACGAACTGGGGGTGCCGCTGCTCGGCCAAGTGCCGCTCGTGCCGCAGTTGCGTGAGGGAGGCGACGAGGGGATGCCGATCACCGCAGTAGCACCCGACAGCGAGGCTGCCGGCGTCTTCGCCGAGATGGCGCGCCTGCTCTGTGAGCAGCATCTGCCGACTCGTCGCTACAACGAAGGGCTCAAGCTGCTGTGAGCGCCGCGGGCACTGAACCGCCGATCACCTCGCTGGTCGAACTGCGCTTCGACAATCGCTTCACCGCAGCACTGCCGGCCGACCCGAAGGCCACCAACGAACGCCGCCAGGTGACGGCCGCCTGCTACTCGCGGGTGGTGCCGACGCCGGCCCCCGCGCCTCGTCTGCTCGCGTACAGCACCGAGATGGCCGAACAGCTCGGCCTCGACGCCGAGCTAGTACACGGCCCGCAGTTCGCTGCGGTGTTTTCGGGCAGCACGCTGCTTGCGGGCATGGATCCCCACGCCCACTGCTATGGCGGCCACCAATTCGGCTCGTGGGCGGGACAGCTGGGCGACGGCCGGGCCATCGCCCTCGGCGAAGTCGTGGACCGCAACGGCCTGCACCAGACCCTGCAGCTGAAGGGGGCCGGGCCGACGCCGTACTCGCGCACTGCCGACGGGCTTGCTGTGCTGCGCAGTTCGGTGCGGGAGTTCCTGTGCAGCGAAGCCATGATGCACCTCGGCGTACCCACGACGAGGGCGCTGAGCCTCGTGGGGACCGGCGCCATGGTCATGCGCGACATGCTCTACGACGGGAACCCAGCACCCGAGCCCGGGGCTGTGGTGTGCCGGGTAGCGCCATCGTTCGTGCGGTTCGGCAACTTCCAGATCTTCGCTGCGCGTGACGACCTCGGCACGCTGCGCAGGCTGGCTGACTTCGTCATCGAAGCCGACTTCGCTCGTTTGGGCGAGCTTCCGGTGCCCGATCGGTACGTGCAGTTCTTCGCGGAGGTCGTGCGCTCGACGGCCCACATGGTGTGCGAGTGGATGCGGGTGGGCTTCGTTCACGGGGTGATGAACACCGACAACATGTCGATCCTGGGCCTCACTATCGACTACGGCCCCTACGGCTGGCTGGACGACTACGACCCGGACTGGACCCCGAACACCACCGACGCTGCGCACCGCCGTTACCGCTTCGGCACCCAGCCGGCTGTTGCGCAATGGAACCTCATGCAGCTCGCCAATGCGCTGTACCCGCTGGTCGGCGCGCCCGAGGGTCTGCAGACGGCGCTGGACGGCTACGTGCAGTGCTACGAGCAGTTGTGGTCGGCGATGATGGCCGCGAAGCTCGGCTTGCCTGCGCTCGACACCGACGGTGATCGGAAGCTGGCCACCGGTGTGCTGGAGGTGTTGCAGCTAGTGGAGACCGACATGACCGTGTTCTGGAGGCGCCTCGCCGAGGTGTCAACTGCCGAAGCGATCGCGCCCGAAGAGCGCATCGCACCGCTCGCTGAGGCGTGGTATCGGCCGTCGGAGGTCAGCGACGAACATCGTGCGACGATGAGCGAATTCGTCGAACGCTACGCCGCGAGGCTGCGCGCGCTCGGCATCGCGGACGCAGCGCGGGCCGAGGCGATGAATCGGGTGAATCCGCGCTACGTCTTGCGCAACTACCTGGCGCAGATGGCAATCGACAGCGCTACTGAGGGTCGGCCCGAAGCCATCGGTGAGCTGCTCGAGGTAATGCGCCGGCCCTATGACGAACAGCCCGGCCGCGAGGCTTACGCCGCGCTGCGTCCCGACTGGGCTCGCACCGCAGTCGGCTGCAGTCAGCTCTCCTGCAGCTCCTGATGCCCACGAACGTGACGCAATCCGGACGAAGAGAAAACCATGGACATCGACGAAGCACAGGTCATCAGCCTGAAGTCGAATCTTTCGAGCGAAGAACGGCTGCAGTTCGATGCTCAGTACGCAGCTAGGCGCAAGAAACCATGGGTAGCGCTGCTGGCAAGTTTGCTGCTGGGCATGCTGGGTATTGACCGCTTCTATATCGGTCACATCGGTCTAGGAGCCGCCAAGTTGCTGACGTTCGGCGGTGCGGGACTTTGGGCAATCGTCGATTGGTTTCTCATCGTGGGAGCAACTCGCAGGGCGAATACAGATGTGGCGATTCATGTACATGCTCGTGTCGTTCAGCTGCGCCCGTCAGACAACTAGATGCACTGGTTGATGAATTCGGCAATGGCGGGTTGCACCTCGTTGCTCGCTAGGTAGTCGCCGAGTCGATGAGCCGGCACGACCTGCTGAGCACGGGCCAGCGAACAGGCGCACAAACTCTTCAGCCGGTCTGAGCCGGCAGAACACGCGTTCAAGTACTGCTGCTGACGGGCATCGGGCCACGCGGGCGGCGGTGCAGCCTCGCGACAGTCCACCAACGCAGTCGCCAGCTCCGGCGGGAACTCCAAGGCGCCCGACATGCGGTCCTCGAGCACTTCGAGGTCGGCAACAGCGAGGCCGCCTTCCATGCGGCGCGCAGCGCAGTGGCAGGGCCCCACGAGATCAGCACCGGCCACGCATGCGTCCATGAACGCCACGAGCGGTTCGATTGCCATCAGCGGCGGAGCGTCCGCACCGGATGTGGTCGGCGGCACGAGTGTTGCGGGGTTGCTGAGACCCGCGTCGGAAGGCGCCACGCCTTGGCGGTCGTTCGCCGGGGTCACGTCTGTGATGGTTGCCGAGCAGGCCAGCATGGCCGCAGTCGCCAACATCACAGCCACGGCACGCGCGGCCCGGTGCATCTGCTCAGGCGGGCGAGAGGTTCGCCAGCCGACGCGCATCGCGCAGCACCGTATCGACCCCTTCGGCGCTGAGGCGGCCGGTGAAGGTGTTCTGCTGGCTCGGATGGAACGAGCAGACGATGCGAGAGATGCCGGCCAGCGGTCTGGTGTCCTCGCCCGAGTCGCTGCTGGCGGGTACTTCGGCGACGGTGCCGTGACCGAAGCGCGGCCGGGGCCGCACGCCGCCGATGGCACACAGCACGGCGTAGGCGAAGCCGCCAAGCGCGACAGCGACGCGTGCGTTGGCGAGCAGCGCCAGCTCGCGTTCGAGATACGGCCGACAGGCGTCGCGTTCGCCTGGCGACGGCTTGTTGACCGGCGGCGCGCAGCGGACCGCAGCGGTGATGTACGCGTCGCTCAGCATCAGCCCGTCGTCGACACCTGCAGACGTGGGCTGGTTGGCGAAGCCGCAGCGGTGCAGCGCCGCGAACAGGAAATCACCGGAACGGTCGCCGGTGAACATCCGGCCAGTGCGGTTCGCGCCGTGTGCCGCCGGTGCCAGCCCGACGAGCACGACTGCAGCGAACGGATCGCCGAAGCCAGGCACGCCGCGGCCCCAGTAGTCCTGCTCGGCGAAAGCGGCCCGCTTGTCCGCGGCGGTCCTCTCGCGCCACGCCACCAGCCGGTCGCAGCGTCTGCATGCGGCGATCTCTTCACCCAGCCGTCGCAGGGCCTCAACGCTCACGCTGAGAGTGTGCCAGCCAAGTAGCTTCGTGCCGGTGCCGAGCCGACCTCGACCCACCCTGATGCTGTTCGTCCGTCACGGCCTGACACCGACTACCGGCGTCGAGCTGTACGGACGTCGACCCGGAGTTCACCTGTGCGAGGCCGGGCAGCAGCAGGCTGCGCGCGCAGCGGAGCGCATTGCCGCCGGAGGGCGCCAGGTGGCTGCGGTGTACGCCAGCCCATTGGAGCGCGCGCAGCAGACGGCGGGGCCGATTGCCAAAGCCCTCGGGCGTCGCGTGCGCACCCATGAGGGGCTGAACGAGGCGGACATGGGCACTTGGACCGGACGCCGGCTCGCAGAGCTGAGCAAGCTGGCGGCGTGGTCCCAGGTGCAGCGATACCCCAGCGGTTTCTGCTTCCCCGGCGGTGAGACGTTCCGCCAGATGCAGGTGCGCATCTGCGCGGCTGCGACCGAGCTGGCGGCACGCCATCGCGGCGCCACCGTGGTCGCGGTCAGCCACGCCGACCCCATCAAGGCGCTGGTGGCAGATGCCATGGGGACTCACCTCGACCTGTTCCAGCGGCTCGTGGTGTCGCCGTGCTCGGTGACGGCGATCCTCTATGGCGCTGACGGCCCTACCGTGCTGGCCGCCAACAGCACGGCTGACCTCACAGCATGGGCAGTGGCATGACTGACGACTTCGACTTGCGCGATCCCGACACGTTCGTAGCCGGCACGGTGGGGCCGCCCGGACGGCGGATCTTCTTCCTGCAGGCGACCGAGGCAGGACACGTCATCTCGCTCAAGCTGGAGAAAGCACAGGTCTGGGCACTGGCCAACCTGCTCCGAGAGCTGCTCCAAGGCGAGAATTACGACGGTCCTTCCGCCGATGTCGGCACGCTGGTCGAACCGGTCAGCGCGGCGTGGACCGTCGGCCGCCTCGCATCGGGACTCGACCCCGAAGGAAAGGTCATCGTGGTCATCGCCCACGAGATCGAAGACGACGAGATCGAAGACGACGACGCCGAACCCGAGTCTGGCCCAAGCGCAGAACACGAGATGGCCGATGAGGACCTCGAGCGTTCGGGCGGCCGCGCACGATTCCATCTCGACTACGCGATGGCGCTCGGCTTCGCTCAGCAAGCGGCGCTGCTCGTGGAGGAAGGGCGGAACTTCGGCATGCGCAACGGTCACCGTCCGCGCCGCAGCTGACGGTGCTGCCCCGCAGCGACGAGGGCGAGGCACTCACGCTGCCGGTCATCGCGGACCCGCCGACGCACCTCGCCTTGAGCGTGCTGAGCCAAGGGGACATCACGATCCTCGGGCGCATGCCCTACAGCAGCAACGCCACGTTCTTGGTGCGCATCGATCATCCCACCGCTTCCACTGCTGCGATCTACAAGCCCGCCAGAGGGGAGCGGCCGCTGTGGGACTTTCCCTCCGGTCTGTACCGGCGGGAAGTCGCGGCGTTCGAGCTGTCGCAGGCGTTGGGTTGGCGCATCATCCCGCCGACTGTCGAGCGGGACGGTCCGCTGGGGGTGGGTTCAGTGCAGTTGTTCATCGACGCTGATGTCGCCGAGCACTACTTCACGCTGGTTGCCGATCGTCGTCACCATGGCGATCTGCGGCGCATCTGCGCCTTCGATCTAGTCGCCAACAACACCGACCGCAAGTCCGGTCACTGCTTGGCGTCACGCTGGGGACCGATCTACGGCATCGATCAAGGCCTGTGCTTCGCGAGCGACTTCAAGCTGCGGACGGTCATCTGGGACTTCGGGGGCGAGCCGCTCGACGACGAGCTGCGCGCAGCGGTCGGCTTGGCCGCGGGTCCGCCGGAAGAACTTGCGCAGTGGCTGCGGCCAGACGAGCTTCGGGCGCTCGCAGAACGTGCCGAATGGCTCGCGGAGTTCGGCAGATTCCCCGAAGACGACGGCGGCCGCCGCTGGCCCTGGCCGCTGGTCTAGCCGGCGGCCGTTGGGAACAGCGCTGGTCTAGCGGGACTTGAGCGCCTCGATCAGCGCCGGCATCACCTTGTGCACGTCGCCCACGATGCCGAGGTCGGCCACTCCGAAGATCGGCGCCTCCGGGTCCTTGTTGATCGCAACGATGTTCTTGGCGCCCTTCATGCCCACCAAGTGCTGGGTGGCGCCGGAGATGCCGCAGGCGATGTAGACGTTCGGCTTCACCACCTTGCCGGTCTGGCCGACCTGCTTCGCATAGGGCACCCAGCCGGCGTCCACGATCGCGCGCGAGGCACCCGATGCTGCTCCCAGCAGGTCTGCGAGTTCCTCGACCATCGAGTACGCCTCTGGCTGGCCCAGCCCTCGACCGCCCGAGACGACCACGGCAGCGTCGTCGAGCTGCGGTCCGGAGCGCTCCTCGGCATGGCGACCGGTCACCCGTGCTCGTCCCGCTTCGCCGGGATCGACTGCGGCGACGCTCTCCACACCGGCGGCACCGCCGCCGCAGGGTTCGGCCTCGAAGCTCTTCGGTCGGAACATTGCCAGCGCAGGCGCGGGCGCTCGGTAGGCGGTGAACACGTTCTGTGTCCCGCCGAAGACCGGCTCCACGGTGACGAGCACCCCATCGCGGATCTCTGCACCGACATTGTTGGTGGACACCGGGCGGTCCGCCGAGACCGCCAGCCGGGCAGCCGCATCGCGTCCGTCGGTGGTCTGGCCGAAGAACACCGCATCGGGCGATGCGGTCTCCAGCAGCCGGGCGAGTGCCGCAGCGGCGTGGACGCCGATCAGCCCGTCGCCCCGTCCGTCGAGCGCGTACACGGTCGACACGCCGTGAGCACCCAGCTCGTCGGCCATCGCCTCGCCGTGTGCGGGCGCAAAGGCGGTGACGCGATCGGCCAGTGAGCGGGCCTTGGTGGCCAGCTCCAGCGTCAAGCCCGACGGGCCGTCCGCATCGCCTTCAGCGAAGAGCAGTATCTGTGCGAATGTCATGGCGATCGGTTCCCGTCAGGTTCAGATGATCTTGAGCTCGGCCAAGAACTCGACGACGTTGGCGTGCGCGTCGCCCTCGTCGGTGATGATCTCGCCGGCTTCTCGTTCGGGAGCGTCGGTCACCTCGACGGTTTCTTGACGAGCGCCCGCGGCGCCGACCGAAGCCGCGTCGATGCCGAGCGCCGCAAGGTCCTTGGCTTCCACCGGTTTCTTCTTGGCCGCCATGATCCCCTTGAAGGACGGATAGCGCGGCTCCACTACGCCCGCCGTCACGGACACGACGGCCGGAAGAGCGCATTCCACTTGGTCGAAGCCGTCCTCGGTCTGGCGCTGCACACTGGCAACGCCGTCGGCGATCTGGATCTGCTTCGCGAACGTGATCGACGGCAGCCCCATCACCCCGGCGATCATCTCAGGGACGGTGCCGGTGTACCCGTCGCTGGACTCGACGCCGGCCAGCACGAGGTCGGCTTCCAATTCGGCGATAGCAGCGCCGAGCACCTTGGCCGTGCCGAGAGCGTCGCTGCCGGCGAGCGCATCGTCACTGATGAGCACGGCGTCGTCGGCGCCCATGGCCAGAGCCGTCCTCAGTCCGCTGGTCTCCGAACGAGGCGCCATCGACACCAGCGACACGTGTCCGCCGTCGCCGGCCTCGGCGAGCTGCAGCGCCATCTCGACGCCGTAGGAGTCCGACTCGTCGAGAATCAGCTTGTCGTCCCGGTTCAGCGTCCATGTCTCGGGCACCAGCTGGCCGGGAATGGCCGGATCCGGAATCTGCTTGACGCACACAACGACCTTCATGGAGCGAGAGTCTGCCGACTCGCGCTCTGGTTGCCACACCGTGGTGCCACGCCGCCAGGCCGAACCGACGTGCTGTTCCGAATGCAGCCGAGTTCGCGACGGTCATGCGCTCGCAGGCTTGCCGCGGGGCGAGACTTGGGCAATGCGCGTCCTGCTGCTCGTCAACGACTCTGCCTCGTCGACGACGGCGCGGACACGGGTGCTGATTCACACGGCACTCTCACAGCGACACGACACCGAGGTGGCCTTCACCAACCGGCGAGATCACGCCGCTCGTCTGGCGCGCGGGGCGGCCGTGTCGGGCATCGGTGCAGTGGTGGTGCTGGGCGGCGACGGCACGCTCAACGAGGCGGCCAACGGCGTCGCGGGCACCGATTGCATTCTTGCTGCATTGCCCGGCGGCTCGACTAACGTCTTCGCGCGCACGATCGGCACGCCTGACGACCCACTGCTCGCAGTCCGAGCGGTGCTCGACGCACTCGAGTTCGGCAGTGTCACCTCGGCGGGCCTCGGACGCACCTTGGGCCGCTACTTCTTGTTTCACTGCGGCATGGGACTCGACGCCGACGTCGTCGAGCGGGTCGAACGGCATCCGACGCTCAAGCGGTATCTCGGCCACCCGCTGTTCCTGCTGGCCGCTGTCGAGGTGCTGGCGCGCCGTCGCGACCGACGAACGGGAATGCTGCGTGCGCAGGTCGACTCACCGGCGCCCGCGGCCATAGAGGGCTGCTTCGCGGTCATCGTGGCCAACACCGACCCGTACACCTATCTCGGCAGCCGCCCGGTCCGTGTAGCTCCCGCGGCGCAGCTGCACACCGGGCTGTCCGTCGTCGGATTGCGTTCGCTGCGGTTCACCGACGCGCTCGGGGTGCTCTCTGCGGTACTGCGTGCACACGGCAGCCTGGCCGCCGTGGACCCGAGCGTGGTACAGCGCATCGACGACGTACACGATGTCACTGTGGTGGGCTGTCGCCCCTTCGGCCGTCAGCTCGACGGCGACCACCTCGGCGCGGCGGACGTGTGCAGGCTCGAGTGGGTTCCCGACGTGCTGCAACTGGCCGTGCCGGTTCTGCCTCGGTGACCCAGCCGGCGGGACGAGCCGTCGCAGGGTTCAGCGCGCCGTTGAGGCCGGCCAAGGTCGGGTGAGCTGACTCAAGAGACTCAGATCCGTCAGCCGGTGCAGCGGTCAGGTGGCTGTGCGGAGGGGAATCTGCATGACCGCCTCCGAGCCCGGCGGGGGCGTGCGGCGCCGGACCTCGAACGTGCCGCCGAGATCGGCCCCGCACAGCGCCCGGACGATCGAGGTGCCGAGCCCGCCGGAGCGCTGCGCGTCGTAGCTGTCCGGGATGCCCACACCGTCGTCGCGCACTGTCATCGACAGCAGGTCCGCCGACGGCCGCGAGATCTCCACTTCCACCCGACCGATGGGGCACTCCTCGAACCCGGGTGCATCACGTTCCGGCGGCAGCGCATGGGCATGATCCTCGATCTCCCACAGTTGCGGGAACGCGTGGTCCACGGCGTTCTGGAGGAGTTCGTTGAGCACCACCGCCAGCGATGTCGCCGTCTGCGAGCGAAGCATGCCCACATCGCAGGAGACGGTGAACTCGATCGGGCGCCCCGGAAAGGTGATGCTCTGGCGCATGGTCTCGGTGAGCGTCTCGGCGACGCTGCAGAAGTCGACGTCGTCGGTCGTCTCGGCCGACAGCGTCTGATGCACCAGCGCGATGGCGCGGATGCGCCGCCCCGCCTCGTCGAGCGCTCGGTAGGCCTCCTTCGACGCCAATCGGCGGGCTTGGATGCGCAGCAGCGACGAGACCGTCTGCAGGTTGTTGGTGACCCGATGGTGGATCTCGCGGATGGTGGCTTCCTTGGAGATGAGCAGCCGGTCGCGGCGGCGCAGCTCGGTCACGTCACGCAGCATGACCAAGGCGCTGCGCACCGGCGTGTCGGTCAGCGGCAACGCCTGCAGCTGCACTGTGACGGACTGGTGCTCGACCTCGCCGACTACCGGAAGGCCGCCGCTGATGGCGTGCCCCACCACGTCAGGCCCGAGGTCTAAGTCTCGCACGCGGCGACCGTGTACGTTGCCTCCCACCCCGATGCGGTGCAGCGCACTGACGGCATTCGGCGACGCGAAGCCGATGCGCGTGGTGTCGTCGGTCAGCATCAGCCCGTCGCCGACTCGCGGCGCTCCCTCGTCGGTGTCGTCGGCGCCTCGGTAGGGGAACTGGCCTGCGGCGACCATGCGGGCGAGGCGGCCGAACGTCGCGATGTAGGTGCGCTCGAGTTCGCCTGGATCGCGGATGTCGGTGAATCGCGGCGTCACCTCGCTGCTCATCACCGCGATGGTTGCGCCATCGAAGCTGACCGGCACGGCAGTGATGCGGGCGCGCCGGTCGCCCGGGACGCGCAGGCCCTCGCCGGTGACGATCCGGCCGCTCGTGAAGGCTTCCGACACCGAAGGGCGCTCGCCGGCGGTCACGCACAGCCCGACGTGGTCGTCGCGGTACAGGGTGCGTCCGGTGGTGGGCCGGATCTGGCCGATCACGGTGAGCGGGCTGTCTGGAGCAAGCGGCGGCGGAAGGCGAGGCGAGCGAGCGAGGGGGGACGCGGCAGCCTCGTTGGACATGTTGCCGGGCGAGACGTCGGCGGGCAGATCGACGAGCGATCTCACCCGACCGGGCACGAACAGCAGCAGGTCGGAGAACGACAGGTCCGCGAGCAGCGACCACCACGCCATGAGCTGGCGCAGGTGCCGGCGCGGGCTGTCGACGGCATCACGCTGCAGGTCGGCGTCGGACTGCGGCCGGTCAGCAATTGCCGGCATGGGTCGCTCAGTCTGCAGCGAAGCCGATGCGCCGGTCGCCCGCGGGACCCAGCTCGAGGTAGGCGAGCTTGTCGATCGGCACACCGACGCGGCGACCGCTGCGATCGGTCAGCCAGAGCACGCTGGCATCGCCGCTGAGTGCGGTCTCGAGCGAGGCAGCGGCATCCTCGGCTGCCGAGTCGTCCACCTCGACGGTGAGCTCGCGACCGCCATGCGTGATGCCGATCCGGATGTCCATGAGCGCAGGCTACCTTCGGTGCCGCTAGCTGTGTTGTGGGGGCCGGGCTGCGGGTGGGCTTAGGGTCCGCGGGCTGTGAGCCGTTGCCGGCTGTGGAGGGTTTCGCTGGTTGGTTGTTGGTAGGTGGGTCGGTACAAACCTCACGCGGCATCACACGTAGCTCTCGACGGTCGTGAGCGCTGGGACTTCTCATCAGCTGGCCGCTTGGCGGATGGCCTACAGTGAGTCGGTGAGGGTGCCGCGTGGTCGGGCGCGTATTCGGCTGGGTGCCCCGGCACTGCGTGCGCGAAGACCGCGAGCGCTGAGGCTGGGAGCGGCGCTGGTGGTGACGTTGGCGGGTGTCCTAGCGGCGTGCGGCAGCAGTGAGGAGGCGGCTCCGCTCAGGATCGGGCTGTTGCTGAGCCTCGGCGACGAACCCTCCACCGTGGACATAGCCCAACAGCAGATCGTGTATCTCGCCGCCGAGCATGTCAACGAGGGAGGCGGCGTGTTCGGGCGGCCTGTCGAGTTGGTGGTGGGGGACACCTTCTCCCCTGCAGGAGCAGTGGAGGAGGCTCGTCGTCTGGTGGAGGACGAAGGCGTACATGCGCTGTTCGGCCCCGGCTTCAGCGCCGACGCGCTGACGGTCATCGCGGAGGTGGCTGCGCCCTTGGGCATTCCGGTCGTCAGCTCGTCTGCTACGTCGCCGCTGCTGACCGCCGCGGCTGACGGAGACTTCTTCTTTCGCACCGTGCTGTCAGACATCGCGCAGGGACCCGTCCTGGCACGGCTGACCAGCGATCTCGGCTACTCCAGCGTCGGGGTCATCTACCGTGACGACGCTTGGGGGCGAGGGCTCTCCGAAGCGTTTCTCGATGCTTGGGACGGCGACGCCACCGCTGTGGCCGTGGATGCCGGGGAGTCCAGCTACCTCGTCGCGCTCGAAGAGAGCATGCAAGACGAACCCGACGCGCTGGTTCTGCTCACCTTTCCGCCGGAGGGCAGGGTCATCATGGGCGAAGCCCTCGATGCCGGGCTCTTTGAACGTTTTGTCTTCGGCGGCGGGGTGAAGGATCCGGACTTCGTCACCGAGGTCGGAATCGAACAGCTCGCGGGTACCTACGGCGTGGCCAGCGGTCACCAGCGCGGCACTGCTTCAGCAATTGCTTGGCAGGAGACGGCTGCGGCAGCGAACGGCGAAGTGGCTGACCTCATCTACCTGCGCGAGTCCTACGACGCGGTGATCGCCATCGCTCTCGCCGCGCAGGCCGCCGACAGCACCCACGGCGCTGCCATCCGAGACCAGCTGCGCGCCGTGACGGACGCGCCGGGCGAGACCGTCATCGCTGGGCCTGCCGGCATTGCCCGTGCCCTGGCCGTACTCGCCGGCGGTGGCGAGATCGACTACGACGGTGCGTCGGGTCCCCTCGGCTGGGACGGCAACGGCGACCTGCGGCGCGGAACGGTGGGCATCTGGCGCATTGCGGCCGACGGCGCCATCGAGGACGTCGAGATGGTGCCCTACCCGAACTAGCGCAGCGGGCCCGAACTCAAGCGGCACAGACGCTTGTGGCCCGCGCCCGCGATGATCTCGTGGCCCCGATCGGCTCTGCGGGTGCTATTTCTTGGTCGGTTCGGGCAGCAGCGCCGGCTTCTCCCATGCGAAGCCCGGCCAGCGGACGCGGGATTTCTCGCTGAGCTTGTGCATGAGTGCAATCGCGCCCGGGTCCTCGTCGCCGGGACGCCCGATCAACGAGCCGTCGGCAAGCATCTTCATGATGATCTCACGGCCGATGTCGGTGCGGACGATGGTGAGCGTCCAGTCGTTGTACTTGCCGATGCCGCCGGTGGAGATGTCGGCGTGCTCGGCGGCGAAGTCCGGGCAGTGGTTGCAGCCCTCGCGCGTCCAGGCGTGGCATTCCTTGAGGTTGATCTCGTAGTAGCCGCCGTCGTGGGTCCAGATCTGGAACACTCCCTTGATGTTCGTCTTGCGGATCCGATGCCGATCGAGTCCGTACTTCTGCTCGAACAGCTCCTCGAAGATGGCCTCGTCGAACGACTTGGAGCACAACAGGCCGATGTTCAGCACGAAGCGGTTGCCGACCTTGCCGACCTTGCGCGACTTGGCGACCGGCAGGATCGAGCTCTGGCAGCTCATGCCCACGAGCGCGATCTTGCTAGCGCCCGCGGCGATGGCTTCGTCGTAGGCGAGCGTGTTGGCCGAGTACGTGTAGCGGCTGCCCGCGCCACGCAGCACGTCGTCGCGGTTGAAGGCCACCCCTGGCGAGGCTGTCCACTGGTTGCCGTCGCCTTCGCCCACGTAGGAGGTCAGCGCAGCGTCGATGTAACCATGGTCGAGCGCCCAGATGAGGATGGCTGAGACCAACCCGCCGTCCTGGCCGATCTCGTGGACGTAGTCGTCGGACGCCCGGGTCAAGATGATGTCCTTGTAGACGCCGGAGGGCTCGTCGGCGGTGCGATGGCGTCCGAACATGAACTCGTCGGCCTCGTCCTCCCACGTGCGAAAGCGCGGGCAGGCACGGGTGCAGCTGGTGCAGCCCTTCTGACCGTGGCCGCAGTCCCCGAGCCCTAGCTCCTCCTCGAGGTGAAACGGGGTGAAGCCGCCTTGGAGGTGCTCGTAGCCGATCACGTCGTGCGGGCAGGAGATCACGCATCCTGCGCATCCAGTACACAGGCCGGTCGTGATGACCTCGTCGTACAGCTCCTTCCACTGAAACGTCCAGCGCGCCCCAGCGCCGCTGTTCGCAGGCGGCGCCGCGGTCGTGTGCTCGGTCATGGCCATGACCCAATACTACGGCAGCCCCACCTCGCGCGATGGTACGGCGGCTGACGGTGCGCGATGCCCGGCTACCTCGACCCGTTGCACCAACCGCAGGCGCCCGGAAAGTGCCACTGGCGCATGGGACATTGAGCCTCCTGCGCTCGTGGCTGTCCTTGCAGACACAACGCTCGCACAAGAGGCTCAACTAAGCAGCGACCTGTCAACGACCTCTCAATACAGCACAGCTAGAGCGATTAACTCAACATGGGCAGTCGGACGCACCTGTGGGGCATGGTGGAACACCCAGACGGTGCCGGGTGCTCCACCGTGCATCCTACAGTGACAAAGGCTAGGGTGCTGGGCATGTCATCGCGACGCCGTCACGACGAGCCTTGCGACTACCGTGATCCCACGCCGCCGCCGGGCTTCAATCCAGGGCCGGGCAGATTTTGGATGGATACCAGCGGAACCAGTTCAGTCTGGTGGAAGCGAATCGATGAGTCTGAAGCTGAGCGGCTCGCACCTCCGCGTTGCCGCCGAACCTTCGTGCTACAAGCAGTGCTTACTGCTGTAGTGCTGGCAGCCGCCGCGCTAGGGTTCCTTGTGCTCTTCTAGTCATCGCTCGTTAGCAAGCAGGCGATAACGCCGATATCGTTCCAGAACATTTGACTCATGCCTCCGGGTGCAACAACAGCACTCACGCAATCGCGAAAGCGATCTTGCTGCGAGTACACAGGTGGATGGTTGATTGTCGTGCAGGACTTGACCATCGTCTTTCGCGTTTCGTAGACTGGAATCACTTCCTTGTCTTCGTACCAGACAGGCAGCAAGGAAGGAACCGGGAAGACTCGCATGACCGGCACGATGCGGGTACCAACCTGTACTTGAACGTATTCCGGATACCAAGTACATGATTGCTCATGGTGGGCTGATGCTGACGATGCCGTTGCAGTGAGCACACCGAGCGGCATGAGCAGACAGCATGCCAATGCTGTCAATCTTGGTGTTGCTCTCGCCGTCGGCGCGACGGCGGGCAAAGGGCGCGCGGCTCGCTGTGCAAGGCTGTGAGCAGGCTCTAGGGTGGCACGCCGTGACTGAGGCTGAGCTGCTGGGACTGCTGTGCGAGGGTCGGGTGGCGACGCTGGCGACCATACGTTCCGACGGCCGCGTCGATCTCGTGCCGTGTACCTATGCGTTCGATGACGAGATCGTGGTGACAGCGGTGGACCACAAGCCCAAGACCACCACCGACCTCAAGCGGCTCGACAACGTTCGACGCTTCCCTGAGGTCACCATGCTGGTCGAGCACTACGACGACACCCACTGGGAGCGCCTGTGGTGGGTGCGTCTGCGGGGCCGCGCTGCCGTACACACCGAGGGCGAACAGCACCAAGCAGCGATCGACATGCTGTGCCGGCGCTATCCCCAGTACGCCGCGCAGCCGCCGAGCGGCGCTGCGATCGTGATTCAGCGCACCGAGCTGACCGGGTGGACCGCCGCAGGGTGAGCCGCGACGCGCCCGCGGTCAGCGAATGTCGGCGTGGCGGACCGCCGCCGCCATCGCTAGAGGCGAGCGCCCTCGGCAGGATTCGAACCTGCGCACATGGCTCCGGAGGCCACTGCTCTCTCCCCTGAGCTACGAGGGCTGAGCGTCCACACGGCGCCAGTGCGTCCGCAACGAACGTCCGGCAGCCAAGGATAGCTTCGCCTCGGTGATCGAGCCGTGGTGACCGAAGCAGTGCTGGCTGAGACAGTCGCGGCTGCCCTTGCCCACCTCGGCATCGAAGCGGACCTCTCGCGCATCGGACTCGAGCGTCCTGCTCGCGCCGATCACGGCGACTGGTCGTCCAACGTGGCGCTCACCCACGCCAAGACCGCCGGCATGGCGCCTCGCGAGCTGGGACAGCGGCTCGCCGCCGAACTCGAGAGCGCCGGCTTGCCGCATCTGGAGCGCTGCGAAGTGGCCGGCCCCGGGTTCGTGAACCTGCACCTGGCGCCGTCGTGGCTTCACGAAGTGCTCGAGGAGGTGCTGCGCAAGGGCACCGAGCGCTACGCGCGCTTCGATTGCGGCAGCGGGAAGGTGGTGAACCTGGAGTTCGTGTCGGCCAACCCGACTGGACCGCTGCATGCAGGCGGAGGGCGCTGGGGTGCGTTCGGAGACAGTCTGGCCCGGCTCTTCCGCCGCTGCGGCTATGCCACCCACACCGAGTACTACGTCAACGACCGAGGCAACCAGATGGAGCTGTTCGGCCGCTCGCTGGCCGCTCGGCTCGCCGGCGAACCGGTGCCCGACGGCGGTTACCACGGCGACTACGTCATCGAGTGGGCGAACGAACTGGCAGCCGAACTGCGCGAAGACCGGCTGCGGGAAGATCAGGCGAGCGTCGACACCGCATTCGCGGCCTCGTGGGGACGTGAGCGGGCGCTGCGCGACGTCAGCGAGTCGCTGGCAGCCATGAACGTCAGCTTCGACCGTTGGCAGAGCGAGACAGCGCTGGTGCAAGCAGGTGCCATGGAGGCGGTCGTGGAGCGGCTTCGCCGTGCAGGGCGGGTCTACGAACGAGACGGCGCGCAGTGGCTGGCGACCAGCGCCGTCGGCGACTCCAAGGACCGCGTGCTGCGACGCAGCGACGGCGAGCCAACCTACTTCGTACCCGACATCGCCTATCACCACGACAAGTTCAGCCGCGGCGACCACGTCATCGACGTGCTGGGCGCCGACCACCACGGCTACGTACCGCGCATGGCGGCGGCCATGGAGATGCTGGGGCACCCGGCCGGGTCTTACGAGGCCATCGTCGGCCAGAACGTGACGCTGATGCGCGACGGCGAGGTGATCGAGCTGTCCAAGCGCACCGGCACGATGGTCGAGGTCCGTGAGCTGATCGAGGCAGTCGGACCCGATGTGGCGCGCTTCGCGTTCTTGTTGCAATCGATCGACTCTCGCCAGACCATAGACGTCGACGTGCTGTCGGCGCAGGCATCGGAGAACCCTGTGTTCTACGTGCAGTACGCGCACGCCCGCATCGCGTCGGTCGTTCGCCGGGCCGAGGCGGACGGCATTGCTGCTGTGCCGCCGCCGGGCCTCGATCTCTCGCCGCTGTCGGCGGATAGGGAGCTGGCACTGCTGCGTTCGCTGGAGCAGCTGCCCTCGGTGGTGCAGCTTGCGCTGCGCGAACGCGCGCCGCACAAGGTGACCGCCTGGGTGCGCGACCTCGCAGCTGCCTTTCACGGCTTCTACCACGACTGCCCGATTCTGCGCAGCGATGTCCCGCCCGACATGCGAAGTGCCCGACTCGCTCTGACCGAGGGCACGCGCATCGGATTGGCTATCGGACTGGATCTGCTGGGCGTGGACGCGCCGTCGCAGATGTGAGCGGGACACAGCGCACCGGCAATGACCGCTGACGACCCCAGCGGCCCGATTCCCTTCCGGCTGCTGCCCGACACCGCGGAGCTGACCGATCGCGGCCACCTGCGCATCGGCGGCTGCAGCCTGGTGGAGCTTGCCGCCGAGTTCGGCACGCCGCTGTTCGTCTACGACGAGTCCCACCTGCGCGCTCGCTGTCGAGCTGCCGTCGCCGCATTCGACGGGTGTGCCGCCTACGCCGCGAAGGCGTTCCTGTGCGCGGCCATGGCCCGCCTGGCGATCAGCGAAGGCATCGACATCGACGTCGCCAGCGGTGGAGAGCTGGCGACGGTCCTGCGGGCGTTCGAGGACGCTGGGGCGTCGGGCGGCGATGTGGCCCGGCGCGTCGTGATGCACGGCAACAACAAGTCGGTCGGCGAGCTTGCGATGGCCCGTGCTGCAGGCGTAGGCCGAATAGTGGTCGATTCTTTCGCGGAACTGGACCGTCTCGAGGAGTTGCACCGCGCCGACGGCTCGGTACCGCGAGTGCTGCTGCGCGTCACGCCCGATGTGCGAGCCGAGACGCACGAGTACATCTCGACCGGGCAGGCGGACTCCAAGTTCGGCTTCGGCGTTGGGCAAGGAGCGGCAGCGGAGGGCGCTGCCGGCCTGGCGGTCAAGCGTGCGGCGGCCATGTCGTCGGTCGAACTCGTCGGCATCCACTGCCATGTCGGCAGCCAGGTGTTCCGCGTGGCCAGCCTGACCCGGGCGCTCGATGCCGTCGCAGCGTTCGCGGGGGCGATGTTCGGCGGCACCGGGTTCGGCGGCACTGGGTCCGGCGGTGCCGGGCCGGCGGCGGGCCCTCTGCGGGAACTGTCGGTGGGTGGTGGCCTCGGCGTTGCCTACGTCGAGTCGGAGCAGGCGCCCACCATCGCCGAATGGGGGCAGGCGTTGACGAGCCGCTGGGCTGTCCTGGCCGAAGAGCACGGACTGGACGCGCGGCTCGTTGCCGAGCCGGGACGAGCCATCGCCGCGACCGCAGCGGTCACCATCTACACGGTGGGTGCGGTCAAGGAGGTGCCGGGCGTGCGCACCTATGTGGCGGTCGACGGCGGCTACGGCGACAACCCGCGACCGATGCTCTACGGCAGCGACTACACGGCGTTCATGCCGGCCCGTGCCGACGAGCCCCGCCCGCAGCGTGTGCGGCTGGTGGGCAAGCACTGCGAATCGGGCGACGTGATCGTGCGGTCGGCGCCGGTGCCGGCAGGCCTCGCGGCAGGCGACCTGGTGGCCACGCCGGTGACGGGGGCCTACGGCTACTCGATGGGTGCGCCCTACAACCGCATCGGCCGCCCGGCGGTGGTGTTCGTGGCCGGCGGCGACGCACGACTCGTCATCCGCCGCGAGACCATCGACGACTTGCTGGCGCTCGACGTGCGCTGAGGCGACGTGCGCTGAAGCACTGCGCCTTCGGGTGCGGCAGCACCGCCGGTACCGTTTCGGCCGTGCCCGGCGCCGTCGAGAACACTGCCTCACCGGCGAGCTCTGACACAGGCCGGTCAATCGGCGAACAGCGCCCGCTGCGCGTCGGCATCTTGGGCTGCGGACATGTGGGCGCAGCGCTCGTCGCGCTCTTGCAGCGTGACGCAGCGCACCTTGGAGGCCGCACCGGGCTGGAATTGGAGATTGCTCGCGTCGCCGTGCGCAACCTCAGCGCAGAACGGTCAGTGGAGCTGCCGCCGAGCGTGCTGACCCGCGACAGCGAATCGCTGGTGACAGCCGACGACGTGGACATCGTCGTGGAGGCGATGGGGGGCATCGAGCCGGCCCGTCATCTGACGACCGCGGCGCTCGGCGCCGGCAAGCCGGTAGTGACCGCCAACAAAGAGCTCATTGCCAACGTCGGCGAGGAGCTGTTCGCGTTGGCTGAGGACCATGGCGTGGACCTCGCCTTCGAGGCGGCCGTCGCGGGCGGCATCCCCCTCATCGGCGTGCTGCGCCACTCGCTGATCGGCGAGCGGATCACCCGCGTGATGGGCATCGTGAACGGCACGACGAACTTCATCCTCACGCGCATGACCGAACACGGTGCCGACTACGCCGAAGTCCTGGGCGAGGCGCAGCGACTGGGTTACGCCGAGGCGGACCCGACCGCAGATGTGGAGGGGTCGGATGCCGGCGCCAAGGCGGCGATCTTGGCCATGACCGCATTCGGCGCCAAGGTGGTGGCCGGCGACGTCCACCAAGAAGGCATCAGCCGCATCGGACGACGCGACATCGTAGCAGCGGCGCGGATGGGCCACGTCATCAAGCTGCTCGCCGTGGCCGAACGCCAGAACGGCGAGATTGCCGTGCGGGTGCATCCTGCCATGGTGCCGCTCGACCACCCGCTGGCATCGGTACGGGATGCCTTCAATGCCGTGTTCCTCGAAGGCGAGGCTGTCGGGGATGTGATGCTCTACGGGCGGGGCGCGGGCGGCTTCCCGACGGCAGGCGCCATGTTGGGAGACCTCATTCGGGTCGCGCAGAATCTCCGGCGCGGCGTCTGCGACAGCTTCGGCCCGCTCTGCGCCGCGCGCCTGCGTCCCATCGACGAGACGTTCACCGCGTACCACCTGCAGTTCGACGTCGCTGATGCCCCCGGTGTGCTCGCCGCCGTCTCAGGAGCGTTCGGCCAACATGGTGTGTCGATCCGCTCCGTCGAGCAGACCACCCGCGGCGGTGCGACCGACGATGTCGCCCATCTGGAGTTCATCACGCATCGGGCTCGCGAAGCCGACGTGGCCGCGACCTTGCGGGACGTGCGCGAACTGAGCGTCGTCCGGCGTGTCGGCAATGCGATCCGCGTGATCGGCGAATAGCCGCAGCGGCGTATCGCAGCGATCATGCGCTACCTCAGCACCCGTGGCGACGCCCCGGAGCTGGAATTCGGCGACGTGCTGCTCGAGGGCGTGGCCGCCGACGGCGGGCTGTACGTGCCGAGCGAGCTTCCGGTGCTCAGCACTAGCGACCTGAGGGACTTTGCCGCTCTCGACTACCACGAGGTGGCGACCCGAGTGCTCGCCCCGTTCGTGGCGCCGTCGTTGAGCCTCGACGAGCTGGCGCCGCTCGTGAGCGACGCGTACTCCGCCTTCAGCCACGACGATGTCGTACCGGTCAGCGCGCTGGCGGCCGGCGAGTACTTGGTCGAGCTGTTCTGGGGTCCGACGCTGTCGTTCAAGGACATCGCCCTGCAGCTGCTCGGACGGCTGTTCGCGCACGAGCTGGCTCGGCGCGGCGACACCATGACCGTTGTGGGCGCTACGTCGGGCGACACCGGCTCTGCGGCCATCGACGCCTGCCGGGATCGGGCAGGCATCTCGGTAGTGATGCTGCACCCAGCCGGACGGGTCACCGAGATGCAGCGACGCCAGATGACCACGGTGACCAGTGCGAACATTCACAACGTGGCCATCGAGGGCACCTTCGACGACTGCCAGGACCTGGTGAAGGCGCTGTTCGCCGACCGGCCGTACCGCGAGCGGCTGCGGCTGGGCGCAGTGAACAGCATCAACTGGGCACGCGTCGCTGCTCAGGCCGTCTACTACGTGACCACCGCCGTCGCGCTGGGCGCTCCGAGCCGGACTGTCTCGTTCTGTGTGCCGACCGGCAATTTCGGCAACGCCCTGGCCGGCGACGTGGCTCGTCGCATGGGACTGCCCATCGACCGGTTGATTATCGCCACCAACCACAATGACATCTTGGTTCGTGCATGCCGTACGGGGGAGATGTCCGTCCGCGCCACGCGGCCCTCGACGAGTCCGGCCATGGACATCGGCGTGCCCAGCAACTTCGAGCGTCTGCTGTTCGACCTCGGCGGTCGCCGAGGTCATGCGCTGGCCGCCGACATGGCGCGCTTTCGCACGGAAGACTCGCTGACGCTGTCATCTGATGTGTGGGCAGGGCTGCAAGCAGGCTTCGATGCCGGCTCGGCCGGCGAGACGCAGGTGGCGGCAACGATTGCAGCCGTCGACGCGTCGCAAGCTCGCCTCATCGATCCCCACACCGCGGTGGCGCTCACTGTCGCGCGCAGAGACGCTGGCGTCCGAGGCGGAACCGCCCCGATGGCGGTGATGTCCACCGCGCATCCCGCCAAATTCGGCGAAGCGGTACACGCAGCCACCGGTCGCAGGCCCGAGTTCCCACCGGCTCTGGCTGCACTGGCCGAGCGTGAAGAGCGGGCTACACCGCTGCCGAACGACCTCGCCGCGCTCCGCGATTTCGTCTCTGCCGCGGCTGTCATGGCGTAGCGGTCTCGGCAGTGCGGCGGTAGCGTCGGCACCCGATCCACCGTTCACTCGTGCAAGGCTCGTTCGAGCGCCACGTGACCAGATCGCCGGGTCGGGCGCCGAGGCTCGCCCCTGGAAGCGCCGACTCGCTTCGCGTCCCAGGCGGCGCCTCAACAGCAGGCCGAAGTTGCAGAGGTAGCTATGTCGGACACGCCGGATCGTGCATTGCTGGAATCCAAGGAGCGCGACGAACTGCTGCAGATCGCAGCGGCGCTGGGCGTGGAAGTTCCCGCACGCGCTCGCAAGGGCACCATCGTCAGCGCCATCCTTGCGCCCGACGGCACCGACGCGTCCGATGGCGCTCACGGTGCGCCGACCGCCGGAGCGACCGGCGAGACGGACCTGCAAGCCACCTTGCCGATGGGCCGTGAAGCCGATGGGCCGACGGTGACGAAGCGCACTCGGACACCCGCGCCGATGCACACCGACGACGCGGCGCAGCAGCCGGCCGTCGCCACCGGCGCGGAGACTTCGAGAGCAGAGGATGCAGATGACGCGACGCCGCAACGGGAGCCGCGCAACCGACCAGACTCGCCGACGACCCGCCCTGAGGCACAGTTCGGCGATGAACAGCAGGCCGAAGCGCAGGTAGCCGAGGAAGGCAACCGTCGAAGTCGTCGGCGCGGTCGCGGTCGAGACGACGCCCCGGCCCTCGGGGAGACCGTACACTGCGACGGCTTCTTGGATCTGCGTGAGGAGGGTTACGGCTTCCTGCGCACCGACGGCCCGCTGCCGTCAGCGGACGACGTCTACGTAGCCGCTCGGCAGGTGCGCCAGCACGATCTGCGCCGCGGCGACCGGATCACCGGCATCAGCCGGCCGGCGGCTCGCAGCGAGCGGAATCCCGCACTGCTGCGCTTGGACACGCTCAATGGCGAGCCGCCGCCCGAGCAGCCGGATCGACCGCACTTCGATCTCCTCACGCCAGTGCTGCCGTCCGAAGCGCTGTCGCTGGCGTCCGAGCCGGGTGTCCATCAGCTCGCGGTGATCGACGCAATCGCGCCGGTCGGCTTGGGCTCTCGCGGTCTGCTGACCGCAGGCGGCACACGCTCGCTGTCCCCGCTGATCGCCACCATGGCCGCAGCGATCGGCGACCGGCATCCCGATGTACACCTGCTGGTGCTGCTGATCGCTGAGCGGCCCGAAGACGTGACGGAGATGCGCCGCAGGCTTGAGACCTCGGGCGAGGTGGTCGCATCGACCTTCGATCGGTCTCCTGACGAGCACCTCGCCGTGGCGGAGCTGACGCTGGAACGCACGAAGCGCATGGCCGAGGACGGTGCCGACGTGGTCATCCTCTTCGACGGCTTGACACGTCTCGCACGTGCCTATGCCTCTGGCAGCGGACGTCACCAGTCCGCAGATGCAGTCGCGGCAGCCGTCATCTCGACGCTGCGGTTCTTCGGCGCCGGCCGCAATCTGGAGGAGGCCGGCTCGATCACGATGGTGGCGACGGTGCGCACCTCCACCGGGAGCGAGGTCGACGATCTCGTCGCGGCGCGGCTGCGCGAGGCAGCGAACCTCGAGATCGCGCTCGACGACGACGCGCCCGGGATCGGCGAACTGGCGGTGGCCTCGGGCGAGCTTCGTCTCGACCGCGGTCGCAGCTTCAGCCTCGGCGATCACCGCTGATCGTCACTCGATCTGGTGCAGGCTGCTCCCGACCGGGCACACTGCGAGTCTCGGCACCCTAGACTGCGCTGCGGTGTCGTGGGCGTCTCGCGCCATTCGACATCACGTATCACTGCCATCGACGCCGGCCCCAATCCGGGCTGCTAGCTAGGGATCACGATGAAGAGCGACATCCATCCGAACTATCGGCCGGTGGTCTTCCGAGATGCCGGTGCGGACTTCGCCTTCCTCACGAAGTCCACGATCGAGACCAGCGACACCATCGAGTGGTCGGACGGCAACACCTACCCGCTGGCCAACGTGGAGCTGTCCAGCGCCAGTCACCCGTTCTACACCGGGCAGATGAAGATCGTCGACACGGCGGGCCGCGTGGAGCGCTTCGAGCGGCGCTACGGCCAGCGGAAGCGAAGGCGCTGAACTCGAACAGCGCAGACGCAAGCGGCTGTGGCGGCACAGACATGAGCGGGACAACCCGCTGATGAGCGGTGTGGCAGATATCTGGGTTCCGCTGTTGGCTGCTGCACTTGGTTTGGTGCCGTACGTTCTCGAACGCCGTCACCGCCGTCGACTCGAAGACGATCAGCGCAGGCGAGTGTGGGCGGACATCTCGCGGATCCGTGGGTTGATGTCCGATATCGAGAGAGATTCGACTCCGGGCCCGGGAGCTCTGCAAGCAGCAGGCAAGCTCTCGGATGCGCTTCGGGGCCTGATCCACGAGGCATGCAGGCTGGAACGGAGACTTGATGTGGCGACCGTGCGCAAGTGGCGGGCGACGGGTCGCCTAGCATCGGATTGGCAGGAGCAGCTGGCCATGCAGATGCTCCACGCCGAAGAAGTCCCTCAGGGCGATGTGGACAGGCTGATGAAGGCGCACGGCAACACCGACGAGCTGCCGGCCGAGCATCCGATGAGCGCCCGCAGGGACAATGAGCCATGAAACCTGTGATTGTCACGGTGAGCTGTCCGTCAGCAAACGAAGCAGCAGCTGTCGTCCGCGAGGTGGTGCGGCAACGCCTCGCTGCTGCAGGCCAGACCTGGCCGATTACCAGTGTCTTCTGGTGGGACGGCGAGCTGGTCAACCGTCAGGAGCACATCGTGCTGTTCAAGACTGTCGAAGCCCGCGTCGATCGAGTCATGGAAGTGATCGGCGCCACCCACAGCTATGACACACCCTCCATTGCGGTCGTACCGGTGGCGCGCGTCGGTCCGGGAGTTGAGAGCTGGCTAGGCGACTCGACGCAGCAGATGCGCGGGACAGACCGAGACTCCACCGTTCCTGAGCTTGTCTGAAGTCCGCGCCGCAAGGAATGGAGCGCTGCTAGTGGCAACGCGCCTCGCCGCAGGCAGGCATCGCGCCCGTGGATGCACTGTCGATGTGGTGTCTGCACGGGTTCGTCTCGACACGTCGTCACGCTGCCCACTTGTCGGCACGGCCAGTGCAGTTGTCGGCATGTCCAGCTCTTCTTGGTTGACGTGACGCTGGATCCTGAGCGCATTCGGGTGCTGCATGCGGCGAAGCTGCGCGCATTGGCCCGCAACGTGCTCGGCCTGGAGGTCACCGAGGTCACGGGCACGGTCGACGGCGCGCTGGCGGTCACCGTGGGCCGTCGACCCGCAGTGGTGAGCCTTGCGCAAGAACACGCCGAGCGGGCGCTCGGGGGCGCCTTGGCGCTGGCCGTTCGTGCCGGCTGCGACGACGTGCATGTCTTCGCTGAGCATCACAGCGACGTGCTCGCTCGGAGGGCCGCGTGTTTCGTGCCGCCGCCCTCCGTCTGGGCGGTCGAAGGGGCGGGTGCCACACCGGCGGAACCGGCGTTGCGGCTCGTCGGGCCGGCCCCGCCCCGCGTGCCCGAACTGGTCGCGCTGCTGGCCGACGCGGGGGTGGAGGTGGTCGCTGAGCACGGCGTGATCACCGGCGAGATCGAGGGCCTCGAAGTTGCCCGCATCGTCGAGACGCCGCCACCCTGCGGCGAGAACGGCGAATGGGACGACGGCGACGATGCAGCCCGTCGTTGCCCCGGCTGGCGCGTTGAGGTAGGAGTCGGCACCCACGATCGTGAGGCATTCTCGGTGCTGCACGCAGACGAACCCACGCCCGGCGCCCTTCGGCGGGTCGCGGAGGCGGTGCGGGCGCATCGTTCTCCAGGCGCGCCGCCGCACCCGCTCAATCGCTTGGCGGCAGCTCGCTGGCTTCGCTCGCTGCTCGTGCGCAGTCCCGGTCTCGCCGGTGCGAGCCGCTTGCGGGCTGCACCGCCGCCGGTCGCGCGCAGCGGACCGAAGGACCGAGCGCCGGCGGTGGCCTACGGCGTGACCCCCCGCGGCCGCCGACTCGTGGTGGTGGCGTGCGTCGGCATCGACCTCGACGTCGTGCCGTTCGCAGCCGATGCCCGCCAGTACCTCGATCCCGACGCCGCATTGACCGTCGCGCTTCCCAAGCGCGACGCGCACAGCGTCATCAGATCCATGGCTGCGCGGCTGAGCCGGCCTGCGCAGCTCGCTGAGATCGACGACGATTGGAGGGCCGTCTCCTAGCCTGAGCGCGTGCTGGGTGCTGTCGAATCGGTGCGACTCGATGCGCTCGAGGCGGAGCGAGCAGAACTCGAGCGTCAGCTGGGCGAGGGCGCTGCGGCCGCCGGCAGTTCACGTTTCGCCGAACTCGGCCGACGGCTGGCGCGTATCGCCGAGATCATTGACGTGGCTCGCAAGGCCCGGCAGGCACGCGCTGACTCCCAGGCCGCCAAGGACCTGCTGGATGCCAGCGTCGGCGCGGATGCCGACGAGGCGGCAGCGATGCTCGAGGCCGCGACCACTCAGGCCGCGGCATTCGACGAGCGGCTGAGCCTGTTGTTGCTGCCGCCGGACCCCAACGACGAGCGCGACGTCATCGTCGAGATCCAGGGCGCCGAAGGTGGCGAAGAAGCCAACATCTGGGCAGGGGACCTCTTCGGCATGTATCGCGCCTATGTGGGGGCGCAAGCTGGCTGGTCCATGGAACTGCTGGGCAGCCAGCACAGCGACATGGGGGGTTTCACGAACGTGACCTTCGCTGTGCGGGGCCCCAACGTGTGGCGGCGACTGAAGCACGAGGGCGGGCCGCACCGGGTGCAGCGTGTGCCGGTGACCGAGTCCAGCGGACGTGTCCACACCTCGTCGGCAACCGTGAGCGTGCTGCCCGAAGCCGAGGAGGTCGACGTCGAGATTGATCCCAACGATCTCATCGTGGACACGTTTCGATCGTCAGGTCCCGGCGGCCAGTCCGTGAACACCACCGACTCGGCGGTGCGCATAACCCACAAGCCCAGCGGGGTCGTGGTGTCGATGCAGGACGAGAAGAGCCAGCTGCAGAACCGGGCGAAGGCCATGCGGGTGTTGCGTTCCAGGCTGCTCGTGCGCCAGCAGGCGGCTCACGCCGCGGAGCTCGCGGCCCACAAGCGGGATCAGGTTCGCGGCGGCGGCCGGTCGGAGAAGATTCGCACCTACAACTTCAAGGAGAATCGCGTGACCGATCACCGGATCGGGCTGACGCTCCACAAGTTGGACCGGGTGCTTGCCGGCGACATGGACGAGATCATCGACGCCCTCGCGAGCGCCGAGCGCGCCGCGCAGCTCGCAGCAGCTGCCGCCGGCGTCGGGTGACCGCACCGCGGGCAACGCTTCGGCACGTGCGATGACCTGCGCCGAGGTGCTGACGCTGGGCGAGCTGTACCGCGGGCTGAGCGAGCAGTTCGCAACAGCGGGCGTGCCCGAGCCGGAGGTGAGCGCACGTCGCATCGCCGCGCAAGCCGGCGGCTGCAGCGCTGCCGGCGTCGTGTCGGGTGCTGCAATGCCGTTGACGAAGCGCATGGTCGCTCACGCGGATGCCATGGCCGCCCGCAGAGCAGCAGGCGAGCCGCTGCAGTACGTGCTGGGCAGCTGGGGCTTCCGCCGCCTGGAGCTGGCAGTGGACCAGCGGGCGCTCATCCCGCGACCGGAGACCGAAACGGTCGCGGGCATCGCCATCGACTGGCTCGCTGCGGCTGGCAGCCGTCGACCCAACGCCGTGCCGAACGTGGCCGATCTGGGCACCGGCTGCGGAGCGATCGCCCTGTCGATCGCACACGAAGTGCCAGCCGCCCGGGTGTTCGCCACCGACAGTTCGCACGACGCGCTGGCGTTGGCGGCATCCAACCTGGCCGGTGTGGCGAGTGCGGCCGCCCGCATCACGCTGCATCACGGAGACTGGTTCGAGGCGCTCGCGACAGCAGACCTTCGACACCCCGAGACCGGTGCCGCAGAGTCTCTGCGAGGCCGTCTGGACCTGGTGATCTCCAATCCGCCCTACGTGGCAGACGGCGACGTAGTGGCGCCCGAAGTCCGCGACTGGGAGCCGCACTCGGCGCTGTACGCAGGGCCCGACGGACTCAGCGCGCTGCGCACCATTGTCCGAGACGCACGTGGCTGGCTGGCGCCCGGCGGCCTGCTGGTGCTGGAACTGGCCGCGACCCAGTCGGCCGCGGTCGCGGCCTTGGCGTCGTCGCGCGGTTACGACCACATCCGCATCGAGCAGGACTTGGCGGGCTTGGACCGAGCGCTGGTCGCCTCGCGCCCGCGCGCCGAACCCGACGAGGCTCAGCTGCGTCTCGCCGCTGAACGTCTGTCGGCGGGCGACTGCGTCGTTGCGCCCACCGACACGCTCTGCGGCATCATGGCCCGCTACGGCGATGCCGAAGCCGTCGCCCGTGTGTGCGACATCAAGCGGCGCCCTCGCAGTGAACCCATGCCGATCCTGGTTTCCGGACTGGCCCAAGCAGAAGAACTCGTCGAGCTGAACGAAGCTGCCCGAACGCTGGCGCGGCGACATTGGCCCGGCGGCCTGACGCTGGTCGCCGAACGCCGAGGCGGCCCCGACCCGCTGCACGGCCGCGAGACGCTGGGGGTTCGCGTGCCGGACCTCGGCTGGCTGCGCTGGCTGATCGACGAGGTCGGTCCGGTCACCGGCACCAGCGCCAACCGGCACGGTCTGCCCACTCCGGCTGATGCGGCTGAAGCGGCGGCGTTGCTGTTCGAAGGCCCGAGCGAAGCGGACGTGCCCGGGAGAATCATAGCAGGACGAGCGCCCGGAGGCACCGCTTCCACGGTGGTGGACGTGACTGCAGACTCGCTGGTCGTGCTGCGCGCCGGAGCGGTGAGGGCCGAGCTGCTCGAAGTTCAAGGTCTGCCACGGCCGTGCGCGCCCGGATCCGACTCGCAGGGACCTGTGCCGCCCACATCCGGCCGGCATGGAGCGGCGGGCAGATGAGCGGCGACCGCCGTCCATGTCGCAACGGCGGCGACCGCTGCGAGACTCACAGGGTGACACACGGCGACCCGTCCGCTGCTCAGACCATGGTCGTCGCGCTGGGCGCGGATCACGCCGGCTGGGAGCTCAAGGATCGGCTGGCACAGCACCTGCGCACTGCCGGCTGTGACGTCGTCGATCTCGGCACGAACGGCCCGGCGCCGGTGGACTACCCCGACTACGGCGCGGCGGTGGGCGAGGCGGTCGCAGCGCGTACTGCCGAGCTGGGCGTGGCCGTGTGCGGCAGCGGCATCGGCATCGCCATAGCTGCCGGCAAGGTGCCCGGCATCCGCGCCGCGACCGTCCACGACGAGACCTCGGCCCGGCTGGCCCGGCAGCACAACGACGCCAACGTCGTCTGCTTCGGCGCGCGGCTGATCGACCCGAAGCTCGCCATTGCCGCGCTGGGCGCTTTCTTGGAAGCCTCATTCGAGGGCGGCCGCCACGAGCCTCGACTGCGCAAGATCGATGGCATAGGGCGCGCCGGTACACCGCCGCGTGCGGCCCGCTGGGCGCAGCGCGGCGACCCCGAGATGGACACCCTGCTCGACGCCGAGCTGGAGCGCCAGATGACCACGCTGCAGCTCATCGCCTCGGAGAACTTCGCCTCGCCCGCAGTGATGGCAGTCACCGGCAGCGTGTTCACCAACAAGTACAGCGAGGGCTACCCGCGTCGCCGCTACTACGGCGGCAATGTCCACGCCGACGCAGCCGAGCAGCTCGCCATCGACCGCATCAAGGAGCTCTTCGGTGCTGAGCACGCCAACGTGCAGCCCCATTCAGGGTCGCAGGCCAATGCTGCGGCGTACTTGGCGCTGCTGGACATCGGCGACACCGTGATGGGCATGAGCTTGGATCACGGCGGCCATCTCACGCACGGGTCGCCGGTGAATGCCAGCGGCAAGCTCTACGACTTCGTCAGCTACGGACTGACTCGCAGCGACGAACGAATCGACTACGAGGCCATGGCCGAGTTGGCTCGTGAACACCGGCCCAAGCTGATCGTGGCGGGTGCCACGGCCTACCCGCGCCGCATCGACCCCAAGCCGTTTCGCGAGGTGTGCGACGAGGTCGGCGCTGCATTCATGTTCGATGCAGCGCACATCGCGGGCCTGATCGTGGCCGGCGTGCATCCGAACCCGGTGCCGTTCGCCGACGTCGTCACCTTCACGACGCACAAGACCATGCGCGGACCCCGCGGCGGAACGATCCTGTGTACGCAGGAATATGCCAAGCGCATCGATTCGGCGGTGTTCCCGGGCAGCCAAGGCGGACCGCTCGATCACGCGGTGGCGGCCAAGGCCGTCGGATTCGCCGAAGCGGCACGGCCCGACTTCGCCGCCTACCAGTCCCGCATCGTGACCAATGCGGCAGCGCTCGCCGATGCACTGGGCAGTCATGGCTTCCGGCTGGTGACCGGCGGCACGGACAATCACCTGCTGCTCATCGACCTGCGCACCTTCGATCCCGATCTCACCGGCAAGGCGGCCCAAGAGGCGCTCGACGCGGCCGGCATCACGCTCAATCGCAATGCGATACCCGATGACCCGCGCTCGCCGTTCGTGACCAGCGGCCTGCGGATGGGCACACCGTCGGTGACCACTCAAGGCATGACGCCCTCCGAGATGGCCCAGATAGCTGAGTTCACCGCACGCGTGCTGAAGGCGCCCGACGACGTTGGCGTCATTGCCCAGGTACGCGCGGAAGTCGCCGAGCTCTGCGCTGCATTCCCGCCCTACGACCGCTGACGCTCCTAGCCTGTCCACGTGGCGCGCGCTCCCCGCAACCGCACCGGCACCGGCAGCGAAGACGGCTTGGCGAAAGCCATCGAGATCGTGATGACCCCGGCACTCTTCGCAGCGGCCGGATTCGGACTGGACCGCTGGTGGGGCACGGGGCCGTGGCTCGCGCTGAGTTTCGGCATGGTCGCGTTCATCGGAAAGCTGCTGGTGGAGTGGTATCGCTACGCAGAACGCATGCACGTCCATGAACAGGAGATCGCCGCCGGGCGGCCCACCGAACGCCGCAGCATCGACCGCGGGGCAGGCGCTGACGACTCGGCATCGCTGCCCACAGGCGTATCGCTGGAATCCGACACTGCCGCGACGCTTGGTCAGCCATGACCGGTCTGTCATGACTGCGTCGACCTTTCGCGAAGCGGGCGAGGCGCGCAATGGCACGCCGGGCCTGCAGACACGCCCCGGTGCCGCCCTCGAGCGCGACATCGCCCACGACATGGCGCGCCGCAGTCTGTGGGTGTTTCCCGCTTGGGTGGTCGTCAGCGGATTCCTCTGGGGCCTCGGCGGCGCATTGTCGGCAGCGCTCGGCTATGGGCTGGTCGTCGGGAATCTGGTTGCAGCGGCGGCGCTGCTGGCATGGGGTGCCCGCACATCGCCGTATGCGCTCATGGGGGCCGCGCTGGGGGGGTTCGTCGTGCGGCTCGCACTGCTCGCCGGCATCGTGCTCGGCGCTGCCCAGCTGGGCTCGTTCGAGCCCGTGCCGCTCACGATCACCATCGGCGTGGGCCACATCGGTCTGCTTGTCTGGGAGATCCGCTATGTTTCCCTGCGGCTCGCAGCCCCAGGCCTCGATCTTCAACGTCCCGGCAAGGAGCACCAGTGAACCTGCTAGCGCTGTACTTCCCGGACATCGGGCACCTCTTGGAGTGGCCGAACATCCTGCCCGGGTTGGACGACTCGCCATTCGCGCTGAACAAGGTCGGCATCATCTACATCTTCGCCCTCGTCGCTCCGGTGGTGATGTTCGTGATGGCCAAGCGCCGCTACGAGCGCGCCGAGGTCATGGCCGCGCCGCGCGGCATCCAGACGGTGGCGGAGACGTCGACGGAGTTCATCCGCGACAACGTCATCATGCAGACCATCGGGCCTGACGGCCTTCGCTACCTGCCGTTCTTGATGTCGCTGTTCTTGTTCATCCTCTTCTCCAACATCACCGAGGTCTTCCCGTTCATTCACTTCCCGGCGAACGCCCGCATGGCGATGCCTGCCGTGCTGGCCGTGCTGGTCTGGGTGGTGTTCAACGCTGTCGGCATCAAGCACCACGGGGTCTTCGGCTACTTCAAGAACGTAGTGATCCCGCCCGGGGTGCCCAAGGCGCTGCTGCCGCTGGTGGCGCTGATCGAGTTCGTCTCGACGTTCTTCGTGCGGCCGTTCTCCCTCGCGGTGCGGCTCTTCGCCAACATGCTGGCCGGACACCTGCTGTTGGTCACCTTCGGCGTGCTCACAGCGGCGCTGTGGGACACGAGCCCCCTGTTCGCCATCGTGTGGGCGCCGTTCGTGGTGCTCATCGGCCTGACCGCCTTCGAGATTCTCGTGGCGTTCTTGCAGGCGTTCATCTTCACGATCCTCACCGCCGTCTACATCGGCGGCGCGCTCCATCCGGAGCACTGAGCTAAGACCCCAGCACCTTCCCACCGAGCGCCTCGGCGCTGCGGCACTTGACCCAAGATCCAGCACAACACAGGAGAACACGAGTAATGGACTTGCTTGCACAAGCGGACACCGCACTCGACGGCCTCAAGGCGCTCGGCGCCGGCCTCGGCTATGGCCTCGCGGCTATCGGTCCGGGCGTCGGCATCGGCCTGGTCGTCGGCAACGCCATCACCGCGATGGCACGCCAGCCCGAATCAGCAGGCATGGTGCGCACGACCATGTTCTTGGGCATCGCGTTCACCGAGGCCTTGGCGCTCATCGGTTTCGTGGTGTTCATCCTGCTCAACTTCGCGTAGGAGGCGGCAGTGAACTCCGCGACAGCAGGAGGGCTGCTCGCCGCGACCGAGGGCGAGGCCAGCTCCAATCCGATCGTTCCCGAGTGGAACGAGGTGATCTGGGGAACGGCGGCATTCGTCATTCTCCTCATCGTGATGTGGAAGCTGGCGCTGCCGCCGATTCGTCGGGCCATGGAGGCTCGCACGGAACGCATCCAAAGCGACTTGGATGCCGCCGCGAGCGCCAAAGCCGAAGCCGAGGAGCTGCGCGCTGCGTACGACTCGCGCTTGGCCGAGGCACATGCAGAAGCAGCGCGCATCATCGAGGAAGCCAAGGGAGCTGCCGAGGCAGTTCGCCAGGAGCGTCTTGCGGCCATCGAACCAGAGATCGCCGAGCGACGGGCCCAGGCCGATGCCGACATCGAGGCGGCTCGTGCGCGAGCGATGGCTGAGGTGCGCGCCGACATCACGTCGATCGCCGTGGGCGCCGCCGAGCAGGTGGTTCGCGCCAGCATCGACGAAGCGGCGCATGCCCGGCTGATCGAGGACTACATCGCACGGGTGGGCAACTGAGCCTCACCGCGCTCTCCTTTGGGCCGCGCCCATCCAGCGGGGACGGTCGGCCTTGGACCGGGACAGGAGTTGAACTGATGACCAGGATTGACCGATGAGCGAGCGAACCGAGGGGTACGCAGGCGCAGTCGTGGCCATCGCGCAGGCCGAGGATCAGCTCGATCGCGTGACCGACGAGCTGTCCGCTGTCGGCCGGGCTGCCGCCGCGAACGAAGACCTGCGCCGCGTGCTCGCTGACCGCTCGGTCCCGGCATCGCGCCGCATCGGCATCGTCGAGGATCTGCTGGCAGCGCAGGCGTCACCGGTGACCCTCAACGTGGTGGCACTTCTGGTCGGTGCCGGTCGCGGGGGCGACATCGACGCTGTGGCAGCCGAGGCCTTGGAGTTGGCGGCGGCGAGTCGGGGAGGCGCACTGGCTGAAGTCCGATCTGCCGTAGCGCTCACCGATGAGCAGATCGCCCGAGTGTCCGAAGCGCTCAGCCAGGCCAGCGGACGCAACGTAACCGTCCATGTCGTAGTGGACCCCGAGATCATCGGAGGGCTCAGCGCCCAGATCGGCGACACGGTCTTCGACGGCTCGGTTCGCACTCGGCTCGACCAGATGAAGGAGCGCTTGTCGTGACCGACTTGAGCCTCAATATTGACGACATCACCTCGGCAATTCGCCGGAACCTGGAGGGCTTCGACCCGGCGATCGAGGCCGGCACCGTCGGCCGCATTCTGGAGGTCGGTGACGGCATCGCCCGCGTGTCGGGCCTGCCAGGCTGCTCGGTGAACGAAATTCTCGAATTCGCCAGCGGCGACGTCGGCTTGGCCCTGAACCTCGACGAGAATTCGATTGGCGCGGTGGTGCTTGGCAGCGTCGAGCACATCGAGGAAGGCCAGGCGGTGCGAGCCACCGGCCGCATCCTGTCGGTCCCGGTCGGGGATGCAGTGCTCGGCCGCGTCGTCAACGCGCTGGGCCAGCCGATCGACGGCCAAGGCGAGATCACTGGCGCCAGCGAGCGACGCATGGAAATTCAGGCGCCTGGCGTGATGGGCCGCAAGCCCGTTCACGAGCCGCTGCAGACGGGCATCAAGGCCATCGACTCGATGACGCCGGTCGGTCGGGGCCAACGCGAGCTCATCATCGGCGACCGAAAGACCGGCAAGACCTCCGTGGCTGTCGACACCATCTTGAATCAGGCTGGTCTCGGCGTGAAGTGCATCTACGTGGCCATCGGCCAGAAGGGCTCGACGGTTGCTCAGGTCGTGAACACGCTGCGCGAGCGTGGCGCCATGGAGTACACCGTGGTGGTGTCGGCGCCCGCGTCGGACCCGGCGCCGTTCAAGTACTTGGCGCCCTATGCGGGCTGCGCCATGGGCCAGCACTGGATGGAGACCGGCGATCACGCGCTCATCGTCTATGACGACTTGTCCAAGCAGGCTGAGGCGTACCGGCAGCTGTCGCTGCTGCTGCGCCGCCCGCCGGGCCGCGAGGCGTACCCAGGCGACGTCTTCTACCTGCACAGCAGGCTGCTCGAGCGTGCCGCCAAGCTGTCCGACGCCAACGGCGCGGGCTCGTTGACGGCTCTGCCGATCATCGAGACCAAGGCGGGCGACGTGTCGGCGTACATCCCGACCAATGTGATCTCCATTACCGACGGTCAGATCTACCTCCAGGACGACCTGTTCAAGTCCGGCGTGCGGCCCGCAGTGGACGTGGGCATCTCGGTGTCGCGAGTGGGGTCCGCCGCCCAGACCAAAGCCATGAAGAGCGTGGCCGGCACCCTCAAGATCGACCTCGCCCAGTTCCGCGACCTCGAGGCCTTCGCCACCTTCGGCTCGGAGCTCGATGCGGTGTCTGCTGCTCAGCTCGGCCGGGGCTACCGACTCGTGGAGCTGCTCAAGCAGGGACTCAACTCGCCGATGCCGGTGGAAGAGCAGGTGGTGGTCATCTACGCAGGCACGAACGGCTACGTCGACGGCATCGAAGTCACCGACGTCGGTCGCTATGAGGCTGAGCTGCTGGCCTACATGAGCACTCGGCACAGCGCGCTGATGTCGGACATCCGCACCTCCGGCGAGGTCGAAGCAGCCGCGTTGCAGGCAGCCGTCGAGGCATTCACCGCCCAGTTCGTCGCCTCCGGCACGGCCAACGACGGCAGCCAGCTCGAGTCCGCCGGCGAGAGCTCGACGGAGGGCTGAGCGCCGGTGGCAAGCGGTCAGGAGCGCATCCTTCGGCGTCGCATCAGGTCGATCGACGCCACCAAGAAGATCACGCGCGCCATGGAGCTGATCGCTGCCTCGCGCATCGTGCGAGCACAGGCACGGGTGCGTGCCGCGCGTCCCTACAGCGACAAGGTGACTGCGGTGATCGCCAACTTGGCCTCGGCCGGCGGCGAAGCAGACCACCCGCTCCTGCGTGAGCCTGTCGAGGTCGCCAAGGTCGCCTACGTGGCGCTTGCCGCGGACCGGGGACTCTGCGGCGGCTACAACAACAATGTCCTTCGAGCCACCGAACGCGCCATTGCAGCCGACACCGCGGGAGGCCGCGACTACGAGCTGGTGCTGGCGGGACGCAAGGCATTGGGCTACTTCGGATTCCGCGGCTATCGCATCGCCTCCGGCTTCGAGGGCTTCAGCGATCAGCCCAGCTACGCCGACGCTCAGCAGATCGCCGCAGCGGCGACCGCGCTGTTCGAGAACGGCTGTCAGCGTGTGATGCTGGCCTACACACAGTTCCACTCCATGGGCAACCAGTCCGTGGCGATCGTGCCGTTCATGCCGCTGGAGGTGGACGGTGTCAGCCCAGACGAGGCAGGCGCTGGTTCGCCTGGGGACGGTCCCGCGGGCGGATACGAGTTCGAGCCTGAGCCGGCCGCCATTCTCGAACGACTGCTGCCGCGCTATGCCGAGGCCCGGCTCTACTCGGCGCTGCTCGAGGCCTCGGCATCGGAGCACGCGGCCCGACAGCGTGCCATGAAGGCAGCCACGGACAACGCCGAGGACCTCAAGATCAACCTGACCCGCATCATGAACCGCGCTCGCCAAGACGCCATCACCACCGAGATCATGGAGATTGTCGGCGGCGCCGAAGCCCTCGCGCAGACCTCCGGCGACGAGGTCGACCTGCTCTCAGACACCATCGAAGCCCGCACCGCGGACCTGTTCCGTGCACGCGGGTAAGCCCGCCCAGCCTCTCATCTGCCGCGAGGAGTGACCGTTATGACCCTGACCGAGGCCAGCACAGCCGAGGCGAGCACCAACGCATCGGCGTCAGCGCACGCCGACGGCCGGGTTGTGGCCATAGCCGGACCGGTCGTGGATGCCGAGTTCCCGCCCGGTGCGATCCCAGAGATCAACACTGCCGTCGAGATGCACGTCGAACTCGAAGGCCAGCCGGTCACCATCACCGGCGAGGTTGCGCAGCAGATCGGCGACAACCGTGTCCGCATCGTGTCGATGAGGGCCACTGACGGGCTGACCCGCGGCATGACGGTCGTCAATACCGGCCAGGGCATCACCGTGCCGGTCGGCGACGGCGTGCTCGGCCACATCTTCAACGTGCTGGGCCAGCCGCTCGACGGCGCCGAGATCACCGAAGACACCGAGAACATCGCCGGCCGCTGGGAGATTCACCGACCGGCGCCGGCATTCGACACCTTGGAGCCCAAGGCGACGATGTTCGAGTCGGGCATCAAGGTGATCGACTTGCTGGAACCCTACGTGGAGGGCGGCAAGATCGGCCTGTTCGGCGGGGCCGGCGTGGGAAAGACGGTGCTCATCACCGAGATGATCAACCGCGTCGCATCGCAGCATGGCGGCGTGTCGGTCTTCGCCGGGGTGGGGGAGCGCACCCGCGAGGGCACCGATCTGTATCTCGAGATGGAAGAGTCGGGTGTGCTGTCCAAGACGGCGCTCGTGTTCGGCCAGATGGACGAGCCGCCGGGCGTGCGGCTGCGCGTGGCCCTGTCTGCGTTGACGATGGCGGAGTACTTCCGCGACGTGCAGGGCCAGGAAGTGCTGCTGTTCGTGGACAACATCTTCCGGTTCGTGCAGGCAGGCTCGGAGGTGTCCACCCTGCTCGGACGCATGCCCTCCGCAGTCGGCTACCAACCAAATCTGGCTGACGAGATGGGCGAACTGCAAGAACGCATCACCTCGACGTCGGGGCACTCGATCACGTCGTTGCAGGCGGTGTACGTGCCTGCGGACGACTACACCGACCCAGCGCCGTTCACCACGTTCACGCACCTCGATGCGACCACCGAGCTGAGCCGTCAGATTGCCTCGCTGGGGATCTACCCGGCAGTCGATCCGCTCGCTTCCACTTCCACCATCTTGAGTCCTGAGGTGGTGGGAGACCGCCACTACCAAGTGGCACGGCGCACCCAAGAGATTCTGCAGCGCTACAAGGAACTGCAGGACATCATCGCCATCCTCGGCCTCGACGAGCTGTCCGAGGAGGATCGCGTGACCGTCGACCGGGCGCGCAAGATCCAGCGCTTCTTGAGTCAGCCGTTCTTCGTGGCAGAGGTCTTCACTGGTCTGCCGGGCATCTTCGTCCCCGTCGCCGAGACCATCGAATCGTTCGAGATGCTGTGCAACGGGGATCTCGACGACCTGCCCGAGCAGGCGTTCCTCAATGTCGGCAATGCCGAGTCGGCCATGGCCAAGGCTCGCGATCTGGCCCAAGCAGGGGCCTAAGCGATGGACCCACAGCGAGACCGAGCCGATGCACGACGGCCCGATGCAGGCTGAGCGCGATGCGAGTTGAGCTGGTCTCGCCCGAAGCGGTGCTGTTCAGCGGCGAGTGCAGCCAAGTGGTGACTCGCACCGTCGACGGCGACATCGCCTTTCTCGACCAGCACGCGGCGTTCATCGGAGCGCTTGACGTGGGCCAGACCCAGCTGTGGGCCTCCGACGGCGTCGTGACGCTGGCGCTCAACCGCGGCTTCGTCGAAGTCAGCAGCAATGTCGTGACCATCCTGAGCGATGTTGCCTATGCGGCCGACGAGATCGACGTCGCCGTTGCGCAGGCAGACCTCGAAGCGGCCCAAGCAGCGCTGGCAGCTGATGGCGACGACGACGATGCCAAGACCGCGTTGGCGTGGGCGCAAACGCGTCTCGCGGTGGCCGAAGCTGCCTGATCCGGGGCTGGGCTTGATGGTGGACTGGGCCTGATCAGCGCACAGTGGCTGGCAAAGATCGCAGCGGCCGGTTCGGCAGACTCGGACTCAGCGGTCCCGGTGGCGCAGCTGTCGTAGGTTCTCCGCAGCACGGTAGTAGCAGCTCGGGCGCGATGAGCCGGTGGCATCGCGCGTGTGGCACGCGCCGCCGCCGTCGCGCCGCACCCGGTAGAGCAGCGAGTTCTGCTCGCAGTTCACCCGCACCTCCACCAGCGTGAGCGTGTCGCCAGAGGTCGCGCCTTTGTGCCAGATCTCGTTGCGCGACGTGGAGTAGAGCACGGCGCTGTTGCGTTCGAACGTGAGCTGCAATGCCTCCTCGTTGGCGTAGCCGACGAAAAGCACTTCGCCGCTGTCCGCGTCCTGCAGCACGACGGGCACGACCTGATGCTCGTCGCGGCCGATCTGTGCGACTTTGTCGAAGTCGATGCAGGCGACCGTGCCCTCCTCGAGTTCGCTCATGCTCAACTCGGTCCTCGGCACGGCAGCCCCGGTGCCGTGGCTGCTCTGGCCGTGGCTGCTCTGGCCGGGCATGGCTCAGGTGAAGTCGACGGCGGCGTAGGCACTGAGCTTGTCGATGTCGTGAGTGGCCTGGATGTGACGTACCGTGCCGCTGCGAGAGCGCATCACCAGCGATTCGGTGGTGGCACGGTGTGCAGCGAATTTCACGCCGTTCAGCAACTCGCCGTCGGTGATGCCGGTGGCGGCGAAGAAGACATCGTCGGATTGCACGAGATCGTCGATGTGCAGCACCCGGCCGAGGTCGTAGCCGGCATCGATGGCCGCTTGACGTTCGTGATCGTTGCGAGGCCACAGCCGGCCTTGCAGCTCGCCGCCCATGCACTTGAGCGCCGCCGCCGAGATGATTCCCTCGGGCGTTCCGCCGATGCCGAAGAGCACGTCGGTGGTGTCGCTTGCCGCAGCACAGATGGCGCCGGCCACGTCGCCGTCGGGAATGAGCCGGATGCGGGCGCCGCTCTCGCGGATCTCCCGTATCAGCTCGCTGTGGCGGTCGCGGTCGAGCACCACGGCGGTGAGGTCCCGCAGACCCTGACCGGTGGCCTCGGCTATGGCGCGAAGGTTCTCGGTGGGAGTGCGTCGCAGGTCGACTGCGCCTTTGGCATCGGGACCGACGGCGATTTTCTCCATGTAGACGCACGGCCCGGGATCGAGCATGGTCCCGCGCGGGGAGACTGCGATGACCGAGATGGCATTGCCCCGCCCGAGCGAGGTCAAGGTGGTGCCGTCGATGGGGTCCACCGCAACGTCGGTCAGCGCCCCGCTGCCGTCGCCGATCATCTCGCCGTTGAACAGCATCGGCGCGTCGTCCTTCTCGCCCTCGCCGATGACCACGATGCCGTCCATCGGCACGGTGGACAGCACGACGCGCATCGCGTCCACCGCGGCGCCGTCCGCGCCGTCTTTGTCGCCCCGGCCCATCCAGCGTGAGGCCGCCATGGCCGCGGCTTCAGTCGTGCGCACCAGCTCCAGCGCCAAGTTGCGGTCGGGTGCTTGTCGGCTGAGATCGGTGCCGTTGACGCGGCTCCGCCCGCCGCGGGACTTGCGATGGTGGTTCATTGCGGCTGACCATAGTGCTGCCGTCGCCGGAGGCCCACGACCGCAGCGCTCGTGACGCCGTCGGGCGAGCTCGACCGCGACGACGCCGGTTGGTTAGCTTCGCCTCGATGACCAGCGCTGAGAATTTGTCGGCCAGCGTTGACCTCGCCGTGGTGGGTGCCGGCATCATCGGTCTGGCCACCGCGCACCGCTACTTGGCCGATCATCCGGGCCGTCGGGTGCTTGTCCTGGAGGCCGAAGCGCAGCCGGCGCTGCATCAGACTGGACGCAACTCCGGCGTCTTGCACTCGGGGGTGTACTACAGGCCCGGTTCGGCAAAGGCCGCGCTGGCAGTTGCCGGCCGCAGCTCGATGGTGCAGTTCTGTCGCGAGCGCGGCATCGCGCACGAGGTGTGCGGCAAGGTCATCGTCGCCGTGGCGCCGTCGGAGCGAGATCGGCTGGCAGCGCTCGCGCGGCGCGCGGCGCGCAACGGCGTCGTCGCGGAACGGATCGACGCCTCTCGCCTCGCTGAGCTCGAGCCCGCCTGTGCGGGCGTGGAGGCGCTGCTGGTGCCGGGCGCCGGCATCGTCGACTACAGCGCAGTGTGCCGAGCGCTCATCGACGACATCCGCGCAGCCGGCGGAGAACTGCGCACCGGCACTGCGGTCGTCGGCCTCGCCCGCGCAGCCGGCGGCATTCGCATCACCACGTCTCGCGGCGATGTGGAAGCCCGGTGGCTGGTGAACTGCGCTGGTCTGCGATGCGATCAGGTTGCGGACCTCGCCGGGGCTGCGGGCGGCTATCGGATTGTCCCGTTCCGCGGCGAGTACTACGAGCTGGTGCGGCAACGGTCTCATCTCGTGCGGAACCTCATCTACCCGGTGCCCGACCCTCGTTTCCCGTTCTTGGGCGTGCATCTGACCCGGATGATCGACGGCGCCATCCACGCCGGCCCGAATGCGGTGCTGGCCCTTGCCCGCGAGGGTTACCGATGGCACGACATCAGCCGGGCACAGCTGCGCGAGCACCTCGCCAACCGCGGTCTGTGGCGGCTGGCGCGGCGTCACTGGCGCACTGCCGCTGGGGAGGTGTGGCGCTCGCTGAGCAAGGCCGCGTTCACCACGGCGTTGCAGCGGCTCGTGCCCGCCATCACGGCCGAGGACCTGGTTCGCGCAGAGGCGGGCGTGCGCGCTCAAGCGATGGACCACACCGGAGAACTCGAGGACGACTTCGCCGTGGTGGATGCCGAACGCAGCACCCACGTGCTGAACGCACCGAGTCCCGCAGCCACCTCGAGTCTGGAGATTGCCAAGATGGTTGTCGGCCGCATCGGACGCTGAGCCAGGGCGCCTCCCTGAAGCTGCTGGACTCGGCTGCCGGGATGCTCAGCCGGCCGGCTGGTCGAGCCAGAGCCCGACCTGGTCGACCACCGTTCGGCGCGCGGCAACCGTGCTGGGATCATGCCCGGCACCGTCGACGAAGCCGAGCGTGACCGGCCCGGCGATCGCCTGCGTGTGCCTGCGCAGTTCGTCGGGCGTGGCGAAGGGATCGTTCGTGCCCGAGACGAACAGGCACGGCACGCCGATCCGACCGAAGTGGTCGCTGCGAAGCCGCTCCGGCCGGCCCGGCGGGTGCAGCGGGTAGCTGAGCAGGACGAGCCCTGCGCTCACCGCGCCACCGGCTACCGCCATCGAGCAGACGCGCCCGCCGAATGAACGTCCCCCAATGGCCAGACGATCCTGCGGCACGCCGAGTTCGGCAGCGATCTGCGGCAGATCGCTGCTCAGTTCCTCGGCGACGTTGGACGCTCGTGGCGGCGCCCGCCGCCCGGACCGCCCGTAGGCGAATTCGTGCCGGCGCACGGGCATGCGTTCTCGCAGCACCGCCTCGATGTCGACCAGCGTGCGATGCTCGGCGCTGCCTCCGGCACCGGGCGTCAGCAGCAGCGCTTCGACGCTGCGCGTCCCGGCCTCCGTGCGGGCAGTTCGTGGCTTGGCCCGATGTCGGTCAGGCATGCGAAGACCAGGGCGTTGCGTGCGAGGCTGCTGCGTCGGCGGGATGCAGCTGGTCGAGTTCTTGTCCGCCGCGCTCGGTCAGCCACAGCACGGCGATCGCCGTCGCCAGCAGCGGCCCCGCCCACGCCAGCGCGATCACCTCGCCGAAACTGCCCCACATGGTTCGCAGCCGGCCTGCGACGACGATGCCGACCGCGGCGCCGCCGACGCCCAGCGCGCCGGTGAGCGTCGCGGCACGTGCTCGTACAGCAGTCGGGAACAGCTCGCCGCGGTACACGCCCAGCGCCGGCAGCAGTCCAGCCGACAGCATCGCCCCGGCCAGGCCTGCGACCCACAGGGCAGGGCCGGACAGGTTGAACATGGCCACCAGCGCGCCGAGTCCCAGCACCGCGGCGACAGTCAGGACGATGCGACGGCCACGCGACTCGGCGAGCCTTCCCGCCGCATAGAGCGCGATGCCGGCCGGTGTTGCCGTGCTCAGCACGAACAGCGAGACCAAGGCAGCACTGAAGCCGTGCTCGTCTCGCAGGTATTCGTTGCGGAACCAGTCGATCGGGCCCAGGAACAAGCCGAACGCCAAGTAGATGGCACCGAGCAGCGCTATCGGCCGCCAGTACTGACGCATCCGCGCCTCGCGTCCGCGCTGATCGAACCGTCGGCTCTCCGGCAGTCGCCGCAGCAACGGTCGTGCGGCCGCCAGCGCTGCCAGCGGCAAGGCGAACACGATTCGCCACGCCCATGGAGCGAGGTCTGATATCGGTGCCAGCCAGACCACCCCGCCTGCGCCGAGTGCGGCCGACATGGCGAGCACCGACAGGCACCACGCCCTCGCACCGGCGGGGATCTCCTCCAGTGCCATCACCACGATCGTCGCGCTCAGTGCCGTGTTCGCCGTGCGTCCGATCAGCAGGAACACTCCCAGCCACACCATGTCCGGTGCCAACGCAGCGAGCGCGGCAGCAGCGACGCCGACGCCCATCGTGCCGGCGGCGATGCGCCGGCGGCCGTGCCGGTCAGCCAGCACCGACACACCGACGGCGAGCAGCGTGCCGATGCGCACCACAGCCCCCAGTACCCCTTGGGCCGCTTGGTCGGCGCCGAATTCGTCTGCGGCATAGGTGTGCAGCTCCGAGGGCGCATTGGCCAAGTAGCCGCTCAGCATCGCCGCCGCCGCAAGGGCGGCCATGACGGTCGCCGCGCGTGGGGTGAAGCGCTGCGGGGGCGCCCAGACGGGCTGGGTGCCGTCGCCGGTGCGCCCCTTGCGCATCGCACGCCGGATTGCCGGGTTGAGCGCGGGGCCGAACCACGGCACCGCCAGCCGCCATTCCACCGTCTCGGTGACCCGATGGCGGGCTGCGGTGCCGTCTTGCGGGTGGCGCTGCCCTGCGGACTGAGGTGGCGACGCAAGTGACACCTCGACCAGCCGCGAGTAGCTGGTGAACGGACCGTGCGCGAGCTCGAAGCGATGTCCGGCGCCGGTCGTGCCTGCGGGCCGCTCCAGCACGATGTCGTCGCGGGGGCGCAGCAGGTCGTCCACCTCGTCGGCCCCGGCCACGAAGCTGCGCACGAGGCGGCTCACAGCGGCGGGCCTAGCACACTTGTCGGCGGCGCGGTGTCACCCCATAGCCGCAGCACGGCAGGCGTGAGGGCCGTGGCGGTGGTAACGCTATGTCGGTGGTCCTGAACGCCGTGGACGAACGCGGCACTTTCGTGACGCAGCGCAGCCGCGATCTCGACGGCGAGGTCTGCATCAGCGGTGCCAAGAACAGCGTGCTCAAGCTGATGGCGGCTTGCCTGCTGGCGCAAGGGCGTCATGTGCTGGCCAACGTGCCGGACATCTCCGACGTCTCGCTCATGTGCGAGCTGCTCGAAGCCATGGGCGTGACGGTGACGCGAGCCGATCACCGTCTCGTCGTCGATGTGCCTGCCGAGCTGAACACCGAGGCGCCATACCACGTCGTCGAGCGCATGCGTGCCTCGATTGCGGTGCTCGGTCCGCTGCTGGGACGCTTCGGAGCGGCGCGGGTGGCGCTGCCGGGCGGCGATGACTTCGGACCGCGACCGATCGACATGCATCTGCGAGCGCTCGAGTGCTTGGGCGCGACCTTCAGCACCGCGCACGGCGACATCTGGGGCACGGCACGAACGCTGACCGGTGCCGAGGTCGTGCTCGACTACCCGTCGGTCGGCGCGACCGAGAACGTGCTGATGGCGGCTGTGCAAGCCCGGGGACGCACGCTCATCGTGAATCCTGCTCGCGAGCCAGAAGTGGGCGATCTCGTCAGCTTTCTCAATCTCATGGGGGCGCGGATCGGCTGGGTCGGCGATCGACTGGCGGTCGATGGCGTCGAGCAGCTGACACCCGCAAGCAACGACAACGGCTACTGGGTGATTTCGGACCGCATCGAGGCAGCGACGCTGCTCGCCGCGGTCGGCGTATGCGGCGGGTCGGTGTACCTGCGTCACGCGGCGGCCGGGCACATGACGATGCTCATTCGCAAGCTCACCGAGATGGGCATGCGCATCTCGGTCGAAGATGCAGGACTGCGGGCGACGGTCGCTCGACGGTTGACGTCGGCCAATGTGTCCACGCTGCCCTACCCGGGTCTGGCGACCGACTACAAGCCCTTCCTGGTGTCGCTGCTCACGACGGCGTCGGGCGTGGGAATCGTGACCGAGAACATCTTCACCGGCCGCTTTCGCTACATCGATGAACTGCGCCGGATGGGTGCCGACATTCGCATCGAAGGTCACCATGCGGTGGTTCGCGGCACCGCGCACCTGTCGGGCGCGCCGGTTCGCGCACACGACATCAGAGCCGGCGCAGCGCTGGTGGTGGCCGGCCTCGGTGCCGAAGGCGAGACCGAAGTGGCCGGGGCACATCACATCGAACGTGGCTACGAGGACTTGGCCGGCAAGCTCGCCGGTGTGGGTGCGGTCATCTCGCGCCGCTGAAACGTGCCGGACCGGTGGACCGTGGGTACTGTCGGCCCGCCGATGACACTTCCCGAGCGTGCGCCCTCCGCCGATGCGGCAGCCCTGCTGGAAGCCGCCCGTGGCGGCCAGCGTCGTGCGTTGGCGCGCGTCATGTCGATGGTGGAGCGAGGCGGCGCCGACGCACGCCGGCTGGGAATGCTGACCTTTGCTGCCTCCGGGCATGCGCACACGGTGGGCATCACCGGCGCACCGGGAGCGGGCAAGTCCACGCTCAATTCGGCGCTCGTCAGCGTGGCACGCGAGCGCGCTGAGCGGGTAGCGGTCCTGGCGGTGGACCCGTCGTCGCCGTTCAGCGGCGGCGCGATCCTCGGCGACCGGGTGCGCATGACCGATCACACCTTCGACGAAGGCGTGTACATCCGCTCCATGGCCACTCGAGGGCACCTCGGCGGCCTGACGCTGGCTACACCGCTCGCGGTGCGGGTGCTCGATGCGCTGGGCTGGCCGTGGGTCGTCGTCGAGACGGTGGGCGTCGGCCAAGTGGAGACAGAGATTGCCGGCGCGGCCGACACCACCGTCGTGGTGGTGAACCCGGGATGGGGAGACTCGGTGCAGGCGAACAAGGCCGGTCTCATGGAGATCGCCGACATCTTCGTGGTGAACAAGGCAGATCGGCCTGGCACACCGGAGACCTGTCGGGACATCCGCCAGATGCTGGACCTGTCCGCGCCGGGCGACTGGGACCCGCCGATTCTCACCTCGGTCGGCACCACCGGCGAAGGAGCAGCCGAACTGTGGGCTGCTGTATGTGCACATCGTACGCACGCCACTGCGACCGGGGAGCTGGCGGCACAGCGCGCTGCCCGCGTCGAGGCTGAACTGGACGACATCGTGCGTGCGAGCATCTCCCAGCGGGTCGCGACGCTCTCCGGCAGCCCGCTCGCGCAGCAGCTGCGTGAGCGGCTGGCCCGTCGGGAGCTCGACCCCTATGCCGCGGCCGAGATGCTGCTGGCCGAGACGTGTTGACGCGCAGCACGCAACGGCTCGCAGCCGCGGGACAGTGCAGTTGGCGCAGTCGGTTCAATCCAGTTCGCCGCGAGCCAGCGCGAACACCGCCTCGCGCTCGTTGGCGCGCAGGTTGCGGTCCAAGAGCCGCAGGTCGGCGGCGGCTCGCAGGTGCTCCCTGATCTGGTCCGCACCGAATTCCTTGAGGAACATGCCCGCGAAGCGATTGCGGAACGTGTTGATCACGGCGCGCGCTGCGGCGTGATTGTCCGGTGCCCCGGTGCGCAGCCGCACGTAGGTGGATGCAGCGTCGAACGCAGGGTTGCCTGCAGCGGCATTCGACCAGTCGATGACCAAAGGCCCGTCGGGCGTCAGCTTCACATTGTCGGGCTGCATGTCGAGATGCACTACGGAGTTCCCCGCAGACACCTTGACCCAGTCGGCGGGTGCCGGGATGTCGCCGAGTGCTCGGTGGAGCTTCGCCAAGCGCTTGGCATGGCGCACCATGAGCCATGGCTTGGCTGCGAGGTCCTCGAGCATCGTGGGTCCCGAGAGCCGTTCCATCACCACCGAGTGATCGTCGGGCTGTTCGATGACCCTCGGCGCAGGAAATCCGTGGGTCCGGACATGACGCATCGCATCGGCCTCTTGGCTCAGATCCCGGCCCCGCAGGCTGATGCGCACGACATGCGGTCCATAGGCGCGCACTTCCGAATCGCGGCCCATCCCGAGGAGCAGGCCCGGTTCGTGGCCTGACGGCCCTTGTTGGCGCTCGAGAATCCGGGCCCGCAAGGAGCGCAGGTTCTTGCGCCAGACGCGCTCAAGCACCGCCGAAGCGGGTCGCAGACCCAGCCGTGAACCGAAGTACCACGGCAAGGTCAGCTCTTCTGTCCAGGTGAAGCGCGTGCCGCCGTTGCTCGGCGTGAGAGTGAAGCATCCGGTGCCGCCCACCGCCCCGCGGTGCTCGACGCCGAGTGCGTGCGGCGGGTTCCATTCGGTGACTTCTATGCGATCAGTCGTGCGCAGCGGGCCGAGCTTGGTCACGCAGTCGAACTGGGTGCCCACTCCCTCTCGTTGGGCCGTGACGAACTGGATCGACGCAGCATCGGCCATCCACTCCACGTTGAGGGCCAAGTCCGCTGCGTAGTCCCAGACCTCCTGCGGCGGAGCGGGGATGTCGATGGAGACCTCGATGCTCATGTCGCTTGCTCGTCCGGGAGTGCTGTCAGACAGTCGTCAGTGGGTGGGAGGGGGCTCGTGTGCTTCGGCGGTCGACCAGTCTTGCCACTGGTGCGACGATTGCGCCGAGCGATGCAGCCGACCGTCCAGTGTTGCACGGCTCGGCACGGTTGTCACCGCGGCCGTTTCGCGCCCGCCCGTGTGCTTCGACGGCAGTGTCGGCTGCGCGTAGCCTCGCCTCGTGACCGGCGCGCCGCTGCGAGAATCAGGGCAAAGAACCCGGCAGGCACCGCCGCAATCGCAGGCGAGCCGCCCCGCGTACTTGGACTGCGCCGCCTCCACGCCGATGCGGCCCGGTGCCGTCGAGGCCATGGTGCCGTTCTTGGAGACGCAGTTCGCCAATCCCTCCGGGGCGCACCGCATGGCCCGCCGGGCGCGGGAGGCCATCGATGACGCACGAGAGATCGTTGCTGACGCGCTGGGCTTCGACCCGCACGGCGTCGTGTTCACCAGCGGCGGGACCGAAGCCGACAACCTGGCGGTGCGCGGTGTCGCCGCAGCCACCGGCACCACGGCGCTGTGCCCCGCCACCGAACACCACGCCGTGCTGCACCCGGTTGAGGCAGTCGGTGGGCGAGTGGTGCGCGTTGAGGCCGACGGCACCGTGGATCTCGATCATCTCGCGGCGCAGCTGGAACCCGAAGCGGGCCCGCCGGCGGGCCTCGTGTCGGCGATGTTGGTCAACAACGAGTCCGGGCTTATCGCGGACCTGGACGCTGTGGCAGAGGTGGTCCGCCGGCACGCTCCGGGCGCGCTGATGCACACCGACGCCGTGCAGGCCGTCAACTGGGTCGACCTTGCCGAGTCGGCGCGTGCGGCCGATCTGCTGTCGCTCAGCGCCCACAAGTTCGGCGGCCCCAAGGGGGTCGGCGTGCTGGCGCTGCGGCCCGGCGTGGCGCTGTCGGCGCAGCAGCTCGGCGGCGGCCAAGAGGCCGACCGTCGCAGCGGCACCCACAACACGGCTGGCATCGTCGCCCTCGGCGCAGCACTGGCCGAGCTGGCCAAGACGCGAGACGCCGACATCGAACGGCTCGGCTCGATGGCGGACCGTCTGGCCGACGGCTTGGCTGCGGCCATCGACGGCTGCCGAGCGACGGTCGCGCGCTCGCAGCGGGCTGCGGGGATCTGCCAGCTGCTCATTGAGGGCATCGAGACCGAGGCGCTGCTGGTGCTGCTGGACCGCTGCGACGTGATGGCCTCCGCGGCCGCCTCGTGCGCGTCCGGTGCCATGGAACCCAGCCACGTGCTGGCCGCCATGGGCATCGACCGCCGGGTCGCAGCCGGGTCGCTGCGACTGTCGCTGGGCTGGTGTACCGAACCGTGGGAGGTCGAGCATGCCCTTGAGTTCATTCCGCCCTGCGTGGAGCAGCTTCGATGACCTTCCAGCAGTCCGCCGAGCGGTGCCAGGCAGCAGCTGGGGCCGGCTCTGCGCCCGGTGTTCGGCCCCTTGTGCGCTGTCCGCTTGAGTGCTCCGAGGCGCCAGTGCTGCGCAGTGCGGGGCAGCATCGATGACGACAGCCGAACCGAGGCGTGCTGCCTGCAGCGGGTTGGATCGGCCGAGCGCGCGGCGTCGTGTGCTGGTGGCGATGTCGGGCGGTGTGGACAGCTCGGTGGCAGCGGCGCTGTGCGTGCGCGAAGGCCGCGAAGTGGTCGGCGTCACCTTGAAGCTGTGGGGCGGGCCGCAGGACCAAGGCTGCTGCGCGGTGTCGGACGTGGACGACGCACGCCGGGTGTGCCAGCAACTGGGCATCGACCACTTCGTGTTCAACTACGCGGCCGAGTTCGAACGCGACGTGGTGGCGCCCTACGCAGATGCGCACCGCCGAGGTCTCACGCCGAATCCTTGCATTGCCTGCAATCGGCACGTGAAGTTCGACGTCTTGCTGCAGCGGGCTCGCCGACTGGGCTTCGAGCAACTGGTCACTGGCCATCACGTCCGCATCAGCAGGCGCAGCGGCAGGCTGCGGCTGCGGCGCGGCGCCGATGCTGCCAAGGATCAGTCCTATGTGCTGTACATGCTGAGCGAGGCCGATTTGGCCTTGCTGCAGTTTCCGCTGGGCGACATGCGCAAAGCCGACGCCCGCGCGCTCGCCGCAGAGCTGGGTCTTCGAACGGCCGACAAGCCGGACAGCCAGGATGTGTGCTTCATCACCGAGGCGGCGGGCAGGGAGCGCTTCTTGGCCGAGCGCATCGATCTGCACCCCGCCGAGCTGGTGGACTGCTCGGGTCGGCATGTGGGCACGGTGCCAGCAGTGGAGCTGGTCACCGTCGGCCAGCGCAAGGGCTTGGACCTCGGCGGCGCGCCCCAGCGGCGTTACGCCGTCGAGGTGGACGTGGAGGCCCGCCGGGTCACGGTGGGCGGTCGTGGCGAGCTGTCGTCTCGTGGCATTCGGCTGGTGGACCACCGCTGGGTCGGCGCACTGGTCGAGGGCGAGGTGCTGGCCCAGACCAGCGCGCACGGTCCGGTCGTGCCGGCATCCCTCGACGCGCAGGGCCAGCTGCACTGGTCCGAACCGCAGCGGCGCGTTGCTGGCGGGCAAGCGGTGGTCTTCTACCAAGGCGACGAAGTGCTCGGCGGCGCGACGTCCGCCGGGCATCTCACATGACGCCCGCGTCGCGGCTGTTGCCCCGGTCGGAGCTGCCCGCAGCGCCCGTTCCGTCTTCGACAAGCCCAGGTAACGGTGTTCTCGGTGGCGCACGCAGTGTTGTAGCGGAGTTTCTCGCGTGAGCCCGGCGGCCGCCCGCCCCGGCGGAGACCGGCCGTTGCCGTGGGCGTTGCGCGAGGGCGTCTCTACTGCCGTCACGTTGTTCGTGCTCGTCGCCGCTGTAGGTGTGGTGCTGGCGGTGTGGCTGACCCGCGGCGGTGAGCCCGCCAGCGCTCTGCCCGCCGGACTGCAGTCGGTGACTCCTGTGCCCGGCGCCAATGTGCCGCACCAGAGCCCGGTAGGCGCCCGGCTCGAAGCCGGCTGGCGGATGACCTTGAGCATCAACGGCACGACGATCCCCGCGGTCCAGCTCAACGCCGGCACCGTCCAGCTGGGCGAGTACCTGTTCTCCGCAGGAGACGGCAAGGCGATCACCAAGCTGCGCAGCGGGCGCTCGTGCGCCCGTCTCACCGCAACCCCGACCATCGACGTCGAAGCCGCCGACTTCACCTACGAATGGTGCTTCACCACCTTCTGAGCAGCAGATACGGCCGGGGTCTGCGAATCGACGGCGAGTGCTTCCGAATCGTCCATCGCCCAATCACGGAGCTGAGCGTTCGGAGCGTTGGCGTTTGCGCGAGCTGGCTTGAGCGTCTGATCCGCAATCCGCGAGCCCACTGAGCCTCGCCGCTACTGTCAGGGTCGATGTCGCAGATATTGGCCGCTGAGTTCTTTGCTGGCATCGGCCTGATGCGAGCTGGCATCGAGGCAGCGGGCCTGCGCGTCGTCTGGGCGAACGACATCTCGCCCGTCAAGGCCGCGGTGTACGCAGCCAATTTCGGTCCTGACGATCTTCGTGTTGGTGATCTCCGTGAGATTCGCGGTGCCGAGGTGCCCGATGTGGAGGTAGCAACGGCGAGCTTCCCTTGTATCGATCTGTCACTTGCCGGTCATCGGCGAGGACTCGCTGGCGCACAGTCAGGCCTGTTCTTCGACTTCGTGCGCGTGCTCACGGAGATGGGTGAACGCCGACCGCGTGCAGTCCTCATCGAGAATGTACCGTCATTCGTTTCCTCGCGCGGTGGTAGCGATCTGTGCGAAGCGCTGACAGCACTCAATGGACTCGGCTACGTCTGCGATCTTGCCGTGGTCGATTCGCGCTGGTTCGTCCCGCAGTCTCGCAGTAGACTCTTCGTGCTCGGACTGCTTGACCCTGTACTGGAGACAGCATCACCGAAGACCGTGGCCAACTTTTTGGCGGTAGACGGGCAGGCGGTGACTACCAAGGCACGTGAACGCGATGTGCTGCGTCCGTCTCCGCTCCAGCAATTTCTTGACCGCAATCAGGATCTCCATTTGATGCGGTGGATGACCGGAGGCCCTGCGCCAGTCGAACCACGACTTGCGGATGTCGTCGAGCATCTCATGCCCGACGACCATCGCTGGTGGGATGCGAAGCGACTTGGACACTTCGAACGCACGCTCCCGGATCGGCATGCGACTCGCATCGGCGTTCTCGCCGATCAGAACGTCATCGCTTGGCGTACCGCCTACCGTCGCACGCGCAAGGGGCAGGCCGTCTGGGAAGTGCGCGCGGACGAGATTGCCGGCTGCCTGCGGACCGCGCGGGGTGGCTCTTCACGCCAGGCACTCATCGAAGTTGATCAAGACGGTCACCGCGTGCGATGGATGACTGCACGCGAATACGGCCGGCTCCAAGGAGTGCCGGACAGTTTTGATGTCGCGGTGGTGACCGAAGCCCAAGCGTTGTTCGGCTTCGGCGACGCGGTCACCGTGCCGGTCATCACGTGGCTTGCCGAGAATTTCTTAGTACCAGCGCTCCGGTTACCCGGTGCTGTTCCTCGAGCAGCATGAATGCCAACGAGCTCACCATAGCGCTCGACACTGCCATCGACGAGTGGTATGAGGCGCAGCGGACCGAGGCGGGCATAAACCGAAATGTCATGACGGTCTGCCTCATCATGTGTGAGCACATGTTGGATCACTTCCCACTTGACGAAGCGAAGTGGTTCACTGGCTCACAGATTCGTCTGCTCGGTGGCTCAAGAGTGAGCAAGATTCTTGCACGCTACGGTGAAGTGCGTCAGCTTGCGAGCGAAGGTGGACGGACAAGCAGAGGGAGCCAGGAACTCGCGCGGAGCTTCCAAGCCGCCATCAATTCTTCGGTCGCTGCACAGGATTTCGCGGTTGCCAGCATGGAATTACGTCGTGAGGTCATCAACAACTTGCACGCAGCGATAGTGGAGCGCATCCAGGCCGACTTCTTTGCTCGTCAGCGGCTGCGAATAGAATATCGACATCATGAGCCAACCGGCGTTGCTATTCGCCAGCTGCTTGACGTCGCCAAATTTCGCGGCGGCAATGTGATAGGTGCGGTTGCCCAGCACGTCGTTGGTGCCGCTCTGTGCTTGTGGTATCCCAATATGGAAATCGACAACTACTCATTCACGACCGCAGATACACACACGGGTCGCGCAGGTGACTTCGTAATCTACGGTGCGGCGTTGCACATAACTACCGCACCAAGTGAAGCTCTCATGCACAAATGTGAACGAAATTTGGCGCTTGATCTGCTCCCTGTGCTGCTGACTCAGCGAAACAGAATCGCTGCGGCCGAGGGATTGGCGGCGAATTTCAATATTGCCGACCTGATTTCGATAAAGGACCTCACTGACTTCGCCGCTGATGCCGTAGATATCCCTGCGCGCTACGATCGTAATCCGAGGAATGAGCGACTGCGACTCTTGCTCGAAGTCTATAATCTCCGAGTTGCCTCGGCGGAACCGGATCCGTCGTTGCAAGTGGAGATACCCGAGAATCTCATGTGAGAACGTGTGTTGCGATAGCACCGTCTGATGCCGCGAAAGAGGCAGAGCGCTGTTGACACGGGTTGGTGGCTTGTATGTTCCTGGCCAAAATGACTTGATGTCATTGGCTCGTGGCTGGTGTATGCAGTCGAGTGCTTACGCTATGGTTGGCTCATCTGCGCTTGCAGTAGCTTGGTCACCGTACGTCACTGTGCCGGTGGTGAGCAGGGTGCGCAGGTCTTGCTCGTCGAGGACGGGAATGTTCAGTTCTGCGGCTCGATCCAGCTTGGCTTGGCCCGCTCGCTCGCCTGCGACCAGCGCGTAGGTGCTCTTGTTCAACGAGGAGGTGGCCTTGCCTCCGAGTCGGACGATGGCACGCTTGGCGTCGTCACGGCCGATGAACCAGCCGTCGAGATTGCCGCTCACTACTACTGAACGGCCGGCCAGCACTGGCGGCGAGTCTGTGCCGTCGTCGGCATCGTCGACGACATCGAAGCGCATGCCGGCTTGCCTCAGCTTCTCCACCAAGGCGCGGTTGTCGTCGTCGGCAAAGTAGGCCGTGACGCTGGCGGCGATGATCGGCCCGATGCCGTCGATGTCCGCAAGCTCCTCAGCCGATGCCTCCACGACAGCGTCCAGTGTGCCGAAGCGCCGCGCCAATAGTTCCGACGCCGCCGGCCCCAAGTGCTCGATGCCCAGTCCGATGAGCAGTCGCGCCAAGGGCGATTGGCGTGCCTTGTCGATGCCGGCCACCAAGCTCGAAGCGGACTTGTCCGCGAATCGCTCCAGCGCGAGCAGGTCGTCTACCGTCAAGGCGAACAAGTCAGCTGCGTCCGTCACCAGCCCGCGCTCGCACAGCAGCATCACCGTCCGCTCGCCGAGGCCTTCGATGTCGAGCGCGCCGCGGCTCACGAAGTGCCCGATGCTCTGAGTGACCCGTGCCCTGCACGACCGGTTTACGCAGTAGGTGTTGGCGTCGCCGACGCTGCGCACCAAGGGCTGCCCGCAGACGGGGCACGCGGTGGGGAAGCTCCACGGCGACAGTCCCTCAGGCCGCTCGGCGAGCACTGGCCCCACGACCTCGGGGATCACGTCGCCGGCTTTGCGGACGACGACAGTGTCGCCGGGTCGGACGTCTTTGACGGCGACTTGGTCCTCGTTGTGCAGCGTGGCCAGCGAAACGGTCGACCCGCCGACGAACACAGGTTCCATCCGCGCGAACGGCGTGGCGCGGCCCGTGCGGCCGATCGAGACCATGATGTCGCGCAGCTTGGTCGTGCGTTCTTCGGGCGGGAACTTGTAGGCCACCGCCCAGCGCGGCGCTCGGCTGGTAGAGCCCAGTGCGCTGCGCAGCGCCAAGTCGGCAACCTTCACCACCACGCCGTCGATGTCGTAGGACGGCTTGTGGCGGTCTCGTTCCCAACGGGCGCAGTACTCCTCGACCTGCGCGAACGTGGCGAACGTGCGCGCCTCGGGATTCACCGGCAAGCCCAGCTCGGCCAAGTACGCGAAGGTCTCGCCGGCGCTTGCCAGATCCGGGCCGCCGACCAGCTCGCCCATGTCGTAACACCAGAACGACAGGCCGCGTGTCGCGACGATCGAGGGGTCCTTTTGACGCAGGCTGCCTGCCGCCGTGTTCCGAGCGTTTGCGTAGTCGGGATGCCGGCGTTGCACATCGGCCGCGGTGAGCTTCGCTAGCGATTCCAGCTTGCGTCGCTCGTTCGCTGCCATGTCCTCGGTGGCGTCCGCAAGCTGCTGTCTTGCGCGTTGCGCGGCTTGCGTGAGGGCTTCACGTGCGCGGCCCTGCGCGTCGTTCAGCTCACGAAATCGTTCCAGCGGCAAGAATATCTCGCCCCGAACTTCGATCACCGCAGGCACCGGAGACACCGCATTCAGTTCTCTCGGTATGTCCGCCAAGGTTGCGACGTTTGCGGTGACATCCTCACCGACTCGCCCATTGCCTCGCGTCGCTGCTTGGACGAGACGCCCTTGCTCGTAGCGCAGCGAGACGGCCAGTCCGTCCAGCTTCAGCTCGCAGATCAGCTCCGGTGCCAGTGCCTCCGCATCAGATTCCGCCGCATCGCTGCCGGAGGCCTGACCGTGCTGCGCAGTCTCGCCGCCTGCGTCACCGTCGGCAACCGCTTCATCGATAACCGCTTCGTCGGATCGTGCAGTACGCGCGGCGGCAATACCGCGAACCACTCGGCCATGCCACGACCGCAGTTCGTCGAGATCCATCGCGTTGTCCAGCGACCTCATCGGCCGCGCGTGGGCCACCTCGCTGAACAGCGCAGACAACTCGGCACCGACACGCCGGCTGGGTGAGTTCGGATCGGCAGCCTCCGGATAGCGCTTCTCGAGCTCGATGAGTTCGCGTTTGCGGGCGTCGTATTCCCCGTCTGGTACCGACGGTGCGTCGTCACGGTGGTACTCGACATCCCAGCGGCTGATCAGTTCCGCAAGATACCCCATGCGGTCGAGATCGCCGTCCGACATGTCAACGACTGACGTCCGAGCAGATGGTTTGTGCAGAAAGTCAGCGCGGACGGTCAGGGCCCGTGAACGATGTCATGGGGCGGAGACGTGTATTGCCAGCATTCCACCTTCTTATCTGTGCTGCGAATGCCACAAGTGTTGTGTCGTGTTGTTGCAAGAGCCTTGAAGCTGGTGCTGGGTGGGTCCAGCTCTGACCAATAGCCGTTGCCCCAGCAGTAGACGGTGCCGTCGGTGCGGAGCGAGCACACGTGCCAGTGGGCCTTCGCTATGTCCGTGAATTTGCCTGCAACCTCAGAGTAGCGTGACCAGCAATGGATGGTGTCATCGGAACGTATGCCACAGGAACTCTGGTAGCCGAGTGCCAGTTTCTCAAAGCCATAGTTTTGCTTTTTCCCCGGTGATTCTGGCAACCATAGGGTAGGCCATTGTTCTTCCCACGCCCAGCACTTGACGGAGCCGTCAAGGCGGATGGCGCAAGCATGGTAGTAGCCAGCGCTCACCGCCTTGAATTTGCCTGTCGGTACCAACAACGTCCCTCCTGGATTGTTGCCCCAGCATGCGACTGTACCGCTGCCTTGGCGGATCGCGCACGTGAAGTTCCTGCCTGCTGCAATGTCAGTGAAACGGCCCGAGGGCGCATTCGATTGTCCTTTGTCGTTCGCGCCCCAGCAGGCGAGCGTGCCCTCGCCACGACGAATGGCACAGGTATGCAGATCGCCAGCGGCGATGGCCGTGAACTTGCCGGCCGGCGCGTTGAGCATCGAGGAGCCGCCGTCTACAGTATCGTCGAAGTCATTCCAACAAGCAATCTTGTGGTTGCGTCGGATGCCGCAGAAGTGATCGAATCCAGAGGTGATTTCCCTGAATCCGTATGACGGCACGGTCATCTTGCCGTTGTACACGTGTGAATGACCCCAGCAGTGCAGGCTGGCATCATTCTTGACGGCACACATATATTCGTACGCTGTTGCGACCGTCGTAAAGGAACTCGAATCTGAAGGTTCGGAAGCCCACGATGTGAGGCTGCCGTCGTTCTTGAAGCAGCCGACGCTACCGTCTGTCCGGACTGCACAGGTGCCATAGTGGCCTGCCGCCACAGCTGTGAAGGTTCCGGAGGGTGTCGACACATTGGTTCCGGGTGGCCGTCCAAAGAAGCCGGTATGGGTGCTCCAGCAGGCCATGGTATTGTCCATTCGGACAGCGCACGTGTGGTATGTGCCTGCGGACACGGCCTTGAACTTTCCTGTAGGGGCTTCTGCCACGACATCTTCGTCGGTGCTGCCGCCCCAGCATTTCAGAGTATCGTCACTCTTGATCGCGCAGGTATGCGATGCACCAGCCGATACTGCCTTGTACGTGTCGAAGTGCAGTCCGGGTGCTTGGTTGTAGTCGTTGCCGCCCCAGCAAATCAGGCGGTCTTCCATACTGATTGCGCAGGTATGGTAACTGCCAGCAGATACCGCCTTGAACTTGCCGTGCGGTTCGGTGGATTGCCAAGCATTGTTGGCACCCCAGCATTCGATAGTGTCATCGGTGCGGATCCCACACGAATGTGCAGCAAAGTACGCGATGCTCTTATGCCGGTGTGGCCACCAGCTGACTTCGCCCCCGGTGGTGATGGCCTTGAAGGTGCCGGACGGTGCGTCTGCCTCTCCGTGGCGATTGATGCCCCAGCACTTCACGGTGCTGTCGGTGCGCAGTGCGCAGGCATGCGCGTAGCTGGTGCTGATGTCCCGGTAGTTGCCGGTCTGCGGGACAATCGTCGTGGTCGTGGATGTGGATGTGGTGGTTGTACTAGTAGTGGTTGTACTCGTGGTCGTCGTGCTTGTGCTAGTGGTGGTCGAAGACGTCGTGGTCGTGGTGACGGGTTTGTCGCCGTCGTCGTCTGCGTCGTCTTTGCGGTCGCTGTCTTTGTCGTTGTCGGACTTGTCGTCGTCTTTGTCGTCGGGGTTGTTGTGGCCGTTCTCGTCGTCTGTGTCGTCACCGCTGTCGCCGTCGCCTTCGGGCGGTTCGACTGGGCCGGCCGGCTTGGACGCGGTGAACGTTGCCGACGCCTTGGTCGAGGACCAGGTACCGCAGGCGCTCGAGTACGGGTACACGTCTACCTTGTAGGTGCCTCCCAGCGCCAGATCGACGATCTCCAAGCTGTCGCCCGGATAGTTGACGCCCTTGACCAAGACCGGCTTGTCCGCGTCGTCGTACACGTACACCCAATAGAGCGAAGTCGCGCACTTGGAGGCCTTCTTGGGCGCCGTGCCCCGCGTCCAGCTCAGCGAGGCTCCCTTGTCCACCGGCACGACGTTGAGCACCACCGGCGCGTCCACCGACACACCCGCCTTCACCGACGGCTTAGCCGTGGTAGTCGTCGTGGTGGTTGTCGTCGGTGTAGTCGTGGTTGTCGTCGTTGTCGTCGTGCTTGTGGTGGTCGTGGTCGTGGGTGCCGCTGTCGTCGTGGTGGACAGCGGGTTGACCTCGCCTTGGTCCTCGTCTTGAGCTTGGGCTTGCGGCGCGCCCTTCACGGCCAACGCCCTGAACTTGGCCTTCGCTTCGGCACCCCACTGCGTGCAGTCGTCGGAATACGCGTACACCTGCACCTTGTACTTCGCGCCCGCAGTAAGATCCAGCTCCAACGAGCCGCCCGGGAACGCCACACCCTCTTGCGCGACCGTTCCGCCCGCGCTGTCGTACACGTACACCCAGTAGCGCGACGTCTCACACTCCGACGCCTTCTTGGGCGCAGCGCCCCGCGACCACCACAGCGACACGCCGCCGTCACGCGTCGCGACGCTCAGCACTATCGGCGCGTCCACCGATACTTGGCGCTCGTCGTCGGCACCCACAGCCGCCGGCGCCCCCACGGCATGCAGCAGGCCCGCGGCCAACGCCACCGCTAACCCCGACGCCCAACGGCGCCGCGATCCACGCTGTAGACGCCGTTTCGCAGCACCTAGCGCCAAACCGAACATGCTTGATTCGGACATACTCGACTCTTTCCTTCGCATCCCAACCGTGCCCATCGATCTGCATACCGCCATCGGCCTCAGCTCCAGCTCGCCCCGTAGCATTGGCACGACCGTAGCCGCACCCCACCCAGATGGCTGACCACCGACACCAAGACGCCTGCCTTGGGCCCGCTCACGAGACCCAGCACGCATCCCCGGCCTGAGTTCACGATGTTGTATTCGCGAATGTCCTGATCGTCGCTTCGAGGAGACCCTTGGGCCGCGATCGGAACCCGCCGCATCGCAGCTTGTTGTCGTCGGTGCGGATGCCGCAGGTGAGACCGCCGCTGCCTCCGGCAAGGTCCGTGTAGCGCCCGATGATCGGATCAAACGTGCGAGTGCTGTTTCGCTCCCAGCAATGAACGGTGCCATCGTTTCGAGTCCCGCAGGTGTGCCACGTGCCTACGGCGATGTCCGTGTAGCTGCCTTGCGGCGACAGGCTGTTGAACCAGCAGTGGATCGTGTTGTCCGTTCGCAGACCGCACGAATGCAGGCCGCCAAGTGCGAGCTCTGAGAAACTATAATTCTCTTGCGGTTCAGGCTGAACTGGCCAGCCCTTCGGCCACCATGACCAGCAGATGACCGAGGCGTCGGTTCGAATGCCACACGCATGGCGGCGTCCAGCATCGAGAGATGTGAACGTGCCGGTCGGAGGTGTAGACTGGCCATACTCGTTGCTGCCCCAGCACGCGATTGTCTGGTTGTCTTTGCGGATCGCGCAGGTGAATTCGCTGCCTGCTGCCACGTCGACGAATTGGCCTGAAGGAACATCGGTCTGACCGTGGTGGTTTCGTCCCCAGCAAGACAACTGCTCATTGTCGCGGCGGATGGCACACGCATGGTAGTCGCCTGCATCGATCACCGCGAACTTGCCTGATGGTGGGCTGGCTTTGCCGTAGTAGTCACTGCCCCAACAGGCAATCTTGTAGTTCATCCGGATGCCGCAGCCGTAGCCCAAACCTGCAGTGATCTCTCTGAACGAGCTGAGTGGAAGGTCTGTGCTGCCGAGTCTCCAGTCACCGCCGCAGATGAGACTGTTGTCGGTCGCGATTGCGCATTGGTAGTAGTGCGCGGTAGCAACCGTTGTGAAAGCCATCGTCGGCGCTGTCACAAAGAGGTTGCCTTGCTGTGTCCAGCAAGCCATGGTGTCATCCATCCGAACAGCACAGGTGTCGTAGTAGCCTGCCGACACTGCCCTGAACGTTCCCGACGGCGTTGCAACCGTGATGCCCGTAGTGGAGTTGCCCAAGGGGCTCCTGTTCGTTCCCCAGCAGGTGAGCGTGTCGTCTGTGCGGATCGCGCAGGTGTGGTGAGAGCCTGCAGACACCGCCTTGAACGTCCCAGACGGAGCGGCCAAGAATGCAGCGCCTACCGTGTTGCCGCCCCAGCACGCCAACGTGTCGTCTGCCTTGATTGCGCACGTGTGGTAGCCGCCGGCTGACAGTGCTTTGACACGCGCGCCGGACGGTGAGCGACTCTGGCCGTAGTCGTTGCCGCCCCAGCAGGCCACGGTGTCGTCGGTCTTGATTGCGCACGTGTGGTAGCCGCCCGCCGATACCGCCCTGTACGTCCCGGAAGGCGAGGCGGTCTGCCCGGCTTCGTTGGCGCCCCAGCAGACGATGGTGCCATCGTGGCGAATGCCGCACGAGTGGCCGGCATCGCGAGGTCTGCGAAGCGGAGAGTCTTCGCCGCCGGTCGTGATCGACGTGAAGATGCCCGCGGGACTTTCGGCTTGGCCGTAGTTGTTCCTGCCCCAGCAGGCGACGGCACCGGTCATGCGCAGCGCGCATGCATGGTTGTGGCTCGTGCTGACGTCTCGAAACGCCTTCGTCAGGGCAATCGTCGGTGTTGTTGTCGTTGTTGTGGTTGTCGAAGTAGAAGTCGTGGAGGTGCTGGTCGTCGATGATGTGGTCGTCGTGGTGGCGGGCTTGTTGTCGTCGTCTTCGTCGGTGTCCTTGTTGTCGCTGGGCTTGCCGCCGTCGTCCTTGTCCTGGTCGTCATCCTTGTCCTCGCCGTCGCCTTCGTCGCCGCTGTCGTTATCGTCTTCGCTGTCGCCGGCGGGCCGCTTGGTGAGGTCCGTCTGCTTGGACGCGGTGAACGTGGCGGTGGCGCTGTTCGACGACCACCTAGTGCAGTCGCTCGAGTACGGGTACACGGTCACCGTGTACGTGGCACCCAGCACTAGGTCGACGACTTCTGTGCCGGCACCGGGATATGCGACGCTTGTGGCCGACACCGGCTTGTTGGCATCGTCGTACACGTAGACGTAGTACGCCGACGTCGTACACTCCGAAGCGCCTTTGGGTGCCGCGCCGCGCGTCCAAGTCAGCGACGCGCCCTTGTCCACCGGTACGACACTGAGCGCCACCGGCGCGTCCACCGACACAGCTGACTTCGCCGGCACCACGCTCGTCGAAGTAGTCGTGGTGGTTGTCGTCGTGCTGGTGGGCGGTGCCGTGGTCGTCGTGGTAGTTGTCGTTGTGGTGGTGGGCGGCGCCGTGGTCGTTGTGGTGGTGGCGAGCGGGTTGAAGCCGTCTTGGCCCTGCAACTGCACGTCTGGCTCTGCGGCTCTCTGCGCGCGGGCAGGTTTCGCGGCAGTGAACTTGGCCTTGGCGCGTTTCGACGACCAGCTCCCGCACTCACCCGAGTACGGATACACCTCCACTTGGTACACGCCGCCTACCGCAAGTTCGTCCAATGTCAGGCGATCGCCGGGGAAGGTCACGCTCTTGACCGTGACCGCCTTGCCCGCACCGTCGTACAGGTACACCCAATATGTCGACGTCGCGCAGTCTGATGCCTTGCGCCCCGCCTTGCCGCGCGTCCACGACAGCACGGCCGCACCGTCGTCGGGCGCCACCCTCAGCACCACCGGCGCGTCCACCGACACCGAAGACTCGCCCTCAGCGGCCACAGCAGGCGATACCACGCCGTGCATCACGCCGGATGCCAGCACCACCGCCAACGCCGGCGCCAAGCGGCCCCGTCGCAGCAGTCGCAGCATCACACCAGACCCCAACCGAAACAACGCCATCGGAACCACTCCTTGCCCTTGCCGTCGAGAGAGGCCGCAACATAACACCCGCGCGTCGGCAGCCGACACACCTTCTGGGCCGCGCCATGCGCAACGGCAGCCGGCCCGATTCCGCTGGTATGAGCGACGCTTCGCGCACATCCGAACCTGCGGTTGCGTGGGGCGTAGTTGCGTGGGGCGGCATCGACTGCCTGCCGGCAACGCCGAGATCAGTCTACAAATCTGTTACCATTATCGTATGCGCAGCACGACCGTCCGAATCGACGCTGACACCCACCGCCAACTCAAGAAGCTCGCCGCTGACATGGAGATCACCGTTACCGACACTGTTGCGATGGCGGTGCGCAGACTCCGTCAGGACCGCATGGGCGCCGACCTGTGCAGCGATCTCACTGGTGCCGAGGCAGCTTGGCTCGATGCTGAACTCGGGTGATGTCGTCGACGTCGACCTCGGCATTCCTGCGGGAACTGAGGCGGGCTTCGGCCGACCCGCTGTAGTGGTCACGGCGCAACGTGTGATCGAGGCAGGCTCCTCGGTCGTGCATGTGGTCCCGCTCACGTCTCGCGTACGCGGCCACGGATCGGAGATCGGCCTCGAGGCTGACCCCTTGAACGGCCTCGACGGGCGCTCGGCAGCCCAGTGTCAGCACATCCGAGCCGTCGCTGCTGCTCGCATCGGGACACGCCGCGGAAACGTGGGCGCAGCAGCTTTGGCACAGATCCGCGAAGTGCTCGGCCTGCTGCTTGACACGCCTTCTTGACACGCCGAGCTGAGCGTGCAGCGTTGCTCGATCAGGCGACTCCCATGATGCAACGACGCGGGGCCCTGTACTGCCAGTGCTCGAGTCTGCGGTCGCTGCTGCTGATGCCGCACACGGCCTCCGACGGCGGCAAGCAGCTGGTGCGTCGGCCGGGCCGCGCCATGCGCATGGGCATCCGGCCAGACTTCGCCTGTGCGAGCCACGCTTCGAGCGCACCCGAGTCTGTGGTTGCTGCGCCTGCTGTGGCTGGTCATGCCGTGGACCACGGGGGCTGCGGCGGCCGATGCGCTCGGCGCATGCACACCCACCTCAGCACGCATCGTGGGCACACAGCTGTGGGTGGTTTGGGGACTGGTCTTGACGGCAACGCTGGTGCGCCGGCCTTGGGCACTGACCGCAGTCCGCATCGCTGCTCCCGCATCGCTTGCCTTGACGATCGGTGCCGTCGTCGCTGCGGCCGCGTGGGACGCAGACATGGCCGTTTGGAGCGCTGCGGCGGCCGCCGCGGGCGGCACCTTGGCAGCTGCGACGGCGTTGCTCCCCGAGACGGGCAACGCCATGGTCGATGGCCTCAGCTACGGCAACGAACGGCGGATGCTGCTGAGAGCTCCGTTCGTACTGGTCATCGGACCGATTCCGCTGGTGTGGGCAGCGGTGGTTGTCGGCGTCGCGGCGCCTGCGGTGCTGTGGGCCAACCGGCTGTGGATGTGGGCAGCCTCCGCGACGGTCGTCGGGCTTCTGGCTGCTGCATGGGGCTTCCGGTCGCTGCATCAGTTGGCATGTCGCTGGGTGGTGTTCGTGCCCAACGGCCTGGTCCTGCACGATCATCTGGCGACGCGCGAGCCGTTCCTGCTGCGCCGAGCCGAGGTGGCCTTGCTGGGTCTCGCCCCGACGGGCATCGACCTCCACGCTGAAGACCTCGCGGACCTCACCGGCGGTGCCCGCGGACCCGTGCTGCTCGCGGTGGTCGGGGGCCCCGTCGAGCTGGTGCCACGCGCGAGCGGCACAGCCCAGGCGCGGACGGTGTCGCGGGTGCTGTTCAGCCCGACGCGTCCCGGTGAGGTGTTGGCCGAAGCTGCGCGCCGGCGGATTCCCTGTTGAGACGCGCCGGTACCCTGCGGCTCGCCATGAGCGACGGCACGCCTGCGATCAGCACGGATCACGTGGCCCATGTGGCCCGTCTCGCCCGAATTGAGCTCACCCAAGACGAGATCGAGCACTACGCCGGCCACCTTGGACGCGTCCTGGAGCACGCTTGCGAGCTGGAAGAGCTCGATCTCGCCGACGTCCCGCCGCTCGCGCATCCCTACCCGCTGAGCAACGTGCTGCGTGACGACGTCGCGGCTGCCTCGGTGGACCGGCACGAGGTGCTGGCCCAAGCGCCTGCCGCACGCGACGGGCAATTCCAGGTTCCTCCGGTGCTCGGCGAGCAGGCGTGAGCACATGATCTCGGTGCTGTGATCTCGGCTCGGCAGCTCGCGCATGAGGTGCGCAGCGGTGCTCGCCGGGCGGCTGATGTGGTGGAGGACTGCCTTCGTCGCATTGAGGCTCACGACGACGACATCCACGCGTTCAACACCGTCACGGCTGATGGGGCGCGCGCAGCAGCTGCGGCGGTGGACGCCGCGGTAGCAGATGGCCGCGATCCGGGTCCGCTGGCCGGCGTCCCCGTGGCGTTCAAGGACAACCTGTGTACGCGCGGCGTGGCGACCACCTGCTCCTCCCGCATGCTCGATGGGTGGCTGCCTCCCTACGACGCAACGGTGGTGACCGCCATCACCGCCGCGGGCGCAGTGATGATCGGCAAGACCAATCTGGACGAGTTCGCCATGGGCAGTTCCACCGAGAACTCAGCGTTCGGCCCCACGCGCAATCCGTACGATCTGCACCGCGTGCCCGGCGGATCCAGCGGCGGCTCCGCAGCAGCGGTCTGCGCGGGCTTCGCGCCCTTGGCGCTCGGGTCCGACACGGGTGGGTCGATCCGGCAGCCGGCGTCGCTGTGCGGCGTCGTCGGCATCAAGCCCACCTATGGTCGGGTCAGCCGTTACGGACTCGTCGCGTTCGCCAGCTCGTTCGACCAGGTCGGCCCGTTCGCAGCCGATGTTGCGGACGCGGCGCTGGCGCTTGAGGTGATCAGCGGACACGATCCCGCCGACAGCACCTCTGTCCCCGCCGCAGTGCCCGACTTCAAGGCGTCGTTGACGCGCGGTCTCGACGGGCTGCGCGTCGGCATCGTCCGCGAGCTGACCGGTGGCGGCCACGGCAGCCCGGCGACCTTCGACTCTGTCCGCGCGCGACCGCCCTCGGCGCCGGGCGCGAGCGAGGCCCGGTCAGGCATCGAGCCCGAGGTGACCGCACGCGTGCTCGAAGCGGCCGATGCCCTGGCTGAAGGCGGCGCGTCGGTGGGCTGGGTCTCGGTGCCTGCAGTCACCTACGGCCTCACTGCGTACTATCTGATCGCTCCGGCGGAAGCCTCGAGCAATCTGGCCCGCTACGACGGCACTCGCTACGGTTTGCGCGTCGACGGTGCAGACGTCGAGGAGATGAACCGCCTGACGCGCCGCGCCGGGTTCGGGGACGAGGTCAAGGCACGAGTGATGCTGGGCACGTTCGCTCTCAGCGCTGGCTACTACGACGCCTACTACGGCAAGGCGCAGCGGGTACGCATGCTGACCCGACGAGATTTCGACGCGGCCTACGCGGACTACGACGTGCTGCTGTCGCCGAGTTCGCCGTGCGTGGCGTTTCGCTTCGGCGAACGCTCTGATCCGATGATGATGTACCGCTGCGACACCTGCACGATCCCGTCCAATCTGTCCGGCGACCCGGCGATGTCGGTGCCGTTCGGCGTAGGTGCCGCGGGCATGCCCGTGGGCGTGCAGGTCATGGCGCCCGCGCTGGCGGAGGAGACGATGCTCACGGTCGCCGCAGCCTTGGAACGCGCCGCGCCACCGCTGTCTCGTCCGGCCCTGTGTGATGCCGGCTGAGCGGCGAAACTCAGACCCGCCCGAACCGGCGAGCTGGGACGTCGTCGTCGGGCTCGAAGTCCATGTCGAGCTGGCAACCGACACCAAGCTGTTCTCCGCTGCGCCGAGCCGCTTCGGCGACGAGCCCAACTCCAACGTCACGCCGGTGTGTCTGGGCCTGCCCGGCTCGCTGCCGGTGCTGAATCGTCGAGCCGTCGAGTTGGCCATGGCGGTCGGGCTCGCACTGAACTGCGACATCCGGCCGTCGGTGTTCCACCGCAAGAACTACTTCTATCCCGACATGCCCAAGGACTACCAGATCAGCCAGTACGACCAGCCGATCTGCTGTGACGGCTGGCTGGACGTGCCCGGCGGGGGCCGTGTGGGCATCGAGCGGGCGCACCTGGAGGAGGACGCCGGCAAGACCACTCATCTCGGCGGCGCTGAGGGCCGGATCCATGGGGCTGTCGGTGCGCTCGTGGACTACAACCGGGCGGGCACACCGCTTCTGGAGATCGTGTCGCGGCCCGACATCACCTCGGCCGACGAGGCCAGTGCGTATGTGAGCGAGCTGCGTGCCATCCTGCTGGCGCTGGGCGCATCCGATGCACGGCTCGAAGAGGGCTCGATGCGCGTCGACGCGAACATCAGCGTCCGGCCGGCGGGCTCGGGAGAGCTGCGCACACGCTGCGAGGTGAAGAACCTGAACTCGCTGCGTTCGCTTCGCGGTGCGATCGACTACGAGGCCCGTCGCCACGTCGCGCTGTATCGGTCCGGCGAGGCGCCCGTGCAGCAGACCCGCCATTGGTCTGCCGACGGCCGAACCCATCTGCTGCGATCCAAGGAGGAAGCGGACGACTACCGCTACTTCCCCGAGCCTGACCTGGTGCCGCTGGTGCCCGATTCCGACTGGATCGAACGGGTGCGAGCCGGGCTGCCTGAGCTGCCCGCGGCCCAGCGCGAACGACTCTGCGCGCTCGGGGCCGACCTGGGCGATGCACAGGTCATCGTGAGCCGTGGCTTGGCGCCGGTGGTGCTCGCAGCGGTCCAGGCGGGCGCGGATGCGAACCGCACCGTCACCCATGCCGTGCAGAATCTCGCGCTCGACGGTGCCGAGCTGCTGCGGCCAGACCAGCTGGCATCGCTGGTCCGGATGGAGACCGCAAGCCGGCTCACCGCAACGCAGGCCAAGACGGTGCTGGGCGCCATGTGCGAACGAGCCGCAAGCGGCGGCTCGGCTGACCCGGCCGCCATCGCCGCCGAACTGGGCTTCGAAGCCATGGCTGCCGGCCGGCTGGAAGCGCTGGTCGACCAGGCCATCTTGCATCATCCCGATGCATGGTCCAAGTTCTGCGCCGGCGAAGCCAAGGTAGCCAGCGTGTTCGTCGGCGCCGTCATGAAGGCCACCCGCGGCCAAGCCGACGGCCGAGCGGTCACCCGGCTGCTGGCGCAGCGCCGCGACGCCTGAAAGACGGCGTCAGCACCTGTCGTTGTGCGGGTGCCAGTGCGATGCTGGGCGGATCCGCCGACGGTTAGCCATCGGCTCGCCGGATCACCCGATGCCGGTTCGGAGCCAGGCTTGGCCACCAAAGCGCAGCCACTGCGGTGCGACGCGAAAGCACATGAACGCGATCAGGGCAAGCCACAGCCAGCCGATGCCCAAGTCCGCCAGACGTACGGCGGTGCCGAGCACGGCAAATCCCGCAGCGGCGCCCACCATGGCCCAGGCCAGAAAAGCCAAGTCGCCGGCACCGATGAAGATGCCGTCGAAGGCGAAAGCAACCGCATTGATCGGCTGCGAGACAGCGACGAACAGCAGCAAGAACCCGCCGAGCGAGACCACGGCGGGATCAGTGCTGAAGATTCCCGCGATGTGAGTCCTGGCCAACAAGAGCGCGACGGCAAACACCAAGCTGAGCTGGATGGTCATGCCGATCATCCGGACACTGGCTGCGCGTGCGACATCAGGACGGTTGGCGCCGAGCTCCTTGGCAACGATTGCTTGCCCCGCGATGGCGACCGCATCCAGCGCGAGCGATGCCAGCGACCAGATCTCTGCAGTGATCTGGTGCGCAGCCAGCTCGGTCGTGCCGATGCGCGCTGCCAACATCGCGGCGAGCACCAGCGAACCGCGCAGCGAAGCGGTTCGCACGAACATCTGCAGGCCGACGCGCGCGTATCGCCGTGCCGCCGCGGCGACCAGTCGAAGCGTCGCCCCGGCGGCGCGGCCGTGGCGTCGAACGACAACCACGAACACGATGGCTGCTCCCCACTGGGCGATCACCGTGGACCACGCTGAGCCGGCGATGCCCATGTCGAGTTCGAAGACCAGCACGAGTTCGATGAGCAGGTTGGCCACTGCCGAGCCGACGGCAACGACCAGCGGCGTGACGGTGTCCTGGGCGCCTCGCAGGTAGCCAGTAGCTGCCATGGCCGCCAGCAGCGCAGTGAAGCCGATCAGGCTGATCCGCAGGTAGGTGAGTGCGAACTCGGCCACCTGCGCCGTGGGGTCGAACAGGCTCACTAGGCGAGCCGAACCCATCCACATGCCCAGGCTGATGACCACGCCGAGACCGACTGCCATCCACACTCCGGCCACGCCCTGTTCCACGGCCTGTCGCGGCGAGCCTGCACCGATGAGCCGGCCCACCAGACCGGTGGTGCCGTAGGCCAGGAAGATCAGTGCGGCGTGAGCGCTGAGCAGGATGGCCGAGGCGATGGCGAGGCCGGCGAGCTGAGGGGTGCCGAGCCTGCCCACGATGGCCGTGTCGGTGACCACGTAGAGCGGCTCGGCGATCAGCGCTCCGAACGCCGGCACGGCCAGCGTCAGGATTTCCCGGTCGTAGGCTGTGCGCCGAAACACGGCTACCGAGCCGCTGCGCGCAGATGGCTTGCGATCACTCGTCCGGCTGGTTCTCTGCTGAGCCGTCACTGGCCGTGCCGTCGCCGGCACCGGCTCGGTCAGCGGAGCTGCCGTCGGTGATGCGCCATGCGCCGGTTTCCATGTCGATGACGTACAGCTCGCCGGCCGGGTCGACGGCGAAACCGACGGGGCGATTGGTGCGGATGCCCAGATGCCACACGTCGTCCGGCTGCGCGCCCGCCTGCACCGAAGCCGCGTAGATGTCTCCCCCGCACAGGTCGGCGAACACGTAGCGGCCTGCCAGCCACGGCAGCTCCTCGCCGCGGTACACGTGACCCCCGATCACGGCGCACAGGCCCCGTCCATGCCGGTACTCCAGATCCGGCGGTCGGTGCGTGCTGAGCGCGTCGCCGAAGAAGCGCCGGCTGCCCTCATAAGCATTCCAGCCCAAGTTGGCGCCGTTCTCGTCGAGGCCGAGCACGGTGATTTCTTCCATGCACTGCTGGCCGACATCCGCGATCCACAAGGTGCCGGTGGCCTGGTCGATGGACATGCGGTACGGGTTGCGAACGCCGTAGGCCCAGATATTGGGGTCGCTGTCGGGTCCGAGGTCCGGATTGCCTGGCGCAGGGACCAGCCGCCATTCGTCGGGGTCGGTCTGGCCAAGGTCGGTGCCGTCGTCGCCGGCGACCGCGAAGCGCAGCACTGCGCCCAGCGGTGTGGCCCGATTCTGGCCGTGATGACGTGGATCGCCCTGTCCGCCGCCGTCGCCGAACGACACGTAGAGCAGCCTGTTCTGGTCGAACAACAGGTCGCCGCCGTTGTGCTGTGCATTGGTCTGCTTCACCTCCAGCATGTCGACATGGCCGCCCTGCCGACGCGTGTGGTCAGCGTTCGGGGTGAGAACCGTCAGCACACTGGTTCCGCGACTGTTGGTGCGGTTGATCCAGAGCCGGCCGGTCGGGCCCAGCGTCATTCCCACTAAGCCTTGGTCGTGCTCGGCAGCGGTGTCTGACGAGAAGTCCGCTATCGGCGCTGCCCCGATAGCGGCGCCGAGACCGCTGCCCGCTCGGCCCGTCGACGTCCGGTCCGCCGGGTTGGGCTCAAAGCGCCAGATGCGACCGCTGCGATCCCCCACGTATCCGCCGCCGTCAGCGCCTGCGTTGTCGAAGACCATGACGGTCGCGTCGGCCAGCTCGACAAAGGGCGTGAGCTGCACCGAGCGCCCTGGGGCTGCCTGGCTCAACGGGACAGCGCCGAGTTCAGGCAGCTCCGCGGGACAAGGGGTATTGGAGGCGAGGTACTCGGGCGTCTGGGTGAGCGGGACACCGGCAGCCGCATGTGCTTCGGCATGGCTGCCGCTGCTGTCACCGAGGAGAGGACTGCCTGGCGCCGGATCGGTGCCATCGACGGTTCCGCCCTGCGAACAGCTGGCGACTATCGCTGCGGCGCAGACGGCGCCGCTGACCAGCCGTCTGCCTCGCACCCGGCCAATGTACGCAGACTCCGTCTTGCAACCGTCTGGACCGCCGCTGTCAGACCATCGAGGTCAGCGACGATGCCTGTTTGGCTCAGATCTGGCGCGAGCTGCAACAGGCCGTCGATCCCCAAGCGGCGGCCGTACGGACGCGGCACAGGTTGCGGCCTTCGGCGACGCACGGCAGAATGGCGCGGTGCGTTGCTCAGCAGACCGGCGTGGTCCCTCCGTCGAGTGCAACCAGCTCGGACGCGGCCAGACCGAGTCGGTAGGCGTACGAACCTAGGCGGACACGTCTCGACGCGCCCGCCTCGCCTCCCGATCGGGAGGCATTTTCGTTTCGGGAGTGCAGTCTCCCGAAACGGTTTCCGAAAGAAGAGTCCAGCACACGCGAGGCCACCACCATCTGTCCGGCCGACATGCTCGGGAGCTTCGGCGCCGCCATTCGCCGGCCGCGGCCCTGCCAACATGACAGCCGGCACCATCGCGACAGGAAGGAACCTCATGGAGCTCACGGGCGCTCAAGCACTGATGCGCAGCTTGGAGATGAGCGGCGTAGAGGTCATGTTCGGCCTGCCCGGCGGTGCCATCCTGCCGGTGTACGACCCGGTGCTGGACTCGCCGATCCGCCATGTCCTGGTCCGCCACGAGCAAGGCGCCGGTCACATGGCGCAGGGCTACGCGCACGTCACCGGCAAGCCCGGTGTGGCGATGGTCACCAGCGGGCCGGCGGCCACGAACATCGTCACGCCGCTGTGCGACGCGTACATGGACTCGGTCCCGCTGGTCGTGGTGACCGGCCAGGTGGCCATGTCCGCCATCGGCTCGGATGCCTTTCAGGAATGCGACACCACGGGCATCACCATGGCGGTCACCAAGCACAACTATCTGGTCACCGACGCCGCAGACATCCCGCGCATCGTGGCCGAGGCGTTCCACATCGCCACCACCGGCCGCCCCGGCCCGGTGCTGATCGACCTGCCCAAGGACGTCAGCAACGAGTCGATGACCTGGTACTGGCCCGACAGTGTGAACCTGCCCGGCTACCGTCCCCGCAGCGAGGTGGATCCGGCGGCCGTCGCGGAGGCGGCCAGGCTGATCCGCATGGCCCAGCGCCCGGTCATCTACGCAGGCGGAGGCCTGCTCAAGGCCCGCGCCGCGCAGGCGCTGCGGGAGCTCGCAGAGCTGTGCGACATCCATGTGGTCACCACGCTCATGGCACGCGGCGTGTTCCCGGATCGCCACCGGCTCTGCTTGGGCATGCCCGGAATGCACGGCAACTACTCGGCCGTCACAGCGATGCAGCAGGCGGACCTGCTCATCAACCTCGGGGCTCGCTTCGACGACCGGGTCACCGGCAACCCGGCGCAGTTCGCCCCCGAGGCCAAAGTCATCCACGTCGACATCGACCCCGCCGAGCACGGCAAGGTGCGTGTGCCCGATGTGGCGATCGCCGGCGACGCTCGGGTGGCCGTCGAGGCGCTGATCGCGGCGTTGCGGCCGGCCGACGGCGGCGATGCCGCTGAGGCCATGGCCGACCGATCAGCTTGGAAGTCCACCATCTCCGGTTGGCAGGAGCGATACCCGCTTCGATACGACCAGCCGTCGGACGGTTATCCGCTCAAGCCGCAGTACGTCGTGGAGCAGCTGCGCGATCACACGCCGCACGACACGATCGTGGTGGCCGGTGTGGGACAGCACCAGATGTGGGCCAGCCAGTACTGGAAGTTCGATCATCCCTACACGTGGGTCAACTCGGGCGGCTTGGGCACGATGGGCTTCGCAGTGCCGGCGGCCATCGGCGCCAAGGTGGGCCGGCCGGACCGGATGGTGTGGGCCATCGACGGCGACGGCTGCTTCCAGATGACCGCCCAGGAGCTGATCTCCGCCAGCGCCGAGAACATCCCGGTCAAGGTGGCCATCTTGAACAACGCCTACCTCGGCATGGTGCGCCAGTGGCAGGAGCTCTTCTACGCGCAGCGCTACAGCGAGGTGTACCTCAGCGCTGACCATCCCGACTACGTGGGCTGGGCCGAGGCCATGGGCTGCGTCGGCATCCGGGTTGCCTCAGCCGAAGAAGTCGCGCCGGCGATCGCCAAGGCGAACTCGATCGACGACCGCCCGGTGGTGATCGACTTCCGGGTCGACACCGAGGAGAAGGTGTACCCGATGGTGCCCGCCGGAGGCTCCAACGACGACATCATCCTGGGTCCCGAAGGCGATGCCGATGCCGCTTTGAAGGGCTCGGCGCCGTCGTGAGCGGTCGGCTCGGCGCTGCCGCAATGGGCACCGCAACCACGGACCGCGGCGCCCCACTCGGGCCGGCCCTGCACATCCTGGCGGCCATCGTGGAGAACAAGTTCGGCGTGCTGGCGCGCATCGCAGGACTGTTCAGCCGCCGGGGCTTCAACATCTTCTCGCTGGCCGTCGCACCCACCGACGACCCCGCTTACAGTCGCATCACCATCGTCGTGGACGTACACAACACCGATGTCGCCCAGATCGCGAAGCAGCTCGACAAGCTGGTCAACGTGATCCAGATCAGCGAACTGCACCCGGCCGACTCGGTGGAGCGCGAGCTGATGCTGGCCCGTGTCGGCGCTGTCGACCTGGCTGCGGTGGTCGAGGTGATTTCTGAGTACGGCGGCGAGGTGCTTGACCACAACGACTGTGAGGCAATCGTCAGCGTCAGTGCGCACCCGGATCGGCTCGACCGCTGCGAGCGTCAGCTGCGCCCGTTCGGCCTGCATGTGCTCCAGCGCACCGGACGGATCGCGCTGCGAGCGCTCGGTGCCGACGAGCCCGCCGTCGCCATGCCGGGCTGAGGCTTGCCGAGTCCGGCAGACTCCACCAATCAACACCGCCGAAGCACCTCATGCTCAAGGAGCGACCATGCCTGCCACCATCTACTACGACCAAGATGCCGATCTGGGCCAGCTGGCCGGCCGCACGGTGGCCGTGCTGGGCTACGGCTCACAGGGCCACGCTCATGCGCTGAACCTGCGCGACAGCGGTGTGGACGTGGTGGTGGGGCTGCGGCAGGGTTCGTCCTCGCGCCCCAAGGCCGAGGCTGAAGGCTTGCGGGTGGCCGATGTCGCAGGTGCTGCGGCTGAGGCCGACATCGTGATGATGGCCCTGCCCGACACCGACCAAGCCGCCGCCTACCAAGTTTCGATTGCGCCGAACCTGCAACCCGGCAACGCCATTGCTTTCTCGCACGGATTCAACATTCACTTCGGCCAGATCAGCCCGCCAGCTGAGGTCGACGTGTGGATGATCGCCCCCAAGGGTCCGGGCCACAACGTCCGCCGCACCTACGTGGAGGGCGGCGGCGTGCCGGCGCTGGTCGCGATTCACCACGACGCCACCGGCCACGCGCTCGCCGACGCGCTGGCGTACGCCAAGGGGATCGGCGGCACGCGCGGCGGCGTGCTCACCACCACGTTCGCAGAAGAGACCGAGACGGACCTGTTCGGTGAGCAGGTGGTGCTCTGCGGCGGCCTCACCGAGCTGATCCGCGCCGGCTACGAAACGCTGGTGGACGCTGGCTACCAACCCGAGTCTGCCTATTTCGAGACGCTGCACGAAGTCAAGCTGATCGTCGACTTCATCTACGAGGCCGGCATCTCGGGCATGCGCTATTCGATCTCGACCACAGCCGAGTACGGGGACATGACCCGCGGCCGGCGCATCGTCACCGACGAGACACGAGCCGAGATGAAGCGCATCCTGGCCGAGATCCAAGACGGCAGCTTCGCCCGAGAGTGGATCGAGGAGAACCGCAGCGGCCTGCCCAACTACCGCCGGATGGTGGCCGAGGGCAAGCAGCACCCCATTGAGCAGGTCGGCGAGCGCCTGCGGGCGATGATGCCGTGGATCACCGCAGGCCGCCAGGACGTCACCGCTGCCTCGGGCGGCGCAGTCGCCTGAGGAGTTCACCCGCCGACCTTGATTGCCGCCAAGGATGACCGCGGAGGTGTCCTATGAGTGAATCCAGCGCACCCGATGCTTCGGGCGGACAACGTCGCACTGGCTGGGCCGAGCTGGCCACCGGCGAGCACGTGAAGCTTGCGCGGCCCCTGCGCCGCCTCGGCGCACGCCTGCTCGACGGCCTACTGATCGCCGTCGGGCTCACAGTGGTGCTCATATTGTTCTTCGGAGGCTTGGTGGCAAGCGGCGCCGAGGGCGAAGCAGCGGTCGGCATCGGCTTCGTGGGCTTGTTGCTGGTGGCCCTGATCGCCGGCATTGGCTACGAAGTAACGTTGACGGCGCTCTGGGGCCAGACGCTCGGCAAGCGGATGACCGGCATCAAGGTCATCAACGCTGCGAATGGCGGCGTGCCCGGCTGGGGCAAGTCGTTGGGCCGCTGGGCGATTCCCGGCTTGATCCCGGCGCTCATCCCTTTCATCGGGCCGTTCGTGGCGTTGGCGGTGTATGCGAGCCTGATGTTCGACCGCGTATACCAAGGCTGGCACGACCGGGCCGCAGGCACGCTCGTCATTACGCAGTGAGCTTCGGCGCTCTGCTCACGTCGATTTCGCAGAGTCACACCGAGTATCCATGAGACCGATCGGTGCGCCCGAATAGCCGGCCCCGGCCGTCGCCCGATCCGCACGCCAACAGCGCGGCCAGTCTCCCGAAGAGCCGAGCAGAGCTTGCCACCGGCGAAACGGTCGAGTTGGCAAAGCCGCTGCGTCGGCTTGCCGCACGAATGGTGGACAGCGTCATTCTCGGTGTTCTCTGTTGGGGCGCATGGAGTTCTCTGCCGTTTGTGCTTGCAGTGTTCATTCCGCCCTCTCCAACAGCACCGATTGGCCTTGTAATTCTGGTATTTCTCGCAGTGTTGTTGGTGGCGACGGTGCTCTCCATCGGTTACGAAACCGCTGCAACTGCTTGGCGGGGTCAGACTGTCGGTAAACGCATGCTGCGCATCAAAGTCATCAGTGTCCCTCAAGGCAGTGTGCCTCGCCTCACGAAATCTCTTCTGCGAGCAGCACTCACCAGCCCGCTGCTGCCCATCCCGCTCTTCGTCGCCTCTTTCTTGACGCCATTCGCGGTCAGCCTCACCTACTTACCGCTGGTCACCGTGCTCATCTATTTGAGTGTTGCTTGGGATCGTGAGTACCGAGGATGGCATGATCAAGCTGCGGGTACGCTCGTCGTCAACAAGCAGTAATGCTCGGTGGTGGCTGTGGGCGCGCGATGCAGCTACAGGCGCTCCACGACGTAGTCGATGCAGGCGGTGAGCGCCTCCACGTCTGCCGGGTCGATTGCGGGGAATGCGGCGATGCGCAGCTGGTTGCGTCCCAGCTTGCGGTACCCCTCGGTGTCGATGATGCCGTTGGCGCGCAGCGCTGCTGCGATGTCGTCGGCGCTGACGCCCAAGAAGTCGATCGTGCAGACGACGGGGGAGCGCATCTGAGGATCAGACACGAACGGCGACGCGAACTCACGCGCCGCCGCCCAGCGGTAGACGGTCTCGCTGGAGGTCGCAGCGCGCGACGCAGCCCAAGCGAGTCCGCCGCCGGCGAGCATCCATTCGGCAGTGTTGACGGTCAGCAGGATGGTGGCGAGCGCCGGGGTGTTGTAGGTCTGGTCTTGGCGAGAGTTCCGCAAGGCGATGGCGAGGTCCAAGGTGGCGGGCCTGTAGCGGCCAGTGGAATCGATCCGCTCGATCTGTTCAACGGCGGCAGGCGAGCACAGCGCGACGAACAGTCCGCCGTCGGAAGCGAATGCCTTTTGCGGGGCGAAGTAGTAGCAATCGACGTCGGCGGGCGCCCAGGTCATCGCGCCTGCCGCCGAGGTGGCATCGACCAGCACGAGCGCTGCAGGGTCGCCGCGTCGACATGCGTCAAGCTGCGGCTGCGTCAACGGCATCGACACGCCGGTCGAGGTCTCGTTGTGCGTCAGTGCGTAGGTGTCGATGTCGGCGGGGTCCGCAGCCACGGGCGTCGGGTGGCTGCCGTACGGTGCCGTGATGACCATGGGGTCGTCGAGGTGCGGTGCCGCAGAGGTAACGGCGGCGAACTTCTCGGAGAACTCGCCGAAGGCCAAGTGCTGGGCGCGGCGCTCGACGAGCGAGAAGGCCGCAGCATCCCAGAAGCCGGTGCTGCCGCCGTTGCCCAGCACCACCTCCCAGTCGTCGCCGAGGCCGAACAGCTCGGTCATGGCCGATCGCAGCCGACCGACCACGGAGCGGACGCCGTCGCGCCGATGCGAGGTTCCCAGATAGTCGAGCGCCCGGGACCGGAGTGCCTCGACGGCCTCCGGGCGCACCTTGGACGGGCCCGAGCCGAATCGCCCGTCGGCAGGCAGCAGGTCGGCCGGAATCGAAATCGAGGAAGAAGTGCTCGCCATGGGCTGCCACCCTTGTCCGGTTCGCGTGTGCGGCGGCGAGACTACGAGGCGACTGCGGCAGCGCACGAGTTCGCGTCGCCGCAACGACAGTCGACCGACGGGAGCCGCACAGTGCCTCATTCACCGACGCTCGAATCATCGGTGCCTGAATCGACTGCCCCCGGTTCGGGAGAACTCGCACCGTCGCAGTCCGCGCCCTCGTCTGCTTCCGAAGCAAGCACCAGCCGCGTCTCGGCCGCGTTGGCCGGCATCGCACCGTCGGCCACACTGGCGGTGGACGCCAAGGCCAAGGCGCTGCGCGCGGCGGGGGAGAACGTGATCGGCTTCGGCGCGGGCGAGCCAGACTTCCCGACGCCCGATCACATTGTGGAGGCAGCCGTTGCCGCGTGCGGCGACCCGGCCAACCACCGCTACTCGCCCGCCGGCGGGCTGCCCGCGCTGAAGGCGGCGCTGGCGGCCAAGACCCGCAGGGACAGCGGTCTCGACTGGGATGCCAGCGCATTCCTGGTCACCAACGGAGGCAAGCAGGCGGTCTACAACACCATGGCGGCGCTGGTCGATCCCGGCGACGAGGTGCTGCTGCCCGCCCCGTACTGGACCACCTACCCCGAAGCGATCCGCGTCTTCGGCGGCGCGCCGGTCGAGGTGTTCGCCGGCATCGAGCAGGGATTTCGGGTCAGCATCGAACAGCTTGAGGCGGCGCGCACCGAGCGCACCAAGGCGCTGTTGTTCGTGTCGCCGTCGAATCCGACCGGAGCGGTCTACCCGCGCGACGAAATTGCAGCGATCGGCCAGTGGGCGGTGGAGCACGGGCTGTGGGTGATCACCGACGAGATCTACGAACATCTGACCTACGGCGGCGCTGTGCATCACTCGCTCCCGGTGCTGGTGCCCGAGATCGCCGACCGCTGTGTGGTGCTGAACGGCGTGGCCAAGACCTACGCCATGACGGGCTGGCGGATCGGCTGGATGGCCGGCCCTGCAGACGTGATCGCTGCGGCTACCAATCTGCAGAGTCACGCCACCTCGAATGTCTGCAACGTGGCCCAAGCAGCGGCCCTGGCGGCGGTGTCGGGCGATCTCGAAGCGGTCGCGATGATGCGGGCTGCCTTCGACGAGCGACGTCAGCGCATCACCGAGCTGCTCAACGCCATTGACGGCGTGGAGTGTCCTGTGCCCGAGGGAGCGTTCTACGCCTTCCCCAACATGGAAGGGCTGTTGGGACGTCGTTACGGCGGTGCCGAGGTCACGACGACGCTGGAGCTGGCGGCTGCCGTGCTCGAGCACGCCAAGGTGGCCTTCGTGCCCGGCGAGGCGTTCGGTGCCGCCGGTTACGCCCGTTTCTCGTTCGCCCTCGCCCTCGAGGACCTCACCGAGGGCATCAGCCGCATCGCTGATCTGGTCGCCTGAGATGGCACGCGTCCTGGTCACCGAGTCGCTGGCCGATGCGGGTCTGGAGGTGCTGCGCTCCGCTGGTCACGATGTGGACGTGCGCACCGGGCTCAGCCCCGACGCGCTGCGCGATGCGCTGCGTGGCGCACACGCGCTCATCGTCCGCTCAGCCACCCAGGTCGACGCCGAACTGCTCGCGGCGGGCGATTCGCTCATCGTCGTCGGACGTGCCGGCGTGGGCCTCGACAACGTGGATGTGGCTGCGGCGACCGAGCGTGGTGTGCTGGTGTGCAATGCGCCGTCAGCCAACGTGATCTCGGCGGCGGAGATGACCGTGGCGCTCATGCTCGCACTGGCCCGCCACATCCCCCAAGCTCACGCCGCCCTCACGCAGGGGCGCTGGGAGCGCAGCCGCTGGGGTGGCATGGAGCTGTGCCGCAAGACGGTTGGCATCGTGGGCTTGGGACGTGTCGGACGTCTCGTGGCACAACGCATCGCTCCGTTCGACGTGACGCTCATCTCCTATGATCCGTACGTGAGCACCGAATCCGGGCGCGCCGCAGGCGTGGTCATGGTGGATTTGCCCGAGCTGCTGCAGCGTTCGGACATCATCACGCTGCACATGCCTCGCACGCCCGAGACTGCTGACTTGCTGGGCGCGGAGAACTTGGCCAAGTGCCGTCCGCACGCGCTCATCGTGAACACCGCTCGCGGCGGCATCGTGGATGAGCAAGCGGCAGCGGACGCGCTCGATGCGGGCCGATTGGGCGGGATAGCGCTCGACGTGTTCGCAACCGAGCCGGCTGCCGAGTCGCCCCTGTTCGGACGGGCCGACGTGGTGGTCACGCCGCATCTCGGCGCCAGCACCGTCGAGGCCCAGCATCGTGCCGGGACCCAAGTGGCCGAGCAGGTCAATCTGGCCTTGGCGGGTGCTCCGGTTCCCTACGCCGTCAACGCCTGACCTTTCGCGCAGGCTGGCCGAGATCCGGCAGCTCAACTGCTCGGCCGCAAACGGTCGTCGATCCAGTCGGGTGCGACGGTGCCTTTGAGAGCAATGAGGCTGACCGCCCAGCGTGGCGGCTTGGCCGCAGAGCCCGATGGCAGCGGCACGATCGACGTCCGGGCGCCGACCGCTTCGATCAAGTACTCCGCTGCGCTGCTGACCGGGTCCGAGCCGGCATCGGCGGGCCGTTCGATCTGCACGAGTCCCTTGAGCCGCACGACTCCCGCAGGCAGTTCGGCCAGCATCGCCTCGATCCTCGACAGCGGCACAGGTGCGTCGAGCACCGCGGTCTGAGACTCGAAGATGTCGTCGGCCACCGCTCCAGCGGCCCCAACGGCGCGCTGTCCTCGCGGCAGGTGCCGCGCGACGTCTGCATCTGCGTGGTCGGTGCCTGCCTGGTCGGAAACTGTGTGGTCGGCGCCTGCCTGCTTCGCGTCGGGTCCGAACAGCAGCTCCGTGGGCACTGCCGCACGGCTCGCACGCACCACCGCAGTCCCTGTGGCAAGACCCTGCAGCCAGCCGCACAGCGCATCGACGTCGGCGACACTCTCCAGCAGATCCACCTTGTTCACCACCAGCAAGTCCGCGGCCGCGAGCTGGCGGCGAACGATGTCGGCCACCCATCGGTCATCGGCTTGGCGCCGCACCTGCTCGGCGTCGGCCACCACCACCACAGCATCCAGTCGCAGGCCAGGCGTGTGGCCGTAGGCAGCGATCTGCGCCGGGTCGGCCACCCCGCTGGCCTCGATGAGCAGACGCTGCGGCGGTGCCGCGGCGGAACGCACGGTGTGCAACGCCGCCGCGAACCCGTCAGCCAGACTGCAGCAAATGCAGCCGTTGGCGAGCGTCAGCTTGTCGCCGTCGGCTGCTGCGATGAGGTCCTCGTCGATGGAGATCTCGCCGAAGTCGTTGACGATCACCGCAACCCGCTCGCTGCTGGACCGCAACACATGGTTCACCAGCGTCGTCTTGCCGGCACCCAAGTATCCGCCGACGACGGTGACCCCGATTCGTTGCTCGCTCATCGCGCCGGCACCGCGACCCAAGCCAATAGCGCGCCATGCACGTTCGACACCGCGAACCGCACCGACGCTAGGCCTCGCCGACCCCTGCCGGCTGCGGCACGCCTCCCAGCACGGTGCCCCACACCCCGATGTCGCGCAGTTCCATCGGGTCCACATTCAGCGGGTCGTCTTCCAGCACGGCGAAGTCGGCCAGCTTCCCGGCCTCGATGCTGCCGATGTCTGCGTCCAGCTTGAGCTGCCGTGCCGCCTCGATGGTGATGGCGCGCAGCGCGTCTCCGACGCCGATGCGTTCGTCGGGTCCGAGCACCTGGCCCGACGCCGTCACCCGGTTGACCGCGCACCATGCGGTGTGCAGGTGCCCCAACGGTGTGATCGGCGAATCCGAGTGGATCGAGAAGCTCACGCCACTGGCCAGCGCAGTAGCGCAGGCATCCATGCGTGCCGCTCGCTCAGGCCCCACGGTCACGTCCCGGTGCTGGTCGCCCCAGTAGTAGATGTGGTTCGAGAAGATGTTGGCGCACATGCCCAGCGCCGCCATGCGGCGGTACTGGTCCGGCGTGGTGAGCTGGCAGTGCTGCACGGTGTGACGATGATCCCAGCGGGGGTGACGCTCCAGCGCCTGCTCGACCGCGTCCACGAACACCTCGGTCGCCTCGTCGCCGTTGCAGTGGCAGTGCACGGTCAGACCGGCCCGGTGGTAGGCCGTCACCAAGTCGGCCATCTGGTCGGGCGCCGTCAGCCACAGACCGTTGCCGATGTGCCCCGGCGGCGCCTTGTAGTAGTGCGGCCAGCTGATCCGTGCGGTGAACCCTTGGATGGAGCCGTCCAGGATCAGCTTGACGATGCCGAACCGCAGCTTCGACGTCTGCTCGTGCTGCAGGCGGACGCCCAGTTCAGCCATCGCGTCGAGATCGGCAGGGGCGCCGAACAGGTTCGACAGCGCAACCATCACCCGCGCCGGATAGGCCGGATCACTGGTGACCTGCTTCCAGTTGCCGAGCTGGTCTGGATCGAGGAGCTGCGTGGTGCCAAGGTCGGTCACCAGCGTGTGCCCGGCGTTACGAGCCTCGTTGGCGAAACGCCAGCGAGCGCGCTCGGTGCGGTTGGCGCTCATCATGTCGATGAAGGCATCGCCGGCCAGCATCATGCCGGACGGTTCGTGCAGCTCGCCATTCGGCAGTCCGTCGCCGCCTCGGGCAACCCCCGGGCTGGTGGCCGTCTCGTCGATCCCGCAGCGCTCCATCAATGCGGAGTTGATCGTGGCCAAGTGCCCGCTGGCGTGCAGCACGAGCGTCGGCCGAGCACCGGTCACCGTGTCGAGGTGACGCGCCACGAGCCGCTCGCCGGGGAAGTAGATGGGGTCCAGCCCCCACGCCAGCAGCGTCGCCGATTCGTCGTGGAGTGCTGCTGCGGCGTCGCCCAGCCGCTTGAGCACGTCGTCGATCGATCTGCAGCCCGGCCAGAGGCGCCCTTGCGGGTCGCGCCGATCGAAGTAGCCGACGTAGGTGGAGTTCCACAAGCCGCCGGACATGACGTGGCAGTGGGCTTCGACGAAGCCGGGCATCAGCACGTGCCCGGCGAATCGCTCGTCGACTCGATGAGCGCCCCATGATGCCAGCTCGTCGCGGCTGCCGACCCCCAGGATGCGATCGCCCGCGACCGCGACGGCCTCGCCGAACGGGAACGCAGGGTTGACGGTGATGACCCGGCGCGCCGGGTAGATCACGTAGGGCTCGCGAGCTGCGGCCTGGCCGGCGGAGTCATCGGTTCGACGGCTGGTCATCTGGGTCATGCCTCCTGCGCCTCGCTGTGTTGGTCGTTCGTGGCTTGCGCCACGCTGTGCTTGTCGCTCGTGGCTTGCGCCACGAGGTGCCCCGGCTCTACCTCCACCAAATGCACGGGCTCGGGGGCGGTGCCGGCTTCGAAGACCGGGCTGGGCACCTCGTCGGTGAGCACTGGCCGGTCGGTGCGGCGCTGGGCGGGATCAGCGATCGGCACCGCATCGAGCAGCCGCCGGGTGTAGGGGTGCTGGGGGTTCTCGAAGACGGCGCGACGCGAGCCCAGCTCCACGATCTGCCCCAAGTACATCACGCCGACCCGATGCGCGATCCGTTCGACGACGGCCAAGTCATGGCTGATGAACAAGTACGACAGCCCCAGTTCTTCCTGCAGGTCCATCAGCAGGTTGATCACCTGCGCCTGGATCGAGACGTCGAGTGCCGAGACTGCTTCGTCGGCGATCACCAGTTCGGGACGAAGTGCGAGTGCCCGGGCGATGCAGATGCGCTGGCGCTGGCCGCCCGAGAACTGGTGCGGATACTGCACCATATCGTCGGGCGACATGCCCACTCGGCACAGCAGGTCAGCAACCACATCTGCGATCTCACGCTTGGGCACAGCACGATGGATCTCGAGCGGTTCCGCAATCGCCTTGCCGACGGTGCGGCGCGGGTCCAAGCTGGCGAAGGGGTCCTGAAACACGATCTGCGCCTTGCGGCGATGGGGCCGCAGTGCTCGGGGCCCGAGGCTCGTGATGTCGGCGCCGTCGAGCCGGATCGTGCCGCTCGTGGGGTTGAGCAGGCGGATGATCAAGTAGGCGAGCGTCGATTTGCCGCAGCCGCTCTCGCCCACCACCGCGAGCGTCTCGCCTCTGTCGATGTGCAGGCTGACGTGTTCCACTGCGTGAACGCGGGCGCCATGACTGGCCGGAAAGTGTTTGGTCAGCGCCTCCACTTCCACGATGGGCGCAGCGGCTTGGCGGAGCGTCACGGCTGCTGGCCCCGCTTGACTCCGGCCTGGTCGGCGCTGTCGTTGCCGACCGACGCGTGTTCGAACGGCCGCTCGGCTGCCGGCGAGCCAGAATCGATCAGCTCGAATCGCTGCGGTGCCTCGTGGCCGGCCATCGACCCCAGACGCGGCACTGCTGCCAGCAGCGACTGGGTGTACGGCTCGCTCGGCCGGTCGAAGATGTCGGTGACGCTGCCGCGCTCCACGAGTCGCGACTGCTGCATCACCACGACTTCGTCCGCGATCTCTGCCACGACGCCCATGTCGTGGGTGATGATGAGCACCGCTGCGCCGGTCTCGCGCTGCATCTCCGCGATCAGCGCGAGGATCTGCGCTTGGATCGTCACGTCGAGTGCGGTCGTGGGCTCGTCCGCGATCAGGATCGCCGGGTCGCACGCCAGCGCCATCGCAATCATCACCCGTTGGCGCATCCCGCCCGACATCTCGTGGGGGTACTGGTCGATCCTGCGCGTCGCATCGGGAATGCGCACGCGGTCCAGCATCTCCAAGGTTCGCTTGCGAGCATCGCTGCGCCTCATGCCGCGATGCAGTCGCAGCGCCTCGCCGATCTGGCTGCCCACCGTGTAGACGGGGTTGAGGCTGGTCAGCGGCTCTTGGAAGATCATGGAGATGCGGTCGCCTCGGACGGCACGCATCTGCGCCTCGCTCAGCGCCAGCAGGTCGTCGACGCTGCCGTCGTCGTGCCGGAACAGCGCCTGTCCGCTGCAGATCCGGGCGCGGGTGCCGATTTCGATGAGACGCATGACCGACAGCGCCGTCACCGACTTGCCCGAGCCGGACTCGCCCACTACAGCCAGCGTGCCGCCGTCTCGGAGGCTGAAGGAGATGTCGTTCACGGCGACGAAGTCGTCGAATGCCACGGTCAGGCCCCGAACCTCCAGTCGTGGCGCGGCGTTGTGTGCAGTCACCGCTCAGCGTCCCCGCAGCTTGGGGTTGTAGGCATCTTGCAGCCCGTCGCCGATGAGGCTGAAGCTCAGCACCGTGAAGAAAATCGCCAGTCCGGGAAAAGTCACCGACCACCACGCAGTCAAGAAGTTCCCTCGGTTCAGGCCGATCATCAAGCCCCAGCTGGTGTTGTTGGGATCGCCGAGGCCGAGGAATGCCAGACCGGCCTCGAACAGGATCGCGGTGCCCATGATGAGGGTGGCCGACACGATCAGCGGTGGCAGGGCGTTGGGGAACACCACCCGTCTGATGATGCGCCAATCGGTAGCGCCTACCGCACGCGAGGCCCGCACGAACTCGAGGTTCTTCAGCCGCAGGAACTCCGCGCGGGTGATGCGCGCGATTCCCGGCCAGGCCACCACGCCGATAGCGAACGAGATCGTCCACATCGACGGTTCGAACAAAGCTACCAGCACCATGGCGAACAGCAGTGCCGGCAGCACCTGGAAGAACTCGGTGAAGCGCATGAGGGCGCTGTCCAGCCAGCCGCCGTAGTAGCCGGAGAGTGCGCCGATGCTGATGCCGATCACGAGCACCATGGCGGCTGCCATGGCGGCCACCGTCAGGCTCGTGGATCCGCCCCCGATGACTCCGGCCAGCACATCGCGGCCCAGGTAGTCGGTGCCGAGGCGTGCTTCCGCGAGCTGCGCGGGGGGGGTCAGCGGTCTCGCCACGATGTCCTTCGGATCGTGGCCGTAGATGCGCGGCCCGGCCACCGTCATCACGACGATGCCGATGAGCATCACCACACCGGCGACTGCGGCCCGGTTGCGCACGAAGAGCCGGAGCGTCTCTCGTCCGGGCCGATGCGCTTCGCTCGCGCCGCTTGTCGACCCGTCATGGCCGCTGCGCTGCGCGCCTGTGGCGCCTGGCCGGGTCGCGGCAGTCACTTCACCCAGAGCGGCTGGGTCAGACATCGGCGCGCTCCCGCAGGCGAATGCGCGGGTCGATCACGGTGTAGAGCAAGTCGGTGAGCAAGTTGGCGACGATGACCATCACCGACGACGCGAGCAGCACGCCCAGCAGCACCGACGTGTCGCGCCTCAGGATCGAGTCGAACGCGAGGCGTCCGAGCCCCGGCCAGTTGAAGACGGTCTCCACCAGCAGCGCCCCCGACAGCAGTGCGCCGAACTGCAGGCCTACCACCGTCACTACCGGGATCACTGCGTTGCGCAGCGCATGCTTGTAGACGACGCGGCGCTCGCTCAGTCCCTTTGCCCGCGCTGTGCGCACGTAGTCCGACTCCAGCACTTCCAGCATCGAGGCGCGCGACAGGCGGCTGTACTGCGCCAAGTAGATGAGACCGAGGGTGAGCGCGGGCAGCACCAGATGCTCAGCCACGTCGAGCACGTTGCCGAGCAGCCCAGCGGAGTAGCTCACGTCGTGCCACCCCTGCACGGGCAGCAGCTTCCACACGGAGGCGAACAGGATCACCAGCATGATGCCGGTCCAGAACACCGGCATCGAGAAGCCGACCAGCGCCAGCACGGTCGCAGCGTGACTGATCGGACTCTCCGGGCGTCGCGCAGTGGCGACGCCGACCAAGGTGCCGGCCAGCACGGCGAACGCCAGCGCCGTTCCGACGAGCAGCACGGTTGGCCACATGCGCTCGATGATGAGCGAGGTCACCGGCTGGTTGAAGAAGTACGAGTCGCCGAGGTCGCCGGTCGCCACGCGCCCCACGTAGGACAGCAGCTGCACGACAACCGGCCGGTCCAGCCCGTATTGCGCACGGATCTCGGTGAGCAGCTCCGGATCGCCGGCACCGCTCTCTCCGACGATGACGGTGGCCGGATCGCCCGGTGTGAGGTGGATCAGCAAGAAGTTGAGACACATCACCGCCAAGATCAACCCAAGGGCTTGGGCGATCCTGGCGACAATGGATCTGAGCATCAGATGCCGATCAGTGGCCGGTGTTCTGGCCGCGATGTGCCGGCGGTGTGAGCCAGCGAGGCCGGGGCTGGGGCTCGCGGTCGCTACTGGTCGAGCCAGACCTCGTGCATCGGCGACATCTGCCCCCAGATGTTGTTGGTCGGCGGGTTCATCACCACCGGGTTGTATGCCTGCCAGAACGGCGGCGTCGTGAGGAAGTGAATCGGCACCTCATCAGCCACGATCTTCTGGAACTCGGCGTACAGCCTGGTGCGTTCGTCCGCATTCAGCTCTTGGCCGGCGGCGGTGAGCAGCTCATCCACGTCTTCGTTGCAGTAGCCGGTGTTGTTCGTCCAGATCACGCCCACCCGGTTGTCGCACAGGTAGGTGCGATGCACGCCGATCACCGGATCACCCCAGTTCCAGACGTTGTTGATGGTCATCTGAAACTCGCCCGCAGACACTCGCTGTGCCCATGTCGGGAAGTCCGGCGAAACGCTGAGTTCGGTCGTGATGCCGACCTCCTCCAGCGCCTGCACGACGTACTCCGCGTAGACCACCTGCGTCGGCGGGATGTAGTCGATGCTCAGCTCCAGCTCGCCGGGCTCGTAGCCGGCCTCAGCCAGCAATGCCTTGGCCCGCTCGGTGTCGTGGTCGTAGTGATTCACGTTGGTGTTGTGGAACGGACTGGCGGTCACGATGCCGGTCGGCGCCGGGAACGTCAGGCCTTGATCGAGGACCTCAGACAGGAAATTTCGGTCGACGGCGTAGGCGATGGCTTGGCGGACTCGAACGTCCGACAGCGCCGGGTCGTTGACGTTCATCTCCAGCCATTGGATCTGACCGATGGCCTCGTGGCCCTCCGAGCGAACTTCGACATCCGGGTTGTCCATCAGGCGCCGGATATTGGCCGACGGCCCCAGCGTGGACGACAGGTGGGTGGTGCCGTTCTCGAGTCCCAGCACGATCGCTGTGGGGTCTGGCGTGATTTCCATGACGATCTCGTCCAAGCACGGCACGCCTTCGATGAAGAAGTCGTCGAATCGTTCCATGCGGATGATGGTGCCGGGCTCGTACTCGGCCAGCCGGAACGGGCCTGAGCCCACGAAATCCTCGGTGTTGCGAGGGTGGGTCTTCATGTCCTGGCCGTCGTCGAAGATGTGCTTGGGGATGACCGGCAGCAGGCCGGGTGACATCGCGAGCAGGATCGCTGGGTGAGGCCGGCTGAGGTTGATGACTGCCGTGTGCTCGTCCGGGGTGTCGACGCCGGTCACCGGAGCGAACATCGGCTGGAACGGGTGGTTCGCCTGTGCAGTCAGAATCGAGAACTCCACGTCGGCCGAAGTGATCGGCATGCCGTCGTGGAAGACGGCGTCTTCGACCAGATGCAGGGTCACGGCCAAGCCGTCGTCGGAGATCTCCCAGCGCTCGGCCAGGTACGGCATCGGGTTGTACTGGTCGTCGTAGAGCAGGGGGCTGGCATTCAGCTGGGTGCCGGGCACGGCGGTCGCATAGCCGGACTGCACGGTGCCGTTGAGGTGCCGCGGCACTTGGGTGCTGCCGATGATCAGCGTGCCGCCCACGTTCTGGCCGCCGTTGCAGGCATCGGTGCCCATGCCGCCGCTCGGATCGTCGCCGTCGCCGTCCACCGTGCCGCCGTCTGCTGTCGTGACATCGGGGCTGGTGTCGGCTGGACCGTCGTCGCCGCCGCCAGTTTCGCCTGCATCGGTGTCGCCGGTGTCGGCTGGTGCGGATGTGGTCGCCGCGTCCGCATCTGCCGGCTGCGTGTCGTCTGAGTCGTTGCCGCCGCATGACGCTGCCAACAAGCTGATTGCCGCCAGCAGCGCAATCAGCAGCGTGCCTCGATTGCGACGCTTGGCGTACATCGTGGTAGTCCTCATTGGGTGCTCTCCCTCCTTGGGCGCAGACGTCGGTGCAGCCCGACGGGCGCTCTGGCGGACACGGTCGACAAGGCCCGATGGGACCCTCCGCTACCGTGACTGCTGATGTCGTTGCCGACCACGGCGCTGCATGCTAGAGCCAGCGTGCCGTGTCGTGTGCCACACGGTGACGCGACCAGGCGGCCGACCGACGAGCGTCCAGTCATGAAAGTCCACAACTCATGAACATTCACTGGTTCTTGCCGACCGGGGGCGACTCACGCGATGTCCTGCCCGATGAGCCGGGAGCGCACTGGCGGGCCCCATCGCTGGACTACCTCGCGCAGGTCGCCACCGCATGCGACCAGCTCGGCTACGAAGGGATGCTCACGCCCTGCGGGACGATGTGCGAGGACGCGTGGCTCTCCACCATCGCATTGGCATCGCTCACTCGGCGCATCAAGTTCCTCGTTGCGTTCCGTCCGGGGTTCCTGTCGCCCACGCTGGCGGCTCAGATGGCCTCGACCTATCAGCGGCTGTCCGGAGGGCGGCTGCTCATCAACATCGTCACCGGTGCCGAGCCGCGTGAGCTGAACCGCTTCGGCGACTGGCTGGACAAGGACACCCGCTATGCCCGTACAGGAGAGTTTCTGCGCATAGTGCGAGGAGCATGGTCCGGCGAGCCGTTCGATTTCGAGGGCGACTTCTACAACGTCGCTGCCGCTACTACCCGCCAAGCACCCGATCCGCTCCCGGCGATCTACTTCGGCGGGGCATCCCCGGCGGCTGAGGAGATCGCAGCCCAGCACGTCGACGTGTACCTGGCTTGGGGCGAACCGCCCGACATGGTGAGCGAGCGGCTCGACCGCATGCGAGCGCGCGCCGCGCAAGCCGGCCGGGTGCTGCGCTATGGGATTCGCTTCCACGTCATCACACGGCCCGACGCTTCGGATGCGTGGGCTGTGGCCGACGACATGCTGGCCCACATGAGCCCCGAGGCCATTGCGTCGGCCCAGGCGGACTTCGCTGCGACCATGTCCGAAGGACAGCGCCGCATGGCTCAGCTGCACGCACAGGCCGGCAGCCGGCTAGAAATCCATCCCAACGTGTGGGCCGGCATCGGGCTGGTGCGCGGCGGCGCCGGCACCGCGCTGGTCGGCAGTCACGCGCAAGTCGCGGACCGCATCGCCGAGTACCACGCGCTGGGCTTCGAGGACTTCATCCTCTCGGGCTACCCGCATCTCGAAGAGGCGTACTGGTTCGGTGAGGGCGTGATGCCGATCCTGCGCGACCGCGGACTGCTCGCTCCGTTGAGCATTGGCTCGGACGACGCGTTGGTGTCGTCGTTTCGCTGAGCCGGCGATGCAGCCCATCGTGCAAGACGGTGCCGGCGTGACCGACGCCGCTCGATCGCTGCGCTTGGGCTTGCTGCGCTGCGACGACCCGGTGCCGGAACTGAGATCGATCTGCGGAACCTATGCCGACATGTTCGCCCGGCTGATCCGCCATGTCGATCCGAGCGTGCAGCTGGACACCTTCAGCTTGCCCGACGGCCAATGGCCCGGCGACCTGGATGCCTACGACGGCTGGATGACCACCGGCACGCGGGCTTCGGTCTACGACGACGTGCCGTGGATCCGCGACTTCGCAGACTTCGTGCGCCGCCTCCATGCCGAGCGACGCAAGATGTTCGGCGTCTGCTTCGGTCACCAGATGATCGCCCACGCGCTGGGAGGCGTCGTGGCGCGGGCGGCGCACGGCTGGACGGTCGGTGCGCATGTGTGGAGCATCCGCGAGCAACGCCGCTGGATGGATCCTCCGGCGGCGCAGATCCGCCTGATGCACAGCCACCAGGACCAAGTGCTGACCTTGCCGCCCGGCGGTGCGGTGCTGGCCGGCAGCGACCGATGTCCTATGGCGATGCTGGCCGTCGGAGAGCATCTCGTCGGCATACAGGGCCACCCGGAGTTCCAGCCCGAGTTCGTCGGTCCGCTGTATGAGAGCCGCATCGAACTGCTGGGCGCCGAGGCAGTCGCGCAGGCGCAGGCCAGCTTGGAGGCACCCTGCAGCCAGGAACTCGTCGCGCGCTGGATGCTGCGGTTCTTCGCCACGCGGCCGAACGGCGACACGCGGCCGCACGCGACCGCCGGCTACCGCAGCGACGTCGTCGGCATCCAAGCCGGGCGGGCGGCCTCGTAGCTGTCAATCGCCGCCGCGCTGCGCAGCGTGATGCCGATGTCGTCGAGGCCCTCAAGGAAGCGCTCTTGGGTCGCGTCGTCCAGCGGGAACGGTTCTTCGATCCCTGCTGCCGGCGCGCTGAGCAGTCGGCGCTCAACGTCGATCGTCACCACGAGGCCGGGGTCGGCGGCCACTGCGTCACGCAGCCGCGCAGCAGCCTGCGCGGACACCTGCACCGGCACGAGGCCGTTCTTGGTGGCGTTGTTGCGGAAGATGTCCCCGAATCGAGGGGAGACCACGGCCACGAAGCCGTAGTCCATGAGCGCCCACACCGCGTGCTCGCGTGACGACCCGGTGCCGAAGTTGGGCCCGGCCACTAGCACGGTGGCGCCGGCGAACCGCTCGTCGTTCAGCACGAAGTCGCGCTGGTCGCGCCATTCGCTGAACAGTCCCTTGCCGAAGCCGGTGCGCTCGACGCGCTTGAGCCAGTCGCTGGGGATGATCTGGTCGGTGTCCACATCGGAGCGGTCCAGCGGCACGGCACGTCCCTCGTGTACTCGCACAGGTTCCATTGCGGTCTTCCTGCTTGTCGTTCAGCCGAGATCGTCCGGCGTGGCGAAGCGGCCGGCGATGGCTGTGGCCGCCGCCACTTCGGGCGAGCACAGGTGCGTGCGGCCGCCGCGCCCTTGGCGGCCCTCGAAATTGCGGTTCGACGTGGATGCGCAACGTTCTTTGGGCGAGAGCTTGTCGGGGTTCATGGCCAGACACATCGAGCAGCCCGGCTCACGCCAGTCGAACCCCGCCTCGGCGAACACGGCATCGAGGCCCTCCGCCTCAGCCTGCGTCTTGACCGCGGCCGACCCGGGCACCACCAGCGTGCGCACGCCGTGGGCAACTCGGCGGCCTTTGGCCACTGCTGCAGCAGCGCGCAGGTCCTCGATGCGGGAGTTGGTGCAGCTGCCGATGAACACGGTGTCGACGGCGACGTCTGCGAGCCGGGTGCCCGCGGTCAGGCCCATGTAGTCGAGCGCTCGCTGTGCCGTTGCCGCGGCGGCGGGATCGTCGAAGTCGGCGGCTGCGGGCACCGCGCCGTCGATCGGTATGACGTGAGCCGGATTGGTGCCCCACGTCACGTGCGGGCGCAACGATGCTGCCTCGAGCGTGACCGAGCGGTCGAAGACAGCGCCGTCGTCGGTGGCGAGCGTCGTCCAGTCAGCCACTGCTGCATCCCACGCCGGCCCTGAAGGCGCCCCACGGCGGCCCGCGAGGTAGGCGAAGGTGGTCTCGTCGGGTGCCACCATGCCGGCTTTGGCGCCCGCCTCGATGGACATGTTGCATACGGTCATGCGGCCCTCCATCGACAGCGCACGGATCGCCGAGCCGCGGTATTCGATGATGTGGCCGATGCCGCCGCCGGTGCCGATCCGGCCGATGATCGCGAGCACGATGTCCTTGGCCGTCACCCCTGCCGGTGCTGTGCCGTTGACGCAGATCTCCATGGTGGCAGGCCGAGCCTGAGGCAGCGTCTGGCTGGCGAGCACGTGCTCGACCTCGGACGTGCCGATGCCGAAGGCCAATGCGCCGAACGCCCCGTGGGTGGACGTGTGGCTGTCGCCGCAGACCACGGTCATGCCGGGCAAGGTGAGGCCTTGCTCGGGGCCGATGACGTGTACGATTCCTTGGCCGGGATCGCCCATCCGATGCAGCGCGATGCCGAACTGGGCGCAGTTGGCCCGGAGCACCTGCACCTGCTTGGCCGAAACCGGGTCCGCGATGGGCAGATGCACTTCAGCAGTGGGAACGTTGTGGTCTTCGGTCGCCACAGTCAGATCGGGACGCCTGACCGTGCGTCCCGACAGGCGCAGGCCGTCGAAGGCCTGCGGCGAGGTGACTTCGTGAATGAGGTGCAGGTCGACATAGAGCAGGTCAGGCTGCCCGCCGCCGGTGCGTACGACGTGACGGTCCCAGACCTTCTGGCTGAGCGTGCGCGTCGCGGTCCCGCCACGGCGCGAGTCGTTCGTGGCAGCGGTGTTCGTCACGCTCTCACCATCGTCGCGTTCTCACCCCTGAACCTGCATCTCTCTTGCCAATCCCATCCATCCGGCCAATATCACTTGGCCATCACTTGGCCAATAGGGGTTTCGCCTCGGCCCCAAGCTAACGCGGTACGTCCAGCGCGGCGGCCTTGCGGGCCGCGTCGGCCAAGCTGGTGATGGCGACCACTTCGATGCTGAGCTGGTTGCCGTTCGCCTCGTAGGTCACTGTCTGGCCGACCTGAGCGCCTTCGAGCGCCGTGCCCATCGGCGAGCCAGGCGACACGACCTCGACTCCAGCTTGGCGTTCCTCGATGGAACCGAACAAGAACTGCTCGGCCGCGTCCTCGCCCTCGAAGCGGACCGACACCACGTGGCCCGGCAATACGGTGCTGTCGTCGAACTCCTCGACGATCTCGCAGTTCTCCAGGATCGATTTCAGCCGCATGATGCGACCTTCCATCTTCCCCTGTTCTTCCTTCGCGGCGTGGTAGTCGCCGTTCTCGGAGAGGTCGCCGAGCAGTCGGGCGGTCTCGATCTGGGCTGCGATGTCGATGCGGCCTCGCCCCGTCAGATCGGCGAACTCGGCTTGCAGCCGAGCGTGAGTTTCCGAGGAGATGTGATGGATCTCGGGCACCCGGCGAGGTTACCGAGGCCGCGCCGGGCACACTCTCGAGTTGGCACAGCCTCGATCTGGACAAGGGACAACGGAATGGACTCACCGTGACCCATCGCATTGCAGTCATCGGCGGCGACGGCATCGGGCCTGAAGTCACTTCGGTAGCGCTGGAGGCGATCGCCGCTGCCGGCGCCGACGTGTCGCCGACCGAGTTCGACTTGGGCGGACAGCGCTACCTGCGCGACGGCACGGTGCTCGACGACCAGACGCTCACCGAGCTGCGTACATTCGACGCCATCCTGCTCGGTGCCGTCGGCACGCCCGACGTGCCGCCGGGGATCATCGAGCGAGGGCTGCTGCTGAAGGCACGCTTCGAGCTGGACCTCTACGTGAATCTGCGGCCGTTCCAGCTGGCGGACGGTCACAGCTTCACGGTGATTCGCGAGAACACTGAAGGCGCCTACGCGGGCGAGGGAGGATTCCTGCGCAAGGGCACACCGCAGGAGATCGCGACACAGGGCTCGGTCAACACGCGCATGGGTGCCGAGCGAGCGATCCGCTACGCCTTCGAGCTGGCCCAGGCTCGAACACGCCGTCACCTGACGCTGGTACACAAGACCAACGTGTTGACGTTCGCGGGCGACCTGTGGCAGCGCACGTTCGACGAGGTAGCCGTCGAGTACCCAGAGGTGACAACGGCGTACCAGCATGTCGATGCCGCCTGCATTCACTTCGTGGAGGACCCGCACCGCTTCGAGGTGATCGTCACCGACAACCTGTTCGGCGACATCCTCACAGACCTCGGCGGTGCAGTCGCCGGCGGCATCGGCCTCGCCGCCTCGGCCAACCTCAACCCCGATCGCACCGGCCCGTCGCTGTTTGAGCCGGTGCACGGTTCTGCGCCGGACATTGCCGGCAAGGGCCTTGCAAACCCTACGGCGGCAGTGTTGTCGGCTTCGCTCATGCTGGACTTCCTCGGCGATGCCGAGTGCGCCCAACGCATGCGCGCAGCGTGCGACGCCGTCATCGCCGACGACGCAGTGCCCCAAGCAGGCACCGACGAGATCGCAGCGGCGATCTTGGCCCGTGTGACGCAGCCCCATATGACGCGGCAATGACGGCGGCGCTCGTGCGTGAGGGCGCGCGCGATCCAGCGTGGCCGAAGCGCGTCGAGATCTTCGACACGACGTTGCGCGACGGTGTTCAGTTCGAGGGCATCTCGGTGTCCTCCGACGACAAGCTCAAGGTGGCCCGCCAGCTCGACGCGCTGGGCGTCCACTGGATCGAAGGCGGCTGGCCCGGCTCGAATCCCAAGGACGAGGCGTTCTTCTCGCGGGCGGCGACCGAGTTGCAGCTCCAGCACGCCACGTTGGTGGCTTTCGGCTCGACGCGGCGGCCACGCGGCCGAGTGGACGACGACCAGACGTTGGCGGCCCTCGTCGCGGCCGGCACCTCCACCGTGTGCATCGTGGGCAAGGCATGGGACTACCACGTCACCGAAGCGCTTCGCCAACCCCTGCGCGAGGGCATCGCGATGGTCGGCGAATCGGTCCGGTTCCTCGTCGGCGAAGGGCTGCGGGTCTTCTTCGATGCAGAGCACTTCTTCGACGGTTACAAGCGCAATCCGGAGTTCGCGCTGTCGGTGCTCGAGGCCGCCGCCGTCAACGGTGCTGACTGCTTGGTGCTGTGCGACACGAACGGCGGCTCACTGCCTCACGAAGTCGAGGCCATCGTGCGTGACGTGGTTGCGCACTTCGAGGGAGTGCAAGTCGGCATGCACACCCAGAACGACACCGGCTGCGCTGTCGCCAACGCCGTAGCGGGCGTGATCGCCGGAGCGACCCATGTGCAGGGAACCGTCAACGGCTACGGAGAGCGCACCGGCAACTGCGACAACACCGTGCTCGTTCCGAATCTGACGCTCAAGATGGGCATCGAGACGGTTCCGCGTGAGTGCCTGTCGCGGTTCACCTCGGTAGCGCATCACGTGGCTGAGCTCATGAACATGCCGCCGCAGAACCAGCAGCCCTACGTGGGTGCCTCCGCATTCGCGCATAAGGCGGGCCTGCACACCAGCGCGATCGCGCGCCGCCCAGACAGCTACGAGCACGTCGACCCTGCGGCTGTGGGCAACACCACGCGCTTCTTGCTCGGCGACCTGTCGGGCCGCGCCTCGGTGGAACTGAAGGCGGCTGAGCTGGGAATCGAGATCGACAAGGCGGTGATCGGCGAGGTCGTCGACGAGCTGAAGCGGCTCGAGCACGCCGGCTATCACTTCGAGGCAGCCGACGCCTCGCTGGAGATGCTGCTGCGCCGATCGGCAGGCGAGACCTTCGAGTTCTTCAGCGTCGAGTCATTCAAGGTGCTCGTCGAGCGCGGTCGGCAGGCCGAGTTCGACACCGAGGCGACGTTGCGCATCGTTGTCGGCGGCGAGCGGCGGGTGACCGTCGGCGAGGGAGACGGCCCGGTGAACGCGCTCGACAACGCCTTTCGGCAGGCCGTGCGAGACTCGTACCCAGAGCTCGACGCGGTGCGTCTGACCGACTACAAGGTGCGGGTGCTTGACGCCGACCGGGGCACCGAGGCGGTCACGCGGGTGCTGATCGACTCCACCGACGGCGAGGCCGCCTGGACGACCATCGGCGTGTCGGAGAACATCATCGAGGCCTCTTGGCTGGCGCTGTGCGACTCCATCGTCTATGCGCTCGCGCGCCACCGCCATGGCACTGGTCGAGGCGACCCCGATGTCCCGACGAGCCGCTTCGTAGGCTGATCTGCGATGGCTGCGCCGCGCCATGTCCGGCTCGCACCGCTTGGCGAGGTTCGCGCCTACGGCTCACCGGACGTGACGCCGCAGCGCTGGACGCCCGGCCGGCCTGCCGAGCTGATCGGGGGTCAGCCGCTCGGCGCGCTGCGAGGGCACCAAGGACCGGACCAAGGCTACGCCTACGGGCTGGTCCCGCTGTTCGACGATCGGGTGCATCTGGCCGAGCACGAGGAACGTCACGATGTCGATGCCGGCTGTGTGGCCGTGGCGCTCAAGCGTGCGTCGCTCTTCGGGCGAGCGCCGGTGGTCTGGGATCTGGAAGCGGGGTATCTCGCGTTCGGCTTTCTCGACGAGCATCCGCCGGCCGAACTGGTCGCGCGTCGCACGCCGCTCTTCGAGGGCGCAGCGGAGGCGCATCACTACAAGCAGGTCCGGGAACTGGTTGCATGCGTGCCCACAGAAGTGCTGTCGTTGGCGCCGCCGGCGCTGCGACAGCGCTACGAGTCAGATGCGCTGTCGCTCACGCGGGATCCTCTGCATCGCCTATGAAGGCGATCGCCGCCCCGCCCGGACCAGACCGCGAACTCCTGCGCCTGCACCGCCGGGCTTGCACCGACTTCGCCGCCAGGATGCGCCTTCCTGCTTGGGAGCACTTGGGCATGCCGTTGGCGCCGCCGCTCGGCGAGTACAGCGTGGCGGATCTCCTCGGCGCAGCAGTTGACGGCAATCTCGCAGCAGCAGCAGTGATGAGCGGGCAGCCGGCGCCCGAGCCGGTATGCATCTCGACGCCGACAGCGGCGACCGGGTTGGGGTTCGGCGCTGGCTTGCAGGCGGATGCTCAACCGGATCCGACCCAGCCCGTCATCGAGAGCATCCGCACGGTGTTGGCCGTGGCAGCGGGCCTCGATGCGGGTGCCGGCTTCAGCCCGCAGGTGCGCGATCTGCTGTGGACCAGAGTGGTCGAAGTGACGATTCTGGGATACGACCTGCAGCAGGCCATCAGCGCCGGCACCGGACTTGACGAGCTGCTCGTCGACCGCATCTTGGCCGCGGCGCCTCGGGTTGCCATCTGGCCGGGACTCGACGCGCTCCCCGTCGAGCTGTCGACTCCGCCGCTGCAACGACTGCTCGCGATGGCGGGCAGGCCTGTGGGCCGCTGGGTCCATGCGGGTGACCCGGCCTGCGGCACGGGCCAGTGCTGAGCGGCACCCGAGGCGCCCGTCGCACGCGGTGCCAGCGCCGGCGGGCGGCATTGGCGTCGCGAGGCTGATGAACGCCCCGCCGCTAGCTTCTGGGCCGCGGCTGCGATTCGCGCCGGCGCCGACCGGGTTGCCGCATCTGGGCACGGCACGTACCGCACTGTTCAACTGGCTGTACGCCCGTCACTGCGGCGGGCAGATGCTGCTGCGCATCGAGGACACCAACGCCGAGCTGGCGACCGCAGCCCACATCGATCAGATCTTCGACATGCTCGAGTGGCTCGGGCTGGACTTCGACGGCGAACCGATCTTCCAGAGCAGCCGAGCCGCCCTCTACGACGCCGCGGTCGAGCGCTGGCTCGACGAGGGACGCGCGTACCGAGATGACGGTGCTGTGCGGTTCGCCGTGCCCGACGACGGCGTCACGGCCTTCGACGATGTCGTGCGCGGCCGCGTCGAGTTCCCTAACGAGTCGATCGGGGACTTCGTGGTGCGCCGCAGCGACGGCAGTGCCACCTTCTTCGTGGCGAACGCCGTGGACGACCTCGACCTCGGCATCACTCACCTGGTTCGAGGCGAGGACCTGCTGAACACCACGCCGAAGGTGCTGCTGCTGCGATGCGCGCTGGGAGGGAGCGAGGTGCCGACAATTGCGCACCTGCCGCTCATCGTCAACAAGCAGCGCAAGAAACTGTCCAAGCGACGTGACGACGTGTCGCTCACTAGCTACCGCAACCAGGGCGTGCTGGCTGCCGCAATGGTGAACTACCTCGCGTTGTTGGGGTGGGGCCCGCCCGGTGGCACCGAGGTGCGGCCGCTGGAGGAGATCGTCGAGCTGTTCGATCTCGCCGATGTCAACGCTGCTCCCGCCATGTTCGACATGGACAAGCTCACGGCCATCAACGGCGAGTACCTGCGCGCGCTAGACCTCGACCGCTTCGCTGCTGCAATCGAGCCGTGGGTGCGCGAACAGCCCTGGGGCGCCGAGCTCGATGCATCAGCGCTGCGCGACGTCGCGCCGCTCATCCGTGAGCGCACGCGGCTGCTCGCAGACGCCCCCGCGCGCATCGCCTTTCTGTTCAGCGAACCTGAAGTGGATCCCGACGACTGGGCCGTCGCGATGGAACCGCCGGCGCGCGACATCCTCCAGCGCGCTCGCCGCGCCTTCGCAACGGCCGAATGGCAAGCCGCAGAACTGCACGGCGAGCTGCGCACGATTGCCGAGCAACTCGGATTGCGGCTGGGCAAGGCGCAGGCGCCGGTCCGCGTCGCGACCACGGGCCGCGCTGTCGGCCCCCCGCTGTTCGAGTCGCTCGTGCTGCTCGGCCGCGCCGTCACGCTTGCCCGCATCGACGCCGCGCTGGCTGAGCTGGGGCATCGCCGGCGCTGCCCAGACGAGGCGCAGCGCTAGCCTGTGCGGGCCTTCGGGGATGGTGTAATCGGAAACACAACTGGTTCTGGTCCAGTCATTGGGGGTTCGAGTCCTCCTCCCCGAACCAAGCTGCCGCGGCAGTGCGCGCCCGCTGCGGCGTTGTGCTCTAGAGTCACCCGCCGGCCGGCTCGTGGAAGTCGCTACGCAGAGACGCACGCGTGCGGGCCGACCTGATAACTTGCCTGCGGCCGGTAGGCAGATCGGCGCAGACCGGAGGGGGTTCAGCGCGTGGCGTTGCTTGAAGTCTCAGACATCTCCGTGCAGTTCGGCGGCATCCGGGCACTCGACGATTTGTCGTTCTCCCTGGACGAGGGGCAGATTCTCGGACTCATCGGGCCGAACGGCGCCGGCAAGACCACCCTGTTCAACGTGGTCAGCCGCATTTACGATCCGACGACCGGCTCGGTCACCTTCGACGGCCATGACCTGCTGGCGATGCCGGCTCACAAGATCAGCCGCCTCGGCATCTACCGCACGTTCCAGAATCTGGCCCTGTGGCGCGGCATGACCGTGATCGAGAACGTGATGGTGGGCGACCACACCAACACCAAGGCCAACTTCTTCACCGCGGCGCTGCGCCTCGGCACCCGCGGCGAGGAGAAGGAACTGCGCCGACGCGCTTGGGAGGCGTTGGAGGAACTCGGTCTGGAGCAGCACGCGTACCACCCAGCGGCCGGCTTGCCGTTCGGCACGCTGAAGCGCATCGAGCTGGCCCGGGCGCTGATCTCCAATCCCCGCCTCATCATGCTGGACGAGCCGGCCTCGGGCCTCACGCACCAGGAGGTCGACTCGCTGGCTCAGGATGTGAAGGACCTCCGCGACCGCCACAACTTGTCGGTCCTGCTCGTGGAGCATCACATGCGCATGGTGCTCAACATCAGTGAGCACCTCGTGGTGCTCAACTTCGGACGCAAGATTGCCGACGGTCACCCCGATGTCGTGCGCAACGACCAAGAGGTCATCGAGGCGTACCTGGGGAGCTCGTCATGACGGACATGATGCTGAAGGTGGAGAATCTCCACGCTCGCTACGGCGCCGTAGAGGTGCTGCGCGGCCTTGACTTCGAGGTGCCCGAGGGCAACGTCGTGGTGATCCTCGGTGCCAACGGTGCCGGCAAGACCACCACGCTGCGAGCACTGTGCAACATGTGTACGACCTCGGGCACCATCCTGATGCAAGGTGACGACATCTCCAGAGCCAAGACAGCGGACATCGTTCGGCGCGGCGTCGCTCACGTTCCGCAGGGACGCGGGACCTTCCCCGAGCTGTCGGTCATGGACAATCTCAAGATCGGCGCCTACACCCGCAAGGACAAAGAGGTCGGCGCCGACGTCGACCGCTGGTTTGAGATCTTTCCGCGTCTCGCGGAGCGGCGTGACCAGCTCGCCGGCTCCCTGTCCGGCGGCGAGCAGCAGATGCTCGCCGTCGCTCGTGCGCTGATGTGCCGGCCGCAGCTGCTGCTGCTCGACGAGCCGTCGTTGGGGCTGGCGCCACTGATCATCGAAGATCTGTTCGGGCGATTCCGGGAGCTCAACAAGGAAACCGGGTTGACGATGCTGCTCGTGGAGCAGAACGCCAACTTGGCACTGGATATGGCCGACTACGGCTACGTGATCGAGAGTGGAGAGATCGCTTTGCACGACACAGCCGACAATCTCAAGGGCGATCCTGCGGTGCAGGAAGCCTACTTGGGCGCGTAACGCGAAGCAACAGGTAGGAGAATTAGCCGTGGATTCGGTCTGGTCAGAACTACCACAGTTCATCATCAACGGCCTGCGCGACGGTGCGGTGTTCGCTGCCGTGGCATTGGCCTTGGTGCTGATCTTCAAGGCAACAACGCTGATCAACTTCGCGACCGGTGAGTTGGCGATGATCGGTGCCTTCTTCGCGTACGTGCTGAACATCGAGCAGGGGCTCTGGCTCTGGCTGTCCATCCTCATTGCGATGTTGATCAGCGCTGTTATCGGTGCCGGAGTTGAACGCGCACTCGTGCGGCCCTTTGATCCGGACGATCACTTGCCGGTCGTGCTCATCACGCTCGGTCTCTTCTTGATCTTGAACGCGATGGCAGGCGACATCTGGGACTACCAGCTCCGCGCCGTCAATGATCCATTCGGCACCTTCCCGAGCTGGGTGCCGTTCGGGAGTGAGCTGAAGGCCAGCAGCGATGGCACTCTCTCGTGCATCGAGAACAGCGCAGGCGATCTCGTGGAAGTTGCGGCGGGAACTGCCGGTGCGGAGACCTGCGCGATGGTCGGCCGCACGGACTGGGGAGTGTGGCAGGCGAAACTGCCGTATCAGACCATCGGCATCTGGGCGACGCTCGGATTGGCCTTGGTTGCACTGGCGATCATCCTCGGCAAGTCAAAAGCGGGGTTGGCGTTCAGAGCGGTCTCGTCCAACGCAGAATCTGCCCGCTTGGTCGGCGTCAACACCGGGCGCACACTCGGCTTCGGTTGGGCACTGGCATCCATGTTCGGTACCTTAGGCGCTGCGCTGGTTGCGCCTTCCTTCAGCGGTGTGAATCCCAACATGATGGCGTTCGTCCTCATCTATGCTCTGGCAGGCGCGGCTCTCGGAGGTCTGGACAGCCTCGGCGGCGCGGTGATTGGCGGGCTGGCGGTGGGCCTCATCAAGTCCGTGCTGGTGTACTGGTTGGGTGTACGCGTGCTGGGCCAAGCTTACTTTGAGATCTTGGAGCTCGCCATGGCGTTCCTGCTCATTCTGATTGTGCTGCTGTTCCGGCCCGCAGGGCTCTTTGGTACCCGACGTATTGAGCGCGTTTAGCTCAGCGACCCAGAGGAAAACACTTCCATGAGTTCACCACTGCTCGTCGTTTCCAAAGGCAGTACCCAACATCGCCAATGGCAGATGCTGAGCTGGGGTTATGCCGTTGCCTTAGCCATCTTGGTGCCGCTCGTGCTGCAGCCGTTCGAGATCGGCAAGATGAATCGCGCGCTGGTCTACGTCGTTGCCGTGCTCGCTGTCAATCTGGTCGTGGGCTTCAACGGTATGCTGGCTCTCGGGCATTCAGCATTCATGGGAATCGGTGCCTTCTTCACTGCGACGATGGTGGAAGACGAGCTGTGGGACTACTGGATGGTCATACCCTTGGTGTTGGTCGTCGGTTTCGCTATCGGTGTAATTGTAGGACTACCGGCACTGCGGGTAAAGGGGCTGTACTTGGCGTTGGTTACCATCGCCCAAGCCGCCGTGTTCCCGACACTCGTCAATATCGAAGAGCTCGGCATTTCGCGGCGCACCGGCGGACCCAACGGCCGGAACACGGAAGTCGTGGATCGTCAGGAAGGCGGTATCTCGGGCTTCTTCGAATGGCTGCCCGGTGTTGACGGCCCCCGTGGAGCGAGTGCGTACCGATACTGGATCCTGCTGCTGATCACCGTCCTCGCTGTCGCGCTGGTACGCAATATCATCCGCAGCCGGCCCGGTAGAGCTGTTCTCGCTATCCGTGACAGCGAAGCGGGTGCCGCAGTATACGGAGTGAACCTGCCACTGTACAAGACGGTCAACTTCGCACTGAGTGCGTCGTTGGGTTCCCTTGCTGGCTTGATGTGGTGTTTCGACAAGGGTTTCGTGGCCGGCCAGGATTTTACGTTCGTGCTTGCAATCGACTTGATCATCGGTTTGGTGATCGGCGGCGTGGGCACACTGCAGGGCTCGATACTTGGCGGATTGTTCGTCGTGTGGGTGCGAGATCTGACGAAGCGTATCTCTATCCCATTGGGCTTCTATGAGTTGGACGGCGATGGTCCGCTTTCAGCCGCCATCTTCGGCATGATTCTCATTCTGTTCACGTTCTTCGCTCCGGGCGGAATCGCCTCGATGATCAGCTCAGTGCAGAAGAGAATCATCCAAGTCGTGCCACTCAATCCCTCCGGAGACCCGGTCGCCCCGATTGAACAGTTGGATCCCGGACCGGCGTCTACTCGGTCGACCACTGCCTTGCGACTTGCGGTCATCGGACCGGTGCTGCTTGTGGTCGGTTGGGTATTGATGAATGTGGATGTCCTTCTCGTTGGAGTGCTGGCCTTCATGTTGCGCTTCGCAATGGTGATATTGGCGCCTATCGTGGCCTTCGTAGCGATGAACGAGATCCGTGCAGCTCGGGCGGGACGACGTGGCGAGAACACTGAGGCTGTCAGCTCGCGGGCGAAACTGGCAGGCGTGCTCGGCATTCTCAGCTTTGCCTACATCCAGACGTTTGCGCTCAATCTTGCCTTGCGAGCACATCACATCGGTCACCTGGCACGGGAGGCGGTCGTCACCGCCAACGGGCGCACGCGGCCTGCGGTCGCGATGGTGAACAATGCTGCGAGCTACCAAGATTTTCTGGGTACTCCGGGTGAGTTCTGCGCCACTAACCCCACCGGCGAGTTCGAAGGCATGCAGGTGAGCGAGCTGTGCGACGTAGCTCGGGAGGCTGCGACCGCCGCGGAGACGCCCGTGGGGTTCTGGCTGATCGGATGGCCGACACAGAGCGTGCTGGCGATGGTACTGAGCATTGTCACCGCGTTGGCGACGGTGTTCATTGGCCTGCGGTACTTCGTGTTGGCTGGTGGCCTGCGCGACACCGCTCCGACGCAGGAAGCAGAGCGCGCCGGCACTGCTGCCTGACCATAGCGTCGCGGCGGCTCGGTCCGGGAAGCTCGGGCCGTCGCTGTACGTGACCCGTGGTTCTTCCCTTCGATGTTCTCGGATGCAGCGGAGGATTTCCTTGCTGTGGGCGGTGCCAGGCTGCGGTTCACCGCCATCGGCGCGTGGGCCGCGCTGATTGCGCTGGTGACCCTCGGGCTGGCCGTGGTGTTCCAGCCGTTGGCGAAGCGCTTCCCGGCTTATGCCAACGGCGTGAGCGGTCGGCCGGCGTCTGCGGAGCTGATGCCGCCTGTTCGAAGACGAGCGCTTGGTCTTCGGCGTCGCGCTCGTCGCGCTCGCGCTGGTCCGCCCACGGTGCCTCCTCGGACCGCGGGCGGATCAGCGACGTGTTCGGGGACGTGGCGCCGTGGCGCTCGGCGGATCGTCGCGGAACTGACACAGGCCGGCGCTGCAGGGCCGCCCGCGATTGGAGTAGCGTCCAGTGCGCATCCGTGGAGATTCGCGCTTGTGTGAGGATCCGTCGGCGGGTGCGTTCACCATCCGGAAACCGACTTCCGGCAACAGACAGGGAGAAACAGCATGACTACAGGTCGCTTGTGGCGATTGCTAGCGCTGTTGTTCGCCTTCTCGCTCATCGCTGCTGCATGCGGCAGCGACAGCGACGAGGCTGACGGCGGCGAGGGACAGACGCAGACGCAGGAGACAGCAGCGCCTTCCGACGGCGGCATGGACGATGACGACATGCCTGACGAAGAAGGCGACGGGGGAACATCGGCACTTGGCGGCGCGGCGGACGATGACGTCATTGAGCGGGCCGTTGCCGGCGAGGAAGAACCTGACGAGGAGATGCCTGACGAGGAGATGCCCGACGAGGAGATGCCGGACGACGAGATGCCCGACGAGGAGTTCGACCGGTCGACCCTCGAAGGCATCTTCGCTGAGAACGCTGCTCGCCGTGCCGCGACCGTCAAGATGCTGACCGAGGGCATCAACAGCGGCGACTACGGCATCGACGAGAACAACATGCTGCGTGGCCCGGCCGGGTTCGAGATCGACCTGAACGACTGCCCGGCTGACTGGTCCAACACTGGCGGCATCACTGGCAGCCAGGTCCGCATTGGGCATACCACCGCGCAGTCGGGCACGCTCGCGGCGTACGGCGCGATCGCGAACGGCTGGGACAACTACCTCGAATGGGTGAATGCCAATGAGCCGATCATGGTCAACGGTGAGCCTCGAGAGCTGGAGCTGCTGGTCAAGGACGACGCCTACGTAGCTGCGCAGACGATTGAGTTCGTGGACGAGCTGATCGAGTCGGAGAACGTGTTCGCTATCTTGACGCTGGGCTCGCCGAACACGTTCAGCGTGTACGACAAGATCAACGCCGAGTGCATTCCGCAGCCGTTCGTGATGACCGGTCACCCGGCGTGGGGCGATCCGGTGAATCATCCGTGGACGACTGGCATGCAGCTGTCGTACTCGACTGAGGCGCTGCTGTGGGGTGCTTGGATCAGACAGAATCTGGCTGATCAGCTGCCGGTGAAGGTCTCTGGCTTGGTGATGGACAACGACTTCGGTCTGTCCTACGAAGCCGGGTTCGCGCAGTGGGCCGACGCCAATCCTGATGTGGTGAGCGAGTTCCACCCGATTCGCCACGACCCGGCTGCGCCGACGATCACGAATCCGATGACGACGATCCGTGCCGACAATCCGGATGTGTTCATCTCGATGACGGCGGGCGCGCCGTGTGTGCAGGCGATCACCGAGGCCGGCGCGAACGGTCTGATCGAGGACATCGCCGAGCGCGGCGGCGCGTTGTTCACGCCGTCGGTGTGCAAGGCGGTCGCGAACTACATGGCGCCGGCGGGCGACGCGGCTGACGGCTGGTGGATCGTTGGCGGCGGTGCGAAGGACACCACCGACCCGACCTATGAGGACGAGCCGTTCGTCAAGTGGCTGAACGAGAATCTGGCTGCCGGCGATCTCGACCCGAAGAACTCGCTGAACGGCACCGGCTACTGGTACGGCTACACCTATGTGGAGGCACTGCGGATCGCTGCGGAGCTGCCGGGCGGTCTGAACCGGACGAACTTCATGTTGGCCGTGCGGTCGCTGAGCATCTACCACCCGTTGATGCTCGACGGCATCGAGACCGAGCTCAACGGCGCGCAGGACGCGTACTTCGTCGAGGGTTCGGACTTCAGCCAGTTCGATGCCACGGCCCAGTCGTGGAACATCATCGGCGACGTCGTGGACGTCAACGGCAGTTCCTCGAACTGCGCTTGGGGCAAGGACGAAGAGGGCAAGGCCGGCTGCCGCTGACCTTGACTGATCCTTGCTGACCTCGCGTCAGCACGCAAGGGGGCCGGCGGGCAATCCACCCGCCGGCCCCTTCGCGTCCCAGCGGCGGTGCATGAGGTCGCGACCGCTCGGACTCCGCTAATCCGTGCCGAGTTCGCGGCCGGCGCGCCATGCTTCGGCCACATCGCACATGCGGGTGTAGCTCACGCCGAGCGCGGTCACCTGCTCGATCCAGCGCTCCATCTCGTACAGGCGTCCGCCGCGGCCGATGGCCTGCGGGTGGAAGGTGACGGTGCACACGCCGTGGCGCACGTGTTCGGTCATCCATCGCACATCAGACAAGAACGAATCGAACATCGCTGCCGGGTTCTGGAGTCCCGGCAGGATCATGTTCTTGAACGTGACGAACTCGAGATGCACGTAGTCGTCGAGATGCCAGCTGAACGGCAGTTCGACGAGGTCCACCGGCGCCCCGAACTCCATCGGGCCGTCGGTCGGGAAGCGGTCGCCGCTGCGCAGCCAGTACGGCGCGTAGTCGTGACCCATGAGCGAGGAGTCGTAGCTGAGGCCGAAGTCGGTCAACAACCCGGCGGTCCAAGGATTGATGTCGCCTGAGGGCGCCCGGTAGCCCTTTGGCGGTGCGCCGGTGAGCGACTCGACCTGAGCATGGGTGCGCTCGAGGATGGAGCGCTCTTGCTCTTCGCTGAGCCGCGGGCCGTACTCGTGCGCATAACCGTGCAGTCCGACTTCGCATCCGGCGTCCACGATCATGCGGGCGACGTCGGGGTAGGTGTCGATGCTGTGGCCGGGAACGAAGAAGGTGCAGGCGATGTCGTGGCGCGCCAGCAGCTTCAAGATGCGCGGCACAGCAACCGCACCGAATTCGCCGCGCGAGATCGGCGCCGGTGTGGTCTGACGCCGGGCTACCCACAGCGACGGACCGTCGAAATCGAAGGTCAAGCAGACATAGCCCGCCGGATTGTCCGGTATCGCCTCCGCACGCAGTCTGTCTGCGGTCATGTTGCCGGTGGCCCGGTTGCTGGTGGACATGTCGCCGCCTCTCGGACTGGAACCCGTCGCGCCGCCTCGATCTGTGGCCGGCCATGACTGAGCCGGTCAGTCGGCTGCAGCCTCAGCTACAGCTTGGCGCGTGACTGATCGATCAGCACGATCGTGAGGGCGAACATCACCACGGTCATGCCCAGGAACTGCCACGGAGACACTTGGTCGCCCAGAAACACCCATGCCATCAGCGTGCTGGTGACGGGTATTGCCAAGGTCATGGTCGATCCCAGCCACGCGGGAATCCGGGCCAGTGACCAGTTCATCAGCATGTGACTGGCGAATCCTGGCCCGATCGACAAGATGGCCAGCCACGCCCAAGCCCCGAGGGAAGGCCAATCGAATACTTGGCCGGAGGCGACCGCGAACGGCGTCGCCGTCAACGAGCACACCAGGGCGCTGCCGCCGGTGTACTCAGCTGAGCTGATGGTGCGGGTGCTGAGCTTGGAGAAGACGAAGTAGCCCGTCCAGGCAAACAGCGTCAGCACGGCCAACAGGTCGCCCAGCATGCTCCACTCCGGAATGCCCGACGAACCGAACACCACCACCGCAATGCCGCCGATGGCCACCAACGCCATCCCCCAGTGCTTGCCTTTGGGTTGTTCGCCGAAGATTCTCGGTGCCAGGAACAGCATCAGCAGGGGTTGCAGCGAGGCCACGACGGTCGCATTCGCCACGGTGGTCAGCCGCAGCGAGGTGAAGAACAGCATGATGTCCAACGCCAGCGAGAAGCCGCCCCAGAACGAGACCTTGATCGCCCGCCAGCGCAGCGGCGTGCCGTTCAACCACAAGAACAGCACCACGATCGCGGTGTAGAGCCACATTCTCCAGAACACGACTGCCAGCGGGCCCAGCTCGGACAGACCCTTGGCGATCACCCCCGACGCAGCCCAGCCGACCATGGCCAGTGCCGCGGCCGGTATGCCGAGCGCTCCCTCGGCGGCTGCGGGCCGGCCTTGTTCCATCGGAGTCTCAGTCCTGCAGCAGGTACGCCGAGTGCAGCACGTCGGGACGGCTGATCAGCTCCTGTGCACTGCCGTGGTAGCGAATGCGCCCGCTCTCGAGCACGTACGCCCTGGCGGCCAGTTCCAAAGCGACGTGCGCGAACTGTTCGATCAGCAACACGGCGACCCCGCTGTGGGCTACTTCGGCCAGCACCGGTGTCAGGCGCTTCACCACGATTGGTGCCAGTCCCAAGGACAGTTCGTCCACCACGAGCACCTTCGGACGCGACACCAGTGCTTGGGCGAGCACCACCATCTGTTGTTCGCCTCCCGACAGCAGGCGTCCGAGGCTGTCGCGGCGACGATCCAGCTCCGGGAAGAGCGACAACGCGTAGTCGATCCCCTCGGCGGCCGAGGTGCCGTCCAACGAATAGGCGGCAACCCGCAGGTTGTCGCTCACGGTGAGGTCGCTCAGCAATCGACGACCTTCCGGCACCACCGAAACGCCCGCGTGACGCACGCGCTCAGGTCGCCAGCCGGTAATGGGCCCGGTGTTGGGCGCGCTGCCCTGCGCGCTGGTGAGTGCGACGCTGCCCGTTCGCACACGCGCGAGTCCGGCGATAGCGGCTGCGATGCTGGACTTCCCGGCACCGTTTGGTCCGAGCAGCGCGGTGATCTCGCCGGACGGCACGTCGAGGCAGGCTTCGTGTACGACGGGCCGGCCGCCGCGGTCCACCGTCAGGTCAACGAGCGCCAGGTCGAGCCTCGCTGAGCCTTCGACGATCGCTCCCTCGGGTGGCCGGCGGTCAGACATCGTCACGTGGCGTCTTCGCCGACGTAGGCGGCGAGCACTCGGTCGTCGCGGAGTACTTCGGCCGTCGGTCCGGCTGCAACCACACGCCCGAAGTCCAGCACGGCAGTCCAGTCGCAGCACGCCTGGACCAAAGACATGTCATGGTCCACCAAGATCACCGTCGCTCCCGTGCGCTCGGGCACCGAGCGAATGATCTGCGCCAGTTGATCGGTCTCGCGGTCGGGCAGTCCGGCGGCCGGTTCGTCGAGCAGCACCACACGTGGCGCGCCCACGATGGCGCGCGCTACCTCGATGAAGCGGCGATCTCGTTGCGACAGCGAGCGGACCACTTGGTCGCGAAGTCCGCTCAGCCCGACGAAGGCCAGCACGTCGTCGACTGCGTCTTGCTGTTCGGGTCGCGAGTCGCGCGCGGCGTGCTCGTGCACCGTTCGCACGTTCTCGTAGACCGTCAGGCTCTCGATGGTCTGCGCTGTCTGGAACGTGCGCCGCACCCCCCAGCGAGCCCGGCGGTAGTCGGCCATTTCCAGCAGGTCTTCGCCGTTGACGGCGACCCGTCCGGCCACCGGCGTGACGAAGCCCGACAGCACGTTGAACAGCGTGGTCTTGCCGGCGCCGTTCGGGCCGATCAGACCGCAGTTTCCGCCCGGAAACGTCAGCGTCACCTCGTCGAGCGAGCGAACGCCGCCGAACTGCACGCTCAGCTCGGCGATCTCGATCATTCGAGCAGTCCCTTGCGATCCATGGCTCTCGTGGTCGAGATGAGGTTGATCATGAGGCCGATGCCGAAGATCGTCAGCGCAAAGTCATTCCAGAACTGATGGCCGATGACGTTCTGCGTCAGGAAATCAAGCAGAATCTTGGCGAAGAATGCCGCCAGCAGTGCGCCCCACAGCGAGTTGATGCCACCCATGAGGACCACGGCGACCAGGAACAACGCCGCTTGCCGGTTGAACTGATCGACGCCGATGGACCACTGCACGTGAGCGCCGAACAGCCCGCCCGCCACACCGGCCATGAACGCAGCTAGGCCGAACGCCATCAGCTTGTAGCGCGTAATGCTGATTCCTGACGCCAGCGCTGAGGGTTCGCTCTGGTGAATGGATGCCCAAGCACGTCCGGGCTTGGAAGCCAGAAACGCCACCGCAAGCATGAAGACGACGAACGCCACGATCACCACGAATCGGAAATACGCGGTGTCTCCTTGCGCGAACCCGGGCCGCGGCACCGGCGCCCGATCGCTCATCGTCAACGCCAGGCCGTTGAAGCCCGGTCCGCCGTTGGGAAACTTCAGCCGGAACAGGACTACCTCGACCCCGACCGCCAGCATGAGCGTTACCAACGCGAGGTAGAGCCCGCTGACGCGCAGAGCGGGCAGGCCGATGAGCACCCCGATGACTGCGGCCGCGCCACCGCCGATGACCAGCAGCAGCGGGTAGGGGAGATCGGTGGCGAAGGCCAGCCGGATGGTCACCCATGCGCCGATGCCGTAGGGCGCGACTTGGCCCAGCGACACCAGGCCAACCCGTCCGTAGAGCATGCCGACGCTGGCGGCCACCATGGAGTAGATCGCCATCTGCGTGAAGTTGAAGATCCACGTGGCGTCGAAGATCGACGGCATGGCGAACAGCGCGAACAGCAACAGCGCACCTGCGGCCACTGGCTGGAGGAAACGCTGCAGTGCCGCTCGGCCGGTGGTCACGACATCTCCCGGCCGGCGAGCACCACGGTGCGACGCCGCGCGATCCACAAGATGGCCACCACTGCGAACACCACCGGTGTCAGCCGCCGAAGCTCCGACATGAACTTCAGGTTTCCGCTGAACGGCGTCAGCAGCGATTCGACGACGCCGATGAGCAGGCTGGCGCCGAAGGTGATCCACAGCGACCGGAGCTGACCCACGATGGCACCGGCGAGCGCCGGAATCACGAACCAGGTGAGCGTGGCTTGGTCCATGCTCTTGAACAGCGACGGAAGCAGCAAGAACACGCAGCCGCACAGCAGGCCGGCCCCGAACCAGGCGACCGCCTCGACTCTGCGCACCGGAACGCCCAGCAGTGCGGAGGTCTCCCGATTGTTGGCAATCGCCCGCATGGCGGTGCCGGTGTCGGTATGTCTCAGATACATGCCGACGCCGATCACCACGACGAGCGCGAACGCCAGCGCCAGAATCTGATTGGTGGACACGACCGTGCCGCCCACGCTGAAGGTGGACTTGGGAAAGTGCAGCGAGCGCGGTTTCGACGTATCCCAGCGCTCCTTCATGATCCCCATCAAGAACAGCGCCAACGCCACGGTCCCGAGCGATTTTGCCAATGGGTCGCGCTTGTCCAGCAAGGGCGCGAACACGCGTCCGTAGAACAGGAACATGAGCCCGCAAACGGCCACGAGTGTCGGATACAGCACAATGCCGAACCCTGAGACACGCGGTTCCGGCAAGATGATCGAGCCGCCCATCAGCGACCACACGAGGTGGACGCCCATCGAGCCGATGGCGCCGAACGCCAAGTTGACCACGCCGGTAGTGCGATAGAGGACGACGATGCTCGTGCCTGTCACCGCGTACATTGCTCCGAATGCCAAACCCTGAATCAGGAATGGCAGCAGGATGGAACTGTCAGGCATCCGCAGCGATCGTGACGTCCCGAATCGGGTGGCGAGCTGTTGCGATCAGTTGATCTTGCGCAGTCCGCCCGTCCAGTTGTTCGGTTCCTCGGACGTGAGGCCGCCTGCCGCCTCGGCCTCGCGCACGGCAACCAGGATGGGCTCGATGGCGGCGATCTCGAAACAGCCGCTGTCGTCGACCATCCGGTCCACACCATCGGGCACCACGTTGTAGTCCCAGTTGTTCGGCACGTTGCCGAGCGGCAGCCCGCCGAAGTACCACGGCTTGCACAGGTGATCGGACTGGAAGTTCTTCACCGCGCCGATGGCGGCGTTCACTGCGACGGGGTCGTCGAGATCGGCTGGGTCCATGCCTAGCAGCGCATGCACGATGATGCGCCCGGCGACGAAGCCCATCTGCTGGAAGCTGCCCAGCGTCGGGTCCGGGTTGTAGTCCGCAGTCACCTGCCGGTACAGCTCGATGTCGGGCCGGGGGTCGTCGAGCAGGCTGAACTCGGCGTTGACGTTGACTTTGCCCTTCCATGCCTCGCCGAGCGCGACCGCCACCGAACTGTCGTTCAGCGGCGTTGACGAGCCCCAGATCACCCGGTCGATCAGACCCTGCTCCTCGGCGGCCTTGAGAATCTTGAGACCTTCGGGCGGTGTGTAGTTGAGCAGGACGCCGCCGCCGTCGCCGGCCCGGTTCACGAGGTCGAGCGCGACCGTCGTGGCGTCCGCAATCGGCAGCTCGTACTGGACGTCTTCCCATTCGAGTCCGGACTGCTCGATGAAGATTCCTGCGAGCGAGTTGCCGTACTCGGCGGCGGGCGAGACGCCCGTGGAGGTCACGACCTTGTTGACGGGGCCCTTGGCAATCACCGCCTGCGCGGCACCCAGCAGCGAGTAGGCCGGACCCATGTTGGTCGCCGCGATGTTCGGCGAGCTGAAGCACTCCGCGGGAACGCCGGCCAGCACCACGTTGTAGCCCTGCTCCTCGTAATAGGCGGCGTTCACCGCGCAGTCCAGGATCGAGAAGCCGCCGCCGATGGCCACGAGCTGATCTGTCTCGATCAGCTTGCGGGCCGCAGCCGCCGCATCGTCAGGGATGCCGTTGTCATTTTCCCACACCATCTCCAGCGGCCGGCCGTGAATGCCGCCGTTGGCGTTCACGCACTCGAAGTAGGCCTGCATCATCAGTGGGCCGCTCGAGAAGTCGATGCCGGGGATCGAGGTGGTGACGTTGCCGATCACGATCGGCTCGCCCGTCGCCGGCTCGCCAGTGCCCAAGCCGCAGAAGTCGCCGGCTTGATCCATGGGCGTGTGGTCGCTCATGGTGTCGCCGGCGGCGCCTTCGGTCGTTTGGGCAGCCGCTTGGGTGGTCGCGGCCGGCGCCTGCGTCTCCTCGATGCTGCTCTCGCTGTCGCCGCCGCAAGCAGCAGCCGCGAGCACGACGACGAAGGCGACGGCTGCCAGCCTTCGGTGCGTTGGTCTGCGGTTCATGGTTCCCCTCCCTGAGCGCTGCACTCGCGGTCGAGTGCTGCACGTTGCTCACGACTGTGACGAGCCGCGCCCCTGTCGGGCGAATGCCACGACTTGGTCGGTGCAGATGATAACCCCGCCCGCGCGACCGGTACTGCGCTGCGAACCCGCTCGGCGGGCTCGGCCGTGTGCGCCCGGACGGTGTGCCTACTACATTGCAGCCGGCGCAGATTCAGCAACGTCTCGCGCCGCATCAACACGACCGGATGGCGGGCACTCCGAGCGGGGCTTCGCGAATCGAGTGCCTTCAGATCGAGTGCCTTCAGACCGTGACGGCAAGGGGAGTCCGATGGCCGCAGCGCAACATCGTCCAGCACTGCTCACCGACGACATGCGAATGAAGCTGAACGCGGTGTCCACAGCGACACTCGCCGGCCAGATGCAGCGGCGTGGCATGCAGAACAGCTTCCTGGGTGGGCTGCGGCCGCTGAACGACGGCCAACGCATGCTCGGCTACGCGCACACGCTGCGTTTCGTGCCCAAGCGCGAGGACTTCGAGCGCCGACTTCAAGGACCCAACGCGCAACGACAGGCCGTGGAGTCCATCGAACCCGAAGAAGTGCTGATCGTGGAAGCCCGAGGCGAGCCGCACGCTGGCACGATCGGCGACATCTTCACGATGCGCATCAAGCACCTCGGTGCGTCGGGCTTCGTCACCGACGGCGCGCTGCGCGACACACCGGCGGTGGCCGATGTCGGCTTGCCCGTCTACCACCTGTCGTCTCATGCGGCGACCCTCGGCAGGCTGCACACGCCGCTGGAGCATCAAGTGCCGATTGCCTGCGCGGGCGTGACGGTGCTGCCGGGGGACATCATCGTGGGCGACGGCGAGGGGGCGGTGGTCATCCCGGCGCTGCTGGCCGCCGAAGTCGCGGACGATGCGTACACCCAGGAAATCGAGGAAGAGTGGGCCATCGAGCGGGTTGCTGCGGGGGAAAGCTCAATGGGCACATTCCCCATCGCCAAGGACCGACGCCCGGAGTTCGAGGCGTGGCTGGCCCAGCGACAGCGCTGATGCCTCGCCGTAGACCGGTCAGGCGACGACGCGGCTAGGCGGGAGACCCAGTCGGCCGGCTAACCAGCGGGCCGGCTAACGCGATGAGGCGGCGAGAGCGGCTGCGCCTGCTTGAGCGACTTGGGCGTCTTCCTCGGCTGAGCCTCCCGAGACGCCGACAGCACCCACCAAGGCACCGTCGACGAAGATGCCGATGCCGCCGCCGAACACGATCAGGCGTGGCGTGTGGGTGATGCCGTGAACCAACGCGGGCTCGTCCTTGATGAGGTCCCACCAGTCGCCGGTCGGCATGCCTGCGAAGCCGGCCACCGTGAAGGCCTTGTTGAGTGCGATGCCGGCGGACAGGCGAGGGGCACCGTCCATGCGAGCGGTGGCGATGGCCTCGCCCGAGGCATCTGTCACTGCGATGCAAAAGCGCCTGCCCATGGCCTCGGCCTTGTCCAATGCGGCATCGAGGGCTTTGCGAGCACCCGCGAGCGTCAGTACGCGGCTCGCAGCGATGTCTCCGGCCTCAGCCGTCCCCCGGTCAGCAGCGTCAGTTTCAGCAGTTTCCGTGCCAGCAGCCATGGCGTCGTGGGCCCCCCTTGTTGTGTTCGCGGTTCGTCGTCCGCGGCGCCCGGAGAAGTGAACATCGTGAAGTGAACACCGTGGAGTGAACTCGGGTTACTCTGCAGTTGCTGCAGACTGCTGGGATTGCGCCATGGACGTCGGCATCATCATCGGGGAAGCCACACCGCTGAGCTGGGAGCGCTGGCGACACATCTGCCGGCTCGTCGAACGGCTCGAGTTCGACTCGCTGTATCGCTCCGACCACTACTTCAACGGCAAGCAGAAGGACGCCATCGACGTCTACCTGTCGTTCGTGATGGCGGCAGCCGAGACCGAGCGCCTCCGCTTCGGCCCGTTGGTCACGCCGATCACCTTCCGCGAGCCGGTGAACGTAGGTCGGATGGCGCAGCAGCTGGAGTCGCTGGCGCCCGGCCGATTCGTGCTGGGACTCGGTGCCGGCTGGTACCCCGACGAGCACGCCGTCTACGGCATCGACTTTCCGGCCGGCACCGAACGCTACGACCGGCTCGAAGAGGCGCTAGCGCTGATGAAGGAGCTGTGGTACTCCGCATCGGGCCGCTTCGACGGCAGTTACTACCGCATCAGCGGGACGGACTCCAAGCCGCACCCGCCCCCCGGCAGGCCGCCGATCCTCATCGGGGGCAGCGGCCCGCGCCGGACACTGCGTATTGTGGCCCAGCACGCGCACGAATGGAACACCACCCCGCTCGACGTGGCGGCCTACCGCGCGGCGAACGAGGCGCTGGCTGGCCACTGCGAGGACGTCGGCCGCGATCCGGCCGCCATCCGCAAGTCGATGCTCATCTTCGCAGCCATCGGTCCCGACGACCACCACGAGCGCCTCGTGCTGCAGCGCTTCTTGGACATGATGGCACCGGAGGGCTCGGGCATCAGTCTCGACGACGCGATCGCCGCGGGGCACGGCCCTTGGCAGGGATCTGTCGAACAACTCGTGGACCACTGCGGCCAACTGCGCGACCTAGGCCTCGACGAGGTGGTGTTCGAGCACTTCTGCCATGAGGACGACACGGTGCCGGAGTGGATGGCAGCCGAGATCATGCCGAGGCTCGCAGCACTCTGAGCCACAAGCGGCCGCTCAGCGGGCGACGTCGAGCCCTGCAGTACTGCAGGCGCTTCGACTATGCTCGGCGGCAGGACCGTGGCAGGTGCCACCAAGTACCTCCGGGGGCAGGTACCGAGGAGCAGGATCGGCTCGGCACCAGCTCCAACCCGTTCCAGTAGCAACCTGCACTAGCTGCAGACCGTGCCGACACCGTCGTCGGCAACGCAAGCCACAGAGGTAACCCATGACCGACACCATCGCCAAGCGCACGACGGCGGTGACGCCCCGGGGCGTCAACCACCTCGTGCTCAACGTTCGCAACATGGAGGAATCGCATCATTTCTGGAGCGACCTGCTGGGCTTCAAGCAAGTAGGCGCGCTGGACGCTGAGCGCTATGAGGTTCCTCCCTACAAGATGCAGTTCTACAGCGGCGTCATCGACGACGTGAACCACCACGATGTCGCACTCGTGGAGATGCCCCAGCTGCCGGCGCCACCCGAGCAGTGGGACATGTTCTCGGGCGCCTGCGCCGTGAACCACATCGCCATCACCTACCCGGACCGCGAGTCGTGGCTCGAGCAGGTGCAGTTCCTCAAGGACAGCGGCGTCAAGATGAACCTGCGCGTCGACCATGGCATGACGCACAGCGTGTACATCAACGATCCCAACGGGTACGGCGTCGAGGTGCTCTACGAGCTGCCTGCCGAAGTCTGGGATCACGACATCAACGGCGCGCTGAACTACGCGAACGTGCTGCCCGAAGAGGATCTGCTGGTCGACACCACCGACTACGAGACGAACTTCGACCGACGCTGAGTTCCGCCTGCGAGCCCCGAACGGGAGCGCTGGGCACCCAGCGACCGGCGGCGCGCCGACTTTGCGCGAGCGCGAAGGGACATCCATGCACGCCATCCAAGTAGCCGAGCCCGGCGGGACCGAAGCGCTCGCATGGACCGAGGTCGATGACCCGGTCGCCGGCGTGGGAACGCTGGTCGTGGAGCTCGCCGCAGCAGGCGTCAATTACATCGACACCTACCATCGCAGCGGTCTGTACCCCGTGCCGCTGCCGTTTGTCGTGGGCGTGGAGGGTGCCGGCGTGGTCGTCGAGGTAGGTGCCGAGGTGGACGGGTTCGCCGTCGGCGACGAGGTTGCGTGGACCTCGAACCTCGGGTCATACGCCGAGCGTGTCGTAGTAGCAGCGCGCAACGCTGTTCGCTTGCCGGACGGCGTCAGCTCCGATCTGGGCGCCGCAGTGATGCTGCAGGGCTTGACGGCGCACTTCTTGGCATGCTCTACGTTTCCGCTCGAGCCGGGGCATCGCTGCCTCATCCACGCCGGCGCCGGCGGAGTAGGGCTCCTGCTCATCCAGATCGCCAAGATGCGCGGTGCGGAAGTGTTCACCACCGTCGGCACGGCGGAAAAGGGCGAGCTGGCCGCCGCCGCCGGAGCGGATCACGTCATCAACTACCGCGAGGAGGACTTCGGCGACGCGGTCGAGCGGATCGCAGGCGCTCGCCCGCTTGATGTGATCTACGACGGTGTCGGTGCCGACACCTTCGATCGCGGCCTGGAAGTGCTTCGGCCACGCGGCATGATGGCCACCTTCGGCAATGCGTCGGGCCCAGTGCCGCCGCTGGCGCCGCTGCGACTGTCCACGGGCGGGTCGCTGTTCCTGACGCGTCCGACGCTGGCTGACCACACGGCGACGCGTGACGAGTTCGAACGTCGCGCCGAGGATCTGTTCGCATGGCTCGCCGCCGGCGACCTCGACGTGCGTATTGGCGCGCGATTCCCGCTGGCCGATGCGCGCAGCGCGCACGAGGCGCTGCAAGGCCGCTCCACGACCGGCAAGGTCCTGCTCATCCCCTGAGCGGGTCCGGGACGCCGTTCTGCGTTAGTGTCTGAGGCGCTCGAAGACCGAGCGGATTGAGCGTCGAGGGGAACGGGGGCAGTACCCATGAGTGATACATCCACGAGCCAAGCCGTCGAAACCTGGTCGCCGATGACCGGCGAGGAGTACATCGAGAGCCTGCGCGACGGGCGCACCGTCTACTTCCAGGGCGAGAAGGTGCTCGACGTCACGACGCATCCCGCATTTCGCAACAGCGTGCGGTCCATCGCTCGGCTGTACGACGCACTGCACGATCCGGCCCAGCAGGACGTGCTGATGTGCGACACCGACACCGGGTCCGGCGGCAAGACACACAAGTTCTTCCGGGTGCCCCGCAGCGCCGAGGACCTCGTCGGCGCACGTGACGCCATTGCCGGCTGGCAGCGCTTGACCTATGGATGGATGGGCCGCAGCCCCGACTACAAGGCATCGTTCCTGGGAACGCTCGGCGCCTTCCCCGAGTTCTACGGCGACTACCGCGACAACGCCCAGTACTGGTATCGCCGCAGCCAGGAGGAAGTGTCGTACTGGAACCACGCCATCGTCCATCCGCCGGTCGACCGGCATCTCGGTGCCGACCAGGCCGGCGACGTCTGCATGCATGTGGAGCGCGAGACCGACAACGGGCTGATCGTGTCGGGCGCGAAGGTGGTTGCCACCGGTTCGGCGCTGACGCACTACAACTTCATCGCCCACTTCGGACCCGTTCCGCTGCAAGACCCGTCCTTCGCCATCGTCTGCACGACCCCGATGGATGTCGAAGGCGTCAAGCTCATCTGCCGCAACTCCTACGAGCTGCAGGCCGCCGCTACCGGCAGCGTGTTCGACTATCCGCTGTCGAGCCGGCTCGACGAGAACGACTCCATCCTGGTGTTCGACGAGGTGCTGATCCCGTGGGAGAACGTGTTTCTCTACGGCGACCTCGAGAACGCCAACAACTTCTTCCCAGCTTCGGGCTTCATCCCCCGATTCACCTTCCACGGACTCGCCCGGCTGTGCGTGAAGCTGGACTTCATCGCCGGGTTGTTGTCCAAGGCGCTGCGGGCGACCGGCACGCGCGACTTCCGCGGCGTGCAGGCCAACTTGGGCGAGGTGATCGCCATCCGTAACCTGATGTGGGGCCTGAGCGACGCGATGGCCAAGAGTCCCGACCCGTGGGAGAACGGCGCTGTGCAGCCGTCGCTGCTGTATGGCATGGCCTATCGCACCTTCACCCCGGTGCTTTACCCGCGCATCAAGGACATCGTGGAATCCGTGGTCGGTTCCGGGCTGATCTACGTCAACTCGAACGCGAACGACTTCAAGTCCGACGAGATTCGCCCGTACCTCGAGCGGTACGTGCGAGGCTCCAACGGCATTCCGGCGCTCGAGCGGGTCAAGATCATGAAGCTGCTGTGGGATGCCATGGGCAGCGAGTTCGGCGGCCGCCACGAGCTGTACGAGCGAAACTACGCAGGCAACAACGAGCAGATCCGTTATGAGAACCTGCATGTTGCCGACACAGAGATTCCCGGCATGGGTTCCATGACCCAGGCGCTCGAGGGCTTCGCGGAGCAGTGCATGGCCGAGTACGACCTCGACGGCTGGACGATCCCGGGGTTCTTCAACCCCGACGACGTCTCGCTGGTGGGCCGCGACTGGGGCTGAGCCATCCAGCAGGGCTGAGCAATCCGGCAAGGAGCCTGTCGTGAAGTCCATCTTCTTCCATCTGATGCCCTACCCGGAGCTGCCGCCGGACTTCCCCGAGCGGCACCGATCGGTCTGGGTCGACATCGATCCCCAGCTCTACGACCCCGTCGTGGGCCATCGCACCTACAACACCTATCTCGACCAGCTCGAATTCGCGGCCGCATGCGGATTCGACGCCGTCGGCATCAACGAGCACCATGCCAACGGCTACGGACTGATGCCGAGCCCCAACATCATCGCGGCAGCGTTGTCACGCAACTGTCCGGACACCAACATTGTGGTGCTGGGCGACTCGGTAGCGCTGTACAACCCGCCGCTGCGGGTAGCCGAGGAGATCGCGATGCTGGACGGCATCACCGGCGGGCGCATGATCGCGGGCTTCCCGGTGGGCTCGCCGATGGACACCATCTACGCCTACGGGCAGAACCCGGCAACGCTGCGCGAGCGGTACCACGAGGGGGTGGATCTCATCCGCCGCGCATGGACATCGGACGAAGTGTTCAGCTTCAACGGCAACTACAACAAGCTTCGCTACGTCAATGTCTGGCCTCGGCCGGTGCAGCAACCCCACCCGCCCGTCTGGATTCCGGGCGGCGGGTCGGTGGACACGTGGGACTGGTGCGCTGCGGAGGACTTGGTGTACTGCTACCTGAGCTACTTCGGCTACAAGGCAGGATTGCGCACCATGCAGGGCTTCTGGAAGAAGGTCCAAGAACTCGGCAAGGAGGCCAACCCGTTTCAGGGCGGCTTCGCCCAGTTCATTGCGGTGGCAGACACCGAGGCCGAGGCGTGGGATCTGTACCGCGAGCCGGCCGAGTACTTCTTCAACACCTGTTTGCACGTGTATGCCGGCTATGCCGATCCGCCTGGCTACAAGACGCCCAACACCGTGCGGGCCGGAGTCGAAGGCATGGTCGAGCGTGCCGCGCGCGAGGCCACTGCCCGGCGGGAGGCCAACGCAGCCGGGACTGCCCGATCCGGAGGCGCTCAGCCGTCGTATGGCTCGAAGAAGCTCACCTTCGAGGCGATGGTGGACAAGGGCTACATCATCTTGGGCAACCCCACTCAAGTCGCCGAACAAGTGCATGAGCTGGCTACCACGATGAACGTCGGCCACCTGATGGTGTTCTCCCACTTCGGCAATATGGATCCGGGGCTGGCGAAGATGAACACCGAGATGTACGCCACCAAGGTGATGCCCGAAGTCGCGACGCTGTTCGAGGACGAGTACGAAGACCACTGGTGGCCGAAGCCCGAACACCAGCTCGTGCCGCTTGCCGGCAGTGCTCGGTGAGCGACGGCTCAGCAGCGGCCGGCTCGCCGCCTGCGAGCAGCTTCGCACCGGCCACGCTGCCATTTCGGCACGGGCACATAGGCATCGTCGAGCTCGGCGAGGGTCCCAAGGTCGGCTACCTGCACGGGATGCTCGGCAACCCCGGTGCGCACGCAGTGCTGCAGGCCCTGGCCGCGACCGGCCGCCGCGTCGTTGCGCCGAGCCTGCCGGGGTTCACGGGCTCGAGCGAGCCGGACGGGCTGCGAACGCTGCACGACTGGATCGTCGCGACCAGCGAGGTCGCCGACGTGGCAGGACTCGCGGGAGCGCCGCTGGTGGCATCCAGCGTGGGTGCAATGCTGGCGCTCGAACTGGCGGCAGTGCGGCCCGCAGCGTTCGGTGACATGGTGCTCGTGGCGCCGTTTGGCCTCTGGGAAGACAGCGATCCGGTGGCGGACCCGTTCGGCACGACGCTGAGCGTGCAACGGGCAATGCTGACCGAAGATCCTGGCGCTACGGCGGCGTTCTTCGACGACCCCGCAGACCTGCCGGCGGACATGGTGGTGGAGCACGGTGTCCACCGTTACCTCACACGGACCGCAGCAGCACAGCTCATCTGGCCGCTGCCGGAGTGGGGACTGGCGGACAGGCTGCATCGGGTCGCCAATCGGGTCACACTGGTTCACGGTGCCAAGGACCGGATCATTCCGTCGTCCTACCTAGAGCGCTGGGCCGAAGCGCTGCCGAACGTCGCAGACACACATGTGCTCGACGACGCCGGCCATTTGGCGGACTTCGACCGGCCGGACGCAGTCGCTCAGATTGCAGCCGCGGCCTTCGCCTGAGCCGGCCTTCGGCGCCGTTACGCGGAGCGATCGCGCAGCGCTCGGCGCGCGTCACGGTCCGATTCGCGTTTGCGGATCGCCTGTCGCTTGTCGTACAGACGGCGGCCACGGGCGAGCGCCAGCTCCAGCTTCGCTCGACCGTCACAGAAGTAGATGTCGAGTGGAATGAGCTGCAGCCGGTCCTGCTCTGTCCGGGCCCTCAGCCGATTGATCTCGGCACGATGCATGAGCAGCTTGCGCGGACGCCCGACGTCGTGGCCCAGATTCGGCGACGCGTGAATCCACGGGGCGATGTGCAGGCCCATCAGCCACATTTCGTTGTCGCGCACTCGCGCATACGCGTCTCGCATCTGCGCGCCGCCCGCTCGCAGCGACTTCACCTCCGAGCCGCGCAGCACCATGCCGCATTCGAAGGTGTCCAGCACTTCGTAGTTGCGTCGCGCCCGACGGTTCGATGCCACGACATTGCGGTCTCTCGCCATCGGCGCGAGGGTACGGCTGATCTGCACGCGACTTGGGCTGCTGACGCAGGCACAGTCGCGGACGCGGTGGTGACCAGCGATGCCGACCCTAGAATCTTGATCCAACGAGTCGGGAATTGACCGAGTCGGGAAACTGACGCGGTGCAGCTAGCCGAGCGAGATCCTGTGCAGGCCGCTCAGCACCACCCGAGCCGGCTCGACTGACCCCGACCAGCACCTCCGAACTTGGAGCACACGATGACCGTCACCGTCCGCTTGCCCACCGTCCTGCGCCCGCACGCCAATGGCCAGTCGCAGGTAGTCGCCCAAGCCGGCACGGTGGCCGAGGCCGTGACGTGGCTGGTCGGCGAGTACCCCGGCATCGCTCCCAACCTGCTGGCCGAGGACGGCAGCCTCCACCGCTTCGTCAACGTCTACGTCAACGACGAGGACGTGCGCTACCTCTCCCAGATGGAGACCGTGCTGACTGACGGCGACGAGGTGTCCATTCTGCCGGCAGTAGCGGGTGGCTGACGCGGTGCTCCCCGACGGTCGCCACAGCTGAGCGCACTGGCGCGTGGCCGTCTATCGCTGCATCGACGAGCTGATCGGCGCAACGCCCACGCTCGATGTGACCGCCCTCAGTCCGAACCCTGCGGTCAGGATGTACGCCAAGCTGGAGGGCCAGAACCCGACGGGCTCGGTGAAGGATCGAGTAGCGCTGGCGATGCTCGACCGCGCCGAGGCCGAGGGCCGACTCAGGCCGGGTTCGGTGATTCTCGAGCCGTCGTCCGGCAATACCGGCATCGCCTTGGCCATGCTCGGGCTGCGCCGCGGCTACCGCATCAAGATCGTGCTGCCGGGCAATGTCACCGCTGAGCGGCGCCAGATGCTGGAGATCTACGGGGCCGAGATCATCGCCAGTCCGCCCGAGCAGGGTTCCAACGGCGCGGTTCGGCTCGCAACAGAGCTGGCCCGAGCGAACCCCGACTGGACGATGCTCTACCAGTACGGCAACGAGGCCAATCCGCAGATGCATTACTGCACCACCGGACCGGAGATCTTGGCCGACGTGCCCGACGTCACACACTTCGTTGCCGGACTGGGCACCAGCGGGACGCTGCTGGGCGTCGGCCGGTACTTGAAAGAGCATGCGCCCGGTGTGCAGGTGTGGGCCGTCGAGCCTCCAGCTGGTGAGCAGGTCGAAGGCCTGCGCAGCTTGGACGACGGCTACGTTCCCCCCATCTTCGAAGCTTGGGGAGGCGTCGAACTGCTCGACCGCAAGATGATCGTCCGTCCGCGCGAGTCGATCGAAGCGACTCGGATGCTGACCGCCCAGGGCGTGTTCTCCGGCATCTCCGGCGGTGCGGCGCTGGCCGGGGCCCGCAAGGCTGCCGACCGCATCGACGAAGGCGCCATCGTGTTCGTCGTCTGCGACCACGGCTGGAAGTACCTGTCGGTCGGGGCTTGGACTGCCGACCTCGAAGACGCCGTCGCGCATGCGGAGAACGTCATCTACTTCTAGCTGCAGGTTCGCGTGAGGCCGCGTCAGGCTGTGGGCGCGCGATGCCGGTGCGCTGTCGGCGGAAGTGCCGCGGGCAGTGACACGCCCTGGGTGAGATGCGTCGCCTGCGTGCGTAGTATCGGCCGTCGTGAGTCAGCTCTCCGTCACGGTGTTGGGCTGTTCGGGCAGCTATGCCGCCGCCGGCGAGTCGTGCAGCGGCTACCTCGTGCGCAGCACAACGACCACCTTGTGGGTGGACTGCGGTCCCGGCACCTTCGCCAATCTGCAATGCCATGTGCCGCTGGTGGAGGTGGACGCGCTGCTGGTGAGTCATCACCACCCAGATCACTGCGCTGAGCTGCCCGTGATCTACAACGCCGCGAAGTGGTACATCGGCATCGAGCAGCTGCGGGTGCTCGCCACCGAGGGTGTGCGCCTAGTGACCGACGCATACGGCGACAGCTCGGATCTCTTCTGCTGGGAGTTGGTGAAGGACTCTTCCCATGCGCGCATCGGCGACATCGACGTGTTGTTCTCCCGCACCGACCACCCAGTGGAGACGCTGGCGATGCGCTTCGAGTGCGGCGGCAAGTCCATCGTCTACACCTCTGACACCGGCCGCGGCTGGGCGCTCTCCGCCCTCAGCCGCGACGTCGGACGGTCATCACCGGACCTCGTGGTGGGCGAGGGGACGCTGCTGCACGCCACTGACCGTCCCGACGTGCCCCACGTCAGTGCTGCATGGCTGGCCGCAGACGCCAACGACGTCGGCGCCCGGCAGCTCGTAGTGACCCACGTGCCGCCTGGCTCGGATCCGCAGGACCATCTCACTGAGGCGGGCGAGGTGTTCATGCACGATGTTGCCGTCGCACGCACCGGCGCGACGTTCTGGGCGTGAACTCTGTGACGGGCGCGCCGGCTGATCGGGATACTCAGGCCCCGTCGAGCGCACTGAGGGTGCTCGCGGTGATGTTGGCGGCCCGTCGGTGAGCCGCCCAGACGGCCGGATGCCCGATGAGCTGCGGCCGGTCACCTTCGAGCGTGATTTCACCGACCAGACGCCGGGTTCGGTGCTCGTCTCGTTCGGGCGGACCAGGGTGTTGTGTACCGTCTCGGTGGACGACGCGGTGCCCCGGTGGATGCGTGGCCGCGGCTTTGGATGGGTGACCGCGGAGTACTCGATGCTGCCCGGCGCAAGCGGCGAACGCGTCGGGCGCGAGGCCAAGCGCGGCAAGCAGAAGGGCCGCACCTTGGAGATCGAGCGCTTGATCGGTCGGTCATTGCGCGCGGTGTGCGACATGGCGGTGCTCGGCGAGCGGGAGGTCACCGTGGACTGCGATGTGCTGCAGGCCGACGGCGGAACGCGCACGGCATCGATCTGCGGCGGATACATCGCGCTGCACGACGCGTGCAGCCGTCTGGTCGCCGGCGGCGCCATCGGCCGTCATCCGCTCCTCGACGAGTGCGCCGCCATCTCGGTGGGGATCGTGGACGACGAAGCCCGTCTGGACCTGCCGTACGAGGAGGACTCGCAAGCAGCGGTGGACATGAACGTCGTCATGACAGGCGCCGGACGCTTCGTGGAGGTGCAAGGCACCGCCGAGGGCGATCCGTTCGACGATGCGCAGCTCCACGCACTGTTGAGCCTCGCGCGATCTGGCATCAGCGAGATTGTCCGACTTCAGCGGGCGGCGCTGGCTACGCCGCCGCCGACGTGACGCGACTCGTCCACCCGGCCGTCCACTTGGCCGCAAGGCGCCCAATAGTTGGAGTATGCAGGCCTTGGATCACTCAGGCGACCGAGCCCAGGGCCTGCCTCATCGCGATATGGGGTGCATCACGCGGCTCGTGATGGCTTCGGCCAATCCGCACAAGGCCGTCGAGATCGCGGCAGTGCTGCGCGAGGCGATGCCCGAGGTCCAGATCCTGCCGCGACCGCCAGAACTCGGGGAGGTCGTCGAGGACGGCGCAACGCTCGTCGACAATGCGCTGATCAAGGCGAGGGCCGTGTACGCAGTCGCCGGCGAGCCGACTCTGGCCGACGACACCGGACTCGAAGTAGACACGCTGGACGGTGCGCCTGGCGTGTACAGCGCCCGTTATGCGGGGCCCGAAGCCGATTCGGCTGCCAATGTGGCGAAGCTCATGGCCGCACTGGTTCAGGTGCCGCCGCCGCGACGCACAGCGCGCTTTCGGACCGTGGTCGCTGCGGCGTTGGACGAACGCAGCGAGCTGGTCGCACATGGCGTCGTCGAGGGAACCATCGCATTGGCGCCGCGCGGACACGGCGGGTTCGGATACGACCCGGTCTTCGTGCCCGACGAGGCGGCACCGCTCACCTTCGCGCAGCTGTCACGCGAGCAGAAGAACCGCATCAGCCACCGTGCTCGTGCGCTGCGTCGGCTTGCGGCGCAGCTAACTCAGCACTGCGGCTGAGCACGAAGACCACCTCGGTAGCCTGCGGCACATGAGCGAGCTGTCGTCCAACCCGCAGCTAGGCCCGCAGCCGGGCCCGGCTGCGGGCAGATCCTTCGATGCGAGCGGCGTCTCGGGCTGGACCCAGATCTCGAATCGACTGCTGGACGACCGCATCGTGTTCTTGGGCGACGAGGTGGACGACCAGCTCGCCAATGTCGTGTGCGCGCAGATGCTGTACCTCGAAGGTCAGGATCGGGGCCGCGAGATCTCGCTGTACATCAACAGCCCGGGGGGATCTGTCACCGCTGGCATGGCCATCTACGACACGATGCAGTTCGTGGCATGCGATGTGGCCACCGTCTGCTTGGGTCTGGGCGCCTCGATGGGCCAGTTCTTGCTGACCGCGGGAGCGCCGGGCAAGCGCTATTGCCTGCCCCACGCACGGGTGATGATGCATCAGCCATCGGGCGGCGTGCAGGGGCAAGCCTCCGACATCGCCATCCAAGCCGAGCAGATGGCCTACATCAAGCGGCTGATGGCCGAGCGCACTGCACTGCACAGCGGACAGGACGTCGAGCAGATCCTGCTCGATTCGGAACGGGACCGTTGGTTCACCGCAGAAGAGGCCAAGGCCTACGGCTTGTGCGATCACGTGATCGTCAAGCGCGGCGAGATGATCTGAACGAACGCAGCCCAGCCGTTGGCGAGCCCGGTCTTTGGCGGACACAGCCTTTGGGAAGCACAGACTTTGGTAAGCACGGTCTGGCGCGAGCAGGGTCGTGGATGCTGGTGCGCCGGCATCAGCCGGGCGCTGACACACAGTTGCGAGTGACGTAGTCCACCACCCGCTGAGCGGCGGCGTCTTGGGTCTCGAGGAACGGGTCCTGCGCCGCCAGCAGGGCTGCGGCACGATCGAACGTCTCCCGTGAGGCAGTTGCGGCCACTGCCTCGGAGAGTGCAGCAGTGAGCTCGGCCAGCAACCGCACATCGGGACGAATCTCGGTCGGGGATGCGTCTGCGGCGTCGCGAAACTGGCGCGCTGTGCGGTCCAGTGCGTCGCGTGCAGCGGCGTCGTCATTCGGGCTGACGGCCAAGCTGAGCTGATCGACGACCAGCAAGTGAGCGAACTCGCCGCAGAACTCCTCGACCGAGGGTCCCCCGGAGTCTGGCCACAGCGTGAAGTACATCACGACGGCGACGGCTGCGGTCGATGCGACGATCAGCAGCCGGCGTCGGCGGGCTGCCGGGGCCGTCACGGTCTGCGTGCAGCCTCCGCACTGCTGCGCAGGTCCGCCACTCCGTGCGCAAGTCCCTCGGCGTAGCGGTACAGCGCACTGCCCGATACCAGGACGTTGGCGCCCGCCGCGACGGCCGGGCCGACGGTCTCCGCCGAAATGCCGCCGTCCACTTCGATGTCGATGCCCGCACCGGAGGCACCCGTTGAGTCGCTCTGGCTGACCAGTCTGCGCAGCTCGGCGATCTTGGGTTCCATGGTCGCGAGGTACCTCTGGCCGCCGAATCCCGGGTTGACCGTCATGACGAGCACCATGTCGACGAGGTCGAGCACGTGTGCGACGGACTCGACCGGCGTCGCAGGATTGATGGCCACAGCCGGCTGCGCACCCAGCTCGGCAACCCTGCTCAGCGTCCGATGCAGGTGGGTGACCGACTCGGCGTGAACGATCAGCATCTCGCATCCGGCATCGACGTACGCGCTCAGCATCGGGTCCGGGTTCACGACCATGAGATGCGCCTCGAACATCACGCCGGCGTACGGCCGACATGCAGCGATGACGTCGGGACCAAAGGTCAGGTTGGGCACGAAGACGCCGTCCATGACATCCCACTGGATGCGGTCCACGCCCGCCTCGGCCAGCGCAGCGCACTCGTCGCCCAAGCGCGCGAAGTCCGCCGGAAGGATGGAAGGGACAATCTGAATGGACTGCGGCACCGTGGGCGATGGCACGTTCACCAAGCCAGTGTTACCGACGGATCGAGCAGCGACGCGTCAGCCAGCAGCGCACCACAGGGTGACGCGGCATCCGGCGAGAGTAGCGTTGCGGCGAAGCTGCTAGCTGAGCCGCTCCACCACCATCGCCATGCCTTGGCCGCCGCCGACGCACATGGACTCGAGCCCGAAGGTCTTGTCGCGGTCGGCGAGGCCGTTCAGCAGCGTGGTCATGATGCGAGCACCGGTCATGCCGAACGGGTGGCCCAGCGCAATGGCCCCGCCGTTCAGGTTCAGCTGGTCGACCATGTCGATGCCCAGCTCCTCAGCAGACGGGATGACCTGGGCGGCGAAGGCCTCGTTGATCTCGACCATGTCGATGTCGCTCATCTCCATGCCCGCCCGCGCCAGCGCCTTCTTGCACGCCTCGATCGGGCCGAGGCCCATGATCTCGGGGTTCAGCGCCGACACAGCGGAAGAGACGATGCGCGCCAGCGGCGTGATGCCCAGCTCTTGCGCTCGCTTGCAGCTCATCACCATGACTGCTGCGGCACCGTCGTTCAACGGGCAGGCGTTGCCGGCCGTCACTCGGCCGTCGGGACGAAATGCGGGCTTCAGCTGTGCGACAGCATCGTAGGTGACGCCTGCTCGCGGGCCGTCGTCTGCGCTGATGACGCTGCCGTCGGGAAGCTCCAGCGGGGTGATGTCCAGCTCGAAGAAGCCGCGAGCGATGGCCGCCTCTGCCTTGTTCTGGCTCATGACGCCGTATTCGTCCATCGCTTGGCGGCTCACACCCTTGTGCTCGGCCACGTTCTCCGCCGTCTGGCCCATCGCGATGTACAGGTCGGGCAGGCCGGCCGGGGGCGTCCAGTCGCCGCGACCGCCTTCGGCACGTACCTTGGTTCGCTCGCCGGGCGCGCTGAACTTGGGGTTGGTCGTGCCGGGCAGGCTGTCGGAGTTGCCCTTGTCGTAGCGACTGACGCACTCCACGCCGGCCGCGATGAACGCATCGCCCTCGCCTGCACGGATGGCATGTGCCGCCATCCGGATGGTCTGCAACGACGACGAGCAGTAGCGGTTCACGGTGGTGCCCGGCACTTCTTCGAGTCCCGCCAGGATGGCCGAGGCGCGTGCGATGTTGAAGCCGGCCTCGCCGCCGGGCGAGCCGCAGCCGAGCATCAGATCCTCGATCTCGTCGTGAGGCACCTGTGGCACCTTGTCGAGCAGTTTCGTCACGATCTGCGCCGTCATGTCGTCGGGTCGCATCTGCGTCAGCGAACCCTTGAACGCGCGTCCGATCGGGCTGCGGGCGGTTGCGACGATGACCGGGTCGGTTGCTGCGTCTGTCGGCATCTGGTGTCCCCTCTGAGAGCGCACCGGACCCGTGCGTGGGGCCGGCCGCAGTATGTGTGCGAATACGTCGTGTGCGACGAACGGAGACTACGCCATCACGGCGCGCACTGCCCGTCGAGGCGATACACCCGGCACCGTCTCGCGTCGCCGCGGTGGGCAAGCGCCGTGAATCGGGTGCGACGCTGAGTTCAGACTCGCTGGAGTGCGCGCCAGACGTTCTGCGGGCTGCACGGCATGTCGATGTGGTCGATGCCCAGGTGAACAACCGCGTCGCACACCGCGTTGTGTACCGCAGGCGTGGATCCGATCGTGCCCGACTCGCCGATGCCCTTGGCGCCCAGCGGGTTGCGCGGGCTCGCCGTCTCGGTGTTGGAAACCTCGAAGCTCGGCAGCTCAGCGGCCGACGGCACGAGGTAGTCGCCCAGACTCGGGTTGCGGGGCTGGCCGTCGCCGTCATACTCGACGTGCTCGTACAGGGCCTGCGCGACGCCTTGGGCGATGCCGCCGTGCTGCTGCCCGTTCACGATCAGCGGGTTCATGATGGTCCCGCAATCGTCCACGGCCACGTGTCGGAGCAGCTCCACTTCTCCGGTGTCGCGGTCGACTTCGACCACCGCCACATGGGAGCCGAACGGGAAGGTGGAATCGGTGCCGTCGAAGTTCTCCTCGGCCATCAGGCCCGCTTCGAGGCCTGACGGGCGGGCGCTGTCGTCGTTGGCCAGCTTCGCGAGGTCCGCCCAGCTCACCGAGCTGGCGGGCACGCCCGCGACCGCCAAGCCGCCCTCGGCCACCACGATGTCGTCGGCCGATGCCTCCAGCAGGTGGGCGGCAAGCTGCTTGCCTTTCTCCAGCACAGCCTGGCTGGACACGTACACGGCCGAGCCCGCTGTCTGCAGCGAGCGCGAACCGAGCGTGCCCGCACCCGAGGGCACCGCTGCGGTGTCGGCATCGACATGGGTGACCTGGTCCATGGGGATGCCGAGCACACCCTCCACAATCTGGCTGAACGCGGTGTCGTGGCCCTGGCCGTGACTGGAGGTGCCGACGCGGATCGTGGCAGTGCCGTCCTCGTGTACTTCGGTGCTGCCGTACTCCACGTGCAGCCCCACCGGCGCGGTGATCTCCACGTAGGACGACACGCCGATGCCCAGCAGCTTCGAGTCGCCCGCAGAGCGCCGGGCCTGTTGCTCGGCTCGCAGGTCGGCGTATCCGGAGGCTTCGAGCACGGCGTCCAAGGCCCGCTCGTACTCTCCGGAGTCGTAGGTGACGCCCGTCTGCAGCGTGGCCGGGAAGGCATCGGGCGCCAAGTAGTTTTTCCGCCGGATCTCGGCAGGGTCCATGCCGATCGCGGCAGCCGCTTTGTCCAGGATGCGCTCCACCATCTGGGTCGCCTCCGGGCGCCCGGCGCCGCGGTACGCACCGATGGGAGTGGTGTTGGTGATGACCGTCTGCGACGTGAAGTCGATGCGCGGAATGTCGTACACCGCCTGGCTGAGCATGCCCGTCAGCATCGGCAGGATCGCGCCGATAATCGGGTAGGCACCGGCATCGGCAATCACGTTCGCCTTCATGCCCACGATGCTTCCGTCGTTGCGCACGCCCAGCTCGACGTTCATCACCATGGCACGGCCCTGCACCATCGAGACCATGTTCTCCGATCGGCTCTCGACCCACCGGGTCGCCCGACCCAGCGCCTGGGCCGCCTTGCCGGCGACGATGTACTCGGGGTACACCGCAGCCTTGGGCCCGAATCCGCCGCCCACCCACGGTGCGGTGACTCGCAGCTGATCGGGGGCCAAGCCGAGCGCAGGAGCGAGCGCTTCGTGCTGAGAGTGCGCGTTCTGCACCGACAGGTGCATCGTCATAGTGCCGTCGTCGCCGGGCACGGCCACGCATCCGTTGGGTTCCATAGGCGCGCCGGCGAGGCGCTGAGTGACGATGCGCTCGCTGACGACATGGTCGGCGCCGGCGAGCGCATCGACGTCGGGCCGCTCGCCGGTCGCTTCGTCCGGACCCGGAATGGCGAACGGGAAGCAGACGTTGGAGGCTTGCCCGTCCCACACGACCGGCGAGTCCGGATCTGCGGCCTTCTCGAAGTCGGAGACGACAGGCAGCGGGCTGTACTCGACGTGGACGGCCTCGGCAGCGTCATTCGCTTGTGCTTGCGTCTGCGCCACCACCGCTGCCACCATGTCGCCGACAAATCGAACCCGGCCCGCCGCCAGCGGCGGCCGATTGAAGTCCGGCGGCATCATGGGGAAGCCTTGGAACGGATCCATGGCAAGGTTCTGCGACGTGTAGACCGCCAAGACGCCAGGCATGGACGCTGCCTCAGCGGTGTCGATCGAAGTGATCTCGGCATGCGCTTCTGATGAGCGCACGAACGCAATCCGCGCAGCGTCGACGTCAAGATCGTCGACGTAGCGATTCGTGCCGGTCAGCAGCCCAGGATCTTCCTTGCGCTGAACAGGATTGCCCAGTATCGAACCCGATGCAGCCATCGCTTGCCCCTTCGTTGTCGGCATTTCGCGCAGCGCTGTGCACGATGCCGTTTGGTGTGCAGATTGACGGGCCTGGCCGCTGACGGCTCGGCGCCAGCCCCGACAGTAGCCCAATGCCCGTCCGACGCGGCGCGCAACACGGACAGCGCCGCGCTCCCTGCGGTCGCGTCGGCCCTGTCGGCTGCCGTGCTCAGGCTCTGGTGCCGGCTCGACTCGCCGCCCGAAGTCTGGCGGTTGCTTCAGCGTCGACCGACTCCCCGTCGCGTGCGATCACCACGCCGTAGTCGCGTCGAGCGCCCTCGATGCTGACCAGTTCGTCCATGACGTCTCGCAGCACAGCATCGGGAGTCCTCGCGAACGCATCGCCCCAGCCGCCGCCGCCCGGAGTCTCGGCGATCATGCGCGCGGGGCCGAGCCGTTTCACGCCGTACTTGGGCGGGACGAACTTCGGCCCGTCGGCGTCGGCATCAACTGGCACGATCCACTCCAGCCCGACCCTGCCGGTACCGCCGCCGCGCACGCCGTGCCCGGTCGGCGTGTCGAGGCCCTCTGCCCGGAACGACCAGATGGCGGGTTCGAGAATGTCGGCCTCGTAGCGAACGCCGGTGCCGCCGCGTCGCTGGCCCGGACCGGCGTTGTCACAGCGTTGCTCATGGCGGACATACCGGACAGGGTACATCTGTTCGTGAAACTCCAGGTTCGGCATGTCGAGGCCTCCGAGGGAGATGAGGTGGCCCATCTGCGCGAAGCCGTCTCGTTCGGCCGTCGCGCCGGGTGTTCCCATGGCGTGCCACTGGTACATCACCCAAGTGGTGCCGTCGTCCCGGCGGCCGGCCACGTGGCCGTGCATGGTCTTGGACCATGCGGCGCAGGCCCGTTGCGGGTCGGTCTGCGCCAGCGCCTGCCACACGGCGATCACGATCTCGTGGGCGACGTAGACCGTGTTCATCGTCATCGGCGCCGGAGGCAGCGCGTTCACGATGCTGCCGGGGGGCGCGATGATGGTCAGCGGACGGTAGGTGCCCTCGTTGCGGGGAATCGAGGTGTCGAAGAACGACGACACGGCTAGGTAGACCGATGAGTACGTGTTTGCCAGCGAGCTGTTCTTGAAGCCGTCGATCTGCGGATCGGTGCCCGTGAAGTCCAGCGTCATCTCGTCGCCCTCGACGCTCAAGCGGACCCGCACGGCGATGTCGGCCGGGCCGAAGCAGTCATTGTCGGTTCGGTCCTCGCCGTGGTACGTGCCGTCGGGCAGCGCGGCGATGGCGGAGCGCATGCGCGACTCGCCGTGGGCCAGCACGCCGTCGAGGTAGGACAGGTACTCCTCCACGCCGAGTTCCGCGACGAGGCCGAGCACGCGTTGCGCGCCGATGCGCGTGGAGCCGATCATTGCCCGCAGGTCGCCGTCGAGCAGGTCCGGCGTCCGAGAGTTGATCAGCAGCAGCTCCCACAGGTCGTCGCGCACAGCCCCGGCTTCTGTCAGCTTCATGACCGGAAGCCGAATGCCCTCCTGCCAGATCTCGGTCGCCTCGGGGTTGTAGGTGCCCGCGAGGCCGCCGCCGATGTCCGACTGGTGCGCGCGGTTGCAGCAGAAGCCAACGAGCGTGTGCTCGCCGCCGCAGCTTTCGGGTGCAGTGCCGTCTTGGCGACGGGTGCGCTCGGCGTTGCGGACTGTGCCGGTGCCCAGCGTGCCCGTGCCCAAGGCGAACACGGGGCGCGCGATGACCCAGTCCGGCAGGTGGTTGCCGCCGGCCACGTAGGGATCTGACAACAAGAACACGTCCTCCGGATTGATCCGGCCCCCGTAGCGCTGCAGCAGCGCACGGACCGCGAAACCGCCGCCGCCGGTATGTATGGGGATGCCGTCGGCGTTTGCGACGAGGGTTCCGTCGGGCGTTGTCACGTAGCAGGAGAAGTCGTGGCTCTGGCTGAAGATCGTGCTGCGCGCCGTGCGCGTCATCACCCAGCCCATGTGCTTGGTGATCTGATCGAGCCGGTTGCCCATGACTGCGAGCACGATCGGGTCCAAGGGTGCCGTGCCGTGAGGCGTGGCGGAGACATTGTTCGGCCCAGTACCGGCTCGCTCAGTGCTAGCTGGCCCAGTGTCGGCTGAGCGCGCTGGGAGGCTGCCGCGCTCGGCCGTCTCGCCTTCGGCAGTGCTCTTCTCTGTCGGGGTGGTCTCGGTAGTGCTGGTCTCGGTAGTGCTGGTCTCGGTGTGGCTGGTCTCGGTGTGGCTGGTCTCGATTGTGCCGGAGGGCGCCAAGTCGATGAACAGATTGCCGTGCTTGTCGACCCAGAGCCGGTCGCCCGGTCGGGCCACGATCGTGGTGGTCACCTCTTCGACCAGGGCCGGTCCGATGACCGAGTGACCGCTGCGCAGCGTGGCGCCGTCGAACACCGGCGTGGGCCGCCAGCCGAATGGGCCGTGCCACACCGGGCGCGTCTCCACGGGTTCGGGGTGCCCGAGTGCCGGCGCCGCAGCAGCGGCGAGGATTCCGCCCGTGCTTGCGCGGGCCACCAAACGAAGCGAAGCCACCATGATGGTTCCGTCTTGCTGCACATGGCCGTACAGACGTTCGTATTCGGCTTCGAAAGCCGCTCGCGCAGCTGCTGCATCGACCGCGGCAGCGCCGTCGCCGTGTGCCGGCACGCGGATGGTCCACAGCTGACCGGGGTGATGCAGCTCCAGCTCGCAGTCGAGCTGAAGCGCGTCTGCGGCGATGCCCTCGGCGTCCATCTCTCGCCGGGCCCGTACACGCAACACGTCGAATCCGGCTTCGATCTCGGCGACGCTCAATTCGTCGAGCGAGCCGATCAGCACGTGGGTGAAGTCTTGGCGAATGTCGGCGTGCAGCATGCCGATGGCGCAGAGCGCGCCTGCGTCGCGGGGCACGTACACCCGCTCGCAGCCCAGCCCCGCGGCCACCGAGGCGCCGTGCATCGGGCCTGCTCCGCCTGCGGCGACCATCGTGAAACGCCGCGGCGAGTGGCCCCGCTCGATGGAGATGTGCTCGGTGGCCCCCAGCAGCTGCTGCTCGACGACTTCCACGATGCCGGCGGCAGCCTCGTCGACCGACAGGCCCAGCGGCTCGGCGATGTGGGCGCGCACCGCTTCGCGGGCAGCAGCGAGGTCGAGGTCCAAGGTGCCGCTGGCTGACTTGCCGGGCCGCAGCCGGCCGAGCACCAACTGTGCATCGGTGACGGTGGGCAGCGTGCCGCCGTGGCCGTAGCACGCCGGGCCAGGAGTGGCCCCGGCGCCTCGCGGCCCCACGTAGAGCAGACCCGCTTCGTCGACTCCCGCGATGGTGCCGCCGCCGGCGCCGATGGTGTGGATGTCGATCGCCGGAGTGGACACGTGGTAGCCGGCCACCATGATGTCGTCGCGTGTGTCCACCTCGCCGCCGGACATCAGCAGCACATCGCAGGAGGTCCCGCCGATCTCCATCGAGATGAGGTTTCCGGCGACTGCTGAGGTGTGCTCGTCGGCGTGTATCGCGGCATCGATGGCCGTCCGATACAGATTCAGCGCCCCGACAGCGGCAGCAGGGCCGCTGAGCAGCAGATGCACCGGCCGCTGCGAGACCTGCTCGACCGAGGCGGCACCGCCGTTGGACTGGACGAGCAGCATGGAGTGAGACAGCCCGGCCGCTGCCAGCTCATCGTTCAGTCTGTGCAGGTACGTCACGATCTTCGGCGAGAGCGTCGCATTGACCACCGCAGTGGAGGTTCGCTCGTACTCGCCCATCAGCGCCGAGACCGACGTCGAGGTGGTCACCCAGCCGCTGCTCCAGCGGTCGGCCACGGCTTCGGCAGCGGCGCGTTCGTGCGCGTCGTTCGCGAACGAGTTGATGAAGGCGATGGCGACGGCTTCGACGCCGTGGCTGTCGAAGTGATCGAGCACCGCGTCCAGTCGGTCCAACGCGAGCGGGGCGTGCTCGCTGCCGTCTGCATCGATGCGGCCGCTCAGTGTCGCTCTCAGATGGCGCGGCACGAGCACCGGGGCATACGGCGCCCGGTGGTTCCACTGGTCGTCGCGCAGGCCGCGGCGGATCTCCAGCGTGTCGCGGAATCCCTCCGTGGCGATCAAGCCGACCTTGGCACCGGTGCCTTCCAGCATCGTGTTGGTGGCGACGGTGGAGCCGTGTACCAGCAACGAGCAGCCTGCAAGCACCTCGCCCAGCGGCTTGCCTAGCTCGACGGCTACGCGGGCGAGCGCTGCATGCACGCCCCGGCTGGGATCGCCGGGCACCGAGGGGACTTTCGCCACCCAGGTCGCGCCGTGCGCATCGGCGAGCACCAAGTCGGTGAAGGTGCCGCCGACGTCCACGCCGATGCGCCAAGGCCCACGCGGTTGTCGTGCCGCAACGGTCTCGCCGGCACTGCCGCCGTGAGCGGTGGCGGCCGGTCCCGTGGGTGGTCCGGTGCACTGGGCGCCGGAGTTCGAAGGCTGGTCCCCGGCGGCAGATGTCGGCGATGTCATGCGCCCAGTCTTGCATTCGGGGCTGTCTTGCATTCAGGGTTTCGTGATGGCGCGGAGATGACGCGGCCGTTGCTCGCTGCCATACACGCCGGACTGGTCCGCATGCGCTGGTCCGCTGGAACTGGTCTGCGAGCGTGAACAGTGACAGACTTGCCGAGTGCTTGAGCAGCCTCGGTGCCGGTGACCGTGCCCGCGGGCGGACCCGAGTCATGGCCTACGCATCACTCCAAAGCGCTGTACGCGCGTGCGCGCCGGACGATCACCGACGGCACGTCCCGCACCACGTTGCTGCGCAAAGGCAAGCACCCCATCTATGTCGACCACGGCGAAGGTGCCTGGGTGACCGATGTCGACGGCAACCGGTACTTGGACTGCAACAACAACTTCGCGTCCATCATCATCGGCCACGCCGATCCGGTGATCGCCGGCGCGGTGCAGGCACGACTTGCTCGCGGCACTGCCTTCTCGCTGCCCACTGACGCGGAGATCGAGCTGGCAGAACTGCTGTGCGAGCGGGTCGAGAGCTTTGAGCTCATCCGCTTCTGCAATTCCGGCACCGAGGCGGTCATGGCTGCGCTCAAGGCGGCGCGCGCCTACACCGGGCGGCCCAACATCATCAAGGCGGAAGGCGCGTATCACGGCACCTACGACCACGCCGAGGCCAGCTTGTCGCCGAATCCGACGAACTGGGGACAAGCGGTGGCACCGGCCACCGTGCCGTACTCCGCGGGCACGCCGGCGTCAGTCGCCGACGAGGTCACTGTTATTTCGTTCAACGACATCGAGGGAGCGAGGGATGCGATTCATCGCTCCGGCGACCGTTTGGCAGCCGTCCTGCTCGATGTCATGCCGAACCGGGTGGGCATGCCGGTCATCGAGTCCGAATATGTTCGAGCGATCCGCGACGCGACGCGCGCTGTGGGCGCTCTGCTCGTGCTCGACGAGGTCATCTCGTTCCGCCTGGGCTACGGAGGCGCGCAGACGCAACTGTGCGTCGATCCGGACATCACTGCGCTCGCCAAGATCATCGGCGGGGGCTTCCCCGTGGGTGCTGTGGCCGGTCGCCGAGGGCCTATGGAGGTCTTCGTTCGCAGTGGGGGAGGCCAGGCCAAAGTGCCGTCAGGCGGCACGTTCGCAGCGAACCCCATCACCATGGCGGCTGGACATGCCGCTATGGCGCAGCTCGACGGCAACGCATTCGCCCGTCTGGATGCCGTCGGCGAGCGCGTGCGATGCGGTCTGCGGACGGTCATTGCCCGTGCGGGCTTGGATTGGCAAGTCACGGGCGCGGGAAGTCTGTTCCGCGTGCATCCGCACAACCGCACGATCCGCAACTACCGCGACGCGCACCTCTCCAGCGACGAAGCGGCTCAGATCAGCGAGTTCGGATTGCGCATGCAGTCTCACGGCGTCTACTTCGTCGCCGAGAGCTTGGGCTGCCTGAATCTCGCTACCGCAGACAGCGATGTCGAACATCTTCTCGGGGCCGCAGAGGCGTCGCTGGCGAACTCGTAGCGCACCGCGGCACTGGCTCTATTGTCGGGGCAATGGCAGGCTCGCATCAATCACATCCGACAGCTCCAAGAGCTTCGACGGACACGAACCTTCGGCCGGCGGTTGAGCTGGCCTCGCTGATCCGCCGGGGACGGGTGACCGCAGCCGAGGCGCTCGAAGGCGCGCTGGATCGCTACGAGCGCTTCAACCCGGCGGTGAATGCGGTCGTGGTGAGCCGCGTCGATGCGGCTCGCCGTCGAGCGGCACAGGCCGATGCCGCGCTCGCTGCAGGGGAGTGCTGGGGTCCTCTGCATGGCGTGCCGATGACGATCAAGGAGGCCTTCGACTGGGCCGGCACACCGTCGACGTGGGGCAATCCGGCCTGGGCCGACAATGTTGCTGCCACCGACGCGGTCACGGTGGCGCGCCTGCACCAGGCCGGTGCGGTCATCTGGGGCAAGACCAACGTGCCGTTCATGCTGAGCGACTGGCAGAGCTTCAACGAGATCTACGGCTGCACCAACAACCCTTGGGACCTGGCTCGTGTTCCCGGCGGTTCATCTGGAGGGTCTGCAGCAGCGCTGGCCACCGGCATGGCCTCGTTGGAGCTCGGTTCGGACATCGGCGCCTCGATTCGCAATCCCGCGCACTACTGCGGAGTGTTCGGCCACAAGCCGACCTACGGCTTGGTGCCGGCTGACGGCCACGCCGTGCCCGGCGCATCGGTTGACAGCGACATCGCGGTCTGCGGTCCGCTGGCTCGCAGCGCCGCCGACCTCGACGTGGCACTGGAGGTGCTCGCGGGGCCTTCCGGCTGGGATGCACGCGGCTACCGATTGGCGCTGGCGCCCGAGCACCGCGACACGCTCGGCGCGTTCCGAGTCGGCGTGATGCTCGACACGCCGGTCATCGCCAACTCCTCAGCGATGATCGACGTACTGCAGCGCGCGGTGGATGCGCTGGCCGCCGCAGGCGCCGACGTGAGCGAAGCCGTGCCCGACATCAACCAGCACGAGTTCCATCAGAACTACCTGATGCTGCTGCGTGCAGCCACGGGCGCCCTGGCCGACGACGTCACGTGGAACGATGCACAGTCTCGCGCGCACCGTTACGACGACGGCAAAGGGGACTACCAGTCGCTGGTCGACTACGCGATGACCATGTCGCATCGTGAGTGGTTCATGCACCACAACCGGCGCGAGGGCTACCGGCAGGCATGGGCGCAGTTCTTCGACGACTACGACCTGCTGCTGTGCCCGATCGCCGCGTCGGCGGCGTTCGTCCACGATCACTCCGGCACCCGCCCGACTCGCACCATCGACATCGACGGCCGCCAAGAGCTGGGCGTGGATCAGCTGTTCTGGGCAGGCTGGAGCTGCAGCGTGTATCTCCCTGCCACGGTGGCGCCGGCAGGGCTCACCGACGACGGGCTGAACCTGCCGGTCGGCATGCAGATCGTGGCGCCTCACCTCGGCGATCGCCGCTCGATCCGCTACGCGTCCCTCGTTGAACGCACCCTGGGCGGCTTCGTCGCTCCGCCCGGTTACGAGTGATCGCCGGTGTCGGATTCGCTGGATCGGCCATCTGAGCCAGTGCGCCTGGTAGAGACGGCGCCGTGAGCGACACTGCGGCTGGGAGCGCCGAGCCCACTCCCGCTGATGCGAGCCCTGCTGATGCAACTCGGGCGGCGCTGGAGGACCTGCTCGACCTGTTGGACCTGCAGCGCACCGACGACGACGCAGACACCTTCCGCGGCAAAGGCTCCGGCTTCGACGAGTTCGGCCTGTACGGCGGGCACGTGCTGGCGCAAGCGGTGGTGGCGGCCCAACGCACGACCGATCGCAGGGCTGGCCAAGAGCGGCTGCTGAACTCCGTGCATGCGGTGTTCCTGCGCGGCGGGGACGGCATGGCAGACGTGGACTACACGGTCGAGCGGGTCAGAGACGGTCGAGCGTTTTGCACTAGGCGCACCCAGGCGCATCAGTTCGACCGGCTGATCTTCGAGCTGATGGCGACGTTCCATGTCCCCGAGACAGGACGTGTCAGCATCGACTGCCCGATGCCCGAGGGAGTGGCGCCGCCGGAGTCGCTGCCGACCTACCAGGAGTGCATCGCGCAGGTGGGACCGATCTTCGGCGAGCAGTGGTCGTACATGACCCGGCCGGTGGAGTACCGGCTGGCCCACGCCCCTTGGGCGCCGACGGGGCCCTCGCCACGGGGCGGCATCGACTACTGGTTCCGGGTGCCTCGTCGGCTGCCGGACGACCCGGCCGTTCACGAAGCGGTGATCGCCTACATGAGCGATGACTGCCTCGCCGACAACGTGATCGTGCCGTACGGCGTGACCTGGCTGGACGAGGGCATCCACGTGGTCAGCTTGGATCACGCCATGTGGTTCCACGCGCCGGCACGTGCCGACGAGTGGATCTACTGCGAGCAACGCCCGCTGACCGCGGGCGGCAACCGCGGCACCGCGCAGGCCCGTTTCTGGCAGCACGGCCGTCTCGTGGCCACAGCCGTGCAGGAGGCGCTGGCTCGTCTGTAGGCACTGCTGCTTCCCGTTACTCATTCGGGCTGCGTGAGGCTTGGTCGGCGGGCCGGGGCGGCGGAGACGCTCAGGCGACGATGCGGGCGCTGCGCAGCTGCGCCACAGCAGCGGCGGAATAGCCCAGCTCGGCGAGCACTTCGTCGGTGTGCTGGCCCTTGTGTGGAGCTGGGCGCTCCAGACGTGTGGGAGTCTTGGCGAACCGCGCCGGAAAGCGGGTCGTGCGCACCTGTCCCAGCACTGGGTCACGGTGGGTGAGCACCGTCTCGTTGTGCAGCACCTGCGGGTCTTCGAACACCTCTCGGCGGTCCAATACCTTCGCGCACGGAACGTCGGCTTCGGTCAGCGCGCGCAGCGCATCGGCGGTGGTCAGCTCGCCGAGCAGCTGAGCGAACTCTTGCTGATGCGCCTGCCAGTGCTGCAGGCGGGCTTCGCGGGTGGCGAAGCGCGGGTCCGATGCCAGGTGCGGAACACCCAGCCTGCGGCACACGCGGGCGTACTGCTCGTCGGAGGGCCAGATGGCGCCCACCCAGCCGTCTGCGGTCTTCCACGGGCTGTACCACTCGCTGTAGGTCGGCGTTGCAGGAGCGTCGGGCAGCGACTCGTTCCAGAAGTAGTCGAGCCACATCCATGACAGCGTCGCATCCAGCAGGTTCACCTCGACGTGCTGGCCGCCCGCGCCGTTCGACCGGGCCAGCAGCGCCGCCAGCACAGCGTTGGCGCCGGTCATGGCCGTGGTCTTGTCCGCCGGAACCGACTTGACGAAGTCGCCGCCTTGCGCTTCGGTCATTCCGCTGAGCGACTGGATGATCGGGTCGTACACGGGCTGGCGCGAGTACGGCCCGTCGGGGCCGAAGCCCGACACGGACAGGTACACCAGCTCGGGGTTGGCGGCGCTCAGGTCCTCGTAGCCGATGTGCAGACGCTCGGCCACGCCGGGCCGGAAGTTCTGGATGAACACGTCGGCGTCTGCGACGAGTCGCAGCAGGATCCGGCGGCCGCGTTCGTCGCGGATGTCCAGGTCCATGCCGCGTTTGTTCCGGTGCATCTGCACCCAGCAGCCCGACTGGTCGCCGGCGATAGCGCCGGTCAGACGCATGACGTCGGGGGTGCCCACCTTCTCGATCAGCAGCACCTCTGCGCCCATCTCGGCGAGGTGCGATGAGACCCACGCGCCTGCCACGGCGCTGGACACGTCTACCACGGTGATGCCGTTGAGCGGTCCGGTTCCCATCGTCGACTCGTTGCGGTCTGACAGTGTTGTCTGGTCGGTGCCGTCGGCGCTAGAAGCCGGTGGGGCGCTGGAATCCGCCGAGCGCGGACTGCAGATGGCGGGCCACAGCCAGCGTCGTGCGGTCCTCCAGATAGGGTCCGGCGATCTGCACCCCGACCGGCAAGTCGCCGCCCGGAGCGGGCACCGTGCCGATCGGCACCACGGTGGCAGGCAGCCACGACACACCGGTCAAGCCCATCCATTTGATGATGTCGAAGTACGGCCGGCTCTCGCCGTTCACGGTGATGCGGCGAGCAGTGGCCGGGCGGCTGTGGTCGTGGCGGATCGCCGCGGTCGGCGTCACCGGCAGCAGCACGGCGTCCCAGTCCGCGAAGAACTCCTCCCAGTGCTTGCGCTGCTGCAGCCGACGCTCGTGCCAGCTCAGCCATTCCCGGTGGCGCATCGCTGCGTACCAGATGCCGAGATCGCCTTGGGGCTCGTCGTTCGAGGCGGCAATCTCGTCGAGCTGAGCGAGGGTCCACGTAGCTGCCTCGGCCGCCGAGAGCAGGTGCAAGAAGGTGTCGATGGCTTTGTTGAACGTGAACGCGGGCCGAGCATCGGTGTCCACCAGGGCACCGGCACCCTCGAGCGCGCCGGCGGCCGACAGCAGCAGTTCCCGATAGCGGCTGTCGATGGGGCACAGCTCCTCATCCAGCCACACCGCGATCCGATACTCAGAGATGTCACGGTGGCGGGGCGGCGGCAGGTCCAGCGAGTAGGCCTTGGAGTTCCACCCGTCGGGTCCGGCGAGCACGTCCAGTGCCAGCTCCAGATCGTCGACGTCGCGTGCCATCGGCCCCGCAACGGCGATGTCGGCTTGGCTGAGCGTTCCGGGCATGCCAGGGATCTGTCCCAGCGCGGAGACGATGCCGTAGCTGGGCTTGTGCCCGCAGACTCCGGACCAGTGCGACGGGATGCGGATGGAGCCACCGATGTCGGAGCCGAGTTCGAGCGGCGTGTAGCCGGCAGCCAGCGCTGCCCCCGAGCCGCCCGAGGAGCCGCCCGGCGTGTGCTCCACGTTATGCGGGTTTGCCGTGGTGCCGTAGACTTCGTTGTAGGACTGCGCATCTCCTGCGAACAGCGGCAGATTGGTCTTGGCGAACACCACAGCTCCAGCTGCCTTGTAGCGCGCCACCGGGTCGGCATCGCGCTCGGGCACGAACTCAGCCAGTGCCGGCGACCCTGAGGTCGTGAGCAGGCCCTCGGTCTGGAACGAGTCCTTGATGGTGACCGGCACGCCGTGCACCGGGCCCAGTTGCTCGCCTGCAGCCACCGCAGCGTCCGCCGCATCGGCCGCCCCCAGTGCCCGGTCGGCGTCGAGCGCTACCACGGCGTTGACGGGCCCATCGAGGCGGTCCACACGCTCGAGGGCCGCCTCCAGCAGCTCCCGCGAGGAGACCTCGCCTGCGGCCACGGCTGCTGCGGTCTCGATCGTGGTGGCATAGGCGAAATCAGCTGCGGTCACGGGCTCCTCCTCAGCAAGGGCGGTGCGATTGCGTCCGGCAGGCAACCTAGTTCGCGGCCTGCGGCTGATGTCCAAGCGGTCCGGCGCGTCGGCAACAAAACCGCTTGCCGGAGTGCTGATCCGGTGCGATGGTGCGTTGGTGCGACGAGCCCCGAAAGGCGTATCGCTGGCGGCAGCATTGCTCATGGCGCTTGCGGCAACGGGTGTCAGCGCGCTTCGGGCTGACGCTGCAAGCCCGGCGTTCTGGCAGTCGGGCTCGCCTGCCGCAGCTCTTGTTCCGCCGAGCTACGCGAGTGCCCAGCCGTCACGCGATCCGGTGCTGGGCGATCTTCGGATCGACGTGAGCAGCACCGACCCTGCACACCAGGCTGAACGTGTCGGCAAGGCCGCCAACCTCGGTCTGTCGTCGCTGTCGTTGTCGCGCCCGGTGCCCTTGTTCGCTCCGCCGGCCCAGCGCGAGCGCACGCTCGTTGGCATCGACACCTGGTTCTGGGTGAGCCCGACGAGCTGGCGTCCCGTCGTGCGGGTGGTTGCTGCTGGTGCCGTCGTCGTGACGCTCGTCGCCACGCCTGCGGCATTGCAGCTGATCCCCGGCGACGGCTCGCTGCCGGTGACGTGCCCTGGCCCGGGGATGCCGTGGTTGTTCGCTGGCTCGCGCTCGCCGTGCAGCCACCGCTACCAGCGGGCCTCGACCGCATCGGCCGCCGGCCGCTACCGCGCCGTCGTGCAGTCGGTGTGGATGATCCGGTGGACGTCCAACACCGGTCTGTCGGGTGTCGTGGGACCTGTTGTGGTTCCGACCACGGTGTCGCTGCTGGTCGCCGAAGGCCAAGCAGTGCTCGTTCGCTGACGCGGCGCACTCGGCCTGTGCGGGATTGACGCAGGCGCTGGTGTGCGGTGGCTTGCCGTCGATGCTCAATTGAGGCTCAATCGGGCGAACGATGCGCGCACTACCGTTGGCACGCATTCGACCCGACGGGGGGAGTCCTTGTGCTGAAGTGTCGCGTCCTCGACCTGTCAGACCACCGTGGTCAGCTGGCAGGAGCACTGCTCGGCGACTTGGGTGCCGATGTGATCTTGGTGGAGCCGCCCGGCGGCTCAGCTGCTCGCCGCGTCGGCCCGTTCGTGACCGGACGCGAGGGCGACCCCGAAGCGTCCTTGGCGTTCTGGTCCTACAACCGCGGCAAGCGCAGCGTGGTGCTTGATCTCGACGACCCTCGCGACCAGTCACGCTTGCGAGACCTCGCCGCTCGCGCCGACGTGGTCATCGAATCCGATGCCCCCGGTGCGATGGCCGCTCGCGGACTCGGTCCCCACGACCTGGCCCGCATCAACCCGAGCCTCGTGTACACGTCGATCACGCCGTTCGGACAGAGCGGGCCCAAGGCGGATTGGGCCGCCACCGACTTGATCGTCTCCGCGGCGGGCATGTTGTCCAACATCGTCGGCGACGAGGATCGTCCCCCGCTGCGCATCCCGCTGGATCAGTGCTTCCTGCACGCTTCCGCCGAAGCGGCGGTCGCGTCGTTGATCGCGTTGCGCGAACGCAAGCGCAGCGGCGAGGGCCAGCACATCGACGTGAGCGCGCAGCAGGCGGTGACCCAGGCCACGCAATCGGCCACGCTGTGCCACCTGTACAACTCGCCCGAGGTTCGCCGCATGAGCGGCGGTGCCCGCTTGGGCCCGTTCCGCGTCCGACTGCGCTCACCGGCTGCCGACGGCTACGTCTCGGTGACCATCCTGTTCGGGGAGTCGATCGGCCCGTTCGGGGCGCGCCTGTTCGAGTGGATGCATGCCGAGGGTGGCTGCGCCGACAGCGATCTGGAGATCGACTGGATCAACTTCGTGGAGGGTGTGATCACCGGTCGGATTCCGCCGACCGAGTACGACCGCATCCAGCAGGTGGCGGCAGACTTCACTGCCACGCGGACCAAGGCCGAGCTGCTGGAAGTGGCGTTGGAGCAGCGGCTGCTGATCGTGCCGATCACCACGGTCGCAGACGTGGCGGATTCCCCTCAGTACGCCGAGCGCGGCTTCTGGCGCGACATCCCAACTTCGGGTATCGACGCAGTGCGCTATCCGGGTCCGTTGGCTCGGTTCAGCGCGACTCCGCTGGATGTCTCGGCGCCCCCGCCGTCGGTCGGCGAGCACACCGAGCAGGTGCTGGCCGAAGCAGCGGCACGCCCGCAGGTCGCGCAGGCCGGAGTCTCGGCGGCGTTGGTGAATGCGGCATCGGCTGGCCATCGGGATTCGGAGCTGCCGCTCGCAGACGTGAAGATCCTGGACTTCATGTGGGTGATGGCCGGCCCTGGATCGACGCGGGTGCTCGCCGACTGGGGTGCCACGGTGGTGCGTGTGGAGTCGTCGCACAAGGTCGAAGCCGCTCGCACCATCCAGCCGTTCCTCAACGACGAAGCCGGTGCGGACAACGGCGGGCTTTACCAGAACATGAACGCTGGCAAACTCGGCATCACCATCGATATCTCCAAGCCAGAGAGCCGCGAGCTGATCTTGGACCTGGTGCGCTGGGCAGATGTCGTGTGCGAGTCGTTCTCCCCGCACGCGCTGCGCGACCTCGGTTTGTCCTATGAGGAGCTGCGTGAGGTCAAGCCGGACATCATCATGGCGTCGAGCTGCTTGTTCGGCCAGAGCGGCCCGTTGTCGTCGCTGGCAGGTTTCGGCACGATGGGCGCGTCGATGTCGGGCTTCTATGAGATGACCGGCTGGCCGGACCGCGACCCGGCCGGCGTGTTCGGTGCCTACACGGACTACGTGTCGCCCAAGTTCCTCAGCGCGGCGCTGCTGGCCGCGCTGGACCACCGCGACCGCACCGGCGAGGGCCAGTACATCGACCTGTCGCAAGCCGAAGCGTCGATGACCTTCCTGGCGCCGGCAGTGCTCGACTACGGCGTCAACGCGCGGCTGCCCGACAAGCTCGGCAACGACCATCCCGCGATGTCGCCGCACGGCGTGTTCGCTGCCGCAGGCGAGGACCGCTGGGTCGCGGTGGCCTGCGAGAACGACGATCAGTGGCGTGCGCTGTGCGGCGTGATCGGCGCCGAATCGCTCGCCGGGCTCGGTGTCGACGAACGGCGAGACCGTGCCGAGGAGATCGTCGGTCTCATCACAGCGTGGACCTGCGGGCGCAGCGGCGTCGAGGCCCACGAGGTGCTGCAGACCGCCGGCGTTCCGGCGCATGCGGTGGCCGATTCGCAGGACATGGCTGCCGATCCGCAGCTGCAGCACCGGAAGCACTTCCGCAACGTGACCCATGGCACGAACGGCACGATGTGGGTCGAGGGCACCCGCTTCTCGATGTCGCGCAGCACAGACGGCATCAGCCACGGCGGCCCGACCTACGGGGAACACACCTTCGAGGTGCTCGAAGAGCTGCTCGGTTACGACCAAGATCAGACCACCGAGTTGGCCGTAGCAGGCGTGCTGGAGTAACTCCCTCCCAGTAGTCCGACCCCGCAGTGCCGGTCGGATCAGGCCGGTCGGATCAGGTGCAGCTAGCTCCCGAACGAGCCCACCTTCTCGCCGGTCACCAGTTCGTAGTTCCTGTTGAGAAACCAGCGTTGGTAGTCGCCGTAGGTGATGGGATCGTGCCGTGACGGACGCTCTTCGCTCACTGTGGTAGGCACCGGTTCGACGACTGCGTCGTCCCGAGCGCCATAGAAGAACGGCACCGCGTAACGGTCCCCCGCCGACAGGTTGCGAACCCGGTGCGCCGTCGACCGGTACATGTCGTTGGTCCACCGCTTGAGCATGTCGCCGCTGTTGACGAGGTAGGCGCCGCTCAGCTGCGGCGGCGCAATCCAGTCATGTCCAGCCGGCCGGATCTCCAGCCCTGGCACATCGTTGGCGGGCAGGAAGGTGAAGACCGAGCTGTCGGTGTGCGGCGCCAGGCCCCACTCGTGGTCGTCGTAGTCCATCGGCGGATAGTGCGACATGCGCAACGACACGCTGGGCCGGTCGAAGTGGGCATCGAAAGCGTCCCGTTGCAGGTTCAGCGAGAGGGCCAGGACCGGCAGCATGCGCGCGCCGAGCTCGATGAGCTGGTCGATGTAGGACTCGCAGCGTTCGGCGAAGTGCATCAGCGGTGGGTATTGGTTTTCGGTGTGGTAGCCGTGACGATGGCAGAAGAACGCCTCGTTCTGGTTCGGCTTGCGCACAGGCCCGGCGATGTCGGAGGCGTAGGAGGTGCCGCCGCCCATGCCCAAGTAGCCGCCGACGGTCTTGCCCATCGGTATCGATTCCTTCACCGGCTGCGGCAGTGCGTGCAAGCGTCGAGCCTCGTCGAACATCAGCTCGATGGTCTCAACGGCGACTCCGTGGTTGACGATGAAGAAGAAGCCCACCTCGGTGAGGGCGTCGCGCAGTGCATCCGCGAGGGCGGATTCAGCGACGGGGTCAGGCACAGGCTCGGTGAGCGGGGCCACGTCCAGTACGGGAATCACGCCGGTGCCCAGTCGCGATGCCGCGGCCGGTGCCGTGCCAGCGGGTGCTGTGCCGGCCGGTGCCGTGCCGGCCGACTGAATCTGAGGCAGTCGCGCTCCGGCAATGCGGTGCTGTGTGTTGTGGGCCACGTGATCCCCCCTCAGCCTGCCATGAGCGTACGCAAGCCACCGTGGTGAAGCCTGCTGCCGAATGGTGTCACCGGTCATTGCTACGGTGCTGCCGTGCTGGAAGCCTGCGAAGTGCCAGTTCGGGTGAGCGGACAGGTCCGGGCTGGCCAGGTCCGGACCTGCAACAGACGTTGGGCCGGCATGCTCCGGGCCTGCAAACGCGGCCGATTCAGGGGAGACCGATGAGAGCGTGGCGGCTGAACGAGCTGGGGTATCCGTGGGATGTGCTGGAGCTGGGCGAGTACGACTCGCCCGAGCCCGGCCCCGGCCAGGCGCGCATCGCCGTGGAGGCCGCCGACCTCAATTTTGCTGACATCTTGCACTGCCAGGGCACCTACCAGGAGCGGTGGGATCCGCCGTTCACGCCCGGCATGGGTGCGTGCGGCACGGTGACCGCGCTAGGCCCCGAGTGCGGCTTGGACATCGGCGTCCGAGTGATCGGCAACAGCGCCGGCGGCTGGGGCGGCTACGCGAGCGAGGCGCTCATCAAGTGCGCCACCGCACGCCGGGTGCCAGACGACGTCTCGCTGCCTGCGGCGTGCGCGGCCAATGTGATCTACGGCACTGCCTGGTTCTCGTTGTATCGGCGAGGGCAGATGCGCGCCGGCGAGACGGTGCTGGTGCTGGCAGCCGCCGGCGGTGTCGGCTCAGCGGCGGTGCAGATGGCCAAAGCGGCCGGCTGCACGGTGCTGGCGGCGGCCGGCGGGCCGGCCAAGACAGAGACCTGCCGCGGACTCGGCGCCGACGTCGTCATCGACTACGACAGCGACGACCTGTACCAGAACGTGATGGATGCCACAGGCGGGCGGGGCTGCGACATCGTCTACGACCCGGTCGGCGGCGAGTACTTCGACGTGGCCAGGCGGCTCGTTGCTTGGGAGGGCCGACTGCTGGTGGTCGGGTTCGCCAGCGGCACCATCCCCAGCGCGCCCGCCAACCACGTGCTGGTCAAGAACTACTCGGTGGTGGGGGTACACATGGGCGGCTACCGCGGCCGCAAAGACGAGGTGCTCGAGGAGTGCTACGCCGAGATCTGGCCTCAGGTGGCCAACGGCACGCTGGAGCCGCTCATCAGCCGGCAGCTGCCGCTGGAGGGTTTGCTCGACGGCCTGCGGGACCTGCACGAACGTCGCACCACCGGACGCGTCCTGCTCCGCCCGGACCTGCCGTATTCGTAGGCTCTCGCGGGCATTGAGCGACCCCTGCGACGGGAGTCCTGTCCGCCGGTGCGCCCGGAGAAACCGCACGAGAGAAATCGCACCAGCGGGTAACTGCTGAGGAGGCGGCCAATGTTGATCGGAGTGCCTCGCGAGGTCAAGGCCGGCGAGCGACGCGTCGGTCTGACGCCGCACGCCGTGCGCGAGCTGGTGCGCCACGATCAACGAGTAGTGGTGGAGACCGGTGCGGGTGCCGGCATCCGTGCGTCTGACGGCGACTACGAGGCTGCCGGTGCTCGTATCGGCGGCCGCGAGGAGGTGTGGGATCAGGCGGAGCTGGTGGTCAAGGTCAAGGAGCCCCAGGTGTCGGAGCGCAAACGCCTCGGGGAGGGCCAGACGCTGTTCGCCTACCTGCATCTGGCACCGGATCCCGATCAGACGGCTGATCTGGTGGCTAGCGGGGCAGCATGCATCGCGTACGAGACCGTCACCGATGCGCGCGGCGGTCTGCCGCTGCTGGCGCCGATGTCGCGGGTTGCCGGCCGACTGGCGGTGCAGGCCGGCGCGTGGGCCTTGGAGGCGGCGCACGGCGGCAGCGGCGTGCTGATCGGTGGTGTGCCCGGTGTGCCGCCGGCTCGCGTGGTGATCATCGGCGGGGGAGTGGTTGGCGAGAACGCGGCGGAGGTCGCCATCGGCATGGGCGCCGATGTGCGCGTCCTGGACATCGACCCGGTGGCGCTCGACCACCTCGAGCAGCGCTTCGGCGCGTCAGTGGTCACGGTGACCTCCACTCGCTCGTCCATCGAAGCTGAGGTGCTGCAGGCCGACTTGGTGATCGGCGCCGTGCTGGTGACCGGCGCCCGAGCCCCCAAGCTGGTGACCGCCGACATGGTCGCTCAGATGCGCCCGGGCTCGGTGGTGGTCGATGTGGCGATCGATCAGGGCGGCTGTTTCGAGACCTCTCAGCCGACCACCCACGCGGAACCGACCTATGTGGTGGACGATGTCGTGCACTACTGCGTAGCGAACATGCCCGGCGCGGTACCCGTCACCTCGACCCGGGCCCTCAGCGATGCCACGCTGCCCAGGGTGCTGGCGATTGCCACCGGCGGCTTAGAGGTACTGTGCTCCGACCCGCATCTGCGAGCAGGCCTCAACGTCTTCAAGGGCCACATCACCGAACCGCACGTAGCCGCCGCCCTAGACCGCCCCTACACCAACCCCCTCACCGCCCTCAGCGCCTGACTGCTCTGGCTCGTCACGCCGAGCATTCCGAACGCTTGGATCTGTGCAGTCGGCAGTCTCACGGCAAGCAACTGTTGGCCGTCGCTCGCCGACGGCGACACTGTCACGCCAGTTCAGACGAGACTGGTAGTGTATCGCCGTGGCACTGTTGAGCGATTATCTGAACCTCAGCGACGCCCAAGCGCGACATCAATGGGGCAGCATCTTGCGCCGGCGGCCTCGCCCTCGACAGGTGCGTTTCGCACCGGTTGAGACGCTCTTGTGCTATGGCTTGTTCCTCGCCGATGATCCGGTCGTGGACCCACACCGTTACGGAGGAGCCACTGTGCACACAGCTCCTCAGCTAGTTCATGACCTAGCTCGCCTCTTCGTGCGGCCCGCGAGCTCCATAATGAGCAAGATGATGAATCTCGATGGTTCCCGAGTCAATGGCGCGAAGCCGGAAGTGCAGCTGTTTGTGGCTCTGAGCGCGAATAAGGACCAGTATTACCGACTGTATCTCGTGGCCTTACGCGCTGCTCGTCAGATGGGTGTGAATGATCAACAATTGCCTGATTTTCTGCAATATGAACAATGGTCTCAACTTGATCTAGAGGAACTAGATGATCTCCGCTCACTCAAGCATGTCGATGAGGCCCGCTATCAGGAGATTATTGAGGAAGATGCAGTGAAACTCCGCGCGCAAAAGCTACGCTTAGGTCAGGTACTATCGGCCGCAGAAACAACCCAAATAGTCCAGCACCGTGCGCGGATTGGACAACGTGCATTTCGTGTCGATGTACTGCGTAACTTTGACTATACTTGCGGCTTTTGTGGCATGGCACCGAGGTCGCTGTCTGGCAACCCACTTCTGGTCGCATCTCACATCAAGCCCTGGGCGGACTCGACAAACCGTGAGCGTAGGGACCCCCATAATGGCATCGCAGCCTGCCCAATTCACGATGCCGCATTCGACAAAGGGCTGATTACCGTTAACGGTGGGCTACGCGTGCATCGATCTCGCAAGCTTCGCCAGAGCATCTTAATTGATGTCGGGGTTGAACACAATTTTGGCGATTCACTAGCCGACACACTGCTCGTGCCACCTGGGACTGCATCTCCGCGGGGATCCTATCTTAGCTGGCACCAGCAGCATGTGTACCAAGATACATTGCCCTGAACGGCCGATTTGGCATGTGCATTGGCACCATCTCATGCATCATGGCGCCGTGCCGCCGAGCTCACTGGAACCTGCGCGCTTGATGCTGGTACGGCGCAATCGCGATGCCGTTGGCGGTCGCGCATGTTACGGCGAATCACTTTGTGCCGTTACGGCGGCGAGTGTCGCCACGCGACGTGTTGCGCTTGACGGCGCGCCGCTCGCTCTGTGGTTGCGAGCCTGCTTGGGACATGTGCCGCGGGAATCGCGAACGAGTGCCAGTGGCCTAGACCTATCCGTTGCCCGACAGCGCTGTGCCGTCAATCGACGGGGGCGAAAGTGAGCGCGTCCAGTTGTTGTTCGCGGTCGCTGCCTTCACAGTCCCACAGGGTGGCGCGGTCGCAGCGGTATTGATCGAGCGACATAGCACTGGTGAACTTTGGGGTGTTGCCGGTGAGGTCGAGTACGCCGAGCAACACGTCGTCTTGGTCGATGCGAAGCCGACGGTCAGAGGGGCTTGCGAATGTCGGGTCGGTGTCTACACGGTTGCCGACCAGCAGATGCAGTGGTTCGTCGAACTCCCAAGTGTATTCCGTGGTGGTCAACGCATGCAAGGCGGCGTGCGTGCCATCAGCAGCTTCCATGTCGACGCATCCCGGTACTGGCTTCAACCCGGCACTGCTCTTGTCCAGAGAGGTCTTGGACCACCAGCCAGTCACTTCACGGCTGTACAGCACAGTGACCGCATCAAGCGTTGCCTGCGCGTCGGAGTGAACCTCGCCGCATCCGCTGGGGATCAACGCATGCACGATGAGCGAATTTTCTTGTTCCGACGCTCTCGGAGGCATAACGATCGCCAAAACGATGATCGCAGCGAGGACGGCCACGTAGGCCGCTACCCACAGTATCGCTTGGAACCCAAGCCGGCGGAACAAGCGTGGCTTCTTCTGGACCGTCGTTTCTGTGTTCATCTGCCTCTCATTCCTTGCAACGGTGGTGTTCGAGGTCGTACACCCGACGGTCGAGCGAAGCGAGCGCACAGCGGTCCTTGTTCGCAGCGGCGACGATCTTGACGGCGACGCGTGTCGCGGTGCGCGAGGCACCCCACCCCCACAGACAACCGCCGATGAGTCCCGCTGCTCCGACCGCGAAGCCCGCGATGCACAGTCCGCTCATGTCGCGCAACGTACTTCGCGCCCGTCGAGAGTCCAGTGGGATTTTCTGGCGGGCGTTCGTGGTCGACGGCAGCGGCTGGGTTCATGGCGCATGGCCGGGCATAGTTTGGCGCTGGCCGGCGGCGGCAGTTGCCGAGCCTTGCGCTGCGGCTTCTGCGGTTATGGATCGGCCAGGCGGCGGGCTCGTTCGCGGACGAGCTGCTCGATCTGGTCTGCGGCGTCGTTGGGCTCGGTGTGTTCCCAGATGCGCACCGGCGTCCAGCCGGCCTCGATCAGGCGAGCGTCGGTGTCGGCGTCGCGGGCCCGGTTGCGGGCGATCTTCGTCTCCCAGTACTCGGCGTTGCGACGAGGCTGAGTCCCGTGCTCTGGGCAGCCGTGCCAGAAGCAGCCGTCTACGAACACGGCAACCCGCAGCCTGGTGAACACGATGTCGGCCTCGCGGCGCACCTTGGGCAGCGGCCGGCGATGCACGAAGTAGCGCAGTCCGCGTCGGTGCAACGCCGAGCGGATCCGCCGCTCCGGCCCGGTGTCGCGGGAACGCTGCTTGGACATGCGCTCCGAGGCGGGACCCGGCAGCACCCGTGGCTCCATCGCACCGGTTCTACCAGTCGCTGCAGTCACGCTCCCGAACGGTGAACCGACGGTGCTGGACCGAGTGAGCGGGGCCTGCGCAATCATCGCCGCTGCCGGGCCGATGATGCGTTTGACGAATCACCCGCTCTCGGCGAGTGTGGCCTGGTAGGCGGCCAGCGTTTGCAACCGTGCCTCGCCGTGATCGACGATGGGCGCGGGGTAGTCGCTGCCGAGCGTCACCCCCGCTGCGGCGAGCAGTTCGGGTGATACCTCCCAGGGCGCGTGGATGGCCTCGGTCGGCAGCCGAGCAAGCTCGGGAAGCCACTGCCGCAGGTGCGTTCCGTCGGGATCGAAGCGGCGGCTCTGCGCGACGGGGTTGAAGACTCTGAAGTAGGGGGCTGCGTCGGGGCCGGTGCCTGCCACCCATTGCCAGTTGCCCGCGTTCTGGGCTAGTTCTCCATCGGTCAGCAGGCGGCGGAACCAGCGCTCGCCACGCCGCCAATCCACCAGCAGGTCCTTCACCAAGAAGGATGCGGCGACCATGCGCAGCCGATTGTGGATCCAACCGGTGGCCGCCAGCTGCCGCATCGCTGCGTCCACGATGGGGTAGCCGGTTCGGCCCGCGCACCACGCGTCGAAGTCGCGTGCGGCTTGGTCGCCGGTGCGCCAGGCGACGCGGTCGTAGGGGGGCTTCAACGCTCTTGTGGCGATGTGCGGGTGTTCCCAGGTGAGGTGCGCGTACCAGTCTCGCCAGGCCAGCTGACGCACGAACGCTGCCCGGCCCGGGGTACCGGTGCCGACCGCAGCCACGACCGCACGGGGCGACAGCAGGCCGAAGCGCAGCGCGACACTCAGCTGCGACGTACCGCCGATGCTGCAGAGGTCGCAGGGCCTGCCGGCCGGCGCATGCGTCGAGAACAGCCGTGGCTGCGATGCGCTGCCGGCACCGAAGAGATCGCGGCTCTCGTCGTAACGGTCGACTGCTGTGAGCCACCGTTCGAGCTGTGCCTCGGCGCAGTCAGCGGACCACATCTCGGTCCTGGAGTCGGACTCGCCGCCGGTCCGGTGACTGTCTGGCTGTGGCGTCGGCAGTTTGACGCCGCGTCGTGCGAGCTCGGCCAGCGCGTCGGACAGCGTCATCGCAACCTTGACGGAGCACAGCATCTTGTTGTCGGCATCGGCCCGAGGCGGCAGTGGCGTGGCTTGCCAGCGGCGCCAGAACGGCGTGAACACGCGAGACAGCGCGCCGCTGCGGGTGAGCACGCTGCCCGGCGGCTGCACCACAGTTCCCCAGTACACCTCGAGCGGACACCCGAGCGCCGCTGCTGCAAGCCGGTCCCGCCGCTTCGAGTACGGCGTGACGTCGGTATTGACGCATACGGTGGTGGTGCCCAACTCTGCGGCCATGCGCGGCAACTCCTGCGCCGGGTCGCCAACGGTTGCCCGCAGCGACGCACCCAGCCGTTGCAGGGCCCGGTCCAACCCTGCCAACGCACCGAGGTAAGCACGCAGCCGATGTGGCCCCGCAGCCGCACACAGTTGTGGCTCCAACACCACGACGGGCACTGCGGTTCGCCCGCTCGTGGCCGCAGCCCACGCCGGATTGTCGGTCAAGCGCAGGTCGCGCCGGAACCATGCCAACGCGAGGTCGCTCATCGTGTGCGTGGCGGGTTGCGGCGCGGAGGCAAGGGCACGAAGGCGCTCGTGTGCGCCACGTAGGCAGCGTAGGCAGGCCGCCGGGTGCCGATCGAGCGTTCGAGCAGCGCTACGCCGGACACCCGCAACAGCAGCACTGCCATGAGGATCGGCCCGACAGCCGTCCAGTAAGCGCCTGCGGACGCAGCAACCAGGTAGATGCCCCACCACACCAAGGAGTCGCCGAAGTAGTTGGGGTGCCGGCTATAGCGCCACAACCCGCTGTCGAGCACCTTGCCGCGGTTGGCGGGATCGGCCCGAAAGCGCCTCAGCTGACGGTCCGCGACAGCCTCGAACGTCAGTCCGACCGCCCATACCGTCGCACCGACCCAGTCCAGCCAGCCGAGTGCCGCTGTGCCGTCTGCACCCAGCACGGCCTGCAGCGGCAGCGAGACCACCGTGGCAAGCAGGCCCTGCAAGCCGAACACGATCACCAGGCTCCACCACGCGAATGGCCGCCACTTGCGGCGCATGGCGACGTAGCGGTGGTCTTCCGGCTCGCCTCGCTTGCGAATCGCCAAGTAGACGCCGAGCCGCAGCCCCCAGGCCGTCACCATCCCGATCAGCAGCAGCTTCCGGCCGCTGCCGCTGCCAGAGGCAATCCAGTTGGCCCACCCGATCGCCACAAACAGCAACGGCCACAGCGGATCCACAATCGACGCATCGCCCCAGCGCAGGCTCAACAGCCAGCAGCCGAGCATCAGCACAGCCACAACAGCAGCTGCGAGTCCCAGTGCGCTCATGGCCCGACAGCGCCGCGGTACGGTTCGCGATACAGCATCGCCCCCCAGTGGGCGCCGGCACCGAAGCTGGTGAACGCCACGAGCGAGCCAGGCCCGATGCGGCCGTCGCAGCGAAGCTCGTGGAAGAGGATCGGCAGCGTCGCCGCGGTGGTGTTGCCCCAGCGGTCGATGTTGGACGGCACCACCGACTTGTCTACGCCGAGGCGCCGCCGCACTCCGTCCAAGATGCGCTCGTTGGCTTGATGGGCGACCACCACGTCGAGGTCGTCGAGCGTGTGGCCGGCGCGAGCCAGTGCCTGCGTCACGGCATCGGGCATGGTCTCGACAGCCAGCCGGTACAGGCCGCCGCCGTTCATCACCGGATGGTGCAAGCCGTTATCGATCTGGGCCGCGTCCGCGTACGGGCGCTGCAGCGACCCCAGTCCGGGCACTTCGATCAGATCGGCGTGAGCGCCGTCGCTGTGCAGCACCGACGCAAGAAAGCCCACTGTTGCCTCACGTCGTGCTTCACTGTGAGTCGTGGCGGCGGGCGCGCAGCGCTGGAGGACCGCAGCGCCCGCTCCGTCGCCGAACAGCACGCTCCAGGCTCGATGCCGATTCGCGAGTTCGCGCTCGTCTTCGGTGACTGGTCGGTCGGTCCGGCCGAGGACGATCTCCCAAGCGTCGCCCCACGGCAGGTAGCCAGCGTGGACTTCGGCGCCGGTCACCAGCACGGCGTCCGCCCGCTCGGTGGCGATGAGCATGTCGGCCAGGTCCAAGCCGAACAGGAACCCGGCGCACTGCTGTCGCAGGTCGAAGGTGGCCACGTTGCGAACGCCGGTCTGGTGCTGCACCGCACCGGCGATGCCCGGGGCCTGGCGGTCGGGCGTCATGGTGGCGCAGATCACCGCGTCCACATCCGCGGCAGCCAGGCCCGCGTCGGCGAGCGCGGCACGGGCCGCCTCGGCACCCAAGTCGGATGCGCCGGTGCCCGGTTCGGTGAAGCGGCGGCTTGCGACGCCGGTGCGGGAGCGGATCCACTCATCGGTGGTGTCCATGATGCGGGCGAGCCGGTTGTTGTCCACCACATGGGGCGGCTGTGCGATGCCAGTGCCCGTGATTGCCGCCGCCATGTCGTGGCGAGGCTAGGCGCTCAGCTTGGCCCGGGTCACCGGCCCATGGTGAAGAACTCGTCGTTGGGGCGCATGGACGTGAGGTGGGCCATGCGGTTCGACATGGCGAACAGTGCAGTGATGGCCCCGATGTCCCAGATATCGTCGTCGCTGAAGCCGTGAGCCCGCAGCTCGTCGTGGTCGGCCGACGCCACCGTCCACGGCTCGCGGCACATCTTCAGTGCGAAGCCGATCATCGCCCGCTGCCGGTCGGTGATGTCGGCCTTGGAAGGGTCGACCGCGAGCTGATCGGCCAGCAGCCGGTCCTTGGCTCGGATGCGCAGGATCGCGCCGTGCGCAACAACGCAGTAGAGGCAGTTGTTGGCCCCGCTGGTGGCCACCACGATCATCTCGCGTTCGGCTTTGGTGAGCCCGCCGGGGCCTTCCATGAGGGCGTCGTGGTAGGCCATGAAGGCACGCAGCTCGTCGGGCCGGTGCGCCAGTGCGAGGAAGACGTTGGGCACGAACCCGGTCTTGGACTGGATGAGCTCGATGCGTTCGCGCAGGTCGTCTGGGGTGTCGGCGAGGTCGGGCACCGGAAAGGTCGAGACGGCAGGTTCGGTCATGGCCAGAGCCTAAGTGTCGGCAGATGTGCAGTGAGGCAGTGGTGCCGTGAGCGTTCGGCAGCGTCGTGCTGCGCAGTTCTTCTGCAGTCGGCCAGTCGACACGAGAGGACTGTTCGCCCATGCAACTGCCACGCCCCGCCGCGCCGCGCCTCCAACCCATTCCCAAGGTCGCCGAGCGCGCTCGCGAAGTCATGGAGGCTTCGTTCGCCAACGCCGTCAACATCATCGCGACCCTCGCACACAGCCGGCCGGTCTCGCGAGCGTTCGGCGAGTTCGCCCAAGCCATCCTGTTCAAGGGCGACCTGTCGCGCCGCAATGTGGAGATCGCCGTGCTCCGCATGGGCTGCAACTGCCAGTCCATCTACGAATTCGGCCAGCACACGCTCATCGCACGTGCCGAAGTGATGACCGAGGAGGAGATCTATCTCGTCACCCGTCCGATCTCGCAGGGGCGCTGGACGCAGGCGGAGGCGGCACTGTTGCAGGTAGTGGACGACCTGTACAGCGACGACTGCGTCAGTGAGGCGTCCTGGGTCGAGGCTGTTCGTCACTTCCACGAGGCAGAGATGGTGCATCTGATCGCAGCGGCTGGCTGCTACCGGATGGTGAGCGGACTGCTGAACAGTCTCGGCGTGGAACGCGACGCGGGCGTGCCCGGATGGCCCACGGCGACGCCGGCGCCATAGGGCGGCGCATCATCCGGCACCCTCCTCGGGGTGTCGCACTTCTGCTACAGTCGTGCTGTGAGCGAAGTGGCCTCCCGAGAATTGCGCAACAACACACGGGTACTGCTTGACCGCGTGGCCTGCGGGGAGCGCATCACGGTCACCGTGAACGGCCGTCCCGTGGCCGAACTGGGTCCAATAGGTGACCGGCCTCGGTGGATGGCTCGAGGCACATTCATCCGTGATGTGCTGACACATCAGGCCGACGCTGCGTTGTCGGCTACTCTGGCCTCGCTCACCGACGAGACGACTGACGAGCTGCCGTGGCGCTGAGTCGGGGCTTAGCGGACACGTCCGTATTCGTCGCAGGAGAGGCAGGACGGCCGATCCGCACCGAACATTTCCCCGAAGAGTTGGCCGTCTCGATCATCACAGTCGGCGAGCTGCGAGCTGGAGTGCTTGCGGCAACAGACACGCGGGTTCGCGATCGACGCCTCTCCACTCTCGCAGCGGCTCTGGCGCTCCAGCCGATACCCATCGACAACAGTGTGGCGGTGCGTTGGGCCATGCTACGCGTGCTCTTGCGTGAGGAAGGGCTGCGTATGCCTGTCAATGATTCGTGGATTGCCGCTACCGCCATGGCTCTCGAGGTGCCGGTCGTCACCCAGGACGCTGACTTCCCCTCGATTGACGGATTGCAAGTGATCCGTGCATGAGGATGGGCCTTCGCCCTGTTGGCCTGTGGTGATGCTGGTGCCGTAGGGCGGCTGCGGTTTGGGTTTGTGGGGGGGTGGTGTTGTTGCGTGTGGGGTTGGGGTTGTTGGTGGTGTTGGGGTTTGTGGGGGTGTTGGTGGGGGTGCCGTCGGCTGCGGGGAGCAGCGAGTCGGGGTCTGGGTGGGTGGCGGCGTCGGCGGTGTGCGATGCGGGTTGGGTGCTGGGTGATGACGGCAGGTGTTCTCGGGTGGTGAGCGAGGCTGCGGGGCGTGCGTGTCCTGCGTCGGTTGGGGGTAGGTCGGTGGTGTTGTCGGGGACGGGGTGTGTGTCGGCGTCGCCGCATTCGGTGCTGCCGAGCTTTGGCTGTGTGTCCGCGAACAGGGGTGTTGTGGGTGCGCGGTTCGTGCTGGTGGGGTCGCCGCCGTCGTGCGAGCGGACGGTGGCTCGTGAGGTGACGGTGACGCGGGTGGTGACTGAGCGGGTGCGTTACACGGAGCAGTATCGGGTGAGGGTGGCGCCGTTCACGAGGCGGGTGCGGGTGGCGCCGTTCACCCGGACCTACATGGGGATGGAGACCTACACGTACACGGTGCGGGTGCGGGTTGCGCCGTTCACGGAGCGGGTGCGGGAGTCGCATCGGGTGCTCGAGCAGGTGCGGTATGTGTCGCGGGAGCGGGTGGCGCCGTTCACCAAGCGGGTGCGAGTGGCGCCGTTGACTAGGACGGTGCGCCGTGCTTATCGGGTGACGCAGCCGTATTGCGCGGTCTATGACGTGGAGTTCGGGGTGGGCTGTTTGAGCTGGAAAACGCGTACGGTGACGAAGTATCGTACGAGCACGGTGGCGGTGTACAACTATGTGACGCGGGCGGTGTTCAACTATCGGGATGTGGTGCGGTACCGGCCTGAGTGGGTGACGCGGTACCGGTATGTGACCCGGCAGGTGTACAACTATCGCAGCGAGCAGCGCACCGGCGTGCGCGAGACGCTGCACACCGAGCCGGTGTACAACTACAAGAACGTGGACGTGTTCAACTACGAGACCCGTGAGCGTGAGGTGTGCTGCAGGCTGCAGCGACGCACCGTCACCGAGACCACCACGGTCCGGGAGAGAGAGTCGGCGGTGCCGGACGCGTCGTGCATGTTGTCGGGCTACGCGTTGAGCAGCGGCGGCCGCTGCGTGCAGCCGGCGGGTGCGCGCCTCGCGGACGCCGGCTACGCGTGCAGGGCGGGCTGGACGCGGGCTGCGGGGGACTCTCGTTCGTGTGAGCGGACGCTGTACAGGGCGCCGCGGTGGGTGTGCCCTGCTGCGCCCAGCCACACCTTGGACACGTCGGGGACGGTGCCGGTGTGCCGTTTGGCGGCCGGGGTGTGCCCGCCGGCGCGGCTGGGAGCGTTGGCGTCAGGCAGCCGCACGCTGACGGGCACACTGAACAGGCAGTGCCGCTCGGAGCGGGTCGGCAGTGCTCAGTCGCCGCACTGGGCGCGAAGCTGGACGTTCACCCTCACCGCCCAAGCCACCCTCACCGCTGCGGTGTCGTCGACGCGAGGAGCGACGCTGCATCTGGTCGACACCGTCTCCGGCGCTGCGAAGAGCGTCGGCGGACGGCTGGCTGCGGGCAGCTACCTGATCGAGGTCGCCGCTGCGAGGCCGCGCACCGCTAGCAGGTTCACGCTGACGCTCACGATCGCCGGAACGCCCGCAGTGGTCATCTCCGGGCTCGCCGACGCCACCGCAGTCCCCAGGCTGGGCGCCACCACAGCCGCCGTGTCCACAGCGTTCGCTGTGGACCCCGCCGACGCAGCATGCACCGCCGCACCCACAGGCCCCACCGTGGTTCCCGTAAACGCACGGCAGAGCGCCTCGGCACTCTCGAAAGCCGCGCCGGCAGGCACCACGGTCGCTCCCGCAACCGGACGCAGCCGCACCGTCACCCACACCGTTCCCGAAGGCACCACCGTGACAGTCACCGTCACCTGCGCCAAAGCAGCCCACACCGCCACCGCGCGAGCCAAGCTCACCGCCACCAACGCTCCGGTGCAGATCAGCGGCCTCGACAACGCCGTCGCCGCATCCTGGGGCGCCCCAAGCGTCGCCGTCACCGACACCTTCGAGGTCACCCCCCACAACGCCACATGTGCTGCCAAGCCCGCAGCCGCCACTGTCGCCCCCACGTCAGGACGCGTCCGCACCGTCACCCTGCGAGTCGCAGCAGGCACAACCGCCACGGTCACCGTCACCTGCGCCAACGGCACCCAAACCCACACAGCGACAGCGCAGTTCACAGCGACCCCGTTCGGCCGATGCGACGCCACCCTGGGCAGCTTCGGAGCCGGCACCGCCACCGTGCACGGCAGCCTCAGCCCCGAAGGCAACTGCAGAACCCAGCACGGCCGCGGCGTCCGCTACGCACGCCGCCACACCCTCACCCTCGCCCACCCCGGCTGGGTCACCATCACCGCCACATCCACCCAGTTCGACACCTACCTGCGCATCCTGCGAGGCGCCACCCGCACAGGACGCGCCATCGCACAGCACAGCAGCAAAATCGACAGCAAGCTCCTGCCCGCCGGCGCCTACACCATCGAAGTCACCACCCGACAACGCCACAGCCGCACAAACCCCGACCGCACCACCGGCGCGTACACCCTCACCGTCACCGTCGACCACACCCCACGCACCAACCAGCCCGCCGCGCTCAACACCGCCGCCGGCACCAACACCACGACCGCCTGGGCCTACCAGCCCGCAACCGCCGAACTCGCCGTCACCGCATCCAGCGGCGTCACCGCCAACCTCACCGCCCGCAACGGCAAAGCCACACTCAACACCGCGCCCACACGCACCGGCGCCCACACCGTCACCGTCGCCTACGCCAACGGACCCCACAAACACACCCAGAAGACCGCCATCACCGCGTTCGACGGAAACTGCCCACCAACGGCCGTACGGCAAGTTGGCCGCCAGCATGTGCACGGCCATCGCGCACGGCAGCCTCACTATCACCTCAAGGACGGCGGCCACCTCGACTGCCGATCGCACACCCCGCCAGCCTGCAAGGACGGGCCCACCAACATGTGGAACCCGGGCGTTGGTCACAGACCGCGGAACATCGACTCCTGCACCAAGAAGAATCGCAGCGGCATCATCGACAACGTCGAGCAGCTGCCGTGGAGTCCCTATGATGTCGACACACGTGGTAACCCTGTCATCTGCGAAGGCGTACGAAACACCAATTTCGCAACTAATCCGGCGAGTGCGCTCCAGGAATGCCTCAGACTTTACAACCTCACAGTGTTTACGTGGAACAGCGGGTTCGACCTCGACACAGCAATCCGCGAATACGAGCAAGAGAACAACCGACGAATTCCGGCTGACGTACGCAATGATCTCGTGGCCATTGCGCAGGCAATTGAGAACAAAGAGACGATTTTGATGGGCACCCAAGAGCTGCCGCGGAGAACTGGGTCCAAAACGCTTGATGACGCCATCCTCCAAGTCGTATGTGAGGGCATCGTCGACTATGCCGCGGACAAAGGCGCGAGCGCTGCTGCCAAAAAAGTCGGCGCATGGGCCAAGAACAGATTTCCGACAGGCAGAGTGTTCCGAGGAGCGATCAAGCTCGGTCTCTTGATCGGCCTCGGGCAGACAATCTTGGAAGTAACGTGGAGCAACCTCACGGCGGACGCGGCCTGTGACTGACAGCAGGCATCACGCACGGCGGCTGCGTTCACGCCTGCTGCTCACCGGCGGGTTTGTGCTGGTTGCCGTTGTAGCCGTTGTGATGTTGGCGTGGCTGCTCGGGAGTGACGATGGCGATACGGTGGTTTCTGACGCACGGGGGTCGGGTGTGGCGTCTGATGTCTCGGACGCCTCGGGGACGGGTTCGGGCAGTACGGGCGGCGGTTCCGGCTTGGAGGATGGTTTGTGGGATGTTGCGTTGCCGGACGCGGCTGCGGTGTGGGAGCGTATCGCGGCCGACTACTCGCTGGATCCTGATCGCAGGTTCAGCGACGAAGAACTGGGGCTGTACGCGATCGTCGACAAGATGATGTTCTATCGGTCCTATTTCGCACGAGCCCGCACAGCCGATGAGTACCATCGAATTGAAGAAGAGCGCTACGACCGTGTGTTCTTCGCACCGCCGGGGCATGAGCGTGATCGTCTGCAGTTCGAGTTAAGTGCCGAGTCGCAGTTGCTGACTTCGGGAAGGCGCGAGATTTTCGAGTTGAGTGATGAGGGTCCGTTGTGGCAGGCGTATATTGAATGGATGCTGCTGTGCTTAGCCGATGCGGAGTTCCCGGATGCGGTCGTGAATCCTGAGACCGGCGACGAGATTCCGATCTACGTTGCAGAAGACGAGCAGCTCGCAGGCCATGTGTCGTCGAGGGGGTTCACGCGTGACGAGTTCTACGACCTGCGCTACGACTGCGCCCGCCGCGCGGTGACGTACCCGACGCTGGACCCGGACACGCGTGACCGCTTGCTGGACCGTCTGCGACGCCATTACTTGGAGCAGCTGCATTACGTTCTCGACAATTGCTATCTGGCCGAGGTGCCCCTCGTCGAGCCCGTCGGGTGGACCACGCCGGTGCTGGAGAACTCCACGGGGCGGGGATGCGACAAGGACCAGCCCGACCCTGCCACAGTCGACCTCGACACGCTCACCTGGGACGACCTTTACGGCCCGGTGCCGGGCGTGGCGCAGCGTCTGAGCGTCTACACCCACTTCGAGGACGTAGGTGTGCTGGAGTTCGTGCAAGGCTATGTTGCCGGCTTCCCCAACCAGGCTTGGCGTCTCGCGGTGGACGAGTTGGGGCTGGCGTGGATGGGCAACAGCGTCGCATACCATGCCAGTCTCGACGTCGACAGCCCAACCCACCAGGACCAGCAGCGGCTCCGCTTCGAGCAAGCCGTGCTCGACACCGCAGTTGCCGTGCTAGAAGAAGTCGCTTCGATGCACGGCGACCACCAGATCCTGCTGGACGCCTTCCACGACGCAGTGGACGACTGCGCACGCGACCATTTGGGCGCGGACGCCGGCGAGTTCTCAGACCACATACGCGCAGTGCTCGAGTCCGATGACCCGGTCGGTGCTCTCAGCCGGGTCGCTGAGGACGGCTACCCATCCGGGCTTGGCTACTATCATTATCTCGAGCTCCGCCACAAATGCCTGCGTCATGCCGTCGCCTACCCGACGCTCGACGCTCAACAGCGCGACGAGCTGCTCGCCGACCAGCGAGCACGTCTCGCCCGCGAACTCCTCGAACGCCTCCACCACGACAGGCCCAACCTCGAAACACCGCCCGAATACAAACACCAACTCAACCAACTACGCCAACACAGCACCTGACCGCCGCAACACCGGCGAGGCCAGATGCGCGGCACCCATCAACCATCGCACAGTCTGCTGCGATTCGCCTCCCGGACGAGCGCGGTCGATCAACTCTAGGCCCTATGTCATCTTGCTACTGTACGTGCTGGCTCTGTGCTGGTTGCGCCAGTTGTGTTGTGTCGAGAGGGCGCTGTTGAGTTGAGCCTTCTGTGCGAGTGTTGTGCCTGTTCTGGATGTCACGACGACAGGAAGCTCGATGCGGCACGCTGATGCGCTGTTGACGCTTGCGGGCCGGCTGCAGCTGGTGTAGCGGGTCTTGGTCCGTCACGGCTTGAATCGTTGCTCGTGGACGGGTCCGGCAGCAGGCGACCGCTTTCAGGTTCTGACGTGACGGCGGGCCGCGGAGCAGCATCAGCCGGCGCGACGGCCGAGATGCGTGCTGACTGCCGCTCAAGAATCTGAATGTGAGGATTACGTCACGATAGCACTGACGTGAGCTAATGCTCACATCTGCTAGTCTGATGCCATGATCGAAAACACGGCAGATGTGCAGCCGAAGGCCATCCCGTACCGCAACTTGCGATCCTCGTCACGCATCGCCCACGCTGTCCGCGACGCCCGCATGTCGTCGGGTCTGCTGATGGTCGAAGTGGCAGAGAGAACCGGCGTGCCTTGCGAGACCGTCTCTGCAATCGAGAACGGCCGACGCGACCCCCGTGTCGGAACACTGACCGCCATTTTGCGAGTCCTCGGCTATGAGATCGCCTTTCTGCCCGTAGCTCGGCCCGCCATGCCCGACTGACCAGACCGGGCCGCGAGCAGTCTTGATGTCTAGCTGCATGGCCGGCTCATCGGCGCGATTGCTGCTGACAGTGCCGGACGAACGACCTTCACTTACAGCGCGGCCTGCCTGCACGACCAGACGGTTCCGCTGTCTCTGAGCGTCCCTCTCGGACAAGGCCTGCACCGCATCGATGCGTGGCTCGACGGAATCCTGCCCGACAATCCCGACGTGCGCGTGGCATGGGCAGAGCACAGCGGTGCCAAAGGCTCACAGCCCGTCGATCTGCTGGCAACGCAGATTGGACTCGACTGCGCCGGTGCCGCCCGACTTTGACCGTGCCGAGGGGTGCTTGGGCGGTGTGGCCCGCATTCATCAAGAAGACCTGTGCCAAGCGCTCGGCATTCGCCCCGCCGAAAAATATCAGGACCGTGGCGGCCCATCGCCCGAACGGATCGGGCGGCTCATGAGAGACGAGTCGAGCGACCCTCAGCGAGACCTCCGACACTTCCGCGACGCGCTCATCTACAACTGGGCAATCGCCGCCCCCGACGCGCACGCAAAGAATTGCAGCATGGCGCTTCTCTGCGGCGGCCGTGCCGAGATGACACCACTCTACGACGTGATCTCCTATCTGCCATATGCGCAGGATATTTCTGATCGAAAGCTGCGCACCGCCATGCGCATCGGACGCGACTATACGCTGCGCAAAGCAGATCGCGTGTCAGCATGGGAGAGCACGTCTGTCTCAATCCAGCTTGATCCTGCCGAGACAGCAGCATGCGCTGTCGAGATCCTCCAATGCGTGCCTTCAGCCATCAGCGATGCCATCGACAGCCACGGCGATGAGGATCGTGCGTCGCCGCGCGTCGCTGAACTGCATCGCCACATCCGTCAACGCTGCAGCGAAGTCCGCAGTCAATTCCGCACTGGGACCGTACCTGCGGCGCGCGCCCCTCAGCCGACTCCTGCGGCCACGCCGAGGTCTGTGCTGTGCGGGGCACGCACGTCAACAGGAACATGCAGACGACGGCTGGTCCGCCGCGCCTGCCCATTGCATCCGAACAGCCCCTGCAGTCGCAAGGTGGATGGCCCAGGACGCTGAATCATGCCAGACACGACATCGTTCGAGGCGGTACACCCGCATTACACGTCGACAATCCTACACAATCTTGCAGCCAGACCGTCAACTTTGGAAGTCGTGCCGTCGCCACCTCGACAAGCTGTCGGCAGCTTCATTCAGATGGAAGCACCGCAGGCGCTGCTGCCGGACGCGGATACCGCGGGCGTAGCGCGAGATCGTCGGTCTCTTGACTGTTCGGTACACCGTCTGAGCTTGATGCCGGCTGCGGTCGCCGCTTCAATGTGACCAATGACCGGGCGGCCATGTCGTGCAGACCCCGGTCAAACATCGACAACAGCAGGAGCGCTGTGAATGCGGCATACAGCAGCCCAAAGAAGGCGATGCTGAACGAGATATACATTTCTCGTGCCCATGCGTCGGATCTTGATTCTGCAATGACGAACACAGTCAGGAGAATCGGCCAATGCAGACTGCGCGCAAGCGACGACATCACGCCGAGCGAGCGGCCTTCGCTGCTGGACACTACACGCAGGCCGCGGCACCATTTGCCCAGCGTGCTGCCGCCCAGCCAAACAAACACTACGTCGTAGAAGAATGCCGTGATGTACCATGACACCTGCAACGTCACCAGTCTTCCGTATGGGCCTCCTATCTTCCCGGTGTAATGAACTATTCCATCATCGCCGGTGCGGTAGCTCTCCGGTAAGTGGTACCAATCTGGGTCAATGAGTGCCCACGGCGGCCTCGCCCACATCACCCATACCGCAAGATACGCAACCCAATAGGCTACAACAGCGACCACGAAGAAATCTATCGCGCGCGCAACAATGCGACGCCGTCTAGGCGCAAGTGCCACCACGACGCCATTCGGCAAACGAGCCACACCGCCCTGGAACAACTCCAGCCCGCCCATCACCCAGACATGCTGCCACACAACAGAGCTGGAGCGCGATCACGACTGCGATCACCGTCGCGTAGGCCGAACTGACCTCCGCCGATGCCGTGCGCATTGGCGCATTACGGTGACGGGATGCCGTAGCCGTAGTCGCTGCCGCCTGCGCCGCTAGGCACGCTCCCGGGATCCGGCGGCGCTTGCTAGCGTCTCGTAGCGCTGAACAACATTCGATCTGTTGCGCCGGCTCAGCCCGAGCGCTGCTACATGCCCGCGAATCAGAGGGAACCCCAACACATGGATGCCATCGAAGCACCGGCGTCTGCGGCGGCGACGGCGGCGCGGGTTGCCGAGCCGAAACGCACCCGGCGCAGGCTGTCGCCTCGGATGCGCAGAGTGCTGCTCGCCATGCTCGGCGTCGCGATCTCGGGGGGAAGCGTTGCCGGCTTCTACTACATCGCTGACGCATTCGACGAGCGCATTCGCGTGGTGGTCGCCGCCCGGCCACTGTCGCAAGGTCACGTGCTGGCCTCTACCGATCTCACGCGATCGCAGGCACAGCTGGGAGCCATCCCCCATATCGCGTGGACGCCTGGCATTGAGGATGCGCTCGCGGGTTTCGCCCTGACCGACGACATCCCGTCCGGTGGACTCGTGGCGCCGCACATGCTCGTCGCTTCTGCAACTGAGCCGATCGGCGACGAACTGGAAGTGGTGGTGCCGCTGGACACCAGCTTGGTGCCGTCATCCATGTCCGACGGCGACCTCGTTCTGCTGATCGACCCGGGCGCGGCGCCGTCCGGCGACGGGCCTGGCAGGCCGCGCTCGGTCATGCGCGCACTGCAGCTTCGCAACTTCGACGGCTCAAGCGTGCGGATGTTCGCGCCGCCCGAGGAGTGGGTCTGGTGGAGATCGCTCTCAGCCAGGCTCGGAGCAACGCCGATGCTGCTGCCGGTACCGCTCGGCGGCGATGCGGCCGAGTTGGCCGGCCGTCTGGACAGTTTGTGGGCCACAGCACATGAAGGAGCGGCAGCGGCGTTGCATCCATTCGGGGAAGGATGGCTGGACGAAGCGGCACCTGGAGAACTCGAGGTGCTGGTGCCGATCGACGAGAGCTTGGCGCCGTCGGGCGTCGCCGAAGGCGATCGAGTGCTGCTGGTGGACCCGGGTGTTGCCCCCTCAGCGGCAAGTCTCGGCCGGCCTCGCGCGGTCCTGCGAGCAGTGACTCTCGAGCATTACGAGCCGGGCGTGCTCGGCATCTGGGCCGAGCCGGAGGAGTGGGCGTGGTGGCACGCCCTTCCCGAGAACCTCGGCGCTTCGCCGATGGTGCTGCGCGTAGCGCAGGGCACCTATGTCCCGGACGTGACTGATCGGCTCAATGTGCAGTGGCTGTCGCAGTGGGAACAGGCCATTGCGCAGAATTGGGCGGGTTAGGTCGGCTCATGCGCCTGCGCCGCCGCCGCACGGCACCGAAGGCAGCCCGGCTGAATCGGCGCGAGATCGCAGAGATGTACGCGGCGGACGCGATGACAAATTGCTTGATCGCCGTGGGAGCAGCCGAGGGTGCAACTCACGACAGCGGTGCCGTCGCATTCGCCATCGCTCGTCGCTGGGCGGCGCATGGGCGCAACGTCCTCTTGGTCGATGCAGATGCATCGGGGCCCAAGCTCGCACGGCGGTTGGGCGAGGCGAACAAGTCCGTCCTGTCGCCCGCGCAGCGCGGTCTCCCGTCGCTCATGGCTGCACGCCAGCCAGTCACGGCGGAACTCTTGCGCCAACACTGCTGGAACCTTGACGTGCCGGGCACCGGCAGTCTCTGGCTGCTGCTCGGACCCACCAGCACCACCGGCGCACAGCTTGCAGCCAAGTGGCTGGCGCAGAACGCGGACGACCTCTCCGCTGCAAGCTCGGACCGCTGCATGATCGTGGACATGTCGCCTGCTGCGATACGCGGAGAGGAAGCTCCTGGAGCATTCATGCAAGCAGCGGGCGCAGTCGTGCTCATTGCCCCGGCGGGCGCAGGCCAGTCAGCCGAGGCGATGCGGGTGCGAGCAGTTTCACCGGACAACGGGACGGAACGCCATGTCGTGTGCCTCGTGAGCGACGGTTCGGCCGTCGACGGCAGCGACGACACGTGCGATGCACTGGACATGCGCGTCGTGGGCCGGCTCGAAGGCGTCCGTGAGCGACTGCTGCTTCGCAAGGGGCTGCGAAGACGGCGCCGCAAGCCTGCGCGGCTCGTTGACGAAATGGCCGCCCGCGTCGCGCTGCTCGCCTCGAACGGCGATCGGGACGAGAAGTGAGCCTGCGCGAAGAGATCTGGGAGGCAGTGCTGCCTCGCGTGCAGGACTACCGACTGACTGCCACCGACGAACCGCGCATCGTTGCGGAGCGATGCCACCAGATCGCACGTCAAGTCACCCGCAGGCATGAGGCCGATGCACTGGACGCTCAGGGACGGACGCTTGCCGACATAGACTTGGACTGGATCTCTGCGCAGCTCGACGCACTGCTGGGCGCCGGACCGATCGAGAGCTATCTGCGGCGCCCAGATGTGGAGAACATCTACGTCTTCGGTCCTCATCGCGCCGTGCTGGGTTTGACCGGCGGCCGTCAAGAGCACATCGATGAGCCGTTGTTCGCAAACGAACACGAGATGATTCGTTACGTCTCACATCTCGCAACCACGCACGGCCAAACGGGTCGCAGATTCGATCACTCGGCGCCGCTGCTGGACTTGCGGCTGCGAACCGGCGAGCGTGTCTTCGCCGCGATGGCGGTGTGCGGCACGCCGTACTTGACGGTGCGCTGCCACCGTCATCGTCTGATCCGTATGGAGGACCTCATTGCCAGCGGCTCGCTGACCAGCCAAGCCGGTGAACTGCTGCGCGCCGCAGTGCGGCCTCCGGCACCGGCGAACGTGCTCGTGTGCGGCGCACTCGGCTCGGGCAAGACCACCCTGCTACGAGCGCTGCTCGCCGAGGTCGGCACGCACGAGATTGTCTGCACGCTCGAACAGACCTTCGAGCTGTTCCTGGACGAGACTCATCCGCACACGTTCGCAGCCGAGACGCGTGAGGCCAACAGCGACGGCGAGGGCGAGATCACCATGGAAGAGCTGGCCAAGCGGTCCCTGCGCTCCGGGGCGGACCGCGTCATCGTGGGCGAGCTGCGAGGCCCGGAGGCCGCCACGTTCTTGTCGGCGTGCGGCACTGGCTCTGACGGTTCGATGGCCACGATTCACGCTTCGTCGCCCCGGCAGGCGCTGAGCCGTCTGGTGCGATACTGCTTGGCTTCAGGCCTCGCCGGCGCGCAGTCCGCCCTCATTCAAGAAGCAGCCGAAGTCATTCATCTCGTAATACACATGCACAGCGATCCGCGCACCGGTTTTCGTGGTGTTCGCACTATCTCCGAGGTCGTGGGTTCCCAAGACGACCGGTTCGAGGTCCACGACCTATTCGGACGACGCCAGCGCAGTCAGCCGTTGACGCTGCTGAATCGGCCGCGCAACCCGGACATGCTGGAGCGGCTGGCCGAGGGCGGCCTCGATGTTGCCGACTGGCCGGCTAGCACCTGACCGCTGATGCTCGTGCCGGTCGCGTTCGGATCGCTGTTCGCTGTCGGCGTAGCGCTGGTTGTGGCATCTGCAGTGCGCGCGTCGGCATGGCGCACAGCAGCGCGAGGAAGCATCCGGCACGAACGTGCGCGTACGCGGCCCGAGCGAAAGGAGCAGGCGCGGCGGCGGCCGCCCGCAGCGGATGCACAGATGCTCGTTCAGATCATCGCAGCAGGAGCGGGCGCCGTGATCGGTTTCCTGGCCACGCGACTGTGGGGCTTGGCGGTGCTGCTGTGCGGATTGGGAGCGTTGCTGCCGCCATTCGTGGCTGCGCCGAGACGACGTCGGCAGCAGACGCGTGAGGCCCTCGCATGGCAGCTGTGGACCCGCCAGCTCGCCGAGCTCACCCGGTCCGGCGCCGGTTTGACGGACTCGCTCAAGAGCAGCACCGCGCATGCGCCTGCACAGCTCGCCTTCACCGTCAAGCGCGTTGCCTCAACGGCCGAGCTGCACGGCATCGACGAAGCGCTCGACGAGCTCGCGGCCGCTGGCGTCGTCTGGGAACCAGAGGTCGCCGCCGGACTGCGCATCGCGGCACAGTCGGGCGGCCCGCTGACCCCGCCGCTGCTGGAGCTGTGCAACCGAATCGGCGACGTCGTCAGCCTCCATCGCGCTCGCACCGAGGCGGTAGTGCAGCTGTGGACGCAGACCATCGCACTGTTGAGCCTTGCGGGAGGCGTCGTGCTGCTGATGTACCGCAACAATCCAGCATATTTTGAGCCCTATAGGACGCCGACCGGCCAGCTGGTGCTGACGCTGATTGCATTGGTGCTGCTCGGCTCCACAGTGTTCTTGGTGTACCACTCGGTGGTGCGGGCACAGCCGTCGGTTCTCTCGCCGCCGCCACGCCGCCGGCGCGGCAAGGAACCGCTGTGAGCACGGCCATTGCTGCCGGACTGCTGTTCTGCACAGGCATCGCATTGCTAGCGGTCGCCGTTGCAGGGAAGCGGCTGCGCCGAGCCGAGCCGAGAGCCGTGAGCCATTTTTCGGTGTTGTTGGCGCGGACGGGCGAGGCCGATGCTGCGGACCTGCGCCTGGCCGGGATCACCGGGCAGCAGTACGCGATCCAGCGGATGGTCGGACTGGTGGTCGGCGTGGTGTTCGGGGCAGCCATCGCGGCGTTGTGGATCGATGATCTGCTTGCAACTCTCGCGATTTCGGCGATTCTGGCTTACGCCGGCTGGCAGCTGCCGCGCCAAGGCACCCGAGACACCGCTCGCAAAGCCCGGTCCGAACTCGATGACATCATCCGGCTGTGGATCGTGCTCGTCGCCCAGCAGGTGAGCGCAGGCGCCGACCCGGCGACTGCGATGCTCAGCGCATCCGAGGCCGGAACTCGCTCCGGCTGGCGGCTGCTGCACCGCCACTTGCTCGCAGCTCAGAACGAGCGGCGCCCTGCTTGGGAAGGCCTTGTGGACTTGGTCGAGCGCTATGGACTGCACAATCACGCGCCTGCGGTGGCCGCGTTCGGGCTAGCGGCAGAACGCGGCACCCGCATTTCCGATGCGGTCTTGGTGGCGGCCGAGTCGTTGTGGCGCGACAATCTGCAACGCGAGCGAGAAGCTGCCGAGCGGCGCAACCAGATCATCGTGCTGCCTGCCACAGGAGTTGCTCTGGCGCTCGCTGCGATCTTGGTGTATCCGCCGTTCGTGTCCTTGACCGGGGGCATCATTGCGGGCACACCGTGAACCGTGCGCCGTGATGCTGGAAGACTCACTGGTCAAACGCCGGCTGCGCAGACTCCAGCCGGCCAGCAGCGGCTTGGCATCGCTGGAATGGCTGCTCGTCACGGCGGCAGTCGCCGGTTTCGCGGCAGTCTTGGGGGTGGCCATCCAGCAGATCCTCGAAGATTCCCGAGAGACCCGCGTGGACTCCGACGTGCGATGGTTGGAGGCCGGTATTGCCGCGGCCGAAATCTCCAGCGAGGCAGCCTCGATGCTCGACCGCAGCGGCGCGCAACCTGACGCGCAGTCATTCCCCGGGCTGCGCGTGCGCTGCGAGGAGCTGGCCCGCCTGTATGCGGATGCGGTGGCCAAATCCGCGTGGGTGCAAGTGCCGGTCGATGTGCATGAGCCGACGCCGACAACTGCAGCAGTGACGACGACGTCTACGCCGCCCGCAGGCCTCAACGATGAACCGGATGCCGAGTCAGAGGCCACGCTGCCAGATGGCACAGCGACGACCGCGACACCCGAGCCGCAGCGCCTGCTGTGGGTGTGTCAGCTCACGAGCAGATGAGCAGGATGCAGCGGCCTGCAGCCGTCTCGCTGGCGGCATTGCTCACGGGGTCCACTCAGCAGGCCGGCAATTCTACGGGCACCGCTGGCGCTTGGCCTGCATCGGAGTCCGCCGCCTGGGGAACAAGCACCGCTGGCCCTGCGGCGGCGGCGTGTATCCGGTCGAGCCGGCCTGGCCACAGCGCGCTGAACGGGCCGAACACATCGCCGGACACTTCCACGCGCAGCCAACCGTGCTCACCCGGCACGGGGCGCAGATGCGCCGAAGCGCCGCTGTGGCACCAGTCGCTTCGGACCTCTGTCGCACCCGGCGTCCACCAGCGCCAGCCGTCACCGTCCGCTGCTACGCGCGCGACGGCGTCCTCAGCGGCCGCTGCCATCTTTCGGGTGAGCGGCTGCGGGTCTGCACCGGTGTACTCGCTGCCGTCGTCGGCGTGCGCCAGCCCGGACACTCCGACGGTATGCCACGCAGCCCGCAGACCAGCCGACGCTGCAGCCTCGGCTTGGGCGCGTGCCCCAGTGACGAGAAACGCCTGCACGACCAGCAACACCATGAGCACGACGAGCGCCGGCCACAAGATCACGAACGGAAGCACTTCCCCGCGCATGTCGCTCCGCGCATCGGCAACGGCGCACCAGCGCGACGGCCGCTGCAACCGTGAAGTCCGGCGCACCGTCCTCAAGCTGCGACTGCTCGTCATCTCATCATGCCGAACCCCGCCATTTCGACGAAACGGCTCGCGATGACCTGCCGCCAACTGGCAAGGTTGCGCGCATTCCTGCGAACCATAGTGGCGCGCACGGCGCAGCGGTTCCCTGCGAGAACTCGGCGCGACGCGTGCAGTGCCGGCCAAGCTGGAGGTGCCGTCAGCTTGATCGTGATATTGATGGTGCCGGTCTCGGTATTCGCTGCGGTCGTGGCGATGGCAGTACCTGAGCGACTCTCGGCAGAGTCCGCGCTAGAGGATGCTGCTTCGGACCTCGCGGCGCTTGCGGCAGCGTGGCGCGATGCGCAAGGTCGCGAGTACGGACGCCTCGACGCCTATTTTCCCGCTTGCGACTCGGCTGACGAGCCCGATGTGGGGGACAGTCCGGGACTTGCCGTCGAGCTGGAACGCGTCTGCCGAGCAGTGACCGACGCCGTGCTCAGCGATCTCGAGGATCACGGCTTCGACTTGGCCACCATGCGCGGCTACTACAGCGCGGCACTGTCGACGACAGCCGCTGCTGCTGGCGAATTGTCGTGGCCGTGCGCCGCGGGTGGGGGCACGGTGATCGCAGACGCTTCGCATGTGGGCTTCGTGGCTCGCTGGACAGGCCGTAGCTGGGCGGCCCAACAAGCGATGCCCGAAGGCGCGCCCATGGGCTCGCAGGCGATCGGCCGCATCGCTTACGGCGGTGGCAGCACCGACATCCGTTTGCCCTACCCGTCGTGCGGGCAATGGTTGGACCTTGTGCCGAGCCGTCTCGCGCCTGCAGCGGGCGACGATCCCTCCGTCGGTCGGGACCTCTCCGAGGACGTCCCATTGCGGACTGCATTCTCCAGATGATGCAGCCGCGTGCACCGTCCGCTCGCCGCCCGGATGCGCATTCCACCGAGTCGGCGCCACCGGCCCGGGTGCGAAGGGCGGGCAATGAGTCAGGCGCAACTTCGTCATTGGAGCTCTTGGCTGTCACTCCGCTGCTCGCGCTGCTGGTGCTGTTCGTGCTGTGGGCCGGCCGCAGTGCTCGGGCCAGTCTTATTGTTGATCTCGCTGCGGAGGAGGCAGCGGTGGCGGCGTCGCTGTGCTGCGACGGGACGACTGGGTTCTCCGACATGGGCGACGAGTCCGCGAGCGACCGGCGTGAGCGCATGGCAGAGACTGTGCTCGCGTCGCGGCCTGGGCTGGACTATCTGTGCATCAACGGGCCGATGCCCCTGGACAGTGACGGGCGGCTCGTCACCGAGACCGGTGTCGATTTCTGGGCATCCTCGAATCCTGACGGACATGCGCGTGGAGCGCGACTGCTGGAGGTACAGCTTCGTTGCGAGACCGATGGCGCTGTGGCGCCGTTGCGCGGATTGTTTCCGACCATCACGCTGGAAGGGCGAGCTTCGGAAGTGACGATCTTCGCTGACGGGCCGCGCCTCACTATCGCGCCGGCGTGGGCTAACGAGGGCGAAGACATGGTCTTCACAGCGGTGTTGAGTAAGCCCGTGGACGAGGACATCGCCCTCGAGTACTTCACCGCTGACGGCACCGCTACCTCGGCGGACGAGATCACTGCGCCGGACGATGCAGTGCCCGACGATGCAGTGCCGGCCGATGCGGACTACGCTCCGATTCCTGCCGACGCGCCCGGGTTGGCTGTCATCCACGCGGGCGAGACAGAGGCGGAGATTCGCTTGACGACCTTCGACGACGATGTGTGCGAAGGCGATGAGACATTTGCGCTCATGGTGAGCATGAGCGGCTCGGGCCCGGTCCCGACCGTGAACGACGACGACCGGCTCCAGTTTTCGTCGGAGGCAACGATCGTCGACGATGCGGACTGCGCGGCAGATCGCGAGCCTTGATCGCCGAAGCCTCAGTGTGGGCAGCAATCGGCACTTGGGCGCTGCTGGGCCTGCATGCCAGCTTCACAGACCTGCGCAGCGCCACCATCTCCCGACGTGCCTGCTGGACGGCCGGCTCGGCCATCGCAGCACTGCTGTTGGCCGCTGCGATGTCGCGTGCCGGTCTGCTGAGATGGGCGTGGACTCTGGGAGGCGCCGGCGCGGTGGCATTGCTCCTTGAGATCGTCTACCGCACTCAGCCGGACAAGATCGGCTACGGCGACGTGCGCCTCATCGTCGTGAACAGTCTTCTCCTCGCTTGGTGGGGACCCGGGTGGCCTTGGTGGGCGCTGCTCGCCGGATCGGTCGTGGCAGTGCCAGCCGCGGTTCGCTCCTCTCAACGCGATGGGCGAGAAGGCCGAGTGCGCTGGGCCCCTGGTCTTGCTGCCGGCACCGCATTGATCATCGCATGGCTCGCATGGACGGCGGGCCCGCTGGGCTAAGGCGCTACGGCGTCGGCGGTGGAGCGGCGGAGCGATTCGACTGATGCGCAGGGCGCATCTCATGGGGCACACTGTTCGGAGTGCTGCACGATTCGGGTCGACGCTGCTCCAGCCAGAGCATTGCGGGCCCACCCGACCACAGGATTGCCCAGATGGCTACCGACACCACCGCGGCCGTGCTTTGCGCGCGCTGCAACTGCCCGAATTCACGACGACATGAGCGCCGCGCTCACCCCGACGAACGCGGCCTCACCACCTTGGAGTGGTTGCTCATCGTGGCGGCGGTGGCCGGCCTCGCCGCCCTTGCCGTGGTGCTGGTGCAGAACGTGGTCGACGACACTGCGGAACAGCTCGGCGGCGCGAGCGCTCGCGAGACGGCAGCGAACGTGGCGGCAGACACCGTCGTCCGTGAATCCATGACGGCGCAGCCCAGCGATGCGCGCTTCAACACTTGGCAGAAATGGGAACTCTACTTCACCGCACGCTGCGAGCGGCTGGAGATCCTCTACAGCGACACGAACCTCAGTGTCACACCCCGCTTTGTGCGTCCGTCAGGCAAGCGAGACACGGATCCGACATCAATTGGCGAACTCAATGCGGCGACCAAAGAAGCGCCGGCCGCCAACAAACCGCAGGCGAGCTGCGACCGCACCACCGACGCCTGATCGCTTCACGGCTGGCTGCTGCTCGTCGCAGCAGGCTTGGGACCGCTGAACCCGCCAGGTTCGTAGGTGCCGAAGCGCTCCCGCTCGCCTCTGACGTCGCGCAGGTAGCATGCCGGAGGCGGGTTTTTCCAGCCGCCCTCGGGTGCCAGCACACCCGTGAGCCAGTAGGAGCGCGCCTGGCTGTCGGCATGAGTGATCGACAAACGGGAGCAGCGCTGCACATACTGGCGATTGACCTGATCCACCTCGAATTGGTTTCTCGGCGAGCGGGCTTGCCACTCGCGGCTCAGCTCGTCAGCAGCGATCTCGGCTGTGCGAAAGAGCGCCCGGTGCCGGTTGACCTCGATGCCGATGTCCCTGATGCTCCCTTGGACCACCACAACTGCAATAGCGACAAGCCCTGCGACAGCGCTGGTCAACAGCAGCCACTCGAGTGTCGTCATGCCAGACTGGTTCTGCAAACGCGCTCGCCTCGGCGAAGCCATACCTAGTACCCTATCGTACGACATTGTAGCCCATCCGCTGGCCGTCCGCCTTCGTGCGGCAAGGTGCAGTTAGGCTGTCGCTTGCATGTATCCTCGACAAACTGCCCGAGGCATGGAACTGGTGGACAGTGACGAAGTTCGTCTATTGGCTGGCAGCGCAGTCAAGTTGGCGTCCGCGAAACATCGCTTGGCAGTACGTTTCGTCGATGTCGGTATCGTCAGCCCCAGTGCTGTTACTAGCTCTCTTAGCTATCGCCAAGGTAACCAGGAATCCACATAATGGAGACATGTACATCTTCTTGATTTTCAGCCCTCTGCGGCTCATTGGCATCGTGTCTGTTCCGTCATTTTTGTCGACCCCTTTCCGACGTTACCTGCATGATGTCGTGGCCGATTCGCTTGTGACTGTCGACGCACTGCAGCCATCGAGGCGCGTGGCCGCGTAAGGTGGTCGACGCGTGGTGCGGGTGCTGCCCTGCCCCGTGTTGCGGCGGTCATGATGCACTGCGGCGGCGTAGTTGGTTGAGCTGGTTCTGGTACTCGGGCGGCACTTCGAGGTTGGGTCTGTCGTTGTCGAGCCGTTCGAGGAGTTCGCGGGCGAAGCGTGCTCGCTGTTCGGCGAGCAGCTCGTCGCGTTGCTCGGGGAAAAGCGACGGGTAGGTGACAGCGCCGCGCAGGCATTCGTGGCGAAGCTCAAGATAATGATAGTAGCCAAGCCCTGACGGGTAGCCGCCCTCCGCGACCCGGTTCATGGCAGCAGCGAAATTGCCTGGCACGACGAGGTCGCGGATGTGGTCCGAGAACTCGCCGGCGTCCGCGCCCAGCGCGTCGCGTGCGCAGTCGTCCACTGCGTCATGGAATGCGTCCAGCAGGATCTGGTAGTCGCCGTGCTTCGAAGCGACTTCTTCTACGACAGTGCCTGCAACGCCGATCACCGCCCGCTCGAAGCGGAGCCGCTGCTGGTCCTGGTGGGTAGGGCTGTCGACGTCGAGACTGGCTTCGAACGCGACGTAGTTCCCGATCTGGACCATGGCCAACTCGTCCAACGCGACACGCCAAGCCTGGTTGGGGAAGCCGGCAATATAGTCTTCCACGAACTCCAGCACCCCTACGTCCTCGAAGTGGGCGTAGACGCTCAGACGCTGCGCTGTGCCCGGCACCGGCCCGTGGAGATCGTCGTAGGTGAGCGTGTCCAGGTCGACTGTGGCGGGGTCGGGCTGGTCCTTGTCGCATCCTCGTCCCGTGGAGTTCTCCAGCACCGGCGTGGTCCACCCGGCGGGCTCGACTAGGGGCACCTCGGCCAGATAGCAGTTGTCGAGAACGCAATGCAGCGACTCCAGATAATGCCTTCGCAGACGGTCCAGCAGACCGTCACGCGTCTGCGGGTCCAGCGTCGGATAGGTCACCGCACGCTGGGCGCAGTCGTAGCGCAGGTCATAGGACTGGTCGCGGGTGAACCCCGTCGACGACACATGGCCTGCGAGCTGTTCGTCCTCGGCTTCGTAGATCGGAATCTCCTCGCCGGTCTCAGGATTCACCGCCTCGGCGGGGAACCCCGCATCCGACAGGCACAGCAGCATCCACTCCACGTACGCCTGCCACAACGGACCCTCATCACTCAAATCGAAGGCAGCGTCCCGACTCGCCAACAGCAGCTGCGACTCGGCATCAAGCTCGAAGTTCAAACGGTCACGCTCATGCCCCGACGGTGCGATGAACGCACGATCGTAGCGCTCGTCTTGCATGTGGTGATACGCCTCGGCTGTGCGGGCTCGTGCGAAGTATGAACGGTAGAACATCATCTTGTCGACGATCGCGTACAGCCCCAGTTCCTCGTCGCTGTACCGCCGATCAGGATCCAGCGAGTAGTCCGCCGCGATACGCTCCCACACCGCAGCCGCGTCCGGCAACGCAACATCCCACAAATCATCCTCTGAACCAGAACCGCCGCCCGCCCCGCCCGAACCCGCTCGCAAGTCGTCGGATGTCACCGCGGCAACACCCGACACTGCAGCGTCTGTCGGTTCGCCGTCACCTCGCGTCCACAGCCAAACTAGCAGCGCGACCGCCACAGCAGTAGCCAGCAGCGCTCCGCCGGCCAACGCTCGCAGCGCACTCCGGTGCAGTCTGGGCGCTGTCGGCATCGAGTCCGTGGCGCTACAGGTCGGCGAGTCGTCGCCCGCGACGCTGTCGGACGAGGTCACTGCGCTCCGAGTGCGTGCTGGAGCGGTCGCTCTGTCGAGCGCCAGCGTGCAGCCGCTGATACCACACCCGGTCTCCGTAGCGCGCGGGTTCATTCGGCAACAAGCCCGTTCGGCGGCGCAGAGGAGCTGCCAATCGGTCCGGCAGGTTCCTGCCTAGGAGTGCGTAATGAGCGACATCTCGCAGCGCTCTGGCTCGCGTTCCAGCGGGTCGCAGCATCCACTGCACGATAGGATCCGTACGTGATGGGCGGGCTTGAACTGCGCGCAGACGGTGTCGCCCAGCTGCGCAACGGTTCGTTGGTAGCTCTAGCGCCTAGAAGGCGCCGCGTCGCTGCGCGTGCGATCGATCTCTGCATCGTGACGGCGGTGGCATATTGGGCCGCGTATTTTGCAGTATGGGTGATGTGGGCGCGACCGCCGTGGAATCTTGCTGACCAGCTGTGGTATCACATGCCAGGAAGCTGGCAAACCGGCCATCATGGAATAAAGCAGTACACGGGACCGATAGGAGGCAAATGGGGAAGATTCATGACCCTCCAGATAACATGGTATGTCACTGCATTTGTCTACGAAATAGTGCTCCTTCAGCTGCGCGGCTGCACGCTTGGCAAATGGTGCCGCGATCTGCGTGTGGTGTCGAGCAAAGACGGCCGCCCGCTCAGCGCGCTTTCTGCACTCGCCCGCAATCTGCATCTTCTAGTCTTCTTGGCAGCATTCGTCACTTCGCAAGTGCGAACCGACCCGTGGGAGCGGGAGATATGGATACCCTTTAGCATAGCATTTTTTGGGCTTCTGTATGCCACATTTGTGGCACTTTTTTTGTTATCGTTGTTCGGTCGAGGCGTCCACGACACGGTAGCGCGGTCGCTAGTAATTGACATCAAGCTGGCGACAAGGTCAAACTGTTGCTGCGGACAGAATCCTGAAAAAATGCCGTTGTCGTCCCGGTTTCCAAGACCGGCAAGAGCACCGACAGTGCTTTTGCCCGAACAGGCCCAGCCACAGTCGGTCGATACGGCTACGAAACGCTCAGCGCATGATTGACAAGTTTCTCGGTCTGCTCGCCGAATTGACGTCGAGCCACACTCTCGCCAAGTCTGCGTAGTATTCGTCGTACACTTCATCGAACCGCCACACATGCCAATCCGGTCCGAACTTCATGGCCAGTGCATCCTTGAAGGCGAGCGGTGTAGCCAGTAGGGACCACATGAGCGCCATGCCGTATTCGGCACTGGCAGCACTCATACTTTAAACCTGGTTAACCAGAAATGATTCGAATGCGACGGCATATTCCTCGTCAGGCTCTGGCGCGGTACTCGAAACTATGTCTTCCAAGTTCTCCGCTGCCCGGTCGGGCGCGACGGGCTTAAGCCAATGCCTCATGACCGGCTTGAACGAAGATACGAATTCCTCTACATCCAGAACGTCCGTCTTGTTGGCAAGATGATCGCTCGCATCGGGAACTTCAGTCTCTGCCGGATAACTGAGTTCGAATGCCGGTGTCAACTGAGACCGCAGCGCCGGCGTGAACACGTCCGGATCCATGCCAACGCGGGACGCTGTTCCGCGAGTCCCATACCGCTGTTCCTCAAACGAAATCGCTACATCGCTGTCATCGTTACCAGATATTCCGACGTTACGTACAGGTGAACTATCATCTGAGCAAGCGACAGCGAATAGCAGAAACACAGCTGCCCACCCAGCGCTTGATTGTATCTGTTGCTTGCGGACGCACTTAGTTCTCATTCCTAGTCTCCTGCGTCAGTGCGCCACAATAGTGGGCATATGCGCTCCTCAGTTCAGCCGGTTTCTTCTCCGCGGCGCCACAGATACCATCCGTCCGATCTTATGTTCGCGTCATTCCGCAGATTCTGGCGGCTTAGGCTCGGTTGTTGGCTCCACGCAGGCGGGATTGAGCGGATTACCGCTACCGCAGTTCCATCTCACAGCCTTTACCGCCAGGAAATAGACATCGGCTACGTGAACGCAAGCTGCGACCTGTGCCCGAGCCCACACTCCGCTGAATGTCTCGCCACATAGCTGCAGGATGTCGGACCGGAGTCTCGCGTCAGCTTGTCGCTTTGCCTTCTTGGTCCAGCTATTGACTGTCGGATGCGTATGTTCCATAAGAGTGAGATTCTGCCAGTTGAAATCGTGCCGCCAGCAAGCATGTTTGAGTGACATGGTGCGCGTAATCAACGGTATCTTTACCGGATACACGCGTCCGGATATATCCACGTGAATGTTATCCGGCGACCAGCTGCAAGCGTCGGATGACCAGCTGAGGTGGGGGTAGTCGGCGTGGTGATGTGTACGGGTGTCGACGAATTGGGCGAGGGTCATCTGGTTGGGGCCGCTGGTGGCGCCGAGGCGTTGTACTTGTGCGTGCTGCTGGCGGGGCGAGAGGCAGGTGCGTTCGGGGGTTGGTACGTGGTTTGCGGGGCATCGGGCGGTGATGGCGGTCTTCTGGGTGTGTTTGTGGGGTCCGTTGGCGTAGGCGACGGTGACGGTGTGGGCGCCGGTGCGTGTGGGCGCGGTGTTGAGTGTGGCTTTGCCGTTGCGGGCGGTGAGGTTGGCGGTGACGCCGCTGGATGCGGTGACGGCGAGTTCGGCGGTTGCGGGCTGGTAGGCCCAGGCGGTCGTGGTGTTGGTGCCGGCGGCGGTGTTGAGCGCGGCGGGCTGGTTGGTGCGTGGGGTGTGGTCGACGGTGACGGTGAGGGTGTACGCGCCGGTGGTGCGGTCGGGGTTTGTGCGGCTGTGGCGTTGTCGGGTGGTGACTTCGATGGTGTAGGCGCCGGCGGGCAGGAGCTTGCTGTCGATTTTGCTGCTGTGCTGTGCGATGGCGCGTCCTGTGCGGGTGGCGCCTCGCAGGATGCGCAGGTAGGTGTCGAACTGGGTGGATGTGGCGGTGATGGTGACCCAGCCGGGGTGGGCGAGGGTGAGGGTGTGGCGGCGTGCGTAGCGGACGCCGCGGCCGTGCTGGGTTCTGCAGTTGCCTTCGGGGCTGAGGCTGCCGTGCACGGTGGCGGTGCCGGCTCCGAAGCTGCCCAGGGTGGCGTCGCATCGGCCGAACGGGGTCGCTGTGAACTGCGCTGTCGCTGTGTGGGTTTGGGTGCCGTTGGCGCAGGTGACGGTGACCGTGGCGGTTGTGCCTGCTGCGACTCGCAGGGTGACGGTGCGGACGCGTCCTGACGTGGGGGCGACAGTGGCGGCTGCGGGCTTGGCAGCACATGTGGCGTTGTGGGGGGTGACCTCGAAGGTGTCGGTGACGGCGACGCTTGGGGCGCCCCAGGATGCGGCGACGGCGTTGTCGAGGCCGCTGATCTGCACCGGAGCGTTGGTGGCGGTGAGCTTGGCTCGCGCGGTGGCGGTGTGGGCTGCTTTGGCGCAGGTGACGGTGACTGTCACGGTGGTGCCTTCGGGAACGGTGTGGGTGACGGTGCGGCTGCGTCCGGTTGCGGGAGCGACCGTGGTGCCTGCCGGCGCGGCTTTCGAGAGTGCCGAGGCGCTCTGCCGTGCGTTTACGGGAACCACGGTGGGGCCTGTGGGTGCGGCGGTGCATGCTGCGTCGGCGGGGTCCACAGCGAACGCTGTGGACACGGCGGCTGTGGTGGCGCCCAGCCTGGGGACTGCGGTGGCGTCGGCGAGCCCGGAGATGACCACTGCGGGCGTTCCGGCGATCGTGAGCGTCAGCGTGAACCTGCTAGCGGTGCGCGGCCTCGCAGCGGCGACCTCGATCAGGTAGCTGCCCGCAGCCAGCCGTCCGCCGACGCTCTTCGCAGCGCCGGAGACGGTGTCGACCAGATGCAGCGTCGCTCCTCGCGTCGACGACACCGCAGCGGTGAGGGTGGCTTGGGCGGTGAGGGTGAACGTCCAGCTTCGCGCCCAGTGCGGCGACTGAGCACTGCCGACCCGCTCCGAGCGGCACTGCCTGTTCAGTGTGCCCGTCAGCGTGCGGCTGCCTGACGCCAACGCTCCCAGCCGCGCCGGCGGGCACACCCCGGCCGCCAAACGGCACACCGGCACCGTCCCCGACGTGTCCAAGGTGTGGCTGGGCGCAGCAGGGCACACCCACCGCGGCGCCCTGTACAGCGTCCGCTCACACGAACGAGAGTCCCCCGCAGCCCGCGTCCAGCCCGCCCTGCACGCGTAGCCGGCGTCCGCGAGGCGCGCACCCGCCGGCTGCACGCAGCGGCCGCCGCTGCTCAACGCGTAGCCCGACAACATGCACGACGCGTCCGGCACCGCCGACTCTCTCTCCCGGACCGTGGTGGTCTCGGTGACGGTGCGTCGCTGCAGCCTGCAGCACACCTCACGCTCACGGGTCTCGTAGTTGAACACGTCCACGTTCTTGTAGTTGTACACCGGCTCGGTGTGCAGCGTCTCGCGCACGCCGGTGCGCTGCTCGCTGCGATAGTTGTACACCTGCCGGGTCACATACCGGTACCGCGTCACCCACTCAGGCCGGTACCGCACCACATCCCGATAGTTGAACACCGCCCGCGTCACATAGTTGTACACCGCCACCGTGCTCGTACGATACTTCGTCACCGTACGCGTTTTCCAGCTCAAACAGCCCACCCCGAACTCCACGTCATAGACCGCGCAATACGGCTGCGTCACCCGATAAGCACGGCGCACCGTCCTAGTCAACGGCGCCACTCGCACCCGCTTGGTGAACGGCGCCACCCGCTCCCGCGACACATACCGCACCTGCTCGAGCACCCGATGCGACTCCCGCACCCGCTCCGTGAACGGCGCAACCCGCACCCGCACCGTGTACGTGTAGGTCTCCATCCCCATGTAGGTCCGGGTGAACGGCGCCACCCGCACCCGCCTCGTGAACGGCGCCACCCTCACCCGATACTGCTCCGTGTAACGCACCCGCTCAGTCACCACCCGCGTCGCGGTCACCCGACGAGTCACCAGCTCGGCAGCACCGAATGCGGCGACGCCGACACACACCCCGTCCCCGACAACACCACCGACCTACCCCCAACCGACGCAGGACACGCACGCCCCGCAGCCTCGCTCACCACCCGAGAACACCTGCCGTCATCACCCAGCACCCAACCCGCATCGCACACCGCCGACGCCGCCACCCACCCAGACCCCGACTCGCTGCTCCCCGCAGCCGACGGCACCCCCACCAACACCCCCACAAACCCCAACACCACCAACAACCCCAACCCCACACGCAACAACACCACCCCCCACAAACCCAAACCGCAGCCGCACCCCCACGACCAAACAGCTGCGCAAGCTAGCCCCACACCACAACCCCCGTCAAACGCAAGCCACCCTGATCGGAACATTGACCGCTGTCTTGCGAGTCCTCGGCTATGAGATCGCCTTCCTGCCCGTGGCTCAGCCCGCCACGCTGACCGCGCGGCCGATGCCTGCGGCTACGCCGAGGTCGGTGCTGTGCGGCGTACGCATATCGACAGGAACATGCCGACGGCGACTAGTCCATCGTGCCTGCCCGCTGCATCCGAGCAGCCCCGGCAGTCGCGAGATGAGTCACCGCTGCACCGTCGACTCCTGCCGGGCGGCCGGTGCGACCTCGTGGAGCAGGCCCGTTTCGACGTCATAGACGAAACCGCGGATGGCGGTGTCGTGCTCGATGAAGGGCGACGCGCAGAGCGCCGCCAGCGATGACCGCACATCTTGGGCTGCATCGGTGAACGAGCCGATGGGCCAAGGGGGGCGTGCGCCGAGGCGCTGATGCAGTTCGTCGCTGAAGGCGGTTGCGTCCAAGCCGCACATGCCGCAGCCGGTGTGATGGATCACCAGCACCTCCCGTGTGCCGAGCAGCTGCTGGGAGATGCACAGCGAACGGATCACGTCGTCGGTGACCACGCCGCCGGCGTTGCGGATGACATGTGCCTCGCCGATGCTGAGCCCGAGCGCTGCGATCGGGTCGATGCGGGCATCCATGCAGGTCACGACGGCGACTCGCCGGCTCGGCGCAGCCGCCATGCCCGGCGTTCGAACGTCGGCGGCACAGCGCCGGTTGCGCTCGACCAGCTCGTCGGCGCAAGGCGGCAACGCTTCGGCGCCGGCGCCGTCCCGCAGGTTGGCTGCGTCTTTGTTGTCCATCTGAAGGTTGCCCATCCGAAGTCCTCGCATCGCTCATGCCGTTGCGAGAACGAGCCGGCATCGGCACCCGTGTGGCGCTCAGCGTCATGTGCGCCACAGCAGTACGCCCCCTGGGACTCGAACCCAGAACCTGCGGATTAAGAGTCCGTTGCTCTGCCATATTGAGCTAGAGGCGCATGGTGGCCCGCAAGGCTAACGACTGCCTGCGAGCACAGGTGCAGGCGGATCGAGGGGAATCGAACCCCCGGCCTCCAGTGCCACAAACTGGCGCTCTAACCGACTGAGCTACGACCCGCGCGGGGCCACCAAGGATGCCACGGACCACGCAGCGTCGCTACCGACCGCGTACGGTGGGTGCGTGAGCGCAACAGCGACGACTGCCGTAGCGGCCCGCAAGCCGCCGGTCGACTACATCCCGAGAATCACCGCCCAGTACGTCGGCCTCGGCTACGGCGAGTACCGCTGGGTTCACAGCGAGATCCCGCCGCCGTGGGCACCGCTGGCCAAGCCGATGTCGCAGTGCCGCTTAGGCCTCATCGCCACCGGAGGCGTCTACGCCGCCGGCCAGACGGCCTTCCACTACCGCGACGACACCACTTACCGCGCGATCCCGACCGATGTGGACACCGCCCAGCTGCGGGCCACCCACTTCGCCTACGACCTCACCGACGCCCGCGCCGACATCAATTGCGTGTTCCCCATCGATGCGCTGCGAGCCTTGCGGGACAGCGGCGAAATCGGCGAGCTAGGCCCCAACGCCTACACGCTGATGGGCGGCATCTACAGCACCCGACGCGTCCGCGAGGAGCTGATTCCGGAACTGGCGAAGCGCTGCTTGGCCGACGAGCTGGACGCGGTGCTGCTGGTGCCTGTCTGACCGGTCTGTCACCAGACCGGGGGTCTGATCGCGAGGGCCATCGAGGCGGAGGGCATCTCGACCCTGTCGATGTCGAGCGCACGCGACATCACGCGGGCGGCTTGGCCGCCGCGCAGTGCCTACTTGGACTATCCGCTGGGTCGTACCGCCGGCCGCCCGCACGAGCCTGGGCTCAACCTGCAGATACTGCGCGACGCGCTTGCGGCATTCGAGAACCTGCGCGTACCGGGATCGATGACGCACCTTCGCTACCGCTGGTCCGACGACGACCGGTGGAAGGACAGCGTGTTCGCGCCCGTTGCCGGCGCCGAGACGCTGGCGGAGTGCGCGGTCCCCGCAGCCCGCGCCAGCGAGACCGCTGCCATGGCCGACAACGGCAAGCAGCACGCAGCACCGGTCTACGAGGACGACCGTATCGAACGCCACCTGACCCCGCAGTACCAGACAGACGAGGACGCGGCCGCGTCCCGCGCCGGCCACGACGGCCAGGACTGCCTGGTGTGCGCAGGCATCGACTACTGATGCGCCGGTGAGCGAGCAGCCAGAGCGTCGCGCCTCGGTGGGCGCCACCTCGCCGGGCACGGGAGGCGACTACGACCCAGCCGCGGTGCCGGTGCGCGACGCGGCCACGGTGCTGATCCTCGCCGGCGACGACGACCCTCATGTGCTGATGCTGAAGCGCAACGCCCGGTCGGTCTTCGTGGGCGACATGTGGGTGTACCCCGGCGGGGCAGTGGACACCGAGGACGCGAGCCGGATCGCGGACGAGACCGTGTCGGGCCTGACCGACGGCGAGGCCTCGGCTCGGCTCGGCATCGCGCGGGGCGGCATCGCCTTCTGGGTCGCCGCGCTGCGCGAGACGTTCGAGGAAGCGGGCATCCTGCTCGCCCACCACCACCGCCACGCCGCCAACGCAGCCGGTCCGAGGGACCTGCCGCCGGGCATCATCGACCTTTCGCCGCCCGACGTGGCGCAGCGGTTCTCGCGCTATCGGGACGAAGTCAACGCCGGCGAGCGCGACTTCATCGAGACGGTGCGCAGCGAAGGCTTGCTGCTCGACGGCGACAATGTCTCCTACGTCGGGCGCTGGGTGACGCCGCTGGGATCGCCACGCCGCTACGACACGCGCTTCTTCTTGACCGCGATGCCCGACGGCCAGGTGCCGCTGCCCGACCACGACGAAGCGGTCGAGCATCGCTGGGTCCGCCCTGGCGATGCGATCAAGAGCAACGAGGAGGGTGGCATGGTGATGATGACGCCGACCATCGGCATGCTGCACCGCCTCGCCCGCTTCGACACGGCGGCCGATGCGGTTGCGGCGGCCCGCAGCGGAACCGCTGACGATGACGAGCGCGTGCGGATCCGCTTCGACGACGAGGGGCCGCACCGCATCGCGTTCCCCGGCGACCCGGACTATCTCGACGCAGACGGTCGAGTCGAGACCGGCATGCTGCGATGGCCGTCGCGCTAGCCGGCCTGGCAACCGTGCGAGCGGCGGCGGCAATATGGCTGCAACATGGGTAGCGACAGGACGGTTACGTGGCAAGATGGCGCCGGTCGTCGCAGCCACTGCCCTCGTGGCGCAACTGGACAGCGCAGCGGGCTTCTATCCCGCGGGTTGCAGGTTCGAGTCCTGCCGGGGGCGCATACCGTGACCCAGCGCACGTGGACGCAGCGCGGAGGCAGCCCCAACGGCGAAAGCGCGATGGCACCTGCCGTCAGCGAAGATAGCTTCGCCGGATGCCCAACGGCTCAGCCAGCACCGCTGCCGAAGCGTCCTCTGCCGACTCGATATCCGACCCGGACCCCGCATCGGGCCCCCCATCGGGAGTCGTCGGCGGGGAGGCGTCGAGTGCTGAGACAAACGGCGCAGTAACCGACCAGCCGGTGGACACCGAGCGGATCGAGCGGGCGGTGCGCGAGATCCTGGCGGCTATCGGCGAGGATCCGGATCGCGACGGCCTGCACAAAACGCCTAGGCGCGTCGCCCGCATGTACGCCGAGGTGTTCGCCGGCCTGCGGGAGGATCCCGAGCATCATCTCCAGGTGCAGTTCGAGGCTGCGCACGACGAGATGGTCATGGTGCGCGACATTCCGTTCTATTCGATGTGCGAGCACCACCTCTTGCCGTTCGTCGGCTTGGCGCACGTGGCCTACATTCCCGGGGACCGCGGCATGATCACCGGACTGTCGAAGCTGGCGCGTTTGGTGGAGGCCTATGCCCGTCGCCCGCAGGTGCAAGAACGCCTCACCACGCAAGTCGCCGACAAGCTGATGGCGGTGCTCGAGCCCCGAGGCGCCTTGGTGGTGGTCGAGGCAGAGCACCAGTGCATGTCCATGCGGGGCGTGCAAAAGCCCGGGTCGTTGACCATCACCTCGGCAGTGCGCGGCCAGTTCCGCGACACCGCGACCCGAGCGGAGGCAATGCAGCTCATCGGCATCGGCCGCTGACGCATCGGTCGCCCCATGACCGCGACCACGCTCGGCGCCACCCCACGCCACGGTGTTCGAGCTGCCGGCTTGCAGAGCACGAGGCAGCGGCCCAGCGCTTCGGACTCGACATGACTACGGCGGCGGCGTTCGCTGGCCCGCCTGAGCTGGGGCGCAGCGTGCTGGTGCGCCCCGGTGACCCAGTGCCCGCAGCGTGGCGGGACTGCGAGCGCGTCATCGTGCGTCCGAGCGAGTTCAGCGCCGAGACAGGCCGCCGGCTACGCGACGCTTGGCGATCGCGCACCCGACTCGTCATCGAGCTCGACGGCGACCTGCCAGATGCCGCACCAGTGCTGCAACGCCCGTGGTGGGAGCTCACGCCGGGGCTGACACTGCGCTCCGAGGTGCTCGCGCATCTGCTCAGCGCGAACGCCGTGGACGCGCGGGATGCTCGCCGGGTGCGCTTTGCTCCTGTCACGCTGGCGCACCAGCTCGGCGCGACGCCCTGCCCAGAGGACACTGCAGGCGACGTGATGATCGGCGCCCAGCCGCTGTGGTGCGACGGCGGCCCGCTGGACCTCTTCGAGATCGACGCGCCGAGTGTCGGCACGCCCGAAACTGCCGCAGGCGGCGTTCGCGCCCGCGATCTGACCATTCCGGTGCTCCCGGCGCCGAACTTGGCTGTCGGCAGCTTGACTGCAGCACGGCGTGCGGTTCCGCAGGCCGAGCTGGCGCCGGATCAGCGCGCCGCAGTCGGCCACCTCGGGGGAGGGGCCTGCATCGTTGCTCCTGCAGGCTCAGGCAAGACCCGCGTGCTCACCGAGCGCGCCCGCTACTTGGTGCGCGATGTCGGGGTCGCTCCGAGCGCAGTGTGCCTGGTGGCCTTCAACGTCCGTGCTCGGCGCGAGATGCAAGAACGCACAGCGGACCTGCCGGGCCTGGAGGTTCGCACGCTGAACAGCTTGGCGCTGGCGATCTGCAACGGCAGCGGTCCGTTTGCCCGGCCGCCTCGACACGGCCGCGTCGAAGTGATCGACGAGACAGGCGTGCGCGATCGGCTCGCGGGCCTCATCAAGCGGCGCCGACGCGCCATGACCGACCCGTTCGCTCCGTGGCTCGAGGCGCTCAGCGCGTCGCGGCTGGGCCTGCGGTCGCCAGCGGAGGTCGAACGCGACTTCCAGCCCGACGTCCCCGATTTCGCCGAGCTCGCGCCCCGCTTCGTGGAAAGCCTGTCGGCCGACGGATTGGTCGACTTCGACCAGCAGGTCATCCGGGCAATCGAGATCCTGCTGACCGATCCGCCGGCGCGTGCCGCGGCTCGCCGGACCTGCGGCGTGCTGCTCGTCGACGAATTCCAGGACTTGACACCCGCGCACCTGCTGATGATCCGGCTGCTGGCCGGACCGCGAGCCGACGTGTTCGCCGTCGGTGACGACGACCAGACGATCTACGGCTACGCAGGCGCATCGCCGCAGTGGCTCATCGACTACCGCGCGTTCTTCCCCGGTGCAGATCGCCACGACCTCCACGTCAACTACCGCTGCCCGACGCCTGTGATCGGCGCCGTACGCAATCTGCTGTCGCACAATCGCCGCAGGCTCGACAAGCAGATCGTCGCGCCCGACAGCGGGGGAGGGGACGACTCGCCGGCGTCCGCGGCCGCGACGGCGTCCGCGGCTGCTGCCGCGGAACGCGACTGCCCCCGCAGGACCGGCGACGACCCCGACTCCGCAGCGATCACGGTGATGACGGCGCCGGCGCCGGCTGCCGCGTTTCGGCAAGCGGTCACGAAGCTCCTCGACGACGGTGCGCGCCCGTCGGACATCGCCGTGCTGGCACGCGTCAACAGCACCCTGTTGGTGCCGCAGATCGTGTTGGCAGACATGGGCGTGGCGGCTGACGCTCCGCTGGGCCGCTGGTTCATCGAGCGCACCGGCGTCGCGGGCGCGCTGGCTTGGCTCCGGCTGGCCGTGGCACCCGAGGGCAGGCTCCCGGGTGCTGCTGTGTCCGACGCGGCACGCCGTCCGCCGCGAGGCATCTCGCCGCGGGTGATCGAGTGGATAGGGGAGCAGCGCAGCGTCGGCGCGTTGCGAGGGCTGGCGGGCCGCGTCAGCGATGAACGGACGTCGGCCAAGATCGAGGCGTTCGCGAACGATCTCGACATGCTGCGGCAGCGCACTGCCGACGAGCAGCTGCCGACTCGGGCCATCCTCGAAGCCGTCCGCAACGACCTCGGGCTGGGACACAGCCTGGAGTCCCGGCTGGACGCCTCGCGGCGGTCGGTGGACCGCTCAGCGCACGGCGACGACCTGCGAGCGCTCATCTCGGTGGCCGACATGCACCCCGACCCGACGAGCTTCCCCGCCTGGCTGGGACGCCAGCTGGCGGGCACCGGCGGGGACACGAGCGAACACGGTGTGCGCTTGGCCACCGTTCACAAGGTCAAGGGACTCGAATGGCGCCACGTCGTGGTCTACGACGCCTCCGAGGGCCTGATGCCGCACCGCTTGGCCCTCAGCAGCACGGCCGCTGGCATCGAGGAGGAGCGACGCGTGTTCCACGTGGCGCTCACGCGCTGCTCAGCAACGGTGACGCTCGTATGCGGGGAGAACCCCTCGCCGTTCCTCGCAGAACTCCGCCAGCCGTGCTCCGCCGAATGCTGCTTCACCGAAGCGCCGGCGGCGACGCGACGAGCCAAGCAGCATCCGCCCGAAGATTCGCACGATGCGGCGTTGTTCGAGGCGTTGCGCTCTTGGCGTCTGGAGCGAAGCCGAGCCGACGCCGTGCCGGCATTCGTCGTCTTTGCAGATGCAGTGCTGATCGCGCTGGCGACGCAGCGACCTCGCACCGAAGCAGAGCTGCTGGCGGTGCCCGGCATCGGGCCAGCCAAGCTCAGCGCCTACGGTGCCGAGGTGCTGGCCGTGATCGCGGAGCACGCCTGAACCACGCCTGCAGCAAGCCGTGTCAGATTGCCAGCGGACGCTTGCCGGCGAGGAACCGCTGGGCCATCACCCCGAGCACTGCCCAATACTGCGTGCCGGGCACGATGCGGTCGAGCGTCAGCTGGAGGTTGACCTCGAGCGCATCGGGATGCCCAGCCATGCGGACGCCGCGCACGGCGATCGACGGCCCGCCGCCCAGCAGGGCGAGGAACGGCGCAATCGGCACCTCATAGACAGCGTCCACTTCGCCCCGAGCCACGACGTACTCCGCGAGGGGTCGGTCGTCTCGCAGCAGGTACACGCTGATCAGCTCGCAGTTCAGCGTGCCTTCGCCGCTGTCGTCCACGAACCTGCGGACCCCGAGCGGCACGAGGTCTGCGGGGTCGGGCGCGATGCCCAGCTCCTCGTTCAGTTCCCGAGTGCCGTCAAGCGGCGATTCGCCGGCGGCGAGGTGCCCCGCTGCGCTGATGTCGAGCAGCCCGCCGAAGGCTGCTTTGGCGTTCGACCGGCCTTGCAGCACGATCATCGGTTTGCCGCCGCGCAGCGTCGCGATGAGGCAGTGGAAGACGCGATGCCATTCGCCGCGCTCATGCACCTCCTGGCGTGGTGCTGTGCGCACGTGCCGACCGAGTTCGTCGACGACGTCAAGCCGCTCGACCCCGGGAGCGCTGTCGGTCACGGCGCTAACGGCGCCGACGAATACCGTCGAGCTTCGTCTAGAGCAGCGCCGCGTACTTGTCGAGAATGGGCAGCACTACGTCGGCGGGTGCCGGCGGCAGTCCGAGCACCACACGAGAGCAGCCCAGCTCCGCGAGGTTCTCGAGGATCTCCGGCTTGGCGGGAGTGCCGAACTGGCCGAACTCGATCTCGGCGGGATCGCGTCCGGCCGAGACGGCAGCCTCGCGTATCTGGCCGATGGGTGCCGAGAAGTCGTAGCGGCCCGAGATTGGCATCCAGCCGTCGCAGAACTCGACGATGTCCGCGATGGTCTTCGGGCCGGCGGCACCGCCCAAGATGACCTTAGGCCCGCCTGGCTGCACTGGCTTCGGCCACGCCCACGACGAGTCGAAGTTCACCCAGTCGCCGTGGAACTCGGCCTCGTCATTGGTCCACAGTTCGCGTACGGCCAGCATGGTCTCGCGGGTGATGGCGCGCCGGTCGGTGTACTTCACGCCGTGGTGCCGCAGCTCTTCTTTGTTCCAGCCGTAGCCGATGCCCAGGATGAAGCGGCCGCCCGAGATGCGATCCACCGTTGCGGCCTCCTTGGCCAGCCAGATGGGATCGCGCTGCGCAACCAGCGTGATGCCGGTGCCGAGCATGATGTTCTTCGTCACGGCAGCGGCGGCGCCGAGCGACACGAACTGGTCGTGGGTGCGCCAGTACTCCTCGGGCAGCGGTGGTGCGCCCTCGTTCCCGCCCCACGGCGTCTCGCGGCTGGTGGGGATGTGGCTGTGCTCGGGAAACCACAGCGACTCGAAGCCTCGCTCCTCAGCGGCCTTGGCCAGCTCGACGGGCCCGATGGCCTTGTCGGTAGGGAACATCATCACGCCGATCTTCACGGTGGACCTCCAAGACGGGTAGGTGGCAGCGCTGCGCGAGAGCCACGGCGATGGCGCCCGCAGCCGGACGTCTGGTAGCGGCCACGCCGAGCGTAATCGTCACCGCGCTCCGGTGCCCTGCCGCCGTGTCTGTTGCCGTTGGGTCAACTGCCGTCGGTGGACCAGTGCCACGGCTCGCTGGGAAGGTTCTTCAACCCGTAGGTGCGCGCATTGGCGGCCAGCCACCTGAATGCCACCGAGTTGCGGCTGGTGATCGAGCGCCCGTTGTGCCGGAAATCGATGGCCAGGCCCCGCTCGTGCATGGAGCGACCGGGCCGTGCCGTGGGCGGCCGGCACTGCCAGGAGGGTTTTTGCCAGATGGCCCATTCGCTGGTGCCGCAGTGCGCACGACGCAGCGCAATCTGGGACGCTGCGCTGCGGTAGCCGCCTCCGGTGAGCCTGATGCCGTCACGCGCTGCGTGTTCGAGCAGGTCCTCCACCTGGCTTGCGATCGATTCGTGGACTTGGATGCCGCCCACCCAGGTCAGCTCGCTGCGATTGAAATTGGTACCGGTGGGTTGTCCAGCAGTGCCCTCACGTTCACGGCGGCGGCGTTCGGCTTCAGCGCGCGCAGCCCGCAGGCGAGCGTCCTCGCGGCGCTTGAGTTCTGCCTGCAGTTCGGCATGCTTGGCGAGCGACGCTTCGATGCGCTTCGTCGTCTGGGCGACTTGATCTGCAGCAGCATCGTTGTTCTCCTCCATGATTCCCTGCTCGATGAGCAGTCGGTCAAGCCTGCTTTCGAGTTCATCGACTACTTGCTGGTCCTGCTTCGCGACGTCTAAGCGTTCTTGGAGGGCATTGCCGGACTCGGCGGCGAGCCGTTCCGTTTGCTCTGTGGCGTACTGGAGTTCGCGTGCTGCCAGCTCCATGTCAACGCTGAGGGCGCGTACTTCGTCTGCGGTTGCATGCACGTCGCCGAGTGCCGCGCCGATCAGTACCCGGATACGCGCAGCGTCGTAGATGTCGCCGGTGCGCGCCAAACCGTAGGAACCCTCCACGAGCGCATCGTGGCCGATGTAGGTCTGCACGACGAGGTCCACCCCTCGCTGCTGCAGTTCAGCCCGCCGGGCCACCAGTGAATTCAAGCGGTAAAGCGCTGCGTCCTCCGCTTCGGTGGCGAGATCCACCGCCAGTTGGGCCTTTGCGTAGTCTTCGTGCTGCTCGTTTGCCAGCAACATCGAGATGTCCAGAGCGCTCAGCACTTCGTCGACATCTGCCTGTTGCAGATCCACCTCCGCGATTTTCGCTAGCAGCTCCGCTTGAGCCTCGTCACGGACGCGTTGTTCCTCAGCACGTTGAGCCTCCAGCTCCGCTCGCTCCTGCTCCAGTTCCTTCTGTTGCTCGCGCAGCTCTGCGTCGGACTGGGCGCCCGTGCTGCTGAGTGGCAAGACGCTCATCGCAAGGGCGAACGTCATCGCCGCCGCGCCGCACCGCACCGCTCGGCGGGCTGCTGAGTCGCGCGGCAAACGCCGCTGTGTAACTCGCACCGAACGCGTCCTCGCTTCGGCCGGCATGGCGCCGGGGTGTGCCTGCGGCCGCCGATGACCACCGCGTTCGGCGGCAGGGACCTTCCGACCAAGGTACCGATGAGCCGCCGCCGGCAGGTGTCGCGTTCTCGGGGCAGCCCCAGACGGGCCGGACGAGCGCCCGATTCACGCGCTGCTCGTCACCGGTCGCGTTCGGTTCGGCGCAGCGGCTCACCGCCCGCTGCTCGGATGGTGGCTTCGAAGGCGTCGAGGTCGTTGCCGTTCACTTGGCCCGTCCATGGCTCGCCGACGCCACGGTCGTCCACCGGCGGCTCGAGGGCGACGTCCACCCGCGGGCTGTTCGTGTGAAGCACCATCGTTGCATCGGTGCCGCCGAGCCAGCGAGCGACGATGACGGCCCGTCGAAAGCCGATGTCAGCGAGCAGCAGACCCTGATCGGTCGCGGCCAGCAGCCGCTGCACGCTGAACAGCAGCTGGTGGGCGACCGCAGCGGCCACGATCAGCAGCCAGCCGGGGCCCCAGGCGATCGCCATGCCGGCGCCGAGCGCGAACGCCGCGACCCGGGCGAACATGATGCGCCGGTGCGCGCTGGCCGACGCTGCATCGGTGACCGCTACGGCGTTGCGCACATGCGCGTGGTCGCCGAGCAGGTCCACCGCCCGTTCCAGTGCCCGCTGCGACGGTGTCATGGCAGTCCGGCGGGCAGCCCGCCGAGCGGCATCAGCCCGCCTGCATCGTTGAGTTGCTGGGCGACCGCCAGCAGCAGCGACTCCGCGCCGTAGCCGGCATGCATCTGCACTCCCAGCGGCAGTCCGTTGGCATCGAGTGCGGTGGGCAGCGAGATGGCCGGCTGCCCGCTCACGTTGGCCTGATTGACGAACGCCGCCAGCTCGGCGACACGCCGTGCGCCTTCGAGCGGGTCCGACAGGTAGCCGAGCGGCGGAGTGACGTCGGCGAGCACAGGCGTGACCAGCAGATCGAAGGCGTCGTGGCGCTGCGGTCCAGCGCTGCCGGCGGCGTCGGTTGCCCTGCCAACGCTCCAGCCCGAGCCCATGCTCCAGAACGACATCACGCGCCGGCGCCAGCGCGCCAGCGCGCTGAGCGACTGCACGTACGCGGACGCGGGCAGCGAGCGTCCCAGCTCGGCGGACCACCAGTTGGCGGGCTCGACGTCGTCGGCGGTGATTGGCCGCCCCAGTTGCCGTGACCAGCCGGCCAGCTCAGCTGCCATGGCGACCGTGCGCACCACGATCGTGTGGTCGATGAGGTCCGCGCTGTGCCAGCCGTCGGGTGCCGCATCAGGCTCGATGCGATGTCCCAGCTCGGCCAGCAGGCTCGCTGTGCGCTCGACGGCACGCCGCGCCGGTGCGCTTGCCGCGCTGGGGCTGCCCGTCGAGACGGCGATGCGCAGGGGAGGCGGCGGGGCAGCCAGAGCGTCGGTGAACGAAGCACCGGGCATCGGCGGGGGAGCGACGTATGGGTCGCCTGCCGCAGGGCCAGCGATGACGTCGAGGCATCGAGCCGCGTCGCGCACGGTGCGGGTCAGCATCCCGTCCACCGCGAAGCCGCCGCGGTGCTCGCCCAGACGAGGCGCAGTAGACACCCGTCCCCGGCTCGGCTTGAGCCCGACGAGGCCGCAGGCAGCAGCCGGCACGCGGATCGAGCCGCCGCCGTCGTTGCCGTGGGCGACTGGCACGATGCCCGCCGCGACGGCGGCTGCTGAACCGCCGCTCGAACCCCCAGGCGAGCGGACGAGGTCCCACGGGTTCGCCGTCGGGCCGTACACCGCTGGTTCGGTGGTGATGGTGGTGCCGAACTCGGGGGTGTTCGTGCGGCCCACCGAGATCAGCCCGGTGTCCCGCAGCAGACCGTAGAGATGACTGTCGAGCGAGCCTCGCCACTGCATCTCCGCCAAGAATCGTGTACCGGCGTGGTGAGGTTCCCCGGCTTGCTCGCAGCCGAGATCCTTGATCGCCATCGGCACACCGTCGAACGCCACGTCCGGCCCGACTGCGGCCGCCTGTCGCGCCGCTGAGTGCCGCCGCCTCTGCCAGCGCTCCGCAGCTTCGGCCGCCTCCGCCAGCGCTCGTTCGGGACGCGGATGGATCACCGCGTTCAACGCCGGATTCAGCCGATCCAGCCGCTCGAGCGCTGCCTGCATCGTTTCGAGGGGGTTCGTTTCTCCGCTCGCGAACGCGTGCGCCAACGCCGTTGCGTCGCAGTCACGTCGGTCTGCGGACACGCTTGAGCAGCCTGCGATCCTGACTCGGCGTCAGCCGTTGCCGGCCCACAGGGTGGGAGTCCTCGCAGTCCACGGTGTCGCTCGCTCCAGCTGGCCCGCCAGCGACAGCAGCATCTCCTCGCCGGCATGGGGGCCGACGAACTGCACCCCCACCGGCAGCCCGTTCGCGCTCCAGTGGAGCGGCACCGACATCGCCGGCTGACCGGCCACATTCCATTGCGGTGTGTAGTGCAGCAAGTCGTTGAGGCGACCGCGGCCCGTCTGCGGGTTGCGAAGCTCGCCGAGGCGAGGCGGCGGCTCGGTCAGCACCGGCGACACGAGCACGTCATGGTCGGCCCACCATTCGGCCAGCCTCCGGGTCCACGCGTGGCACCACTCAAGCGCTGACACGTACGCGCAGCCGCTCACTGAGCGACCCATCTCCAGCAGCGCCCACGTGTCGCCTTCGGTGTCAGCCCGGCTCATCGGGCGGCCCAGCGCCGCCTCGTATCCGGTCACGGCCACCACGTTGCACACAGCCACGATCGTGCGGAAGTGCTCGAAGAACGCATCGTGAAACATCTCCGGGGGTGCCGAGACATCGACCCGATGCCCGAGACGCTCCAGCAGCTGCCCAGCGCTGTGGACCGCTCGTGCGCACTCGGGATCCGTCGGTCCCCAGTCCGAATGCACGCACAAGCCGATTCGCAGCGGTGCCGGCTCGCGTGCCGCTGCGGACTCGAACGTGGCTGAGGGCGGCGGCGCGAAGTACGGGTCGCCGGGCCACGGTCGGCTGATGCCGTCGAGCACTCTGGCGCTGTCGCGCACGCTGCGGCTGACGACGCCGTCGACGCTGAAGCCGGCCCAGCCGTCGCCGGCGTCGGGACCCAGCGACACTCGGCCTCGGTTCGGCTTCAGCCCGAAGAGCCCACAGTTCGCAGCCGGCACGCGGATCGAGCCGCCGCCATCGTTGGCGTGGGCGACGGGCACGATGCCGGCGGCCACTGCGGCAGCGGATCCGCCGCTGGATCCGCCGGTCGAGTGACCAGTGCTCCAAGGATTGGCGGTCGGGCCGTAGGCCAGCGGCTCGGTGGTGATGGTCAGGCCGAACTCCGGGGTGTTCGTCCGGCCGAAGTTCACCAGCCCCAGTTCGGAGAACATGGAGGCGAGATGGGTCGTGACCTGCGAGACGTGACCGGCCCGGGCCAAGGCTGCATTGCCCGCGTGGTAGGGGTGACCCTCGGTGGCGCAGGTGAGGTCCTTGGTGAGGAAAGGCACACCGGCCAGCGGCGGCAGCGTGGCGTCGGTGCTGTCCGCACGGTTGCGGTCACGCAGCGCGTCGAGCCGCTCGGCGGTCTCGCGGCCTTGCTCGTCGAGCCGCACGATGACGGCGTTGATCTGCGGGTTCAGCCGGTCCGCCCGGGCGATGGCCTCGTCGAGCAGCTCGGCCGCCGACGCTTGGCCTGAAGCAAACAGCTCAGCGGTGGCCACCCCGTCGCAGATGCTGTCTGTCGGTCCAGTCAGCGGTGCCTCGCTGTGGGGCGCACCGGAGTGGATGTCGTCTGGATTCGAGGTGTCGTCCACGGGCAGCAACGTAGCTTGTCCCACCGTTAGGGTGCGCGCCGTGAAGCCCGACGACGAGGTCTTGGCCCTGCGTCGGGCGCGCGTGGCTCGCCGCTGGGAACTCGACGACGAGGTCGTCATCGTGCGTGCTGGTGAGCCCGCTCCGTGGCCGGGCACCGACCAGCACTTCGGATTCATGCCCCATCCCGACGCGGTGTACCTGACCGGCGTGGGCTCGCCGGGCACGACGCTTGCCTACGACGCCGGCGCAGCCCAGTGGGAGTTCTTCGGACCGCGATTCAGCCCCGAGCGTCTGGTGTGGGAGCAGCCTCCCACGCCCGTCGGGCGGCCATTGGAGGAGTTGGAGGACTGGCTGAGCGAGCGGGACGGCCGCGCGGTCATCGAGCTCGGCGCCTGCGGTCAGCCGGAGGGCGCGGCGCTGGCGCTGAGCGCTGCGATCGCGCTCGAGCGCATGACCAAGGACCGCGCCGAGATCGACGACCTTCGCCGGGCCGCTGCGGCCAGCGCGGCCGGCTTCGAGTGGGTGTACGCCCATGCCGCGGTGGGCATGTCCGAGCGACAGATCCAGATTGGCATGGAGGCGGAGTTCTTCGCCGCCGGTGCGCCCCGCGTGGCCTACGACAGCATCGTGGCATCCGGCCCTCACGGGGCGTACCTGCACTACGTGTATGCCGGCGACGATCCGCTGCGACCCGCAAGCCGCGCGATCACCGCCGGCGACCTGCTGCTGATCGACGCCGGCGCGCAGTTCGGGGGCTACGCCAGCGATGTCACCCGCACCATGGTCGTGGGCGCCGAGCCCGACGACCACCAAGAGTTTCTGTGGAGGCTGGTGCTCAGCGTCCAGCAGCGGGCCATCGACATGTGCCGTCCTGGCGCTGTGTGGCGTGAGGTACACGCTGCCGCAGCGACTGCCTTGGGTGCCGGACTGGTGGAGCTGGGGCTGTTGCGCGGCACTCCGGCTGAGCTGGTCAGCGAAGGGGCGGTGGCACTGTTCTTCCCTCACGGGCTCGGACATCTGCTGGGACTGTCCGTCCACGACCTCACGAGCGTCCCCTACGGTCCGGCGGCCGGCGACGATCCGGTGCTGTCGAGGCTGGGTCCGGACCGCGTCCTCCAAGACGGCATGGTCACCACGGTGGAGCCGGGCATCTACTTCATCGACGCGCTCCTCGGCGATCCTGCCAAGCGCGAGCAGTTCGCGGACTGCGTGGTGTGGGAACGCGTCGACGAGCTGCGGGGTTTGGGCGGCATCAGGATCGAAGACGACATTCTGGTGACCGACGGCGAGCCGGACGTCCTGACCGCCGCAATCGCCAAGCCGATTCGCATCGGCTGAGGCGGGAGCTGTTCGTCCGTGCCGGCGAAGCCGAAGCCTCTGCGCCGCCGCCGACGAGGCGTCAGCCGGTGAGCCCATCAATCAGCCCAGCTAAGCACACCGTCGACTGCGACGCTGTCGTCATCGGGGCCGGCGTCATCGGCGCTGCGATCACCTATGAGCTGGCGCTGCGCGGTTGGCGGGTCGTGGGCGTGGATCGCAACCAAGGCGCCGGTTTGGGCTCGACGAGCGCCTCCTCGGCCATTGTGCGATTCACGTACTCCACCCGAGCCGGGGTGGCGATGTCCTACGAGGGCTTGCAGTACTGGCTGCGCTGGGCCGACTACGTCGGCGAGGTCGACGAGGCCGGCCATGCCGCGTTGACGCAGTGCGGGATGATGACGCTGCTCAGCGGCGATGGTCGCCACCTGCTGCCTGTGCCCCACTTCGAGGCGCTCGGCGTGCCCTATGAGATATGGGATCACGACGACGCCGTCGCCCGGCTCAGGCACTTCGACTTGTCGAGGTTCGGTCCGCCCCGACGCTCCGCCGACCCGGAATTCTGGGCCGAGCCGACTGCACAGCTCGCAGGGGCGCTGTGGACGCCCGAAGCCGGGTACGTCAGCGATCCGCAGCTCGCCGCTCACAATCTTCGGCTCGCCGCAGAATCGGCAGGTGCTGAGTTTCGCTTCGGTGCGACAGTGACAGGCATTGCCGCACAGGGCGGTCGCACCGAAGGGGTCGCGTTGTGCGACGGCACTGCAGTGCGGGCACCGGTCGTGGTCAATGCGGCTGGTCCGCACAGCAGTGCCGTCAATGCGCTGGCCGGCGTGCTGGGCGACATGTCGATCAGCACTCGTCCGCTCCGCAAAGAGGTGTACCACGTGCCTGCGCCGCCGGGTGTGGACTTCGAGCAGGAAGGAGCGACGATCGCCGACGACGACACCGGCTGCTACGTTCGTCCCGAGGTGGGCAACAACATGTTGCTGGGTTCGCTCGAGTTGGACTTGGCGGACTTGGAATGGCTCAGCGCGGCTGAGATCGACGGCTGTTCACAGGATCTCAGCCGAGAGCGGTGGGAAACCCACGTCCTGCGGTTCGCCCGACGCATGCCCGCGCTCGGGCTGCCGCACCAGCCGAGGGGCATCGTCGGCATCTACGACGTGGCCGACGACTGGATCCCGATCTACGACCGCACCTCGCTCGACGGGTACTACGTGGCCATCGGCACCAGCGGCAACCAGTTCAAGAACGCCGCGGTGGCGGGTCACTGCATGGCGGAGCTCATCGGCGCCGTGGAGACAGGTCACGACCACGACGACGAACCCGTGGTGGTGGCCGGCAAGCACACCGGCTTCGAGATCGACTTGGGCACCTTCTCGCGCACGCGGCCACGGCACAGCTCGTCGATGTCGGTACACGGCTGAGTCGGGCATGGCTGAGTCGGAGGAGTGAAACAGCGTCGGGAAGTGAAGTAGAGTCTGTCCGGGCGCTTCGGCAAAGCGGTGCCGCTTCCGGTCACGGGGGAGTGCCGGCTCACGTCCGCGGTGCCCACGACATCCATCACATCATCACCTCGGGGGTTGTTTCGATGAACAGTGACGCTTCTGCCCAGCCGACCGGTCTCGCCGGCCTGCTGGTGCGCATCCACGACAAGGCCAGCATCGGCGCCGTCGTGAGCCTGTACTGGTTCTTGTTCTGGCTGCTCAACGGCTTCGACAAGTTCCTCAACGCAGACACGTTCTACGGCGTGAACTTCAAGAACGCGCTGGAAGGCGCGATGTTGCCGGCGCTCGGGCTGAGCACGGGGCTGGCTTGGCCGCTGGCGATCATCGTCGGCGTCATCGAGGTGGTGCTGGGTCTGCTTTTCTTGGTCTCGCTCATCGGGTTCGCGACTCGCAAGCCGCACCGATTCGAGGTCGGCACCGCCTGCATCGGCCTCAGCGTGTTGTTCTTCGCACTGCTCACTGCGGGCGCGATCCTGTTCGGCGAACGCGGCCACGTGATGACTCAAGGCCTGTTCATCGGCACCTTGCTGGTCAGCGGACTGACGCTGCATGCGTCCAAGAAGGCGTCTGCCTGATCCACAGCGGTGCTCGGTGATGTGCCGCTGATGTGCGCGGTCACGACCACGCGAACGTGGGCTGCTCCAGTTCGTCGACGCGAGTAGCGCGGCCTTCGTAGGCGACGGCCCGGAACTGGTAGAGCACGGCGCCGGTCGGGGCGTGAATCAAGTCGCCCCCTACTGGGACCTGCACGACTGGGCGATCGCTCTCGGGAATGCTCACGAGTCGCGGCGAGTCGGGCCGGGTCAGCTCGCGCAGCGAGACGCGGTGTATCGAGGCCACTTCAGCCGGGTTGGCGACGGGCGCCTGTTCGTCGCCGAGCCAGAAGACGATCGGGCTGATCACGTAGCCCGACCGGGTCGGGTAGTCGTCGAGCCGGCCGAGCACATCATCGGGGGTCATCTCTAGGCCGACCTCCTCGGCACACTCACGGATGGCTGCCTCGAGCGCGGTCTCGTAGTCGTCGGCCCGTCCGCCCGGCAGCGCCCACTGACCACGATGGCCGCGCAGGTGACCGGCACGGCGCGTGAGCAGCACCGCCGCGCCCCCGGCAGTTCCGTCGATGCTGCCCGTGAGCGACGGGTCGCCGGCGCTGTCGGGGATCTGCGCAAGCAGCTCGCGACGCTGCTGCGCGTTCAGCCCCTGGCCCCCAGGGTCCGATCCGTGCAGGTCCGCTTCGCTGTCGAGCACGATCACCGCGACAGCGGCTCGCTTGCGACCCTCGTCAGCGTGGTGCCGCACCGTGTGGCGGGCCAAGTTGTCTGCCAGCCGAGTCCGCAGCGTGCTGTCGTGCGCGATCTCGCGGCCAGAGGACACCTTCGGCATGCCGGTCGAGTCTGTCATTGCGGGGAAGCTGCACCGCGATGCACGCGGCTGCGCGCCGGCACCTGCCCCTTGCCTACGCTCGCTGGGCGTGGATGCGCAGCGTCACATCGTGCTCGTGGGCTTTCTCCAGGCGCAGAATTGCACGACGATCCCTGCGGCTTGGAGGCACCCCGACGCACGTCACGACGTCACCAGCTTCGACTACTACCGCCACATCGGCCGAGTGCTCGAACAGGGTTGCTTCGACCTCGGCTTCTTCGACGACCGGCTGGCGATGCCCGACATGTTCGGCGGCGACCACCGGCACACCGTCGAGGCGGGCATCCGCTGCGTGAAGCTCGACCCGGTCACCGTGCTGACGGCGATGGGCACGGCCACCAAGCGTCTCGGCTTGGGCGCCACCTATTCGACCACCTACTTCGAGCCGTTCCATGTGGCGCGCGTGTTCGCGACGCTGGACCACCTGACAGCGGGCCGAGCAGCGTGGAATGTGGTCACCTCGGTGAATGACAACGAGGCGCGCAACATGGGTCTGGACCGAGCTCTCGCCCACGACGAGCGCTACGAACGAGCAGACGAGTTCATGCGGGTCGTACACGGCCACTGGGACACGTGGGACGCCGATGCGATTGCGGCCGACCGAGCGAGCGGGCTGTACGCCCACGGCGCCCGGGTGCGTCGGCTGGACCATCGGGGAGCTTGGTTCTCGTCTCGGGGGCCGTTCACGGTGCCGCGCACGCCCCAAGGACACCCCGTGATCATCCAGGCGGGGCAGAGCGGTCCCGGCACCGCGTTCGCCGCCCGCTGGGGCGAGCTGCTGTTCGTGAGCCAGGTGCGGCTCGATGCAGCGGTCGCTCACTACGCAGCGGTGAAGTCGCAGGCCGGCGATCTCGGCCGCGACCCGGACCAGGTCAAGATCGCCAACCTGACATTTCCGGTCGTCGGACGCACGATGGCCGAAGCCGAAGACCGCCGCGCCGCCTACGACGAACTGCCGACACTCGTCGACGAACTGTCGTTGCTGTCGGAGGGGCTGAACTTCGACTTCGCAGGCCGCGACCTCGACGTGCCTCTGTCTGACGACGACCTTGAGGCCATGACGGGCATTCAGGGCATTCGCAACCAGGTGCTGCAGGTCAGCGGACGAGCCAATCCCACCGTGCGCGATTTCATACAGGTCTCCGGGCGAGGTCGTCTGGCTCACCCGGTCGTCGGCGGTCCGGTCGAGCTTGCCGACTACTTCGAGGAGTGGTTCACCGCGCGTGCGGTGGACGGATTCGTGATTGCCGGCACGCACATGCCAGGAGCCTTCGAGGACTTCGTCGAGATCGTTCTGCCAGAGCTGCAGCGCCGTGGCCTGTTCCGAACGGAGTACCGGGGCGCCACGCTGCGCCAACATCTGGGCCTGCGCATGCCCGAACCCGGCGCATGGCGCTTGGAGGGCAGCGGCTGAGGTCGTGACTGGCCGTCGTGGCGGGCTGTCTTGACCGGCATGGCCGCGGCCGGCGTGGCGGTGCAGCGGTGGGCCGGCGCGTACGCGGCGCTGCTCAGGCGACCAGGGTGCGGGCGTGTCGGGCGAGCTGCGACGCTGTGGCCGTATGGACGCTGCCCAGAGCGGTCACGCGCGCGAGCGCATCGTCGAACACGTGGGCCCGGAACGGCTGGCCCGCCAGCCACGGACGCAGCGTCAGCATCAGCAGCCGGCCTCCGGCAGCCTGCTCGGCGCCCTCGCGATGCATGCGAGCAGCTGCACCGGTGATGATCTCGTGCCAGCCGTCGAGTGACACCCGCCGGTGCCAGAGCGCAAATTCGTCGTCGGATTCGAGGAACAGCGGCAGCGACACCATCTGTGCGGTCCCGTCTGGTCGGCGCACCCCGGCCAGCACGCCGTCGGGCGTCATCAGCAACGGCTGCTCGTCGTTTGGCCAATCCAGCAGCGTGTCGATGCCGGCTTCGGCGAGCAGTGCCGGAGTGCGGAACGACTCCACCCCTTCGGCAGAGAACCACGCCGTCGGCGGCGTGCCGCAGGCAAACTCGATGGCGTCGATGCAGCGTGCAATGGCCTCCCGCTCTTGGGCCTGAGAGTTCTTGGACGTGATGACCTGGGTGGCTGCTACGCCTCGCCCTGCCAGCTCGCAGCCACGCTCGACCAGATGCGCGATCAGCCAGCGGTAGTGCTCGGCAGTCAGCGCATCCACTGCGACGGTGACGGCGACGCGATGCCGTTCCAGCACCTCGAGCAAGCGAAAGACGCCGACTCGGTGGCCGTACTCGCGGATCGTGAGCTGCGGGTAGTCGAGCGCGGGCAGGCGCGTCAGTCCACCGCTTCGACCGCGCAAGGAGTAGGCGCCCTCCGGCGGCGCCCACTCGACATGGTCGAGGACGATCACTGCGCCGACGGCCAGCGGGCAGCCGCCGGGCCACTCGAAGCGGCGCCGCCCCGGCAGCGGTGACCAGTCGTAGTAGGGGTGGTCCATGCCGGCTTGGTGCTGGGCCGGGCCGAACTCGTAGGCGGCAGGCGGCACGGTGCCTGTGGGTCTCGACTGTTGCACACCCGGTTGGCGCACGACGGCCTGCGGCCGGTTCCCGCCGCGAGTCGGCGTGGCATCCGGCAGCGTTGCCGGCTCGGGCTGGTGGGCGGCGAACTCGTCGTAGTGATGGTCGAGGAAGTGCTGAGCGATCTGACCGGCAGTGGCCTGCCACACGTCGTCGTGGCTCATCAGGTGCTCCAGCATGGCTGCGAGCGCGTCGATCCGGTGCGGCATGCCCATGAGGTAGGGGTGCAGCGCAACGCACATCACCCGGCCCCCGGCGCCGTCGTCGGCTTCTCGGCGCAGCACGTCGAGTTGGGCACGTGCTATGGCCACGAATTCGGCGGCGCCGAAGTGCTGGGCGAACACCGGCACGTCGTTCAGTTCCATCGAGTAGGGAATCGACACCAGCCGCTGCCCGCCGCGGGTCGCCAGCGGCACCGGCTGGTCGTCGTGAAACCAGTCGGCGTGGTAGATCAGTCCGGCTTCGGCCATGAGGTCAGGGGTCGCCGAGGTGTTGGAGACCGCTGGGCTGAGCATCCCTCGCAGCGCGAGCCCAGCGTGGCTGCGCAGCCTCTGGATGCACTCGATGTAGAACGCTCGCTCGGCGGTCTCGTCCATCGAGGAGAGGTAGCGGGTGTTGTAGATGCCGTGGGACATGATCTCCCAGCCGCGTTCCACCATGGCAGCGCCGACCTCGGGGTAGTGGTCGAACACGGCGAGATTGGTCGAGGCAGTGGCCGCCACGCCGAAGCGGTCCAGCACCTCGGCCATGCGCCAGAAGCCCACCCGGTTGCCGTAGTCGCGGTGGCCGTAGCCCTGAACATCTGGATGGGGCGACCGTGTCCAGGTGTTGCGCTGCGGGTCACGCGGCGGCAGGTACTCGTAGTGCTCGACGTTCGGAGCGATCCACAGCGCAACACGCGCGTCGTTCGGCCACCGGATCTGTGGCCGGTCCACGATGGGCAGGTACCGCACGCGGTGCGGAGGCAAGGTGTCCAGCAGCGGCGCGATCAGGCCGAGCGCCGGTTCCACCGAGCCGTCAGTGCCGTCGGCAATGGTCCGCTCATGCATGAGCCGACGCTAGGGCGGCCCGACGCCAAGCTCCAAGCTCGCATGTCGTCGGCGCACCGGGCTTGGCGCGCCGGCCTCGGCGCGCATGATGAAATGACCTCATGATTGCAGATTCGGGGACGAATGCCAACGCCATGCTGGGGGACTACCGCGTGATCGACCTGACCGACGAGCGCGGCCACCTCGCCGGTGCCATCTGGGCCCAGATGGGCGCCGACGTGATCGCCGTGGAGCCGCCGCAGGGTTCGCCTGCACGTCGGCTGCGGCCCTTCGCCGGCGACATCGCGGACCCGGAGCGCTCGTTGCAGCATTGGCCGTACAACCGCGGCAAGCGCAGCGTGGTGCTGGACCTCCGCACCGTCGAGGGCATCGAGCACGCCAAGTCGCTCGTCGCAGGCGCCGATGTCGTGTTCGAGTCGTTCGCACCCGGCGAAGCCGAGGCGCTGGGTCTCGGCCGAGCCGATCTGGCCCAGCTGAACCCTGCGCTCATCCATGTCTCCATCACCCCGTTCGGCAGCGACGGCCCCAAGGCAGAGTGGAAGGTGTCGGACCTGGCGCTGCAGGCCTCGGCGGTGAACATGGCGGTGACCGGCGACAAGGATCGGGCGCCGCTGCGCGCCGGCGGCACGCTGCCCCAAGCCATGCACAACGCCGCGTCGGAGGCTGCGGGCGCTGCGCTCATTGCGCTGTGGGATCGACAGACTCGCTCGGGACTCGGCCAGCACATCGACATGTCCGCCCAGCAGTCGATGAGCCAAGCCTCCATGTCGTCGACGCTCAACACCTCGCTGAATGCCACGGTGACTCAGCGCATCGCCGGCGGCGCCAGCTTGCAGGGCATCGACATTCAGCTCATGTGGCCGTGCGCGGACGGACACGCTTCGGTGACGTTCCTGTTCGGACCCGGCTTTCGGGCCTTCACCCAGAACCTCATGGACTGGGTCTTCGAGGAAGGCTTCTGCGACGAGTCCACGAGGGACAAGAACTGGACCGAGTACGCCATGATGCTGCTCGACGGCCGTGAGCCGGTCTCGGAGTACGAGCGGATCAAGGGCGTGCTGACCGAGTTCTTCGCCACCAAGTCCAAGGCGGAGCTGCTCGACGCCGCCATGACGCGACGCGTGCTCATCACGCCGGTGTGGACCACCGCAGAGGTCGTCGATTCGCACCAGCTGGCGTTCCGGGAGTACTGGCAAGACGTCGACCACAGCGAGGTCGTGGTCGATGCCGGGGACGCTTCGTTCGATCCGCAGGCGGTGCGCTACCCGGGCGCGTTCGCGAAGTTCACAGAGACACCGCTTGGGGCACTCGGACGTGCGCCGAAGCTCGGCGAGTACACCGCCGAAGTGCTGGCCGAGCTTGCAGCGTCCCGACGTGCGCCTGCGGTCCCCGCGGGTCTGGCGCCGAGGGCCCACACCTCACCGCCGCTCGAAGGTCTCCGCGTGCTCGACTTCATGTGGGCGATGGCCGGCCCGGCCGCCTCGCGGGTGCTGGCTGACTACGGCGCCGAGGTCATCCGGGTCGAATCCGCAAACAAGCTCGACGCTGTGCGATCCATCCAGCCGTTCCACGACGACGTCGGCGATCCGGACGGCTCGGGTCTGTTCAGCAACTTGAACGCCGGCAAGCGCGGCTTGGCGCTGGACATGTCCAAGCCCGAGGCGCTCGAGGTCATCTGGGACCTCATCGACTGGGCGGACGTGATCCTGGAGTCGTTCTCGCCCAAGGCCATGGCCGGCTGGGGCATGGGCTGGGACGACGTCAAAGCGCGACGGCCAGATGTGGTGATGGCGTCGAGCTGTCTGATGGGCCAGACGGGGCCGCTGGCCATGCTGGCGGGATTCGGCACCATGGCTGCGGCGATCTCCGGCTTCTTCTACCCGGTCGGCTGGCCCGACCGCGCACCGGCTGGGCCGTTTGCCGCCTACACCGACTACACGTCGCCTCGGTGGCTGGTCGCCGCAGTCATGGGAGCGCTGGAGCACAAGCGGCGCACCGGCACAGGCCAATATGTGGACCTGTCCCAAGCCGAAGCGGCGTTGCACCTGATGGCGCCGGCGCTGCTCGAACGCACCGTCAACGGGCGCATCTGGGAGGCTGCCGGCAATCGCGATCTGGAGTTCGCTCCCCAAGGCGCGTATCGGACTGCGGCAGCGGCCGACCACGGCGATGACGACCACTGGATCGCGATCTCCTGTGTCGACGACAGCCAGTGGGCCGCGCTCGCAAGCGCAATGGGACGCGCTGATCTGGCATCGCTGAGCAACGCCGAGCGTCATGAACGCCATGACGAGCTGGACGAGCTGATCTCGGCATGGACTCGGCCCAGAGACGGCAACGAGCTGATGGCCGAACTTCAGTCTGCTGGCGTCGCTGCGCACATCGTGCAGAACTCGCCGGAGTTCACCGCCGATCCGCAGGTCGTCCACCGTCGGCACCTCGTCGAGGTCGGCCATGGCAAGCAGGGCACCACCACCGTCGAGAACACTCGGTTCGTGCTGTCGCGCACGCCGGCCCGTGTCCGCTACGGCGGTCCGACGCTCGGCGAGCACACCTTCGACGTGCTCTCCGAGACGCTCGCCTACGACAGCGATCGCATCGCCGAGCTGGCCGTGGCCGAGCTGCTGGAGTAACGCACCCGAGCGTGTCCCTGGGCTACCAGGTGTCCACCATGGGGCGCTTCTTGCCGGTACGCCGCTGAGGCTTGGGCGCCGCGAGCAATGCCATGCGGATCCAGTCGCGGCTCTCGGCGGGATCGATCACGTCGTCGATCTCGAAGAACGTGGCGGTGTTCACTGCCTTGCCCTGCTCGTACAGCCGCGCCACCCGCTGTTCGTAGTCTCGTCGGCGTTCGTCAGGATCCTCGATCGCTTCGAGTTCGCGCCGGTAGCCGAGCTTCACGAAGCCCTCCAAGCCCATGCCGCCGAACTCGCCGGTCGGCCAGGCCACGGTGAACGTCGGCGCCTTGAAGCTGCCGCCGGCCATGGCCTGCGCGCCCAGTCCGTAGCCCTTGCGCAGCACGATGGTCATGAACGGCACGTCCACGTTGGCCGCCGTCACGAACATGCGAGCAGCGTGGCGCACCGTGGCCTCGTACTCGGCTTGGGGGCCCACCATGATCCCGGGCGTGTCGCACAGGAACAGCAGCGGCAGGTCGTGCGCGTCGCACAGCTGGATGAAGCGTGACGCCTTGTCGCCGGTGTCCGCGTCGACTGCGCCGCCGAGATGGTGGTTGTTGTTGGCCACCACGCCGATCGGACGTCCCTCGATGCGCGCCAGCGCCGTCACACACCCAGGCCCCCAGCCGCGGCGCAGCTCCATCACCGAGCCGATGTCGCAGAGCGCTTCGATGACGGCGCGCACGTCGTAGGCGCGCAGGCGATTCTCGGGTACGAGGTGGCGCAGTTCACGCTGATCGTGGCATTCCCACTCGTCGAGCGCCCCCTGGAAGTACGACAGGTACCGCTTGGCGGCCGTCACCGCCTCGGCCTCGTCGGCCACCAGCACGTCGATGACGCCGTTGGGCCATTGCACGTCCACCGGACCGACTTCCTCGGGTCGGAACACGCCCAAGCCGCCGCCCTCGATCATGGCGGGGCCGCCGACGCCGATGTTCGAGCCCGCCGTGGCGATGATCACATCGCAACAGCCCAGCAGCACTGCGTTTCCGGCAAAGCAGCGTCCGTTGGTGACGCCGACGAGGGGCACCAGTCCGCTGAGCTGGGCAAACAGGGTGAACGCCCAGCAGTCCAGCCCCGAGCCGCCGATGCCGTCGGTGTCGCCAGGCCGCCCACCGCCGCCCTCGGCCAACAGCACCACCGGCAGGCGATGGTGCGCGGCGATCTCGAACATTCGGTCCTTCTTGCGGTGGTTGTTCCCCCCTTGCGTGCCGGCGAGCACCATGTAGTCGTAGGACATGACCACGGCTTGTGAGCGCTCGGCGCCGAAGAGATCGCCGTTGACGCCCGCCACGCCCGCCACCATGCCGTCGCCTTGGGTGTTGGCGATGAGGTCCTCCATCGACCGGCGCCGGCGCTGAGCAGCCACCATGAGCGGGCTGTATTCCACGAACGTGCCAGGATCGACGAGGTCCGCGATGTTCTCGCGGGCGGTCCGGTGCCCTCGCCCGTGCCGCTTGGCAACTGCTTGGGGCCTGTGCTCGTCGAGGCCGAAACCACGGCGCTCATGCACTTCCGCGAGATCTGGCCGGATGTGGTCGAGATCGACTGCGGCGGTGGTCTCGTCGAGATCTACGGCGACGTCGGCTTCCTCGACGAACGCCAGCGCGTGGCCCTCGTAGACGGTGTCGCCCGGGGTCACGCCCAGCATGCGCACGACTCCGGTGACCGCAGAGGTCACGACGTGCTCCATCTTCATCGCCTCCATCACGGCGACCTGGCGGCCCGCGGCAACCGGATCGCCTGGTGCGACGGCAAGCGAGACGATCGTGCCTTGCAGCGGTGCCGCGACGGCGATGCAGCCGTCAGGTCCGCCAGCCGCGCTCACCGACATCGGCGCGCGATGTCGCAACGCGCCTGTGGCCGTCGCGTGTGCGCGCATCGCGTCGGACGCTGCCCGGGCGGCGTGGGCGCCGTCGAGGTCGCCGTGGCGCAGCACTGCCAGCGGGTCGTCGTCGACCACGGCGCCTGCGCGTCCGGCCTCCTGAGTCGAAGCGGGGTTCGGCTGCGGCCCCCACAGCGATGTCGCCTGCGCAGCGACTTCGCACAGTGATTCGGCGTGATCGGCCGTGAAGCTCGTGGTGAGCTCATTGCGGGCGACTTCGGGCCGGTCGAGCAGTGCTGCGAGGAAGCCCAGGTTCGTGGCCACGCCCTCGATGCGGAACTCGGTCACGGCGCTGCGTGCGCGACGGACTGCATCGGCATAGTCGCGGCCGGGATGATGAGCGATCACCTTGGCGAGCAGCGAATCGAAGCTGGGGTTGGTGCGGTAGCCCGCGTAGCCGTAGGTATCGATGCGGATCCGCGGACCGCTGGGGGTTTCGAAGGCGTGCAGCACTCCGCCGCTGGGGTGGGCTGTGCCGTCGGGCCGCATCGTCTCGGTGTTCACGCGGCACTGAATGGCGTAGCCGCGTGGTGAGGGCACCTCGGGCTGGGTCAAACTCAGATCGGCGAGGCGGGCGCCACCGGCGATCCGCAGCTGCGCCGCCACCAGATCGACACCGGTGACTTCCTCGGTGACCGTGTGCTCGACTTGGATGCGGGCGTTGACCTCGCAGAAGACGAACGTGGACGGGTCCTGCGCGTCGAGCAGGAACTCCCACGTGCCCAGGCTGCGATAGCCGACAGCGGCGGCCATCTCCGCAGCGGCGTCGCACACCGCCCGGCGGGTCTCGGGTGCAAGCGTCGGCGACGGCGCGACTTCGACGATCTTCTGGTTCTGGCGTTGCAGCGTGCATTCCCGCTCGCCCAGCTGAGCGACGGACTCGCCGTCGCCGACGATCTGCACCTCGATGTGACGTGCGTGCTCGATCAGCCGTTCCACATAGAGGTCGCCGTTGCCGAACGCCGCCGCAGCCTCGCTCGCGCAGCGCTCGTACGCAGTATCGAGTTCGGCTTCGGTTCGCACGACACGCATGCCGCGCCCGCCGCCTCCGGCGAGTGCTTTGATCATCATCGGCCCGTGCTCGTGCAAGAACGACCGCGCAGCCTCCAACGAGGTCGGTTCGGAGGTGGCGGAGAGCAGCGGAACTCCGTGCCGGCTTGCAAGAGCGCGCGCCGCGAGCTTGTCGCCGAAGAGCTGCAGGTGGCGGCCGCTCGGCCCGACGAAAGCGATGCCGGCTTCTTCGCAGGCCAGCGCAAGCGCCGGATTCTCCGCCAGAAATCCGTAGCCCGGGTGGATGGCATCGCAGCCTGCTCGCTCGACTGCGCCGACGATCTGCTCAACGTCCAAGTACGGGGTCACGCCTCGGCCTTCGAGCACCGCGCACTCGTCGGCGATTCGGCCGTGAAGCGAGTCGGTGTCGTCCTCGCCGGCGACCGCGACGGTGGCAATGCCGAGCTCTCGGGCGGTCCGTGCCACGCGCACGGCAATCTCGCCCCGATTCGCAATCAGCAGCTTCGTGAGATTCAACGGACCGACCCGTCAGATGCCGAGGTCAGTCGGCGAGAGCGGCCTCGATGGTTGCGACGCCGTGCGCAAACGCCTGCGCCTCGGCATCGTCGAGCACGTCGTAGACCGCCGCCGTCAGCTCGTCGGTGAGCATCTCGGCAGCTTCCCACTTCGTGCGGTGCGCGTCGGTGACTTCCACCTCGCTCGTCCAGCCGAACAGCTCCAGCTCGGTCGGCCTGCGCACTCGGTGGGCCATCTCGGTCGATAGTCCTGAGGCGACGAGTGCCACGAGATGCAAGCTGCCGCGCAGCTCACGCAGGACGACGACGCTCTGGTACGCGCGCGCCGCCGGTTCGTCGCTGCGAGGCTCCGATGCGATGCCTGCGAACAGCGCCTGCGCGGCGCTGTCAACGAGCGCTGCGTCGATGACCTTGTCGGCCGCGGCAGCGAACTCGTCGAGGCCCTCGACGCCGCCGAGCTTGGACGAACCGAAGGCGCCTGCGCACTCCATGTAGAGGCGACCGGCTTCGCGCGGTGCCATCGTCTCCCGGGCCGAATTCCACATCTTCGCGATCAGCTCTGGCTTGAAGTAGCCGAAGGCGCTGTGGACGACGGCCGGTTCCACGTCGCCGAGCACGCCGCCGCGTCCCAGCATGTACAGCCGGAATCCGTCGAGGCCGGCTTCCTTGCCTCTCGCGAGCGTCGCCGGGTCGAAGTAGAACTTCGAACCCAGCGTGGCGATGGGCGGCGAAACGGTGCGGACGAGTTCGAGTGTCTCCATGACGCGACAGTGTGGCACTGCACCGCAGCGTTCGCGCTTGCCGATCCACTGTGCGTCCACTGTGCGCCCGCGAGCCGCTGGAGACTCCACCGCTCGCTCAAACGCGGCTGGACGCTCAGTGCAGCCGACGGGCGAACATGTCGAGCAGCAGCTCCCAGTGGCGCTCCGCCGCCGGTTGGTCGTACACCGGACGCTGCGGGAACACGAAGCCGTGATGTGTGCCGTCCATCCAGTACGTCTGCGCATCGGTGCCCGCATCCGCGAAGGCCTTGCACAGCCGGTCGTAGTGCGCTCGGTCGACGTAGTCGTCGTGCTCGGCGGACATCACCAGCACCTCGCCGCGGATGTCGGGTGCTCGCAGGTGCGGCGAATCGTGGGCATCCACCGCCAGCCGCACGCCGTGGATGGAGGCAGCCGCGGTGATCGAGTCCGGGTAGTCAGCAGCCAGCCAGATCGCCATGGGGCCGGTCATGCAGTAGCCGACGGTGCCCACCCGTTGGATGTCAGCGGCCGGATCGGCCGCAGCGTGGCCCAGCAGCGCCGCCGCGTCGCGTGACACCATGGCGTTGGACAGGTGCGTCATCAGCTCGAACATGAACTGCTTGCTCGCCGGGTCGTCCCGTTGCACGATGAAGCCGGGCACGTCGCGGTAGTACAGGTTCGGCAGCACGACGTAGTAGCCGACCGTCGCGATGCGCCGCGCCATGTCGTGCAGCTCCTCGCGCTTGCCGGGCGCGTCCATCAAGAACAGCACCGCAGGGAACGGCCCCGGTCGCCGCTCGCTGATTTCGGGATGCACGACGAACGTGCTCATCTGACCCTCGCCAGTGTCGATCGCGACATGGTGCTCCAACATTGCCGTCTCCTCCGACACGCGCTCCCGACGCACCCTAGGCCCTGAGGCACCCTAAGGTTTCGGCGGCATGCGGCGACGGATCGGCTGGCTGGCAACCGCGATCCTGCTGACTGCGGCGTGCTCGTCGACGGTGCCCCAAGCGGCAAGCACGACCGCAGCGCAGCAGGCATCAGCAGCGGCCTTGGCCGACGATGCTGCAGCCAGGCCGTTGCAGCCGTCGACGCCGTCGGCGGGCGCCGCGTTGCCGACAACACAGCCCGCGCCGACCACTCAGCCATTCTTTCCGGGTACCGACGACGGCCGTCCGTTCCTGGAGCTGACGCTGCTGGAGAAGATCGAGGAGTTTCTGCGTCAGCCGAACACGACGTTCGCCGGGAGCATTGCAGGCGAGATGGGACTCACCGGGGAGCGGCGCTGGGTGCCGTGGCTGCTCGACATCATGCGTCTCGGCGGCACCGGCGACGTCAACGCAGCAGCGATGGGAGCGCTCCAGACGCTCACCGGCGTCGAGAGCTCAGGCGATTTCAGCACCGATTACGTCGGCTACGGCTCGTGGCATCGCACGCACGGCATCGACCCGGGCGAGGGCTACGAACGCTGGAAGCAACAGCTGTACGGACACGTCGACGCCCAGTACGAGAATCTCTTGGCCCAAGTCACGGACCGGGTCACGCTCGGGGCCATCCAGTGGGGCGGTGTGCGCCGCGGCGGCATCCCCGAGCTGAACGAGCCTGAGCGGCTGACTCCTGCCGACGCCGACTTCATGACCGACGACGAGCTGGTGCTGGGCGTCGTCATCGGCGGCGAGGCTGTGGCGTACCCTGTTCGGTTCTTGGCACGCCACGAGCTGGCGAACGACCTTGCGGGCGGCGTTCCGGTGGCGCTCGGCTATTGCACCCTGTGCCGCACAGCGCTGATGTTCGACCGGCGGCTGCCGAACGGCGAGGTGCTCACGTTTCAGACGTCCGGTCTGCTGATGGACTCGAACAAGATCATGATCGACAATGAGACCGAGAGTCTGTGGAACCATCTCTCGGGCACCGCGTTCGCCGGACCGCTGGCGGGCACACGGCTGGAGCAGTACCCGGTGGCCACCGTGCGCTGGCGGGACTGGCTAGACGACCACCCGGACACGTACACGCTCGACACGCCGCCGCCCACGTTCTTTCCGGGCTTGCCGGAGCGTCCGCCGATCAGCTACGACTACACGCCGGGTGCGGCCTACAGCGTGTACTACGACAGCGAGGACCTGTGGTTCCCCACTCACCAGACGCCCGACGTGTTCGAGCTCAAGGCCGAAGTGGTCACTGTCGAACGCAGCGGCGTCGCGTTGGCGCTGGAGCTGGCTGCGCTCGAGCAGACGGAACCGTTCGTCTACGTGCTGGGGACTGAGCCTCTCGTCATCGTCCCCCATCCCGGCGGCGCCAGGGTGTACAGCGCCGCGAGCAGCAACGGGGAATCAGCCGTCGTGTGGCGCCATGGCGTCCAGGTGCAGACAGCCCCAGACGGAGTGCGCCATGACGCACTGCACCTGCGGGGGCTCGGCGGACGCCGCGGCATCGACGTCAGGCTGCCGCGCATCGTGTCGTCGCAGTCGTTCTGGTTTGCCTGGTACGGACTGCATCCCGACACCGAGACGTGGCCGCCCCGCCACAGCGAATGACCGTCCTGCGCTGGGCGTGAGCTGCGTCTGGCCGCTCGCGAGCGCGCTAGGTCCCGAACACGTCCGCTGGCCTTTACCCGACAACGGGACCGTCGGTATGCTGACTGCCCGCTGCACAGCCAGAGCCCCCATCGTCTAGCGGCCAAGGACACCACCCTCTCAAGGTGGCGGCACGGGTTCGAATCCCGTTGGGGGTGCTCCGGCCCAACGGATCACCCGCACTGTGACACTCGCCCAGACCGCACCGGCGGCGCCCGCAGAAGCCGCATCGAGTGTGGCCGGCTTGTCGGTCGTCACGCGCCAAGGGCACCCCGACTTCTTGGACCTGCCATGGGGCCGCCCGCTCGCCGAGTGGGGCGACCACACCGAGCGCTTGGTAGAGCTTCGCCGCGGCCGCAGCCGACACATCGTGCGCATGGTCCGCTACGGCGAACGCGTGTACGCGCTGAAGGAAACCCGGCCACGGCTCGCACAGCACGAGCACCGGCTGTTGCGTCACCTCGAAGAAGAGCGGCTGCCGGCAGTGCGACCGATCGGCGTGGTCACCGGCCGGCACGACGGCGGCGGAACTGAGCTGGACTCCGTGCTGATCACTCGCTATCTGGATTTCTCGCTGCCCTACCAGCACGTGTTCCGCACCGTCTCGGCGCCCCGGCTGTGCGACCGCCTGCTGGACGCTGCGGTGGTGCTGCTGTCGCGTCTGCACCTCGAAGGGGTCTACTGGGGCGACATGTCGCTCGCGAACTTGCTGTTCCGTCGCGACGCAGGCGCGCTGATGGCCTACCTCGTCGATGCCGAGACGACGGAGCATCACCCGCAGCTCAGCGACGCGATGCGCAGTCACGACGTGGAGCTCGGAGCGGAGAACATCGCAGCGGGCCTCCTCGATGCCCAGAGCGCCGGCTGGCTCGACGACCAGATCGACCCGCTGGAGATCGGGCGCGAGCTCGTCGATCGGTATCGGCGGCTGTGGGCCGAGCTGACGCACGAAGAGATCGTGTCGGCCGACGAGCGCTGGCGCATCAACGCACGCATCGAGCGTCTCAACGAGCTGGGCTTCGACGTGGAGGAACTGGAGATCGTGCGATCCGCCGACGGAACCCGCCTGCGCATCCGGCCGGTCGTCGTGGAAGAAGGACACGCGCACTTGCGGCTGCGGCGGCTCACGGGCCTCGAAGTGCAGGAGAACCAAGCTCGAACGCTGCTGAATGCACTCGACGCGTACGGACTGGTGCTCGAGCGTGAGTCAGGACGGCCGTTGCCCGAGGCGGTCAAGGCCTACCGTTGGCTGGCGGAACGCTACGAACCAGTCATCGAGGCGATTCCGGAGCGCTACCGAGACCGACTCGACGATGCCCAGATGATCTACGAGTTCATCCAGCACCGCTACGAGCGCTCGAAGGCAGCGGGCCGTCAGGTGGACAACGAGGAGGCGCTGGTCACCTTCGTCGCTGACGTGCTCGAAACCCTGCCCGATGAGCGACTGCTGCCCGCTGGCGCCGCTCACGGCGCGCACGGCCCATCGTCGAGCACGCCGAAGCTGCGCTAGTGGCTGCGGCGATGCCAGGCGAGCAGCCGTCGCACAGCCTGTGGGACTGGCGCCGGCACCTCCCGGAGGGTCTGACTGGCGACGGTGCCGATCTGTCCGCAGGCGGCACGCTGCCTGCTGTCTGGCTCGGCCGTTGGCTCGCTGATCCGCAGCGCGAGGTGGTGTGGGACTCTCGGGGCGGCTGGGTGACCGGTGCGCAGCTTGCCGGACGCGCCCGCGGCGTCGTGGAACGCTTGGCGACGGCCGGCATCGTCGCAGGCGACCGTGTCCTGCTGAGCGGACCGAGTTCTTCGCGTCTGGTCGCTGCCCATGCAGCCCTGCTCGCGATGGGCGCTGTGGTGGTGCCGCTGAACGGCGCCTATCGAGCCGACGAAGTGCGCGCCGTCGTAGCGGACTGCCGTCCCGCTGCCGCGCTGGCCGCGGGCGTCGACCAGCCTGATGCCGACTCGCTAGGCGAGTGGCGGCAGTGGATCGCCGACATCGATCCGGACGTGCTGGTAGGCGACTTGGATGCCGCAGAACTCCTCGGCGGCACTGGGCGGCACGGCGCCGGGCGGTGCGGCGCAGGACGCGTCGATCTGCGAGCGCTGGCCGCCCAGCGCCAACCCCAGGACGCTGCCCTGATCGGCTACACCTCGGGCACGACCGGTCGGCCCAAGGGCGCGGTGCTGAGCCATGCGAACCTGCTGGCATCGGTTCGAGCGCTGGAGCTGGCGTGGCGCTGGACGTCCGACGACGTGCTGGTACTGGCGCTGCCGCTGTTTCACATGCACGGCCTCGGCGTGGGGCTGCACGGCACGCTCACCGTCGGCGCAAGTGCCGTACTGCAGCCGACGTTCGAGCCCGATGCAGTCTTCGACGCCATCGCTGATGCCGACGAGACGCTCGGTCGTCGTGCCACGATGTTCTTCGGCGTCCCCACGATGTACTCCCGGCTGGTGGCCTCGCCCCGCGCCGCAGAGCTGACGGCGTTGCGACTCTGCGTGTCGGGCTCGGCACCCATGTCTGCGGAGCTGCATCACGCCCTGCGGGAGGCCTGCGGTCAGTGCGTGATCGAGCGCTACGGCATGACCGAGACGGTGATGCTGGTGTCGAACCCGTACGACCAAGCGCGCCGAGCGGGCACGGTCGGCTTTCCGTTGCCCGGGGTGGAGGTGCGGCTGGACCGGGCCATGGCAGACCGCAGCGCGGTCGGCGCGGACGCGGCGGAGATTTTGGTGAGAGGACCCAGCGTGTTCTCGGGCTACTGGGAGCGTCCCGCCGAGAACGCGGCTGCCTTTCGCGACGGCTGGTTCCGCACCGGCGATCTCGGCCGAGTCGATGACGGCTATCTGCGCATCGTGGGCCGTGCGAAGGAGCTCATCATCTGCGGCGGCTTCAACGTGTACCCGCGAGAGGTCGAAGAAGTCGTCGCTGCTCACCCTGACGTCGCGGAGTGCGCGGTGGCCGGCGAGCCCGACCCTGAGTGGGGCGAGTCTGTGGTGATCTACGTCGTGGCCGAGCGGGACTTCGACGATGACGAGCTGAAGGACTACGTCGGCGAGCGCCTTGCCTACTACAAGCGTCCACGGCGCACCTACCGCGTTGCGGCGCTGCCCCGCAACGCGCTCGGCAAGGTGCAGCGCCACGAGCTGAGCCCGCCCGCCGAGTCGCTGTGAGCGTCTGAGGTTTGCCGCCCTGTCGCTGCGAAGACCTGCACTGGCACCGCTCTACGGGGCAGTTCTACACTCGCGAGCGTGGCGAGCCGCTCACGCCCGGACGCAACCGAGCGCGTCATGGAACTCGTCATGTACCTGCTGTCGCGCGGAGTGCCCAAGACGCGTGGGGAGATCTGGCGCGAGACCGGCCTGTACGCGTCCGAAGACACCACTGACGAGCGCCGACTGCAGAGCGCGCGTGCCTCCTTCGAACGTGACAAGTCGCTGATCCGCAATCTCGGCATACGGATCACCGAGTCGACGGAACACGACGGCGCGACCTCGTACACGATCCGCCGTGAGGACTACTTTCTCCCCGATCTCGGACTGACGCCAGACGAACAGCATGCACTGCGCTTCGCGGCCGCTCGTGTCGACATCGGCGAGACTTGGGACCTCGAAGCGGTTGCCAAGCTCACGACCGTCGATACTGCGACCAGCGATGAGCGCCCGGCGGCCGTAGCGCTGACGACAGCGGCGGCGCATCACACCTCTCGGACACTGCTGCCGAAGCTGGCCGCTGCTTCCGGAGAGCGAGCCATGGTTCGGTTCGCGTACGGAGGTCGTATGCGGGCAACTCAGCCGCTGGGTCTGCTGTGCCGGGCGGGTTGCTGGTATCTGGCCGCGTCCGAAGGCGGTGTGCCGAAGACTTTTCGGGTGGATCGCATGGAGAGCGATGCGCGCGTCGGCCCGCCGGGCGCCTTCGTGCGTCCAGATGTCGACATCGCAGCCTTGCTGCCCGCCGAGCCGATGGAGATCCACGCCGGCGACGATTTCGAGGCTCGGGTGCGGATCGACGTGACGATGGCGCGTCAGCCCATCGCAGCGCGAGCGCGCGTCGTCGAAACTCACGACGACGGCTCGGTGACGGTGACGGCGCGTGTGCGCAACCGCGCAGCATTTCGCCTGTGGCTGCTCGACATGGGCTGCCACGCCGTCGTGGAGTCTCCGCCCGAGCTGGTCGACGACATCACGTCGTGGCTGAGAGCGCTGACCGCACCTGCCGCGCACGCCGGGGTTTTTGATGCCGCGGCCGCGCCTTGCACAGCCGCAGAGTCACAGCTGTGAGCCAGCTCAGCACCGCCGTCAAGATTGAGCGCTTGCTGGCGATCATTCCGTGGGTCACCGAGCGCGGCGGTGCCACCGTGGGAGACATCGCGGAGCGATTCGGACTGCAGCCAGATGCCGTGTACGACTTGCTGTTCGGCGCCATGTGCTACGAGGTGGTAGGCGCAGGGGCATATGAGAATCTGGGCATCGCGGTGTTCGGCACCGACGACGGACCCAGTGCCGATCAGCCCAGTCCTCACCGACGCAGCCTTGCCGAGTCCAGCGCACGCGAGACCAGCACTGCGTGGGTGCATGTCGAGCCGGGGGCGATGCTGGACCGTCCGCTGAACCTGTCCGTGCCCCAGGCCTTCGGCATCCTCACAGCGGGCCAGTCTGCGCTGGCCCTGCGCGGCGCCGACCGCTCCGGAGCGCTGGCAACTGCGCTCGACAAGCTGCGCGCCGCGTATGGAGAGCGCGTGAACGTGTCGGTGGACTTGGCGCCGCCGAGCTGCCTGTCGGTGCTGCAGAACGCGCTGGGTGCCAGAAGCACCGTCAGCATCCACTACTACACGCCGCATTCGGACACGATCAGCGAACGCAGAGTCGATCCGCTGGACGTTTCGTTGCAGGACGGCCACTGGTACCTGCAGGGCTGGTGCCATCTGCGTCGAGACATCCGATTGTTCCGCGTGGATCGCATCGAGGAGTGCAGCGACACCGGAGAGCGCCACGACCGCCAACTCGCGGCACGCGCTGCAGCGGCAGCACCGCCGGCGGAGTCCGACGAGACCACCGACGTGGTGCTGTCGGTCCCGCGTGGCGATCTGTGGCGCGTGGAGTCCTACCCGGCGCACGACGTGCAGGACGACGGCGAGCGTTGCATCGTCACCTACGCCATTCGCAGCCCGCGAGTGCTGGGGCAGATGCTGCTGCGCCTTGGTGCTGAGACACAGGTGGTCAATGCGGCGGAACTGCCGCGGGAGTTTGCCGAGGAGGGGCGACGGCCGGCCGCGGCGATCTTGGCGCTCTACGAGCCTCAGCGCCCCAATGCCTCAAGCTCGCGATCTCACGCTCGCAACGCAGCGCTCGGCCCGATTGCTTCGGCTCAGTCGACGAGGTCGGCCACGAGGCCGTAGTGGTCCGACGGCACCACCCCGCCGACCGCTTGGGTGCCGACGAGCCGAATTGATGCGATGTTGCCGCGAGGCGCCGGGCGCGGGGCCGACACGAAGATGTAGTCGATGCGGCGGTTCGGCCACATGGCTTCTGACAGGTAGGGGTTCTGACCGTCCCAGGTGTGGCCGTGCCCTGCGCCTGCCTGGGCCCATGCGTCGCTCCATACCAGGCCTTGTGCAGGCGGGGGCCGCTCGCCCGTGAGCAGCCTGATCTCATCCGAACCCGGGACTGCGTTGAAGTCGCCGGCCATGACCAGCGGGTATCCCTCAGGATCGAGATGCGGTGCCGCCAGCTCACAGAGCATCGCGACTTGGCGCTGGCGTACCTCGCTGAGATGGAAGCGGTGTTCGAGATGGGTGCAGATGACAGTCCTGCGGCCGCTCGGACCGTCGATTCGTGCAGTCACTGCCGTTCGGTGTGCTGCCTGGTCGCCCACGGCGAGGGAGTGCGAACGCGATTCGGAGATCGGCCAGCGGGCGAGAATGGCGTTGGAGAACGAGAGACCGCGCCGTCCGAAGGTGGGATGATGAGCGACGTTCATGCCGAGCGTCTCGCCGAGCAGCTGTGCTTGGTCCGGGCCGTCACGCTCGGCCCAGACCTCTTGGCAGCACACCACGTCGGCGTCGAGTTCGCTCAGCGTGGCGACGATGGCGTCATGTCGTGCCTGCCAGTTGTCTCCGAAGCGCCACCACAGGTTCCACGTCACGACGCGCACGGCGTCACCGTAACGGCCTCACGTTGGCTCGAACGGTCCCGCCGAACATGTTGCGGCAGTGAAGGTTCTGGCTGTGCCGGCACACGCGCAGCTCACCACAGGTGGCGGGCACCTATGGTCTTCGGCCATGTCGATGGACTACACGACCGATCAGATCTATCTGCGCGACGCCTACCGACGCCGCGCCGATGCGACGGTGATCGCGGCGCGAGCTGACGCTGTGGCGCTCGAGAGCACCGTCTTCTACGCCACTGGCGGCGGGCAGCCCCACGATGTCGGCGAGCTCGCCGACTCCAGCGGCAACCGTTGGCTGGTGAGCGATGTCCGCAAGGAAGGCAGCCTCATCTGGCATCGGGTGGACTCCGAGCCGCCGCAGCCGGGCACGGCTGTGACCGGAACCATCGACTGGGACCGGCGACTGCAGCTCATGCGCACCCATACGGCGCTGCACATCTTGTGCGGCGTGATCTGGAACGAGTGGGGCGTGCCGGTGACCGGCGGAAACATGGCACCGCTGTCGGCTCGGATGGACTTCGAGTTCGGTCCGTTGCCCGACGATTTCGCGGCGCGCGTCACCGAGCTGGTGAACGCCGAGATCGCCGCTGACCGGCCGATCGAAGTGAGCTTCTTGGACCGGTCTGCCGCGCTGGCTGATCCTGAGCTGATCCGCACCAAGGTGAACTTGATCCCGGAATCGGTCACCAGCATTCGAGTGGTCGACATCGTCGGTCTCGACCGTCAGGCCGACGGCGGCACTCATGTCGCATCGACCGGCGCCGTTGGGCGCTTCGAGATCACCAAGACCGAGTCGAAGGGCACAGGCAACAAGCGGGTGCGGATGGTGCTTCACGACGCTTGACCTGCCACGTCGCGGTGCTCGTTGTCGTTCGGAACGCAGCGAGGCGTTGCTCGGGCTGTGCGAGTCAGCCAGATTGGGCCTGCGAGCGGCGACCGCCCAGCTGGGGCGCTCACACCCCGTCGATGCGCTTGAACAGCTCCGCGCAAAGCAGTCCGGCCTGCTGGCCGCTTGCCGCGGCTACCGCCTCCACCCAGTCGGCGAAACGCTGCTCTCCGGCGGCATCGCTGGGGTCGGAGATGCCGTGCGTGGTGACGTACTGGCTGCGGTGACACAGCAGAGCAGCGGTCTTGGTGCCGGTCCAGCCGTCGACATCTTCCGCGTGGTCGGGCTCGTCCGCTTCGAACAGCAGCAGCTCGTCGGGGCGGTGCGGCGCGAGGCCCTGTTCCGGAAAGAAGAACGGATCGCGTGCGGCAACCACGCCTTCGACGGCGAGGAGTCCCGCGTGCCGATGATCGGGATGGAGCCGATACCGCTTCCACGGATCGTGGCCCAGCACCACAGCAGGCCGCAGCCGTCGGATGACTTGTGTGACTTCGGCGCGAGTCCTCAGGTCACTGTCGAGTTCCCCGTCGACGTGATTGCCGAAGCACACTTCGCCCCTTGCGCCGAGGGCACCAGCGGCGGCACGTTGCTCGATCTGGCGTGTTCGCACCAACTCGGCTTGATCGCAGTCAGGGTCCCACGCGCCCTTGGCACCGTCGGTGCAGATCAAGTAGTGGATGACGGCACCCGTGGCGGCCCACTTGGCCAGCGTCGCTCCGCAGTTGAACTCCGCATCGTCGGGGTGGGCCGCGATGACCAGTGCCGAGGCCGGCGCGGGCAGGTCCACGGTGCGCATGTATGCGGGTGTGAGCGTGCTCGCGGAGTCCGGTGGCACCGACTCGGCCTCAGGAAGCATCCGCAGCGACGGGCAGGGAGAGGCCTGCAGCATCCAAGTCATCTGGCGTGTCGACGTCAACGGCGAGGGCGGCAATGCGGCGCACGCGCAGGTCCAAGCCGCAGCGCATGGCCTCTTCGCAGTGGGCGGTGAACGAACCCGGCCCGTAGCGAAACTGGAAGCCGGTGCCGAGCGGCAGCGACAAGACGTTGGTGCCGTCGAGGTGCCGATCAGGGACGATGGTGACGGTGCCCGATTCGGCAAGTCCGGTCAAGGTGTCTGCAAGCGGCAAGTCGGCGTGCGCGATGAGCACGTGGCCGGGACTGTCGGCGGGGCCTGCAGCGGCTTCGAGCGCTGCCACTGCAGCCGAGACTGCCGGATTCAGTCCGTCGGCAGCAATCTGGAGCACCTTTGCGCCGAGCGCGCGGGCCCAGGCTTCTACTTCGCGGTCGTTGCACACGATCCGCAGCGGCAGCGAGCCGGCCGCCTGCACTACCCGGGTTGCCATCGATCGGGCCAGCTCGGAGCGAGCCTGTTCGCTGAGGCGGTCTGCAAGCCGACCTTTGGCGTAGCTGAAGCCCTTCACGGGAATGAGCACCGTAGGCGTGACAGCGGTGAGGTTCGATCCAGTCACCCGCGGCGAGTGTACGCTTCGTGAGTGTCAGAAGCCTCGTTGATGAGCCGAGGTGATGTGACAGGGGTAGTCTCGGCCGAGATTGCTGCTGGCTGGGAGCTGTGCTTGATGTCGGGTTGTGCTCGTGTCGCGAATCTGATGAGCCGTCTGCGGGGGGGGGGGGTCATTGGGTAGTTGAGCGGCGGCGTGCTGCGTGTCTCGCGGCTCGGGGTGGTCGGCGTGGTTGGGTTTGGGGGCTGCTTGGGGTAGTGGTGTCGGTGTCGGTGGTGGTTGTCATGCCGTCGGGTGTGTCCGCCCAGGGTTCGGTGCCTGCGACCTTGACGCATATGTGGTTGGTGCCGTCTTCGGGTGGTCTGCAAGTCTTTGTGCCGAATCAGGGGGATCCGTCGATCACGAAGTTTCAGTACGTGATCGGCCCCGACTCCGGAAGCAATGCGTTTGCGGCGGTGCGGGATTCGACAGCGTGGCTGGACGTGGCTGGTTCAAGTGCGTCCACGACGTCGTTCACGGTGCCAGCGTCGGGGCGGGTTATTGTGAAGGTGCGGGCGGTGAACGCGAATGGGCCCGGTACGCAGTCGTCGTTGTATTACGGCACGGCGAGGACGTCGAGCAATCTGATTGCGGTGTCGTTGGCGCCTGCGTCGGTGGCTGAAGGCAATGCGGGTACCACGGATGTGACGTTGTCGGTGACGCTGCCGTCTGCGGCGCCGGCGGGGGACCGGGTGTTGACGGTGTCGGTGCATGCGGGCAACACGGGTGCGCCGACGGCATCGAAGGAGAACACGAATTACGCTGCGACGTCGTGTTCGGCGCCGTCTGCGGCAGACGCGGATGTGTGTTGGCCGAACGGGCGGACGATCACGGTGCCTGAAGGCCAGACGGAGGGTTCTTTGGTGTTTCGTGTGCGGGGCGACGTCACGCAGGAGAACAAGTACGAGGTGGTGTACTTGTACCCGCACGACGGTGGTTTTGTGGTGAGGGGCGGGGCGATGCTAGAGATCATCGACGACGACGGCACCAACGCACCCACTACGACAACCACATCGACTACGACAACCACTACGACATCGCCGACCACGACGACCACTACGACAACGGCGCCGCCGACTACGACTACGACAACCACTACGACATCGCCGACCACGACGACCACTACGACTACGACGACTGCTGCGACGACCAGCACGACGACGGCGGCGCCGCGGCCTGCGTCGGGTGGAGGCTCGGGCGGCGGTGGGGGTTCAGGCGGAGGCGGCGGCTCCGGCGGTTCGGGAGGTTCTGGATCGGGTGGTGTGGCGGTGTCGGGCAGGCCGTGGCAGCCGTCGGGTGTGCGCGTCGAGTCCGGCGGCGGTGTGCTGCTGGTGTCGTGGTCGGTGCCGGGCGGCGGTGCCTGTGGGGCGTCGGGGTTCTTGGTGCGTGTCCGCGAACAGTCTCGTGGCGGCGGGTCGGGTGGGGGGCGTGTGGTGGCGGAGTCGCTGGTGCTCTCAGGCGTGACGAGCTGGCTGGTGACCGGCCTCACCCCCGGGGTGAGCTACACAGCGGAGGTGCTGGCGTACAGCGCTGTGTGTTGGAGCTTCTCGCCGCCGGCGACGCGCGCGTTCGCTGTGACCGCGGCGGGCAGGCCGCCGGTTCCGCCGAGGCGTCCGTTGATGAGCCCGATGCCGGTGCAGGAACTGAAAGTGGACACCGGCAAGCCGGGTCGGGTGACGGTCACCTGGGCCAAGCCCGCTGCCGCGCCGGATGTGCAGCGTGATGTGCGTTGCGCGTACACCCGTGCGGGTGTGCCGCATTGGGTGAAGACCGTTCGTTATGCCTATGAGGTGCGCAATGTGACCACCGGTGAACGCGTCGGGGCGGGCACCTTCGAGTCCGCTGGCCCGACGCTGGCTCGCACCGTGAGTCTCACCGGCCACGCAGCGGGTGCCGGCTATCGGCTGCGGGCAAGCGTCGTGGCCTATTCGGAGACCTGCAAACGCTGGTCTGCGATACGCCGCGTCTTCTGGTGGACCAAAGCCCCGTAGGCGCAGTGGTCGGCTGCGCCGGCCGCGCGGCAGCCGCAGCCCAAAGCTCGACAGGTCGCCGCCACCACCGCTGCGAGCCTCCGACGAGCGGCCGGCGAATGATCTCGCCAACCAGGGCGGAGCGCGGGCAGGCAGGCCGCGGGTACTGGGCATCGCCCGTTGCGTGCGGTGAGTGATCTCCACAACGAGGGCGGGGTGTGGGCAGGGGCCTCCGCGCGCAGTTCTGCGACGCCACGCACCCCGCGCGTTCAACAGATGCGTCGCAGCTGTTTGAGCACGGAGGCCCCTGCCCACGCTCCGCCCGGGCTTGACGCTGACACGGCCATGCGCAGTTCGACCCAGCAGCTCCTGCCCGCAATCCGCCCGGACACAACACAGCCACCAGCCACAGCGACGCCAGCAACCTCCAGCGTTCAGCAATGACGTCGCAGCTGTTTGAGCACGGAGGCCCCTGCCCACACTCCGCCCGGACGCAACATTGTCACGGCCACGCGCAGTTCGACCCATCTCAGACTTCGACAGATACACAGATACCCTGACCAATTCGGCAAGGACGAAACGGTGCTGAGCGAACCACTCGACGAATGGGTGCGGCCGTGGTGGGCTGAGCGCCAGTTGGACCCGGCTTCGGCGGCCTACGCACCTGCACCGAGCGAGGTGCAGTACTGGCGCGGTGAGCACCAGGTCAGCGACACCATCCTTGCCAACACGCTCGGGCGCTCATGGACGACGGTCGGACGGCCTGAGACGCTCGACAGAGCTGCTGTTGACCCACGGGGTTTGACGGTGTGGAGAAGGTGGTCACTGGATTGGTGGCTGCGGGTGGGCGAGGAGTGGATCTACCCCTCGCGCGAGCCGACGGTCCGCCAGCGCTTGGTCGAGGGGATGCCAGTGGTGGAGACCGTCGTGCGGGTCGGCGGCGGCGATGTCACGCACCGGGTTGCGGCGGCCCGAGGCACTGCCGTGCAGCTTGATGACGCTGTGCGCCACGTCAGACAGCGGCCGGTGCAGCAATCGGGGCCAAAATGGTGGGGCCGGCGACACAGCCTCGCGCCGTCCGCCCCCCGTCGCACGGCCCGGCAGCCGAACCGTGTGGCACCCGACGCGCGAGCGAACGCCGTTCCGGAAGTGTTCATCATCGAGATCGCTAATCGCACGGCAGCCCCCATGGCCGTTGCGCTGGCTGCGCGGCCGTTCAATTTCGGTGCTTGGCAACATGTCCATGGCGACTTCTGGGAATGGTCGGCGGTGTGGGGGATTGACCAGATCTCCGCAGCTGGCCAAGTGATGACGCTCGATGACGGCTTTCGTCATGCACTTGGCCGTGTCACGGTCATCTTTGATCGTGCGCCGGGCGACATCGTGATGGCCAACGCAGGCGCCGACTGTGCTGCGATGCTCGCGGCTGCCGACAGTGCGGCAATGACCCACCCCCACGCGGCGCGGACCTGCTCGGGCCCCACCGGCGCCGCGGCAGGAGACCTGTCCGTCGATCCGCTGCAAGCGTCGCCATCCGCGCCTGCGGCCGTTTCGGTCGAGTGTTCGCAGCACTTGGCCAATGCTGCCGCGGTATTTCCCTTGGTGTCTGGAGCGACGTTGCGCGTCGCTGTCGTCGAGCGCGGCACCGCGTTCGACTGGGATGACTCCGCCAGCCCTGCGCTGGGCGGTGCTGTGCTGGCAGCCGTTCCGGGCTTGGACCGTGTGGCCAGCGGCTGGCGAAAGCGCGTCAACGCCGGCTGCAGGCTGGAGCTGCCCAGCGGTCGGCTTGCTGCCGCAGCGCTCAGCGCCCGCGCCGCACAGCTGCTCTCGACCGCTCCCTTCGACGACGGCGCAGGCGTCGCGGGACCGATGCTCGCGTCGGCGTTGGATGTGGACCTCATGCAGCCCGGCGACGACCTCGTGCAGCTGTCCGCACTTGTGGAGTCGGGCATGGCCGATCAGGTTCGGGACCTCCTGTTGCGTCAGGCTCAGGCGCAGAGTCCTCGGGGCGAAACCACTGCTATGGGCGTCTCGGTGACCGGCACGTCGCTCGTGCTCGTTGAACATTTGCTGACGCTGCAGCCCGATCCTGCCTTCGCGCACGCCCTCGGGGAGTTCGTGGCGTCGGCCGCACGTTGGCTCGTTGAGCGAAGCGCAGCCGAGCGGGAAGAACCGTGGACTATCCGCGAGGGCCTGCGTGCCGGCTACCGGCTGCTGTTGCGGCTCGGCGCAGATCGTGCGGCGCATGCGCTTGGTCGCGCGGCGATGTCGCTGCCGGAGTTGCTGCGCACCGATGTCGGAGCTGCCCCGGGATCTTCGACGGCGTACCGCGACAGATGGGGCCAGCTGCCATGGGAACGCCCGCCTCAACCGTGGATCTCGGGTCCGACTCAGCCATGGGATTGGGAACGCCACGACACCGGACTGTGGATCTGCGCAGCAGTGCCCTGGGCGCCGCCGTTGCCCTTCGTGAGGTCCGAGCCGGCTGTAGGCACGCCGGACGACTTCGTGCCGGACATTGAGGTGTCACGCGGCAACGACATGGTGGCCACAGCGCTCCTGGCGTTCGCGGAGGTTCGACCGGCACCGGCTCGTGCCTTCGGGCGACTCGAGGCCATGGTCTCGGTGGCGTCGCCGACGTTGAACTGGCCTACGTTTCTGCACCCAAGCCTGCGGACAGGCACCAACGGGACGGGCCACGACCTCACCGTGGGCGGACTGTTCGTGCGGACGCTGTTGCGATTGCTGGTCGATGTGCCAGATCGCGGCGTGGCCGACAGCGATTCCACGAACAACCCGGCCGAACTGCGGCTGGCCGCGCATTGGCCGGCGGCATGGCTGGGTCAGCCAGTCGAGGTGCATGACGTTCCGACACGCATCGGCTCAGTGTCGTGGGCCGTGCGCTGGCACGGCGAGCGGCCAGCGCTGCTGTGGGAGGTGGTGCCTCATCGTCGAGACGACCCCGACGGAGATGACTCAGGCGCAGTTGCGCTTGCAGTCACGGCGCCGGGACTGGACCGATCGTTCACCGCGACCGGCTGGCAGGGCGAGACCTTGCTGGCGCCACTGCCCGCCTAGCGCTGTCGAGGCCGGCACCGTGCCGGCAGACCGCGGCGGCCATGTCGAACACCGAGGTCGTCATCGAGTCAAATTGCAAGAGCGCATTCGGGGTGGGCGCTAGCTTCGGCCCGATGACATCGCGGCCGAGCCTCTCATTTGAGCGGAGCTGCTGGGAAGCGGGCGAGACGACGGTCGTCGGTGTGGACGAGGTAGGACGCGGTGCTTGGGCCGGGCCGCTGACGGTCGGCGCGGCTGTTGTCGCGCCGCACGGCCGCGTGAACGGCATCCGCGATTCCAAACAACTGCGCCCCCATGTGCGCAAGCAGCTCTTCGGCCGCATCGACCGGTGGGCCCGAGCCTGGTCGGTGGGCCACGCCACCCCTGCGGAATGTGACCAGGTCGGCATGACCGAAGCGCTTCGCCTCGCCACCCGGCGGGCCTTGGACCTGTTGCCGGTGGCGCCGGATCGGGTGCTGCTCGACGGCAACGTCAACTTCGTGAACTGGCGCCCCAGCAAGGCCCTCGTGCAGGGAGACCGACGCTGCCTGTCCATAGCGGCAGCTTCGATCATGGCCAAGGTGGTGCGGGACCGCATCATGGCCGTGCTGGCGGCCGATTTCCCTCCCTACCGATTCGAGTCCAACAAGGGCTACCCGGCACCGGTCCACCGCGCAGCGCTGGCCACCCACGGACCGTGTGCGATTCACCGGCTCAGCTGGGCGTTTGCCGAATCGCTGCCCGATGCCGAGCCAGTCCCGAGCCCAGCACACGGCGACTCCGAAGCGGCGCTGGCAACCTACGCGCAGGCCAGTGCGCCAACGGGCACGACGCTGTTCTGACGCGCTTCGAGTGGCCGCTGTGGCACAATCACCGAGCGTGATCGACGAACCGAGTTGGACCATAGGCATCGAGGAGGAGTACCTCCTCGTCGAACGTGACAGCGGCGCGCTGGTGTTCGCGCAGCCGCCTGGGCTCATCGAGCGGGTCGCGGAACTGCGTCATGGTCTCGTGAGTCCAGAGTTCTTCAGCGCGCAGATCGAGATCGGCACCGGCATCTGCCGTGACATGAAGCACCTGCGAGGCGACATCGGCTTGCTGAGGCTCGCGGTCACCGAAGCAGCCGCAGAGCATGGGCTTGCGCCGATCGCGGCGTCCTCCCATCCGTTCGCCAGACCCGACGGACTCGAGGTCACCGACAAGGACCGCTATCGGGCCATCGCTGAGGACCTCCAAGACGTCACACGCCAGTTCATCATTTCAGGGCTCCATGTCCATGTGGGCATTGAAGATCCTGAGCTGCGGATCGACCTGATGAACCAAGTGACCTACTTCTTGCCTCACCTGCTGGCGCTGTCGGCCTCGTCTCCGTACTGGATGGGCCGCGACACAGGACTCGCCAGCTACCGGTCCGCGGTGTACAAGACGCTGCCGCGCACCGGCCTGCCGCCGAAGTTCGATTCCTGGGCGGAGTTCCGGCGCCATGTCGACGTGCTGGTGAACGCCGGCATCATTGACGACACTTCCAAGGTGTGGTGGGACATCCGGCCCTCGGAGCGCTACCCGACGCTGGAGATGCGGGTCACCGACCTGCCGACTCGGATGGAGGACACGGTGGCCATCGCGGCGGCATACGTCTGCTTGTTGCGGATGCTGTGGCGGCTGCGGCGAGCAAACCAGCGTTGGCGCGATTACGCGAACTTCCTGATCGGCGAGAACCTGTGGCGTGCCGAGCGATACGGCGTCGGCGGTTCGCTGATCGACTTGGGCAAGGGCACGCTGGTGTCCTGCGAGCACTTGGTGGACGAGCTGGTCGAGCTGGTGAGCCCTGATGCCGAGGCGCTCGGCTGTGTGCCTGAGATCCGCCACCTGCGCACCATCGCAGAGCGCGGCACCTCAGCGAGCCATCAGCGCACGGTGTACCAAGCAGCGCTGGACCAAGGAGCAAGCCACGACGAGGCACTCGTGGAGGTGGTGCAGCACCTCATCGAGCACACCCTCGCCCCACCCGATGCCTGACCCAGCCCCGACGACGCTGCGCCCGGTTCGCTGTCCGCGCGATGCGCGGCGCCGGTCAGCACAGCGCGGCCACACCGGTGCGCTCGTCTGCTAGCAGGTAGCACCCGAGCGGCGCGAGCCGAATATCTCGTTGACACCGCACGCGACACCGCGATACATTGAGTTTTGTGCAGGATACAGCCTTGATGACCATGGCGGTAGCAGTTGTGGTGGCGCTGCTTGGCATGCTGTGGCAGGGGCGCGGTACGGCCGCTCGATTCGACGCGCTGAACGACAAGATTGACGGGCTGCGTGCGGAACTCAGAATCGAAATTGCGGATGTCAAGAGAGACCTTCGCAGCGAGATACGCGAGGTCAAGAAGGATCTTCACGGCCAGATACATGAGGTCAGGGGTGACATGGCCGTAGTGAAAGAGAACATCGCTGCAGTCATGCAGGATGTGGGTGTGCTCAAGCAGGATGTGGGTGTGCTCAAGCAGGATGTGGGTGTGCTCAAGCAGGATGTGGGTGTGCTCAAGCAGGATGTGGGTGTGCTCAAGCAGGATGTGGGTGTGCTTGAGCGGGATGTCGCTGTGCTCAAGCAGGATGTCGCCGCAGTCAAGCGGGATGTCGCCGCAGTCAAGCAGGATGTGGGTGCACTCAAGCAGGATATTGGCCGTCAGACTGCACGAATCGATCGTCAGACTGAGAGAATTGACCATCTCACTCGGGAAATAGCCGATCTGACAGTACGAGTCGGCGGTGTAGAGATGCGTCTCGTTCGCGTTGAAGATCATCTTGACTTGCAGCCCGCCGCTGAGCCTCAGCCCGCCTGATCTTCAAACAGATGAGCCGGGCACGAGCCTATTGTCAACCTAGTGTTGACCATAGGGCGCACGGCATTCGGGCGATTCGAATCGCAGTTTGCGATACAACACAATTCTGACTTTTTCTTCGATTTCAAGTAGTTGCATCTGCGCGGTGTGGCGCTCAGTTGCAGGTGTTGTTCTCGCTGAGGCCGCGGTGGCTGTAGCACAACGGCGTCGCCAGCACGCTTTGCAGCGTGTAGGGGCCGGCGTCGGTGGCGATGTCGCCGTTGAGCGATGCGTCCATCCAGTCGCCGGCTGTCTGGGCATCGATCAGCAAGCGGTAGCCCCGCACCGAATCGTCGGGCTGCCCGACAACGTCGACAGCCACTTCTGCGACGCCCTCGAATGCACCCGGTGCCGAGACGACGCGGACCCGCGACCGCGGCTCGCTTGAGGCGATGGTTGCGACGACCCGGTCCACCAGCTCGGTCAGTGTCGCGGCGGTCGTCGAACCGTCGAGATCGGCGACAACCTGTGCGGTGATGCTGTTGCGGGTTTCGGGCGACAGCGGTGCCAAGTAGTTGGAGCTGGCCCAGCCGGTGACTGGGCCAGCTTGGATCTCGTGCCACGTGCTCGTGGCCAGATTGCGTGTGCGGCCTGTCGCGATGACTCCGTCGATGCTGAGCTCTGCCAGCGTTCGCTCGTTGGCTGCGTCGCCGACGACGATGCTGCTCATGCCCAGATCAGCGCCGCCGAGTGCCAAGCGGATTGCCAGTGTCGCGACGACCTCGCCATTGGGCACGTCGCGCATATTGAGCCAGTCGTCGTAGCGGACGCCGACCACGCCGAGTCGCGAGCCGGCTGACGGACCGAATGCGCCAGGCGCGCCCGGCAATGCCTCAGCGGTCGTGGTCGGCGCAGCTGCCGTCGGCATCGGTGCGGACACGGGCGCAGCGTCGGCTGTGACCCGCGGCTGCGACGCCGCGGCCGTCGGGTCCGGTCCGCCGCCGGTCACTGGTGCTGCTCGTGCCTCACCGGCATTCGCAGCGACTCCGGAGGTGCTCGTGGTCGCGACGTCGGTCACGGCCGACGGATTCGCGTCGTCATCGGTTGCGCTCAACGCCACGAAGAGCGCCAACACCGACATCACCAGAGCCGAGAACGCGACACCGGCCAGGAATCTGTTGGTCATGCCGAAGCTTGCGCCGGTGCCGCCCTCGGCCGCGTCAGGCGGCCCGCTGGGTACCGACCTTCAGCTCGCGGAACGGGCTGGTGGTGTCGATGCCCGGCTCCTTGGGCAGCCCCAGCACGCGTTCGCCGACGATGTTGCGCATGACCTCGTCGGAGCCGCCTGCGATTCGCATGGCCGGGAAGCCCAGCACGTAGCCCGCCCACGAGAATGTCCCCCATTCGCCGGAGTCCGCCACCAGTCTGGGGCCGATCGTGTCGGCAACAAACTCGCTGGTGGCGTTCATCTGGCGTATCAGGCCCATCTTGGACAGCGACATCTCCGGACCCGGGGTCTTGCCGGAGCGCAGCGCGTCCATCGTGCGCTGGTTGGACCATGCCAGGACTTTGCCGTGGGTGTAGATCTCGGCGAGCTTCTGGCGAGTCAAGGCGTCGCCGGCAACCCCGTAGTGAGCGGCCATGGCCGACAGCTTGGTGAAGCTGCCCCCGCCGGTGCCGCCTCCGGTGCCGCTGCCGATCGCGGCACGCTCGTTCATCAGTGTCGTGAGCGCCACGCCCCAGCCTTGGTTCACGTCGCCCAGGCGGTGCGAGTCCGGCACGCGTACATCGTTGAAGTACACCTCGTTGAAGTTGGCCCCGCCGGTCATCTGCCGCAGCGGCCGCACGTCCACGCCAGGGGCCTTCATGTCCACGAGGAACCCCGTCAGCCCTTGGTGCTTGGGCAGATCGAAGTCCGAACGCGCGATCACCTCGCCGATGTCGGAGTAGTGCGCGCCCGACGTCCACACCTTCTGGCCGTTGAGGATCCACTCCTCGCCATCGCGCTCAGCTCGCATCTGCAGGCTGGCGAGGTCCGAGCCGGCACCTGGCTCGGAGAACAGCTGGCAGCCCACGATGTCGGCCCGGTACATCTGGGGCAGCACCTCTGCGGACACCTCCGGACGGGCGTGCGCCAGGATGGTGGGTGCCACCATGCCCAAGCCGATGCCGAAGAAGCCGCCGTCGGGCGTGTCGAACTGGCTCTCGAGCTGACCCCAGACACGTTCGAACTTGCGGGGCAAGCCGCTGCCGCCCAGCTCGGTCGGACCGCTGATCCAGCCGTAGCCGGCGTCGTACTTCTCGGCCCGCCACTGCTTGGCCGCGTCCAGTTCCTGTTGTTCGCGTTCGCGGTCGATCTCCTCGAACAGCGCCGCGTTGTCGGGTCCCTCGCCCCACACGAACTCGCGCCGCTCGGCCTTGCGTGTTGCATGGGCCTCCAAGAACTCCAGCGCCTCAGCAGCGAACTGCTGCTCGGTGATCTCGGCAGTGTCGGCAGCGGCCATGTCGGTCTCCTGTGTGTTGCGGGAGCGGTTCGTCTTCGGATGCGACCGATTCCAAGCTACCCGCTCAGCCGGCTACGCTCATCGGACATGGGGCAGCCCGTTCGAGTAGCAGAGCGACCGTCGACCGTCCGCGCGGGCACGGTGCAGTTCGAGACCAATCGCCCGCTGACGGGCGCAGGCCACCGGTACTACAACTGCGCAGAGGATGCCGCCAGCGCTGAGGACCCGGCCGACCTGCTGGCATGGCGCCTGTTCCGGCGCGGCGGCGTGGATCACGTACACGTGTACGGCAACGTGGCCACGATCGACATCTCTCGGGGGCACACCTCCGACGGCATCGCTGAGCTCATCGAAGAGCTGTTTGCTCACTACCGGTAGCGACAGGCGCGGCTGCGGTGGGACTCGGGCGCACGAGCGTCTCCGTCCGGGTTCGAGTTGGACGGGTCTGAACGAGGCGCGAAAGCAGCGCTGGGTTCAGATAGACACTGGGTCCGGGTCTGGCCATGTGGCCGTCGGGCGAACGGGAGGCGAAGTGAAGATCACCATCGACGTCGACAAGTGCATCGGCAGCGGCTCGTGCGAGATGATCGCGCCGGGCGTCTTCGAGGTGGGCGACGACGGTCTCGTGAATCTGCTTGACGACCGTCCGGGCGCCGAGCACCACGGCGCTGTGCGAACAGCGGCGGCGAGCTGCCCCACGCAGGTCATCGCGGTCGACGACTGAGCCGCCGGCTCGCGGTGCCGGCAGGCGCGCGAACGCGCATCGGTGACCTGAAGGGCTGCGATCGGTACGATCGCGCGTCGGCAGGAGTCTGAGGCGACGGCTGCCAGCCAGACCCAATCGGCCAGGCCCAATTGACCAGACCCCATCAGTCAGACCTCATCGGCCAGGCCCAAGCAGACCAGGTCGGGCCGGGCCAGACGACATCAGAATCGGCCACATCAGAATCGGCCACATCACAATCGGCCAAATCAAAACCGGGAAGTGGCGCAGCTTGGTAGCGCACCTGCTTTGGGAGCAGGGGGTCGTGGGTTCAAATCCCGCCTTCCCGACCGCCGGCGCCCCTGCCGCGCCACGCCTCACGGTCTGCTCACGGACTTGGAGACTTTTGGCCGGCGTTCGAGACCCGCGACGGCATCGCCGTCGTACCAGGTCACCGCGCCCGGGCCGCGATAACCGCGGGGTGAGGCAGCGGGAGGCGGCAGCGTCACGCGGTCTGAGACCTCCGCGGCAGCGCGGAGCACCGGAGCTGCGCATCAGGACTGATGCATCCGGTTCATTCGATGCCCTGTATCTGATACATCACCATTGCTGCTTTTGCTACATTGATGCTCCTGCACTTGTTGCATTGAACGCGGAGCGCGCCTGACTCGGCCGCGCGGTGGGAGTGCTGCGGGAAGGTAGACGAGGGTGAACGAGTATCTGCCCCGCGTGGTCGACGCTGAGATCGCCATGGCCCTGCGTTCGATGCCGGCCGTGGTGCTCGAAGGGCCGCGGGGCTGCGGCAAGACCCGGACCGGCCGCGAGCACGCACGCAGCGAAGTGCTCTTCGGCAGTGATGCCGGTGCGCGCCTCGGCGCGCAGATCGACCCTGCCGGCGTGCTCAGCGGCGCAGAGCCCCGGCTGTTGGACGAATGGCAGCTTGCACCCGGGATTTGGAACCAGATGAGGGCCGCAGCCGACGAAGGCGATGGTCCGGGGCGCTTCATCCTCACTGGTTCGGCGAGTCCTGCAGACGACGTGACGCGTCACACGGGTGCAGGTCGGGTGCGGCGAGTTCGGATGCGCACGATGTCGTCGTACGAGACGGGGTTGTCGTCGGGCGAGATCAGCCTGGACGATCTGTTCGATGCAGCAACCGGCTACATCGAGTCGCAGCCGCCACAGCTCGGCGAGGTCATTGAGGCCACATGCCGAGGCGGCTGGCCCGCCAGCATCGACTTCGATCTCGATGCGGCGTTGGATTTCGCCGATGGGTATCTCCGGGAGATATGCCGCGCCGATGTTCCCCAACTCGGCACGCGGCGCAGCCCTGCCGGCTTGGCGCGGCTGCTGCGGTCGCTGGCTCGCAACGTTTCGACGGAGGCGTCTGCGCTGACGCTCGCCAAGGATGCGGGTGCCGGAGCGCCGCTCGACCCTCGTACGGTCGGGGCGTACTTGGATGCGCTGGAACGAGTCTTCGTGGTGGAGGACATTCCGGCGTGGTCGGCACAGCTCTGTTCGAGAGCGCGACTGCGCCAGGCACCCAAGCGTCACCTCGCCGATCCGTCGTTGGCAGTCGCTGCGCTGGGCGCGACACCCCAGCGGCTGCGAGCAGATCTCCCGACCTTCGGATTGCTCTTTGAGGCGCTCGTCATGCGCGATCTACGCGTCTACGCGCAACGCAGCCGCGGCTGGCTCTCGCATTACCGCGACAGCGACAGCCTCGAAGTCGATGCCATCGTCGAACGGCCGAGCGGCGAATGGCTCGCGGCCGAGGTCAAGCTCGGCGGGGAGGATGCCATCGAACAAGCGGCTCAGTCGCTGCTGGCGTTGGCGGCGAAGGTCTCGGAGCAGTCTGTCGGCACGCCGGCAGACTTGGTGGTGCTCACCGCCGTGGGCTCGGGCTACCGTCGCCCCGACGGCATCGCCGTCGTGCCGATTACCGCGCTCGGCCCGTGACGTGATGCGGGCAGGTGCAGGAGCGTTCAGCGGGCGGTGGGGAAGCCCAAGTCGACGCCGCGGTCCGCGGGGTCGGGCCAGTGCTCGGTGACGGCCTTGAGCCGGGTGCAGAAGCGGACGCCCTCGGGGCCGTGCATGTGGTGGTCGCCGAACAGCGAGTCCTTCCAGCCTCCGAAGGAGTGGTAGGCCATCGGCACCGGAATGGCCACGTTCACGCCGACCATCCCGACGGGTGCCTCCCGCCGGAACCGCCGGGCAGCGCCGCCGTCACGTGTGAACAGGGCCACGCCATTGCCGAACTGGTTGTTCTCGACGAGTTCCATTGCCTCGTCGAACGAGTCCACGCGCACGAGGCACAGCACTGGGCCGAAGATCTCGTCCTCGTAGACCTTCATGTCGGCGGTGACGTCGTCGAGCAACGTCGGCCCGACCCAGAAGCCGCCGGGGTGAGCGTCCACGGTGAACCCGCGGCCGTCCCTGCGCAGCGCGGCACCCTCGGATTCGCCAAGGTCGATGTAGCTGAGCACCCGGTCGCGGTGCTCGGCGGTCACCAGCGGGCCCATGTCGACCGGTTCGGTGCCGAGTCCAGGTCCGATGCGCAGCGCATCGATCCGCCGGCAGATCGCCTCGCACAGCTCGTCGCCGATGGCGCCCACCGCCACCACGACCGAGATCGCCATGCAGCGCTCGCCGGCCGATCCGTACCCGGCCGACACCGCCGCGTCCGCTGCTTGGCCGATGTCGGCGTCGGGCAGCACGATCATGTGGTTCTTGGCACCGCCGAGTGCCTGCACGCGCTTGCCTGCCAACGACGCCGTGCGATGCACGTGGCGAGCAATCGGCGTCGAGCCCACGAAGCTCACGGCGTCGATGCCGGGATGCTCGCACAAGGCGTTCACGGCATCGGCGTCGCCGTGCAGCACGTTGAACACGCCGTCCGGCAGCCCCGCTTCGGCGAACAGCTGGCCGATGCGCACCGACACCGACGGGTCCTTCTCCGACGGCTTCAGCACGAAGCTGTTGCCGCACGCGATCGCCACCGGGAACATCCACATAGGCACCATCGCCGGGAAGTTGAACGGCGTTATGCCCGCCACCACACCCACCGGCTGGCGCACCGTGTACGCGTCGTGCTGCGAGCTGATGTCGTCGGTGCGCTCGCCCTTGAGCAGCTGGCCGACACCGCAGGCGAACTCCACCACTTCGACGCCTCGTCGCAGCTCGCCGAGCGCGTCTGCACGCACCTTGCCGTGCTCGGCGCTGATCGTCTCGGCCAGTTCCAGCCGGTGCTGCTCGAGCAGCTCCCGGAACGCGAACATCACCGCGGCGCGGGTTGACAGGGAGGCCTCACGCCACTGCGGCCAAGCCGAGCGAGCGGTACCGATCGCAGCGTCCACGTCGCCCGGCGAGGCCATCGGGACTTCGGCGATGACGGCGCCGGTGACCGGGTCGGTCACCTCGAACATCGACTGCGGGGATCCTCGCCGCTGTTCGCCTCCGATCCAGTGATCGATCTGTCTCATGGCCATGCCTCCCTGCCGGTCCAACTTACAGCTAGGGTCCACGTGATGTCTGAGGTACAAGCAATTCCGGGTGACCGGCCGTACGTCGTGCCGTATCTGACCATCGGCGAGCGCACCGACGGCTCGCCTGGCGGCGCAGCCGACGCCATCGAGTGGTACACCGCAGCGTTCGGTGCTCAGGAGATGTATCGCCAAGCAGTGCCGGGGGGCGACAAGCTGATGCACGCGGAGCTGATGTTCGGCGACGGCTTGCTGTTCTTGGCCGACGACTTCCCGGAGTGGTCGGGGGAGAACTCTGCTCCGGCCGCTGTCGGAGGTTCGACCGTCACGCTGCATCGCTACGTCGAAGACTGTGACGCGACCATCGCAGCAGCCGTGGAGCTCGGCGCGCAAGTGCTCATGCCGGTGGACGACACGTTCTGGGGCGATCGGTTCGGCAGCATCCGCGACCCGTTCGGGCACAAGTGGTCCATCTCGACGCACGTGCGAGACGTCTCGCCGGAGGAGATGGACGCTGCAGCAGCCGAGGCGTTTGCCGAAGGGCCACCGCAGGCGTGAGCGGGGGAGCAGCGCGATGGCAGTGAACGAACTCGCGGGACGCATCGCGGTGGTCACCGGCGGCGGCACCGGCATGGGACGTGAGCTGGTGCGCCGGCTGGCCGCTGCCGGCTGCCATGTTGCAGCGTGCGATCTCAACACCGATGAACTGGCACACACGGTTGCGTCGGCTAGCACCGGCACCGGCGGCCCACGTGTCACTGCGCACCCTTGCGACGTAGCCGACGCGGCCGCCGTGTCAGCGTTCGCGGCGCAGGTTGCCGCACAGCACGACACTGATCACATCAATCTGCTGTTCAACAATGCCGGTATCGGCGGGGGCGGCAGCTTCGTTGTCGACGATCAGCGCGAGGCTTGGGACACGACCTTCGAGGTGTGCTGGAACGGCGTGCTCAACTGCGCCCGGGCCTTCATGGACATGCTCGTGCGCTCCGACGGCGGTGCGATGGTCAACACCAGCAGCATCAACGGCTTCTGGGCGACCGTCGGCCCGGGTTTTCCCCATACCGCGTACTGCGCGGCGAAGTTCGCCGTCAAGGGCTTCACCGAAGCGCTGATGCAGGACTTGGCGTTGCATGCACCGCATGTCAGTGCGCACGTGGTGATGCCCGGGCACATCGGGACCTCCATCGCGCTGAACAGCTTGTCTACCCACGGGACCGACATTCCGCTCATCCGCAAGAACATGCAGGCGAGAGGCGTTGACCTCGACAGCTTCAGCGATGAGGAGATCGAGGCGCTGATTCGAGACCGCAACACACGGTTCCGTGACGACGCGCCGACGTCGGCTGCGCAGGCAGCGGAGATCATCATCGCCGAGGTGCTGGCGGGCAGCTGGCGCATTCTGGTCGGCGACGACGCCTGCCTGATCGACGAGCGGGTGCGAGCCGACCCCGAGGCGGCCTACAGGCCGGAGTTCTTCGAGTCGATCCATCAGGCCGGGCACCTGGCGGCTTTCGGGCGCTAGCCAGCCGTCCGGTGGAGCTCGTCGTCGGACCGCGGACCAAGACCACCCCGTTCACCGAACGCGCGGTGGCTGCGGGCATGACCAAGGCAATGGTGTACAACCACACGGTCCTGCCGATCGGCACCGACGATCCCGCAGCGGAGTACCGCGCCCTCACCGAAGCGGCAGCGATCTGGGATGTCGGCTGCGAGCGGCAGGTGCAGATCGCAGGTCCCGATGCGCACCGCTTGATCACCTACCTGTGTGCTCGTGACCTGCGCGATCTGCCGGTGGGGGTGGCCCGCTACGCGCCGATGTGCGATCACGACGGTCGCTTGATCAACGACCCGATGGCGCTGCGCCTTGAGGAGGCGACGTTCTGGCTCTCGATTGCCGACAGCGATGTGCTGCTGTGGACCCGTGCCGTCGCAGGTGAAGGCGCCTTCGACGTAGAGGTGACCGAACCCGACGTCTGGCCGCTGGCGATCCAAGGCCCACTTGGCGAGGACGTGGTCGCCGCAGCGCTGGGCGACTGGGTGCGAGGCATCGGTTTCTTCAGGTTTGTGCGGCACGTTCACGACGGCATCCCCCTGGTGGTGTGCCGCTCGGGCTGGAGCGGCCAAGGCGGCTTCGAGCTGTTCTTGACCGACGGCACGAAGGGCGAGCAGCTGTGGGACCTGCTCTGGGAGGCAGGCGAGCCGTTCGGTCTGCGGGTCGGGGCGCCGACGCAGCCGGAACGCATCGAGAGCTTCCTGCTCTCCTTCGGCGGTGACACCGATCCTGAGACCGACCCCGACGAAGCGGGCATCGGGCGGTTCGTCAGCTTGGGAGACTGCGACGGCGACGTGCCGGGTCACGACTTCATCGGCAAAGAGGCCTTGCTGGCGAGGCGAGCTTCGGGTACTCAGCGCCGCCTCGTGGGGCTAGTGGTCGACGGCGAACCGCCGGCACCGCTGAGATCGCCCCAGACGGTGCGAAGCCGTGACGGATCTCCGGTCGGCACCTTGCGGGCGCTGACCCGATCACCGCGCTTCGGCGCAAACCTCGGCCTCGCGCTGCTGTCACCGCCGTGGTTCGAGCCCGGCATCGAGCTGCGCGTGAACCTCGACGACGCCGATCGCACAGCAACCACCACCTCGCTGCCGTTCGACCTGAGCCGTTCGACCTGAGCAGTCCGGACCGGGCCGCTGGGCCTGGGCTGGTGCGCCATTACGCTCGGCGTTCGCCGCGGACGTAGTTCAATGGCCAGAACCTCAGCCTTCCAAGCTGATGATGCGGGTTCGATTCCCGTCGTCCGCTCGCGTGGCCACCCTGCGCCTAGGCCAACCTTTGTTTGGGCCACCCTTCGGCTAGGCCGCCCGAATCGGTCCGTCCTCAAGCGCTTGGCGGTTGGCGATCACTTCGTCGATGATGCCGTAGTCCTTGGCGGCTTCGGCATCCATGATGAAGTCGCGGTCCGTGTCAGCATGGATGCGCTCCAGGTCTTGGCCGGTGTGCTGCGCGATGATGCGCTCGAGCCGCTCACGCATCCGGTCGATTTCGCGGGCCGCCAGCTCGATGTCGGTCGCTTGACCCATGGCTCGTCCGTAGGGCTGATGCAGCAGCACTCGCGCATTGGGCAGCGCCATCCGCTTGCCGGGCGTGCCCGCAGCGAGCAGCACGGCTGCCGCCGACGCCGCTTGCCCCAGACAGATGGTGGTGATGTCGTTGCGGATGTACTGGCTGGTGTCGTAGATGGCGAACAGCGAGCTGATGTCACCGCCGGGCGAGTTGATGTAGATGTTGATGTCCTTGTCGGGGTTCTCCGATTCGAGGTGGATCAGCTGCGCGCACACCAAGTTGGCTACGACGTCATCGATCGGTGTGCCCAAGAAGATGATGTTCTCCTTGAGCAGCCGGGAGTAGAGGTCGTACGCGCGCTCGCCTCGGTTGGTCTGCTCAACGACCGTCGGCACCAGGTAGCTGCGGGCCAAGGAGTTGCGGGCCGAGTAGCTGTCGGCACGGCGCGGCGCGGCGCGCTGAGCCCCGCTGCGGAGAGCGTTGTGCGAGATGGCAGTGAAGTCGACGTTCACGGTGTGTCCCCTATGTCGTCGGATCGAGCGTCGTCGGATTGCGCGTCTTGGGTTGCAGGAAGTTCGAGCGCCGAGCGCTCGAGAGCATCGCCATCGGGTCCGACGAGCGTCGCGGCGGCAATGGCCCAGCGGAGCGCCTTGGTCTTGCGAATCGCCGATGTCAAGTGCGCCAAGCCGTCGGCTGCTGCCAAGGCCTCGCGCAGGTGTTCGGCGCTGCGGCCGTCGGCTGCTGCCATGCGGTCCAGCTCGGCGCTGATGTCCTCGTCGTCGGCTTGCACGTCTTCGGCGGCCGCGACGGCACGCAGGGCGAGGTCCAATCGGACACCACGTTCGGCTTCGTCCCGCAGCTCAGAGATGAACGACGCTGGTGCCTGACCGGTTGCCTCCAGCCACTGCTCGACGGTCATATTGCGCTGCTGCAGCCCGTTGCTCAGCTCGGACATGCGCTCAGCGATTGCGCCGCTGACCATGGCATCTGGCACCGGTCCTTCCACGAGCTCGGCCAGCTGCCGCTGCGCTTCGTCGCGCAGTGCCATGTTGGCGCGCATGATGTGGCCGACGCTCAGCTCGCGTGCGGTCGCCTCGCGCAGTTCGGCCACGCTGTCGTGTTCGGTGTGCTCGTCTGCCCAGTCGTCGGTGAGCTCTGGCAGCACCAACTCCGACACGGTGCTGACAGCCACCTCGAAGTCGATCTCCTTGTCTGGCTGCGCCGGATGCGGTGCGCTGAAGGACAGCTCGGCACCGGCCTCGCAGCCAGTCAGCTGCTCGTCGACCTCGGGCACGATGCCGCCGCTGCCGAGCTCGTAGAGGTACGCCTGAGCCGAGAGCCCGGGAAGCGGTGTGCCCTCCACGGCGCCTTCGATGTCGATGGTGACGCGATCACCCGGAGCGGCGGGACGGTCGACTTCGGTGATGTCGGCGAACTGGCGGCGCGTCTGGTCGATTCGAGCATCGATCTCGTCCTCGGTCGGGACGGGACTGGGAAGCTCGATTCGCAGGTGCTCGTAGCCCGAGATGCTCACCAGCGGCCGGACTTCGACAATGGCGTCGAACGCCACAGGGCCTTCGCTGCCGTCGAGCGTGAGATCCAGCTCGGGCTGGTTGATCACGTCGAGACCGTGGTCCCGCACCGCCTCGGCGTAGTAGCGGGGTACAGCGTCCTCGAGCGCTTGGGCCCGGCCGTACTCCGGCCCGAAGTGCGATTCCATCACGCGACGCGGTGCGCGGCCGGGCCTGAACCCGGGGATGCGCACCTCGCGCGCGAGCTTGCGGAAGGCGACGTCGACGTCGGCATCGAAGGTCTCGGCGTCCACCTCCACGGCCAGCTTGACGCGCGGTCCGACGAACCGCTCCTGCGCGGCTGTTCGGTCGGCTGCGCCGTTCTCGACGCGGTCGCTTTCTCGGTCGTCGGACGGCCCGTCGAGGGCGTCAGAGGCAGCCGCCGTGCCGTCTGCGGGCGGCGCCGCAGGCTCGGAAACCGGCGCGGGCCCGATGAAATCCGCTGGATCCAGCGGCGTCAGCGTCGTCTTCACGAAGCGCAGATCCTACCGGCGCGTCCGCACGGCACCCCGTATCCCAACTGCCCGCATCCCAACTGCCCGGGCAGTCAGCGCCAACTCGCGGCGCTGTGCGAAGGATCACGCCGATCGGTGCATGCTGTGCCATCCTTGGGCCTTGGTTCCCGAACGGCTCGGTTCCCGAAGGACTCGAGCGGGACGCAATCGAGCAGCTGTTGTGCGAATGTGGTGCGAGCCTCCAGCGGCTCGCTGCGACAGGCGCTCAGCGAAGGCTCAACAGGAGGCAGATGCGGCGTGGCCAAGTTCGGCGAAGGCGGCGAACTGCTCAAGTGCTCGTTCTGCGGCAAGTCGCAGAAGCAGGTGCGCAAGCTCATCGCCGGCCCGGGCGTCTACATCTGCGACGAGTGCATCGACCTGTGCAACGAGATCATCGACGACGAGGTCGAGAGGTCGCCGGAGACGTCCTTCGAGGCGGTGCCCAAGCCACGGGAGATCTTCGCGTTTCTCGACGACTACATCGTCGACCAGGACCGCGCCAAGACCATTCTGTCGGTGGCGGTCTACAACCACTACAAGCGCATGGCCCTCGAACGCTCCGGACCGGGCGTCGTCGAGGACGTCGAGATCGCCAAGTCGAACATCTTGCTGATCGGCCCTACTGGCTGCGGCAAGACGATGATGGCCCAGACGCTGGCTCGCATGCTCAACGTGCCGTTCGCCATCGCCGACGCGACAGCGCTGACCGAGGCCGGCTACGTCGGCGAGGACGTGGAGAACATTCTGCTGAAGCTGTTGCAGGCCGCGGACTTCGACGTCAAGCGGGCCGAGACGGGGATCGTCTACATCGACGAGATCGACAAGATCGCGCGCAAGGCCGAGAACGCCTCGATCACCCGGGACGTCTCGGGTGAGGGCGTCCAGCAGGCGCTGCTGAAGATCCTCGAGGGCACGGTGGCGTCGGTACCCCCGCAAGGCGGCCGCAAGCACCCGCATCAGGAGTTTCTGCAAATCGACACCAGCAATGTGCTGTTCATCTGCGGGGGCGCATTCGACGGACTCGAGCGGATGATCGCCGATCGCGTCGGCGAGCGCGGCGTCGGCTTTGGCGCGACGCTGCGCAACGCCGCAGACGCTTCGGCGCTCGACGTGCTGCCGAACGTGCTTCCCGAGGATCTGCGGCACTTCGGTCTGATACCAGAGTTCATCGGTCGGCTCCCGGTCGTGGGCGTGGTGGACTCGCTCGGCCGTGACGCGCTGCGACGCATCCTCACCGAGCCGAAGAACGCGTTGGTGCGTCAGTACCGCCGGATGTTCGAGTACGACGACGTGGAGCTCGAGTTCACCGCCGACGCACTCGACGCGATTGTGGATCAGGCGATGCTGCGCAACACGGGCGCACGCGGCCTTCGCGCCATCCTCGAAGAGGTGCTGCTGGGTCTGATGTACGAGTTGCCGAGCCGCGACGACGTCGCTCGCTGCATCGTCGACCGGCACGTGGTGTTGGACAAGGTGAATCCGACGTTGGTGCCCCGCGCCACCGTGACCCGCCGCGCGTCGTGAGCACCACGCCTTGACCCCAAGCCCGATGGCGGCGGCCGATGGACCGCTGCGCGACTACCAGTCCGCACTCGACTGGCTGAGCGATCACATCGACCTTGAGCGCCTCTTGGGCAGCCCCGACGCGAAGCCGCCCACGCTGGACCGCATGTGGACGCTCATGGGAGTGCTCGGCGACCCGCAGGACAGCGTCCCGGCCATCCACATCACCGGCACAAATGGCAAAGGCAGCACGGCGCAGCTGACCGGAGCACTGCTGGGCGCGTGCGGGCTCGTGGCCGGCGGCTACACCTCGCCGCACATCGACCGGGTGAACGACCGGATCACGGTGGCCAATGAGCCGCTCGACGACGAGTCGTTTGCGCAGGCCATCAGCGAGATCGCCGTCATCGAGCCGTTGGTCACCGAGCGCTGCGGCGAGCGGCCCAACTACTTCGAAGTGATGGCCGCTGCTGCCTACAACTGGTTTGCCTCCGCGGCGCATGTCAACGTGATGGAAGTCGGCATGGGCGGGCGCTGGGACGCCACGAACGTGGTGGACGCGGCGGTAGCGGTCATCACCAACGTCAGTTCCGACCATCTGGAGATCATCGGGCCCACGTTGGCGGATGTGGCCCACGAGAAAGCGGGGATCATCTCCGCCGGGGCAACCGTGGTGTGCGGCGAGACCGACCCGGAGCTGTTCGACATCGTGAGCGCCGCGGCGGCCGCGGCCGAGGCGGACGTGTGGCAGCGCGGTGTCGCCTGGGATGTCGCGCAGCGCCGACCCGCTGTCGGCGGCCAGCTGTTGACCGTGCTGACCCCGTTCGGGGAGCACGCCGACCACTTCGTGCCCCTGCATGGCGCGCATCAGGCGCTCAACGTGGCCGCGGCCATCAGCTCGGTCGAGGCATTCCTCGCCCGGAGACTCAACGACGAGGTGATCGCGGCTGCGCTCGACTCGCTCTCGCTGCCGGCGCGCTTTGAGATCACGGCGCGCCAGCCGACGGTCGTCATCGACGGAGCGCACAATCGCGCCGGGGCCGCCGCGCTGCGAGCGACGTTGGCGGAAACACTGCTCCCCGAGGCTGCTCCGCCCGCTCGTGGGCCAGCCGGCACTGGACTGGCAGCTGCTGAGTCCGAGGGATCTGAGCGGCGCCGTGCCGATGGCGCCCTTGGCGTCGATGCGGCGAGCGTGCTGGTTATCGGCATGAACGCTCCGCACGATCCAGCCGCGTTCTGCGAGGCGCTCGGACTCGAATCGTTCGACGCGGTGGTCGCCACCGCCGCGAACTGGCCCCGCGCGCTGTCGCCGTCGGTGGTTGCGCAGGCTGCTAGGCAGGTGAGCGAGTCGGACGGTCGGCGGCCGCTGCCGGACGTCGTCACTGCTGCAGGTGTTGCCGAGGCCGTGGCCACGGCGCAGGATCGGGCAGCTCCGCGGGGGGTCGTGGTAGTGACCGGCTCGCTCTACCTCGCTGGGGAGGCCCGCGCAGCACTTGGGGCAGGTGCCGATTAGCCTGCGGTGGCGCGATGGCGAGGGCAGGTGGCGCGGGCGAGCCGAGCCAGACCGAGGGAGTACCGGATGCGGCAGACGCTGGTGATCTGCAAGCCCGATGCAGTGGAACGCGGCCTCGTCGGCGAGATCCTGACCCGGTTCGAACGCAAAGGGCTGACGATCGCGGCCCTCGAGCATCGCATCATCGGACGCGACACGGCCGCCGCCCACTACGCCGAGCATGCAGGCAAGCCCTTTGTTGCAGCGTTGCTGGACTTCATCACGCGTTCGCCCTCGGTGGTCATGATCCTGGAGGGTCCCCTCGACGCAGCCGCTGACGTGTATGCCGTCGTGCGAACCCTCATGGGCGCCACGAATCCTGCTGACGCGCAGCCGGGCACCATCCGAGGCGACTTCGGGCTGTCGCTCACGGAGAATCTCGTACACGGCTCAGACAGCGAGGCTTCGGCCTGTCGTGAGATCGCACTGTTCTTCCCGCAAGTGACGGCGGCCGACGAGTGATGTCCTCCAACGGGTCGGCTCGGAACCGTCGGCGCGGGCCGGCGTTCGGCGGCAGGGACATCGCCGTCGATCTCGGCACGGCGAACACCATCGTGTTCGTTCGCGGCAGGGGCATCGTGCTCAACGAGCCGTCGGTGGTTGCGGTGGACTCCGTCACCGGCAATTCGTTGGCAGTCGGCCTCGAAGCCAAGCGGATGATCGGCCGCACGCCGAGCAACATCACTGCGATCAGCCCCCTCAAGGACGGCGTGATTGCCGACTTCGACATCTGCGAGAAGATGCTCCGGCACTTCATCAACGAGGTCTGTCAGACGCGCTGGCCCAAGCCGCGCATGGTGATCTGCGTGCCGTCTGGGATTACCGGCGTTGAGCAACGTGCCGTGCAAGAAGCCGCCGAGTACGCAGGCGCTCGTCGGGCGTACATCATCGAGGAGCCGATGGCGGCGGCCATCGGTGCCGGGCTGCCGGTGCAGTCGGCCCAGGGCAGCATGGTGGTGGACATCGGCGGCGGAACGACCGAGGTTGCGGTCATCTCCCTTGGCGGCATCGTGACTGCTCGCTCGGCCCGCGTCGGCGGCAACGTGGTCGATGCCTCGATCGTCGCTCACATCAAGAAGGAGCGCGGTCTCGTCGTGGGGGAGCGCACGGCAGAGGAGATCAAGCTCGCGCTCGGGTCAGCGTGGCCGCTGGAACAAGAGATCTACGCCGAAGTCCGCGGGCGCGACATGGTCACCGGTCTGCCCGAATCGGTCAGCGTCGACAGCTCGGAAATACGCGAAGCGATCGCAGGTCCCGTCAGCGCCATCGTGGATTCGGTCAAGGCGACGCTGGACGACACGGCGCCGGAGTTGGCCGCAGACGTCATGGACTACGGCATCACGCTCGCGGGCGGAGGTGCCATGCTGCGCGGACTGCCGGAGCGACTGCGCTCGGAGACCGGCGTTGTCGTCCATGTCGCGGAGGAACCGTTGCTCGCTGTGGTGCGCGGTTCAGGTCAGACGCTGGAAGAGTTCGACGTGCTGCACGGGGTGCTGTATTCCTCCACCGAGGGGCGCTGACGCCTCCGGTCGTGGCCCGCCGCGCCGACATTCGCAGACGCACTTGGGTCCGGTTGGCACTGCTCGTCGTGACGGCCATCGCGTTGTTGACGCTCGACGCCCGTGGGTCCGGCGGCGTGCTTGACACCGCTCGAGGTGCTGCGCTGGACCTGCTGGGCCCCGTGCGGACATTCGGCGACTGGGTGGTCGGGCCGTTCCGCAACGCTTGGCGAGGGGTGGTCAGCTTCGATGAGCTGGAAGCCGAGAACGCGCAGCTGCGAAGCGATCTGGCTGAGGTGCGGGCCTCGGTGCTGCGTGTCGGCGAACTGGAACGCGACCGCCAAGCGTTGCTCGCGTTGTTGGACGCCAGCGACGAGACTGCCGCGATTCCACGGATCACGGCCAGAGTCATCAGTGCTTCGGTGTCCAACTTCGAGCGCACGATCGAACTCGCCCGCGGTCACCGTGACGGCATTCGTGTGAACATGCCGGTGGAGAGCGGTGCCGGACTGGTGGGACGGGTGGTGGGCACTTCCGCCACCCGCTCACGCGTCGAGCTGCTGAGCGATCCGAATTTCGATGCAGGTGTGCGCATCGTCCGCTCCGGGGACGACGGCTTGGTCTCGGGACGGGGACCCGGCCGCGACCTGGAGGTGAGCTACATCGAGCTGGAGTCCGTCGTCATCCCGGGAGAAACCGTCGTCACCAGCGGATTCCCGGGCAGCGAGTTTCCCGCCGGGCTGCTGGTGGGCACCGTCACCGACGTGGTACCGGATGCGGCACGCGGCGCACAGCGGGCCACCGTCCGTCCTGCGGCAGACCTCGAGCGGCTGCGCTGGGTGCGGGTGCTGCTCTACGTGCCCGAGGTGCCTGAGCCCGTGGTCGTGGATCGCCTCGACCCGCCTGCAGAATCGCCGGTCGACCCGCAGGTCGATGCACCGGACAGCGGATCGTGACCGCACAGTTCCGGACGAGTCAGGTCGATACCGGAGAGATCTCGACCAGGGGCACAGGCCGATGATGACCGGCGCCGGACCGCTGGCGCGTTCGATGCTGGTGCTTGCGTCGGCCGTGGTGGTTCACGTGGGCTTGCTGGTACACCTCACCCCGGCGGGAGTGATCGTCGATCCGCTGATGCTGTTGGCCGTCACCGGGGGAATCGTCGGCGGCCGTGGCACCGGTGCGTCGTTCGGATGGGGCTGCGGATTGGCCTGTGATCTCATCGTGCATACGCCGTTCGGCATGTCCTTGCTGGTGCTGACCTTGGTGGGTTATCTGTCGGGTGCGGTGGCCGAGCAGATGCCCTCGGCCGGCAGACTGGCGCGCAGCGCAGCCGCTTCGCTGCTTGCAGCGGGCGGCATACTGCTGTTTGCCGGCGTCGGCTGGTTGATGGACCTCTCCTATGTGACTGAGGCGCCGCTGGTCCGCATCGCGATCGTGACGAGCGTCGTGTCGCTGGCGGCCTATCCGCTCCTGGAGCGAGCGGCTCGCTGGGCCCTGACCGTCCGTCGGAACATCGCCGTGGATGCTGTGGCGAGGCCCGGCGGTGGATGAACGGGTCCGCCGCCGGATGGCCTTCATCGGCATCGTGATGGTCGGCGTGTTCGGGGCGCTGTTCACCCGGCTGTGGTACTTGCAGGCGCTGGAGACCGAGCAGTTCGCTGTTGCTGCGGAGTCGAATCAGATCCGGCTGGTCATCACGCCCCCTACTCGCGGCCGCATCCTCGACCGACACGGGGTGGTGCTTGCCGACAACGCCCGCATCGGCGTGGTGACCTACGACGTGTCCAGATATCGCGAGGATCACACCGAAGCGGCGCTGTCGGCGCTGGCGGACCTGCTCGATGTGCCCGTCGAGCAGCTGCGCGAGGGACTAGCGGACCAGCAGTCTCATCGGCTCGCACCGAAGGTCGTGGCCACGGGGCTCGACGAAAACGGCCTGCTCCGTGTGGCGGAACGCTCGATCGGGGGAGTGGAGGCCAAGTGGGAGTGGGTGCGCGTGTACCCGCGCAACGAAGTCGCTGCGCACATCGTCGGCTACGTCGGCGCGATGTCCGAACGTCAGCACCGCGAGCTGATCGGGGATGGCTACCTGCCTAATGAGCGGGTCGGCCGGGCGGGCATCGAGGGACTGTTCGAGGCGGAGCTGCACGGTGAGCCCGGACGGACCAGGCTGGAGGTGGACCGGCGCGAGCGTGTGCAGCGAATCCTGACCGAGGTGCCGCCCGAGCCGGGCCACGACATCGTGCTGTCCATCGATGTCGAGTTGCAGGCAGCGACCGAGTCGTACCTGCGGCAGGGCCTCATCGCCGCCAGGAAGTCCGTGAGCGACGACTCCGGCTTCTTCTACCCGGCGCTCAACGGGGCTGCGGTGGTGATGGACGTGCGCAACGGTGACGTCCTGGCGATGGCGTCCCACCCGACCTATGACCCGACCTGGATGGTCCAAGGCCTGTCGCTTGCGGAGTATCGGTCGGTGTTCGAGAATCCGTACACCCCGGGGGCGCTCAACAACCTGGCGGTGCAAGGCACCTATTCGCCCGGCTCGGTATTCAAGCCCGTCACGGCGCTCGCCGGTCTCGAAGCCGGGCTCATTTCGCCGAGGGCGGCCTTCTACGACGTCGGCTACTACCAGATCCCGGAGTCACGAGGCTGCACCGGGCGCTGCACGTTCTTCAACGCGGATCGCGCACCGCTCGGAACGCTGGATCTGTCCGGGGCGCTGACTCGCTCCAGCGACGCCTACTTCTACAAGGTGTCCGATGACCTGTACTGGATCGACGGACCGGAGCAGTGGGCGATCCAGGACATGGCCCGCGCGCTCGGTTTCGGCTCGCCGACGGGAGTGCAGTTGCCGTTCGAGAAGTCCGGCCGGGTGCCCGACGAGAACGTGAAGGCAGCCTTGTTCGCAGCGAGCCCCGAGGCCTACAACCCGTATGACGAACCGGCGCGATGGTTCCCGGGCGACAACATCAACACCGGCATCGGTCAGGGATTCGTCGCAGTGACTCCCATACAGCTCGCGAATGCCTACGCCGCCATCGCCAACGGCGGGACGCTGTTCTCGCCGAACATCGTCGAGTCGGTGGTCTCGCGGCGCGACGATTCGTTCGGGGACACCGTGCTTGCCTTCGAGCCGCGCGTGCTCGACATCGTGGATTTCCCCGCCGGCAGCGCCGTCGTGCGAGAGGGCCTGAGCAACGTCACGAACTCCCGTTTGCGCGGCACAGCCGCCAAAGCGTTCGAGGGCTACGATCACGCGGGCTATCCGGTGACAGGCAAGACCGGCACCGCTCAGGCGCAGGGCCTGAACGCAGTGCTGGGACGCAAGAAGGAGGACACGGCGGTGTTCGTCGCGTGGGCGCCGAGCCACGATCCCCGCTACGTCGTCGCCGTGGTGATGGAAGAAGCCGGCTACGGAGGCGAAGCCGCTGCGCCGGTGGCCCGGCGGATTCTCGAAGCTGTGCGGGCATACGAGCAGCGCTGGCCGGCGCCCACGATCGCGTTCGCGCCGCCGCAGCCCGAGTGCCCCGAAGTGCCAGAGGCGCTGCGGGGCGATCCGGCATTCTTGGGCTACGTGCCAGAGGGCTGCCCGTGGGGCACGCAGCTGCCCCGCGCCAACACGCCGTCGGACGCAGACGGCGATGGCATTCCCGATGTGGACCAGATAGACGACCCGGTGTCAGGGGCGCCGTGATTGAACAGCTGTTTCGCCATGCGTCCGCGCGACGCGAGCTGCGCTCGCCGGCGTGGTTCGCCGACTACTCCTTAGCGCTGGCGACGGTGGTGGTGGCGCTGGTCGGCGTGGCGATGAACTACTCCTCGACATGGCGCAGTCTCACCTTTGACGGCGGCGATCCGTGGGCCGTGGCTCGCCGTCAGGCGCTCTTCGTGGCTGTCGGCATCGTGGTGATGGTCGTCGCCGCCGTCGTGGACTACCGAGTGCTCCGCCACAACGCGACTCCTGTCTACCTGGCGGCGCTGGCAGCGTTGGGAGCACTGCTGGTGTGGGCGCCGGAGATTCGCAGTGCGCGGTCCTGGTTCGTGCTGCCGGTTGTCGGGTTCCAAGTGCAGCCCTCTGAGTTCGCAAAGCTGGCCGTGATCGTCTCGCTGGCTGCGTTCGTCGCGAGCCACGAGGGCTACCTGCGCTTCGACACGCTGCTCAACGCCGGCGTGTTGCTGGTCGTGCCGATGGCGCTGATCTACCTGCAGCCGGACCTCGGCACGATGCTGGTCTTCGTGGCCGTGGCCATGGGCATGCTGCTGGTTGCCGGCGCGCAGCTGCGACACATCGTCGTCATCATGGTGGTAGGCGTCTTGGCGCTCGTGCTCGTGTTCAGCATCGACGCCTTGCAAGGCCCCCGCCTGCTCAGCGAGACGCAACGAAGTCGCTTGACGGCATTCTTGGATCAGGACTTCGAGCCATTGGAGGCCTCCTACAACCTGCGTCAGAGCCAGATCGCGATCGGCGCGGGCGGCATCTGGGGCCAAGGCTGGAAGCAGGGCTCCCAGACCAGCCTGGACTTGGTTCCCGAGCAGCACAACGACTTCATCTTCACTGCGCTGGCCGAGGAATTCGGCCTCGTCGGCGGCACGCTGCTGCTGGCGCTCTATGCCTACATGCTCATGCGCACGTGGCGGATCGGCCGCGTGGCCGGCGACCCGTTCGGACGGTTGCTCACCGTCGGCATCTTGTCCATGCTGCTGTTCCAGGTGTTTCAGAACATCGGCATGACCATGGGTATCATGCCGATCACCGGCATTCCCTTGCCGTTCATGAGTCATGGCGGCTCGGGAACCATCACCGCGTTCGCTGCAGTGGGCATCGTCATCAGCGTCGGCGCTCGCCGTTACTCGCACTAGCTGCCCACAGCGCGTGATCTCCGCGGCGAGGGCGGAGCGTGGGCAGGGGCCTACGCGCGCAGTCTTGCGACGCTGCCCACCCCCAGCGTTCAGCAGATGCGTCGCAACTGTTTGAGCACGGAGGCCCCTGCCCACGCTCCGCCCGGACACGACACGACGCAGCCGGCAGCTTCGTTCGTCGCAGACTGCTTCGCGCCCGAGTCGGGCCGTTAGCATGAGTGCCGCGATGACGACGCTGTGGCCACGGCTTGAGTCCTTGCTGCCACGAGTCTCCAAGCCGGCTCGGTACATCGGCTGCGAGGACGGGATGCAACGACCCACGGTCGGCCCGCATCTCACATCATGGCTGCTGGCCTACCCCGACACCTACGAGATCGGCCTCCCGAACCAAGGTCTGCAGATTCTCTACGAGCTGCTGAACGAGCGTCCGGACGCAAGCGCGGAGCGCACCTACGCGCCGTGGATCGACCTCGAAGCCGAGATGCGAGCCGCAGGCGTGCCGCTGTTCTCCGTGGACACGCATCGGGCCGCCGGCGACTTCGACATCATCGCCTTCAACCTGTCGGCTGAGCTGGTGTACACCAACGTCCTCAACTGCATCGATCTGGCTGGGCTGGCGGTTCGCTCGCAGCAACGCAGCGATGCGGATCCGCTCATCGGTGCGGGCGGTCATTGCGCGTACAACCCGGAGCCCTTGGCGGACTTCGTGGACTTCTTCGTGATCGGCGACGGCGAGGAGGCGGTCGGGGAGATCACCGAGGCCGTCGGTGCCTGGAAGCGCAGCGGCAAGCAGGCGGGCACTCGTGCCACGGTGCTGCGCGACCTCGCAGGCATCGAAGGCGTCTACGTGCCGGCTCTGTACGAAGCGGTGTACGACGGGTCGGCGCTCGCCGCCGTCACGCCCAAGCACCCCGATGTTCCGGCGCTCGTCTCCAAGCGCACCGTCGCCGACCTCGGCGAGTGGCCCTATCCGCGTCGGCAGCTGGTACCAGTCACCGAAGTGGTCCATGACCGGCTGTCGGTGGAGATGTTCAGGGGCTGCACTCGGGGCTGCCGTTTCTGCCAAGCGGGGATGATCACTCGACCGGTCCGTGAACGCCCGGCGGCCCAAGTCCGCGAGATGGTAGCCGCCGGCCTCGAGCGCAGCGGTTACGACGAGGTCAGCCTGATGTCGCTGTCCACGGCCGATTACAGCGGCATTGCCGATCTCGTGCGCGACACCGTTGTCGGCGACAGTGTGGCCGCCGACGCTGAGGGCAATCGGATCAGCGTCTCGCTGCCCAGCATGCGTGTCGACGCCTTCACCGTGGACATGGCAGACCATGTCTCGCGTGCACGCCGCACCGGTCTCACCTTTGCGCCGGAGGCGGGGTCGTGGCGGCTGCGGCGGATCATCAACAAGCTCATCACTGAGGAAGACCTGTACGGTGCCGTTCGCTCGGCGTACAGCAAGGGCTGGCACCGCATGAAGCTGTACTTCCTGACGGGGCTCCCTTCGGAGATGCACCCAGACACCGAAGCCATCGCCCACTTGGCCGACGCCTGCACTCGCATCGGGCAGGAGTACACCAAGCGTGCATCGGTGACGGTGTCGCTGGGCGGGTTCGTGCCCAAGCCGCACACGCCGTTCCAGTGGTTCGGGCAGAATCCGCCCGAAGAGCTGGCGCGCAAGGTGCAGCTGGTGCGCTCGGCGCTGGGCCGCAACCGGCGGGTGCAGTTGAAGTGGCATGACCCGGCCGCGACCACCGCGGAGGGCATTGTCAGCCGGGGAGACCGCCGCGTCGGACGCGTCATCGAGTACGTGTGGCGTAAAGGCGGCACCTTCCAAGAATGGAGCGAGCGCTTCGACTTGGCCCTGTGGGAGGAGGCCATGGCAGCGTGCGGGCTCAGCCTCGACGAGCAGGTGTATCGGCATCGAAGCGAGCATGAAGTGCTGCCGTGGGACCACATCGGCGCCGGGCTGCACCGCGACTTCCTCTGGCAGGACTGGCAGGACGCCCTTGCCGGGCACGGCTTGCCCGACTGCCGCTGGACCCCGTGCTACGACTGCGGGGCCTGTACCGAATATGGGATCGAGCACGTTGTTGCGTCACCTGTTGCCCCCAACGGCGGCAGTCAGGGGACGGGACAGGACCTCGCGACCGGCCATCTGGTGCCGGTCGAGCTGCGTCCACGCGCGTTGCCGGTCGAGCCGCGTCCGCGCAGCTTGGCGGGCGCAGCCGCAGCAACGGGGAGCAGCGCATGACGCGCTGGGCCGTGTTGCCGGCGTCGAGCAGCAGTGCCGATCCCACCCTTGCGGGTGGGAGACGTCGTTGAGGCTGCGCGTCCGCTTTTCCAAGGTCGGCAAGATCCGGTTCATCGGCCACCGCGATGTGGCCCGCGTGATGGAGCGTGCCGTGCGCCGAATCGGTCTGCCGGTGGCCTACAGCAAGGGATTCTCGCCTCGCATGAAGCTGAGCTTCGGCTTGGCGCTGCCGACCGGTTACGAGTCGGACGCCGAGTTCGTGGAGCTGCCGCTGGCCCCAGGAGGCTGCGAAGGATCGGTCATCGTGGGCCGGCGCAGCACATATTCGCCCTGCGAGCAGGAGTTGCCCGAGACCGCTCCGAGCTACTGCACCATCGCTGATGCGCTCAGCGAGGCACTGCCCGTCGGCATGGACGCGTCAGCGGTGATGCTGAGCGACGGCGGGCAGTCGCTGCAGGCGGCGATTCAGTGGTGCGGCTGGCAGTTCGAGATTGTGGGACTCGGTGCGCAGCCGGCGCAGCAGGCGGTGGCAGATTTCCTCGCTGCCGATACCGTCGTGACAGAACGGGTGCACAAGGGCGAGACCGTGAGTTCGAATGTCCGAGCCGGCGTCGGGACGCTGCGGCTGGTCGGACGCTCGGATCGGGGAGCAGTGCTGAGCGCCGAGCTGTCAGCCGCTCCTCGGGTGGTGCGCCCGAGCGAGTTGGTGCCGGCGCTCGCGCCGACACATGAGATGGGCATTGCCCGAAGAACACACCAATGGACCACTGGCGCCGCGGGCCGAGCCGAACCGGCCGTGCCCGCGAGGTGCGCCAACCGACACAAGGAACTCATCAGTGCATGAATCGACACTGAACGACACAGCAGACACCACCAGCACAACAGACACCACGGCGACCGAGCCAGAGCCTGCGGTTCGCAAACGGCGACTCGTTGCCCCCGCGACCGACGCGACGAACGCCGAGCCGACGAAGCCGCCCGCGCCGCCGGTACCCTCGGTGCCGCCACCGTCCCGCAAGCCTCAGATCGGCGACAGCCGTCCAGCACCGACTCCGCAGCCGTCTCCGCCGGCTGGGGAAGAGGCGACCGGGCAGGCAGCTCCGCAGGCTTCTTCGGGCGAGGGCAGCACGGGCAGGCGCCGTCGCCGACGAGGCGGCCGGGGACGCGGCGGACGAGGCCGGTCCGGCGACGCTGCCAACGCAGCACAGAGCACCGAGCATGCCGCCGACGCCAACGCGCCGGTGGAGGCCATCTTGGCCGACCAGCAGCCGCTCGAGCTGAATGAGGAGCAGCTCACAGAGCGGCGTGGCAAGTACCGCAACGGCAAACCGCTGGGCCGCTACCGCATGTGCGTGCATGTCGCGGCGGGTGCAGCGCACATCGCCGTGCTCGAGGGCCGATCATTGATCGAGTACTACGTGAGCCGCCCGTCCGACGACGTCTCCGAGATCTACGGCAACGTCTACTTGGGCCGAGTGCGGCGAGTGCTTCCAGGCATGGAAGCGGCGTTCGTCGACATCGGCACGCCCAAGCAGGCAGTGCTCTATCGCGGCGACCTGACGGTTGCATCTGATCAGGACGACGACCAGGGCGGTGCTGAGCGAAGGCGTGCCGGCGGGCGCCGAGGACGTTCGGTGTCGGGACCGCCGATCAGCGAGCTGATCAAGAACGGCCAGTCGATCATGTGCCAGATCATCAAGAACCCCATCGGCCACAAGGGCGCTCGCTTGACCTCCGAGGTCTCGCTGCCGGGCCGATTCGTGGTGCTCGTTCCCAACAGCAGCGTGATGGGCATCTCCCGTCGCCTGCCCAACCGCGAGCGACGTCGCCTGCGCAGCCTGCTGACCAAGGAGACACCCGAGGGCTTCGGCGTGATCCTGCGCACCGCCGCGGAGAACGTCACTGCGGCGGAGATCCGTCGGGACATCGAGCGGCTGACGCAGCAGTGGAAGCAGGTCTCCGCGTTGGCAGAGCGCTCCGATGCGCCGGCGCTGCTGTTCCGCGAGCCCGAGTTGGCGGTGCGCATCATCCGTGAGCAGTTCACGGCCGATTTCCGTGAGGTGGTGATCGACGATGCTGAGCTGTTCTCGCAGGTCAAGGGCTACCTAGAGGCGGTGGCGGCGCCGCTTCTGGACCGCATCAGGTACTACGACCCCGTCGCCGAACGCCTGCCGCTGTTCGAGCGGGTACACGTGTCGGAGCAAGTGCGCAAGGCCACCGACCGCAAGGTCTGGCTGCCGTCGGGCGGGTCGCTGATCATCGAGCACACTGAGGCGCTGACGGTGATCGACGTGAACACGGGGCGCAACGTCGGCAAGTCCAGCCTGAACGAGACGCTGTTCCAGAACAACCTGGAAGCCGCCACGGAGATTGCGAAGCAGCTGCGGTTGCGAGACATCGGCGGGATCATCATCGTGGACTTCGTGGACATGGACGACCGGCATCAGCGAGAGCAGCTCATGTCGACGCTCAACGAGGCCTTGGCTCGAGACAAGACCCGCACCGCAACCGAGCCGATCTCCGACATGGGCATCGTGCAGATGACCCGCAAGCGCACCGGCGAGGGGCTGTTGGAGTCGATGTCGGATCCGTGCGAGACGTGCGAGGGGCGCGGCATCCGGCTGCGGGAATCGCTGTTCGCCTGAGCTGTCGGTCTGGGGCTGCCTGTCTGATGGTGGGCCTCGGGCTGCGGTGCTGGTGTATCGATACGGCGGCTGCATCGGTATCCTCTCTTGCCGATGTACGCAGTCATCGCCACCGGCGGCAAGCAGTGCCGCGTCGAGACCGGGCAGCGGCTCGCGGTCGAGCTGCTCGCGCTGCCGCCTGGCGAGGAAGTCACCTTCACGCCCGTGCTCGTGGTGGACGACGGTTCGGTCTTGGCGACGCCCTCCGAACTCGCTGGCGCCTCGGTCACCGGCAGAGTGATCGGCGAGACCAAGGGTCCCAAGATCGACGGCTTCACCTACAAGAACGCCACCACCAACCGGCGCAGATGGGGTCACCGGCAGCGGTACAGCACCGTCGAGATCACCGGCATCGCAACGGCCTAGGGCAACTGCCTCGGGCATCTCGTCCAGAGCAAAGGACAGCACTATGTCGAAGACCAAGGGCGGTGGCTCGACCCGCAACGGGCGCGACTCGGTGGCCAAGCGCCTCGGTGTCAAGGTCTATTCGGGGCAGACCATCGATGCCGGCGGAATCATCGTGCGTCAGCGAGGCACCAAGTTCCATCCGGGCCGCAATGTGGGCCGAGCCAAAGACGACACGCTGTTCGCGACGGCGCCGGGCATCGTGCGCTACGGCTATCGCCGCGGCCGCCGGCTCGTTGACGTCGTATCGCGGTAGCTTTCGGGCGCCGCGGCCCTGCGTTCTGGGAACGCTGCGCTTCGGGGCAACAGCGAGACGCCCTCGGGCCGCAGCCGACCGCGGCGCAGCCGATGCCCGCGAACGCTGATGGGCGAGTTCGTCGATGAGTGTCAGCTGCACGCGAGAGGCGGCGACGGCGGAGCAGGCTGCGTCTCGTTCCGACGCGAGTCGCACGTGCCCCGCGGCGGCCCCGACGGCGGCGACGGCGGACGCGGCGGCGATGTGTGGCTGGTCGCGGACCGCAACGTGGCGTCACTGCTGGCGTTTCGGGACTTTCCGTTTCGACGCGCTGCGAACGGAGGCCACGGTCAGGGGCGACGGCGACATGGCCGCCGCGGCGCCGACCAAGCCGTCCATGTGCCCGAGGGCACGACGGTGCGGGATCGAGACGGCGCGTTGCTGGCCGACCTGGTGAACGCCGGGGATCGCTGGCTGGCAGCGCAGGGCGGCCGCGGCGGGAAGGGAAACACTCGCTTTGCCTCCAACCGGCTGCGCGCACCGCACTTCGCAGAGCAGGCCGAGCCGGGGGAGGAGCGCTGGCTCGGTCTCGAACTGAAGCTGATGGCCGATGTGGCACTGGTGGGCTTCCCGAACGCAGGCAAGAGCACCTTCATCCGCGCAGTGTCGGCGGCCCGGCCAAAGGTGGCTTCGTACCCGTTCACGACACTTCAGCCCAGCCTGGGCGTGGTTCGACTCGACGACGGTGCCGGCGTCGGCCCAGACAGCTTCGGCCCAGACAGCTTGGGTCCGGACAGCTTCGAGATGGTGATCGCCGATGTGCCCGGCCTCATTGACGGCGCCGCGCAGGGTCGGGGACTCGGGCATCAGTTCCTGCGCCACGTAGAGCGCGTCCGGGTGCTGTTGATCATGGTGGACTTGGCCGAGGCGACCGATCGTGATCCTCATGAACAGGTCGATGTGCTGCTCGCGGAGCTTGAGCGTCACGATCCCGCGCTGGCGAAGCGTCGGCGCTTCGTCGTGGGCACCAAGGCCGATGTTGCGCACCTCGACTGGGACGGACCCCGACTCAGCGCTGTCACCGGAGAGGGCGTGGCGCCGGTGCTCGGTCGGCTGCGCGAGCTGGTGGTCGACGCGCGGGCAGCCGACGAAGCGCCTGTCCACTACGCGGTGCACCGCCCGGCGCCCGTCGGCATCACGGTGCTGCGGCTGGCGGCCGGCGTCTTCGAGATCGAGGGCCGCCAAGCTCGTCGCGCGGTGGCATTGTCGGATCTGTCCGATCCCGCCGCGCTCGCCTGGGCGCAGCGGCGCTTGGAGGGCCTGGGCGCGTCGCAGGCATTGGCTCGGGCCGGCGCCGGCGCCGGCGATGTGGTTCGCATCGGAGACTTCGAGTTCACCTACGAGCCCGATGCCTGAGACACAGCTGCTCATCGCCAAGATCGGGACCTCGTCCATCACTGCGCCCGACGGGCGCGTCGACCTCGCCGCCGTGGCGAAGCTGGCCCGCGACGTCGCGGCCGTGCGCGCTGCCGGTCACGAGGTGATCGTGGTGACCTCGGGTGCCATCACCGCCGGCGTGCAGCGGATGAACGTCGAGCGACCGGCCGAACCTGAGCGACTGCAGGCGTTGTCGGCCGTCGGCCAGATCGATCTCATGGCCTCGTACCGGGAGCTGTTCGAAACCGAGGGCATGGTCGTCGGTCAAGTGCTGCTCGCCCCGCACGACTTTCGCGACCGCGACCAGTACCTCCACGCCCGAGCCACCTTCCGCCACCTGCTCGACCTCGGCGTGGTGCCGATTGTCAACGAGAACGACGCCGTTGCCGACGATGCGATCCGCTACGGCGACAATGACCGGATCGCCGCGCTCGTCGCCAACCTGGTCCGCGCCGATGCGCTGATTTTGCTGACGGACATGCCCGGCATCCTGACCGCAGATCCGAACATCGATCCCGATGCCTCGCTGATCTCGGAGATCCTGGAGGTGAGCCCGTCGCTGCAGGCTGCGGCCGGCTCGGCGAGTGCGGTCGGCAGCGGCGGCATGGCCTCCAAGCTGGCGGCGGCTCGAATGGCGTCGTGGAGCGGCGTGCGCACGGTGATCGCCTCGGCCCGTCGCCCCGACGTGGTCGCCGATGCCGCCGCCGGCCGACCGGGCGTCGGCACCTCCGTGCCGGCACGGGCCGTCCATGTCCCCGCTCGCAAGCTGTGGATCGGCTTCGCCGTGGCGGTGGCAGGATCGGTCACGGTGGACGACGGCGCGCGCCGGGCAGTGTCGAGCGGCGGCAAGTCCTTGCTGGCGGCGGGCGTTGTGGCCCACGACGGTACCTTCGCCGTCGGCGATGCCGTGGACATCGTCGACCTGCGCGGGGAGACATTCGCCAAGGGCCTCGCTGCCGTCAACGCCGACGGGCTGAGCGTCACCGCAGGCTTGCGCAGCGAGCAGTTGCCTGCGGGTATGAACTCCCTCGTCGTCCACCGTGACGATCTGGTCGTCCTCGGCCACGGCCGGCTCGGCTGCTGAGCCGAGCGGCCTCGCCGGAAGGCTGCCGTGAGCCTGCTGCGCTGAGCCTGCCGGCAGTAGTCTGCGCTGGTGCTCGACACGGCGCAGGTGACCGACTCGGGGTCGAACCACCGCCACGCCGCCGGCGATGGCGCGATGGCGGCGCTGGGCGAGCGTGCCAAGGCGGCAGCGACGGTGCTGGCGCAAGCACCCGGTGCTGTTCGCGACGATGCGCTGGCGTCGGCGGCAAATCTGCTGGAAGCGGCAACGGACCGTGTGCTCGCGGCGAACTGCGAGGACGTCGCCGGTGCCGAAGCCGCCGGCACCTCGGCGACGCTCATAGATCGGCTGCGGCTCGACGCCGGACGCGTGAGCGCGATGGCGGCAGGCCTGCGCACGGTTGCCGCACTTGCCGACCCGGTCGGTCAGGTCGTCGACGGGTGGGTGCGACCCAACGGGTTGGCAGTCGAGCGGATCCGGGTGCCGCTGGGGGTGGTGGCCATCATCTACGAGAGTCGACCCAACGTCACCTCCGACGCATTCGGACTCTGCTTGAAGTCGGCCAACACAGCCTTCCTTCGGGGTTCGAGCGCTGCGCTGAACTCCAATCTGGCCATTGCCGAAGCGCTGCGGGCGGGTCTCGTGGCTGTCGGACTGCCGGCCGACGCACTGGTGCTCGTCACCGATACCAGCCACGGTGCCGCTGCGGAGTTCATGCGGCTGCGTGAGTACATCGACTGTCTCATCCCTCGGGGCGGCCCTGCACTCATCGCCTCAGTGCTCGCGAATGCAACCGTGCCCTACGTCCTCGACGGCGACGGCAATTGTCATGTCTACGTCGATGCGGCGGCGGACTTGGACATGGCGGCCGACATCGTCGCGAACGCGAAGCTCAGTCGGCCATCGGTGTGCAATGCCGCTGAATCGCTCGTGGTACACCGCGACGTGGCCGCATCGTTCCTGCCGAGAATCGTCGACCGGCTCGACGGTGTCGAGCTGGTGGGCGACGAGGCCTCGCGCGCGATCTCGCCGCAGATCGGCCCGGCCGGCGTTGGAGACTTCTCGACCGAGTTTCTGGCGCTCAAGATGAGCGTGGCAGTGGCCGAGAGCCTCGACGCGGCCATCGACCACGTCAATTGGCACGGCACCGGCCACAGTGAGGCCATCGTCACCGGCGACCTCGCCGCGGCGCGGGAGTTCACTCGCCGGGTGGACGCTGCTGCGGTGCTCGTCAATGCCTCGACGCGCTTCGTGGACGGCGCGGAGTTCGGCTTCGGCGCGGAGATCGGCATCAGCACGCAAAAGCTCCATGCCAGGGGACCCATGGGTCTCGAACAGCTCACGACCACCAAGTTCGTGGTGACCGGAGCGGGTCACACGCGAGGCTGAACACGCCGAAGCGCGTGTACGCCTGCCACACTGTCGGACTGACCGGCGACTGACCGACTGGCACACCGACGCCGGGCGCTTGATGCCCGCGCCGGCCCCATACCGACATTGGAGACACCACGATGGGCGACACACGATGAGCGACACCATGTTCGGAGATCTCTCGGGCGTTCGCGGCGGCCTCGCCGATGTCGAGTACCTGGCCGACGACGGCATCGCCAGCGTGGTGTTCCTCGCTGAGCGGCTCGGCAAGCCGGTGCTGGTCGAAGGGCCGGCCGGCACGGGCAAGACCGAGCTTGCCAAGTCGGTCGCGGCCATGAGCGGAGCGCGTCTCATTCGCCTGCAGTGCTACGAGGGACTCGACGAGGCCAAGGCACTGTATGAGTGGAACTACAAGAAGCAGCTGCTGCGCATCCAGGCAGACCGAGGCGTCGATGCGGAGCACGAGGACTGGGTGGAACTGCAAGACGACATCTTCCGAGACGAATTTCTGCTCACCCGACCGCTGCTCGAGGCGATCAGCGCTACGGACAAGGTCGTGCTGCTGATCGACGAAGTGGACCGGGTGGAGATCGAGACCGAGGCGCTGCTGCTCGAGATCCTGTCGGACTATCAGGTGTCGATCCCCGAGCTCGGCACGATCACCGCCAGCCAGATCCCGCTGGTCTTTCTGACATCCAACAACACCCGCGAGCTCTCCGAAGCGCTCAAGCGGCGCTGCCTGTTTTTGCACATCGACTACCCCGATCTTGAGCGCGAGAAGCAGATCGTGCTCACCAAAGTGGCCGGCATCAGCGAGAACCTCGCCGAGCAGATCGCGCGGGTGGTGCGCTCGGTCCGCCAGCTGGAGCTCAAGAAGGCCCCGTCGGTGTCAGAGACGCTGGACTGGGCTCGAACGCTGGTGCTGCTGGGCATCCAGAACATCGACGTCGAGCAGGCCAAGGCGACGCTGCACATTCTGCTCAAGTACCAGTCCGACATCGAGAAGGCCGCCAAAGAACTGACGGTCGAGGCCTGAGTCGAGACTCGTTTCGAGTCTCGGACCGGACGTCGATTCCAGGCCACCGCACGCGAACGGGGATCGCACATGTTGGATCTGCTCAGCGGCTTCGTCGGAGAGCTGCGCAACGCCGGACTGCCGGTCTCGTTGACGGAGAACCTCGACGCGATGGAAGCAGTGAAGCACATACCCATCGAGGACCGTGACGCCTTCAAGTACGCGCTGGCGGCGACGCTGGTGAAGAACGAGCAGCACTGGGGCGCGTTCGAGACGGTCTTCGAGGTCTACTTCTCCTTGCGCGGACCCGAATACGACGTCGGCGAGTCCGATGGCAGCGATGGGCTCGATCCCGAGAATCTCGACCAATGGCTGTCGCAGCAGATGCAGGGCATGGGCGGCCGCGGGGGCGGTCAGGACATGTCCCCCGAGGAGATCGCCGAGATGCTCTTTCGGGCCCTGCTGCACGCTGACGAAGCGATGATGGCAGCCATGGCACGTGCAGCGGTGACTCAGTTTGCCGGCATGGAGCCCGGCCGGCCTGTGGGCGGCACGTACTACCTGTACCGGACGCTGCGCAATCTCGACTTGGACGCGATGCTGGACCGGCTGATCGAGGAATCGGCGCAGCGCTACGAAGGCGAGATGACGCCGTTGGCCGAACGGCTCGAACGGGAAGAGTTCGAGCACCGCATCGAACAGCTGAAGCGGGAGATCGAAGCGGAGATACGGCGCCGCCTGGTGGCCGACCGGGGCGTCGAGGCGATGGCCAAGACCCTTCGCAAGCCGTTGCCTGAGGATGTGGACTTCATGCACGCCAGCCGTGAGGAGATGTCCAACATCCGCAAGGCAATTCAGCCGCTCACCCGCAAGCTGGCGGCTCGTCTAGCGCGCAAGCGCAAGCACCGCCGACGCGGGCCGCTCGACTTTCGGGCGACGGTGCGGCGCTCGCTCAGCTACGGCGGCGTGCCGGCCGAGCCGCGCTTTCGCCACCCCCGACCGAACAAGCCCGAACTCATCGTGGTAGCCGACATTTCTGGCTCCGTCGCGGCCTTCGCCCGCTTCACGCTGCATCTGGTGTACGCATTGCAGAACCAATTCTCCAAGGTACGCTCGTTCGTCTTCATCGACGGCATCGACGAAGTCACCCACATGTTCCAGAACGAAGAGGACATCACCAATGCGGTTCATCGGGTGAACACCGAAGCCGACGTGGTCTGGGTGGACGGCCATTCCGACTACGGTCACGCATTCGGCGTGTTCTGGGAGAACTTCGGCAAGGACGTCAACGCCAAGTCCACCATGATGTTCCTGGGCGACGCCCGCAACAACTATCACTCGACCAACGCGTGGGTGCTGAAAGAATGCCAGAAGCGCGCCCGCTCGGTGTACTGGCTGAACCCGGAGCCGCGCTCCTACTGGGACACTGGCGACTCCGTCATCACGGAGTACGCGACCTACACCGATGGCGTGTTCGAATGCCGCAACCTGCGCCAGCTCGAAGGATTCGTCGAAAAGCTGGCCTAGCTGCTGCCAGTGCGCGCCGAAGCGAGCAGTTCGGACGCCAGGAAGGCCAAGTCCAGCGATTGCCGCGCGTTCAGCCGAGGATCGCACATGGTCTCGTATCGGTCGCTGAGCCGCTCCTGAGCAAGTTCGTCGCCGCCTCCGACGCACTCGGTGACCGCATCGCCGGTGATTTCGAGGTGAATGCCCCCTGGCCACGTTCCCGCTGCAGCGTGCGCGGCGAAGTACTCGCGTATCTCGGCCAAGATGGCATCGAAGTGGCGGGTCTTGAGTCCTTCCTCGGTGCTGTAGGTATTGCCGTGCATGGGGTCGCACTGCCACACCACGGGGTGACCGGCGTCGGTGACTGCTCGCAGGATCGGTCCGTAGCACTCGGCGACCTTGCCTGCGCCGACGCGGCTGATCAGCGTCAGCCGGCCCGGGACTCGGTTCGGGTTCAGGGCTTCGCACAGTGCCAGCGCTTCGCCAGCAGTGGCGGTGGGACCCAGCTTCGCCCCGATCGGATTGTGTACGCCTCGCAGGAACTCCACGTGGGCACCGTCGAGCTCACGAGTGCGCTCGCCGACCCACAGCATGTGCGCTGAGCAGTCGTACCAGTCGCCGGTGATGCTGTCCGTGCGGGTCAGCGCTTCTTCGTAACCCAGCAGCAGTGCTTCGTGGCTGGTGTACAGCTCGACTTGGCGCATGATGCTGGCGTCGGTGTCGAGCCCGCAGGCCGTCATGAACCGCAGCGCCGCATCAATGCCGCCGGCCAGCAGCTCATAGCGTCGGCCGGCAGGGCTGGACGCCACGAAGGCTTGGTTCCAGTCGTGTACCTGACGCAGGTCGGCGTAGCCGCCTCGCGTGAACGCGCGCAGCAAGTTGAGCGTTGCTGCGGCTGTGCCGTAGGCCTGCAGCAGGCGAGACGGATCGGGCGCGCGGGCCGCAGGCTCGAATGCGATGTCGTTCACGATGTGGCCGCGAAAGACCGGCAGCGTCTGACCGTTGCGGGTCTCGGTGGCGGAGCTGCGCGGCTTCGCGAACTGTCCGGCGATCCGCCCCACCTTGACGATGGGCAGCCCGGCGGAGTACTGCATCACCACGGCCATCTGCAAGATCACCTTGAGCCGGTCGCGGATCTGATCGGCCGTCGAGAGCTCGAACGATTCAGCGCAGTCGCCCGCCTGCAGCACGAAGGCCTTGCCGGCGCAGACGCGCCCGAGATGCTCCGTCAGCCGCCTCGCCTCACCGGCGAACACCAGCGGCGGACGACGGCGCAGCTCGGCCAGCGATGCCGCCAGCGCCGCGCGGTCGGGCCAGTCGGGTTGCTGGCCCGCCGGGCGGTCTGCCCACGAGCCGGGATGCCAGCCAGCAGCCTGCTTGGCTGTGGTGTGCTCGACGGGTGGGGCGGAGCGGGACGGATCAGACGGCGAGGAGGCCTCGTCAGACAGCGTCTGCGTCGGCATCGATGTCTACGAAGAAGCCGTCGCCCACGAGGCCCTGCAGCTCGTCGACCGCTCGTTTGACCAATCGGCGTGCCGCCTCGGCCGTCACGCCAAGCTCTTCGCCAATCTCGCGATAGCTGCGCTGCTCGCCGTCGATGAGTCCGTTGCGACGCTTGACCGCGTATTGGGCCCTCTCGTCCAAGCACCCGAGCATGGAATGCACCATGTCCTTGCGGGCCGACTCGATGGCGTAGAAGTCAGGCCCGGGCGCATCGTCGCCGATCAGGTCGATGAGCGCGCTGTCGCCGTCATCGCCCACATTCTTGTCGAGCGAGGTGGGCGTGCTGATGCGCTGGAGCCAGGCATTCTCGTCGTCGAGCGCGTCGCTGTCGCCTCCGTTGTGCCGCAGCGCCGCCCGCAACGAGGCCGAGCGATCCGACGGCAGGCGGATGAGACTGCCCTTCTGGTCCAAGGCGCGCCCTATGGACTGACGGATCCAGAACGTGGCGTAGGTGGAGAACTTGAAGCCACGTCGCCAGTCGAACTTCTCCACCGCGTGCTCCAGCCCGAGGTTGCCCTCCTGGATCAGGTCGAGCAGTTCCAGCGTCGGCGGCAGCGGGTAACGGCGCGCGATGGAGACCACGAGGCGAAGGTTCGCCCTGATGAAACGGTCTCGGGCGCCCGCAGCAGTCTGCACGGCCTTGCGCAGCTTGCGCCGCTCGGCCGTGGTCAGTTCATCGTCACTGTCGAGACGCGCTTGTGCATCTCGTCCTGCCTCGATCTCCTTGGACAGCATCCGCTCGTCCTCGGCGGTGAGCAGGGCCACCGCGCCGATCTCGTTCAGGTATTGGCCAACGGAATCCATGATGTTTCACTCCAACCGGCAGGGGACAGCCGGATACTCGTAGTCGTTGCGTGCTGCCAGAGCACGCAGCCCGGCTGGGGGAACCGGGTATGTTCAGCCAGCGCCGGACTCGGCAGCCCGAACATTGGCGCGACACCGCGGTGCGACGTCAGTAGTTGCCGTGGCCGCGCACGCGATTGCATGTTCGAGCCATCGACCCCATGCAGCATCGGCTCGCGCGACCAGCCGACAAGGCTCAGTATAGCGTGCAGCGCAACCTCTGGGCGAGACACTACCGCCGCGACTCGACGAACGTGGCTGTGTCAGCCCGGTGCGATGCCCATCCCGCCCAGCCCCGTTCTGGCCAGCCCGGTCCGCTCAGCTGTCTCTGCCTAAACAATGCGGCAGTGTACACCATCACCGTACACTGCCGCAGTGCCGCCGCGGCAAGTCATCTTCGGGGGCACGTTCGATCCGCCCCACATCGGTCACCTCGCAGTGGTCCGCTGCGCGCAAGCACATCTCGCGGCCGAGGCGTTCCACGTTGTCGTGGCGAACGATCCATGGCAGAAGTCCGCACAACGATCGGTGACACCTGCGAGCCATCGGCTGGCGATGGCACGACTGGCCTTCGGCGGACTCGACGGCATCGTGGTGAGCGACTTGGAGATTCGGCGCGGCGGTCCGACCTACACCATCGACACCGTCGCCGAGCTTGAACGGCCCGATACCGAGACGGTGCTGGTGGTCGGCCCTGACGCGGCCGCTGGGGTGTCGAGCTGGCATCGCACCGGCGAGCTGGCCGGTTGCGTGACGCTCGCCGTCGTGCAGCCGCCAGGCGAGCACCCCATCCGCATCGAAGGCTGGCGCACCGAGACGGTGTACATGGCGCCGGTCGAGGCGTCCGCCTCGCGGGTGCGCGAATCGCTGGCGGGGCGCGGAGGATGCGCGAACGCTGGCGCAGCGGCCAAGTACGTGACGGCGCCGGTGATGGGCTACATCGTCGAGCACGGGCTCTATTCTCCGTCAGTGTGACATCGGTCCAGCGGACGTCCCCGGGTGTGCGCGCCCGGCTGCCGGACCCGAACGGCACCGGCAGCGGTGTTCCGCCGCTGGTGCAAGCAGCAGCCGACGGTGCAGCCGAGATGTCCGCAGAACGCATCGTGGCGCTCGACGTGGGCGACGTGCTCGCCATCACCGACTGGTTCGTCATTGCGAGCGCGCCCAATGTGCGGCGGGTACGACGCATCGCTGAGCTGATGGAAGCGAAAGTGAAAGCGGCCGGCGGCGGCGCACCGATCCGCACAGAGGGTCTCCACGAGGCGCAGTGGGTGCTGCTGGATTTCGGCGAGTTCGTGGCGCACGTGTTTCATGAGCCGAGCCGTGAGTACTACGACCTCGAACGGCTGTGGTCCGACGTGCCTCGCCATGTTTTCGACTGACACAGCGTTCGACTGACACCGCGGTTGGCCGGCCTGTTTCTGGACTGGTCCGGCTCAGGCCACCACCTGTGCGCTGCCGGCCTTGGCGAGCGCAATCCACGTGCGTCCAGGCGTCAGCGGCACGATGAGCGCATTGTCTGAGCGAAACACCGTCACGTCGAGTTCCGACGCACGCTCCCAAGTGCCTCGCACGAACGTGCCGTCGGTGAGCATCCATGCTTCGCCGCTGCCGGTCAGCACCGGCTCGGGCGTTGCGGCATTGGCTGGACTCTGGCGATACCGCACGAACTGCACGATGACGTTCTCCGGCGCGACGCGCACGCCGTCAAAGTCGGTGTGGTCCTTCCCGTTCTGCGTGCGAGCCCAGCCGCCGACAGCGGCATCCCATCGGTAGGACGCCTTGATCTGCCCGAAGTCGATGTCCACGCCGCTGACCGGTGTGCCCGGCTGGCTCGAAGCGTCCCCGTTGCGGAACCGGAAGTACGTCGGGGGAGTCCCTCCCTGGTCGCCGCCGGCGGCATAGATGCGAGCGGTGCCGGTGATGAGGTTGTGTGGAGCGCTCTTGCGTGACGAGCGTTCGAAGACGTCCTTGGCGATCCGGGCGCCGTCGATGATCTTGACCGCCTCGACGCTGCGCAGCGCGCGTGCGGTGTACGCGTTGGCACCGGAGGTCACAAAGATGGGCCGGTTGAGATTCGACAGCAGGGCGAAGTCGCCGGTGCGAGCCGAACGAACCGGGCCTACCACGTCTGCGTCGGTGGAATGGAAGATCGCTGCGAATCGCGTGAGGCGGGCTTCGACGAGTTCCTCATAGACCACGTCCGCCTGGTTGATGCCCCACTGCGGCAGTGCGCGCGGATGGTTGTCGATCTTGACCACCGCGGCGGGCCGTGTGATCTCGGTCGGCGTCGGCAGGCCGGTGAACGCAGCGGTGAACAGCGGTGCTGCAGTGGCAGCAGAGGTGGTGACCGCGGCCGAAGTGACCGGCGCGGTGACCGCAGTCGGTGGCTCGTTGTCGGGCGGTGCCGCCGTGGCGGGCGCCGCCGCGGCGTCTGTGGGAGCGCTGCTCTCCGCTTGCCCGCCAGTCGCCGCCGGCACCGTCGCGGAGGCGCACGCCGACAGTACGAGGGGTCCGAGCAGTGCAAGTCCCAGACGACGGCCGGCCTCGGCCGGCCACATGCAGACGCGCTTCAATGAACTGCTCCTTGACATGCGCTGGTTCCTCACCGTGGCCCATCGGCCGGTGCGTCACGATACCGGCTGTCTGCCGACCCGTGATGGCAGACTGCTGATGGCACACTGCGGCGATGACGGTTCTCGTCGCCGGCGGTGCTGGATACATCGGCAGCCACACCGTGGCGGCGCTGCATGCCGTAGGCCGTGGCGCGCTGGTACTGGACGACTTTTCGAACGCCGACCCCAACGTGATCGACGCGCTGCGGTCGTTGACCTCAGCCGGCTTGGTGGTGGTCGAGGGCGATGCGGCCGATCCCATCATGGTGGAGAGCCTGTTTCGGACCTACGACATCGACGCGGTCATCCACTTCGCTGCGCTCAAGAGCGTGCCCGAGTCCTTTGTCGAGCCACTGCGCTACTTCCGCAACAATCTCGACACCACGCTGACGCTGGCCGAAACTGCAGCAGATCGAGCCGTGAGCAGATTCGTGTTCAGCTCGTCTGCGGTCGTGTACGGCACCTCGTTGCAGATGCCGGTCACCGAGGAAAAAGGTGCCGATCCGCAGAGTCCCTACGGGATGTCCAAGCTGATGTGCGAGCAGATGCTGACCGACGTCGCAGCGGCGACCGGTATGCAGGTGGCGATCTTGCGCTACTTCAATCCCGTCGGTGCGCACGCTTCGGGGCTCATCGGGGAGCCGACGACGAAGAACGGCCGGCAGCCCCCGAATCTTCTGGGTGCCGTCATGGGGGTGGCGCTGGGCGAGATCGGGCACCTGGAAGTCTGCGGCAACGACTACGACACGCGCGACGGCACTGCTGTGCGCGACTTCGTCCATGTCATGGACCTCGCAGAGGGACACTTGGCGGCACTCGACGCCGGTCTCGGCGGCGCCAGCAGGGTGTTCAATCTCGGCAGCGGCCTGGGCACCACGGTCCTCGAGCTGGTCGCCGCTGCCGAGGCCGTCACTGGCCGGCCGATCCCGTACGAGTTTGCGCCTCGTCGGGAAGGCGACATCGCCGTATCGTGGGCGGACTGCACCCGTGCCGCTCACGAGCTGGGATGGCGCGCGAAGCGAGATTTGCCCCAGATGCTGGCCGATCAGTGGCGCTATGTGCGGCGCTGCGTGAACGGCCGAGCCGACGACCGCGCGTGAGCCGCTGAGCCGGGCGGCGCATCGGCAGGCCCGGCATCCCGGTCAGCGGCCTCGGGTCACCGCGCCAGCGCCGCGGCTGAGATCAGCGTGTACTCGTCGCCGGCTGCCAGTGGCGCAGCCATCGACGTCGCGGGCAAGAAGTCAAGGTCGGGCACACGGTCGTTGCGCACCAGGATCACGTCGGTTGCGGCGACGTGGCTGAGGCTGGACTCGTCGAGCAGCAGCGCCGGCAGGTCCAAGTAGTAGGAGATCCAGCGCGGCGTATAGATGCCTGAGGTGAACCACACGATCTCGGCGTCGGCCAGCGCAGCGTCGGCGGCCGGCGACGCGTCACGGGCCTGTTCCAGCACGGCGCCGGCGTCGGCTGGACGCCCGAGGTAGAAGTCCCTGGTTCCTCCCGTCACCACGAAGGCCAACGTCACCAGCGTGACGGCCGCCGCGGCCGTTCCGAGCGGCGTTCGCAGCGCCGCCGCCCGGCCCCTCAGCAGCCGACGGACGGCATCGGCAAGGGCAGCGATGCCGATGGAGGTCGGCACCACCCACGGCACATTCCACAGCCGATGGATCCAGGCGCCTTGTTGCAGCGCGAAGGTGAGAGAAGCGGCCACGGCGAGCGTCACCACCATCGGTCCGCGCGTGCGACGATCCGCGAGTCCCGCGATCAGCGCGGGAACGAACAACAACCGCAGCCACCACGATGTCAGCAGCTCATGGCCGGCGAAGCTCCACTGGCGCCGGAGAAACTCGCCGAAGGTGAACTGAGCCTGCTCGGCTGCGGTCGCGACGTCGTTGCCAGTTCGGAAGGCCACCCGCTCGCTCAACTCGGAGATGTCGGTCGCGTTCAGCAGCCAGCCGGCGGTCAGCAGACCTCCCAGCAGTGCGCCCGCGCCGACAGCGGTCAGCGCCGGTGACCACCCCCGGCGCAGCCACGCAGCGACGCCCGCTTGGTGCGCCCGGCGCCCGTCAGCGAGGTCCAGACGCCGCCGCAGGGTGCCGACGAACAGCCACGGCAGCAGCAGGCCCAGCGACGCAACGGCAATCCAGGAGTGCATGGCCGTGAGAGCAGCGAGCGCACCCGCACCCGCCAGCGCCCAGCGCGACGGCCGTTCGACTTGGCGCAGCTTCGCCACCGCCGCAGTGAGTGCAAGCAGCATGGATGTGCTGATGCCCATGCGTCCGTACACGTAGAAGAAGCCCGTGGTCACCATTGCCAGCACGGCCAGCAGCGTCGGACCCCACGCCAGCCCGACGGCGCGCAACACCGCGGCGAGGAACGCAGCGGTAGCGGCGCCGAGCAGGAAGTCCGCGACGCGAACCGCTGACGGACTGTCGCCCAGCACGCCTACTGCGCCAATGGTGAGGAACTGCTTCAGCGGCGGATGATGCGCGTAGGTCACCGCCTCCGGGGGCGGCATCGTCCGCGGCGGGATGTTGAACTCGGCGCGGATGAACGGATCAGTTCTGGCGCCGAGGCGGGATTCGACGGGTCCGAGCTCCCAGAAGTTGCGCGCTTGGATGCCGGCCCGACCGAAGATGCGACCGTCGTCGCTGTTGCCCAGCGGCAAGTTCAGATCGGGTGTCCACAGCAGCAACACGCCGATGCAGATGAGGAACACGACCGTCCAACCTGAGCGAAGGCGATCCAAGCGAGCGCTGTTGAGCTGAGCGCTGTTGAGCATGAAGGACCCGTCGTTTCCGGTCGCCTGATGCCAGCGGCTGCTGTGGTGGCTGCGATGCAGATGGCCGCACTCATCGTCCGAAGAGGCGCAGCGTAGTATCGGCCAGATGTTGGTCCAAGAGCGTCTTGGACGCCCGGACGTCGACGCGGACAGCGAAGCGCTCGCGACAGCATGCAACCATGAACTCCGCGTGAACGTGCCGGCGGCGTCTGCCAAGCGGCGAGGATTCCGCTGCTTGTACTTGGTCGATGCCGCGACGCTGTTCGTGGCGATGGCGGCCATCACGGTGGCGCGCTTCGGGTTTGACTGGCCGACGTACCCCCGCTCGCACTACTTCGTCGGCTTCGCGATCGCGACCTTGTTGCACATGACCGTCTATTACTTCGGCGGGCTGTACGAATTCGAGCAGCGGATCGGGCATCGGCCATGGCTGCCGCGCGCCTTGCTGCTGACGTTGGTGGCGGTGGGCTGCGACGCCACGGTCACGCTGCTGACGGGCCGGTACCTGATGCCCCGGGGAAATCTGGTCGTGCTCGCAGTGGCGGGCGCTGTGCTGATCTCGTTCAACCGCTGGGGCGCGCGGCGCGTACGCCTGCTGCGGGCCGGCAAACCTCGCATGCTGCTGGTCGGCTCGCCCGGCGACATCGCTTCGGCTGTGCAGCACCTCGCCGACGCCGAGACCGACGCGGTGATCGCGGGCAGCGTCACCGATCCCGCGTTGATCGTGGCCGAAGTCGATCGCCTCGGGGCAACCGAGCTGCTGCTGGTGTCAGACCAAGCGCTGGGGATCGTCTATCCCGAGCCTCTCGGCGAACTCGAACGACGAGACGTCGGCGTCTTTCGCTTGATTGCGCCGGCGGACACGCTGCTGGGGCTCCAGCGCACTCGTCAGATCGGGGGGATGCCGTTCGTGGCGCTGCGAGAGCATGCGCTGCCGGCGTCCCGCCTGCGCTTCAAGCGGCTCTTGGACCTCGCATACCTGGCGCTGTTGGCGCCGATCGCGCTGCCACTGGCTGCAGCCGTAGCCCTCTATGTCAGAGTCGTGGGCGGCCGCGGGGTGCTTTACCGACAAGAGCGTGTGGGGCGAGCAGGAGTGCCGTTCGTGCTCGTGAAGTTCCGCACGATGGAGCGCGACGCGGAGGCCGACGGTCCGGTGCTGGCTGCCTCAAACGATCCGCGGGTGACGAACGGCATGAGCTGGCTGCGCCGCACGCGCCTGGACGAGCTGCCGCAGCTGTGGAACGTGCTGACCGGCACCATGTCGCTGGTGGGCCCCCGGCCTGAGCGACCGCAGATTGTTGCACGGCTCGAAGGCGAGATTGCCGGCTACGCCCGTAGGCACGATGTGCCGCCCGGCATCACCGGCCTCGCACAGACGCAGGCCCACTACCAGACCGACCCCGGTTACAAGCTCGGCCACGACTTGCAGTACGTCGTCAACTGGTCGCCGGTGCTGGACTGGGAAATTCTGGCGAAGAGCCTCGTCGTCATGGCCCGACGCAACGCCCGGTGAACGCGCCGGCAACGGGCGTCGCGCTGCATGTCGCCGCTCGCCGGCCGCCTGTCAGCGTGGTGATTCCGGCGCGCGACTGTGCGGCCCAGCTCGGCGAGTGCTTGGAGGCCGTGAACGCGCAGATCTACACAGGCAAGCTCGACGTGCTAGTGGCGGTCGCGCCCAGCTCTGATGACACTGCGCTGTGCGCTCGCAACGCCAGATGTGCGTGGCCGTTGCAGGTCGTCGAGAACCCCGCCGGCACGACGTCGTCGGGTCTCAACCTGGCGATCGGCGCTGCCACCGGCGAGGTCATCGTGCGAGTGGACGCCCAAGCGAGACTCCCGCCCGACTACGTCGAGCGGGCGGTGGCCGCCATGGAGCGCACCGGCGCTGCCAACGTCGGCGGCGTGCAGCGGCCGGTCGGTGGTTGCAAGGTGAGCCGGATCATCGCGGCGGCGTTGGCGTCGCCCTTCGGCGGAGGCCCCGCCGCCTTCAGGCGAGGGCGCACTGAGGGGCCGGTGGACACCGTCTACCTCGGCGTGTTCGACGCAGCGGCGCTTGCGTGCGTGGGCGGCTTCGACGAGTCGCTGGAGCGAAATCAGGACTACGAGCTCAACTGGCGTCTGCGCGAGCAGGGTCTCTTGGTGTGGCTCGACCCGAGCTTGGTCGTCGACTACCAGCCTCGTTCCAGCTGGGCGGGGCTGGCGCGTCAGTACTTCGACTACGGCGCAGCAAAGCGCGTGGTGATCAGCCGTCACCCGCGCTCGACGCGGCCGCGTCAGCTTGTCGCGCCCGCACTCGCCATCGGCTTGGCGCTGTCGGCTGTCGAACTGGCGCGTGGCAGGCGCCGTGGGGGCATCGTGCCGGTTGTCTACCTCGGTGCATGCACACTGGCCGCCTCCCGGCTGCGCTCGAAGCTGCCGGCATGGTCCGATCGCGTGAGGGCGACGGCGGCCTTCGCCGTCATGCACCTGGCGTGGGGTGCAGGCATGCTGTGCGGCAGGCCCAGGTGGCATCGCAAGCGCACCGGGCGCGCGTCTCGGCGTCATCGGGGCGCGGGCCGGTGAACCTCCCGTCGTCGCAGCAATTGCCACATGCCGACGATCTGCCGCTCGCGGACATCACCGTGCTCGATCTGACCATCGCGCGTGCAGGGCCCACCGCCGTGCGCCAGCTGGCGGACTGGGGCGCTGAGGTGATCCGCGTGGATGCGCCCGTGAACGGATTCGAGGAGGGGCGCACCGCGTCGCCGGACTACCTCAACATCCATCGCAACAAGCGCTCGGTGGTCATCGATCTGAAACATCCGTCGGGCCGAGCGCTGCTTCACCGGCTCGTGCGTCACGCCGACGTGCTGATCGAGAATCTGCGGCCGTCTGTCAAGCATCGGCTGGGTTTCGACTGGAACACGCTCCATGGGCTGAACCCTGGGCTCGTGATGGGGTCGATCTCGGGCTTCGGCCAGGACGGCCCGTATGCCACGCGCGGAGGTGTGGACCAGATCGCCCAGGGCCTCGGCGGCATGATGGCGGTGACGGGCGTGCCCGGACACGGCCCGGTGCGTGCCGGGGTGGCGATCAGCGACGTCACCGCCGGATTGCAGCTCGCTATCGGCGTGCTGGTCGCGCTCGTGGAGCGGCAGCGCACCGGCGAAGGCCGCTGGGTACACACCTCGCTGCTGGAGTCGATGATCGGCATGCTCGACTTTCAGGCAGCGCGCTGGACCGTGGCGGGAGAGGATCCGCCCCAGGCCGGCAACGACCATCCCACCATGATCCCCATGGGGACCTACCAGGCAGCCGACGGGCACCTCAACATCGCGGCACCCGGCGGACGACTGTGGCGCGCATTCTGCTCCGAGATCGGCCGCCCGGACCTGCCGGACGACGAACGGTTCTGCTCGGCGAAGCTGCGCTCGGCCAACCGCAGCGAGCTGAACGACATCATCGGCGAGCGGCTCGGCGGGGCGAGCTGCGACGAATGGGTCGAACGACTCAATGCTGCCGGCGTTCCGTGCGGACGCGTCAACAGCGTCGCCGAAGCGTTCGCGGATCCGCAGGTCCGCCATCTCGGCATGGCCGCGCCGGTGCATCACCCGACATTGGGCGATATCCGCGTTGTGCGCAATGCCACGCAGATCGACGGGGTGTCGGGTGCCATCCGCCGTCCCAGCCCCGCGCAGGGCGAGCACACCGAGGAGATCCTGCGCCAGTTCGGCTTGGATCCCGACGAGATTGCCGCCCTACGCGAAGCGGGTGCCGTCAGCTAGCTGTGCTGTGCCGGCCCGAGCTGTGCCGGCCCGAGCGAGCTGCTGAGCTCAGAGGGCAGCAGCGGCTTCGAAGCCGCTGTCGAGATCCGCGATGATGTCGTCGACGGTCTCGATGCCGACCGACAGCCGCACCAGATTCGGCTCGACTCCCGTGTCGGACTGCTCCTGCGGATTCAGCTGGCTGTGCGTCGTGCTAGCCGGATGGATCGCCAGGCTGCGGACGTCGCCGATGTTGGCGACGTGGCTGTGCAGCCGCAGGCTCTCCACGAACTTCTGGCCGGCCTTGAGGCCGCCGTCGATGCCGAAGGCGAGCACCGAGCCTGCGCCGTTGGGCAGGTACTTGCGCGCGAGGCCGTGGTAGGGACTCGACGCCAGACCCGCGTAGAGCACCCATTCGACCTGCGGATGGCCCTCGAGGTACTCAGCGACCGCCACAGCGTTGGCCACGTGCCGCTCCATGCGCAGCGACAGCGTCTCGATGCCCTGCAGGAACAAGAACGCGTTCATCGGCGACACTGCGGCACCGATGTCGCGCAAGAGCTGCAGCCTGGCCTTGAGGATGAACGATCCGGCGCCCAGCGCAGGCCAGTAGGCCAGCCCGTGGTAGCTGGGATCGGGCTCGGTGAACATCGGATGCCGTCCTGACGCGCCGAAGTCGAACGAGCCGCCGTCGACGATCAGTCCGCCGATCGACGTGCCGTGACCGCCGATGAACTTCGTCGCGGAGTGAACCACGATGTCTGCCCCGTGCGCCAGCGGTCGACACAGGTACGGCGAGGGGACCGTGTTGTCCACGATCAGCGGAACACCTGCACGGTGCGCGGCGTCCGCGACCGCCTCGAAGTCCAAGATGTCGTTCTTGGGGTTGCCGATGGACTCGCCGTAGAAGGCCTTCGTATTCTCCTGCACGGCGTCTCGCCACGAGTCGATGTCGTCGGGATCCTGGACGAAGGTGACCTCGATGCCCATCTTGGGCAGCGTGTAGTGGAACAGGTTGTAGGTGCCCCCGTACAGGGACGGGCTCGCGACGAGGTGATCGCCCGCCTCCGCCAAGTTGAGCACTGCCAACGTCTCCGCCGCCTGCCCCGAAGCCAGCGCCAGCGCGCCGGGAAGTCCCACTGCGGTGCGCACGCCGCCCTCGAGCGCGCTGATGCGCTCTTCGAGCACGTGCTGGGTCGGGTTCATGATGCGGGTGTAGATGTTGCCGATCTCGGCCAGACCGAACAGGTTCTGCGCATGCTCGGAGCTGTCGAAAGTGAACGACGTGGTCTGGTAGATCGGCACGGCGCGGGCGTTGGTGGCGCTGTCCGGCGCTTGGCCCGCATGGACCATTCGTGTTTCGAATCCCAGCTCTGCGAGTGGGTCTGTGGGTGTTGTGCTCATGTCGAGCTCCATTTCTTACGCCCCATAAGGCGGGCAATGCCTGACTCGGCGGATTTGCCGAGTGCGCAACACTGTACAGGCGAAACCTGACGCAACAGGTCAGCTTTTGCGATGTTCCCCGGTCTAGAACCCCGACAGCTTGTCCACGACGCCCTCGAGCGGGCGACCGTGCCGCAGCGCGAGCAGGTTGCGGCAGAACCGTTCCAGGTTGCGCTGCGCCCGATGCTGGCTCGCGCCGGCGGTGTGGGGCGTCATGACGCAGTGTTCGAAGCCCCACAGCGGGCTGCGGGCATCGAGCGGCTCCACTGGCGCTACATCGAGGGCGGCGCCGCCGATCCGGCCGGCAGCCAGGGCGCGCTCCAGCGATGGCCCGTCGATGATCTCGCCGCGGGTGACGTTCAACAAGATGGCGCCGTCGGGCATCGTCGCGAACATGTCGTCATCGAACATGTTCCTGGTCGCGTCGGTGAGGGGCAGCCCTAGGGCCAGAACATCGCTCGTGGCCACGATGTCGCGCAGCGAGTCGGGCCCGCCGACCGATTCGACGCCGTCGCTCGGCGGCACCGGGAATAGGTCCATGGCCTGCACCCGCATGCCGAACGCCACTGCGCGGCGGGCGAGATGGCGGCCCGTGCCGCCGAAGCCCAGGATGCCCATCGTCAGTCCTTCGAGTTCCAGCTCGCGCCTGCGCATGTGCTCGCGGACATCGTGATCCCACGCCTCGGGGCCGAGCTTGACGGCGGTGGCGATGCGCCGCACCAGCGCCAGCAGCAGCCCGAAGGCGTGGTCTGCCAAGTGGCTGCCCACCAGACCCTTCTCGCCGGTGAGCACGACGTCGCTCTCCACGAACTTCGGGTACATGAACATGTCCACGCCCGATGCCGTCGCGTGGACCCAGCGCAGACGGGGCGCCGCGTCGAACAGCCATTCGGGCACGATGCCCAGAATCACCTGAGCGTCCGCGGCCACCGCCACGCCGTCTCGCGGCCGGTCCACGATGTTCACCACGGCGCCCGGCCCGGCGGCCTCGCGTATCGCGGTCGCATCGGCCGAAGTGACGTCGGGCAGCGTGAGCGTCTTGGTCACGAGCACGTTGAGCGGCGCCTCAGGCCGCTCTAGCTGTGTCGGGAGCAGCGTCGGGCCACAGAGGCCGGCGCTCACGCGATGACCGCCTCGACGTCGCCGATGCCCGCATAGCGAGCCTGCCAGCGCTGACCCGCCTCGACTCGGAAGCGGGCGTACGCGCCGGTGATCACGCGTTGACCAGGTTCGAGCGCCAAGCCATAGCGGTGCAGCGTTGCCGCCAGACAGGCAATGGACAGGTAGGGATTGTCCACCTCGTCGCCTGCCGTGCAGGCCAGTCGCTCCTCGCCGTCGCAGGTCACCGTCACGATGCAACGGTCGAGCTCGGTCGCGGGCGGAACCAGTGCCCCCGAGCCTTGCACCGCTGCCCAGTTCGTGAGGTTGTCGGCGACGAGCAGGGCGATGCAGCCCCCGACGGTCACCCGCGCCTCGTTGATCTCGAACCCCGCGCACACCTTGGCGATTCGTGCGGGCACCGCAGCCGGGTCGACGTCGTGGCCTGCGATGCGATCGCCGATGACGAAGCACAGTTCGGGCTCGATGCTGGCGTGACGGATCTCGCTCGACGGGATGACTGCGGGCGATGCCAGCACACGGTTGAGGTGCCCGAAGGGCCGCTCGTCGACGCCGACCGCGATGCGGGCTCGATCCGAGGTGAGACCGACCTTCCAGCCCACGTGGATGGCCCCGGCAGCGACGGCTCGCCGCTGCATCTCGCACTGAATGGCGAGGCCGTCCTCGAAGCTCAGCTTGGCAAAGATCTCGGTCGGTGCATCGCCCCCGCCGGCGAGGTAGGCAGCTAGCGCCTCTGCTGCGGCGAGCTGTGCGGCGTTGATCAGCGGCGCGGTCACAGCGGGGCACCTTAGAGCTTGAGAGGCTGGAGAACGTAACAGGTCGCCGCGGCTGGTGAGTGAGCGTGTCCGGCATCGTCTCGCGCGGTGTGCCGCACGCTCCCTAATGTGGGGTCGTGAGGTTGCAGCTGGCGCTCAACGTGGACGACATCGACGAAGCGGTCGACTTCTACTCGCGGTTGTTCGGTGCCGAACCGGCCAAGCGGCGAGCGGGGTATGCGAACTTCGCCCTCGACGAGCCGCCGCTCAAGCTGGTGCTGTTCGAATCGGCCGGCGCAGGCGGCACCATCAACCATCTCGGCGTCGAGACCGAATCTGCGAGCGAGGTGGAGCACGCTCATGCCCGCATGGCCGAGGCCGGTCTCACCACCTCCACCATCGATGAGACCATGTGCTGCTACGCCGAGAAAGTGGAGACGTGGGCCACTGATCCCCATGGCATCGAGTGGGAGTGGTACGTCAAGCAGGGCGATGCCGAGGTCATGGCCAACGTGGTGCTCTCGCGCCGAGGCGACGGCCTGGAACGTGTGAGCCAAGGGCCTTCAGGCCAAGGATCATCGAGCCGCTCAGCAGACCGCTGCTGCGCGTAGCCGTCAGCGCAGCGGACACGAGGCTGAACGTGCCCGACGTTGTGGCTGTCAGCCCTTGGGCTTGCGTTCGCGCAGCAGCACCTCTTGAGCGATCGTCGCGATGTGGCGGCCGTCGGTCGCGAACAAATTGCCCACCGTCATGCCCCGTGCACTGGTGAGGCCGTGGCAGTCGAACTGGTACAGGTGCCACTCGTCGGCCCGCAGCGGGCGGTGGAACCACATCGCGTGATCCAGCGAAGCGCCCATGAACGACGCTTGGTACTGCCCCGGGGGCACCTGCAAGGGGTGCAGCGAACGCGCCGCGTCGAACTGAATGGCGTCGGAGGTGAATGCCAGCCCGCAGATGTGCAGGCGCGCGTCGTCGTCGATCGGGTCGGTGATGCGAACCCAGCCCATCGACTGGCCTGACCCCGGATAGCTGTGCAATCGGCGCCGTTCCATGATCCAGGGCCAGCGCTCGTCGTCGCTGTCACGGCAGTCGTCCGGGCTCGGCGCGAGCGGCATGCGTGCCGTCTGGACTTCGGCGTCCTGCTCGGCCACGTGGAACGAGCACGACAGGTTCAAGATCGCGCCCCCGCTCTGGCGGGCCACGACCGCACGGGTGCAAAATGAGCGGCCGTTGCGGAGCCGGTCCACCTCGTAGCGAACCGGCTCGTCCAGTGTTCCGCCACGTATGAAGTAGGCGTGTACCGAGTGCAGCGCGAATTCCTCGTCGACGGTTCCGAACGCCGCCCACAGGCCCTGCGCGATGACTTGTCCGCCGTAGATCCGGCCCCACAGGTACTCGGGGCTGACGCCCACGTAGGTATCGGGCCCGTGCTGTTCGAGGAACATCATCTCGCCGTAGGTCGTCGGCGCGGCGGTGTTCATCAGCTGCGCGTGAAGTTGGGCGTGCGGCGCTCGTTGACGGCGCTGACGCCCTCGCGCCAGTCGTCGGTGGAGCGCAGGCGGTCCTGCTCGGCCTTCTCGTGATCGGTGGCCGCCTTGACGGCGTCGGCCAAGTGGCCGCGCATGGTGTGGCGGATGGACTCGACGGCCAGTGGCGCAGACACGGCGATCTGATGGGCGAAGCCGTACGCGGCTCGGCGCAGCTCCGCCAGCGGGACCAGCTCGTCGGCCAGACCGATCTCGACAGCCTCGTCGCCCTTGACGCGTCGGCCGCTGTAGAGCAGGTCCAGTGCCCGCTGATGTCCCACCAGGCGAGGCAGTGTCACCGTCAGACCGAAGCCGTGATGAAAGCCCAGCCGAGCGAAATTGGCGCTGAACCGGGCTTCGGGTGCAGCGATGCGGAAGTCGGGGAAGCAGGCCACGCCCAGCCCGCCTCCCACTGCCGCTCCCTGAATCGCGGCCACCACCGGCTTGCGCTGGGAGAACAGCTCGAACGCTGCGTCGTAGAGATGACGCCGACCGCCGCTACCGTCCGCAGCAGCGACGGTGCCGCCACGCTCGCCGTCGCTGCCGAACTGCGCCCCGGCGCAGAAGTTCTTGCCCTCCGAGCACAAGACACTGGCCCGGCACCGGTCCTCGGCGTCAAGGTCGCCGAATGCGGCCGCCAAGCTGTCGATCAGCTCCAAGTCGAAGAAGTTGTGAGGCGGTCGACCGATCTCCACGACCGCGACATGGTCCCCGCTGAGCTGGACCGAGACATCTCCGTACCGACCGAAATCGTCGAAGGCAGCCTCGAATGTCGGCTCGGCTTCCGGCAAACGGTTCATGTCAGCCCAGGCCTGCGGTTCCTGCGGTGATGAGCGGATACAGGCCGTCTGCGCCGACGCCGGTGGCCATCTGTCCGAGCACGCCCGCCCAGTGTGCGTCCGAGCCGTACTCCTTGCGCCAGCTCCACAACCGACGGCTGAAGTGGTGCAGCGGATACTCCTGGGTCATGCCCATCGCGCCGTGAGCCTGGTGGCAAGCCTTCGTGGCCCGCGCCGCCGCCTGATTGGCTACCAGCTTGGCGGCGGCAATCTCGAATCGTGCGTCCCCTCGGGTTGCCTCACGTGCCGCTGCCTCGGCTGCCATGCGCACCAGCGCGGCATCCTGCGCTGCCCACACGAGGTGCTGCTGCACGGCTTGGAAGCGTGCCACCGGTCGGCCGAACTGGACTCGCTCATTCGTGTAGCTGACCGTCAGCTGGCACATCTTCTCGATGGCGCCCGCCATCAGCGCTGCTCGCGACAGCGCGCCGCGCTGCGCCAGCGCGGCGGCGTCGACTCCGTCGGGCGCGGGTGCCGCGTGACCTGTGGCGCCATCGAAGCGGACCGTGTCGCGGGGCTCGCCCGCCATGTTGGGCAGCGGCGCGATCGCGCACTGATCTGCGGGTACGCAGACCACCCACGTGTGCCCGTCGTGTTCGCAGACGCACGCGATGACCTCGGAGATGCGCGCCCATGGCACTCTGCGGGCCTCGCCGGTCAGCCTCGCGATGCCGTCGTCGGCGATCTCCACCGAGCAGCTCCCGCAGCCAGACCAGCCGCCGTCGGCCGTCCGCGGCGGCAAGACGGTGACCAAGCCGTCCGGGCGCTCGAGTCCCGCTTGTGCCAGCAGCCAGCCGCCCAGCATGCCGTGCTCGGCAGCCGGAATCGGTGCCGCGTGGTAGCCGACCAAGCGCAGCACCTCCATGGCTTCTGCGAGCGTGCCGCCCGATCCGCCGGCGCGCTCAGGGATCGCGATGAGGTCGAATCCGGTGGCGCAGAACGCCTCCCAGAGGTCGGGTGCGCAGCCGGCTTCCTCGGCGGCCTGCGCCGCTTCGTGCGTACACCATTCGCCGAACAGCCGATCAGCGGTCTCGGTGACCAGCTCGTCCACCACGACCGGCGCCGGCGCAGGTACCTTCATGCGGGCAGTCCTTGGAGTCCCTTGGAGGCCACCGAGCGCAGGATCTCGATGGTGCCGCCCCGGATCGTGTTGCCTGGGAACGTCACCACGCACTGCGCCAGCAGACGTTCGAACAGCGATGCGGATTCCGGCGAGTACTCCTCGTCGACGAGCTGCACCAACTGCTCGACGACTTCCTGCTCGAAGCGGGTGCCCATCTCCTTCACCAACGCGGATTCCACCGACGGCGCCTCGCCCTCGTCGATCAGCCGTGCCACCGAAAGCGACAGGTTCCGGATGCCCCACCAGCGGGCGGCCAGCTCGCCGAGCAGATCAGATGCTGCGTCGCCGAGCGGCGTGCCAGCCGCTTCGCGCAGCAGCTGCTCCACGGTCGAGAACGGCGACAGCCAGCGGTCGGGTCCGCCGCGCTCGTAGGCCATCTCGGTGGTGTTCTGGTGCCAGCCCATGCCCGGCTGGCCCACCACATTGCCATCCGGCACGAACACGTCGTGGAACGTCACCTCGTTGAAGTGATGGCTGCCGTCCAGAAACGGGATCGGGCTGATGTCGAGGCCCGGCGATCGCAGATCGATCAGGAACTGCGACAGTCCGGCGTGCTTGTTGCCGTCCTCCATGGGCGCCGTGCGCAGCAAGCAGATGAACCAGTCGTTCACGTGGGCCATCGACGTCCAGATCTTGGTGCCGTTGACCACCCAGCCGTCTTCGGCCCGCTCAGCCCGCGTCGACACCGATGCCAAATCCGAGCCGCTGTCGGGTTCGCTCATGCCGATGGAGAAGCCCAGCTCGCCCCGGCAGATCGCCGGCAGGAACCGCTCGCGCTGCTCGTCGGTGCCGAACTTCCAGATGACCGCGCCGGTCTGGCGGTCTGCCACCCAGTGGTGTCCGACCGGGGCCCCCCAGCGCAGCATCTCCTCGACCACGATGAAGCGCTGCACCGCGGTGCGATCCGCGCCGCCCCAGCGCGACGGCAGCGCCATGCCCACCCAACCCCGTGCGGCCATCTTGGCGGAGAATTCGCGGTCGTGATCCGCGGCCATGCCCAAGCACGGGACGTGACTGCCGGGCGGCAGCTCCGCGGCCAAGAACTCGCGCACCTCTGCTTGCAGTTCCAGTTCAGGTCCGGTCAGCTCGGTGGGTGTGAATCTCATCAGCGGCCTCTGCAGAATCGGGGTCAGGCGACGGCGAAGCCGCGGTAGTTGTCGGCCGCCACGTCCTCGCACACCTCCACGTAGGGCGGGAAGCCGGGCAGCGGCATGAACACCCGCGTCTTGCCGGGAATGTTCGCTCCCAGGTACCACGAGTTGCAGGTCGGGTACAGCGTGAGGTCTGCGACGGCATTGACGTGGTCCACCCAAGATGCCTCGGCATCGGGTTCCGCCTCGATGGTGGCGGCGCCGCGCTCGCGCAGCTCGACGAGACAGCGCCCAATCCACTCGACGTGCTGCTCGATGGACGGAATCATGTTGGTGAGCACTGACGGGCTGCCGGGACCCGAGACGGTGAACAGGTTCGGAAAACCGGCGATGCCCAGTCCCAAGTACGTACGCGGTCCTGCATCCCAGTGGTCAGCCAGCCGCCTGCCGCTGCGTCCGGTGATGTTCATGCGCAGCAGCGTGCCGGTCATCGCGTCGAAGCCAGTCGCATACACGATGGCATCGGCTGGGTACTCCTGACCGTCGACCACCACGCCGGCGGCACAGATGCGCTCGATGGGCGTCTGCGACACGTCCACCAAGCGCACATGCGGCTGGTTGAACGTCTCGTAGTAGCGGGTGTCGAGGCACGGCCGCTTGCAGGCGATGGTGTTGTGCGGCGTGAGCAGGGCAGCGACCTCGGGATCGTCCACGATGTCGGCGATCTTGCCGCGCACGAACGCTGCGATGCGTTCGTTCGACTCGGCGTCGAACACGATGTCGCCGTAGCCGCGGTAGAACGTGAAGCCGCCCACCGCCCATCGCTCTTCCATACGCCGGGCGAACTCGTCTTCGGTCGCTTCCTTGGCAAGATCCTCGCTGTCGGGCAGCCGTTGCAACATGGCTGCCCGCTGGTCGAGCATCTCGGCCCGCCGCTCGCGGTAGCTGGCCTTCCAGTCGGCCTGCTCGGCCGGGTCGAGCGGCTGGTTGCGAGCCGGGACCGAGTAGTTCGGCGTGCGCTGGAACACCGTCAGCGCCGCGCACTCCTCCGCAATGACCGGGATGGCCTGAATGGCCGAGGACCCGGTGCCGATCACCGCCACCGACTGGCCGCCGAAGTCCACGCCCTCGTGCGGCCAGCTGCCTGTGTGGTACGTGGCGCCGGCGAAGGTCTGCGCGCCTTCGAACACCGGCTCGTTGGTGGTGGACAAGCAACCGGTGGCCATCACCACGAAGCGCGCCCGATAGACGCCGCGGTCAGTCAGCAGCAGCCACTGGCGTGCCTCGTCGTCCCAGTCGGCTTGCTCCACGGTGGTGTCGAAGCGGATGTCGCGGCGCAGGTCGTAGCGGTCGGCGACATGGTTGGCGTAGCGCAGGATCTCGGGCTGGCCCGAATAGCGCTCGGACCATTCCCATTCCTGCTCGAGTTGGGGATCGAACGAGTAGGAGTACTGCATCGACTCGACGTCGCAGCGGGCGCCGGGGTACCGGTTCCAGTACCACGTGCCGCCCACCCCGCCCGCCCGCTCGACCACGACAGCGTCGAAGCCCAGCTCGCGCAGCCGGTGGAGCATGAACATGCCGGCGAATCCCGCGCCGACCACTACGACATCGTGGACACCGGCCACGTCCTCGCTGCTCACGGGCGCACAGGCTAGCGAAGGGCTGCCGAATGGGCCCGGGCGAAGTGATCGCGCCAGGTAACAGCCGACGTCGGCTGGCGATGTGCAACGCTGTGGTGATGACTCAGACTCAGCCGTGCGACCTGTCGGCGACACGTGCGCTGGAGCTGATGGGTGCCGGGGAGCTGTCCGCGACGGAGTTGCTGGAGTCCTGCTTGGAGCGGGTCGCGGCGGTCGATCCGGCAGTGAACGCGCTGATCGGCCGCGATGACGACGCGGCGCGGGCGACGGCCCGTCGGATCGACAGCGTCCGTGTACGGGGCGAGCCGCTCGGCCCGCTGGCCGGCCTGCCGGTGGCGATCAAGGACATCCAGGCAACCGCCGGTCTGATGACGACCTACGGCGCGGTGCCGTTCGCCCGCCATGTGCCCGATGCCGACGACGGCATCGTGGCCCGCGTGCGCGGTGCCGGTGCCGTCGTCATCGGCAAGACCAACACTCCCGAGCTGAGCATCGGCGCCAACACCGTCAACCGGCTCTTCGGCGCCACCGGCAACCCGTTCGACCCGTCGCTGACCTGCGGCGGCAGCTCCGGAGGTTCGGCAGTGGCGCTGGCGTGCGGGATGGCGCCGCTCGCCACAGGGTCGGACCACGGCGGCAGCCTGCGCATCCCTGCGTCGTACTGCGGGGTGGTCGCCCACCGCTCCACGCCCGGCACCGTGGCGCATGACGAGCGCACGATCGCCAGAACGAACTACAGCGTGCAGGGACCCATGGCCCGCACGGTCGGCGACGCAGCGTTGCTGCTGTCGGTGGTAGCTGGACGTGATCGCTCGTCCCGCCGTGATCCGATGGCGTTCCCCTTGGATGCTGCCGCCTTCGCCTCGGTGCCTGAGGTCGACGTGGCGGCGCTGCGGGTGGGTGTCAGCGCCGACTTGGGCGGACTGCTGGTGTCCGATGCGGTGCGAGAGGTCTTCGGGGACCGGGTCGAACGGCTGGCTGGGATGGCAGGTTCGGTGGAGCAGGCCGACGTCGACCTCAGCGACGCGCTGGAGGTGGACTGGCAGCTCCGGTCCGACGTGTTCGCGGTCAACTACCACCGCAGCATCCATCAGTTCGACCAGCAGGTCGACCACCAGTTCGACGACGACGTCCACATTCCGGCGAGCGGTGCTGACGGCGGCTTCAATCCGAACATCCGGGCCACCTACGACGAGGCGTTGAGCACCACCGTGCTCGACGTCGCCAAGGCTCGACGACGCCAGATCGACCTGTACCGAGCGGCCGACGCGTTGTTCGACACCTTCGACGTGCTGATATGTCCTGGCGTCAGCGTGCCGCCCTTCGACTGGCACCAGCTGTACCCCGCCGAGATCGACGGCCGGGCAGTGAGCAACTACATGGCGTGGCTCGGGCTGTCGGCTGCGCTCACCGTGGTGGGTCTGCCCACGACGGCGCTGCCGTGCGGTCGGGACGCGCAAGGCACGCCGTTCGGCCTGCAACTCGTGGGCCCGAGCTACAGCGACCGACGGCTCTTGGGCATTGCTGCAGCGCTCGAAGCCGCCTTCGCCGACGACCCGGTGACGGCGCGGCCAGTTCCCGACACTGCTTGGCTCTCGAGCATGCGCACGGCGTGCCGCAGCGAGGGGCGCCTGGTGCATGCCGCGGCTCCGTCATCTGCGCCGGTGCCGCCGGTTAGCCGCTAGTTCGTTCCACGCTGTGTGCGCGTGACGCGGGCGGGCCTGCGGCGGTGACCCGCAGCGTGGCCTCCACGAAGAGTTCGCGTCCGTTGCTCGGGGCGGTACGCGTCGCCCAGTCGACGGTGACGACAGGATCCGTGGCACCGGCCGCGACCGCATCGGACAGCGCCGCGTCAGTTGCTTGCGCGGTGGCCCAGGCGCGTGCGGCGTTGAGACTGTGCCACAGCGGAGGGTCGTCTCCCAAGTGGGCCCGGTAACTGCCGCGACGCGGGGCAGTCACGGTGATCCGCTTGGTGATCCGCACCTGGGCGACAGCTGCGCCGACGGCGTTGGCGACCTCGGCATGTGCTGGGACGACGGCCTCGGTGCCGAGCAGCGCCGCAGCGAGCGGGGCGTAGGTGCTCGCCGGGGCCCCGATGGCGATCACAGGAACCTGAGCGCCGATGTCGATACGTGACAGCCGAGGCGGCTCGGCCAGCCGCGGGACCTCCTGGCTGACGAGCCGGCCGGCGCTGCGTCGCGTGCCCTGGTCTGCGATTGCGGCGCTGCGCGGGTCGTCGGCGCCGAGCAAGCCCCACAGCGGCTCGTCGCGAAGGCTGGCGTCAGCGCCGTCGACGCCGCCGGCAGCGGTTCGGCCCCAAGCGCGACGGCGACGGTCCAGAGCTGCCTGCACGAACTGCTGGTCGATCTCGCTCCGCGCGACGCCGTCGGCACCGAGCGCTACGGCGAGCAGCGCTTCGGTGACGCTGCGCACCAACTGCTGCACGATACGACGGCACAGGTCGCCGGCCCCGCTGCCGATGCGCACGCCGTAGCGGTCGCATCGGCGGCTGAACAGCTCGGCGCCGGCCGTTGCAGCGTCGCCATCGCGCGTGGCGGCTGCGTCGATCAGTCCGAGCACGACGCAGGCGTCGGTCGGCGTCAGCGCTGCGCGCCGCACGAGACCGCCGCGTTCGAGTCGCTCCAGTGCGCTGCGCCCGCGAGCAGACCGCTGGAGTTCGTCAAGCGCAAGCGCGCCGCCGGCTTCGTCGAGCAGGCGGAGGACCTCGGCGTCGATGTCACCGCGGCCGGTGCGATCTGCATGCACCGTGTCGGGGACGGCGGCGCCCGCGCGCAGCAGCACTTGCCCGCATTCGGCGAGCGGTCGATCGACGCCGAGCTGGCGCATCAGCATCGGCATCACCACCCGCGGATGCCGCACGGCCGCGACGCACAACGGCATCACCCGTCGAGGCCCCACGGCCAGCTCCCCCCGGCGTCCATGAGGCGGAATCCAGATCTCGCTGTCGCCGCCCAGACCTACGGTCACCGTCGGCATCGCTGCGACCATCGTGGCGTGACCGCCTACCGTCGCTGTCTCGGCGCTGTCGCGGCTGCGGGTGCTCACCACGGCACCGCCACGGATTGCCGCGATGTCGGTGGTGGTGCCGCCGATGTCCACCACCAGCCCGGCCTCGTCAAGCGCTTCGCGGCTTGCTGGTGCAGATGCCGCAAGGTGACGGGCGCCGATGACGCTGGCCGCAGGCCCTGAATGCACGATCTCGATCGGACGTCGGATCGCGAACTCGGCTGCGGCCAAGGTGCCGTCTGCGCGCACCACCATCAGCGGAGCGTCCAGTTCCAGCGCGTCCATCGCTGCACGAATGGCTTCGGCGAAGCGAGCAGTCACCGGGATGAGCTGCGCGTTGAGCAGCGTCGTGACGGCGCGGCGAGGGCCGTCGAGCTTCGGGGTCAGTTCGTGGCTGCACGTCACCGGCTTGCCGCAGCGTTCGCGGATTGCGTCCCGGGCCTGACGTTCGTGGGCTGGGTTGCGAACGCTGAACTGCGCTGCGACGCCGTACGCCTCGACCGAGCCGTCGATGCGGCTGAGCCAGCCGACGAGCTCGTCGAGGTCGAGCGGTGCGAGTTCCTCGCCGTGGGCGTTGTGTCCGCCGTCGATGAGCACCACCGGTGCTGCGGCAAGCCGGCTGCCTGTGCCTGCTGAGCCTCGGGGGCTGGCGTCGGCGGCGGGGGCACCTTCGGACGGGCTGAGGATCGGCCCATCCATGAATGCAGCCATGTCCGCATACAGACCGACGCGGGCCAGCGCTTCGGGCGCCAAGCCGATGGCCACCAGCCCCGCAGGCCGCCCGGTGCCTTCGACGACCGCATTGGTGGCCAGCGTCGTGGAGACGGCCACGACCCCAATGTTGGCCGCAAGGTCTGCCGCCCCTATGTCCATGGCAGAGCGGTCCACGCCAGGGCGCCGCCCAGTCGCATCGCCCGATTCGCCGCATCGCGTCAAGACGTCGCGCATCGCCTCCACGACGCAGCCGCGAAGATCCTCGTGCCGAGTCGGGATCTTCGCCGACGCAAGGACCCGACGCGTGTCGGAGCAGTACACGACTGCGTCGGTGAAGGTGCCGCCGGTGTCGATGCCGAGGCACCAGGGGCTCGACGGCGTCCGGCGCGGCGTGGTCACCGCTTCCAGTGTGCCAGCCGTCCTCGCGTCACAGCTGCGGTCCCTGCGTCGGGCCGGCTCGGGCGGCTGGACGGCGGCGCTCGCATCGGTGAGACTGCAGCCAGTGACATCAACCCAGTGACATCAGCTCATCGAGAGCGCGAGGAGGAAGCCATGGGTGTCAAATCAGTCAACGAGATGGTCGCAGAGGCCAAGACCCGCATCGACAACATCTCACCGGCGGAGGCACACCGCCGCGTCACCGAGGAAGGCGCCCTGATCGTGGACATCCGAGACGTGCGCGAACTCCAGCGAGACGGCGCCATCCCTGGTGCGATGCACACGCCCCGGGGCATGCTCGAGTTCTGGGTCTCGCCCGACTCGCCCTACGCCAAAGCGGTCTTTGCTGAGGACCGCGAGTTCATCCTGTGCTGCGCCGGCGGCGCCCGCTCAGCCTTGTCTGCCGACACCATGCAGGACATGGGCGTGCCCAAGGTCAGCCATGTCGTGACCGGTTTCGGCGGCTGGCACGCAGACGGCATGCCGGTGACCGACTACGAGACGTTCAGATCGCAGCGCTGAGCGACGCGTGCGATCGCTCCTGCTCCGCCGCTGCGGCGTAGCGCCATGACAGGCTCGCCCAAGCAGATCACCGGCTACTGCGAGCCGTGGACCGTGCGTGCCGGCGAGTCGGTCCGGCTCATGGCGTCGTCGCATCAGCGAGGACCGGCCGAGGTGGACATCACGCAGATCGTCTGCGGCGACCCGACCCGCTACGGCCCCGGCTTCGACGAACGACCGGTTCCTGAGGCCGGCAGCGGGCAGTTGATCCTCGACGAGCAGCCGCTCACTCCCGGCTCCTACGGCGTCGCTGCACTCGACGGCCTGCCGAGCGTTGGGCGCCTCGGCCTGCGGTTGTGGGTGATGCCGACCTTGCTGGACCGCCCAGCGCGGATAGCGACCCTGTGCGCCCGAGTCGCCGCAACGCCTGTCACCGCAGCGCCAGTCCCAGCTGCGCCCGCCTCTGCAACGCCCGCTGAGACGCAGGCCGAGGCCTGGTTGCTGGTGGAGGCGCTTCGCCTGGAGCTGCGCGACGGGCGCGCTGTCGTGTCGAGCGCCGCAGTCGACGGCGGGCTGGAGGCGGTCATCGACGCTCGGCCGCTGACCCGCAATCGCTGGTACCTGTTCGACGCAGAACTGGACCTCGCGGCCGGCGTGTTGTGCGCTGGCATCGCCACTGCGCGCTCGGACTCGCCTGGACGCGACGCGACCGAGGGAGACCGGCTGAGCGACCTGGCGGCGCAGTCACTGGGTGCCGAGCCGGGCGGCGACACGCACGAAGGTGTGCGGTGGCACGGCGTGGGCACTACTGCCGGCTTCGAGCCGCAGGCGGGCGGCGGTGTGCTGGCGCCCGTGTCGCTGTGGCTGGCCGGCGGACCCGGAGGCGAACGATGCGACGGCCGGCTGGCACGGCCGATGCTGCGTTGCGGCGAGGCCGGCGTCTCCTGGGATTTCTCCGCCGACCCGGCGGGACGTTCCGTGCCCGCCGAGGTTGCCGGCTGCAGGGTCCAGTGCGGGCCGGTCGTGTTGCATCAACTGCCGACACGGGCGATCACCGGCCCCGCCTGGGACGGCACCGCACACCGCTGGAGCGACAACCTCTCGCACTACGACGCCGTACACTTCCATCACGACGACCTGTACGACGCGGGCTGGCACACCACTGTCGAGACGACCCTGCCGCACGATCTGACCAGCGGCATCTACGCCTTCCGAGTGCGCAGCGAGTTCGGCCAGGACCGTGTGCCCATCTTCGTCCGCCCCGCTGCCAGCGCGCCCACAGCCGATGTGGCGCTGCTGATGCCGACGGCCACCTACTTGGCCTATGCCAATCATCGGATGCTGTTCGAAGGCGCTGACTTCATTCCGACCAAGACTCGCCTGCGGCCCGAGCATGCCTACATCCGGGATCATCCCGAGCTGGGCCGCAGCCACTACGAGAAGCACCCCGACGGCAGCGGGGTGATGTTCAGCTCTCGCCGCCGACCGGTGCTCAACCTGCGTCCGGGGGCCGACGGCTGGAACTTCACACCTGACACCGACATCAATGCCTTCTTGGAGCATCTCGAGGTCGGCCACGACATCGTCACCGACGAAGATCTGCATGCAGAGGGCCTCGAAGCCATCGCCCCGTACCGAGTGCTGGTGACCGGCAGCCATCCCGAGTACTGGTCCACGGCCATGCTGGACGCGCTGGCCGACTGGCAGCGCGCCGGCGGTCGTCTGATGTATCTCGGCGGCAACGGCTTCTACTGGCGAGTGGCCTTCAGCGACGAGTGGCCGGGCGCCGTCGAGCTGCGCAGAGCAGAGGACGGAGTGCGGAACTGGCAGACCGGGCCGGGGGAGAGCTACCACGCCTGGGGCGGCGAGTACGGCGGACTGTGGCGCCGCCAAGGTCGGGCGCCGAATGAGATCTGCGGCGTCGGCTTCGCTGCGCAAGGGTTCGAGCAAGCCACGTGGTTCGTCCGTGATCCGGGTACCGACGCTTCGCGTGCCGCGTGGATTCTGGACGGGGTGCCGGGGGAGCGCATCGGCACCTCGGGGCTGGGGGGTGGCGCCGCCGGCCAGGAAGTCGACCGCTACGACGCACAGCTCGGCTCGCCGAGCCACGCCGTGGTGCTGGCCTCGGCCACGACGTTCGGACCCGACATGCTCCGCACCAAAGAGGAATTCGAAGCCTCTGTGTACGTTCCCACGCCCGATCCGATGGTGCGAGCGGACATCGTGTTCTATGAGACGCCCAACGGCGGAGCGGTGTTCTCGGTCGGGTCGATCTCGTGGTTCGGCGCATTGGCACGCGACGGATTCGACAACGACGTCGCACGCATCACGGCCAATGTGGTGCGACGCTTTGCGGACCCTGCGCCGTTCCCGATGCCGCCGGAATCACCGTGAGCCTGAGTCACCGTGAGTCAGCGGAGCGTCAGTTGAGACGGTGAGTTGAGTGCGTGAGCGTGCGTGCGTGGGAGTGCCGGCACGAGCGAGGCCCGGCTCGAACGTTCAGCTCCGGCTGCGCACCTGCTCTAGGAGCTCACTGACGCGGTTGGCCGCTGGGGCGTAGCCGGGATCCACCTCTGGGCCAGGCACGAACTCCGGAATATCGGCCCGCTCGGGGCCGGCAGGCGGTGCCGTGCGAGCCGGCGGCTCGTCAGTGCCGCCGACGGCATCCGTGCTAGTGGCGTCGTCGACCGCAGGGGCCGAGACAGCCGGTGCCGGCGCGGCTGTCGGTGCTGGCACCCCCGTCGCCGCTCGTGCAGTCTTGGAGCGGTTCAGCAGCGCCGCCAGCCGTGGGTCGTCGGCGCTATCGCTGCTGGCACTCGAGTCGCCGGTGCCCTTGGGGCCGGCGTTCTCATTGGTGGGCGGCGCGGCATCTGCCTCAGCCGCCGCAGGGGACATTGCAGCGGTTGCTTCGGCAGTATCGGCTGGGCTCGCAGCCGGCAGCCCGCGGGATTCCGCCGCTGCCGCTCGGGCTTCGGCCACGCGGGCTCGCTCTTGGGCTGCCTCGACTTCTGCACGCGCCCGTTTGGCTAGGAATTGCGGCCACTCGGCTTCGGGCACGAGCTTGCTGTGAGCCACCGAGATGGCCTCGACACCGTTGTCGAACCGCACGCGGTAGCGCTTGATCGCGAATCCGAGACCTCGACCGCACTTGCCCGGCGTGCCCTCGGGGATTCCGGGCAGGTCCTCTGTCGCCACTACTCGGGTGCCGCGCCGATATTCGCTCATGGCCCGGTTCCGCTGATCGGTGCGTTCATCGTTGCGGGAGCGTACCGGCCACGAGTGTCGGCTTCACTGAGACTGGTTCGCTGAGACTGGTTCGCTGAGACTGGGCACTGCGTCACACTGCGTCACAGGGACTTGACACTTCCGAACCGGCATCGTGGCCGCTCAGCGACCGACGTCGGGGGCGAGCTCGAGTTCTGTGGCCTTGACGGACGCCCACAGGCTGGTGCCGGGGCGAATCAGCAGCTCGTGCGCAGCGCCGGGCGTGATGTCGGCGGTGAGCGGCAACGGCGGTCCGAGCAGCACCCGAGTGATGTCGCCGAGCGGCTCGACGGCTTCGGTCGTGGTGCGCCAGACGTTGCGCGGGCTGCCGCTGGGCCGTTCGCGGTGCAGCGCAATCGCCCGAGGGTGAATCGTGATCAGGACGGGTCCGCGCACGCTCGTATCGGCAGCGTGCAGCACCATCTGGCTGCGGCCTTCGCCGCGACGGCTGCCGCGAGCGAGCGGGCCGGTCGCCGCCGAGCGGTCGCCGTCACTGTAGGCATCGCCAGGCTTCACCGTGATCTCGCCGCTGTTCGCGGTGCCGCGCATGAGGTTGATGCCGGACAGTTCGGCGGCGTATGGCGTTGCCGGCGCACGCCGCAGCTGAGTCGGTGTGCCTGACTGGGTGAGGCGACCGTGCTCGACGATGTGTACCCGGTCTGCCAGAACGAACGCATCGGCGGGATCGTGCGTGATCAGCAGACGCGGAATATTGAGCGGCACATCGGCGGTCGCAGGCAGTGGCATCGACGACGGGCCGGTGCCGGCGGCGTTGCGATTGCCGGTGAGATGCGCAGCCAAGTTGCGCCGCAAACGGTTGCGTGCTGACACATCCAGCGAGCCGAGCGGCTCGTCAGCCAGCAGCAGCAGCGGTTCGCAGGCCAGAGCACGTGCCAACGCCACCCGTTGACGTTGCCCGCCCGACAGGGCGCGAGGACGGCGCCGTCCGAGATCGCCAAGGTCCATGGCGTCGAGCCAGGGCTGGGCCCGAGCGCGAGCATCGGCTCGGCGCACGCCGCGCGCCGTCAAGCCGAATGCCACGTTGTCGAGCGCGCTGAGATGTTCGAACAGAACGAGTTCTTGGAACACCACGCCGATGCCGCGTTGTTCGGGCGGTACGAAATTTCCCGCCGACGGGTCGTCGAGGACGCGTTCGCCTAGGCGAACGATGCCGTCGTCGAGCGGCAGCAGCCCCGCCACGGCAGCCACAATGGTCGACTTGCCGGCCCCGTTCGGACCGAGCAGCGCCGCGGTCTCGCCCGCTTCGACCTGCACGTGTACGTCTAGGTCGAACTCACCGCGGCGCAGCCGAATCTGTGCATCCAGCGCGCCCGGAGCTGTGCCAGTGCCGGCGTCGCTCATCGGCTCGGCCACCAGCGGTCGCGCAGGGCGATGAGCAGTCCCAGCGACAGCGCCACCAGCACCAGGCTGATGGCGACCGCTGCGTCACGATCAGATTCGAGTGCCACGAACACGGCGAGCGGCAGCGTCTGGGTGCGGCCTCCGAGGTTGCCGGCGAACGTCACTGTCGCACCGAACTCACCGAGGGCTCGAGCCCATGCCAGCAACACGGCGACGGCTACAGCGGGGCCGATCATCGGCAGCGTGACCCGCCACAGCACGCGCAGCCGTGACGCCCCCAGCGTGGCGGCGGCGTGCTCGTAGCGCGGATCGAGGTTCCGGAGTGCACCTTCGACGGTCAGGATCACCATCGGTGTGGCCACGAAGGCGTTTGCCAAGATGACGCCCCAGATCGAGTACGGCAGCAGCAGGCCGGTGGCGTCGTGCAGCGGTCCGCCGACCACGCCCCGCCTGCCGAGCGCGAACAGCAGCGCTGCGCCGCCGACCACCGGCGGCAGCACCATGGGCAGTGTGACGAGGGCCCGCAGTGTTGTGCGTCCGCGAAATGGCGCGCGGGCGAGCACCCATGCCAGCGGTACGCCGACTGCGGCCGCGACGACTGCTGCTGCCACCGACGACACCACCGAGAGCGTTGCCGCATCGATCACGAACCTGCTTGACAGATGCGACCACAGGCCGGTCCACGGCGTCCGTGCCGCAAGCCCCACCACGGGCAGGGCGAACAGCACTCCGCCGCCGGCGGCAAGCACGGCTACCGGCCACGGCGGCAGCACGCGAGGCGTGCGGCGCGCCTCGTGCCCGCCGCGCCGGTGGATGCCAGATTCCGCAGCGTCGGCGTTCACGGGCGGCGAGCCCTGGGCCTGCGAGACATGCAGCGGCGAGTCTGGGCGTCGTGCGTCAGCCGGCTGAGCATCGTGGTCTGCGCATCACGGCGCTGCGAAGCCGAAGTCGGCGAACGCCCGATGTGCCGCCTCGGACTGCAGGTACGCGACGAACGCTTCGGCGCCGGCGAGGTGCGGAGCGTCTGATGGCACGCCGGCAGCGTAAGTCGCTTCGGGCGCCGTCCCCGCGGTCCATCCCAAGCTCACGATGGCTCGATTGTCGGCGGGCCGTGCGTCGCTCGCGTACACGACTGCTGCGTCGAGTTCGCCTGCTGCGAGCTTGGTGACCAGCGCTCGAACGTTTGGTTCCTCAGTATCGGGTGCCGGCTGGATTCCGGCTTGCGTCAGGCCCCGTCGGGCCAGCGCGCCGCAGGGCACCTCGGCCGCGCACAGTCCGATCAGCAGTTCCCGCCGTGCCAAGTCGGCGAGCGCTGCGACGCCGGCGTCGTTGCGGGCCGGCACGGCGAGCACCAGCGAATTGCGAGCCACGATCACTGGCCCGTGTGCCAAGCCGACATGGTCTTGAACGGTCTCGAGATGCATCGGGTCGGCAGGGATGAACACGTCGGCGGGAGCACCGGCGAGCACGTGCTCGCGCAGCGCCGCGCTGCCGGCCGCAACGACCTGCACCTTGAGGCCGGGGTGCGCCGTCTCGAATCCGTCGGCGAGCACTTCGGCCACCGGCAGCAACGAGGCGGCAACCAGCACATGCAACTCGCCGCTGAGCGCACCGCCGCTGGCGGGGTTGGTCTGGCTGTTGGCGCGAACCTGTGCGCATCCGGCGGCCAACACCCCGACGGCCGAGGCCCCGACAGCCGACAGCAACACGACTGTGAGCGCCAACGCGCCAACGGACGGCGGCTCGCTGCGTCTCCGGCACCGTCGACGGCGCCAGACACGGGCACGCTGGGTAGCTGCGGCCCTGCCATCCATTGGTGAGCCAGTGTGCCGCAGCTACCCCAGCGTGCGGCAGGGGACACTCGCCAATGCCGGCGAAACGTCTCGCGAAGGCCATGCCACGGTGCGATCTCTCGGAGCGGCACAGTGCTTTGGTCGTTCGGCCATCGTGTGGCCATCAGGTCGAGGTATTGATGCAATCGGTCGTGCGAGCCGGACAGCTCGTGCGACGGCTGAGCGGCCGTCGAGCCAAGACATAGGGTTCAGTTCATGGCAACGACGTTGGATTGGTACGGATGCGCGACCTTCCGTCTGCGCACAGCCGGCTTGACGGTGTTTCTGGACGCCTACATCGACCGGGCGTCGAACGCCGCTGGTCCGGGCTTGTCCGCCGACGATGTGAACGAGGCCGATTGGGTGCTGGTCGGCCATTCGCACTTCGATCACCTCTACGGTGCGGAGCGGATCCTCGCCAACACCGACGCCACGTTGATCGCGTCGTATGAGTCGGTGCGCCTCATGGCTGAGGCTGGTGTGCCGGCAGAGCGCATGATCTGTGTGGCTGGGGGCGAGACGGTGGACTTGAGCCGTGGCGGGCGCGGCGGGGGCGTGCGAGTGTCGGTGTACCCGAGCCAGCACTCCTGCGTGTGGTCTCACACGCAGATGGACCAGCCCGACGAGGTCTGCCTAGGCGACTTGGGCGTCACCTGGCAGGAACAGCAGCAGCGTCTCGCCGAGCTGATGAGTTACTTGACCAGCGAGGTCGATCCCGCCACCAGTGCGCACATTGCCGTATCGGCTGCTGGTCACAGCGATCGGGGCGACGGGGGAGCGTTGTTGTACTTGATCGAGGCGCCTGAGGGCTCCGTGCTGTTCCAGGATACGTCCGGGCACTGGTCGGGCGTCATGGGGGACTTGCGTCCTGACGTAGCCATCCTCGCCGCCGCAGGCCGCGGCAACATCGACGGCGAGCCCATTCAAGGATCGCTAGCGCAGTTCATCGGCCGCCAAGCCGACATGCTGCAGCCGCGCAAGATCATCCTCGGACATCACGACAACTGGCTGCCCGGGTTCTCCGTCGCCACCGACACCACCAGCATCGCCGCCGAGCTAGCCCGCGTGACCCCCAACGCCGAGTTGCTAGAACCCGGCTACCTGGAGTCCACCAAGATTCTGCCATGAAGAGATCCTGCCATGAAGCAACCGCAGCCGGCATCGGTAGACGCTGGCGGTTTGCCGCCTCGCCCATTTCGAATCACGGCAACGGCGACGCTCTTGGGGCGCGCCGCTTAGCGAACGGTGAACACGCTTGCCGCGGGAGCTGACCAGCGTAAGTTCACCGTCGAATAGCGTCAAGCAGCATATTGTAGCACTGAACCTGCGGCAACCTCGTTGACTGAGCAAGAGGAGGAACGTTACCCGCCATGAAGCCATACGATTTGGTCACGCTACAGCAGAGGTTCGTCGGTGCCGAAGAGCTTCTTGAGGCCTTACGTATCGCCAAAGCAGCCAAGGACGCAGCGGCACGCCAATATGACTTGCTTCGTCAGATGCTGATACAGGCCTGTGATGGCCATGCTTTTGAGGACTGTGGCATCAGGTTACGCGCGACGAAGTCCAGCCGTAATCCTCAATGGAAGAAAATTGCGCAAGCGATGGTTGAGCAATTCGGATTTAGCGGTTGGGAAGAAGCACTAGATGGAGCTGGACTTGATCCGAATGACTTTGTCAGTCATCGGAAAGCTGGCCATCAGCTTCGAGTAGAACCGAGTGTCGACGATTCCGCTGAAGCAGCTCTAGGTCCGACATACCTGTGACTTACGAGTCTGCAATCGCTGCTGCATTGCTCCTCGCGAGCAATCGTATCAGGCAAATCGCTGGAAGCGCTGAATGTACTTGGATAGCCGTTGCACAAGCTGCCGGAGTTCGTCAGGAAAGATGGCTCTCAGTTCATCGGCGGTCAACTTGCGCAGCGTTGAGCCCGTCCAGGTTTCGTCAACTGATACCATGATCTGATCCCACGTCTTTCCAGAGCTGGTGCGAATCATCGCGAGAACATGGGTGCCTACCGGAACGCTCTCTGAGGTTACGGCACCCCATTTGTCGCCGGGGTATGCCTGCCAAGCAGGGTCCGCAAGAGCCTTTGGACTGGCTTGGACGAGGTCCAGTTGCGGACCAATCCAGAGCCGGGCCTCGGCGTGCAATCCGACGTGCTGAAGGAACGCCGCCTTGCCGTTGACGCTGTCGCTCTCGGTAATGTCGCTCATTGGGCATCCTCGCGCTCAGTTCGTGGACGATTGCTAGAGCAGCATGCAGGTATCTCGCAAGCAGCGATGTTGGCATCCAATATTGTAGCATAGCATTTTGCGGTACCGCGCACAAGTCTGTAATCGATGATGGACGCGGCGACGCTGGCGTCGCCCGGCCGCCGGGGCAGACGATGAACACATCTCGCAGACTGGGTCGGCTTAGCCCTAGTCAGCCGAGCGTCAGCCATCTCTCGAACCTGCCACACCTAGGCGCTTGCTCTGATGAGTTCGTTCAGTTCTTCAAGGTTAGCTTGGCGTACAACTACTCGCCCGTCAGGCATTGCGTAGAGAGGAACGACTATCTGATCCCATCTCCGCGAAGTTGTCTTCGCCTCAAATCTTGCCAAGACATACTCATCAGACATTAGCTCCGAATGCGGTTCTTTGGTTACTCCGCCCCACATATCGTAGGCTTGATCCAGCGACTCGCCAAAATCGTCATAGTCAATGTTGTTGAATCTGTAGGGATTGACAACAATTCGAGAAAGACTTGGCCCCACTTTTGAAACAGCAAATTCCGACAGCCGTCTGAAAGATGCTAAGGAACTCTGGCTGTTGTTGACTCGAGTGCCACTGACTGACGTCGAAGCCGTATTATGAGAGCTAGAAGCCGTATTATGAGAGCTAGAGTTAAACTGTTTCGGTTGCTCAGCCATCGTCCTCGCGGCTGTGTCGGTCTTGTGCAGGAGACCCTCGAGTCGGGCAGCTTTTATGTCTGGCATAAGAGCGCCGAGATCTGCGGGATTGACGGGCTTCATTATGTACAGCTGATGCTGTCCATTTGCCATAACTACACTGGCTATTGCCGTTTCTGCGGCTGACCTATGCCTTGGCGCGTCAGCTGTACTACTAACACCCTGACGTGCTTTTGGCTCAGTTTCAACGCCAACTGACGGTGAGTCAGCATTTGCTGTGGTCTGATGTTCTGAGTCATGATCTTCAGTACGTTGGGGTTGGCGGACAGGAGCGCCGATGGTTGATTCACCGACCGTGCTGGCACCGATGATCTGTCGCATGAGATCGTAGCGCAGTTCACGGATGATCTGCTGCTCGTCGCCGCAGTTGAACTCATCCAGTAGACGTTCCATCGAATCCAAGGCGCGGATAGAGTCATCAGGACTGATATCCTCTTTGTGTGCCCATGCATTGCGGGTCCTGTGCACCTCGAACACCAGTGACCGCACGTCTGGTGAGAACTCTGGTGCAAATGTCTCATTCCAAGTTGCCTTCATGCCGTTTAGCAGGAATGCGGGGTCGGACGTTTTGCCAGTTTTCCAAGAACGCTTGAGCTTGTTGTCCAAGAGCGTCAGCCAGTCTTCTCCGTAAAAGTCACGCCACCTTTGCTCACACGCAGGTTCCAGACCTCGGCTTAGGAAATCCAGTGCTAGAGAGATGCGTCCGAAAATGGTTCGCGGCATAAGATCGTCGCGCAGTCCGTAGATGATCTGCTGCTCGTCATGGCTGTCAAACTCATCCAACAGGCGTTCCATGCCATGCAACGCTAGGATAGCGTCCTCATCGCTGAAATCTTCCTTGTTTGCCGATGCTGTGTGAGTGCTGTGCACCTTGCACACCAGAGACCGTGCGTCTGGTGAAAGCGCTCGCGCAGATGTCTCATCCCAAGTGGCTTTCATGCCCCCCAGCAGGAACGTAGTGCCCGAAATGTCGTGAGCGCTCGCAGAAGTCCTAAGCTTGCTGCTCACGTGCGTTAGCCAGTCATCGCCGTAGGTCTGGTGCCATTTCTTCTCACACGAAGGCCGCAATCCGGCACCGAGGGTGTCCAGCGCTTGTGAGATGCGTTCGGCATTCGATAGGTCCATGGCGCGCTTACCCCCCAGAGGTGCCCTTGCGTCTTGGAGGTTACTGCCGCATTTTGCTTGCGGCTTGCAGCACCATGCGCCGACAGCTCCGTGCCAGGGCGGCGACGAGGAGCGCTCAGGGGCTGCGGGCGCAGTCTGCAGCCGTCGGTGGGGTGTGCTCGACCAGGCCAGAGCCCTTGGTCTGGGGCACGCCGGCAGGGAGAGTGTCGTTTGGCTGCGTCTGGGGAGCCGGGGTTTGCCCGAGTGCTCGTGGTGGCGGGCGGGTTGAGTGAGCCGGTGGTGGCTGGTACGGGTGCGGTTGTAGTTGGGGTTTGCCGTTGGCTGGGGTGTGGATGGTGCCGCCGCGGTCGTGGAGGTTGTGGTGGCAGGGCTCGCACAGGAGTGTGAGGTTGTCGATGTCGGTGGGTCCACCGTGCTCGTAGTGGCGGATGTGGTGGGCTTGCGTGTGCTCGCTGGTGGTGTGGCACCCGATGCAGCCTTGGTCGCGTGCGGCGAGCACGAGCCGTTGGGCGTCGTTCGCGTTGCGGCTCTGTCCCAAGGCGAGTTGCTTCCAGTCGGCGCTGAACACTGCTGGCAGCACTTTGGCGTCAACGGCGTGTTCGGCGAGCAGACGTGCTGACAGCGGAGTGCCGTCGTCTAGACGCGGATGTGTGAGCTTGTCGTTGACGAGGTCGTAGTCGGCGATGATCATCAAGCTGGTGCCGGCTCGCCGTGCCGGCTGCTTGCCGGCGATGAGGTCCGCAATGGCGTCCGCAGTGAGCTGGCCACGCGACAGATCCGCACCTTCGCCGAGGCAGTCGCCGTCACCTCCGCCGCTCGCGCTGTTGTCACTGGTGCGGTTGCGTGCAGTGCGCACGGCTGCCTGGATCGCGGTTGACACGTGACGCCCGGTGATTGCGTCAAGCTTGGCTCGCAGCAGCCACATACCGTCGTCGCCGCGTCGTATCGACCCGCAGCGCTGATGCCGCTGCAACGCGATCTCCGCGTCCACCGGCGACAGACCCTTCGCCGCGGCTTCGACTGCCAAGTCGTCCCATACCTGCTGGCTCTGGTACGCGAACGGATGCCGCGCCACCACATCAGACGGGTACGTGCGGCACAGCTCCAAGAACTCGGCCTCGCTGCGCCGATGCGCCTTGGGTGCCTCCCGGGCGATGACCCGCGCATGAGCCACCGAAACCTCACCGGCGCACAACGCCCCCAACGTCTCGGTCATACCTTGGTTGACCAGCGCTTCGCCCAGTCGGGCTTCGCTGCGTGCCTGCGAGCAATTCGCACGCGTCCGGTCCCGAAGCACATACGCCGCACACTGCGCGCCCTTCCGTGAAGCGAACTCGCCCACCACCGCCATATAACGGCCCTCCACCCGAGCACGTTCAGCAGCCAACTCCACCATCAACTCCCTCAGCTCGCCATCGCGCAACGACCCCAAACCCGCCGCGTCAAACGCATCGCCCGACGACGTCCTGTCACCGGACTCCAGCGACACACCGCGACCGACATCCAGCGCCCCGCCAGCAGCCTCATCATCGTCCGAGCCCCAAACCGGCACACCACCGCCGGAATCCAATACCTCCTGCCCGCCCGTCACCGTTGACTCGACGACGTCACGACCAGCCGACGCGTCGAGCAAGCCAGCCGCGCCAACACCCGTCACCGAAGCGAACGTGCCAGCCGAGCCGTCATCGTCTACAGCATTCCCAGACCGGCCGAACCGTCCGCCGGACCACACCGCCGCCTCACTAGGCCACGCCGACCCAGCTGTCGCCCACACCGAACCGGCGCCACCACCGTCGCCCGAGCTGCCCACATCATCGGCATCGACCGGGCTGGCGGCCAGCTCGCGCACCACGTCGCCGAATAACATGAAATGAGTATACAGCATCTCCGTCTCAATAGCAACCATTTGCGCGGACATTCTAGCGGACATTCTAGGAGTCCTCACGAGTTGCAGCGGTGGATGAGCAGCGCGACGGGCCGAACGCGTTCCAGCGAGACGGTTCAGGTCGTGATGGGTCAGGTTGTGATGGGCCAAAATGTGCTAAAACGTCAATGCCGGCACCACCGCGCATGCCTCAACGGGGCATGAGCGTGAGCCAGCTCACGTCATGTCGCCGTGATATCCAAGACCAACACCGCGCTAGCGAGCCTCAGCCGATCAATGACCTGTCAACCGCCCATTGACGCAACACACTTGGCGGCGGATTGTCAGTTTCGGCTGTCAGCGATCTCGTCTGAATTGACAGCGGCCATGATGCTGTCGACACAACCGTCGAGGTCGGTGCTGAGGCGGCGCCCGCTGAAGCGGAGGACCTGCCATCCTTCTGTTTCGATAGCCTCATCACGCAACCGATCCCTCGCGCCGTCCTGGTGAAAGGCTGCGCCGTCGCATTCGATGTCGATACGGAGGCCGTCCTGCCGAACAGCAAGATCCAATCGGTAGCCCGCCACCGTCACTCCGGTCTCCGCAGCAACACCTTGCTCCAGCAGTGCTTCGTGCAGTTGAAGCTCAAGCGGGCTGTCGAAACCTCCGGCCTCGAGACGGACCACATAGCGCGCCAGTTCAGCAAGCAGATTATCATGTTGCAAGCAAGCTTCCAGATTGTCGCAGATGACGAGTTTGGAACGTGCCCGCGTCACTGCCACGTTCAGTAGATTGAGGCCCGCCGCAAAGCCCGACTGCCGTTGGCTCATCGATGGGCCGACCACCGGAGAGAAATAGATGACGTCCCGCTCGTCACCTTGGAATTTGTGCGCAGTGGCAACCGTCAGCTCTTCAGCGAGGGTTCTGCCAAGGGCCTGGACGAGCTTCTCGGTGATGAGATCGGCCTGCGCGCGGTAGGGTGTGACCACTCCCACAGAGAGGCCGAGGCCACGATACGCTTGGACATTGCCTGCAAGCGCTGCCACGAGGGCATCGGCTTCTTGTCTGTTGACATAACTCCGATTGCGAGGGTCCCGCCTGATGTCGCCACTCGTTCTGAGCCAGTTCACAGAAGGCCAATCCTGCGGCCGCACGGTCTCGTAGCAGAACTCGAGTCTGCCATCATAGAAGTGCTGGTTGGAAAATCCGATAATTCCCGGGTGGGACCGAAAATGCAGGTCCAAGAAGATGGGCGATGGACGAACTCGCGATGCTGCTAGTCCGAAGCAGCTTCGGTTGCGGTAGCTGTAATCTTCTCGCTGATCCTTCGACAAACCACAGCGCTCTCCGACAGCATGTTCCTTGGCTGGACTCAGAGAGGAGATATGAATGAGCTGCTTTTGGTCGCCAATAATCAGGGCGCGGCGACCGCGCGCGAGCAGCGGGACTGCCGAAGCAATGTCGCATTGAGATGCCTCGTCTATGACTACCAGATCAAACATGCTCCCTTTGAGAGGCAAATTGGTGCGGGCTGACATGTTCGTGACACCCCAGACAGGCAGCGCGGGCAGCGCTTTGGGGACGAGCGAGAGCATTGTAGCCACGTCGTAGCTGCCGTTTGCCAAATTCTGCAGCTGATCGGCGAGCTTGTCCGCCGACGTTCGAGCTGCCGTATCGCCTCTGCGCACCTGTTCCCAGCGCGCCTCGAGCAGCTTGCGACCTGCATCTATCCTTGCCTCATGTACTGCGTGAAGCTGGTCGTCGAGTTCATGCTTCGTGGGAAGACTAGAGAGCTTTGTGGTGGCTGCGTCAAGTACACGCCGATTATTCCAAACGGGCTCGATGGCATCTATCTTCGCCTGTAGACTCTTGAAGCCGGCTCGTGGCTTCAGTGATCTCCTTGGCTTGTCCAGCACGGACGTCAACGGTTGCTCGATGACGGTCAGTGGAAGGCCGACGAGCCGACCAAGCGCCGAGAGAGACTTCTGCGCCTGCTGCAGGCGAGCTTGGTGCTTGGGCCAGCGCTTGAACAACCCGAGCCGAACAGTGAACGCATCAAGTGCAGTCTCCACGCAAGCCAGCGCTGCCTCAAGTTCGCCGGGTTCCACCTCGAGCACCAGCGTATCGGCTTGCACCCCATCCGGCAGCCGGTCCATGAGGGACGAGAATTCTGATTCGAGGCGTTCGGTTTCATCTTCTAGTCGGGCGCGCTCGTGGACGACACCGTGGATGGATTGAACTCGAGCCCGGATGTTGTCCCAGTCTCTGCGAGCTGACGCAAGACTTGAGCGCTGCGGCGGCGTTGAGAGAATCTTCTTGATGTCGCCTGAGATTGTGCTCCTCAGGCTCGTAGGTCCGGCACGGACGAGGCAGGGATTCGGACTGATGGTCTTCAGCCGTTCGAAGACTACATCGACTGCCTTGTTGTTCTTGGACGCGAACAGAACCGTCTCGCCCTGCGCCACAGCAGCCGCTACGGCGTTCACGAGGACCTGTGATTTTCCGGTGCCGGGCGGCCCAGTAACCACCGTGAAGACGTTCTCCATCGCCGAAGCGACTGCTTGATCCTGAGCGAGAGTAGAAGGTGTGATGGTCGGATAGGGTGTCGGGAGCGGAGCGGTTGGTGCCTCCATCAGACCGAAAAACACCGCTGCAGGGCCTGATTCCACGATGTCCGGCTGGTTGGCGAGTTCTTCCAGATCTTCCAGGAGTTTGCGGTTGATTTGTGTCGAGCCGGATCCGGCATAGACGATACCTGAGTTGCAGACCGTCTGGGAGTTGCTGGGCGGAACGAGGTTGTCAGAGTCAAGATGATCAAGGCCGACGATTCCATTGTCGGTCAACACTTCAAGGATCGATTCTGCCTGCTCCTTGGCTGTCTTCGCGGCATCGACGGTGGCGGATGTCAGGATGAGCTGGGTCAGCGTCTCCCGATCGTCGCGGTCGAAACCAAAAAGGTCAAGCGCGTACGGGTTGAACTCAATGTATCTACTCTGAGGAATGAGCCACCATGCGTCGTCTCGTCGTTCTATGCGCGCCTCGCTCGTCAACAGCGGAGACACAAGAGGTGTGTGCCCTGAGCCACGAGCGCTTTGTGCGACAACCAAGGGCCATCCAGCGGTGATGGATTCTCTGACTGTCATTCTGTGCTGTTGGCACCATCGGTCTATCTTCTCGGTGCTCGGAAGCCGGCAGGCGCCAAAGAGAGTGCTCGTGCCGGTGCCGAGTTCGAGGTGGCCGTCACCGTGAAGGCGAAATTGAACTTGGCCGATCGCCTCTGCTTCTACGCATTCCCGGTAGAACTCGATGATGCGCGCTGTTGGATTATCACGGTGCGTTTGGATTTTGGTCGAAGAGACATGAACTTCGAGGGTTCCGTCGAAGTTCTTCACGGTACCCTGTAATTCTATCGCCATGCCGTTGGCTGGTGCCTTTGCTGCATCCCACCAGAGCAATGGGACCTCGTCGTCGTTCTCGAGTACGAGGACCGCCTTGGCGAGCGGCGCGGTACCTGATTTCGGCTTGATGGTGCGCCGCTTTCGGATCGTGCCGCGGAGAGCTATGATTTCGCCCGGAGTGAGTTGCATGAGTGCTGCCTTGACGGAGTGCTGTTTTCGGAACGTTTTTCTTGCGGTTCGTGAGGCTAGCGGTGACGGATCGGCTGCCAGCGGCGGTAGGTGGCGCAGCGCCAGAGCCATTCGACTGGGCCGAACGCGAATCGATCCAGCCACGCTTTGGACCACCACAGCTGCACTGCCCAGACTGCGACGACGAAGAGCGCGATGGCGGAGCGACCCGGCTCGGAGTTGCCTGACAAGCTTTCGAGCACCGCTATGCCGAAGGCTGTTTGCGCCAGATAGTTGGTGAGTGCCATGCGACCGGTCGCGCGGATGCGCCGCCGCAAGGCGCTGCCGGCAGCCCGGTTCCACAGGGTCACCAGACCGATGTAGCCGAGGCACACTGGCACGGTGGCCAACGTGTTCGGGATAGTGCCGGCGATGGCCCAATCGACGTCGAAGCCCGAGCCGGCCACCAGTGCGAGCCCGGCAGCAGACAGCGGCAGCCCGATGCCGAGGCCCCATGCTGCCAGCCGACGGTAGAAGCCTGGTGCTCGGCTGCCGCCGATGACACCGGTTCGATACAGCGCTGCGCCGATGAGCATCGCACCGAGCGCTCGTCCGAAGACGTCGACCGAGAACCAAACCTCAGTGATTCCGGAAATCGCCCCGTGGTGCCAGAACTCAATGAGGAGGCTGGACGAGCTGTCCAGCGACGACTGAACAGCCCAAGACGTCACCGCCACCGCAGCGAAGCAGGCACCGCCGAGCGCCAAGAGCAGTTTCGGAGGCAGCCGCCGCAGCGCGAGCACCACCGGCGAGCACAGTCCGTAGAGCAGGAGCACGTTGCCCTCCCACACCGCCGCATGAGCGATGCCCATGGCTGCCAGCAGCGCATTGCGCCACAGACTCAGCAGCACACAGCGGCGCCCTTTCGCAGCGGCGCGCTCAGCGAACAACACCACACCGGCGCCGAACAGTATCGAGAACAGACCCATGAACTTCTGGTCCGCGAACACCTCCCCAGCGGCGCCGATGATCCAGTCCACGGGTGCGCGCGAGCCAGCTGCGTTGAGGTTGTTGTACGCAGCTGCCGGCAGACCGAACGCCACGGCGTTCATGGTCAACATGCCGAGCACCGCCACGCCGCGTACCGCGTCCAATGCCGTGTTTCGCTCGCCCGCAGATGTGGCCAACGGTGAGGCCGGCGGTGAAGCCAGCCAACCGCGGCGGACCCGCCGCGTCACGCGTTCGATTGCCGACATCGCTTTGCCGATGTCGCCTGCAGGCCGCAGCTTCAGTCGAACGTGATCACCGTGCGGTTGGAGGTGCCGGCCTTCATCCAGGAGTAGCCCTCGTTGACCTGCTCGAGGCTGATGCGCCCTGAGATCATCTCGTCGAGCATGAGCCGACCGTCGAGATACATCTCCACCATCATCGGGATGTCGCTGCGGAATCGGTTCGAGCCCATCATCGAGCCTTGCAGCTTCTTCTCCGACAAGAAATCGATGCCTCGCAGCTCGACTTTCGTCTTCGAGGGGACCATGCCGATCACGGTTGCTGTGCCGCCGATGTCGAGCATTCCGAAGGCCTGCTGCACGGTCTGCGCCAAGCCGATGGCCTCGAAGCTGTACTCCACTCCGCCTCCGGTCATGTCCTTGACAGCGGTGACCACATCGTCCACCTCGCTGGCATTGACGGTGTCGGTTGCGCCCAGTTGTCGTGCCGTCTCGAGCTTGTCGTCGGTCATGTCCACGGCGATGATGCGGCCGGCGCCCGCAACCCGCGCACCTTGCACAGCCGACAGCCCGATCCCGCCGCAGCCGATCACGCAGACCACGCTGCCCACCCGCACGCCGGCGGTGTTGATCGCCGCTCCGAATCCGGTGGTAACCCCGCAGCCGATCAGGCAGGCCCGGTCGAGCGGCATGTCCGGGCGGATCTTCACCACCGCGTTCTGATGCACGAGCATCTCCTCCGAGAATCCGCCGAGCCGCGCCATCTGATTGACTGCCGTGCCGTCATCACGGCTCAGCCGAGCGGCTGCGTCCTTGGGACGAGACGTGGCCCGGGTGTTGGTGCAGCGATGCGGGTTGCCCGACAAGCAGCGGTGGCACTGGCCGCAGAAGATCGACAGGCACGCCACCACGTGGTCGCCGGGCTTGACGTAGCGCACCTCAGAACCGACTGCCTCGACGACACCCGCCGACTCGTGTCCCATCACCATCGGCAGCTGCGCCTGGAACAACCCTTCCATGAAGTGCAGGTCGCTGTGGCACAAGCCGGCGCCCTTGGTCGCCATGAGCACCTCGTTCGGCCCTGGCGCATCAATGCGCAAGTCTTCGATCGCCAAGTCGCCGGGCTGTTCGCTCAGCACAGCAGCCTTCATGTCATGCCCCCTCGCTTCTCGCGGCCATACAACGTGACAATGCCGTGTGGTGGCATTGCCGCGTCGCCATGCGCGACGGCCATCGCACATCGCCGGATACACCCGCCGAGAATAGACGCGAGACTCACGACCTGCCTGCGCAGGCCCGCTGCGTCGCTCACAGCCCGACTGCAGCCTGCGATAGCGTCTCGTTCGCCACCACGCGCTTGGCACTGCGCAGCCGCGAAAGGGGGAGTCATGGCCAACGATCACGGCTACCTGCCGAAGGTGGCCGAGCTGGACGCCAAGCAGCAACGTCGCCTGGACACGTGGTACGAGAAGGCCTACGCCGACGACAACCTGTTCCGAACGCTGGCTGCGGACGAGACCACCATGGATCTGTTCTTGGGCTGGGTCGCAGCGGTCTACGGCGGTCAGCCCCACCAGGATCCGGGCGCTCTCGACCGGCACATGATCGAGCTGTGCCGCATTCGGATGGCCAACCGCAACGAGTGCTTCCACTGAAGCCTCGTTCGCAGCGCATCGTTGGTGCGCACCGGACTGACCGACGACGTCATCGCCCAGTTGGCCGACTACGAGGCGTCAGAATTGCCGGAGTCGTGGAAGGCGGCTCTCGCACTGTGCGATCGGCTCTCCGGGGATGAGCACAAGGGCGTGATCCCCCCCTCGCTCTACGAGCGCCTCACCGAGCACTTCAGCGCCCAGCAGATCCTGCGCCTCGGCGCGCTGCTCGCCACGGCCAGCGGCTGGCATCGGATGATCGAGGCATTCGGCATCCGGCCTGATCACTTCGCCACCGGCGAGGCAGCTCCCTGGGCCGCCGCTGCCGGCTGATGCCGCTGCCGGCTGATTCGCCAGTTTGCCGTTGCCCGTGACACAGCCGTGGGTTGTCGCGCCCGATGCAGGCCCAGTCGATGCAGGCCCAGCCGATGGCTGATGCGCGCACTTGGCTGGCAGGCGCTCGACCGCGCACGTGGCCGGCATCGCTCGTGCCGCCATTTGTCGGAACGGCTGCGTCGGATGCTGCAGTCGAAGGCGCAGTCGTGTGGTGGCGCGCCGCCTGTGCGCTGATCGTGTCGCTGAGCCTCCAGATTGCCGTCAACTACGCCAACGACTACAGCGACGGCGTGCGCGGCACAGACGGCACCCGAGTGGGTCCGCAGCGACTGGTGGCTTCGGGCGCTGCGACGCCGGCCGCCGTGCGCTCAGCGGCATTCGCGGCGTTCGGTGTTGCTGCGGTGTTCGGCCTCGTGGTGGCAGCCGCAGTCTCCTGGTGGCTGGTAGCGGTCGGGGCGGCATCGATGCTCGCAGCCTGGTGTTACACCGGCGGCCGACGGCCCTATGGCTATCGAGGCTTCGGGGAGCTGTTCGTGTTCGTGTTCTTCGGGCTGGTGGCCACTGCAGGCTCGGCCTTCGTCCAAGACGGCCGCTTGAGCACGCTGGGGATCGCGGCATCGGTGCCGGTGGGCTTGGGCTCGGTGGCGCTGCTCGTCTCGAACAATCTGCGGGATCTGCCAACCGATGCGCAGGCCGGCAAGCGGACGTTGGCCGTGCGCATGGGAGACGGGCCCACGCGGGCGCTGTACTTGGTGGTGGTGTTCGTCATGGTCGTCTCGCCGCTGTATCTGTCGTTGCTGCGACCATGGGCGCTGTTGGCGCTCGTTGCTGTCGTGGCAGCAATCGCGCCAGTGCGAGCGGTGCTGCGCGGCGCTGCGGGGTCGGACTTAATACGAGTGCTGGTCGCCACAGGTCGTCTGCAGATCGCCGTGGGCGCGCTGTTGACGCTGGGCCTGGCGCTGGGAACCTGAAGCCTCAGCCGTCGCGTGTCGCCGTGATGAGCTGTGCGACGCCGCCGCTCAGCAACGTGCGGTCCACATCACGGAATCCGGCATCGTCCAGCTGGGCCAGCAGCGTCGGCGCCTCGGGCAGGTACGCCACCGACGCAGGCAGGTACCTGTAGGCGGACCGGCTGGAGAGCAGGCTGCCCACAGCCGGCACCACTTTGCCGAAGTACGCCTTGTGGCCCGCGCGCAGCAACCGATTGGGCGGCTCGGCAACCTCCAGCAGCGCCACTCGGGCGCCGGGCCGCAGCACGCGGGCCAGCTCCGCCCAGAACGCCTTGAGGTCGGCGAAGTTCCGCAGCGCGAAGCCGCAGATAGCTCCGTCGAGCGACGCATCGCTCACCCCCAAACAGAGCGCGTCGGAGCGCACGAGGGGGGCACAGGTGGTGGCAGCGGCAAGCATGCCGGCGGAGAAATCCGCTCCCAGGGGCCGCAGACCGGCCGCTTGGAGTTCGTTGCACAGGTCACCGGTGCCGCAGGCCACGTCGATCACCGACTCGCCCGGCTGCAGTCCCAGCGCGGCGACGGCGCGGCGACGCCAGCGGACGTCGAGGCGGAATGTCAACACGCGGTTCAGCAGGTCGTAGCGGGTCGAGATGGCGTCGAACATCTCCTCGACGGCCCGTGCCTTGTCCTGCGGGTTCGGCAGCGCAGAACTCGACCGGTGGCGCAGTCTCGGCTTCACCGGAACCAGACGCGGCGGTAGTCGCGGCTCATCGGGTGATACAGCAGCACCAGCAGCAGCGCGTCGAACATCAGGCGCATGAGCACCCCCAGCTCGTAGCTGGTGCGGGCGCCCCACCACAGCGTCGCCACGGCCGCATAGATCGCCGCAGCGGAGCACAGCCAGTGGCCCCAGCGTCGCTCTCTGGCAGTCCCGGCGCCTCCTGCGATGTATGCGCCGCACAGCAACACGGTGACGGCGGGCACCACTAGGCGGCCGCTCAGATCGAATGCCGTGCGCTCATCGGCGAACAGCGAGACGATGCGCTCGAAGACGTCTCTCCCTAGCTGCACATCGATGCGGTTGCCGAGCAGCAGCAGCCCTGCGGAGAAGTAGCTGAGCAGCACTGCGCTGAAGAGCGTCTGGGGCTGGCTGCGGTTGATCCACCGCTTCTGGTTCACCGCCAAAGTGTGGCACCTGCCGCACCGTGAGCCGTGCTTGCACCCTGCTGCAGCGCTGTGGCGGCCTGAAGTTAGCCTGCCCTCGGTGAGTGCTGTCTCAAGTGCCGATCCCGTGATCTCGATCGGCGCCGACCAGCACGGCGCCGTCGTGGAGGCCAATGCCGCTCACTGGCCTGCAGGCACCCTGATCGGTGCGTTGCGTCTGCAGCTCGCCGGCGTCTCGGGACCCGTGTCGGTGTGGATCGATCATCCCGACCACGGCGAGCCGCCTGGCGGCGATCGCTCGCCGAGTGAGACCGGGCTCGGACGCGGGCTGGCCGAGCTGGGCCTGACCTTCGAGCGTGATCTCTATCGCATGGAGCGAGCGCTGCCGATGGATCAGCCCAGCGGCATCGAGACGCGTTCGTTCGTGGCAGGCCAAGACGACCACGCGTGGCTGGCCGTCAACAACCGCGCCTTTGCCACGCACCGCGAGCAGGGCGGATGGACGCCGGCTCAGCTCGCCGCCCGCCGGGCAGAGCCGTGGTTCGACGCCGACGGCTTCCGGGTGTACGACGTCGACGGCGCCATCGCCGCCTACTGCTGGACCAAAGTGCATCCCGACGAGGACCCGCCCGTCGGGGAGGTGTACGTGATCGCCGTGGACCCTCAGTACCATGGCCGCGGCTTGGGCAGGGCTCTGACGCTGGCGGGCTACGAGCATCTGGCCGCTGCGGGCCTCACGCGGGCAATGCTCTACGTGGACGCCGACAACACCCCCGCTGTCACGCTGTACCGTAGTCTCGGGCTCGAAGTGGCTGTCGTGCGTCGGCTGTTCACCGGCCGCGGTCCGCTCGGGCGCTGAGCAGCCGCGACGGACGCCGTGACCGACTCGACTGCTGATGCCGCGGACCCGTCGCTCAGCGACCTGAGCCGGGCTTCACTGGGAGAGCTGCTCGACGGCGAGCCTGCGTACCGGCTGGACCAAGTGTGGGACGGCCTGTACCGCCAGCGCCGCCCGCTGGCCGAGATCACCAACGTCCCCAAGAGCTTGCGCGGTGCCATCGCCGAGCTGCTGCCGCCCGCGCTCACGCTCGTGCATACGCAATCGGCCGACCACGGCGCGACCACCAAGCACCTGTGGTCGCTGCGTGACGGGCACCTCGTGGAGTCCGTGCTCATGGGCTACCGTAATCGGACCACGCTGTGCATCAGCAGCCAGGCGGGCTGTGCGATGGCCTGCAGCTTCTGCGCCACCGGCCAGGTGGGCTTCGACCGGAACCTGAGCGTGGGCGAGATCGTCGAACAAGTGCTCGGCACGCTGCAGCAGGCCGCCGAACGGAACGGCGCAGCCGTCAGCGGCGCCGTCAACGTGGTGTTCATGGGCATGGGCGAGCCGCTCGCCAACTACGACCCGGTGTGGGCAGCGGTCGAGCGTCTGCACGACGACATCGGCATCGGCGCCAGACACCTCACGGTCTCCACCGTCGGCGTGATTCCGGGCATCGTGCGCCTCGCAGCGGCCCCGCTGCCGGTGAACTTGGCTGTCTCCTTGCATGCCGCCAACGACCGCTTGCGCAACCGACTGGCACCCCTCAACCGCACCTACCCGCTGCGCGACTTGGCGCGTGCGCTGGCGGAGTACCGCCGCGCCAAGCGCCGGCGGATCAGCTTGGAGTGGGCGATGATCGACGACGTCAACGACAGCGAACACGATGCGGCAGAGCTCGCCGCGTACGCGCATCCGCTGGCTGCACACGTCAACCTCATTCCGCTCAACTCCACACCCGGATACGGCCACCGGCCATCGCCTCCCGAGCGCATAGCGGACTTCGCTGCTGAGCTGTCTGCCCGTGGCGTGCATGCCACCGTGCGGCAGAATCGCGGCATGTCGATCGATGCCGCCTGCGGGCAGCTGCGCGCGGGCCAGCGGGTCGCGATGCGCCGAACTGCTCGTACTGGTAGGGCTGATCGTGCTGGCAAGGCTGGTCGTGGCGCACGCGCGCGCGGCATCGCGCCGACCGCCGGTTAGGCACCCGCCGTGGCCAAACCCCGCACGCCCGCCGGACGCGCCAAACGAACGCACGGTCTGCTCAAAGGCGAGTACGAAGCAGTCTGCGAGCTGGAGCACCGCAATCCGTTCGAGCTGCTGGTGGCAACGATCCTGTCGGCACAGTGCACCGATGCCCGCGTCAACGCCACCGTTCCGGCAGTGTTCGCAAGGTATCCCGACGCTGAGGCGCTGGCCGGCGCCGACCGGTCCGAGCTCGAAGAGCTGGTGCATCCCACCGGCTTCTTCCGCAGCAAGGCGCGCAACCTGCAAGGCATGGCGCGCCAACTGCTGGCCGACCATGACGGCGACGTGCCGACCGGGCTGGCGGACCTGGTGAAGCTGCCCGGCGTGGGCCGCAAGACCGCCAACGTCATCCGCTCGGTGGCATTCGGACTGCCCGGACTGCCGGTGGACACCCACGTCGGGCGCTTGGCGAGGCGTCTGGGCCTCACTGACGAGGAGGACCCGGTGAAGGTGGAGCTGGCGCTGAACCCGATGATTCCCCAGTACGAGCGGGGCGACTTCAGCCTGCGGCTGATCCTGCACGGCAGGCGCGTCTGCTCGTCCCGCAGGCCTGCCTGCGACGACTGCGTGTTGAACGACTTCTGTCCCAGCGCGTTCGCTGTCTGAGGGCCTCGCCGCTCAGCTCAGCGAAGCTGCGGCTTGGGTCAATCGGCGGCGGGCCATCCGCAGCGACCGTTCGACCTCGTAGAGCTCCACGCCGACGTCTTCGTGTCGTGTGCCCATCAGTTCGTCGCCGGCCCGCGCGACGCGAGCCCCGAGCTCGCCCACGGCAGTCTCGATGGACGACAGCTCGGCGGCGGTGATCACGCGTCGCACGCTAGGCCGACGCGGGGCGAAGCGGTCGTGCCGCAGCGGTGAAGCCATGGCGCTAAGCGGGTGCTCGCGCAGGCACAAGTACCCTCGGCGCTGTGCTGAAGCGGCTGGACCTGCGCGGCAAACGCATCGGCCTGGAGCATCTGCTGCCGCCGCCGAACGAGGCTGTTTCGGTGCCCCGCGACGCCGTGCGTCAGATCATCGACCAGGTCCGCCAGGGCGGCGACAGGGCCGTCCGGGAGTTGACAACCCGATTCGACGGTGTCCCCCTTGACCACATCTACGAGGCACGGGTACCGGAGCGTGAGTTGGCCGCGGCTTGGCACGGCCTGGCGCCGGGTCTGCGTGCTGCCATGGAGACGGCCCATCGTCGCATTCTGGAGTTTCACCGGGGAGAAGCCGGCGTAGGCAGCACGTATGCGCGCGACGGCGTCACGATCCGCTCGGTCAGCCAGCCGGTGGACCGGGCCGGCATCTACGTGCCCGGAGGGCTGGCCGCCTACCCGTCGACGGTGCTGATGACGGCGCTGGTTGCACGCGCTGCCGGCGTGGACGACATCGCGCTGTGCTCTCCGCCGGACGCATACGGCGGCCTGGCTGCGCCGGTCTTGGCCGCTGCACACCTCTGCGGCGTCACCGAAGTACACCGGGTGGGCGGGGTGCAGGCCATCGCAGCGCTCGCGTACGGCACCGAAACGATACGTTGCGTCGACGTGGTGGCAGGGCCCGGGAACGCCTGGGTCGCAACGGCCAAGCAGCTGGTCGCCGCCGACGTGGGGGTCGCCTCGGCCTTCGCCGGACCCTCAGAGATCGTCGTGATCGCCGACGGCACCTGCCCCCCGGCGGCGGCCGCGACCGATGTGGTGCTCCAAGCGGAGCACGGCCCGGGCGGGCGGGCGTGGCTGGTCACGTGGGATGCCGAGGTTGCCGACGCCGTCTGCTCGGCCATCTCGCAGATCGTGGACCTCTCGCCGCGTCGGGCTGAGACGCTCGCGACCTTGGAGGCCGACGGATTCGTGTGTCTCGTGGACGACCCCGCCGTCGCAGCGGATGTCGCCAACGCGGTCGCGCCCGAGCACCTGCAGCTGATGTGCGACGGCGCCGAGGCGCTGGCGGGCCGAATCCGCCACGCAGGCGCGGTATTCCTGGGGCCATGGGCGCCGGCTTCTCTCGGCGATTACGTCGCAGGGCCCTCCCACGTGCTTCCCACTGCGGGAACGGCGCGCTTCGCCGGCGCTCTGACCACCGACGACTTCACGAAGCGCATGCATGTCATCGACGTCAGCGAATCCGGCTTTGATCTGCTTGCGCCAGCCGTCGCCGAGCTGGCCCAGGCGGAGGGCCTGTGGGCGCATGCGGCCTCGGTCTCGCGTCGCAAGGAGTGGTCCACCTCGGGCGTGCGGCCATGAAGCCCAAGGCAACGAAACCTGCGGTGCGCGACGACCTGCGCGCGCTCGAGGGCTACCACTCCCCGCAGCTCGACGTGGAGGTGCGGCTCAACACCAACGAGGCGCCGGTGGGGCCGCCGCCGGAGTTCGCTGAGGCCGTCGCGGCCGAGCTGGCGGGCGTCGCGTGGCATCGCTATCCCGACCGCAGCGCCCACGCGTTGCGGCAGGACATCGCGGCGCTGCACGGCACTGCCCCCGAGCGGATCTTCGTTGCCAACGGCTCCAACGAAGTCCTGCAGACCTTGTGTTTGGCCTACGCGGGCGCGGGCCGTGTCGTCGCCACCTTCGAGCCGACCTACGCGATGTACGGCCAGATTGCGCGCAGCACCCAGTGCGCGGTCGCCGAGGGCGAGCGCAGTGCCGACGGCAGCGTCAGCCTCGGCGAGCTGGAGCGGGTGGTCGAGCGGTACCGGCCGTCGATCGTGTTCCTGTGCTCGCCCAACAACCCCACCGGGACGCCGGAGCGGGCAGAGGTGCTGGAGCGAGCCTTGGAGATCGCTCCAAGTCTGGTCGTGGTGGACGAGGCCTACGGACAGTTCGCCGACTGGAGTGCCATCGACATGTGCGACGATGCCGGCGGCCCAGCGAATCTCGTCATCACCAGGACCTTCTCCAAGACGTGGGCGATGGCCGGGGCGCGTCTGGGTTATGCCGTGGTGCCGGCCGGCATGGTCGCAGAGTTCGACAAAGTGGTGCTGCCGTACCACCTCGATGCCGTCAAGCAGGTCGCCGGCCGGGTGGCGCTGCGGTTCGCGGCCCAGATGGAACAGCGCGTCGCAGCAATTGTCTCCGAACGGCTGCGGATCGAGCAGTCGCTGAGCGGGCGCGGCCTCGACGTCTGGCCCTCGCAGGCCAACTTCGTGCTGTTCCGCACGACGCCGTGCGGGCGGACCGGCGACGAGGTCTGGCAGGCGCTGGTGGAGCGCTCGGTGCTGGTCCGGAACTGTTCTAGCTGGCCGCGGCTGGCCGACTGCCTGCGGGTGACGATAGGAACGCCGCAGGACAACGACCGCTTTTTGGATGCCTTGTCGGATGCGCTGCCGGATGCGCTGCCGGATGCGCTGCCAGACAGCGTGATGGACGCGCCGTCCGCATCGATTTCGTGACATCCGCGCCGCGTTGTCCGTGCTTGAGTTGTCCGTGCTTGAGTTGTCCGTGCTTGAATTGACCTGCGGGATCCCCGCCGTCTGATTCGACCAGTTCCGACCCGCCAGACTCGCGATGCGAGGTCCCCATGACTGATGCCGCCCGCGCCGACACAGCGCCGCAAGCCGTCCCCAGCGTTGGAGCGTGGCGCGTCGGGAAGGTGCAGCGCAACACGGCTGAGACGCAGATCGACGTGACGCTGCATCTCGACGGGACCGGCCGCAACGACATTTCGACCGGGTTGCCGTTCTTCGACCACATGCTCGCGCAGCTCTCCAAGCACGCCCGTTTCGACCTCGTGCTCCGCACTGCCGGCGACCTCGAGGTCGATGCCCACCACGCCGTGGAGGACACCGGCATCGCGCTGGGCGAAGCGATGCGCCAGGCTTGGGGCGACAAGGCCGGCGTGCGCCGGTTCGCCTCGTGTGTGGTGCCGCTGGACGAGGCGGCGGTGGAGGTGGTGCTCGATCTGTCGGGTCGGCCGTACCTGCACTACGACATCGAGCCGCCCGGCGAGAAGATCCTGGGCGATCCGCCGTTCGACCCTCAGCTGTGCGAGGAATTCTGGCGTGGCTTGGCGATGTCGGCCGGCATCACACTGCACTTCGTGATGCTGCGCGGACGCAACACCCATCACATCATCGAAGCCAGCTTCAAGGGTGCCGCACGCGCCTTCCACGATGCCGTTCGCATCACTGACGATGTGCTGCCATCCACCAAGGGTGTCTTGTGACGAGGGCGTCCGGTGATGGGGCGCCTGACCGCCAGCTTGCAGGTCGGTGACTGACCGTGCGGTGATTGCCGTGCTCGACTACGGCATCGGCAATCTTCGATCTGCCCAAAAGGCGCTCGAACGGGCGGGCGCGGATGCCCGCCTGACTGCCGATCCGAGCCTCATCAGCGAAGCAGACGGCGTCGTGCTGCCCGGCGTGGGTCATTTCGGGACGTGCATGGCGCAGCTGTGCGCCACACGCTTGGAGCAGCCGACGCTGGAGGCCATCGACAGCGGGCGGCCGTTCCTGGGCATTTGCGTCGGCATGCAGATGCTGTTCGAGGCTTCGGAGGAGGCGCCGGGCGTGGCGGGTCTGGGCGTGATGCCAGGGACGGTGCGACGCCTGCCTGATGGCGTGGTGCGACCTCAGATGCAATGGAACCGCCTCGATGTCCGACAGCCGGACTGTCCGCTGCTGGCGGGGCTGACCGACGGCGCCTGGATGTACTTCGTCCACAGCTATGCGCCCGAGACCGATGAGTGCCTGGTGGCAGCGACCTGCGACTATCCGACCCCGATGGTCGCGGTCACCGAGCGGGGCCGGCTGTGGGCCACGCAGTTTCACCCGGAGAAGTCCGGTGACGCAGGCAAGCGGCTCGCCCAGAATTTCCTCGCCGCGGTGATGGCCGATCGGTGTCGCAGGTGAGCTTCGAACTGTTTCCGGCAATCGATGTGCGCGGGGGCCGATGCGTGCGTCTGCTGCAGGGCGACTTCGGTCGCGAGGTGCGCTACGACGCCAACCCGGTGGCTGTGGCGCATGACTTCGCGGAGGCCGGCGCTCGCTGGATCCACATGGTCGACCTGGATGCGGCGCGGACGGGGATTGCCGACCGTGCCAACCAGAGCGTGATCCGGTCGGTGGTGGCTGCTGTCAGCGACACCGGTGTCCGGGTGCAGTGCGGGGGCGGAGTGCGTTCGAGCGAGAGCGCCAAGGCGTTGTTCGATGCAGGTGTCACCCGCGTCGTGGTGGGCACCGCCGCTATCGAGTGCCCGGATCTCGTCGGCGACCTCACCTCGGCGGGGCATCAGGTGGCGATCGGCCTCGACGTGCGCGGCACCGAGGTGGCCACCCGCGGCTGGGAGCACCGCAGCGGCGTGAGCTTGGGCGATGCCCTGGCTCGGCTGGCCGGCAGCGGCGCGCAGGCCGTGATCGTGACGCAGATCGCTCACGACGGGATGGGCGGCGGGAGCGATCTGGCCGGATTGCGCAGTGTGCTCGACGCGCCCCAGCGCCCGCCGGCGATGTCGGTGATCGCCAGCGGCGGCGTGGGGTGCTTGGCAGACATTGCCGACCTGCGCGACCTGCGTTCGCAGCGCGGTTCTTCGCTCGCTGGCGCCATCGTGGGCAAGGCGCTCCATGACGGCGTGATCTCGCCCGCCGCGGCCGTCGTCGTAGCGCGCGGCAGCGCCGAGTCATGACGCCAGCGCCATGAGCCCAACACCATGAGCCCAACACCATGAGCACAGTGCGATGAAGCCAACCCCATGAAAACCGTGCGCGTGATCCCGTGTTTGGACGTGGACGCCGGACGGGTCGTCAAAGGCGTCAACTTCGTGGGCCTGCGCGACGCCGGCGACCCCGTCGAGCTGGCCGCCGCCTACGACCGTCAAGGCGCGGATGAGATCGTGTTCTTGGACATCACCGCTTCGGCGCACGACCGCGACACCATCGTCGAGCTCGCTCGTCACGCGGCTGAAGAGGTCTTCATTCCGTTCACCATCGGCGGTGGCATCCGCTCCGTCGGCGACGCCCGGGCGCTGCTGCGCGCAGGCGCCGACAAGATCGCAGTGAACTCTGCGGCAGTGGTGCGGCCCCAGCTCATCCGCGAGATCGCGCAGGAATTCGGCAGCCAGTGCGCGGTGGTCGCGGTCGATGCCAAGTCGACATGTGTATCGACCGGTGTGTCGACACGTGTGTCGACATGTGTACGGTCGAATTGCGCTGAGTCGAGCGGCGGCGACGACCATGCGGGCGCGTCGTCCGGCGGCGGAGAGCGTGATCCAGACGGCCCCGGGTCTTGGAGCGTGTACGTCAAGGGCGGTCGAGAGGACACGGGCGTCGATGCGCTCGACTGGGTGCGTCACGTTGCCGAACTGGGTGCGGGTGAGATTCTGCTGACCTCCATGGACGCGGACGGCACCAGAGCGGGTTTCGACTTGGAGCTCACGCGGGCAGTGACCGAAGCGGTCAACATCCCGGTGGTCGCCAGCGGGGGAGTGGGCACGCTCGAGCACTTGGTTGAGGGAGCAGTCGTGGCCGGTGCCGACGCCGTGCTGGCGGCCTCGATCTTCCACTTCGGAGAACACACGATTGCCGACGCCAAACGGGCGCTGATGGCAGCCGGCGTCGCTGTTCGGCCCCCCGCAGTGTGAACGGCAGCCACTCGACGGTGGCAGCGGTCCGAGGAGTGCGTCGGGCGAGTCAGGCGACACCAGAACGGGTCGAGTCGCGTCGAAGCGGATGCACGCCGTAGCTTCAGGCCCATGACCTATCCCGGCGCGTACTCGACGAGCGATCCTGATCGGCCCGCGGTGATCATGGCCCGCGACGGAAGCGTTCGCACGTTCGGCGAACTGGAGCAGCGCAGCTGTCAGTTCGCTCAGCTGATGTGGGCGGCAGGCCTGCGACCGGGCGACCACGTGGCCATCTTCGCCGACAACAACATCGGCTACTTCGACGCCTACTGGGCAGCGATGCGCAGCGGGCTCTACTTCACCACGGTCAACCGCTACCTAACGGCCGAGGAAGCGGCATACATCGTGAACGACTGCGGCGCACAGGTGCTGCTCGCGTCGCCGGCAGTAGCGGATGTCGCTGCGGAGATGCTGCCGCTCATCGGCGACTGCGGCATCCGGCTGATGCTCGACGGGGTGTCCTCTGGGCTGGCTGGCGCCGGGACATCCGCTGACGGTGCCTCGGTCGGGACCGGCGGGACCTTCGACGGGTTCGATTCGTTCGAGGACGCGATCGCCGCCCACCCCGCCGAGCCGCTGGCGGAGCAGCCTCGCGGCTCGGCCATGCTCTACAGCTCCGGCACCACCGGTCGGCCCAAGGGCATCAAGCGGCCGTTGGACGGCACCTCCATCACCGATCCGGATCTCATCGGTTCCGGACTGCTCGGAGGAGTCTTCGGCTTCAGCGAAGGCACCCGCTATCTCTCGCCGGCGCCGCTGTATCACTCTGCGCCGCTGTCGTTCTCGACCGGGACGCAGTCGGTCGGCGGCACGGCGGTGGTCATGGACCGCTTCGATGCCGCCGAGGCGCTGTCGTACATCGAGCGCTACCGCATTACGCACAGCCAATGGGTGCCGACGATGTTCAGCCGAATGCTGAAACTGCCCGAGTCCGAGCGCACCAGGCACGACCTCTCCAGCCATCAGGTCGCCGTGCATGCGGCGGCGCCGTGCCCGGTGGAGGTGAAGCACCAGATGATCTCGTGGTGGGGCCCGATCCTGCATGAGTACTACGCCGGGACCGAGCTCAACGGCTTCTGCTACGTCAACTCCCAAGAGTGGCTCGAGCGGCCTGGCACCGTGGGCAAACCGCTCATCGGCGTCATCCACATCTGCGATGACGAGGGCCGCGAACTGCCCGTCGGAGAAGCGGGCACGATCTACTTCGAGCGCGAGGTTCCCGCCTTCGAGTACCACAACGATCCGGCGAAGACCGCCGATTCCCGCCACGCAGCACATGGGCTGTGGTCGACGCTGGGCGATGTCGGGCGGGTCGACGACGGTGGCTACCTCTTCCTCACGGACCGCAAGGCATTCATGATCATCTCGGGCGGGGTGAACATCTATCCCCAAGAGATCGAGGACTGCCTGGTGCTGCATCCCAAGGTGGCCGACGCAGCCGTGTTCGGGGTTCCCAACGAGGACTTCGGCGAAGAGGTGAAGGCAGTCGTGCAGCCAGTGGCGGGGGTAGCAGCGGGCGATGCCCTGACGACCGAGCTGTTGGGGTACTGCCGCGAGCATCTGGCCGGATACAAGGTGCCGCGCACGATCGACTTTCGCGACGAGCTGCCTCGGCTTCCCACCGGCAAGCTGTACAAGCGGATCCTGCGGGACGAGTACTGGGGCGACCGCCCGTCTCGCATCGTGTGAAGGCGCATTGGGCCAGTCACCGGCATCGGCGCGCCAACCGTGGTGTCGAGCGGTACCGTGCGGGCAGTGAGCGCTCCTGAGACGAACCGCGGGCACGCGGTGCGTGCCGCAGCCAACGCTGCGGCTACCGCGACCGAAGATGCCGCGGCTCCTGCCGCAAGCCGGCCTGTGCGCAGCTACGACGATCCGGCGCAGGCGAGGTCATCCGAGCCAAGGCCAGCCGAGCCAAGCTCAGTCGAGCCGAAGCCGGCCGCGCCGCCGGACACTGACGGCGAGCGACGGCCCATCAAGATGTTGCACGACCGGCTGCTCGTGCGGCTTCCGACTGACGGCTCGGAACGGCGCTCGAGCGGCGGAATCCTGATCCCAGCCACTGCGCAGCAGAGCAAGCGCCTTGTGTGGGGACACGTCGTCGGTGCAGGCCCCAACGTCCGAAGCGCCCAAGAGGGCGATCGGGTGCTGTTCAGCCCCGAGGACCGACACGAAGTCGAGGTTCACGGCGATGACTTCTTGATCCTGCGGGAACGGGACGTACACGCCATCGCAGCGCCGCGCATCGAGCCCGGCAGCACCGGCCTGTACCTGTGATGCGCCGGTGACCGCGTTGGCCGAGACGGTGCCGATGGTGCTTGGGTTGCCCGCAACTGCCCTGCCAGTGATGCCCGACCGTTGACACAGCAGTCCTGACCCAGACCCCTGATACGACCCCCTGATACGACGACCGTGGCCGTCACCTCACCGCAGCATCGATCCGACGGGGGCGTCACCATCTCGCACGCCGCCGTCATGGTGGACGGCGCTGCCGAGATCGACGCGCTCGTCGACCGGCTCGACGCAGCGCGCGGCGTGTTGCTGTCGTCGAGCTATGAGTATCCCGGCCGCTACACCCGCTGGGACATGGGCTTCACCGACCCGCCGTTGGTCATCACCAGCCGGGCCCAAGCGGTGCGGGTGCAGGCGCTGAACGAGCGCGGTGCCGTCCTGCTTGAACCGGTGCATGACGCGCTTGACGCGCTGGGCGCCGAAGCAGGTATCGCGGACCTTCGCCACGAGGCCGGCGACGGTGCCGGCTCGGTGGCCTGCACCATCGAGCGCCCCGCTCAACGCTTCGCCGAGGAGGAGCGGAGCCGCCAGCCGTCTACGTTCACCGTGGTCCGGGCGCTCGTCGACCTGTTCGCCTGCGACGATCCGCACCTGGGCCTCTACGGGGCGTTTGGGTACGACCTCGCATTCCAGTTCGAGCCGATCCGGCTGACGCTGCCGCGCCCCGCTCATCAGCGCGATGTGGTGCTCTATCTCCCCGATGACCTGCTGATCGTGGATCATCAGAGCGGCATCGCACAGCGTCACCGCTACGAATTCGCAGTGGACGGGCGCAGCACTGCCGGCTTGTCCGGCGGCGGAGATCGCGTGCCATTCGAACCCGACCTCGAACGGGAAGTACGTCGGGACCATGAGCCCGGCGGCTATGCGGCGGGGGTGCGGGCCGCGCACGAGTACTTCGCCAGGGGAGACCTGTTCGAGGCGGTGACCAGCCAGACGTTCAGCGAGCCGTGCGCTGAACCGCCCTCGGAACTGTTCAGACGCCTCAAGCAGCAGAATCCATCTCCCTACGGCTTCCTCATCAATCTCGGCGCGGGGGAGTGGCTGGTCGGCGCGTCGCCGGAGATGTACGTGCGGGTGGAGGGCGATCGGGTCGAGACGTGTCCGATCTCGGGCACGATCGCTCGGGGTCAGGACCCCATCGACGATGCCTCGCAGATCCTGGCCTTGCTCAATTCGTCCAAGGACGAGTCCGAGCTGACCATGTGTACCGACGTGGACCGCAACGACAAGAGCCGCATCTGCGTTCCGGGCACGGTGAGGGTGATCGGCCGTCGCCAGATCGAGATGTACTCGCGGCTCATTCACACGGTCGACCATGTCGAGGGCCGCCTGCGACCGGGGTTCGACGCGCTCGATGCGTTCTTGTCCCATACCTGGGCGGTGACGGTGACCGGTGCGCCCAAGACCGCGGCCATGATGTTCCTGGAGCAGCACGAGCGGACGGCGCGTGCGTGGTACGGCGGCGCTGTCGGCAAGGTCGGCTTCGACGGCAGTCTGAACACCGGACTCACCCTGCGCACCATCCGTGTCGTCGACGGGCATGCCGAGGTCCGCGTGGGCGCAACCTTGCTGTGGGATTCGGACCCCGAGCAGGAAGAAGCCGAGACGGAGCTGAAGGCATCTGCATTCCTCGACGCCATCCGCCGACCGCGCTCGGCGCCGGACACCGGTGCGGTCTCCGTCCGATCCAGCCGTCGGCGGGTGTTGTTGGTGGATCACTTGGACTCGTTCGTCCACACGCTGGCCAACTACCTGCGCCAGACCGCCGCCACGGTGGTGACGCGCCGCGCCGGCTTCTCCGCCCAGGAGATCGACGCCGGCGAGTTCGACCTCGTCGTGCTCTCTCCGGGTCCGGGCCGACCGGCAGACTTCGGCATCGATGCCGTCGTGGAAGCCACGCTGGCCGCTGGGCTGCCGCTGTTCGGCGTCTGTTTGGGGCTGCAGGGCATCGTGGAGCACTTCGGTGGCGCTCTGGGACAGCTGGCAACGCCGATGCACGGCAAGCCGTCAGCCATCCGTGTGCTGGGCGGGCGTTTGCTGGACGGACTGCCCAGAGAGTTCCGCGCAGGCCGTTACCACTCGCTGTACGCCCGCCGCTCGGCGGTGCCGGATTCGCTGGAAGTGACCGCAGTCAGCCTCGACGACGACATCGTCATGGCCGTCGAGCATCGTGTGCTGCCGGTCGCTGCGGTGCAGTTCCACCCGGAGTCGATCATGTCGCTCGACGACGGCGTCGGATTGACGCTGGTGCACAACGCTGTCGAGCGACTGGTGCCTGGCTGGAGAGCGAGGAGCAGCAGATGAGCGATGTGACTGCGTTGGATCGGGTGGTCACTGCGACATGTCCGCGTGACGTCGTCGTGATCAGCGGGCCAGACGCCGAGGCGTACCTGCAAGGACAGGTCTCCGCTGATGTGGCCGCGTTGGCGCAGGGCGAGAGCGCGCTGTCGTTCCTGCTGACGCCTCGTGGGCGCATCGAGGCCGCCTTTGCCATCACCCGTGTCGCTGCCGACACATTCTTTGCCGACACCGATGTCGGCTACGGCGAGGCCATATCGAGTTCGCTGGAGCGTTTCAAGCTGAGGATGAAGGTGGCGATCGCTCCGCAGCAGCGCACGATGCACGCCGTGCGAGGAGCGATGCCGAGCGCGGCCTCGGTGCCCGGTTCGATCCTTGGTTCGAGCGCCACATCAATGCCCAGCGCGGCGGCTGGCGTACTGACAAGCGGGATGACAAGCGGGATGACAAGCGCAATGACAAGCGGGACGACAAGCACAGTGCTCAGCGCCGAGGCTGATGCGCGTGGGGACGAGGCCGGTGACGGGGCAGGAGACGCTGCCGGCGACGATGCGGCAGACCGTTTGGGTCACGGCGCGGGTCGTGGCGCGGGTGACCACGCCGGACACGGTTCAGACAACGACGCTGGAGCAGTCCTGGTGCGCGCGGCGCACTGGCCTGGTGCAGGCGGCCATGACGTGTTGGTGCGCCCCGGCAGTGGCTCTGACAGTGGTGCTGTCGGCGTGCCGGCCGAGGCCGAGCGCCTCTCGGCGGACGAGTTCGACGCGCTGCGCATGGCCTTCGGACTGCCGGCCATGGGTATCGAGATTCAGCCGGGCGACATCCCGAACGAGACCGGTCTCGTAGAACGCGCCGCATCTTTCACGAAGGGCTGCTACCGAGGTCAGGAGCTGGTGGAACGCATCGATTCGCGCGCCGGCGGGCGCCGCACCATTCGCCGACTTCGGACCTCACGCGCCGTCTCGCCCGGCGACCGGCTGGTTGGCCGTGACGGCAGCACCGGCGGCAGCAGTGACGGCAGCACCGGCGGCAGCAGTGACGGGAGCACTGGCGGCGCCACCAGCATCGGCACGGTGTTGAGCGCTCGAACGCTGGCCGACGAATTCGTCGGTTTCGCCAAGGTGCAGCGAGACGCAGCCAGCGAAGTGTGGACCGAATCCGGTTCGGCGGTCTCGCTGTTCGATCTGTGGTGAGCGAGCCCGGGGGCGTGCGGTGCCTTGCGGGTTGAGGCCGTCGCGCTGCTCGCCGGAGTTACGCTCACCACTCAAGGCCAGTCCGACACCAGTCTGTTCGAGATCAGTCTGTTCGAGATCAGTCTGTTCGAGATCAGTCTGTTCGAGACCAGCCTGCTCGAGACCAGTCCGTTACTGACGAGTTCACAGAACCGCAAGGGAGACCAACATGGCAAAGACAGCGCTCTTGGCCAAGCTGACCGCCAAGGAAGGCATGCGCGATCAGCTGCTCGACGTGATCGCAGACATCGGGATGCGCAATGTGGCCGGCGAGCCGGGCACCGAGGTGTACGCCGCCCACAAGGACAGCAACGACGCCGACGTAGTGTGGTTCTACGAGCTATACAGCGACCAGGCAGCGTTGGAGGCGCACGGCGGTTCCGAGCAGATGAAGGAGTTCGGCAAGGCGACCCGTGAGTTCACGGCGACTCGCCCCGAGCTGTTCTTCCTGGAGCCCGCTGTGGCAAAGGGCCTCGATTTCTGAGGGCACCGCCTCACCTAGAGCTATGTTCGTCAAGGTCTGTGGCGTCACGAACGAAGAGGACGCACTTGTCGCGGTCGGCATGGGCGCTGACGCTGTGGGCTTCAACTTCGTGTCCGGGTCGCCGCGGCAGATCTCGCCGAGGCTGGCACGCGACATCGTTCGACGGCTGCCTGGCGGGATCGTCACGGTGGGTGTCTTCCGCAACGAACTGCCTGAGCGGGTGGTGCAGATCATGGACGGTGCCGGGTTGCGCCTCGCCCAGCTGCACGGCAACGAGCCGGCTGCGGACTGCCGCTGGGTCGCGGAGCGGGTGCCTGGGCTCATCAAGGCATTCGTGGCCGGCGATCCCCATGTCGAGCGAGTGCGCGACTACGGCGCCTCGGTGCTCTTGCTGGACGGCCCGTCGCCTGGCGGCGGTCGAGTCTTCGACTGGCGACAGCTGGACGGCAGGGATCGCGGCATGAGGTTGCTGCTCGCGGGTGGGCTGCGGGCTTCGAACGTGGCACAGGCCATCGAGTTGGTGCGGCCGTGGGGTGTCGATGTGGCAACGGGCGTGGAGTCTCAGCCTGGGCACAAGGACGTGCTCGCGCTGCGCGAGTTCATTGCGGCGGCGAAAGAGGCTGGGGCGCTGTATGAGGGCACGGGCCAGTCCGGGGGAGCGACGGTGACGGCACCTGCGCCCGGGGCACCCTACGACTGGCGCGACGACTGAGCTGGCCGATTGAGCAGGACGATTGCGCAGGACGACTGAGCAAGCGACTGTGCAGGACTACCGAGCAAAGGGCGAGATGGCAGCAGCATCGTTGAACGACAATTTTGACCGCGTGAACTTTGGCCGCGAGAACGCTGACCGCGAGAACTCTGGCCATGACGACTCGCAGCGTCCTCGGTCGGTCATGGGCGAGCCGACGCCCGATGGCCGTTTCGGTGACTTCGGCGGCCGATTCGTGCCTGAGACGCTGGTGGCGGCGTGCGAGGAGCTGGAGGCAGCGTTTCGGGAGGCGTGGGCCGACCCGGCATTCGTTGCCGAGTTCGAGACCACGCTACGCGACTACGGGGGCCGACCCTCGCCGCTGACCGAGTGCCGCAACCTGTCGCGCCGGCTCGGTGTGCGCCTGCTGGTCAAGCGTGAGGACCTCAACCACACCGGCTCGCACAAGATCAACAACGTCATCGGCCAGGCGCTGCTCGCCCAGCGCATGGGCAAGCGGCGGCTGGTGGCCGAGACGGGTGCCGGCCAGCACGGTGTGGCGACGGCCACCGCTGCAGCGCTGCTGGGGATGGACTGCAAGGTGTACATGGGCGCGGTGGACGTGGACCGGCAGGCGCTGAACGTGTTTCGCATGCAGCTGCTCGGTGCGGAGGTGGAATCGGTCACTTCCGGCAGCCGCACGCTGAAGGACGCCGTCAACGAGGCGCTGCGCGACTGGGTGGCGACGGTTGGCGACACGCATTACTGCTTGGGCTCGGTGATGGGGCCGCATCCGTACCCGTGGATGGTGCGCACGTTCCACCACATCCTCGGTGACGAGGCTGCCGCGCAGTGCAAGGACCTGACCGGCGGTGCGCCGGATGTGGTGGTGGCGTGCGTCGGCGGAGGCAGCAACGCTGCTGGGATCTTCTCGGGCTTCGCCGACGGCGAGGCTCGGCTGGTGGGCGTGGAGCCTGCGGGAGGCGCCGCGGTCGGGCGGGGTGTGCACGGTGTGGTACACGGCATGGTCAGCTACCTGATGCAGGACGAAGTCGGCCAGGTGCTTGAGGCCGAGTCCATCTCTGCCGGGCTGGACTATCCCGGCGTGGGGCCGGAGCACGCCTACCTCGCAGCTATCGGCCGTGCGGAGTACCCGAGCGTGACCGACGACGAGGTGGTTGCGGCGTTCACGCTGATGAGTCGGGCCGAGGGCATCATCCCCGCGTTGGAGTGTGCGCATGCGCTGGCTTGGATCGTGCGCGAGGCACCGAGCCTGCAGGGTCAGATTGTGCTGATGAATCTCTCCGGCCGCGGCGACAAGGACGTCGACCAGATGATGAGCCTGCTCGGTGCCGATGCCGGCGCCGCCCCAGTTGCCTGAGCGCGTATGCCGCGAACGGCTCAGCCGACCGATGAGCTATCGGCGTTCGTGGTTCTGAGGCTCTCAAACCGAATGTTGGAATCTGCCAGCGTTCCTACGGTTACCCATTCACCCGACCTTCGGCGCTGACGAATGAGTCTGCCCTGCTTGGTCACCACGGTAGTTTCCTTGCCTGACGGCGACCGCTCACCGCATGTGCTGCTCGGTCAGCGGTCCAAGTCGAAGCCACTTATCGGAATGCGGCGGTTTGTGAACGATCTCACCGTTCTGGGTCACGACGAGATACTCCGGGCCGTTCGCTGTGTTGATGCTTACCCGCGGGTTGCCTTTCTGTGAGAGTTTCCACACGCCAATCTTCTCGCCAGCGCTGTAGGCGATAACCCGCTCACCGCCTGTGATGCGCTCGATCAGTTGATCCCGTAGTTCCCACCGAGATTTGTCGCCAGCGGAAGGAACAACAGGATCAAGAGTCCGTCGGGCCTGCGGCTCCCTTGATGTTGGTCTTGATGTTGGCATGCGAAAACTGGTAACTGCCGAAGCCGCTGCTTGCTTTGGCGTAGTCCGCATCTCGTTGTGTGTCAGCGGGCCGAGGTCTTGCCACTCATGAGTCCCCTGTACCTTCAGGAGTTGATTCCCTTTCTTGGTGACCACGAGCGTTCCCCAGCCTTGCTCGGTGCGTATGTGTACTGTCGGAGTTCCCGATTTTGACAAGTGCCATCGCGCAACTTGGTGGTCTTCATTCACATACGTTACCCGTTCACCATTATTCAACCAGTCCGCCAGTTGATTTCGCAGCTTCTTCTGTGGTGACAGGACCGAAGAACCGCTAGATTGTTGATCATGCTGTCGTGCATTCGTTGAGGTTACCGCGACAAATGTCTTTTTCCCATCGATTTTGCAGTCGAAGCATTCATCTTCGCGGCGCTTGCGATGATCCCCGCTAAGTCTACGTAATATTGAATCCGATTTTGCAAACTTATTCAGACGGCGTGTCCTGCCACAAGACCTGCATTGCTTCCGTTGCCAATGGTTACATTTTGGACAGCGATTGCAGCCAACTGGAAACCGTGCACTACAAAGGCTGATGCAGTTCACGTGCCAAGCCTTTTCGGTAGACGTTAGTCTTTCTTGTCTGCGACGAGGAAGGAGTGACCAAGCACGCGGTTGACACGGCAACCCGTGCGTCTTGGTATTCCTAGCTGCGTCTAGTATCAGAACTGGACCGGGAGGCCTCAGTGTTCTTCCAATCATCTGCAGATGCAATACGAGACTCGTTGTCGGCCTCAAGATCACGGCGACATCCACATTGGGAACGTCCAGACCTTCCGTGAACACCTCACACGATACGACATGCCTTAACTTTCCGTGTTGCAGCATGCCGATGGCCTTCTGCCGTTCCCGTATTGGTGTGTCCGCTGTGACAGCCGTTGCTGGCTCGCCTGCTGTCATCAGGCGTGACGCTAAATCCTCTGCGGCAGCTACAGAAGCACAGTACCAGAGTGTCCGTGTATGGTTCGGATCTCGCCCAGCACTCGTGGCTGCGACACGGTGCCAGTCTGCGGCCGAATGCAGGCGCAAGAGTCGTCGCTGCTCCGCTGCGACCGAAGATACCGTGTAATCGCCGAGTTGGCTAACCTGTAGCCGGTTACGGTCAAAACTGATTCCAGCCGGGTACACCACCTCTGCGCGCGCCAAGGCCGGTTCGTGACCGCATTGCAGATCGGCGATTTCAGGCCCTTGTACCAACGCTTGATAGAGGTGATCGAATCCTTCTGTATCACTCATCCGCCACGGCGTCGCCGTAATGCCGAGCACTCGGCTAGGCCACGCTTCAATCTTGGACTTCCATGTTTTGGCTACAGAATGGTGTGCCTCGTCGACGATCATCACACCGGCCCGCGTGCCTCGCGATATCGGTGGCAGTGTCTTCGCAGCGGTTGAGCAGATCGTGACTGTGCCGGATTGGCATCGGCGGGTGGCTGTCGGGAGCAACGATGCGTCGAAGGTTCTGAGGCCATTACGCTGTAGTGATGCTGATGTCTGCTGGCGTAGGATGTCACGATGGGTGAGCCAGATGTGCGCCGCATACGGGTCGTTTCGCTGTGCGTTGGCCAATAGCTCGCCGGCTACGACGGTCTTGCCTGCACCGGTGGGCAGTTGCATCATCACTCGTCGAGCGCCTGCGTTGAAAGCGGCTTCCACGTCGGCGAGCAACTGCGCTTGGTAGGGGCGTAGCTGGAATCGTGTTGATGGCTCGTACCGTGCGCGCATCGTGCAAGTAGCTTGCACGATGTGATTGGGCGCCGCAACTGCGCGTTGCTGAACCCTCGGGCCGTGCCGTCGAGGAACGCGACCGAATGATGAACGTGCCCGGCATGCACACCTGCGCGGATGTCTGCACGACCGCTGAGGGCGACCTGGCACGACGTGGCGGGCAGCCGTGAACGGCGCGCTCGAAGCTCGGCTGCGCGAGCGGCGTGGCGCTGGGGCGAAGCTGCTGGTGCCCTACGTCACCGGCGGCTACGCGGGCTGGGAGCGTGCCGTGGAAGCGGCCGCGGCGGCTGGCGCGGACGCCATCGAGATCGGTATTCCGTTCTCGGATCCCGTGATGGACGGGCCGGTCATCCAGCGGGCTTCGACTGCCGCTTTGGAGCAGGGTGCGACGCCGGCGTCTGTGCTGGAGCAAGCACGAGGCCTCGATTCGGGCGTGCCTCACGCCGTGATGACCTACTACAACCTCTGTCACCGCCAAGGCCACGAGCGGTTCGCTGCGGCACTGGCGGACGCCGGCGTCTCGGGTGCGATCCTGCCTGATCTGCCGTTCGTGGAGGCGGGTCCGTGGCTCGAGGTGGCGGCTGCCGCAGGCGTCGAGGCAGTGCTGTTGGCTGCTCCCACCACGCCAGAGCATCGGCTGGCGTCTTTGTGTGAGGCGTCGCGCGGCTTCGTGTATGCGATTGGGCTGCTCGGCGTGACCGGAGAGCGCTCGTCGCTCGCCAGCACGGCAACGGAGCTGGCTGCGCGCTGCGTGGCGCTCACCGACCGACCGGTGCTGACGGGCGTGGGCATCGGTTCGCCGTCGCACGCTGTGGAAGCGTGTGCAGTAGCCGATGGCGTGGTCATCGGCTCCGCTGTCGTCCGGACCTTGATGTCCGCTGGGCCTGAAGCGGTGGGCGAGCTCGTGGCCGCGTACCGGACGGCGCTGGATCGCGGCTGACCGGTGAGTTCAGTCGATCCTGGCCATGCAGCTCAGACGCGCTCGGATACTGCTCGGATGCGGTTCGATCCGGACTGTGAGCTGTGCGAGGCGGCGCGCTTCACCCACTGGTACTTCGAGGACGAGCTGTGCTGGGTTGCCGACTGCGAAATCTGCGCCACGCCCATGGTGGTCTGGAAGCGGCACGGCACGCAGCCGTCGCACGACGAGGCGGCTGCGATGCTGGCTCGGCTGGTCGAGGCGGGCGAGCAGCGATTCGGACCCGCAGGCGGAACCGTGGATCGGGTCATGCGCCAGATACCCGATCACTTCCACGCCCACTACCGCGATGCCGGCTGGGTGTCGCGTCGCTGGCACGAGCCGCCGAGCCGCTACACCGGCGTCGGTACCGAGCGGGTGACCGCGTGAGCCAATGCTCCGATGTGAAGCGCCGTGCTCGGGCTGCGCTTGCGCTGGTGCTCGGCGCAGCATTCGGCGTCGCAGGCTGTGGTGCCGGCGATGCGTCTGAAGCCGATCTAGCGCGCTTGCAGGATGCCTATGCGCAAGCCGATGTGGGACTCGGCAGCGAGGTTTTCGCCGACAGCTGCTCGGTCTGTCACGGCAGCGACGGCAGCGGTGGTGTGGGGGCAGCGCTCGAAGGTGTCAGCGAGCGGTTGAGCGTCAGCGATCATCTGTCGGTGGTGTGGAGCGGGCGAGGAACGATGCCACCGTTCGGCGGCCTGCTCACCGATGCCGAGATCGCCAGCGTCGTGGCCTACCAGCGCAGCACCTTCGGTAGTGACTGACCCTCGGGTTCCGACCGCCGCAGCTCCGCTCTCGTGCATCTCGTGCCGTACGATAGACCCACGACTACGGTTGCCATAGCGAGTTGAGGGCAACGGAAGCCGGACAACATGTGGGCTATCACCAGCCTTTTCTGTCAGACTTCTTCTTCGGTTTGGTGAATTGGGGGCATCAGCGGTCCATGAAACTGCACACAGTAGTTGCCAATCATAGTCATCATCGACGACTGATACTCTTCTCTGAGTAGAGGATCGGTGAAACTGCCCTTCATCAGGAGTACCGTGACTGCCGCAAAGAAATCAAAGATGGTGTCAATGCCGTGCCGAGTATCCATAAGTGGCGACAATGATTGGTAGATGACATTCGTGATGCACTCCTCAGACAGAACTTCGTTCTCTTTGCAGAGCAGAATTGCATCTAATGCGCTTGCAAAATCCTCACGAATGATCCGAGCTTCAAGCGGCTCATCCTCACTCTCATTCCCTTCCATAATGTCAGCGCCCCTTTCTGTCTTCTATGCTTCGCAGCGTGCTTCGCTGCGTGCGGGCCGACATATCTAGCTCAACATTGAGCTTGATCGCTCGCTGGACTCTCACGACCATGCGTGCTCGTACGTGAGGTTTAGAGCACGCCAAAGTGTCCAACATTCGCCGTCGAACCAATCAACCATCAACTCAGCTAATTCGTCCATTTCCTTGCTGGTCCATCAGCCGTTTCGGTTCATTCGGGCGGCGCTCTGTTCGCAGTGTCCGCGGCAGCGCTGGCATCTGCTGCGGGGCATTCGGGTTGTTCGGGTGGTTGGCGCGGCGGACGCGCAGCTGGGGATGCCCCGCCAGTCGGCGCGCTGTTTCGCTGTGGTTGGGCTGCTTTGCTTGTCGCTGGGGGCAGCGATGCTGTGGGCTCTCGGTCTGTCGTCGGTGTTGGTGCTGGTCGGCGCCGGCGGCGGCTGGCATCGGCTGCGGGCGGCTCGGATGGCTGGGCCGGCTGCGGGTCGGTTCGCGGCTGTTTCGTTGATAGTCGCTGGGCCGGCTGCGGGTCGGCTGCGGGCTGCTGGGTGTCGGGTGATGTTGGTGATGCCCGGTTGGTCGGTAGTGCTGTGGCTGCCGGTCGCGTCTTGTCGGGTGGCTGGAGTCGGTAGCGGCCGGTGTCGGGGCTGCGTTCGACGGTGAAGCCATCGTGATGAATCTTGTTGTGATGGCAGTAGTGGCACACTGACACGAGGTTGTCGAGGTCGGTGTTGCCACCGTGTTGCCATTCGACGATGTGATGCGCGCGGCACAGCTCGGGTGCTGCTCCGCAGCCGACGCAGCCGTGGTCGCGTACTGCCAAGGCGCTGCGCTGCAGTTCGGTCGCGGCCCGTCGGCGTCTGCCCATGCGCAGCTCGCCGGTGGCTGTGCTGAAGATAGCGGGCAAGATCCCTGCGTTGACGGCGATCTTGGCGATCTCGCTGATCGGGACGGGCGTGCCGTTCGCAAGACGCGCATTCGCGATGTGCTGGTTGAGGGTGTCGTAGTCCGCGATGAGCACCAGCGATGTGCCCGCAGGCCGCGCCGTGTCCGGTTCGCAGATCAGCTTGGCGACAGCGTCAGCGGTGCGCTGCGCCGGTGTGCGTCGCGCATGGGGATCCTCATTGCGGAACAGGCGCCCGGTCGCGGCGTCGACGGCTGCGGCGATGCGGGCGCCGACAATCGGGTCGAACTGGCCGTTGACCACCGTCATGCCGGTCTCGCGGTTGGTGAACACCCGCGCGCAACGCTGACTGCGCTGCCGCTCCAGCAGCGACGCGCCGTCGTCGCCGCTGCGAACAGCGACATGGCGGGCCACGGTGCGACGGAACTCGTCATGACCCTGCACCCTCGCACGCTCCACCAGGAACTGCTCGTTAACCGGAACCTCACCCGCAGCGTCAGCGATCAGTCGTGCGTGCCCGGCCGGAACTGCGCCCGACACCAGCGCGTCACGGGTCGTGGCCAGCCCGCCGAGCGCGACTGCGGTCTTGACGTCGCTGCGAGCTGCGCGGCCCGACACCGACAGCACGTTCACCGCAGTGTGCGCAGCAGCGGCCTCGCCGTCGCGGCGGATGATCTCGCGCAGCGCAGCAGCCTCGACCGCGGCAAGCTGCGACCGGGCGCGTCCGACCTGCGCCAGCCGCGCCTGCAGCCCCGCATCACACAGTCCAGACACCTCGACACCCAGCCACGCATCCGGCAGCACATCAGCCGTATCGGATGCCACAACTCCTGCCGCGCGGTCGCCGCCAGGGTGCCTGTTGCCGCCACGGGCCCCGACGTCGTCACCGATAGCCATGGAAGCAACCGTAGGCAGGGGGTGTGACACGTTCGTCGGAGCATGGCCCTCGGTTGGCCTGCCCAGAGGTTCGGCGCGGCTCGGCTCATTCGGTTGCGCAGCGTGGCCCCCGCTTCGCATGCCGGCAGCGCGGTCGTCGCTGCGGACGTCGTCGATCTCCATGAGCCCGAAGGTAGGGAAGGGGTGTGACACGATCGCAGGCGTGTCGCCGTCGGCTGGTCCGCGCAGCAGCCCGGTCTCGCCCAAGTTGCTCGGTCTGCGCGGCCAACACCTCGAACGCAGCTGCGCTGGTGGCGGCGCAGTCCGCGCACGCGTCACGGCCTCACACGGACCGCAGCAGCACAGCTCATCTGGGCGGCGCAGTCCGCGCACGCGTTACAGGCGGTGCCTACAGTGACGGCCGCCGGCAGCGGAGGCTGCCATGGAGGGAGGCCTGCCGCCTGTGCCGGTTGATGTGTTGCATGATCGCGCCACGCTGCTGGCGGTCTGCGAGGAACGGGTGCCGTGGACGTAGGGCCGAGCGGAGTTGTGTTGCCGCGGCCGTCTGAGTTGTTGCCGCATCGGGCGCCGTTTCTGCTGGTCGACGAGATCGCGGAGCTGGACCCCGGCGAGCGCTGCGTTGCGCTGTGGCATCTGAGCGGCGAGGAGGATTTCTTCGCTGGCCACTTCCCCGGCAGGCCGACGCTGCCGGGCGTGTTGATGGTCGAAGCGCTGGCGCAGACGGCCGGTCTCGCTGCGGCCTCGGCGTCGTCGCTCGAAGGCAAGCTGGCGCTGTTCGGCGGCATCGACAAGGCGCGCTTTCGCCGCCAAGTCATCCCGGGCGACACGCTGCGCCTGGAGTCCACCATCGACCGCCTCTCGACCAGAGCAGGCCGAGCCGCCGGTACAGCCACGGTTGATGGCCAGGTGGCCTGTGAGGCCTCGATGATGTTCCTCATCGCCGACGCTGACGCTGACACCGAGACCGACACTGAGGCCCGAGCCTGAGCCTGTTCGCTATTGGTAGTGACCCGGGCGACGCACCCGCTTCAGCGTTGCTTGGGCTTTGGCGGCTGTCCACACGGCGAGCGAACCTTCGCTGGTCACGCCAACGGCTGATTCGCCTGCGGCGCACAGCACGCGAGCGATGCCAGCGGACCGGTTGGGAGCTGGGGTCGGCCCTTCACCTGCTGAGCTGACCGCGAGAACGGCACTCGCAGGCTGGCTGTGAGCTGGTGTCGGCCTACGTCTACGAGGCGGCTGGGTCGACGCGCCGCAGGCAGCGTGGGTTCGCGCATTAGGTGGGATTATCTCGTCATATTACGACAATTAATAATTGTCGTAATATGACGATAAGATTGATAGCTTGAATGGTGTGATCTACGAAGCGCCACCGACCACCGCCGCCGACACGGCGGTCATCGGCGAGATAGAGCAGCTGCGCGAGCAGCTTCGGCCGTACTTGCGCATGCGACGGCGCTGGTACGGCACCCTCAGACGAACGCAGTTCGCGCGCGCCGTGCAGGGCTCGAACTCCATCGAGGGCTACCACGCCAGCGTCGAGGATGCTGCTGCGGTCATCGACCAAGGTGAGCTGTCGGCCGACCTGCCGGGCGACACGATCCGCGCAATCTCCGGCTACCGCGATGCGATGACGTACGCGCTGCAACTGGCTGCCGGGGTGTCGCCACCCGACCGCGCTCATGGCGCAGTCGCCCGAGCCCCGGGCGAGCATGGGCCAAACCAGCCTCGGATCCGCCCCGCGCCCGACCCGCCACTTGAGCCGCAGCACCCAGCGGCACCCAGGCCATTCCAACCACCGCTCGACCTGTCCACCCTGAGGTCGCTGCACTTCATGATGATCAAGCACGACATCGCCCGCAACCCTGGCCAGCTGCGACCGGGTGCGATCTGGGTTGCCGATGCCGACGGCGAGTCCGTCTACGACGCTCCCGATCGCCACGTCCTCGAACCGCTGCTCGACGACTTCTTCGAGCAGTGCAGCCGCCTCGCCAACGACGCCGAAGTGCCCGCGATGGTCGCCGCGGCGATGGCGCACCTCAACTTGGTGCTGATCCACCCGTTCAGCGACGGCAACGGCCGGATGGCGCGCTGCGTGCAAACCCTCGTCCTCGCCGCCGCAGCAAGCCGAAACGGCGACCCGCTGGCGTCGGAGTTCCTCAGCATCGAGGAATACCTCGGACGCAACACGCTGCAGTACTACGCAGCCCTGAACGCTGTTACCGGCGGCCGCTGGTCACCGCAGCACAGTGCGCGCTCATGGATTCAGTTCTGCTTGACGGCGCACTTTCGCCAAGCCCGCACCGTGCTTCAGCGCATTCGAGACTTCGAGAGCCTGTGGGACGCGTGCAGTCAGCTCGCCCAGCAGCGCAGCGTGCCCGAGCGAGCAGTCGGCACCTTGTGCGATGCCGCCCGCGGGTGGATGGTGCGAAGAGCGCTGTATCTCGTGCGAACCGAAACAGCCGACGGTGAGCCGATCAGCACCGGCATGGCATCCCGCGATCTACAGGCCATGACCAAGGCGGGCCTGCTTATGCCAGCCGGCGAGAAGCGGGGTCGTCGCTACCGACCGTCAGCCGAGCTCACAGACATCTGGCAGCAGATTCGCAGCAACCGCCCCCCGCTGAACGCCGCGGACCCGTATGCGGATCGGTAGCCGTTGCGCGCAGGCTCCGTGCGCAACGCGGCTGCCGAGGTCGACACGACAAGGCCGTTGACACACCGGTGGCAATGAAGACGCGCTGGCGGTGAAGAAACAAGGGCGAAGAAGTCAAGCCCGGCTGTCCACGCTCTTGCCATGAAATCCAGTTGACGCGGCCCGGTTCGCGGCCAGGCTCGTCGCGCGATCACACCAAGGCGAGCCACGTGACGCAGTAGACGTCGTCGCCGGTGATCTCGGGGAGCGGGTCGGGCGGCACGAACGGCGCCAAGCCGAGGTCTCGAATCACCCTCAACACGAGTTCGGCTTGGCGGGCAGGGTCATCGGAGCTGGCGAGAGCTGCCGCGAGCGTGCGAATGGTGCGCTCGGGGTAGGGCGCGCAGATGGTGTCGACGGCCTTGTCCACGTCGTCCTGTGTCATGCCGGGCGGCGGGTGCTCGCGCACCACAGCGGCAACACGCGCCAAGCGGGGCGCCACGCGCGGCTGCAGGTTCGCACCGTCGGCCAGGTAGTTCCACTTCTCGACGATGTCGGCACGGGCGACCTCCCAAGCCTCGAAGGCACGCCGTGCATCGTCGTCGCTGAGGCGTCGCGGCGTCTCGAAGCCGCTCGGCGGGCGGGCGAGGTGCAGGCACGCCAGCGTCTCGTCCACCACCTTCTGCGCTTCAGCAGCCTGAGCCCCAGGCCCGTCCCCCGAAACAGGCTCGTCTCGTGCAACCAGCGCGCCCCGCGGCACGAAGCGGAACAGTGGCGCAGGATGATCGCCGATGCGGGCGCAGAACACGTAGCCGCGCCGGCCGCCGACAGCCGCCGACATCCCCGAGCCGGACTTCCACGGCAGCGACTCGATCTGGCCGGCTAAGCCACCGTCCTCCATCGCCTGGCGCAGCTCTTGGCGGAACTCCTCACCAGACAGTGTCCCTCGCTCGGTGCCGCCCCGCTCGAACAAGCCAGGATCCTCGTTGCGCAGTAGTTCGATCTCTTCACGAGACTCGGTGAAGTTCACGTCCGAACTGGCGCCTTGGTCAGGCAGGACGTCGCCCACGCCGACGGTGGCGGCTGCTTGGGCGATCCTGCGGTGCAGGCGTTCCTCCAGCCCGAGCAGGTCGTCGAGACGGCTGTCGGGGAAGACGCAGCGTAGATGCACCTCGCGGTGCGGCGAGCCGATGCGGTCGATGCGCCCATGGCGTTGCACCAGCCGCATCGGATTCCACGGCAGGTCGTAGTTGACGATGTGACGGGCCTGCTGGAGATTCACCCCTTCGGCCAGCACGTCGGTGGCCACCACGATGTCGTACCGATCAGCGTCTTCGCCGTGGGGCGCGTCGGTCGTGCGGGGAGCGAAGCCCCACAGCACCGAGCGCTTGTCGTCCGAACCGCCGCTGCCGGTGATCGACTCGATCCGTCCCCGGTAGACGGCCAGGCGCTCGTCGGACTGCACGGCGTTCTCGAGATGTTCGACGATCCAGTCCACCGTGTCGGCGTAGTAGCTGAAGATGAGCACCTTGCGGCGGTCCCGCGTGTCATCGGCACCGATGCCCTCGGCTTCGGCTTCGGCTGCGATGTCGGCCAGCTCATCCACCAGTGCCGCCAGGTTCGGATCGTCGGCCTGGCGGACCGTGCGGGCCTCAGCCTCGAAACCTCGCAGGAGGTCGCTATCGCGGGCTGCATCGGCTCGCAGGCGGTCGACGTCGTAGCCCGCAGCGTCATGGCTCGTCGCCAAGAGGTGATCCGAGAACGAGTCATGGTCCTTGTTGTCCATGTCGTCGCTGTCGGTGGCCATCCAGTCCGCCAGCGCCTCGCCGGTGCCGACCCGCCCGCGCTCCAGCAGGCCCAAGAACGCATCGTGGCTCGCTGCCATGCGGTGGCAGCTCTCGGCGAACGCATGCGGCGAGGATTCGAACCGCTTGAGCAGCATGGAGCGCAGCAAGCCGGCCAGCTGGGTCTCGTACGCATCGACGTCGCCGTCGAGCCGATACCGCGAGGGTGTGTAGCGGGCCAGGGTCAGCACACCCGCCTGCGCAGAACTGCTGTCTGTGTCGAGCGCCGCAGCGAAGCGGTCGAAGAAGTCCCGCAGCACGGCGTCGAGGTCGTAGACCACCTTGTGGACCCGCGGCGTCGGGAACACGATGGGTGTGTCGGCGCCGCCCGTGCGGATGGTGTCATTGGGATAGAAGCGCTTCACGAACGAGCGAGTGCGGCGCACCGCCACCGCGTCGAGCACGTCGAAGAGATGCTCAGGCGTGAGGTCGTCGGGGTTCATCGCCACGGCGTGAGCGAAGTGGTCCCGCAGGGATCGGATGCCGGCATCGGCGAACGCACCGTCGTTCCGCAGGAAGTAGCCCAGCAGGTGGTACAAGTCCCACAGGCTGTTGTTGACCGGCGTGGCCGTCAGCATCACCAGCTGCTTGGGCGGCGAGCCTGCCAGCAGCCGCCGCAGTGCCTGCGCCCGCTGGGTGGACGGGTTGCGCAGGTTGTGCGCCTCGTCGACCACCACCATGGCGTAGTCGTTGATGTCCCGCGCAGCGAGCTTCGTGCCAGCGGCATGGTCGGGGTTGAGTCGAGAGTCGCCGGTGAGGTCCTCGAACGACACCAGCTCCATGGGCAGGTTGTGCTCGTGCATGAACGCTCGCCACGGCCCGTCTCGCAAGGTGGCCGGAGCGACCACCAGCACCCGTTGGCGACGGCCCATGGTCGCGTCTTCAATCAGCGCGCCGGCGAGGAACGTCTTGCCGAGCCCGACCTCATCCGCGATCAGCACGCCATGCCGTTCTTGGAGGACGCGTCGGGCCCGCCACAGGCCGTCGTTCTGGAACCCGGTGAGATGGATGGCCGTGGCGTCTTCCGCCGCTGCTTCGTCGTACACCTCGGCGCCGTAGCGCTCCCACAGCATCCGCAGGTACACGAGGTAGGGCGAATGCTCCTCGAAGCCGGCGCGGAACAGCGCGGCGAGGTCGTAGTCGGCGGCCTCGGCCCACAGCTCGTCGAACCAGTCCTGCACTTGGCCCACCACGGTCGGCGCATAGTTCCCGAGGTTCAGCTCCAGGTTGGTGGCGAGCCCTGCGTGGGTGAAGTTGGACGATCCGGCAACCACGCCGTGCGAACGGTGCCCGACCAGAAACGCCTTGCCGTGCAGAAACCGGCCCTCAAGGCGCCGCACCTGCACCCTGGGGTCGTCCAGCCAAGCGACCAGTCGGCGTGCAGTGGCCTCGGCCTCCAGCGTGAAGCCGAGGTTGTCGCGGTCGAAGCGCAGGTGCTGCTCTTGGCCGTCGAGCGCGCTGCGCATGCGTGCTCGACGGGCCCGATCAGCCTGGCGAGGTTCGGTGCGCAGCGCTCGGCGCCGCTGCTCCGGCGGCTGCGGCTCCGCGCCGAGCAGCAGCCGCACGCCCGAGGCATGGTCCAGCGCGTCGGCCAGCAGGGAGTAGCCGCCCAGGTTGAAGTACGCCGTCGCGATGTCTACTGCGGCGCCGCTGACGAAGTCGGTAGCGGCGTGGGTGATGAACGCGTTGAGCGCCCCGGCGACCGTCTGGCCGCCCCGGTTGAGCGCAATCTCCGGTTTCTCAGGCGTGGTCACGCCACCGCCGAAAGTGTGTTCGGACCGCAGCGAGGCGGTCGAGGTAGCGGTCCGGACGCTTCTCGTCGAAGGTGGTGTAGATGACCTCCAAGTCGTCTTCGTCGAGGCCGTAGAGCAGCGCCACGCAGGCGTCGAGCTCGCAGATGAGGTCGTGCTTGGTCGTCTCGTCGTTCGCCGAGCCCACCGGCACGCCGACCTCAGCAGCCCAGTCCGCAAAGCGCTCGTCCACCGCAGCAAGACGCCCCGAAATCTCTGCCACGCGGTCTCGAACAGGATCGCCCGCCCCCGGGTCCGGAATCGTGAGCAGATTCAGCTGCTCGAACGTCATGTTCAATTCGACAGTGCGTCGAACTTGCCAATCACACGGCATGGAAGACAGCAAGCCGAGCACGAGTGCTTCGTCCGAAGGTGTGCCGGCGATTCTGAGCAAATAAGGCGCGTGATTGGTGATGACACATTTCCCGGGAATGAGTGAGACGATGAGTGAACGGGTATCGGATGCCCGGGTGACGTTGCGAAATGCGATACGGGGATGCAGACATGACAGCGTCTGTAGTTCATTCGTGATAGAGTGATTCTGCTCGGCGAACGCTGACTTGCGCTTCGAGCGCTGTTCGAGTCGTCATTCCTGCAGATATTCGATCATCTCGTCAGAGTCAGCGCTGTCGTAGTAGGTACCCGTGTCCGGCGTCCAGAGATTGAATGACGACCCCTTGTAGACGGGCCAGATGTCACTCATCACCGGCAATCTCGGAACATGCTGCCGCTGCGCCGTCATCTCGGAGGAACAGGTGCCGGTCATTGGTCGCATCGAACTCGCGTACTGGGCGGAAGCTCCATCGTCGTTCACGAATCGGTGACGGTCGTGCGTTGCGTGGAATTCTGCGACCGGACGGAAGCTCGGCGTCCGTCGTCGTTGATGAATCGGTGCCGGTCTGTGGTGGCGTTGTAGTCGCCCTGAATCGGGCGGAACCGCCATCGCGCGGGGGGGGGGGGGCGGTCTCAGCAGAAACGCCGGGCGGCGAGCCGCCGTCGAAGCGCGGATGACGCTTCATGCGCCGCCACACGCGAAACGCCGCTCGACTGGGGATTTGCGGGAACGCGGCCGAGTTAGACCAGCGCTCTAGCTCGGCAACCGGAACGAGTTCTGGTTTGCCGTCGACGAGTTCCCTGAAGTGATCAAGCGATCGCGCCGGACCCGGGTAGATGGCTACGAACGGTTCGTCGCCTTCAATGCCGGATGTGTCGTCAAAGCCACCCCCAAGGTTCGGACTGCGGTGCAGGCCTGTGGACGGCGAGCAGCGCGACCGTGTACCTGGCGTCGAGACCGTCGAACGCCCACTGCTTGGTGTTGAGGCAGCTGGCCGCGCTGAGGTTCGCCTGACGACTGCGAGCACCACCGTGTAGGAGTGATGGACTCCGTCGAACACCCAGCCCTTGTGATTGATGACCGTCGAGATAGTGGCGGCTGTCCTGTCCTGTCCTGTCCTGTCCTGTCCTGTCCTGTCCTGTCCTGTCCTGTCCTGTCCTGTCCTGTCCTGTCCTGTCCTGTCCTGTCCTGTCCTGTCCTGTCCTGTCCTGTCCTGTAAAATTGATGCCCCGTTTACGCCGACGACTTCGCGCCGCCAATTCGCCATGCCGGCGTCAGCGACTGCAGATCGCGGCAGCACAATGCCGAGGGTCCCCCCCAAGCGGCACAGCGCGAGGTTCGCCCACGCGAACGCCTTGTAGAGGTCTGTCTGGCCCGAACCCAATCTGGAGAAGGTGGAGCGGAGAATGTGCTTGAGCGCCTCGGCACGTTGATGCTCTCGCTCGAACTCCTCGGCCAAGTCCGGCCGTTGGGATTCGAGCGCGTCAATGCGGGCACGGCGGCGCGCTACCGGCAGCGACCGCACTCCGGGCAAGTGCATGCCCCACCAGACTTCGCGGTCTACGACCACTTTCTCCCACGGTGGGTTGCCGAGGAGGCAGTCGAAGCCGGGATTGTCTCGCAGGAAGACTTCGGGGAACGCTGCGGGAAGATGCACTGGCCGTAGGCGCTCAATGTGCTCTCGAACCTCGGCGCTCTCGGCCAACCGCGAGAACACTGCAGGATTGAGATTCTCTGGCAGTGAGCCGGTGCCGGCCCGGTGCGCAGTGACCACGTCGAACACCGCCCTCGCACCGCTCACGGCGCGGTGGGCGTCGGCGTGGGCGTCTCGCGCATCCTTGATCTCTCGCTTGGTGGCATCGGACGTCTGGGCCAGTCGGCGCAGAGCGTCCTCGGCAGACCCGAGCAGCGCCGTCAGCTGGTCCCGGAACAAGCTCGGCGTTTGCGCGTCGGTGCTGGGTTCCAATGCGGCAACGGCATCGTCGAGACTGCCGACGCCGGTGAGGCTGTCGCCGTGGATCAAGTTGTGGTCCAAGAACGACAACGGCAAGCCGGCCACGAAGGTGTGAATCCAGATGGCACACCGAGTGAGTTCCACCGCGACCTTGTTCTTGTCGACGCCGTAGATGCAGTGCCGCGCGATCTGGCGCCGCAGCAGCGAGCTGGCCTCGACGCTGGCGCCGGGGTCGCTGCTGCCGCGCGCTGCGACGGCTTGTTCGCCGCGGTTGTGGTCGGGTTCGCTCAGTGCAGCGAGCGCCGTTCGGCTCAGCCTGTCGAGCTCGGCGGTGATCGCCGGCACCGGATGCAGCGAGAGCCAGCCCGCCAGCTTCGATTCGATGCGGTCGAGCGCCGCGACCAGGAAGTGCCCGGAACCCATGGCGATATCGGCACATCGGAAGTCGAAGAAGGTCTCGGCAACAGCGGCATCGTCGCCGGCTTCGCGCAGGTGGTCCAGTCGGTCGAGGTGAGCGTCCAGCGCCGGTTCGAGTGCGTGATCCAGCAGATGCTCCACAGCGAACGGCTTCGTGAAGTACGAGCCGGTGGATTTGCGCACGCCGGAACGGTTGTGGAAGTACACCTCCCCGGCGCGCACCGCCACGGCCTCGTCGGGGTCAGCGGCAGTTGCAGGCAGGTACTGGTCTGCGCCCTTGATGCGCTTCACGACCAAGTCGTCGGGCGCCACCGACAGTTTCGATTCGAGCAAGCCTTCGTAGATGGTGCCGAACTCGCGCACCGACAGCGACCGGAAGTCGATCGGGCCGATGACGCCGTCTGGGCCTTCGTCGACGAGTGCTGCAGCGAGCGCTGGCTCGAACTCGGCGTTGGTCAGCTCGAGCCGTTCGATTGCTGCGCCCGCCGGGCTGATGTACTGATCGTCGGAGAACAGCCCACCGTTGTAGGCGGGAACGCTCCAGTCGGGGTTGCCGCGGTTGACGGCGCGCCACAACAGCTTGACCTCGTCCCACCAGCCAGTGCTCGTGCTGTCGATGCCTGAGTCGCCTCTGACAGTGCCGATGCCGGCAGCGCCGCCGGCGACCGCCACGCTGGTGCGTCGGCGTGATCGTTTGGCGAGGCGCTGCGCGATGCGTGTCTGCGAATGGCTGGCGTAGGTGTCATTCGTTCGGAAGGGCAGCAGGTCCCGATCTTCGGCGTAGGCCACGAACAGCAGGCGGAACAAGATGACCATGACTTGCTCGTACGCATGGTCGAAGTCTGTCTCGCTGACGGTGTTGTCGCCGCGCCCGCTCGTGAGTCGGGCGGCCACTGCCCGGGCCAGCGCGGGGACGGTCTGGTGGTAGATGCGCTCTCGCAGCCGAGCAGCGAGGTCTGCTGCGTAACGCTCGGAGTCACTGAGGACGTCGTGCAGCGACCCGCCGGGGCCCAGCGCCTTCGCCGAGAACAGCAGCTGGAGATAGCCCGCTTGGTCGGTCTGAGTCAGCGCGAGGTTCAGTTCCACGAACGTCTCGGCCCGACCCTTGCGTCCGACGCCGACTTCGGGGCGTGCCGAGTACAGACGTATCTCCGATGCGCGAGTGAGCACCACCCAGTCCAGGTGCTCGCGGTCCGCCAGCGCCAGCGCTCGCGACACCGGCGAGGTGTTGTCGAATCGGCCCGAAGGTGCCTCGAACGGCTCGTTGTCGTCGCAGAACACGGCGACGGCCTCACGCCGGCCGGCAACCGTCAGCACCGAAGCGTTGATGGACAGCGTCTCGACCTCGAAGCCGAGTGCCTCGACGAGCGCTCGACCCCGACATGCCAGCAGCGGCGCGGCCTGCTTGCACGCTGTTGCCCAATCTCGGCGTAGTGGCACTCCGGACTTGAGTTCTTGGCTTGCCAGCAGGCCGGTGTTGCGCAGACCGGGAAACGGCGAGTGCATCTCCGGCAGCGCGGCCATCAGCAGGCGAGTCGCTGCGTGGTGGCTCGGCTCGCTCAGCGCAGCATCGGCAAGGCGTTCCGCTTGAGAGACCTCGACGTCGGTGTACACCACTGGCTTGTCGCCCGTCGGACCGCACAGCGCCACCCGAGTCCCGTCGGCCGTCGGATACGACGCCACGAGCAGCACTGGGGGGTGCCGCCCATCCTTGCGAGCGGACCACGCCGCCCGCAGGTCCGCGTTCGACGGCAATCGCTGGGCACGAGCGAGCACCACCTCCAGCCCGTTGGGGACTTCTTGCACGAACATGTCCGCCGGCACCAGCGACTGCGGCAACTTGGCCCGCGTCTGCCATGTCCGCGGCACCCGATCGATCAGGAACTCATCCACGCGCCCGCGCCGTCATGGTGTGCTCCCTCTGCTGAGTCCCACAGCCCAGTTGCAAGCCAGACCGAAGGCGCCTGCGATGGTAGCGGGGGTCAGCGCGTCGGGGGGGGGGGGGCGTAGACGCTGTGGCGAGCAGCTGCCGGATCGAGAGCCTGCGATGGTAGGGGGGGGGGGGGGGGGTCGGCGCGATGATTCGGCGCTGCCAGCCGCGCCGCGCAGATCTAGCCGGACGCGCCGCGCAGATCTAGCCGGACGCGGCGCCCAGATCTCGTCGGACGCGGCGTGTCTGCGGTTGTCGTTGAACGTCCGGTGCCACTGCCTCGCCATTCCTCTACTGGATGTTTGCGTAGATGTTTGTGTTTGCAAATGAACGTATGTATACTGGTCTCATGTTCAGCGAACTGCTCCGCGAGCCTGCTCCTGGCGCCGACGTGGCCATTGATGAAGACGGGTTCGCCGACGGCCACAGCGCATTCCGCACGACGCCGGTGTGGCCCGTGGCTGAGCCGGCGTGGCCGAGCGAGTCGACGACATGGAGCGGCGGGCCGTTCGGTCGGACTGCTGATGCGACCGCTCCCAGCGGCGGCGCAGCCGGTTCGCCGCCTCGCATCTGCTGTGATGTCGGCGCACGCGGTGCTGAGGGCGCAGACCTGTCTTCGCTCGCAGACGGTGCGCTGAAGGCGCTGATGGTACAGCTGGCAGCCGAGCGTGCTCGGGTGGAAGGCCGCTACTTGGCGGTGGTGAGTGAGTTCGCGACGCGCAATGGCGCGCAGAGTGCGGCGTATGTGCTGCGAGACCAAGCCCGGCTGAACTGTTCGCAGGCGCGCAGCGAGGCCCGGTTGGGCGAGACGCTCGCTGCCGAAGGCCTGACAGACACGATCAAGGCGTTGCAGACCGGCGACGTGACGGTGTCTCATGCCCGTGTGATCGCTCGTGAGGCGCCAAAGCCTCATCGTCGCAGCGAGTCAGATTTCTTGGAGCTGTGCCGGGCGTACCCGTCGGATGTGGTGGCGCGACATCCGTTCGCCTACCAGAGTCAGCAAGTGTGGGACGATCTTGCGGCCGAGGCTGCCGCCAAGGGGCTGTCGCCAGTGGATGTGGAGATGGCTTTGCAGCGCGAGCAGCGCCGCGGGTCGATGCATCGCGGCGACGACGGCATGTGGGTGCTACGGGCAAAGTTCGACGCAATCACCGGCCGTCACGTGTCGGTCGCGCTCCAAGCCGCCGTGCGCACAGCACGAAACCGCCAGCACACCAACCGCGTCGACGCAGGCACGGCTGGTGACGGCGACTGCCTCGGAGGCAACGACGCGGCTCTGACGCGTGCGCAGCTGACTGCGGATGCCGTCGCGAACCTGATCGCGGGCGAGTCGCCGACACGGCGAACCAACACCACGTTGATGGTCATCGCCGACTACGACCTCGTCGACAGCAAGCTCGCCCGCCCGCGTCTGGACGACGGCACGCCGCTGTCAGCACGCCTGCTCGCCGAGCATGCTGTGGACGCGAAAGTGCTGCCGGCGGTCTTCAGCGCCGACTGGAAACAGCTTGCTCTGGGACGCAGCCGCAACGCCAGCGACGCTCAGCGCCTAGTGCTCGCCGCACGCGATCAAGGCTGCATCGGCTGCCAGCTCACCTGCGAGCACACTCAAGCCCACCACATCTGCCACCACGAACACGGCGGACTCACAGAAATCGACAACCTCGCCCTGCTGTGCGAACCCTGCCACCGACACCTCCACCAGCACCATCGAACCATCACCATCGGACCCAACGGCAAACCTCAACTCCAACCACCACAAACCGACCCACCACCCAACAACCGGCCGTCAACGCACCCACCACCCGATCACGAGCAAGCCGACTTCTCGGGGGCGCCGCCGAATGGCCCACCCCCAGCCAGCGCACCGAAGTCCGACGAATCCGGTCGGCCAGAGCACAGCCCGCCGACTGCGGCAGTCCCAGCACACACCAGCGGATCACGAGCAAGCCGACTTCTCGGGGGCGCCGCCGAATGGCCCACCCCCAGCCAGCGCACCCGAGTCCGACGACTCCGGTCGGCCAGAGCACAGCCCGCCGACTGCAGCAGTCCCAGCACACAGCACCTGAACACAGCTAGCCGCAGCATGGTTGCGGCTGTGCTGCCAGCCAGGCTGTCGCAGGCTCGGAGGGCTCGGCAGTTTCGGCCGGCTCGGAAGGCCAAGGACCGGATCAAGTTCGGCGCGTCGGGCGCGTCTAGGCTCGGGCTGCGATGGCAGGTCCTGAAGCCTGTCGCCGGCGGAAGCTTGCCGTTGCGGCACCGTCGCTGATCGTCGCGATTCCGCTGGTCGGCCAGTCGCTGCTGGGCGACGATCGGCGCCGCCTCTACTTGGTCGCGCACGAGGTCGGCAGTAATCTGCTGCGGGCCATAGGCCGTTCGTTGGACAAGATCGACACGTTCCTGGACGACGGCAACTTCCGCCCGCTCGGCCGCGCCGTCGAGAACATCGAGCGAGCAGCCGTCTTCGACGTTGCCGAGGCAACCGGACTGCCTCCGCATGCGGTGAACGGCTTGGTGCGGATGGCCTTGCTCGTCCTGTTGGCGTTCAGTGCATATGGGCTGCTCGCAGCCATGCTGCGGTCGTCGGGCGTGGAGCGCACCGGCCGCCACCCATTGGCGGTGCTGTACCCGATGGTGCTGGCCACAGTGCTCGTCGCCGGCGACCACTACAGCCCCATCACCAGCTACCACCTCGTCCTGCTGGGTTCGGTCGTGTTGACGTTAACGACGGCGTTGTGGGTCGCACGCGACCGCGACATGACGCAGCGACGCTTTGCCTGGCATGAACCGGCAGCGATGATCCTGCTCGGCGCGGCCTTGGCCGGCACGCACGACTTGGCGTACGTGGCCCCGCCGTTCGCCGCTGCGTTCGTGCTGGTGCGTGCGGGCGTTGGTGGCCTTGGTTCTCGACTGCTGCGCTTGGCGTGTACCTGGCGCTGGCTGTCGCTCAGCGCCGGATTCCTGGCGGTGTTCGTACCCGTTCGCATAGAGATTGCGCGGCGATGCGCCACGGCCACGTGCTACGCAGCGTCGCAGGCCAGCTTGACAACCGATGCACTCGGGCGAACCGTCGACCGATTGCTGACCGGGGCACCGCCGGCCGGATGGCGTCATGCGGCGAGACTCGCGGATGGCGCCGGAGTCAGCTTCGGGCTGACGGACTTGGCGACGAACATGCTGCTCGCGGTACTGCTCATTGCGACGGCGTTCGTCACTGTGGCCGCTGCTCGGCGAGCGACCGACGCGTCGGCGGCCCACTGGCAGCGCACGGCAGTCGGCTTGGCGTCGCTCGGTGCGGTCGCGGCGTTCCTGCCAGCGCTTATGGCCGGACTCTCCGGGCGCACGCAAGAGGTGCGCCCGCGTATCGGCGAGGCGTGGCGAGAGACGGTCATGGTGCAAGTGGGCTGGTCGTTCATGGCCGCGGCCGTGCTGGCGTGCGCCTTCGGGTTGTGTCGCAAGCGGCGGACCGTCCGAGCCGCGGCAGTCACAGCAGCCGTGGTGCTGGGCGGCACCATGACGCTCACACTGCTCGCCAACGCTCGGCTTGCGCAGGCCGACCGGGTCACTCCATTGCAAGCCGTCACCAGCGAGATAGCCACCGCAGTCGTTCACTTCGATCCGACCGAGGCGGGCAACGAACGGCGCTGCCGGCTCATCGAGGACTACAGCGCGATACTGCCGAGCCCGCAACAGTGGGTCGGCGGCCCCGGCGTCTGGTCCGAACTCGACAGACTCACGGCCGACCGCCACGGCGTTCCCTACTGCGATCCAGCGCGCCTCGCCGGCGGCAGCCCTTAGGCGACCGCGACGTCGTCGAGGAACCAGTCCACGAAATCGAAGCAGTTGCGCCGGTTGGCGGCCTCGTTGCGCGCCATGTCGGCGAGGATGTCCTCGCGCACGACGCCGACCGAGTCGAGGTAGTCGTCGCTGGCGGCATCGAGCCACTCGGTGGCCAGTGCCACGTTGATCTCGGGATGAAACTGCGTGCCCACGCTGCGGCCCATGCGGAACAGTTGCGGGCAGATCGCAGTGCTGGCGAGCAGCTCGGCGCCTTCGGGCATGTGGAAGCGATCGTGATGCCATTCCATCCACGGCCCGTCGGAAATCGGCAGCGCTGCGCCCGGCGGCGGCGAGATGCGGTACCAGCCGATCTCGGTCTCCGGCGATCGGTCCACCGAGCCGCCGAGCGCGGCAGCCAGCGCTTGACCGCCGAAGCAGATGCCCAGCACCGGGGTGCCGCGCCCGTGCGCTTGACGGATGAGGTCCAGCTCGGCGTCGATCCACGGCTTGATGGCCTCCTCGTACACCGACCAGTACGAACCGGTCACCACCAGCAGGTCGCATTCCGCGTCGGGCAGCGGCTGAAAGTCGGCAGGCCGGGTGTGGTCGGGCACCATCACGTGGACGCACAGCTCGACGCCCCGCTCAACCAAGCGCTCTCCGACCAAGCCCGGACGCGACGTCTCCTCGTGCGTGACGACCAGCGCCCTCATGCGGCCAGCTCGACGACACGCACCGGCAGATGCTTGATGCCGGAGATGAAGTTGGAGCGAAGCCGCTCGATCGGACCGTCGGGCTCGATGCGCACCACGCGCCGCAGCAGCTCCTCGAAGACCACCTTGATCTCCATGCGCGCCAGCCAGGCGCCCAAGCACAGGTGAGGGCCGTTGCGGCCGAAGGCCATGTGCTCGTTGTCGGCGCGTGCCAAGTCAAACCGGAACGGGCGGGCGAAACGGTCCTCGTCGTGGTCGGCGCTGATGTAGTAGAGCACCACCTTGTCGCCGGCTCGCACGCGGACGTTGCGGATCTCGGTGTCGCGCGTGGCCGTGCGGCGGAAGTGCGTGGTGACCGAGCTGGCCCTCAGCACCTCTTCCACCGCAGCGTCTGTCAGCGCCTCGTCGCCGGCTAACACCGCCGTCCTCCACGTGTCGAACAGATGCGGATGCGCCATCAGCACCCAGAGCCCGTGCGTCATGGTGTAGCGGGTGGTGTCGTTGCCGGCCGCGATCAGCAGCGTGAAGAAGTTCTTGAACTCCCGATCGGTGAGCGGCGTGCCGTCGGTGGTCGGCGCCAGCAGCTGACTGATCACGTCGTGGGTGGGGCACTCGCGCCGCTGTGCCGCTTGGCGAGCCGCGTACTCGAAGATCTCGGCGGTGGCAGGGCTCCGAAACGGCATCAAGCGGAACTCGTCGGTATCCACTAGGCCGACTGGGTAGTCGGTGAAGTCGGGGTCGGTGTTGCCCAGCAGCGCATCGCCCCACTCCACGAGCTGGTGGCCGTCGGCGTCGCTGGTGCCCAGCATGCGGCCCAGCATCCGCATCGGCAGCTCCTGGGCCACCTCGGTCACGAAGTCGAAGCGGGCCATTGGCAGGGCGCGGTCCAGCACCTCGCAGGCCAGCCCGCGGATCGCGGTCTCGTAGGTGTTCACCACCCGCGGCGTGAACCCCCGGCTGACCAAGCGCCGGTAGCGCGTGTGCTCAGGCGGATCCATCTCCATCATCGTCTTGCGGGCTTCGAGCTCGTCTGGCGCCATGTCCTCCAGGCGGATGCCCCGCGACGACGTGAACGTCTGGGTGTCGCGGCTGATCCGGAACGCGTCGTCGTACTTGGTGACCGCCCAGTAGCCGCGCCCGTCGGTCTCGTCGATCCACGCCACCGGCTCGTCGCGTCGCAGGCGGGCGAACGTGGCGTGCGGCACGCCGTTCGCCCAGACGTCGTGGTCGGAGATGTCGGCGTCGTCGGGTCCCAGATCGTCCAGGTAGGGCTCGGCCCAGGTATTCACCGCTTCAGGCTCCCACAGCCGTTGCCGAGCGGTCGTCGGAGCGGTGCGCTGACACTTCCACGGACACTTCGACGGACGCGACGCCGTGGACGAAGTTCGACGGAATCCGCACCGGGTCGCGGACGCTTGCGGGCCGGATGCCTCGGTCCAGCATGGCTTCGAGCAGTGCGCTCAGTTCCATCCGTGCCAGGTAGGCGCCGAGGCAGAAATGCGGTCCGCCTCCGCCGAAGGCGATCTGCGCGTTGTCGGCGCGGCCGATGTCGAATTCGTCCGGCCGGTCGAACACCGCTTCGTCCCGGTTGGCGGACGGATACCACATGACCACCTTGTCGCCGGCCGCGATCTGGGTGCCTGCCAGCTCCGTGTCGGTCGCGGCAGTGCGGCGCATGTGCAGGATCGGCGAGGCCCAGCGGATCACCTCTTCGACGGCGCTGGGCACCAAACGCCGGTCGGCCGCCAGCCGTTCCCACTGGTGGGGATGCTGCGCGAACGCCATCGTCCCGTGCGTGATGGCGGTGCGCGTCGTCTCGTTGCCGCCGAACACCAGCACCTGGAAGAAGTTGCGGAACTCAGTGGCGCTCAGGCGGTCGCCGCCGACTTCGGCATGCACCAGCCGGCTGACCACGTCGTCAGCGGGACGGTCCGCACGCTCGTCGCCGAGCTTCGCCCCGTACTCGTACAGCCCCCACGCAGCCGGACTGCCGAAGGGGAGCAGACGCAGCGGCGTCGTGTTGCCGTAGGCGTCGGGCGGCAGCGACTGGGCATCGGTGGTGCCCTCCACCAAGTGGTTGGACAGCTCCACCATGTAGTCGGCGTCGGCCTCCGGCACGCCCAAGATGGCGATGATGACCCGAATGGGCAGCGGCGCCGCCACCAACTCGACCCAGTCGCCGCCCCCACGGCGAACGACCTCGTCGAGCAGCTCGTCGGCGATGTGGCGTGTGCGCTGCGCGTACCGGCGCATCTCGCGTGGCGTGAACGCCTTGGACACCACCCGGCGCAGCCGAGTGTGCTCCGGCGGATCGTGCTCCAGGATGGAACGGCGCGCCTCGAGCGCGTCGGCTTCGAGGTCCCACAGGTTGACGTGCCCGATGGCAGACGAGAAGCGCTCGGGGTGGCGCGACACCTCGCACACGTCCGAGTGGCGGGTGACTGCCCAGAAGCCGTGGTCTTCGTAGCGATTCCAATGCAGGCCCGGCCGCTGCCGCAGTGTGCGGAAGTCCTCCCACGGAATGCCGCTGCCATAGCGACGGGCGTCGGCGATGTCGATGTCTGCGTCGATGTTGCGGGCGCTCCGCCGCTCCTCGCCCGGCCTTGGCCCGTTCGCGGTCACATCACTGGAGGCCGGCCTGCCAGCTGCGATGGCCCGATGGGCGGGGGAGGCTCGCGACGGCACACCTGCATAGTAAGTCTGTGCGCCCGGCAGTTGCGCCCGACTGCCCGCGCATCGAATAATCGGCTCGTGCCGGCACGCCTGCACGGTAGGTCTGGGCCCCGCTGCCCGACCCGTTGCACGGTGTTCAAGCTGGAATCACGGTCAGGTCAACGGCCAACACGCGACCCAGGAAGGTACCCATGACGATTCGCCCCGAGTTCAAGCGCAGCGATGTCGAGAGCGACGCTTTCGAGCGCAAGCTGCGGCGGGCAGAGGTACACACGGTGGAGGTGGCCATCGCCGACACCTACGGGCACCTGCGAGGCAAGCGCTTTCCGGTGGACCACTTTCTGCGCTCGGTCGCGACCGGCGGCTGCCACATCGCGGACGCCATCTACATCTTCGACCTGCACAACGACCTCGTCGACAGCCCGTACATCAACATGGCCAAGGGCTTCCTGGACACGCACCTGGTGCCGGATCTCGAAACGCTGCGGACCTTCAGCCACCGCCCGGGCTACGCGCTGGTGTTCGCGGACAGCCTCGACCCGTCCCACCAGCCGCATCCGATCGCACCGCGAACAGTGCTGCAGCGCCAGATCGACCGGTGCGAAGCGCTCGGCTACAGCCCTGTGGTCGCCACCGAGATGGAGTTCTACCTGTGCGAGCACGACTGGTCGCATGTGCAGCGCCACATCCAGTACTCCTCGCTCACTGACCGCGGCGATCTCGAGTGCGTCCTGTGGGAGATGCGCACGGCGATGGTCGACGCGGGCATCCCCGTCGAGTCCTCGAACCCTGAGTACGGCCCAGGCCAGATCGAGATCAATGTCGCCCACGCCGATGCCATGACAGCGGCCGACAACACGGCGCTCTACAAGAGCATCGTGAAGGAGGTCGCCGCGTCAGCGGGGCTGCGGGCGACGTTCATGCCCAAGCCGTGGACGGATCCGTCAGGCAGCGGCATGCACGTACACACCAGCCTGAGCGCGGTCGGGCCCGCCGGCGCCGGAAATGCGTTCGGCCCCTCGCAGGACCTGCCCAATGAGGTCATGTCGCAGTGGCTCGGCGGCCTGCTTCGCCACGCCGGCGCGCTGTCGCTGCTGGGCAGCCCGACGCCCAACGGCTACAAGCGGGTGCGGCCGTACACCTTCGCGCCCACCCACGCGCACTGGGGGCTCGACAACAGGTCGGTGATGTGTCGCTGCACGGTGGGGGCGGGCGGCGCCAACCGGGTCGAGTATCGGGCGCCGGGGGCCGACGCCAACCCCTACCTGATGATCGCGGGCCTGCTGGCCGCCGGCGCCGACGGGCTGGAGCGCAGCGCCGATCCGGGTCCGATGAGCGTCGGCGACAAGTACGACGACCCCGCCGACGCGCCGCGCTTGCCCGCGGACGCCGCCGCCGGCATCGCCGCCTACGAGAGCAGCGCGCTGGCCGACGCGCTGGGGCAGGAGTTCTCGACCAACTACGTGCTGATGGCCAAGGCCGAGCTGAACACGTTCACCGAAGCGGGCTGCGATCCGCTCGGTGACGACATCGCCGAGTGGGAGCGCGACCGCTACCTCGAATTCGCCTGACGGAGCGCCGTAAGCGCGCTGGCTCAGTGGTACGGCAGGTACTCGGAGATCTCCCACTCGCTGATCTCGTCGGAGGGCTCGCCCACCGCCGCCACGTAGCGCTCCCACTCGGCATCCTTGATGGCCAGGAAATTCTCGACCAGATCGCTGCTGACCGCCGCCGCGAGGTCTTCGTCGGCGCGCAGATGATCCAGCGCCGCTGCCAGGTCGGGTGCCGAGGTCACCTCGGTGTTCCAGGCCTCCATGCCGTCGTTGGTCTCGGGTTCGGGGCAGTCGAGCCCGCCCACCACGCCGAGGCGAGCGGCTTGGAGCACGGCCGCGACCGCGGTATGCACGTTGCAGGCGCCGTCGGCCAGCCGCGACTCGATGCGGGTGCGGCTGCCCCGCTCAGGGGGCACCCGCGTGCCCACCACGCGGTGGTCGTAGCCCCAGTTCGCCCGCCGGCCGCTGAACGTGAACGGCTGTAAGCGCCGGTAGGCGTTCACCGTCGGAGCGCACAGCGGCGTCAGCGCTTGGTGGTGCGCGCATAGTCCGGCGAGGCACGACTTCGCCAGCGCCGAAAGGCCGTCGGCTGCGAGGGGGTCGTGGAGCACGTTGTCGCCGTCGGAGTTCACCAGCGAGAAGTTGACGTGGACGCCGTTGCCCTCCAGTTGCGCATACGGCTTGCCCAAGAACGTCAGCCGGCGGTCGTGGCGCATGGCGCACTCGCGGGCCAGCACGCGGAACAAGAAGGCGTCGTCGGCGGCGCACAGCGCTTCGCCATAGCGCAGCGTCAGCTCGAACTGGCCCGAGTCGAACTCGGCGTTGACGGATTCCAGGACGATCTCGCTGGCCGCCGCGAGGTCGGCGATCTCGTCCATCAGGCCGATCGGGTCCACGAATCGACCGGTACCGTATACGTACGACTCGGGCGTGTCCCACCGTTGCCAGCCGTGCTCTTGGGTGCGCTCGAGCACGTAGGCCTCGAACTCGATGCCGACCATCGGCCGATAGCCCACCGCTTCCCAGTCCGCGACGGCCTTGCGCAATGCGTACCTGGCTGAGTAACGGAAGGGCTCGCCGTGCTGGCTGAGATCGCAGACTGCCACCTGGGTCCGGTCGTCATCCCAGCCGGGCCGCAGGTCGGACTCTTCGAAGGTGGCGTGGATGTCGGGAAATCCGTCGAGCACGCCGGAGCCGGGGGCCGGAATGAAGGAGCGGTCGTAGGCCAGGCTGAACACCGCAGCAGCATGGCCGGTGCCATCGCCGGCGAAGGCTGCCGGCACGTACTTCCCCCGAGCGAGGCCGAGATGATCGGGCCACAGCATGCGGACACGTTCATGGTTCATCAGCGTTCCCCAACAATGTTGTTGTCATCGGATGCGTGCGCTTGGCGGCCGCGTGTCCTCGGCGGCCTCAGTGCGAGCCGTCAATCTGTTGCCGCGACGATGAGCAGAAGCTATAGGAGATGCCGCTGATGCGACCCCGTGGACAAGTGGGCTAGTCTGCCTTCAGATCCACAGGCCAGGTCCATGGACCAGTTCCACCGGCCGCTTCCAGGAAGAGGGAACCATCATGGGGAGACGCGTCTGGGCCGTGCTGGCCGTCGTTGCGCTGGTCGTTGCAGCCTGCGGCGGCGACGACGACTCGACCGACACGACAGCGAGCGAGCCGACTGCCACGCAAGCGCCTGCGTCCACCGAAGCACCTTCGGCGCCTGGCGCCCCAGCTGCCACCGAAGCGCCTGCGGCGGCAGCGACGATGACCAGCATCGACATCGACCACTTGCTGAGCGCCGATCTCAGCGACTGTGCTGGGGCGCCGACCGGCGATCCAATACGGGTCGGGATGGCGATGGACTTCAGCGATGTCGTCGGATTCGTCGACATTCCCGGCTCGAAGCTGGTGCCCTACATCGCGGAGCTCGCCAACTGCCGCGGCGGGTTCAACGGCCGGCCCGTGGAAGTTCGGGTCGCCGAGGTGGGCGAGGACGCTGCGCTCGCCACCAACGACCTGCTGGACTGGGGGGCGCACTTCCTGATCGGCCCGCCGTTTGCAGACTTCGCACTGCCGATCCTGCAGACCACTGACGGCAAGGTGCCGCTGTTCGTCGCGGCGTCCACGGAGCCGACGCTGGCGGACGCGTCGATCAACTCCTACTTGGTCACCTTCGACGATCACCAGATGTCGGGCGCAGCTGCACAGTGGGCGCTCGACGAGGGCATCGCCCGGGCGATCGTGTTCACCGAAGGCGAGGGAGTCCCCTATACCGGCGTCAATCCCGACGCGTTCATGGAGGCGTTCGAAGCCGGCGGCGGCGAAGTCGTCAGCGAGCAGACCTACGTGTGGTTCCAAGACACTGACTTCTCCTCGCAGGTGAACGAGATCGCTCAGATATCGCAGAACAACGAAGTGGTCTTCTCCGCTGCGCTGGCCTTCCAGGTGACGGCCTTGCGAGGGCAGCTCGAGGGTCAAGGCCTCGACGGCCTCACCTACGTCGGCACCGACGCGCTGGACGCCACCGGCATCCAAGTCGAGGCGAACAACGAGGGCATCGCCCACACGCCGCACACCAGCATCACCGCGGGCGACCGGATCGATTCGATGCTCGCCGGCTACGAAGCTGCCAAGGGCGAGGCGCTGGAGAGCCGCGGATTCATGGCCCTGTACGTCGATTCGATGCTGCTCGGCATCCAAGCGATGCTCGATTGCGACTGCGACGACACCGCGGAGATCGGCGAAGCCGTGAAGCAGATCTCAGGCTTCGCAGGACTGTCGGGCGAGATCACCTACGCGGGCACGAACGGCATCCCGGCCAAGGCCGTGCCGATCAACCGCATCGTGGCCGGCGACGACGTGCTCGTCGCGACGATCGAGTAGGCCCGCGAGCAAGCCAGCTCCGGGCGCCGCATCAGCGGCCGTCACCAGACGCCGCGGGACCTGACGCTCTGCGTCGCAGATGCTCGAGATCGAGGGTCTCACCGCGCGCTACGGCTCGATAGCAGCACTGCGCGGCGCGTCGCTGAGCGTCGGCGCCGGGGAGGTCGTGGGCCTCATCGGGCCAAACGGTGCGGGCAAGACCACCTTGCTGTCGTCGGTGTGCGGACTGCTGGCACCCGCTGTCGGACGGATCACGTTCGAAGGCAACGACATCACCGGCCGCTCGCCCGAGCAGCTGCTGCGCTCGGGCATCGCGCTGGTGCCGGAGCACCGCCGCATCTTCGCCGACCTCACCGTGGAGGAGAACTTGCGGATCGGCGGCGTGACTGTGCCTGCGGTACAACGAGCGGAGCTGCTCGACGAAATGGCGGAGCGCTTCGCGGTGTTGAAAGAGAAATGGGACGTACCGGCCGGCTACCTCTCGGGCGGGGAGGCGCAGCAGCTGGCCATCGGGCGAGCGCTGATGTCGGCGCCTCGCCTGTTGATGATGGACGAGCCCTCGCTCGGTCTCGCCCCGATGCTGGTGGACACCGTGTTCGAGCTCATCGCCACGTTGCGCGAACAAGGTCGCACCCTGCTCGTCGTGGAGCAGAACGCCGCACGAATGCTGGCAGCAGCGGATCGTGCGTACGTGCTGCGCAGCGGCGCAGTGGTGGCCACAGGCACCGGCGCCGAGCTGCGCCGGCGAGACGACCTCTTCGACACGTTCGTCGGGGGACAGGGCGTCTCGTGACCGAATTCGCCCAGAACCTCATCGACGGTCTCGGTCGGGGCAGCATCTATGCGCTGCTGGCGCTGGGCGTCGCCGTCATCTTCGGCGTCATGCACCTGCTGAACTTCGCTCACGGCGAGCTCATCACCGTCGGCGGCTACGTCGCCCTGTGGACCCTCGGCGCCGGCTGGTCGTGGTACGTGGTGGCGCCGCTGATCGTGATCAGCGCAGTGCTGACCTCGTTGGCCATCGAGCGCGTCGCCTTCTCGCGCGTGCGCGGCAGCTCGGACTTCACCTTGCTGCTGACGTCGTTCGGCGTCCATTTCGTGGTCTCCGCGATCTTCCTGCTGTACGTGTCCGCGGCAATCAAGCCCTTCGACCGGCCGTCGTGGGTGACTGCCACCTACGCCGTGGGACCGCTCAAGATCGAGGTGTACGACACCGTCGTGATCGCGGCCACGGTCGTGACGCTCGTCGGTACGACGTTGCTGTTGCAGAGGACGATGTTCGGGCTGTCCCTGCGGGCCGCAGCTGCGGACTTCGACACCGCTCGGCTCATGGGCGTGCGCTCCGACACCGTGATCCGAGGAGCGTTCGCGCTGTCGGGCCTGCTGGCGGGCATCGCCGGCGTGTTCTGGCTGATGCGGGCAGGCAGTATCGGCCCCAGCGCGGGCATCACGCCGATGCTCAAGGGAGTGCTCGCGGCGCTCATCGGCGGTCTGGGCAGTCTGCGAGGCGCGGTCGTCGGCGGTCTGGTGCTGGGCGTGGCAGAGGTGCTGCTGCGCTCGCGCTTGCCCGACAGCGTTGCCGGCCTCACCGAAGGGGTCGTGTTCGTGCTGATCGCGCTGCTGTTCATCTTCAGGCCTCAGGGTCTGCTCACTGTCAAACGCGCGGTGCGGGTGTGAGCGAGCGGGTCTGATGTTCCCCCGCTTCGGACGCGATGTCGGCTTCCCCGTGGCCGGATGCGCGGCGCTCTGTGCCGTCTTCGTCGCCGGCGGGCTGCTCTACGAGAGCTTCGGGGGCCGCGCCGCCGAGCGTCTGGTGACCGTCATGCTGATCGACGCCATCATCGTGGTCGGCATCCAGATCTACGTCGGCAACACCGGCGTGCTGTCGTTCGGGCACATCGGCTTCGGCGCAGTCGCCGGCTACGCCTTCGCGGTCTTTGCCATCAGTCCCGAGGCCAAGCTCACCCGGATTCCTGACGCTCCGTTCGGTCTGGAGGGCATCGTGGTGCACCCGGCGCTCGCCGTCGGTGCTGCTGTCGCCGTCGCTGCGGCCGTGGCGACGGTGGTGGGCATCGGCTTGGCGCGCTCGGGCGCAGAGTCCGGTGCCGTCGCAGCCACCGTGATCACGTTGGCGCTGCTGTTCGTCAGCCACGAGGTGGCTCGCAACTGGCCGGACCTCACCGGCGGCGAACGTGCCGGTCTCACGTTCAAGGTCGGCGCCGCTCTGGACAGCAGGCTGCCGATCTACTGCTGCTTGCTGGGCGCATTGATCCTCGCGCGACTGTTCTCGCAGAGTCGCAGCGGCAAGCTCGCCGCAGCGGCGCGTGAAGACCATCTGGCCGCACGTGCCATGGGCGTGAATCCGCTCGTGCAGCAGACCGCGGCGCTGCTCATTTCGGTCGTGGTGGTGAGCGTCGGGTCGTCGCTGCGCGTCTACGAGAACGGCTCGATCCTGCCCGGCGACTTCTTCTTCAATTACACGCTGCTGACACTGGCCATGCTGATCGTTGGAGGCCGCAACAGCGTGACCGGCGCGCTCGTCGGCGTCGCGGTCATGACGGTCGGGCGCGAGGCGGCCCGCCGGCTGGGACAGGACGGCTTCGAGGTGTTCGGGCTCAGCTTGGATGCTGGACCGCTGGACTGGATCTTCCGCGAGAACTTGCAGACGGTCTTCCTAGGCCTTGCGATGCTCGGCTTCATGATCTTTCGATCCGAAGGCCTCGTGGGGGACTGGGAGCTGGACGGGTGGCTGTGGCGTCGCTGGCAGAGCCGCAGGCCAGAGGCGCGGCCGGTGCCGCTGGCCGAGGTAGCGCCGGTGGGACTGCACGCGCCGGCGTCGTCAGCCCAGGCATCTCCAGCCCAGGCATCTCCAGACGGCGCTGCCTTGGAGGCGGGCGACATCGTCGTGGACTTCGGCGGCTTCCGGGCGCTCGACGGAGCGGGCTTGCGCGTCGCTTCCGACGAAGTCGTCGGGCTGATCGGCCCCAACGGTGCCGGCAAAACCACGCTGGTCAACGTGATCACCGGCGTGGTGCAGCCCGCGCACGGCTGGTTCAGGCTCGGCGAGCGCGACTTGGCGGCCGCGTCGAGCCATGAGATCGCGCGTGCGGGGCTGCTGCGGACCTTCCAGAATCTGCGCCTGTTCGCGGCGTTGACGGTGCGCCAGAACGTGGAGCTGGCCGGCCGTGTTGCTGCCCGGCATCGGCCCGGGGACCATCCGTCAGCCGACGCGCTCATTGCGGAGGCGGGCTTGTGGGAGGTGCGCGACCGGCGCGCACGCGAACTCGACTACGGACGTGCCAGACGGCTGGAGCTGGCGCGTGCAGCTGCCATGGCACCCGCGTACCTGTTGCTCGACGAGCCCACCAGCGGCATGAGCGACGCAGAGTCGGCCGAGATGATCGGGCGCATTCGGCACATGGCTGCTGCGGTCGGCGCCGGAGTGCTGGTGATCGATCACGACCTGAACTTCATCACCGGCATCAGCGACCGCATCTACGTGCTCGATCAGGGGCGGGTCATCAGCGTCGGCACGCCCGACGAGGTCCAGGCCGATCCGGCGGTGCGCGCTGCGTACCTAGGTGCTGAGAGCGACGCGGGCATGTCGGACGGCGCGACTTCAACCGGCGAGGCTGTGAGCGGAAGCGCTTGAGCAGATGGCGACGTTCGACGACATTCGGCGCCTGGGGTCGACGCTACCCGAAATGACCGAATCGACCTCGTACGGGACGCCGGCGCTGAAGGTCCGCTGCAAACTGGTGTGCCGGATGTGGAGCGAGCGCGAGTACCGCCGCGACTCGGTGCATGACACTGAGGTGCTGGTGCTGTTCTGCGAGCTCGAGATGAAGCAGGCGCTGCTTGAGCAGCATCCCGAAGCGCTGTTCACCGTGCCGCACTACGACGGCTACGGAGCGGTGCTGGTCCGCATGGCCGACGTGGAGCTGGACGACCTGGCCGACTGGATTGAGGAGAGCTACCGGTGCCGTGCGCCCGCGAGCCTCCTGCGCCGGCTCGACAGCTCCTGAGCTGCTCGGTGTTGCGGTTGGTCTCGGCTGCGACTGCCACTGTGATGCATCGTGGGTGTGCCGGTGCGCGGGGTGTATCCTTGCCTGGGCTGGGTATGCATGAGGCTGCCGGCGTATTCGCGGGAGTTGTTGGGTTGGGTGTGGTGTTGATGCTTGGTCGTAGTCGTGTTGCGCGTTTGGGATGCCGTCCTCGGGGGGGGGGGGGGTCGGTGCGTGGCTGATGGGCGGCGGTGCGGTTGGCGTGGTTGGGGCTGGGGGTTGGTTGGGGTAGTGCTGTTGGTGGGGTCGGTGGTGGTGGTTCCTACGGGTGTGGGTGGCCAGAGTTCGGTGCCTGTGGCGCCGGTGGGGTTGGTGCCGTTCGGTGGTGATGGTGCGGTGGGGCTGTATTGGCATGATCCGGGGGATGCGTCGATTATTCGGTATGAGTACGTGCTCGGCACTGCTCGGAGTCCGGTGGTGTCGTCGTCGGATTGGCTGGCGTTGTCGGGTTCGGGTGCGTCGACCACTTCGTTGACTGTGTCGGTGTCGAGCACGGAGCAGCACTTCATCAAGATTCGGGCGGTGAACGCGACTGGCAACGGCGCGGCTTCTGCGGTGATCGCGGTGCAGCCGCGGGTTTTTCCGAATACGTTGATCGCGATGAGTGTGAGCCCGGGGCGGACGGGCGAGGGCAATGCGGGTGTGACGGCGGACGTGACGTTGTCGGTGACGTTGCCTGCTGCGGCGCCGTCGGGAGGCAGGACGATGGCCTTGGTTAATGAGTCGGGATCGGCTGCGGCGGCGGCGACGTGGAACTCGAATTACACGAAGGCGACGTCGTGTTCGGCGCCGAATCCTGCTGCGGCTGACATTTGTTGGCCGAACGGTCGCACGATCACGATCGACGAAGGGCAGACGCAGGGTTCGTTGACGTTCAGCGTGCGGGGTGACGCGACGCAGGAGTCCGCGACCGAGTACCTGGTGATCAGAATCTTGACCGGCAGCCCCCCGTTCCAATTGAATGGCTGGGCGCGGCTGTTGATCACCGACGACGACGGCGACAACGCGCCGGCCACGACTACGACGACCACCACTACGACTACGACGACTACGACCACGACGACACCGACGACTACGACTACGACGACGGCGCCGACCACCACAACGACGACTACCACCACCACAACGACGACGACGACGGTGCCGGTGCCGGGGAAGCCGTCGGGTGTGGGGTTGCAGCGGGTTGGGACGTCTAATCGGTTGAGGGTGTCGTGGAGTGATCCGGGTGATGCGTCGATTACGGGTTGGCAGTATCAGTGGCGGCCTCCGGGCGGGTCTGACAGTGGTTGGTATTCGATTGGGGGTTCGGGGGCGTCGACGACGTCGCACACGATTAGGCGGTCGGGGGGTTTGGCTGCGGGTGTGTGGCGGATGCAGGTGCGGGCGGTGAACGCGACCGGCACGGGGCCTGCGTCGGACTGGGCGTCGTTCACCGTCGCCGCCGCCACAACGACAACTACGACCACGACTACGACCACATCGACGACGACTGCGGCGGGGGTGCCTGCGAAGCCGTCGGGGTTGTCGTTCGGTCGGCGTGGGAGTACGAACACGTTTGATGCGTCGTGGACGAATCCGAATGACGTGACGATCAATCGGTGGGCGTATCGGTGGGAGTATCCGGATGGGACGCGTTCGACGTGGAGGAATGTGCCGAGTTCGGGCAGTTCGACGACGTCGTTGGCGTTCGGTCCGGTGTCGGGGATTACTGATGGCAGGTGGAGGTTGCAGATTCGGGCTCGTAATCCGTCCGGCTGGGGGCCGGTGTCGGACTGGGCGGTGTTCAACGTCGGTGCCACCACCACCACGACGACGACAACGAGCACGACCACAACAACCACCACGACGACGACTTCCACTACTACGACCACCACGACTACGACGACCACCACGACTACGACGACCACTACGGCACCGACGACTACGACTACGACGACTACGACGACATCGCCGACTTCGACGACTGCTGCGACGACCAGCACGACGGCGGCGGCGCCGCGGTCTTCGTCGGGAGGAGGCTCCGGCGGCGGGGGCGGTTCAGGCGGCGGTGGCTCCGGCGGTTCGGTTGGTTCGGGTGGTGTGGCGGTGTCTGGGAGGCCGTGGCAGCCGTCAGGTGTGCGCGTCGAGTCTGGCGGCGGTGTGCTGCTGGTGTCGTGGTCGGTGCCGGGCGGCGGTGCTTGTGAGGCTTCGGGGTTTCTGGTGCGTGTCCGCGAACGGTCTCGCGGCGGGTCGGGTGTGGGGCGTGTGGTGGCGGAGTCGCTGGTGCTGTCGGGCACCACGAGCTGGCTGGTGACCGGTCTCGACCCCGGGGTGAGCTACACCGCGGAAGTGCTGGCGTACAGTGCTGTGTGCTGGAGTTTTTCGCTGCCGGTGACGCGCACGTTCGCAGTGACCGCGGCGGGCAGGCCGCCCGGTCCGCCGAGACGTCCGTTGATGAGCCCAATGCCGGTGCAAGAACTGAAAGTCGATGCTGCCAAGCCGGGTCGGGTGACGGTCACTTGGTCGAAGCCGGCTGCCACGCCCGACGTGCAGCGTGATGTGCGTTGCGCGTACACCCGTGCGGGTGTGCCGCATTATGCGAAGAGCGTCCGCTACGCCTATGAGGTGGTGAATGTGACTACCGGCGAACGCGTGGGGGCGGGCACCTTCGAGTCCGCCGGCCCCACCCTCACCCGCACCGTGACGCTCACCGGCCACGCCGCAGGCGCCGGGTATCGGCTGCGTGTCAGCGTCGTGGCCTATTCGGAGACCTGCAAGCGCTGGTCCGCGATACGCCGCGTCTTCTGGTGGACCAAAGCCCCATAGCCATGCACCAAGGCTGTCTACAGCGCGGCAGCGACTCCATCATGTGCTCAGCAACCAGTCGACAACTCACGCGAACTGACAGCTAGTCGGCGGCGAGACGGGCGGGGAAGCCGCCCTTGGAGATCGGCCCCCACGAGACGATGTGCAGGCGCAGCAGCACCTTGCCTTGGCGAGTCATGGCTGCCCGATAGTCGTCCCAGTCGGAATGCTCGCCGCTGACGACACGGAAGTACTCCACCAGCCCATCCATGGCCTCCGGCAGGTCCACCACTTCGCCGCGGCATTCCAGCTGCACCCACTCGCCGTTCCATGCATCGGACATCACGACCACCCACGCGCGCTCGTCGCGCCGCAGGTTGAACGACTTGGCCCGCTCGGGATAGCTGGCCACGAGCACTGCGTCGCCGGACTCGCTGAGACCCATGGTCACCAGCGATGCTTGGGGGCGACCGTCCCGACGGAGGGTCAACAGCACTCCACGGTGACGTTCGCGCACGAAGGCTCGCAGTTGGTCGCGCTCCACTCGCCGGTCAGCCGCTATTGTCGCCATCGGGACCTCCTCGCGGATTCTCTCAGGACTGCTCTCTCCCAGTCTCCTCGCTCGTCGAGTCTCGCTGGGCACGCGCCGCGCTGCACGGCGGCGTGGCCTGGCAGGGCGGCGTCGGCATCTGACCTAGCGTCAAGCAGGTAACTCAGCGAGGCTGCGCGCACGTGAGATCATGCGCTGGGGCGGCCACGGGCGAGAGGAGCCGAAGTTCAGATGTTGCAGCACTACAGGGTCTTGGACTTGTGCCAGGGCATCAGTCAGTTCGCGGGCTACCTGCTCGCCAGCCTGGGTGCCGAGGTGATCGCTGTCGAACCGCCCGGCGGTGTGCGCAGCCGACATCTCGGCCCATTCGTCGACGACGAGCCGGACCCGGAGCGCTCGCTGACGCACTGGGCGTTCAACCAGGGCAAGCGCAGCGTCACGGCGGACGTGGCCGGCGATGCGGGCCGGCGGCGACTGCTCGAGCTGGTGCGGGGCGCAGATGCGCTCATCGAGGATGCGCCGGTCGGCCACCTAGCCGCGCTGGGCCTCGGCTATGACGAGCTGGCCGCCGTCAACCCGGCCATCGTCCACGCGTCAATCACGCCCTACGGCTCGACCGGTCCGCGCAGCAGCTGGGCCGGCTCGGACCTCACCGCCGTTGCGGGCAGCGGCTTCCTGCACGCCAGCGGCGACAAGGACCGCGCTCCGGTGCGGGTCTCGGGCGTGCCCCAGAGCTTCCTGCAGGCCGCCGGCGATGCCGCCGCGGCGACCTTGATTGCGCTGCGCGAGGCCCAGCGCAGCGGCCGCGGCCAGCACGTCGACGTCTCCGCGATGGAATCCATGACCCACGGGCAGCCGCAGAACCTGTCGCCTCGGGTGAACGCCAACCCCATCGACCGGCTCGCCGGCGGTCTCAGCCTCGGCGGCATCGACGTGCCGATGATGTTCCCGTGCGCGGACGGCAACACGATCTGCGTCGCGCTGATGGGCGTCGCGTTCGCGCCATACACGCAGCGGCTCGTGGAGTGGGAGGCGCAGGAGGGCTTCGCCGACGAGGAGCTGCAGGCGGTGGACTGGGAAACCGTCGCCCACGAAGTGCTCAGCGGGCAGCGCTCGCCGGAGATCATCGCCAAGTCGTTCGCTACCCACGCTCGCTTCTTGGCGACCAAATCGACGGACGAGCTGTGGGCGGCAGCATTCGACCGAGACCTGCTGATCACCCCGTCCGCGTTGGTCAGCGACCTGCTGACGAACCCGCACTTCGCGCACCGCGGGTTCTGGCGGGACGTCGAGTTCGAGACGGGACGCACGGCGCGCTTCTGCGGCCCGCTGGCCGGCTTCAGCGACGACCCACCCCAGCGCGCGCTCACCGTGCCGCAGCTCGGGGCCGACGACGACCTCATCGGCGCCGAACGGCGGCCCTACGCCGCAGCGGTCGCCGAGCGTGGCGTGGTGCCCGGGTCGCAAGCCGAGCCGTCGAACGAGGGCACATTGCCGCTGACGGGCCTCAAGGTCGTGGAGTTCTCTTGGGTGATCGCCACGCCGTCCGCGGTGCGCATCTTGGCGGACTACGGCGCGACGGTGGTCAAGGTCGAGACCGCGAGCCGTCCCGACACGATGCGCACCGTCAACCCGTTCGTGGACGAAGACCCGCATCCCGACAACAGCGTCGGCTACGGCGTGTACAACGCGGGGAAGCGAAGCCTGAGCTTGGACCTCAGCAATCCGCAGGCGCGTCCAGTGGTGGAGGATCTGATCCGATGGGCGGACATCGTCACGGAGTCGTGGGCGCCAGGTGCTGCCGCGCGCATGGGTTTCGGGTACGACGACTTCTCGACCATCAATCCCGGAATCATCATGCTGTCGAGTTCGCTGTTGGGCCAGACCGGTCCGTACTCGAAGCTCGCCGGCTACGGCTTCATGGCGGCGGCACTGGCCGGGTTCTACGAGATCACCGGATGGCCGGACCGAGGCCCGGCGGGTCCCTACGGCCCGTACACGGACTTCCTGGCGCCGCGGGTCATCGTGGCGGCGCTGATGGCGGCCCTCGAGCGGCGCGACCGCACCGGCACGGGCTGCTGCATCGACGTGTCGCAGACTGAATCGGCCTTGCACTACCTGGCGCCGGCCATCTTGGACGCCTCGATCAATGGCCGTGATCCGCAGCGCTGCGGCAACGACGATCCGCACCTGAGCCCCCACGGCGTGTATCCGAGCTCGGGCGACGATCAGTGGGTGGCCATCGCCTGTACCGACGAGCGATGGTCCGCACTGGCCGCAGCGGTCGGCTTGGGCGATGACGGCGACAGCGAGGGGGCCGTGGGCTGGGATCAGCCCGAGCGGCGATCGCGTGCAGCGCAGATCGATGCGGCCGTCTCGGCGTGGACTGCGCAGCGCAGCACTACCGAAGCGGCCGAGGCGCTGCAGTCCGTCGGCATCGACGCCTACCCGGTGAACAATGCGCAGGGCTGCTGCGACGATCCGCAGCTGCAGGCTCGCGAGCACCACATCGAGGTGCCGCAGAGCCATCGCGGCACGATGTGGACACAGAACTGCCGCACGCGCATGTCCAGGACGCCGGCGGTCGTGCGGCGCGGCGGGCCGTGCCTCGGCGAGGACAACTACGAAGTGCTCACCGAGTTCCTGGGCTACGAAGCTGACCGCGTCGCGGACTTGGCAGCGGCCGAAGTGCTGGGCTGAACGCCGGTCGTCGGTACTGAGGTAGTGGGCGCGGTGGGCGCGGTCGTCGTGGGCGCTGTGGTCGTGGTGGACGGCGCAGTGGTCGGCGGCGCAGTGGTCGGCGGCGCTGATGTCGGGGGAGTCGTGGGTGGCGCAGTGGTCGGCGGCGGCTGGTGTCGAGCGCAGTCGCCGGCGATGATGTCAGCAATCCGGTCGGCCCGCGAACCTGGCGAGACCGGCACCGGCGCGCCGTTGAGGTCGAGCACGTGCGGATGGAACGACCAGCCCGTGATCTCGGCGCCGTCGAAATCGATCTGCAGGACGCCCGTTTCGCCGGTGATGCCGGAGCGGTAGTGCCAGACGAAGTTGCCGAGCGAGTAGGCCACGAGCTTCCCGTCGTCGAAGGCCACCGGCTGAAGCACATGGGGATGATGGCCCACCACCGCATCGGCGCCGCTGCGCAGCAGTTCCTGCGCGAGGTCGCGCTGACGACGATTCGGGCACGTCGTGCGCTCGATGCCCCAGTGGACTGCTGCAATGACCACGTCGGCGTCTCGGGCAGCCGAGCGGACGCTCGCGAGCACCCGGTCGCGCTCGTAGGCCGAGGCGATGCCGGGCCGTGAATCGCTCGCTGGGAAGCCGTGCGGAACGACCAGAGAGGCACCCACGAATGCCACTCGCAGGCCGGGCCGCACCTCGATGACGCGATGTCGGTAGGCATCGGTGCCGGTTGAGCCTGCGCCGAGCGCAATCACGCCTCGGGCTTCGAGGTGGTCAACGGTGTCGGTCAACGCTTCGGTGCCGTAGTCCATGGCGTGGTTGTTCGCCAGGTTGGCGACGTCCACGCCGGCGGCAGCGATGCGGTCGGCTGCGGTAGGCGGTGCCCGGAACACGAACCTCTTGTCCGCGGCTCGACCGCGTGCGCTGATCACCATCTCCGCGTTGACGATGGCGATGTCGGCTGTTCGCAGCGCCGGCTCGATGTCGGCGAACGGATCGATGCCGGCTGCTTCGCTGCGATCCATGAGCACGTCGCCGCCTGTCAGCAGCGTCCACCTCGCATCAGGCTGGGTCGTCGGGGGCTGCGTCTTGGGAATCTGGGCAGCCGGGGTATCGGTCGTCGCCGCTTGGATCGCCGCCACTGGCGCCGGCGGCGGCCCGTCATCGTCGTGGATCAGCAATGGCGTGGCTGTCGGCTGGGCGACGGCAGGCGTCGAGGCCGACGTCGGCGGGGGAGGAGCAACCCGCAACGGGCTGCTGGCGCACCCCACGCCGGCCGCGAACAGGCCTGCACAGCCGAGGGCGACCGCTCGCAGTCCCACCACGGCAGGCACCCTACGGCCGACCGACGGCGCGCATCACCGCCGGTCGCGTCCCGCGCCCTGCTGGGTACGCGCTATTGGCGCACCGCACTACTGTTGAGCAGCAGGGCTGTGCGCACGCACCCATGTCGTGCCGGTCGTCCCCTCTCGTCGGCGCCGTAGCCGATGGCCGGGGCCCGGCAGTGGGACTGTCGCGCGGTTCGTCCTCGAGCGAGCAGGAGTCGGAGATGACGTTGGCAGACACCGCGCAGGGAATTCTGGATCGGGGAGTCGCAGACGGCGATGTGGTCGGCGCGGTGGCGAGCGTCATCGGGCCGGACGGCGTGATCTGCTCAGCCGCGGCAGGCACCCGCGGTGCCGGCAGCGACATCGCCATGAGTTCGGACACCGTGTGCTGGATTGCGTCGATGACCAAAGCCATCACCGGCACCGCCGCGATGCAGCTCGTCGAGCAGGGCAAGCTCTCGCTCGACGATCCGGGCGCGGAGGTGCTGCCGCTGCTGGGCGAACTCGAAGTGCTGACCGGCTTCGACCCAGACGGCAAACCGGTCACGCGGCAGCGCAAGGGCGACATCACGCTGCGCCACCTGCTGACCCACACCTCCGGCATGGGCTACGACATCTGGAGCGCTGAACTCGGCCAGTACGCGGAGGCCACCGGCACGCCCGGTGTCATCGAGTGCCAGAAGGCGACCCTGCGCATGCCGCTGCTGTTCGACCCCGGCGACCGCTGGTTCTACGGCACCGGCATCGACTGCGCAGGCCAGATGGTGGAGGCAGCCTCGGGACTGTCGCTCGGTGCCTACCTGGCCGAGCACGTCTTCGAACCGCTGGGCATGTCCGACACGGCCTTCAAGATCAGCGACGACATGCGTTCCCGCCTCTCGGCGATGCACACCCGCACCGACGACGGCACGCTGGTCGAGATGCCTTTCGAGATCCCGCAGGAACCGGAGTTCGAGATGGGCGGCGGCGGCCTCTACTCCACGCTGGACGACTACTGCCGCTTCTTGGCCATGATGCTGAACGGCGGCAGCTTGGGGGGCAACCAGATCGTGACGCCGGAGACTCACGCGCAGATGACCGCCAATGCGATGGGCGACGTGCGCGTCACGAAGCTCGTGACTGCGGCGCCGCCGTTCTCCTTCGACGCAGAGTTCTTCCCAGGCGTGGAGAAGTCGTGGGGCCTCACCTTCCAGATCAACGAGGCGCCCGCGCCCACCGGCCGACCCGCTGGTGGACTCATGTGGGCCGGTCTGGCCAACTCGTACTTCTGGATCGACTTGGCGAACCAGGTCGCGGGCTGCTACATCAGCCAGCAAGTGCCGTTCGCCGACCCGCGTTCCTACGGGCTGTACGAGGCGATCGAGACCGCCGCCTACGCCGAGCTGTAGCCGCCGGATCGGGACTGCCGGTCGGCAGACCGATCGGCGCAAGGCGGCGAGCTGGGGCACAGCCGGCGACCGGACCCCAGAGATTGACCCTCAGGCCGGGCCGAGCACGATGCAGCCGTTGTGGCCGCCGAAGCCGAACGAATTGCTGAGCGACGGGCCGGGTTCCCAATCCGCGGCCGGTCCGGTCACCAAACGGAACTCGGCCAGGTCCGGATCGGGCGTGGTGCAGCCCGCCGTTGCGGGGATCTTGCGGTGGCGCATCGCCAGCAGCACCGCAGTTGCCTCCAATGCGCCGGCTGCGCCGAGGGCGTGCCCGGTGACCCCCTTGGTCGAGGTCACCAGCGGGCCGTGCGGGCCGAACAGCCGGTGGAGCGCCTCCGCCTCGGCAGCGTCGTTCAGCGGGGTGGAGGTGCCGTGCGCGTTCACGTGGACGATGTCATCAGGCGTGAGGTCTGCGTCCTCGATGGCCAGTTGCATGCAGCGAAGTGCGCCTGCGCCGCCCGGCGCCGGCGCAGTGATGTGGTGGGCGTCGGCATTCGACGCAGTGCCGAGGACCTCGCCGAAGACTTCGGCGCCTCGGGCGACGGCCGAGCCCCACTCTTCGAGCACCAGCGTCGCAGCGCCTTCGGCCATCATGAAGCCGTCCCGATGCTTGTCGAACGGCATCGACACACCGCTGGTCGACAGCGCCGTCATGTTGACGAAGCCGGCGGTGCCTACAGGCGTCATCACCGACTCGCAGCCGCCGGCCACGATGACGTCCGCAGCGCCGCAGCGAATGAGCCGCGTTGCGTAGCCGATGGCGTGGGTTCCCGCTGCGCACGCCGTCGTGAGGACCTCGCACGGGCCGGCCAAACCGTGCCTCATGGAGATGGCAGCGGCGGGGGCGTTCGGCATCATCATCGGGATCATGAACGGCGACACCCGCCGAGCGCCCTTGCGATCCAGCACGAGCACTTGGTCCTCGAATGTCTGCAACCCGCCGACACCCGTGCCGAAGATCACCCCGCAGCGATCAGGGCCGGCCGCCAGCTCGCCGGCCGATGCGATCGCCTGCGCCGCCGAGGCCAAGGCGAGCTGCACGGACCGATCAGTGCGCCGGGCTTCCTTGGGATTGTCGAAGTACAGCGACGGATCGAAATCGGCGACGCGTCGCTCGCCTTGCGGCGGCTCGGTGTTCAGACCGGTCCAGAAGTCGTCGATGCCGATGCCGGCGGACGACACCACGCCGAGTCCGACGACAGCGACTCGACGGTCTGGGCTCATGCAGTGAGGCTCATGCAGTGCCTATTGCTGCTCATTCGACGCTCATCCGCCGGTGCTCGCTGGGACCCACATCTTCGGACACAGGTCACTGGCCCTCAGTCACAGCTTGGACTCGACCAGCTGAATCGCATGGGCGACGGTGCTGACGTCTTCCAGTTCTTCCTCGTCCACGCTGATGTCGAACTCCTCTTCCAACGCCATCACCAGCTCGACCAGGTCCAGGCTGTCCGCGTCGAGGTCGTCGGCGAAGCTGGCCTCGGGCGTGACCTGCTCGGCATCCACGGCAAGCACCTCGACGGCGCAGCTGCGGAATCGATCCAACGTGTCACTCATGCTGATCCCCTCATGTGTAGGCGGTCACGCGCACGAGGCCCCAGCGGCCGTGCGAATGCGCAGTGTAGGTCGTGCAGTCAGTGACCCATGCCGAGGCCGCCGTCGACCGGAATCACCGCACCGGTGACGAATGCTGCGCTGTCGGATGCCAAGAACGCCGCGACGGCGGCGATCTCGGACGGTTCCGCTACCCGTCCCAGCGGCACGGCCTCTACGACTGCGGCTTGCTGGTCGTGATGCAGAGCGCCGAACATGTCGGTGGCGACCGGCCCGGGCGCCACGACGTTGGCCGTGATGCCGCGCGAACCGAGTTCTCGAGCCAGCGACCGTGCCATGCCCACCAGGCCTGCTTTGGCAGCGGCGTAGTTGACCTGACCGGCCGAGCCCAGCAGCCCGACCACCGACGACACGAAGATCAGTCGCCCCCAGCGTGCTCGCAGCATGGGCCGGGCGGCCCGCTTGGCCATGCGGTAGGCACCGGTCAGGTTCGTGTTCACGACCGCTGCGAAATCCTCGTCGGCCATGCGCAGCACGAGCTGGTCGCGAGTGATTCCCGCATTCGCGACCAAGATCTCCACGGGGCCCAGCTCCGCCTGGACGACCTCGTAGGCGGCGTCGACTGCCTCGCTGTCGGCTTGATCGCATGCCACCCACATCAGACGGTCGTCGGCAGGCGCCTCGGTGCGGCTGGTGACTGCGACACGGTGCCCGGCGTCGGCGAACAGCTGGGCAGTGGCCAATCCGATGCCTCGGCTGCCGCCGGTCACCAGCACCGTGCGTGCGGTCGGCGGCTGCAGATCTGCGGTACGCGGTGCTTGCATTGCTGCTCCGAGCCGGTCTTGAGGGTCCCGGTCTTCAGGATGCCCGATCTTGCGGATGCCCGGTCTTCGGCGTGCCGGAGCTTGAGGATGCCCGGTCTTCAGGATGCTCGGGCCGGGGCACCCGACCAGCGCAGCAGCATCGAGGCCGAGGTCATGCCGGCGCCGAATCCGACCAGCAGCACGTTGTCGCCGGCATGGACTCGGCCGCCGCGCACGGCGTCGTCGAGTGCAAGCGGGATGGAGGCCGACGAGGTGTTGCCCGTTCGCTCGATCACCATGGCCGCTTTCTCGAACGGAATGCGCAGCCGTTTGCACGCCGTCTCCACGATGCGCACATTGGCTTGGTGGGGCACGACCACGTCGATGTCCTCGGCAGTGAGGCCGGCCTGCTTCATGGACTGGCGTGCCGACTCTTCCATCACCAGCACGGCCTTCTTGAACACTGCTTGGCCTGCCATCTGGATGTAGCCGCCGTGGTCGCAGTACAGGTGCTCTTCCATGGTGCCGTCGCTGGCGACGTGCCATCCGAGGAGGTCCGAGCCCAGCTCGCTGCGCTCGAGCACCGCAGCACCTGCACCGTCGGCGAAGAGAATGCAGGTGGCCCGATCGGTCCAGTCGGTGATGCGCGACAGCACTTCGGCGCCGATGACCAGCACCCGCTCGTGGCCCATCGCGATCAAGCCGTGGCCGGTCGCGAGTGCATAGACGAAGCCTGAGCATGCGGCATTTACGTCCATGGCGCCGCAGTCGAGGCCGAGTGTCTGCTGCACCCGCGACGACGACGCCGGGACGCAGCGGTCCGGGGTGGTCGTGGCCAAGATGAGCATGTCGATGCTCGACGGATCGACACCGGCGACCTCCAGCGCCGCCGCGCCGGCGCGTGCAGCCAAGCCGGCGGTGGTGCCGCCGATGTTCCGCTGCTTGATGCCGGTGCGCTCGGTGATCCACTCATCGGAGGTGTCGACCATCTCGGAGAGTTCCTCGTTGGTGAGCGTCCGCTCCCCGAGCGCGGTGCCGATGCCCACCATCCGCGCATTCGATGCAGTTCGCGCGCTGAGCGTCATCAGCGGCCCCCCCCTTCAGCTTGACGTCTGATCCGACTCGCAGTCTGCGCTTGCGCTCTGCGTGCGCCCGTCAGCCGACGGACGAGGTCCGCAGCCACGCAACGGGCTGCCGTGCGGTCACCCGTTCGCCTTCTGCGGCCATGATGCCCATGACAGTACCCGCGAACGAGGAGCGCACTTCTTCGCCGGCAACGTAGCCGACCACATCGCCCACCCCGATGTGCTGACCGTTGCCGATGTCGGGGCTGAGCGCGAAGATTCCGGCGCACGGGCTCACAATGAGGCGCTCGGTGACGTACAGGTTCTCTCCGCCCAGCACAATCGGCGCGGTCGGTGCTGTGGGCGCGTCCTTGGCGAGCATTTCCATCAGCTGGTCGATCTCGGCAGGCGCTGTGACCGACACCGACGTGGCATCTCGATGGATCCGGCGGGTCATGCCGGTGAGCACCCGCCCTGGGCCGAGCTCGACGAACGTGGCGACTCCGGCATCGGCCAGCGCATGCATGCTGGCACGCCACAGCACCGGACTCGTGAGCTGCTGTGCCAGCAGCGTGCGCCACTCGTCGGCGTCGGACCGCAGGCATGCGTCGACGTTCGCGGCGACCGGCACGCTCGGCGCCCGAATCTCGACTTCGGCCAGCGCTTTGCGCAGTCGTTCCTTGGCCGGCGCCATGTACGGCGTGTGGAATGCTCCGCCCACGGGCAGTGCCATGAGCCGCTTTGCGCCCGCCGCCTTCGCTTCGTCGCCGGCGACGGCGACCGCGTCAGGTGCGCCGGCTATGACCACTTGGCCGGGGGCGTTGTAGTTGGCGACCCAGACGTCGCCGAGCGTGGCATCGCAGGCCTCTGCGACGAGATCGTCGTCGAGGCCCAGCACCGCCGCCATCGTCCCGTGCTGCTCGTCGGCTGCAACTTGCATCGCCTCGCCGCGCTCGGCAACGAGGCGCACCGCGTCGTCGTAGGCCAAGGCGCCGGTTGCCGTCAGCGCGCTGTACTCGCCCAAGGAATGCCCGGCGGCACAGTCGAAGGTGGCACCGGTGCGCTCGACCGCATCGAGCACCACCATCGACAGCACGAAGGTGGACAGTTGCGAGTTGCGCGTATGGCGCAGCTCGTCGGCCTCGGCCTCCAGCAGCAGCGCAGCGACATCACGCCCGCAGGCGTCGGAGGCCTCGGCTACCAGCTCCCATGACGCATGCGACGTCCAGGCTGCCCCCATGCCGGGCTGCTGTGAGCCCTGACCCGGGAATGTGAATGCGAGCACTCGGCCTCCTCCGCGTCACTGCAATGGACGCCGGGCTTGCGGTCGGGTATCATTGACTGCGCAAGGGTAGACGGCTGTTCGGGCCACGCGCGATGCTTCGGGAGATACGCTCGCGCGTTATCTGCGCCGTGCCCAAAGCCCGGGTGGTGAAATGGCAGACACGGGGGACTCAAAATCCTCTGCCCGCTAGGGCGTGCGGGTTCGAATCCCGCCCCGGGCACCCAGCCGGCCAGGCCAGCCAGCGGTGTGGTCCCCCGAGGGGAGTGTGAGTGCCCAAGCGAGTCGTGATCGCAGAGGACGAAGCCATCATTCGGCTGGATCTGCGCGAAATGCTCGAAGACGAGGGCTACGTCGTCGTGGCCGAGACCGGTCGCGGCGACGAGGCAGTGGAGCTCGCACGGCGGCATCGGCCAGAAGTGTGCATCTTCGACATCCAGATGCCAGGTCGCGACGGGCTCGATGCGGCACGCGAAGTGGCAGGCGACAGACACTCCGCAGTGCTCATTCTCACTGCATTCAGCAAACGCCATCTCATCGCCGAGGCACGCGATGCCGGCGTGCTCTCGTACTTGGTGAAACCGTTTCAGCGCGACGAGCTGGTCTCGGCCATCGAGGTGGCGTGGGGGCGCTTCACCGAGATGAGAGCACTCGAGGACGCGGTCGAGAGCCTCGAGGAGAAGCTGGAGACCCGCAAGGCGGTGGACCGCGCGAAGGGCTGTCTCATGGACGACTATCGGTTGTCGGAGCGCGATGCGTTCGAGTTCATCCGCACGACGGCGATGGCCAACCGATCGAGCATGGGCGACATTGCGCAGCAGATCGTGGACGGACTGCTGACCCCCTGAGCCTGCCCGCCGACCGGCACTGCTGGGAGATCCTCCATGTCCAAGCTCCTCCTGCTCGACGGGAACTCGCTCACCTATCGGGCCTACTTCGCTGTTCCCGAGGACATGGCAACGCGTTCGGGGCAGCGCACCGGCGCGGTGTTCGGGTTCACCTCGATGCTCATCAACCTGGTGCGGGACCATCGTCCGGACGCGATCGCCGTGTGCTTCGACCGGCCGGAGCCGACATTTCGCCACGCAGCAGAACCGGCCTACAAGGCGCATCGCGACGAGACGCCGGCAACGCTCGTCGATCAGCTCGGACTGGTGCGCCAGGTGCTCGAATCGCTGAGCATTCCGGCGCTGGACTGCGCCGGCTACGAGGCCGACGACCTGCTGGCGACATTGGCATCGGCAGCGGAGCGACGCGGCGACGACGTGCTGATCGTCAGCGGCGACCGCGACGTGTACCAGCTCGTGCGCGACCCCAAGGTGCGGGTGCTCTACAACCGGCGGGGCGTCACCGACTACTCGCTCTACGACGAAGCAGGCATCGTCGAGCGCACCGGCGTCACCCCGGATCTCTACGTGCAGTACGCCGCGCTGCGCGGCGATCCTTCCGACAATCTGCCTGGCGTGCCCGGCGTGGGGGAGAAGACGGCTGCCAAGCTGCTCAACAAGTACGGCAGCGTCGAGGCACTGCTGGCTGCGACAGCCGAGCAGACGCCGAAGCTCGCGCAGAACCTGGCGGCACACAGTCACAACGTACGGCGCAACGTCGGCTTGATGACGTTGCGATCCGACGTCCCCGTCGAGATCGGACCGGACGAACTCCGCTGGGACGACTTCGACGCTGAACTCGCCGTGCGGACGTTCGAGTTCCTGGAATTCGACAGCTTGCTCGCTCGTCTGCGTGACGCACTGGCCGGGACACCCATGGGCGCACTGGCCGCGCCCGCCACAGCCGCGGCCGAGACGGTACGGCTTGCCGACCTGCAACTGCTTCCCGTCGATGTCGAGGCTGATCTGCCCGGCGCCGGCGTCGCGGCGCTGCTGGGCGAGCTGTCGCGCCGCGACGAACCGGTCTCGCTGGGATTCACGATTCGGCCTGACGGCACCGTGGGCGCGTTGGCGGTGGCGGTGGACCCCTGCGCGGGAACCGTGCTGGCGCTCGGCGACGACGAGCTGGCCGTGCCCGCGATCGCCGACACGCTCGGTCGTCTGCTCGGGGCTGACGGTCCCGGCGTTCACGTCCATCACGCAAAGCTCCTGATGCGAGCGCTCGCTCGACGGTCCGGCGAGCCGGACGCCGGCGCCGCGCTCGCGGGCCTCGCCCTCGACACGTCGATCGCCGCTTATCTCCTCCACCCGTCGGACGGGCGTGAGGAGCTGAGCATGCTGCTCGCGCGCCATTGCGGTGCGCAGCCGGCCGACGAGGGCACCCGCGGCCAGCTGGACTTCGAACGGCCAGCCGCCGACGGCATCTCGAGCGCCGTTGAGGCCGGTCGCGATGCGCTCGCCGTGGCGACGCTGGCGCCGGTGCTGGGCCAACAGCTCGAGCACTTCGGCATGCGCGACCTGTATTGGCGCATCGAACGCCCGCTCATCTCGGTGCTGGCCCGCATGGAAGCCGCCGGCATCGGCGTGGACCGCGGCGAGCTGGAGTCGCTGCGCGACCACCTCACCGGCGAAGTGCACGCGCTCGAGGTGCAGGTGCGCCGGCTGGCCGGACGTGACGACCTCAACGTCAACTCGCCCAAGCAGCTGGCAGACGTGCTCTTCGGGGGCCTCGGGCTGACGCCGCAGCGCAAGACCAAGACCGGCTACTCCACCAGCGCCGCGGCGCTGGAGGCCCTGCAAGGAGCGCATCCCATCGTGGAGCGGCTGCTGGCATACCGGGCGGCGGAGAAGCTGCGATCCACCTACGGCGTCAGCCTGCTCGAATGCGTCGAGCCCGACGGCAGAATCCATGCCACGTTCAACCAGACGGTGGCGCGTACGGGCCGGCTCAGCTCCGAAGACCCGAATCTGCACAACATCCCGGTTCGTTCCGAACAGGGCCGCTTGTTCCGTCGAGCCTTCGTGCCGGCCGAGGGCCACGAGCTGCTGATCGCCGACTACAACCAGATTGAGCTTCGGGTCATTGCGCACCTCTCCGGCGACCCGGGCCTGGTGGGTGCATTCGAGGCAGGCGAGGACATTCACAGCGCCACAGCGGCATCGCTGTTCGGCGTCAGCGCTGCCGAGGTCGACCCGCGCCAGCGGTCGGTGGCGAAGATGGTGAGCTACGGGTTGGCCTACGGCATGGAGGCATACGGCCTGGGTCAACGCCTCGGTGTGCCCACCGGCGAGGCAGCGGAGATCTTGGACGCCTACTTCGAGGCGTTTCCCAAGGTGCGCTCGTTCATGGAGGAGGTGGTGGCCCAAAGCCGCGAACGGGGCTACACCGAGACGGCATTCGGTCGACGCCGTCCGCTGCCCGAGCTGACGTCCCGCAATTTCCGCGTACGCCAAGCCGCCGAGCGACAGGCCATGAACGCACCGATTCAAGGCCTCGCGGCCGACATCTTCAAGGTGGCGCTGATTCGACTGGACGAAGCGCTGCGAGCGCGCTCCGCAGATGCCCGCCTGGTGTTGCAGGTACACGACGAAGTCATCCTGGAGGTGCGTTCCTGCGACACCGCCGCAGTGACCGAGTTGACGGTCGACACCATGCGCACTGCCGCCGATCTGGCGGTGCCGCTGGATGTGCATGTCGCGGTCGGTGCCACGTGGGCAGATGCCAAGCCATGACCTCATCCGTTGCCAGGCCGGTAGCCTGTCGGCGCGCTGGCAGCGGCATGCTCGGCCGTGCGCGCCCGTGTTCCCGACCTGAGCGTTTCCTCTGTGACCGACACCACTGCCCATGCTCCAGACCTCGATCTCCCGTCCGGCGACCATGCCGCAGAGATCCCGCCGGACCCGCTGGCCGGCCGCAGCTTGGGAGACTCTGTGCTCGACAGTGGGCTCGACGGCGGACTTGACGGCGGGCGGGCTGATGAGGGGAGCAATGGCGCCTCCAACGGTGGCTTCGGCACCTTCACCGATGCGGGCGACTACGTGCCGCGGACCGTCACCGAAGACGATCTCGGCGACACCTCGTTCGAGGACGCAGTGGCACGGACCATCGTCGAGTTCGACGACGGCGACATCGTGGCCGGCACCATCGTGCGGGTCGACCGCGACGAGGTGCTGCTGGACATTGGCTTCAAGTCCGAGGGCGTCATCCCGTCGAAAGAGCTCTCGATCCGCCACGACGTGGATCCGTCTGAGGTCGTGGAGATCGGCGATCAGATCGAAGCGCTCGTTCTCCAAAAGGAGGACCTCGAAGGCCGGCTGGTGCTGTCCAAGAAGCGCGCGCAGTATGAGCGTGCCTGGGGTCGCATCGAGGAGATCCGCGAGTCCGACGGCATCGTCAAGGGTCCCGTCATCGAGGTAGTGAAGGGCGGCTTGATCGTCGACATCGGATTGAGGGGCTTCTTGCCGGCGTCGCTGGTCGAGCTCCGCCGGGTCCGCGATCTGGCACCGTATGTGGGCCGCGAACTCGAAGCCAAGATCATCGAGCTGGACAAGAACCGCAACAACGTCGTGCTCAGCCGACGTGCCTGGCTGGAAGAGAGCCTCAAGGAGGAGCGCGAGGGCTTCCTGCGAGACCTTCAGCGCGGTGAGCGACGCACCGGCCGCGTCTCCTCGGTGGTCAGCTTCGGGGCCTTCGTCGACCTCGGCGGCATGGACGGCCTCATCCACGTGTCGGAGCTGTCGTGGAAGCATGTCGATCACCCCAGCTCGGTGGTCAGCATCGGTGACGAAGTGAACGTGGAGGTGCTGGAGATCGACCGTGAACGCGAGCGCATCTCGCTGTCGCTCAAGGCGACTCAGCAGGATCCGTGGGAGGTGTTCGCGGGTTCTCACCGGGTCGAGGAGCTGGTCTATGGCCGCGTCACCAAGCTGGTGCCGTTCGGTGCGTTCGTGCAAGTCGGCGACGGCATCGAGGGCTTGGTACACATCTCGGAGATGTCGGCACACCATGTCGAGCTGCCCGAGCAGGTAGTGACCCCAGGCGAAGAGCTCTGGGTGAAGATCATCGATCTCGATCTGCAGCGCCGCCGCATCAGCCTGTCGATCAAGCAGGCAGCCGAGGGCGGCGTGGTGGCCGAGGAGTACCGCGAGGCGTTCGGCGACCACGCCTACGACGAGGAAGGCAACTTCATCGGCGAGTTCAGCTACGAGACGGCTGCCGAAGGCGAGGAGTCAGAGGCAGAACGGGCGTGGCGCGAGTACTACGAGGAGCACGGCGAGGAGGCGTACCGCCAAGCGCTCGCCCACTATGAGAACCAAGGGGCCGACGGCGCCGACGCGGCCGATCCCGCGGCCACCGCTGCAGCGAGCGACCGCTAGCTCCGCCTCACCGGTCCCGACGGGCCCGCCGGGTCGGACGCCGCTTGATGATCGCCATCGGCCTCACCGGCGGCATCGGCAGCGGCAAGAGCACGGTGGCCGAGGGCTTCGTCCGTCGGGGTGCAGTGCTCGTCGACGCCGATGCCATCGTGCGCCGACAGCAGGCGCCGTCGAGTCCCGTCTTCGTGCAGATGGTGCAGCGATTCGGCGACGGCATCGTGGCGCCGGACGGCACGTTGGACCGAAGCGCGGTGGCCTCGATCGTCTTTGCGGACCCCGACGCACTCGCCGATCTGAACGCCATCACGCATCCGCCCGTCGGTCGGGAGATACGTCGGCGGATCAGCGAACTGGAAGCGACGGATCGGCTGGTGGTCCTCGACATCCCGCTGCTCGGCGAGCGACTCGCGAGCGGTGAGGCGCCTCGCTATCGCACCAGCGGGATTCTCGTGGTGGACGCCCCGATCGATGTTGCCGTGGAGCGACTCGTCCGTTTTCGGGGCTTCGAGGAGCAAGACGCACGGGCGCGTGTTGCTTCGCAGCTGCCGCGCCAGGAGCGACTCGCACTCGCAGACTGGGTGATCGACAACTCCGGAGGCGTCGATGCGCTCGATGCTGCTGTCGATGCGGCGTACCGCTGGGCGAGCGGGTTGGCCCACGTCGAGCCGGTTGCAGCGCAGGCGGGCCGCTGAGCCGCCACCTGCCGTTTCAGCCGGGAATCGGCAATCCGCAGTTGGGACAGCTGGGCTCGTTGGGAATTCGGGTGTCGAACTGGGACGGCTTGACGAGCGTGAAGCAGCTCGTGCAGAGAATCTCGTCCTCTTGGTTCGACGCGCTGGCTGAACTGGAGACCACGCCGACTTCGTCGTCTTCGTCGTCTTCGTCCTCGTCTTGGGATGCCAGACGCTCCTTGAGGATGTCGTCCAGGTCTGCCTCGAACTCGTCGTCCTCTTCTTCGTCTTCGTCGTCGGTCGGGCGCACGCCGGCCGGCACCTCTCGAACCTGCGCGTCGTCGTCGGGCGATGCCGCTGGGTCGTCTGGGTCGTCGTCTTCGTCGTCGAGGCCGACGGTCTCCAAGTGCTCGTCGTCGAGGTCCGCGTCGTCGAGATCGTCGTCTTCGAGGTCTTCGGGTTTCGGCTCGATGTCGTCGTCCAGCAGGTCGGCGTCAAGCATGTCGTCATCGAGCGCGTCGTCCTGGGTCTCCGGCGTGTCTGGTTCGTCGCGGCTCATGGGCTGCCTGCTCTGGTCAAGGGCTCAGGTATGGTCAGGCCGGGTCTGGTCAGGGGCTCGGGTCTGGTCAGGTCGGCGGTCAGCGCGGCAGGATAACCACGCTCGCCGCGCTCGGGGAAGCGCATTTCGGCGGGTCGCTTGGAGGTCTGCCGTCGAAGCGTCGTGCGGCGGGCGATGACGCGCTCTGCGAACCGGAGCTCATCCCCGCTCTAGCCTCGCGCTCATGGCAACGGTTTCGACGATGCCGCCACAGCCCGATGCACTGTACCGACATAGCTCGCGGCCGCTGTGTGAGGGGCTGCCGACGCCGACTGCCGCTCACCCGTTTCGGGTCACCGCGGGTTTCGAGCCGGCCGGCGACCAGCCCCGCGCCGTGGTCCAGCTGGCGGACGGGGTCGTGCGGGGCGACCGATTTCAGACGCTGCTGGGCATCACGGGATCAGGCAAGAGCGCCACCATGGCGTGGACTATCGAGCGTGTACAGCGACCGACGCTGGTGCTCGCGCCCAACAAGTCTCTCGCGGCACAGCTCGCCAACGAGTTCCGCGAGTTCTTTCCCGACAATCGCGTGGAGTACTTCGTCTCCTACTACGACTACTACCAGCCCGAGGCGTACATGCCGGCCTCGGACACCTACATCGAGAAGGACTCCAGCGTCAACGACGAGATCGACCGGTTGCGGCACTCGGCCACTGCTGCGCTGTTGACGCGGCGCGACGTGATCGTGGTGGCTTCCGTGTCGGCGATCTACGGCCTCGGCGCGCCCGAGGAGTACCTGCGCCAGATGCTGTACCTGCGGGTGGGGGACACGGTGAATCAGCGCGCGGTGCTGCGCCGGCTGGTGGACATGCAGTACGAGCGCAATGACATGAACCTGGTCCGGGGTCGATTCCGGGTGCGCGGCGACACGCTCGAAGTTCACCCCGCCTACGAGGAGTTCTTGGTCCGAGTGGAGCTGTTCGGCGACGAGATCGATCGCATCTGCCGCATAGATCCGTTGACCGGTGAGCGGCTGGGCGACCTGGAGGAGGTCACCGTCTTCCCCGCCTCGCACTACGTGACCGGCGAGGACAAGCTGCGGGTGGCGATCGCCAAGATCGAGGCCGAGCTCACCGAGCGCTTGCAGCACTTCGAGCGGGAGAAGAAGCTGCTCGAAGCGCAGCGCCTGCGGATGCGCACCGAGTACGACCTCGAGATGCTGGCCGAGCTGGGCTACTGCAACGGCGTCGAGAACTACTCAATGCACCTCGACGGTCGGGTCTACGACGAGCCGCCGTACACCCTGCTGGACTTCTTCCCAGACGACTACCTGCTGGTCATCGACGAGAGTCACGTCGCGGTGCCGCAGCTGCACGGCCAGTTCGCCGGCGACCGACGGCGCAAGGACACGCTGGTGGAGCACGGATTCCGGCTGCCTTCGGCGCGGGACAACCGGCCGTTGCGCTTCGACGAGGTGATGGACCGGCTGAACCAGGTGGTCTTCTTGTCTGCCACGCCGGGCGACTACGAGCTGCGCATGAGTTCGCAGGTCGTGGAGCAGATCGTGCGGCCCACCGGGCTGGTGGACCCGGAGATCGTGGTGCGGCCGACCACTGGCCAGATCGACAATCTGATGGGCGAGATTGAGCGAGTCACGGCTGCGGGCCAGCGAGTGCTGGTCACCACGCTCACCAAGAAGATGGCCGAGGACCTCACCGACTACCTGTTGGAACTGGGCGTGCGTGTTCGGTACCTCCACAGCGATATCGACACCATCGAGCGGATCGAGATTCTCCGGGACTTGCGGCTGGGCCACTTCGACGTGCTGGTGGGCATCAACCTGCTGCGAGAGGGCCTCGACCTGCCCGAAGTCAGCCTCGTGGCGATACTGGATGCCGACAAGGAGGGGTTCCTGCGCAGCGAGACGTCGCTCATTCAGACCATCGGCCGAGCCGCGCGCAATGTGGACGGCCAGGTCGTGATGTATGCGGACGAGTTCACGCCTTCGATGCGTCGCGCCGTGTCGGAGACCAACCGCCGGCGCGGACTGCAGCAGGCCTACAACGCCGAGCACGGCATCGACCCGCAGACGATCCGCAAGGCCGTTACCGACATCCTCGAAGTGCTGCGAGGCCCTGCCGAGACAGCGCCTGTGCCGGACAAGCTGGTGTCGGGCCGAGCGAGCGCGGAACGTGTGCGGGCCGCCTACGGCGACCTGCCAGCCGACGACCTCACACGTCTCATCGCTTCGCTAGAGGAGGAGATGGCCGAAGCCGCGGCCGAACTGAAGTTCGAGTACGCAGCCCGCCTGCGCGACGAACTCCGAGAACTCCGCCGCGACCTCCGCGACGCCAACACCTAGTCTCGGGGTATGTCCCTTTCAACGGCTGCCGAGGCCGTAGCCCTGCTCCGCCGCCTCACCGGTGACGCAGGCAGCAATTTTCGTGACGATGATCAGCTTGGGTCGATTCTCGGTCTCGTTGAAGATCGCAGAAGAATGCTCCTCGTGCAGCGTACGGGCTGGGGCAAGAGCGCTGTCTACTTCATTGCAACCAAATTGCTGCGAGATCGAGGCGCTGGGCCCACGCTGCTGGTGTCGCCGCTCTTGGCGCTCATGCGCAACCAGATCGAGGCAGCGCAGCGCATGGGTGTTCACGCCGTGTCGATCAACAGCGCGAACACTGCCGAGTGGCAAGAGATTAAGTCGCAACTCGATGCGAACAAAGTCGATCTCCTCTTGATCTCGCCGGAACGTCTCGCCAACGCGAAGTTTCGTTCCGACGTCTTGCCACAAGTTGGCCGTCGAAGCGGATTGCTGGTCATCGACGAGGCGCACTGCATCTCGGACTGGGGTCATGACTTCCGACCGGACTACCAGCGAATCGTTCGGGTACTCGATCTGCTTCCCGTGGGAGTTCCGGTGCTCTGCTGCACAGCCACGGCAAACAATAGAGTGGTTGACGATATTTCGTCCCAACTTGGTTCCAGCCTCGTACCGATGAGAGGCCCGCTAGCACGCGACGGCCTCAGTCTCGCTGCAATCGATATGCCTCAGCAAGCGACTCGGCTAGCATGGCTGGCTGAACAGGTGCCGAAACTGCCGGGTACAGGCATCGTCTACTGTTTGACGGTGGCAGACACGGAACGGGTCGCTGATTGGCTTCAGAGCAATGGCATCTCCGCTGTCGCGTATTACGGTGATGTTCATTCTGACCAAAAGGTCAAGATTGAACAAGATCTGCTGTACAACCGGCTCAAGGTGGTGGTGGCGACAACGGCGCTGGGAATGGGATTTGACAAACCCGACCTTGCGTTCGTCATCCACTACCAGTCGCCGAGTTCGCCAATTGCCTACTACCAGCAGGTCGGCCGCGCAGGCAGGGCACTCAAGGAGTCCTTTGGGATCCTGTTGGCTGGGGCGGAGGATGCCAGCATCCAAGATTACTTCATCCGTACAGCGTTCCCCGACGGAGACACTGCTGCACAGGTCGTGAGCTTGTTGCAAAAGCACGCGAGACCCATAACCATGAAGCAGATTATGGATGCCATCGACATACGGCCGACACAGCTCGAGAAGCTATTGAAGACTCTGGAGGTGGAAGGGGCCGTGGAGGGTGATGGCGCAGGGTGGCAGCGCACACTCAAACCGTGGACCTACGATCACAACCGGACTGAGCAGGTTACCGCCCTGAGACGTACTGAACAGCATCAGATGCGCCAGTACATTCGGACAAGTGACTGCCGGATGCAGCTCTTGCGAGAGTTCTTGGACGATCCTACTGCTAGGCCGTGTGGCATCTGTGATAACACCGCCGATCTTGATTGGCTGAGTGTCGTGCCCTCGCGTACAGATGAGGAAAGGGCAGTCCAGTTCTTGCGCTCTGGCGCAGCGGCGCAAGCGATTGAACCTCGAAAGCAGTTGCCTGATGGAAAGAAGATCGCAGCCGACCGCCGGCTCGAAGTCGGAAGAGTGCTTGCGATTTGGGGAGATGGGGGGTGGGGCAATCTGGTCCGTGCGGGCAAGCAGGACCACGGACGCTTCGACGATGAACTGGTTGCCGCTGCAGCTGATTTGATCCGTAATCGCTGGTATCCCGATCCACCCCTTGAATGGGTGACGTTCGTGCCGTCGCTGAGAGACCCCTTGCTCGTGGAAGATCTTGCCCAGCGTTTGGCCGCCGTGCTTGATCTGCGTTGCGTAAGGGTCGTGATGAAGGTGCGTGACACTGAGCCGCAGAAAACCATGCAGAACAGCCACCATCAATACGAAAACGTCCGGGGAGTGTTCAATTTGCTGCCCCCGGTACGGCGTGGGCCGGTGCTGCTGGTCGACGATATCGTTGACTCTCGTTGGACCCTGACTGCCATCGGGTACAAGCTGCGAGCGGCTGGTGTCTCGCACATCTATCCGTTTGCGCTGGCTGATTCGGCGGGGAAGTCGTAGCAATGGCCAACGACAATTCTCTTGCAACGATTTCGCTCGTCAGCACGCTTTGCAGTGAGGGCGTGCAGCCGCTCAAGGCCTCGGAGTACTGGAAGCTGCGCGACCAAGTTGAGCATCCGCAGGAGTTGCTCGGGCGGACCGAGACCCAGCTCTCCCAGGAGCACGGGCTTGAATCGGAGCTTGCTATACGAGTTGTGCGCCTGCTTGATCGGGCCACGGCGATGGCCTTCGAACTCGACAAGCTTGCGCAGTCGGGCATCAACACGCTCACGCCGTTCGACGAGGAGTATCCGGAACGCTTGGTCACGCAGCTCGGGCATCGGGCCCCGCCGCTGCTTCATGCCGCTGGCGATCTGAGCCTGCTCCGGCGTCCCGGACTGGGGGCTGTCGGCAGCCGGAATGTGAGCGAAGAGGGTGCTGCAGTAGCGAAAGCGGCAGCCGAGCGCGCAGCTCGACTCGGCTACGTGCTGGTCTCGGGAGGTGCGCGAGGCGTGGACCAGATCGCCATGAGCGCCGCCATCGAAGCAGACGGCTGCGCAGTGGGAATCCTCGCCGACTCGCTCATACGCGGACTCAAGACACCGGATGTGCGCCGGGCGATTCACGATGAGCGAGCCGTCATGTGTACTCCCTACAGGCCCGACGCGCGCTTCAGCGTCGGGAGCGCCATGGGCAGAAACAAGCTCATCTATGCGCTCTCCCTCATGACTCTGGTGGTGGCGAGCGATACCGGCAAAGGGGGAACGTGGTCCGGTGCCGTCGAAGCTCTGAAGCAAAAGTCAGGGCGCGTGGGCGTGTGGCGCGGCGCAGGGGAAGGCCCAGGGAATGCGAAGCTCATCGACCAAGGCGCCGAAGCGATCTCGTCGATGGACGATCTAGAGGCGGCCGTAGTTGCGCCCAACGAGAGTGGCAACGACCCCAAGGCACCTGCATCAGATTCCGGCTCTGCTGGACCCCAGCCGGTGCAAGGAAAGCTGGACCTTTAGACATCACCGAGCGTTGCTCGCGCTCGGTCGGTCGCGATTTCGATAGGTTGAGCGCGCCTACAGCACGACGACGGAGCGCAGGACTTCTCCCCGTTCCATCTTGTCGAATGCAGCCTCGACGTCTGACAACTCGATCGTCTCGCTGACGAACTTGTCCAACGGCAGGCGATCCTGCAAGTGCAGGTCGATCAGCATCGGGAAGTCGCGGCTCGGCAGGCAGTCACCGTACCACGAGCTCTTGAGCGATCCGCCTCGCCCGAACACCTCGATCATCGGCAGTTCGATCTGCATGGTCGGGTTGGGCACACCGACGAGCACTACCGTCCCAGCGAGGTCGCGGGCGTAGAAGGCCTGCTCGTAGGTCGCAGGCAGGCCGACGGCCTCGATCGCCACGTCCACGCCGTGGCCGTCGGTCAGGGCGCGGACGGCCTCGACCACCTCCTCGGTGCTCATGCCCGTCGAGTCGACGGTGTGGGTGGCGCCGAACTCGCGGGCCCATGCGAGCTTGCGGGCGTCGATGTCGATGCCGATGATCGTGTGGGCGCCAGCCAAGTGAGCACCGCAGATGGCGGCGTCGCCCACACCGCCGCAGCCGAACACGGCAACGCTGTCGCCGCGTCCGACACCGCCGGTGTTCAGTGCGGCGCCCAGCCCGGCCATCACGCCGCAGCCGATCAGTCCCGCTACTTGGGGTGCAGTTGCGGGGTCCACCTTGGTGGCCTGGCCTGCTGCCACCAGCGTCTTCTCCGCGAAGGCCCCGATGCCCAGTGCCGCAGACAGCTCGGTGCCGTCCTGGAGCGTCATCTTCTGCGAGGCGTTGTGCGTGGCGAAGCAGTACCACGGGCGCCCGCGTTCGCATGACCGGCAGTTGCCGCACACGGCCCGCCAGTTCAGAATCACGAAGTCGCCGAGCGCGACGTTGGTGACGCCTTCGCCGACCTGCGAGACGAGTCCGGCAGCTTCATGGCCGAGCAGGAACGGGAACTCGTCGTTGATGGCCCCCTCGCGATAGTGCAAGTCCGTGTGGCAGACGCCGCAGGCCTGGACGTCCACGACGACCTCGCCCGGGCCCGGGTCGGGGACCACGACTTCGGTGACGGTGACCGGCTCGCCTGCCGCTGCAGCGACGACTCCTCGTACAGCATGTGGCATGCACGCCACATTAGTTCCGGCCCATGAGTGCCGTGAGCGACGAGGGCGGAGCGTGGGCAGAGGCCTCCGCGCGCAGTTTTGCGCCGCCAAGCACCCACAGCTCCAACACATGCGGCGCAACTGTTTGAGCACGGAGGCCTCTGCCCACGCTCCGCCCGGATATGCATGGTGCATACATGCGTTCGTCACAGCGAGCACCGGCATGGCGGCAGCTAGGCTTCGCCCGAATGGGCGGGTGCGCGACCGGCGATGCAGATTGCGGCATGGGTGACCAGGCGCAGGTGACGATGCATGGGTGATCAGCTGATCGTGCGCGGTGCGCGCGAACACAACCTGCGCGACGTGAACGTCGAGTTACCCCGCAATCGCATAATCGTGTTCACCGGACTGTCCGGCAGCGGCAAGTCGTCGCTGGCGTTCGACACCATCTACGCCGAGGGGCAGCGACGCTACGTCGAGTCGCTCTCGGCCTACGCGCGCCAGTTCCTCGGGCAGATGGACAAGCCCGATGTGGATTTCCTCGAAGGCCTCTCGCCGGCGATCTCCATCGATCAGAAGAGCGCCAGCCGCAATCCGCGTTCCACCGTCGGCACGATCACCGAGGTGTACGACTACCTGCGGCTGCTGTACGCCCGCATCGGCATTCAGCACGACCCGGAGACCGGCGACGTGGTCGAACGGCAGACGGCCCAGCAGATCGTGGACCGGATCATGGAGCTGCCGGCGGAGTCCCGATTCGAGGTGCTGGCACCGGTCGTGCGTGGTCGCAAGGGCGACTACCACACGCAGCTCGGCGACTTCGCCCGGCAGGGCTACGCGCGAGTGCGTGTGGACGGTGAAGTCATCGAACTCGGCAGCACCGATGAGATCGACCGGCTCGACCGCTACGTCAACCACGACATCGAAGTCATCGTCGACCGGCTGGTGATGCGGGGCGCCGTGGAACAGCGCCTGACCGAATCGGTGGAGACCGCGCTGGGCCTCGCAGACGGGCACGTGTGGATCCACTTGGTCCGCCGCGACAGGAACGACCGCGGCACGAACGACGCCCCCGACGACTCGCCCGAGATGCTGACGTTCAGCCAGCATCTGTACTCACCGAGCACCGGACGTTCCTTCGAGGAGCTGGCGCCGCGAAATTTCTCGTTCAATTCTCCCTACGGCGCCTGCCAGACCTGCGACGGGCTCGGGACCCGATTCGAAGTCGATCCCGAGCTGGTCGTGCCGAACACCGAGCTGTCGGTGGCCGGCGGCGCGCTCGCCCCCTGGGCAGGCGCGAGCGGCAGGTGGTTCGCCCGCCTGCTGGAGGCGGTCGGCGAGCAGTACGACATCCCGCTCGACGTGCCGTGGGCCGAACTCGAGCCGGGCCAGCGCACGCTGCTCCTCGACGGCGCCCCGCCAGACGAGCCGATCACTGTGCGCTACCGCAATCGCTACGGCCGATCGCGCAGCTACACCACGCACTACGAGGGCGTCATCGGCTTTCTTCGTCGACGCCACGGCGACACCGAGAGCGACTGGTCGCGCCACCGCATCGAGGGCTACATGCGGGAGGTGCCGTGCGGGACGTGCCACGGCGCACGGCTGAACGAGGTGTCGCTGGCCGTGCGGGTGGCAGGCCGCAACCTCTTCGAGCTCTGCTCAGCCTCGATCGGCGAGGCAGCCAAGATCATCGACGGCTTGGAACTGAGCGAGCGACAGCGCATCATCGCAGCGCCGATCATCAAGGAGATCGACGCACGGCTGAACTTTCTGCTCGACGTCGGCTTGGACTATCTGACGCTGAACCGCTCGGCTGCGACGCTGGCGGGCGGCGAGGCGCAGCGCATCCGGCTGGCGAGCCAGATCGGCAGCGGGCTCGAAGGTGTGTTGTACGTGCTCGACGAGCCGTCCATCGGCCTGCACCAGCGTGACAACCGCCGCCTGATCGACACGCTGCTGCATCTGCGCGATCTCGGCAACACCGTGCTGGTCGTGGAGCACGATCTGGAGACGATCTCGGTAGCGGACTGGGTGGTCGACATCGGGCCGCGCGCAGGCGAGCACGGCGGCCGGATCGTCTACAGCGGCCCGACCGAGGGGCTGGCTGCTGCGCCCGATTCGCTGACCGGCGACTACCTCTCCGGAGTGCGGACCATCCCGATCCCGTCGCAGCGCAGGCCTCGCAGCGACCAGCGCCTCGTGGTGAAAGGCGCACGCGAGCACAACCTGCGCAAGATCGACGTGGAGTTCCCGCTGGGCTGCTTCGTGTGCGTGACGGGCGTTTCGGGCTCGGGCAAGAGCACGCTGGTGAACGAGATCCTGTACAAGGCGCTGATGCAGCGCATCTACTCCTCCAAGCAGGTGCCGGGCCTGCACACGAGAGTCGAGGGCGTCGAGGCGCTCGACAAGGTCATCGACATCGACCAGTCGCCCATCGGACGCACGCCACGATCCAACCCGGCTACCTACACCGGCGTCTTCGACCACGTCCGCAAGCTCTACGCGGCCACCAACGAGGCCAAGGTGCGGGGCTATCTGCCAGGCCGGTTCAGCTTCAACGTCAAGGGCGGCCGCTGCGAAGCCTGCTCAGGCGACGGGACGCTCAAGATCGAGATGCACTTCCTGCCAGACGTGTACGTGCCCTGCGAGGTGTGCGCGGGTACCCGCTACAACCGCGAGACGCTCGACATCCGATTCAAGGGCATGACCATTGCCGACGTGCTGAACATGCCCTGCGAGGACGCGCTCGAGTTCTTCTCGGCACAGCCGCCGATTCGGCGGCACATGCAGACCATCGTCGACGTGGGTCTGGGCTACATCCGTCTGGGACAGCCCGCCACGACGCTGTCCGGCGGCGAGGCGCAGCGGGTCAAGCTGGCCAGTGAGCTGTCGAAGCGGTCCACCGGACACACCATCTACATCCTCGACGAGCCCACCACCGGTCTGCACTTCGAGGACATTCGACGGCTGCTCGGAGTGCTCGACCGACTGGTCGCCGGCGGCAACACCGTGGTGGTGATCGAGCACAATCTCGATGTCATCAAGACCGCCGACTGGATCATCGACATGGGACCCGAGGGAGGCATCGGCGGCGGCGACGTGGTGGCCGCAGGCACGCCGGAGCAGGTCGCGGCGATGGCCGAATCGCACACCGGACGCTACTTGGCGCCGCTGCTCGGCGCAGTCGGCTGAACGAACGCCGGGCTGCGAGTCCGGGGGCCTATCCCGATTCTGGCGAGGACACCAGCGGCAGCTCCACGGTGAACTCGGTGTACTCGCCCACCTCGCTTCGCACCGAGATCTGGCCGCCGTGACCCCGCACGATGTCGTTCGACATCGCCAAGCCGAGGCCGGTGCCCTCGTTGGTGGGCTTGGTGGTGAAGAACGGCTCGAAGACCCGTTGAACCACGTCCGGCGGAATGCCGATGCCGTTGTCACGTACGGTGATCACCGCAGACGTCTCGGTGCGCCGAGTGCCGATCCAGATGGTCGGGAAGTAGGGCGAGTCGTCGCCGTCGGCGACCGAGGCAATCTTCCCCGGCTCGCCGCCGAGTTGGTGCCACCGCTGGTTCGCCGCATAGCCGGCGTTGGCGACCAAGTTGAGAAAGACCCGACCGATGTCTTGCGGGATGACCTCCAGCTCACCCAACTCGGGATCGAAATCCCGCTTGATGGTCACGTTGAAGTCGGGGTCCTGCGCCCGTGCGCTGTGGTAGGAGAGCATCGCGTGCTCTTCGAGCAGGGCGTTGATCTCCACCGGCCGTGACTCGCCGCCGCCGCGGCCCATCATCAGCATGCTCTCCACGATGCGGTTGGCTCGGTCGCCATGGCTGCGGATGCGGGTCAGGTTCTCCTTGAGGTCGCCGGTGATCTCGGCGATGTAGTCGGCGTGATCGTCGGGCGGCACCGGATCCGCAATGGCCTCCAGCAGTTCGGCGAGCAGCTCGTCGGACGACTCGGCGAAGTTCTTCACGAAGTTCAGCGGGTTCCTGATCTCGTGGGCCACGCCGGCCGTCACCTCGCCGAGGGCTGCCAGCTTCTCGTTCGCCACGATCTGATCCTGCGCTCGGTCCAGATCGGCGAGCGTCTGCGACAGCTGCTCGTTGCGTTCGCTGAGCTGCCCGGCGAGCTGTTCGACCAAGTTGAGCCGCTGCACCTCGAGCGCCGCCTTGCGAAAGTGCTCCAAGGCATCCGCCATCTCGGCAACTTCGTCGCGGCCTCTGGTGTCGACCGGAGACTCCAGGTCGCCGTCGGCCAGCGTGCGCATGCGGCCGGAGAGCTGGGCCACGCGGCGCAGGATGCGCCGCCCCACAAACAGCCAGCTGAACAACAGCGCGCCCACGACGCCCACCACGCTGATGGCGATGAGCAGGGCACGGCCGGTGCTGACCGCCTGCGCCGAGGCTGCGGTGGCGGCGTCCACGTTGGACTGCACCGCCTCGACGAGCGATTCGATCTCGCTCACCAATGCAACGCCCAGCTCTTGGTTCTGGGCAAGCAGGTCGCGCTGGTTCTCCTCGATCTGGAGGCGGCGGAACATGACGTCGAAGACGCTGTCGCTGCCGATGCCGAGCGCGATCAGGCGCTGCACCTTCGGCCGCAGCGTGTCGCGAGCGATCTCGTCCAGTGCAGCAACATTGATCTCGATGCGGTCCCTCGCTGATTCGAAGCTCTCCCGCAGCGGCTCGATCAGCGCAGATTCCGATGCGCTGAATGCGCCCGCCAGCAATGCCTCGGCTTGCGACACGTCGCCGCTCAGCGCCGACCAGCGGCGGTAGGCCAGCACCTCGGAGTCGGACCGATGAATGCGCTCGGGCGCCGCAGGGGTCCACAGGTGTCGTCGTCCCTCGACGAGGAAGAAGAGCTGGTCGTCGAGTGCCGGGACGATCTGATGCACCAAGTCCTCGAGCACGGTGCCGGACTCGCTGCGCAGCTCGTCTGCTTGACGGCGCAGGGCGAAGTACTCGGGCATCTCGTCCACGATCGCCGCGATGTTCGCGTCGAGCTGGGAGGCGTCGCTGCGCATCAGTCCGAGTCGCAGGGAGTCGGTGCCCTGATCCCACAACTGCGCGAGCTGCGTCTCGAATTCCCGGCGGGCCAGTGCGATCCCGGTGATGACGTCTGCATAGTCCTGCGATGACGACGACGTCAAGCGGGGCCCGGCCGCCACCATCCGGTTGCTCGCCTCGGCAGCGCCCAGTGCGGCGTTGAGTTCGGGTATGGCGCCTTGGGTGACTTCCTCCTCGGCTTCGCCCACCCTCGCAAACGAGATCCACGCGATGAGGCTCGCCGCCAGCGTCAGCATCAGCGGCACGGTGAGGCCGGCGTACATCTGCGTCGAGATGCGCAAGTGCAGCGCCGGCTTGCGACGCCGGTGTGCTTCGTCGGCGGCTTCGTCCCCGGTGTCGCTCGCTGGCTCGCGGGGAGCGGATGCGGACTCGGTCATGGACTGGGTGATGGACTCGGTCATGGGCGAGGCGCCGTCAGCGTGTCGAGTGGGCGGTAGGCGCTGTCGGCGCCGATCCGGGTGAGGAACACGGCATCGGAGCCTTGGTTGTCGTCGTTCCCGAACTTCAGCGTGAAGCCGTCGAGGTCGATCTCCTCTGCCCCCAACAGTGCGTCCAAGAAGCACTGACGTGACACCGTGGTGCCGCATCGTTCCAAGCCGGCGACGGCGAGCCTGCCCGCGAGGTAGCCCTCCAGCGAGACGAATCCCGGCGCCGGATCTGGACCAACGTGCTCGAAGTCGTCATGGCGTGATGCCAACTCACGCAGGGCGGCTTGGTAGGCCGCGACGATCGGTGCGGAGTCGTCGAACGGGAAGGGCACGACCTGTGTGACCAGCACGCCCTCGCCGACTGCGCCGAGCTGGCTTGCCAGCGCATTCGCGCCCACGAACGACAAGGTGATGAACACCGGGTCGAAGCCGGTGTTGCGTGACCACGAGATCAGCGTGCCCACCGGCTCATAGGCGCCGACCATGATGACGGCTTGCGGGTCGCCCGCCTTCAGGTCCAGCAGCGCTGCCTTGATGGCCGTGGTGTTGCGAGGGTAGAAGCCGATCGCCACCGGTTCCATGTCGCGCCGCTCGAGTGCGGCGAGCGCGCCGAAGTAGCCGGCGCGGCCGAAGGAGTCGTCCTGAAAGAGGACAGCGATGCGCTCGATGCCCAAATCCGTCGTCAGGCGCGCCACCATCTGCTCGGTCTCCTGGGCATAGGAGGCGCGCAGGTTGACGATGTTGGTCCACTCGTCGTTGCGCAGGAACCCGGCGCCGGTGAACGGCGCGACGTAGGGAATGCCGGCCGCCGCAGCGAGCGGGGTGGCCGAACGGGAAGTCGGCGTGCCCACAGCGCCGATCAGCGCGAACACCTCCTCGCTGCCGATCAGCGAGGAGGTGTTCGCGATGGCGGCTTCGGGCTCGTACCGGTCGTCGAGCGATCTCAGCTCCAACAGGCGGCCGTTCACTCCACCTGATCGGTTGACTGCTTCGAAGGCGGCCAGAATCCCGAGGCGCATGCCGATGCCGAGTTCTGCTGCGGGGCCGCTCAACGCGGCGGACTGCCCGAACACGATGCGGTCGGGGTAGACGCCGATCTTGCCGCTTGTTGCCTTGGGCGCCGGTTCGGTGCTGGGCGGTGCAGCGAGCGTCGTGGTCGCAACCGCCGAGCCGGCGCCGGGGTCGCTGCAAGCACCGATGACGGCTGCGGCGGCGAGAGCAAGGGCAAGCGCCGGCGCGGCTGCGCGCCGTCGTGAGAGCAGGCGCAGTCGCATCTGCGTGCTGTCAGGCGCCAGCCCGTGCGACCAGCGTCAGATGGTTCTTGCCGTCGGCGTGCCGGTAGGCGAGGTCTTCGGCCATCGAGCGCACGAGGTGCAGGCCCAAGCCGCCGATTGCTCGCTCCTGCAGCGGTACGTCGGTATCGGGAGGCGGCTTGCCGTTCAGCGGGTCGAAGGCGGCGCCGTCGTCGACGACGGTGATCTGCACCGAGTGCTCCCCGCTCTCCAAGGTGATCTCGATGTCGCTGAGCCCGCTGGTGCGCCCGTGCGTGAGGGTGTTGAGGATCAGCTCCTCGAGAATGAGGTTGGACTTCAGGACCAGATCCGGGGCCCAGTCGTCCAGCTCGGCCATCTCCTCGACGAACGCCACGATGCGCGGCAACGCGTCAGCGGCCGCCGCTCCCGGTACCGGAGTGATGGTCAGCGAACGGCGCATGTGTACTGTTCCGCCGCAGGCGCGGACACCGCCCTCACGGGCTCATGTTCCTGTGCAGCGCCAAGCAGGTGATGTCGTCCGATGCCGGTGCTTCGCCGGCGAATGCCGAGACCGCGTCGAAGATCGCGTGCATGGCTTCCTCGGCGCTGCGCGGCGGGCGGTCCGCGAAGAGCTGCAGGAGACGGTCGGTGCCGAACTCCTCCTGCTCCACGTTCATCGCTTCGCTGACGCCGTCGGTGTAGAGCACGAGGGTCTCGCCGGGCGCGAGTGTCAGGCGCTGCTCCGCCAGATTCGACGCGAACACGGCCTCGGGCGCGATGCCCAAGGCCATGCCGCCGGTGGCCGACATCCGCTCGGCGCTGCCGTCGGCACGCACGATCACCGGCGGGTCGTGCCCGGCACTGGCGTAGACCAGCTCGCCGGTGCGGGGCTCGTAGAGCGCCATCACGACGGTGACGAACATGAGCGTGGGATTGTCCGCCTGCAACACCCGGTTTGCCTCGATCAACGCTTCTCGCGGCGAGCCGGTGCCGATGGCGGCGCCCTTCAGCGCCGTTCTGCTGGACATCATGAACAGCGCTGCCGGGATGCCCTTGTCGGACACGTCGGCCACGGTCGCGAACACCTTGTCGCCCGCCGCAGCCACGTAGTCGTAGAAGTCTCCGCCTACATTGCGCGCCGGGACCATGTTGGCGTCGATGCCGTAGGTCTGGGTCGCCGGAAAGTCGTCGGGCAGGATCGACTGCTGCACGTTGGAGGCGATGTCCAGCTCGTTTTGGAGCGTGACCAGCTTGTCGCGCGACGCCGTGGCTTCCCGCCACTGTCGGAGATGCTCGACCGTGCGCTCGATCGTGATCTGCAGGTCGTCGAAGTCGACCGGCTTGGTGACGAAGTCGAATGCCCCACGGTTCATGGCCGTGCGGATGTTGCCCATGTCACCGTAGGCCGAGATGATCACGGCCCGCAGGTCCTGGTTGAGCGAGCCGAGCTGAGAGAGCAGCGTCAGCCCGTCCATCTGCGGCATGTTGATGTCCGACAGCACCAAGTCGATGGTGTCGTCGGCCCGCAGCTTCTCCAGAGCCTCCAAGCCGTTTGCTGCGAACTGGAAGTCGTATTTCCCGCTGCGGATCTGCCTGCGCATGCGCTGCAGGACCAGCGGTTCCAGATCGGGCTCGTCGTCGACGACGAGGATACGCCAAGGCTGTGGCATCGGCCCTAGTTCGCCAGCTGCGCCTTCGCTTCGTCCAGCGTCCCGTACACCGAGATGATCTGATTGAAGCCGCTGATGCGGAACACTTCGTCGACCGAGGCGGCGAGGGAGCAGACGGCGAAGGGCGTCGATTGGCCGCCGAGGCTCTGCGCGAGCAGCAGCAGCACCCGCAGGCCCGCGCTGCTGATGTAGTCGATGCCGCCCAAGTCGAGGATGACACGCTCATCGTCGTCAGCGATGGCCGCGACGAGCCCCTCATGGAATTCGGCGGAGTTGGATCCGTCCACGCGGCCGGCGGGACTGATCACGTTGGTGCCAGCGTCCCGCTCCTGTGCGAGTTCCATAGTGTGCAGCCTCCTGCGCAGCTCGTCTGACTCGAGACGGGGTGTCCCGCCGGCGCAACCTACTACACGGCCTCGCCATGCGCACTCGCCCGCAGCAACCGGCAGCTGCACCCCACCGTTGCACCCGGACAGTCAAGCGGCATTGCCTTAGCCTGCCCCTGTGAGCCTGCGTCCCACGGCGGGATCAGTGCCGGATGCGCCCGGGAGCTATCAGTTCCTGGACGCGGACGGACGAATCATCTACGTGGGCAAGGCGAAGAGCCTCCGTTCGCGCCTCAACAGCTACTTCGGCGACCCAGCGGGTCTGCACGACCGAACCGCGCAGATGATGGCCGCCGCCGCGTCCGTGGAGTGGATCGAGGTGTCGACCGAGGTCGAGGCGCTCATGCTCGAGTACAGCCTCATCCAGCGGCACCAGCCGCGGTTCAACGTCAGGCTGCGCGACGACAAGTCGTATCCGTTCCTGGCCGTGACGCTGCTGGACGAATGGCCTCGTGCCATGGTGATGCGCGGACGGCGCAAGCGCGGCAACCGCTACTTCGGGCCGTACGGCCACGCCTATGCCATCCGGGAGACGCTCGACTTGCTGCTGCGGACCTTTCCGATCCGCACCTGCAGCGACACCAAGATGAAGACGCATCAGCGGCTCGGCCGGCCGTGCCTGCTGTACCACATCGAGCAGTGCGCAGCGCCGTGCGTGGGCGAGATCGGTCGCGACGACTACGACCGACTCGTGCGCGAGCTGGTGCGGTTCCTCGAAGGCGACACCGACGCTGTCGTGGGAGATCTCGAACAGCGCATGGCCGACGCCTCCGTCGAGCTCGAGTTCGAGCTGGCTGCTCGGCTGCGAGACCGTCTGGCCAGCGTTCGGCGCGCGATCGAGAAGCAGCAGCTTGCCGGGACCCGCGACGAGGACTTCGACGTCATCGGCATCGGCGACGACGAGCTGGAAGCCGCCGTCCAGCTGTTCTTCGTGCGCAAGGGCCGGGTCATGGGCCAGCGCGGCTACGTGATGGACAAGGTGGAGCCGCTCGACGGTCCTCAACTGGTCTCGCGCGTGCTGTCGGGGCTCTACCACGAGGAGAATCCGCTGGGCTGGCCCAAGGCCGTGCTGGTGCCGGAGCTGCCTGGCGATGCAGCGCTCTACGAGCAATGGCTGAGCCGCGGGCGCGGCTCCCGTGTGAGGCTGCGCGTGCCGCAGCGAGGCGACAAGCGAGCGCTGATGGACACGGCAAGCCACAACGCGCGTGAGTCCCTGGCGCGTCATCGGCTGCGTCGCGGCAGCGACCACAACAGCCGGGCGCGTGCGCTGAACGAACTGGCCGACCACTTGGAGCTGCCTGGGCCGCCGCTGCGCATCGAGTGCTACGACATGAGCCACCTGCAGGGAACCGACTACGTCGGTTCCATGGTGGTGCTCGAAGACGGACTGCCTCGGCGCAGCGAGTACCGCCACTTCAAGGTGCGCAGCGTCGAAGGCAACGACGACTACGCAGCCATGAGCGAGGTGCTGCATCGCCGGCTGCGGAACTACTTGGCCGAGCGTGAGCTGCCTGCCTCGCAGCAGGGTCGGTTCGCCCATCCGCCTTCGCTGCTGGTGGTGGACGGCGGCAAAGGGCAGCTGGGCGTGGCGGCGGAAGTTCTCGACGCGCTCGGCCTTCGAGAGCAGATACCGGTGTGTGCCTTGGCCAAGCAGTTCGAGGAGGTCTTCGTGCCGGGTCGTGCGGAGGCGGTGCGCATAGCCCGTCAGTCCGAGGCGCTCTACCTGCTGCAGCGCGTGCGCGACGAGAGTCACCGTTTCGCGGTGTCGTACCACCGAAAGCTGCGCGGCAAGGCCATGAAGCGGGGAGTGCTCGACGGCATCGCAGGGCTCGGCGACAAGCGGCGAGCGCGCCTGGTGAGCGAGCTCGGCGGCGTCGGTGCAGTGAAGTCGGCGTCGCTGGAGGACTTGCAGGCGCTGAGCTGGCTTCCTGACGCCGTGGCGAGGGCTGTGCATGCAGCAACTCATCCCGGCTGAGCCTCCGCGCGGCCATACGCTGCGACCCGTGGCTGGGGGGCCGGAATTCGTCATCGTGGCCGGATCGTCAGGGGCCGGCCGCTCTACTGCGGCCAATGCGCTCGAGGATGTGGGCTGGTTCGTGATCGACAACCTGCCGCCTCATCTCATCGGCGACGTGGCGGACATGGTGGCTCGCCCGGGTGCTCGCCTGCGCCGGGTGGTGCTGGTGGCGGGTACCCGCGAGTACCGGGAGGACCTGGTGACGGCGATTCGCCAGCTGCGCGAGCGCAACGCGTCGGTGCGCGTGGTGTACCTCGATGCACCGACCGCGGTGCTGGTGCGGCGCTACGACGACACCAGACGGCGTCACCCGCTGCACACCGGCGACCAGCCGGTCGCCGTCCGCCACAGCCGGCCGTCGGATGCCGGATCTTCGGATACCGGACCGCCCGATGCTGGGCCGTCGAGCCCAGAGCCGGTGGCGGAGTCGGTCATCGATGCCATCGAGCTGGAGCGCGAGCTGCTCGCCGACGTGCGCGGCATCGCCGATGTCGTCATCGACACGGGCGATCTGAACGTCCATGAGCTGCGTGACCGGGTGCGTGAGGAGATCGGTACGCCGGGCGACGATCCTCACATGCGCGCAGCGGTCACCTCCTTCGGCTACAAGCACGGCGTGCCCCCCGATGCCGACCTCGTCTTCGACTGCCGCTTCCTGCCCAACCCGCACTGGGTGCCAGAGCTGCGGCATCGCACCGGCCTGGATCCCAGCGTGCGCGAATGGGTGCTGGCACAGCCCGCGACCGGCGTCTTCCTCGCGCACCTGGTGCCGATGCTCCAGGAGCTGCTGCCGTGGTATCGCAACGAAGGCAAGTCGTACCTGACGATCGCGTTCGGCTGCACCGGCGGGCGCCACCGCAGCGTGGCCATTGCGGAGCACGTGGCACGTCTGGTCCTCGACGAGGCCCAAGAGCCGGCGTGTCGTCACCGCGATATCGCCCGCTAGTCGTGGTGCGCAGTGACGCCGTTCACCCACAAGCCGCTGTGCGTCCGCTAGACAGCTAGCGACGGAACGGGCAGGGCTTGCAAGCAGTCTGCGGGGCCCGGGCCCGCACAAGGCGAAGAGGACGACACCAGATGAGCGTGCGCGTGGGCGTCAACGGCTTCGGCCGGATCGGGCGCAATTTCTATCGGGCAGCAGACCGCCAGGGCTGCGAGGTCGAGGTCGTGGCGGTCAACGATCTCGGCGACACCGCCACCATGGCCCATCTGCTCAAGTACGACTCGGTGCTCGGCAATCTGCCGCACGACATCGCCACCGTCGAAGGCGGTATCGAGATCGACGGCACCGTGCTGCCGGTGCTCTCCGAGCGCAATCCGGCCGACGTGCGGTGGGCCGACTTCGGCGTGGACGTCGTGGTGGAGTCCACCGGCCGATTCGCCTCGCGTGCAGCCGCAGCAGCGCACCTCGATGCGGGCGCGCCGCTCGTCATCGTGTCGGCACCGGCATCCGGCGCAGACGCCACCATCGTGGTGGGCGTGAACGATGCCGACTTCGACCCCGCAGCGCACACGGTGATCTCGAATGCAAGCTGCACCACGAACTGCTTCGTGCCGATGGTGCAGGTGCTCGACCAGGCATTCGGCGTCCAGCAGGGCCTGATGACCACCATTCACGCCTACACCGGCGACCAGTCGCTGGTGGACGGGCCGCACGCCGATCTGCGCAGGGCGCGTGCTGCGGCAGTGAACATCATTCCGACTTCGACCGGCGCCGCCCGCGCCACCGGCCTGGTGCTGGCCTCGATGGCAGGCAAGCTCGACGGCACGTCGCTGCGGGTGCCGATCCCCGACGGCTCGATCACCGACTTCACGGCGACGCTGGACGCCGCCCCCAGCGTCGAGGAGGTGAACGAGGCCTTTGCTGCTGCAGCGGCCGGCGGCCCGCTGGCCGGCGTCCTGGAGTACTCCGAAGACCCGCTCGTGAGCAGCGACATCGTGGGCAACCCGGCGAGTTGTGTGTTCGATGCCGGCTTGACGATGGCGATGGGCACCATGGTCAAGGTGCTCGGCTGGTACGACAACGAGTGGGGCTACTCGAACCGGCTCGTCGATCTCGTGGAGATCGCCTGCAACCGATGAGCGATGCCGCCAGCAGCCTGCCGCGACTTGAGGACCTCGAGCAGCGGCTCGGCAGTCTCGACGGTCGGCGCATCCTCGTTCGCTGCGACTTCAACGTTCCGCTGCGCGACGGTGCGAACCGCGAGCCCGAGATCGCAGACGACCTGCGCATTCGGGCAGCGCTGCCGACGCTGCGATGGCTGAGCGAGCGGGGTGCGGTCGTCACTGCATGCTCGCACCTCGGGCGTCCCGCCGGCCGGTTCGACCAGCGCTGCTCGCTGGCACCAGTGGCCGAGCGCTTGGCACAGCTCGCCCCCGAATCAGGGCTGGCCGAGAACCTGCGCTTCAGCCCCGGCGAGACCGCCAACGACCCTGCCTTCGTGGATGCGCTGGTCAGCGGGCGCCTGGGCATTCCGCTCCGTGGCGGGTCGCCTGCGTCACCGTCCGCTTCGCCGTCTGATTCGGCGCCCTTCGAGGGATACGTGAACGATGCCTTCGGCGCCAGCCACCGAGCGCACGCCTCGATTGTGGGCCCGCCGCGGCATCTGCCCAGTGCCGCAGGCCGCCTGCTGCACCGAGAGGCCGAGGTGTTCGGGCGATTGCGCAACGAAGCGAAGCGGCCGTTCGTAGCCGTGCTGGGCGGCGCCAAGGTGAGCGACAAGCTCGGCGTGGTCGAGGCGCTGGCGTCTGTGGTCGACACGCTGCTCATCGGCGGAGGCATGTGCTTCACGTTCCTCGCGGCACTCGGACACCCGATCGGCGACTCGCTCTGCGAGACCGACTTCGTCGCAACGTGCCGTCGGCTGCTCGACAGCGGCGCCAACATCGTGCTGCCGGTGGACATCACGGCTGTGGACGCCGGCGGGACGGTGCGTCAGATGGGCCGCAGCTTGCCGGACGGGTGCCGCGGACTGGACATCGGCCCGGGTTCGGCTGCGGAGTTCGACGACGTGATCGCCGGTGCCCGCACAGTTTTCTGGAACGGCCCCATGGGGCTGTTCGAAGACGAGCGCTTCGCGGCCGGGACCCGTGCAGTGGCGCAGTCGATGGCCGACTCGCGGGCGTTCACCGTGGTCGGCGGCGGGGACAGCGCCGCAGCGGTGGCCCAGTTCGGCATCGCCCCGTACATGGACCACATCTCGACCGGGGGAGGGGCGGGTCTCGAGCTCATCGAGCGTGGCGATCTGCCTGGGCTGGCTGCTCTGCGAGAATCGACGCCGCGGTGACCAGCACAATGTTGACCAATCCAGCCTGGAGCGGCTCTCGAACGAGGATGGAGGACACGCGATGAGTCGGGTGCCGTTGATCTCAGGCAACTGGAAGATGCACCTCGATCACCTGGAGGCCATCCAGTTGCTGCAGAAGCTGAGCTACGAGCTGGCCCGCCACCGCTACGACCAGGTCGAGGTCAGCGTTCACCCGCCCTTCGTCGACCTGCGGAGCTGCCAGACCGTCATCGACGCGGATCGCCTGCAGTTCAAGCTAGGAGCGCAGAGCTGCCATGAACGCAGCCACGGCGCCTACACCGGGGAGGTGTCGCCCGCCATGCTCGCCAGGCTCGACGTGCGCTACGTCATCGTCGGCCACAGCGAGCGCCGCGCCCTGTTCGGCGAAACCGACGACATCGTTGCGGCGAAGGCGGCCGCCGTCGCCAAGGCGGGCATGACCCCCATCGTCTGTGTCGGGGAGAACCTCGACGAACGAGAGTCCGGTCGTGCGGTCGACGTCGTCAGCACACAGTTGCGGGGCAGCCTCGCCAAGCTCACCAAGGCCGGCTTCGATGATCTGGTGGTCGCCTATGAGCCGGTGTGGGCGATTGGCACGGGCCGCACCGCTGCGCCCGAGGATGCGCAGGAGATGTGCGCTGCAGTCCGCAACGTGATCGAAGGGCTGCGCCGAGGTGCCGGCGAGCGCGTCCGGATTCAGTACGGCGGCTCGGTAAAGCCCGTCAACGCGGCTGAGCTGCTGGCGCAGCCCGACCTCGACGGCGCGCTCGTCGGCGGGGCGTCGGTGGACGCGGTGCAGTTCGCCCGCATCGTCCGGGCCGCCGCCGACGTCACCGCCTAGAGATTCGCCGCGAGCATGGCTGGCGCTGCGCGCCGGTAGTCTGGGCGTGCGTGATGGTCTGGCTCGTCGGTGCTGTGCATCTGCTGTCTGCGTTCGGTCTGATCGGCTTGGTTTTGCTCCACAGCGGACGTGGCGGCGGTGTGTCCGACATGTTCGGCGGCACGGTGGGCTCCACCGCTGCGGGCTCGACGGTCGCGGAGAAGAACCTGAGTCGTATCACCGTCGTGGTCGCCGTCTCGTTCGGCTTCACGACGCTGATACTCGGCCTGCTGCTCGCATAACGGCGCCGGCATGGGACGTCACGCCATCAAGACGCCGCCGCACCACGGCACCTGGCCGGAGTACTTGGCCATCTGGCAGGCCGCCGATGAGATCGAGGTCTTCGAGTCTGCGTGGAACTGGGACCACTTCTACCCGCTGGCGCCGCCCTACGACGGACCGAACCTTGAGGGCTGGACGATGCTGGCAGCGTTGGCTCAGGCGACCAAGCGGGTGCGCCTCGGCGCCATGGTCAACGGCATGCATCACCGCCACCCGGCAGTGACGGCCAACATGGCAGCGACGCTGGACCACATCTCAGGAGGCCGCTTCGAGCTAGGCATGGGCGCCGGCTGGAACTTCATGGAGAGCGACGCCTACGGCATCGAGCTGGGGCCGCTGCGTGACCGCTCCGACCGGCTCGAAGAAGGCATGGAGGTGATCGTCCGGCTGCTGACCGAGCGCTCGGTTACCCACTCCGGGCGCTTCTACCAGCTCACCGACGCCTGGTGCGAGCCCAAGCCGCTGCAGGAGCGCATCCCCGTCGTCATCGGCGGCCAGGGTCGCCTGCGGACGCTGCACACTGCGGCCAAGTACGCCGATCAATGGGACATGACGTTCCCCGCAGACGTGGCTGCGTGGCGCGAGCTCGACGAGGTGCTGCGGGCGCACTGCGAGCGGGCGGGGCGCGACCAGTCCGCCATTGCCCGCTCGGTCCATCTCGGCTTCGAGACCGACGGCGACCTTCGGGCGGCAGTTGCCGGAGCGCAGGAGTTCTTCGACGCTGGCGTCGACGTCGTCGTGTGGTCCTGGCGCGGCGAGCTGGACCCGGCTCACCTTGAAGCGCTGGCCACCGCTATCGGCAAGGCATGAGCTTCACCTGCGCTGCCGGCTGAGCTGTTTCGAGCAGCGCCGCTATGCTGACGTGCCCCCCATGGGCTGCTCGGCGGCCGGTGGTCAGGGTTCCTGTCGGAGTGGCGGAATAAGGCAGACGCGCTAGATTAAGGATCTAGTGCCCGCAAGGGCGTGGGGGTTCAATTCCCCCCTCCGACACGTTCGCCGGCGGTCGTGCCTCCGGCATCGGTGCATTCGCGAAAGAAACGTGGGGCTCTCAGCAGTCGGCCATGGCCTCGAGAGCCGCGCAGATCTGTTGGCGTCCGTGGACCGCGAGCCGGCCCAGTCTGGTCGCGAGGACGGACTTCGGCACGGCGGCAAGGCTGTCGAATGCGGCGAGACCGTCGTGATCGATCCCTTCGTCGGCGCCGACTCGTTCCGCGACTACCGCCTGCAGCGACGCGGCGAAGCTTGCGGAGCAAACCGCACACCGATGTCCAACTGATCGCCGGAGACCTGGACGTGGGGAAGCGGTAGCGGGTCCTGCCCCGCGGAGCCTTCCACCTCGGCGCCTAGGACTAGCTGCGCGGGACTTGCCGAACATGCATGCCCACATACCTAGGTTACTGATGGTACTTTACTGATGGTACCCGCGCTAACGACAGGATGGTGAACTGATGGAAGTTGTCAACGAGGTCATGCCGACGAGCCAGGCGCGTATCGACGAGATGATGCAGCCAGGCCCCGACGGACCGATCTACATGGTGAATCTTCTGAAATTCAAGGACAAGGCGGAGTACGAAGACGGGCGCGAGACTGATCTGACCGGGTTCGAGGCCTATCAGCGGTACGGGCGGGCAGTTTCGAGGCTCATCGGCGAGTACGGCGGCGAAGTCCAGTTCGCGGCGAGAGTGACCTTCCTGTCGCTCGGACAGGTGGAGGAACTGTGGGACGAGATTGCAATCGCCAAGTATCCGAACCGGGCGGCGCTGCTGGCAATGTCATCGTCGCCTGAGTGGCAAGAAGCCGCAGTGCACCGCACAGCAGGGCTGGCCGGTCAGCTCAACATCGAGACGACCGCACTGTTCGTCCGGGAGTGAGCACGAGGCGATAGTTGACGCGTCGTACTTGTTCATCGCGCACGCCTAGGCTGTAGTAGGGCACCTACGCGCCCGCATCGGCGTGATGTCGAACGGCGAGCTTGTCGAAGGAGGACCTGCGCCGCGCAAGCCCACCGTTATACGCAGCGTCTGCTGGCGGCGGTTCCCGTCATACTCATTTCGCGTCAATCAGATGCGCCTAATCGGCACCACAGTTAACCTGATGCCTGCCTCAGCAAGAGAAACATCAAGGCGGGTCAGCGTCACTTGGCTAAAACTATAGAGTTCGGCAGAGCTCACAAATTTTGATCGAGCCATGCCGAGCGTAACCGAGGGAAATCTATCGCGATACACATGAGCATACCTGCCTGCATCAGGTGTAGATTGACACAATTGCTGGTACAGTCTAACCATACGCCGCCTGAACCCAGTCAGCTTGTATGCAGCGGGAGTGCCGTTGTCGTGAATTCTCTCGCGGGGCCAGTCGACCGCAATTCTCTCCTTTACTGGATTGTTGATGGCGGCCTTTAGCTTGGATGTCAATGCACCAATTGTGTCCGGTGCCGTGACGAGAACAAATTGCCCCAGCGCCTTAAGTTCAGGTTTAGAAGGCTCGCCGAGGATGTTGGCGATTGTATCGAGATCCTTCACTATAGTTTCTGGCTCCTTGCCAAGCGGCACGCTCAATGTGTCAGCGGCATTGATCCGACACGGCTTGACCTTGGTCATGGCCGGGTTGCCGCCGTCGGCGCTCTGAAGAAGGTCGCGGTATGACGCAGCGATGTAAGCACCGGTTCATCCATGACGGATTTGGTTCGCGAGCAGGTGGATGGCTTGGCGGATCGTTGTGGGGACCAAGCTCACGGCGACTTGCGCGATCCGAGCGACTAGACCGACTCGAGCCGGACGCTTGCACCCAGCGTGTGGACGAGGTGTGTGATGTCATGAGGGTCGGAGGTGAAGACTGACGGAGACTCGAATCGGGCGAGCATGCTGGCAGTCAGCGCAACAGATGCATCGATGACATCGGCAGTCGCAGCCTGCCCGCACAGCAAGCCCGCAGCTCGAGCAGCCACGCCGTCGAGTGGGACCTCTTCGCAGTACCGCAGTGCTCGCGAAAGCAACGACTGGCGTGAGCCATCTCGCCAAGCTTGGGCTATGACGCCAGCAGGCACATAGACCGACCTGCCGGCATCGGCTGCGACTCGGAGCACTGCCCACATCTGACGGTCATTGCGATCGAGCGCAATGAGTGCACCTGTATCGAGGACGATCGCAGCAGTCACTCCTCTGTGCGAGCGCGGGCGGCGGCAAGCTCGCCTTCGGAGAGGCGACCGTGCGTGGCTTCCCATTCAGCTAGGACATCACGCAGCCCGCGGCTGGCCAGCCGACGACGAGCGGCATCGGTCATCCATGCGGAGACGTCTTGGGAGTCGGCTTGGGCGGCTTCGCGCACAGCTTCCGCCAGCTCAGCTTCGAGCGACACCGTCACATGTGCGGCAGCCATGACCAGAGCATACTCTCGTGTGCTTGGCAGGAATGGACAGCGGTGGGCAACCGAGGCCTGTGCAGAAAAAGCCCTCTGCAGACATAGCTGCGGTGGGCAAAGTGGTTGGCGCGAGACGCGGACATCGCTGCGCGGGCGCGTAGTGTGGGGTGGTGGGCGCTGTGACTGCCCGGTCCGAGTTCGCTGTCGGCGGCATGACGTGTGCTGCGTGCGCGAGCAGGATCCGCAGCCGTCTCGACGAGCTGGACGCCGTCGCGCAAGCGCAGGTGAACTTCGCCACGCGACGGGCCACCGTGGTTCACGACGGATCGCTCGACATGGCCGGTCTCGCGGCCGAGGTCGCCGCGCTGGGGTACTCGGCGGTTGCTGAAGGCGACGCCGAAGCTGCCGAGCGGCGCCGCCTTCGTGAACTCTCGGTCCGGCTGACAGTCGCCGCAGTGCTGACGTTGCCGGTCGTGGTGGTCTCGATGCTGTCGCCCTTGCAGTTCCGCGCCTGGCAGTGGCCGGCGGCGATGCTGGCGAGCGGCGTGATCGTGGGCGCGGGGTGGCCATTTCACCGGGCGGCTGGAGCGAATCTCCGGCAGCGCAGCGTGACGATGGACACGCTGGTGTCGTTGGGGTCCCTGTCGGCGTTGGCGTGGTCGGCGGCGGTCACGGTCGCGGGCGTCGGCGACGGTCACGTCTACTTCGAGACGGGTGCGGTGATCGTCACGCTGATCTTGCTGGGCAAGTGGCTGGAGCTTCGGGCTACCCGCCGCGCCGGCGACGCCATCCGGTCGCTCGCCGCTCTGGGTGCGCGCACCGCCCGCTTGGTCGACGGCCGCGAGATCCCGATTGCCGACCTGGCCATTGGGATGCGCTTCGTGGTGCGCCCCGGGGATAGGATCAGCACCGACGGCGTCGTCATTGACGGGCGATCCGCTGTCGATGCGTCGATGGTCACCGGCGAGGAAACGCCGGTCGAGGTCGGGCCCGGCGACGAGGTGATCGGCGCCACAGTCAACGCCCACGGCGTGCTCGTGGTGGAAGCGACCAGTGTCGGCGCCGACACGGTGCTGGCCCAGATCATCCGTCTGGTCAGTCAGGCCCAAGACGGCCGAGGCGAAGTGCAGCGGCTCGCCGATCGGGTGTCGGCGGTGTTCGTTCCCGTCGCGATGGCCGTCGCCATCGTGACGCTGGCGACGTGGCTGCTGCTTGGCGAAGCTGGCGGCGCAGCAGTGAGCGCTGCAGTCGCAGTGCTGATTGTTGCCTGCCCGTGCGCGCTCGGATTGGCGACACCGCTGGCGATCTTGGTGGGAACTGGGCGCGGTGCCCAGCTCGGCGTGATCATCAAGGGAGGAGACGTCCTCGAGGACACCCGGTCGATCGACGTCGTGCTGTTGGACAAGACCGGCACGGTCACCGAGGGCGCCATGACACTCGCCGATGTACGTGCAGGAACGCTCCCGTCCGCTGAGCGCGACGAAGTGCATCGTCTGGCCGCAGCAGCCGAGACGCTGTCCAGCCATCCCATCGCTGTGGCCATCGCCGGATCGGTCGACAGACCGCCCGACGCTCGCGACATCAAGTTCACTCCGGGCGTGGGCGTGACGGCCTCGGTAGGTGGCGTCGAGATACGTGTCGGCCGCCGCAGCCTGTTCCACGATGTCGCGGCATCGGTCGAAGCGCTCGCCGCAGACGCCGAGGCCTCAGGAGCAACCGCTGTGCTCGCCGGCCGCGGCGGCAGCGCCGAGATCGTGCTGGTGGTCGCCGACCGCGTCAGGCCGACGTCGGCTGCGGCGGTTGCAGCGTTGCAGGCGCAAGGGCTGCAGGTGACCTTGCTGACCGGCGACAACCGACGTACCGCCCACCGCGTAGCCGCCGAAGTCGGCATCGATTCGGCGATAGCGGAGGTCTACCCCGACGACAAAGCCGCAGCGGTGAAGGAACTGCAAGCCGCCGGCAAGCGAGTGGCGATGGTGGGAGACGGTCTCAACGACGCCCCTGCACTTGCCCAAGCCGACTTGGGCATCGCCGTCGGCACCGGCGCCGACGTGGCCGTCGAGGCGTCCGATCTCACGGTGGTCAGCGGCGACCTGCGGGGCGTGGTGGATGCGATCGGGCTGGCGCGTCGGACGCTCGCGACCATCAGGGGCAACCTGTTCTGGGCGTTCGTCTACAACGCAGCAGCTATCCCGCTGGCGGCATTCGGCGTCTTGAACCCCATGGTGGCCGCCGGCGCTATGGGGGCGTCGTCGCTGTTCGTGGTCACCAACAGTCTTCGGCTGCGGCGGTTCCGCGGCAGCCGTCATCTGCCGGTACTGACCTCGCCTTCGCCACAGCCAGCATCCTGGACGTCGCGGCCCGAGCTCACCCTGGGCCGGACGTACACTGGCCACGGATCGCCCCCAGAACACCGCAGCGCCGAACCGGGCAGTTCAGCACAGGGAAGTCCGGTACGTGAGCGCCCGGTGCTTGACAGCCCAATACTCGACAGCCCAGTACCTAACAGCAAGGAGCAACAGTGAGCGACGACAGCACCTCCACCACGACACCTTCGGGCGGAAGCTGCCCGGTACTGCACGAGCAGGCTTACATGGGCTCGCTGGCCAACCAGCGCTGGTGGCCCGAGCAGCTCAACCTTCGCCCGCTGGGCAAGAACTCCCCGTTGATCGATCCCAACGGCGAGAGGTTCGACTACGCCGCGGCATTCGAGAACCTCGAACTCGCAGCCGTCAAGGCCGACCTCGCAGCGGTGATGACAACTTCGCAGGACTGGTGGCCGGCCGACTTCGGCCACTACGGCCCGCTGATCATCCGCATGACGTGGCACAGCGCCGGCACCTACCGCGTCCACGACGGGCGTGGCGGAGGCGGCTCGGGCACGCATCGGTTCGCACCGCTCAACAGCTGGCCCGACAACGCCAACCTGGACAAGGCCCGCCGGCTGCTGTGGCCGGTCAAGCAGAAGTACGGCAACAAGATCTCCTGGGCCGATCTGATGATCCTGGCCGGCAACGTCGCGCTGGAGTCCATGGGCTTCGAGACGTTCGGCTTCGGAGGCGGCCGCGTGGACGTCTGGGAACCCGAGGAGGACATCTACTGGGGTCCCGAGACGGTCTGGCTCGACGACCAGCGCTACAGCGGGGAGCGCGACCTGGCCAATCCGCTCGGCGCTGTGCAGATGGGCCTCATCTACGTCAACCCCGAAGGACCCAACGGCACGCCGGACCCGCTGGCCGCAGCCCGAGACATCCGCGAGACCTTCGCGCGCATGGCCATGAACGACGAGGAGACGGTCGCGCTGATCGCAGGCGGCCACACCTTCGGCAAGACCCACGGCGCCGCCGACGGCGACGTGCATGTCGGCCCCGAGCCCGAAGGCGCCGCCCTGGAGGAGCAAGGCTTCGGCTGGACGAGCACGTTCGGCAGCGGCAAGGCGGGCGATGCGATCACCAGCGGCCTCGAAGGCACGTGGACGCCCACGCCCGTGTCGTGGGACAACACGTTCTTCGAGGTGTTGTTCGGCTACGAGTGGGAGCTGACCCGCAGCCCGGCGGGCGCGCACCAGTGGGTGCCGACCGATCCCGCCGCGGCCGGCACCGTGCCCGACGCACACGATCCGTCGAAGCGTCACGCTCCGGTGATGCTCACCACCGACTTGTCGCTGCGGATGGATCCGATCTACGAGCCGATCTCGCGGCGCTTCCTGGAGCATCCCGACGAGTTCGCGGACGCGTTCGCCCGAGCCTGGTTCAAGCTCACCCATCGCGACATGGGCCCGGTGGCGCGCTACCTCGGCCCGGAAGTCCCCGATGAGGAGCTCATCTGGCAGGACCCGGTGCCTGCCGTCGACCACGACTTGGTGGACGACGACGATGTCGCGGCGCTGAAATCCACGATCCTCGACGCGGGCCTGTCCGTCCCCGAACTGGTGAAGGCGGCATGGGCATCGGCGTCCACGTTCCGCGACAGCGATCTACGCGGCGGTGCCAACGGCGCCCGCATCCGGCTGGCGCCGCAGAACGGCTGGGAAGTCAACGACCCAGCCGAGCTGGCGAACGTGCTCGCCGTGCTCGGGGGCATCCAAGCGGCGTTCAACGACGCGCACGACGGTGCGAAGCGAGTGTCCTTGGCCGACCTGATCGTTCTCGGCGGGTGCGCTGCTGTCGAGCAGGCAGCCCGCGCCGGAGGACACCAGGTGACGGTGCCGTTCTCGCCTGGCCGCACCGATGCCACACCAGACCAGACCGACGCTGATTCGTTCGCCGTGCTCGAGCCCACCGCCGACGGCTTCCGCAACTACTGGCGGCCTGCCGACAAGCGTCGGCCGGAGGTGATGCTGATCGACCGGTCGAGCCTGCTGTCGCTGACCGCGCCGGAGATGACGGTGCTGGTCGGCGGCATGCGGGTGCTCGGCGCCAACACGGGAGGCTCGTCGATGGGAGTGCTGACCGACCGTGTCGGTGTGCTCACCAACGACTACTTCGTGAATCTGCTCGACATGAGCACGCAGTGGCAGGCCGCGGACGCCGAGCATGTCTACGACGGCTGCGACCGCGTCTCGGGCGCGCTCAAGTGGACGGCCAGCGCGGTCGACCTGGTGTTCGGTGCGAACTCGCAGCTGCGAGCGATTGCGGAGGTCTACGGCTGCGACGACGCCGAGGCCAAGTTCGTGGACGACTTCGTGTCAGCCTGGGCCAAAGTGATGGACCTCGACCGCTTCGATCTGCGATAGCCCATTCTGCAGCCGATGCAGGCTTAAGCCGATGCAGTCCGAGACCGATTCGGTCTGACGCCGACGTGACGTGCCTCCAAGGGTGGCACGAACTCACTGAGACTACGTTGCGGCCATGACGACATCGGGATTCGACGGTCGACGCGAGGATGAGCCGCTGCTGCGAGGCTGCGGCACCTACATCGACGGGCTCGATGTCCCCGAGCTGGCCGGCGCCGCGCACGCCGCCTTCGTGCGCTCGGCCGAGGCCCACGCGCGGCTCGCCTCGGTAGACGTCACCGAGGCTCGGGCGGCCGACGGCGTGGTCGCCGTGTATCTCGGGCCCGAGGTGGACGGCTGGCCGTTCCCGCCGCGGCTTCCGTCGATGAACCGCGATCTGTGGCGGCCCCTGATGGCCGCCGACACCGTCCGCTTCGTCGGCGAGCCCATCGCCGTGGTGGTCGCCGAGACCCGCGCCGCTGCCGTGGACGCCGCCGAGCTGGTCGTCGTGGACTACGAGCCGCTGCCGCCAGTGGTGGACCTCGATGCCAGTCTCGCCGGCGAGACCTTGGTGCATGAGCACGCCGGCACCAACGTGGCACTGGCTTGGGAGCTTGCCGAGCTGCCGAGCGAGGTGTGGGACGGCTGCGACGTGACCGTGGAGTTCGACCTGTGGCATCCGCGGCTCGGTCCGCACCCCATCGAGCCGCTGTCCGGCGCCTCGCGCTGGGGTCCCGACGGTCGCTGCACCGCTTGGGTGTGCTCGCAGCGACCGGCGGGCGCCAAGCACGTCATCGAGACGCTGCTCGGCCTCGAACACGGCACCGTGCGGGCCATCTCGCCCGACGTCGGCGGCGGCTTCGGCGCCAAGGGCGGCTGGGGCTGCTATCCCGAAGACGTCGTGGTGGCGTGGGCGGCACGCCGGCTGGACCGACCGATTCGCTGGGCACAAACCCGCTCGGAGGCCTCCCTGGCGATGGGCCATGGGCGAGCATCACGTCACCGGGTCCGCATCGGCGGCAACCTCGACGGCACCATCGTGGCCTACTCGGTGGACGCCCTCCAAGACAGCGGGGCCTTTCCGGCGATGGGCACGAACGTCACGACGAACCTGCGCAACAGCGGCACCGGCGTCTACGACATCGCGCACGCCACACTGCGCGGCACTTCGGTGGTCACCAACACCACCCCCACGGTGGCCTTCCGGGGCGCCGGTCGCCCCGAGGCCGCGTGCTCAATCGAACGAGCCGTGGATCGGTTCGCTGCGGCGATCGGCCGCGATCCGCTGCAGGTGCGACTCGCCAACCTGGTGCCCGCGGACCGGTTCCCCTACCGCACGGCTGTGGGTGCCACCTACGACAGCGGCAACTACACCGATGCACTGCTGATGGCAGCAGAGCTGGCCGACTACGACGGCCTGCGGGCAGAGCAGACCGCTCGCCGATCAGCCGGAGTCGGCGACAGCGACGGCGACACGCTGCTCGGCATCGGCGTGAGCTGCACCACCGAGGTGACCGGCGGCGGCGAAGGCGAGCGCGCGACGGCGTTGCTGCTCGAAGACGGCACCGTCGAGGTGGTGGTGGGAACGTCGCCTCACGGTCAAGGTCACGAGACGACGTTCGCTCCCGTCGTGGCCACGCAGCTCGGCCTCGACGCCGCGCAGGTGGTCATCTCGCACGACGATTCGGATCGCTCGCCCGTCGGCGGAGGCACCATCGGCTCCCGCTCCGCGCAGCTCGGAGGCTCAGCGGCTCACGGTGCCGCGGTCAAGCTGGTCGCAGCAGCCCGTGAGCGTGCCGCGGCGCTGCTCGAAGCTGATCCCGGCGACATCGTGCTCGACGCCGATCGCGGCCGGTTGCACGTGATCGGAACGCCGGCCCGCTCGCTTGGCTGGTCCGATCTGGCTGCCGAGGGCGAGCTGCGTGCCGAGCATCACTTCCGGCCAGAGGGCGGGGCGGGCTCGTTCTCGTTCGGCGCTTGCGTCGCGGCGGTGGAGGTCGATGCCGCGACCGGCGAGGTCGCTCTTCGGCGCCTGCTCAGCGTCGACGATGCCGGAGTGATCTTGCAGCCGGTGCTGGCGCACGGGCAAGTACACGGCGGTTTGGCGCTGGCGGTCGGCGCGGCGCTGTACGAGCAGATGCGCTACGACGACCACGCCAACCCGATCACCGTCGGCCTCGCCGACTACGCCATGCCCTCAGCCGCAGAGCTGCCGTTCTTCGAGACACACGAGACGGTGACGCCGTCGCCGCTGAATCCTCTGGGCGTCAAAGGCATCGGCGAGTCGGGCACGGTCGTGGCCACGCCCGCGATCCACAGCGCCGTGCTCGACGCGCTGTCGCCGCATGGCGTCGAGCATCTCGATCTACCGCTCACCCCGGAGAAGATCTGGCGGGCTCTGCAGCGTTCAGCGGCGGCGTGAAGCCAGACTTGGGGGTACCGGCGCCCTCCAGCGCTGCGGCCGCTCGCTCATTCTCGAAGATCTTCGCCAAGATCGCCTTGCCGGCGCGGTCGAAGTACTCCCGGTTGGCAATCACATGCTCGTTTGACTCGACCATCGGGGCCAGCTGACCGTTGACCGCCGGGATGACGTGCCGCGCCACTAGGTCCCAGCTGCGGAACATGGCTTCGGGTTCGGCCCAGTCATTCACGAACCCCATCATCACGCCGAATCCGCCGGTGATCTCCTGCATCAGCAGGATGTTCTCGATGAGGTCGTCCGGCGTGCCGATGACGCCAGCTGAGGTGTCCGGGTTGGCGTAGAAGTCGATCGCTTCGGCCGTCGACGACAACGGCTGGAGTCCCGGACGTTGCAGCGTGGCGACGTTGTAGTCGTTGTGCCACTGCAGCAGGCCGTGCTCGACGTCGCGGCGAGCTTGGTCCCGTGTGCGTGCAACGTGGAAGTTGAACATCACCCGCCAGTCCGCCCGGTTCACCGTGCCGTCGTGCTTCGCGGCGGCGTCCTCGGCGAAGCTCCACTGCAGCGGCAGCGATGCCAAGCCTTCGGTGGACATGGAGCCGACCGACAGCACACCGAGGCTGTGCTTGCCTGCCAGCGTCATGCCCGACGGGCTGATCATGGACGCCGTCGCCATCGGGATCTGGCGCTGGTAGGGCAGGATCTGCAGCTTCGCGTCGTACATCTGGAACCAGTCGCATTCATAGGTGAAGCGCTCGCCGCCGGCCAGCAGCCGCTGGATGACCGGAATGGCCTCGTCTTGGCGATCTCTCAGCACCATCGGGTCGATGCCCAGCGTGTGGGCGTCGGACGGCAACGCACCCGGCCCGGTGCCCAGCATCGCCCGCCCGAAGCTCATCTGGTCCAGCTGGACGATGCGCTGGGCGACGTTGAAGGGGTGGTGGTAGGGGATCGAGGTGACGCCGGTTCCCAGCATGATGCGCCCGGTGCGCACCGCGGCGGCAGCGAGGAACATCTCCGGCGAGCCGATGGTCTCCCAGCCGGTCGAGTGATGCTCGCCGCACCAGAACTCGTCGAAGCCCAGCCGGTCGAGGTGTACCACGAGGTCCAGGTCCCGCTGCAACTGCAGTGCGGGACTCTCGCCGGGCAGGTGATGCGGTGCCAGGAATGCTGCGAATCTCACGGCCGCGACGCTACCGATGCGCGTTCACGGCTCGATGAGCGCTGCCGGAGCGAGGCGGGTGAGACTGCCCAGCAGCGAGTACACGAGTTCGGCGTCGCCGTCGATCTCGGCACCCGACAGTGCATCGGCATCGTCGAGCGCGGCGGCCAGCGTCGCCCGGTCGGTACGCACCGAAGCTGCCGCGTCCGGGTCGGCGACGTGTGCTCGATGATGGATCGCTGAGCGTCCCACGCCGAGCACGTGGTGCTCGCCCAGGTCGCTCAGATGCAGATTGATCGTGAACGGCCCGGCGGTGAACGCGTCCGGGTCGAACCGTACGCCGATGACGTCGATGAAGTGCTCGGCGGTCATCGCGCCGGACATGTCGCGTGTCGGCACCCGGCGCCACGTGGGCGACCCCTGTCGCAGCTCCTGTGCGCCCATCAGGTAGGCGTTGCGCCACGTGGCAGATTCGGACTGGTAGCCGAGCTGCTCGAGCGCATCGGCCTGCAGCAGGCGGGCTGTCCGGTTGGACGGATCCGCGAACACCACATGGTTGACGACCTCGGCCACCCAGCGGTACTCGCCGCGGTCGAAGCACTCGCGGGCCCGCTCCAGCACCGCGTCGGCGCCGCCCATGAACTCGACGTAGTTGGCGCCCGCTGCGGCCGGCGGCAGCGGATCCAGGTTGGCCGGGTTGCCGTCGTACCAGCCCAGGTAGCGGTTGTAGACCGAGCGGCAGTTGTGCGACACCGTGCCGTAGTAGCCGCGGACGTGCGACTGGTCGAACTCCGAGGGCAGCGCCAGCTGCGCGGCGATCTCGGTCGGTCGGCGCCCCAGGTTGGCCAGACGCATGGTCTGGTCGTGCATCCAGCGGTAGACGTCGCGCTGCATCGACAGGAACGCCCGCACGTCTGGGTTGCCGAATCGGGGCCAGTGGTGGCTGGCGAACATGACCTCGGTGCCGTCGCACCACAGGTCGATGGCTTGCTGGATGTACTTGCTCCACGCGAGCGCGTCACGCGTCTGAGCGCCGCGGATGGGGTACAGGTTGTGCAGTGTGTGCGTGCAGTTCTCGGCCATGCACAGCAACCGCTTGTCCGGGAACCAGAAGTTCATCTCGGCGGGGGCCTCGGCATCGGGCGTGTACTGGAAGACGATCCTGATGCCGCTGAGCGTGCGTTCCTCGCCGGTGTGCTCGATGGTGTCGGTGGGCGCCAGCAGGTCGGAGCGGGCCATGCCCACTGTCGTGCCCAGGCCGCAGTCCACATGGCCGCGGGGACCGGGCGCCAGCAGCGGTCCGAACTGGTACGCGGCGCGCCGACCCATGATCGGCCCGGCGATCACGAACTCGCTCACGACTTCTTCGAGGAACCCGTCGGGTGCCACGATCTGCACGTCGCCGCGGGCCACGGCCTCGGCGCTGGTGACGCCCAGCACGCCGCCGAAGTGGTCCACATGGGAGTGGGTGTAGATGATCGAGTTCACGGGCCGCGCGCCCAGCGTGCGGTTGGCCAGCTCCAGTGCAGCCGCGGCCGCGGGCGCATTGGTGAGCGGGTCGATGATCAGCCAGCCGTCGGCGCCGGCCAGGAACGTGATGTTGGCGATGTCGTAGCCGCGCACCTGCCACACGTCCGGCGCGACTTCGAACAGGCCGTGGCGCGCATTGAGGCGGGCTTGGCGCCACAGTCCGGGATGCACCGAGGGCGGCGCGTCCGGGGACTCGCTCACGAAGGCGTGACGGGCCACGTCGTACACGACGTGATCGTCCATCGTGACTCTGCCGTCGTCGAGCTGCGCGATCAACCCGCGGGAGGCTCGCTCGAAATCTCCCGGATCGTCGAAGGAGATCATCGCGGCGGCCGCCGCCCGGTTGGCCGCGACGGTGACGTCCGTGGGCGCTTTGGGCTGCGGCGGCTCGTCGTCGCGGGCAGTGTTGGAGTTCGAGGCTGCGGGCACAGCCAATCTCTAGCAGAACGTCGGCGCGGCGGCTTCGTTGACTCGCGGGCGCAGAGCGGCTAGAACTCAGCAGATGAGCTTCACCGTGACGCCCACCGGTGCGGCGCTGGGCGCCTTCGTTTCGGACATTCGCCTCAGCGAGATCGGGGCGGCCGAGGGCCGCGGCCTCATCGAAGCGCTCGGCGAGCACGGAGTGTTGTTCTTCCGCGGCCAGGAGCTGTCGCCGGCTGAGCACATTGCGTTCGCCCGCTCGCTGGGCGAGATCGACACCAATGCGTTCTTCGCTCCCAACGAGGACTTCCCCGAGATTGCCGAGGTGCGCACCCGCCCCGAGAACGCCTACGTGATCGGTGAGGCGTGGCACACCGACCACTCCTATGAGACTGCGCCGGCGCTCGGCTCCATCTTGGTGGCGCGCCGTCTTCCGTCGCGCGGCGGCGACACGGCCTTCAGCTCCATGTACGCCGCCTATGAAGCGTTGTCGGACGGCATGAAGGCCACGCTGGGCGGACTGCGGGCGGTGCATTCCTCGTACGAGGCGTTCGGCGTGGGCCTGTCGAAGCTGCCCGAGTCCGAGCGCAACGAGCGCTTCAAGGACAGCTACCCCTTCGGCCCCGACGTCGTGCATCCGGTGGTCATCTCCCATCCGGTGAGCGGCCGAGCGGCGCTGTACGTGAACCGCTCGTTCACGACCCGCTTCGACGAGTGGACCGTACACGAGAGCCGTCCGCTGCTCGAGTTCTTGTTCGAGCACGGTGCCAGCGTCGAGTTCACCTATCGGTTCAGGTGGGCGCCGGGTTCGGTGGCGATCTGGGACAACCGCTGCACGTGGCACAAGGCGTTGAACGACTATCGCGGCGAGTCCCGCTTGATGCATCGGATCACGCTCAAGGGCTGCGCGCTGGCCGCGTAGTTCCGGCAGCGCCTTCCGGCGGCTCGCACGCTGCGGAGACCGTCGTCGTGCTAGACGAAGGCAATGCGAGATCGCGCACGCCCCCGTATCACTGCCGCCGAACGAGAGCCGAGCTGGGCGCCGCGGCCGGCACCGCCGCAAGGCGCGCCCAACGTCGTGGTGATCGTGCTCGACGACACCGGGTTCGCGCATCTGGGCTGCTACGGCAGCGACATCGAGACGCCGAACATCGACCGGCTCGCGGCAGGCGGGCTGCGCTACACCAACTTCCACACCACGGCGCTGTGCTCGCCCACGCGGGCGTGCCTGCTCAGCGGTCGCAATCACCACTCGGTCGGCATGCGGTTCCTGTCGAACGTGGACACCGGCTTCTCCAACTGCCGCGGGGTGATCGCGCCGTCGGCCGCCACGTTCGCGCAGGTGCTGTCGGGCCACGGCTACGCCACGTTCGCGCTGGGCAAGTGGCATCTGGCCAACTTGGAGGACTGCGGGCCGGCGGGGCCGTTCGACCATTGGCCGCTGCGTCGTGGCTTCGACCGCTTCTACGGCTTCCTCGGCGGCGCCACCGATCAGTACTCGCCGGAGCTGGTCATCGACCATCATCCGGTCGACCCGCCGAGCCGGCCCGGCTACCACCTCTCTGAGGACTTGGCGGACCAGGCCATCTCGATGATCGCTGCGCAGCAGGCCACCGCGCCGTCGCGCAAGTTCCTGGCCTACCTGGCCTTCGGCGCCACACATTCCCCGCACCAGGCCCCGCAGCAGTATCTGGACAAGTACCGAGGCCGATTCGACGACGGCTGGGACATCGTGCGGGCGCGGTGGTTCGCGCGCCAACAGGCGCTCGGCGTGGTGCCCGCAGACGCGGAGCTGTCTCCGCGCAATCCGGGGGTGGCGCCCTGGGCGGAGCTCGACGCGGACCATCGGCGTCTCTACTGCCGGATGCAGGAGGCCTTCGCCGCGTTCCTGGACCACACCGACGACCAGATCGGACGGCTGATCGACTGGCTGGAGTCGGCCCGGCTGCTCGACGACACGCTGATCGTGCTGCTGAGCGACAACGGCGCCTCCCAAGAAGGCGGACGCCACGGCCTGGTCAACGAGAACGTGTTCTTCAACCGCCGGCGAGCCGAGGTGGCCGACATGATGCCGCACATCGACGAGATCGGCGGACCCAACCTGTACAACAACTACCCGTGGGGCTGGGCGCAGGCCGGCAACACGCCGCTGCGCTTCTACAAGCAGAACACCTACGAGGGCGGCATCCGCGACCCGCTGATCGTTCACTGGCCGAGCGGGATCGCCGACGCGGGCGGTGTTCGCGACCAGTACCACCACGTCATCGACGTGATGCCCACGATCCTCGACGTGGTGGGCGTGGACCCGCCGGCCGAGTTCGGCGGCATCGCCCAGCAGCCGGTGGAGGGCGTGAGCATGGCGCCGACGTTCGAGGCCGCCGCTGCGCACGCTCCCTCGGCTCGCACGGTCCAGTACTACGAGATGCTCGGTCACCGGGCCATCTACGCGGGCGGCTGGAAGGCCGTCACCATGCACCGTCAAGGGACGCCGTTCGAGTCCGACGAGTGGGCCCTGTACGACACCCGCAGCGACTTCGCTGAGATCCACGACTTGGCCCAGACCCACCCGGACAAACTGCGCGAACTCATCGAGCTGTGGTGGCACGAGGCCGACAAGCACAACGTCTTGCCGCTCGACGACCGCGGCGTGGAGCTGTTCGTGCTGCGCCGACCGGGCGCCGACGCCGAGCAGGCTGTCCAGCGATTCCCGGCCGGCGTGCCGCATCTCGACCGCTTCAAGGCGCCCGACGTGCGCAATCGCTCCTTCGAGATCGTGGCGTCGGTGGACACCGCGCCAGTCGATGTCGGCTCGGGCGCGGACGGTGTGCTGGTGGCCAGCGGGTCGCGCAGCGGCGGGCTGGTGCTCTACGTCGAGGGCGGCCGCCTGACGTTCGAGTACAACTGCCTCGGCCGGCCGTACGTTGTGCGGGCGGACCGGCCCGTGCCCTCAGGCGAATGCGAACTCGGCGTGCGCTACCGCAAGCATGACGAACACGCCGGCGTGGCGACGCTGTGGCAGCGCGACGGTGCCGCTGGCCACACGGTCGAGCTGGGCGCGGTCGAGCTGTCCACGATGCCCTTCCGGCAGTCCCTGTACGGCATGGACGTCGGTCGCGATCTCGGTCCCACCGTGAGCACTGCTTACGACGGGCCCAACGAGTTTGCCGGAGTGCTGCGCTGGGTCGAGTTCCGGCTGCACGACGACCGTGCCGACCTGCGAGCCGCGGCCGCAGTGGAAGCCGAGAACGCGCTGGTAGACCAGTAGCGCCGCACCGCCAGCGCCCTCGTCTTCGGGTGGCGCTGCGTCTATGCCGCTGAGGGGAAGCGAATCGGCAGGTAGCGGGGGCCGCGGACTTGGCCGCCTGCCCAGGTGACTTCGTCGGGCTCGCTCACCTCGAAGTCGGGAATCCGCCGGAACCAGGTGCGCAGCGCGATATCCATTTCCAGGCGCGCCAAGTTGGACCCGGCGCAGCGATGGATGCCTGCGCCGAACGCAACGTGGCGGTTGTGGGGTCGGTCCAGGATCACCTCGTCGGGCCGGTCGAACACCGCCGGGTCGCGATTCGCGCCGGGGAAGTTCATCAGCACCTTGCTGCCCTCGGGAATGGTCACGTCGTTGATCTCCACGTCGGCAGCCGCGTGGCGGGCCATGGTGACCGGCGCGTAGAACCGCAGCAGCTCCTCGATGGCGGTGGGCCACAGTTCAGGTTCGGCGGCCATGCGCTCGCGGTCCGTTGGGTGCGTGCCGAAGTGCCACAGCGCCGAGCCGATGGAGCTCCAGGTGGTGTCGATGCCGGCGATGAGCTGCAGGTTGAGCATGCCGATGACCATGATCGGGTCGATCGGGTTGCCCTCGTGGTCGATGCCCTTCAGCAGCGACGACACGAATCCGTCGTCTGGATGGGCGATCTTCTCGTTCACGACATCAGCGAAGAACTCCCGGATCACCAGCCGGTACTTGCGGCGCAGCTCGTCGTCGGCCAGTCCCAGCTCGAGCACGCAGCGCACCCAGTGGGTGAAGTCGTCCACGCGGCTCTCGTCGATGCCCAGCAGGTGGGCGATCACCCGCGGCGGAATCTGCTGCGCGTACTGGCTGGCGCCGTCGACCGTGCCGGAATCGATGAAGCCGTCGATCAGCCGGTCGGCCAGCGCTTGGGTGTACTCGCGGTGCGTTTCGGCGGCCTGGGGCGAGAAGTGCGGGAGCAGCAGGCGGCGGGTCCAGCCGTGAATCGGCGGATCCTCGGAGATGGGCGCCGCGTCCGTGCCGTACTTCGCGTAGACGGGGTCGTTTCGGAGCGCCTCCACGACTTCGGGCGGCGGTGTGGTCACCAGCACGTCGCTGCTCGACATCTCTGGCACCATCTTGGAGAGCGCTTGCACGTCCTCGTAGCGGGTGGGCAGGAACGACCCGCCCCAGCGCTCGGTGTGCGCGATCGGGCAGCGACCGCGCAGCTCGTCCCACACGGGCGCCGGATCGCGCACGTACTCGGCATCGAAGATGTCGTAGTCCGTCGCCCAGTCCTCAACGGGCTTGGTGTCGGTCATGGCTACGCTCCCTCGTCGACGGTTGCTGTTCGTAGACCGCGCCGCTCGTTGTCGGACGGTCGAGAACTGCCCGAGCACGAGCATACGCGAGGGCGGCGCGACGGTTGCGGCGATGGCGCGGACGCAGAGCGGGTTGCCGGCCGGCGGTACAGTCGTCGCCTGATGGCTTCGGCGACCGGGCGTGGCAGCGGCGACGCCTCCTCGGACTATCGGCGCGAGCTGTGGCAGATGGCCGACAAGCTGCGCGGCAGCATGGACGCCGCCGAGTACAAGCACGTCGTGCTGGGGCTGGTGTTTCTGAAGTACGTGTCGGACGCGTTCGCGGAGCGGCGGGAAGAGCTGGAGCAGGAGATGGCCGCGGCGAGGGCTGGTCGCCTGGCCGACTCTGGCGTCCCGCCCCCGGCGGACCTCGACGAACCCGACGAGTACCGACGTGCCAACGTGTTCTGGGTGCCAGAGGAGGCTCGCTGGGAACTGCTGCAGAGCAAGGCTCGTCAGCCCGACATCGGCCACCTGATCGACGAGGCGATGGATGCGATCGAGCGCGCGAACCCTGCGCTCGATGGCGTGCTACCCAAGGACTACGCCTGGCCGGCGCTGGACCAGACCCGTCTCGGCCAGGTCGTCGACGTGGTGAGCAATATCCAAGTTGGCGGTGGCGACGCCCACGCCACCGACGTGCTGGGCGGCGTGTACGAGTACTTCCTCGAGCAGTTCGCGCTGGCCGAGGGTCGCAAGGGCGGCGAGTTCTACACCCCGCGCTCGGTGGTGCGGCTGCTGGTGGAGATGCTGGCGCCGTATCGCGGTCGCGTCTACGACCCGTGCTGCGGTTCGGCTGGCATGTTCGTGCAGTCGGTGGAGTTCATCGCTGCGCACGCCACCGGCAACGGCAACGGCGGCAAGGCCCGTGCCGACATCTCGATCTACGGGCAGGAATCCAACTACACCACGTGGCGCATGGCCTTGATGAACCTTGCGATACGGGCCATCGAAGGCCAGATCGCGCACGGCGACAGCTTCCACCACGACTGCCACCCCGACCTGCGGGCCGATTACATCCTCGCCAACCCTCCGTTCAACGTGAAGGAGTGGGGCCAGGAGCGCCTGCGCGACGACCGGCGCTGGGTGTATGGCCTGCCTCCCAAGGGCAACGCCAACTTCGCGTGGGTGCAGCACTTCTTGCACCATCTCGCCCCACGCGGCACGGCGGGCTTCGTGTTGGCGAACGGGTCGATGTCGTCATGCCAGTCGGGCGAGGGCGAGATACGCAAGAACATCGTCGAGGACGATCTGGTGGATTGCATCGTGGCATTGCCTGGGCAGCTGTTCCGCTCCACGCAGATACCCGTGTGCCTGTGGTTCTTGTCGAAGGGGCGCCGCGCTGGCGACTACCGGCGCCGCAACGGCGAGGTGCTGTTCATCGACGCCCGAACGCTGGGCCGAATGATCGACCGCACCCGTCGCGAGCTGACTGCCGACGACATCGCCCGCATCGCCGACACGTACCACGCCTGGCGGGGGCAAGCGGACTGCGGCGAGTACGCCGACGTTCCGGGCTTTTGCAAGTCGGCAAGCCTCGACGATGTGCGGCGGCACCAGCATGTGCTCACGCCGGGTCGTTACGTCGGCGCTGCGCCCCAGGAAGAGGACGGCGAGCCGTTCGAGGAGAAGATGTCGCGCCTTGCGGCGCAGTGGCGCAAGCAGCGCGCCGAGGCTGCGCGGCTCGACGAGCAGATCGAGGCGAACCTCACCGCACTGGGATTCGGCGCCACTCCGCCGAGCGACCCACCCGCTGGGGCCTGATGTGCCGCTCGACCTGACCAGCCTACGCAATGCAGTGCTGTCGCTGTCAGAATCAGTGGCTGTCGCCGAGAACGAAGCGTTCATGCGGCGGCTCACCGAAGCCGAACACAGGGTCGTTCGTGCTGGTGTCATCCAGAACTTCGAGGTCGCTTACACAGTCTGTTGTCGGGACATGGATCGCTGGCTTGGAGCCAACGTGGCCAGCGATTCAGTCCTCGGTGCAACACGGCGGCAGAGGTTCCGTCTCGCCGCCCGCAATCGATTGATTCACGACGTGGGCGCGTGGATGGCGTATCACGAGACTCGCAATCTGACAAGTCACACCTACAACGCGGAGCGAACCATGCTCGCCTACGAAGCAGTGCGCGGGTTCCTCCATGATGCGCAATATCTGCTGGGCGCACTGGAAGCGCGCAATGATTGACCTCGACCCCACCAGCCTTGCCACGGTGAAGCGAATTCTCGCCGAGCACGTGCCGGGCTACGAGGTACGAGCATTCGGCTCGCGTGCCACATGGACTGCGTGGGACTATTCGGACCTCGACCTCGTCATCGTGGGCGACGAGCCGGTACCACAGCAAGCGCTCGGCCAGTTACGAGAGGCCTTCGAAGACTCTACCCTGCCGATCTGCATTGACATACTCGACTGGCACACGATACCCGAAGAGTGGCAACGCAATATCACTGCTAGCCATGCTGTACTTCAGTCTCCATCGGCATCTCCGAAGTGGCACGCAACGACACTGGGCGAATGTGTGGTGATGAATGATGACACAGCCTCACCCAAGCAACTGCCGCCCAGGATCGATTACTTGGACACCGGCAGTATAACCAATAATCGTATCGACAAGATCGAACAACTCGTCGCTGGGCATGACAAGATTCCTACAAGAGCCCGACGGCGAGTTCGCGAGGGCGACATCGTCTATTCCATGGTGCGTCCCAATCAGCGCCATCATGGCATGCTGAGGGGCGTATCGGACGAGCTATTGGTATCGACGGGTTTTACGACTATGCACGGCCTCGACGGGATTGCAGACACGCGCTTCGTCTACTGGTACTTGACGCAGAACAGCGTAGTAGAGCAGCTTCAAGCTATTGCCGAGCACAGCACATCGGCTTATCCCGCAATCAGGCCAAGTGAGTTAGCGCAACTGCCCATTAGGTTGCCGCCGCTGGATGTGCAGCGGCGGATTGCGCAGGTGCTCGGCGCACTGGACGATAGAATCGAACTGAACCGCCGCATGAGCAGGACACTGGAGGAGATGGCGCAGGCACTCTTCCAGTCGTGGTTCGTCAACTCTGACCCCGTACACGCCAAGGCCGAAGGCCGACCCACCGGCCTCCCATCCGATCTCGACGCCCTCTTCCCCGACACCTTCCAAGACTCCGAACTCGGCCCTATCCCCGCAGGCTGGACAGTCGTGCCCATAGGCGAAGCAATCGCCGTTCACGGCGGAAATACGCCGAGTACGAGCGAGTCTGAGTACTGGGGCGACAAATACAACTTTGCCACACCTAAGGATTTGGCAGAGCTTAACGGGTCTGTGCTTGTTGCCACAGCGCGACAGATTACCGACCGAGGCATCGCCCGAATTTTCTCGGGACTATTGCCGACGGATACTGTACTGATGTCTTCGCGTGTTCCAATCGGCTATCTTGCAGTGACTGCTGTGCCTGTTGCCATCCATCAAGGAATAATCGCGATGGTATGTGGGAGTGATCTAGGATCACTGTACGCGCTCCATTGGATGCGAACTAATATGCACCAGATAAGGGCAAGAGCTAGTGGCACTACATTTGCCGAGATTGGCAAGAGTGCCTTTCGACAGATGTTGATCACAATACCCGATATGGCAGTACACAACACTTGGAACAGTATGGCAACCAACTTCTATGGCATGATCCTTGAGATCGTTCGGCAATCGAAGGGACTAGTCGAGCAACGCGATGCGCTACTATCTCACCTGCTGTCGCGTAAATTCCGGGTGCCGAGAGACGATACCGAGACGAGAGATGCTGCCACGTGCTAACGGACCAAGAATTTGAGAGTATACTTGCAGACGAGTCTAAGCTAATTGAAGGTGACCTGCGTTGGCATCAAGATCGAAGACTCAGTCACATATTTGTCTTTTGGGCTACGGTACAGTCAGATGCAGCATGGCCGTTGAAGGTCCGAGGTCGCTTGAATGTTGAAGGAGCGAAGTTGGCCTACATGCTGCTGCATGAACCTTCAGGCTGTATCGTGCGGCTGGAACTCGGCAAAGTTAAGCATCGGAATCCATCAGCAGAATGGCTCATCGGTACCCACAAACATAGATGGTCCGAACAGTTCCGGGACAAGCAAGCTTACGTGCCGGATGACATCACCTATGCGTGGGACAAGCCCCGGCAAGTCTGGATACAGTTTTGTGATGAAATAGGAGTCAGTCATTTGGGAAACCTGCGGAAATAGGGAAAGTTGCTTAAGTTGAATATATCCATGTTAGAAGAAATCGTACGCACGGGCGTGCCAGCGCTATTCGAATGCTCGGATGCGCCGAACGGGAATCTGCAAGTGCATACACCATTGATTCAGCCAGATGGCAGTGTGATTGATGTGTACATTCGTGAGCGCGACGACAAGATACTTGTTACAGATTTCGGTGATGCCATTGGATGGCTTAAGATGAACTCGATGAGCGGCAAACTCTCGTGGAACCAAAAGCGTCTGATTGCCGATGTGTGCCAGACGCTCGATGTCGAGAAACCGAACGGCCAGCTTGAGGTGTGGTGCAATGAACAATCGGAGCTTCCTGATGCAATAGAACGTGTAGCGCAGGCCACATTGCGTATTTCTGACATTTACTTTACATTTCGCACGCGCAGTTTTCACTCAATTGCGAATGAAGTAGATGCGTGGCTGAGAGAGCGACGATTTAGTTGTACACGACGAGCTAAATATCGAGGAAATTCGGGGCGCAACTGGACTGTAGATTATGTAGTGGAGGCGGGCAGTACAAATTTTTGTCTGATGTTTCTGCTTAGCACCAACACGCGAGATGCGGCGAGCAGAATTTCCGATAGAGTGTTCACGGGATGTTCGGACTTGCACAACGCGTCCGGTCGGAAGGGGACTGGTGTTCGAGGTGCAACGATACTGTCGTTGTTTGACGATACAGTAGATGTATGGCGCACACCGGATTATGAGTTGCTGGCTCAAGTGTCTCGTATCGCCAAATGGTCCCACTCTGACGAACTTGAACAAATTCTGACGACGGGATGACTTCCCTTGCGGACATTTTCGTGGGTGAAGCCGATGTGGAGGAGGCGGCGCTTGCGTGGCTTGCAGATGTCGGCTGGCAGCGGGCGAATGGTCCGGACATCGGACCCGATGCTGTATCGCCCGAGCGTGCCGACTACAGCGCGGTGTTGCTGGACGAGCGGCTCCGTGATGCCTTGGCGCAGCTCAATCCGGCTGTGCCACTCGAAGCGCTTGAAGATGCAGTCCGCAAGCTGACCCGCCCTGAAGGCTCGACCCTGGAGGCCCGCAACCGTGCGTTCCATCGCATGCTTGTGCGGGGTGTGCAGGTCGAGCACCGCATTGATACCGGGGGAACTCGCGGCGCGCTCGTGAAGGTGCTCGACTATGGCGACCCGTTTGCGAACGACCTGCTTGCTGTCAGCCAAGTCACCGTCGTCGCGGGTGAGCATCGACGCCGCTTGGATGTTGTGCTGTTCGTCAACGGACTGCCGCTCGGCATCATCGAGCTCAAGAGTCCTACCGACGAAGACGCGACCGTCTGGTCGGCATGGCAGCAGCTGCAGACCTACAAGAACGAACTGCCTGCGCTGTTCTCGATGAATGAGCTGCTCATTGTCTCCGATGGCAACGAGGCGCGGCTCGGCACGCTCACCGCAGGCAAGGAGTGGTTCAAGCCGTGGCGCACTGTCACCGGCGACAGCTTGGCCGCGGCATCCGAGCCGAACCTGCGTGTGCTGACCGAAGGTGTGCTTGCGCCGGAGCGCCTGCTGCCGCTGATCCGCGACTTCGTTGTGTTCGAGGACGACGGCAGCGGTGCGCTAGCCAAGAAGCTCGCGGGCTACCACCAGTTCCACGCCGTGCGCACCGCCATAGGCGAGACCCTGCGCGCGACACGGGCACAGACCAGCGCCGACGGTGGGGGAGCGGCCAGCAATGGCAGCGCTAAACGGCGGACGGGAGGCGAGGCCGGCGACCGTCGGATCGGCGTGGTCTGGCACACCCAAGGTGCCGGCAAGAGTCTGACGATGGCCTTCTACGCCGGTGCCATTGCGAGCGAGCCGGAGATGAACAATCCGACCATCGTGGTGCTCACCGACCGCAACGACCTCGACGACCAGCTCTTCGGCACCTTCTCGCGTTGTGCCGACCTCCTCGGCCAGCCGCCGACGCAGGCCGCCAACCGTGCCGACCTGCGCAACAAGCTCTCGGTGAACGCCGGCGGGGTGGTGTTCACCACGATTCAGAAGTTCCTCCCTGACCAGCAAGGCGACACGCACCCCACGCTGTCGGACCGACGCAACATCGTGGTGATCGCGGACGAAGCGCACCGCAGCCAGTACGACTTCATCGACGGCTTCGCCCGCCACCTGCGCGACGCGCTGCCGAACGCCTCCTTCGTGGGCTTCACCGGCACGCCCATCGAACGCCAAGACGCCAACACGCGGGCAGTGTTCGGCGACTACATCAGCGTCTACGACATCCGCCAAGCCGTGGACGACGGCGCCACGGTGCCCATCTACTACGAGAGCCGGCTCGCCAAAGTCGGCCTCGAAGCAACGAGCCACGCGCTGATCGACGAGCAGTTCGAGGAAGTCACCGAGGGAGAGGAAGCCGAGAGCAAAGAGCTGCTCAAGACGAGGTGGGCGCAACTGGAGGCCATCGTCGGCGCGGACGAGCGCGTCGGCCTCGTGGCCGCTGACCTCGTCGAGCACTTCGATCAGCGCGTCGCAGCCATGGAGGGCAAAGCGATGGTGGTGTGCATGAGCCGCCGCATCTGCATCGACCTCTACCGTGAGCTGGTGCGGTTGCGCCCGGACTGGGCGAGCGCCGAAGACAGCGAAGGCGTGATCAAGGTCGTGATGACCGGTTCTGCCTCCGATCCTGACGACTGGCAGCCCCACATCCGCAACAAGGCCCGCCGCGAAACGCTCGCCAAGCGCTTCCGAGACCCCGACGACGAGCTGCGAATCGTGTTGGTGCGCGATATGTGGCTGACCGGCTTCGACGCTCCCAGCCTGCACACCATGTACGTCGACAAGCCGATGCGCGGCCACGGCCTGATGCAGGCCATCGCCCGTGTCAACCGAGTCTTCAAGGACAAGCCTGGCGGCCTGGTCGTCGATTACCTCGGCCTCGCCGCTGAGCTGAAGCAGGCGCTCGCGACCTACACGGACAGCGGTGGCAAGGGCGAAACGGCCATCGACCAAGGCAAGGCTGTAGAAGTCATGCTGGAGAAGCACGACGTCTGCTGCGGCATCCTGCACGGCTTCGACTGGTCGAGTTGGACTGAGGGCGCCTCGCAGCGCTTGGAGCTCTTGCCCGCTGCGCAGGAGCACGTGCTGTCACAAGCCGAGGGAAAGGAGCGCTTCACCCGCCACGTCCGAGAGCTGGAGCAGGCATTCGCGTTGGCAGTGCCACACCGCGAGACCGTGCGCCTCCGAGACGACGTGGCCTTCTTCCAGACGCTTCGGTCCGTGATGAACAAGCCGTCCGCAAGTGAGACGCGCGCCCAAGAAGAGCTGGACCATGCAATCCGGCAGATCGTGTCGCAGGCCATTGCGCCCGAAGGCGTGGTGGACATCTTCGCAGCGGCCGGCCTGAGCAAGCCCGACATCTCCATCCTGTCCGAAGAGTTTCTGGCCGAAATGCGCGACCTGAAGCACCGCAACGTGGCCGTGGACCTGCTCGCCAAACTGCTCAATGGCGAAGTCACCACCCGCCGACGAACGAACGTGGTGCAAGCGCGCCTGTTCTCTGAACGCTTGACCGAATCGCTGCGCCGCTACCAGAACCGTGCAGTGGAAGCGGCTCAGGTGATCGAAGAGCTGATCGCGCTGGCACGCGAGATGCGCGAAGCCGACCGACGCGGCGAGCAGCTCGGCCTCACCGACGACGAGGTTGCCTTCTACGACGCGCTGGAGACCAACGACAGCGCTGTCGCTGTGCTCGGCGACGAGACCCTGCGAGACATCGCCCGCGAGCTGGTGCATGTGGTCCGAAACAGCGTGACCATCGACTGGGCGGTGAGAGAGAGCGTGCGTGCCGAAATCCGCACCTACGTCAAACGCATCTTGCACAAGCACGGCTACCCGCCCGACAAGCAGGAGGCCGCAACCCGAACAGTTCTCGAGCAAGCCGAAGTGCTGTCAGAAATCTGGGCCAACGCCGCCTAACCGCGGCCGCAGGGTGGCGAGCTAGAGCGAGGCGAAGTGAGAAAGTGTCGCCTCGCAGGATAATCGTCTAGAACGGGTCAACACCAGAAAGGTCGAGCGGCAATGCTCAAGTTACCCCGAGGTCAAGCGTCAGCTGCTCCGCCGTCTCCAAGTTCGAAGCTGGATCGAATGGATCGGCCTGTTCGAGGCGGTCAATCACACGATCGCGATCAACAGATTCGGGCAGGTCTACCTCAATAGTATGGTTGTTCAGCCTGACGACTTCGACAATAGAAGTCAGCGCCTTCATCAAGATCTCCGCTACCGTCTTGCCGAACTGTTTTCTTTCAGGGCTTCTCCAGTACTCGAATACCCCGAACGTAGCTGCGTCGAGAAGTTGGAAGCCGTCAAGCACGACTCTGCGTGGTGCATTGGCTTGACCGATTTTCGCCAATGCGTGACTCAACACGCGAGCAGTGAGTTCAGCAAGTCCGGCCGACGATAATTCAGCGTTCTGACTTTTCTGAATTCCCGGAATCCATGGAACAAAATACAAGGGCTGTAGATCATTTTCGCCATCTAGCTTCAGGACGATAGCGGGCGATGAAAGGACGTCTGCAGCTGGCTTCGGTAGGTCTCGGGGAGTGAGGCTCATGAGAGCAACGCCGTCCTCCTCCATCAGGAATTCTATGACCGAAGTAGGAGCTGTGACGATCTTCTGAGACTTCAGCATGTTGGAGAGTCTGTGCAAGGCATTAGAGAGGGCTCTTGCGTCCGAGGCGACCGTTGCATAAATCACATGTCCCAGACGCTTCGACTGCTTTGATTGTCCACCGAGTGAAGGGGCTAGGTCGGCTGCTGAAGCGATGATCTTCAAAGCTTGCCGCCGGTCAGAAGAATTTGCCGAAAATCCGCGCGACTTGAGTTCGACCACAATGTCTGTACTGTCCGAAGAATGGCTCAGCCAAAGATCTGGGCGCGTAGGAGATCGGTCGGTGCCTCCCAACAAATTAGCCAGCGCAGCAATGATAGACTCCTCGTTGGGCACGAGCACGGTTCGCTCGATAGCCCTCGGATAGTAGCCAGCTCTGCGAAGGACTGGATCAGTAGTGCCACCTTCGGGCAGTTCTTGAAGCGCCCAAAGGAAGGTGTTGAGTTGGAATACTTGATCAGAGAGAAGCACTGAATCGATGGTCATGTGGCAGCCATTGAGTCCGCGATGGCTGTGCTGTACGGTTCACTGCCGAGCCATACTTCTACGCTGGGATCGATGTGCCGCTGGACATATGTGACGAGTCGGTGCACTGTGTTTCCGCAAGTTCCTCGAGGAAGAACGCCGAGTATTTGCTTGCAGGTCACTTCTAGAAGCAGTGGTTGCCAGAGATGGCGGTCTATAGCCGCAAGGTGGACCTTGGTCGGACCACGGCGAGTGAGATAGCCGCCGATCCGCAATGGGCTATTTCGCCTCTGTAAGCCGGACTCGACGAATCTGTTGAATGTACTCTCGGCAATTGGTTGACTGAAACGAATCGTGACCGGTGCACCTCTCACACTTACCCCGTCGGTTCCGGTATCAGTCATCCCCGTCCACAGCCGCTCTTCAGCATGCTCGGTGATCTTCTTGTAATGTTCTACTACGGCGGCGATCGTGGCGCGGTGCTCTACAAACGTTTCGGCCCTGTTGGTAGCACGACCGTCATAGTACAACAGATGCCCGCCACGCCCACCGCTAGGCATCTGCAACTGAACAAGTGAATGTAGCGGATCATACAGCTTTGAGAGTTTCGGCAGATTTGCCTCAAGTAGTGACAGTCGCTCTGTGATGACTACCTTTGAGCGTCGGCGATCGACCCATTCCTGTGTGCCGCCGTCGTTTTCGGCGTCGTCATTCACATCCATGTCTTCGATGTCATCAGAGCTATCTATATCCGAAACTGCTTCGTACTTTGCTTCATGTTCGAATCCGAGGCGGACATAACGGTGTTTTGCAGTGGTTCTTTGCACGTAACGCCAGAACTCGAAGAGGATTGGTGAGGAGAGCCAGAGGCGGTCCAACCAGGGGTTGGGATCAATAACCTGTCGTACCCACCTGTTGCTCTCGTCGGCGGCGAGCGTAGTATAGAGAACCGGGTGTCGCTCGTCCAAGCACTCGAGCAGCCCGATTACCTTGCCGTCATGAGACATGTCCTCAACCCGGTACAGTGTGTCATCGAGGCGATGGGGCTTCACATGCTCTGGAAAAATCGATGCCAAGTCAGGAATCTTGTGGCCGTGCCGCGCTGTCTCGAACATGTAGGTCTTGACAAACTTTCGAGGGGCTTTGCCGTCCACGCATCTATCGAGCGCATGCACCGCGTACCCCTCAAGGTGGTCCACGTATTGCTCGCGAGTCTGGAGTTGCGGCAGGTATCCGGGTTCGATGGTCACGACCGAAGCGTAGGATATGGCAACGACCGCCACACGGCAGCGAGCTGACGGCGGCCGCAGGGTGGCGAGCTAGAGCGAGGCGAGGTAGCGGAGCGTTTCGGCTTCGGAGACGACGTCGGCGTACTTGGCGTCGAGGTCGAACAGATTGGCCTCGTGAACCTGCGGGTCGCGGTCGCCGCAGGCGTCGCGCACCACGATGGGGACGAAGCCGTGCTGGCAGGCGTCGAGCGCGGTGGCGCGCACGCAGCCGCTGGTGGACACGCCGGTGTGGATCAGCGTGTCGATGCCTGCGGCTGTCAGCGTGGAAGCCAGCGACGTGCCGAAGAAGCCTGACGCGTACTGCTTGACCACCACCGTCTCCTCCGGCAGCGGCTCAAGGCCCTGGCCGTAGGCACCCAGCGGATTGCCTCTCACGAAGCACTCCAAGGCGCCGACCTTGCGGAAGAACACCCCGCCGTCGGCGCCGCCGGACTGGAACTCCACACGGGTGTGCAGCACCGGAATCCGCGCAGCACGTGCAGCGGCCAGCACCCGTTCGCACGACCCACGGGCGGCCTCCACGCCCGCGTACAGCGGCGAGTCGGCATCCAGATACGCTCGGCAGAAGTCGATCACCACCAGCGCAGGCCGCTGCCCGAACCCCAGCCGGTTGGCGAACCCGGCCCGGCGGTAGTCCTCGGCCAAGCGCTCGTCGGGCTCAGCTGGCTCGCCCATCAGCCGATGATGCCGTCGGCACGCAGCTGGTCCAAGTCGGCATCGCTGAGTCCGAGCATGCCGCCCAGCACTTCCTCGTTGTGCTCGCCGAGCCGGGGACCGGACCAGTCGATCGACCCCGGCGTGCCGGACAGCTTGGGCACCACGTTCTGCATCGGAATCTCGCCGAAGTCATGGCTGTCCACCCAGGCAACGGCGTTGCGCGCAGCGAAGTGGCTGTCGGCAAGCATCTCCGGCGCCCGATACATCTGGCCGTTGGGCACAGCGTGCTCGTTGAGCAGGCGGTGCAGCTCGTCGGCGTCCAGCGTGGCAGTCCACGCTGAGATCATCTCGTCGAGCTCGGCCTGATGGTCGCCCCGCGCCAAATGGGTGGCATAGCGAGGATCGTCGGCCAGGTCGGGGCGCCCCATCGCCTCGGCCAGTCTCCGCCACACCGTGTCCTGGTTGCCTGAGATCAGGTGGGCCTTGCCGTCGCGGGTGGGATAGGCGTTGGCTGGAGCGATGTTGGGGATCATCGGGCCGGTGCGCTCGCGGATGAACCCGGCCACGTGGTACTCGGTCAGCAGCGACTCCATCACCGCCAGCACCGACTCGTACAGTGCCGCGTCCACGAGCTGGCCTGCGCCGGTGCGCTCCCGGGCATGGAGCGCGTTGAGGGTGCCGATGGTGGCGAACATGGCGGTGAGCGTGTCGCCGATGCTGATGCCGGTGCGGCTGGGCATCTTGTCGGGGTCGCCCGTGGTGTAGCGGAGGCCGCCGAGCGCTTCCCCGATGGCGCCGAAGCCGGGCTGGGAGGAGTACGGCCCAGTCTGGCCGTAGCCCGACACGCGGGTGATGACCAGCCGAGGGTTGAGCGCGTGCAGCTCGTCGGGGCCCAGACCCCACTTCTCCAGCGTGCCCGGTCGGAAATTCTCCAGCAGCACGTCAGCCCCGGTGACGAGTCGGCGCACCAAGTCCTGACCGGCGGCGCTGCGCAGATTCACCGTGATCGACTTCTTGCCCCTGCCCACCACGGGCCACCACAGCGACTTGCCGTCGGCACGCTCTTGGCCCCAGGCCCGCATCGGGTCGCCCTTGCCCGGCGGTTCGATCTTGATGACCTCGGCGCCGTGGTCGGCGAGCTGCTGGCCGCAGAACGGGCCGGCCAGCAGCGTGCCCATCTCGATCACCCGGATGTCCTCGAGCGCCCCGCTCATCTGCCGCCCTCGTCTCGCTCACGCATGGTGCCAGCCCAGCTTGGCTCATCTGCCAAGCTCAACCTATCGCAGCATCGCGGGTACGATGTCCGCTCACGATGACCGACCAACCAGAGCGCATCCACCTCGTTGAGGTCGCCCCCCGCGACGGCTTGCAGGCCGACCCTGCGGACCTCAGCACCGCCCAGAAGGTGGAGCTGATCGAGCGGCTGGCCGCCGCCGGGCACACCCGCATCGAGGCTGCCAGCTTCGTGAGCCCCAGGGCGGTGCCCAAGATGGCCGACGCTGCTGAGGTCCTGGCCGAAGTGCCCCGCAGCAGCCACGTGAGCTACAGCGCCTTGGCGCTCAACGCTCGGGGCGTCGAGCGGGCCGTCGAAGCCGGAGTGGACGAGGTGTGCGGCGTGGTGGTGGCCACCGAGACGTTCTCCCAGGCCAACCAGCGAGCGACGGTGGCGGAGTCGCTGCAGCGTTGGCGGGACATCAGCGATGCCGCCCGAGCTGCCGGTGCCAAGACAGCAGTCATCGTGGCGTCGGCGTTCGGCTGCCCGTACGAGGGACGAGTCGATCCCGCTCAGGTGCTCGACATCGTGGACGAGCTGGCGCAGACGCAGCCCGACGAGATCGCCTTGGCAGACACCATCGGGGTGGGCGTCCCCAACCGGGTGGGCGACCTGTTCGCCGGCGCTGCCGAGCGCGCACCGGGCATCGCGTTGCGCGGCCACTTCCACAACACCCGCAACACGGCGCTGGCCAACACCGCTGCGGCTATCGACGCCGGAGTGCGAGTGTTCGATACCAGCGTCGGAGGCGTCGGCGGCTGTCCGTTCGCCCCACGAGCCACCGGCAACGTCGCCACCGAGGACGTGGTGTACCTCGCGCACGAGATGGGCTACGACACCGGGCTGGACCTAGACGCCCTGATCGAGACCAGCCAGTGGCTGGAGGGCCAGCTCGGCCACGGCGTGCCCAGCCTGGTTGCCAAGGCCGGCGGGTTCCCCCAGCCGCGCCGGCCAAGCTGAGGCCGGACGCGGCGGCCGCACATGCCCGTCAGCAGTCCAGGCCGCCGGCATCACGGCCGCCGTGTGCGAGTGGCAGCAGCCCAGTTCGCCACGGGCACCGACCTGGACGAGAATCTGGACACCTGCGTGCGCATGCTCGACACAGCGGCAGCCGAAGGCGCCGAGTTGGTGGTGCTGCCCGAGTTCTGCAACCACATCTCCGTCTACGACGACGCCGAGCACTGCCGAGCGGTCGCGGTGCCGCTCGACGGCCCCTGGCTGGGCACGCTCGCCGGGCGTGCAGCAGCGCTCGGCGTCTACGCCGCGCTGGCGGTGACGGTGCCGCGCCCGTCAGGCCGCACGACGGCGACCAACGTGCTGGTGGACCCCGACGGCAACGTTGCGGTCGCGGCCGACAAGCAGATGCTGATGGGCAACGAGCGGGCGTTCCTGAGCGGAGGCACCGGCCCGACTCCGATCGCCGGCACGCCCTTCGGGCTGCTGGGCCTGTACTCGTGCATGGACGGCGTGACCTTCGAGGTGCCCCGCACGTTGGCGGTGCGAGGCGCGCGACTGCTGCTGAACAGCCTCAACTCGTTCGCACGCGACGAGGCAGCGCTGCACATCCCGGTACGGGCGGCGGAGAACGGCGTGTTCGTGGCAGCCGCCAACAAGGTCGGCCCGCTGATTCCGGCCGATCGCGTGCAAGCGTTCAGCGAAGCGCTCGGTGTGCCGACCGAGACCTTCGAAGGCGCAGGCGAGAGCCAGATCGTGGCCCCCGACGGCACCGTGCTGGCTGTGGGCCCGGCGACGGGCGAAGCGGTGGTGGCCGCAGAAGTGGACCTGTTGGCGACCGAGCCACAGCGGTTGCGCGGTCGCCGTCCCCAGGTGTACGCGCCGCTGGCACGGCCGCAGACGGCGCGGCCTGCCGAGGGCCTGCAGGCCGAGCTGACCGTGGCGTGCGTGCCCGGCGCTCGCGGTGAGCCTGCGCTGGCACCTCAAGCGGCAGCGGCCGGGGCGCAGCTGGTGGTGCTGCCCGAGCTCACGCCGGTGCCCGCAGCGATGCCCGGCGGGGTGCTGGTGGTGACCACGGCCATGCGCGGCGACAGCCACGTGGGTCAGGTATGGCTCGACGGGAGGATCGTCGGCGAGCAGCCGCAGGTTCACCGAAGCGAGCGTCATCCCGGTGCCACCCGTCTCGGCGAAACCGTCGAACTGTGCCGCACCCCGTTCGGCGACTTGGCGGTGCTGGTGGGCGACGATCACCGATACCCCGAGACGGCACGCTTGGCCGCCACCGCCGGCGCCCACATCGTGGCCGTGTGCTGGCAGCCCGAGCATCGGTGGGAGACCGAGCTGGGCTTGGTGGAGCGGGCAGCGGAGAACCGTCTGGTCGTCGCCGCCTGCGCCCCGCCCGACGCGCCGAAGGCCACCATGATGTGCGATCCGCCGGCGGACTCGCTGTGGAACCCCAACCGCTCGAAGCCCTACGACGGCACCATCAACATGCCCGCCGTGGTGAGGGCCGAGCCGGGTTGCGGACTGCTGCTGGCGAGTTTGCACCCTGGCCGAGCGGTGAACCGGGAGGTCTCCAAGGACACCGACTTGGTGGCCGGACGCCCGTGGCAGGCCGCAGCGGTGCTGGCTGAGGCAGCGTTGGCCGCCAAAGGGCCGGCCGCCGCCTCGTCGCCGGACTCAGGCAGGCGCGAGGGCGTCGTGTGTTGACGATCGTGCGCGTGCGGCAGTACCGTCGCCACGGCGGCAGGGAGCGACCATGCGCGAGACGCTGAGGGGTGTCGAGGACATCTTCGACGAGCGCGGTCCCACCGACGCAACGGCGACGTTCGAGCGCCTCTGGTCGATCACCGGCGAGCTGATGGCCAAGATCGAGGCGCGCTTCGATCTCGCCCGCGACCCCAGCACCGAAGACCTGGAGTCCTACCGCGGGCAAGCCGAGCACCCCTCGGGCCGCCTCGCCGCCTACACGGGCCCGGAGATGGACTGGCTGGTCCACTCGTGGATCGGCAACCCACCATTGGGCTTCACCAACATGCATGTCACCGCCTGGCTGGGCCCCCACATCGACGTGCCACACCTCGGCGTGGCGTGGGGGACGCTGCCCGATCTGTGGTTCTACATCGACTTCAATCCGCGGTCGGACCTGATGCTCGACACTGCCTCGCTGGACCGCTACTGGGGCCCGCTGAACGAGGAGTTCCTGGAGCTGCGCGCGGATGAGGGTCTTGCGCCGTTCACTTCCAGGGCGCTCTACGTGCGCCAGGCCCTGAGCGAGGTGGCGGTCTGCTTCACCACCCCAGGGCGCACTCACGACGAGGCCCGGCTGGACCAAGTGCGCGAGCTGGCCCACCGGCGGGTCGACCGCTGGCTGGCGTGGGTGGACGAGGCCGAGCCGGTGCCGCCAGAACGGCGGGCACAGCTGGTGGCCGACGACTTGGCGCGCCGGCGCAACATCGCCGAGCGCGACCCCGCAAACGTGATGGCGGTGCGGTTCTTCGGCGAGGCGATGACCGACCGCCTGGTGCGGGCGCTCTGGGGCGGCGACCGGGTGCTGCCCCGGCCCGCGTGAGGTCGGTGCAGCGCGCCGTGTTGCGGCGAGCGGCCGCCGAGCCAGCGAGCGCGACGTCGCTCGGTGCTTGCGGCCCCTGAACTGCGGAGGAGGTTCACACGTGTTCATCAAGAACAACTGGTACGCCGTGGAGTTCGGCCACGAGGTGGCCGCCGGGCCGGTGTTGGCCCGAATCCACGGCCACGACCTGGTGCTGTGGCGCAGCACCGACGGCGCCGTCCACGCGCAGTCCGACCTGTGCGTCCACCGAGGCGGCTCGCTGGCCGGAGGCACGGTGGAGGGCGATTGCGTGCAGTGCCCCTACCACGGGTGGCGCTACGACGCCGACGGCGCATGCGTGCGGATCCCCGCGAACCGTTCCGGCGTGCCCATCCCCAAGAAGGCCCGCATCGACGCCTACCCGTGCGTGGAGCGCTACGGCTTCGTGTGGGTGTTCCTGGGCGATCTGCCGCCCGCCGAACGGCCGCCGCTGCCCGAGCTGGACGGACTTGAGGAGCACACCGATACCAAGGCCGCGGGCTACCGGCCGGTCTACGGGGACTTCACCTGGAACGCCAACTACGACCGGGTGCTGGAGAACGCCGTGGACATCGCCCACACCCCGTTCGTGCATTCTGGGTCGTTCGGCAACGCCGACGAGCCCGAGATTCAGGACTTCGACCTAGAGGAGCAGCGCAGCGACGGCCACTTGGTCTCGGTGCGGGCCACGGTGGACCTCAAGCCGCCTCGCCCGTCGGGCCTGTGGAAGTTCGTCTCCAAGAAGGACCGCCCGCTGGTCACCACCACCACCGGCTTCTACCCCCCCAATGTGTCGATGCTGATCGTGCGTCTGCCGATGGGAGAGATCCGCATCTTCACCGCAGCGGTGCCCCGCGACGAGGAGACCACCGTGTCGAAGTTCTGCATGCTGCGGACGTTCTTCACCGGAGGCTGGGCCGACAAGAACTCGATCCAGCGCACGATCAAGATCTTCACCGAGGACCGCGCCAGCGTCGAGGGTCAGCGGCCCGAGCTGCTGCCGTTCGACCTGTCTGCGGAGCTGCACGTCAAGTCGGACTCCATCCAGCTCGCCTACCGCCGCTGGCGCCAGGAGCAGCTGGAGCGGGGCTGGGGGCTCGAATCGCTGAGCCAGGACGAGACCAGGCGCGCCGTAGCGGTGATCCCCTCGCCGCAGCGCGCCGCAGAGCCCGAGTTCGCCAAGGCCTGGGTGTTCCCCACCGTGGAGGAGGCACTGGCCGAGCGCGCTCCTGGTGAGGTGCGGGCGTGAGCCTGTCGGCCGAGCTGTGCTTGGGCACGGTCGAGGCGATCAGCACGCGCTTGGACTTGCGCGAGGAGCGGTGCGAGCCCTTGGTCTCGGCCATTGACGGCTCGCCGGTGGGGACGCACCGCGTGCTGTCGCAGCCGGGCACCGCGGCGCTGGTGTACGTCGGCATGACCGTGGAGGCGTTCGGGCTGGACAGCCACATGTGCTTCGCGTTCGCCCCTTCCACCAGCGCAGTGCCGCACTTCACGGTGGATGCGGTGCTCGCAGGGCCGCACTACGCCTTCCACCTGGACCTGATTCCGCGCCTCGACCCCGGTGCCAACCTTGCCTACATCGACCACTGCTACGGCGCGCTCACCGAAATGCACGACGCTGCAGCCCAGATCGAAGGCCTGACGCCGGCGCATCTGTCGCCGCGGCAGTGGCAGCTGATGTCCGCGTGGATGCTGGCGCACCGAGCGGACGAGGCTGGCTTCCGTGCGGTGTTCCCGACGGTGGCCGCGTACCGCGACCGCTGGCTGGAGCTGGTGACCGCCGGGGTGCCCGAGGAGGTGACCGACGGTGCCTCCGCCGACGACCTGGCGCGACGCGACGCCCGCAACCGAGCGGCCGTGTTCAACCCGCAGGTGGACCCGGTGTGGGCCCGAGTGGATCAGCTGCTCGGCGCCGAGGTGAGCGCCGGCATCCGCGCCAGTCTCACGACTGCCGCAGGTCACACAGGAGAGCGCACATGAGCGAAACAGCCGCCGCCGAACCGCACGCCTCGGAATGGCAGCAGCGCATCACCGGCGAGTGGTACGGACTGCCGTCGGTGTTCGATGCCGACGGCAGCCACACCGGCTTCAACAAGGTCAGCCGCGCCAGCGTGTTCGCCGACGGCAAAGTCACCTACTGGATGCAGTGCAACTTCGCCAACAGCGGGCCGCTGCGCAACCGCTTCGAGATTCGCGACTTCGAGTTCGGAGTGGACGACCAAGGCGACGACCGCATCTACCAAGGGCCGGACTTCCACGGCGCCGGCCACCCCTACGGTTCGCTGGTGGACTCGCATTACTACTCGCCGGGGTGGCGTGCGGATCTCAACACGCTGAATCAGATCCTGCCCGACGGGGTGACGCAGGTGTACTCCTCGCTGCTCTATGAGGGCCCAACGTTGTTCGCCGTGTTCAACGGGGTGTACCTCAACGCCCACGACTACGACACCAACCCCGACACCGCTGCGTGGATCGACGCTCACGTGGAGGCTGAACGCGAGCTGGGCCCGTGGCCCCACAGCGTGCCGGACCGCACCGGCGGCGCATGGGCAGGGGAGTGCGAGGTGTACGGGGCGGACCAGCACCAGCGGGGCACAGTGAGCGTCCGCCTGCGTCACGACCCGATCGACCTCGTGCGCACCAGCCAGACGCTGGAGATGTCCGGGGTGGTGAACCGGCGGCTCAGCTACATCCGCACCCGCTCGCACGCCAACCGCTACACCTACGACGGCCCGAACCTGTGGGGCAACGCCATCGCGTACGGACGGGCGCTGTACACCTCCCAGCACCACGCCTCCGAAGCGTTCAAGATCAAGGGTCGGGAGTTCGTCCTGGACCGCAACTACCAGATGGCCGTGGTTTGGAAGCTGTACTGCGGCGACCGCATGACCGACATCGTCTTCGGCCCGCTGGCCTGGACCCCCGACGAGTAGCGCCCTGAACGGCGTTGCGCGTCGCGCTGCACAGGATCCCAGCGACTCACAACCACGCTGAGGCTCAGCAGTCCGGGCCCGGCAGCGGTGCCGGGTGCGGCGGCACGGCGAGGTGATGGCCGGTGCGCTGCTGGAACGCGTCGCCGACGGCCACGAGGGTCCGCTCCGAGAACGGCCGGCCGATCAGCTGGAACCCGACCGGCAGCCCGTCGCGTGAGAATCCGCCGGGCAGCGCAATGGCCGGCAGCCCGGTGCCGTTGACCGGGAAGGTGAACTGCGTGATGGCCGGGATCAGCGGCACGCCGTCGATCTCGGTGGCGCCGTGGGGCAGCGGCAGGTTCGGGTTGACCGGCGCGATGACCAGATCGGCGCCCTGATCCTCGAAGACGCCGAGCCAGGCCGCCTCCACCTGCCGGCGCCGGTCCTGGGCCGCTGCGAAGGCCGTTGCGCTGATGGCGGCGCCGTCGGCCAGGATGGCCCTCGGCGCCGGGCCGATCAGGTGCTCGGCGGTCTCGCGCAGCTCCGCCAGCAGAGCGGCGGACTCGGCGAACACGATCGTCGCGCCTGCCTCGAAGTGGTCTGCGGTGTTGGGCGCCGTGACGCTGCCGGCCGACCCGACGACGCCCGTCAGCACCTCCAGAGCGTCCTCGAGCGCCGCCCGGACGTCGGGGTCGGTGTCGAAGCCCTCGTAGAACGTCTCATCGGGAATGCCGAGCCGCAGCGAACCGACCGGTCGAGCGTTCTTGAGCAGCGTGCGGGACGAGTAGGGGTCGCAGGGCGAGTGTCCGGCAATCGCCTCCAGCAGCAGGCCGCAATCGGCAGCGGTCCGTGCCATGGGCCCCACGGTGTCGTAGGTCCACGAGATGAGCTGCACGCCGTCACGGGGGACCAGCCCCCGCGTGGTCTTGACGGCCGTCGTGCCGCAGCAGTTGGAGGGGATGCGCACCGAGCCGCCGGTGTCGGTGCCGAGGGCGCCGAAGACCTGCCTCGATGCCAGCGCCGCGGCGTTCCCGCCCGAGGAGCCTCCCGTCATGCGCGAGAGATCCCACGGGTTGTACGACGCAGGGCAGGACACGCCGTAGGCCAGCTCGTGAGTGTTGGTCTTGCCGATGACGACGGCGCCGGCTGCCCGCAGCCGCGTCACGACCGTCGCGTCGCGGTCGGGCACGAAGCCGCGCAGCGCCTCGCAGTTGGCCTCGGTGGCGACCCCCTCGGTCCAGAAGAGGTCCTTGAGCGCGATCGGCACGCCGTGCAGCGGGCCGATCGGCGCACGGGCGTCCAGCTCGGCGGCGGCAGCCAGCGCCGAGTTGCCCAGGACGGCGCTGAAGGCATGCAGTTCGCCGTCGGTGGTCTCGATGCGCGCCAGGCACTCGGCGACGAGCTGCGATGCGGTCGCGGCGCCTGAGCGGACTGCCTGCGCCGCTTCGCTCAGGCTGAGGTGGATGTTCATGTTTGCGTGGCTCCTTCGATGGCAGACTGACAGGTGACTGATGTGCCTGTGGCGGGCAACTGGCGGGGCACGTTCATCCGGCGAACCCGCGGCGCTCGGCTCACAGCGCGAGGCGCTCAGCGACGCGCCGGTGGATGCCAGGATCGGCCGCCGTGCCGGAGTCGACGATCGCACCCTTCTCGACGACCACGAAGCGGTCCGCCACACGGGCAGCGAGCCCTAGGTGCTGCTCCACGAGCAGCACTCCCCGGCTGGACGAGCGGACCCGCTCGAGGTGCGAGCCGAGCCGGTCCACGTTTGCCGGCTGCAGCCCCTCGCTCGGCTCGTCCATGACCAGGACCGGCGCAGGCGTCGCCAGTGCGATCGCGGCGGCCAGCATCTTCTGCTCGCCGCCCGAGAGCGTCCCGGCGAGCTGGAGTTCGCGGCCCGTCAGCGAGTCGCCGAACGCTTCCAGCACGTCGCCGTGGCGGCCGGGGCCGAAGCCGTTGAGGCGCAGGTTGTCGCCGACGGAGACCGTGGCGAACACGCCCCGCTCTTGGTACGTGGCGCGCATGCCGAGCCGGACGCGCCGCGAGGGCGGGCTGTGCGTGACGTCGACTCCGTCGAGCGTGACCGACCCCGACGTCGCGGCGATCACACCCATGAGGGTCTTCACCAGGGTCGTCTTGCCCATGCCGTTGCGTCCCACCACGGCCACGATCTCGCCCCGCCCGACGGTCAGCGACATCTCGTCGAGCACCGTCGCGCCGCCGTATCCCGACCGCAGCCGGCGCACTTCAAGCACCGGCATCTCCCGCCCCGAGGTAGACGGCGCGCACCCGGGGGTCGGACTCCACTGCCTCCACCGTGCCGTCAGCGATCACACGGCCGCCGGCCAGTACCGTGACGCGATCGGCCACGGCCCGGATGAACGTCATGTCGTGCTCCACGATCACCACGGGCACGCCGAGTTCTGCGTGGAGGTCGCGCAGCAGCGCAGCGGCGCCGAGGCTCTCGGCGGCGGACATTCCGGCTGTGGGCTCGTCGAGCAGCAGCAGACGGCAACGGCCGGCCATGGCCATGGCGATCTCCAGCCACTGCTGCTCGCCATGAGACAAGGTTCCGGCCGGCTCGTGTCGCCGATCCCCGAGGCCGGTTCGCTCGAGGATGCGGAGCGCGCCCGGACCGATGTCCGCCGACCACGGCCGGCGCGCCAGCGACCACAGCGACCCGGTGCCGCCCCAGGCTGCGACGGCCAGGTTCTCGCCCACCGAGAGCGAGCCGACGACCTGCGGGGCTTGGAATTTTCGGGCCACGCCGCCGCGGGCGAAACTCCAGGCCGGCCTGCCGGTGAAGTCCTCGCCGAAGACGGTGACCGTGCCGCCGGCATGGGCCTGTTGTCCGCACAGAATGTCGAGCAGCGTGGTCTTGCCGGCTCCGTTCGGGCCGATCAGGCATCGCAGTTCGGCGCTGTCCATCTCCAGGTCCACCGAGTCCAGCACGACGAAGGGGCCGAACGACTTGCCGAGGCCGTTCGCCGCCAGCACCGTGCTCCCTGCTGGGCGCCCGTCGTCGGGCCCGCGTTCGGTCAGCGCCGGTGCCCGCGCGGGCCGCGGCGGCCGTCCGCCCAGACGCAGCACCCAGGGCAACAGGCCCTCGGGCACCAGCAGCGTGCACGCCACGAAGATGACCCCGGTGGTCAGCACCCAGTACTGGAGCCACGCGTCGGCGAGGGCCGCGGTGGCGAAATTCACCGCCAGCGTGCCGATCACCGGGCCGAGCACGGTGCCGCGGCCGCCGATCAGCGTCCACAGCACCACGTTGGTGGCGAGCGCGAACCCGAAGACGCCGGGCGACACGAAGCCGGTGCGGTGAACGTACAGCGCTCCGGCCACCCCGGCCACCGCCCCGCCCAGCGCATAGGCCCAGATCTTGACGGCGACCGTGTCGTAGCCCAGCGCCTCTATGCGCCGCTCGTTGTCCCGCACGCCGATCAGCACTGCGCCCGCCGGGCGGGTCAGCAGTACCCCGACTGCTCCGATGACGGCAACAGCGAGGACGGTCACGGCGAGGTCCTGAGCCTGCTCGCTCAGCTCCCAGCCGGCGAAGTTCATGCGGGGGACGTCGGTGAGGCCGTTGAAGCCGCCGGTGACGGTGCGCCACTGCTCGGCGATCTGCTCGAAGGCCAGCGAGAGCATCAAGGTGAGCAGTCCCACCACCACCAGCGACAGCCGGCGCTTGAAGGCCGCTGTGCCGATTCCCGCCGCCAGCGCCATCCCCACCGCGGCGGACGCCACGATGGCCGGTGCCGACAGTTCCGGCGCGGCAGACGTGAGCCGCGCTGTGAGGTACGCCGCCGTGCCGAACGGCAACAGCTGGCCCAGCGAGAGGATGCCTGCGTAGCCCCAGACCAGGTCGAGGCTCACGGCGACGAGGGCAAGGCTCAAGAACAGCGAGAGCTGGCCGGACCGGTAGTCGCCCAGCAGCACGCTGGCACCGGCGGCAGCGCCGAGTGCCAGCACGAAGCGGCCAGGCACGCTCCGGGCGACGCCGCTCATGCGTCCGCTCCCTGGACCGAGGTCCGACGGAACTGCAGCACCAGGACAGCCAGGGCGAGCGATGCGATCTGCGCGGCGACCGTGTCGAACCAGTGGATCACCGTCGTCTGGAGCGCGGCCAGGATCGCTGCGCCGGTCAGCACGCCCCAGCGGCGGCCGAACCCGCCGACGATCACCACCAAGAAGGCCCCCGGCAGGTAGGCCAGACCGAGGTTGGGCTCCACAGCGCCCAAGGGCGCCACCAGCGCACCAGCCACGCCGGCGGCGGCAGCGCCGATCGCGAAGGCCGCCACGTTGGCGACGCGGGTGCGGATGCCCGCCGACTCGGCCAGGTCCCGGTCGGCAACGATGGCGCGCACCGTGAGCCCCAGCCTGGAGCGGGTGAACGCCGCCAGCGTGGCCGCCACGACGACCAGCGCGATGACGATCAGCAGATAGCGGTAGGTGGGGTACAGCACGCCGAACGCCTCGGTCGCCCCGGGCACCGGGTTCGCCACGCTGCGGAAATCCTTCGTGAACAGCAGCTCGACTGCCTGGCGCAGCACGATCGACAGCCCGAACGTCGCGAGGATGGCCAGCTCGGGCTGACGGTAGATGCGCCGGATCAGCGTCACCTCCACGGCCGCTCCCAGCGCGCCCACAACCGCTGCGGCAGCCGGCAGCGCCAGCCAGTGGGAGAGCCCGCTGTCGCCGACAACCCAAGCCACATAGGCGCCGATCATCACGAACTCGCCGTGAGCCAGGTTGATGACGCCCATCAGCCCGAAGACGATCCCCAGTCCCAATGCGACGATCGCCAGGATGGCCAGCAGGCCGAGGCCGTTCAGCGCTTCTCGGGTGAGCGTCTCCATGCGGGCTGGCGCCGGCGGCGCCGGATCACAACTCGCAGGTCTCGTCAGGCTCGACTGCTGCGAACTCCTGGACAATCGTCTGCGAGCCGTCCGGGCCGATCTCCGCGATGTAGATCGGCTGGGCGAGATGGCGGCTGGCGGTGACGGCGATGTCGCCGGTGGGCGTGGACAGCGATTGGCCGGCCATTGCAGTGATCACGGCGCCGGCTCCCACGGTGCCTGCCTCGTTGGCCGCTGCGGCGTAGAGCAGCGCTGCGTCGTAGATGTGCGAGCTGAACGTGGAGTGCGGGGCGGCATCGGCCCCGAACAGCTCCGTGTACCGGGCCACGAACTCGGCGTTGGCGGGATTGTCGATTTCCTTGAAGTAGCCCAGTGTCACCCGCATCCCGGCGGTCACGGCCGGACCCATGGCGCCGAGGACGTTCTCCTCGTAGATGTTGGCAAGACGAGGCAGGGCCTCTTGGCCGATGCCGAAGTCCACCGCTTGGGTCTCGAACGCGACGGCGTCGCCGCCGACCAGCGCAGGGAAGATCAGGTCTGCGCCGGCACCGGCGATCCGCTGGGCCACCGAGGAGAAGTCCTGCGTGCCGAGGGGCACGTACTCCTCGCCGACAACCTCGCCGCCGGCGGCCTCGATGTACTCGCGGGCCAGCTCGAAGGACCTGCGGGGCCACACGTAGTCGTTGCCCAGCAGGAACCACTTGGCACCGCCGGTCTCTTCCATCATCCACGGTATGGCGGGCTTCAGCTGCTGGCTCGGCACCTCGCCGGTGTTGAACATGACCGGAGAGCACTCGCCGCCCTCGTAGAGCGCGGCGTAGATGTAGGGCACGCCCGCTGCCTCCGCCAAGGGCCGTGCTGCCTCGCGGGTCGCGCTCGAGTGGGTCCCGAGCACGACATCGACGCTGTCCGAGTCCAGCAGCTGCTCCATCGCCTGACGGCCGACTTCGGGGTCGGTCGCGTCGTCCGCGAGGAATGTCTCCACGCTGCGGCCGTTGATCCCTCCCGCGGCGTTGATGTCCATCTCGATCATCTCGGCGATGTTCGCGACCGGCGGGCCGAACACGCCCGCCGCGCCGCTGTTGGAGAACAGGATGCCGATGCGCACCGGGTCGGCCGTGTCGAGGCTGCCGCCGCTCTGCGAGGGGGCCTCGCTGCTGCCGTCGCCGTTCTCCTCCTGCTCCTGTTCCTCCTCCTCGTTGCCGGCCTCGGGGTCAGGCGCGGGTGCCTCTTGGGGTTCGGCGACCGATGTAGCGGTCGGTTCGGCGGTGGGCGCTCTGTCGGTCGTTGGGGCGCCGGACGATTCTTGGTCGTCGCTCCCGCAGGCTGCGGCGAGCAGGCTGACAGCAGCCAGGCCGGTCACGAGCGCGAGCCATCTCGCCCGGCGGTGCATGCTGGGACTGTGCTTGCTGAGACCGTGCTTGCTGGGACAGTGCTTGCTGGGACGGTGGTGTTGCGAACGAGACGGCATGGATTCCGCACCCCCTGCCAGATGTGTGCGGCCCTGCGGGCAGGACCCCAATATGTCGGTTAGTCGTGACATATTAGCATGTGGGTCAACAGGGGTGCGACGCTCGGCGGTGCCGCAGGTGCTGTTGCCGCCGCAGTCGTCAGTCGCTGTCTCAGGTGCGGCGCATGCTTCGGGCGCCGCTGTCCCGCTTCGGTCAGCTGCGGCTCAGCAGTTACCGGCTGCTGCGGGGACGTCGGTCAGGACCCTCACGCCGTCGCGGCCGGCCTCGCCCAGGAGCAGGCTGGCCTCCCCGGTGGGCCGGCGCATGCGGGGTCCGTCGAATCGGACCCTGCGCAGCCCGTCGAGCACAGCCGTGGCATCGGCGCCCCGGCCGCGCCGACATGCCAGCGCCCACGAGTGGACAGCCTCGTACACGCCCTCTGCAGCGGCCGACACCGGCGCCGAGCACACGCCGAAGCGCTGCACGTAGCGATCCAGGAACTGGCGATTGCGGGCGGTGTCGAGCCCTTGGAAGTAGCCGAGGACGTTCCATATCCCCGACGCGTCCTCGCCCAAGTGCTCCACGACGGCATCGTCGAGCAGCGGCGCGAATGTGCGGGTCGTGCTGCGCAGTCCGCAGCCGGCGAACGCCCGCTCGAACCGCACGTGGTCCTGGCCGATGAAGCTGGAGATCACGTGATCGGCACCCGATCGTTGGATCGCCTCGAGCACCGGCTCGAAGCAGTCCGACCCGATCGGCAGGTAGCTCTCGCCCGCGACCGTGCCGCCCATGCGCGCCACGACGGCGCGCGCAGCGTCGCCGATCGCCCGCGGCCACGAGTAGTCGTTGCCAGTCAAGTACCAGCGTCGGCCCCCGGTCTCGTCGGCCAGCCGCGGCAGCGCCACGTGCAGCTGGTCGAGCGGAGTCTCGCCGAAGCGGACCAGCAGCGGGTGCCCGCGCTGCGGCTCGCTCGTCGACGGGTACAGGTACGGAATTCCGGCAGCTACCGCGAGCGGCGCCGCCGCTGCGAAGGTGGCCGAGGAGTGCATGCCCACCACCACGCTCAGGTCTTCGGTCCGCAGCAGGCGGCTCATGGCGATGCGGCCGACGGCGGCATCGGTGGCGTCATCGGCGATCACCAAGCACACCGGCCGCCCCAGCACGCCGCCTTGAGCGTTGATCTCCTCGACGGCGAGGTGCGCGCAGTTGGAGGTGGAGCGGCCCAGTATCCCTGCCGCGCCCGACAGCGACAGCAGCAGACCCACGGCAATGGCGCCATTGGCCGGCCGGTGGCTGACCAGTCCGAGCTCGGCGCTCAGCCGCTCGATCTCTGCGTCGTCGAGGGTCACTCGCACGGTGACCCTGGTCCCGCCGCTGCGGCCGGGAGCGAACAGGCATGCTACGTGGCCGAGCCACGGCGACTCGTGAACCAGATCGATCCTCCGGTACGGGGTGACCGAGGAGATCCGTGCCGTGCCCTCCAGGCCGGCCAGGCCGGCCAGCGGGATCGCCAGTCGCACCAGGCTGCCGACGCGGACGTCGGCTGTCTCGGCGCCGAACAGCCAGCCGTAGGCCGGGTTGCCCGTGCCGAATCGCAGGAAGGCCTCGCCGGGCGCCACCGCGAGGTGGGTCTGGTTGTTGAGCACCAGTTGGCCCATGGCCGCTATGCGGGCTGGCCGGGCTCGGCCGCCTTCGCTGCGGCGTGGTCGGCCTCCGCTTCCTCGACTGCGCTCGCCAGATCCGCCAGCGAGTGCCGGTAGACCGACGTCAAAAAGGCCACGACGGTGCTCGCCGGGCTCGCCGTCACCGAGTAGTAGCGGTAGCGGCCGTCTCGGCGCTCCGCCACCAACCCGGCCAGCCGCAACACCCGCAAATGTCCCGAGACCGCGGTGCGTCCCACGCCCGCTGTTCGCTTGGCAATCTCGCCGGCGGTCAGCTCGCCTTCCTCCCCGATGATGCCCAGCACCGCGCGGCGCGTCGGATCGGCCAGCGCGGCGAACACAGCGTCGCTCTCGCGCCCGGGCACTGGCTCAGCCCACGGTTGCGCGGACGCGCCGCGTGCCGCCGTCGATGTTCTCGGTGAGCGTGAAGCCGGTGCCGGCGATTCGGTCGCGCATGGCCCACCAGCGCTGCCGTTGCGAGTGCGACGGCCACGCCACTGCCATCAGCATCGGGCCGACGCTGCGGTGCAGCATGGCTGCCGGGTCGGCCTCGGGGGGAGGTGCCGACAGGTCCAGTCGGGGTGCCGCGCCGCCGGCCGCCGCAACGGCGACCCCGACGACGTCGGCCACTAGGCGGCCAGCGAGCGAGAAGCTGCCGCCGGTGAGCTGACGGTCTGGTGCCACCAGCACACCGTAGGACTCGAACTCGTGGCCGAAGCGGGGCCACAGACCCTGGCCGGTCATCACGCCGGGCTGCCACTGCGTGCCGTGGCCCACCACGTCGGGGCCGACGTAGCAGCGCTCGTCGCCTGCGAGCTCCAGATCGAAGACCCACTCGCCGGCGAAGGCCGCCATGGCGTGGCTTGACAGCTCGGGCGACGGCTCGCAGTGCTGGCGCACTCGCAGGCGTTCGTGTGTTATCGGCGTGACATCGCGGCGCTGAGAAACGGTGCCCCGATAGGTGCCGTCCGGGTCGTAGACATACTCACAGACAAGCCACTCCCCGCCGAAGCTGTCGGGCCCGCTCATCTTGGGCTGGTCATGCGGGTTGGGCTGGTCATGCGGGCTCGAAGGCCAGCGTGCCGTAGACGGTGCCGACACGCTGCTCGCCGCGGTACCACGTGTGCAGCACGGCCTTGGCGGTGCCGTCGAGCGCGGCGGCCTCACGGCGCCACATCCGCAGCCCGTCGTCTCGACAGTGGAACTGCCCGCTCAGTGCGCGTCCTCCGCTGAGCGCGGCGCTGCCGACGATGTCGCCTGTCGGGGTCCACACGCTCCATCCGTCCGATGCCATGGTGAACGACGCATCAGCGGCACATCCCAGACCGGCTAGCTCCACGTCGAAGCGGCGGGCCGCCGCGTCGCCGGCGTCGGTGTCACCCTCACGTGCGGTGACGGTCTCGCTGCACTCGACCGTTCCGCATTGCTGGAGACCGGCGTCGAGGCAGTGCAGTCGGCCCGACCATGTGCCCGAGCGCAGCAACAACAGCTCGCCGCGTCCCGCAGCGGGGTCGTTCCGCAGCGCCGCAGGGTCGGGTGCAGGACGGTCGCGGCCATCTGGCCGCGGTTGCTCGCCTGCGTTCGGCGCCGGTGCAGGCCGGCGCCGGTTCTCGCCTACGACGGTCCAGCGGAGCCGCTCGCCTCGGCTGAGCAGCGCCAAGGACAGCTGCCGAGTGCCGTCGGGCAGCATCATCAAGAAGAACCGCTGCGAGAGACCCAAGTCCGGCCAGTAGTTGTGAGCAGCCACCAAGCCCTCGCTCAGCGTCTCGGCGAACCCCACGTTCAGCGGGCCCTCGTAGGTGCGGTGCGGACCCTGCTCGGCAATGGTGTAGGTGCCCGACAACGAGAACGGCCCGTCGAAGCTCACCTCCACGGTCACCCGGCCGGCACGGTCGTCGGCTCGGACCGAGCGGGTGTCGCGCCCGATGCCGGCATAGCGCCCGTCGGCACCGTAGACCTCGGCGTCACCCACCCACTCGCCGATGCCCTGCGAGAACGCCGTCTCGCTCACGCGGAGATCAGGCGCACCGCCTGTGTCTGCACGGGTGTTGCTTCCAGCACTGCTGCGAGGTCGGCGCCGGCCGGCTGGGGCGCCAGGTAGCGGCCCTCGGTGGCAAGTTCGAGCCCGTCGCAGGCGAACGGGAACGGATGCAGCGTGTACATGCCGTCGGACTGCTCGGTGACGGAGACGGTCACGTCGTGGCCGACGCCCTGCGGCACGTTGTGGAACTCCGAGGCACCACGCTCGCCCTCGGGCGACAGGTGGAAGTACAGCGAGAGCGTGTCGAAGAACTGCAGCTGCTTGTACGCGTGAAACAGGTGCTCCTGGGTGGCATAGGTCGGTTCGCTTGTCGCCAGATCTGCGGTGAGGCGCTCCTGGCGGCGCTCCTCGGCGGACAGCATGGCATCCACCTCGGGGCGCAGGTCGTCGGGAATCAGGTCGAGGAAGATCTTGTCGCTGAGTCCGTAGCGTCCGCAGTACAGGCCGTAGGTGTGCATCGAGGAGATGATGCCGCTGAAGGGATGGTGGGCTTCGTTGAACGTCGGCGAGCCTGCCGACGTGCTCACGATCTGCCGCAGCGGTGTGGCCGTCAGGTTGTAGGGCAGCCCGGTGGCCGGGTCCTGGGGCGCGGCGGCGTCGAGGTCGGCCCAGCCGGCGTCGTGGTGATCCACCACGAACTGCATGGGCTCGGCCGGGTCCAAGCCCGCGAAACGGTCGTTGCCGAAGTTGGCGGCCAGCGATCCGGCAAACGCCGTGTGCTGGTGCATGGCGATCACGAACTGCGGCGCATCAGCAGTGCCTTCGGGGGCGCTCTGGACGATCATGGCCGCATGATCCGAGCGAAGTCTTGGACCTGGAACAAGATGGTCTGCCCGTCGCGCACCTTGTGGGTGAGGATCCGGCGGGTGTCGGGGTCCAAGAAGTAGTGGTTGTTGTAGACGATGCTGTTGCTGACTCGGCTGTCGATGGTGAACACGTAGTTGTGCGGGGTCAGCTCGGCGCCTTCGAGGCTGATCTGCTCGCTGTGGGCGAAACACCGCTTGGCTTCGACGCGGATCGGCGTGTCGTAGACCGTCTCGCCCACCCCGTAGAGGTTCTCGAAGTGCTCGTGGAGGTGCCACGTCTCGTCGTCGAGCCAGTACACGTCCATGTGTACAGCGCTGGACTCGAGGAACTCGCCGACAGGGCTGAAGCTCTTGCACAGTCCTTCCCAGCGCCCCATGAAGCACTGATAGGGCCGTGGCGACACCGGGCCGTAGGTCCGTGACTCACTCATGCGGTGCTCACCATAGCCGTCCCGCCCCCGCCCGCCGAACAGTGACGCCCGCCGAACGGCGTCGGCCTAGCGTGATCGGCACAGACCGCCTGCCCACAGCCGCCTGCCCGCCGACTGCTCACCGAAGACCGGGGCCGCGCCATGATCGTTCGAGCATGTCATTTCGCCTTCCACACCGACGAGGGCGCAGCGCTGGCCACGCTGTACTACCCGGGCGACGAGCGCCGACTCGCAGAGGCTCGGCTCACCGGGCAGGTGCCGGCGCTGGAGACGCACGCGCCGTGGCCGCTGGTGGTAGTGATGCCGGGCGTCAACGTGGCGCCCGACGGGTACCGCTGGCTGGCGCGCCGCTTGGTGGCAGACGGGTTGTGCGTGGTGACCTTCGCGGCAATCGGCTCGCTCGGGCCCGCCGGCCGCGGCATCACTCCAGGCATCGACCTGTCCGCCCTGAGTGCCGAAGAGATCGGCACCCGGCCGTCGTCCACCGTGCTCGGGCCGCTGCTCGACTGCTTGCGCGGTTCACCCGCATCGGGCATCACCGAGCATGCCGGGGCGAGCGCTGCAGCCGTCGATGCTGTCCGCGCCGGTGCCGTAGCCCCAGTAGCTGACGGGACAGTGGTTGCCGGCAGCGTGCTGGACGGCACCCCGGCGGCCGGACTCGTAGACCTCGACCGGGTGGTGCTGGGCGGCCATTCGGCCGGCGGAACCATGGCGCTGCACAACAGCAGTCCGGCTTGGGTTCGGGGCCTGCGTGCCGTGTTCGCCTACGGCGCCCACACCATGATGGCATCCGACCTCGGCCACGGCGAGAGCGTCATCGCAGCCGCGCCCGCTGAAGTGCCGGTGCTGTTGCTGTGCGGCGCCGAAGATGGCGTGATCACCGCCAGCAGCGACCGCTACCGCAGCGACAGCAGCGATGGTCCTCACCATCGCCACGATCCCGTCGGACGCACCTTCGCCGAAGCCCTCGGGCGCAGCTGCGGGGACTCGTGGCTGGTGGAGCTGTCAGGCGCCGGTCATTTCGCCGTCTGCCGGCCGGTCGACACCACCAGCGGACGCGCGTTCTTGGAGTTCGGCGCGACACAGGGCGACCCAGTCCCCGACAAAGACGTCCAGGAGCTGCTTGGCGACCTCATCGCAGCGTTCGTCGGCGTGGCGCTCCGTCGGCGCGATGTTGCCCACTTCGAGTCCGTCGTTGCGCATCGGCTGGTGAGCCGCTGGGACCGCCGCTGAAGCCGGCAGTCCGGTGACCGCCGTCGCTGCAGCGTCCGGTGCAGGATCGACGACCGGTTGCAGCACCGCGGTCAGCGACCAGACTTTACGACCAGCATTGCTGAGCAGGCCAGACTCATGGAGCCCAGACTCATCGAGCCCAGACTCATCGAGCACAGTGGCCGAGCTGCACTGCCCAGTACATGGCAGCACCGTGAAGGGGGTCGGGTGACCAAGCGCATCGTGATCACCGGCAGCACCAGAGGCATCGGCAGCGGGCTGGCCCGCGAGTTCCTCAAGCGCCGTTGCCAGGTAGCCATCAGCGGACGCTCGGCCGACAGCGTGGAGGCTGCGGTGGCCGAGCTGGGCCAGTACTACGGAACCTCGCAGGTGTGCGGAGCGCCGTGCGATGTCACCTCCTGCGAACAGCTCCAAGCGCTCTGGGACGAAGCCGCCGCTGCCTTCGGCGGGGTGGACGTGTGGATCAACAACGCCGGTGTGAGCATCGGGCGCCGGCCGCTGTGGCACCACAGCGACGGCGATCTCGCCCAATTGGTCGAGACCAACCTCACCGGCGTGCTGCTGGGCTCGAAGACGGCGATTGCCAACATGGTTCGCCAGGGGCACGGCCAAGTGTGGAACACCGAGGGCTTCGGCTCTGACGGCGCCGCCCAGTCGGGCATGGCCGCCTACGGCGCCACCAAGCGCGCCGTTCGCTATCTGCGCAAGGCGCTGATGGCCGACACCGCCGACACGCCGGTGCAGGTATGCACGCTCTCGCCGGGCATCGTGGTGACGGACTTGCTCACCGGCGACTACGACCTCGCCTCCGAGCAGTGGGCGAAGTCGAAGAAGATCTTCAACATTCTCGGCGACGAGGTACACACCGTCACGCCGTGGCTGGCCGAGCAGGTGCTGGCCGCCGACAAGTCAGGGACGCACGTGGCCTGGCTCACTCGCCGTCGAGCCTTCGCACGCTTCGCGACGGCCCCGTTCCGCAAGCGCGACCTGTTCGCCGGCATCGCCGGCGCGTGACGCAGCCGATCACAGCTGCTTGGGCATGGCGGCACCGCTGCGAGCGATAGCCGCAGGATCGGCACCGAGGTAGCTGCGCACCACCGCCGGGTCGGTCTGCACCTCAGCCGGGGTGCCCTCGGCGATGACCGATCCCACCTCCAGGGCGATCAGTCGGTCGCAGACCGACGTGAGCAGCGGCATGTCGTGCTCGATCACTACCAAGGTCATGTCGCCGGCATCGCGGATTCGGCGGATCACGTCTCCGAGCGCATCGGTCTCGGCTTGGGCGATGCCTGCGGAGGGCTCGTCCATCAACAGCAGCCGCGGTCGCAGCGCCACGTTCGCTGCCAGTTCGACCAGGCGGCGAGTGCCAGTAGAGAGCTGGCTCACCGGCTGGTCGGCCAGCCGTTCGAGACCGAAGAGCGTCAGCATCTCGGAGGCCTCGCCCTCGAGCCGGTGCTCGAGACGCGAGCCGCCGAGCACCAAACCGTGTCGGTTCGCGCGCCGGCAGGCGAGAAAGACAATGTCCCGTGCGGTCATAGTCGGAAACAGCGGAGCGTTCTGGAACGAGCGCACCAGTCCTCGGCCGCTGCGATCCTCGGGCGCAGCGCCGGTGACGTCCACGCCGTCGAACACGACGGCGCCGGAGTCTGGGCGCAGGAAGCCGCCGATCATCTCGAATACCGTCGTCTTGCCGGCGCCGTTGGGCCCGATCAGGCCCAGCGTCTCGCCCGGGCTCACGCGAAAGGACACATCTGCCACTGCGGTCAAGTCGCCGAACTGCTTCGTGAGATGCCGTACCTCCAGCGCAGCAGCGCCCGCGTCGGCGCCGGCAAGCGCGGCCGGCACATCCGCTGACGGCACGCCCGCACCGCGCGATGCGACGATCACCTCCGCCGCGCTCGGTGTGGTCGCGATGCCTGCCGAGTCGGCCGGCGCAGCGCTGCGGGCTGCATCGGACCGCTGTGGCGCGCTGGGGCGGATGCCGTGCAGCCGGGCGATCTGGTCGATCAGGTTGCGGCGGGTGCCGGCGAGCAGGCCGTGGATGCCTCGTGGCTGCTCCAGAATCAGGATCAGCCACGCTGCGTTCAGCCCCGCCAGCGCCGAGAGCTCCAAGTCGAAGTACTCGCGTATGCCGATCAGGTAGGCCGCTCCCAGCAGCGGACCGGTCAGCTCCGACAGTCCGCCGATGACCGCCACCGAGACCACGTTGATGCTGTCGCTCGCGGTGAAGATGCTGCGGCTCACGAAGGTGTTGCTGGTGGCCAGGATCACGCCGCCGATGCCGGCGACCAGCCCGGCGAAGGCGTACGCCTGCAGCAGCAGTCGCCGTGGAGCGATCTGCAGCACCCGTGCGGCTGCCTCGTTGTCGCGGGTTGCCACCAGCGAGCGTCCGAAGGTGGAGCGCCGCAGCACGCTGGCAGCGGCCAGCACCGCCAGGAACGTCCCCAGCGCCACGAAGTAGAACTGGCGGGAGGTGGACAGCTCAAAGCCGATGACGCTGAGCGGACGAGACGACAAGCCGGCGCCGAACGCCCAGTCCTGGCGCAGCAGCCAGCTGAAGGTCGCCAAGGCGAATGCCAAGGTCGCGACCGCGAGCTGCAGTCCGCGCGCTCGCAGGGCCGGAAGGCCGACGACCGCGGACGCCAATGCGCCGGTGGCGCCCCCGCACACCAGTCCCAGCACCAAGCTGCCGGTGCCGGTGGCGACCCGCACTCCGACGATCGCGCCGATGGCGGCGAAGGCCACTTGACCCAGCGAGAGCTGCCCGGCCAGGCCGGTGAGGAAGCTCACCGAGATGCCGATGGTGGCGAAGGCGATCACGGTGGTCAGCACGAAGGCGGACCGGTTGCTGATCCACAGCGGCAACAGCGCAGCGGCAGCGGCGCCGATGCCGCCGATCACCCATCCCAGGTTGCGGATCAGCCACACCTCGCGGTAGTCGTCGGGCAGCCGCAGGCTCAGATCGAGACTGGACCAGCGCTCCGGCTGTTCTCTCCCCGCGCGCACCTGCAGGACGACCCCCACCAGCACCAGGACGAACAGCGCCACCTCGAACCAGCCGGTCGCCTGCGGATTGGTGGCCATGATCTGCTCGAGCACGCCGATGCCCAAGCCTGCTGCGAATGCCGCCGGCAAGCTGGCGAACCGTGCCAAGGCTGCCACGGCGAGACCGCGGATGATGAAGTCCGGGCCCAACGCATCGGCGGTGACCGTCGGCTGATTGCCGATGATGAGCATGGCTGCGAACGCTGCCACGGCGCCGGCGAGGCCCCACGACAGCATCGCCATGCCTCGGGGATCCACGCCGGCCAGCGTGGCCGAGTCCGGGTTGGCTGCCGCCCCTCGGATGGCCAGGCCGTACCGGCTGCGCTGCAGGAACACGTAGAGCCCGCCGACGACGAACGGGGACAAGAACATCAGCGCTGTGGCCGAGGGCGACACGTACACCGTGAAGTCGAAGTCCGGCAGCCAAGGAGGCTGAGGGAAGCTGCCGCCGCCCAGGCCGCCCCGAGAGAACGACAGCGCCAGCAGCAGCAGCGCTTGGGCAGCGCCCAGCACAGCCACCATCGACAGCACCTTCGGGGCTGCTGCCAGCTTGGCCACCACGAAGGCCTCCACGCCTGCGGCCACCAGCGCGGCGACGATCAACGCGCCGACGAAGCCCAGCCAGTACGGCACCCCGTAGTCGCTCACGACCACCGACATCAGCGACGCCGCCACCAGCCCGATCGATCCGTGAGCGAAGTTGATGAACCCGCTGGTGCGATACGCGAGCACCAGACCGATGCCCAGCAGCGCGTAGCCGATGCCGAAGATCGATCCCAGCAGCAGCAGCGGACCCGACACGTCGAACGCGCCCATGGCCGCGCCTACCGATCCTGGGTGAGGGCGTGGGCCAGGCCCTCCAAGTAGGCGGACTGGACCAGATTCGGCCGGTCGCGCAGCTCTCCAGCCGCGCCGGAGTAGCCGATTTCGCCCTTCTCCATGACGTAGGCGTCGTCGGCCACGGCCAGAGCGATGTTGACCGACTGCTCGACCAGCAGCACCGCTGCGCCCCGTTCCGCGATGCGGCGGACCACCGGCAGCAGGTCGGCGATCACCGCCGGCGCCAAGCCCAGCGAGAACTCGTCGATCAGCAGCAGTCGAGGCGGCATGATGATCGCACGCGCCAGCGAGAGCATCTGCTTCTCGCCGCCCGACAGCGTGGCTGCACGCTGCTGCGACCGCTGGGCCAGGCGGGGGAACAGGTCGTAGGCCTCGGCGATGCCTGCGGCTCGACGCGACGCCGGCGCGCCGTGGCCGAACAGGCGCAGGTTTTCCGCCACGGTCAGCGGGCCGACCACGGCCTCGCCGCCGACCACTTGGTGCAGGCCCATCCCGACCCGCCACGTCGGACGGGTTCTGGTGATGTCCAGCCCGGCGTACACGACGCGCCCGCCGATGGTCGGCGCCAGCCCGGAGATCGCCCGCAGCAGGGTGGTCTTGCCGGCGCCGTTGGTGCCCAGCAGTGCGGCCACCGAGCCCTCGCGCACTTCGAGGCCCACGTCGAAGAGCACCTGCACGGACCCGTAGGCCACCGACAGTTGCTCCACCGACAGCAGCGGTGCTTGCCAGCCGGCCGGCGAGCCTGGCCCTGGTCGACGGTGCGGTTGGGCCCCGTCGCGCTCGAGGCTGTACACCCGCCGGGGTGCTGCGGTGGCCCGCGCTCCGGTCACTGCTGTCTGCGCGTCACGGGCACTGGGCGCAAGACGGCGGGTCGTCCAGCCCACCGCCATCAGCGGCAGCCCGAGCCAGGCGACCTTCCACTGGTCCGACCAAGCGCCGATGAGATGCGCGTTGACCAGCGACGCACCCAGCCCGCCGATGCCGACCCACAGCGCTGCCCGAGCGGCCAAGGCTCGGCGCACCGCTGGCACGAACGCCGCGAACGCGGCCGCGTCCAGCCCGGCAGCGGCCAAGCTGAGCGCGCCGCCCGCCACCATCCAGGACGCCACGAGCCCGATGTAGGTGAATGACAGGCCGCCCAGCAGCACCAAGGCGCCGGCGGCGAACAGCTGGGTCCCGACGGCGTCCGCTCGGCGGCCTTCGGTCAGTCGGTGGAGCCGGTGGTACCACGGTCCGAGCGCGCTGATCAGGGCGCCGGCCGCGACCGGCGATGCCAGCACAGCGGCGGTCTGGCTCGGGCTGCGCTGCCATTCCCCCAGCAGCAGCGACTGCGCAGCGTCGGCGCCGCCGATCACCGCAGCGCCCCCAGCGAACGCTGCGGCGTACATCCGACGAGCCCACGGCATGTCGGTGCGGGCTGCGGTGATCTGCGTCTCGTGGTCGTCGTCGTGGGCGAGCGCATGGCGCGCGCCCATCAGCGCGCCTGCGGCGGTCAGCGCGCAGCAGGCCCACAGCAGGTCGCCGTAGCTCGGCGAGATCGGCACCTGCACTGCCAGCGGCCAGCAGGCGCCGACGGTCGCTGCGGCCCAGTACCACGACATCGTGCGGAACCGCACTGCGGGCTGTGAGCTGTTGGCCAGCAGTATCCGGTGCGTCACCAGCGCCGGTGCCGAGCCGGCGGCCAGCAGCATGCCGCCGGCTACGAACAGTGTGAGCTGCACCGTCCAGGCCATCAGGGCCAGCCCGGCCGCCGAGGCCACGCCGCCCGCCAGCAGCAGGAAGCCGGCAGGCAGCCGGTCGCGCAGCCGAGGAACGGTCAGCACGGCGATCAGCGCCGTCGTGCCGATCAGCAGCGATTCGCCGGTGAGCGCTCCCAGCACGCCCAAGCGCTCGGCCATCTCCTCGCGGTGGAACAGCAGGACAGGCACCGGCGAGGCCAGCGCAGCTGCTTGACAGCAGATCGCCGCGAGCGGTCTCGCCTCGGCGGGGCGAGCCCTGCCGCTGTCGGGCGACGCCATTCGGGCTCAGTCGCCGTAGCGCGTCGGGTCGCCGATCAACGCCATGCACTCACAGTCGGGGTCGAACCGGAAGCGCCGGTACAGCGCTCCACCGGAGTAGCTGCCCTCGGTGAAGCTCACCCCGTACACCGAGGCCGCCTCGAAGCTGTCGCCGAGACGCCACACAGCTTCGGAGACCCCTTGCGCGCTCACCTCGGTCACATCCGGCGAGATCGCCCGCAGCAGGCGCAGCACATCGCAGAAGATGAGTCCGGTGCGCACGTTGGCCCGTTCGGAGAACTCCAGCCCGGCGGCGGTGAAGACGTCGAGGCACTCTCGCTCTGCCGGCCCGGCGGGGAACTCGTGCTGGTCGTCGCCCACGTCGTAGCCGGGCAGCACGCTGATGCCGCTGGCGCCCGGCAGCATCTCCGCGAAGTTGAACACGTTGAACTCGGGCGCGTCGTAGCTGGTGATGGCGTACGCGGGAGCGAAGTTCTGCGTGATGCTCGTCTCGATGAACCACGAGACCAGACGCGACCCGCCGATTGCCACGACTTTGTCCACGCCCGCTTCCTTGAAGTTGATGATCGCCTGCAGCTGATCGTTGGCGAACGAGGTGCCGTCGGTCGGGTCGATGGTGTTGTAGGAGGCGACCTCGACGCCGACTTCGGCCAGCACGGGGAGGAACTGTTCCTCGTACACCCGCTGGCCCAGCTCGGACTCGATGGCCAGCACTCCCAACGTCGCGCCCTCGAACCAGCCGTCGGCCACGAGTCCTGCGGCGAGCCCCTTCACCAAGTCGTCGTAGGACGGCAGCAGCGGTGACCAGTAGTACGGCGCCAGCGCTTCGAAGCCGGTCACGTCCACCGGGTACAAGGTGGCGTCGAACATCAGCGTCTGGGCGTTGCGGTAGCAGGGCCGTGCGTTCTCTTGCAGCTGGCCGGTGAGCACGACGGCGAAGGCTTGGTCGTCTTGGGTGATGGCGTTGCACAGGGCTTCCTCGGCGACCGGTCCGTCGGTGATGGCGTTGAAGAGCCGGACCTTGGCGTCGATCTGGCGACCGGCGAAGCCGCCCGCGGCGTTGAAGTGGTCTGCCAGTGCGGCCAGCTGCGCCTCGCGGTCGCCCTCGTCCGGCGTCTCCCAGCCGAAGGCTGCGGCCACCGCTGAGGTGTCGGTGATGATGAACGAGATGGTCACTGCGTCGTCGGTGACGCCTGGAGCGTCGGATCCCGCAGGCGGGGGGCCGGCTGGAGGCTCGGGTTGATTCTCGGCGTCCGCACCGCTGCCGCTTTGGCCATTGCCTGATCCGTCCTCGGACTGGCCGCCATCGGGCGCATCCGGATCCGGGCTCTGGGCTGCGGAGTCGTCTGCAGCAGTCGTCGGCGCGGCCGTCGTCTCCGGCAACGCGCCGTGCGGGTCAGCCGCTTGTGAGCAGGCAGCGACGGCCAGCATCGCTGCCAGCACTGCAGCTCGCCAGCCGAGCCGCCGCACTTGCACGGGTCGGCGCCGCAGCCGGCCCAGCAGTCGGCTGCCGGCGCACCTGCCGCCGTTGGTGGAGCAGTGACCGAAGGTGCTGTCGGCGGGTGGCATGGGGTACCTCGATGCTCAGTCGGCAGGAATCGATGGGGTGAGTCGGCAAGCGAACGGTCTAGCGCGGGCCTTGCTCAATGCGCCCACTGGGCGAACCACGGCGCGAGCCGGTGTCAGCCGCAGCGCGGACCGCAGTTCGGTAGGCCGAACGGCGACGGCCGACCATGTCCAGCGTGAAGTATGCGAGCAGCGTCAGCAGCACCAGCACCGCAACGGTCTGCCCCCAGCGCCCGAAGCTGAGCCACCACTGGCCGAGCCGGTGAAGCGCCTCGTCGTTCATCCCGGTCAGGTACAAGAACACGGCCAGCGAGGGAAAGAACCACGGCCGCTTCGCCAGCCGGTTCACGGCCTGGCACCGGCGGTTGCGAACTGGGCGCCCTCGCGGCCCAAGACGTGGTAGGAGGCTGCCTCAAGGCGGCCACGCTCGGCGGGAAAGCCCTGCACCAAGCCCATGGACAGGTCGCGCAGGCCCCGCGAGATCGCCCCGCTCATGGCCGTGTTGCCGGTGCCGCACGCTTTCAGGGCCACGGTGGCGACCGCGAAGCAGTTGTCGGCGATCTCGCCCTTGGCGATGCGCCAGTTGGCCACCACGTCGTTCTTGGGAATGATGTCTGTCTCAGAACTCTCCAGGAGAATCTGGCGCCGAGCCCACAGGTACGCAGTGTCGAGGTGCGCCCGCATCTTGCCGATCAGCTGGCGATGCAGGTCGCTGCCGCCGATGGGCTCGTCGCTGCCGTGGTAGGTGGTGGACCTCAAGTAGCTCAGCGCGAAGTCGTAGACGGCCTGAGCTGCGCCCACGTACACCGAGGAGAGCGCGACTTGGTTGCCGACGAAGCTGCCGCGGCTCATCTGCGTCATCTTGACGAACGTCCCGGAAACCGTGAGCGCGTGGTCGTCGGGCACGAACGCGTCCTGCAGCACGATGCCGTGGGTGGCGGTGGCTCGCATGCCGATGGCATCCCACTTGGCTCGCTCGCTCACGCCGGGTGTGTCCCGAGGAATCAGGAACATAGCCAGCGACTCCGCCGTGTCGCCGGTGTCGAGCTTGGCGGTGACCAGGTAGTCGTCGGCGACGCCCGTGGCGCAGCCGAACGACTTGACGCCGTTGAGCACCCAGCCGCCGGGCGCACGCGATGCTTCGGTGGCAATGGTGATCGCTGCGTCCTTGCTGCGTACCGACTCGCTGGCGAAATTCGCCACCCAGCGACCCTGCGCGCCCATGCGCCGCAGCACCGTCTCGCCGAATGCCCGCACGTGCGGCACGTCCTCGTCGGCGAACAGGCCGGCATCGGCGGCAGCCAGCGGCAGCAGGCCTCGCGACGATCCACTGCACTGGAAGTAGTAGGTGAGCGAGGTGGATGCGCAGGCCGTGGCCATGGCAAAGGTTGCGGCCGCAAGGTCGCGCAGCCCGCCGCCGAGCCCTCCGTAGGCGGTCGGCACCGTCAGACCCAGCAGTCCGGCTTCTGAGATCGTGCGGACGTGGGCGAGCGGAAACTCACCGATGCGGTCTGCCTCTTCGGCTCGCTCAGCGATCGCCGGCAGCACCGAGTCAACGCGCCGGGCGCGCTCGCGCTCGGCATCGGTCATGTCCTCGATCAGCAGTTCGCCAGTGGCTCGTCTCGCTGCTTTCGGGCTGCGCTCATCTGTCATCTGCTGCTGCGCCGCCGGGCCAACAGCACCGCCGCTGCTGCGACGACTGCAGCCGCGATGATCACCGGAACCAGCCATGCCCACACCGACGTGCTGTCATCGGCCTGAGATGTGGTGTCGGCCTGAGCTGATGCCGGCGTTTCGTCGGGCGCAGCGGTCGTGGCGGGTGGTGCGGTGGTCGTGGGGGCTGCCGTGGTCGTCGGCGCGGCGGTGGTGGTTGGTGCCGCTGTCGTTGTCGGCGCGGCGGTGGTGGTAGGCGCGGCGGTGGTGGTCGTGGGCTCAGGCTCGGGCGCAGCGGCGAAGGTGATCGGGTGAGCTGCGTAGTTGGCGTTCGGCCCGAAGGCATCGCCGGCCACGATGAAGCACGAGGTCGTCTCGTCGCAGCGGCCCGGCACCACGGCCACCGGGTAGTCGTAGGTGGCGGTGCCGTCGTCGCCGATGATCACGGTGTGCTCGCCGTAGTTGCTCAGCTCGCAGTCTGTGGGCCCGACCGCCGGGAAGGCGTAGCAGGTGACGATGGTGGCAGTGTTGCCCGGCAGCCAGCTGCTGAGCATGACGGTCACCACCTCGCCGTCTGCGATGTCCTCGCTCTTGGACAGCTCCATCGTCTCGCCGTTGTGGCCCATGCCGTGGTCTGCCGCGGCCATGGGGGCTGCAGCGAAGCCGGCAAGGACGACGACCGCCGTGGTGACCAACACGCGGCGTGCTGTGGTGGTGAACGTCTCGGACATGACCTCTCCTTTGCGGACTCGCCCGAGTGTCGGCGCCTTGGCGCAGTCTGGGCGAATCGTCCCCAGATACGGCGCAACACTAATTCGGCACGGCACCGCTGGTGGACACCGGCGTGATGCCGCCGTGCCGGACATGGCCGACCTCTTCCAGCTCTGCGCGCATGGCGTGTACGGCGTTGATCATGCTGGCCTGCAGCAGGTAGGCGCGGGCTGCGTCGGGGTCGCCGGCCCGAGCGGCCATCTGATCGAGGGCGCGCTGTCGAGCGGCGCCGTCGGGGGCGGCCAGGCTTACGGCGTTCTCGTGCGTGTGACGCTTCACGTACTCGATGGCCAGCTTCCGGCGCAGCTCGGCATGACGGTCGAGCCGGTCGGCACCGATGTCGCCAAGCAGCACGGCGGCCAGCGACCCGCCGAGCAGCACGGCGTCATGGACACCGCCGTTCATGCCCATGCCCCCGAGAGGATTGTTGATGTGCGCAGCGTCGCCCATCAGCACCACACGGCCGACCACGAATCGGTCCGCGACCCGTTGGTGTACCGAATAGATGGTGCGGTGAGCGACCTCGTAGGGCTCGTGTCGGGCCACCACCCCGTTGAGCCTGCGCTGAGCGCTGCAATCGCTGAGCGCCTCGGCGTCGGTCTCACCGTCGCCGACGGGGAACAGTGCCCGCCACAGCTCCGGCGTGCGCAGCAGCACCAGCCATTCGTCTGGGTCGGAGATGTAGTTGACGTACTCCAGGTCGCTCAGGTGCTCTGCCATCTCGAACGGCGTGGACAGCACCAGGTAGCGGTCCTCGTAGGTCATGCCGTCGAAGCCCAGGCCCAGCGACTTGCGGACCGCGCTGGACGCGCCGTCGGCGCCGACCACTGCGTCGGCGGTGAGCGTCTCGCCCGATGCCAGCCGCACCGAGGCAGCGTCGCCCGCAGCAGCCGCTGCGACTGCCTCTGCGCCGAAGCAGACACGGACATGCTCGGCGCGCTCGAAGCGCTCCAGCATGATCTCGCACAGCTTGTACTGCTCGCACTGGAGCCGGAATGGGTGGCGGGTCACGTCGGCCAGCGAGCCGAGGTCGAACCGGGCCACGACGCCGTTGCGGCGGTCCCTATAGGCGAAACGGGGCGCCACCAGACCGCGCCCCAGCATCTCGTCGACCACGCCGGGGGCGAGTTCTTCGAGCACGTCGAGCGTGGCGGGATGGAAGGTGGAGGCGCGCAGCTGTCTCGGCAGCCGCGGGGCGGCTTCGAGGAGGGTCACGTGGATGCCGCGTGCCGCCAGTGCCGCTGCGGCGACGCAGCCGACCGGGCCTGCGCCCACGACGATGACGCTGGGCGCGGACACGTCAGAACTCGCGGAGCATCGTCCCGTGACCCACGAACTGGTCGTCGATGCCGAGCGTGCGCAGCGCGTGCCACAGGCACACGGCGTTGATGGCCAGCACCGGCTTGCCCAGCCAGCGCTCCGCCTGGTCGGCCACTTCCACCATGGAGAGGTTCGTGCCGCACTGCACGATGGCGTCGATGTCGTCTCCGTCGAGGCGTTTGAGCACGTCCACCAGCGTGTCGGGAGTGACGTCGGCAATGGAGGTCGCCGATTCGCAGCGCAGACCGTGTACGCGCTTCACGTCGAAGCCGCACTCGGTGAAGTAGCCGTACACCTGCTCGTCTGCGGCGGGCTGGTAGGGCGTGAGGCAGGCGATGCGCGACACGCCGAGCCGTTCGAGAGCGGCGTTGCACGACGACGCGCCCGAGGTGATGCCGATGTCGCCGGCGATTTCTGCCACACGTGCCAAGAACGCCGCGTTGCCTTCCTTGCCGCCCCAGAAGGTCTCTGCCGACATGCCCATCAGGATGTGGTCGGGCTTGCAGGTCATCAGGTCGTGAACCGACGGCGGGATGGTCTTGCGTATGAGGTCCAGGAAATGCAGGAACGCCTCGTCGCTGCTCAGGTCGGGCGCCTCCACCAGGAAGCGCCCGCTGTGGAAGGTCACCCCCGGGGGCCGCACCCGGGCGAAGTCGTGCTCCACCACGGTGTTGGTCGAGGGCAGGATGACGCCGATCTTGGCTCGGTAACCCACGACATCAGGCATCTGCTCTTTCCTTTCGGCGGTCGACGTCGCGACGGACAGCATCTCGGCTCGACATCGTCGTGAAGCTCGACAACGGCGTGGCTAATCTACGCGCACGGGCTCGCCCGCGACGTGACGCCGGCGGGGGAACAGGGGACCAGCCATGCGCATCGATGCCGTCACGCCGAAGCACTACGACCGCATCCGCGTCGAGCCGGTGACCGGCACCATCGGCGCCGAGGTCTCCGGCGTCGATCTTCGCGAGCTGGACGACGAGCTGATCCGCGAGCTGCAGGACGCCTGGATGGACCACAAGGCGCTGTTCTTCCGCGATCAGAACCTGACCCACGCGCAGCACGTCGCCTACGGCCGCGCGCTCGGCGAGCTGGAGATCCATCCCTTCACGCGGAACATCGCCGAACACCCCGAGATCATCGTGCTGGAGTCCACGCCGGAGAGCTTCGAGGCCGCCGAGACCTGGCATACCGATGTGACCTTCCGTGAGTGCCCGCCCCTCGGCTCGGTCCTGCTGGGGCGGATCGTGCCCGCCTATGGTGGCGACACCTGCTGGGCGAACATGGAACTGGCCTACGAGCGGCTGCCCGACGACATCAAGGAGCAGATCGACGGGCGCTACGCGATCCACTCGTTCGTGAAGGCGTTCGGCCGCAACATGAGCGAAGCCGAGCGGGAGCAGGCCCGCCACGACTACCCGGACCAGAAGCACCCCATCGTGCGCACGCATCCAGTGACCGGCCGCAAGAGCCTGTACGTGAACCGCCCGTTCACGCTCACCATCGACGGCATGACGCCTGAGGAGAGCCGACCGCTGCGGCGTCGGCTGTACGAGCAGGCGAGCGAGCCGGAGTTCCAGTGCCGGTTCCGCTGGCGGCCAGGCTCGATCGCGCAGTGGGACAACCGTTGCACGCAGCACTACGCGGTGCCGGACCACGGCGGACTGCATCGGCGCATGGAACGGGTCACGCTGCTCGGCGACCGGCCGGTCTGAGCTGCCGCGCCGACGAGCTGCAACGCCCGCTGCTGTGACCTACACCGACGATTCCACCGATGCCTCAGCCGCCGACGCGGCGATACCGCCCGTGCAGGACTTCGCCACCGACTGGGACTTCAACGACCCGGCATGGGTGAACGATCCGTTCCCCATCTGGGCAGACCTGCGAGACCGCTGCCCGATGGGGCACTCGGAGCGGTTCAACGAAGGCGTGTGGCTCCCGCTGCACTACGACGACATCGTCGGCATCGCGAACGACCCCCAGACGTTCTCCAACGTCCACCACGGGATCCGCCGAGGCGGCACCGTGGACCGTGGCTACTTCCCGCCGATCAACTCCGACCCTCCCGAGCACCTCGACATCCGACGCACTCTGCTCCCGTTCTTCGCGCCCAAGCGCATCGAGAGCTGGCGTAGCCACATCGCTGCCGACTGCGAGGCGCGTGCAGCCGAAATAGCCGAGCGGGGTTACGGCGACGCTGCCGTCGAGTACAGCCAGCACATCCCCGTGGGCGCCATTGCCTCCATTCTGGGAATCGACCCTGCTGACGGCGATCAGTTCCGCGCGTGGATCTTCGACATCCTCGCGGCCGGGCCCAACGACGGCGCCGTCATGGCACGGGCGATCACCGAGGTGCGCGACTACATGGCGACGGTCATGGCAGCCCGGCGCGCCGAGCCCGGCGACGACCTGATCAGCCACCTGGTCGCCGCAGAGATGGGCGGTGAGCCGCTCCCGGATCACCTCATCGAGCGAATGTTGGTGCTGCAGCTCGTGGCCGGCATCGACACCACCTGGAGCTCCATCGGCGCAGCACTGTGGCACCTCGCCTGCCACGACGACGACCGCCGCCGGCTCGCAGCAGCACCGGAACTGCTGCCCAGAGCCATGGAGGAGTTCCTGCGGGCCTATGCGCCGGTGAACGTGGCCCGTCGGGTCACCGTCGACACGGAGGTCAACGGAGTGGAGATGCGCGCCGGGGATCACGTGATGATGACGTTCCCCATCGCCTGCCGTGACCCGCAGCGGTTCGACCGAGCAAACGACGTGGTCATCGATCGTGCCGAGAACCGGCATGTGGCCTTCGGCGCCGGCATCCATCGCTGCCTCGGCTCGAATCTGGCACGCCTCGAAATGGAGATCGCACTCGAGACGTGGTTGCGGCACATCCCGGAGTACTCGATTGCGCCCGGAGCGGAGGTCACGTGGTCCACGGGACAGATCCGCGGCCCGCGGTCCGTGCCGATCGTGGTCGGCTGATCCGATTGCCGTCGCCGGGACACGCTGCGACCCCGGCATCGATGTGCCCGTGCCGAGTTCGTCGTGGTGCTGCCCGCAGCGCTGCGGCGTCCGGCTGACTATCGTTCGACGAACTGACAGCCAGCGCCGCGGAGTTCAGGGGACGGCGCTCGACATCTGGGAGGACAGGCTGGTGAGCTTGCCTACTCGGCGCGTGACGCGTCTCATGACCGTGCTGACGGCGCTGGCGTTGACAGCCAGCGCTTGCGGCGGCGGCAGTTCGGATTCCGGCGGCGGGACCGCTTCGGCGACCACGGCTGCGCCCGCGACCACCGCCGCGGCGGCCGCTGCGCCGACGACCCAGGCGCAGACCGAGGTGACGATTGCGGCAGTGGAGCAGACTACGACCACGATGGGCGCCACGACGACCACAGCCGTGCCGATCCCGCCGCCCGAAGGCACGCTGCGCATGGTCGAGTTCTCGCCGGTCACCAGCTTCAACCCGGCTGCCAGCCAGTCCGCCCAGAGCGCCTACCACTACCCGGTCTATGACACGCTGACCAGACAGCGCAACGACTTCAGCTTGGCGCCGTCGCTTGCCACATCGTGGACGCAGCCGTCGCCGAACGTCTGGCGCTTCACCGTGCGAGACGACGTGACCTTCCACGACGGCGCTGCATTCACTGCGCAGGTCGCGGTGGACAACATGCACTACCACGCAGAGTTCCCCGGCAATCCGAATGCAGCCACGTGGGCGGCATTCACGGAAGCCAGGGTGATCGACGACACCACCTTCGAGGTTGAGTTCGCAGTGCCCGCGCCCCAGTTCCCGCTGGAGATGTCGATGGTGATGGGCATGATGATCAGCCCGAACGCGCTCGACGGCCACGATCTCTCGCGTGATCCGCAGGGCTCAGGCCCGTGGATCTGGTCCAAGGAGGAAAGCCAAGCCGGCGTGACCGAGGTGTACAACCTCAACCCGAACTACTGGAATCCGGCCGACCAAGGTGTCGAGACGGTGACGGTGACTGCGGTGCCGGGCAACAACGCACGGCTGAACGCGTTGCTCACCGAAGAGGCCGACATCATGTCCACCACGCGTGACGCGCAGATCGATGCGGGCGTGGAAGCCGGGAACGTGCTGATCTCGGTGCCGAACTTCTTCGCCTACCTCATCGTCACTGACCGGGCGGGCGAGTTCGATTCGCCCCTGGCCGACGAGCGGGTGCGGCGTGCGATTCTGCTGTCGCTGGACCGCGAGGCGTATGCCAACACCGTCCACTTCGGCAAGGCCGACAGCCTCGGCGGCATCTACCCGCCCGCGTTCAGCCAGTTCAACGTTCCCGAGCTGGACACGAAGTACAGCTACGATGCCGACGAGGCTCGGCGTCTGCTGGCCGAAGCGGGCTATCCAGACGGCGTCACCATCCAGATGCCGATCATGCCGGCCATCAACCCGATTGTGGAGTTCGTGGTGCAGATGCTCGGCCAGTCGGGCATCAACATCGATCTGATCCAGATCAACAACGGCGAGCTCGGACCGGGCACAGCGACTGCGCAGTGGGGCATCTCGTGGTTCCGCGACCTGCTGGTGCATCCGGCGCGTGACCTCGGCAAGTTCATGGGCGTGAGCGGCCGCTTCAACGCGTTCGGCCTCGATGACCTGAACGATCTCGAAGCCACGCTGGTGGAGGCGCTGAACGCCCCGTCGGCCGACGCCGCCAAAGCGCTGTATGCCGAGGTCATGGAGGGTCTGATCGACCGCGGCGTGGTGCTGCCGCTGGCGCACGGCGGCCAGAACGCCCTGTATGCGCCATATGTGTCGGGTGTCACGCTGGGCCTCAACATGCAGGCGCCCATGCCCTACGGCGTGCGCATCAACCGCTGATCGATCCACATCGTCGCGCGAGATACGACGGCTGGTGCCGCGATGACGAACTGAGCAGGCGGCCGGGCCCGAGCGGCTCGGCCGCCACGCTCGCCTGCATGACTCGCCGACACAACACAGGGGGTACGAGGTGTTCCGACTGCTGGTCAGTCGCCTCATCGCGGCGATCCCCTTGATGCTGATGGTGGCCACGCTGGTGTTCTTCTTGGCCCAGCTCAACCCGGTCGATCCGGCGGCCACCATCATGGGCGACGACGCCGACCTCGAGTCGCTGGCGCTCAAGCGAGCAGAGCTCGGGATCGACCGGCCGCTGCTGGCGCAGTACTGGGACTGGCTGAACAGCGCCGTGGTCGGCGATCTGGGCACCAACTGGTTCAACGGCGAACAGATCACCACCGAGCTGCGTGACCGCATCCCAGTCACGGCTGCGATGGTGTTCGGCTCGCTGATCGTCGCGCTGTTGATCGGCATGGTGTTCGGCGTCACTGCCGCACTGAAGGCGGGTCGCTTGCCGGACCGGATCATCACGGGGACGTCGTCGCTGGGCCTCGCCGTCCCGAACTTCTGGATTGCGCTGCTGCTGGCCTACTACGTCGGCGTCAAGCTGCGGTGGCTGCCGGCCATCTGGCCAATGACCCGGCCCGCATCGATCGGGGAGTGGCTCGAAGCACTGCTGCTGCCCTGCATCGCGCTGGGCATCTCGGCGTCGGCGGCGATAGCGCGCCAGGCGCGGTCGTCGATGATCGGCGTGCTGCAACGCGACTACATCCGGACCGCGCTGGCCAAGGGGCTGCCGGTGCGGCGGGTGGTGTCACGACACGCCATTCGCAATGCCGCCATACCGGTGGTCACCCTTGCCGGATTCCAGACCTCGGCGCTCATCGGCGGCTCGATCTTCGTGGAGTTCGTCTTCAACGTGCCCGGGCTGGGCCGGTTCGGCGTGGACGCGATCCTGCGCCAGAACATGCCCGCACTGCTGGGCTTCGTGCTGGTGACCTCGGCTGTGGTGGTCCTGGTCAACATCGTGCTCGACATGAGCTACGCGTGGCTGAACCCCAAGGTGAGGCCGGAATGAGCCGGCTCGCTGAAGTGCCCACCGCAGCAGGCCTGCCCGGTGCTGCCGAGTCGGCCGCGGGAGAGGTCCGGGGGCGCTTTTGGGTCAGGCTGCGGCGCAACAAGGTGGCCGTCGCCGGCGCCGTCTACTTGGTGCTGACGATCATCGCCGCGGTGTTCGCACCGGTGTTCACCTCGCATGACGAGACCTTCGCGACCCGCTTCCAGGACGTGCTGTTCAGTCCAGGCGAGGCCGGCTACCTGCTGGGCACCGATCACGTCGGCCGCGACATTCTCACCCGGCTGTTCTACGGCGCACGCTATGCGCTCATCGCCGGAGTGGAAGCGGTGCTCGTGGCGCTGGTGATAGGGGTGCCGCTGGGCCTCGTGATCGGCTACTTCCGCGGCTGGGTGGACCGCGTCGCCATGCGGCTGGTGGAGACCGTGGTGGCCGTTCCCGCCGTCGTGATGGCCATGGCGATCATCACGGGCTTGGGCACTGGCTTGACCAACGCGATGCTGGCGATCGGGCTGGTCTACTCCATGATCATCACCCGTCTCACCCGTGCCGAGGTATTCGCGGCACGCGAGGAGTTCTATGTGGACGGCGCCCGAGCTGCCGGGGCATCGGACCGGCGTGTCATGTGGCGCCACATCCTTCCCAACATCGCGCCCCCGCTGATCGTGCAGACCACGCTGCTGTTCGCCCAGGCCGTGCTGGCAGAGGCGGCGTTGAGTTTCTTGGGCATCGGCGCCGATGCCAGCCAGGCGAGCTGGGGCCGGATGCTGCGGGATGCGGAGCTGAGCATCGACCGCACGATCTGGCCGGCCATTCCGCCGGGAGTCGCCATCTTCCTCACCGTGGTGGCCTTCAACGTCTTCGGCGACGGGCTGCGCGACGCCTTCGCCCGAGAGGCCCGCGGCGGACGGGTCGGCGTGGGCGACGTGCTTCCGCGGCTGCCCAGTCTCGATCGGCCCAGTCTCGGCCAGCCCAGTCTCGATCGGCCCAGTCTTGGCCAGCCCAGCGCAGCGGCGCCTCCGCGTCCGCCCGAAGCCGACGTTCCGCTGCTGAGCTTGCGCGGGCTCGACATCGTGTTCCCCAAGCCCGGCGAGGGCACCGACATGACCGTCGTGCGCGGTGTCGATCTCGACATCGGCCGGGGCGAGGTGGTGGCGCTGGTGGGGGAATCGGGCTCCGGCAAGACCATCACCGGACTGTCGCTGATGGGACTGGTGCCTGATCCGGGCCAAGCCTCGGCAGTGTCGATCATGCTGGACGGCAAAGAGTTGGTGGGCATGGACTTCGGCGAGCTTCGGCGCATTCGCGGCCGGGACATCGGCATCGTCTTTCAGGAGCCGTCTGCCGCGCTGAACCCTGCCTACACCGTCGGTCGCCAAGTGGCAGAGCCGCTGCGAGTCCACTTGGGCATGAGCAAGCGCCAAGCCCGAGAACGGGTGATCGAGCTGTTTGCCGAGGTCGGCATACCCGACCCGCGCAAGCGGATCGACGCCTACCCACATCAGTTCTCGGGCGGCATGGCCCAGCGGGTCATGATCGCCATGGCGCTGTCGTGTGAGCCGAAACTGCTGATCGCCGACGAGCCGACGACCGCGCTCGACGTGACCGTGCAGGGCCAGATGCTCGACCTCATCGGAGAGCTGGCTGCCTCCCGCGGCGTGTCGGTCCTGCTGATCACCCATGACTTGGGCGTAGTAGCCGATCTGGCCGATCGGGTCGCCGTCATGTACGCAGGCGAGATCGTCGAGACCGGCCGTCTCGACGACGTGTTCGCCCGGCCACGCCACCCCTACACCGAAGGCCTCATCGCAGCGATCCCTCGCAACGAGCCGCGCTCGGGCGATCTGCCCACGATTCCGGGCGTGGTGCCGCCGCCATGGGAATGGCCGGAGCGTTGCCACTTCGCCGACCGCTGCCGGTACGAGACGGTCGAATGCCGACGCGGTCCCGTGGATCTGCGAAGCGTTGGGGTGTCGCTCGTGCGCTGCGAGCGCAGCCACGAACTCGAACTGCAAGGCGTGCAGCGGGGAGAGCCGGCATGAGCGAGCCGCTGCTGCACGTCGACGACCTCACGATCGTGTTCCCGGGGGGACGTGGCGCGCTGCCGTGGCAGAAGCTGCCGGACGTGCGTGCAGTGCAGCACGCGTCGCTCGTCATCGACGCCGGCGACACGCTGGGGCTGGTCGGCGAGTCGGGATCGGGCAAGACCACCTTGGGTCGCGCGGTGCTGCGGTTCCTGCAGCCCGACAGCGGCTCGATACGGCTGGGCGACTTCGACGTCACCGGCTTCGGCCGCCGCGTGCCCACCGCATACCGCAAGTCCGTGCAGGTGGTATTCCAGGACCCGGTGGGCTCGCTGAACCCCTCCATGGTGGTGGGCGCGATCATCGCGGAGCCTCTGCGCATCCATTTCGACATGAACGCCGGCGCGGCGCGCAACAGGGCGGGCGAACTGCTCGAACAGGTCGGACTCCAGCGCCATCACCTCGATCGGTACCCGCACGAGTTCTCCGGCGGCCAGCGTCAGCGGATCGCGGTGGCCCGAGCGCTGGCGACCGAGCCGGACCTGCTGGTGCTGGACGAGCCGGTCTCCGCGCTGGACGTCTCCACCCAGAGCCAGGTCATCAACCTGCTCGAACGCCTGCAGCGCGAGACTGGCACGGCGTACCTGCTGATCGCACACGACTTGGCGGTTGTGCGCCACACCTGCCACCGCATCGCGGTCATGTACCACAGCCGCATCGTCGAGCTGGGTGATGCCGACGACATCTGCGAGCGTCCGACGCACCCGTACACCGATCTGCTGCTGGCGTCGATTCCCGATCCCGACCCAGCCGTGCAGAAGGTCAAGTCGCAGCGCCGACGCGAGCTGGCCCAAGGCATCGCCGGCGCCAGCGGACGAGCGCCGGCCGACAGCTGTCCCTTTGCTGAGCGGTGTCCGCACGCCCTCGACGTGTGCCGGGAGTCGTTCCCCGAGCCGGTCGCCACCGCTGCAGGAGGCACCGTCTGGTGCCATCTGCACACCAGCGGACCGCAGCTGGGCGGCCGTCCGGTGAGCGAGCTATCGACACGGTCGAACGCGGTCCGCGACGCTGTGGCCCGAGAAGCTGTGGCTGCACCGGATGTCTGACCAGCCCGCTGGCGAGCCGAAGCTCGACAGTTCGAAACCGGGCAGTCCGAACCTAGGCCGCCCGAACATCGTGTTCGTGTTCGTCGACAACCTGGGGTACGGCGAGCTCGGCTGCTACGGCGGCGGGCTGGTGCGCGGCGTGCCGACGCCCAACATCGACCGTCTGGCTGCCGAAGGCATGCGTCTCACCAACATGAACATGGAAGCGCAGTGCACGCCGTCGCGTTCTGCGGTGATGACCGGTCGCATCCCCATTCGGTCCGGCACGGTGCGCATCCCGCTGCCCGGCCAGCCCAGCGGCTTGGTGCGCTGGGAAATCACCCTAGCCGAACTGCTGTCGGCGCGGGGCTATCGATGCGCGCACTACGGCAAGTGGCATCTGGGCGCGGGACCAGGACGCCAGCCCCACGAACGGGGCTTCCACGAGTGGTGGGGGCTGGCGGAGACCCACGACTCCTCGCTCTGGTCGACTGCCGTGGGCTACGACCCCGACGTGGTGCCGCCGGAGGTGCTGCTGGCCGGGCTTGCGGGCCAGGCCAGCGAGGCGGTGGCTCCCTACGACACTGCACGGCGTGCCGAATTCGACGCCGAGGCCTTCGGGCGGGGCGAGGACTTCATTCGACGCTGCGCCGAAGCGGGCCAACCGTTCTTCGTCTACCTGCCGCTCGCGTTCCCGCACTTCCCGACGCTGCCGCATCCCGACTACGCCGGCGTCACTGGTCTGGGCGACTTTGCCGACGCTCTGCGTGAGACCGACGACCGGGTGGGGCATCTCGTGGGCGTGCTCGACGAGCTGGCCGTCGGCGCTGAGACACTGGTGATCTTCACCAGCGACAACGGCGCAGAGGACGTGCTGCCGTGGCGAGGCTGGACCGGGCCGTGGGGCGGCTCGTACTTCACGGCGATGGAAGGCAGCCTGCGAGTGCCGTTCATCGCCCGCTGGCCAGGGCGCCTCCCTGCCGGACGTGTCAGCAACGAGCTGGCGCACGCCACCGACATCTTCGCCACGCTCGCCGGAGTCGCTGGCGCCCACGTGCCGACCGACAGACCCATCGACGGCGTCGATCTGCTGCCGCTGCTCGAAGGCTCATCGGAGCGCTCGGAGCGCGACTCGGTGCTGTGCTTCGTCGCGGATCGGCTCCACGCCGTGAAGTGGCGCAACTGGAAGCTGCACTTCGTCTGGCAGGAGTACATGGGCGACCCGCCGATCGAGCTCAGCATCCCGCGGGCGTTCAATCTTTACGAGGACCCGCGGGAACGCCGCGACGTGTTCCTGCCCTCCAACACGTGGCTGCAGCGCCCCGTGATGGCGGCGGTGGCCGAATTCTGGGACAGCGTGGCCGATCATCCGCTGATCCCTGCCGGCACGCAGGACCCGTATACGCCCCGACGCGAAGCGACAAGCCCATGACTGCTGTGCCGACGACCGATGTGCCGCAACCCGCGGACGGCGAGCCGGTGCCGGATCAGCGGGGTGACGGCATTCTGACGGGGATCAACGTTGTGGAGCTGGCACAGAACGCGGCGATCCCGCACTGCGGCAGGCTGCTCGCCGGCATGGGCGCCGATGTGGTCAAGGTGGAACCCCCGGGCGGCGACGCCATGCGCTCGCTCGCCGCCTTGACGCCCACCGAAGGCAGGGGATACGCGCTGATCAACCCCGGCAAGCGGGCCATCGTGCTGGACTTGGGGCATCCGGGCGCTGCCGGCGTGATCGACGCGCTCTTCGGGTGGGCCGATGTCGCTCTGGTGGCGTTCAAGCAGGGTGATCTCAAGCGCTACGGCATCGATTGGGATCACGCCAGCGCGGTCAACGAGCGTCTGGTGTACCTCGCCCACACCGCCTTCGGGCCAGAGGGTCCCGACGCCCATGTGGGCGGCTACGACGTGCTGGTGCAGGCACGCAGCGGCGCGGGCTTCGTGATGAACCGCGCAGAGCACGGTGTTCCGTCGGCCACACGTCCAGCGGTCAACGACTTCGGTACCGGCATGGTCTCTGCGCTCGGGGTAGTGGCCGCATTGCGTCATCGTGACGTGACCGGCCGAGGCCAGCGCGTCGACAGTTCGCTGCTCGGAACCGCCATGGCGCTGGCCACGCCGATGATCGGCGGCTTCGAGGCCGATGCAGAGGCCGTCGCCGAACTGCGATCCGACATCGACGCCGCGCGTGCAGCAGGCGTCGGCTTCGCCGATCAGCGGAGACTCTACGAGGAGCGCGTCACACCCGGCGCCGGTGCCTTTCGCCTGTACTTCCGCACCTATCTGACCCTCGACGGGATGATCAGCGTGGCGGGCCTGAGCGCTGCGCTGCAGGACAAGTTCCACCGAGTGACCGGTCTCGCACGCCCCGGCACGCAGGACCCGAGTTCCGATGCGTTTCGCAGCGTGGTCGACGCAGCCGAGTCCCTGTTTCGCACACGAACCACTGCGGAGTGGCTGACCGCGTTGCGCGAGGTCGAGTTCCCCTGCGGTCCGTACAACTTGCCCTACGAGGCGCTGGACGACGACCAGATCAGAGCCAACGACTATGTCGTGGACCTCGAGCATTCCGAGTTCGGGCGCTACACCACCTCAGGGATGCCGTTGCGCTTCAGCGACGCGGGCAGCCCCGTCCTCGGTGCCTCGCCCCGCTACGGCGAGCACACCCGCGAAGTGCTCGCCGGCATCGGATTCGACGCTGCCGAGATCGACCATCTCGTGGCTGCCGGAACCGTCGAGGAGCACCCGACCCCCACCCGGCCGGCCTGAGCGGCGACCGGCACTCCAGTCCGGGCAGCTCGGCGCAGCCGACGGGCCGCTTGACCGCGTACTCTCAGAGACTGCGGGCTCGACAAACCGCGTGCGCGAGCGGTGGCGTGGGCCACAACAGCTACGGAGGACACATGACGGACTACCTGGCATTCAACGAAGCGGTGATCAAGGAGTTCCGCGACAACGGCGGGCAGTGCAGCGGCTGGCTCGATGGCGCGCCGATGATCCTGGTCACCATGACCGGTGCCAAGACCGGACGCAAGCTGTGCTCGCCGCTCGTGTACTCCACCGACGGGGACGACTTGGTGGTCATTGCGTCGAAGGGCGGCGCTCCCGACCATCCGAACTGGTATCACAACCTGGTGGCCCATCCCGAGGTCACCGTCGAGGTGGGCACAGACTCATGGCAGGCCATGGCCCGCCTCGCCGAAGGAGACGAGCGCAAGCGGCTGTACGACGCCCAAGCAGCGCTGATGCCGCAGTTCGCGGAGTACGAGCAGAAGGCAGCCGAGCACGGCCGCGAGATACCGGTCTTCCGCCTCGTCCGCACCTGAACCGCCGACCGCAGCCTCCACGGTTGCGCGGCGCCGAGCGCTCGGCGCAGCAGCGACGGCATCATCGCATCTGTCACAGTCCGGTCGTACGTTCGGCGCATGGCCACGCGCCGCAGCCAAGCCCGCGCGAACGACAGGCAGCTCAGTCTGAGCGCGCCAGTGCCGATGCGCGACCCGAACGGGCCGACAGACCACACTGGGTCAGTGGAGATCGGATCGGCGGTGTCACTGTTCTCGGGCGCAGGAGGACTGGACCTCGGCATCGAGCAGGCGGGGTTTCGCACCGCAGTCGCAGTCGAGTGGGATGCCGACGCAGCAGACACGATGGAGAAGAACGCAGACCTCTGCTTCCCAGCCCTTCGCGATGTGATCCGTGCGGACTTGTACCCGCTCGCTGCGGGCCGCGATTCCGGCGTGACGGTCCAGGACATACTGCGCGCAGGAGGCTTCGGCCGCCGGGAACGGCCTGATCTGCTCGTCGGGGGGCCGCCCTGCGTGGCATTCTCCAAGTCCGGCTTCTGGCTCGACTGGAAGCGTGACGGCACCGACCCGGCGGCGAGCCTTCTTCAGGCGTTCACCGAATTCCTGCGTCAGGCACAACCAAGGTTCTTCATGCTGGAGAACGTCTACGCGCTGACATTCAACAACAAGGCCAGCCGTCCGGCCTTCCTGCGCCTCTGCAGCGAAATCGACGATGCGGGCTACGCGTTCGGCTGGGGAGTGCTCAACGCAGCCGATTACGGCACTCCACAGTCTCGCCCGCGGCTGTTCGTTGTGGGCGCGAGGCGAGACGAGGCAGTTCCGGCGCTGCCGCCCCCGACACACCACGGCGCTTGGGAGCGGCGCAAGCGGGCAGGCGGTCCGCAGCCGCACGTGACGGCCGGCGAAGCACTGGCTGATCTCGCCGTCGCGCCAGAGGCCGAGGAAGTCGTTCGTGGGCGCTGGGGGCATCTGCTCCCAGAAATACCGCCCGGCGATAACTACCTGTATTTCACGGCCAAACGCGGGCATCCGACGCCAATCTTCGAGTGGCGGTCGAGGTTCTGGTCGTTCTTGTTGAAGCTGGATCCGAATCGACCGTCACCCACGGTGCAAGCGCAGCCCGGTCCAAACGTCGGCCCGTTTCACTGGGAGAACCGCCGCTTGCGCGTGCCCGAGCTCAAGCGCTTGTTTGCGTTTCCAGACGACTACGAATTCGTCGGCCGCCGAGCATCGGTTCAATCTCAAATTGGCAACGCTGTGCCGCCGCTGCTGGCCAAGCAGGTCGCGACGGCGATCGCGGCGGCCATGTGACGTGAAGTGCCGTTCGAGTCGCACGCACGCGAGTTCGAGATAGCGACATGGACTCGCTGCTGTTGACGTGGCTTCGAGCCGAGACGAGCCATTGGCATCCGTCTATTGTGGGTGTCTTGCGGGAAGATGCTGCCCACGATGCATGGCCGCTTGCGGCAACTTCGCCGGGCGGTATGTACTTTGCTGTGGTCACGGTCTGATGACAGCCGTCCAAAGACGGTGACTGCGCTTCCCCGGGTTCGAGAAGGAACAGAGCGATGGATGTTGTGCTGACGGGGACGGGGTCGCCGCTGCCCGACCCGCATCGGGCGGGGCCTTCCACGCTCGTCAAGGCGGGCGACACGCATGTCCTCGTCGACGCCGGGCGCGGCGTCGTCATGCGTCTGGCCGGTGCCGGATCGCTGCCGGCCTGGCTGAGCGCCGTGCTCGTCACCCACCTGCACAGCGATCATGTGTGCGCGCTCAACGACGTGATCACGACGCACTGGATCATGAGCGGAGGCAACGCGACACTGCAGGTGTACGGGCCGCCGGGAATCGAACGGTTCGTGGAGCGTCAGCTCGGCGCCCTCGAAGCCGACATCGGCTATCGCCTCGCGCACCACGACGCGCTGGTGAACGGGCCGCGGGTCGCCGTCACCGAACTCGAGGCGGGCGCAACGCTGGAGATCGGTGGTGTGAGGGTCGTTGCCGCAGCCACGGACCACGCGCCGGTGCGGCCCACGCTCGGCTACCGCCTCACCCACGAGGGCAGGTCCGCTGCGGTCGTCGGCGACACCGTGCCCTGCGACGGTGTGGACCAGCTCGCGTCCGAAGCCGACGCGTACGTGCAGACCGTCATCAGAAAAGACCTCGTGGAGCTGAGCCCGAACGAGATGTTCAGGGACATTCTGGACTACCACTCAGGCGTCGTCGAAGCCGCGCAGACCGCAGCCAGAGTCGGCGCCAAGCGGTTGGTGCTGACCCACATGGTCCCGGCGCCTGCCGCTGAGCAGTACCCCGAATGGATCGAACTGGCAGCAGCGCACTACGGCGGCGAGGTGATCATCGGCGACGACCTCACCACGATCTCGCTGTAAGCCGTTCTTGGGCTGCCGGGCACCGTCGCGTGGCACCGAAGCGGTGTCGTACGGTATGGGGCATCGGCCCGTGAGCCCGGGGCACTGGATCGCGACCGATCGCGGCACGCGCTCCGTCGTCATACATCAGAGGCATCGAGGAGAACCCCATGACCGATACCGCAACCCGACCGACGCCGGCAGCGTCCACGTACTCCGACGGCAACTTCGCCCGAGTGGCCGAGGAGCTGACGGCATTCGATCTCCAGGTGATCGGCCAGATTCCCGAGACGTTGGACGGTCGGTACGTGCGCAACGGCGCCAATCCCGTGGTGCCCACCGACCCGGCGACCAGTCACTGGTTCACCGGGACCGGCATGGTGCACGGCGTGCGCCTGCGCGGCGGCCGCGCCGAGTGGTACCGCAATCGCTGGGTGCGGGGCGACGACGTGGTTGAGGCGCTGGGCGAGCCGGCAGTGCCGGGGCCCAGGCGCAGCGTGGACTTCTCGCCCAATACGAGTGTCATCGGCTTCGCGGGTACCACGTGGGCGCTGGTGGAGGCCGGCGCGCTGCCCACCGAGCTCGGCTACGAGCTTGACACGACGTGCCGCAACGACTTCTTCGGAACGCTGCGCACCGGCTTCACCGCCCATCCCAAGCTGGACCCCGACACCGGCGAGCTGCACGCAGTGTGCTACGCGTGGCAGGACTTGATGGACCATGTCGAGTACGTCGTGATCGGCGCCGACGGCAGCGTGCGCAAGACCGTCGACGTCCCGCTGCCCGGGATGTCGATGATCCACGACATGTCGCTCACCCAGAACTACGCGGTGATCTACGACCTGCCCGTCACGGTGGACTTGGACCTGGTGCTCAGCGGCAAGACGTCGTTCCCGTTCCGCTGGGATCCCGACTACGGCGCACGGGTGGGTCTGTTGCCCCGAGATGGCACTGCGGCTGAGATCGTGTGGTGCGACGTCGGGCTGTGCTACGTCTTCCATCCGCTCAACGCCTACGAAGACGACGACGGCCGCGTAGTGATCGACCTGTGCCGTTACGACAAGATGTTCGACCGCGACCTGCTGGGACCGGCCGGCGATTCGATTCCCACGCTCGACCGCTGGACCATCGACCCAGCGACGCGCCGAGTCGACGAAGAGCGCGTGGACGAGCGATCCCACGAGTTCCCTCAGGTGCGGGCCGACCGGACTGCCCGCAGGCATCGCTTCGGTTACACGGTCGGCCTCAGCGGCGGGCTTGTCCCCGGTGCGAACTACAAGTTCGACTACGACACCGGCACCGCCACCAGCCACGATCACGGACCCGGCCGGGGCAGCGGGGAAGCGGTCTTCGTTGCGGACCCGGCGGGCAGCGCCGAGGACGACGGCTGGCTGATGTCCTTCGTCTACGACGAGACGACCGACGGCAGCGAGCTGGTGATCCTGGATGCGCGAGACCTGAGCCGTGCGCCGGTGGCCCGGGTGTTGCTGCCCCAGCGCGTCCCGTACGGATTCCACGGCAGCTGGGTGCCTGACGCCGCAGTCCCAGCGCCGACAGCCAGCTGAACAGCCGAGCAGTGCGCCGGTGCGCCGGCAGGTGCTGGCATTGAGCTGTCCCGAGCATCGGTTCCCCGCCGACCGAGCCGCGAACAGCGCCTGCCTGCTGGCAGCCGTCGACGCTGTAGCGGACGCACTGGCCGCAGGGCGCCTTGAGTCCGAGCGTCTTCGACGTCTGTCGCCGACATCGGTGGAGGCGCTGCGCTTCTCGGGTCTGCTCCGCATGAAGTCGCCGAGGGCGGTCGGCGGCGCCGAAGCTCACCCGGTCACTCAGATGGACGTGATCGAGGCGTTGACCATGATCGACCCGGCGGCGGCGTGGTGCATGTTCATCTCGGCCTCCGCGGCCGGTGCTGCGCTGTCGGTGCTGCCCGACGAGACCGTGCAGGCGGTGCTGGCCGAGGGATTTCCGTTCATGGCCGGCTCATTGCGACCCGGCGGCGAGGCCCGACGAGTGGACGGCGGCTACCGAGTCTCAGGCGAGTGGGCGTGGGGCAGCGGCATCGAGCACGCCGACTGGGTGCTGGTGCCGGTGTTCTGCGACGGACCGTCGCTCATTCGAGCACTGGTGCCGACCAGCCACGTCAAGGTGCATGACAACTGGCACACCTTGGGCATGCGAGGCACGGGCAGCTGCGACTACGAGATGGACGACGTGTTCGTCCCCGCGGGCTTCGCCGTCGACGCGTCCGCCGACACGCCGCCGCGAGGCGGCGCGCTCATGCGCTTGGGGCTGCCCGCTTTCGTCGTGAACGAGCACGGCAGCTTCGCGTATGCGCTCGGGCGCCTGGCGTTGCGCACAGCGAGCCAAGACGTCTCAGAGAAGTGGCGTGGCTATGTCGGCAGCGTCAGCCTGGCTGATCGGGAGGTCTTCCAGCGGGCCATCGGCCGTGGCACGATCCGCATGAACGCCTGCGCTCTGGGGATGGCCGACGCGATCGAGCGCATGTTCGACTCGGCGGCGCAGGGACCTCCGGATCCGACGCTGGTCACCGAGGCTCAAGCGGCAGCGGCGTGGTGTACCGACGAGGCTGTCGAGCTCGTGTCCGAGCTGTTTCGCTTCGCGGGCGGCAGCGCGGTCATGGACCACAGCGCGATGCAGCGCATCCTGCGCGACGTGTACACGATCCAGTCGCACCTGATGGTGTCGAATGCCGTGTACGAGCTGTTCGGTCAAGAGCTGCTCGGCACACGGCAGCTCGGCGTGTCGGAAGCCGCTGCCGCGCCGCGACAGCGCTCAGCAGTAGTGCTCAGCGACGCGACGTAATGTGCCGGTACACCCATCGGTGAGGCACCGCGGCACTGAAGTGAGAGACGGCTGACATGACTGCTCCCAGCGCGCACCCGACGTTTCGAGGCCGGATCGGCAAGACCGTTGCCGATTCCGAGCCGTGGTTCGAAGAGCATCCCCATGCGCCCCCCGATGCGCCCAACGTCGTGTTCGTGCTGCTCGACGACACCGGGTTCGCCCAGCTCGGCTGCTACGGCTCGGACATCGACACGCCGCACATCGACGCGCTCGCCGCGAACGGCCTCCAGTTCACGAACTTCCACGTCACGCCACTGTGCTCGCCGACGCGCGCGTCGCTGCTGACCGGACGGTCCCAGCACGCCGTGGGCATCCGCTCGGTAGCCAACTTCCTGACCGGCTTCCCCAACCAGCTCGGCCACATCACCAACCATGCGGCCACCATCGCCGAGGTGCTCCGCGAGCACGGCTATGCCACGTTCTGCACTGGCAAGTGGCATCTCGCCCCGACGCAGAGTATCTCCGCGGCCGGCCCGTTCGATCAGTGGCCGCTCGGGCGGGGCTTCGACCGCTTCTACGGCTTCCTCGACGGCGAGACCGACCAGTTCTTCCCCGAGCTCGTGGCCGACAACCACCTCGTCGATCCGCCTCGCCCGCCGCAGGACGGGTATCACCTGAGCGAGGATCTCGTGGATCAGCTGTTGCAGATGATCAGCGACAGCAAGGGCGTGCGGCCGGACCGGCCATTCTTCGCCTACCTGCCCTTCGGCGCCACCCACGCGCCGCACCAGGCACCGCCCGCTTACCTTGCCAAGTACGCAGGCCGCTACGACGAGGGTTGGGACGTGGCACGGCAGCGTTGGCATGCCCGCCAGATCGAACGGGGAATCGTCCCGCCGCACACAGTGCTGGCGCCGCGCAACCCGGGCGTCAAGCCGTGGGTCGAGCTGTCCCGCAACGAGCAGCGGCTGGCCTGCCGACTGCAAGAGGCGTTTGCTGCCTTCCTGGACCACACCGACGACCAGATCGGACGGTTCGTCACCGGGCTGGAACTCCGCGGCCTGCTCGACAACACGATCCTGTTCGTGATGGCCGACAACGGCGCCTCCCAGGAGGGCGGCCCGTTCGGCGTCATGCACGAATGGAAGTACTTCAACGGCGTGCCGGAGTCCGTGGACGACGTGGTCGAGCGGCTTGATGACATCGGGGGACCTGACAGTCACACCAACTACCCCTGGGGCTGGGCCCAGTGCGGCAACACGCCGTTTCGCTGGTACAAGCAGAACACCCACGAAGGCGGCGTACACGTGCCGATGGTGATGCACTGGCCTGCGGGCATCGACGCCGGCCAGCGCGGAACCAAGCGCACACAGTTCGTCAACGTCTCCGATGTGACGCCCACGGTGTACGAGCTGCTCGGCGTCGCTGCGCCCGAGACCCATCGGGGGTTCGAGCAGCTGCCGGTGACCGGCCAGTCGTTCGCCTCGGCGGTCAACGATGCCGATGCGCCAGCCGCCAACACGTTGCAGTACTTCGAGAACGGCGGATCGCGCGCCTTGGTCGCGTTGCGCGACGGCATCTGGTGGAAGGCAGTCGTGCGGCACATGCCAGGCGACGACTACGACACCGAGCAGTGGGAGCTCTTCGACCTCGGGGCGGACCCCTCGGAGTGCAACGACCTTGCTGGTGAGCTGCCGCAGCGCCTCGACGAGCTCGTCGGCCTGTGGTGGAGCGAAGCCGAGCGCCACGGCGTGCTGCCTCTCGACGACCGCGGTGTGACGCTGTTCGCGGCGCCGCTGCTCGAGCATTCGCCGCACACGCCCGAGCGCCGCTACCTGTACCGGCCGCCTATGTCTCGCATCCCCACCCAGGCCGCTGCATCGGCGGGCGGACGCTCGTTTGACCTGTCGGCGCGAGTGACGCGTCAGTCCGGCGACGAAGGAGTCATCTGGGCCACCGGCAGCGCCGGTGCAGGCGTGTCGATGTTCGTCCAGAACGAACGCCTCGTCGTGGACTACAACGCCTTCGCAGACCACACCGTCGTCGAGTCCGCCGCTGCGATCCCTGAAGGCGAATGCGAGCTGTCGATGCATCTGCGCCGAACCGACCGGCACGCCGGCACCCTCGAGCTACGCGTGAACGGCGAGACGGCAGCGACTGCCGAGCTGCCGCTCATGATGCGGATCATGTCCTCGATGGGCACCAGCATCGGCCGCGACTACGGCTCGACAGTGTCGAAGCGTTACGACGGCGGGTTCGCTTTCAGCGGAGTGCTGCATCATGTCGAGATCCGTCTCGCACCGCGCAGCGGCAGCGATGTCGCTGCCACAGCGAGAGCCGAGATGGCACGCCAGTAGCCGCCGCCGCGGCATGGTGGGCGACCGCACCGTGTTCACCTGTGGGTTGGCGTTGTGGTCGGCATGCCGCGCCTGGCGTGATTTCGTATGCAAAATGCGCGTGAGGGATTCACTGGTCTTCACGGTGCCACAACGCCACCAAGGAGCGGCCGCATGGGCATGAAGGGATTCGGCGAGGAATTCGGCGGACCGCGCGAGTACATCCTCGGCGTCACCGAGACCGTCTGGGAACGCCGCGGCGTGGCTTCGCTGCGCCGGTTCTACTCCGAAGATGTGGTGGTCCGATCGCCGTCTGGGGTGGTCGTCGGCAATGGTGCGGTCATGGCCGCCACGCTGGCCACCTTGGCGGAGTTCGGGGATCGCCAGCTGCTCGGCGAGGACGTCATCTGGTGCGACGACGGCGACGAGGGATTCTTGTCGTCGCATCGAATTCTGTCGACTGCCACACATTCGGGCGACGGCATCTACGGCCCGGCTACCCGCACGCGCCTGCGGTACCGCATCATCGCCGACTGCGCAGCTCGCAGCGACCAGATCTACGACGAATGGCTCATTCGAGATCAAGGCGCCATCGTGCGCCAGCTGGGAATCGACGCCAAGACGTTCGCCGCAGGCCAGATCGACGCCGAAGGCGGGCACGACAACGCCCTCCAGCCCCTGCGTCCGGAGACCGACGTCGAAGGCCGCTACCGCGGCACCGGCAACGACCATCCTGACAGTGCGCGCTACGCCGAGATGTACGGCCGCGTCATGACGGGCGACCTGGCGGCCATCCGCGGCGAGTACGACCGGGCGGTCCAGCTGGAGCTGCCAGGCGGCATCACCGATCACGGCTGGAGCGCGTCCGACAGCTTCTGGATCGGACTGCTGTCGTCGTTCCCGTCGGCGCGTTTCGCCATTCATCACCGGATCGGACGTCGCGACTCGAGTCGCGCGCCGCGGGTTGCGATGCGCTGGTCGCTCGACGGTGTGCATGCCGGCTGGGGCCGCTTCGGCGCCCCCAGTGGGGCGAACGTTCACGTGATGGGCATCAGCCACGGCGAGTACGGGCCCGACGGCCTGGCGCGCGAGTGGGTGCTGCTGGACGACACCGCTGTGTGGAAGCAGATCCTGCTGCACACCGGCTGAGGCCCCGCTCGCTCACGGTGCCGCTCTTGCAGCGCAGCAAGGGACATCGCTACTGACTCGTTGCAGCGATGACTACGTATGCATAGTATGCGCCGGATGAGAGGAGATGCCAAGGTGCGTGACGGCGTTGCGCGCCCAGCGACTTCCACCGACGTAGCCGCCGAAGCCGGCGTCTCCCAGGCCACGGTGGCGCGCACGTACTCCGCACCGCACCTCGTGTCCGACCGTACGCGTCAGCGTGTCGGCGACGCGGCCGCCAAGCTCGGCTACGCGCCCAACGCGTTTGCGCGCGGCCTCAAATCGCAGCAGAGCAACGTGGTGGGCGCGGTGGTGCCCGCCTGCGGCGAGTACTGGCAGCACGTGCTCTCGGCGGTCACCCGTGAGCTCGCGGCGCGCCAACGTCAGCTGCTGCTGTTCAGCTTCAGCGATCCGGGCGAAGTCGACGATGTGCTCGACATCGTGCGCCAGTACCGAGTCAGCGGCCTGCTGCTGGCTTCGGCCAGCATCCGGCCCGATCAGCTCAGCGCCATGCGCGGCCAGTCGAGCCAGACGGTGGCGTTCAACCAGCCGGCTGCAGCCGGGCTGGTGTCCTCGGTCTCGGTGGACAACGAAGCCGGCTGTCGGCTGCTGGCAGCCCACGTGGTCGACCAAGGCTGCCGAACGGCGGTGTTCGTCGGTGGCGTGTCGTCGGCCTCGACCGACCAGGCTCGGTATCGGGGCGCCGCGCGTGAGATGGGCGAGCACGGGGTGGCGCTGCCCTACCTCGAAGCCGGCGCTTTCTCCTACGACGCCGGCTATGCCGGCGCCGAGCGCATTTCACGGCTCGCGCCCGACGCGGTGATGGTGGGCAGCGACGAGGTCGCATTCGGCGTCATCGACGGCTTGGAATCACGAGGCATCCGCGTGGGCGACGACATCGCCGTCACCGGATTCGACGGCCTGCCGCAGGCCAGTTGGGCCGGTATCGACCTGACCACGCTGGTGCAGCCGACCGAACTGCTCGCCCGCCACGCCGCCGACCTGCTCGTCGATGCCGCAACGGGGTCACCTCCGAGCGATGTCGTGGTGGACGGGCACCTCCGCATCGGCCGGACCACCAAGCGAAGCGGCTGATGCGCGCACCCACGCGAACAGATCCTGCGCGAACTGGTGCCGTGCTCACCGGGCGCGTGCTGGAACCCGCCGACTTCGTGGCCGACACCGCCGCATTCGTGGACGTGCGCATCGAGCGTTCCAGAGGCAAGGTCAGCTACTCCTTCGTCGGACCGGGCGTGTCGCAGAATGCCGATCAGCACGTCAGCATTTCCGAGCCGCACGGCTTCAACGTGGGTGCCGCCACGATGCCCCACGGCGTCTACAACAACGCCCACCTGCACTACACGCCCGAGGTCTTCGTGTGTACTCGGGGCAACTGGCGAGTCGACATCGGCCGCCGGCGCGAGCAGGCCGTGCATCTCACGCCCGGCGCTGTGCTGTCTGTGCCGCCTTGGGTGTTCCGCGGCTTCGAGAACACCGGCTGCGACGACGGGTTCTTGTTCGTCGTGCTGGGCGGTGACGACACCGGCGGCATCCTCTGGGCGCCGGAAGTGCTGCGGGAGGCCGCCGAGACGGGCCTGTACTTGCGTCGCGACAACACGCTGATCGAAGCCGGCAACGGCGCGGTCCCTCAAGACCGCATTCAGCCGCTGAGCGACAGCCAGCTCGCATGCGTCGACGCGTACAGCGATGCAGAGCTGGCCCAGCGCGTGGTGACCGGCGATCAGCGCCGATGGTCTGCCCACGGGCTGCTGTCGAGCGTGCTGGGTCCGCAACACGCAGTCGAGCTTGCGCCGGTCATCGGCTTCGGCCTGTGTCAGGACCGACTCAGCCGGCCGCCGATCCGCACTCCTCACGGCTTCGGCCTCGAATGGCTGCGCGCATCGCCTGGCACATCGACCGGCCTGCACCGTCACGACGACAGCCAAGTCGTGCTGCTGCTCGACGGCGACTGGGAAGTCGCGCTCAACGAGCCGGATCAACAAGGCTCCGAGCGGCCCGCCGCGGGTTCGCTGGTGTCCATCCCCGCATCTGCGTGGCGCGACCTGCGCAACGTCGGCGCGACCGCTGCCCATGCAGTGGTCATCACCGGCGGCGACGGCCCGAGCAGGGTCGAGTGGTCCGGCGCTGTGCTCGCCGAGGCGACAGCTGCGGGTTTCGGTCTCGACGCGGCCGGCTATGTCGCGCCGCTCGAGTTGTTGGGGAGCGGGTTGTGATCACCCGATCCCCGTCGGCCCCTATCACCCGGGAGGGAAGCTCATGATCACCACTACCGGCAAGGCATGGCGATTGCTCGCCGTGGTCTTCGCGTTTGCTGTCCTCGCGGCGGCCTGCGGCAGCGACGACGCTGCTGACGACGCCACCGACGAAGCGCAGACGCAGACCACCGCGGCCGAATCGACGATGGCGCCCGACGACGATGACCACGGCGACGATCACGACGATGACGACGGCGACGACCACGAGGACGGCGACGACCACGACCACGGCGACGAGGACGGTGAGCACGACCATGACGACGACGGCATGGACGGCGGGTCGAACGCGAGCGACGGCATGGCCGGCGACGGCGAGGCGGAGGTCGAGCTGATCTCCGACGAGTGCCCGATCCCCAACCCGTCCGAGGTCGTCGAGATCGATGCGATGGGCTGGGAGTTCCCGATCATCTCGCAGTACGAGAAGGAACTTGAGGACTGCGAGGAAGGCAACTACCGCTTCAACCTGCAGTTCCTCGACAGCGTCGAGGCCCGCAGCGCGATGACGGCTGACGCGGCGACCGGGTCGCCGACGTTCGAGCTCTATCAGGGCTCCAATGCGTTCATCGGCGAGCTGGCCAACCAAGGGTTCCTGCTGCCGCTGAACGGCCTCGTCGAGAAGTACCGCGACCAGTTCGACCTTGACGAGATCGACGACGCCTTCTGGCGCATGGCCTCCATCGGCGACCAGATCTACGCATTGCCGATGGTGTCCAACACCATGCACGTCTTCTACAACAAGCCCGCCATGGACGAACTGGGCCTGGCGGTGCCGACGACCTTTGAGGAGGCGTTCGAGACCTGTCGAGCGATCATCGACGCCGACTACGACATCGGCTTCTTGTACATGCTGTCGGCCGGCTGGGCCTGGCAGATCGAGTTCGACTCGGTGCTCGGCTCGATGGGTGTCTCGCCCATCGACCCCATGACCGGCGCGCCGAACTTCAACGGTCCCGAGGGTGTGATGGCAGCACAGACGCTCAAGCGCATGGTGGACGAATGCGCGCCGGACGCAGCTGGTTCCTACAGCACCGACGACGTGCAGGCCGCCTTCCAGACCGGCGAAGCGATCCTGGGCCACACTTGGGCCTCGCGTGCAGCAGGCATGGACGATCCGGAGGCTTCCACGGTCGTGGGCGACATCGAGTTCGCGCCCGCGCTGGGCACCGGCGGCGACATTGTGGCGGCGCCTGCGTACATCGACGGCTGGGGCATTCCGGTCGGAACGCCGGCTGACAAGGTCGAGGCGATCTTCTTGGCGATGCTTGCAGCGACGGACTTGGAGAGCATGCAAGCAGCAGCAGAGTTCGGCCTGGTCACCCGCAACGGAGTGAGCCACCCGAACGGTCCGCGCGACGCCGCCGCTGCGCAGGCGAGCCTGGTGAACGGCCGCGGTGCCGATCTCACGCATCCGGCCGCGGGCATTGCTCGCGCCAAGCTGGGCGAAGCTCTCATCACGATCCTCGACGGCACGCCCATCGAGGAGGCACTCCAAGCCGCAGAGGACGCGTACCTAGCCGAGGCCGGCGATCAGGGATTGCTCAACTAGACGCCAGGCCGCCAGGCCGAGCAGCCAGTCCCGTCCGCCTTCGGGGCGGCACCGCGTGGCGGTGTCGCCCCGAAGCGGCGTGAGCAGCAGAAGGGGGGCGTGAGTGGAACGCAGGACGTTCTGGTACTTCACGATCCCCAGCGTCGCGGTGATGGCGGTGCTCATGGTCGTGCCCTTTGCCACGACCGTGTGGCTGGGCTTTCACCGTCTGCTGCTGCGCGACCTGAAGAACCCCAGCTGGATCGGGCTGCAGAACTACCGGGACATCCTGTCCGATCCGGAGTTCTGGACTGCGTTCCGCTGGACGATGCTGTTCGTCCTGATCGTCGTGCCGGTTCAGATGCTGCTGGGGCTGGCAACCGCACTCATGCTGGACCGTGTGGTGCGCGGACGCAGCGTCTACATGGCAGCGCTGCTGACCCCGTTCATCGTCACCCCAGTCGTCGGGTCGCTGGTGTACAAGGATCTCTTCGACCGCGGAGGCCTGATTGCCTGGCTCTGGGAGGTGATCTTCGACGATCCGTTCCAGATCACCTCTGGCAATGTGCGCTACCTCATCGTCATCCAAGCCGTCTGGGCAGTCATGCCGTTCGCCATGATCGTGTTCTTCGCTGGACTCCAGACGCTGCCGAGCGAACGGCTCGAAGCCGCAGCTATCGACGGCGCGGGCTTCTGGCGCAATCTGTGGCATGTCGTGCTGCCGCACCTGCGGACGCTCGTCGTGTTCGTCGCGTTGATCTCGGTGATGGACATGTACCGGATATACGACCAAGTGTTCGTGTGGACCGGCAACCGCTTCACCGACGCGCACACGCTGCAGGTGTACAACGTGCGCGTCGCAACGGCGTTCGACATCGGCCGAGTGGGCAAGGGCAACGCCATGGCCGTGCTGACCGTCGTCGGGATCCTGGTGGTGCTGATCCCGTTCCTGTACCGGTCCTACAAGGACCAGATCTCCGAGCGCACCTGAGATGCGCACAGCAGCCACGGCTTCCCGACGGGTCGCGCGTCGCGTGCCGCTGCACGTCACGCTCGGGGTGCTGTGCATCTGGTCGGTGCTGCCGTTCCTGTGGACCGTGCAGACATCGGTCAAGTTCACCCGAGACGTGCTGGCGCGCGAACCCGTGCTGTGGGGATATGAGACCACGGCCAACGCCTATCGAGCGTTCTGGCTCGGCGACGACGACATCAACATGTGGGGCGTCTTCGCCTACATCGCCGCAGCGGGACTCATTGCTGCGCTGCTCGGGCTCGTCGGCAAACGGATGCGGCGCGGCTGGCCGTGGTACTGCGGTGCCGGTGTCGTGCTGCTCGTGGCGATGTGGCGCTTTCCGAGAATCTGGGAGACCAACGACGAGTACGACTTCTTGGTCAACAGCATCGTGGTCACCGTCCTGACGATGCTGGTGTCGCTGTCGATCGGGCTGCTGGCCGGCTACGGGCTGGCCCGCTTCACTGGCATCTCCGGTGCCGTCATCTTGATCGTGGCTCTGGCTTTTCGGGCGCTGCCGCGCAGCGCGTTCGTGCTGCCGTACTTCTTCGGCGCGACGTGGATCGACGACTGGCTGACCTCCAGCGGCGTGGGCGCCTTCGACTTCCCGTTCATCGACGTGCCGTTCATCGACGAACTGCAGCTGCTCGACACTCGGCTCGTGCTGGTGCTTGCACTCGTCGCGGTCAACCAGCCGTTCACCATCTGGATGTTCCGCAGCTTCTTCCTCGACGTGCCCAAAGAACTCGAGGAAGCCGCCATGATGGACGGCGCCACCCGCCTGCAGGCCTTTCGCAAAGTCATCATCCCGGTGATGTGGCCGGCCATCATCGCCACGGGGCTGTTCACGATGCTGCTGGCATACAACGAGTTCCTGTTCGTGCGTGTGCTGGCACCTACCGAGTGGACGCTGCCGGTGGCCATCGTGTCGCTCACGGGCGGCGAGAGCAGTCGCACCATCACTGAAGCGGCGGCAGCGTCGGTGTCGATCACGCTGCCCATCGTGATCGTGATCATCTTGTTCCAGAAGCACCTGGTGAAGGGCCTCGGCGCCGGCGCGGTGAAGGGCTGACATCGTGAGCGAGTATCTGCAACACGCCAAATCGGTGGTGGCGGACTACCACCGCAGGCTCGACGAGACGCTCGCGAGCGTGCCAGATCAGCGCAGTGCGGCCGGCGACGACATCGCGGCGGCGCTGGCGTCGAGCATCACGGGCGACCACCTCTGGCGCGGCATGCATCCCTTCTACGAGCAGCACGGCGCGCATGCGGTCGCCGACGTGTTCTGGGGGCCGCTGCGAGCCGCCATGGCGCCGCTGCAGCGAAGGGTGGACGTGCTGCTGGCCGGCGACAACGACGCGGACGGCGGCGCCACGACTTGGGTGTGCTCGATGGGGCATTTCCTCGGACTGTTCGACTCGCCCTGGCTCGACATTCCGCCGACCCGTCGAGCGCTGCCGCTGCGCTACGTCGAGTTCAGCCGTGTAGACGGCGATCGCATCGGCGAGTCGGCGCTGTTCTTGGACCTGATCGCGGTGATGCGCCATGCCGGTCACTATCCGCTGCCGCCCACGACGGGGCAGCCGGGTGTCTACCTCGGGCCCCGCACCGCCGACGGCGTACTGGCCGAGCCGCAGGACCCGGACGAGTCTGCGGCAACGCTGGAACTGGCGTGGCGCATGGCCGGCGACCTCGACGAGGCGAATCGCGTCGCACGCGAGCAGGGCTCGGACCGGATGCCACGCGACGTGCTGGCTCGCTGCTGGCACGAGGACATGCTGTGGATCGGACCCGACGGCATCGGGTCGTCCTACACCATCGACCGCTACCAGCAGCAGCACTCCTACCCGTTCCGATTCGGCTTGGCGGACAAGGAGTTCCACGGTCATGTCGCCCGCATCGCCGAAGGCTGCTACGCGGCGTGGTTCGGTTGGGCGAACGTCACCAACCGTCCGCGAGGCGGGTACCTCGGGTTGCCGTCCAGCGGTCCCGCAGAGATGCGCGTGGTGGACGTGTACCGCCGCGAGGGCGACAAGCTGGCCGACAACTGGGTGTTCATCGATCTGCTGCACTGGCTGTCCCAGCAGGGCCTGCGGCCCTTGGAGCGGATGCGCCGGCTCGTGGGAATCGAGGAGTTCTGATGGCTGCGGTGACGCTGAGCGAGCTGACCAAGGTGTACCCGAACGGGTTCGAGGCGGTGACCGATCTCAGCTTGAGCCTCGCCGACGGGGAGTTCTTGGTGCTCGTGGGGCCGAGCGGCTGCGGCAAGTCCACAGCGCTGCGAATGATCGCAGGACTCGAGAAGATCACCAGCGGCGATCTGTTCGTGGGGGAGCGGCGCCTGAACGACGTTGCACCGAAGGACCGCGACATCGCCATGGTCTTCCAGAACTACGCCCTGTACCCGCAGATGACGGTGGCCGACAACATTGCCTTCCCGCTGAGACTGCGCAAGGTGCGCAAGACAGAGCGAAACGAGCAGGTACGCCAGGCGGCACGTGTGCTGGAGCTCACCGACTACCTGGAGCGCAAGCCCGCTCAGCTGTCGGGCGGTCAGCGCCAGCGGGTGGCCATGGGACGCGCCATTGTGCGCCGCCCGGAGCTGTTCTTGATGGACGAGCCGCTGTCGAATCTCGACGCGAAGCTGCGCGTCCAGATGCGCGCCGACATCGCCGGAATCCAGCGCGAGTTCGGCGTGACGACGTTCTATGTGACCCACGATCAGGTGGAGGCGATGACCATGGGGGACCGAGTGGCGGTCATCAAGGACGGCCTGCTCCAGCAAGTGGACACACCCGAGGATCTCTACGCCCGTCCTGCCAACGCGTTCGTTGCAGCCTTCATCGGCTCGCCTTCGATGAACCTGTACGAAGCCACGCTCTCGCGCGCCGACGAACCCGACGGCGACTGCTTGCTCACCTTGGGGGACCAGCGTGTGACGGTTCCGGCGTCGGTGATCGCAGCGCAGCCGGCACTGGCTGAGTACCTGGGCCGACCAGTCGTGGTGGGCATACGGCCCGAGCACCTCGAGGATGCGGCAGTGGCCACCGAACACCCTGACGACCAGCGCATCGATGCCGTAGTGGACGTCCGCGAGGCACTGGGGGCTGAGACGCTGGTGCATTTCAATCTGAACGCGCAAGCCGTGGACAGCGGCGACCCGGACGCATTGGACGAGATGCGCGACACGGGGCGCTGCACTGCACGCTTTGCTGCTGCGACTCGCGCGCGCGTCGGCGACCGAATACGGGTCAACGTGGACGTCAGGCATCTGCGTTTCTTCGACCGTCACAGTCACGAAGCCATTGCGGCGGCCGCTTCGTGACCGACCCGCATCGCCGCCACCAAGCGCTGCTCGAACCGCTGCGTGCCGCGTTGTACGACTACAGCCCGCAAGGCGCGAGTGCGGCGCTGCGGGGGGTGTTCGCCCCCGATGCGGCCGTTCGGCTGACCCATCCCTTCGAGGACCTCGACGGACCGGATGCCATGTACGAGCAAGCGCTCGCGCCGCTGGCCGCAGCGTGGCCCGATCTCGAACGGCGCGACTACATCGTCATCGCCGGAGCGGATCCAAGCGCGCAGCCGTGGGTCGGATGCGCCGGCTCGTACATGGGCACCTTCGCTGATGCGTGGCTGGGTATTCCGCCGACAGGCCGGCCGGCGGCGATGCGCTACCACGAGTTCTTCCGGTTCGAGGGCCGGCAGATCGTAGAGATGCAGGCCGTCTGGGACGTGCCGGAGGTGATGATGCACGCACGCGTCTGGCCGATGACGCCGAGCCTCGGTCGCGACTGGCTGGTGCCGTCGCCTGCGACCTCAGACGGCATCGCTTCAGGACCGCGTGACGACGCCGAGTCGCAGGCCAGCGTCGACCATGTCGTCGGGATGCTGTCCGACATGGGGCGCCATCCCCGCGAGCCGGTCGAAGCAATGCGGCTCGAACAGTGGTGGCATCCCAAGTTCAGCTGGTACGGGCCATACGGCATCGGCACGGGCCGCGGCATCGCGGGATTCCGGCGCTTCCACCAGATCCCGTTCCTTCGAGCCATGCCGGACCGACGCGGCGGCTACGACGGCGACGGGCATTTCTTCGGCGACGGCGCCTATGTCGGTGTCACCGGCTGGCCGGGCATGGCCATGACCCTGACCGGCGACGGATGGCTCGGCATCGCCGCTGCCGGTCAGCAAATCACGATGCGCAGTCTGGACTTCTGGCGCATCGAGCGCCGTGTGCGGCCTGACGGTTCGATAGAACGCAGAATCCGCGAGAACTGGGTGCTCATCGACCTCTTGCACGTCTACAGCCAGATCGGCGTTGACGTGCTGGCTCGCATGCGAGAGATCGCGGCCGTCTAAAGTGAACGAGCGCGCTGAGTGAGCGGGCACGCTTGGGGGCACACAGGAGGCCGGCATGACTGCACTGCATCCCAACGGCGTGAACCATCTCGCCTTGTCCACCCGCGACATGAAGGGCCAGCTGGAGTTCTGGTGCGACGTGCTGGGCTTGCCGCTGAAGGCCTTGTACTGGATGCATGGCGTGGAGGGCACCTACCACGGCTTCGTCGAACTGGCCTCCGACAGCTACGTGGCCTTCGTGCAGCACCCGGACAACGCCAAGGACATCGAGTTGGGCATCACCCATGCAGGAGGCCCCGGCGGACCGGTCACGGCGGGCACCATGCAGCACGTGGCATTCAACGTCGAGACGTTCGAGGACTTGCTGGCGTTGCGAGATCGCATCCGTGACCGCGGCGTGCAGGTCTTCGGGCCGATCGACCACGGGTTCATCCAGTCGATCTACTTCGCCGGTCCCGAGGGGCTGGCGCTCGAGGTGGCCTGTGGGTCGGCCATTCCCGTCGAACAGTGGGTGGATCCCGAGGTCCAAGGCTTGTGCGAGATCTCCGATGCCGAGCTGGAGCGGCTGAAGCATCCGGCGGCCTATGCCCGACCCGACGCGCCGGTACCCCAGCCGTCTCCCGACACCGGCATGCCCAAGCTGATGCCAGCAGAGCACTACGACGGCATCATGGGGCTGCCTGATCAGGTGGTGTGGGACAAGATGAGCGAGACCACGCCGCCGGTGGTCGCTGCCGGCTGACCTGCACGAGCGCTGGCGGCAGCAGGCGCCGCGACAGCGCGGGCTCACTCCGCCGGGGTCGCCAGCGCCGGGCTGGAGTGCTTCGAGGCCGGCTTGCGGCCCAGCGCGATCTCCGGCGTGAGCAGATCGACCGGTCCGGGCATGCCGCCGGGGTCGGAGTAGTAGCCGAGCGCGTAGTTGCCCATGGAGTACCCGAGCAGATCGGCCAGCTGCGGGTCGAGATCCTTGGCAACTTCGGGCGGGCAGGAGAGGAACTGGTTCTCCTCGGTGCGCAGCCAGCTCAGCGTGTAGGTGATGTTGATGCCGGTGCGGTCGGCATCGCTGCGGTTCTCGCCGCCGCCGTGGATGACCGAGCCTGAGTACAGCAGCACCGACCCGGCGCCCATGGCTGCTTGGATCTTCTCGTGGTCGACGGCGCGGCGTTCGTTGTCCCATCCGGGACTGCCCGGGACGATGCGGGTGCCTCCGTTCTCGGGTGTGAAGTCGGTCAGCGCCCACATCGTGTTGAACTGCGGCTCGATCGAGCTGGGGACGTAGCCGCCCCATGCCAGCCGGTCGCGGTGCAGCGGCTGGGTGCCCTGGCCTGGCTTGATGTTGATGACTTGGGTCAGATGCAGCTGGATCTTGTTGGTGTACGGCTCGAGGAACCGGTTGGCCATGGCGATGACCTTGTCGTGCATGACCAGCTCCCGGCATGCGGGAGATCGCGCGACGAGCGCCCCAGTGCGTGTCGTGTCGCGTCCGGAGAACTCGTCAAGCCCGCCCGGCGTACGGTCGATCCACGGTCGCAGCTCAGCTTCGAGTCGTTCGAGGAGATCAGTGCCGATGGCATCGTCGATGATCGCAGCGCCGTCGATGCGCACGACCTCGGCAATCTCACTCTCGTCGCTGTCCAGCGTGAATCGTGCAAGCTCTGCCATGTCGCAACAGTACGCGCTGCGGCGCCTACGGGCCGTTCATGGGCAGGTGCGCCGCCGCACCTGCATCGCCGCGGATCTGTCGGCAGTCGAGTGTTCCGCAGGGGTCGCCTTGGGGCGCCACGCTGTCTCGGTCACGCGCCGCTCCTGGGTGACCCTGCGCTCTGACGCGCATGCTCGCCGCGCCGGCATCGCTCTGGCGCCGAGCAGGTGTGACACCGCCACCAAGCCATGGTGGAAGAAGCGGTCGTTCGCATCGCTCCACACGCCGTACGCGTCGATCTCGGCCTGCATGCGCGCAATCGCCGCATCGGCTCGCTGCTCGCACTCCTCAAGCCGCTGTTCAAGCTGCCGAAGGCCGGATTTGGCCTCGGCTCGGGTCTCTTGGAGGAATCGGCGGCAGCGCCGAAGCGTGCGCGTCTGGCAGACGACGCAGAACGTCGTCATCAGCGCCAGCGATGCCAAGAACAGCGGAAACGGGATGGATGCCGGAATCATCTCGTGGCCCCCGTCGTGGCACCCGGCATGGGTCGTGCGAGCAGATGGCGTGTGTGCGATGTCATGCCGCAACCTCAACAGCTCGGCTTCGTGATGTCAACCGACTTTAGCGATGGCCGGCTTGAGCGTCGGCCATTTCGTGGCCGGCTCGTGCGTGCAGTGGCCGATCGGACGCGTTTCGCTTCTCTCGCTGTGTGCGGTATCCTCGCATGCCCATGGATCGAGAAACCGACAGGATCACCTCGATGAACTCCGCAGCGACGCGACCCAGAGCACGTGCGTGGCTGCACCGACCGCGCTTGCGGCTATCCCGTCGGGGCGGCTGCCCGACGGCGGCCGCCGCAGCGCTGGTGTCCGTGACGCTGCTGGCCGCAACTGCAACCAGCGCATCGGCACAGAACGGCGCGTCCTCTGACGAGTCCGACGCGCCCCATCAGATGGTGATGGACGTACACGGCGGCACTGCCACCATCACCTGGACTCCTGCCGACTACCACGAGTGCATGCCCACGGCGTACCGCGTCCGTGCCTACGCGAGTTCCGGCGACAGCGTCTTCGTTCCGGTGGCAGACCCAGACATCCCGGCGGACGGTCCTCTGAAGCTGACGCTGCGTGGCTTGGTGCCGGGCACTGGCTACCTGCTGCACGCGCGAGTGGTGAACAGCACCTGCGGTGACGCGCCCTCGTCAGGGGCCCTCGGGTACTTCTCCGCACCTGTGCCCGCGGCTGCGCAACGTCAATCGGGGAGCGGGTCGGCGCCGCGCCCGACCACCGCCGCTCCGCGCACGACTGCAGCTCCAGTAACGACTGCGGCCCCCGCGACGACGGCAGCCCCGGCAACGACTGCGGCCCCCGCAACGACGACGACAACCGCCTCCAGCACCACGACCATCCAGATGGACCCGTGGGCCAAGACGGGACCCCACCCGCGCAAGTTCACTGCGAAGGGGGTGACCAATCTGGCAGTGGCCGGGTCCGGGACTTCCGCGACGGTGACGTGGAATGCTGCCCCGAGCGAAGTCGGGGCCAAGCGATGCCGGGCTGCATCTCCGCAGCGCTATCTCTACAGGGTCAGCAGATGGACCAGTCCCGGTGAGGAGATCGTCGGCCACACGCTCACGACCTCGCGTTCTGTAGAAATCACAGGTCTCCAGTCCAACATCCGATACGGAGTGGAAGTGTGGTCATACTCTGCGGAGTGCAAACGCTGGTCCAAGAGGAAGCGGGTCCTGTGGACGCAGCAGTAGCCCGGCCAATCAGTACCGCGCAGCAGACGTCTGTTCGATAGCGCGCATTCGACTCATGCCTTGAGTGCCTTGAGCGACGGCATGGTGCCGCTCCGCGAGCTGACAACGCCGCCCGTCGCGTAGCACGACGCTCGGCGCGGGTGCGTCAAGCCATGCGGAAGTCGGGGTCGTGACGACGTAGCTCACGGCGCGCGATGGTCATCTTGTGTACCTCGTCGGGGCCGTCGGCAATGCGCAGCGTTCGCATGTGCGCGTACATCTCAGCCAGCGGGAAGAACTGCGTGACACCCCCGGCGCCGTGTACTTGGATGGCGCGGTCGATGACCTTGAGCGCCATGTTCGGGACGGCCACCTTGATGCCGGAGATCTCCTGAGCGGCGGCCTTGTTGCCGATGGTGTCCATCAGGTGCGCGACGTGCAGCACGTACTCGCGGGCTTGGTCGATCTCGATGCGGGCCTCCGCGATCCAGTCCTGGATCAGCCCCTGCTGCGCGATGGGCTTGCCGAACGTCACACGCTCGAGCGCTCGCTTGCACATGTACTCCAGCGCTCGCTCTGCCACGCCGATCGAACGCATGCAGTGGTGGATGCGGCCCGGCCCCAGCCGCGCCTGGCTGATGGCGAAGCCCTCGCCTTCGCCGCCGAGGATGTGATCGGCGGGCACCCGCACGTTGTCGTAGACCAGCTCGGGGTGACCCCCGCGGTCATGGAATCCGAACACCAGCGGGTCGCGCTCGACGGTGATGCCCTCGGCGTCGCGAGGCACCACGATCATCGACTGCTGGCGGTGGCGCGGGCCGTCAGGGTCGTTCTTGCCCATGACGATCAGCACCTTGCACTCCGGACGCAGCGCGTTGGAAGAGAACCACTTGCGGCCGTTCAGGACGTACTCGTCGCCGTCGCGGTCGATCCGCAGGCGGATGTTGGAGGCATCCGAGCTGGCCACCTCGGGCTCGGTCATCGAGAACGTCGAACGGATCTCGCCTTCGAGCAGCGGCGCGAGGTAGCGCTCCTTGACCCGTGCTGAGCCGTACAGGTTCAAGATCTCCATGTTGCCGGTGTCGGGTGCCGCGCAGTTCAGGGCTTCCGAGCTGAACGGCACCTTGCCGAGCTGCTCGGAGATCGGCGAGTAGTCCAGGTTCGAGAGCTTCGTGCCGGGCGCTTCGGGATCGAGGTGGGGGATGAACAGGTTCCACAGGCCCCGCTCGCGGGCGGCTGCCTTGAGCTTGTCCATGATCTCGGGAGTTGCGTGAACGTCTCCGGCCGCAGCCAGTTCGGCGTACTGCTCGTGGTACTCCTGCTCGTTGGGGTAGATGTGGTCGTCCATGAACGACTGCACGGCCTCCTGCATTTCGAGGCCCTTGTCGGTGTAGGCGTGCGCCATGGCTGTGCTTCCCTTCCGTGGTCGAGATTCCGCGGCAGCGGTCGTGCGCGAACCTAACCGCGAACGAGAACGAGCGCAGTGAGCTAGAACGGGCGCGAACGCACGAGAACGACCGGCCAAGGCGCCACACCAGCGGGGTCCGCGAATGGAACAGATCACGGTGTACACGGCTGCTCGGGTCCACACCATGGATCCCGGCAGGCCTCACGGCAGCGCTGTGGCAGTCGCCGACGGCCGCATCGTGTCGGTCGGCTCGATGGCGTCGATGCAGCCGTGGCTGCGGCGCTGCCCCTACGAGGTCGACGACCGGTACGCCGACAAGATCGTCCTCCCCGGCTTCATCGACCCGCACACCCACCTGCGTCTCAGCGGTACCTACATGGGGCTGCACTACGTCGGCCCGATCGACTCGGCCTCGCCGACGGGCATGCGCAAGGGCCTCCCGAGCCGAGACGCTGTGCTGCACCAGCTGCGTGCCTTGGCGGCTGAGCACGCCGATCCCGCCGAACCCCTCACCGCATGGGGCTACGACCCCGCCAGCCAGCACGGACACCTCGACCGCGACACGCTCGACGAGATCAGCGACACGGTGCCGCTGTGGGTCTGCGCCTACGCGCCGCACATCGTGTATGCGAACTCCCCGATGCTCGAGCTGATCGGCGTCGACGACGACTCGATCGGCCATGGGCTCGGCCGCTACCCCGACGGCCGGCTGAACGGCTGGTTCGTGGAGACCGAGGCGACGGCCCGGGCGACGAGGCCCGTCGCCGCTGCGGTCTTCGGGCCGGGCACGGGCCGGGCTGCCATCGACCGCATGGGCGCCGTCGCCCGTGCCGCAGGCGTGACCACGACTGCCGATTTGGTGTGGGGGATGGCCGACGGCTTCGAGCGGGAGTGGGACGATCACGCGGCTGCCATCGCCGAGGGCACGTTCCCGTTGCGCATCTTCATGGTGCCCTTCGAGCCGAAGCTGGTGCGCAGCTACGGCGCCGAGATGCTCGACTTCCTGGCCCAGATGCGGGCCCGAGGCGACGACCGGCTCAACACGCACGGCGTGAAGTACGTGAACGACGGGTCGTATCCGTCGATGACCTTGGTGATGAATGCTCCGGGCTATCTCGACGAGGACACCGGCTTCACCGGCGAGGTGCCGTGGCAGGACATGGCGGAGCGGATGCTGCCGTTCTGGCAGGCAGGCGTGCAGATCCATGCCCACGCCAACGGCGACCGCACCGTCGACATGACGCTGGACACGCTGGCCGCACTGCAGGCGAGGCAGCCCCGCTTCGACCATCGGTTCACGATCGAGCACTACTGCATCTCGACGCCGGCGCAGGCCAAGCGACTGGCGGCGCTGGGCGGCATCGCCAGCGTGAACATCTACTTCGTGCATTTCCGCGCCCAGCTGCACGCCGACCACGGCTTCGGGCCGGACCGCAGCGAGGCCACCGCCCGCTTGGGCTCGCTGGAGCGCGCCGGCGCGACGTTCGCGCTGCACAGCGACTTCAACCTCGTGGTGACGCCCCTGTCGCCGCTGCTCGCCGTGTGGTGCGCCGTGAACCGGGTGGGTGCGGACGGCGAGACGGTGTTGGCGCCCGGGGAGCGCATCTCGGTGGATCGGGCGCTGCGTGCGGTCACCGTGGATGCTGCGCACGTGCTGGCACGCGACGACCGTCTGGGCTCGATCGAAGTCGGCAAGCTGGCCGACTTCACCGTGCTCGACGACGACCCGTACGAGGTTGACCCGATGGCATTGGCGGACATCGGCGTCGCCGACACGGTGCTCGGCGGCGAGCCCACCTCGTGATGTCAGGTGCAGTCACGTGATAGCTCATGAAGTGACGCCGACCCTCGAATCCGCGTGCCAATGAGCGAGATGCCATCGAGCGCCTGTTCATCGGGCGATTGGGCATGGAGCAATTGGGTATCGGACGAGCCGGCCTTGAGTGGGACCGAGCTGGCGTGGCGGGCCGTCGTCGGCTCGATCTCCGCGGCGCGCCGCCGGCCCGGGGCAGTTCGCAGCGACGCTGTGGGCGTCACGGTGCTGACGGGATTTCTGGGCAGCGGCAAGACGACGCTGCTGCGCCGCCTGCTGACCGAACCGGCCGGGCTGCGCATCGCCGCGGTCGTAAACGACATCGGACCGGTCAACATCGATGCAGCAGCGCTCGACGGACCGGCGACCGTCGCCCGCCCGCTGGAGCGAGTCGAGCTGACCAACGGCTGCGCATGCTGCGTCCTGGTCGGCGACCTGGCCGAGACCCTGGAGCGCCTCGCCGCGCCGCCGCGCGGCGATGCCAGATGCGACGCCATCGTCGTGGAAGCCAGCGGTGCCTCTGATCCTGCTGCGATGGCGTTGGCTGTGGAGTCGGCCGCGGGATGCTCGCTCGACGGTGTGGTCGCGGTGGCCGACGCACAGCAGCTCGCATGCCAGCTTGACGATCCGCGCATCGGCCCGGCGGTGCGTCGCCAGATCGACGTGTCGCACCTCGTGGTGCTGTCCAAGACCGATCAGGTGGACTGCGAGGAGGTGGCGTCGCTGACCAGCAGAATCGGCGAGCTTGCGCCCGGCCGAATGGTGGTGCCCTCGGTCCACGGCAGGGTTGACCCGCAGGTGCTGCTCAGTGCAGCGCTGCGGGGGGTCGCGTGCCGCGTCGATGCCGGCGAGCATCCCTTGGAGGTCGCGACCGCGGTGGTGAAGCCTGCGGGCCCATGGGACCCGGCGGCGGTGGCTCAGTGGCTCGACTCGCCGCCATGTTCGCTGCTGCGGGCAAAAGGGTGGTTTGCCAGTCTCGGCGGCTGGCACCACCTGCAGGCAGTCGGCCGAAGCTGGCGCATCGAGCCGGTGCCCGGCCCGCGAGACGCAGCCGTCGTGCTGATCGGCGACGATCAAGCTTCGGTCGATGCCGCCGCGGTGTCGCTGCAGCGTCTCGGCTGCGCGCTGAGCGGCCAGCCGACGCCTTGAGCGCCGGCGTTCAGTCGCCGGTGAGGTGCGACAGACGCGGCATGACCTGGTTGGCCAGCAGGTCCATGGAGCGGCGCCACGCTTCGGCCGACTCAGCGGTCTCGGAGTAGTCGAAGCAGAACAGCAGCAAGTGGCCGAATCCGCCGACGTCCGCGTACACCTTCTCGATGTCGTTGGCGACCGTCTCCGGTGAGCCCACGAACCAGTTGTTGCGGGCGCAGTACTCCGTGGTGACGACGCCGCCCTCGGGTGGGTTGCGCTCGTCGATGAGGAACTGGTGGAAGTCGAAGGCGCCGAGCAGGGGGATGAAGTAGTCGGTCATCATCCGGCCCATCATCCCGCCGTAGGACAGCTCCCAGGCTTCGTCGTCGGTGGGGGCGACGAACACCTCGCGCACCATCCGCCAGTCGCTGCGGCTGACCTCGCGACCCGCTCGCCGCGCTCCCGCCTCGTAGGAATCCCAGTGGCCGCTGACGTACTGCGGATTCAGGTTGAGGCTGAGCGGCAGCCAGCCCTTCTCGCCGGCCATCTCCAGCGTCGGCGACGGCGAGTTCAGCCCAGCCACGCCGATCGGCGGATGGGGCTGCTGGAGGGGCTTGAGGTGCTGCACGAGGTCCAAGTCCGGCATGCCGTGGGGCACAGCACCCTTCCAGTGCTTGCCCTCATGCACCCAGCCTGGCGGCTGGGTCCACAGATTCAAGATGAACTCGACCGACTCCTGGGTCATCTCGCGGTTCTCGCCGGCCATGCCGTCCACGCCGAACATCTCCCAGTCGCTCGGCAGTCCGCTGGCGGCCACGCCGAAGTTCAGCCGTCCCTGTGAGATGTGGTCCAGCAGCGAGATGCGGTTCGCCAGCTCGGCGGGGTGGTAGTAGGGCATCAGGAAGCCGCCCGGGCCGATGCGGATGTTCTTGGTGCGCTGCAATGCCGCAAGGGTCAGCAGGTCCGGCGCCGGATGCGGCTCCCACTTGGCTGCGTGATGCTCGCCGATCCACGCCTCGCTGAAGCCGAACTCGTCGGCCCATTCGATGACCTGCAGGTCCCACTCCCAGCCAGCCCGCAAGTCTCGCTCGGGCGGATGGCTCGGCATCGTGAACAGTCCCAGTTCCATGGTGATCTCCCCTCACGCTCGCAGCACGCTTCCAGCGCTCCGGGCTGCGCAGTCTGCGCGCCCCAATGCTGCGGCCACGTTCGGCAACATAGCGCGGACACGCACATGACGCTGCCGACGGCGGCCCAACCAGCCAGCTAGCTGTCAACAGCTTTCCCGTATGGCAGTGCGGACATGGCACGCTGGACACTCATGTGCGGACGCTTCGTATCAGCGAGCGACTTGGAGCTGGTAGCCACCTACTTCGACGCGCCGCCGCCGGGGTTCGACGCTGCGCGCAGCTACAACGTGAGTCCCACCGCCGACATCGTGGCAGTGGTCGGCAGTGGTGGGTCGCGTCGGCTGGAGGTGTTTCGGTGGGGCTTGGTGCCGCCGTGGTCGGCCGACCCCAGCAAGGGTCCGCCGCTGTTCAATGCGAGGTCGGAGACGGCGTCGTCCAAGAACTCGTTTCGGCACGCGTTCAGGTGCCGCCGCTGCATCGTCCCCGCCGACGGCTTCTACGAGTGGCCCCGCGCACCCAAGGGCGCCAGCCGCGAGCAGCGTCCGCTCCCGCACTACATCACCCGAGCCGACGGCGACCTGCTCGCCATGGCGGGCTTGTGGGAACGGTGGTCGCCTCGCGCCGATGAGGGTGTCGCCGCCGGTGTCGATGCTGACTCCGGCACGCCCGCCAGTGCCCGCCACGTGCTCCACTCGGCCACGGTGCTGACCACGGCCGCGAACGAGTTCATGGCCCAGATGCACGAACGCATGCCCGTGCTGCTCGGGCGGTCGCAGTGGGAGACGTGGCTGGACCCGGCCAACGACGATCTCGACGAGCTGACCGCTCTGTGCGCCCCCGCCGCTCCAGGAATGCTCCGCTCTCACCCAGTGAGCGGAGCCGTGGGCGATTCCCGCAACAACCACGCCGGCCTCATCGAGCCCGCAGAGGCCGTGGCGTCGAACGGCCCATCGGCGCTGTGGTGAATCGCTGCACCTCGTTCTGTGTCAGTGCTGTGTCAGGTCAACGCTGTGTCAGGTCAGGGCGGCCAGCTCGGCGCGGATGGCTTCGGCGGGTTCGTGCAGCTGTTCGGGGGAGACCATCGGCAGCGCGTGAGCGAAGTCCATGTCGGCCAGCGAGTTCACCGGGCAGACGTGCAGGTGGCAGTGCGGCACTTCGAAGCCGGCGATGACGAGTCCGATGCGTTCGGGCCGGAAGGCGCGCATCTGCGCCTCGCCAATGCGTCGGGCAATGTCGAACAGGTGCGCCTGGGTGTCGGGCGGCACGTCCAGCCAGTGGTCGATCTCGTCGATCGGCACTACCAGCGTGTGACCGGGCGACAGCGGATTGATGGACAAGAACGCCACGCATCGCTCGTCGCGCCACACGAACGTGCCCGGCAGCTCACCGGAGATGACGCGGGTGAACACCGTGGCCATACGCAGAGCCTAAGCGGGGTCTAGCGACGGCGGGAGCGCCGCGATGATCCGCGCTGATTCGACGCTCACCATCACCAGCCGGCGCAGGTGGCGGATGAGGTTGAACGGCTCGTCGGCCCAGGCTTCCCAGTGGTTCGGGTCATCGGTGATGCCGGATTTCTTGTCGTGCTTGTGCCGCAGACTGTCGATGGCCCACTGCAGCGGTGAGCGGCCCGAGATGGTGTACTCGTGCGCCGGCTCTGGGATGCCGACGATGCGGCAGCGGGGGCTGATCTCCATCACACTGCGATCCTTCTTGTTGCCCGAAGCCTTGCCCCAAGCCAGCTTGGCGATGCGGTAGGCGTCGGGATCGGTCAGGGGGTCGGCTGCACCGTCGTTGTCGATGACGCCGTCGAGCAGGCAGTCCACGGGATACTCCGGCACCTCATCGTGGCCGATGTGCAGGTCCATGAGTTCGCGCCCCGCGGATCGGAACGCCTCAAAGTCCGGTGCCAGCGGCACCCGCGGCAAGTTGCGCTGCAGGTCGTGGTGGTAGCGCTTGCGCCAGTCGGGGGCGTGCATGACGCCGTAGAGGTACTCCCAGATGTCGTCTTTGGTGATCGTGTCGTCGCGGTAGTGGCTGCGGAACTGTTCGAGGCACCAGTCCGTCACGTTGTCGCCGTCGGCGGAGGAGTGCTCGAGGCCGAGGTTCAGGGTGTCGGTCACGGTGCTGCCTGTAGTGGCGGTTCCGATCTCGGCGCGACCCGCGCTGCGGGGTCCACAGTGTGCAGGTCGGGCAGGTGACCGGCTGCGAGCACAGCGAACGTGGTGCGGTTCGACGGACTGCTCACGAGGAGCGCCTCCGCGGCAGCGTGCGCGACTGCTGGCCTGGGCCCATCAGGTGAAGGTCCGGCAGCACGGCTGTGGCGAGTGCGCCCGGCATCGCCATGGCTGACGGGCCCGCCACGATCATCGACGCGTTCCAGCGGCCCGTCGGGGCAGCGCTCTGGTAACTCGACCGGCTGCGAATCCGTCGGGCAGTTGAGCCGTCGCGAGACATCCGAACGGGAGTTGCCGGTGACACATGACCAGCAGGCATCCGCCCCCCCCCGTCATCGGCTGATGCGCGGAATCGCCCGCGTTGGTTGAGAGCCCTTGATCGCAGCTAGGTCTGGCATCGTTGCGGTCGCGAGTGCTTGGAATGTCATATTGCTCGTGCCTGTGATCAGCATCGTCTCGGTGCGAGTACTCGCGAGGGCTGATTGGTCCCGACTGCGCAGAGGTCGCAGAGCTTGTGCGTTGCCAAGACTCCGAATATTGAGCGGTTGCTCGGTGTCGTGATGATGAATGGGTACCGAACTCTCTCTCTCTCTCTCTCTCTCTCTCTCTCTCTCTCTCTCTCTCTCTCTCTCTCTCTCTCTCTCTGTTGAAGTCGCCCGCGGGAACATGTTTGACACTCGTTTGATGCTGGTGAGGACGCGGTCGTCTTCGTAGAGCCAGAGGTAAGTGAACGGTCGGTAGAGCACCTTTCTGATCCGGCTTGGGTCGAAATCGATGCGGAGATCGCGCCGGAGTGACTGCTTGAGGCGGTCGGTCCACTGAATGGCCGCTAAGTTGTCGTTGCGCGTGACTTCCTCAAGGCTCCAGCCGTCCTCGAAATGCAGACTGCGTGCCTGTTCGTAGGCTGCGAGGAGCCGCCGCACCTTGTGTTCGAGACTCTGTATGCCGAACGAGTACACGTAGACGTCGCAGGCGGTGATCAAGCCGAGTACGTTGTTCGACAGCGCGACTTGCTCTTGTTGCTTGGCCACGCACACCGGCATGAGCTCTTGGTAGCTGTCGTCGGTGATGTTTGCCCAGTCGTGCCGGTCGTTGACCGGCACCGTCTCGAACTGGTCCCAGAACGCGTCCGTGCCTGGTGCCAGTTCACTCAGCCAAGCAAACTTCTCGGCCAACGACAGTCGCGCCGGCACTTCGGCGTAGTGGATGTTGCCAACGGCCCCGGCAGGCACTGGCGTGCTAGCTGCAATGTCGTTTGAGGTTGACGGCGTAGCGGTCGCGTACTCAGAGCCCTCGGCGCTGCGGACATCGTCGGTCGCTCGCGACAGCTCCTCTCCGGCAACGAGCAGCGTGATCTGCACACCGTTGCGCGAGCCTTGGCCGAAGATCTTGTCACCCTCGTCGCGGTATTCGTCACCCGACTTCATGGCGTCGCCGCGCAGGTTCACCACGTAGACGTCGTTGAACTCGTCTCGCAGCGTGGCTCGCACTCCTGCCAGCGACACCCCGTGCGTCAGCGAGTTCGGATGAACCAGAGCGATGATGCCGCGCCGCTCGCCGCCGCTGTCAAGCGCAAGCCGGTCGGAGGCCCAACGCAGCGCCTCGATGTAGAGGTTGCCGGCGGCCTTGCCTATGCCGCTGCCGGTGACCTCCCGATGGCGGCGGCCGTAGGTCTCACGGACTCGCTGCTCGATCTCGGGGTACACGATGTTGGGGTTGTCGTCGCCCGACGACTTCTGGCCGGCGGACCACGGCGGGTTGGCGACGATGACCCGGATCGGCAGTGCGTCCTGCGCTCGAGCGCGTTCGGAGTTGTCGTCGAACCCGGGTATGCCGGCTTGGCGTGTGCGCTGGCGGAAGGTGTCGGTGAAGACGATGCCGCGGAACTGCCGGTCTGCGGCATCCATGCCACGCTCGGCAGCAGCGGCTTCGATCTTGAGCGCCGCGATGTAGTAGGCCAGCAGCACGGTCTCGTTGGCGTGCAGTTCTGGTTGCGCAGGCCACGCGCGGTCCGCGTCCATCGGCTCGTCGGCAGGCAGCTCCGGCGGGCGTGCGCACGGCGTGGCCGATGTCCCCATTGCGCTCGAATCTCGGGGGGGGGGGGGTCATCGCGAGCAGGGCTGCCGAATTTGCGCGCGAGGTCGGCATCTTCGATCAGCGGTTGACCGTTGCTGCGGGTCGCGGTCAGCAGGCGGTACAAAAAGGTGCCCGTGCCCACGAAGGGGTCCAGAATGTGGACGTTGGGTGCAGTCAGCCCGTAGCCGAAGTGCTTGCGGCTGACCGCATCGGCGGCGCGCAGCATGAAGTCCACGATCTCCACCGGTGTGTACACGATGCCCAGCCGGGTCACCGTGTCCTTCATGGCGTGAGCGAAGAAGCCCTCGTAGATCTGCCGCAGCAGGTCCACCGTCTCGGCTGGGCTGTGGGTGCCCTCCAGCATCTGCTGCATGGTGCGGTAGTTGCGCGCCAGCGGTGCCAGCAGCTCCCCGAACACTAGGTCGGCGCTGGAGGCCTCCGGGTCAGCAGCGGCGGGAGGGGGGTGGTGGCCCGCAAGCGAGTCCAGCAGCCGGGTGATGGCCCGCGAAATCGGGTTGCGCTGCGCGAACTGAGCATCGGCGAACAGATGGTCGAACACGGGGATCGTGACGACGTGGTGGGCGACCATCTGCTGTGCCTGCGCCGGTGTGACCTGCTCGCCCACGGCAGCGCGCATTGCCGCCACGAACTCCTCGAACGCGACGGCACAGGCCGGTTCCGCGATCAGCGATGCCACCTTGCGCTCGACGTTCTTGCACACCTGCGCGGCGCGCTCGCCCCAGGTGGGCCACATCTGCTTGTCGCCGCAGGTCTCCACGATCTTGGAGGCCACCGCCTTCTCGAGTTCCTCCACGAACTGCAGATGCAGCGCCAGCTGCTCGGCTGCGCGGGCGTCGTTGACCACCTCCGGATCGCGGTCGCCGTCGTCGGGCCGGTTCGGCAGGACGTCGATGGGCGACGGCACCCGAGGGTCGTTCACCCAGTAGTCCACTCGCTCGTCGTGGCTGCGCAGCGCTCGCACCACTTCCCACACGGCCTTGAAGTCGCTGCCGTCGAGCACCTCGGCATCGGTCATCGTGCAGCCCTCGGGCACGATCACCGGGATCACCACGTAGCCGAACTCCTTGCCCTCGGCCTTGCGCATCGCCCGGCCGACGGCTTGGGTGACCTGCACCGGCGACCGTTTGGGCTCCAGGAACACCACCGCGTCCAGCGCGGGCACGTCCACGCCCTCGGTGAAGAGCTGAGCGTTGGAGATCACCCGGCAGCGGGGAGGGCCCTCGGTGTCGTGGCTCTGACGCTCGAGCGCGGCCAGCGCCTCGGCGCGGGTTACGGCTCGTGTGGCGCCGTCCACGTGGTCCACGTCGAGCCCGAGGAAACGGCGGCCGGCGCCGGCGTTGGCCTCGGCCACGTCGTGCGCGACGGCTTCCCACAGCGAGCCTTCCAGGCCTTGCTCGGCGAAGTACGCGTCCTGCGAGCAGGCTTGACTGGAGCGGATGGTGTTGGTGAACGCAATCGCTGTGCGCAGGTGACGGTGCTGCGGGCTGTCGGCCAGCTCGCCGGCCACGGTGCCCGCCGCGCGATGCATGCTCTGCGGAGTGGCCAGCGCGTCCCAGCAGCCGAGCAGCTTCATGGCGTAGTTGGAGTCCACCTTGGCTTTGCGGGCCCGATCCGATGCGGTGACTTGCATGACCCGGTTTGCTGCGCCCGCCAGCTTCGCCTCCCGCTCGTTGACGCCGACTACCAGCACCCGGTAGTCCGACACCAGATCGCGGTCGATGGCCTCCTTGAAGCTCATCTCGTAGAAGACCGGGCCGAAGGTCGCCTCGTCGTCCATCGAGTAGGAGTTGCCGGTTGCGCCGAGCGCCTCGACCTTGCTGCGCTGTTTCTCGGTGAACACCCGAGGCGTGGCGGTCTGGTAGAGCCGGCGCAGGACCGGCACATGCTCGTCGTCATGCACCATCGTGAACGCCGAGCCGGAGGTGCCGTTGCCGCTGTTGCCGGCGAGGCCGACGCCGGTGGTGCGGTGCGCCTCGTCGCAGACGACCAAGTCGAATACCACCCCGGGGGCGTGGTCGGCCAGCACCTGCGAGAGCACCGGCAGCGACTGGTAGGTGCAGAACCACACGCCCATTGCGTCGTCGCCGGCCTGCGTCGTCAGCGTGGCGGCGATCTGCTCGCGGTTGGTGCTCGGGGGCGCCAGCAGCTCGGCCAGTTCGGACTTGGCGGCCGCCGTGGCTGCCTTGGCGCGCTTGCCGACCGTCACGTCGGAGCACACTGCGGCGTAGCGGTGCGGCACTGAGCGCTGCGCAGCCCACACTCGCATGGTCTGCGACATCAGGGCTATAGACGGCACGAGGTACAGCACGCGGCCGCCCCTGCCGGCGTGCTGCTCGGCAGCCCACAACGCCACAAGCGACTTGCCGGTGCCGCAGGGCATGTGCAGCTGGCCGCGATCATGCTCGGCAAAGCCCTTGGCGATGGCGTTGAGCGCATCGGCTTGGTCGCTGCGCGCTGTTGCCCGCTCGGCGAAGACGATCCGGTCGGGGTCCTCGAAGCACTCCGCCCACCGCACCGGCAAGCAGTCTCGGTCGTCCAGCTCATGCGCCTTGAGCACTTGGCAGCGCTTCGTGGCGTTCAAGATTTTCTGCCATGAAGAGTCAGCGAGCCTGCCGGTGGTCACCAACAGGCTGCTGGTGAATGGCACTTTGCCTGCCTCGGACAAGAAGCTGTTGATGTCGGCACTGGGAACCGTCGACCCGACGCCGTACAGCTTGCACTGAATGGCGCAGACGCCGCCGTCGTGCTCCTGCGCGACTAGGTCCACGCCGCTGTCGCTGCCGTAGCCGTGCATGATGCGGTCGGGCCAGTCGTTCCAGTGCCACACCCGTGCGAATCGTTGGCTGTACTGCGGATTCCGTTCGAATGCCGTGCGCATCACGCGCTCGAAGATGCGCCCCTGTTCTTGCGGCGAGTCGCTGCGGCGCCGAAGCGCGGTGAACACCTCTGGCTCGAACGGCATCTGCCGATCTGCCGCCTGCCCGCTCTTCGGCTGCCCGGACTCCTAATGGGTGCGCTCCGGTTTACCGCCCCCCGTCTGCCCCTCCTGATGGGGCTCTCGATGGGTGCGCTCCTGTTCGCTCACCATGAGCGAGAGAGGCTAGGTGCTGCTGCGGAGCCTCGCAGACGCAACTATCGCGGGTCTCGCAAATCTTCGGCCCATCGAGGACATCGGCTTGTCTGAGCGCGCCCGCGGACGCAGCCATCGCGGGTTTCGCAACTATGCGACGGCCGCGGGAAGCACCGCCCGCGCCCCTGCGAACCGTGCGGCTAGCCATTCGCAGACGCGCGGGCACGCCGCGGTAGGTCACTGCTGCTGGGTACTCGGTGCCGATGACGTGTCAGGGGCCGCCTTTTTCGTTCGAGTCTTCGCTTGAGCGTGCCGTTTCGGGTGCCGACTCGTCGGGCAGAAGGCTGCGCGCGATGGCCGAGGCGACGTCGTGGTCGGCAACCCGGTCGAGCGCGGCATCGCGTTCGCACGGTGCGTCCGACAGCAGCGCGCACCACACGTCGTCGATGAAGCCCATGCGAGCATCATCACCCATCCCCAAACTCGGGCTGCCATGGTTTTCCCGTTGCATGGGTGGTGCCTGCTGATGCTGACCGTGCTGATGCCGACCGTGTTTGTGCTGACATGGCGCCGGTGCAGTCACGGCGTACCGAACGCTTGAACCCAGCTTCGGTACGGTGAGGCACCGTGAGCGGGGGGCATGGGTGAGCGAGGTGAGCGGTGCGTCCCCACCGTCGGCATCTGCGGCATCGGCACCAGACCCCGGGTGGCGGCCATTCACCGTGCCGAACCTGATCAGCGTGGTGCGTCTGTGCTGCCTGCCGTGGTTCGTCTGGCTGGTCTTCGGAGCGCAGGACCGCTGGGCTGCTGCGCTGCTGCTCGGCGCGCTGGGCGCTACCGACTGGGTGGACGGCTGGGTGGCGCGGCGCTTCGACCAGGTGTCCGAGCTCGGCAAGATCCTGGACCCCACAGCGGACCGGCTGCTGCTGCTGGTCGCGCTCGTGGTGATGATCGCCGACGGCTCGCTGCCACTGTGGCTGGCCGTGCTGGCGCTGGTGCGCGAAGGCGCGGTCGCCGTTGCCGCGCTGGTGCTGGGGGCGCTCGGCGCTCGCAAGATCGAGGTGACCTGGTGGGGCAAGACGGGCACGTTGCTGATGATGTTCGCGGTGCCGATGTTCCTCGCGGGTGCCAGCCACATCGCCGCGGCGGATGCCTTCCGAGTCGGGGCATGGATCTTCGTGGCGGCGGGCCTGCCGATCCACTACTGGTCCGCGGTGGGGTATGTGCCCCGAGCGCTCGCCGCCGTGCGCGCCGGCCGGGCCGCATGAGCCGCAGGCCCCGCGGTCCCCTCGCCAAGCAGCCTCCGTTCGCCAAGGGAGTGACGGCTATCGGGTAGGTTCGCGGGCATGGAGATTCCCGCGGAGCTGCTCTACTCGAGCGATCACGAATGGGTGCGCGCCGTCGAAGGAGGCATGCAGGTCGGCATCACGGACTTCGCGCAGGATGCGCTCGGTGATGTGGTGTATGTGGAGCTTCCCCAGATCGGCGCTGCGGTCACTGCCGACGAGGCGATGTGCGAAATCGAGTCCACCAAGTCGGTCTCGGACATATTCGCCCCGATCTCGGGGCAGATCGTGGAAGTGAATGTCAACTTGGAGGACGAGCCGCAGCTGATCAACGAATCGCCCTATGGCGATGGCTGGCTGTGTGTGATCGAACCGGTTCACGACGCGCCGTCAGCGCAGGCCGAGCGGGAAGCACTGCTGGATGCCGAGGCCTACGCCGCGTTGATCTCCGAGGACACCTGATCGACATGTCGGTCGTCTGCGGCGCATGCGGCGCCCCATGCGCCGACGATGCCCTGTTCTGCTCCAAGTGCGGAGCGCGCCTGGACCTAGCCGCCGACGCTCCGACTGCAGTGCTCGCGCCCGTCGACGTGGGCGAGGCCCCGCGCTACCGCGGGCCGGCGGAGCTCATGGTCATCGCCGGGCATCGGTCTGGCACCCGCTTCGAGCTGTGCGGCGACTGGGTGACCGTGGGCCGCCACCCCGAGAGCGACGTGTTCCTGGACGACATCACGGTGTCTCGCCGTCACGTGGTGCTCGAATCCGGGCCGACGGGCCATGTCTTGCGCGATGTCGGCTCGCTGAACGGCACCTACGTCAACGGCCTGCGCACCGACGGCGAGGTCAGGCTGCGCAGCGGTGACGAGCTGCAGGTCGGCAAGTTCAAGCTGCTGTACCTGGTGTCCTCGGTCGGGCTGTGAGTCGCCGATCGGCGCCGTCCTCGTCTGGCAGCCGGCTGTCGATCGGCGAGGTCGTGGCGCTGCTGCGGCCTGAGTTCGCCAATCTGACCGATTCCAAGATCCGCTTCCTGGAGGACCGCAAGCTCATCTCGCCGGCTCGCACCTCGGCTGGCTACCGGGCGTTCGGGCCCCACGACATCGACGTGCTGCGGTGGATTCTCACGCGTCAGCGCGACCAGTATCTGCCGCTCAACGTCATCGGCGAGCGGATCGAGCGAGGCGAGCACCTCGCGGACATCTGGGGCAGCCGGCCGGCAGATGCAGGGACGTCGTCGAGTGTCGACGATGCAGCGGTCGAGGGGCTGACCAGTCTGTCGTCTACAGCCGGTGCCGCCGAATCGCAGCCGTCTCGCGGCACCAGCGAGGAGGTGCCCGGCGAGGCCGCCGCAACGCCGCAACCGCCGTGGCGCCCAGCTGAAGAACGCCGTTCCTACAGCGCCGCAGAGCTGAGCGCCGAAAGCGGGCTGACCGCTGCGGAGATTGCCGAACTGGCGGCGTTTGGCTTGCTGATGCCGTTGCCTGACTTGCCGGCAGCCACGAATGGCGAGCCAGCAGTGACCGGCCCAGCATCGAATGGCCCGGCATTGAACGGCCCAGCATTGAACGGCCCAGCATCGGATGGCCCAGCATCGGATGGCCCAGCGCTGCACGGCCCAGTTTCGGACGGGCCAGGTCCAGACGTCTCAGCGCTACACGGCCCTGCGCCGTCAGAACCAGTGCAGGCTTCGCTGGGGCTGGTTCCGCCCGAGCCGCGCTACGGCAACGGCTCGTTGGTGGTCGCCCGAGTCGCCCGAGAGTTCGCTACCTATGGCCTCGGCGCACGTCACCTGCGAGTGATCCGCAACGCGGCAGCGCGAGACGCCGCCATGCTGGAGCAGAGCATTCAGCCGATCCGACATGCGGGCGTCGCATCAGCAGACAGCGATGTGCAGCGTTCGCTGGGTCGCTTGGTGACGCTGTGCGAGCGGCTGCGCTCAGTGGTGATGGGCGACACACTGCGCAGCTACTGGCGTTAGCGCATCTGGCCGGTGCATGGTGCCGGTTCACTGGGCGCTGCCCGGCTTGATGCCCGCAAGCGCCGAAGTAGTGTGCGGGGCATGGTCGAGATGGAACTCCTTGGCGTGCAGGTGGAGATGCCCTCGCAGAGTCCCATCTTGCTGCTGCGCGAAACGGTCGGGCCGCAGCGGGTGCTGCCGCTGGTGATCGACACGCCCGAGGCACAGGCCATCTACCGCGGCATCGAGCGAATCCGGGTGCCGCGGCCGCTCACGCACGACTTGATGGCGGCGATGCTGGACGTCCTCGGCGCCACGCTCGTCAAGGTCACCGTCACCGACCTGCGGGATCGCACCTTCTTCGCCGAGATGGAGGTGACCATCGGATCGGCCACCCACACGATCTCGGCTCGGCCGAGCGACGCTGTGGCACTGGCCGTGCGTGCCGACACGCCGATTTTCGCCAGCGAGTCGGTGCTCGACGAGGCTGGGCAAGTCATCGAGCTCGCTCCCGACGGCGACGACGACGTCGACCCCGACGAGCTGCTCGACGAGTTCAAGCAGTTCCTCGACGACGTGCAGCCGCGAGATTTCGGACCCGCAGCGGAGTCCGACGACAAGGGGTGAGCTGCTGAGGCTGCACTTGCGCAGCGGCGACTGCTCCCCGTACGCTGCATGACAGTCCAGATCACAGCTCGGTAGTTCGTCGAGTGTGGTTTGCGATGCCGGACCTGCAAGCCGGCGTGCGATGCATACCGTGCTCAGGAGCAGAGGAGACGCCGATGGCCGCCCAGCAGCCGCTGCCCGCAGCCGCCGCCGCAACCAGCACGTTCACCGTCGCGCCGCAGTCCGCAGCGCAGGCTGCCGATGCCGCGGGGCCTGCCGATGCAGGTGCAGGCGAGGGTGCGGGTGCGGTCGTCGACGGGTTCACCAGCAAGCAGGCCGAGAAGATTGTCGGCATCAGCTACCGCCAGCTCGATCACTGGGCTCGCATCGGCTTGGTGAAGCCGTCGGTCGCCCAGGCGGCAGGCAGCGGCTCGCGGCGTCGCTACTCCTACAACGATCTCGTCGAGCTCAAGATCGCCAACAAGATGCGCGAGCAGAACGTGGAGCTCAAATCGATTGCCCGTGCGTTCGACTACCTGCGCAACCAGATGGGCGGCGAGGTCGCGTCTGCGAACATCGTCATCAGCGGCAGCGACGTGCTGCTCGCGGACGACGAGACGGTGATGAGCCTGCTGCGGCAAGGCCAGACGGCCATGCTGTCGGTGCTGCCGGTGGCGGGCGTTCGCAGGGAACTGGACACCGCCGTGGTGAAGCTGCTGCCCGACGAGCCCATTGCGGTGCAGCTGAGCCTCGACATCGACGACGCTGAGCCGAGCTGAACCGGGCTGAGGCTCAGTCAGACTCGGGGGCGGGAGCGAACGCCAGCGCGGCAGAGTTCATGCAGTAGCGGTCGCCGGTGGGCTTGGGGCCGTCGGGGAACACATGGCCGAGGTGCGCTCCGCAGGCCGTGCAGGTCACCTCGGTGCGGACCATGCCGAGCGATCGGTCGACACTCGTGGCCACGCACTCGCGCGACGCCGGCTGCCAGAAGCTCGGCCAGCCAGAGCCGCTCTCGTACTTCGTGTCCGAGCTGAAAAGCTCTGCGCCGCAGACCACGCATCGGTAGGTGCCGCGTTCGTGGCTGTCCCAAGTGTCGCCACTGAACGGACGCTCGGTGCCGGCTTCCTGAGTGACGTAGAACTGCATCGGCGTGAGCCGCTCCCGCAGCTCGTCCGGGCTGAAGGACACGGCGCGTTCGCTCATGGCCCCCACAGTACAGAGCCGCGCGCTGCTGGCACGACGCGGCAGTGAGTGCATGGAACCAAACCTGGCCATCAGGCGTTGGTGAAGCAGAATGCCCAGGAGGAGGGTTAGCCATGCGGCACGATCCACTACTTCCAAGACGAAGCGATGTCTCCAGTCCCGGGGCCCAGACAACAGGGAGACGGCGCTGGTACGTCGCCGCCTTGGCCGTCGCGCTATCGCTCGGCGCACTGGCGCCGGCAACTGCTCAGGTCCCCAGCGCAGCCACCTCGTCCGCCGCAGCCGCCGACACATCGCTCGGCGCACTGGCACCGGCAACTGCTCAGGCCGGCACCGACACGGATTCGCCGTCAGTCGATGCGCCCGAAGTCCAGCACGGCGCAGCGGTCCACCCGGTCGTGGCCTCGTACGCAGTCGACTATGCCGTCACTCATGCTGAAGCGAAACGGCGTCTTGATCGCATCGACGAATTGCAGCCGACCGTTGAGCGGCTGCATACAGCGGTGCGGGAGCGGCTTGCTGGCTGGGGCATCGACCATGACGGCCCGTTGACGTTGTGGGTGTGGCTCTCTGGTGATGAGGCCCCAAGCGCGGCAGCAGTCGAGATCGCGGCCGCACACGACGACCTGGAGATACGTACCGGCGCCAAGGTCACCTACGCAGCACTCGTCGCTGCCCAAAAGAACTTTGGCTTTGGGAGCAGCGTCGGGCCCGTCGCTGGTGTCGGTTCAGCCGACGGCGGTGCCGTCGATTTCGCTGATCTGATGACTCACACCGATATAGATCTGCGAGCGAACGCACTGGAGATCGGGATCGACCGCACTCAGCTTCCAGGTGCTGCGGTGCCGGGCGATCTAGAGGCCACGGTTCCGTTCGGGCCAACTGGAAACACCGGCGGCGGCATCACCACTGCTCAGCTTCGTGACAGTATCACTGAACTCTTGGCACCGCACATCAACGTACCCTACCGTGTCATCGCAGCCGAGTTCATTGCATCTGAGGCACCGTTCGACGGCGTTCGGCATTCACAATGGGAGTGATTCGGGCAACGACTGTGACAAGACCAACGTAGCAATCTATTTCAGCGCGATACGCGAAGTCGAGAGATTTCTTGGCGTGCAAGTGCTCACCTTCGGTCCATTGAGTGTGAACTAAGGCGTCCGATGTTGGTCTCGAGAACTGCAGCTGGAGCATGTCGACCGAAACCGTCTTTGGTGGTCGTTCGGGTGACTTCCGTCAGGACTGCGGTGTGTAGTCGAACCATGTTCCCGAGCGTGCTGATTACCGTATTGCTTCTGACGACGGCTTGTTCAGTCGGTCAGTCCGGAACAGGCGATCTGGAGCCGGCCACAGACCACTCTCCTGACGCGCTGCCGAACTTACAAGTTCCGTCGTCAACAAGTACGCCGGAGGCGACTGGTAGCGTTTCGATACCCGGGGCTGCAGGCGCCCGAACGCTCGCAGATGGTGCAGACGGCAGTCCTTGGACTGCGTCAACTACGTCGGTGCCGTTCGCGCCGCGGAAGGATCTTGTGCTGCCATTGCCGTGGGCAGACTTCGACGAGATGTACGAGCCGATACCGCACCAATCTTGGGCCGACATCAGCGCTCTCGGCAAGCCGCGTCTCGAAGGCCGCTGTCTCTACATCATCGTGGACGGTGATATGACGAGCGAGTACCGCTATTCGGGCCTGCCCCCCGAGCAGCTCCGACGCCAGTACGTTATGGTGTTACCGCGCGGCTGGGTCCAGTTTGACCCTGATTCGCTGGAGATCTGGGTACACGGGCCTGATTGGCGCGAGGGCCCGATCGGAGTAGGTGACGACGCACAGCGAGTCGAAATCAGTGGGCCCTTAGGCGGTCTGCGCAGTGAACGCTGCGGTGGCTATCCGAAAGTGTTGAGCAATTACGTGAGTCCGTGCGGCCGCATCCCTGGCAGATTCGACTACCCCATGTGCGCTGTCGAATCATACGCTTTTGCGCAGCGGATTCCGCAGAAAGAGGCCCATCGCCGCCTTGCTCAACTTCCGGTGCTGGAGCAGGCAGTCGAGCAAATTCTGAACCTTGAGCAGGAGCGAGTAGCCGGCTTCGGCTTGGAGCACAGCGATCCCAATCAGGGCGAACTTCCCAATCAGGGCGGACGTATGACCGCTTGGGTCGCCCTTGCGGGAGACGATGTGCCGAGCACCGAGACACAGGAACTCGTTGGCGCGCACGACTACCTCGAAGTGCGTACTGGCGCGCCGGAGAGCGCTGCTGTGTTGATGACAGCGCAGCGACAGTTCGCGGATGGCCGCGGCGTGTTCCTGCCTCGTGACGTTTACGAGATACCGCCGCAGAGCATCGAGCTGGCCGACGCCGTGGCCTGGACCTGGGTCGACCATGAGGCCGGTGTGCTGGAGATCGGCATACACGACCCGTTGGTCCCGCAGCGGTCGTTGCTGTCGCTGAATCGCTGGTTTGACCTGATCGTCGAGGTACTGCAGCCCCTCATCGACGTGCCGTTCAAGGTCACCGAGGCCCAGAGCTACATCGCCCCGGACAAGTTCAGAAAATGACCCACCCACTCGGCTCTTCGTTGGGTGACATCAGCCGAATGAGATCAGCCGAGTGGGATCAAGGCCTACCGCGCAACGGGCTCGGCGTTCACTGTCTGCACGATGTCGATCATCTGGGCGAGCGTTTCCAACCGGTCCGTGGCTGTCGTGCCTTCCGGCTGCAGCCGCAGAACGTCTGCGCCAGCGTCGCGGTAGGCGCGCACCTGTTCGGCGACCTGCGCCGGCGTGCCCAAGAAGTTGGTCTCGGTGACGAGTCGGTCCGGCACAGCTGCGGCAGCGCCCGCCCGGTCGCCGTCGAGCCAGAGGCGCTGCACTGAGCGGCATTCGTGCTCGAAGCCGCCGCGCCGGTAAGCGTCGTTGTAGAAGTTGGCAGTGGCCGACCCCATCGCTCCCAGCGTGAAGGCGATGCCGGGCCGACGCGGTGCGATGAGGGCATCGAGATCGTCGCCGAACTCGACTGCGCCGCCGACTTGGCATGTCACCGAACCGGGGGCTCGACCTGCGGACGCTGCGCCTGCGAGCACGTGCCCCCAAGTGGCTTCGGGGCTGCTCGGCACGAAACAGGTGCCGACCCAGCCGTCTGCTGCCTCGCCGGTGTAACGCAGCGAGTTGGGTCCCAGCGTGGCCAGCCAGATTTCGATGGTGTCGTTGGCGGGCTGAGCCAGCCGCAGCGACTTGCCGCCGCTGTCGGGCAGCGGAAGGCTGTGGTGGCGCCCGGCGTAGCTGATCTTGTCGCCGGCGAAGGCTTGGCGGACGATGTCGACGGTTTCACGCAGACGCCCGAGCGGGTCAGCGAAACGCACCCCGTGCAGGCCCTCGACTACCTGCGGTCCGCTGACGCCCAGCCCCAGGATGAATCGGTCGCCGCTGAGTGCTGCCAGCGAGAGCGCTGTCATGGCCGTCATAACCGGCGTGCGCGCCGAGATTTGCAAGATGCCCGTGCCCAGCTGTACTCGGTGGGTCACCGCAGCGAGATAGGCCAGCGTGCTGACACCGTCCATGCCCCACGCTTCAGCGGACCAGAGAATGTCCACGCCGAGCCGTTCGGCCTCGCGCAAGAACTCGACCTGTTCTTCCCAGTCGCGCCGGCGGCCCGAAGCCGGACCTCCAAAGCCGATTGCTGTGCGCATCGCCCACACGCTAGGCCCACACGCTAGGTCGTGGGCGCCCGGTCGTGGGATCGACCACGCCGGGCCGCTGGGTGGGGGTGAGGGGCCGCGGGCTGCCGTGCGTGCGGTGGGGCTTGTCGGCTTCGCTGCGCCGATGCGGCTTCGGCACCTCAGTCGCCACAGGCAAGGTGCTCAGGCGGGGTGCAGGCTCACGAGGCCGCCGAGCTGGGCGAGATCCTGCAGAGCTTGGTCGTAGCAGAACCGCTCGGCGCAGGCATCGCGTGCCCACGCTTCGTCAGCGCCGGACGGCAGACGGCCCACGGCGCAGATTCGCAGCGCGCCAGTCGCCACCGAGCTGATGGTGGTGCGGTTGCCCACCAGCAGCTGCTCCAGCGCATCGCTGCGGTCGCCGGGTTCTTCGAACACGCAGAGCCTGCTGCCGTCGGTCACAAATGGCGTCACGTAGTGCGTCCGCCGGCCGGCGGCGGTCACGGAGTCGAGACGCAGCATCAGCGCGTCGCGAAATGGCGCAAAGGGGTTGCCGTCTGTGCTTGCCGTTGTGGGGCCGTCCGGCATGCGCACGGAGCGTAGCGTGCAGCATCTCACGGTCTCGGGTCGCCGTGTGCGAGTGGCATCAAGTGGCATACTGCCGCCATGCCCGCGTACTTCGTCGCTCAGTACAGCGTGAACGATGCCGACGGTTACCGGCGCTACCAGCAAGGCGCCGTGCCGACCGTTGCGGCGGCGGGTGCCAAGGTCATCGCCTTCGACGCCGCGGCCGAGTCCATCGAAGGCACGCCGCCCGGCCCCCAAACAGTCATCCTGGAGTTCGAGGACACTGCAGCGGCCAAGGCGTGGTACGACTCTGCGGAGTACCAGCAGGTTGTCGGTCTGCGCCTCGAGAGCACCGACGGCTTCGCCGTCTTGGCGCAGTCGATGAATCAGGGCTGACGCCGTGGACCACGCCGAGCAGATCAGCCACATCAAGACCCTGCTGGCCCGGCTCGACTCGGGCACCAACGTCGACGCAGGCGGCGTTCGCTACAACCCCACGACCGCCTACACCGATCGCTCACTCGCCGCCATCGAGCGGCGGGAGTTCTTCGACACGCATCCGCAGTTGGTCGGATTGTCGGGCGACCTGCCCGAGCCCGGCTCGTTCGTGACGCAGAACGACCTGGGCACGCCGCTGCTGCTGGTTCGCTCGCCCAGTGGCCGGTTCCGGGCATTCGTGAACGCCTGCCGCCACCGCGGCGTGGTCCTCGAATCCCAGGCGCGCGGCCGCAAGCGCAGGTTCGCCTGCCCGTTCCACAACTGGACCTACGACGCCGACGGTGCGCTCTGCGGCCTGCCGAAGTCGGAGCACTTCGGGGAGCTGGACCGCGACGACTTGGGCCTGGTGGAACTCCCGGCGGCGGAGCACTGCGGACTGCTGTGGGTGCATCCACGGCCCGACGGCGTGCTCGACCCCGAAGCGCTCTTGGGCGCCGAGCTGACCGCGGACCTCGCCGGGTGGGACTTCGGCGCGCTGGCGTGGCTGGGCGGCGATGCCTATTCCGTGGAATGCAACTGGAAGCTGGCCATGGACACCTTCGGCGAGACGTACCACTTCCCAGTGCTGCACGTCGACACGCTGTCCAACGACTTCTACGGCAACGTGCAGTGCTACGACGAGTTCGGGCGCCACCACCGGCTCATTCTGTGCCGCCGCGTCATCGAGGAAGCCCGCCAGCGGCCGCCGTCGGAGTGGAACATCACCCGTTACGGGTTGCCCGTGTACTGGCTGTTTCCGAACGTCCAGCTGATCCCGTCGCGCGAGGTGCTGTTCTTGGTGCGGGCGTACCCCCACCCGGACGACCCCGGCCGGCACACCAGCCAGATCTCCTTCTACCTGCGGCCAGGCATCGCGCGCGACGAGGCCGAGATCGACTTCTTCGCTGAGGCATCGCGAGGCTTCGGCACCGTCATCCGCGACGAGGACTACGTGATGAGCGCCAGCCAGCAGCTCTCAGCCAACAGCGGGGCGCTGGAGCACGTCGTGTTCGGGCGCAACGAGCCGGCGCTGCACCACTTCCACAACACCTACCGTGCAGCACTCGGCCAAGAGCTGCTGGAGCTGCATCCCACCGCCTGAATGACCACAGCCTGACCAACGGTGTTGTACCGGGAGACTGACGACAGCCGGACGAGCGGTTGACATCGCCCTGACTGACACGTCAGCGAGCCACTGCAGCCGGCTCAGCCAACACGGCCAGCTCAGGCTTTGACGAGTTCTTCGAGCGCTCCCAGCAGCATCTCCGCGTTGCGCGGCCGAGCAGTGTGGCCCATGGCGCCGATGCGCCACACCTTGCCGGCGACCGGACCCAGCCCGCCGCCCACTTCGATGCCGTAGCGCTCGAGCAAGCAGCGGCGGCCTGCCGCGTCGTCGAAGCCGTCGGGCAGCGTGACGGTGGTGAGCTGGGGCAGACGGTGGCCCTCCTGGGCCCAGAGCTCGAAGCCGAGTTCGGGCAGGCGAGTGTGCAGCTCGTCGCCGCAGGCCTGATGGCGCGCCCACGCGTTGGGGAGACCTTCTTCGAGCACCGCGCCCAGCCCGGCGTGGAGCGCATAGAGCATCGAGATCGGCGCGGTGTGGTGGTAGGCGCGGGCGCCCTCGCCGGCCACGTAGGCCCGGATCATGTTGAGGTCCAGATACCAGCTCTGGGGCCGCTCTACCAACGCCTCCAGCGCCCGTTCGCTCACGGTCAGCGGCGCGAGCCCCGGCGGCACGCCGAGACACTTCTGCGTGCCGCTGTAGGCGATGTCGATGCCCCAGTCGTCGGCAGCGACTTCGATGCCGCCCAGCGACGTCACGCAGTCCACCAGCAGCAGCGCGTCGCCCGTGTGCCGGCCCAAGGGTGCGATGTCGTTGCGCACGCCGGTGGAGGTCTCCGCATGCACGACGGCGATGATCTTCGGCGACGGGTGGGCGTCGAGCAGACGCTGCGGGTCGATGGCGCGCCCCCACTCCTCGTTCACCGCCACGACCTCGGCCCCGCAGCGCGCAGCCACGTCGCACATGCGAGAGCCGAACACGCCGTTGACGCCGACGACCACGGTGTCGCCGGGTTCGACGAAGTTGCAGAACGCCGCTTCCATGCCTGCTGAGCCGGTGGCGCTGATCGGAAACGTCAGCGAGTTGCCGGTCTGCCAGACTGCCCGCAGCCGCTCGTTGGTCTCGTCGAGCAGAGCGAGGAACTCAGGGTCGAGATGCCCGAGCACCGGCCGGGCAAACGCCGCCATCGCTTCTGGGTACGGGTTCGAAGGCCCAGGCCCCATCAGGACGCGGTCGCTGTATGCCACGGGACTCAACGCTACTGACCGAGGCGCTGGGCTCGAGCATCTTCGACGTGTTCTGGCGACGAGCTCTGGGCCGGCCCTGTCCTGGAGCACTGCTGCGCGCCGAAATGTCGTATTCCTGCGGTGCCGTATTGGGAGTTGCTGAAGATGCCGAGATCGCAGATACTCCGGTATCGCGCAACACGACGCGGTTGTCTTTATCTCAACACACAAGGGGGGACGGGCGCATGCTTCAACGCGTTCAGCGTGTCGGCGGCTTCCTGTCGAGCATGGTCATACCGAACATCGGTGCGTTCATCGCCTGGGGGCTCATCACGGCACTGTTCATTCCCAGGGGATGGCTGGCCAAGACCAGCCTCGATTGGGACTGGGGTGCGATCACCGACAACACGGTCGCTCCCATGATCAAATTTCTGCTCCCGATTCTCGTGGCCTACACCGGCGGCAAGTTGATACACGGCCACCGAGGAGGCGTTCTCGCAGCAGTAGCCTTGCTGGGCGTCATCGGAGGGTCTTCGTTCGAGCTGGCCTCCGGTGCTACGGGCGATCCGCCGCAGTTCCTCGGTGCCATGCTGATCGGGCCCCTTGCCGGCTTGGTGATGAGAGAGATCGACAAGTGGCTGGAGGACAGGCGTCCGGCCGGGTTCGAGATGCTGTTCAACAACTTCTCTCAGGGCATCGCCGGTGTGCTCATGGCGATGCTCGGCTACATCGTCATCGGGCCGATCGTGTCGACCCTCGCTGAGATGTTCGGCAACATGGTTGAAGGCATCAGCGACGCCGGCCTGCTGCCGCTGATGGACCTGCCGATCGAGGTCGGCAAAGTGCTGTTCCTCAATAACGCCATCAATCACGGCGTGCTGACACCCCTCGGTGCCATCGATGTCACCGAAACCGGCCGGTCCATCTATTTCATGCTGGAGTCCAACCCCGGACCTGGCCTGGGATTGCTGCTGGCCTACTGGTTCGCCGGCCAGGGTTTGGCCAAGCTGTCCGCCCCCGGAGCGATCATCATTCATTTCTTCGGCGGCATCCATGAGGTCTACTTCCCGTACGTCCTGATGAACCCAGTCATGATCGGTGCCATGTGGGCCGGCGGAATCCTCGCCGACATCGTCTTCGTGATCTTCGATGCCGGTCTGACCGGTCCGCCGTCTCCAGGGAGCATCTTTGCCTACCTGCCGCTCACGCCTTCGAGCGGCGCAGCGGCAGCAGGCGTGTATCTCGGCATGGCCGTCAGTGCAGCGGCGGCGTTCTTCGTTGGCAGCATCCTCTTGCGATTGTTCCCGGTCGCAGAGATTGACGACACCGAAGACGACGACACTTCTGTAGCCGATGCCATGGAAGGCGTGCCCATGGGCTGATGGCACGGTGGGTTGCGTCGGCTTCCCAGTCGATGCAGCCTGTCGAAGCCGGAGCGGTCGCGGCTGACGCCACGCCGCTTCGGCCTAGAGTCCGCGAGCACGGTGGTGCCCGTGACTGGCCGCTCAGAATGAGATGCAACGAGAAAGCTCAGCTTGCCGACCTGCGGAGGTCAACAGTGACGAACAGAGTGACGAAGGCTGCCGATGCGGTGAAGCTCATCGTCTTCGCCTGCGAGGCGGGGATGGGCAGCAGCTTGATGGGTGCCAACCAGCTGAAGAAGATGGTGAAGAAGGCGAAGCTCGACATCTCGGTGGTGCATACACCGGTCGGGCAGCTGACCGATGAAGCTGACGTGGTCGTCGTACACAAGGGTCTGGCACAACAGGCTCGGGCGAAGGTGCCCAACGCAGTGGTCGTACCGTTCACGCTGTTTATGAACGACCCTGCGGTGAAGAAGCTGGTCGCGCAGCTCGCGGCGGGCGAACCTGTGACCTCCCGGGTGTAGGGCGGCCGTGGACGGGGGACTTGGAACGGTTCTGACCCCGACGGATATCGTGATGGCGTGCAGCGCCGACTCCATGGAGGAAGCGATCGAATTCTCGGGACGCCTGCTCGTGTGCCGCGGCTCGGTGTCAGCGGAGTACATCGAGGGCATGAAGCAGCGCGAGCGGGTCGTGTCCACCTATCTGGGCAACGGCGTCGCCCTTCCGCACGGGGTGCTGGAGAGCAAGCAGTACATTCGCTCGACAGGCGTCGTCGTCGCCCAATACCCGCGAGGCGTCGATTGGGGAGGCTGTGGCACAGCTCATCTCGTCGTGGGACTCGCGGCCGTGGGCGACGATCACATGCGCGTGCTGTCGCAGCTGGCCTCGGTGCTCCAGGATGAGGAGCTCTGCCGCGAGCTCGCGCAAGTCGATGACGCTGCGAGCATCTACGAATGTCTGAGCGCAGTGCCGTCCGATGACGACTGAGCACATACGGCGACTGGGTCGCGACCACGGGCGGCCGAGCGACAGCGAATCCGAGTCGCGAGACGAAGCAGCGTGAGGGGAGGCGAGCCCATGGAGCAAGAACTGGTCATCACCAACAGTCACGGACTCCACGCGCGTCCAGCCGCAGTGCTCGTCGAGAAAATCAAGGAGCTCGATGCCGATGTGCGCATCCAAGTCGGTGCCAAGACAGCGAATGCAGCGAGCATCATGAGTTTGCTGGCTCTGGGTGCCGGTCCGGGCGACGAAGCACGCATCATCTCTGAGGGTCCCGACGCCGGTGCAGCCATGGAGACCGTCGTGGCGATCCTCACGGCGGACAGCTGACATGGCTCGTCTCGACCACGACGCGCTTGTCGCCGCGTTGGCCGCTTCGGTCGGCGCGACTCCGGATGCCTCCGGAGTCGCGGATGTCGTCTTTGAGCGGGGCTACATCGTGATCGCTGCGGAGGTCTCAGAGCTGAAGGGAGCATTCAAGCGGGCCAAGAAGATCGACGGCTACCGCTGGGTGGCCATCAACCGCGAGGACCTCTTCGGGGCCAATCCGCTGTCGCTTGGGTCCAAGGTCGGCATCCTCGATGCCGACGGCCGCGTCCTCAAGAACGCTGACTCGCCCCGCCGGAAAGTCTGACTGCGCATCGAGCGCTGGCTAGACTTGCTGGGCCACGCGGACGACGTCGCCGGCTGAGAGCAACGGGTTGACGACGACGACCGGCACCCTGCGGTCGACAACGGGAACCGTGGAGATCACCAAGTCGAAGTCGTCATGGGGGAGTTCCTCGTAGCCCCGCTCCGACAGCACCTCTACGAGGTCCAACTGCGGGAACTCGGCTTGGATTCGAGAGACGAGCACCCACGCCGTCGCCATACCGCTCGGGCACACGACCAGCGCCCGACGCCGCGGCCGCAGACGGGCCCGCTCCATCGCACCGCACACATACATGGTGATGAAGCCGATTTCGTCCTCGGCGATGGGGACCGCCATGGCAGCTTCCACAGGCTTGGCCATCTCGGCAGCGACTGCGTGAACCTCGGGGTACCGCTGACGAACCTCCCGCAGCAGCGGGTTGTGTATCGGCAGGCCATAGCGAACTCGGACACTGAGCCGTTCGAGGTGCGAGGACAGCCCGTTCCTCAACTCCGTGTCGTCGGTGAGCGCTGAGTGCAGCTGCGCGCCGGCGATGCCCATGACTTCATCGAGAAGCTCGGAACCGATGGCCGACGACTCCGGTTTGGCTGCGTCGAGTGCGTCTAGGCCGAGCAGGTACTCGGTGACGGCCGCGACCTCTTCGGCTGCCACGGACGTGCCTGCAAGCTCCTCGAGACTCGGAACAATGCCGGCGACGCTCTGTGCAATGGGATGGTCCATGACCGATCGGTGCAAGCCGGTTTCGACAGTGACGGTGTGACCCTCTCGGATTCTGGCTGCTGAGACCGCTAGGAACAGCGCAAACACCGTGTCGCTGTGGTCTGATGTCAGCGTTCGCCCCAGCGTGCTGGCCCGCACGATCGCCAAGGTTTCCGCCAGCGGAAGGTTGAAGAATCGCTCGCGCAGGCCCACCGGAACACGGGCGGCGGCCTGTTGGCGAGCCGAAGGATCATCAAGGAGCTGGAGGCGCAGCACTTCGGAGGGAATCGCCTCCAAGATGAGCTGCACGATTGCCTGGCGGACACGGCGCTCGGTGCCGACTACAGACACCCCGTGACCTGGACGGCGGACCAGCGGCAGGCCGTTGCGCTCCAGCCACGGCTCGCACGCCCGCAGGTCGCGCCGCGCCGAAGTCTTGGACACTGCCAGCTCGAGATGGAGTTCGTCCAGGGACGTGCCGGCAGGTGCAGCCCACAACATGGCCGCCAACAGGATGCGGAGCCGTTCTTCGGGCGCATAGACCCTCGGCGGCCTCGACACCGAGCCAAGGGCTTCGATGATCTGCGCCCGAGTCGCCGGCGATGCCTCGATCACGAGTCCGAGCCCGCGCTTGCGCACCAGCTCTGCGTCGCAGGTGCGCAGGTAGCGCTCGATGTGGCCGAGGCGGTAGCGCACCACCCGCTGTGTGAGACCCAGATCTGCGGCGAGATCCGCCGTGCTCCTCGGCCCGCTCTGTGCGAGTAGCCACCGGGTGATCCGGATGACGCGGGTGTCGAGCGTGACGCTCATGTGCAGCCCAAGGCCGCGCCGACGATGCGGCGCACATCGGCAGCCGTTGCTGCTTGCAGGGCCGCATCGACCATGCCGCTGGTTGCCGCGGCATCCATGGAGGCGATGACCGACTTGATCGCGTTCACCTGTCGGGCGTCGACCGACAGCTTGCCGACGCCCATGGCGGCAAGCACTGCGGCGCCCAGCGGATCTGCGGCAGCCAGGCCGCACACGGAGACGCCGATGCCGTGCCGCTGCGCTGATGCCACCGTGAGCGCGCAGAGCGCGAGCACCGCCGGATGCAGCGGATCCTGCAAGCCGTCGAGCAGCGCATGCGTGCGGTCGGCGGCCATGGCGTACTGGGTCAAGTCGTTGGTGCCGATCGAGAAGAAGTCGACGCAGTTCGCAAATCTGTCGGCCGTGAGTGCTACCGACGGCACCTCGACCATGACCCCGACCGGGGGAAGCGCGTGGGGTTTGCCCTGCGCGTCCAGTTGCCGGGCTTGACCTTCGATGATGCGCCGCAGCGCGGCGATCTCCTCGACGGTGGAAACCATGGGCAGCATCAGATGCACCTCGCCGGCCGCGGCCGCCCGCAAGATCGCCCTCACCTGGGCAGCAAAGGTCTCCGGGTGTCGACGGTAGAGACGAGCCCCTCGCACGCCGAGGAACGGATTGTCCTCGGTGGCGACATCGAGGTAGGGCGCCGGCTTGTCGCCGCCGATGTCGAAGGTGCGGATGACGACAGGCTCGCTGAAGGCACTGGCGGCAAACGAGTAGAAGTCGGCCTGCTCGTCCTCGCTTGGCGGCTCGGCGCGATCAAGGAACAAGAACTCGGTGCGCAGCAGACCCACGCCTTCGGCGCCGACCGCGACGGCCCGCTCGAGATCGTCGCGCGAACCGACATTGGCCGGCACCTGGATCGGGCGGCCGTCGAGGGCGATGCTCACCCCTCGAAACTGCTCGGCAGCGACGACGGCCGCCTCAGCCGCGGCGCGTCTCGCAGCGAAATCCGCGACCGTGGCGGGTCGGGGACGTATCGCCACTTCGCCCGTAGCACCGTCGATGGCCGCCGTATCGCCAGTGCGAACGCCGGCGACGACCCCGTTCGCCGCCACCACGGCTGCCACTCCGAGTGACCTCGCAATGATGGCAACATGGCTCGTCGGCCCTCCTGCCTCCGTCACAATGCCAAGTACCTTCTCGGGGTCGAGCACAGCGGTGTCGGCTGCTGTGAGCGCGGTTGCCACCAGCACCGACGGCGTCTCGATACTGCCCAGATCCGGCGAGTCGAGTCCGGCAAGCCGTTGCCGCACCCGGTCGGCCACCTCGACCACGTCGGCAGACCGCGCTGCGATGTAGGGGTCGTCAATGGAGGCCAGCAGGCCGGAGATCTCCTCGGCGGCGCTGACCAGTGCGGCACCGAGGCTTGCGCCGTTGCGGAGTGCTGCGGTGGCCGCGTCGACGAGCATGGGATCCTCGGCCATGAGTGCCTGTGCTTCGAGGACATCGGCCGCTTCGGTCCGCTCCGCGGCGCGGGCGGCGTCCCGCAGCGACCGGAGTTGGCGGGCCGCATCTGCGATCGCTGCACGCAACGCGGCAATCGGCTCGGAGTCGTCGAGCGGCGGCACTGCATCGCCGGCCGCCGCTGACCGCACCGTGTCCACCACTACCGCAGGACCGACGGCAACCCCCGCAGACGCCGCAGTGCCTGCAATCAGCAGCTCGCCGCGCGAAGTCATTGCTCGCCCAAGCAGTCGCGGAGAGCGTCGTAGAGACAAGCCCAAGCGACAACCGTGATGCTGGAGGTGACCAGCCCGGCTGCAACGGTTCCAGCGACCGTCAGGGCCGTGACGCCGTACCCCAAGGGAATCGCCGCAAGGAAGTTGAACACGATGAACAGCGTCATGATCGCGAACAACGCCACCCGGCGCTTGGTGCCGAGGCGAACGCTGGTGCCCAATGCGCTCAGGCCGCCCTTCGCGGCCCGGTCAGCGACCACATAGCCATAGAACCCGTAGAAGAGTGCGGCGATCAGCGACGGAATGCCGAACAGGTAGCGCGCCCCGAGCAGGACGGCCGCCCAGAACCAGAACGAGCACACGAGCTGGGCAACGAATGAGCCGCCATTGCGCAGCGGGCCGAGCATGTTCACGGGTCTGGCGCGGGCGGCATCGAGCGCATAGGCAAACCACGGAAGCGAGACAGTGCCGGCCAGCATCAGCCCGACCAGGTCCAAGACGATTGCGCCGACAGCGCTGTGTCGAGTGCTCGCTGCGGCTCGAAACACGCCGTACACCGCGAACGTGGCAGCAGCGGCCGCGGTCAGCGGCACGACGTTCTTTGCGTACCCCACGATTCCTCGACGGAACATCTCCGAGATGGGCAGAGGAAACGCCGGTGTCATGCTGAACCTCCGATGGGCAGGCCGTGCGGGGGCCGTTCGGCCAGCGTCACCGCCCGCCGATCATGCTCGAGCACCGTGGGACCGACGGTGCCTTCGGACCGGATCGACGCCCCAGCCCACGCCAGCCCTTCGCCGAGCGCGGCGGCACCGCGCCCTCCTGCAGACAGAAATCCGGCTAGCAGGGCGTCGCCCGCACCGACGGAGTTGCACACCGCACGAACGCGGACGGTTCCATAGGTCGCCTCGTCATCGATGAGTACGCAGCCGTTGCGACCCAGGCTGACGAGCACGGTGCCCCAGCCTTTGCCGCGCAGACACTGGGCCGCGTCGATGACCTCCCCGACGGTGTGAAGCGCTCGACCCGCTACCTCGGCCAGCTCGGCGAGATTGGGCTTGACGACGGCGCACGGAATGCCGACCAACGAGGCGAGTGCGCCGCCGCTGGTATCGGCCACGAGCTGCTCACGCGCTGCGGGCAAGGCCGCAGCAAGCTTGGCGTACATGTCGGGCGGCGCGCCCGGCGGCAGGCTGCCGCTGGCTACCAGCCACTGGGAATCTCGGGCGGCGGACACGGCGGCAGCCACGAGCGCCTCGCACTCGGATGCATGCAACGCCGGACCGGGTTCGTTGATCTTCGTGATCGTGGCGTCGGGCTCGATGAGGGTGATGGCGGTGCGGGTACGGCCGCGAATGCTCACGGTGCAGATGTCGGCGCCGGTTGCGTGCAGCAACGCGGCAAAGGCCCTTGCGTCGTCGTCGCAAGCAGGCAGCACAGCTCGAGCTGCGTGGCCGTTGACCGCGAGCGCCCGGGCCACGTTCACGCCCTTTCCGGCGCACTCGACGAGGACAGACGAAGCCCGCATCAAGCCGCCTCGCTCCAGCCGAGTCACCCGCAGCGTGCGGTCGATGCTCGGATGAGCGGTGAGCGTGGTGATCACCGATCTACGGCAGCCTCGTCGTCGGCCGAGGGTGCCGCGGCGCTGACTCCCGCTGTGGCGATGTGGCGCTCAATGAGGCGCCGCTCGGCCTCAGCTGTCCACTCGCCTCTGTCTCCGAGCGCTTGTGCGATGTGGGGGAACTGTGCTCCCAGCTCGCTCAGCCCGAGAAGTGGGACGCCGCTGACCTGAGGGAAGATCACGACCTTGCCGGCAAAGCGGCCTTCGAGCACTGCCTCCATACCGTCCCGGCCGGCCTCGATCCCTCCGACTGCCGCAACGTTCAATGCCGGCGAGAGCGTTCCGCCGGCGGTCTTGTCGAGCACCAGTGCCTGATCTCCAATCGTGGAGCCCGACGTGCCGGTGTACTGGGCGTTGCCCAAGTAGACGCGGCTCATGTCCAGCGGACCTGTCGTGCCATGCGCCACCCCTGCGAACAGCACCAGCATCCCGTCGGGTCGCATGAGGCGTGACGCGCTCGCCATCACTGACGCGACGGGGACGGTGACCACGACATCGTCCGCACCGGCGCCGCCGGTGAGGCCGGCGACGATCTCTTCGACACTGCCGCCACGGGCGTCGGGCGTGCCGGGATCGACCAAGACGAGGCGGCGGCCGGCTCGCTCGGCCAGCGTGCCCAATGATGCCTCCAGGACGCTGAGTCGTTCGGCGTCCGGATCGACGCCCACGATGACCGACGGCCCATCGGCCTTCTCGATGGCACGCTGCACGTGCATCTGGCCCATCGGCCCGCCGGCGCCCACGAACACGGTGACGCCGCCGGAGCGCAGGTCGCAGCGGTTGCGAGCCTCGCCGTATGCGGCCGTCACATCGGTGCCACGCGTGCCGACAAAGGCCGTGTAGTCGTAGTGAAGGCGGCCGAAGTCGATCTCCGCCAGACCGTCGAGAGGCTGCTCGCCCACCAAGTTGAGCGTGCCTCGAAAGGCCATGCAACGGGCGGCCTGCGTCACTTGGTCGCTAGACGAAGGGTCGAGGATGATGATGTCGTCGAAACCGGTGCCGCGGGTGACTTCTGCGGCGAGAGCCGCATAGTCCGAGGGGGCCGCATCGTCGGCCACGACTGCAGTGACATCGACACTCGCCGCTGCCTGAGCGCAGGAGCGCACCCCAGTGCCAAGACCGGTCAGCACGAGCCGGGCAGCCCCGCGCAGCGACTGGCCGAAGTCGTAGCTGCGCTGGTCGTGCGGATGGCCGATGATCCACACGGTGCCGCCGTCAAGCGGCCAGAGGCGACGGCGCTGTGTGTATGCGGCCTCCACACAGGCCCAAGGCTCCGACAAGGCGGCTTCGGCGTAGCCAAGGCGTTCATCGACGTCGATCACGTAGGCGCCGTCGTCGCCGTCGAGGATCTCCGGGCCGATGAGGTGGTATTGGATGAGGCCGCCTGGGATCGTGTAGCCGTAGGAGTTGTGCCGTCCGTCCTCATAGATGTCTGGTTGGATGGCCAGCCTGTCTCCCTTGCTGTACCGGGGCGTGAGGCCGTCGCCGACATCGATGACCGTGACCGTGGCCTCGTGGCCGAAGCGCGTGGGGTTTGCGGCGAGGTCGCGTCCATAGAGCTTGGGATGGTCGGCGCCGAGTCGGATCAGCTTCACGTCCGAATAGCACAATCCGACGGCATCGACGCGTACCAGCAGCTGGTCATGCGCTGGGCTGGGCACCTGCGACGGCTCGGGGCGGCCGTCGCGTCCGACACTGGCGAGGCCGGTGCCGTAGGTGTTCCAGGCCAGATTCGGGTCAGGCAACGGCGTGACCCCGGCACGGTAGTCGTCGAAGGTCCACTCGCCGATGAACGTCACGGACTGACCCCCTGCGAGCTACGTCACTCGTCTCGCTCCTGTCATCGTCGGCCGAGACGGTTGAAGCTGCAACTCGCAGTTTGGCCCAGAGACACTGCGCCAATTTGTGCTGCTGATGTCAGACTGTCACAACTGAGGTCCAAACTTGGGGTCACAACTTGGATGCCAACGCGCATCTTGCGAACGCCACGCCTCTTCCGGAAGCTCAGCCGGTCGACAACCCGTTGACACCCTGCGGGCCCAGCACGGCATGGGCAGCACGGCATGTGCAACGGAGCACGAGCAGCACGACCTGGGCATTCCGATCAGCTGGATGGGCGCAGGAGCGCGATGAGGCTGGAGGTGTCCCAGCGGCCTCCGCCGAGTTCCTGGACGCGCTTGTAGAACTGGTCCACCAGCGCGGTGACCGGCAGGGGAGCGCCGTTGTGCTGCGCCTCGGCGAGCACGATGCCGAGGTCTTTGCGCATCCAGTCCACGGCGAAGCCGAAGTCGAACTCGTCTGCGGTCATCGTGGCGCCCCGGTTGGACATCTGCCACGAGCCGGCTGCCCCCTGGGAGATCGTGCTCAGCACAGCGTCGAGGTCCAACCCGGCGCGCCGTCCGAACTCGAGCCCCTCCGACAGTGCCTGCACCAAGCCGGCGATGCAGATCTGATTCACCATCTTGGCGAGCTGGCCCGATCCGGCCGGCCCGATCAGCGTGACGGCCCGTGCGTAGGCGTCCATGACCGGCCGTGCGCGCTCGAAGTCGCCGGCCTCGCCGCCGCACATGACCGTCAGGACACCGTTGCGGGCGCCGGCCTCGCCGCCGGAGACGGGCGCGTCGAGGAAGCCCACCCCCCGTCGGGCGCAGGCGGCTGCCAGCTCTCGTGCCAGGCCTGCCGACGCCGTGGTGTGATCGACGAGCATCGCGCCCCCGCCGCCCGCAGGATGTTCTTCGGGGCTGCCGACAGCGCTGTCCGCTGAGCTGCCTGCTGCTGCGCCTGCGGGGCTGCCCATGGCCGACAGCGTGCCGTTGCGGTCGTGGACGACAGCGCGCACGTCGTCGTCGGCGCCGACGCACACGAAGACGAACTGTGCCCCTTCGGCAGCTTGCGCCGGCGTGTCCGCCACTGTGCCGTGGTGTTCGGCGGCCCAGCGCTGCGCCACAGCTCCGGTGCGATTGAACACGGTGACACGGTGGCCGGCGGCTGCGAGGTGCCCCGCCATCGGGTAGCCCATGACGCCGAGGCCGATGAAGGCGACGCCAGCCGGCACGGCATCACCTGACATCGGGGACATTCTGGCGCTGGGCGGACTGGCCATCGCCGGACAGGCAACGCGCTCGGGGCGGGCTGGCCGACTGTTGCTCACGGAGCATTGCACGCACCTCGTGTTTGCGGACTTTGCCGAGTGCTGTCCTGGGCAATTCGTCAGTCCAGAACACGGCTTTGGGATGCTTGAATCGTGCCAGCCGGCCGTCGAACAGGCGCAGCAATGCAGCGGCATCGTTGGCACGGTCTTGGTCGGCACGGTCTTGGCTGGCACGGTCTTGGTCGGCCTGGTCTTCGCTGGCACGGTCTTGGTTGCCACAGGCGCCACTGGTCTTGGTGCGATCGCTCGGCGGCACCGCCACGATCACGGGCACTTCGCCCCAGCGCTCGTCGGGCACGCCCACCACGGTCGCTTCTCGCGCCAGATCGCTGCGGGCCAGCACCGCCTCCAGTTCTGCGGGGTAGACGTTCTCGCCGCCGGAGATGATCATGTCGGTACGACGATCGTCGATGTACATCCAGCCGTCGCGGTCGACGTGACCGATGTCGCCGGTGCGGAACCAGCCGTCGCGCAGCGCCTCAGCCGAGGCCTGCGGGTCGCGCCAGTACTCCCGCAACACGCTCGGCCCACGCACCCACAGCTCTCCGCGTTGGCCTGGCGTGGCGTCGTCCCCGGCGTCGGTGACGATGCGCACCTCACACATGGTGGAGGGTTTGCCGCACGAGCCCGGACGGGCGGCAGCCTGGTCACAGCGCAGGTGCGTTGCAATCGGGGCCGTCTCGGTGGACCCGTAGATCTGGCCGACCGGCACGCCCCGGTCGAAGAAAGGCGCAGTCGTGGCCGCAGGCACAGGCGCGGACCCGGTCATGATCCCGTGCAGCGAGCTGAGGTCTGCGGTGGCGAAGCGAGGATGGGCCGCAACCGCCGCGAGCGCCGTGGGCACGAGCACCGTCCAGGTGGGCTGCCACTGCTCGACGTCTGCGAGGAACTGATCGGCGTCGAATGTGCGCTGAATCAGCACTGATGCTCCGCCGAGCAACGCCGGCAGCGTCTGGATGTTCAGTCCGCCGACATGGAACAGCGGAATGGCGGTGAGCACCCGGTCGCGGCTGGTGAGATCGTGTGCATGCGTCGCGTTCACGGCGTTGGCTGCCATCGCCGCCTGATCCAGCACGGCGCCCTTGGGATGCCCAGTCGTGCCCGAGGTGTAGGCGAGCAGCACAGGGTGCGCGGAGGTGCCTCGCCTGGGCGCGAGCGCACCAGGCGCATCGGAACACTCCGGCTCGTCTGGTACCACCTGTGTCTCGCACGGCACCTCGATGCTCGCGCCGTGGCGTTCGAAGGCTGCATCCAGCACGAGCAGGCGGGGATCGGCGTGCTGCAGAATCCAGCGATGCTCGGGCGGCGCCAAGCGCGAGTTCAACGGCAGGTAGACGGCGCCGAGCCAAGAGCAGCCGAGCATCAGCCGCAACGCGGCGGGCCGATTCGGGCCGAGCCACGCCACGCGGTCGCCCTCGCCCACACCGGCGCCGGCCAGCCAGCGGGCTGTGGCAGCGATCTGCTCGGCGAAGGACCGATAGCTGTGCTCGATGCCTTCGAAGGCGACGGCGGGCGCATCGGGGCGGTGGTCGGCCCAGCGCTCGACACGCGCAGCCAAGTCGGCGCCGAGCCCCGTCATGCCAGGTTCTCGACTCAGGTGCTCGACTCGGGTGCTCGAAGACCGGCTCGGCTCAGGCCAGCTCGCCTTGCAGCACGCCGTCGACCACCACCGCTTCGCCGTCGAGGAAGACGCTGTGGTTGCGCATGGGCAGGTCGAAGTGGCCCAGCGTGTGACGTCCGGCGTGCTCGTTGGCGCCAGTGGAGTACAGGAAGTTGCCGGCGAAAGCCCGCTGCTCGGTGCCGTTGGTCTGGCTCCGGTCGTACATCGACAGCGTGTCCCAGCGGGCCGCCGGATTCATGCCCCAGCCCACATGGCTGGTCGCGTAGGCCTCGCGGTCGCCCCAGGCATCGGTGTAGCTGCGAAACAGCGCCGCGTCCGTGCCCTCGCCCTCGACATCGACGACGTAGTCGTCTCGAATGCGCAGCGTCACGGGCGACTCGATGTAGCGCTTGAAGGTGAGGTTCATGTCGCCGCGGTCCATCACGATGGTGCCGTTCACCGTGTTGGCGCTGGGGAAAGCCAAGCAGAGCCCGCCGGGCCAGTGGCTGATCGTTCCTGGTCGCGTGGTGTAGCCCCAGCCGCCGCCGCACGGCGCCTCGCTGACATCGACGACCAGATCGGTGCCGGCGGCCGAGGTCACGTGCATCTGCGACGCCGCGATCAGCTGCTTGATGCCGGCCTTGACCTTCGGTTCGAGGTGCGGTGTGGGCGCGAGGCGTTCTAGCGCTTCCGGGTGCTCGTTGGAGACCATCAAGATCCGTGTGCCGGTGCCCAGGATCTTCGGCAGCTCCGGGGCGTGCAGCAGCCCCTCCACGGTGCAGTCCACGACGAAGTCCACTGCGCCGAGCGCGGCGAGCACCGCTGCTGAGCCGGCGATGGCGTCAGAAGCGCCCGTGGATCGCACCGGCACCGGCGCCGACTGGCGCGGCGTGGGAACCACCACGTGAACCGGCGGGCAGCCCAGCCGGTCCAAAGCCAGCTCGGCCAGGTTCACGTTCACTGCCCGGCTTTGGCTCTCCGACAAGACGGCCGCCGTCAGCGGCGGTTCGACGCCGCACAGCTCGAAGACCGACGAGAAGGCGTCGATCCACTTCGCCTCGATTCGCTCGACCAGCATCTGTTCCTCCCGTGGGTTGCTTGTCTGGCGCAGACTCAGTCTCTCGCGAACGCCCAGACCGCCGCTCAGGCTGCTTCGAGGACCGCGAGATGGGCGGCGTCGTTGAATCTTCGCAGCTGCCAGCGGTGTCGTCCGCGGCGTTGGAGCAGTTCCAGTTCGGTGATGGAGGTCACCTCGGTGACGTCGCCGACGCCGCGTTGGCTCGGCGGGATGCCGAATGCCATGGCTATCGCCGCAGAGACGACACCGCCATGGCAGCCCACGAAGACTGTCTGTGCCGGGTGCGCCGCTGCGATGTCATTGAGGGCTTGTGCAACGCGATGGCGAAAGCCGGCGCGGCTCTCACCGCCGTCAATCACGGGTGTGTAGGGCTGTTCGACCGACGGGATGAATCTGAAGCGCTCCCGGGCGGCGTGCCACGTCATGCCGTCCGCTGGCCCCAGCCGCATCTCTTCGAGATCGTCATGGAGATGCACCGGCAGGTTTCCGCAGTCCGCCCCGGTTCCCAGCGCTGGCAACACGATGTCGGTGGTCTGGCGCGCACGCGGCAGGGGAGAGGAGTAGACGGCGTCTACCTGGGGTTCGCGGCCGGCGGCGAATCGGTCTCGTAGCGCCTTGGCCTGTGCGCGCCCCCGCTCGGTGAGCCCCCGACATCCGCCGCGACCTCCGACGAGTCCTTCGGCCATCGCGACAGACTCGCCGTGCCGCACGAGCAGCAAGCACGAGACCAGTTGCCGGTCAGCCATGCAGTTGCCTGTCAGCCATGTCGCCCGCCATGTTGCCCGCCATGTCGCCCGCCGCCGATCGCCATGCCGCCCAACCCTACGGGCGCTCAGCTGCCGCCTGCGCAGCGGTTCAGCTCGCCGCACCCAGTGCGTCGGTGTGAGCGTCCGCGTGCGTGTCGGTCTGCCGGCAACGAACGCTGCGGTGACGTGCCCGCTGCTGAGCCGTGCTGTGGGGTTCCGTGGACATGACGAGCACACAGGCCGTGGCGAACTCCAGCGAGTCCGCGTGGAATACGGCCACGGACCCGCTGCGTGCCTGGCGGGCGATGCGGAGCCCGGAGATGCTCTCGGCCGCTGCCACCACTGCACTCACTGCATCGGCGAGACGCTGCGCCCGACGCGAGAAGACGAGCGCCTGGACACCGGAGTTGGCCACTGCGGCGGGATGCGTGTAGCCGGCGCGTTCGAGCTGCTCGACTGTCGATGCGACGCTGAGATCGGCACCCTCTGCAAACAAGCCGAATACGTAGGTGGTCGTCCCCATCGTGCCGCCTTTCGTTCCCTCGCTTGACCGTTGCCGTCCATGACCCCAAGGCAACGGGTCGGCCGTCACGGTCGCCCGCTGCGCCAGCGGCACTCTAGTCCGCATCCACCAGCCGGTGTCAAATGCGATAATTTGAGTCTCTTACCATATATTTTGTGTAGTTTGATGCGTGATGTTGGCTGAAGCACAGGGTCAACTGTGGCCTGCAGGCTCCGCGCGGTTCGGCTGCCGAACTCGCCGGCGACGGCAAGCGGCCGTGATCGCAGCACCGACACGGCACGCACGCAGCAAGATCGCGGTGAGCCGTAGCCTGCGGATTCGCAGCGACAATGCATCGGGGGCAACGATGGAATCCGACACGCCGAGCAGCGAGCCGACCAGCACAGCACGCAGCGATTCGGCTGGCTCACGGGCCGTCGAGCCCGCTGTCGAACCGGCAGAGGTGGGTTTTGATGCTCAGCGCCTGCAGCGAATAGCGGCACATCTGAATCGCTACGTGGACGACGGACGCCTGCCGGGCGTGTCGGTGCTGCTGACCCGTGGCGGCCAGATCGCGTACTCGCATCGCTACGGCCACAGGGACTGCGAGCGGTCGTTGCCGGTGACCGCCGACACGATCTATCGCATCTACTCGATGACGAAGCCCATCGTGTCCATCGCTGCGATGCAGCTCTACGAGCAGGGCAAGCTGCTGCTCAAGGACCCGGTGTCACGCTGGATCGGCGAGTTCGCGGACGCCCGAGTGTTCGCCGGCGGCAACGCAGCCCAGTACCAGACGCGAGAACCCGCGAGCGAAATCACCGTTCACAGCCTGTTGACCCACACCTCGGGTCTCACCTACGACTTCCACTTCGCCAATGTGGTCGACGAGCTGTACCGCGCCAACGGCTTCAACTGGGGCGCTCCCGGCAATCTGGAAGAGACCTGCGAAGCGCTGGCTTCGCTGCCGCTGCTGTTCGACCCGGGCAGCGAGTGGAACTACAGCTACTCCACCGACGTGCTGGGCCGCGTCGTGGAACTCGTCTCCGGCCAGGCGCTGGACGACTACTTGACCGAGCACGTCACCGGGCCGCTGGGCATGGTCGACACCGGCTTCCAAGTGCCCGAAGGCGAAGTCGAGCGATTCGCTGCCAACTACACCACGGCTGCGCTTGCGGCTCGCGTTGGCGCGGGCAACACCGGCCGCTCAGTGCCGACCTACCGCTCGGACAATCCCGGCTTGGCGCGCCGGCTGATCGACGACCCGCGTACCTCGCCGTACTTGGCGCCGCCCAAGATTCTGTCGGGCGGCGGCGGCTTGGTATCCACCATGGGGGACTATCACCGCTTCACCCAGATGCTGCGCAACGGCGGCGAGCTGGACGGTGCCCGCATCATCGGGTCCCGCACGCTCGCGTTCATGGCGTCCAATCACCTGCCCGACGGAGCGGACCTCACGCAGTTCGGCCGAGCGCTGTTCTCCGAGACAGCCTTCGACGGCGTCGGCTTCGGCCTGGGCTTCTCGGTCGTGCTCGATCCCGCCAAGACCAAGACGGTCTGCAGCACAGGCGAGTACGCGTGGGGCGGCGCCGCATCGACGGCCTTCTGGGTGGATCCTGTCGAGGACATCACCGTGGTGTTCCTGACGCAGCTGCTGCCCTCCAGCGTCCATCCGATACGGACCGAGCTGAAGCCCCTCGTCTATCAGGCGCTGGTGTGATGCCCTCTGAAAGCGGTGCTGGAGAAGCCGGCGGGACCGCTGCGACTGGCGAAGCCGGCGACACTGGCGAGTTCGATCTCGTCATCGTCGGGAGCGGCTCCGCGAACTCCATTCCCGGTCCCGAGTTCGACGACTGGTCGATCGCGCTGGTGGAACGCGGCGTGTTCGGCGGCACCTGCCTCAACGTGGGCTGCATCCCCTCCAAGATGCTCGTGTATGCGGCCGATGTGGTCGACACCGTCGAAACGGCCGGCGTGTACGGCATCTCGGCGTCTGCGCAGGGTGCGGACTGGCCGGCCATTCGGGATCGCGTGTTCGAGCGCATCGACCCGATTGCGCAAGCCGGCAAGGAGTACCGCCACGGGGCCGAGTGCCCCAATGTCTGCGTCTATGAGGGCGAGGCTCGCTTCATCGGGGACCGTGAGCTGGACGTCCGGCTAAACGACGGCGGCACTGCTCGCGTCCGCGGACGCCATGTCGTGCTCGGGGCAGGGGCGCGACCGTTCATTCCCCCATTCCCGGGCCTAGATCGCTCGCCGTATCACACCTCCGACACGGTGATGCGGCTGGAGGAGCTGCCGGAGCGCATGATGGTGCTCGGCGGCGGCTACATCGCTGCGGAGCTGGGCTACGTGTTCGCGGCGCTGGGCGTCGAGGTGATGCTGGTGAACCGCAGCGAGCGGCTGCTGCGGGCCGAGGACGACGATGTGTCCGAGGCGTTCACCCGAGCGGCGGCGCAGCGTTTCGATCTGCGGCTCGGCGCCACGGTGACCAACGTCCGTCCGATGCCCGACGGTGTGCTCGTGGAGTTCGCGACCAGCACCAGCCGAGGGCACGGCAACGTCGACGTGCTGCTGGTGGCGACGGGACGGATGCCCAACGGCGACCTGCTGAATCTCGAAGCAGGTGCCGTGGCGCACGAGCGAGGTCGGGTGCTGGTCGATGAGCACTTCCGCACGAGCGCGCCGGGGGTGTGGTCGTTCGGCGACTTGGCCAGTGAGATACAGCTCAAGCATCTCGCCAACGCGCAGGTGCGGGCCCTGCGGCACAACCTGCTCGTGGCTGAGGGTCAGGCGGAGGGCCCGATGCGCAGCGTGTGCGAACGGTTCGTTCCCCATGCCGTGTTCTCTCACCCGCAAGTCGCCTCCGTCGGCCTCACCGAGCGAGCGGCCCGAGCAGGCGGCCTGCCGGTCTCAGTAGCGATCAAGCCCTACGGCGACACTGCCTACGGCTGGGCGATGGAGGACAGCACCAGCTTCGTGAAGCTGATCGCCCACGCGCAGACTCGCGAGCTGCTCGGCGCTCACATCATCGGCCCGCAAGCCTCGACGCTGATCCAGCCGCTCATCTCCGGCATGACCTTCGGCCAGACCGTCGACCAGATGGCGCACGACCAGTTCTACATCCACCCGGCGCTCACCGAAGTCGTCGAGAACGCGCTGCTCGACCTGTAGCGCCAACTTGACCTGTAGCGCCGGCTCGAGGGCAATGTTCACTCGACGCGGCGGGCGTCGGGCATCAGGTTGATCTCCCAGATCACCTCGGCCAGCCGGTCCTCAGCGGAGACTGCCTCGTAGCGGCACGGTCGCTCGGGGGTGACCGTCGAAGGCAGCGGCGTGAGGATGGTGGACGGGCGCGGATGGCAGAACTGCACCACGCTGAGGCGGTCGCCGGTCTGAGCCGGGTCGGCTTGCACCCGGTGCCAAGCCGCGCGGATCAGCCCGTTCGTGAGGTGCTCGAGCATGATCCCGGAGTTGATGATGACGTGGTCGGGCGGTGGTGCGGCGGCGACCCACTCACCGTCGATGCGCACCTGCAGGCCGCGGTCGGTGGCACGCGGCAGGGCAGTGATGAGGTTGATGTCGGCATGCTCGTCCGCCCAGACGTGCCCCTCGGCGCCTCCGCCTGGTGCGCTCGACATCGGCGGGTAGCGGATGGCGCGGCTGAGGTGCGTGCCGTGCGCGGTCATCGTGTCGAAGTACGTCTCGTGCGCTCCGATTGCCACAGCGATGACCCGCAGGAAGCGCCGCTGCAGGTCGACCAGCCGGCGATGGAACTCGGTGAGGACCTCCCGGGCGCCGGTGACGTTGTCGTCGGGAAAGACCGACGGCCGGTACCAGCGCCCGTACTTGGAGCGAAGGGGATGCCCGGCGGGCGGCAGGTCGCTCCAGTTGAACATCTCCTTCCAGTCCGGCCGCTCCGAGACGGCCGCGGTCTCGGTGAGCGGTCCGGTGTAGCCCCGGGCGCCGAACGATTCCGCATCGACGCAGCGCGCCTTGGCCTCGGCGTCGAGCGCAAAGAATCTGGCGAGCACGCCGTAGGCATCGTCGAGCAGGCCGGCCGGCAGGTCATGTGCCGTGTAGACGAAGCCGGTCCGCAGGCTGGCCATCACGCCGTCGGTGACCGCTTGGCGTTGAGACGACGATCCGTGCTCGAAGGCCAGCAGGTCCACGTCCAGAATCTCGTCCGGCGCACGGCGATCGGTGCTGGCTGGGTCGGTGCTGGCTAGGTCGGTGCTCGTTGGGTCTGTGCCGACTGGGCTTGTGCGAGCTGGATCTCGGCTGGCTCGATTCACGGCGCCTCCCGGTTGTCTGGTGGAGGACTCCTGGGTCCCTTGCTGATCGGCGACGTGGTCGCTTGCTTGGTCGCTGACTAGGTCGCGTACCTCGTCGTTCGCCAGCGTTCGTAGCGTGCTGGATCTGTCCACGCGCCGGTCTGCGCGTCGAAGCGAGCAGCCTCGGGGACCATCACGGCAGGATCGACCGATCGCGCCATCGTGCTCGACACGCTGCCCACCCAGGCAGGAACCGCGAGCCTCATCGACACGGGGACGTCATGAGGCGGTCGAGGCGCGATTGCTGGTGTCGGCAGCGACGAGATCGCGGCGTCCCGGCGAGCAGTGTCGCCGTCGTAGAAGACCGGGTCGTGGATCTGGTGCCACTTGTCGGCACCCATCACGATCACGTCGAAGCCCGCAGCTACGTCTGCGAGCAACTGCGCGTCGGTGACGGCAACCTCCAGCCAGTCGATGCTGCTGGCCACCTCGCGGAGCACGGTCAACCGGTCGTCGAGCAGCGGGCGCTGCACGTCTTCCTTGGCCAGCGCCACCCGGCTCACCGACCACACCAGCACATCGAGTCTGTGCTGCGCGCGCGCCGCATTGCTGATGGCCACGTGAGCGGTGGTCGGCGGGTTGAACGAGCCGGGGAACACGCCGCGGCGTCGCCCGCCGGCTGCCTGGAGGTCGGCTGGGCTTGCCGCGGAACAACCTGACGAACTATCTGCCCGGTCATCTGCCAGATCACCTGCCGGAGCCTCCCGAGCGACCATCAAGCAGCCTCAGCGGCTGTCCGTGCCGACGCTTCCGGAGACCGCGATCGAGCCGGCGCTGTCCTCGCACAGCTCGCCGATGACTGCGGCGTGGTGACCGCTGCTGCGCAGCTCGCGTACTGCATCCTCGGCTCGCTGCGGTTCGCAGCTCCACAGCAGTCCGCCCGAGGTCTGCGGGTCGCCGAGCACGGCACGTGTGAGCGTGTCGCCGCCGACCAGACGCTCGGCCACGTACTCGAGGTTGCGCGCCGTGCCGCCCGGCACGAAGCCGTCGGCTGCGAGGCGCGCCGCGTCGGGCAGCAGGGGCACCGCATCAGCGGCGACCACGGCAGCTACGTTGCTGGCAGCGACCAGTTCAGCGAGATGTCCGAGCAAGCCGAAGCCGGTGACATCGGTAGCGGCGGTGGCCCCCGACGCCAGTGCGACATTCGCTGCGACCGCATTGAGCCGGCTCATCTCGGCCACGCCGGCGGTGTAGGCGGCGTGCAGTTGGCCGCCGGCATCGACGGCACTCGCGTCGCTGCGCTTGAGCGCAGTTGCCAGCAGTCCGGTGCCGAGCGGCTTGGAGAGCACCAGGGCTTGGCCGGCCATCCCGCCGGCGTTGGTGAGCAGCGCCGCCGCCGAGTCTCCCGCCGCGATCATGCCGGTCACCGCCATCCCGTACAGCGGCTCGGGAGCGTCGATCGTATGCCCGCCGGCTACCACCCAGCCGCCCTGTGCTGCAGCGTCGGTACCGCCCGCCAGCACCTCGCCCAGCAAGTCAAGCGGCAGTGTCTCACGCGGCCACGCGGCCAGATTGAGCGCGAACAGCGGCACGGCCCCCATGGCATAGATGTCGCTGGCTGCGTTCGCCGCGGCGATGCGCCCCCAAGCTCGCGGATCGTCGATGACCGGCGAGAAGAAGTCGGCTGAGCTCACCAGCAGGCGACCGTCGTCGAGCCGCCACACGGCAGCGTCGTCGCCGGCGTCCGCGCCGACGAGGAGATCAGGATGTGCCGGAGGGTGCAGACGGCGCAGCACCTGCGCCAGCTCGGACGGCCCGAGCTTGCACGCTCAGCCGGCCCCGTGGCTGTACTGACTCAGCCGGAACGCCGGACTGTGGCGTGCGCTGGCGTCGGGCACGACGGCAACGGTACCGATCCGGCGGCGGCGCTCAGCGGTAGCTGCACACTGCGTCCACGATCAACTCCGCAGCAGCGTCGGCGTCGATGCCGTAGGCCACATCGCAGTTGGGCGTGCCGTCGGCGCCGGGCCGTTCATCCACCACGGTCATGCCCCGTGTCAGCACGCCTGTGGTCTCCACTTCGACCCGACGAGCAGCGAACCCCAGCAGCTCCGGGTGCGTGAGCGCCAGGACGGCGCAGGGATCGTGCAGCGGCGCGGCGTCCAGGCCGGCCCGCTCGCGGTAGCCGGCGACGTAGAAATCGAACAGCTCGGCCACGAAGCCGGCCACGGTGCCGCCGCCGGCTCGCAGCGCGGCGATGACCTCGGGGCCGACGCACAGCTGGTGGGTGAGGTGCAGTCCGGCCATGAGCAGGCGCGGCACTCCGGCGGCGAAGACGATCTGGGCGGCGTGGGGATCGGCCCAGATGTTGAACTCGGCGGTGGGGGTGACGTTGCCCGGCCCTGCGCCGCCGCCCATCAGCGAAATGCCGGCGAGGCGGTCGACGATGTCGGGTGCTTGGCGAATGGCCAGCGCGACATTGGTGAGCGGCCCCACCGCGACGATCCACACGCCGTCGCGTGCCCGGACCGTCTCGATGATGCATCCGACTGCGTCGTTGCTTGCGACGGTGCGGTGTACGTCGGGTCGCACTGGACCGTCCAGTCCTGTGCGGCCGTGGGCGCGCGGCGCATGAGCCGCGGACACCAGCAGGGGACGGTCGGCACCGGCATGTACCGGCATGTCGAGGCCCGCCAGCTGGCACACCAGCAGTGCGTTCTGCGTGGTCAGGTGCAGCGGAGCGTTCCCCGACACGGTGGTCACCGCCAGCAGCTCGCAGTGCCGTGCTGCCAGCAGCATGGCGACCGCATCGTCGTGGCCAGGGTCGCAGTCGAGGATGATGGCCGGCCTCGTCGTCATGGCTGCGGCCGTTGCAGTGGTCATCGCGGTTCCCCGTCGCTCGCTGGGCTGGTTACTCGCCGGCCTGGTCAGTCTCGAAGGCGCGTGGGTCCGGGCAGGCGCAGATGAGATTGCGGTCGCCGTAGGCGCCGTCGATGCGGCTCACCGGGGGCCAGTACTTGTCTGCCACCAGCGTTGCCACTGACGTGCCTGCCGGGTAGGCCGCCTGCGTGCGCGAGTAGGGGTGCTGCCACTCGTCGGCCAGGACGTCGACGGCTGTGTGGGGTGCATTGGCGAGCGGGCTGTCGTCGGCCGGCCATGCGCCCGCGGCGACTTGGTCGATCTCGGCTCGGATGGCGGCCATGGCGTCGCAGAACCGGTCGATCTCTGCCAGCGACTCGCTCTCGGTCGGCTCGATCATCAGCGTTCCGGCGACCGGGAACGACATCGTCGGGGCGTGGAACCCGAAGTCGATGAGGCGCTTGGCCACGTCGTCCACGCTGGCCCACTGCGAGAACGGCCGCAGGTCCACGATGCACTCGTGCGCGACGAGTCCGCCGCTGCCTCGGTACAGGATCGGGAAGTGCTCGCTGAGCCGTGCAGCCACGTAGTTGGCTGACAGGATCGCCGCTCGGGTGGCCTGCGTGAGCCCTGCGGCGCCCATCATCGCGATGTACATCCACGGGATCGGCAGGATCCCCGCCGATCCCCAAGGCGCGGAGGAGATCGCGCCCGGACCGGTGTGGGGCCCGGCGTTCGGCGCCAGCGGATGGTTGGGCAGGTACGCGGCCAAGTGCGCGCGGCACGCCACCGGGCCGATGCCCGGACCTCCGCCGCCGTGCGGGATGCAGAACGTCTTGTGCAAATTGAGGTGGCTGACGTCGGCGCCGAAAGCGCCGGGTGCCGCGAGCCCGACCAGCGCGTTGAGATTGGCGCCGTCGACGTACACCTGCCCGCCCGCGTCGTGCACGCTGCGGCAGGCCCGCACGATGCCGTCCTCGAACACGCCGTGCGTCGACGGATAGGTCACCATGAACGCAGCCAGCCGCTCGCCGTGCTCGGCGAGCTTGGCGTCGAGGTCGTCGAGGTCCACATCGCCGTCGTCGGTGCAGCCCACCACGACCACCCCCATGCCGGCCATCACGGCGGAGGCCGCATTGGTGCCGTGCGCGGAGGACGGGATCAGGCAGACCGTGCGGTGCATGTCGCCGCGGTCGTCGTGGTAGCGGCGGATCGCCAGCAGTCCCGCCAGCTCGCCCTGCGAACCGGCGTTGGGCTGCAGCGACACGGCGTCGTAGCCGGTCAGCGCCGCCAGCCACGCTTCGAGATCGGCGATGATCTGGCGGTACCCCTCCGATTGCTCGCTGGGGGCGAACGGGTGCATGTCGGCGAAGGCCCGCCAGGTGATCGGTGTCATCTCCGCTGCGGCGTTGAGCTTCATCGTGCAGCTGCCCAGCGGAATCATCGAGCGGTCCAGCGCAACGTCCATCGCCGCCAGCCGCCGCAGGTAGCGCATCAGCTCCGTCTCGCTCCGGTACGCGCAAAACGTCGGGTGGGTCAAGAATGCCGAGGTGCGCAGCTGCCCCGCGGCTACCCCTGGCGCAGCCGATGCTGAGAGCGTTGCTACTGCGCCGGCGTCGGCGGCTCGGCCGTCGGGCAGCTCGCCGAAGGCGTCCAGCAGCGCCGCAACGGTGGACTCGTCGCAGGTCTCGTCCAGCGAGACAGCCACCGTGTCGGCGTCGACGCGTCGCAGGTTGAAGCCCGCCGCGAGAGCGGCGTGGATCACGGCGTCGGCAGCGCCGGGCACCTCCACGGTCAGTGTGTCGAAGAACGTGTCGTTGCGCAGCGACAATCGGCCGGATGCCCAGTCCGATGCACTGCGCGGCCTGCCGTCTGCGCCGATGGCTCGCAGGCCTGCCGCCAGCGCCGCCGTCAGACGCTGCACCCGCCGAGCGATGTCGCTCAGCCCGTCGGGACCGTGCCAGACGGCGTACATCGACGCCACGACGGCGAGCAGCACCTGCGCCGTGCAGATGTTGCTGGTGGCCCGCTCGCGTCGGATGTGCTGCTCACGCGTCTGCAATGCGAGCCGGTAGCCGGGCCGACCGGCGGCGTCCACCGACACGCCCACCAGCCGGCCGGGCATCGAGCGGCGGTGCTGCTCGCGGGTGGCCAGAAACGCTGCGTGCGGTCCGCCGAAGCCCAGCGGAACGCCGAAGCGCTGCGAGGTGCCGACCACGATGTCGGCGCCGTGTTCGCCGGGAGGTTCGAGCATGCAGCACGCCAGCAGGTCTGCGGTGACGGCCGCGATGGCACCGGCGCCGTGTAGCTCTTCGACAGCCGGTCGAAGGTCGTGGACGGCGCCGCTGCTGCCTGGGTAGGCCAGCAGCGCCCCGTACACGTGCGACGAGGCCAGCTCGCGGCGCGGATCGCCGACGGTCACCTCGATGCCCAGCGGCGCTGCCCGGGTCGCGACCACGTCGATGACCTGCGGGTGACAGTCCTGATCCACGAAGAAGCAGTCCGGGCCGCTGCGAGTGATGCGGCGTGCCATGGCCATGGCCTCGGCTGCGGCGGTGCCTTCGCACAGCAGCGAGGAGTTGGCGATCTCCATGCCCACCAGGTCGCAGACCATGGTCTGGTAGTTGAGCAGCGCTTCCAGCCTGCCTTGGGAGATCTCGGGCTGGTACGGCGTGTACGCCGTGTACCACGACGGGTCCTCGAGCACGCCGCGGCGGATGACCGACGGGGTGAGCGTGCCGTAGTAGCCGAGCCCGATGAGCGAACGCAGCGGCTGGTTGGCGTTCGCCAGCCAGCGCATCGCCGCGGTCGCCTCGGTCTCGGTAAGCGGCCGGTCCAAGCCGTCGAGCACGATCGGCTCGCGAAGCCGGATCGACTCGGGCATCGCGGCGTCCACGAGTGCTTCGACCGAATCGAATCCGAGCCGCTGGAGCATGGCTGCGATGTCATCGCGTCGCAGGCCGATGTGGCGCGAAGCGAACGCGGCGCCTGATGCGGTGCCCGACGTGGTGCCCGACGAGCAGATGTCGTAGGCGCCGTTCTCGTAGTTGGCCGTTTCGTAGTTTGCTGTCTCGCAGTTGGCTGTCTCGTGGCTGTCGTTTCGGCAGGTGTCGTTCGCGGTCATGCCTCGCTCCAGGTTCGTCGCCAAGCCGGCAGCTGCCGGCGGCTCTGGCGCCGGCTCAGTCGCCGAGGGAATCGTCGCACGCACCGCATCGCTTGATGCCGCGTTCAGGACGGGCGCCAGTAACGATGCTCGACGAACGGCAGCGGCACCACGCGGCACGGCTCGGGTCCCTTGCGCCCGCGTGCGAACAGCTCCGTGCCGACGGTGCCGTGTTCGACGGCCACGTAGCCCATGGCGATCGGCGCGTCGACGGTGGGTCCGTAGCTGCCGCTCGTCACGATGCCGACCTCGCTGCCCTGCGCGTCGGCCAGCACAGCGCCGTCGCGAATGGGCCGGCGACCGTCGGCGACGATGCCCACACGTCGCCGAGACGGACCCCGCGCCAGCTGTGCAGCAATGGCGTCGGCACCCGGGAAACCGCCTTGGGCTCGTCTGCGTTTCGGAATGCACCACCCCAGACCGGCCTCTGCGGGCGATGTCGACTCGGTCAGCTCGTGGCCCACCAGCGGCAGCCCGGCTTCCAGCCGCAGCGTGTCGCGGGCACCGAGTCCAGCGGGCGAGACCTCTTCGCAGCCCAGCAGCAGTTCTGCGACATGCACCGCGTCCGCCGCGGGCACGGCCAGCTCGAAGCCGTCTTCGCCGGTGTAGCCGCAGCGCGACACCTCGCACTCGACGCCGTTGATGGACATGGCGGCGGTGGCCATGAAGGCGAGCTGGGCCGCAGCGGGTGCCCATCGCGCTACGACATCGGCCGCGGCGGGGCCTTGCAGCGCGAGCAGCGCCAGGTCGTGCCGCAGGCAGATGCGCACCTCGCCGTCGTCACTGCCGCCGTTCGCAGCTCGCAGCATGGCCATGTCGGCGTCGATGCGCGCAGCGTTCACCACCAGCCGCAGACGGCTTCGGTGGTGGGCAACGATGAGATCGTCCAGCACGCCTCCGCTGGGCGTGGTGAACAGCGTGTAGCGCATCTGGCCCGGCTGGAGACTCTGCATCGACCCGGGCACGCATCGCTCCAGCCAGGCCGTTGCGTCGCGCAGGTCATCGTCGCGCAGGTCATCGGTGCCGGGGTGGAGGTCAACGATGCCCATGTGACTGACGTCGAACAGTCCGGCGGCGGAACGCGTGCGGCGATGCTCGGCGACCGTGCCCTCGAATCGCATGGGCAGTGCATGGCCGGCGAAGCTGACCATGCGCCCGCCCAGCGCGGTGTGCAGCTCGAACAGCGGAGTGCAGATGCCGCCAGTGGCTGTGTCGGTTTCGGCATCGGCGTCGGCGTCAGTGTCTGTGCCGAGTTTGTCTGTACCGAGTTTGTCTGTACCGGATTTCGCACCACCGGCCATCGCACCACGGCCGATGGCGGTGCTCGTTTCAGCCATCGAGCGGCGTGACCTCGCTTGAATTCGCTTCGCTTGGCTTCACCTCAGGCTTCGGCGAGCAGCGCAGCGATGCGGCTCTTCGGACGCCCGATGTAGGCCCGGTTGTCGATGATCACCACGGGACGCTGCATGAGCGCCTTCTTCTGGCTCAACAGGTCGACGACCGCTGCAGGATTGCCGACGTAGTCGTCCTCATTCAGGCCCAGCTTCTTGAACTGCGAGTCCTTGCGCACCAGGTCCTCGACGGGATCGGCCAGGATCGACACGATGTGCTCGAGTTCGGTGCGGTCGGGCGGCGACTTCATGTACAGGACGATGTCGGTCTCGACTCCAGCTTCCTCGGCGACCGCCAAGGCATTCCGAGAAGAGTTTCAATGGGGGTTGTGGTAGATCTTCACGTTGCTCACGGGCGCGAAGCTAGCGGCAGCGCTCGCGTAGGCTGCGCACATGCCGAGCTACCGATCCGTCACCTCCACTGCAGGCCGCAATCAGGCTGGAGCGCGCGCATTGTGGCGTGCGACCGGCATGACCGACGATGACTTCGGCAAGCCGATCGTCGCCGTCGCCAACTCCTTCACCCAGTTCGTGCCGGGCCATGTTCACCTCAAGGACCTCGGCCAGCTCGTCGCCCGCGAGATCGAGGCCGCGGGGGGCGTCGCCAAGGAGTTCAACACCATCGCCGTCGACGACGGCATCGCGATGGGGCACGACGGCATGCTCTACAGCCTCCCGTCGCGGGACCTCATTGCGGACTCCGTCGAGTACATGGTGAACGCGCACTGCGCCGATGCGCTGGTGTGCATCTCCAACTGCGACAAGATCACGCCGGGCATGCTCAATGCCGCGATGCGGCTGAACGTGCCCACGGTGTTCGTGTCGGGCGGGCCGATGGAAGCCGGCAAGACGAAGCTGGCGACGCAGAAGGTGGACCTCATCAACGTGATGGTCGTTGCCGCTGACGACTCCGTCAGCGACGAGGACGTGGCAGAGATGGAGCGCTCCGGCTGTCCGACGTGCGGTTCGTGCTCGGGGATGTTCACCGCCAACTCCATGAACTGCCTCACCGAAGCGCTGGGGCTGTCGCTGCCCGGCAACGGCACTGTGGTGGCGACGCATGCGGACCGTCGTGAGCTGTTCTTGGAGGCGGGGCGGCTCGTGGTCGAGTTGTGCCGGCGCTACTACCAAGGCGACGATGCGTCGGTGCTGCCGCGCTCGATCGGCAGCTTCGAGGCCTTCGAGAACGCCATGACGCTCGACATCGCGATGGGCGGGTCCACCAACACCATCTTGCATCTGCTCGCTGCTGCGCGAGAAGCCGAGCTGGACTTCACGATGGCCGACATCGACCGGCTGTCGCGCAAGGTGCCCAACATCTGCAAGGTGGCACCGGCGTCGGAGTACTACCACGTCGAAGACGTACACCGTGCGGGCGGTGTCATGGCCATCATGGCCGAGCTGAACCGGGCTGGACTCATTGCCAATCAGGTGCCCACAGTGCATTCGCCGACCATGTTCGACGCGATCTCGCGCTGGGACGTGGTCACCAATGAAGACCCGAAACTGGCCGAGTTCTACCGGGCGGGACCGGCGGGCATTCCGACGCAGGTGGCCTTCAGCCAATCCGAGCGCTATCGCACGCTGGACACCGATCGCGAGCGTGGCTGCATTCGGTCCGTGGACTTCGCATACTCCGCCGACGGCGGGCTGGCGGTTCTCTACGGCAATTTGGCGCCCGACGGCTGCGTCGTGAAGACCGCCGGGGTCGACGAGTCCATCTGGACATTCGCCGGTCCGGCCCATGTGGTCGAGAGCCAGGACGAGGCCGTCGAGCACATTCTGGCCGGCAAGGTGGCGCCCGGCGAGGTGATGGTCGTGCGCTATGAGGGGCCTCGGGGCGGTCCGGGCATGCAGGAGATGCTGTACCCGACGTCGTATCTGAAATCGAAGGGCCTCGGCGCGGTGTGCGCGCTCGTCACCGACGGCCGCTTCTCGGGCGGCACGTCGGGGCTGTCGATCGGCCATGTCTCGCCGGAGGCTGCCGCAGGCGGCTTGATCGGGCTGGTGCGCAACGGCGACGCCATCCAGATCGACATTCCGAATCGCAGTATTCGCCTGGCCGTCGACGAGGCCGAGCTGGAGCGGCGGCGCAGCGAGCAGGACGCGGCCGGCTGGCAACCCGCCGCGCCCCGTTCGAGGCGGGTCTCCGCGGCACTGCGCGCCTACGCAGCTATGGCCACCAGCGCCGACAAGGGCGCCGTACGCGATCTCGCCGGTTTGGGCTGAGCTGCGCAGGCTGCGTGGCTTGGCTCGAAGCATCAGGTTCTGGCGGCCCTGTTCAGGGGCTCTGGCTCAGGGACTCGGGCCTAGGGACACGGTGCCCGGCAGCGCTCTAGTGTCGGGGCGGTGAACGCTGTCAGCGCACCCAATGCACCCTGTGTGCCCAGCGTTCCCGGTGCCATGAGCGCGCAGCCAGCGCACCTGGACTCGGCCCGTGGCTGGGTGACGGCGTGCGGGGCGGCGGTCGTCATCATGGCCGGGTTCGGCACGATCTACAGCTTCACGGCCTTCGCCGGCGACATGGCTGACGAGTTCGACACGGGCTTGGGTCCGATCTCGATCGTGTTCGGGATCACGGTGTTCCTCTACTTCGGCAGCGCGCTGTTGTCGGGGCGCTTGTACGACCGGTTCGGGATCGTGCCGCTGCTGGTCGGCGGCGGTGCGCTGTTCGTCAGCGGACTGGTGGCCACTTCGTACGTGACGGTGCTGTGGCACGGCTACGTGCTGTACGGCATCGGGCTCGGGTTCGGTGGCGGAATGTTCAACGCCCCGCTGTTCGCGCTCGTCGCCTTGTGGTTCGTGCGTCACCGTGCGATGGCGCAGGGCATCGTGGCGACCGGTTCAGGGCTCGGCACGATGATCTACGTGCCGTTCGCTCAGCGGCTGCTGGGGGAGTACGGCTGGCGCGTCGGCATGCGCTGGCTGGCGCTGATCGCGGTGGTGATCTTGCTGTTGGGGCTGGCCGTGATCCGTCAGCCGCCGAGGCCGCAGATGGGGGACTCGCGCCGCCACTTGGCGCTGCTGCTGCGAACGCCGACGTTCTGGCAACTGGGTGCTTCGATGATTCTGTTCACGATCGCGGTCATCGGCACGATCGGGCTCGTCATCCCGTTCGCTCAAGACGACGGCGTGCCGGAGCTGGCCGCGGGCTGGCTGGTCTTCGTCGTTGGTCTCTCCAGCATCGTCGGACGCTTGGCGCTGACGGGTTTGGCGAGACCGCTGGGGTCGGTTCGTCTGCTGAAGATCGCCTTCGGCGGATTGCCGGTGGCGTTCGCCATCTGGCTCGTCACCACTCGGGTGAGTTCGCTCGAGGCCAAGTACGTGCTGCTGGTGATCTTCGCTGCGCTGCTCGGCGTCTGCTACGGGGGATTTGTGGCGCTGATCGGTGATGTGACTGCGCACCTGTTCGGCTTGGCGAGTCTCGGGGCCGTGGTCGGCAGGTTCTTCTTCTTTTCGAGCATTGGTGCGCTGGTGGGGCCGCCGCTGCTGGGCTTTGCTCACGATGCCAGCGGTGGTGTGTCGGTGCCGATCCTGGCGGTCGGCGTCATTGCGCTGGCGGGTGCTGTGGTGCTGCTGCCGACCACCCGGCACCCGCTGCCGCTGCCGACCTATCTCGCACCGGGCGACGTGCCGCCGCCGATGCCGGCTGTGCCGCCGGTGCCGCCGTCTGTCACCCCTGCTGCGGGACGGGCGGTGTCCGTGCCCACGCGGCCTCGTGCGCACAACGGGCAGCCGTTGGCGGCCGGCGCTGCGCAGACGGCGTCGGCGTCGTCGGAGGTAGCGGTGGCGCGTGAGGCAGTGCCGGAATTCGTGCCCGTGGCGGTCGCGGCGGAGACAGCTCACTCGCAGAGTCACGACCCGTTTGCCCTTGCTGTGGCGATACCCGTGTCCGACGACCGATTGCCCGTTGCCGCGGGATCCTCGCCGACTGTTGGTGCGCCTGTCGCGGCTACCGCGTCGCAGATAGAGTCGCAGATAGACACGACGCTTGGTGCCGCTGCATCGTCGCGGATCGGCGGTTTGCCCGGCGTTGCGGCGTCCCTGCGACCTGGCGATACGCCTGATGCCGGCGGGTCTTCGCGGGCTGTGGGTGTGCGTGACGCGGTAGCGTCGCCACGGGCAGACGATGGGCCTGTCACCGCTGGATCGTCTGGATCGTCGCCGGCGGTTGGTGCGCCTGTCGTTGCAGCGTCGCTGCGGGCCGATAGCTCGCGCATTGCCGCAGCACCGTCGGCGGTGAGTCGCGGTGTCGCTGTGCCGGATGCGGCCGACGAGAATGACGGCTTGGAGGACAACGGCTTGGAGGACAACGGACTGGCTGCTGTCTTGGCGCAGCCGCGGTCGGCGGCACTGCGCGCGAGTCCGCCCGCGGTGTACTGGCCCGTGCCCGCAGCGACTGTCTTGGAGCACGGCCCAAGGTGAGCCGGTGTTGGACGAGCACGGAGCGAGCAATGAGCGAGCAATGAGCGAGCAGCCCTTCACGGCGCCTCAGACGGCCGCTGCCGGGACCGGTCCTCAGAATGTGCCGCAGGCGGCCGGGCGGCAGTCGCAGACCGGTTTGGAGACCGGTCTGCCGACGTCGGTCACCCACGATGAGCGACGCGCTGGTGCAGGCGCCGCGCAGGATCTTCACCTTCGCTCGACCGATCCGGTAGCAGAGGCACCGATAGAAGTGCTGCGCGGCACCGTTCGCTGCCAGTGGATCGACCACAACGGTCACCTCAACGCCGGCTACTACCTCGTGGCTTTCGACGATGCCATCGGTCCTTGGATGGAGTTCATCGGGCTTGGTGCCGCACATCGCGAAGCGTGCGATGTCACGACGTTCAGCGCACAGAATCACGTCACCTACGTGCGCGAGATCGGGCCGGACGAGCCGTATTCGATCACGGTGCAACTGCTCGGCTACGACCGCAAACGGATTCACGCGTTCCAGGTGATGACCCAGACCCAGGACGGCTACGTCGCGGCAACCTGCGAATTCGTCTCGCTGCACATCGACGGACCGACTCGGCGCGTCGGCCCGATGGCCGATGCGCCCTATCGGCGGCTGGGCGACATCTGGGCAGCCCATCAGCAGCTGTCCCTGCCCTCGCAGGTCGGTCGCACCATCGCCGTCCCGCCTTCAGCCCAAGCACACCTGCACGTGGACCTCGTCCCCCAGCTCGCCTGATCTGCCGCCGCGGCAGCGGCCGCCAGGTCAGCGGGCACCGCACGCTCGCGAGCTGACCAGGTGTGCTGATGACCGAGCTGAGGACCGAGCTGACGAGGTGTGCCTGTTCGACCGCTCGCTGACGGTTGCTGACTTGTTGAGTTCTCCGTGCGGGCGTGGCGCCTGTTCGGGCGTGCTGTCCGATAAGGCACTTGGTTCGCGAGGAGACAGGGCCGGTAGAGCCGCTTCCGGGATGATGGCCACTGTCCAGGTTCAGTCCGAGCGGAGCGGGGGCAAGAGCGCGAGTTTGCCGATGCAGTGAGTGTTCACGAAGTTCAGGCAGTGTTCAGTCTCGGCGATGTCGGGATTGAGGAGGCTGCGCTCGCAATGGAGTCCGGTCTTGAGTCGCAGTCCGGGCGGTGCGGGGGCAGGAGCGCGAGTTTGCCGATGCAGTGAGTGTTCGCGGAGTTCGGGCAGCCTTCAGTCTGGGCGGTGTCGGGACTGAGGAGGCTGCGCTCGTAGTGAAGTCCGGGTTTGAGTCGCAGTCCGGGCGGAGCTGGGGCAGGGGCCTTCGTGCCCCAGCAGTCGCGGCGCGTGTGCTGCGAGCCGGGGATGCGTAGCGCCGCAAGACTGTGCGCGGAGGTGCCTGCACCAGCACGCCGGAGTCTCGTCGGTCTCGTGGCATTCCGGCCGACGACGCGGAGGTCGCAGTGCTTTGCGCGGTGGCCTCTGCGACAGGTGGAGGCGCCTGCCGCAGCACGCCGGAGTCTCGTGGCGTTCCCGCCGCCGGTGCGGGGGTCGCTGTGCTTTGTGCGGTGGTTCCTGCGGCAGGTGGAGGCCGCTGCGCCAGCAGGCCCGGAGTCTCGTCGGTCTCGTGGCATTCCGGCCGCCGGTGCGGGGGTCGCTGTGCTTTGTGCGGTGGTTCCTGCGGCAGGTGGAGGCCGCTGCGCCAGCACGCTGGAGTCTCGTCGGTCTCGTGGCGTTCCCGCCGCCCACGCGGAGGCTGCAGTACTGCCTGCGCAGGCCCCTGCCCACACCACCGCTCTCGTGCGGCTCCTCGCTGCACAAGCAGAACACGGCAGCCGCGGAGGCCCCTACACACACACCACCGCCTACGTGCGGTGGTGTGCTGCACGGCAGGCCAGGAACCCTAGGGTTTGCGTGGGCGGGCCTGTCTACGTGGGCGGGGCTCGGGTGGTCGTGCCCGCAGTGGTGCTGTGCCGATGGCGAGCCTTCCCACAGGTGACAGGCGGGACTGCCGTCCCGGTTCAGGCGGGCGGGCCCCGGGTGGCGGTGTCCGTGGTCGAGTCGATGTCGGCTGCGGGCTCGGCGGCGTTGATCCTGCCAGACTGAACAAGGGCGGCGGTGCCCGTGGTCGAGTCGATGTCGGCTGCGGGCCGCCCGGATGACTTGCGAGGCGGTTGCTTGCTTCGCGGCGTCATGGCGGACGGACGCTTGGCTGACGACGGTGTCACGGGCGGTGAGGCAACTGACGACGCTGTGACGGGCAGTGGAGCAGCTGACGACGGATCGGCTGCTGGTTGCCTGCTCGCTGGCGGTTTGTTGGGTGGTCGGAGCCTGTAACGGCCGGTGTTCGGGTCTCGTTCGACGGTGTAGCCGTCTTGGTGGATGTTGTGGTGGTGGCAGTGGTGGCAGACCGACACGAGGTTGTCGAGGTCGGTGTTGCCGCCGTGCTGCCATTCGACGATGTGATGCGCCCTACACAGCTCCGGCGTAGCCCCGCAGCCGACGCAGCCCTGGTCGCGCAGTGCGAGCGCGCTGCGCTGCAGCTCGGTGGCGGAGCGGCGACGGCGACCCATTCTCAGCTCCCCGGTCGCTGTGTCGAAGATCGCAGGCAGGATCCCGGCGTCTACGGCGATGCCGGCGATCTCTGAGATGGGCACTGGTGTGCCGTTGGCGAGCCGCGCGTTGGCGATCTGCTGGTTGAGGGTGTCGTAGTCGGCCACGAGCATCAACGCGGTGCCCGCCGGCCGCGACGCGTCAGGTTCGCACAGGAGATTGGCGATTGCGTCGGCGGTGCGTTGTGCTGGTGTGAGCCGCTTATCGGGGTCCTCATTGCGGAACAAGCGGTTCGCTGCGGCATCCACGGCTGCGGCGATGCGCGCGCCGGTGATCGGGTCGAACTGGCCGTTCACCACCGTCATGCCTGTCTCACGACTGGTGAACACACGCGCCGAACGCTGCCTGCGCTGCCGGTCCAGCAGCGACGCGCCGTCGTCGCCGCTGCAGTGGGCGACGTGACGGGCCACGGTTCGACGGAACACGTCATGACCTTCGACTCGTGCGCGTTCGGCCAGGTGCTGCTCGTTGACCGGCGCGTCCCCAGCGGCGCGAGCGATCATGCGTGCGTGCGCGGCAGGCACCGCGCCCGACCTCAGGCCCTCACGAGTCGCGTCAAGCGCGGCGAGCGCCACGGCGGTCTTGACGTCATGGCGCGCCGTTCGGCCTGAAGTCGACAGCACGTCGACTGCGGTGTGCGCGGCGGCGGCCTCGCCGTCACGGCGGGCGATCTCGCTCAGCGCAGCAGCCTCGACTGCGGCCAGCTGCGACCGGGCACGACCGACCTGCGCCAACCGCCGACGCAGCGCCCCATCACCGAGCCGCGACACATCCACACCCAGCCACGTATCAGACAGCACCTCGGGCCACGCGTGCGGCTCGCCGGACATGACAGCCTCCGTCGAGCGAACGCCGTCACGGCGCCCGCGGCCGCTCTCGGGTCTGTTGCGTACACCGCTTGCCATGGCAGCAACCGTAAACGGGGGGTGTGACACGCTCGCTACCGTGTGAGCGCGGGCGCGGCTGCTGAGCGGTTCGGCGCTGCGCGACCCGTTCGAGAGTGCCCACTGGCCATCGCTCTGCTCGTCTGGCGTGTGCCTGCTGCTCCCGGAATGTTCGGTACTCATGGCAGCAACCGTAGGCAGGGGGTGTGACACGCTTCGCAGCTGGTGGCAGTGAGCGGGGTCACCCAGCGATGCACCGTCGAACAGGCCATCTGGCGCGAGTTCTGCATCGCCGACTCGGGCTGTCACCGTGTCGTCACTGCCGCTCGTGATGCTGCGGTCGCTGCTGCGCGTACCCTCAACTGCCACCCTAGGAACCGTACGCAAGGGGTGTGACGCGCTCGGCAGCGGTTGGCCGCAAGCTCGGCTAGCCGGCGGCTCGGTGCATCGGAGGACTCGAACCGGCGAGTGCTTCGCGTGCCGATGCCAGAACTGCTGCCGCACGCGATGGCGCGGCCTGCGTCACTGATGACGGGCACGAACGCAGGAGTGGGGTGCAAGTCGAATCGCCCACACGCGATGGCGGGTCGAGGCCAGCGGAACAGAGGAACCGACCGCATCCGAACCAACGCCGGTGGGTTCGTACACGAATGGCCCTACCGCTGGGCACCTCGGCGGCTTCAGAATCCGGCAACCAACGGAATCAAGAAATATACTTTTAAATAATAAGAAATCTTTGAATATAATGGAACAGCATAAAATAGCGCAGTACAGCGCAAAAAGGCACAGTATGAGGCTTGCGCAGGGAAGTCAGCGACCGCCGTCGGTTGCCGGCCGTCGGCTGCTGGTCGCTGCGGCGGAGCTTTTGGCTGTCGAGATCGCGGCGGCACAGGCGCGCTGGCTGCAGTGTCTGGTGATTCCGGCTGCGATCGCCGTACAGGACACTGACTAAGATGATATAGAATATAGCAGAACAGCACAGCACAGTTTGAGGCTTGCGCAGGGAAGTCAGCGACCGCCGTCGGCTGCTGGCCATCGGCTGCTGGTCGCGGCGGCGGAGCTTTTGGCTGTTGAGATCGCGGCGGCACAGGCGCGCTGGCTGCAGTGTCTGGTGATTCCGGCTGCGATCGCCGTGCAGGACACTGGTCGGGCCCGAGCGGACCCGGACAGCCCGCAGGTCCGGCGGCGAAGTCGCGGCACGCAAGGACTGCAGAGCTGTAGCAGGCCCGAGCGGATCGTGACAGCCGGCAGGTCTGGCGGCCGGCACGCCATGGCGTGCGGGCGTGCCAACCACGAGCGCACCCCAGTCCCGGACGCGTGGAGCGGCGCGTAACGGACAGTTCCACAACAGATGTCCAGCCTCTGCTCTGCGATCTCGGCGTCGACCTCCCACCTGCTGCTGTCCCGTCGGCGACGCCAACGGATTTCGTGCCCGACGTTTGACGACGACCTTCGGGTTGCCGGTGCGCCCCACCTTCGTTGGTCGCGCCGGCCGAGGCGGGCGCCGTCCGTCGTTGCGCTCAACACGTGCGCATGTCGGGCGGCCTCGCAGGCCACCGCCCGCACCAGGCTGTCGGGATCTTCAAGCGTCGCTCGCACGGCCCCAACCGCTCGACCGTCCCCGAGCTGATGCAGACACCGCAAGGCGCAGCGGCGAAACTGCGGTAGGCGTGGCTACGGACCGCGTGGCTCGCGGTCTGCATGTCGCTGTCGTCATGGGACTCGGGGAGGTCCGGTGCAACGTTGACCGTGCTGGGGTTCGAGGTGACCGTGCTGGGATCGCTGTGCTGGCACGGATCGAGGCTGCGCAGGCGACGGCTAGCTCCGCCAGATGCCTCGGACGAGGTAGATGGGCCAGAAGAGCAGCCAAAGAAAGATCCGGCCCATCAGCGCGGCCAGCCACAGTGCTGCCACAACCAGCGCCATCCATGCCACCAAGACCCAACCGACCAGATGCACGATGCCAATGGCCAGCCACTTGACAGACGTGATCAGCGCCTTCAGCAGCCACCTGGCCGCTGTCCGCCATGTGATCGTCCTCGTTATGGTGGTCGTCCTCGTTATGGCTGCTTCTCCACCGGTTTGAGGACGCGGCGCCGGCCGTGCCCGGTATTGCGTCGAGCGCATCGACGTGGCAGCTGTGGCCAGCCGCTTGGCACAGGCGACGGGTGCCCGCACCATCCGGATGGTCGGTGTCTGCCATGTGGTCGTCCTCGTTCTGGCTGTTTCTGTATCTGTTTGGAGGACGCGCGGTGGGCCGTGGCCGGCGTGGCTCGGCAGGTGCAGCGGAAGTTGCGGCACACTCCGACCCGCCTAGAGGGCGCGGCGCCGGCCGTGGTCGGTAACGCGGCGCCATGCTCACTGCGACCAGCGCAGCCGATGGCCACAGGAGCAATCGTCCATCATGTCGTTGCGGAAGCAATCCCTGTCGGCACGCAGCGGACATCTGAAGCTGGAGTGCCGGCACGCGCCGCGGCTCTCGATCCTGCCCTCGCTTCTCCGGCCGTCCAGGTCCTCGAATCCGGCCCGGTCATTGCCGCTGCGGTCAATTCGGACGCCGCCACAGGTGCTGCCGCTCGTCATATGCACAACCGTAGGGCAAGGGTGTCACATGACCGCCGGCGCCAGGATGCGGCTGCTCGCCGGACAGGTCAATGGCTCGTTCCTGCCCGGACCGTGAACGATGCAGCACCACGCATCACAATCACCTGCCGGCCACCGCCACCGTCCGCGCAACTAGGTTGCAGCGATGGAGATTTTCGGCGTGGTCAACGCCTCTCCGGACTCGAAGGCAGAGTTCTCGGTGGTCCGCACCTGCGCCGAAGCCGTGTCTCGCGGCAGCGAGCTGATCGACGCCGGCGCGGACTATTTCGATCTCGGAGGCGAAGGCTCCACGCTCGGCAGCGAAGAGGTCAGTGCGCAGGACGAGTGGCAGCGGGTCTCGGGCCCGCTGCGGGGATTGCTGTCGCTCGGCACCGAGGTGGCGATCGATACTCGCAAGCCGGAGGTGGCCCGACGAGCACTCGACGCTGGTGCAACCGTGCTGAATGCCGGGGATGCGCTGCAGTCTCCTGAGATGGTGGAGCTGGCAGCCGAACGGGGGGTGACGGTGGTGCTGCCATTCATGCTGGGGCGGGATTTCCGCAGTGTCCGTGACGTCGGCGGCGACCCTGCGGCGGTGATGAGCGACTGGTTCGGGCATCACATCGAGCGCCTGCGCCGATCTGGTGTTGGCCAGCGGCTGCTGCTGGACTGTGGTGTCGGCTTCGGCCCGCACGACATGACTTGGCCGCAGCGGGCGGCGTACCAGCGAGCGATCTATGGCGGCCTCGACCAGCTGCGCCGCTTCAACCTTCCGCTGTACGTGCCTGTGCCATGGCTGCAGACACCGGACCGACTCGAGCTGCTCGATCTCGCCCTCGCCCAGAACCCCGACTACGTCCGCGCCCACCACCCAGCCCAAGTCCGCCAACGCCACGCCGCCCTCAACTCTGCGCCGTCGCTGTAGCCGGTCGGCCTGCCCGAATCCGGTGGCATCGCTCAAGCGGCGGCTGCACAAGCGGCACCAGAGCATCTGACAACCGCGCACCGAGGGAGTTCTCGCCGTGTGTTGCGTCCAGCGTCGCCAACCATCCGCATCGGGAGGGCTAGAATCGGTGGCATATCTGGTCACGAGAGTCTTCTGGGGGTAGGAAATGGCCAGCAACGGGGCAAACGGGGAACTTGTGGCAGCGCTCGGCAAAGCCAAACATCATCTTCAAGCAGGAAAACTCAACAACAAGGGCGCCATTCAGCTGTCCGTGGTGAGGCCGATACTCGGGCACCTCGGCTGGGACCCAGCTGAACCCGATCACTGGCAGACACAGTATCTCGTTGGCAGTCACCAATTCGACGAAGCGCTGTTCAGTCATCAAGGCAAGCCGCTGATCTTCGTACAAGTGAGGCAACATCATCATCCGCTGGAAGAAGGAGCCGAAGAGTCCATCGGTGTCGCAGCCAGTCAACAGGTTCCATTCTTGGTATGCACTGATGACCAGAAGTGGGATCTCTATCTCACGACTAGTCAACGTCCGGTTTCTGATCGGAAGTTTCAGTCATTTGATATCGAATTTAATGACGAGGATACCGTAGCAGCGGATCTTGTGAAGTATCTGTCTCCAACAGCGGTGCGTTCTGGAACCGCGGAACAGGCAGCTACGGCGGCAATAAATCGATTTGCGAGTCGTCAGGAGATCGACAAACTTCTCAGTTGGTGTTGGAGAGACGTGTTGATCGCTCCTCGGCGGACATTGCGCAATCAACTCATTAGTGATATGCAGGCTAAACTAGCCGTTCGCAATCAAATTGTGAATTCATTAGCGGCCGAAGTCGACAAGTTCCTGCGCCAGCAGTCGGCTGCATTCATGAACCCTAACGTATCTGGTGCTGACGGCGATGGACCGGCTCCGAATGGTCACAACGAAAGTGGCCTGGGATTCAAGTTCTACGGCATCTCCATTGCAAATCGAGTACATCCGCTGGAAGGGCCCACGGTGGCATATCTGCACTTGGTCGCAGAGCTCCAAGCTACCAATGGCAATATTCTGCAGCAGTTAGAGAACCGGTATCCAATCACGACAGGCACGTCACCGCGAACTATATTCGACACTGACTCTAGATTTCGACAATTACGGTACACCGACAAGCAGCCCTATACACAAGTGCCGAAGCACGCGCAATGGTACTTGTACATGAGCGACGATCCAGCGCAACTGAGCGATTGGATGCAGGAAGTCACAGAACTCGCCGGGAAGAAGTGGGGTAAGGATGTTGTGCTACTCTATACCCAACGCTGAGGTATAGCGAAGGTTCCGCATTGGCTTCTATGCCGCAACATTGCCAGCGAATCGAAGCTAGACCCTGTCACACTGAGGATCTCAGACATGTATCGAAACAGGGGGAAACACTATAATGCTTGAGGCGCTGCTCAACGAACAGAGGCAGAAGCTGCAATCTCGAAGAGACGCAGATAGCTTTGCCGATGCCGAGACTATTGCGCGTGACTTTCTGCGACCGATCGTGGAAGAGCATGGTTGGAATGTTCGACTCGGCGAAGTGCAGTATTCGTTGTCGATCCACGGTGAGAAGGTGGACATAGCGTTGATGGGCCAAGATGGTGTGCCGCGTGTGTTGATTTTCGCTGCACATCAGGGCTATTGCGAGCACGACGATCAACATGCCGATACCGGGACTAGCGCCTCCGTCATTACCCAGCTGATCTATCCCGAGAATCTTCTGGTGATGGCGGATGGCGAATCGTGGGACTTCTTCCTGCCAATGAAGAATCGAACGCTAGCAGAATGTAGGTTCGCTCACTTCGACATGCTGAGCGGTGACATAGGCGATCTGGCTAAAGGTATTGGTCGATTTCTCAGACGAGATGCTGTACTGTTGGGTGACGCATTGGATGATGCCGAAGCCAGAATACGGCGTGTCGACGACAGAGACAAGGTCATAGAACTGCTACGATCGGTTTGGCATCAGCTATTGTCGGGACCCGACTCCTCGCTGCTCGTTCTCCTTGTAACAATAGCCAAGCAGCGATCGGAGTTGCAGAACCTGGATGCAAGTCTAGTGGACCAGTACGCAAAGGAACTTTTGCTCCGTGAGTCCAGAGCGTTAGAGCAACGCAATGTTGCGGCCACTTGGGATCAACACTCTGTGGGCTCTGACCCTGTCCAAGTGCTGCCGGCAGGACAGGAAGAGGCTCGTGCTCCCAACCCATATCGTCTCGGACCCGACCAACTGCAAACGGACGACGATCGTTTGAGGCGACCAACAAGCGATGACGCTAAATCAACAAGCAGTTACGCTGAATCTCCGATCTCTGTCCGTCTGATGGGTAAAGAGTTTCCCGTAAGCAGCAGTGCTTAGGCTTATCGGGTGCTTGCCGGAGCGATCGAATCTATGATCCCCGGTACTCTGCGTGAGTTGGGCAACAAGTTCCCCGGCAGCAGGAAAGGCAAGTGGGGCTATCAACCCCGTGCGATCTCAACTGCCGACTCTCAATGGCGACAGCTGAAGCGGATCCCACATAAGCCCTACAAGCCAGTGCCAGGACATACACAATGGCAGCTTCACAGCCATAGCAGCGCTGCGGTAGCGAAGCAACGCATGATGGAGCTGACCGAGCTAGCTGGATTGTGCTGGGGTCGCGATGTCGAGGTGCTGTATGAAGGCGCCCAATAGTGTATGGCGACGGATGCTCAGATCACCATGGTGAGAGAGGGTATGAACGGATCGCCCACGAAAGTGATATGCCGCAAACCCGCGCGGTCAACCTACGACGGGTTCTAGGGCTACTCTCACGTGTTTGTGGTGGGGGGTGAGGGCGAGGGGGTCGCGGTCGTTGATGTCAGTGAGTTCGTTGACTGCTACGCCGTGGATGCGGTGCTCGCCGGATTCGTCGGGATACTCGGTGCCGAAGCCGTGGGGGAGTGTGACGTGGCCGACCATGACGGTGTCGGTCACCTCGGCTGGGGCTTCGGCCTGGCCTCGCTTGGAGACGATGCGGATGCGGTCGCCGTCCACAACGCCGAGTGCCGTTGCATCATGCGGACTGATACGCAGCGAGCCGGCCTTGTCCTTCTTGCGCCACTGCGGATCGCGGATCACATCGTTGGCGTTGGACGAACGGCGCTCACCGGCGGAGAGCACGAACGGGAAGCGGTCCCGCTGGGCAGTCGCAGCCAACTCCTCGTCAGCCACCGAGCGGACCCCCTCAGCAGCATCTGACAGCGACCGGAACTCGTCGGCCAGCTCCTCGATGAACAGATGGATCTTGCCGTCGGCATGCGCGATGCGGTCCCATGTCTGCTCGTACTCGCTGACGCTGTAGATCATCCCCGACGGCGAACTCACCAGCTTGTCGAACAGATTGCCGGCCAGCTCCAAGCCGTCGCCTTCGATGCCTGCGGCCCGCACTTCGTCGGGATAGCGCATCGAGGCCTGCATCGCCGCGCCGAACATGATCGATGCCGGTGCCATAGCCCCCAGCGTCGAGCCAAGCGACTCATAGAGCACCGCCGGCAGCTTGGCACCCACCTCCGAATCGGAGGCGAACGCCTCACCGAGTGCCTCGATGAACTGCTCGCGGCCCCGCTGGGCCGCTGCCACCAAGTTGTCGGTAGCCGCAGGCCGTCCGCCCATCGCCGCTAACAGCCGTTGGTGAATTTCCGGCTCGGGCAGCGAATCGCCCAGCGGCGCCAAGATGGGATGGCGAACCTGGAAGTAGTTGGCGGGCATCTCGCCGGCGAAGAACGTGGCCTCGGGCTTCTCGTACTGCGAGCACGCCGGCAGCACATAATCCGCGGCACGAGCCGTTTCCGTCATCGCCACATCGATCACCACGAGGCACTCCAGCTTGGCGAACGCCTCGCGGAAGCGCTTCGAGTCGGGCAGCGTGTGCAGCGGATTCGCCGACTCCACAATCATCCCTCGGAACCGATTCGGATGATCGGTGTCGATGCAGTCCGGTATCGCTGCACACGCCACCAGACCCGCCAGCATGGCGTTGCCCGTGACCGGATCCGTCTCGCCCTCGCCGGAATGCCCGCAGACGGGAGCGAGACGCAGCGGCAGATTCATACCGCCGGGCTTCGCGAAATTGCCGGTCACCAGATACAGCAATCGCTGCAGCCAGCTGTTCAGCGTCGAGTGAGGCGCCATCTCGATGCCGAGGTCCTCCTCAGTGGACAACGAGCGCGCAGTGCCCATGGCGCGCGCTGCCGCACGCAGTTCCGTTTCGTCGATGCCGCAGGTGCGGGCGCAGCCGGCGATGTCGACGCCGGCGATCAGCGCACGCAGCTCAATCCAGCCGGTGCAGCGCTCAGACAGGAACGCGTCGTCGGTGAGCCCTTCTTCGACCATGATCGCCAGCAGCGCCGCCAGCGCCCACGCATCGGTGCCGGGACGAACCCGCAGGTGATGGTCCGCCATGGCAGCGGTCTCGGACACCCGCGGGTCCATCACGACCAGCTTGCGCGTGTCGTCGTTGCGGATCTTGTTGAGCTCGTTGCGCGACTCGGGAAAGCCGTGGCTCTGCCACGGGTTCTTGCCGACGAACACTGCGCAGTCGGTGTGCTCGAAATCGCCGATGGCGCCGATGTTCTGCCTGCCGAACAGCCGGCCCTGCACCCAGAACATGCCGGTCTTCTCCTGCGCCAACGCATTCGACCGGTACTTGACGCCCAGCGTCTGCAGCACGCTGCGGGCGTACGCGCCCGGAAAGTGATTGCCCTGGCCGCCCCCGCCGTAGTAGAGGATCTTGTCGCCGCCCACCGAGTCGCGTATGGCGGTGAGGCGCTCGGCAACCTCAGCGATCGCTTCGTCCCAGCTGATCTCCTCGAACGTGCCGTCGTCCTTGCGGCGCAACGGGGCCGTCAGCCTGTCGCGCCCGTTCTGGTAGTAGTCGATCCGCAGTGCCTTCTCGCAGGTGTAGCCCTTGGACGCAGGGTGGTCCTTGTCACCGCGCACACGAGTGATCCTGCGACCGTCCAGCCGCACCTCGATGCCGCAGTTGTTGGAGCACAGCACGCACGCCGTCTTGTGCCAGACCTTGGTGGGATCGCTGGCCGCGGGAACGGCTGCTGCACGGTCGACGGCGGTGGGGTCGGCGTCGGCGACTGCGGTGCCACTGGATCGGGCGGTTCCGGTTGGCGCGGCCGAACGCTTGGCGCGCAGTGCTGCGAGGCGGGCATTCGCATCAGACATGGTGCTTCCTTTCGTGGTGGCCAGAGTTCGCGGCTGCGCGGTGCTGACGACAGCGGCGCGGGCTGTCAGCGGGTGCGACCCGCATTCGAGCGCGACGCAGCACAACTACTCGGCGCAACCACGCAGCACAGCAAGACTACGGCAGGCCGCGACTGTGCTGCCTGTAAGGGTGTGCAGCCTGCTGGACTGCACGCGTCGAGACGCGCATCGGGCGGCGGTCCTCGAAGCGAGAGCGCCGAATGGCGTGGTCGCAGTAGCTTGGGGCAATCCGGGCAGCACGTCGAGGCCCGACGGCAGAGGTCCCAACGACCCGTAGGAGGCGATGGACATGCGAATCAGCGTGGATGCCGACAAGTGCCAAGGTCACAACCGCTGCTACTCGCTGGCACCGGAGCTGTTCGACGTGGACGACTATGGCTATGCCACCGCGGCAGGCGACGGCGAAGTGCCGGCAGGCCTAGAGGACAAGGCACGCCTGGCGGCTGCGAACTGCCCCGAATACGCGGTGCTCGTCGAAGAGTAGACGCCCGCTGGACAACGCCGGCCGCTCGGCGGAAAATGGCTGTGATCCGAGGTCGATGCTCACCTACGGTTGCCTCGCGGGTGTCCGGGCTCGGTGCCCATGCAGCATCCTCCAGACACGGCATCCATACCTGCATGTACGCACGGCGCCTGGACACCCGCACATCGCCAGCGCCATGTCACCGGGAATTCTCCTGACTGGGCAGACACCATCGCGTAGACCCGATCTCGCAGACCCGACGCCGTAGAGCAGTCATCGCGGTAGGTGGTAGCGGGACGACAATCGCCGCCGCAGCGCAGCGAGGCAGCGGCCCGCACCCCATTCGTTGGCCTCCAAGGCCAGCAGCATGTCCGCGAGGTTGCGATCGCGCGCTGCGCACAGCTCTGCGACCGACCGGCCGTCGGCCTGCTGCTCAGCCTGGCGCACCAAAGCCTCGACGAATTCGGGCGTCATCGTCGGCACGTCGGTGAGCTTCGTCCACGGCAAGTTCAGCGTGGGGGCGAAGTGCTCGACGAACTGCCGGAAACCGCCTTCGCCGCCTGCTGTGGCATAGGTCTGGAACACGCCCATCTGTGCCCAGCGAAGACCGAACCCCAGCCGCATCACCTCGTCGATCTCGGCGACGGTGGCGACACCGTCGTGAACGAGCCACAGCGCTTCGCGCCACAAGGCCTCGAGCAGCCGGTCCGCCAAGAAGCCGTCGATCTCGGAACGAACCCGCAGCGGCGCCATGCCCGCCGCCGTGAACCACTGCGTGGCTCGTTCGACGGCCTGCTCGCAGGTCCGGGCGCCGGCAACCACTTCGACCAGCGGCAGCAGGTACACCGGATTGAACGGGTGGCCGACGACCAGACGCTCGGGCCGAACCATGCCCACCTGCAGCTCGCTCGGGCGGATGCCCGACGTGGACGACGCAATGACCGCATCGGCGGCCGCTCCGGCTTCGATCTCGGCGTAGGCCGACTGCTTGACCTCCAGACGCTCGGGCACGCACTCGCAGATGAGCTGGGCGCCATCGGCCGCTGCGGCCGCGCCGGCGTCGGGTGCGAGGACGGTCACCGTGCCGCTGGCACCGCTGGTGATGCCTGCGTCTGCGACTGCTTCGTCACCGGGCAGCAAGCCGAGCCGCTGCCACGCAGCGCGCGCCGCGGCCACCGTGGTGGCGACGTAGCCGGCTGCCGACGGCGAGGGGTCGGCGACCACGACGTCCACTCCGCAGAGCGCCCAGCGTGCGGTCCACGCTGCGCCGATCACGCCCGCGCCGACCACGCCGACGCGCGCCGGCAGCTCGTCGCCGACTGACGCGTGCGTGTGGTCGACGCTGCAGCCGGTCAACGCCGCGTCAGTTCGAGCCGGTCGCGGACCTCCTCGGGACCCATGACCCGGTAGTTCATGGCCTCCAGAATCTGCTTCGCACGCGCTGTCAACTCGGCGTTCGTGGCGAGTCGCCCGCGTTCGAGGTACAGGTTGTCTTCGAGGCCGACTCGGGCATTGCCTCCCGCAATCGCGGCCAGCGCGACGTACCGCAACTGATCGCGTCCCAGCGCGAACGCGGAGAACGTCCAGTCGTCAGGCACGTTGTTGATCATCGCCATGAACGTGTTCAGATCCGGCGGTGCGCCCCAGCGGATGCCCATGCACAGCTGCACCATGACCGGCGCCTCGATCACACCGGCTTCGACTAGCGACTTGGCTTCCCAGAGCTGGCCGGTGTCGAAGGCTTCGATCTCGGGTCGAACCCCCAGCGCTTGGATCTGGCGAGCCATCTCCATCAGCGTGTCGTGGGTGTTGGTGGCGACGTAGTTGCCCTCGCCGAAGTTCATCGTGCCGCAGTCCAGCGTGCAGATCTCCGGCAGCAGCTCTCGCACATGAGCCAAGCGCTCCGTGGCACCGGCCATGTCGGATCGCATCGGATCGGGCGGCAGCGGTTGCTCGACCGAGCCGATCACGAAGTCGCCGCCCATGCCGGCGGTCAGATTCAGCACCACGTCGGTGCTCGAGGCGCGCACCCGCTCGGTGACTTCGCAGTAGCAGTCCACGTCTCTGGCGGCATCGCCGGTGATGGGATCGCGCACGTGGACATGGCAGATTGCCGCGCCCGCCGCGGCGGCGTCGATGACGTTCTGGGCGATGTCGGAGGGCGTGTAGGGCACCTTGTCGGACTTGCCGACGGTGTCGCCCGCTCCGGTGACAGCACAGGTGATGAACACGTCAGGCATGGGCGGGATGCTCCTCGTCGGTGCTGGTTCGGCCGGTGCTGGTTCGGCCGGTGCTCGGCGGTGTCGCGTCGATCTCCACGGCATCGTCACCGGCGCACGGCACCGGCGTGCGGCGCAGCAGCACGCGCAGCCGCGAGTAGAGCTCGTCGGTGTCCATGTAGGTGCCGATGAGGCGCCGGCGCGCGCCGGCGCGCGGCTCGAATGCATCCCGTCCGTGCAGCACCCGTCGGTTGTCGAAGATCACGATGTCGCCTGGTCGGAACGGGTAGCGCAGCTGGAATCTCTGCGAGCCGGCCGTCATGCTCAGCAGTCGCAGCGCGGCGTACGCGCGGTCCATGTCGGCAACGGGCATCGCCGGGAACGCTCTCACGGGGTGAAAGGCCCGATAGGTGCAAGGGAGGCGGCCGTCGCCGGCGTCGATGACCGGACCCTGCCAGCGGTGGTCGTGCTCGGGCGAACGGTTGAAGAACACCCACTCCAGCGTGGTGAGCGCCTCGAACGCGTCGGGTTCGCACTGGCTCAAATGCTCGGCGATGGCCAGCCCGTCGGCCATGGTCGACCAGCCGCCGTCCACGGAGTTCTCCACGCAGTGCAGCATCTGCAGTCCCGGCGGGACTTCCCGAGTGGGCAGGTCAGTGTGAGGGGTGAGCCGCTGACCGGTGTTGGCCAGCGACGTCGGCGTGATGTCGACGTCGACGTGCCAGGTCAGGCCGAAGTTGGAGTCGCGCATGGCGCCGATGAGGCCTGCCACGCGAGCCAAGGCGTCGGGTGCGGTTCCACACCTCTGCAAGCGGATCAGCCCATAGCGAGCGAGGTCGCACAGCGCAGCCGTGAGCGCAGCGCCGTCGCCCAGCACCCGCGGGCCGTCGTGCGTGACCGGCTCGGCGTGCTCGTGCGCAGTCCACGGCACTGCCGGCGGGACGGCTGCGAACGGCAGGTGCATCAGGTCTGCTACATGACGCAGCCAGCCCGGATGGAACGCAGCGTTGCGGCGCTCAGGCTCGAAGGTCACCGCGAGCGCGCCGTTGTCGAGGCAGATGCGGCTCAGCGACAGGCCGGCATGGAGGTGGGCGGGGTCCAGCTCGCACTCGCGGGTCACCGGGTCGATGCCGCCCGGCCCGGGCGCGTTCTCGCGCAGCCACATGGGGTGGCATTCCAGCGTGGCGCCGTCCGGCCAGCTCACCAGTGCCGTGCCGCGCGGGGTGAGACTCGCCGAGGCCAACGCCGTCCATGGGTAGGCGTAATGGTCCGGCGTGAGGATGACCGTGCTCGCATCGCTCGACTCATGACCGTCCGGCGTGCAGACGACCGTGGTGGCGTTGTCCGGCGCGAAGAGGCCCGCTGTGGCGCCGCTCGGATTGGGCAGCACGGAGCGGACCCGATTGGTCACTGGCGGCAGTATCTCACAGCTGCGGCCTAGGGCCGCGCAGGTGTCACGCCAAGCCGCTGCTCAGATGCTCTCGGCCGCCGCAAGGCCTTCGGGGTCAGCCGCCTGGCCGGCAGCCATGTCAGCGAAGATCGCCGGCGGCTCTCGCCATGGATCGGCCGGGCTGCCCGCTCGGGCCGCGGCAATCGCCTCCCAGATCCGCTGAGGGCTCATCGGCATGTCAATGTGCCGGATGCCCAGGTGCGACACCGCATCGATCACTGCGTTCTGCAGCGCTGGCGTGGCGCCGATGGTGCTGGCCTCGCCGATGCCCTTGGCGCCCAGCGGGTTGAGCGGCGACGGCGTCTGGGTGCTGTACACCTCGAAGCTAGGGAACTCGGCCGCCGACGGAAACAGGTAGGTCAGCAGCGTGCCGGTCTGCGGGTTGGCATCACGGTCGAAGACCATCTCTTCGTACAGCGTCTGTGCGGCACCTTGCGCGATGCCTCCGTGCTGCTGGCCGGCGAGCAGCAGCGGGTTGATCACGGTGCCTGCGTCGTCCACTGCGATGTGGCGCAGGTAGTTGACGTCACCGGTATCGGTGTCCACCTCCACCACCGCGATGTGGGCGCCGAAGGGGAAGCTGGCTTCGCCCTGGTCGAAGTCGAGCTGCGCTGCGAGCCCCGGGTCGATCGGCTCGCCGCGTTCGGCGGCCGCGGTCTCGGCGGCGGTCGGGTCGCCCAGCACCTCCGCGGGCGCGCCGTCGACCGCTGCGGCCAGCTGCGCCCAGTCCACCGATCGAGCCGGCACGCCGGCCACGCTGAAGGTGCCCGAAGCGGCATCGAGCACGATGTCGTCTGCGCTGGCTTCGAGCAGGTGCGCCGCCAGTCGCTGTGCCCGCTCGACGAGCACGTCGGTGGCGTTGGCCACCGCAGAGCCGCCCACCTGCACCGAGCGCGAGCCGCCGGTGCCGCCGCCGCGGGGCACCAAGTCGGTGTCGGACTGGATGAAGCCGATGTGCTCGACGTGGATGCCGGTGCGCGCCGAGACGATCTGAGCGAACGTGGTGTGATGCCCTTGGCCGTGCGCACTGGTGCCGACGCGAACGGTGGCGCCGCCGTCCGGCTCGATGCGCACAGCGGCGAACTCGCTGGTCAGACCGCCGGCGGTGATCTCCACGAAGCTGGCCACGCCGATGCCAAGCTGGCGCACGTCGCCGCGCTCACGGCGAGCGCGCTGCTCTGCTCGCAGGCGGTCGTAGCCGGCCAGCTCGACGGCGCGGCGCAACGGCAGCGCGTAGTCGCCGCTGTCATAGGTGACGCCGGTGAGCGTATCGAAGGGGAACGCATCGGGCGGGATGAAGTTCCGCAGACGGATCTCGATGGGGTCGATGCCGGTCTCGAGAGCGGCTTGGTCCACCAGTCGCTCCAGCAGCGCCGCCGCCTCGGGCCGACCGGCACCCCGGTAGGCACCGGTGGGCGTCGTGTTGGTGACCGCGGTGGCGACGTCGAATCGGATCGATCCGAAGGCATAGGTGCCGTTGGACATCCGCTTGGTTCCCGCCGGCAGCATGGTCCCGATGTTCGGGTAGGCGCCGGTGTCGCCCACGAGCCGCACCCGAAGCCCGGTGAAGGTGCCGTCGTCGCGCACGCCCAGCTCGGCGTACTGCACCTGCGCACGGCTGTGTGCCAGCGTGGTCATGTCCTCGCTGCGCCCCGGCGTCCACGTGACCGGCCTGGCCAGCCGGTCCGCCAGCGCCGTCACCACGGTGTGCTCGTGGTACAGGCCGGCCTTGGCGCCGAAGCCGCCGCCGACATGGGGAGCGATGACGCGCAGCCGCTGTGCGTCCCAGCCGAGCGCGCCGGCGAGCTGCATCTTGGTGAGGTGTGGCATCTGCGTCGCGCAGTAGACGGTGATGCGGCTGTCGTCTGCGGGTACCGCAGCGCACGAGTTGGGCTCCAGCGGCACCGCGGCGATCTTCTGGTTCACGTATCGGCCTCGCACGATTCGGTCTGCGCCGTCGAGCGGATCGATGCCAGGCGGGTCGGTGATCTGAGTGGCCACGTTGCCGGGCCGTTCGTCGAAGACTGCGGGCGCGCCCGCAGTGAGCGCTGACTCCACGTCGGCCACGGCGGTCAGCGGTTCGTAGTCCACAACGACGAACTCGGCTGCGTCCACCGCTTGAGTGAGCGTCTCAGCCACCACGACGGCAACCGCTTCGCCGACGAACCGGACCTTGCCGGTCGCCAGCGGCGCCCGGGCGAACTCGTCGGCCACCTTGACGAAGCCGTGGTGAGCCGCCACGCCCAGTTCGGCTGCTGTGACCACGTCGATCACGCCCGGTGCCTGGCGTGCCTCGTCGGTGTCGATGCCGTTGATGCGCGCATGGGCGACCGGTGAGCGGACGAACACTGCGTGACACATGCCGGGCGCTGCGTGGTCGTAGACGTAGCGGCCGCCCACGGTGAGCAGCTCAGGGTCCTCGCTGCGCCGTACTTCGTTGCCCAGGATCGAACCGGCCATGGGCGGCGAGGCTAGCGACGTGCCCCGCAACCGGGCCCGAGAGCGTTGCGACGCCCTCGTTACGCTGACGCTCGTGAGTGGTCTTGCTGCGGAGGGCGCAGGCTCGGCGCCCGCGGCCGGAAGCGCCGCCGCCGGCTCGCACACGCGGGACGTGTACATCCACGGTCACCATCACGCGGCGGTGGCTCAGCATGCCAAGCGCACCGCCGAGGACTGCGCTGCGTTCGCACGCCACGCGATCAGCGAGGACGCACAGATCTTGGACGTGGGCTGCGGCCCGGCGTCGATCACAGCAGGCCTCGCCCGCTGGGCTCACCGCGGGCACGTGACCGGCATCGAGCCTGGCGGCGACATTCTGAACACGGCAGCGGCCACGATTGCCGCGGCCGGCGTCGGCAATGTCACCCTCGAAGCGGCGTCGGTCTACGAACTGCCGTACCCCGACGATTCGTTCGACGTGGCCTACGCCCACCAGGTGTGCCAGCACCTGTCGGATCCGGTGGCCGCCGTCACGGAGATGGCCCGCGTGGTGCGCCGCGGCGGCTGGGTCGCAGTGCGCGACTCGGACTACTCCACGATGCGTCCCTATCCGGCCAGCGAGGAGATCACCCGCTGGCGAGAGGTGTTCCGCACGGTGAGTCGGCACAACGGCGCCGAGCCGGACGCCGGACGGCACCTGTACGCGTGGTTCCGTGCAGCCGGGCTGCCGCAGGTGCAGATGTCGGGCGCGGTGCAGCAATTCTGGACCGACGCCACTCGGCGCGACTGGGGTTACTCGTGGGCTGAGCGCTGCCTGCACACGGCGTTCGCCCGCCAAGCGGTGGACTACGGCTACTCGACGCGTGACGAGCTGGAGTGGATCGCCGCCGGCTGGCGCAGATGGGCCGACCGTCCCGACGCCTACTTCCACTACGTCCACGGCCAGGCGCTCGCGCAGGTCGCGTGAGTCGGTTCGTTTCGGAGCGCTCAGCTTCGTAGCTGGCTCGGCGACCAGTGATCCGGCACTGCAGGCGGCTCGTGATCCGGCACTGCAGGTGGCTCGGCGCTCAGTCGTTCGCCAACAGGCGTTGCAGCGACAGATGGTCCGCCAGCTCGTGGGCGAACGGCGGGTCGGCGCCGGGTCGTGAGCAGGTGATGGCCGCGGCCGCTGCCGCCCGCTGCGCGATGGCACGCCACTGATTCAGCTCGACCGCGTCCAAGGCGGTCCTGTCGGCACCGAGCAGCTGCCACAGCGACGCCAGCACTGCACCGACGAACGAGTCGCCGGCGCCGACCGTGTCCACCACATCGACCGACGGGGCGGCCACGTCGAGCCTGCCTGTGCGGGTGTAGACGGTGACGCCTCGCTCGCCTCGGGTGACCATCACCGCAGCGGTCCGGCCGGCGAGCAGCTCCTCGGCACAGGCATCGGTGGGGCGGCCGGGCCAGATCCACGCGAGGTCCTCATCGGAAGCCCGATAGAAGTCGCAAGCACTGCGCCAGCGTCGGTGGAAGCGATGCCATCGATCTCGGTCCTCGATGACCGCGGGCCGCACGTTGGGGTCGAGGGAAACGATGCCCTCGTGTCGCTGCGCCAGACGGGCCAGGACGTCGGCAGTGCGCCCGCGGAACATTCCCAGCGTGCCGCCGTGCAGGATGTGTCGCCCCGGACCGAAGACCGACAGATCGGCCGCGCCGAGTGCAGTGTCGGCTGTGCCGTCTCCCTCGAAGCGGAACGACGGGCTCGGGCCGGCACCTACGACTGCCCGTGCGGTCGGTTCGGGGCCTCGCTCACAGGCACGAACGTCGACGTCGTTGCGTCGAAGGTGGTCCCAGATGCGCTCGCCCGCAGCGTCGGTGGACACTCGCCCCACGAACGCGCTCGGCACTGCGAGCCGGGCGGCGGCAACGGCGGCGTTCATCGGTCCGCCGCCTGGCGCTGACTGCTCGTCGTGGCGGCCGTCGCCGCTCAGCACGTCGATGAGCGCCTCGCCGCAGCAGACGATCATTCCTGCTTGGATTTGCCCGCAGCCTTCTGTTTCTTCTTCCAGGCACGGACTTGCGCGAGTGCGTCGGGCCCGTCGATGTCGGCTACCGAACGCGGCTGGCTGTCCGCGAACGGTCCGGCCACGGCCTTCCAGCCGCGTGGCGCCACGCCGAACCGCTTGGCCAGAATCGCCACGAAGATCTTGGCCTTCTCGTCCCCGTAGCCGGGCAGGGCGCGCAGCCGGTCGTAGAGCGCCTTGCCGCTGCGGGCATCGGCCCACACGGCGCCCGCGTCGCCGTTGTAGTGCTCCACGAGGTGACGGGCCAGCTCGCCGCAGCGCTTGGCCATCGAGCCGGGGAAGCGGTGCAGCGCGGGTTTGGTGCTGAAGGCCGCCTCGAGTTCGTCGGGATGCATCTGCGCGATGGCTGCGGCGGAGAAGCGGTCGCCGAGTCGTTCTGCCAGCCGGGCAGGGCCTTTGAACGCCCACTCCATGGGAATCTGCTGATCCAGCATCATCCCGACCAGCAGCGCGAACGGGTCGTCGCGCACCAGCTCGTCGGCTGCTGGGTCGCCGGTGACTGCCAAGGATCCCTTTGGTTCGCTCAGTCGTTCGCTCACACTCGCCCCCATCCACGGGCACGCTACCGTCGCTGGCCGTCGGCAACCGGGCGGCGGTGCGCGGATGAAGCTCAGCGACCTGACGAGCGGCATGCGGCTGCGCGGCATCGTGGCCGGCGCGGATGTCACCGTCGTCGCAGTCGGGCTGCACGGTGCCGGCGCGGCCACGCTGACCTATCGGCGTGCCGACGGCAGCCTCGGCGAGCGGCTTGTCTGCGCAGCCGACCTCGCTGATGTCAGCGAAGCGGCCCACAGCCGCTGGACCTTCGATGCGGACGGCGCCATGTTCCGGCTCGCCTCAGAAGCTCGCCGCATGCAGTCGGCGCACCTGGCCGATCCGTTCGCGGCGGTGGACACGTCGAGCATCGAGCCCTACCCGCATCAGATCGACGCGGTGTACAACCGGCTGCTGGCGCTCAAGCCGCTGCGGTTCGTGCTGGCCGACGACCCGGGTGCCGGCAAGACGATCATGTCCGGGCTGCTCATCCGTGAGTTGATGCTGCGCGGCGACGTGGCGCGGTGCCTGATCGTCGCGCCGGGAAGCTTGGTCGAGCAGTGGCAGGACGAGCTGTGGGACAAGTTCGGCCTGAGCTTCGAGATGTTGTCGCGCGACAGCGTCGAGGCGTCCCGTACCGGCAACTCGTTCCTCGATCGGAATCTGCTGATCGCTCGCTTGGACCAGATGGCCCGCTCGGACGAACTGCGTGGTCGCCTCGCAGCCTCCGAGTGGGATCTCGTGATCGTCGACGAGGCCCACAAGATGTCCGCCCGCCGCTACGGCGAAGAGCTGCGGGCCACGAAACGCTTCCGGCTCGGCGAAGTGCTGCGCGAGTGCACACGCCACTTCCTGCTGCTCACGGCCACGCCCCACAACGGCAAGCTCGACGACTTCCTGGCGTTCATGACGCTGATCGACCCGGAGCGGTTCGAAGGACGCTCGCGGGCCGCCACAGGTGCCTCTGCCTCGGCAGCCGGCGAAGCACCCGACGTCAGCGATGTCATGCGTCGCCTGGTGAAGGAGAACTTGCGGACGTTCGACGGCAGGCGGCTGTTCCCCCAGCGGTTCGCCACCACCTTGCAGTTCGACTTGTCCGAGTCCGAGGCGGAGCTGTACGAGGCCGTCACCTCCTACGTGCGCGACGAGATGAACCGCGCTGCCCGCATGACCGACGCGGGCGACAGGCGGCGCGGCGTGATCGTCGGCTTCGCCCTCGCGGCGCTGCAGCGCCGCTTGGCATCGTCGCCGGCCGCCATTCACCGCTCGTTGGTGCGCCGCAGGGACCGTCTCGCGGGCCAGGCGGCAGAGCTGCGTCGTCTTGCTGCTTCGGGCGAGCCCATCCGTGTGCCCGATCTGCCCAAGGGAGTGCGCTTCGCCGACCTCGAAGAGTTCGACATCGACAACTTCAGCGAGGCCGAGCTGGAGGAGCTGGACAGCTTGACCGTCGATGCGGCAACCGCAGCTGCAACCGCTGACGAACTCGAAGCTGAGGTGCGGGTGCTGGATCGGCTGGTGACGCTGGCAGAGCGCGTGCGCAACAGCCGCGCCGATGCCAAGTGGACCTGCCTGCGGGGACTGCTCCGCTCGGATCAGTTCCGCTCAGATCGCTTCAGCTCGGATCAGTTCGCGTCGGCCCAGTCGGGCTTGCAACCGCCCCGCTCGGCACCGACCAGTTCAGATCGGCTGGGCCGCGAGGCAGACGGCCGCAGCAGCGTTCGCAAGCTGATCGTGTTCACCGAGCACCGCGACACGCTGGACTACGTCGCCGACCGCATCCGAGGCGAGCTGGGCCGTGCAGATGCGGTAGCGACCATTCACGGCGGCATGAAGCGTCAAGAGCGTCGAGCCGCACAGGATCGGTTCCGTGTCGACCCGTCGGTGTCGGTGCTGGTGGCCACCGACGCTGCTGGGGAAGGCGTCAATCTGCAGGTGGCCAACATGATGGTCAACTACGACCTGCCGTGGAACCCGAACCGCATCGAGCAGCGCTTCGGGCGCATCCACCGCATCGGCCAGCAGCGACCGTGTCACCTGTGGAATCTGGTGGCGCATCGGACGCGTGAAGGCCAAGTCTTCGAGCGGCTGTTCGCCAAGATCGAGCAGCAGCGTGAGGTGTACGGCGATCAGGTGTACGACGTGCTCGGCGATGCGCAGATCAACGTGTCGCTGCGGGATGTGCTGTTGCAGGCCATCCAGGCCGACTCGGACCCGGCCCACGCAGCCTGGATGGACACCGTCATCGAGGCAGAGATCGGCGTGCCGCTGCGCAAAGTGCTGGAGGAGCGAGCGCTGTTGGGGGGCTTGGTGGGCACGTCGACGAACGATGAGGTGCGTCGCCGCATGGAGGAGGCTCGCGCACGCCGCCTGCAGCCGTGGTTCGTGCATGACTTCTTTGCCCAGGCGCTGCAGCTCTACGGCGGCCGCATCGTGCGCCGTGAAAGCGGCCGCTACGAGATCACCCGCGTGCCGGCTTCGGTGCGCGAGGCCGCCGATCCGTCTCTCGGGCCGGTGCAGGAACGCTATGCGAGGGTGACCTTCGACAAGGCGTTCGTGCAGCCGCCGGAGGGTGTCGTAGCTTCGGGGCCGGACCCCGCGGGCGACCGCGCAGAGCTGATCTCGCCCGGCACAGCGCTGCTCGGCGCGGTGGCTCGCAAGGTGCTCGACGATCACGGTTACGCCTTGCACGACGGTGCCGTGCTGGTGGACAGCGCCGACCTCTCCGTTGAGCCGCGGCTGCTCGTGTGCTTGGACCACGTGGTCACCGATGGGCGCACCGTGAACGGTGCTCGCCAGGTCGTGTCGCGCCGCTGCCAGTACGTGGAAGTGGATGCTGCGGGCCATGCTCGTGATCCGGGTGCCGAGCCGTACTTGGACTGCGTGCCGCTCACCGACGAGCAGCAGGAGCGGTGTGCTCGGCGGCTGGACACGTCATGGACGGGCGCGGCAGCCGAGACGGTTGCCCGCGACTGGGCCATCGAGCATCTGGCCGGCCCGCACCTCGAGTCGGTTGCAGCAGTGGTGCGCGACCGAGTGGCGCGGGTGCGTGAGGCGGTACGGCAGCGGCTGATGTCGGAGATTCACTACTGGGACCGACGCGCCATCGAGATCGGGGCCCAAGAGGCTGCCGGCGGCACGCCGAAGCTGAACTCCGAGAATGCCCGCCGCCGCGCAGAGGAGCTGGAGGGGCGGCTGGCGCGACGGCGCACGGAGCTCGACGCGGAGGAAGACGTCCACAGCAGTCCGCCGACGGTGGTGGCTGCGGCGGTGATCGTGCCTCAGGGCCTGCTGGATCACTGGGCGGGTGCGCCGCAGCCGCCGGACGCTGCCGCCGACCGAGCCGAGACCGATCGTCGCGCCGTGGCAGCGGTGCTGGCTGCGGAGCGTGCGCTGGGGCGCATTCCGGCTGAGCAGGAGCACGCCAACCCGGGCTACGACGTCATGTCGGTGGACCCTGCTACCGGCGACCACTACTTCATCGAGGTAAAGGGCCATCTGCCGCGCACCGAGCAGATCCACGTGAGTGCCCGCCAAGTGCGCCAGGCCCAGAACGACCCGGAGCGCTGGCGGCTCGCCGTAGTGTCCGTGCCCGACGATCCCGCCGGCGAACCGCAGGTGCGCTACCTCGTTGAGCCCTTCGCGGGCATGACCATGCACGACGCCCAGCCGAACGTCCCCCTCGACGTGGCCAAGCTCCTCGCCGATGCCCGCCCACCCTGCTGAGATGAGGCCATGTAGACTGAGTGCATGGCCGATACACATCAAGACGCTTGGGAGTACCCGGGCGCGCGCTGGTGGAAGTTTGACTTTCACATTCACACACCTGCCTCGCCCGATTGGAAGGGTGATGACTATACATCGCCTGAAGATTGGCTGCTTGCCTTCATGCAAGCCAAAATCGACTGTGTGGCAATAACCGATCACAACACAGGCAGATGGATTGACAAACTGAAGACAGCATACGAAAATCTAAAGAAATCCGATTGCGCTGACTTTCGTCCAATATACATCTTTCCAGGCGTGGAAATCACGGCAGCCGGAGGCGTACATGTCCTCGCCATTTTCGATCCTCGACGCGCAGCCGAGGATATATCTGAGCTACTAGGCGCAGTAGACGTAAAGCGGGACCAAACGGAGGAGGCAGCCAAACAAAGTTTAGTAAAAATAACGGAAACGGTCGCACAAAAGGGCGCTGTTGTGATTCCTGCGCATGCAGATCTCGAGAAGGGCATTTGGAACGAACAGGGCAATACACTTAAAACTATACTCAAGAACAAGGACATTATCGCCGTTGAAGTCATTGACAGAACCAAACCAAAGCCGCAGATATATGTTGAGAGTCAACTTGAATGGACGGAGGTGATCGGATCCGATTTGCATCATTTGCCGTCAGCAACCGACGAGCCTACTTCGGTCTCGCGCTACACTTGGGTAAAGATGGCCACACCGAACATTGAAGGTCTCCGGTTAGCGCTACTAGATGGGTCTAAATTCTCCGTTGTACGGGCCGATGATGCTGACGCATCAATGCCGCCGCCGATTCCGCGCCAGTGTATTCGTGCTATTGAGATTGATAAGGCACGCTATATGGGCCGTAATGAATCGGCGAAGCTCGAATTCAGTCCGTGGCTGAACGTATTGATTGGTGGCCGCGGGACGGGTAAATCTACCGTATTGCATTGCCTTCGATTGGCGGCGCGGCGTGAAGCGGAGCTGCGTCAACTAGGCGAACATAGTAGCACTTGGCGGAATTTTAGCGGGTTTAATCATGTGGCAACAGTACGTGGTAGTGATGGAGGGTTGACCAGTGATAGCCACATAACTTGGACGCACTCCAAAGACGGGCGCCAATATCAGATTCACTTCCGGCAGGATACTAATGCAGACGACACGCTCGTGGAAATGCGGGATGGCAATGGTGACTGGCTAAGGCACGACGTGCAAGATGTGTACGAGCAACGGTTTCCGATCCGCATATTCGGTCAAGGCCAGATAGCTGAGTTAGCAGGTGAAGATCAATCAGCCCTTCTCCATCTTATTGACGAAGGTGCGAGTGTTGCCGACGACAAGGCGCGCTATGAGGAATGTCGCTCTGGCATATTGAAGGCGCGTGCCCACTTGCGGCAGCTCGATATCAAGTTAACGCAAAACCAACGTGCGAGCGTAGCGCTAGAGGACATCAGACAGCAGCTAGCGACCTGGGAGCAATCGGGCCATACTGAAGTGATTCAAGAGTACGAGCGCGGCCAGCAACAGCGTCATGAAATTGAACGCTATTTTGAAATGGCACAACGAGCGATTCGCTCGATCATTGAGGTTGCCGAGGAACTTCGAGCGGAGGATCCACGGCGAGACTCTTTCAATGCGGAGGATTCGGGAGACGAGTCCATATTGTCAATTATTGATGCCATTCGTAAAGGAGTGGACCAATCTGGTAAGGAGTTGGCTGATGTTGCTGCCCGGCTTGCCACGACGCTGAATGAACAGCGTAGGATGCTCGCGACAGGGATTTGGCAACGCCGATACGAGGAGATCTCGCTCAAGTATGACTCTTTGGATGCGTCGGATGCGCTCGAAACGGATGGCTCTAGCAGCTACTCTCAGTCGTACGGTAATCTAATGCATGAGCGCCGGCGGCTGGAAGGTGAATTACGAGAGAACGCTTCTCTAGCCGCTGAACGCACGGAGACCATTGAGCGTTTAGAAGCAGAGATGAGCCAGCTTCAACTTGCGCGACGTGCCATCAGCGACAAGCGTGCTAGATTTCTGAGCGAGACTATAAAGGATAACGAATACGTCCGCATTGAGTTGGTGAACTATGGCGACAATCTGCAAGCAGCTGCCGTGTCTCTACGTGAGGCGCTTGAACTGGAGTCGGACCGCTTCGAGAACGATATAGGCGGCCCTGGCGGCGATCCATCAGATACAGCAATCATTAACAGTCTCTTTCGCGATCTCCCATCGGCAATGGAAGAGCGTACATCTCGGATTGAGGACCGGCTCGACAAGCTACGCGAACGATTTATCTTGGCCTGTACGCTGGAAAATCAATCTAGCGATATTGTGTTCAGTTCACGCTTTGACAACAACTTGAGGACAAAGTACAATAGAAGGCCGGAGTTCCTCGATCGTATCTTGGCATGGTCGCCACCCGATAGTTTACATGTCGAGTATAGCATCTCCGGTAATGGCCGTGCATTTAGGCCCATACATCAGGGATCAGCAGGTCAACGTGCGGCAGCGATGCTGGCCCTGCTCCTCGCCTATGGGAACGAGCCGCTTATACTGGATCAACCGGAGGACGATTTGGATAACCAGTTGATTTATGATTTGATCGTACAACAAATACGCGATAGTAAGCGGCGACGCCAGATTGTCATCGTTACACACAACCCCAATATCGTTGTCAATGGTGATGCTGAGATGGTGCATGTTCTTGATTTCATTAAGGGCCAGTGCGTCGTATCTCAACGGGGGTCATTGCAGGACGCAGCGGTTCGTGAGGATGTATGCCGCGTTATGGAAGGTGGACGCGACGCTTTGGAACGCAGATACCGCCGACTTGAGATGACGACTACCGATGTTTGACACGAAGAGCGAACTTTTGGAAGCAATACGGTTAGGCGAGACATCGTTTCTTGAATTCAAAGAAGTGCGCTTTAGGGGCTTGGAGATCCGAGGCCCTAGTCGGGACGACTTGGCCAATGAATTGGCTGCGTTCGCGAACTCGGCTGGAGGTGTTTTGATGTTGGGTGTCGAGGATAGATCTCGCGCGATTGTCGGTATACCGCTGGAATCGGTTGATAATGTCGTGGATTATGTTAAAGAGATTTGCAGTGATTCGATAAGGCCGCCAATTGAATCCTATGTGCTGACTCGTGTACAGGTACCGTCCGCTATCGCAGATGACGATGATGTGATTGTCATCAAGATGGAGGTGCCGCGTAGCCTTTTTGTACACCAGAGTCCCGGAGGCTACTATCTGCGAGCGGGGGACTCAAAACGTGTGATGACACCGGATCTGCTGGCTCGACTGTTTCAGCAGCGTAGTCAAACGCGTCTGATACGGTTTGATGAGCAGCCAGTAGCAGGAGCGCGAATGGGAGACCTTGACCCTGATCTCTGCTCGCGGTTTCGTACTGCGAACTCGGACGAAAATGACGAGATATTCCTAGCGAAGCTCGGCATGATTGCTGAAACCAGTGACGGTTACTATTCGCCAACTATCTCTGGCATACTGATGGGTTGTGAGACTCCGCAAAGATGGTTGCCGAATGCGTATGTGCAGGCGGTAGCGTATAGAGGAGCTGTCCTTGAAGCTAGCCGCGAAGGCGGCGGTTACCAGCTCGATGCGGTGGATATCACCGGTCCATTGGATGTGCAAGTTGGCGAGGCAGTGCGCTTCGTTGTTAGACATATGAGGACGAGTGCGTCGAAGATCGTCGGACGTATTGACGAACCCCAGTTCGATCATGCGGTGGTGTTCGAGGCAATGGTGAACGCGGTGGCTCATCGTGACTACTCGATTCACGGAGCCAAGATCCGCTTGCGTCTGTATGACGATCGGCTGGAGCTTTTTTCGCCGGGCTCGCTTGCGAACTCGCTGACAGTGGATTCCTTGCGCTATCGGCAGTCGGCGCGCAATGAGACCATCTGCAGCCTACTGTCTCGGTGTCGGGTGCCAGACGTGCCGTGGCTCTCTGGGGCTCGCATGCACTTTATGGAGCGACGAGGCGAAGGCGTGCCGATCATCCTCGACAAGAGCACGGCGATCGCCGGGCGCGAGCCCGAGTACCGCCTGTTCGACGACGCGGAGCTGATGCTCACGATCTACGCTGGCGAGCCGGGTTATTCGGTGAGGCACCTGACCGATGAGCAACGGGCGGCGCTGTGGTAACCGGTTATGCGCCCGTGGCGGAGTTCGGGCCGAAGCTGATCGAGGTGGCGCTGCCGTTGGCGGCCATCAACGCTGCGGGTTCCAAGGAGAAGAGCATCGTGTACGGACACCCAGCAGCTCTGCATCAGTGGTGGGCCCGACGGCCGCTGGCAGCGGCACGGGCTGTGATCTGGGCGTCACTGGTGGACGACCCTTCGGCCGACGGCTGCCGAGACCCCGAAGGCAACCTGCTGCTCACCGAAGTAGCGCAGGACAGGGAACGGCAGCGGCTGTTTGCCATCTTGGAACGGCTCGTCAAGTGGGAGAACTCCAACAACGAGGCGGTGCTCGCTGAGGCTCGAGCGGAGATTGAACGCGCGTTCCCCGACGGCCCGCCCCCAATCTTGGACCCGTTTGCGGGGGGGGGGGTCGATCCCCTTAGAAGCCCAGCGCCTCGGGCTGCAGGCACTCGCAGGCGACCTCAACCCCGTCGCGGTGCTCATCAACAAGGCGATGATCGAGATTCCGCCGCGCTTCGCCGGCCTGCCGCCGGTGCATCCCGACATCGACACCAGCTTGAAGACGTGGGAGCGCGCGCAGGGTCTCGCGGCAGATGTGGAGGCGTACGGGCGCTGGATGCGCGACGAGGCGCAGAGGCGTATCGGCCACCTGTACCCGGATGCGACCGGGCCTGACGGCGAGAAGCTGACGCCGATCGCCTGGATCTGGGCTCGTACAGTCGAATCGCCAAACCCGAGTTGGTTCGGCCATGTGCCGTTGGTGGCCTCGTGGGTGCTGCGCAACAAGAAAGGCAAGCCAACCGTCTGGATCGAGCCGATCATCGACCGCGAGACGCAGACCATCAGCTACGAGGTGCGCGAGGGCGGCGAGCCAACGCCTGAACGCACTGTCATTCGTGGCAACGGCACCTGCATTGCCACCGGTGCTGCGATACCCAATGCGTACATCAAGGCGGAAGGCCGCGCTGGACGCATGAAGAGCCAACTCATGGCGGTTGTGGCTGAGGGTCAAGGCGGCAAGATCTACTGCTCGCCGCAGGTCGGCGACACAGCAGGTGCAGATATTGGGCTGCCGACTGCTGGTTTGCCAACTGAGTCAATTGCGGCGAATCCCCGTTACATGCTCCCGCCGCTCTACGGCATGAATGAGTGGCACAAACTGTTCACACCTCGACAGCTAGTCGCCCTGACGACATTTTCGGACTTGCTCACCGACGTCGCCGCCAATGTACGAGGTGATGCGGCGCGCGCAGGACTGTCAGCTAAGGGCGCGAGATTGCGCGACAACGGCGCAGGATCGATCGCATATGCCGACGCGATCGTGACCTACCTGGCATTTGTCATTGACAAATGTGCCGACTATTGGTCGTCGATCTGTACTTGGCAACCGGGCAGCGATAAGGTTGGACATACCTTTGGTATGCATGCACTGCCAATCGCTTGGAACTACGCTGAAAGCAATCCGTTCTCGAACTCGTCAGGGCGCATGCAGAGCCTCTTGCGGGCGGCATGTCTTGCCATCGGTGCGTTACCGAGTTCACAACACGCAACGGGTACTCCGAATACGACTGACATGGCGACTCAGCAGGATGCTCGGACACATCTTGAGGCTCTTCAAGGTGTCATCATCTCGACTGACCCACCTTACTACGACAATGTGCCTTTCGCAGATATTTCCGACTTTTTCTTCATGTGGTTGCGCCAAAATCTCAGCGAGGTCTGGCCCGCTGAATTGGGGACACTCTCTACTCCTAAAGCAGACGAATTGGTAGCTGACCGGATGCGCGCTGGTTCATTAGAGGCGGCGAATCGCTACTTTGAGTCTGGTATCGGAGAGTTTGTGCACCAAGTATACCGCCAGAGCCACCGGACAGCACCCGCTACGATCTACTACGCCTTCAAGGCAACAGAGAAGCACGGCTGGGCGACATTCCTGCAGGCGGTAGTTGATTCCGGAATACAGGTAGCGGCGACTTGGCCCATGCGCACTGAACGTGGAACTCGTTTGCGAAATCTTGGCTCGAACGCGTTGGCTTCCTCGATCGTGTTGGCCTGTCGGCCTCGCCCTGAACGGGCGCCAATGGCGACGCGGGGGGAGTTCATTGCGGCGTTGCGCAGAGAACTGCCGGAGGCGGTGCGGCTGCTGCAGACGGGCAACATTGCACCGGTGGACATGGCGCAGTCCACGATTGGGCCGGGAATCAGGGTGTTCTCACGCTACGCCAAGGTCGTCGAGACAGACGGTTCTGCGATGCCGGTGTCGGCAGCGCTGGGGATCATCAACGACGTGCTGGGCGAAGTGCTCGACGGTGAAGAAGCCGAGCTGGACGCAGACACCCGGTTCGCGCTGAGCTGGTATGCCGAGTTTGAGTATCGCGATGGCGCGGCGGGCGACGCGGAGAGCATGGCGAAGGCCAAGAACACGTCGCTTGAAGGTCTGCAAGCGTCGGGCATCGGCACGGCACGCGCCGGCAAGTTCCGGTTGTATACACGCAGCGAGCTGGAACCGGACTGGAATCCAGCCCAAGACGACCGGTTCACGGTGTGGGAAGCGCTGCAGCACCTCGTGGCCACACTCGAGCGGTCCGAGACCGAGGCGGCGGAGCTGCTGCACACGCTGGGTGGCCACGGGGAGCGGGCGCGCCAGCTCGCCTATCTGCTGTACCAGAAAGCCGACGAGAAGGGCTGGTCGGCAGAGGCCAACGCCTACAACGGCCTCATCACCGCCTGGCCCAACCTGCGCGAAGGGGCTCTCGCTGCGGCCGATCGAGCCACAGCGCCCGTCGAAGATGAGCTGTTCACGCGCTGAGCGCCGCTCGCGCCGCTTGATGCCTGCGACGAAAATGCGCTTGCTGCGATTTCCGTGTCGGGTAAGGTCGTGCCATGGAGTGGTCCGCGGCCGTGCCATTGCTCACCGTGGCGCTTTCGCTCGTCGTTGCGATCGTGGCGGGAGTGTGGGCGATCATCAAGTGGGGCTTCCAGTCCATCCAGCAGCAGTTCGGCCAGATGCAGCAGCAAATTGGCCAGTTGCAGGGGCAGTTCGGCCAGTTGCAGGGGCAGTTCGGCAAGATGCAGGGGCAGTTCGGCAAGATGCAGCAGCAATTCAGTCAGCTGGCCAAGCGTGTCGACGACTCTCGCGATCATGTCATCGAACTCATGAACGCACGCTTCGAGAAGGTCGACCAGCGGTTGGACGGCATGGATCGGCGTATCGACGAGGTACGAGCCGACCTGCGGGCGCTCGTGGTTCGGGTGGAGGCGCTGGCGGATTTCAGGGTGCCCGTCGCAGCCAAACCGACCTAACGCGCCGCGCAAGCTGTCGCCCGTCCGAGGAGGCGGTGCGCGCTGCGGGCGCACGTTGCCGCGTGTCACAAGGCCGCGAGTGCAAGAACAGCGTGTCACAGGGCTTGCGTAGCGTGCTTGCGGCGCTCACGTTGTGTGGTCTTTGGCGCACGGCCGCGCGGCTGAACGGGAGGTAGGCACGTCATGGCGATGTCGAACGCTGACCGCGTCTCGAAGGCACTCGACCTGCTGAGCGACGGCTTGCGGGCTGCGTGCGAGCAGACGTGGCAAGGCTTCTACGGCGAGGACTGGCTGGCGCGTGTTCGCGACCAAGTACACCGGGCGCCCCGGGAGGCGGGCACCCACGACGTGGCCTTTGTGCTGAGCGGCATCAAGGCCACGTGGGGCGACGTCTTCAGCCACGGCTACCCGCCGCAGGTGCGGTCCTTGGTGTTCGAGGTGGCCGATGCGCGCAACAGCTGGGCGCACAAGCAGGCGCTCAACAGCGACGACACGTCCCGCGCCCTCGATTCCATGGAACGGCTGCTCGAAGCATTCGGCAACAGCGACGAGCGACAGAAGATCCGCACGCTGCGCCGTGACTTGATGCGGCAAGTCTTCGACGAGGAATCGCGCAGCGAACGGCGACGTTCTGCGGCTCGGCCCACCGAAGGCAAACCGCTGGAGGGCCTCACTCCATGGCGCGAGATCATCACGCCGCACGCCGACGTGGCGTCCGGTCGCTTCAGCCAAGCCGAGTTTGCCGCAGACCTGTACGAGGTCGCCCGGGGCGGCGCCGCCGAGGAGTACCAAGACCCCGAAGCGTTCTTCGCGCGGACCTACCTCACCGCCGGCTTGTCTGAGCTGCTGGTGGGAGCAGCGCGTCGCCTCGCGGGTCGCGGCGGCGACCCGGTCATCGAGCTGCAGACCAACTTCGGCGGCGGCAAGACGCACGCCATGATCGCTCTGTACCACCTCGCCTCCGGCGTTCCTGCTGCGCAGCTGCCGGGAGTGTCGGAGATGCTGGTGGAGGCCAGTCTCGAACTGCCGGACGCGATCAACCGGGCAGTGCTGGTCGGTCAGATGATCTCACCCGCTGCGCCGGAGCAGGTCGAAGCGGAAATGTCGCTGCACACGCTGTGGGGCCACTTGGCCTACCAGCTCGGCGGAATGGACGGCTACGAGCTGGTCCGGGCCGACGACGAAGCGGGCACCAACCCGGGCGGGTCGTTGCGCGAGCTGCTCCGGCGCTACGGCCCTGCCGTCGTGCTCATCGACGAGTGGGTCGCCTACGCCCGCCAGCTGCTCGGTGTGTCTTCCGAGGGAAGGCGGCTCGCCGCCGGAGACTTCGACACCCAGTTCACGTTCGCGCAGAGCCTCACGGAGGCGGCCGCCGCATCCGACAACGTGGTACTGCTGGTCACCGTCCCGGAGTCCGTCATCGAGACCGGCGGTGCGCACGGCCAGACGGCCTTGGATCGGCTGAAGAACGTCGTCGGCCGTAACGCTGCGCAGTGGCAGCCGGCCACCACCGATGAATCGTTCGAGATTGTCCGTCGGCGGCTGTTCGACCCGATAGAGCCCGACAAGGCGCGAGTGCGTGACGGCGTTGTCCGTGCATTCAGCGAGATGTATGGCAAGGACACCGGCGCCTTCCCCACCGGCACGGCGGAGGCCGACTATCGGCGGCGCATGGAGCTGTGCTACCCGATCCATCCCGAGCTGTTCGACCGGCTGTTCGAGGATTGGTCCGACTTGGACAAGTTCCAGCGCACACGCGGAGTACTGCGCTTGATGGCCACGGTGATCTCTGAGCTGTGGCAGCGCAACGACCAGTCACTGCTCATCATGCCCGGCAACGTGCCCATGGACGCCAGCACGGTGGTGGGCGAGCTGAAGCGGTATCTTGAGGACAACTGGGATTCGGTGATCAAATCCGATGTCGACGGGCCGAATGCGCTGCCGCTGCACATCGACATCGAGTACAAGCACTTCGGCAGAGTGTCCGCGACGCGACGTGCAGCACGCACGGCGTACTTGGGCTCGGCGCCACGGCCCGAGGGCAAGCAGGGTGTGGACGTCAGGTCGGTGGTGCTCGGATGCGCACAGCCCGGCGAGCCCACGGGTCAGTTCGCGGATGCGCTGCGGCGCCTGTCGGACCGGGCGACCCACCTGTACCTTGACGGGGTTCAGTACTGGTACTCGCTGGTCCCCAACGTCACGAGGACGGCGAAGGACCGGGCGGACTCGAAGTACGGCGACCGCGAAGCCGACGACGAGATCAGAGCGCGCATCACGGCGCAGCGGGGGCGGGGCAGCTTCGTGGCTGTGCATCCGTTCGTCGCGGGACCGGGTGACGTGCCGGACAGCGACGACGGCGTGCGCCTGGTGGTGCTGACGCCTGAGGTGACACATTCGGGTGGCACGCAGACATCGCCTGCTGTCGAGTTGGCGGAGCGCATCGTGGGTCAGCGAGACGCCGGCCCGCGACTGCATCAGAACATGCTCGTGTTCGTGGCTGCGGCGGCGAACCGCCTCGCAGAGCTGCGCAGTGCCGCCAGGTACTTCCTCGCCTGGAGTTCCATCGTCGAGGACCGCCTCACGCTGGACCTGACGGCTCAGCAGCAGCGCCAAGCGGAGAGCAAGAGAGCGGAGGCGTCACAGCAGGTGGACAGCATGATCGCCGAGACCTTCACCCATGTGCTGTTGCCGTCTCGGCAGCCTGGCACGGCGGACATCGAATGGCAGACGATGAGAGCCGCCGCCGCCGGCGATATCGGCGAACGCATCAGCAAGCGGTTGGGAAGTGAGGAGCAGCTGATCGACCGGTACTCGGGAGGGCGGGTGCGCATGGAGCTCGACAAGCACAGTCTGTGGAGCGAGCGGGGAGATGTGCCGGTGGCAGCGCTGTGGGAGGCGTATGCGCGCTACCCGTACATGTCGCGCCTGGCCTCGCGTGAGGTGCTCGAACGAGCCATCAGCGACGGTGTCTCGCAGCTGAACTGGCAGCAGGAGACGTTCGCCTACGCCTTCGCGCACGACGGAGACACGTGGCTGGGTGTGCGAGCCGGCGAGCATGTCGAGCTGTCGGCCAGCGGCTTGCTCGTGCGCCCCGATTGCGTGCTGGAAACGCCGACGCGCACGCCGGCTGCTGACGAGGCCCCGCCCGAGGCCGCCGCCGGGCAGGGTCACCACAGCGCCGAGAAGTTGTTCGACGAGCCGCGTACGGACGCTGCCCGGGACGAGCACGGCGCGGACCCCACCGGCTTCTACGCCCGGTTTCGGCTTGACAGCGTGCGCGGCATCGGGCAGCTCCACGACATCCTCGAGCATGTCGGGACCCATCTCGGGCCCGACCTCGAGCTAGAACTCGAGCTGCGTGCGAGCGACGCCGCCGGCTACTCCGAGAGCACGCGCCGTACGGTCAGCGAGAACGCCCAGAGCCTCATGGCCCAAGCTGCGGAATTCGAGTGACCGCCCGAAGCGCGTGACCGCGCCGGAGCTGCGATTGCGAGCGCCGCTGAGTGCAACACGACGCAGCTTTCGATAATGCGCTTGCGGTGCCGGATGCGGGAAGTAAGGTCTCGACATGGACTGGTCGGGAGTTGTGCCGCTGCTCACCGTGGGGCTGTCGCTCGTCGTCACTCTGACGACTGGGGTGTGGGCGCTCATCAAATGGGGCTTCCGAGCCCATGCGCGCGAGATCGGTCTGCTCTCCAAGCACATTGACCGTGGCTTCGAGGGCTTCACTCGAAACGTGGATGCCCGGTTCGGGGCCGTGAACCAGCGGATGGGCGATAGGTTCGATGCTGTGGACCAGCGGATGGGCGATAGGTTCGATGCTCTGGACCAGCGGATGGACGATAGGTTCGATGCTCTGGACCAGCGGATGGACGATCGCTTCGACGCGGTGGACCAGCGCTTCGATGCTGTGGATCAGCGGATGGACGATCGGTTTGATGCGGTGGACCAGCGCTTCGATGCTGTGGATCAGCGGATGGACGATCGGTTTGATGCGGTGGACCAGCGCTTCGATGCTGTGGATCAGCGGATGGACGATCGGTTTGATGCGGTGGACCAGCGCTTCGATGCTGTGGATCAGCGGATGGACGATCGGTTTGATGCGGTGGACCAGCGCTTCGATGCTGTCGACAAGCGGATGGGCGATCGGTTTGATGCTGTCGATCAGCGTTTTGGTGCCGTCGATAAGCGGTTCGATGCGGCCGATCGCCGCATGGACGAATTTCGTGTTGACCTCCGCGAGCTACGTGTCGATCTCAAGGCCGTGGTGGAGCGGGTGGAAGCGCTGACGGCCTCCAACCTGCCAGTCGCTGCTCGCCCGGCCTGACGGAGCGCACAAGCCAGAGGCGTGCCAAGAGCGGTCTGCTGCGGCAGTCACGCCACGTGTCGTGACCTCGGCTTGGTGCTCGTCTCAAGCCGATCTTGCGTGGCCGGTGTCCGACAAAGCGGTACCACAAGGCATCACGGCGGCGCGGACCGTCCCGCCGAGCGTACGACCGACGCAATGTCACACCCCTGTGGTGAGATCGTGGTTGCGGCGACTTGGCGCGCGCCACCGACGTGCGCGCAGTGCCGCAAGGCAACTCAAGAGCAATCCACTAGACGCAAGGAGCCGTCATGGGCAAGCGCAGCAGCATTCGTCGACAAGCCGTACCGTCGTGCTTCCGGATCGTGCCGTCGACTGGCGCAAGCGAAGCATCAACGACTGCGGCGCCGGTGCAGAGCGATCGCCGCCGCGACCGGCTTCGTGAAGCAGAAGCCGAAGCGCAGCAGAACTGGGCTGCGTTGGTCGAGACCCGCGCGCATCTGGCCGAGACGCGGGAGCGGCTGACTCAGATTTGCGAGGAGCTCGCGGCGAGCCAAGCGGTGGTGGCAGAGCAGCGAGCGCAGATCGCCGAACAGCGCGCCGAGTTCGCGGCGGCGCGGCAGGCGGGAACCTACTCGAGCAACCGCATCCGTCGGCTCCGGTCCAAGGTGCGTCAGTTGTACCAGGACAACGCAATGCTCTCAGAGCGGCAGCTCTCGGAGGCGCTGCAGACCGAGCGCCATCTGCGTGAGCGCATTCGCCGGCTGAGGTGCAAGGTGCGTCGGCAATCTCCGCAACTCGCCCAGATTCCCGAGCTGCAGCGCCTCGCCGCTGAGGTCCCTGAGCTGCGGAAGCGGGTCGCTGAGGTGGCGGCGGTCAATGTGGCCGCACTACAGGCCGCAGCTGCCCAGTCAGGCCCCCATGGTGCGCTCGCGGGTGCCGTACACAGCGTTGGCAACGCCTTGGAAGCCGCGACTCAGTCTTTGGTGTTGAGCATCCCGGAAGCGGTCGTCACCGCCGCAGTCACGGAAATGGATGTCTCGGGCAAGCGAGCGTCCCGCGGCCGGGCCGTCCTCGACGCACTGCGAGCGTTGCAGTGTTACGCCTTGGACGCAGACCCCGGAGGTGATTTTCGGCACTGGTGCGATCAGGCCTCCGGTGCGGCCTCCTATCCGGCCAATCGGATTGCGATGAATGAGTCGGAGAGCGTGCTGCAGGACCCAGAGTTGCGCAAGGAGCGGATGTTTCCCGTCGATCCAGTTCTGGAGCCCAGCGGGCAGCAGCTGATGGTCGCGCATATCAGGCTCAGCAACGGTGCCGCGGCGCCGCGGCTGTACTTCTTTGACGACACTCGCGGACCGACGCGCAAGATCCACATCGGCTACATCGGGCCGCACCTGCCGACAAAGCGGTTCCAGTGACCAGCGATTCCATTGAGCAGAGCCGGCTTGGGCGGCTTGCTGCTGGCAGCGACCCTGTGGCTACCGTGGCTGCGTGACCATCGCTCGGCTCGCGGTTGAGGACATGCCGATGCTGCGAGGCACTGCTCGCTACACCGCCGATCTGCCGGCACCACCGGGCTGCCTGCACGCAGCGTTCGTGCGCTCGACAGTTGCCCACGGCGAGCTTCGCCAGGTTGATCTGCGCGAAGCCGAGCGGGCCGCGGGAGTCGTCGCAGCCTTCGACGCTGCCGGTCTTGGATTGGAACCGCTGGAGTACTACCGAGCGACCACGGTGGGCGGGAAGATGGCTCGCCCGCTGCTGGCAGACGGTCGCGTGCGGTTCGTCGGCGAGCCCGTCGCTGTGCTGCTGGCGAACTCGCCCGCACAGGCGCTCGACGCTGCCGAGCTGGTCACCACCGACATCAACGTGCTGCCGGCCGTCATCGACCCCGAGCGGGCCGCAGCGGACGATGTGCTGCTGTTCGGAGACGCAGGCACGAACGTGGTTCGACCGCTCGATCCGCTCGACGGCGGCGGCTTCGTGTCGCCACCGACGGCGCTCGGCGATTCAACATCGGCACCGCCCGCTGCAGCCGATGAGGACCCGTGCGCCGGCGCACACTGCGTGGTGGAGCTGGCGTGCGAGAACCACCGGGTCACCTCGCTGCCGATCGAGCCCTGCGCCGTCGTCGCCTCGCCATTCGAGTCGATCCGGGGCACGCCGCTGGCCGACGGCGCGTCGCCCGACTGCGAGATCGACATCTGGAGCACCGGCCAAGGCGTACACAGCGCGCCGTACCTGTACCGCCGGCTACTGGGCGTGCCGCTCAGCGCGCTGCGCGTCCGCGAGCCTCACGTCGGCGGCGGCTTCGGCGGACGCGGCGACCCGATGCCGGAGTTCTTCGTGGTGGCGCGGGCTGCTCAGCTTCTCGGTCGCCCCGTGCGCTGGGTGCAGAGCCGCCAAGAGCAGTTCGTCTCCATGCCCTACGGGCGCGGCCAGCGCCACCGCATCCGCATGGGCTTCGACGCCGAGGGACGCATCGTGGGGCTCGACTCAGTCATGTGGTGCGACGCAGGCGCCTACCCGCACATGGCGCCGATGCTGGCGGCTGCCAGCTACCGCCAGAGCACCGGCATGTACCGAGTGCCGCGGCTGCGCTACCGCTACGGCGCCGCCGTCACGAACACGCCACCTACCGGCGCCTACCGCGGCGCAGGCCAGCCCGAAGTGAACGCCGCGCTCGAACGCGCCATTGACGCAGGGGCTCGCCGGCTCGGCCTCGACCCTGTCGAGATCCGCCGCCGCAATCTGCTGCGCAGCGACGAGCTGCCGTATGACACCGGCACCGGCATCACCATCGACAGCGGCGATCCGCTTCGGGCACTCCAAGCTGCGCAGACGCTCATCGACGCACCGCGCCGGCAGGCACTGGCCGTGCAGCGACGGGCAACCGGTGACACTGCAGCGTTGATCGGCGTCGGCTACGGGTGCTACAGCCAGACCGCAGGCAGCGGCGACGACCCCGATTATGCATCGCTGGAGCTGCAGCCCGACGGCACGGTGCTGGTGACCTGCGGCAGCCACGGTCACGGCCAAGGCCATCACAGCTTGTGGGCTCAGATCGTCAGCACCGGCGTCGGCATCAGTGCAGAGGCCGTGCAGGTGAACGACGCAGACTCGGCAGCTTCATCGCACGGTGGGGTCACCGGAGGATCGCGCACGGCCTCGGTGCTCGGCAGCCAGATTGCCGCGGCCGCTGCCGAGCTGCGGCACCGCATCTGCGAGATCGCCGGCGATCTGCTCGAAGCCGGCGCGGACGACGTCAAGCTGACCTCGAACGGCGCGCATGTCGCGGGAGTGCCGTCACGACTGGTCGGCTGGCCCGACATTGCCGCTGCTTCGCCGCAGGGCATCAGCGCAACCGTCACCCAGCGCCGCAGCGGCCCCACCCACCCCTACGGCACGCACGCCGCAGCAGTCGAAGTGGATGCCGAGACCGGTCAGGTCACGCTGGCGGCATTCGCCGCAGTGGACGACTGCGGCCGCGTGTTGGACGATGCCTCCACGCAGGGCCAGCAGCACGGGGGAGCGGTAGCCGGCATCTCCCAAGCGCTGATGGAAGCTGCGCACTGGGACCCGGACGGCACGCCGCGCACCACCACGCTGGCCGATTACCCGATTCCCGCAGCCGCCGACATGCCGCGTATCGACACGGCACGGCTCGGCATCCCGACCGGCCGCAACGAGCTGGGCACTCGGGGCATCGGCGAGAACGGCGCCATCGCCGCACCGCCGGCTGTGCAGAACGCGGTCATCGACGCAGTAGCGCACCTCGGCGTGACCGACATCGACATGCCGCTCACGCCACAGCGCGTCTGGGAGGCCATTCGTTCCGCGCAGGCCGTGACCGGCTGAGGCAGCCGCTTCCGGGCACACCCGTCGGAGGGCGGCAATGGCAATACAGTGGCTGCTCGCGTGGCCGAGGAGGCAGACATGGTCGAGCCGGACTTCTTGCACTTCGACACGCTGGCGTTGCACGCGGGCCAGCAGCCCGACCCCACGACGGGCGCTCGCGCAGTGCCGATCTACCAGACGACCTCGTTCAGCTTCACAGACACCGACCATGCCGCAAGCCTGTTCAACCTGGAGATACCGGGCCACATCTACAGCCGCATCTCCAATCCGACTGTGGCCGTGCTGGAGGAGCGGATCGCCGCGCTCGAAGGGGGAGTCGGCGCAGTGTGTACCGCCAGCGGCATGGCGGCGTTCCACCTCGCGTGCGCCACGATCGCCTCGGCTGGGGACCACATCGTGGCCAGCCGCAACATCTACGGCGGCACCCACAACATCCTCAGCCTGACGCTGCCCCGCTTCGGCATCACTACCACCTTCGTGGACCCACGCGACCTGGAGGCGTGGCGCAGCGCCATCGAGTCCAACACCAAGGTGCTGTTCGCCGAGACGCTGGGCAACCCGGGCATCGAAGTGCTTGACGTGCCCGCCGTGGCCGCCGTGGCGCACGAGGCCGGCCTGCCGCTGATGCTGGACGCCACCTTCACCACGCCGCACCTGATGCGGCCCATCGAACTGGGCGCAGACATCGTGATGCACAGCGCCACCAAGTTCCTCGGCGGGCACGGCATCGCCATCGGAGGCGTCGTGGTGGACGGCGGGCGCTTCGACTGGGCCGCATCGGGCAAGTTCCCGACGCTGAGCGAGCCGTACGCGGGCTACCACGGCATCGCCTTCGCCGACGAATACGGGCCACAGGCGCTCTCGATGCGAGCACGAGCCGAGGGACTGCGCGACTTCGGCGCGGCCATGAGCCCGGCGGTGGCGTTCCACTTGCTGCAAGGAGTCGAGACGCTCCCGCTGCGCATGGACCGCCATGTTGCCAACACCGAGGCGGTCGTGGAGTTCCTCGCCGCCCACGACGCCGTGAGCTGGGTGAGCCACCCCTCGGTGCCCACGCACCCCGACCACGAGCTCGCCCAGCGCCTGCTGCCCAAGGGCGCTGGCGCGATCCTGAGCTTCGGCATCGAAGGCGGTCGCGACGCAGGAAGGCGCTTCATCGAAGCGGTGCGGCTGGCGTCACATCTCGCGAACGTGGGCGACGCCAAGACGCTGGTGATCCATCCCGCTAGCACCACCCACCAGCAGATGAGCGCCGACGATCTGGCCGCGGCCGGTGTCGGCGAGGACTTGGTGCGGCTCTCGGTGGGCCTCGAGCACCCCGGCGACATCATCTCGGACCTGTCCCGAGCACTGCGGGCCTCCCAGAAAGGCTGATGCCGTGACGCTGCAAGGCACGACACCGAGCAGTGCGTTCCGGCTGCAGGTCCGCGGCCAAGCGGTAGGCGTTGCCACCGGCGGCGCGGTGCCCGACCCTGTGTCGGCGGCAGCGGCACCGGTGGTGGTGCTCGTACACGGGGCTGGCATGGACCGCACGGTGTGGCAGCAGCAGACGCGCTGGCTGGCGCACCACGGCTACACACCGCTGGCGGTTGACTTGCCAGGTCACGGCAACAGCGGCGGCGAGCCGCTGACCTCGGTGGCGGACATGTCGGAGTGGCTCAGCGAAGCGGTCACCGCGGTGGGGGAACGGCTGGCGTGCGAGCAGGTGCGCTTGGTCGGCCACTCGATGGGCTCGCTCGTCTGCACCGAGACTGCTGCTGCCGATCATCGTCGCGTCGCCCGGCTGGTGCTGATGGGCACGGCCGCCACGATGCCGGTGCATCCGACATTGCTGGGCGCTGCCCAAGCGAACGAGCGGCTGGCGCCGGAACTGATGACCGCATGGGGACACGGCAGTCGGGCGCACATCGCCACCAACCCCACTCCTGGACTGTGGATGGCCGGAGGAGCGGTCGCCTTGCTGGAGCGGGCCCGCAATGGGGTCATCCACATCGACCTGCGTGCTTGCGCTGCCTACGAGGCGGGTGATGCCGCGGCTCGTGTCCGGTGCCCGGCGACGGTCGTGGTCGGCAGCGAGGACAAGATGACGCCGCCCCGCGCGGCTGCACCGCTGATTGCCGATTTCGCGGACTGCGACGTCGTTCACCTGCAGGGCGCGGGCCACATGATGATGAACGAGGATCCGGCCGGCGTCCGGTCCGCGCTCGCCACCGCACTGGCCTAGCCCGACCCCGGGCACACTCGGTCTGGCGGTGCCGTCTGCCGACGGGTGCGGCCGCTCACGCGTGCGCGTCGCCGGCGCGAGTGCCATCATGTGAAGACGACAACACGATCCGGCACGCGACCTGCAGGAGGCATCGGACATGGCAGTCGAGCGATTTCCCGTGGAGTCCTCGCACATCTTGATGTTCGCGAGGGCGATCGGCGACACGAACCCGATCTACAGCGATCCGCAGTACGCGGCCGGCACCGAGGTCGGCTCGATCATCGCGCCGCCCACCTTCGCGCAGTCCAGTGCGCAGTTCGATCCGGACTACTTCCTGCGGCCCAAGCCCGACAAGAAGTGGTTCGGCAGCGGCCGCACCGCATCGGGCACGCTCGTGCGCGACCTTTCCGAGGCAGACGGCGAAGACGTTGCAGACGAGCGGGAAGGCGACAAGCAATCCGGCGCTGCTGCGGGCGGCCTCCACGCCGAACAGCATTTCACTTACCACCGGCACCTCAAGCCCGGCGACGTGCTGCACACGGTCACCTACGACGGCGAGAGGTGGGAGAAGCAGTCCAAGCGGGCAGGAATCCTGAAGTTCTCCGAATCGGTCACCGAGTACCGCGACGAGGACGACGAGCTGGTCATCACGGCCAAAGGCGTCGGTGTCGTCACCGAGAAGGTCATCGACGGCTGAGCCGGCGTCTCAGCGCACCTCAGAATCCAGAACGGCACTCAGACCGGGCACACAGACAAGGCACACAGACATGGCACTCAGCGCATCGCAGCTCAACATCGGCGACAGCTACTCCGAGCAGATCGTCGACGACCTCACCCGCACCCAGATCGTTCAGTACGCGGGCGCATCAGGCGACTACAACCCGGTCCACACCGACGAGAAGTTCGTCACCGAGGTGGCGGGCTACCCCACGGTGTTCGCGCACGGCATGCTCACCATGGGCATGACCGGCCGCATGGTCACCAACTTCGTGGGCGACGGCCGCCTCACCTACTACGGCGTGCGGTTCACGAGTCAGGTGTGGCCCGGCGACACGCTCACCGCGAAGGCCGAGGTTGCCGCGATCCGTGACGAGGACGGCGACAAGCTGGTGGACCTCACGATCACCACCACCAACCAGGACGATCGAGCGGTCCTCACCGGCCAGGCCACCGCCCGCCTCGACGACTGAGCCCCCGACGACTGAGTGTCGCTCCGGCGCTTTGCCCGCTGGGCGCTGTGCTAGCTCTTCGCTCTTTGAGCGAAGCCGAACAGCTTGCCCGCCACCTTGCGGATCTGGATCTCCTCTGAGCCTTCGGTGATGCGGTACCGGCGGTGGTGCCGGTAGATGTGTTCGAAGGGCATGTGGCGGCCGTAGCCGTTGCCGCCGCAGCTCTGCATCGCCCGATCCGCTGCGTCACAGCAGAAGCGATTTCCCCGGTAGTTGCACATCGCCACCTTGTCGGTGATCTCCATGTGGTCTACGCCTTCGTCCATCTCCCATGCCGTCTTCCAGATCAGCGCTCGGATCATCTCCGCTTCGGTGTACAGCTCGGCCAGCGGGAACTGGATGGCTTGGTTCTGCGCCAGCGGCTTGCCGAACGTGGTGCGGTTCTTCACGTACTCCACGGCCACGTCGATGCAGTGCAGGCCCGCTCCCACCGACGACGCCGCCTGGCGGATCCGGTTCTCGTGTACGAACAGCTGCGCCGTCTGCAGGCCGCGGCCCTCGTCGCCCAGGATGTCGTCGTCGCTCACCCGCACGTCGGTCAGCCGGACATGGGCGTGGTCGGTCGGCATGTTGAAGGTCCACATGAACTTCTCGACCGCGAAGCCCGGCGTGTCCACCGGCACGATGAAGCAGGTGATGCCGTGGCCGTCGCCGGGGCTGCCTGAGGTACGGGCGAAGATGTAGTCGTGGGTGGCGTGATGCAGGCCTGTGTTCCAGTACTTCTCGCCGTTGATGACCCACTCGTCGCCGTCACGCACCGCGGCGGTCTCCATCCAGGTGGCATCGGAGCCGTGCAGCGGCTCGGTCAAGCCGAATCCGATGCGCGCAGCGCCCTCGAGCATTCTCGGGATCCAGTACTCCTGCTGGGCCGCTGAGCCGTAGCGTTCCATCATCAGCACCGTCGGAAAGTTGCCGATGATCGAGTTCTCGTTCTGCAGGTCGTTGTGCAGCCCCAGGCCACGGCGGGCGAGATGCTCCCGGATGACGGCCATGCCCAAGTTGGTGCCGTCGCTGCCACCGAAACGCTTGGGCAGCTGCCAGCGCAGGAACCCCGCCTTGTCGGCTTCTGCGCGCATGCGGCCCAGCAGTGCTTCCCACTCCGCGTTGGGCAGCCCGTCGCGGTGCCAGTCGGTGCGCGAGTCCTCGCGGCGGTGGTCGAAGAAGCGGATGTTGTCGTTCTCGGCTTCGATGGGCTTGATGACGTCGTCGATGAATGCGTCCAGGTCGTCGAGCAGTGCCGCGATGTCTGCCGGGATGGTGAAGTCCATGCGCGGCAACCTACCGGGCCGCCCCCTGGCGCCGCCGCGCTGACGGTCGACGGTGTGCGAGGATGACGGGCGGAGGTGAGCGCCATGTCGATGCCGACTGCGATGTCCGTGCTGGTGTGGTCCGACTACCTGTGACCGTGGTGCCACTTGGCACGGGCCCGGGCGGTCCGTCTGGCTGAACGGCACCGCCTCGATATCACCTGGCTCGCGTACGAGATCCATCCCGAAGTGCCGGCGGAGGGCATCGAGGTCCGCAGCGGATTCGATCGGGTAGCGTCGCTTGCCGAGGCCGAGGGCATTGCGTTCGTGGCGCCCCAGCGCCTGCGCAACAGTGCCAAGGCGCACCAGGCAGCGCTGGCCGTGGAGCACGCTGATCCCGATGCGGCCGAGCGCTACCACGACCGGCTCTATGGGGCCTACTGGGAGGAAGAGCTGGACGTCAGCGATCCAGAGGTGCTGGTGGGCTTGGCGTCCGACGTGGCCATCGACCCCGATGTGCTGCGCCGAGCGGTTGTCCATGACGAGCTGCTGCCTGCGCTGCGAGCCTCGATGGCGCGGGCGCACGAGTGGGGCATCAGTGCCACTCCGAGCTGGCTGTTCGACGGCCGCCTCGTGGTGCCTGGCGCTCAGGACGCCGAGTTCATGGCGGACGTCATCAGGCGTCTGCGTGAGCGCCCGGTGCCCGACGCGCATTGAGCACGGTGCCGCCGGGTTGGCTCAGTCGCCGGGCTTGATTGGTCGCCGGGCTGGCTCAGCCAGCGGGCTCTGTGAGCGCGTCGTTCGGCGGTACCACGGGCAGCCCGTGACCGATCCAGCCCTCGATGCCGCCGACCAGGTCGGTGGCACGCGCAAAGCCCATCTGTTGCAGTCTCGATGCCGCCAAGCTTGAGCTGTAGCCCTGGTTGCAGACGATGACGAGATGATCGTCGAAGTCTGCGGCTGTACCGGCCGAGGCACCCGAATCCGGATCGATGCGCCATTCCAGCACGAGCTGCTCGATGTGCTCGCAGCCCTCGATCACGCCCGTGCGTTGGAGGTGGTCGCGGGGCCGGACGTCGATGACTCGCAGCACGGGCGAGCCGTCCGGGCCGGCGGTGCGCATCAGCTCGGCGAGTTCGCCTGGCGAGACGCGTTCGAGGCCCGCTCGCGCCCGCTTCAGCAGGTCGTGGACGGTCATCCGCTTCGCGGGGCCGGTGCCGCGTTCGGTTTGGCCTGCACAGTCTTGGCCGGGACTGTCTTGGCCAGATCCGTCGGGGGTCGGCTGCGGTGTCGTGGCGTTTCCTGCCGGTCTGCGGGTCGAGTCCGCGCGTCGTACGTTCGGCAGAGGGCTCAGTCAGCGCTCAGTCGTAGCTGGCGCCCAGGCCGGCCCGGGCGTCGGTCTGTATGCCGTAGGGCGGGATGGGATAGCGCAGGCCGTTGCGTGCCAGCGCTTCCATCCCCTCCACCGCGACCACGAGATCATCGGGCGTCAGCGCCATCAGCAGCTCGTCTTCCATCACGCCGCCGTATCGCCGTTCTGCGAAGCAGGGGATGGACACGCTGGGCTCGCCGGTGCGCAGCGCCCGGCCCCAGGAGTCCGCGCACGCCGACTCGCCCACGCAGCCCCATTCCAGCTTCTTGTAGCCGCGCCACTGCAGACCGTTGACGAGGATGATCATCTGGGCGGGCGTGGCGTAGATCAAGCAGACATCCGGCGGGTCGAGGCGCTTCGACGACAGCGGCGAAACGACCATCGCCTCATAGGTGCCGTAGGGCACGACATCCATGGCGCGCTGATGCGCTGAGGCGTCGTCGAGGGTCTCGAACCACACGCCGGCCATGCGGTCACCGGACAGCCACTGGTCGTCCTGGGGATGCAGCCCGATGACTGCACCGCACTGGGCGCCGACGAGGTCGTCCATGGTGATGCCTACCGTCCAGTTCAGCCGACAGGCCATGCCCACGATCTGGTCGGTCGTGTGGATCGCGCTCGGCCGGCGCACGCGGGGCACAGCCGCCATCTGGTCGGCAGTCTCGAACAGCTGCATGCCGATGGGCGTGGTGCGAAGGCGCAGCACGGCTTGCAGTCGGCCGAGCAGCTCGTCCCAGTTGATCGACGCCGTGCGCACGTGCGCTGGGGTCTGCGCCGGGTCGGATTTCTCTGCGATCGGTGTCGCGGTGTCGCGAATGTCTGTCCGGGTCACGGCAACTCACGCTAGTGCAGCGACTACTAGCGTGAGCTGAACTGATCTCAAGTGGGCTGCGAGCCGAACCAGAGCGAGCCGGCGGTTGCCACGAGTTCGCTTCGAGAGGGTTGCCGCGAGCACACGAGCAACGAAGGGAGACGTGACGATGGCCGAGGGACTGAGGGTCGAGCGGGACGGCAGAGTCGGCTTGGTGGTCATGGATCGCCCGCCGCACAACTTCCTGAGCTACCGCCAAGTACACGACATCGCCGACGCCCTGGCCGAGCTGGAGGAGGACATGGGCATCGGCTGCGCCGTGCTGGCCGCCGAAGGCCGTTCGTTCTGCGCCGGCGCCGATCTGGGCGGCGACGGCGTCGGCGGCGGGTCCGACGAGAAGGTCGGCGGCAGCGCCACGCTGCAGCTTTACCAAGGCTCGGGTCGGCTCTTCGACGTGACCCTGCCGATCGTCGGCGCGATCCACGGGCCGGCCATCGGCGGCGGGCTGGGCTTGGCCATGGTGCCCGACATTCGCATCACCTGCCCCGAGGCGCGCTTCTGCGCGAACTTCGCATCGCTGGGCATCCACCAAGGCTTCGGCATGAGCGTCACGATGCCGGCGCTGATCGGCCCGGAACGAGCCGCGAAGGTGCTCTTGGGCGCCAAGCGCTACAAGGGCGACGAAGCGGTCGCGCTCGGCTTGGCCGATGAATGCGTGCCCGCCGACCGAGTGCGTGATCGCGCCATCGAGGTCGCCCGCGAGATCGGCGCCAACGCGCCGCTGGCGGTGCGCGCCATCAAGGCCACCTTGAGGCTGGGACTCGGCGACAAGGTGCGCGAGATCACTCAGCGAGAAGCAGCCGAGCAGTTGCGCTTGTCCGGTACCGAGGATGCCCGCGAAGGCATGCGGGCAGTCTCGGAACGTCGCCCGGGCAACTTCGTCGGGCGCTGAACCCATGCGCGTCGCGATCACGGGAGTCCGAGGGCTGATCGGCGGAGCGCTTGCCGCCAGCCTGCACGCCGACGGCCACGAAGTGGTCGGTATCTCGCGCAGTGCCGATGCCGCCGGTGAGATACACGGCGGTGAGAGCCCAGCAGTCGAGTGCATGGTCGGCTGGGACGTCCCCGCAGGCACTGTTGACACCGCGGCGCTCGAAGGGCTCGACGCCGTGGTACACCTCGCGGGGGAGGGCATCGGCGGTCGCTGGAGTGCCGCTCGCAAGGCAGCGATCATGTCCAGCCGTGTCGATTCCACCGCACTGCTCGCCAAGACCATCGGCGAGCTGCACGCCAAGCCGACGGTGTTCGTCTGCGGTTCAGCGATTGGCTTCTACGGCGACCGGGGCGACGAGGAACTCACCGAGAGTTCGCTGCCAGGCGACGGCTTCTTGGCCGAGGTGTGCAAGCGGTGGGAACGTGCCGCCGTGCCGCTCAACGACGCCGGCGTGCGTCTGGTGCGCATCCGCACCGGCTTGGTCGTGGGTCCAGGTGCTGAGGCCGTCGAGCGCATGGCCAAAGTCACGCGTCTGTGCGCGGGCGGCCCGCTGGGGTCTGGTCGGCAGTGGTGGAGCTGGATCAGCTTGGAGGACGAGGTGCGGGCCATCCGTCACCTCATCGACAGCGACGCGAGCGGAGCGTTCAACCTGACGTCTCCCAACCCGGTTCGCCAGCGGGACTTCCAGCGTGCCTTGAGCGCGCAGCTGCGGCGTCCTGCGATGCTGCCCGCGCCGTCGTTCGCCATTCGAGCAGTGCTCGGGGAGATGGGCCAGGAGCTGTTGCTGGACTCGGCTCGTGTGTTGCCGGCCGCGCTCGAGCGCGACGGATTCGCGTTCGAGCACCCGGACCTGGACAGCGCCGTGGCGGTCTGCTTCGGCTGAGGACGGGCCTGCAGAAATGCCCGCAGGGGAACTGCTCGGCGCGACAGTGCGGCGCGACCGCTGGGGAATCGCCCATGTCGAGGCGCCCAACGCGCACGCTGCGTTCGCGGCGCAGGGCTGGGTGGCGGCTGCTGACCGGATCTGGCAGATGGAATGGGACCGACGCCGGGCGCTGGGCCGCTGGGCTGAGGTGGTGGGGATGGCCGGCGCACGTGAGGACGCGTTCTTCCGCCGGCTGGGGCTCGCAGCGATGGCCCGCTCCGACTACGAGGCGCTCGACGGTCGCACGCAGGAGATGTGCGAGTCCTACGCAGGCGGCGTCAATCGCTGGCTCGCCGACCATGGCGACGCGCTGCCGGCCGAGTTCGAGCATCATCCGGCGCCGCCCGAGCCGTGGGCGCCCTGGCACTGCGTGGCGGTGTACAAGCTGCGGCACATCTTCATGGGCACGCTCGCTCGCAAGCTGTGGCGGGGCCGCATCCTGTGCCAGGCGGGCCCCGAAGCGGTGATGGCCACGGTGGGCGACATCGAGGCCGACGCCGCCATGGTGCCGGGCGACGGGCCGCGCCCCGACCTGTTGGCCGACGCAGCGAGCGTGCTCGACGCGTGCGCACCCGACATGGCGGCGCTGGCGGCGGCGATGGATGCCGACGGTGCGTCCAACTCGTGGGTGCTCAGCGGGGAGCGCACTGCCAGCGGCAAGCCGCTGCTGGCCGGAGACCCGCACCGCGGCATCGAGTTCCCGAATGTGTACCACCAGTTCCACATGCGCTGCGACGAGTTCGATGCGATCGGGTTGGGCTTTCCGGGCGTTCCGGGCTTCCCGCACTTCGGCCACAACGCTGAGGTGGCTTGGGGCATCACCCACGGGATGTGCGACGACACCGACGTGTTCGTGGAGCGGTTCGCGCCGGACTGGACGCCGGAAGCGTCATGGCGGGTGGAGGAGCTGCATATTCGCGGTGAGGGCATCGTCGACGTGCTGTGCGGTTCGACCCCGCGAGGCCCGGTCGTGCTGGGCGATCCGGCTGAGGGCATCGCCCTGTCGATGCAGTGGACGGCCGCGTTCGGACCCGACACCACGCTGGACGCCCTGTGGCCGATGCTGTGCGCAGTCTCGACGTCGGAGCTGATCGAGGCTGTGCGGCCGTGGGTGCTGCCGGTCAACAATCTGCTGGCAGCCGACCGCGCGGGCGCCGTGGCGTTCAAGATCCGCGGGCGTGTCGTCGAGCGGCGGCCTGCGAGCCGCTGGACGCCGGTGCCCGGCACGGACGAGTTCTCGTGGGACGGCTTGGCGCCGGTGCCGTTCGGTGACCTGCCGGAATGGATCGACCCCGAACGGGGCTACTTGGTGACCGCCAACAACCGCACCGCCGACGGCGGCCCGTACATCTCGCTGGACTTCACCGGCCCCAGCCGCCACGACCGCATCTGCGAGCTGTTGTCGCCCATGACCGATGCCGTCGCGGCAGATATGGCCGACATGCATGCCGACGTGACCTCGTTGGTGGCACCCAAGGTGGTCGAGCTGGTGCTCGAGCACGCCGTCGAATGCGGCCACGAGCGCTCGCACGAGCTGCTCGACACACTGGCCGCCTGGGACCAGCGCATGACCGCCGACTCGGCGCCGGCAACCATCTACGCGGTGGTCAAGCGGAGACTCATCGAGACCATCGTCGAACGGCTCGGCATCGCCGGCGCCGAGCTGGGCGCCGCGGGCTGGCCTCCGGCCGCAGAGGCCAGCCGCATGGCCGCCGGTGCGGCAACGCGCATGCTGTGCGAACGGAATCTCGGTGCGGTGCCGGGCCTGGACCATCCCATCGGGCTGCGCATGGCCGTGAGCGCCTGCGTGGACGAGACCGCCGCCGAGCTGACGCAGCGACTCGGCGACGATTCGTCGTCGTGGCTGTGGAGGCGGGTGCATCGCATGGCATCGCCGCATCCGCTCGCGTCTGCGATTGCAGCGGCGAGCGACCTGCACCCACCGGCGGACGGCTGTGCCGGCGACGGCGACACCGTCCGGCAGGGCGGCACGGCACCGGAGACCGGCGAGCGCGCCGTCCATGGCTCGGTCGCTCGCTACGTGTTCGACTTAGGCGACTGGGACAGCTCCGGCTGGGTGGTCCCCCATGGCGTGTCCGGCGTGCGCGGCAGCGGCCATGACCTCGACCAGCGGCAGGCGTGGCTGGACTGCCAGCTGATCCCGATGGCCTACACGCCTGCAGCAGTGGCAGCGGCGACGGCCCAAATTCAGCAGGTGTAGGCGCCGGCTCTGGTCTGGCGCGGTCGGCGGGTCGGCGACCATCCACCAAATTGCCCCCCCCCCCCCCATAATCTGCAGGGTGGGTGTGGCCGCTGCGGACGGCCCGCTTGCGACCGCCGTCAAGCGGCGCCGATGATTCCGAAGGCAACTAAGAACGAGGAGCGACGCAATGATGCGAATGACCGGACCCCGATGTGCTCGCACGCTCATGACGTGTACGACGGCGGCGGTGGCACTGCTGGCTGGACTGGTGTCGCTTGGGCCGGCAGGCGCACAGGCGGGCGACGCCTTTGTGGGCGGCGCGCAACGGTGGATCGAATCGGGATGCACCGGCGAGGTGCCGATTGTGGTGGCGTCTGATGCGGGGGCGCAGTCGGACGTCTACAGCGCCGTCACGCTCGCCGGCGTCCTGGGCACGGACTGTGTGATCTTGGCAGGTGCCCGCGACGACGTCATGCTGGCGGCGCAGCGGAGGCGTCTGAATGCGGCCGCTCGAGGGGGCTACGTGGTGGGCGGAACGGCCGCGGTACCCGCCGCCAAGGTTGCTGGGCGCAGCATGACCCGGCTCGCGGGGTCTGACCGTTGGGCGACTGCGCAGCTCGTGGGTGCCGTCGCCGCGGGCGGGAATCCCACGCGCGCACCTGCCCGGCCGACTGCGGGGTCCGGATCCTCGTCGGTCCGTAGCGCTGGGGCGTACCTCGCCGGTGCGGAAGGCTGGTTCAGCTCAGGCTGTGCCGGCGAGGTGCCGATTGTGGTGGCGTCTGATGCGGGGGCGCAGTCGGACGTCTACAGCGCCGTCACGCTCGCGGGCGCGCTCGGCACGGACTGTGTGATCTTGGCGGGTGCCCGCGACGGCGTCATCCCGGCAGCGCAGCAAGCTCGTCTGGATGCCGCAGCACGCGGAGGCTACGTGGTGGGCGGAACGGCCGCAGTGCCCACCGCCAAGACGTGCGGGCGCCAGATGACTCGGCTCGCGGGCAAAGATCGTTGGGTTACGGCACAACTGGTCGGCAGTCGCGCCAAGGGCGACACCAACGCAGGCACCAGCACTGCCGACGAACCCTGCGTCGACCGCAGCCAAGATGTCGCCCGCTACACCGCCATAGCGGCCAACGGCTTCCACACATGCGCAATTCGCGTTGGCGCGGGCGCTTCTTGCTGGGGCTGGAACAAGCACGGGCAGGCCGACGTGCCCGATGGCGAGTTCACGGCTGTTGCGGCTGGTGATCGTCATTCGTGCGCGGTGGGCCGCGATCGGTCGGTGCGGTGCTGGGGTGACAACGGTTCCGGTCAGGCGGATTCGCCGTCCGGCGAATTCACGGCCGTCGCGGCCGGGGATCGTCACTCGTGCGCTGTTCGACGCGATGGAACGGTGCGGTGCTGGGGCGACAACGGGTCCGGGCAGGCATCGGCGCGGGCCGGCACGTTCGCTGCTGTTGCGGCTGGTGATCGTCATTCGTGCGCGGTGGGCCGCGATCGGTCGGTGCGGTGCTGGGGCGACAACGGTTCTGGTCAGGCGGATGCGCCCAGTGGGGCATTCACCGCGGTCGCGGCTGGTGATCGTCATTCGTGCGCTCTGCGCAGCAGTGGCGCGGTGGCGTGCTGGGGCGACAACGGTTCTGGTCAGGCGGATGCGCCGAATGGCGCGTTCACTGCTGTTGTAGCCGGCGGCCGTCATTCGTGCGCTCTGCGCAGCAGTGGCGCGGTGGCGTGCTGGGGCGACAACGGTTCGGGCCAAACCGACGCGCCTGCAGGGGCATATGTTGCGGTCGCTGTTGGTGATCGTCATTCGTGTGCGCTGCGCAGCGCCGGCACGGCGACCTGCTGGGGACGCAACACCGAGGGGCAAGCCGATTCGCCGGCAGGCGCGTACACGGCCGTTGCTGCCGGCTGGGGCCACTCGTGCGCGCTCCGCAGCGACGACACCGTGGCGTGCTGGGGCAGCAACAACTTCGGGCAGGCGGACGCGCCCAGCGGTGTCTTCAGCGCAGTCTCCGCAGGCGGCGGTCGCTCGTGCGCGATTCGAAGCGACAGCTCCATGCACTGCTGGGGAGGCCAATCCGACAGTGCGCGAGATGTGCCCGCCGGCGACTTCACCGCCCTGTCGGTAGGCCTCTTGCAATCGTGCGCGATTCTCATCGACGAGTCCGTGCTGTGCTGGGGCACAGGCAATGCAAGCCTGCTGGCCGCGCCCGGGGGAACATTCCGCGCAGTGTCCGTCGGGGTGGGGCATGCCTGTGCCATTCGTACCAACAGCAGCCTTGCCTGCTGGGGCGCCGACAACTACGGACAGGCGAAACCGCCTGCCGGGAAGTTCTCTGCGGTGGCAGCCGGCTGGGATCATTCGTGCGCGATACGGACCGACAGGAAGGTGGTGTGCTGGGGCGACAACGAATACGGCAAATCGACAGCCCCTACAGGTGCCTTCGTCGCGGTCTCTGCGGGTGGCAGCAGCACGTGCGCGCTGCGCAGCAACGGCACCGCCGTGTGCTGGGGCCGCGGCTCAGATGGTCCAGCGGTTGCGCCGTCCGGTGCGCTGCGTGCCGTCTCGGTGGGCGGGGGGCATGCGTGCGCCGTCCGCAACGACGGCTCGGTGATCTGCTGGGACGACCTCGCCCTGCTCGCTCCGCCGAGATAGCGCCAGCCGGGGCCGGGCCTTGGGTCGCCCTGCCGCGCTCGGTGCCCGTCAGCCGCGCAAATGGGCCGCTACAGCCGACACGACTGCAGCGGGCTGCTCATGAGGCAGCATGTGCCCGGCGCCGTCCACCAGCTCCACCGCTGCGTCAGGCAGCGCCGCCTGCCATTCGTCCGCATACACCGGCGGGATCAGCCGGTCTTGGCGGCCCCACACCAGCAGTGTCGGAACCGTCACGCGATACGCCCGCTGGGAGAATCTCCGATTCGGGATCGGGAACAGGATCTTGCCGGCCATGCCCTGCTGGCGCGCCCGCGCCACCATGAACCGCGTCAGCGTCTCGTTGTCGGAGAAGTCAGCGCCTCCGGTCAGCACTTCCTCTCCCACGTCAGGGCTGGCGAACAGCACCTCGGCGAGCTGGTAGGGGAGCATGGCGAAGATGTCGGGAATCGGATGCTCGCTCAGCCACATTCCCGCGGGGCACAGCAAGGCCATGCGGGTCACCGACTGGGGCGCCATGGCCGCCATCTCCGCAGCGATCATGCCACCCATCGAGTGGCCCATCAGGTGCAGAGCGCCGCTGCCCGGGTCCGAGAGCAGGCCCATCTCGGAGGCGACGTCCCAGCCGTGCAGCGCGAAGTCCCACATGTCCGACAGACGGTCCTCGTCGCCGTGCTCGCTCCACGCCGGCCACACGGGCGCGACCACCCGCAGGCCCGCGGCGGCCAAGCCTTGGAGCACGGGCTCGTCGGGCAGCCAGCCGCCGGCGCCGTGCAGCGCCAGCACGGTCGCTTCGCAGGGTGCTGTGCCCTCGCTCGGCTCGTAGACGCGCACCGGTGCCGTCACGCGGCGCTTGGTCGTGACCTCGACCTCCTCGAACGCCGCGGTCGGCGCGGCAACGCCCGTACTCACGCGACGACGGCCTGGGGTGCGTCGGGATAGCGACGGGCGTCGGCCATCGTGTGCTCGGGGCGCACACGCTCGGCCATCGGTTTGCACCACCAGTCGGCCGCGTCGTCGAACTCGTCGCCCCAGATGCCGCGCAGTCCCGGCATCACCTTCTCTGCGAAGAGCTGGCTGGAGTAGCGGGTCTTCCAGTCCGGCATGTTGCCCATGTGCAGCAGGCAGAACACGGTGCCGAGCCGCAGCCGGCGGATCATGTCCTCCATGCGCTCGCGCACCGTGTCCGGCGAGCCGGCGATCACGTAGCCGCCTTCGACCAAGTCCTTCCACGTCAGCCGCTTGAACAGGGCCTGGTTTTCTTTGCGGAACTGGTCCAGCTTGCCCGCCTGGATGGTCTTGACGGTCCGATAGCCCGGCGGGTCGGCAAAGCCAGGAAACACATGCAGGCAGCGGTTGAAGAAGTACAGCATGTGCTCGCTGTACAGCTCCTCTGCTTCGGCATCGGTGGACGCGGTGCAGATGATCTGCGCGAAGCCGGCGCGTCCGGGCGACGGGCTCTTGCCGAGTTCGCCGACCCGGTTCCAGTAGCCGTCCATCAGTGTCTGGCCGGCCAAGTAGCCGTTGAAGCTGAGGTAGGAGTAGTTGTAGTCGTGCTCCAGGCAGAAGTCCCACGTCTCGATCGATCCGCCGCCGGGAATGTAGATCGGCGGATGGGGCCGCTGGATCGGCTTCGGCCAGCAGTTCACATAGCGCAGCTGGGTGTACTTGCCGTCGAATGTGAACACGTCCGGGTTGGTCCAGGCCTCCATGATGAGGTCGTGGGCCTCGTAGTACTTCTCGCGGGTCAGCGCCGGAATCTGCCCGTAGGTGAAGTTGGTGTCCATCGGCGTGCCCACCGGGAAGCCCGCCACCAATCGGCCGCCGCTGATGCAGTCCAGCATCGCGAACTCCTCCGCCACACGGTGCGGCGGGTTGTACAGCGCGATCGAATTGCCGATCACGCAGATAGCTGCCTGCGAGGTGCGCCGGGCCAGTCCGGCGGCGATGATGTTGGGACTGGGCATGATGCCGTAGCCGTTCTGGTGATGCTCGTTGACGCCGATGCCGTCGAAGCCCAGCTCGTCGGCGAACTCGAGTTGGTCCATGTACTCGTGATAGACGCCGTTGGCGCGCTCCGGGTCGAACAGCGAGCCGTCGATGTCCACCCAGACGGACCGGTGCTCGGTCTTGAAGTCGTCGGGCAGGTCGGGCCACGGCATCAGGTTGAACCAGCAGAACTTCACGGTCATGTGGATTGCCTCCGTATCTGACAGGTGCCGAATCTGGCGGGCGCCGGCGCGACAGTCCGCGGTGCTGCGTCGGCTGGTCTGCTCTCGCCCACCCTATTGCGACTGCTCGGTTGCGGTCCCTTAGGGCGACGGTTCGCGTGGCAGGCCGAGCACTCGCTCGCCGATGATGTTGCGCTGGATCTCGCTGGTGCCGCCTGCGATGCGCATGCACGGCGCGTACAGGAACCGCTGCGTCGGCGCGGAGTCGACCAAGGCGTGCGCGCCGCGCAGGCCCACGGCGACGGCGGCTTCGTCGTAGCCGAGTTCGCTGTTTGCCAGCTTGGCGACGGGGGCCATACGAGCATCGGTGCCCCGCAGGTCCATGAGCGCCGCCAAGGCACTGCCGCGGGCGAACAGGTCGGCGAGCGACTGCCGCCCGTGCGGCCCAGTGGCCCCAGCTGCTTCGACCATCTGCGCCAGTCGCTTGCGCAGGCCGGTCACCCCGGCCGCCCCGGCGCCGCCGCGTTCATCCTCGAGCACCGCCATCGCCACCCCCCATCCGCCGCCGCGCCCGCCCAGCAGCGCGTCTGCGGGCACTGCAACGTCGTCGAAGTACACCTCGCAGAACTCGCTGTCGCCGGTCATCTGCCGGATCGGGCGGACCTCCACGCCGGGCAGGCTCATGTCCAGCAGGAAGAAGCTGATGCCGCGGTGCTTGGGCGCATCGGGCTCGGTGCGCGCCATCAAGATGCCGTACTCGGCGAACTGCGCGTTCGACGACCACACCTTCTGGCCGTTCAACACGAAGCGGTCGTCGTCGGCAACCGCGGCGGCGGCCAGCCCGCCGAGGTCCGATCCGGCGCCGGGCTCGCTGAACAGCTGGCACCACAGCAGCTCACCCGTGAGCGTCGGGCGCAGGAACGTGCGTTGCTGATCGGCGGTGCCGGCGCGCAGGATCGCCTCGCCCGCCAGCACGATGCCTTGCAGGTTGAGGTACGGCGCGACACCGGCGCGTTCGCATTCCTCCATCCACACCGCGGTGTGGCGTCGGCTCAGGCTCTGCCCGCCATGCTCGGCCGGCCAGTGCAGGCCGGCCCAGCCGCCCTCGAAGCAGTGCCGCTGCCACAGTCGCGCCTGCTCGTGCAGCTCCGGCGCCAGGATCGCTCCGTAGGCAGGACACGCGATGCCGGTGCGGACAGCATGCGCCAGGAACGCCGCTGCCTCTGTTCGGAACGATTCAAGGTTTGCTTCGATCGCTGCGTCTGCCGCCACGGCGGATGCAGATGCAGCGCTCGTCGCAGCAGATTGCATCGGTACGGCGGTGTTCATCGGTTGGGGCTCATCTGTTGGGGCTCATCTGTCGGCACAGTAGCGGTGTCCTAGCATCGCGGCCATGGGCGAACTCGACCACACCGATCCTGCGCTGACCAACCAGACGGTGGCGCTGTTGCAGCAGCTCATCCGCAACGCCTGTGTGAACGACGGCACGGTGGCCTCGGGCGAGGAGGTGCGCAACAGCGACCTGCTTCAGACATTCTTAGAAGGGCCCGGCGTGGAGGTGAGCAGCTTCGAGTCCGAGCCGGGCCGCCGTTCGCTGGTGGCTCGCATCGCCGGCACCGACCCGTCGGCGCCCAAGCTGTGCCTGATGGGCCACACCGACGTGGTGCCGGTGAACGAAGCGGGCTGGAGTCGCGACCCGTTCGGCGGTGAGCTGGTGGACGGCGAAGTTTGGGGGCGCGGTGCAGTCGACATGCTCAACCTCACGTCCTCGATGGCGGTGGCCTTCCGCCACATAGCCCGCAGCGGCTTCCGGCCGGCCGGCGACGTGATCTACTTCGGCGTCGCCGACGAGGAGGCTGGCGGCACTTACGGTGCCAAGTGGATGGCGCAGCACCACTGGGATGCCATCGAGTGCGATTACGTCCTCACCGAGTTCGGCGGGATGCCCAGCCACACGCCACAGGGCACCAAGATCACTTTGGCAGCCGGTGAGAAGGGGATCGGCTGGCGTCGGCTCATCGTGCGCGGCACGCCCGGTCACGGTTCGATGCCGTTCGGCACCGACAACGCGCTCGTCAAGGCCGCCGAGGTGGTGCGGCGCATCGCCGAGTACCGACCGGCGCCCCAGCTCACCGAGATGTGGCAGCACCACGTCTCCACGCTGCTGGTGGACGACGAGACACGTGAGGCCCTGCTGGACCCGGGCCGTGTCTACGACGCTGTGGCGGCGATGGACTCGCCCGGCTTGGCCCGGCACCTCCACGCGTGCAGCCACACCACGTTCAGCCCGAACGTGGTCGGCGGCGGCAACAAGACCAACATCATTCCCGACACGGTCGAGATCGAGGTGGACATCCGCACTGCGCCCGGCGATCCGGTTGCGGTGAATGAGCACTTGCGAGAAGCGCTCGGCGAGCTGTTCGACGAGGTGGAGATCGAGCGCCTCCACGACGACCCGGCCAGCTCCTCGCCGACCAACACGCCGATGTGGCAGCTGCTCAGCGAGCTGGTGGCCAAGGCGCACCCCGGTGCTCCGGTGATTCCGCAGCTGATCGTCGGCGCCACCGACGCCAGGTTCTTCCGCGAGAAGGGCGCGGTGGCCTACGGCGCCGGGCTGTTCAGCAACCGTGTCAACTCCAGCGACTTCATGCTGCGCTTCCACGGCAACGACGAGCGCGTCGACGTCGACTCGCTGGCACTCAGCACCCAGCTGTGGATCGACGTGATCAAGCACCGAGGCGACCGGGTCGCTTCGTGACCTGACCCGCTTGGTTGCCACGGCCAGGCACTCAGCGGCAATGCATCGAGGGCGCGTACCGCCACCGAATCAGCAGTGGTACTGTGAGATCCGTCTTTCCCCGACTTGCACGATCCGTGCGTCGCTGGGTCCATCAGGGGGGTGGGATGTCCACTACCAATGGGGCACCGCGTTCCGAGCGGGTGAGGAGCAGCCGCCGGCGAAGTCCTGCGATGTGCAGTCGGACTTCGCTCGGTATGGCTGGGTTCGCTCGGTTCGACGGGGTTCGGATCTGCTTGAGAGCCATCGCGACGAGGCCAACGCTGTCTGGTGTGCTGGCCGCGGGCTTGATTCTGGCAGGGGCGGCGGCGTGCGGTGAAGCGGCGGCGAACACGGTTGCAGCGACTGATGCCCGTGCTGGGGTCGTTGCGCCCGCCGCTCCGGCACCGGAGTCGGTGACGGCTCGGAACGCGGAACCAGACCGCACGCCTCTGCGCAGGGCATCGCATGACGCCGCGCCAGGGTCCTCTGATCTGTTCCGGCACATGCCTGAGCTTGATGACGGTTACGTCAGTCACGAGGAGCGGGAGACCGCGTACGGAGCATTCGTGTCCTGCGCACGGGGCCTGGGTGCCAAAGACTTCGTCGAACCCGGCCAGGCTGCCTGGCCAGTATCCATCTTCTACGGTTTCGTCGACGACGATGCCGGTGTAGCGCGCCGGTGCTATCGGTGGCATTTGTGGCGCATCGACGCTTGGCGGCAGATGCACAGCCCCAATGCTGTCGCTGGCCAGCCAGCCGTGAGCCCCACGTTGTCTCACCCCGAGTTTTTTCAGGAGATGCCTGAGTCTTGCTTGGCGCTGCTCGGCGGCAGCGCACCAGATCCGGCCGACCGCAACCGACCCGAAGCTGACGAGACCGAACACCGAATCATCCACTGCTGACATGCCCTTCAGCGCTGTCGGCCGACGGCTGCTGGGTGCGCTGAGCGTTCAGCCGTGCCCAGTATTCGGCTCAGGGTCGGGCGTCAGCTGGTGCAACCCACTCGGGGGGTGATGTGGGGGAGGCGTCCGGCCCGCAGGGAGATCACCGAGCCGGCCTCATCGATTTCCCAGACCACGCGCTTGTCGGCATCGGGGGTGTCCACAGGCACGTACTGGATTGCAGAGAGCCCGGGGCCGTCCTCGATCCGGTTGCCGAAAGCCTCGACGATCTCGCTGCGCGTCGAGCCGATGCCGTAGCCGGAGATGGTGGTGATCGGGCCGGCGTCGATGTCCACGCGCACGATCTCGGCGTTGACAGCGAGCAGCCGCACGCCTTGGGGTCCGTTCTGAATGGTGTAGTAGCGGCAGGCGTCGGTGCCGCCAGGCACTGCGATCAGCAAGGCGCCCGCAGCGGTCTGCGCGTCTTGGAGCGTGTGGCCGATCTGCACCGGCGACAGGCCGGCAGTCGACAGCTTCGACGCCGTCGTCACGTTGGAAGCCGCAGGGCCGCTGTCGCCGTCGGCCGGGGCATCCGCCGAGGTCGTTGTGGGCGCCACCGTCACGAGCGTGGTGGTGACGGTGGCAGTCTCGACGCTTGAGGCCGCCGAGCCGTCAGCGGCTGTTGTGGTGGTGGCGTCTGTGCTGTCGTCGTTGTCGTCGCTCAGCAGTCCGCACGCGCTGACCAGCAGCGACACGGCCAGCGCCGTCGCCACCGCACTTCGGCCTCGGGCACGGCCAGCGCGCACGGCACGTCCAACACAGCAGGAATCGAGTCGATGCACGGCAGTCGCCCTTCCAGTCGCAGCCCTGCGGGGAGCAGGCATAGCATCGAGAGTACCGAAGACCGCGACGCGGCGGGGTGACACCGGCGGGCACTCGGAGCTTGGCGTAAGCTCGCCTGTTGCAGGCGGCGGCCGAGCACGAGTAGGCGAGCACGAGCAGGGGAGCGCACCATGCCACACGACACGGTCATTCGAGGCGGCTTGGTGGTCGACGGCACCGGTGCCGAAGCCGCGGTCGCTGACGTCGCCATCGACGGCGAGCGGATCACTGCGGTCGGCAGCGTCCCCGAGCCCGGCCGCACCGAGATCGACGCGGCGGGCAGGGTGGTGACGCCCGGCTTCGTGGACATTCACACACACCTCGACGCTCAGCTGGCTTGGGACCCCATCGGCTCCAGTTCGTGCTGGCATGGGGTGACCTCGGTGGTCATGGGCAACTGCGGCGTCACCTTCGCCCCGGTCAAGACCGAGGACATCAGCTACATCGCCGAGGTCATGGAATCGGTGGAGGACATCCCGAAGCAGTCGATCATGCAGGGCCTGCCGTGGGACTGGCGCACCTACGGCGAGTACTTGGAGTTCCTGGACGGGACGCCCAAGGGCCTCAATGTGGGTGGCATGGTCGGCCATGTCGCAGTGCGTTGGCACACGATGGGCCCAGACAGCCTCGAAGAGCGGCCCGCGTCGCAGCCGCAGGTGGCAGCCATGTGCGAGCTGGTGGACGAAGCGATGTCGGCGGGTGCGCTGGGGTTCTCGACCTCGCGCACGCTGCTGCACCGCACACCCGACGGCCGCCCGATCCCCGGCACCTTCGCAGACGACGAGGAGCTGTACGCGTTCGGCGACGTGCTGGGCCGCCATGGCCGCGGCGTGTTCGAGTCCGCGCCCCGCTTCGAGGCCGCCGGACCGGACTTTGCCGGCGGCCGGCACGAGATCGAGGTGCTGGGCGAGATCACCCGCCGCAGCGGCCGGCCGTGCACGTTCGGGCTCGTGTACTCCGCCCGAAAGCCCGAGATGAGCGACCTAGTGCTCGGCTACGTCGCCGAACAGAACGCGGCCGGCGCGAACCTGCGTCCGCAGACCACCTGCCGCGCCATCGGCGTGGTGCTCGGCATAGCGCACCGAACGCCGTGGGATCGTGCGGGGGAGACATGGCGTTCGCTGCGCAGCCTGGATGTGGCCGGCCGCCTCGATGCGATCCGCGACCCGGCCACCCGTGCGGCGCTGGTGGCCGAGGCCAACGCGTCGAGCCGCAACTCCACAGGCATGGCGAACGCGCTGGTGGACCTGAGCCGGCTGTACCTGCTGGACGCGACGAATCCCGACTACCGGGTGGGCCCTGAGGGCACCCTCGAAGCGCAAGCAGCCGCCGCAGGAGTGACTCCGGTGGAGCTGTTCCTGCAGGAGACGGATCGCTCGGACGGGACGGTGATGCTGAGTCTGCCGGTGCTGAACCAGGACTTCGAGGCGATCGAGCGGATGCTGGAGCACCCCTCCATCGTGATGGGCCTCGCCGACGCAGGCGCCCACGTCGGGCAGATCATGGACTCCAGCCAACCCACCTTCTTCCTGAGCCACTGGGTGCGCGACAACGGCTTCTTCTCACTGGCCGAGGGCGTGCGCCGCATCACCTCCGACACCGCGGACCTGTTCGGGCTGGTCGACCGGGGACGCCTGCAGGCGGGCCGTTTCGCCGACGTCAACGTCATCGACCTCGAGCGCTTGGCGCTGTCAGGGCCGCAGTACGTGTACGACTTCCCGGGCGGTGCAGGCCGATACATCCAGCGCGGCGCCGGCTACGAAGCCACGCTGGTGAACGGCGCGGTGTTCATGCGCGACGGCGAGCACACCGGCGCACTTGCCGGAAGGACGCTGCGCTCAACCGACTGAGCGCGACGGCGGTGCCGCGCTAGCTTCTGCGCCTCATGGCTAGCGCACCCCCAATGAACATCAACGTCGATGCCATCTGGCGTGTCACGCTCGACACGCCTAAAGGCAGCATCGTCATGGACCTCGACCCGCAGCTCGCGCCGGCGACGGTCAACAATTTCGTCAACTTGGCGCGAGACGGCTACTACACCGGCTTGACCTTCCATCGCGTCGTGCCGGACTTCGTCATCCAAGGAGGCTGCCCGGACGGCTCGGGCCGCGGCGGCCCGGGCTATCGATTCGCCGACGAGCCCGTGAAGGGCGACTACACGCTGGGCGCGGTGGCCATGGCCAATGCGGGCGCCAACACCAACGGCAGCCAGTTCTTCATCTGCATCGACGACTGCCGCACCAAGCTGCAGCCCGCCTACAACCTGTTCGGCTACGTGACCGAGGGAATGGACGCGGCGCTTGCCATCTCCGTCGGCGACACCATGGACGCGGTGACGGTGCAGGAGTTGGCGCGCCCATAGCCGCCAGTTCTCAGCGTGTTGCGGCTCGCGCGGCTACGGTGACGGCATCGGTGACAGTGCCGACGAAACTGAGGGCCGACGCAAGTCCGATGCAGTCAAGGAGAGCCAGATGAGCGGCGATACCCATGAACAGCCCAGCAGCCACGACGCGGTGCTCTATGAGGTTGACGACGGAGTCGCGATCGTCACGCTGAACCGGCCCGAACGCTTGAACGCGTGGACGGGCGAGCTGGGCACCGGCTACTTCGATGCGCTGGACCGTGCAGCAGCCGACCCGGACGTGCGAGCCATCGTGGTGACCGGCGCGGGCCGAGGATTCTGCGCCGGCGCAGACATGGACAATCTGCAGGGCATCTCGAGCGGCCAAGGCGCCGAAGGCAGAGGTACCGGCGACGGCCCGCGGCTGCGCTCGGAGCGTCACGACTACGCGCTGACCGTCCCCAAGCCGGTCGTCGCGGCGATCAACGGAGCATGCGCAGGTCTGGGCTTCGTACACGCGATGATGTGCGATGTCCGCTTCGCTGCCGAGGGCGCCAAGTTCACCAGTGCATTCGCTCGCCGAGGACTCATTGCCGAGCACGGCGTGGCGTGGATGCTGCCCCGCGTCGTCGGACCCTCGCATGCACTGGACATCCTCATGTCCGGCCGTGTCTTCTTGGCCTCGGAAGCCAAGGAGATGGGTGTCGTCAGCCGAGTCGTTGCCCCCGACGAGCTGCTGGCCGAGGCAGTCAGCTACGCCCGCGACCTCGGGCGGTACAGTGCGCCGTGGTCAATGGCGCAGATCAAGCGACAGGTCTGGGGTCAGCTCGACCAAGCCCGCACCGAGGCGCTTGAGGAGTCGAACGCGCTCATGCGCGAGTCGCTGCGGCGCCCGGATTTCAAGGAAGGCGTCCAGAGCTTCGTCGAGCGGCGCGATCCGAATTTCGAGCCAGTCGTCGCTGACGCCTAGTCAGCCCCCGCCACACAGGCGGTACGTACTGCTCAGCCAGATGTTGTCGGTGCATCGGCGCCGGCACGCCGCAGCTCGCACGGCACGCCGGCCATGAGCAACACGCTGGTGGCCTTCGCTGTCCTGGCTTGGCTGGCGTATCTGGCCAGCCGCCTGCTGGCGCGCCATCATCTGCCCGAGCTGGTGGCGTTCCTCATCGTGGGTGCGCTGCTCGGACCGTCCGGGCCGCCGTTCTTGAGCCTCATCGACGAGCCGTCGCTGGTCGCGCTGCGCCCGGTCACCGAGGTGGCGTTGGCGGTGCTCATGTTCGTGATCGGCGAACGCGTCTCGGTGCGTGCGCTGCGAGCCGCTCGGTGGACGTTGACCACTGGAGTGGTCCAGTTCGCCCTGAGCGGCATCGCCGTTTTCTGGGCCACCAGCAGCTTGGGCGCCGACCGTCCGGTGGCGCTGGTGCTGGGAGCGCTCGCCGGAGCAGGCGCGCCGATGACGATTGCGCACATCGTCAGCTCGGCGCGAGCCCGCGGCAGCTACCCCACCGGCATCGTCGGCACTCATGCCGTGTCGGACGCGCTGGCCACGGTCACGTTCTCCGCAGTGCTGCCCATCGCGCTGCTGCTCTCGGACGAGGCCGCCAACATCGGCAGCGCGGTGGTGAACTTCGTGCAGCTGGGCATCGGCGGCGCGGTGCTGGGGCTGCTCGGAGGCTGGTTCATCTCCCGGCTGGGCTTCCAGATCGAGACCTCGGGTGAGCTGTTGCTGTTCGTGCTGGTACACATCGTGGTCGGGTGGACCATTGCGGGCTGGCTCGACATCTCGCTGCCGCTGGCTGCGCTGGTGGCCGGCGCCACCGCCGCGACGGTGTCGCCGCAGGCGTTCTCGGTACGGCTGTTCCGGACGATCAAGACCATCGAGCAGCCGCTGTATCTGCTGTTCTTCGCATTGGCCGGCGCTGCGATCCACCTCTCCGATGTGCCCAAGGTGGGGCTGGTCGGCGTGGCCTACATCGTGGTGCGCGTCGCGGCCAAGATCGTCGGCGGTCTCGGCGGCGGCTTGGCAGGGGGTCTCGGCTGGCGAATGTCGCTGAGGCTGGGTGTGAACTTGACGCCACAGGCCGGTGTCGCAGTGGGCTTGGCGGTGCTCGCGTCCGAACAACTCGGCGATCCGGGCGCCGAGGCCGCCACCGTGGTGCTCGGCGCGGTCGTGCTGTTCGAGCTGATCGGGCCGCTGCTCGTCGCGCGGGACCTGCGCGAATGGTCGTCGGCAGAGCACGAGAACGGCACCGCCCCCGAGGAGTTCGAGCTGCCCGGCCGTGTGCTCATCGCGGCGCCGGTGCCGGTGGAACTGCCCGAATGGCTGATCGACCAGGCGGCTCGCTGGCGCGCCTCGCTGGTCGTGCTGATGCCGGGGGAGCGAGACGACGCTCACGCCGTCAAGATCGGCGAGCTGTGCGGCAGCCGCGACGTGGACTTCGAGTTCCGTTCGCTGCGCAACGAGAGCTTCACCGGATCAGTGGTGCGCTCGCGCGGCCAGCATCAAGCGGATCTGGTGGTGCTGTTCGCGCCGCGGCCGCCGGCGGGTGCTTCGCGCCTCGCACTGTTGCCGTCGGAACGGATCGCTCGCCAGCTTGCGGTGCCCGTGCTGACGTTCCCGCTGAACCAGCCCGACGCTGAGCCGACCGGCAGGCAGCGGCCCCGTCGGCTGCCGTGGCAGGCCTCGGGGCGCAGCGAGTGAGCGTCGCGCCCGGCGACGCACCGTCGGACGATCCGCCGAGCGCGGACGAGGGGCTGGTGGCTGCAGTGCGCGACATCGCCGCTGCGGCCGGTTCGCTCACGCTTCGATGGTTCGGCCGACGCGACCTCGGCGTCACGTGGAAGCGGGACGGCACGGAGGTCACCGAAGCTGACCGAGCCGCGGAGCGCTTCGTGCGGGAGCGGATCGGCGAGCAGTTCCCCGACGACGCGGTCTTCGGCGAGGAAGAGGGCGGCTCGATACGACCCGATGGCCGCACCTGGATCGTGGATCCCATCGACGGTACCCGAGGCTTCGTGCGAGGCGTCCCGCTGTACGCGACCCTCGTGGCGCTGGTGGATCGCCACGGTCCGCTGGTGGGCGTCATCGACCTGCCGGTGCTCGGCCACACGCTGGCCGCCGGCCGAGGCAGCGGCTGCTGGCTGGACGATCACCGCTGCCGCGTCACCGATCGCAGCGCTTTGCGAGGCGCGCTGGTCAACACTTCGGACTTCGCCACCTTCGGAGCACCCCAGTTCGACGCACTTCGCAGCTGCGGCGCGATGCTGCGTACTTGGGGCGATGCCTACGGCTACTTCCTGGCGGCGACCGGACAGGCCGAGGCCATGATCGACCCGGTGTGCGAAGTCTGGGATCTGGCACCCATGCCGGTGATCATGGCTGAAGCCGGCGGGACCTTCACCGATGTCGCCGGACGGCCCGAATACCGCAACCGCAGCGGCATCGCTACCAACGGGCTGCTGCACGCCGAGATCGTCGAGGCCATGCGCGCACCTCAGGAGAACGGGCGTGTCGGCTGAGGCGCGGCGCGACGTCGAGCGCCATCTGCCGACAAGGGATCGGATGCCGCGCTGGGTGCCGCGTGCCATCGCATTGGCGCTGGCCGGCGTGGTCGGCTTGGCGACCGCGTCGTGGCTGCTCGTGCGGCTGCGCAGCCTCTTGGTGGTGCTGCTGGTGTCGTTGTTCTTGTCGTTCGCCATGGAGCCTGCGGTGAACTGGCTGGCACGCAAGGGATGGCGGCGCGGGCTCGGGACAGCCGCCGTGTTCGGTGCTTTCGTGCTCCTCGCCGCCGGATTCGCTGCGGCCATGGCCTCGGTGCTGGCCGACCAGATTCTGAAGCTGATCGACGCGGCACCGGGCTATCTCGCCGATATCGAGCGCTGGGCAGACGAGCAGTTCGGCATTCAGCTCAGCACCGATGACCTCAGCGCCCAGTTCAGCGCAGGCGGAGGTGCGGCATCGCTGCTCGGCGACGTGGCCGGCAACTTGGTGTCGGTCGGTTCGACGGCGGTGAACCTGGCCGTGCAGCTGCTGACCGTGGCGCTGTTCACGTTCTATCTGGTGGCTGACGGCCCTCGGCTGCGGCGTCTGGTGTGCTCGACGCTGAGCCCGCAGCGACAGGCGGTGGTGCTGCGCGGCTGGGAGCTGGCAATAGACAAGACCGGCGGCTACATCTACTCCCGCACGCTGCTGGCACTCGCCGCGTTCGTGGTGCACTGGGCCGCGTTCAGCATCATCGGTGTGCCGTTTCCGCTTCCGCTGGCGATGTGGGTGGGGGTGCTGTCGCAGTTCGTACCGGTCGTTGGCACCTATCTGGCGGGACTGCTGCCGCTGCTGATTGCGCTGCTCGACGAGCCGGTCTCTGCCATCTGGGTAGTCGCAGAGGTACTCGCGTACCAGCAGCTCGAGAACTATGTGCTGTCGCCGCGCATCACCGCCCGCACCATGAACATTCATCCGGCGGTGGCCTTCGGCTCGGTGTTGGTGGGCGCAGCGCTGCTCGGCGGGGTCGGCGCCCTGCTGGCGGTTCCTGCCGCGGCGACGATTCAGGCTTTCGTCTCCACCTATGTCGCACGCCATGAGCTCATCGAGTCGGAGCTGTTCGAGACGCACTCGCAGGCCGCCGCTGACACCGAAGCCGAGCCGCCGCAGGCCGGCTGAGCGGGGCCGATGACCGTTCTCGTGGACGACGCCGTGTGGTCGTGGCGCGGCCGGCGTTGGGCGCACCTCGTCTCCGATGAGAGCCATGAGGAACTGCATCGGTTCGCGGCGAGCATCGGCAAGCGTCGGGAGGCATTTCAAGGCGATCACTACGACGTCGACGAGACCGAACGGGTCCTGGCGCTGCGAGCAGGCGCGGTAGCGGTGGGCAGTCGCGAGCTGGTGAGGCGGCTGCGGGCGGCTGGGCTCAGAAGACCTCGAGGTGTTCCATCACCGCATCGATGAAGCCGAAGTTCTTCGGTGTGGCGAAGTGATCGCAGCGGCGCAGCTCGGTGAACGAGGCATCGGCCAAGGCGTCGAGCAGCGGGTCTGCGGGCCCCGCGAAGTCCTCGGTCCCCAGCACGACCCGCACCGGATGGGTGATGCGCGCGAACTCGGGCGGGCCCAGCGGTGCGTGTTTGCGGCGCATGAACGCCGCCAGCGCTCGGCCGTCCTGGTCCGGCTCGGAGGCGTAGCGGGCGAAGGTCTGAGCGTGTACGTCGGCAGGAGCGGACTTGCCTGCGACGCCTCGTGCGATGCGCTCGGCCTGTGCTTGGTCGCGCTCGAACAGATTCTGACCGACGCCGGAGACCACCAGCCGGCCGAAGCGCTCAGGCGCCATCGCTGCCATCACCAGCAGCGTGCGCGCGCCCATCGAGAATCCGACGCCGTCCACGACCTGTTCGCCGGCGTGCGAGGCCAGCCGCTCGACCAGCTCGGCCTCCATGTCGGTGTACGCGGCTGGGTCGTGGTGCTTGGGCGCCGAGCCGTGGCCGGGCAGATCCCACGCAATGACCTCGCGGCCGGCGTCTGAGAGCAGGTCCATGATGCCGGTCGGCTGCCACGTGCCGGCTACCGAGCCGGTGAAGCCGTGGAGGAGCAGCACAGGGTTCGCCATGGCCGGAAGTCTGCCAGAACCGCCGGCGGGCAATCGGGCTACCGTTGGCCGGTCTTGGGCCCGCACGAAGCTGCGGCGGACGCACACACCCCAATGCACGAGAGCCGAACCATGAGCACGACGACGAGCACTACGACAACACCGCCGATCCGGATTGCCAACTGCAGCGGGTTCTTCGGAGACCGGCTCGCAGCGGCACGAGAGATGGTCACCGACGGTCCGATCGATGCACTCACCGGCGATTGGCTGGCCGAGCTGACCATGCTGATCCTGTCGCGCATCGCCGCCAAGCGGCCCGGCACGGGCTACGCCCGCACCTTCGTCACGCAGATGGAGCAGGTCATGGGCACGTGCTTGGATCGGGGCATCAAGGTCGTGTCCAACGCCGGCGGCCTGAATCCGTCGGGATGCGCCGACGCGGTGGCGCAGGTGGCCGACCGGCTCGGCCTGCAGCCGTCCATCGCTTATGTGGACGGCGACGACCTCACCGACCGCCTCGGGGACTTGATCGCAGCCGGCAACGACTTCGCTCACCTCGACACCGGCCGGCCCTTGGGCGCGTTGGCCGAGCGAATCGTGACGGCCAACGCGTACATCGGCTGCTGGGGGATCGTCGAAGCACTCAACCAGGGCGCCGACATCGTCGTCACCGGCCGCGCCACCGACGCCGCGGTCGTGGCGGGTCCCGCCGCGTGGCATCACGGGTGGACCCGGGACAGCTGGGATGCGCTGGCGGGGGCCATCGTGGCAGGGCATGTGATCGAGTGCGGCGGGCAGGCAACCGGCGGCAACTACAGCTTCTTCACCGAGATCGCCGACATGACCTATCCGGGCTTCCCGTGGGCGGAAGTGGCCGCCGACGGAACCAGCGTGATCGGCAAGCACGACGGCACTGGCGGCGAGGTCTCCGTCGGCACGGTCACCTCGCAGCTGCTCTATGAGATCGGCAGCGAGCGTTATCTCAACCCCGACGTGGTGAGTCGCTTCGACACGATCCAGCTGGAACAGGTCGGGCGGGACCGGGTGCGCATCAGCGGCACGCAAGGCGAGCCGGCGCCGCCGACGCTCAAGGTGGCCATGAACTACCAAGGCGGCTACCGCAACCAGATCTCCATCGGGCTGACGGGACTGGACATCGAGGCGAAAGCAGAACTCGTCGAGCGCCAGTTCTGGCATGCGTGCCCGTACCGGCCAGAGGACTACGAGACGGTGGTGCGCACGCTGCTGCGGACCCACAAGACCGACCCTGGCAGCAACGAGGAAGCGGTCGCTGTCTACAAGATCACCGTGAAGGACCCTGACGAGCACAAGGTCGGCCGGGCGTTTTCCAACGCAGGCACCGAGATCGGGCTGTGCTCGATACCCGGCCTGTTCGGCACCGGCGCAGGCCCGGGCCCGGGCCAGCCGTTCGGCGTCTACTGGCCCGCACTGGTCGACGCGGCCTTGGTGCCCATGCAGGTGTCGGTGGACGGCCGCCGAACCGTCGTCGACAGTGCATCATCGGACGTCGCGGCAGCCCGCTCACGATTCGAGCCTGTCAGCGTGACCCCGCCTGAGCGCCTGGTGCCGCCGAGCGGCCCGACTCGGGCCGTGCCGCTGGGCACGCTGTACGGCACTCGTTCCGGCGACAAAGGGCCGAACGCCAACCTGGGAATTTTTGCCCGCTCGGCTGCGGCCTTCTGGTGGCTGTCGGACTTCCTGACCGTCGAGCGGCTCGCAGCGCTGATGCCCGAAGCGGCCGACCGCCGGGTCGACCGCTACGACCTGCCCAACATCTGGAGTCTCAACTTCGTGTTGCACGGCCTGCTGGAGGAAGGTGTCGCCGCCTCCACCCGGCAGGACCCGCAAGCCAAGGCGCTGGGGGAGTACTTGCGCGCCAAGGTGGTCGACCTTCCCGTCGTGCTGTTGGACTGAGATCGACCACAGCGTCCCACGACAGGGCAGCAGGGCGCGGCTCAGCGGCCCTGCAGGTCTTGGAGCGACAGACGCGGACCGTGGCGCGGCGGCGGCCCGGCCGACTTGGCGAGTGACTGCACTCGGGCGCGCTGGCCGCGGTAGGGCTCGAGCAGCTCGAGCATGCGGGCGTCGTCGCCGCGCCGTTCGCCGGCGAAGTGCCAGCTGACGTAGCTGGGGATCTGGTAGTCGCCGACGATGACCGCGTCCGGGTCGCCGTGGCACAGCAATGTCACGATCGATGCGGTCCACGGTCCGATGCCTCGCACGCCCTGCAGGCGTTCGCGAGCCGTCTCGGCAGCGCAGCGGGCCAAGCGCTCCAGCGTCGAGGCTCGGCGGGCGCATTCGATGATCGCCTCGGCTCGACGACGCTCGACGTCGAACCGATGGAACTCGTGGTAGGCGAGCGAGGCCACGAGGTCGGCGCTCGGGGGCAGCCGCAGCCATTCGGGTGCCGGCCCTGGCGGCGTCCTTCCCCACCTGCGCAAGATGCCCTGCCACGAGCGCTTGGCATTGAGTCCGGGCACCTTCTGGCCGCAGACGGTGGGGATGACGTGTTCCCAGATCGTGCCAGTGGCCGTCAGCCTGCGCGCCGGCCAGCGGTGCATCCATTCGGCGACTACCGCGTCGTGGGGCACGAGTGCGGCGGGGTCGTCATGGCTGCCGAGCAGCGCGGGCACTCCCGACATCGCGGCCTGCGCGCCCTGTCCCCACGCGCAGACCTCCGCAACGTGCCCAGCGCGTGTGATGCGCAGCGTGGCTTCGCCCGCCGGCGTGTCCCAAGTACGCCAGATGTCGGGGCCGTCGTAGCACACGGGGCCCAAGGCGCCCTTGCCGCCGGCGCGTCCGAGCGATCTGTCGGTGTCCAGCGCGTAGTCGAACTCGAACCGCTGCCTGACATCGGGCGAGCGGGTCTGCGTCGCCGCTGCTGTGCCCGCAAACTGCCGCATCGCCGCTTTCGGTCCGGCGGCCTCAGACAGGTTCCGCGGTGACCGGGTTGGTGAGCGTGCCGATGCCCTCGACGGTGACCGACACCACGTCGCCCGGGCTCAGGAATGCCGGCGGCTTGGAGAATGCACCGACGCCTTCGGGGGTGCCGGTCGCGATCACGGTGCCAGCTTCGAGCGTGAAGGCGGTCGACAGGTGCTCGACGATCTCGTAGCAGTTGAAGATGAGATCGTCGGTGTTGGCGTCTTGGCGGACTGCGCCGTTCACCTCGGTGACCAGTCGGCAGGCGTGCGGATCGAGCGAGTCGCCGGTGACCAGCCAAGGTCCGCACGGGCCGTGGGTGTCCCACGACTTGCCCATCATCATCGTCGGGCTGGCGCGCTGCCAGTCCCGCACGCTGACGTCGTTCATGATGGTGTAGCCCGCGATGTGCGCGAGCGCTTTCGATGCTGACACGGCTCGGGCAGACCGCCCGATGACAATGGCGAGTTCGCCCTCGTAGTCGACCATGTCCGGTGCGGCGGCCGGAATGTGGATGGGGTGGTGCGGTCCGACGATGCAGTGATGGTGCTTGTTGAAGATGATGGGCACCGTCGGCGGTTCGCGGCCGCCTTCGGCTGCATGAGCCCGATAGTTGAGCCCGACAGCGAGAATGGTCGGCGGGCGACCGACCGGGGACAGCAGCCGAGCCTCGTCGAGCGGCATCGCAGGCCCTCGCTCCATCGCGTCGACTGCCGCTGCCAAGTCGCCGCCGCACGCTTCGAGCAGTGACGGCAGGTCGGTGTGGTCGCACTCCAAGCTGACCACGGCGTCGTCGGTCACCACAGCCAGCGCCGGCCGCCCGTCTCGGAGGTGTCTCGCGATGCGCACGAATTCGACACTAGCTGCCAGCTCGCGTGCAGGCGAGGCGATTTGGCATTGTGCGATGCGAGCGACAGTGGCACTCTGGCACCCCGTGGCTCGCCATGGCGCAGGGGATTCGACTCCTGGCGCGTTCGACTCCGTGCTGGACCCGGTCACCGGGCTTCCCGACGTGCGCGTGTTCGCTGTGCTGCTCGACCGCAAGCTGGCCATGGCCCGTCGGTCACTCCAGCCGCTGTCGGTGGTGTTCTTCGAAGTCGATGCCTTCGACAAGCTCAGCGCGACACAGGCCCGCGTCGCTCAGCGGCTCGCGACACGCCTCGTGTGCGGCACGCTGCGCGAGTCCGACAGTGTCTGCCACTGCGCCGACGGGATACTGGCGGCGATCCTCGACGACACCTCCCACAGCGGTGCGGTGTGGGCTGCAGGCCGCGTGCGCCGCGAGGCTGCCGCGCGCACCTACCACATGGGTCTCACGCTCTCGATGGGGGTGGCCAGCTATCCCACACACGCCCTGGAGGCAGCCGACCTGCGCGACCGCGCCTACGCGGCCCTGTTCGCTGCGCGGTCGCTGGGGCCTGCCCGACTGGAGGTTGCCGAGACGTTGCCGCGCTGAGGACGTCTCGGCGGCCCGGGTGTTCGGCGGCTGCTCGGCACAAGGCAGCGCTCAGAAGCCGGCCGCCGATCCTGTGAGCGCCCGAGGGTCGGCTGCTCCGGCGAGCAGGCCGTCGTACACGTCGATGAGCTGCGCGTGTCCGTAGGAGTCGTGGTACGCGGGCTCGGTGACGACTCGGTGGCCACGTCCGGCGAGATCGGCGACAGCATCGGTGCCTGCCCACGCCGCGTGGCCTTCGATGCAGAGCTGCAGCTGAGCTGGATGCGCCCACGTGTCGAAGCCGGTGCCCTGCGCCGCGCCCCAGCGCCAGCGGCCTGCGCCGATGGCCCCGGCCGGCGACTCGCCGGCGCGCAACAGTCTGGCCAGCACCTGCAACAGCACCTGCGGCTGGGCGTCGCCGCCCATCGTGCCCACCACCGAGCGAAGCGAACCGTCGCGGCGTTGAACGATCGCAGGAGCAAGCGTGTGCGGCGGGCGCCGTCCGGGGCGGTACTCAGCGGGGTGGCCCTCGATCAGACTGAAGCCGATGCCACGATTGTGCAGGCTGATCCGGTGTGTCGGGGTCCACAGTCCCGCGCCCCAGCCTCCCGCATTGGACTGGATCAGCGACACGCCCATGCGATCTGCGTCCACCGCCGCCAAATACATGGTGTCGCCGGTCCCGCATCCGGCGCCCAGCGGCGCTGCGGTGTCCGGCGACACTGCGTCACGCCGGGGCGCCAGCCGTTCCGGGGCGAGCAGCGCCTCACCGTCTGCATGCTCGAAGAGGACGGCGGGCCGGTCCCAGCCTGCCTGCTTGGCGGCTTCGGCCGGCAGGTGTGCGAACAGCGGATCGGAGGGGTCCACCGGCAGCTCCAGCTCCGAGGCGATCCACGCGCCCGCCAAGGTGAGGTAGCCCTGCGAGTTCGGCGGCACCGTCCACAGCGTGTGCTCCCAGGCCTGCGTGCTCAGCGGCGTCACCCAATCCGCCTGGCTGCGGGCGAGGTCCGCTGCGGTGTACTCGCCACGCCCCAGCTCACCGAGATCGCGGCCGAAGTCGCCCTCGTAGAAGGCCTCGCGTCCGCCCTCGACGATGTCTCGCAGGGCAGCGGCCACGCCCGGTCTGGTGACGAGGTCCCCCGGCCGGCTCGCGGCTTCGTAGTCGTGGGTGTTCGCAACGCCGTCGAGCAATGCGGCTGTGGCAGCACCGTGCGGCGACAGCGGAAAGCCGCCTTCTGCGAGTTCCACAGCGGGTGTGAGCACCTGAGCCAAGGGCGCTGTGCCGAAGCGTTCGTGCAGGCTCACCCATCCGTCGACGCATCCCGGCACCGGCACGCTGCGGATGTCTCCGCGGAAGCGCATCCGTGTGCGGCCTTCGGCGCGCAGCGCGTCGGGATCTGCGCCGCTGCCTGCCCGACCGCTGGCGTTGAGCGCTGCGGGTGCTGTGCGGTCTGCGTGGTGGACGAGCGCCCACAAGTCGCCGCCCATGCCGCACATGTGCTGGGTCGTCACCGCGAGCACTGCGGAGGCCGCTACCGCTGCATCGGCTGCTGAGCCGCCGGCGCGCAGCAGCGAGACGCCCGCGTCGCTCGCGAGATGGTCGACGCTGCACACCATGCCGCTGCGGGCGTAGCGGGTTGCGAAGGGGACCAGCGGTCGGGATCGGCTCATCCCACGAACGGTAGACCCGGCGACCGTGCTCGTCGGCCTTGAGGGCGTGTGGCCTTCAGCCCGAAGTACACCCTCAGGGGAGCAGGACGTTGGGGTTGAGCAGGCCCGCGGGGTCGAGCGCCCGTTTGATGGCAGCGAAGGCGGCCAGCTCGGCTTCGCTGCGATTGAGATGCAGCTGAGCCAGCTTGGCGGTGCCGATGCCGTGTTCGGCAGAGATGCTGCCGCCGAGATCGGCCACGTAGCGCAGCACTGCATCGTCCACGCCGGCCGCCGGTTCTGCACCGTCGGGACCGAGCACGTTCACATGGACGTTGCCGTCGCCGAGGTGGCCGAACAGCAGCGGCAACGCGTGCGGATCAGCCGCTCGCACCACTGCCGTCACGCCGTCGGTGAACTCGGCCAGGCGGGCTGCAGGGAGCGTCACGTCCAGCTTGTGCGGAATGCCTGCTGCCGAGATCGCCTCCGTGACGTGTTCGCGGAATGCCCACAGTCGTTGCCGCGCCCCGGGGTCGAGCGCCACGGCTGCATCGGTGACCAGATCGCCCAGATCAGCAACCGCTGTGGCGAGCTCGTCGCTGGGGTCGGCACGCGCCGCGGCCTCGACGACCAGCCAGGCTGCGCCGCCGTCGGCGCCGGGCGTGCGAGGCGTGAGCGCGTTCAGACCGCCGTCAGATGCGCTGCCCGTCGACACGGTGCCGACAGGTGGGTTGACGCCCAAGTGCTGCGAAACGAGCGTCATCGCATCGCAGAACACGGCCTCCAGCGCACGCAGGGAGGCGACTGTTCGCCGCAGCGCCGCCGCTGCCACAACGGCATCGGCTGCCGTGTCGAATGCCAGCAAAGCAGTCGCGCGCTCGGACAGCACTGGATGCAGTCGCAGACGCACGCGTGTGATGATGCCCAGCGTGCCCTCGCTTCCGGCCAGCAGGCCTTCCAAGTCGTAGCCGGTGTTGTCCTTCTCCAGTCCAGCCATGTGGCTCACGACCGAGCCGTCCGCCAGCACTGCTTCGATCCCGGCGACTTGTGCCCGCATCGAGCCGTAGCGCACGACGTTGATGCCGCCGGCGTTGGTGGCCACCATGCCGCCGATTGTGGCGGAGTCGCGTGCAGCAAGGTCCACGCCGACGCTGAGGCCGGCGCCGGCGGCGTGCGCCTGAGCCTCGGCCAGCGTGACCCCAGCACCCAGTGTCACCTGCGATGCCAGTTCGTCCACCGGCTCACAGGAGCGCAGTCGCCGCGTCGACAGCACTGCTTCGCCGGCCAGCGGCACACTGCCGCCCACGAGTCCGGTGTTGCCGCCTTGGGGAACGACGGGAATGCGGGCGGCTGCCAGCACACCGAGAACGGCCGCCGTCTCCGCGGTGTCGCCCGGTCGAATCACCAATGGCGTGGAACCGGCGAAACGACGTGTCCAGTCCAGCGTGTAGCCGGCGGTGACCTCGGGATCGCTCAGCACATGCGCCGGACCCACGACGCCGGCGAGCTCTTCGATGACCGCCGGTTCGACCGCCGAGGCGGTCATGTGTCGGGCTCGCCGCGTGGGCGCTGGATGCCGCGGCGAGCCAAGACCTCGAGCAGGATTGCGGGCTCGTCGGTCATCACGCCGTCCACACCGAGGCTGACCAAGCGGTCCATTTCGGCCGGATCGTCGATGGTCCACACATGCACCGCGATGCCGAGGCGATGCGCGCAGTCCACGAAGCGGCGGGTGGCGAGCGGCATCGGGCCTTGTCGCAAGGGGATTGACGCGACGCGTCCTCGGAAGGGCCGGCGACGGTCGGTTCGGCGCCGACGCGGCATCGTCTGTGACGCGGGTTGCGCCCCGAGCTGCGGGCGGGTGCGCTGGGGTTGTCGGCGTTGGGGGACGAGGCTCAGCATTCGCAGCCGGGCGATCTCGCGAGGGCTGCAGCTGAGACACACCGCATCCCCGAACGCTTCGTGGACACGCTGCAGGCGAGCCTCGGAGAACGAGCCGATGCACACCCGGTCGAGCACGCCTGGCCGACGCAGCGCTGCGATGAGCGGTGCCACAGCCGCGTCGGACTTCGGGTCGATGCTGATGCGTACCTCGCCGAATGCGTCAAGCAGCTCTTCGAGGCGGGGGATCGGCTCGCCTCCCACCCGTGCTGCGGAGATCTCGCTCCAGGTCATCTCGCAGATGCGCCCGTGGCGGTCTGCGATCCGGTCCAGCGAGTCGTCGTGGAACACGGCGAGGACGCCGTCGGAAGTGGCTTGCACGTCGGTCTCGAGGTGGTCGTAACCCAGCGCGACGGCACCCTCGAATGCGGCCATGGTGTTCTGCGGCCACAGCGCAGCACCGCCGCGGTGGGCAATCGGCACCGGCGCGGACCCGCCCAGGTACGGATGCGGCGACATCACAGCCTCAGTATCGCCGGTACTGTCGTTGCTGTGTCCGATGCCGATGCGGGAGCGCAGCAGCCCTCTGAGGCCGACCTGTCGCCTGCTGATGCGTTCGCCATGTGGGCTGCTTGCGAGCCGGTGCCGCTGGACCGGGCGGCGTTGGCCATGGCCACGCACTGTCGAGCAGATTGTCGAGCAGAGCCAGTCGATGTGGCCTCCACGCTGGCCGAGCTGGACCGCCTCGGCGCAGCGGTGCGCGAGCCCACGCCCGAGGCTGTGGTGGAGCTGCTCTTCGGGGCGGAGGGTTTCGGGCCGAACCGAGCCCGCTACGCCGACCCGGCGAACAGCTACTTGGACCTCGTCGTCGCTCGCCGGCTCGGCATCCCCATCTCGCTCGCCGTGGTCACCATTGAAGTGGCTCGCCGCGCCGGCGTCGAGCTGCACGGGGTCGGCATGCCGGGCCACTTCCTGGTCGGCACACCCGACCCGCAGGTGCTCATCGACGCATTCGACGGCCGCTTCATCGACCGAACCGGCGCAATCGCCATCTTCAATCGCACCGGGCAGCGTCATGCGTTTCACGAGGTGTTCTTCAAGCCCGCGTCGCCGCAGTCGATTCTGGTGCGAATGCTCAACAACCTGCGCACCGTGCATCTGCGCCAACCCGGAGCACCGTCGCAGCTGACCGTGCTGGAGCTGCTGACGCGGCTGGACATCTGCCCGCCCGACGAGCACCTGTATCGGGCACAGCTGCTGGCGGCAGTGGGCCGTCCAGACGAAGGCGCCCGGGCGCTGGAAGCAGCCGCAGACCGATTCGAAGACAAGCACAGCGAGCGGTTTCGGCAAGTTGCGATGCGCTTGTGGGCGCAGTTGAACTAGCACGGCATCACACCGCCGTGCGCTACATGGCCAGGCACGACATCGCCAGTGACCGCACCTGCGCGTGACGCGCCAGCGCCACGCATCAGCACAGTCTCAAGCGAACTTGCAGCCACCGCTGCCCGTGTACGGAGACTGTGCTGCGAGCAAGCGGATCGTGCCGGCTGCGGGCGACAGCGTTGTGAGCGCCGGTGCCCAGCCGGCCGCAGCGAACGTGCCGGCTACAGACCGATGGCGAGATCGGGCCGGCTGCGCAGGTGGGTGCGTTCGTTGACCGAGAGCACGCTTCGATGGCCTTGGCTGGAAGCGAACACCCGCGTGACGGACGTGTAGTCCACATCGAAGCGCAGGAACGCGTCAGTCTCGAAGCCCAGGCAGCGGGCCAAGTAGGCGTTGATGACGCCGCCATGGCAGGCGACGGCCACACGCTGGCTGCGATGGTCTGCCACGATGCTGTCAACAGTTCGCCAGACGGCGGAGACGAACTGTGCTGTGCGCTCTGCATCGCTGAACGAGCCGGTCGCCAGCTCGTTCCAGCGCTCGCGGTCGGTGGCCTTCAGCACTTCCATGGGGACGTAGGAGGACGAGTCGCGGTCGAACTCGCTCAGGCCGTCGCGCACGATTGCCTCGAGTCCGGTCGCCGCACCGATGGCGGCGGCCGTCTGCGATGCTCGCCGCATCGGGCTGGCGTACAAGGCGTCGATGTTCATTTCGGCCAGCCATTCACCGACTGCCGCCGCCTGCTGGCGGCCAATGTCGGACAACGGCGGATCGGCCGGCTGCCCGTCGTGACGCACGATTCGCTCGGGCTGGCCGTGGCGGACGAAGACAAGTTCCATGGCCGACGACCCTAGATGTCGACTGGCTCGACACCGACGGTCGCTTCATGCAGCGCATCTTGCAGCAATACAACTTTCACTATATTTCATACAATATCAAGCCAAACGCCAGTTCAGTGAATCTGCGTTGGAGTCGCCGCTTGCGTGGACCTGGGCCCGCTTCGCAGCTGACGGCAGACAACCAGTCGACGACATGGTCAAGTTGCGAAGCGGGCAATCGGTCGCTACTCTGCCCACCGCTGCCAACAGGAGGACGACTGAGCGGTGAGCTGGGGTGCAGTCGAAGGTGGAGACACGCTGGGGTCGGCCGCCAAGCTGCGGTTGAGTGTCACATCGAAGCCTACGGCGCTGCACGTGACAGGACGTTCGTGATGGCGAAAACGCCTGCCAAAGCCCCGAAAGCGGGGGGGGGGGGGGGGTCTTAGCCTCTTTCCGCGTGTGGCGCTCGCGTGCCTGTGCATCTACACCCTCATTTCCCTGTGGGCTCAGCTTGCTTGGCTCGATTGGCTGAGCTTCGGCCTTCCCGCCGGTAGCCCCAAACTCACTCATCACACCGTCGGCGCGTCGGCTGGCTTGGCCATCGTTCCGTATGCCTTGTACCGGCACTGGAAAGCGTACGTAGCTGAGAATCGCTTCAGGCTCTCCGGGCTGAAGCCGATTCCCAAGTTGACTTGGGTCAAGTCAGGGCTTACGGCACTGGTTTGGTCCGTGGGCGCATTGCATCTGTGGTACTGGGCCAAAGATCTGGCTCGGCCATGGTAGCAGTCGTACGGCCGGCGGCGCGGTGGTACGCCATTGCGTGTAGCGCCGTAGTGATGGCGTTGATGATGAGTACCGTCGCCAGCGAGGCATCCGCGCAACAACCAGAACCGGACAACAGCATTGTATATCCCGAATTGTGCCCTGCTGCCTACAAGCATCCCGGCATCGATTTGCTGATACTGATGGATACCTCCGGCTCAATGAGCAAGAGCGACAAAGGAGGCAGAAATCGTCGCGATGCTCTACGAGGCCTCAGAAGTCGCTTGGCAACCCTTGCACGAGCACTACATCAACCAGACCAAACCGCCTTCAATGTCCAAATAGCCCTTTGGACCTTCAACGATAGCGCAAAAGAAATTGTCGGATTCGCACGAGCTTCAGAAGACCATCCATCCGACGAGCATATCGATAAATCTGTCCAATCGCCGCCAAAGAACACAGACTATCTTGAGGCCTTTGAGCACGCCATCGAAGCTTTCCCTCAGACCGTGCCACCATCCCAAGATGTGCCATGCAGAGTATTGATATTCTTTACCGACGGCATCCATGATCCAAGCGATCGGGCAAGGAATCCTCTACCCGAGGAGCAACAAGATCCAGGCGATGAGGCGCTCGACCTACTCGGAGACGCCTGTAAAGCGTTGACGAACCAACTTGCCGTTGATCAGATGTTCACATATGCCGTTGTTCTCGGGGACGAGTTTCGCGATGACAAGAATGCCGCCGACCTACGTGTGGCATCGAAGTACTTTATGCGTGCCGTCACCGGAGATACTGAGGGTAACTTGGCGCAACCAAGCGAAAACGAAGCGAAAACGTGGCGAGCGCTGGGGACTCAGCCTTGTGCTTCCGAACCGCAGCGGGATCAACGCGGTAAGATTCTCGAGATCGATAACGTGGGTGAGTTGGCAGCGACGCTGAGCGAGGCTGCCGAAGGAGTGTCACTTACGGCACGTGGCTTTAGAGGACCGAAACTCTGTGAGTCCGGAGGTGCTTCGCCGAAATTGCCGGACGGAACCTATATTCAAGAGATTGCGGCATTCGCTACAGGTGCGACAAAATACAGATATTCGCTCAGCCCCTACGGTGCAGACGCCGAGCCAGGCAAGCCCAAGGATGTTTCCGCGTCAGTATTGCGGCTCAGCGTAGATGACTACGGAGACATGGAGTTCCCTTGGGTGCTAAATGTAGACGCGCCAGAACAGCCCGAGGACGAGGTGCGATGCTATTTCAAGGCCATTGAAGAACCGCCGAAGACCGCCACTATATCGGGGGCCCTGAAGGTGGGTGGCAGCCTAGCGCCAGCGGATGACCAATGGACATGGTACAGTGCCAAAAAGGGCAGTCGCCCGGTCGACATCCAAGTAGTAGCAGAGCGCGCCGACCTAAACTGTAACGAATGGAAGACATACAACCCTCTATCGGATGACGGCAGGGGGAGCCAAGCGGCGGACGGCAACTCCGACCGGGCTTGGTACCGCAGTGTCCGTACACTGGGGGCCTACGCAGCTGGGTCCTTTGGTGAAGTTTCCACGGAAGCTCCCTGCCCTGACGAGGGTAGCGACTCTAGTAGCAGTGCAGGTCCTCTGATGCTGAAGCTCACGCTGGAGCCGCTGTCCTGCAATGGAAACTACGATTTCAGCCAGTCGTACCGATTCTCCTACGTTCCCGAAGGCCTAGAGGCATTGTTCGGCGCAGAACATGGCATCAAGCAAACTGTACAGGTCAAGGTGGAAGACTCGAACAGTTTGTACCACAAATGCGGCGCTCCGAGACTTGTGAATGTGAATGGTGGCGGCGAATGCGACGGTGGCACGGCAATCGTCGAAGGAAGCGGCAGCGAGTTATCGGAGGGTCCTGTTAGGCTCGAGATACCCTGCAGTTTCCTTCCGTCGAAATTTGGTACATCGGAACTCGGCCTCCTTCCGGCAGATAATGGTGGTACTGTGCCCGATGGCGGTTCCCCTACTTGGCAGTTCGACAAGGATTACTACGGGGAACACCATCGGAACGTGAGCGTCACAACGGACTCGGTCAACGAAGGCGGACCTACGCTGCTGGTTGGCGGAAACAAGCAACCGGATGGCGAGCTTGACGCGGAAATAATCCCCATTCGGCTCGTGACCGCTCGTCCGTTGGACGGCGAGCACCGCCAAGGCCAGATCAACATCAAGCTGAAGCCGCAGTGGCAGCCTCCGGCCGATGGAGACGGTGCGGCAGCCTCGGACCAAGGCCCGGACGCGACGGGGGCTGATGCGGAGACCGACCTTCCCGTGGACCAACAACAACAACGGCGTATCAATACGGACATGGCGGACTACGGGCGTGAGTTCAAAGTTGAATGGAACTTCAAACTGCCGCCGGGTATATCGCTTGCTCTTGTGATCTTTGGGCTCGGCACCTTGTTGAGCCTCGCAGCGTGTTACTGGTGGGCATGCCGGACCGCAAGGCTGAAGCACACACTGCCCAATCCCTATCAGGGGGCTGGCGGCATACTGCGGTGGAGACACACGAGCGTGTCAGTCGTACGAGATGGACGCGGTGGCATGGTGCTAGGCGCATCGGCCGAAGCCGCACTCAATGACGCCGGCGCGGGGCTTCAGGCTCCAGCGGAATCTGATGGACCTTCGCAGTTGCCGATGTACACAGCGATGCCTGTGCCAGCTGGGCTTAGCCCAAAGCGAGGCATTGGCGACATTGTGCTGCAGCAGCGAGGCAGGCTCAATCTCGCTAGCTTATTGTGTGAGCCACGCTGCACGTTTCGGCCAGCCGACGGTTACACGGTCTGTTTCGCCGGAACTTGTGACGGAGATTACGTGCCCTCGAGTTTTCCGCCCGGCTTGAGCGATGGTCAATTGCTATCGGCTCGATTCGATCGCGTGTGCGTAGTTGCGCAGCTCGCAGCAGATGATCAACCTTCCCATCAGGTGACATGCTCACTTCTTCTCCTCCAGCGGTCAATTGTACCTCGTGTACCCGGTAGTGGTGCCGACGCGGTATTGCGCCTGCCTGCCGATCGATTGAACCCAGTGTTTGAAGCGCTTCTCCAACAAGATAGTAGCAGCATAGACGCCACGTAACGCGAAGCTGAAGCGTTGGCCAGTTCCACGGTATTTGCGCCCCGGAGCGCATTACAGAACAATGTGAGGTACAAAAGGCATGTATAGCAAGTTTCTTTTTGTTGGCCTAGGCGGCTCGGGCGGAAAGACACTCCGTTTTCTCAAGCGAGAGATGCAGCGCTGGCTCGACGAACATGGCCGCGAGAAGACGATTCCGGAGGGTTGGCAGTTCCTTCACATTGATACGCCCATTGAACCGGATGACATCGACATTGATTCGTCTGTGACGGAATCGCTGGCACCTGATGAATACCTAGGTCTCATGGCACCGGGGATGAGTTTCACATCGCTGCAGAACATTCTCGACGGTGATGCAGAGACCCTGAGCGAACTGCGATCCTGGCGGGTGGAGCCCGCCGGTCTCGGTGTGCCTCTCTCCCATGGCGCTGGGCAGTTCCGCGCCGTTGGCCAGACGATCGCCCTAGCCTATGCCAAGCGTATTCGGCAACGGCTGCGAGAGCACATCCGGCGAATGAACGATCCAGATTCTACTGCCGCGCTCCGTGAACTCTATGATGAGGTTGAAACAGACGCCACTCATGCCAGTGGTGGCGTCGCGAACATGTACATCGTGATAGTGGGAAGTCTGGCTGGTGGCACGGGCTCGGGCTTGATGAACCTTGTCTGCGACATGCTGCGCTCGATGCAGACCCCGGCGGGTGACAGCATCTTCGCGTTGCTGTACACGCCCGAGGTCTTCGAGTCGCTGGGCAAGCAGGTGACAGGCGGCGTACACGCAAATAGTCTTGCTGCGCTGTGCGAAATGCTGAACGGGCAATGGTGGCAGGGCAGCTCGACAGATGCGCCGGCAATTGCGGCACCGAAACGAAGTGGCGTGTTGCGCCGGGCGGGCCAGCCTAAACCGCAAGAGCGTTCGGGGCCCACGTATCCGTTTCTCGTTGGTCGCATAGCTGGCCGTCATACCGACCACGGCACTCCAGATCGACTCTTCGAGGTGACAGGCCGATCGCTGTTGTCATGGGTGGTGGACATGGTAGTTCACAGCCGCTTCGTTGCCTACACCTCTGGTAACTGGGCAGCGTCGGCGCGAGCACATGAACAAGGCGACATCTTGGTCGATGCGGGTGAATCGCACGAGCAAGGCGCACCGTGCATCTCCGCCCTCGGCTTTTCGCGTCTCTCGGTGGGTGGCGAACACTTTGAGCGATATGCCACGCAGCGCCTTGTGCGCGATGCCGTGACACATCTGAATCTTGGCCACACTAAGCTGGACGGCGCGGCGGAAGGTACTAAGTCCAAAGATTTCGTGGCGAACTTTGTCGCTCAACAGCTGCTGCAATCGTTTCGATCTAAGGTGGGTTTGAATCAGGACAAGCCGGTGCCAGCGCCCCTAAGTACGGCTCCAGTATTACTCTTCGAACAGCCAGGTCCCTTCGCAGCTAGCAATCAGATCATTGCGGCGCTGCAGCCACCGGCTTATGCGGCAAATTTTGCGAATTTCGTTAACGCAGCTCAATTGGGAGTCGCTGGCGTAGCGGGTTTGCCTGCAGCTGTCGCCGCTGCGGCCACGCTAGCCGTTGATGGCGCTGAACCTGCCTACAAGCAGGGCATGGACGCGTCGGTGCAAGCGCAGATGGGAGTGTGGCTGCGCAACATTGAAGACAATATCTTGCAAACGCTCGCTGAATTGGTTCACGAATATGGTTTCGTCATTGCTGCGGAACTCTGCCGGCAGGTTGCACGATACCTTGATCGGGAAGCTGTTCCCAACTTGGATGCCGGCACAAAGCAAAGGCTACAGGATGGCGGTGACGGATTGGCGGGTGATGGTGGAAATCAGCCGGCACCGGGCCTGCTGGCAGCGCAGCAGGCCCGTGGACGTGCGTATCAGATGGAATCCGACTGGTGGTCTCGTGCGGCGGCGTTGGCGAGAGAAGTAGCCGCAAGGATCCTGCGCCCGCTCAGCGAATCCCTCGAACATGCTCATCAACAAGCGACTTTGGCGTCGGAGATCGTGCGCAGCTGGCCGTCGTGGAGCGATGTAGAAACTCCGCCCGAAGGTGCTCGGCCGCCTGAAGGAGATTTCTCTCTCATCGACCCTGACGATTATGCCGAGCATTTTCGACAACTGCTCGAAAGCGACTACCGACAGATTGCTGGTGCCGACGCCAGACGCAAAGCGGTGCGCCGTGAAGTTATTGGTGCCTTCCAGCCAAACCTGCGAGCTACAATCGCTGCGCCGGACGGCGATATCCAAATGTTTGAAGTCGCGCGACACTGGAATCCACTAGCCGCCAACAACGGTCGCTCTCCGGTATCAGTGCGTATTGTGGTGCACACCGGACTTGATGCGCTGAGGCAGCGGGCACGTCGGCTACTGACACACAAAGGCAGCGAATTCGAGCGTTTTGTCTCCCGCACACTGCGTGATTTCTTAGGCTCATCGGATGAAGATGACCGTTATGCCATGGATGAGGTAGAACGCCATATCAACGAATCTCGCTTTCTGAATCAACTCAATGCGGCGATGGAAGCCGCTGTGCCGTTGGTCGGCATCGATCAATCGCTGCTCGGGCTCGTACATCCGAACTCCGACTGGAGCAGTACTCGACTGCAGCTCAGTTCCCTTCCGCTCGCTACCCATCGAATCGAAGCTAAACTGCGCAGTCACTTGTCGCGCGCTGGAATCGGTGATGCGGAGATCAATACCATCCTGACCAGCGACAAGGGGATAAGAAGTGTCGACATCTCGAGCGCCCTCGGCGCGCCGGTATCTCCGTTGGTGATCGAGAGCCTGCTGCGACCGATCGCCGAAGACTGGTTCCAACGAGACTCGCTCAACCAGAAGAAGAGCTTCTGGAACTTCCGGCGAGCGCAGCCTCTGGAATCGTTCGTTCCGGTCAGTCAGGCCCTATTGCGATGCCTGGTACGCGGCTGGTATGTCGGCCGAGTCCTCGGCAACGTGAAGCTGGTGGACGGCGCGTGGTCTATCTGGGTCCCCGAAGACGGCGAGTTCGAGGCCTTTGCCGACACGCTGCTGCCGGTGAGCGGATGTCCGAAGGGAGCTCGCATGATCCACGATGGATGCGCTCGCGTGCTGGAGTCGCTGCCGCTGGCATTCCTAGCTGTGCAACGCAGCGGCACCCTGCGAGCGTTGCGGCCCTACATCGCCTTGAGAGAACTGGGGCGCGCAGGTCCAGACTGCAGCTTGCTCGAATACGCATACTTGGGCCCTGATCTGCAGAACTGGGTTGATCAGGGCTGGACGGAAGGAAGCGGTACGAACGGGCACGCGCGATGGTCGAACACATCGGTGCTGAGCGAGACGGCCCATGCGAACGCTGTGGACACGCCACATACGCGACTTGTATCGCTTGCCGCAATCTGCCGAGAGACCAGTGACCGCTACGACAAGAAGTACGAGGAGCTGGAGGCGGCTTGGTCGTCTCAGCCGGCGTTGCTGTCCACCGCGCCCTTGTGGACCGGTCTGTGGCGAAGCCACATGGAACCGGCGCTCGATGAGCTGGCGACGGTAGCAGAGCAGCAGGCTGGGCAGAACGGGCAGGTTGACGAGCCTGCGATGTGAGCGCCGCATCGCTGCGTATCGGGTCCGACATGCCCGCTGACCAAGACCCTGCCGCCTCTGCTCTGGCGATGCACAGCATGACTGGCACCTCCCGCGCCGTCATGCTCCTGCGGCATGGCGATGAAGCGGCCGCCGAGGCTGCGGTGGACGTCCTGGCGCAGCTCTCGGCCGATTCGCAGCTGGCACCGTTCATCGATGCCGCGTGCCGGCTGCCCGCCGACGACGCGGGGCTGCTCGGAACCATTCGTCATTATGCATCGCTGCTCGAACGCGGCCAGCGGCACCAGGTCGATCTGTTGGACCTCCTCGCCGGTCTGGGCTCGCTCGACAGATTCGACGTGGTCACGGTCTGCACCGCCGGCTTGAGCGCTGCGCAACAGACAGCGCTGGCCGATGCTGAGGTCAGTGTGCGCCACGATCTGCAACGGGTCATGCCGCTCGCCGTTCCGCTGGCATTCCATCGCCTCTGGTTTCCGTGCTTCGGTGACGACGGGCTCGCGCCGGCCGCTGACTACGCGAGCAGCGGCACCCAATCAGCACTCGTGGTGCTGCCCGAGGATCGCCCAACGGATCGAGCTGCCGCCAAACCGCTGACCAGTGCCCGGGCGAGCGACGCCTTCGCGTGGCATGTGGCAGCAGAGTTCGCGGCATTGACGGGTCTGTGGTCGACGCTGGACCACGCCCCGCTGGAGTCGCTGGTGCCGGCGGTTAGCGGCAGCGACCAGCCGCTGGTACGGCTGGTGCGCTCGATGTGCCGAACTGCTCGTATCCGGATGCCGTCGCCTGCGCAGTTGCTCGACGCGAGCGGATCGCTGCCGGTGCCCGTGCAGCTGATGCCGGCACCGGATCCGTACCACGCGGCTCAGGCCGCAGCGGACTGCCTCAGGCCGTGGGATATCGCCGGCGGTTCGGCAGAGCGGGTGAGCCTGCTGCCTGGCTGGCAAGGGGTCGGTGCCCGTTTGGTAGCAGCCGGAGCGGACGTGAAGCTCGGCAGCGACGAAGGCACCGAGCAGATTGCCCATCACGCGCCCTGGGCGGAGCCGCTGCTCCCGCGAGACGGTCCGCCTCGCGTTGCCGATGACGGAACACTCGAGCAGGTGCGCGTACGGCTCGACCGTGCCATCGGTCCGAAAGTCAAGCTCGGGACGGTGCCGACCAGTGCCTGGGACGCGGTGCTCGACGACATGTTCGGCGTGGTCGATGCAGGTCCGAGAGCGTCGGTGGTGCAGGCCGCTGCGGCCGGAGCGTTCGATCCAGTAGCCGACCCCGACGCCTTCTCGCCCGACGTGTCGAGTCTTGCCCAAGCCGTCTCGATGCTCACTGTTGCGTCGCTCCGCGATACGGGCCTCAACGATGCGGCAGCGTCACCGGCGATGTCCGACGATGCGCCAGCTGACCAACAGCATGGCCGCCCTGATGCCGACGAAGACGCCGCCGAGCCCGACGGCGATCAGTCGGAGGCAGCGGACGACGACGGGACATCCGACGACGACACGGTCATCGATGCGTCGACGAATGCTGCCGACCACAACACCGCATCGGACGCACCCGATCCCGCGTCGCTGCTGCAGGACGTCACCTGCAGATTCGATGAGCAGATTGCTGAAGCGAGCAGCGCCACCGACAACGCCATCGCCGAGCTTGACCGCGAAATCTCGGGGCAGCCTCGCACCGGCCTGAGCGCATTTCTGAAGCACGCGCCCTGGGTGGCCGGACTGATCGCGGCCGCTGCGGTGCTGACGTTGACCTCGGCCCGCGACTGGGCCACACCGGATGGGAGAGGCGAAGTGGTCAGAGTCGCACTCTTCGGCCTGGTGTCCTTGGCTGCAACCGTGCCGTCGGTGTTGAGGCTGATGGTTGGGGGGCCAATAGCCCTTGCAAAGCCGAAAGCTGCGCAGGTGCGGCTGCCGCTGCTGGCGGCAAGCTACGTCGGAGCTTTCTTTGTGGTGTGGTTCTCGCGTGAGTTCATCGCACGAGAGGTCCGCAGGATCGATCCTGACGCGCTGGGCGGCGTCGCCCGATTGATTCCGGCAGCGGTCGTGGTCTCTGTCGTGCTGGTGCTGGCCCTTGTGAGCCGCAACCGTGTGCCTGCTGACAACAAGGCGTTGCTCGGCAAGGCTGGATGGCTGGCCTCGGGTCGGGCTGCATTCGCGGCGCTGGTGGCGTATGTGTTCGTCGTGGTGGTAGCTGCATTGAACATGGATGAGGTCGCGTCGGCTCTAGACCAAGACACCAGTGCTGCCTTCACGGTGTTGTTGCTCTCGGCTGCTGCGCTCGCCGCGGTTGCCGTCGGCTTGCGGTTGCTCGCACCGCGGCTGAACCGCACCAGACTGCGCGTGTGGCAGGGGCAGGTCTGCCGACGTGTCGATGCGTGCGAGCTGGCCTGCGTTCGCAGCGCCGCGCTCAGCTTGGCCAAGTCCCATTGGCTGGTCACCGCGGCGGCCGCTGCGCGCCTGGTGCATCGTCCGTTCGGTACGGATCCCGCGACAAGCCAACCCGACGACCCCGACTCTGCTGTGCGCAAACTGTCGCTGCTCGATGTCGAGTTGGCGGTGGAGACCGAGCGAGATGTGCTGCGCGAGTTTCGTCGGGAGGCCGTCAGCCCCGGGTGGCTGCGCGAGCAGTTCGGTCGGATGTCCCAAGCGTTCATGCACAGCGACCAACCCCCGTTCGGGACTGGTGCCGACGGTGGCCTGACTCCGCCGGAGCACTGCACCGAGCCGATGGCATTGGCGTCGGTGCTGAACGGTGAAGGAACCGGACCACGCTGGCGTTTCGCGCAGCGCGTGTTCGCAGGCGACTACGACTCGCTGCTGCACGAGTCGGCGCAAGCTGCGATGTACCGGGCCATGGAGGAGACGGCCGGCTCAGCAGTGATCTGCGAGGCATCCGGCGGCGCAGCATCGATACGCCGGCCGCTCGCTGAGGTACTGGGGGAACTCCTGCCCAGGGGTGACACACAGCTCGTGTCGGGAGCACTGCCGTTGAGCACCGAGCCCGCGCCCGAGTTTCGTTCCGTCGTGTGTTGGCCGAAAGCGGTCGCGGTGCCCGAAGCCAGCGCCACGCCCACCCATCGCTGCGGGACCGTGCGAGAACGCGGCACGGTGCTGCTGCACGCAGTACGAGTGGACGTGTCTGAGCCCGTCGCACTCGATCGCCTCATGCCCCCCGCACGGCCCGACGCTCTTGTGGCCGACGGCCCTGCGGACGACGGCGCAGGCGCAGCAGTTGCACCGTCAGACCCGCTTGACGACCCCGATGCGCCCCTGATGTAGTCGATCGCCCAGTGCAGCCAGTTGCACCCTGTGGCCGGTCGCGCCGGGCGCAGCCTGACCGCACCGCTCGTCGGCTCGGGTTGGTCGCCAAGCGCGACCTGCGCGGTACCGTGGTGGCACATGGCACGACGAACCAAGATCATCGCCAGCGTCGGCCCGGCCTGCGACGACGAAACGACCGTCGCGGCCATGATCGATGCCGGTGTGGACGTTTGGCGTCTCAGCCTGGCGCACGGCACGCTCGACGAGCAGGTCGCCACCTTCCGGCGGCTGCGAGCCGTCTCGGAGCAGTCGGGACGTGCCATCGGCATTCTCGTGGACCTGCCGGGGCCGAAGGTGCGCTGCAAACCATTCCCCGAGGGCGGCTGCGAGATTGCCCAGGACGCGCTGCTGTCGCTGGCCATCGAAGGCGACGTCAGCACTGCCGATCGGCTCGTCGTGGACTACGAGGGACTGCTGACCGATGTGGGCCCCGGCGATCAGCTGTCGTTCGGCGACGGCAATGTGGTCCTCGTGGTGGAGGACCGTGCCTCCAATGCGCTCAAGGCCCGAGTGCTGCACGGCGGTCACCTCGAAGGCAGGCCTGGCCTGCACGTGGACTCGTCCAAGCTGCGCATCGCTACGCCCACCCCTGCCGACTTGAAGCTCGCCGACACGTTCGTGGACTTGGGCACCGACATGCTCGCGCTGTCGTTCGTCCGGTCGGCACATGACATGCGGAGACTGGGCGTGGAACCGCATCCGCGCGGCCCGCTGCTGGTGGCCAAAATCGAGACCAAGGCTGCGGTGGAGAACCTTGACGGCATCATCGAGGCGTCCTCGGCAGTGATGGTGGCCCGCGGTGACTTAGGCGCAGAGTGTGACATCGAGGAGCTGCCGCACCTGCAAAAGCGCATCATCGAGGCGTGTGTGTCGCATGGCCGGCCGGCCATCACGGCGACGCAGATGCTGGAATCGCTGCTGCATTCGCCGGTGCCGACCCGTGCGGAGGCTTCCGACATTGCCAACGCCGTGTTCGATGGCACCTCGGCGGTGATGCTGAGCGGCGAGACGGCGATCGGCCACGATCCGGTGAATGCCGTGCGGACCATGGCCCGCATCACCGAACGGGCCGACGAACGTTTCGACTACGAGGCCTGGTGGAACCGGCTGCTGTCCGTGCGCCGCCTGGACGAGCACGCCGAGGACTACCTGCGCGTCACCGACGGGATCACCCAGGCGGCATCCCGGCTGGCCAGCGAACTCGGTGCCCATGCCATCGTCTGTCTGAGCCGTTCGGGCTTCACCGCGCGCAGCATGGCCAGGTTCCGTCCGTCGATGCCGTTGCTGGGTCTCACGCCGGAGCCGCGAACGGCGATGCAGCTGTCGCTGTCGTGGGGCACTCGGCCGCTGGTCTTCGGCGAGCGCCTCACCCCGGCGGAATCGGCGCTGGAGGCGGTACACGCTGCGGCACGCGCCGGGGCGGTGCGCAGCGGCGACATGGTGGTGGTGGTGTCCGGCTCGAGTCCGGAGTCGCATGCCACCGACAGCCTGCGCGCGATGCGCGTGCCGTGAATGCCGCCACCGACGGCTAACTCGGATCGATGCTGATGTCCACATTGATGCGTCCCGGGTCCAGGCGGTCCGGTCCGCACAACGGATTGGCCGGCACCTGCACCGTGCGTCCCAACACCTCGCACGAGCACGTCTGCTGACAGTCCCGCATACCCGTCCACTGCACCGCGAGCACTGCGGCCGCGCCGACCAGTATGAGAGCGACGGTCACTGCCAGCGCCAGCCGGCGGATCAACCGGATTGCGACCACCGCTGCGACGGCCAGCGAAGCGATACCGCCGACCAATGCGATGTTCACGCGGTCCGCGTCGAGCCATTCGGGCAGCACTCGATCACAGAGTACGGAGCAGAGCCGCTGTTTCGCGTCGCGCCTGGGAGCGTTCGCCGTTGGCGCTCACTAGCTTCGGGCCGTGACTGCGACTCCCATCGACCTGCGTCCGGGCGGACTGCCCGAGACCGTGCTCGGCCCGGCACCCGAGGCGGCTGCTGCGGCGCTGCGTGCAGCCTTGGCGCAGCCGCTTCCCGAGCGAGCCGACGCGCTGGGCGTCGTTGCGGCCCGATGGCCACGGATGCTCGACGCTTGGGCGGAACTCGGACGCTGCGCCGCAGCGAGCGGTCGTCACGTCGAAGCGTATGCCTACTGCCGAGTCGGCTATCACCGAGGCTTGGACGCGCTGCGAGCCGCTGGCTGGCGCGGCAGCGGCTACGTGCGCTGGGCCGAAGCTGCCAATCACGGCTTCTTGTGGTCGCTGCTGGGCTTGGGCCGTTCGGCTGCGGCCATCGGCGAGCATGACGAAGCCGAGAGGTGCGCCGGATTCCTGACGCAACTCGACCCCGGCGGTCGACCGCCTGCAGGTGAGTGGCCTGCGGCGTGAAACCGGCCGGCGTCGTGCTGTGCGGCGGCCAGTCGACCCGCATGGGCAGCGACAAGGCCAGCTTGGTGCTGGCAGGACGGCCGTTGGCGATCTGGGTCGCTGACGCGCTAGGGGCCGCAGGCGCAGCGCCCGTCGTTGCTCAAGGCGGCACACCCCCGGCGCCGCTCGTGGCAGAACCTGACAGTGCGCCGCATGCCGGGCCGCTCTCGGCGATTGCTGACGCGCTCGAACGTCACGGCGACGTGCTGGTATGCCCCACCGACGTGCCGACCGTGACAGCCGAGCTGTTCGCGAGAGTCATCGCCCGTGCGCGCAGCAGTGACACTCCGGTCGTGCTGGCGCGCAGCACCCAAGTGGAACCGCTGATCGGCTGGTATGCCCGCAGTGCGCTCCCTCTGCTGCAGCACGGGCTGCGGGCCGGCGCGCGCGGTCCCCGTGAGATACTCGACATGGAGCATGTGCCGACCGTGCCGGCGGCGCCGTCGGAGGTGCTCAACGTCAACACGCGTGGCGAACTCGCTGCTGCCGAGGCGATCTTGGCGGCTCGCGACGCCGTGGGCGCAGACCTAGGGTGACCTGCTTGGTGCAGCGCAACGACGAGCACGGCCACGAGTGGGTCGACACCCAAACCGGCCTCGAGGCGCTCGTTGCCGAGCTGCTGGCCACCGACCGTGTCGCCGTGGACACCGAGTTTCACCGGGAACGCAGCTATCGGCCCAAGCTGGCGCTCGTCCAGTTGGCCTTCGACGATCGGGTCGCGCTGGTTGATCCCACGGCAACCGACATCGCTGTGCTCGGGACGGTGCTGGCGGCCGACCTCGTGACCGTCATGCACGCATGCGCGCAGGACATCGAGGTGCTGTACCAGGAGTGCGGCGTCATTCCATCGCGGCTCTTCGACACCCAGGTAGCGGCCGGGTTCCTGGGCATGAGCACCCCGTCGCTGACCGCGCTGGCAGACCGACTGCTCGGCGCGAGGCTGGCCAAGGGCAACCGCTTGACCGATTGGTTCGAACGGCCGTTGCGAGAGGCCCAGCGGCGTTACGCAGCTGACGATGTTGCGTACCTGACGGCGCTGCACGACGAGCTTCGCGCCCGTTTGACGGCCCGGCGTCGTTGGCAATGGGCGCTCGACGAGTGCGAGCAATGGCGACGTGTGCCAGGACTGCCGCCGGACCCCGCTCGTGCATGGACCCGCATCAAAGGAGCGCGTCAGCTGCGCGGCGCTCAGCGAGCGATTGCATATCGGCTGGCTGCCTGGCGGGAACGCACAGCCAGCGAGCGGGACGTGCCGGTTCGCTTCGTGATGTCGGACCTGGCGCTGCTGTCGATTGCGCAGCGTCGTCCGAACAGCATCGAGGAGCTGGTGGGCTTGCGAGGCGTTGACTCCGGGCAGTTCCGCGGGGCGGCCGGCGAGCGGATCATAGCAGAGGTGCAGCTCGGTCTCGACATGGCGCCCAGCGACATCCCGCCGAGCGCGCCGGCCACCGGGCCGAGTGTGGATTCGGCACTCCAGCCTGCGGTGCCGCTCATCGGCGCCTGGGTGGACGAAGTGGCACGTGTGGAGGGCATCGATCGCAGCTTGCTGGCGACTCGGTCTGACATCGCTGCACTGCTGGCACGCGACGGCACCTCACGCCTCAGCTCGGGCTGGAGGGCCGAAGTGGTGGGAGACGCCATCGGTTCACTGCTCGCCGGAGAGGCTGCGCTCGCGTTCGATCCCTCGGCCGGCTTGCAACTCGAACATCGGTCTCCCACGCGCTGCCTATGACACCCAGTTTCCGGCGCTGAGCGGTAGGGTGGAAATGCACTTCGTACAACACAGATGCCCACCCGGCACGGAGCAGGGCATGGCCGGATGCAGGCCATCCGAGCCTCGCCGTCGAGCACGAGGAGCCAGACGTTGAAGAAGGGTCGCCACCGCCGTTACGAGGAGGCTCGCAAGTTCCAGCGGGCCACTGCTGAGCGCTTCACTGTCGAGGACTACGACTTCGACAATGCAGACCGCTTCGGCGTCGAGTTCGATGACGAGGAATCGGCGCCCGACGCCCAGTACGGCCATCTCGCTGACAAGTACGACGACTACTCCGACCTCGAGGCCAAGTACGCCGACTTCGATTCGGAGACTTCGGACGACATCGAGGAAACGCCCCGGCGCGAGAGCGCTTGAGCGGCACCTTCGCGGCGCCGTTCAGTCGCGCTGCGCTGCTCAAACAGCCTGCCGACTCCTGCGGCGAACCGCGGGATGGGGCAGCAGCCGGGCCGTGGCGACGCGTACGTCGAGCTGGGCCCGCAGCTCGGCGTAGATCTGGCTGCCGCAGATTTCTGTGAGTTCGTCGCGAAGCGCTCTGAACACCGGCTGGCTGCCGCTGTGCGCACTCAGCTCGGATGTACACCACCAGGAGACGTCGGTGTCGGGGCCTCCCCAGTCGCGGTGTTCCCATTCCCGCACCATGGTGTAGACGTGGCCGGTGACGGTCTCGTGATCCTCGCGTCGCAGCGGTGCCTGCCAGCAGACCTCGGGCTTGGTGTCCATCGGGCGGCGGCCGGTGCGGTCGGCCAACAGGTGAAAGGCGCAGCCGGCGCCGCCGGGATGATCGGCCCGGTTGGCGAATATGCACGCTCCTGACACGACACGGCTCCGCCACCAGCCGTCGCTGTCCTGCCACAGCGCTTCGGCGGGATCGCAGCGCAGCTGCCACGTCTCCTCGTCCAGCTCAGCGATCATGGCCCGGACGTGGGCGACATCGTTGTCGCCGCTGAGGTAGACGCCGTGGCTGCAGCAGCCCAGCGCCAGCTCCGGGGCCGGTTCGGAGTCGATGCCAGGGCAGCCGGCGCCGTAGATGCAACGCCAAGTGCTGGTGAGGAACGTCGCGTCGAACAGCCAGGTGCGGTGCTCGGAGGGATCCTCCAGCGACAACCACTCGCGCGTGTCCCATTCCTGCGTCGCGCCGCTGTGGCCGCAGTCATCGGTGCTCGCGGCGAACGCAGACGCCATCGGCGGCGAGCCTACGGTACGGTCGCGCCGTGGCCGGCGAACCCGATACGGCACTCGATTCGGCAGCGGAGGCGGCTCTGCTGGCCGAGTTGGCGGGCTTGCTGGGAGACCGAGCGCGTGCCAACGGCTTCGAGCGCTCGCTGTACCGACGTGACGGCTCAATCGAAGGCAGCGTTCCGGCCAACGTCTGCTTGCCCGAGAACGCGGACGAGGTTGCCGGCATCGTTCGGATATGCCGCCGTCACGGACGCCCCTTCGTCGCCCGCGGTTCGGGAACCGGGCTGGCGGGCGGCGCAGCGCCGGTGGGCAACCCGGTGGTCATCGCGACCGCCAAAATGGACCGCATCCTCGACGTGGACCTCGCCAACAGGGTGGCTTGGGTCGAGCCGGGGGTGCTGAATCTGGATCTGTCGCGGGCGCTGGCACCGCTGGGCTTCCACTTCGCACCGGACCCTTCGAGTCAGCAGGTCTGCTCCGTCGGCGGGAACATCGCCAACAACTCCGGCGGCCCGCACTGCTTGGCCTACGGGGTGACCACGGCCCATGTCGCAGCGCTGGAGGTGGTGCTGCCCTCGGGTGAGGTGACGAACTTCGGCGGTATCGAGGCCGAGCCTGCCGGACTGGATCTGCGCGGCCTGTTCGTGGGCTCCGAGGGCACCATGGGCATCGCCACGAAGGCGGCTGTGCGGCTCACGCCGAACGCGCCGTCAGTGCGCACCCTATTGCTCGACTTCGATGACGTGAGCGAGGGCTCGGCGGCGGTCAGCGCCATCATCGCTGCCGGTCTCGTGCCGTCCGCGCTGGAGATGATGGACCAGCGGGCCATCGAGATCGTGGAGGCGTTCGCGCATGCCGGCTACCCGACCGGTGCTGCTGCGGTGCTGCTGGTGGAGCTGGACGGCCTGCCGGGCGGCGTCGAAGCCGGAGTGCAGATCGTGCGCGAGGTGGCGCAGCGCCATCACGCTGGCGAGGTGCGGGTCGCCGCCGACGACGCCGAGCGGGCGCTGCTGTGGAAGGGGCGCAAGAACGCGTTCGGCGCTGTGGCGCGTATCAAGCCGGACTACTACCTGCACGACACGGTGGTGCCCCGCTCGCGGCTCACCGAAGTGCTTGAGCAGGTGTACCGGATCGCCGACGCCTACGGCCTGATCGCCGTCAACGTCTTTCACGCGGGCGACGGAAACCTGCACCCGATCCTGGCCTTCGACCGCCGCGAGCCCGGCGTCGACGAACGCGTAAAGGCGGCGGGGCGCGACATCGTGGCTGCCTCCATCGCGGCGGGAGGGGTGCTCAGCGGCGAGCACGGCATCGGCTTGGAGAAGCGCGACTACATGGGGATGCTGTTCGGCGCGCACGACATGCACACGCAGGACGTGGTTCGTGAAGCGTTCGACCCGCAGGGGTTCGCGAATCCGCTGAAGGTGATTCCGTCGGGCTCGCGTTGCAGCGATTCGTTCCGCCAGCATGTGCCCGAAGGCGCTTGGGTGTGAACGCTCCTGGCAGTACTGCGGGTGCCGTGCTGGGCACTGCCAGGACAGCCGGCGCCGACACTGGCACCGGGGCACCTGGTGCGGAGGCCGTGTCGGTTCCTGTCGGTGCCAGCCTGGCCGCGAGCGTGGCAGCGGAGGTGAGCGCGTTCGCCCATGAGGTCGGCGCCAGCGATCCGGTCACTGCTGTGGGGGCTCGCACCCACTGGGCAGTCGGCGGTGCGCCGCGAGCGGGAACCCGTGAGGTGCGCGCGCCATCGGGGGTGTGGGAGCACGAGCCGTCGGAGATGACGGTGCGCTGCGGCGCGGGCACCGCCGTGGCAGAGCTGTCGGCTCATCTTGCCTCGACCGGCCAGATGGTGCCGCTCGACCCGGCCGACGATGCAGCCACCGTCGGCGGTGTGCTGGCCTGCGGCTACAGCGGCCATCGTCGGCTGCGCTACGGCCACGTGCGCGATCTTGTGCTGCAGACGCGTCATGTCGATGCGAGCGGCAAGGTGGTGACCGCCGGCGGGCCCACCGTCAAGAACGTCTCCGGCTACGACTTGGTGCGCCTGCTGGTGGGCTCGGTGGGCACGCTGGGCCTGCTGGCCGAGGTGATCCTCCGCACGCTGCCGCTGCCGCCGAGCTCTCAGTGGCTGGTGGGCGACGGTGACCCGTTCGCGGCGTTCGACGCGCTGTACCGGCCCAGCAGCATCCTATGGAACGGCACGCGCAGCTGGATCCTGCTGGAAGGCAACCCGACCGACGTCGCCGCCGAGGCTGCCAAGCTGGCCCCGCTGGGCTTCGCCCCGTCTGCTGACGGCCCTCCCCGGATGCCGGCTGCGGGGCGCGAGTCGATGCGGCCTGCCGACCTGCGGGCGCTGGCGGAGACCCCGGGCGAGTGGCTGGCCGAGGTCGGCGTGGGCCTGGTGCATCGCAGCGAGCCCGTGGCTGCGGTGCCGGTCTCGCCGGCCAACGCAGTGCTGATGTCCGCGCTGAAGGCGAAGCTGGACCCTGCCGGTCGGTTGAATCCGGGCAGGAGTGCTTGGTGACGCCGTCGGAGGCCACGGCCGACGCGGCGGGTGCGCCGAGCGCAGCGCCGAGCCGGGCAGACACGTTCGATCTGTCGCTGGACATCGACAGCGACACACTGGCAGCTTGCGTCGCGTGCGGCATGTGCCTGCCGCACTGTCCCACGTATCGGGTGACGGGGGAGGAGTCGGCGTCACCGCGTGGCCGCATCGCATTGATGCGAGAAGTCGTCGAGCGCGGCGAAGCCGACGGCGCGTTCGTGGAGTTCATGGACGCGTGCATTCAGTGCCGCGGCTGCGAAACGGCCTGTCCGGCCGGCGTGAAGTACGGGGCCATGATGGAGACCACGCGCCAAGCGCTGGCTTCGCAGACCCGCTACCAGCCTCGGCTGCGACGGCTGGCCTACCGGCTGCTCGGCATGCCGCGGCTGCTCGGTGCCGGGTCGCGGCTGCTGGGAGTGGCGCAGCGGCTGGGCGTGCTTCGGCTTGCCGGGACGCTGCGACGCACGAGGCGGTTCCGGCGGCTGGGAGCGATGGCGGCATCGCTGCCGCGGGTTCCGGTCCGCCAGCGCCGCTTGGTGCCCAGCGGTGAGGACGTGTGGCTGTTCACCGGCTGCGTGATGGATGCGTGGATGCGCGACACGCACCGGGCTGCCAAGACGGTCATCGAAGCAGCCGGCGCGGGTGTCGCGCTGCCGCCGCCGGGCGCGGCGTGCTGTGGCTCGCTGCACACCCACGCGGGTCTCGGCGACCAAGCGCGACGGCTCGCTCGCCGGGTCATGGCCGCTCTGCCGGGCGACGCGCCGGTCTTGGTGGACTCGGCAGGTTGCGGTGCCGCGATGAAGGAGTACGGACATTTGCTCGGCACCGCTGAGGCGCACCGATTCGCAGCACGCGTGAAGGACGTGTGCGAGTGGCTGGCGGAGCGAGTCGAGGAACTGCCCGAAAGCACAGCAGGCTCGACTGCGGACAGTTCATCGACGCGCGCGGGTGTGGCGGTGCCGAGCGAGCGGATCGCGGTGCAAGATCCCTGCCATCTGCGTCACGTGCAGCAGGCCCACCTGCCGGTGCGCACCGTGCTCGAGCGTTACGTCGAGGTCGCAGAACTCGATGACGAGGGCATGTGCTGCGGTGCCGGCGGCGCGTACTCGCAGCAGCATCCGGACGTGGCGGCGGCGGTGCGCGAGCGTAAAGTCGCCGCCATCGAGCGCACCGGCGCGAGGACCGTGGCCAGCGCCAACCCGGGCTGCGCCTTGCATTTGCGAGCCGTCGGCATCGATGCACGCCATCCGCTGGAGATCGTGGCAGAGCGCATGCCGTCGCAAGAGGCCTGAGGTCATGCACTCAGTCAGCGGAGGTCTGAGCGCATGAACGACGAGATCGCCGAACTCGCCGACCAGCTCGATGCCGCTGCCGAGCGGCTCGCCGAGCTGTCGATCGAACTGCTTCAAGGCGCTCTCGCCGACGCCGACACCTCCCAAGCTCGCGCTCAGCTAGAGCGAAGCGTCACCCGAGCCCGCCGAGCCACCCACAAAGCCGCCGCCATCCTGCGCGCAGCTGTTCGCCCCACCGTCGACGACTAGCCGTGTGGTGGTGCGGCGTTGTGGCAGCTAGACGCGGGTGCCGAGGGATTCGAGGGGGATGAGCTTGCGGTCGGTGGCGTTGTCAGTCGGCCGCAGCACTCGGCTGGCGACAGCGGGCGCGCCGTCCGCGGGCTGGTAGCCGGTCAGGCGCTGGCGGAGGCGACGTCCGACTGGCTCGGCGAGGTGGCGGAAATCCTGTTCGGTGAGGCCTTGGCCGTGCTGTGCGCCCGCTGCGCGGGAGATGTTCTCGTCCATGAGCGTTCCGCCGAGGTCGTTGGCACCCGCGCGCAGAATCTGCTGTGCGCCCTGCAGGCCGATCTTCACCCACGACACCTGCACGTTGTCGATGAGGCCGCGGTAGGCGATCCGCGGCACAGCGTGCATGAGCAGCGTCTCGCGGAAGGTCGGCCCGCGCCGCGCTCCTTTTCGCAGGTAGATCGGGCTGGCCATGTGTACGAACGGCAGCGGGACCCACTCGGTGAACCCGCCTGTGCGCTGCTGCAGCTCACGCGTGGCTACGATGTGGTTCGCCCAATGCTTCGGATGCTCGACCGATCCGAACATGATGGTGATGTTGGAGTGCAGCCCCACCGCGTGGGCTGCCTCGTGGCATTCGAGCCACTCTGCGGTGCTGATCTTGTCGGGGCACAGCACCGCCCGCACCGAGTCGTCGAGAATCTCGGCGGCGGTCCCCGGCAGCGACTTCAGCCCCGCCTCCTTGAGTCGCATGAGGTAGTCCACCAGCGACTCGCCGAGCCGCTTGGCGCCTTCGATCACCTCCAAGGCGGTGAACCCGTGAAGGTGCATGTCTGGCACGACCTCGTGAATGGCCCGGCAGACGTCGATGTAGTAGTCGCCGTCGAAGCTGGGGTGGATGCCGCCTTGCAGCGTCACCTCGGTGGCGCCCAGCTCGGCGGCTTCGATCACCCGCTCCTGGATGTCAGCCAGCGACAGCATGTAGGGCGTGCCCCGCAGGTTCAGCGACAGAGGACCCTTGGAGAAGCCGCAGAATTTGCACTTGAACGTGCAGACGTTCGTGTAGTTGATGTTGCGGTTGTACACCCAGGTGACCACATCGCCCACCGCCTCACGGCGCAGCTCGTCGGCCACCTCGCCGACCGCGACCACCTCCGGCCCGCGTGCGCCGAACAGCGTCACGATCTCTTCGTGCCCGACCCGCTCGCCGGCCATCACGCCGTCGAGCACTTCCCGCACCGCGCCGTGTGCGAACGACGGCCCGCCCATGAGGTCTGTGGGCAGGTGACCGGCACCGCCGGAGTACCACTGTGTGGAATTCTCGTCGGCCGCCAGCACGTCGGCGCCGGAGCCTGCTTGGAGGTTCTCCATGGTTCGCTCGGGCATCTGGGCGCCCGGATCGTCGCGTCCGAGGCCCTCGGCGTCGCTGCGGTCCATCACTGCGAACCGATTGGCCTCGGCCAGCCAGCGCTCCGGCCGATGCACGTACTCCGGGTAGATCGTGAGCCGCGGGGCGAGCGTGAACTGCCGTTCCTCAGTGACGTCTCGCAGGCGGTCCAGTGCCGGCCATGGACGCTCGGGGTTGACGTGGTCGGCGGTGACCGGCGAGACGCCGCCCCAGTCGTCGATGCCGCAGCTCAGCAGGCCGCCGAAGTCGTCGGAGAGATTCGGCGGCGCCTGCAGATGGACCTCCGGCGGCAGCAGCAGTCGCGCCAGCGCAATGGCCTGCGCGTACTCGTCGGGCGGGCAAGCAGGCATGTTGTGCATCGATGTGCCCGCCTTGGGCAGGAAGTTCTGCACGATCACTTCTTGGACATGGCCCCAGCGGGCGTGGCTTGCAGCGATTGCCTCGATGGCGACAAGCCGGTCGTCGAGCGACTCGCCGATGCCTACGAGGATCCCCGTCGTGTAGGGGATGGACAGTTCGCCGGCGGCTTCGAGTGTGGCGAGCCGGCGTGTCGGCGTCTTGTCCGGCGACCCACGGTGGCAATCCAAGTGAGGGTTCAGCGACTCCAGCATCATCCCCTGGCTCGGCGCGACCTCCCGCAGCGCCGCCAGCTCGTCGGCAGCCAGCGCGCCCGGGTTGGCATGGGGGAGCAGACCGGTCTCGTCGCGTACGAGCCGGCACATCTCGACCAGGTAGTGGACGGTGGAATCCCAGCCGCGGGCGGCCAGCCAGTCGGCAGCAGCGGGGTAGCGCAGCTCGGGACGTTCGCCGAGCGTGAACAGCGCCTCATGGCAGCCGGCACGGGCACCGCTGGTTGCGATCTCCAGCACCTGTTCCGGGGTCAGGTACGGAGAGTCGAGGCGAGCCGGAGGCTGGGCGAACGTGCAGTAGCCGCATTTGTCGCGGCACAGCATCGTCAGCGGGATGAACACCTTCGGGCTGTACGTCACCCGAGTGCCGAAACTGCGGTCGCGCACTTCAGCTGCCCGCTCGGCCAACTCGGCAAGCGGCAGCGCCGCGAGTGCCTGCGACACCGCCGACGGCTCCGGCGGTTCCCCAGCGCGGCCCGCAGGCGGATCTTCGAGGGTGGGTGTCGGATGGAGCAGCGTCACCGTGGGCCTCCGTTCGCGAGACGGTCGTGTGCGTTCCGGTCGTTCGGGCACCGGCCGATGCCGGCATCCGGCGAATCGAGCGGTATCACCGCAGGCTTCTGTTCGTGATACGGTCCGTGAGCCCGCTGTTCGCAGCTCGGACGGACTCAGGACCCATCGGAGCGTCGGCAGCCGCAGCGGCGCAGGCCCCGCCGGGGCGGGCTGAGCCGCGCTGCGGGGCCCCGAAGCGGGAGCGGCTGCGTATGCCCGACGGGCTCACCGACGCTTCGCAGGCCGGACATCGCGCTGCCAGCTCCAGTCGGGTGCCGCAGTCGGCATGCACCAGCACCGTTGGGGCGTCGCCGTCCTGGCACCATCGGTCGCCCCAGGCCATGAGCGCCAGCAAGCTGTTCGACAGGTCTCGGCCCTTGTGGGTGAGGACGTAGTCGTAGCGGATCGGACGGTGCTGGTAGGGCACCTTGGCGGCGATGCCGGCATCGACGAGACGGCCGAGCCGGTCGGCCAGCATGTTGCGGGCGATGCCGAGGTCGTGCTGCATGGCGCTGAACCGACGCACGCCGCGGAAGAGGTCCCGCACGATCAGCAGCGTCCAGCGATCGCCGACGATGTCCAGCGTTGCCTGGATGGAGCAGCCGGAGCGGCCTGTTGCGACGGTCGTCACGGCTGCGAACGCTAGGGCAGTCAGTTTCGGATTGCAACCCACTGATGCGGGTCCACGGCGTTCAGGCGAGTGCGTCGGCTTTGGCTTGCAGCGACATCAGCAGTTCGTCGAAGCTCTTGGCGAACGCGGCAACGCCTTGGGCTTCGAGCAGGCCGGCGATGCCGTCGAGGTCGATGCCGTGCGCAGTGACCGCGTCGAGCACCTCCTGTGCCGCGGGCTCGTTGGCATCGACGCTGCGGCCGAGCGTGCCGTGATCGCAGAAGGCCGCGAGCGTGTCGTCGGGCATGGTGTTCACCGTGTGCGGGCCGATCAGCTCGTCGACATAGAGCGTGTCGGGATAGGCGGGATTCTTCGTGCTGGTCGATGCCCACAGCGGCCGCTGGAGCTGAGCGCCGAGCGCTGCGAGACGCTCCCAGCGCGGTCCGCTGAAGATCTCGACGAAGCGGCCGTAGGCAACGTGGGCCTGCGCCACCGCAGCCCGGCCGCGCAGGCTCAGCGCGTCGGTGCTGCCGGTCGCTTCCAGCCGCCGGTCGACTTCGGTGTCGGTGCGGCTCACGAAGAACGAGGCCACGCTGGCCACCTCCGACAAGTCAGTCGCTCCCGCTGCGACCCGATCCTCCAGCCCGCTCACGTATGCCTCGGCCACCTGCTCATAGCGAGCCACCGAGAAGATCAGCGTCACGTTGATGCTGCGACCTTCGGCGATCATCTGGCGGACTGCCCCGAGCCCTTCCATCGTGCCGGGGATCTTCACCATGAGATTTGGCCGAGCGAGGGACGCGTGCAGTTCGCGTGCGGCAGCGGCGGTGGCTGTCGTGTCGTGGGCCAGTGACGGGTCCACCTCCACCGACACGAAGCCGTCGGTGCCCCCCGACGCCGCATGCACTCCTGCCAGCGTTCGCAGCGCGCCGCCGATGTCGCTGGCGACCAGCTGCCAGTACGCATGGTCGACTGGGGCGCCCCCGCGTACGAGGTCGCTGAACTGCTCGTCGTAGTCCGAGGAGGTCTCGATGGCCTTCTGGAAGATCGACGGGTTGGAGGTGAGGCCGCGGATGCCCGCGTCGACCCAGGCGTCCAGTGTTCCGCCGGTGATCCAGCTGCGGCGCAGGTTGTCCAGCCACGGGCTCTGTCCGCATTCGGTGTAGAGCTGCACCAACCGTCGAAGCGAGCTGGTAGTGCCGGCGGTACTGTTGGGGCGGGTCGGGCAGGCCACAGGGGAGTCCTCCATGGTCGGTCTACAGCGCAGTCGGTCTGCAACAGCGTCGGCTTAGAGCAGGGCGCGCGCCGCATCGGCGATGGCCGGGGCAGTGAACCCGAAGCGCTCCATGAGAACCTCGCCCGGGGCGCTGGCGCCGAACCGGTCGATGGAGACGGTGGCATCGGCATAGCGGTCCCAGCCCATCGACGATCCTGCCTCGACGCCGAGTACCGGCACATCGTGCGGGAACACGGCGGATCGATAGTCGTCGTCCTGGGCTTCGAAGAGATCCCAGCTCGGCATCGACACCACCGCGCTGGCGATACCGTTCTCAGCCAGCAGTGCTGCTGCCGCGGTGCAGCACTGCACTTCGCTGCCGGTGCCCGCCAGGACGACCGCAGGCGCCGGCGTGTCGATCAGCACGTACGCGCCTCGGGCCACCTGTGCGGGACGGTCGGTGCCGTCGAGCACGGGGATGTTCTGACGCGTCAGCACCAGTGCAGTCGGGCCGTCTCGCTCGACAGCAATCTGCCAGGCCTGCGAAGTCTCATTGGCGTCCGCCGGCCTGATCACGCACAGGTCAGGGATGGCGCGCAGGGAGGCAACATGCTCGACTGGCTGGTGGGTCGGCCCATCTTCGCCGACGCCGATGGAGTCGTGCGTCCACACGAACACCGTCTTGGCGCCGCTGAGGGCAGCGAGGCGCACCGACGGGCGCATGTAGTCGCTGAAGACCAGAAAGGTGCCGACGACCGGCAGCACGCCGCCGTGCAGCGCCATGCCGTTCGCGACGGCGCCCATGGCGTGCTCACGGACGCCGAAGTAGAGCTTGCGGCCTGCCGGGTTCGCAGGGCACAGCACATCGGCAGCGATGTCGGTGCCGGTGTTGCCGGTGAGGTCGGCGCCTCCGCACACCAGCGCGGGCACGTCGTCCAGTGATGCGTCCAGCAGCCGGTTGGCGGCGACACGGGTGGCCATCTGGGTGCCTGCGGCGAATGTCGGCAGCTCGCGCAGCCTGCCGGTCACCGCGCTCGCTGACCACAGCGCATCGAGCCAGTCGCGGTCGTGCCCGCTGGCAGTCAGCCGAGCCTCCCAGTCGTGCCGCTCGGCTGAGCCACGGCTGCCGGCGGCGCGGTAGGCGCGGACCACCTCGTCGTCGACGACGAAGGTTGCATCGGGATCCATGTCCATCGCCTGCTTGGCTGCAGCGATCTCCGCGGCGTCGGTGATCGCTCCGTGAGCTGCGGAGGTGTCGGTCGCGGTGGGCATCGGGTAGCCGATGTGGGTGCGGACGATGACCAGCGACGGGCGATCGCTCACCAGCATCGCCTCGCGCAGCCCCCGTTCGAGCTCGTCGGTGTCCTCCGCAGTCTCGCCGAGGTCGCTGACGTGCCAGCCGTACGCCGCAAAGCGCGCAGCGGTGTCGTCGCTGAACGCCAGCTCGGTGCTGCCGTCGATGGTGATGCGATTGTCGTCGTAGACCGCGATCAGGCGGCCGAGCTGCTGATGGCCGGCCAGCGATGCCGCCTCGTGGCTGACGCCTTCCATCAGATCGCCGTCGCTCACCACCACGTACGTGCGATGGTCGACCAGGTCCGCACCCAAGCGGGAGCGCAGGCCGCGTTCGGCCAGTGCCATGCCCACAGCGTTGGCGAAACCGTGGCCGAGTGGTCCGGTAGTCACCTCCACGCCGGGGGTGAGGCCGCGTTCGGGATGGCCTGGCGTGATCGATCCGAACTGGCGGAAATGTCGGATGTCCTCCAGCGTCACGCCGTAGCCCACCAAGTGCGCGACGGCATAGACGAGCATCGAGGCGTGGCCGGGCGACAGGATGAACCGGTCGCGGTCGGGCCAGTCTGGTGCTGTGGCGTCGTAGCGCAGGATGCGAGTGAACAGCACGTGCGCTAGAGGCGCCAACGCCATCGCCGTGCCGGTATGGCCGCTGCGCGCACGCATCACAGCGTCCATGGCCAGCGCCCGAATGGTGTTGATCTGGCGGGCTTCCAAGCGAGCGACCGCTGCGATGCCTGCGTTCATGACGATGTGCTCTGCGAGTCTGGGCGCTCAGGCATTTGGCGGCTCGTCGGCGTCGTGGAACAGCGCCATCGAGGCGGTGAAACCGTGCAAGTACGAGCGCGAGCCCACCGGACCGATCTCGCCCGCGCAGAACATGCCGGCCACCTCGGCGCCTGTGTGCTCTGCGAGCAGTGCCGCGTCGTGATGGGGTTCGTCGAACAGGTGCGTGCCCCGCCCGTTGCAGGTGAACAGCAGAGCGCCGCCTGTTGCAGGAGCGTGCTCGAGTGCAGCGCGCAGGTCCTCGTCCGCGGTGCGGGCGTCGCGGATGTGGAACTGCACCGTTGCGCCGACCGGTGCCTCATCGCCGATCGCGATGGCACCGCTGTCTCGGTCGGCGCCCACTACACCGCGAATCAAGAAGTCCCCGCGCTCGAAGTCGACCTTGCGCTCGTCGGTCACCCGACCCACATGCAGCCCGCGCTGCACCAAGCGCCGGTCTGCCGGATCCAGTTTGGCGATGATCTGCTGCAGTCGTTGGTACGGCGGCATGCCGCCCAGCGAGCGCACCACGTTGCCTTGCGCCTCCGTGATGATGTACGGCTGGCCGATGGGCCGGCACCCTTGAGACACCACGTGCGTGACGCCAGTGCTGCCGCCGAGGACCAGCACGGCTGCCCCGGAGAGGAAGACGTCGCCGTCCACCACGATGCGGTTGATGCCGGGCATCGAGCCTCCCGACGACAGCCCGCCCAGAATGCCGACCCCCGGCCAGCGTTCGGCCCAGCGTTCCATCGCAATGTCGACGGGGTACGTGTACGGGTCCGCCAGCAGGATCATCGAGTGTCGCCCGGTCGTGTTCACCTCGTCGAACGCCGCGTCGATCTGCTCGATGCCGCCCTCGCCGACGCCTGAGGGATCCAAGAGCACTGCGCGCGCCCGCGGCGCTTGGACCGAGCCGAGGCTGCCTGCCCAAAGCACCGCCGCGGTTTGTTCTTCGATCTCGCGCTCGCCGGCAGCAACCGAACACGCTGTCGTGCCGATGAACGCCTCGGGTCTGAGGAGCTCGGCGACCGCCGCGGCAATGTCCTCGGTGTTGTCGATGTGGCTGCCCGAGGTGAACAGCACTGCGACGTCGGGCTGCGCGCCCAGTGAGTCCAGCACTCTGCCGACGATCTCGCCAGTCGCCATGCCGGCATCGGCGTGCTGCGAGCATCCGACAGTGAAGGGCATCGTCGGCCGGTTCGCTTAGCTGCTCTGGGCTGCGGGAGTGCCCGTCCACCCGCCGTCGGCCGCTGACGCCGCCGGTTCCGGGTCGTCTGCGGGCGGGTTCATCGTCAGCGGCACCACGAGAACATCGCCTTGGTCGATTCGGCAGTGGGCCTCGATGGTGCACGGCTCGTCGAACGTCAGCTCGGCCTGGACGAGGTTGTAGCCGAACTTGCCCGATTCGACGCTCAGCGGCTGGACGTTGCGCGCGACCTGCTCGTCGCCGCGCAGGAACCGAACCTCGAGCGCCGCCAGACCGGCATGGGACGGCGGGCAGCGAACCAGTACGAGCATGTGCGGCGTGATGGTCACCGGAAACGGACCGGGGGCGGCGGTGGAGAAGTGAACGCCGCCCAGATCGATGCGGGCTGCGCCGCCTGCTGCCTGGCGCATGTCGAAGTGCTCGATGAACAACGCGGACATGATCTGCACGCGGTGGATCGTAGGCGTGCCGCAGCGCTGTGCGGTGTACGCCGACTCTCGTGCGCCACTGGTTCCCCGCAGGCCCCGCGGCGGCGATGGCCTAGATTGCCCGCATGGGACACAGTGAGAAGTTCACAGGCGAGTACGGGCCCAGCACGTGGGACTGGGTGCGAGAGCAGGCCGACGCGTACGAAGCATCGTCGGGCGCACAAGCCAACACGCTGCGCGACACCGGACTGCCGATCATCGTGATGACGACCGTCGGGCATCGCACCGGCCTCGTGCGCAAAGTCCCGCTCATGCGGGTCGAGCACGAAGGCGAGTACGCCATCGTGGGTTCCAAGGGCGGTGCGCCGGCACATCCCGGCTGGTACCACAACCTCATGGCCGACCCGACCGTGCTCATCCAGGACGGACCGGCGCCGTTCGAGACCGCTGTGCGGCTCGTCGACGGCGCTGAGCGCGCGGAGTGGTGGGAGCGGTGTGTGGCAGCCTTCCCGCCCTACGCCGAGTACCAAGCCAAGACCGACCGCGAGATTCCCGTCTTCGTCACCGCACGCCCCAACTGAACCCCGTCGCCCGCTCATCCGCCGCGGTGCAGCGTTCTGTAGATTTCGCTTTTGTGGATGCACCGCATGTCCGGAAGCATGCTAAGCTGAGCGCATGCCGCTGCGCGCGCCGGATGCTGTGTCAATTGATGGCCGAACTCAACCTGTCGAGCCTCGGGTACGACAACGGGCTCAACTGCAAGCGATGCTGAACGCGCTGCATGGAGCCGCCAAGCCCCGTGCAGTGCTTACTGGTTGCCAGCCAATATTGTTCGTTCTTGGCGAGCGCCCACGCGCAGACGATACGGCGAACGATAACTGGAAAGCGGCGACCGAACTTTCACGTGCAAACTGGATGCTGACAGGCAGATGCATCAGACGCGCTATGGATGAATTCACAGGCTCGAGTTCGGCAAAATCGTGACTGGAGATGATATTGCTACGGCAGGAGAACAATCAGAAAATATTGAGACTGAGTTGAGCCTGAGCTATAGTGGCCCGCTTCCTCCGGCTTATGAATTCGAGCAATATGAGCGAGCCTCACCGGGCGCTGGCAAAGAAATCCTCACGCTCGCCGAAAGTACTTCTCGACGAAGCCACGAGGCACAGCTTGACACTAATCGGACGGCAAGACACCTTGCTTGGGCTGGTGTCGCTCTCATCACTGTCGTTGCATTCATGGTCCTCGTCATATCTCTGATGCTGATCAATGCTGGCGCAGAATGGCTTGGCGCAATAGGAAGCCTTGCTGGCGCAGTGTTTATTGGACTGGGAGCTCTTGCCCAATGGACTAACTCACGGCGCAACTGACGAGCCAGCGCGGCATCAAACTCCGTGTTCAAGTCTTGGCTCGCGAAACGAAGAGGTAAGATGTCCGTTTGGGATCACCTGTATGAACGCATTCGAGACTTGTGGGCGAGGAATGAAGTAAAGCACTTGGTCACGATTGTCCTAGTGACCATAGTTGCGTTGGGCGTATTCGCTCTTGTGTGGCAGGCCAGAGTTATCAGCGATCAGATGCGTCAAATAAATTCTCAGAATAGTGCTTTGCGTTACGATATCGGTCAGCTGGAAGAAAGAATCGAGGACGTTGGTGATTCGATAGGGAGCTCAAGTCCGTTCAGCATCTCAAGCCTAGACCGCGACACGCTACGTTACAAAATCAGTCAGCTTGAGCGAGTGATTCAGAGTATTGCTGCTTCAATCGGCAACTCAAGCTTCGATTACGGTACTCTTCGTTACGATATCAGTGAGCTGGAGGATAGAATTGAGGACGTTGGTGATTCGATAGGGAGTTCGAGTCCGTTCGGTGCCACAATTCTAGATCGTGGCACATTGCGCTATGAGATCAGTCAGCTTGATGATCGAATTGATGAACTCTATTCAGCCTTCAATCGGCTAATCGCTACTTTGAGACAGCGCTTCTGATTCGATATCATTCGATTGCTGACGCTCTCCGATTTGCATCTGATATCAAACTCAGCGGGTGAGGAGTTTGCGGTAGATGTCGGCGGCTCGTTCGAGCTGTGAGATCTCGACCCATTCGACGGCTTGGTGGGCTTGGTCGATGGAGCCAGGCCCGAACACCGCGATCTGGTCGGCTACCTCGCCGTATCGCAGCGCATTGGTGCCGTAGTCGGCCACCTCGGGGCTGCGACCCGACAGCTGCGCCAGTGAGGTCACCAGAGCGCATTCGGGCGCTTGCAGGAAGGCATTGCTGCCGAAGCCGTTCGCCATCTGGACGCTGACTCTGGCAGGCAGCGCAGCGGCGCGAATGACCTCGGTGAGGCGGGAGTACTCGGTCTCGTAGTCTTCCCCGTCGGCGATGCGTCGCCCGACGTACAGCTCGCATAGATCAGGCACGATGTTGCGCGCCCGGCCGCCGTGCATCTCGTTCACCGACACGGTGCCGGCACCGAGCGCGCCTGCCTTGCCTCGACTGGTGAGCCGTTCTTGCTCAGCATCGATAGCCGCAACCACGCGTCCCCCGGCGGACAGCGCGTTGATGCCGAGGTGGGGCTTGGAGGAGTGCGCAGCCCGCCCCTCGATCTGGACCTCGATGCCGAGGCCGCCCTTGTGGCCGTACACCGGCGCGCACATCGTGGGTTCGGCCACCACGATCTGCTCACGACGCTCGCCGCGCGTCAGCAGTCGGTCTCGATATGCGGTGGCACCGGCGAGGCCGCCGCCCTCTTCGGAGATGGTGCCGACCAGCTCGACGGTGCAGGCCGGTTGCTGCCCGGCGGACGCCATTTCGCCCAGCACCGCCAGCACCACGGCCATGGTCGCCTTGGTGTCGACGGCGCCCCGTCCCCAGACGCGGCCTTCGCTGACACGGCCGTCGAAGGGCTCGCCTTCCATGTGCTCGACGCCGACCGTGTCGAGGTGAATGTCGATGGCGAGCATGCGCTCCGTCCGGCCGGCGAATCGGGCGTACACGTTGGGCCGCCCCGGCTGGATCACTTCCAGCTCCACGTCTGCGCCCAGCGCTGTCGCTCGCTCGGCAAGCCAGTCGGCCATGTCGGCTTCGGCCGCTGTGCCCGAGCGCGGCCCCTGATGCATCGGATTGACGCTCGGGATGCGCACGATCTCGCTCAGCAGCTCTGCGATCGACTGGCCGGTCGCGTCGGTGGCGCCAGTGGCCGTGCCACGGGTGCCCGCTGCTGCCTCGCTCTCGCTCATGTGTCGCCCCTTCTCGGCCGAGCGTACGCGCCGCGCTGCGCCGGTGCCAGCGATCGTGCAAGTGCCGGTGCAAGCGCCTGCGACTCCGATGCGAATGACTTGGACGGAAACGACTGGGTGCCGCGACCCAAGGCGCTGCGATCCGCTGCATGCCGCTTCTGCAACACAGGTCACAGGCCGTACCGTGGTGGCCCATGTCGATCGGATCTGCATCGGGAGGCGGTTCGCGGGTGCTGGCGGAGCTTCCGGCCGGGGAGCGTGTCGGCATCGCCTTCTCCGGCGGACTCGACACCTCCGCGGCCGTGGCGTGGATGGCCGAACGCGGCGTGCTCGTGCACGCGTACACCGCCGACCTAGGCCAGTACGACGAACCGGACCTGCCGAGCGTGCCGCAGCGAGCGCTGGACTACGGCGCTCACGCCGCCCGCTTGGTGGACTGCCGCGCGGAGCTGGTGCGCGAAGGCCTGATTGCGCTGCAGTGCGGCGCATTCCACATCTCCACCGCGGGCCGCACCTACTTCAACACCACGCCGCTAGGCCGCGCGGTGACGGGAACCATGCTGGTAACGGCCATGGCTGCCGACGGCGTCGACATCTGGGGTGACGGCTCGACCTACAAGGGCAACGACATCGAGCGCTTCTACCGCTACGGCCTGCTCGTCCACGCCGGGCTGCGCATCTACAAGCCGTGGCTGGACACTGCGTTCGTGGACGAGCTGGGCGGCAGAGCGGGCATGAGCGAGTACTTGGCGTCTCGCGACCTGCCGTACCGCGACCCCGCAGAGAAGGCCTACTCCACCGACGCCAACATCTGGGGAGCAACCCATGAGGCGAAACGCCTCGAGGACTTGGCGACCTCGATGGAGATCGTCGAGCCGATCATGGGCGTGGCCCATTGGGACCCTGCCGTGGAGATCGAAGCCGAGGACGTCACGGTGCGGTTCGCGGACGGATGGCCGGTAGCAGTCGGCCAGGTCGGCCCATCGGCATCCGGCAACTCGGCACTTGGCAACTCGGGCGATGACCGTGTTGCGCTGGTGATCGAGGCCAATGCCGTCGCAGGTCGCCACGGACTCGGCATGAGCGATCAGATCGAGAACCGGGTGATCGAGGCCAAGTCGCGGGGCGTCTACGAGGCCCCAGGAATGGCGCTGCTGCACATCGCTTACGAGCGTCTGCTGTCGGCGATGCACAACGAGGCCACGCTGGAGAACTACCGCACGATGGGGCGGCACCTCGGACGGCTGCTGTACGAGGGGCGCTGGTTCGACCCGCAGGCGTTGATGCTGCGCGACTCGCTGCTGCGCTGGGTGGGTTCGAGCGTCACCGGCGAGGTCACGCTGCGGCTTCGGCGTGGCGACGACTACTCGGTGATGGACACGTCCGGTCCTAGGCTGACCTACGCGCCGGAGCGGCTGTCGATGGAGCGTGTGTCCGACGCAGCATTCGGCCCGGCGGACAGAATCGGCCAGCTCACCATGGCCAACTTGGACATCGCCGACAGCCGCGCCAAGCTCGCCGCGTACCGCGACTCAGGCCGCCTCGGTGCCGGAGGCATCCCCGAACTCGACGCTTGAGACTCCGACTTACTGAGACCCCGACTTACGTGGTCGGGCGGCTGGCGCGGAAGTTGTCGATGATGCGGTTGAAGGTGGGGCTCGGGCGCATGGCGGCTTCGGCGAGCGCTGGGTCGGGCAGGTAGTAGCCGCCGAGATCCACCGGACCGCCTTGGCAGTCCACGAGCTCGGCCACGATCTGCTGCTCATGGTTGGCCAGAGCGTTGGCCAGCGGCGCGAACTGTTCGGCTAGCGCTGCGTCGGCGTCTTGACGGGCCAACTCCGCGGCCCAATGTCGAGCGAGGTGGAAGTGGCTGGCGCGGTTGTCGGGTTCGTGGACCCGCCGGCTCGGGGCGCGGCCTTCGGCCAGCCACGTGCCGATTGCAGCGTCGAGGGTGTCAGCGAGCAGCTGTGCCGCCGGATTCTCCGCAACCCGCGCCAGATGCTCGAGCGACACGGCAAGCGCCAGGAACTCGCCCAGGCTGTCCCAGCGCAGGTGGTTCTCGGCCACCATCTGCTGCACGTGCTTGGGGGCCGAACCGCCTGCGCCCGTCTCGAACAGCCCGCCGCCGGCCATGAGCGGCACGACCGAGAGCATCTTGGCCGAGGTGCCCAGCTCGAGGATCGGGAACAAGTCGGTGTTGTAGTCGCGTAGCACGTTGCCGGTGACCGAGATGGTGTCTTCGCCGCGCCGGATGCGTTCCAAGGAGAAACGGCACGCTTCGGCGGGCGCCAGCGTGCTGATGTTCAGTTCGCCGACAGAGGGATCCTCGGACCTGCGCTCAGCGAGCTGGGCATCGACCTTGCTGATGAGCTGCGCGTCGTGAGGCCGATCGGCATCCAGCCAGAACACCACCGCTGCGCCGGTGAGCCGGCCGCGCTGAACGGCCAAGTCCACCCAGCTGGCGACGGCCGCGTCGTTGGTGGTACACATGCGCCAGATGTCGCCTGCGGCCACCTGATGGCTCATCAGCACGTCGCCGGACTCGGTGACGACTCGCATCGTTCCTGCCTCGTCCACCTCGTAGGTCTTGTCGTGACTGCCGTACTCCTCGGCCTTTTGCGCCATGAGCCCGACGTTGGGTACTGAGCCCATCGTGGTGGGGTCGTACGCGCCATTGGCCCGGCAGTCGTCGATCACCGCCTGGTAGACGGCTGCGTAGCTGGAGTCCGGGATGACGGCTTTGGCGTCTTGCTGGCGGCCCTGCGCATTCCACATCTGCCCGGAGGCCCGGATCATCGCCGGCATGGAAGCGTCCACGATGACATCGCTGGGCACGTGCAGGTTCGTGATGCCGCGGTCTGAGTCGACCATGGCCAAGCCAGGGCGTTCGGCGAGCGTGGCTGCGATGTCTGCTTCGATGGCCTCGCGCTGCTCGACTGGCAGCGACTCCGCCGCGGACAGCACGTTGGCCCAGCCGTCGTCGGGGTCCGCGCCGGACGCAGCGAGAGCATCGCCGTGTCGGGAGAACACCGGCGCGAAGAACGCTCGCACGGCGTGGCCGAACACGATCGGGTCCGACACCTTCATCATGGTGGCCTTGAGATGCAGCGAGAAGAGCAGGCCCGACGAGCGGGCGTCGGCAATCTGATGCTCGAGGAACGTGCGCAGCGCAGCCACCGACATGTACGTGGAGTCCACGACATCGCCGACGCTCACGCGCACCTTGCGCATCAGCCGCACGCGACCCTCGGCGTCCACATGCTCGATGCTCAGCGAGCCGTCGGCGGCCATGGTCGCCGACTGCTCGTTCGAGCGGAAATCGCCGCTGGACATGGTCGCCACGTGACTGCGGCTCGCCGGGGACCAAGCGCCCATCGAATGCGGGTACTGGCGGGCGTACTCCTTGACGGCGCGGGGTGCGCGGCGGTCCGAGTTGCCTTCGCGCAGCACCGGGTTCACCGCTGAGCCCTTGACACTGTCGTAGCGCTCGCGGGCATCCCGCTCGACGGCATCTGCGGGGTCGTCGGGGTAGTCCGGCACCGCGTAGCCCTTGGACTGCAGCTCCGCGATGGCTGCCTTCAGCTGGGGCACCGAAGCTGAGATGTTGGGCAGCTTGATGATGTTGGCGTCGCGGTGCTGGGTCCACAGGCCGAGTTCGGCGAGCGCATCGTTGACGCGTTGGCCAGGTGCCAGAGCGTCGCCGAACGCAGCGATGATGCGGCCCGCCAGTGAGATGTCGCGAGTCTCGACATCGACGCCGACTGCATCAGTGAACGCCGTGATGATCGGCAGCAGCGAATAGGTCGCCAGTGCCGGTGCCTCGTCAGTGTGGGTGTAGACGATCCTCGAACTCGCGCCTCGTGCGTCTGTGTGCTGGAGCGAGGAGGTCAGCGACATACCGTGGTGACGCTACCGCCGCGGTGCATCGGCGTCAGCCCATTGCTTTCCCGGCGGCAGAGCCTCCGGCCAAGCGGCCGAACACGGCGCCGGCGGTGAGGCCCGACCCGCCGGGGTAGTTGCCGCAGAACAGGCCGCCCACCAGCTCTCCTGCGGCGTAGAGGCCGCTGATCGGTCGCAGATCGGTGTCCATGACGCAGCCGCTCTCGTCGATGCGCAGCCCGCCGAAGGTGAACGTCAGCCCGCAGGTCACTCGGAACGCGGTGAACGGCGGCGTCTCGATCGGCATCGCCCAGTTGGTCTTGTCGGGGCGCAGGCCGCTCGTGCGGCGGCCGTCGAGCACGTTGGGGTCGAACGGCACGCCGCGGTCGACGGCGCTATTGAACTCCCGAATCGTGTGCAGCGCCGATTCGGCATGCACGCCTTCCATGCGAGCGCAGAGTTCCTCCAAGCTGTCGCCAGTGACCTTGGTGACCTGGCGAATGCGGTACTCATCGCGCAGCAGATGAGCGACGCCGACGTCGAACACTTGCCAAGCCGAGTGCCCCGGTTGGGCCAGGATCTCACGCCCGTAGCGCGCGTAAGTGTAGTTGCGGAAGTCGGCGCCCTCATCGACGAAGCGCAGGCCGCGCTGGTTCAGCATGATCCCGAACGGGTAGCTGTGCTTCTGGAAGCCGTCCCCGACAGCCAAGTCGCCGAATTCGGGCGCGTTGTAGTCCCACGCCACCGCGTGCGCGCCGCTCCAGTTGCCGTGCGGCATGGCACCGACATCCAACGCCATCCTGATGCCGTCACCGGTGTTGAAGCGACTGCCGCGCACCTTGGCGAGATCCCAGCCGGGACCCAGATAGCGGGTACGCCATTCGGCGTTCGCCTGAAAGCCGCCTGACGCCAGCACCACAGCGCCGGCTGCCACCTCGACCGTGCGTCCGGGCCGGCGGATACCGATGCCGCGCACACGGCCCGCTTCGTCGAGCATCAGCCGGTGTCCGGCCGCCTCGTGCCAGAGTTCGATCCCGTTGCTGGCCATCGCCGCTCGCAAAGCCGCCACCAGTCCCTCGCCGCCGCCCACGGCCTCCACCGTGAGGCCGCCCCAGAACCTGAAGCGTCCGTCCACCTTGAAGGCCTGACGTCCCCAGATCGGCGCGAAGCGCACGCCGTGGCTCGCCATCCACAACAAGGTGTCCTTGCTGCGGTTCACCAGCGTGCTCGCTAGGTCGGGGTCGCAGCGATAGTCGGTGACGCGGCCGAGATCGGCGAAGAACTCGTCCTCGGTGTAGGCGCCGAAGTCCGTCATCGCGACTTCGGCGTCGGTCAGGTCGGGCATCAGCGCGCGCAGGTCGGCAACACCGTCGTAGGCGAAGCGCACCGCGCCGGCGGTGAAGCGGCTGTTGCCGCCTGCTTCTGTGTCGCCGGCACGCTCGAGCACCAGCACCCGAGCGCCGCCCTCGTGCGCTGCGAGCGCTGCGCACATCGCGGCGTTGCCTGCGCCGACCACCACCACGTCGTAGCGTTCGCTCGGGGTAGGTGCTGCCGACGGATTGGGCGGTCCCGTCGGTGTGCTCACGACGGGCGAGGCTAGGTCAGCTGCGGTAGGCGTCGCCGTCGGCGCAGCACCTACGCTGCGGTGATGAGCGAGACCCGTACAGCAGACGCGGCTGCAGATACAGCTGCTGGCGCGAGTGGGGACGAAGCAGCGGTTTCTGGGGTCGACGCAAGCGGGCCGGTGATCATCGACCACGAGCGTTTGGCGGACTTCATCGCCGAGATCTTCCGCCACGCAGGCTGCTCGGACGCCGAATCGGTTCGCATCGGCACCAGCTTGGTCGGCGCCAATCTTGCCGGTCACGACAGCCACGGCGTCATCCGCTCGGCGCTCTACGTGGAACTGCTGGCGGGTGGCGTGCAAGTCGCCGATCAGCGCATCGAGGTGCTGATCGACTCCGGCGCGCTGATGCTGGTGGACGGCAAGTACGGCATGGGCCAGACCGTCGGGCCTGCAGCGGTGCAGCTGGGCATCGAGCGCTGCACCGAGCTCGGCGTCGCGGTGGTCGGGCTGCGCAACGCAGGACACCTCGGTCGCATCGGCGAGTACGCGGAGATGGCCGCCGACGAGGGCTTGGTCTCGATGCATTTCGTGAACGTCGCGAACAGCCGGCTCGTCGCGCCCTTCGGCGCCAAGTCGCGCCGCATGGGCACCAATCCGTGCGCGTTCGGCGCACCCGTGGCGGGCCGCCGTCCGGTGATTCACGACTTTGCCACGTCGGTGGTAGCCGAGGGCAAGGCCATGGTCGCCCTGCACGGCGGCCCGGCTGTCCCCGACAACGCCTTGGTGTCCGGCGACGGCGAGATCACTGGCGACCCGCGGGTGCTCTATTCGTTCGCCGAGGGCCAGCGGCCGAACTCGATGAACGGCGCAGGCGCTCTGCGCGCAATGGGCGAGCACAAGGGTTCGGGGATCGCCGTCATGTGCGAACTGCTGGCCGGTGCGCTCACCGGCACCGGCACGGCGGGACCCCGCCGCGTTCGCTTCGCGAACGGGATGCTGTCGGTCTACATCGACCCGGCCCGAGTCGACACCGCCGCCGGCGCGACCGACCTGGGCTACGACGACATCGCAGCGGCGTACCTCGACTGGTTCTGTGAGGCCGACGCCATCGATGCTCAGCGTCCCGTGCAGCTGCCGGGTGACGTCGAGCACGAGCGGCGCCAGCAGCGCATGGCCGCCGGCATCACGCTGCCCGCTGAGACCTGGGAGAGCATCTGCAGCGGCGCCCGCGCCGCAGGCGTACCCGAAGCGTCGATCGCTTCGGCGGTCCGCGCTATGCCGCCCGGCGCGGTGAGTACGCTGCAGCAGGCTTGAGCGCATGGGCGCTTGGGCACTTGCAAGGCTCGCCCAGCGTCATCGGGCAATGTCGAACTGGCAATACCGAATAGAGCCGCGAATGGAGTGCCGGTGACTGACAAGCCCGACCCGTTCACGGTCCCGTTCGGGACCATCTTCTGCGACTGGATGACCACAGCGCGTGCCGACGGCGGCACCTACTGCTACCGCGGCGAAGCAGAGCCGTTCGGCGATTTCTCGATCAGCCCCGCCGCCCATGTGCTGCACTACGGCAGTGCCATCTTCGAAGGACTCAAGGCGCATCGGCAAACGGACGGGTCATTGGCGATCTTCCGGCTGGACCGCCATGTGGAACGCATGGTGTCCAGCGCCGAGCGACTACGGCTGCCGGCCGTCGATCCGGGCGGCCTGCATCGGATGGTCGTCGATGCGGTCGAAGCCAACGCCGCTGAGGTGCCCGATCCGCCCGGATCGCTCTACATCCGCCCGACGCTGATCGGCACCGAGCCCGACATCGGAGCTGCGGCGCGGCCGACCCGCAGCGCGCTGCTGTATGTCGTGAACTGTCCGGTCGGCGATTACTTCAAGGGCGGGGTACGGCCCTTGACGTTGCTGGTGGAAACCGAGATTCCCCGCACGGTGCCTCAGTTCGGCATGGTCAAGTGCGGCGGCAACTACGCCATGGCGCTCGCACCCACGCTGGATGCCATGGCAGGCAACGAGGCGATTGACCAGATGCTGTTCGCCACCGGCGGCGACATCACCGAAACCGGAGCATCCAACTTCTTTCTGGCCGACGACGACCGGGTGGTGACGCGCCACCTCGACGAGTCGTTCCTGCACGGCGTCACCCGTGCGTCGGTGCTCGAGCTGGCCGAGTCGTTGGGCTACTCGGTCGAGGAGCGCTCCATCGCTCCGGAAGAGTTGGTCGAATGGGCACAGCACGGCGAAGCCTTCTTGTCGGGAACAGCCGCAGTGCTGGCGCCGGTGGGCACGATCCTGTCTGCGGACCAGACGCTCACCGTGGGCGACGGACAGCCGGGCCGCAACACCATGCGGCTGCGCCAAGCACTCGTGGACATCCAAGTCGGCGCCGCGCCCGACCCCTTCGGCTGGCGCACGCCGGTGAAGGGCTGAGCCACCTCAGCCGCCTGGCGCTGCTGGCGGTGGGTCAGAGGCGGCTGACGGCATCGCCGACGCGGACCGTGCCGGGTTGAATGACACGGCAGTTGATCCCGCGTAGACGCAGCTCGCGGCCCTCGCCCGTGTTCACGAATCGCAGGGCATCGCGTCCGAACCGCGCCGCGAATTTCGCGCAGCCCTGATGGGGCTCGACGGCGACTTCCACTACGGCCTCGCCGACTGCGAGGTGCGTGCCTGCGGGCAGTGAGCCGTGTGCGAGGTGGAGGTCTGCATAGATCTGGTCTCCCGCCAGCGGCCAACGCTCGATCGGGCCGATGATGGCCTGCGCGGCACGCGCATTCATGATGGTGAGCTGCTTGTTCGGATGCGGACCTCCGTCCGGCGACGACGACGAGCCGCGCTGGTTCCAGCTGTCGCCTTCGATGCCGTGGGTGAGGCTGATGCGGGCTTCGTCCAGCACTTCACGGGAGTCCTCGACAGGTCGACGGGCGATGAGCCGGATGACCCCGCTGTCGTCAGGAGACTCGCGAATGTGAGCGAGCGCGGCCTCCAGCTCGTCCGCGCTGCGGTGGCGCGCAGCATTGGCATCGTCACCAGCGGCGGCGGCATGGTCCTTGGCTGACGTGTTCATCTTCGCGGTACCTCGATGTTGCGTGCTCCGCATGATGCTTGATCCAGCTCGTGCTTGAGCCGGCACGGCCTTGTCCGCACGTATCGGAGCGTCAGCAGATTCAAGCATGTCCTCGAGTGTTGAGGAGGCCGGCAGCGGTACCGTGCGGGCGTGGCGAGCGGCGATCAGCGTGCTGGCAAGCCGCCCGCGGGCTCGGGTGCGGGCCTGCGAGTCGGCATCGTTCGGGCGGCATGGAACTCCGGCATTGTGGATCGGCTCGCAGCCGGCGTGCAGCGCGGCCTGGCCGACCTCGGTGTGTGCGAGACCACCGAGGTCTCGGTGCCCGGGTGCTTCGAGATCCCCTTGGCTGCTCAGATGCTTGCCCGCAGCGGCCGAGTGGACGCGATCGTCGCCATCGGGGCCGTGATCCGGGGCGACACCACGCACTACGAGCTGGTCAGCGAAGGCGCAGCGAGCGGCCTCATGGCAGTGCAGCTGGCGACCGAGGTGCCCATTGGATTCGGGCTCGTCACCGTAGAGAACCACCAGCAGGCGCTAGTCCGCAGCTACGTGCCGCGTACCGCCGTCGCAGGCGATGCCGCCGCCGGCCGCAGCAGCGCGGAGCGTCCGAAACCAGCACCAGGACCGGGTGAGCACAACGTCGGCGAGGAGGCTGCCTGCGTGGCAGTCACGATGGCGCTGCTTGCGCGCGACATCGCCTCGGCCGATTCAGTTCGCTAGCCGGGTCTCACCCAGCTAGACGGGGTCGGGGCGCATGCGCACGAGCACTTTGCCGACGGCTTCTCGTTCGTCGAGCAGCCGGTAGGCCTCCGCGCTCTGCTCGAAGGGCAGCACCTGTCCGATCGGGGGCCGCACCGCGCCCGAGACGATCATCGGCAGCAGACGCTCGTGGATGCGGGCGGGAATGGCCGGGTCGGCAGCCACGGCCTCGCCCCACGCAGCGCCGATCACGCTCACGTTGCGCAGCAGCAGTCGATTCACCTTCACCGTCGGAATCTCGCCGGCGGCGAATCCCACCACCACGAGCCGTCCGAAGCGCGCCAGCGCCCGGATGCCGTCGAGGAAGCGATCCCCGCCGACGGGATCGTAGGTCATATCGACACCGCGACCCGCAGTCAGCTCGCGGACCTCGTCCTTCCAGCCGTCGCCGACGAGCACGATGTGGTCTGCGCCGGCCGCCTTGGCCACCTCGCCCTTGTCCTGCGTCGACACCAAGCCGATGACCGGCCCGGCGCCGACGCCCTTGGCCACTTGGATGCCCGAGGTGCCCACACCGCCGGAAGCGCCCAGCACCAGCACTGATTCGCCTTCGCGCAAGCCCGCCCGGTCGACCATGCAGAAGACCGCCGTCTGGTAGTTCATCACCAGCGCCGCGCCCTGCTCGAAGGAGAGCCGGCGGGGCAAGGCGAACAGATCACGAGGCCTGGCGGCTACGACTTCGGCCAAGCAGCCGCTCGACCACACGCAGACCCGGTCGCCGGGTGCGTAGCCCGAGTCGGCGGGAGCGCTGCGCACCACACCTGAGGCCTCGATCCCTGGCCGGAACGGCGGATCGGGCCGGTGCTGGTAGAGGCCTTGGCTCTGGAGCAGGTCGGGGAACGACACGCCGCCGCAGACGACATCGACAATGACCGATGCGGCACCCGCTTCGGCAACGGGTTCGGGGGCGTCGATTACGGCGACGCCCGAAGGCCCGGTCAGCGACTGCACTTCCAAAGCACGCATGGCAACACTGTTGCACAACGGGTGCCGACGTTCAGGCCGAACGCATGCCGTCTGCATCGATCTCGGCGAAGACGTTGCTGCGGCACGGCAGAGACAGCATCGATCCGCGTGAGCCGAGCATGGGGAGCGCATCGCAGGCCGCTGCTACTGTGGAGACCGACGTATTCCCGATTGGGGATGACTCCGTCAGGGTGACTCCGCGCACAGACGCCCAAGCGAAGCAGGGGGGGGCAATGCGGTACTACTCGTGCGACTCGCATGTGGTCGAAGCAGCCGAGATCTACGCGGGACTGACTGACCGTTACGGAGACCGAGCGCCGTTCATCAGCCAGAATCACGACGACAAGCCGGGCACGTGGCTCGTGCTGCCGGGCGGCGTCCGTCCCATACCGGTGGGCCGGCTCGGCATCGCCGGTGCCAGCCTGTCCGATCCTGCTACCCACGCCCGTATCGAACGCGGCTACGACGGCTTCAACCCCGGCGTGATGGATCCCACGGCGCGACTCGACGAGCAGGCGCAGGACGGCATCGTCGGGGAGGTCATGTACCCGAGCCTGTCCATGTTCACGTTTGCCATCGAGGACGACGAGGTGCGAGACGCTGCGTTCCGCAACCACAACGATTGGGTGCTCGACTACTGCTCGGTCGATCGCAACCGCCTCGTCGGCGTCGGCTGCTTGCCGCTGCCCGACGTGGAGCGGGCGATCGCCGAGATTGACCGCTCTGCGGGGTTGGGCGTACGAGGCTTCGCCATTCCGGCTCACGTCGACCCTGCCAAGCCCTACTCGCACCCCGACTTCGACCCGTTCTGGGCGCGTGCTCAGGAGTTCGGCGTGCCGTTGACCATGCACATCTTCACCGGCACCAGCTTCGACGGCGGCTTGCCGGAGCACTGGGGCACGCCTGGAGGTCACCTGAAGGGCTACACCTTGGCTCACACGACGGTGGCCAACACGGTGATCGACCTCATCTGCGGTGGCGTCGTGGAGCGATTCAGCGACCTGCGCTTCGTGTGCGCCGAGTACGAGACGGGCTGGGTCGGCCACTTCAAGCAGCGCCTCGACCATGCCGCGTACCGCACGCCGTGGGAGGTCTCCGACGAGCTCACCATGAAGCCGTCGGAGTACTTCGACCGGAACTTCTGGGTTACCTTCGAGGACGACGCCGAGGGCATCGCGACACGGCAGTCCATCGGCGTCGCCAACATGCTGTGGGGCAACGACTATCCGCACCACGATTCGATCTGGCCGAACTCGCGGCAGATACTCGACGAGCTTCTCTCAGAAGTTCCGGTTCACGAGAAAGAGCAGATGGTGTGGAGCAACGTGGTTGACCTCTACGGCTTGGATCCGGACAGCCTTCCGGCAGCTGCCTGAGTCCGAGCTGGCGGACCCGGCTGCTGGAGGCCCGGCTGCTGGCGGCTGCGCCGCGCTGTGCTTGTTGCTCGCGGCTACGCAGCGACGGGCGGCGCCAAGTGAGCCCGGATGGACGCAGCGACCAGTTCTCCCTGCTCCATCGGGCCGAAGTGGCTCAGCTCGGCGAACGCTTCGAGTCGCCCGTTGCCGAGCGCCTCGGCGATAGGTGCCGCCAGCTGCGGCGGACCGGAGTTCCACATAGCAGGCGAATCGCCGCGGGCGACGACGGTAGGGCAGGACACCGCGCCGAACAGCCGATAGTCAACGGGCCCGCCTGACTCAAAGATGCGAGCCTCGGTGTCGCCTGAGCACGACAGCCGCACCGCATCGTCGCCCGAGGGGTACGTGCCCAGCTCGACGTAGGCCCGCACTGCCGCTGGTTCGCACTGGGAGAAGGGCGGCTTGGAGACGAAACGGTCGTGGGCCTCGTCCACGGTGGCGAATCGCAGGCGCCGTCGTCTCGCTGCCACGACCAGCTCGTGATCGGTCTCGAGCACCGGGGAGCCGTCAGGGACCAGCACCGGCTCGTAGAGGTACAGGCCTCGGAAGGTGCCGGGCTGCTGCAGTTCAGCGAGGACCAAACAGGCAGCGCCCAGCGAGTGGCCCGCTGCAACCAACGGCTCGCCACCCAAGGCGTTCACCGCCGCGAGTATCTCCCCGGCGAGGCGCGACCGGTCTACGGACATCTGGTCGTGCTGTTGACGCGAGGCACCGTGACCGCGAAAGTCCAAGCCCCAGCATCGGAACGACTGCTGGAGGTGCGGCACCACGGTGGCCCACATGCCGGCGTTGAGGCCGTTGCCGTGCGTCAGCAGCAGCGGCGGCCCGCTTCCACCCAGATCGTGCAGTACAGCGTGCTCGCCGTCGGCGTGGGTGAGCCGCATCATCGCTGGATCACGCTAATGGTGCAGTTAGCTTGCGCGCATGAACTCCGCGGACCCAGGAATCGACACGATCGGCGCCGAGCACCGGCTGAGCGGCAAGGTGGCGGTCGTCACCGGTGCAAGTCGCGGCATCGGCGAAGCCTGCGCCCGTGTGCTCGACGCAGCCGGCGCACGGGTGGTGCTGACCGGTCGCACCACATCGGACCTCCAACGCGTCGCCGCTGGACTGCGGCACGATCCCGTCGTGGTGACGGCAGATCTCGCTCCCGCCGGCGCAGGCACAGACTTGGCTCGCCGAATACTCGACCAGGTGGACCGCGTGGACGTGCTGGTCAACAACGCCGGCATTCCCATGCGCCGCACCCCGGCTCAGCTCACCGAAGCAGACCTCGACCTGGTGTTCTCGATCAACGTGCGCTCGCTGGCCATGCTGAGCATCGCGCTCGCACCGTCGATGATCGCCGGCGGCGGCGGATCCGTCATCAACATCAGCTCCGTGGCCGGCGTCCACGGTCCGCTCGGCCGCGTCGCCTACGCCGGCACCAAAGGCGCCGTCGACGCCATGACCCGAGCGCTCGCAGCGGACTGGGGACCTCAAGGCATCCGCGTGAACTCGGTTGCACCCGGCCTGATCGCAACGGCGATCTGGGAGGAGGCACGCAGCACCGTGCCGGGCCTGATCGAGGACCTCGCCGGACAGATCGCCCTGAAACGCTGGGGTCTCAGCGACGACGTGGCCGACGTGGTGCTGTTCTTCGCCTCCGATGCCTCGCGTTACGTCACCGGTGAGACACTGGTCGTCGACGGCGGCATGGCGCGCGTGGCCGCGTCTTCCTCCCCGCCTGCGCTGCCCGAACTGGAAACCTGAGCGCGCCGGGCACACATCACCGGCACGCGCGGAAGGCGCCGGACCGAAGTCCGACGCCATCCGCAGGTGTCTGAATGTGCGTTGACGCCGGCGCCGCCATCAGCGTTGCTGAGCGGCCGCGCGACTTAGTGGGTTGAGCGGCTACGCAGCCGCGCGGGCTGCCGCGAGCCAAGCGTCGACTGTCGCCCGGTTATTGGCAATCCACTTGGTTGCCAAATCGGCCGGCTCAGCACCTTCGCCTTGCTCCACATTGGCCAGCGACACCTCGATCACCGACAGTTTGACCGCTTCGAGCAGTGCCTCTGCCGCTGGATTGGCGGCCAGAAACTCATTGTTCGCGGTGACCAGGATGTCCGCGGCCTCCCAGCCGATCGGACACAGACCGTCAGGATTGTCGGCGGCCGATGGGCACTGGTCCGGCCCGATAGCCGCGTAGCCGCCGGTGCCGTCGGCGCCGCGCTGCGAGTGTTCCTCACCGCCCTCGACGCCGGTCGGGTTGGAGTCGTCCAAGATCTCGTCGACCCCCATCCAGTAGACGTTGTCGCCCGGGCGCAACTGAGTGACGTACGCCGAGGGCGTCCACGTGTAGGCGACCATCGGCACGCCGCTGTTGGCTGAGTCCACCGCTTGGGCGAACATGGCGTCGTAGCCGGCAATGGTCTGTTGGAGGTTGTCCCAGCCGGAGAAAGCGATCTGGCTGGTGATGATGTTGTCGCAGGTCCACGACTCAGGGCAGCCGAAGATGTCGGCAACGCCGTTGCCCGGGTTGGGATCGGTCTCGTCGAAGGCAGCCAGCGCCTCGGCGTTGTCGTTCAGCGCATCCATCGTGTACACGCCGTACTCGTCCGCGAACGACTTGGTCACCAGGAAGCCCTGCAAGCCGCCGGCCATCATCTCTTCGCCCACCTTCGACAAGTGGTCGCCGACCAGCGTGCCGTCGGGCAGCTCGCCTGCCAGCCAGGTGTTGTGCCCCGGGTACCAGCTGTTGACCCAGAAGTCCATGTCGCCCTCGGCCATGGCGATGTAGGCATTGTTGGGTCCGAGTTCGAGTTCGGCTGGGTCGCTCACGTTGTAGCCGAGTTCCCCCAGCAGCTGTCGATACAGCTCGGCTTGGAAGTACCCGGTGTTCCAGTCGGCTCTACCCATGGTGACGTTGACGCCCTCGCCGGGAGTCATCGATTGCGCTGCACTTGTGGCCGGGGGAGCTTCCGTTGTCGCAGCCGGTGCTTGAGTATCGGCGGTTTCGTCGTCGTCACTGCCGCAAGCGGCTGCGAACAACGCGAATGCTGCGAGCAGCAGCATCCATCTGGTCAGTCGATGTGGTTTCATCTTGGATGTTCTCCGGTGTAGGCATTAGCTTTCGTGAAGCGCCGCGCCGGACGGTGGCCGCATACATCGGGCACCGGCTGTGCATGCGCGGTACCGTTGGCCCGACCGGCGGCGCACGTACGGCGCCAACGACCCGGTCGACGAGGACTCCTCGACAAGCACCGTAGTCGCATCAGCGCCGCACCCGCAACTTTGGGTGATCTGTGCGGCTTGGCTGCGCTTACAGGCTTGATGCAAGCGCACCCAGCGCGGTGCCGCGCCCAAGGCCTCGCTGCTGACCTGGCTCGGCTGTCTAGCCGGCACCGACGGGAATGTCGCCGTAGACCTTGTTCCGCTCGAACTCCGCCAGCGTGCTGCGGGACGCCGAGAACAAGGTCACGCCGGCAGTGAGCACGAACATCGCTCCGACGCCGGAGACGAAGTTGGCGTCGGCCACACGCACAATCGTGACGATCCACGCGAGGGGCACCACCGCGACACCCAGACCCAGCCCGGCCACCACGCTGCTCCAGCGGTAGCGGAACGTCTCGTCGATGCCGAGCAATCCGATGGCCGGCACGCTCAGCGCGAGTGCTGCGATGCCCGCGACGAGCGTCCAGATTCCTAGCCCTGCGCCCTCAGATTCGAAGCCGTCGTGGATGATGTCGCCCTGCCGCTGGGCTTGGGCGATCATCGCTGTGATGTCGGCAGCTTTCACTCCCTCGAGCGCGAGCTGCCGGCTCTGCTCTCGCCGCAGTTCCTGCGCTTGTACCTCGTCGCCTGCTGCTTCGGCTTCGTCAGCGGCAGTTGCAGCAGCACGTGCGGCGGCGGAAGCCTCGGCACCTTCGGCCGCAATGCGGTCGAGTTCGGCTTGCAGCTCGTCGTCGATGACCGACTCGGCGCGGGTGTCGAAACTCCAACCCGCATAGCCGCCCATCACCAGCAGCAGCACAGCGAACGACCCGCCGAGCAGGCGACCCCAGCTCACCGACGCCGGCAACGGCCGTCGCGCGCTCATCGGCGAGGACCACATCCACACGCAGGCACCTCCGACAGCGACGAGCGAGCCCACAGCTGCCACGAATACACCCGCGCCCAACGAGTAGATGCCTGACGCCGCGACGTCGTCGGGCGGTCTGGCAAACAGGTAGGCGACCGCCGGCACCAGCGATGCGAGCGAGAACACGAGGGCCCCGTGGGCCGACAGCCAGCGCGAGCCTTGGCCTGGCCGCAGCAGCGTGTTGAGCGCAGCGAACAGCGCCGCGGCACTCAGGATCGCCAGGAAGATGCCGAACCACGAGCCCCCGGACGCGGCGATGCCGTTGAAGCTGTTCGACACGAACGACGCAGTGCCGTCGCAGACCAGCGCTTCGCCATCGGCCGCTAACGGGTCCAGGGCGCCGGTCTGAACCCAGTTGCCCGAACACTGCTCGGTGCGCAGATCCGTGTCGGCCGAGCGCGCGTAGGCCGACACCAAGCCCGCATTGACGTTCCAGGGCATCGCCAGCGCGGCCAGCGCGACCACGGCGCCTGCTGCGGTGACGATCATGCCGGCTCGCTCTCGGCTGCTCGCCTGCACGAAGGCTTCGTCCGGCGTGTCGTCACCGGCGTCCGGCAGCGCTCGCGAAGCGTCGGCCTGCTGCGCTGCTTCGAGCAGCTTCTCCGGGGTGCGGCGGTTGCGCCACGCCGAAGCGATGCGGCTCAACAGGTTGCCCGAATCTCCTGCCTCGGGCTGGCTCAGGCGGTCCAGCACGACGGCGACCAAGAAGAACGCGAGACCACCGGAGCCGGCCTGTGCGATGTCGAGATTGGATATTGCCTGGAAGAGCAGCCGGCCGAGTCCGCCAGCGCCCATGATCGCGGCGATGCCGAGCATCGAGATGGCCAGCAGCAGCGTCTGGTTGAGCCCGGTCATCAACGCCGGCCGAGCCAACGGCAGCTGCACGTCCGTCAAGACCCGCCATTCCGGTGCGCCATAGGCGCGCGACGCTTCGACCACGTCTTCTGGCACCTGCCGAATGCCGAGATTCGTCAGCCGGATGAGCGGCGGCAGAGCGAACGTCATGGTCACCATCGTCGCTGAGACGAAGCCGACCCCGAAGAAGAAGATGAACGGCAGCATGTAGACGAAGGAGTGGACGACCTGCATGGCATCCAGCACCGGACGCACCACCTTCCACGCCCCGTCGACACGGCCGCACAGGATCCCGATGGGTATCCCGATGGCCACGCACAAGAGCACAGCCACGCCGATGAAGCCGATCGTCAGCGCTGTTTCGCGCCAGTAGGAATCGCCCAGCAGACCGCAGATGAGCAGGCCGAGGAAGGCCAGGAGTCCGACTTGGAAGTTGCGGAAGAACCATCCGAGCAGGAATACCGCGACGCACACGGTCAGCCACGACATCTGCAGGAGCCAATCGTCGACGATCACCTTGAGCAGCGTGCGGAACGGCCATTCGATGACCGCCAGCGTTGCCTTCATGTTGTTGTCCACCCAGAACACGACCTGCTCCACCCAGTCGCCGACTGGAATCTGCCAGCTGTCCAGCACCGTGTTCTGGCGCACCTGTGCAATGAGGCCCGACGAGCAGTCGACCAGACCGCCATCGGCGTCCACGATGGCGTCGCGGCACTCCACGGTGCCGTCGCCGCTGGGGAAGCGGCGAGTGCCCGACGCCACCACCTCGTCTGGTCTGATCCGATACCACCACATCACCACGAGTCCGACGAGTCCGCCGGTTGCCAGTCCGTAGCGGCGCCCGACGGCGCCCCCGAACAGCAGCAGCGCAGGCACGGCGAAGATCGCCACCAGCAGCGCCCATTCGATTCCCGTCGTCAGCCACTCGACCACCCGGTCGCCGGCTTCGGGTGCGGTGACGGTGTCGACGAACCGGTCGAAGAAGTGGCCGTTGTCGTCTTGCTCGCTGTCGGCCTGGGCGAGCAGTGCTGCGGCGCTCACATGAACACCTCCCGCTCGAAGCCGTCTATGAGCTGCTCGACGCGACCCATTTCCTCCATGATGAGATGGGGATCCAGATTGCCGACCAGGGTGCCGTCATCATCGACCACTGCGATGGAGAGTCCACGGCCCGCCGCGGCGTACATCTCGTTCAAGGTGGCGTCCGGGCTGCACTTGTCGAAATCCGTGCGCAGCGCCTTCTTGAGGTCGTTGCTGCCCATGCCCCGGGCGCGCAGTCCGTCGGCTGCCGTCAGCAGCGATACCGGCTTGCCGGCGGCATCGCAGCAGAAGCGTCCCGCGATCTCGTGTACTCGGTCGAGCGCGTCGCTGAGCGAGATGTCCGAGGGAATCGGCTGCGGGTCCGACATCACCTCGTGGACCTTGATCACCCGGCCTTGGTCCACGTCCTGAACGAACTCCGCCACATAGCCGGTCGCGGGCTCGGTGAGAATCTCCTCCGGCGTGCCGATCTGCACCACTGCGCCGTCCTTCATGATGCACACCCGGTCGCCGATGCGCAGCGCTTCGTTGAGGTCGTGCGTGATGAACAGGATCGTCTTGTGGACTTCGGCTTGGATGTCCATCATCTCGTCCTGCATCTGCCGCCGGATCAGCGGGTCGAGCGCGCTGAACGCCTCGTCCATGAGGAGGATGTCCGGATCTGAGGCCAGCGCCCGCGCCAAGCCGACACGCTGTTGCATGCCGCCGGAGAGCTGCGCGGGCCTGTGGCCGGCAAATGCCGCGAGGCCTACCAGCGACAGCGCTCGCATCGCTGCCTCGTTGCGCTTGGCCCGGTCCACCTTCTGCACTTTGAGCCCGTAGCCGACGTTGTCGAGCACCTTGCGGTGCGGGAACAGGGCGAAGTGTTGGAAGACCATACCCATCTTCTCCCGCCGGAACGCCTGCAGGTCGGTGCCGTCGAGCTGCTGGACGTCGACGCCGTCGACGAGCACTTCGCCGTGCGTCACGTCGTGCAGCTTGTTGACGGTGCGGATGGCGGTGGACTTGCCAGAGCCCGACAGTCCCATCACCACGAAGATCTCGCCGCGCTTCACTGAGAAGGTCACGTCGGTGAGGCCCACGACGTGGCCCGAGAGCCGCTGCACGTCGTTCTTGGGCACACCGGAGCGGGCCAGTTCGAACGCTCGGCCACGTGGTTGAGGCCCGAAGATCTTGTACACCTCGTTCAGGCGGATGATCTCCTCGTCCTGCGTCTCGTTGGCTGCGATGTGGCTGTTGCCAGCGACGTTGTTCATCTGGTCTCCCGTCACGTCGCCGATGACCATAGGCGCGCCGAGGTGTGCCGGTCAGGGAAACACGTGCAGCCCGACGGACCGCGCCGATGCACGTCACGCGCGGTGCCGCGCCTGTTCCCGCGACTGGTCGGGGCCACGGCCTGCGAGAATGCACGGCTGTGACACGCTTGGGCTTCCTGTTGGACAGCGGTGCGTGCATCGGCTGCCATGCATGCACCGTCGCGTGCAAGAGCGAGCACGACGTCCCGCTGGGCGTCAACCGGACTTGGGTCAACTACCTGGAGACCGGAACGTTCCCGCAGACCGAGCGGCACTTCACCGTGATGCGCTGCAACCACTGCGACGACGCGCCCTGCATTGCCATCTGCCCGACCGGCGCGCTCTTTCGAGCCTCGAACGGCGTGGTGGACTTCGACGACTCGCGCTGCATCGGCTGCAAGGGCTGCATGAACGCCTGCCCCTACGACGCGCTCTACATCTCGCCGGCCACCGGCACGGCGCACAAGTGCAACTTCTGCCAGCACCGGCTCGCGGTGGGGCTTGAGCCGTCGTGCGTGTCGGTGTGCCCGACGCGGGCCATCACGGTGGTGGACCACGACGATCCTCGCGACGTGGTCGCCGAGCGCATCCGCAACGAGGACTTGCCCGTGCGTTCTCCCGGACGACGCACGCTGCCCAAGGTGTACTACGCCGGAACCGTGCCTGAAGCCTTGGATCCGCTGGCCCGGCCCATAGCCGATGACGGGCTGATCTGGGCGGACTGGGCTCACCGCACATCGCGACCGCCTGATCGCGCCGCCCAGGTTCGCTCCAGTGGCACTGCGCCTGCGGCGCGTACCGCGTACACGGTTTCCCACGCCGAGCCGTGGGGTGCCAAGGTCGCCGGCTACTTCGTCACCAAGGGCGTAGCTGCAGGAGTGATGCTGTGGGCTATCGGCGCCACGCTCGCCGGTTGGGACGACCGCGCCGCGGTGGCCGTCGGACCGGCGGCGATCGCGCTGGCAGCGCTAGCGGTCACCGGCGTGTTGCTGATCGCGGATCTGAAGCGGCCCGAGCGATTCTGGTTCCTGTTCACGAAAGGACGCCTGCGCAGCTGGATCACCGCCGGCTCGTGGGTCATCCTGGCTGACGGGTTGTTCGTGCTGTTGTGGGGCATCGCGGGCCTGTGGGGCAGCGCGACGTGGTTCGTAGTGCTCATCGGCCCCACGGCACTGTTGTCGGTGGCCACCGCCGCGTACACGGCGCTGCTGTTGCGGCAGTGTCGCGGCCGGGTGATGTGGGCGGATCGCTCGGTGCTCGCACTTGCGGGCCGGCTGATCGGCGAGGCGGTGCTCGGCGGCGGCTCGGTCTGGGGCGCGTATGTGGCCGTGAAGGCCGACGCCTGGGCGATCATGTGGACGCCGGTGCTGGCGGCGGGAGTGCTGGCGTGGCTGTGGCGGCACGACCGCCGCTTCCTGCGTGAGGCCCAAGCGGTGCCGCTGTCGTGAGCGGATCGCGCGAACTCGGTGCCGATCCTGCAGCGGCCGACGCCGACGCCACAGCCGCTGCGACCGATGCCGTGGCCGCCGATGCCAGCGGTGCGGCCGCCGCGAATATGCCGCCGAGGCTTGGCGCCTCGGTCCCTCACGAGCACTGGCATCGCTGGACCGAGCTGGATGCAGCCGCTTGGCCCCGTCGCGTGGAGCGGAACTACACGCTGGTGCCCACTACCTGCTTCAACTGCGAGGCGGCGTGCGGACTCGTCGCCTACATCGACCGCGACACCGACGAGGTGGTCCGCTTCGAGGGCAACCCCGAGCATCCGGCCTCGCGAGGTCGCAACTGCGCCAAAGGGCCGGCCACGATCAACCAAGTACACGACACCGAGCGCATCTTGTATCCGCTGCGCCGAACGGGCGAACGAGGCGGCGGCGGCTGGGAGCGGGTCAGTTGGGACGAGGCGCTGAGCGAGATCGCGGCCCGTATCCGGGCGGCCATCGTGGAGGACCGGCGTGACGAGATCATGTACCACGTGGGCCGTCCGGGCGAGGACGGCTACACCGAGCGGGTGCTGACGGCCTGGGGCATCGACGGGCACAACAGCCACACCAACGTCTGCTCTTCGAGTGCCCGGGTGGGCTACACGACTTGGATGGGCCACGACCGGCCCTCGTCGGATTTCGCCAACGCCGAGGTCATCTTCTTGATCTCCAGCCATCTGGAGGCTGGGCACTACTTCAACCCGCACGCGCAGCGCATCATCGAGGCCCAGCAGCGGGGCGCAACGGTGATCTGTGTGGATCCGCGGCTGTCGAACACCGGCGCCAAGGCCGATCACTGGCTGCCAGCGTGGCCCGGCACCGAACCGGTTCTGCTGCTCAGCCTCGCACATCTGCTGCTCGTGGCCGACACCTGGGACCGTGCGTTCGTTCATCGCTGGACGAACTGGGAGACGTACTTGGCGCAGACCCGGCCCGACCTGCCGCCGGTGTTCGAATCGGTCGAAGTGGCGCTGCGCGACGCGTATGCGCAGTACACGCCGGAACGGGCGGCGCAGCTGTGCGGGGTGGATGCGAACGAGCTGCGAGTGATCGCCGCCGAGATCGGCGGAGCGCTGGGACGGTTCGCGTCGCACAACTGGCGCGCCGCCGGGGCGGGCAATCTCGGCGGCTGGCAGACCGCACGGTGCTTGTTCCTGTTGAACGTGCTCACCGGGTCGGTGGGCACCGTGGGTGGCACCACGGGCGCAGGCTGGCACAAGCTGAAGCCGGCGCCGCCGCTGCGGCCGCCGCCGGTGGAGCGCTGGAACGAGCTGTCGTGGCCGCGCGAGTACCCGCTCAGCCACCACGAGATGTCGATTCTGCTGCCGCACTTCCTGCGCGAGGGCAGGGGCAAGCTGGACACCTACTTCACCCGTGTGTACAACCCGGTGTGGACGAACCCCGACGGGTTCAGCTGGCTGGAGGCACTGCGCGATCCGCAGCGGGTGGGCTGCCACGTGGCGCTCACCCCGACCTGGTCGGAGACTGCTTGGTTCGCCGACTACGTGCTGCCGATGGGTGTGGGCTCGGAGCGCCACGACTTGGCGTCGTTCGAGACGCACGCCGGCCAATGGCTGGGCTTCCGTCAGCCGGTGATGCGCCGTTATGCCGAGCTGCAGGGCTCGCAGCTGGGGCCCGAATCACGCACGCATGAGTTCAACCCGGGCGAGGTGTGGGAGGAGAACGAGTTCTGGATCGACCTGTCCTGGCGGATCGATCCAGACGGCGCGCTGGGCATCCGAAAGTGGTTCGAGAGTCCGGCTCGGCCTGGCGAGCCGATCAGCGTCGACGAGTACTACGGCACGATCTTCGCCGAGGAGGTTCCGGGCCTCGCCGACGATGCCGCCGCTGCGGGCCAGACACCGCTGGAGTTCATGCGCGACCGCGGCGCCTACGCTGTCCGAGGTGATGCCTACGGCCACCACGAACGGGAGGTGCAGCCCTCGCAGCTCGCCGGCGCTGTGCTGGGAGACGACGCCGTCTACCGTCCGCTGCGCGACTCGGTCCGCGGCGCCGACCGTGTGCTGCCGCCGCTCGGTGACGGCTCGGTGGCGGTGCAGGTGGCCGGCGCAGCGCGTCAGGGCTTCCCGACGCCGTCGCGCAAGCTGGAGCTGTACTCCACGACGCTGGCCGAGTGGGGCTGGCCCGAGCATGCCACGCCGGGTTGGATTCCCAGCCATGTCCACTGGGAGCAGCTGGACTTGGCGGGTGATGAGCGCATTCTGGTGCCGACGTTCCGCATACCCACGCTGATCCACACCAGGTCTGCCAACTCCAAATGGCTGGCGGAGATCAGCCATCGTCATCCGCTGTGGGTTCACCCCTCGGATGCCGAAGCGCTCGGCATCGAGGTGGGAGGTCTGGTGCGGGTGAGCACCCGTATCGGCCACTTCGTCATCTCGGCTTGGCGCACCGAAGGCATCCGCCCCGGGGTGGTGGCGGCGTCGCACCACATGGGCCGTTGGCGGCTCGACCCTGCGTCGGAGGGGCGTGCGGCTCGTGGTGCTCGCTCTGACACGGACAACCGCAGCACGCCGCCGAGGTCGTGGGCCGGCGGCCCCGCGGAGATCGAGCAGGACGGCTCGGCATGGCGGCTGCGCCGCACCGGCCCGATGGCGCCGTTTGCGTCGGGCGATCCCGATTCTGAGCGGGTGTGGTGGAACGACACCGGTGTACACCAGAACCTGACGTTCTCGGTGCAGCCCGATCCGGTGTCGGGCATGCAGTGCTGGCACCAGCGGGTGCGTGTGGGTCCGGCATCGCCCGAGGACCGGTACGGGGACGTGGTGGTCGATACCGAACGTGCCCGGGCTGCCTATGAGGAGTGGCTGGCAATGACGCGCCCGGCCCCTGGCCCTGGCGGACTGCGCCGCCCCATGTGGCTGACACGCCCGATGAAGCCGCACGCCGACGCCTACCGCATCAGCCCCTGAAGCCGCAAGCACCGCGCGCAGAGGCGAGACGCGCAAGATTCCGCCCATCGCCTCAGCAGACCGACTTGTGCTGTCGATCCCACATGTGGTACACCATGCTCAAGGGACGACAGGAGGATCCGGCGTCTGAACCTAAGCGACGTACCGCTGCCGTTACGAACTGCAACGGCAGGCACGCTGGAGGAGCATGGCGATTGTCTTTCCCGGCAGTCGGGCTGGCCTCCCAGATGTTCATTACTCGACAGTAGCTCGGTTGCCGTGCGCTGTTTTGGTACCACGGTGACTGGTGCACAGCCGTTACATGTATCACGTTGAGCAATTTGGGGCAATTTGTGCTTGGGGTCCCGGGTATAGTTCTATATTGATTTCCGAATATGCTCAGATGAGTGACGGCTGCCGAGTGACTTGGCGGTCCGAGCGAACATGGATGCGCTCGGATAATCGTGCCGATATTGAGCCAACCTATATCTTGGCACGTGCATGCATCTATGTGATCGATGAGCGCACCATTTTCGGCTATTTTCACGCAGCCTTGACAGCGCTTGAAGAATTAGGGCATCCGATACTGCCTGCGTCGCTCTATTTGGCACCTTTTGAGGTTGACATGAGTTCGTGTTTGGCTCAGGATATCGCAAGCGCCGCACAGCAGTCCGTCCGCGGTTATACCAATCGTCATGGGGATACAGCATCTCAGCGTACACCTATGGTAACTGAACTGGGTGTCATTGTCGACTATAAGGAAATTGAACACGACCTCGAATTCCGCGATTACGTCCAGTTAGAAGACCGTGATCGACCTATAGTATGGTATGCTGAGCGAAGTACTGGTGCTGAGTTTCGGGGCTTGGACAGGCCATTAGGTCTCGGGCCTAGTTGTGAAATTGTCCGCACAGGCGTATATTGCACGGATGAAGATGATGAGCCAACCATGCTATATTTCGAGCGCGTCGTGGAGGCGTTGAACAAGCGCAACATTTTTGTCAACTTGGTCTCGGTATATTGTGCTCCATTTCGTGTGAGGTTTGCACCTGCCCTCCGTCAAGCGCTGCCACGAGCAGTTGACGGCATGTTGCAGGAATACTACATGGCTCGGTCGCGCGGCTATTTGTACTGACCTGATGTGGTGGACGGCGGTGACATCCGTGTTCGTCATTTCGTAAAGTTTACAAGATGATTCAGGCTCGAGAAATTGGCGCAATATGCGAGATTGAAGCTGTCGGCAGTTCTTACAGCGTGACCGAGTTTATCGTCCTAGAGGACCATAGTTGTGTCCGATGGAAGTCGGATCGAGGTTGGAGTTCGTCAGCTTACCGCTTTGATATATCCCCCGCGCATGCAATCACGGCTACATGTATGATGGTACTTCATGACAACGACGAAACTCCGATCAGCTATATTGCTTGTCTGGCTCGCCGATTGCGCGACATAGGTACAAACGTGGACCCAGCTTCGGCCTATGCCGCGCCATTCAGAATTGAATTCGGGCCAAGACTGGTAGAGCTACTGCCGAGAGCCTCAAAGATGGTACTTGATAGACGCATGGACATGATCGTTGATGACCGAGCTATACCACCTGAAGCTCTGCGATCGAGCAGCGGTGTAGGTCGTGAGGTCACAAGACTCGGTGCCATATGCGACGTCGACTGCAATCGGCACAGCTCTCCAATTCGTGAGTACATCGATTTTGCAGACGGCGAACGACTCGTGTGGCGTTCGGAGAAGGAGTGGAGAACCGGTGCCGACATCCCGCTGATGGAGTCGGGCCATAAGATTGCGCGGCTCTGCATGTACGTTCTCAGTGAGGGTGACACCGTGTACTTCTATTTCGCGTCCATCATCAAGCGCTTGCATGAGTTAGGTATCGCTGTAGACCCGCTGTCCCTGTACATTGCTCCCATCAACGTTGAGTACGGTCCGCGACTGAGCAAGCTGATGGCGGAGGCAGGCCAGGCAGCTTTCGCTCACTGGTCTCCGTAAACTGTTCGCAGACGCTGACTTTTCTAGGGTGGCTCGGCCCCCTTGTGCGGTTCGCATTGCGTAATGAAGTAGAGGCGATAGGCATCGACGTTCAATGCACGAGATCAAGCGAGTTGGCGCGGTCTGCGATTGGGGACCCAGCTTCAACTCCATCGTCATCACAGAATATGTGGAACTCGTTGGCGGTAGACGCATCGTTTGGCGATCGTCACGTGCATGGATGAGGTCCGGGAAATGTGACGGTATCGGACCCACATATTCGCTGGCACGAGCATGTGTGCATGCCATTGCCGAATCGGGCGAATTCGAATATTTTCATGCAATTGTGACGGGCCTTGCACGCCTCAACATACGAGTCACATTGGCATCGCTGTACATGGCGCCGTTCGTCATTGATATGAGTTCACGGCTACGCGGTGTCATCGTGCTCGCAGCGCAAGAATCTGCGAAAGTGCAGCAGATTGCGAACAAATCAGACGAGGTCACGCCCGCTTATGAGATTGCGGAAATCGGAATTGTAGCGGAACTATTCCCGTCGCCAGACGATCTGCAGATTCTAGAATACGTCACTCTTGTCGCACCACACACGAGTGTGGTATGGAAATCAGACCGAGGCTGGAAACTCAGTGCACGTCGGGCTGAACCCGGTGTGATTATTGGGCCCGTGTGTGAGTTGGCACGCGAAGGAATCAATCTTACTGAAGAAGATGACGAACCAACTCTACTCTATCTTGAATGCATTTCACGAGTGTTCGAGCAGGCTGGAGTACACGTTGATCCTGCTTCGCTCTATCGGGCTCCGTACCGATTCTCGATCGGAGGCCGGATGCAAAGAGTGCTATCGGATGAGGTCGACGACATGTTGACTCAATACGAGATAGCCAAACTATGGTGCAAAGACGGTTTTGATTTCACCGAGCAGCTGTTAGACACCGAGTACCTGCACTTACGGTGAGATAGAGTGCGGCAGCTTCGTCAGCCCCAGGCACGGGTGATGGCGCGGGGAAGCTCTTCTACCCACTGGATGAGATCGTGGCCGCAAACCCGTTCGACCCAATGGTGCGGTGATTTGGCGAAGTGCAGCCACGCTGCCCAGGCTTCGGTCGCCTGGTGGAAGCCGCCCTCCAGAGTGCCTGCGCACAGATGCACGAACGGCGCCTCGGTAGCGTTCCAGTTCATCCGTTCGTTGGGCGGCATGCCGGTGGAGTACGCCATGGCGTGCCCGAACTTGTCGCGATGCATGTGGCCGACGGCAAGCGCGTGCCCGCCGCCGTCTGACGCGCCGAACACTGCTCGCCGGCTGCGCTCGTCGGACACGTTGAACTGCTGCTCGGCCCAGACTGCGAGTTCGTCGACGAAGAAGCGCTGGTGGCGGTCGAAACGGTCGTCGTCGAAGCCGGGCAGGTACTCCATTGCCCGGTCATTTCCGTAGCCAGCCATCGGCGCGGCGTGAGCTGCGACGACGACACAGCGGGGCACTGTCTCGCGGCTGATGCCGGCGTCGATGCGGCGGATGTACGGCCCGATCATGTTGCCGTCGGTGGCGTACAGCACTGGCAGCTGTTCTGCGGGCGAATGCCTCGGCGGCAGGTACACGGTGACGTTGCGCTTGGTGCGCAGCGCGGTACTGTCGAGCGTGTGCTTGGCGCTGGTGCCACGCAGCTCGTGGTCACGGTGTGACGGCAGCTCCTCGGGTGCTGCGGGACCGCGGAAGCGGTGCGGCACCGCGCCGCGTCGACCGTCGAGCAGACCGCCGCCGGCATCGAGCGGCCAGAAGCCGTAGCCGATGACGGCCTCGGGGAGACGCTCGATGCGCACGCTGAGCGCCCACAGGTCGCCACCGCCGACGCGCCACATCGGCAGTTCGATGACCGGCCCCGGCAGAAGCCCCGCCGCGTCGCTGCGGCAAGCCAGCGTGAGTTCGTCGCCGTTGGCCCAACCGCACGAGGCTTGGGCACCGAGGTGTTCGGCGAGCCATGCCTCGCTGGGGTCTCGCCAGATGCGGCACATGCGCTGTCCCGCAGGCAGGCCGTCTTGGTCGGCACGCTCACGAGCGAGTTCCCGATTGCGCTTGTCGATCTCAGACTGCCGCTGAGCCACAGACGGCAAGCCCAAGCGAGCACGAGCGGCATCGTCGACGCTGCCGTCCATCGGCGCCAGCACCAGATCGCCCAAGTGCGACGTGACGACCGTCCCGAACTGCTGAGGCCGCCCGCTCAGCAGGCTCATCTTGTCGGCGCACTCAGCGAACACGACGCCAGCGCCCGCAACACCGTCACGGTGGGCGCGCGCCGCCAACTCACCTGCTTGCGCGAACGCCTGCGGGCCGCCGTGGACGCTCAACGCCCGCGCTGCCCGCAGCGCAGGCGCCCCGCGGGCGTACTGCAGCGCCGGTGTCCGCGCCAGGAGCTGCACGAGCGTTGTTGCCTCGGCAGGGTCGGCGGCCTCGATGCGGGACAGCAGGTCGCTCAGCTCGTGCGCTTCATGCCGGCTCGGGCCCTGCTGGCTGCGAGTGGCCGGGCCGTTGCCATTCATGTCGTCGTTGCCGTCCACGCTGTCCTCTGCCTCGACCGATGCGGTGAACGCCGCCTCGTCGTGGGTCATCCAGCGACGCTACTGTCGGCACTGTCAGCGCTGCCGGTCCGAACCTGGTGAACACCTGGCACGGACGCCCGGCACGAGTACACAGAGCGAACTTGAGGAGGCTCGGTGAGCGAAGAACCCTTGGTCCTGACCGAACAACGCGGCTACGTGAGAGTGCTCACGCTGAACCGCCCTGATGCGATGAATGCGTTCAACATGGCGTTGTCGGAGGCGCTCGGCGACGCGCTGGACGCGCTCGACGCCGACCCCGACACCCGCGTCGGCGTGATCACCGGCGCGGGACGAGGGTTCAGCGCAGGCATGGACCTCAAGGCATTCGTCAGCGGCGGCGGGCTCGGCGGCATGCCGAACCCTGCCGGACGCGGTTTCGGCGGCATCGTCGAACGCAGCGCAGCCAAACCGCTCATCGCCGCAGTGGAGCGATTCGCTCTGGCGGGCGGGCTGGAGGTGGCGCTGTCGTGTGACCTGATCGTGGCCTCGGAGGGCACGCAGCTGGGCATTCCCGAGGTCGGCGTCGGCCTGTTCGCGGGCGCGGGTGCGCTGCTGCGGCTGCCGCGTCAGCTGCCTTACAGCCTGGCCATGGAGATGGCATTGACCGCCGAGCCGATCACCGCCGAAGTGGCCCATCAGCACGGCATGGTGAATCGGGTCTGCGCCAAGGGCGAAGCGGTCAATGTCGCGGTGGAGCTCGGCGAACGCATCGCCCGCAATGCGCCCAAGGGCGTGCGGGCCTCCAAGGCGCTGATCCGCAACGTGCTCGGCGTGTCCGAAGACGACTTCTGGCAGTATCAGCAGCCGGCGCTGGAGGAGGTGTTCGCGTCTGCTGACGCCATCGAGGGCGCGACGGCGTTCGCCGAGCGTCGCGATCCGAACTGGCAGGATCGCTGAGCCGCTGGGCCCACCGCCGCGACGTACCTCGCGGCGCCGACTACGACCAGCGCTGGGCGCGCAAGGCGGCACGCGGGGAGTCGATCCACGGCGAAGCGGACCTCGTCGCGTCGCTGGTGCGGCCCGGCGGCAGCGTGCTCGACGCGGGATGCGGCACCGGACGGGTGGCCATCGAGCTGGCTCGGCGCGGCTACGAAGTTGTGGGCGTCGACGCGGACCGCACGATGCTCGACCACGCGCGGAACAAGGCGCCAGAGTTGTCTTGGCTGCACGGCGACCTGGCGAGCATCGTGGTGGCGGGCGAGACCGGCGAGCGCCGCTGCTTCGATGCCGCCATCGCGGCCGGCAACGTGATGATCTTCCTGGAGCCAGGCACCGAAGCCGCCGTGGTGGCCAATCTCGCAGCGCACCTGCGACCGGGCGGCGCGCTCGTTGCGGGCTTTCAGCTCAGCGACGGCTACCTGCAGTTGCACATCTTCGACGCGCTGGCTGAGCGCCACGGCTTGACGCTCGAATCCCGCTGGGCGACATGGGAGGGTGCGGCCTATGCGGGCGGCGACTACGCGGTGTCGGTTCACCGCAAGCTCACCGCCGGTTGACCGAGTTTGCCTGATTGAGCCGGCCGGATTGGGCTTGTCTGCGTCGGGCAGTCACCGCCGCTGGTTGACTCGGCCGGGCTGGCTCGATCCGGTCGGCTCAGCCGGGCTGGGTTCAGTCGGTGGGCAGTCGGGCGAGCAGTTCGATCTTGCGCTCTTCGTACTCGTCGAAGCTGATCTCGTCGTTGTCGAACTGCGTCTGCACTTCTTCGACGAGGCGAATCAGATCTGCGGCGGAGAGTTCCTCGTCGAGGTTGCCGTCGAGCACGGCGCCCGAGTCTTGGGGTGTCGGCGTCTCGGCCACGAGCGGACCGCTCTCGGGGATCTTGCCCATGCGCTTGGCGCGCTTCGCCTCGGCTTTCGCCTTCTTGGCCCGATCCCTCTGCAGTTTCTCAAATGTCGTGCGACCAGCAGCCATAACGCTCACCTTTCTTTTCGTAACCTTGTCGGGACAGGCCTCATGGGGCCAGGAGACTGCGGAGCTGCACGGACTCGGTTGCCGACCAGCGGGCTGAGCCTTGACGCCGAGCCGCCTTTGGCCTCGCTCGGCCTCGAAGTGCCCCCGGCCGTGGGAGCGGCCGTCGGTACTCAAGCCGCCGGAGCGGCCAACCCGCCGACCCGGCAGCCCGGGAAGCGCAGTCCAAGCCAGAGGCTATCGGCGGACTGCAGGCGTCAGACAGTGCACCGCGCCGGCCACGTGTGGTCTGCATAGGCCGCGCGCAGAGCCTTCTTGTCGATCTTGCCGGTGCCGGTCAATGGGATTTCCGCGATGACCACGACATCGTCGGGCAGCCACCACGATGCGACCCGGGGCCGGATCGCATCCAGCACCGAGTCGGCGTCGAGCGCCGCGCCCGGCGCGAGTTCCACGATGAGCAGCGGCCGCTCTCCCCAGCGCTCGTGTGGCAGGCCGATGACCGCGGCAGCCGCCACACCGGGCGCTTCGACGGCTGCATTCTCCAGATCGATGGAGCTGATCCACTCGCCGCCGCTCTTGATGACGTCCTTCGTCCGATCGGTGAGGGTCAAGCAGCCCTCACCGTCGAGGGTGCCCACATCGCCGGTTCGCAGCCAGCCGCCCTCCGCCGGCGCAGTGTGAGAATCCGCCAGCGCTGCGGCGTCGGTGAGGGCGCCGTGGTAGTAGGCGCCGCACATCCACGGGCCGCGTGCCTGTATCTCGCCGATGCTGCGACCGTCGCGAGGAAGCTCCGCGCCGTCCTCGCCCACCGCCCGCAGCTCGACACCGAACAGCTCGCGTCCTGCGGCGGCTTGGCGAGCCCGCTGGGTGTCGCGGTCGGCTCGTTCGATGCGATGCGTCAAGCGTCCCGACGTGCCTTGGGTCATCTCGGTCATGCCCCACACGTGGCTGACGGCGACGCCGTAGTCGTCCTCGAGCGTGTCGATGAGCTTGCGGGGCGCAGCCGAACCGCCGACAGCCACCTTCCTCAGCGACGACACCGTGCGACCCGACGCCTGCAGGTAGCTCACGACGCCCATCCAGATGGTCGGCACGCCCGCCGAGAACGTGACCTCCTCAGCCTCGATGAGATCGACGAGCGCTTCGGGACTGAGGTCCGGGCCCGGCAGCACGAGCTTGGCGCCGCTCATCGCGGCGGCGAAGGGCAGCGCCCAGCCGTTCACATGGAACATCGGCACTGCGCCCAGCACGCACTGCCCGGAATGGACGTCATGGCCGTCTCCGGTGCAGCAGGCCCATGTCTGCAACACGATCGAGCGGTGGCTCTGCAGCACTCCCTTGGGGTTGCCGGTGGTGCCCGAGGTGTAGCACAGCGTCGCCGCCGCGCGTTCGTCGAACTCGCGCCACTCGGCGGGCCCAGTCGCCGCAGCGATCCACTCCTCGTAGTCGATCTCGCCCGGCAAGCCGGCCGATGCGTCGGTGCGGCCGAGCACCACCCAGCGTCGCACCGTCGGCGTGTTGGGCGCGAGCCGGACTGCGAGTTCGACGAAGGACGGATCCACCAGCACCACCGTGTCGGCGGCATCGTTCAGGATGAACTCCAGCTGGCGGTCGTGCAGCCGCGGGTTGACGGTGTGCAGCACCGCGCCGATGCCGGTGATGCCGTAGTAGGCCTCAAGATGGCGGTGGTCGTTCCACGCGATGGTGGCGACGCGGTCACCCGGCACGATGCCGTCCGCGGCCAGCGCCGCGGACACCGAACGGGCACGGGCGCCTATCTGCCCCCACGTGCTGCGCGTGGAACGCCCCGCTGAGTCCACTGCGACGACATCGGTGCTTGCGTGGCTTCGGGCCGCGTAGTCGATCAGCGCCGACACCAGCAGCGGCCGGTCCATGGTGTCGCCGACCAGAACCGGCTGCGCGCGTGCTGTGGTCATCTGTCGCTGTGGCGCGCAGCGCAGCCGCTGGTGCTGTGGGTCATCGCAGCAGGCGGAAGAAGGCGCGCACGTCGTCGACGAACAGCTCAGGCTGCTCGAACGCGGCGAAGTGACCGCCTGCGGGCATGTCGGTCCAGTGGCGGATGTCGGAGTAGACGGGCTCGGCCCACGCTCGCACTGGCGGGATGATCTCGGCGGGGAACTTGGCGATGCCGGTGGGCACGTCCACGGTCATGGCCGGGAGTTTTCGGAAGCTCTCCCAGTAGAGCCGGCCCGATGAGGCGGCAGCTGCGTTCAGCCAGTAGAGCATGATGTTGTCGAGCATCTCGTCGCGGCTCAGCGCATGCTCCGGATGGCCGTTGCAGTCGGTCCACGCCCAGAACTTCTCCAGAATCCATGCCGCTTGGCCGGCGGGAGAGTCGGTGAGGCCGTAGCCCAAGGTCTGGGGCCGGGTGGACTGTTGCTTGGAGTAGCCGGAATCCCAGTCGCTGTAGTGCTTCGCTGCAGCCAGGGCTGCTTGCTCCTCGGCGTTGGGCTCGCGGTCGGTAGGGCGATTGCCGCGCATCACCATGTTCAGGTGGATGCCCACGCAGCGGTCGGGGTGGCGGCTGCCGAGCGCCGTGGTGACCGCCGAGCCCCAGTCGCCGCCCTGGGCGCCGAAGCGCTCGTAGCCCAGTCCCGTCATGAGGCGGGCCCAGCAGTCGGCGATGTTCTCGACACCCCAGCCCCGCTCGACGGGCTTGCCGCTGAAGCCGTAGCCGGGCAGCGACGGGCAGATCACATCGAAGGCGTCGGATGCGGCGCCTCCGTGGGCGGCCGGGTCGGCCAAGGGTTCGATCACCTTGTGGAACTCCACGACTGAGCCGGGCCAGCCGTGGGTGATGAGGATGGGCAGCGCGTCGGGCTCGCCGGAGCGGGCGTGGATGAAGTGGATGTCCATGCCGTCCACATCTGCGATGTACTGGTCGAAGCGGTTGAGCGCCGCCTCACGCGCCCGCCAGTCATAGGCGTTGGCCCAGTAGTCGCAGACCTCCTGGACGTAGGCCAGCGGCACGCCTTGGGACCAGTCGTCTACCAGTTCTCGCTCGGGCCAGCGCGTTCGGGTCAGCCGATCCCGCAGGTCAGCCAACTCCTCGTCCGGCACGTCAATCCGAAACGGCGACACTCGCATGCCACGACCGTAGCCCATACGCGTCACCGAACACCGCGAAGGCGGCGCCGTTGGGCGTGGCCGCGTACTCTTCGCACGCCCGCACGCACGAGCGTGAAGCGAGTCTGAGCGGGTGATCGTAGGTCTCCGAACCAGCGGCGGTGCGCAAGGCGTCTATACGGTCGGTCAATATAGACAATGCGCTATGGTAGGCTTCGGGTTGTGGAAGCTGCGGAGCTGATCCGGCTCGCCCGTCAGCGTCAGGGTTTGAGCCAGGCTGCCTTGGCGGAGCGCGTCGGCACCAGCCAGTCGGTCATCTCCGCCTACGAGCGAGGACGACGCAACCCCACCGTCGACACCTTGCGACGGCTCATCGCTGCGACCGGGGAGCGCTTGGAGATCAGGCTTGCGCGCAAGCAACCCGAGATCGCGCCGCCGGCGAACATCGAAGAGCACGGCGAGCGACTGGTCGAGCTCCTGGGGCTCGCAGACGCCATCGGCAGCCGCCGTCGTGGGCCGCTGAGGTTCCCGCGCTTCGATTCCTCATCCAAGACAGCACCGGAGGCCCCACGCCCGTGACCGGCATGTCGCTGTGAGCAAGCTAAGCCTGTCCGACAAGATCGTGGCCGTCGACGCTGCCTTGGCGGCCTTTCCGCACGCGTTCGGCGGGGCGATCTCGCTCGGCTACCACGCCGAGCCGCGAGGCACCATCGATATCGATGTGAATGTGTTCGTGACAGCCGACCGGGCCGGGCAAGTTCTGGCGTCCCTCGACCGCCTCGGGGTGGAAACCCACGATGTCGTCAGCGCCGCTGAACGAGACGGACAGATCCGGGTCATCTGGGACGGCACACCGATCGACCTGTTCTTCAGCTATCACCCGTTGCACGCTGCTGCTGAGCGGGCGGCAGTCAACGTCCCTTTCGCAGGTCGCACGATCCGCGTCCTCTCGGCCACGCACCTCGCGGTATGCAAGGCGGTCTTCGACCGGCCCAAGGACTGGGTGGACATCGAGGCGATGCTCACGCAGCGCACTCACATCGATGCAGCCGAGGCGCTGCGATGGGTCGGGCGGATCGTGGGCGACGACGACCATCGATACCGCCGTCTGGCCAGCCTGCTCAGCGGTCAGCGGTAGCTTGCGGCTGGCGCGTCGAGCGGGGGAGCGAGCCGATGATCGGACGACCGAGGGCCGCAATACACCGTCTGCCGGAGTACCGACCGGGCCGTTCTGCGGCGCAGGCAGCGGCCGAGCACGACTTGGCCGAGGCGATCAAGCTGGCCTCCAACGAGAACGCCAACGACCCGCTGCCGTCGGTGGTTGCGGCAGTGGCCGAAGCGGCGCTGGGCGTGAACCGCTACCCCGACCATCGCTGCTTGGAGCTGCGAGATGCGCTTGCGCGCCGCCACGGAGTCGAGGCCGGCCAGGTCACGGTGGGCGCCGGCTCGGTCGGCGTGCTGCAGCAGCTATTCGCGGCCTATGTCGATCCTGGCGACGAGGTGGTGTATCCGTGGCGCTCCTTCGAAGTGCATCCGGTGTTCTGCGCCGTCTCGGCAGCGGTGCCCGTTGCGGTGCCGCTGGCCGACCACCGCTTCGATCTCGACGCCGTCGCAGCAGCAGTGACCGAGCGCACCAAGATCGTGGTGCTGTCTACTCCCAACAACCCGACCGGCACTGTCTGCACGACTGCACAGCTGCAGCGTCTGCTGACGGCAGTGCCACAAGACGTGATCGTGGTGATCGACGAGGCATACCGGGAGTTCGTCACCGACCCGGCGGTGGCCGACCCCGTTGAGGCGCTGCTGCCGCAGCACCCCAACGCGCTCGTGCTGCGCACGTTCTCCAAGGCCTACGGGCTGGCCGGCCTGCGCGTCGGCTACGGCGTCGGGCATCCCAGTGTCGTCGCAGCGCTGGACAAGGTGGCGCTGCCGTTCATCGTGAGCGGCATCGCCCAGGCCGCTGCGCTCGCTTCGCTGGAACCCGGCACCGCTGCGGAGATGGCCGAACGGGTGAACGGCATCGTGGCAGAGCGCGAGCGCGTCAGCGCAGCGCTGGCCGAGCTGGGCTGGCCGGCGGTGCCGAGCCAGGCCAACTTCGTGTACCTGCCGGTGGGCGGGCGCGCCATGGATCTCTTCGTCGGCTTGGAACGACAGGGGCTCGTGACGCGGCCTTTCGAAGGCGAAGGCGTGCGGATCAGCCTGGGCACCGCCTCGCAGAACGATCGCGTGCTCGACGCGCTGCAAGCCATCGAGCCGCCGGGCTGAGGCTCTGGGTGTCGAGCGTCAAGCAGCGGCCTCGCTGATGGTCTTCCAGAGCTGATCGAGATGCTCGCGGTCGGTGCGGGACTGACCGACGGCCACTCGGATGATGCTGCGCCCATCTAGCTGGGACGGCGTCAGGTACGCGGTCCCGCTGCCGTTCACCGCCGCCGCGACGGCATCGGTGGCTCGGTCCGCGGCTCGGGCGGCTTCGTCGGTGGCATCGGCGGCGCGGCAGCGGAAACACACCAGCGAGAACGGATGCGGCGCCACGATCTCGAAGCGCGGGTCGTCGCGGAGCCGCTCCGCCAGTTCCTGGGCCATGGCCACGTGGTGGCGCACTAGTTGGCGTATGCCCTGAGCGCCGTAGCTGCGCAGCACCCACCACAGCTTGAGCGCCCGGAAGCGCCGGCCGAGGGGCACCTGCCAGTTGCGGTAGTCGATCACGTTGCCGGCATCGCTGTGCGCGTTGCGCAGATAGGGCGGGTCGATGGACAAGGCTTCGGTCAGCGCGGAGCGTTCGGAGACGTAGAACGCCGAGCAGTCGAAGTTCACCATCATCCACTTGTGGGGATTGAACACGTAGCTGTCGACGAGTTCGACGCCGTCGAGGTGCTCCCTGAACTCCGGACAGATCATCGCCGTTCCTGCGTACGCCGCATCGACGTGGTGCCACAGGCTGTACTGGCCGGCGACTGCGGCGATGGCTCGCACTGGGTCGACGGCCGTGGTGCCGGTGGTGCCGATGGTCGATCCGACGAAGGCCGGCACCAGCCCAGCCGAGGCGTCTGCGGCGACCGCGTCCCGCAACATGTCGGGCCGCATCGCGTGGCGTTCGTCGGTCTCGATCGAGCGGACGTGCCCGAAGCCCGCCACGCCGGCGCCCTTGTACACCGAGCTGTGGGCCTGGGCAGAGGTGTAGGCCACCGTGTGCGCGGCGTGACGGCCGCTGCGCTGTGCCGCACGGTGGCGGGCTGCGACGAGCGCGACATGGGTGGCGTCCGATGCGCTGCCCTGCAGCACGCCGCCGCCGCTCGCCGTGGTCTTCCAGTGTTGCGGCAAGCCCATCAGCTCCACCAGCCAGTCCAGCACGTGGCTCTCCACCTCGGTCACCGCCGGCGAAGCCGACCACAGCAGGCCGATCAGCCCCAGACCGGCCGACACCGTGTCCGCCAGTACCGACGGCGGCGAGCTGTTGGCCGGGAAGTACGCGAACCAGCCCGGGTGCTGCCAATGCGTGACTCCCGGCACGATCACACGGTCGAGATCAGCCAGCAGGTTCTCGAACGGCTCGGGATGCTCCGGGGCTGTATCTGGCAGCAGCGCGCGGATGTCGCCGGGCTGCACCGTCGAGGCGACCGGCAGCGTCTCGACCCGCTCCCAGTAGTCGGCGATCCAGTCGATCACCGCCCGGCCGTGCTCGCGGAACTGCTCGGGCGTCATGTGCTGAGGCGGCGAGGTCAGCGTTGCCGATGGATCGCCCGGGTGGGCCTCATGGTCGCCTCGCTCCACGGCGGCGACGCTACTGCGGACTGTGGGGGTGCGTCTGTGGCTGCCACGCCTCACATGCCGAGCAAGGCAACTGCACGGGCCGCTCGATGGAGCTTCGGCACCGTTAGCGGCGTTGGCTTTCGGCAGCAACGGTCGGCCATAGTGTGTGTGGGCCGAGCCGCTCGACGAGGTCGCGAGCGCGCAGTTGCCGAGGCCAGACTCGAGAGGGCAACGTCTGCTGGCGACAGCGCGATGGGCCGCTTGCGGAACGCCAGGGGAGACCACGGGGAGGTCAGATGTCGGGAGGCGAGATGCCCGATGGGGCGCCAGATCGAGCAGGGGCGAACCGGGCAACGTCCAGCCCGGAAGCGCAGGGCGCTGAAGCGACCGCCGCAGTCGTCGGCTATGACGTGCCCGCCGTCGAAGCCTGGATCAGCGAGAACGTCGACGGCCTCGAGCCGCCGTTCGCCTGGACGCAGCTGGAAGGCGGGCACAGCAATCTGACCTACAAGCTCAAAGCCGGCGACGGCACGGTGGCGGTGGTACGCCGGCCGCCGATGGGCGATCTACTGCCCAAAGCGCACGACATGGGGCGCGAGTTCACGATCATCAGCGGCTTGGGCCCCACCGATGTGCCGGTGGCCGCGGCGTACGGCTATTGCGAGAGCCCCGAGGTCACCGGTGCCCACTTCTACGTGATGAGCTACGTCGAGGGCAGGCCGTTGTTCGCGTCGGCCGATGCGCGCGAGCACCTCACCGCCGCGGGCCGCGCCAACGTCGGCACGTCGTTCATGGACGTGCTCGCAGCGTTGCACTCCGTCGACCCGCTCGAAGCCGGCTTGGGCGAACTCGGCAAGCCGGAAGACTACGTCGGTCGCCAGATCCGCACGTGGTATCGGTCGTGGACGGCGTCGGCGGATGCGGCGCAGTACGACACGCCAGTCGTACACGAGTTGCACGACTTCTTGGCCGAACGGAAGCCGCAACAGGGCCCGGCCCGGGTTGTGCATGGCGACTACGGGCTGCACAACTGCCTGTTCAACCCCGAGGGCGAGCTGCAGGCGGTGCTGGACTGGGAGATCTCTACCCTCGGCGATCCGCTGGCGGACTTTGCCTACGCGCTGAATGGCTGGGCCGAGCCGAGCGACGATATTCTGGAAGGCGCGGATCCGCCGACACTGGTGGACGGCTTCGTCGGACGGGCCGAACTCATCGAGCGTTACCAGCGGTGTACGGGCGCCGATCTGGGGCAGTTGCAGTACTACGTGAGCTTCAACCACTGGAAATCGGCTTGCATCATTCACGGTGTGTATGCCCGCTACATGCGCGGCCAGAAGCCTGCCGACGACGTGGACTTGGAGCTGTATCGGGCCCGCATCGGACGCGGTATCGAGCTCTCCGCAGCGGCGGCGGCAACGATTTCGTGATGCGGCTGCGGCGGTAGGAGTCCGATGCCACGCACGGACTGGAACCCAATACTGCGGGCAGAGTTCGACAAGCCCTACTGGCCGATACTGCAGCAGTTCGTGGCCGACGAACGGTCGAGCAGGACTGTCTACCCGCCTGAGGACCAAGTGTTCGCGGCCCTGCACACGACGCCGTACGCGGAGGTGAAGGTGTTGATCCTCGGGCAGGACCCGTATCACGGCCCCGGGCAAGCTCACGGGCTGTGCTTCTCGGTGCCTCGCGGAGTCCCGCAACCGCCGTCGTTGCAGAACATCTTTTCGGAGCTGCGTGACGACTTGGGAATCGAGCCGCCCGCTCATGGCAACCTTGAGGCTTGGGCACGCCAAGGTGTGCTGCTGTTGAACGCGTTTCTGACAGTACGTGCTCGCCAGGCGGGCTCGCACCGCTCAACCGGCTGGGAGACCTTCACCGACGAGGTGATCCGGGCTGTCAACGCGAAAGACGAACGTGTCGTGTTCATCTTGTGGGGTGCGTTCGCTCGCCGCAAGAAGTCGTTGGTGGACCTGAACCGTCATGTGGTCGTCGAGTCGGCTCACCCGTCGCCGCTCAGCGCCAGTCAGGGATTCTTCGGCAGCAAGCCCTTCAGCCGCGCCAACGCTGCACTCATCGCCGCCGGCCGCCCACCGGTGGACTGGAGTCTCGACGGGTGAACGGACAGCATCAAGCTCGGTGTTCCCGAGGTGTGTCGTCGCGGAACTGACTGTTGCACAGGGCAGCGGCTGCAATCGTCGTGTTGCTAGAGCCCGAGGGTGCGAAAGCCGGCGGATAGAGGCTCTGACCGCTCGGCACACCGCTAGGTGCGGTGCTTCAGCGCAGTGTTACGCGGCCCTTCGGGCTGGACAGCACTGCTTGGAGGCTTGCTGTGTCGCCTGCTGAGACTGACACCGCTGTGCCGAGGCCGATGCTGTTATAGAGAGCTCCGATGCGGTCCGGGTCGGGGTGGGTGGCTGACATCGACACCAAGGTGCAGCCTGCGGGCGTCACCGTCGCCGGGTGGGTCGTGTCGCCCCATTCGATGACGAACGGCACTAGTGCTGCGCCGTCTGTGAGACCGGCAGCGGGAAAGGCGAGCGACCAGTGGAGCTGTTCGCCGTCGGGCGTGAGGCGGCTCATCGGAGCGACATCGCCGAAGTCCTCGCCGCAATCACGCATCGCCGCAATCACGTCGTCGATGGTCTCGCCTTGGGTTGGATGCACGGCGAAGGCCACGAGCCTCGGCGCGCTCAGATCGTCGATGCCGAACGGGCGCGGGTTCGCCGGCTCTGGTTGGTCGGGGTCGGGCGCGATGATCTCGAGGTAGACCTCGTCGCCGAGTGACAAGAGCGTGTTGCGCGTGCCGATTCCCGGGTGCGGGCCGCCGGCCGCCGCGCTGACGCCGACGAGCGCTCCCACAGCAGCTGTCGCCGGGTCGAGGTCCGGCGCGGCAAACACGAGGTGGTCAATTGCAGCCATGCGAGCACAGTAGCCGCAGCCGGGCCTGCAGGCCGTGGTCGGGCCCCGCGTCGTCGACGGAGCTGCGAGTTGGTCGCTCAGCTCGGTGCGCAGCCAGACTTACCGTGGTCGGTGCTGGTGGCAGCGGTGCCGTCGGCTGGCTCGTCGCTGCGCTGAGCGTGGAGGACGACATGGGTGACGGCTTCGGTGTCGGGTTCGGGCAGCTCGAAGTGCCCGAGCACGTGGGCGATGAGTGCGTCGATGCCGGCCTGTCGCTCGGCGACGACGTGATCCACCAGTCCGTCACGTTCGAGATCGGCCGCATCAGCAGTGTTCGCGGCCCAAGCCAGCACGGCGATGTTCGGATTGTGCTCGCGGGCGAGCCGCGCGAACTGCTCGACCGCAGACGGCGGACTGTCCACAGCGAGCGCGACGCGTGCATCACGCAGACCGGCGCGTTCGGCGATGACGTGACGGGACACGTCGCCGACGAGGACGCGTCGCCCCGTCGCTGACGCCCATCGTTGTGCTGCGGGATCGAGCGACACGACGGTGTGGGGTATGCGTGCGAGTTCGAGTGCCGAGACGATGTGACGTGCTCTGGGGCCGAAGCCATGGACCACAGCGTGATCCTGCAAGGGCTGATGCTCGTCACGGTCAGACCCAGGCTCGGGCAGACCGTGGCCGACGCCAGGCCATTGGCTGGCTTCGCTCTGGCCTGTGGGGCGTGACGCCCGCGATACTGCCCAGCGCGCGCCGAAGGGGCTGAAGGCCATCAGCAACACGGTGACGGCGATGAATGCCTCTGTGCCGTCAGCGAGGCCGGCCGGCGTGAGTCCTACTTGCTCGCCGGCACGTTCGAGCACGAAGGAGAACTCGCCGATCTGGGCCAGCGCGACGCCTGCGCATGCAGCCACTGCCCGCGGCTGTCGCACCGCCAGTGCAGCTGCTGTGGTGGCAACCAGCTTGATGACGGCCACGGCGGCCGCCAAGCCGAGCACCACGGGCAGATTGCGCACGAGGTAGCCGACATCGAACAGCATGCCGATCGAGACGAAGAACGTCGCCGAGAAGAGGACCTGCAGCGGCATCACTTCGCCGAGTGCTCGCGATGCCACGCGGCTCTCGCTCACCATCAGCCCGGCAAGAAATGCCCCGAGCGAAACCGAGACATCGAGCAAGTTGGTGGCGTACGCAGTTCCGAAGCAGATCGCCAGCACTGTCAGCAAGAACACGTCAGCCGATTGGAATCGAGACACCGTCCGCAGCAGTGCCGGCACCAGCGTCCGCGCCACGACGACGACAGCCACCACGATGCCGGCGGCTTTGGCGAAGGCGATCAGCATGTCGGCAGGTCCGGCTGCTTGGCCGCCCAGCAAGGGCACCGCCAGCACCATGGCGACAATCGCCAAGTCCTCGAAGATCAGGAACGCCACCGAGACGTTGCCGACCGGCGATGTGGTGGCTCGACGTTCGGCCAGCACCTTGAGCACGATTGCCGTGCTGCTCAGCGATACGAGCAGCCCTGTGAACACGGCGGTACGCCACTCGACACCGAAGGCGGCGACCGCGCCGGTCACGATGCCAACGGTGAGCCCTACCTGCAGCGTCCCTCCCAGCAGGAACAGGGAAGCGAAACGCCGGACCCGGTCGAGGCTGAACTCGATCCCCAGCGTGAACAGCAGCAGCACGATGCCGATGTCGGCTGCCTGATTGACCAAGTCGACGTCGCTGATGAGCCCGACGCCACTGGGCCCGATGACGATGCCTGCAGCGAGGAAGCCGACGATCGGCGCGACACCGAAGCGTGCAGAAACGAAAGCGATCAGCGTTCCCGCAACCAGCATGATCGCCAGCTCGGTGAACAGCGGCGGCGCCGATGCGGCCAACAGCATGTGCAGCGCAGGCTATTGGCCTCCACAGGCGGCCTCGGGGGGCGTCAAGCCCGGCAGTCGGGCGTGATGTTGCGGGTCGCGCTAGGGCGCCGGCGCGATGCGGCGCCGGAGCACCGTGGAGCTAAGGGGAATTGAACCCCTGACCTCTTCCATGCCATGGAAGCGCTCTACCAACTGAGCTATAGCCCCGAGACCCTGCGGTCACGACCAGGCCCACGACTTGGCCACTCGTGAACGGGCCGAGCCGGCAGGGCACATGCTAGCGCAGTCGTCTGAGCGCGGCGATCCCGCTCGCTCACGGGGTCTATCTTCGTACCGCATGAGCATTCCCGTGGCACCGGCAGACATTGCCGGCCAGCTCGAGCACTTCGGAACGGCCGCCTACATCGTCACGGTGCGCGACGATGCCACCCCGCACATCGGGCACGTGACGCTGCGCCTCGAAGGCGAGGTGTTGCGTTGCCCAGCGAGCCGCTCCGCTGTCGCCAACGTCGCCCAACGGCCCAGCGTCTCGGTGCTCTGGCCACCACATGAGCCAGGCGGCTACTCCATGATCGTGGACGCCGCCGCTCAAACGGTCGACGGGACCGGGGGCGCCGAACTGGAGCTCCGTCCGACCTCAGGAGTGCTGCACCGTCCCGCGCCGGCTGCGTCCGATGTGGCCGGGGCCCCAGATGCGGCCTGTGCTGCCGATTGCGCTCCGCTCTGCAGCACCCACGCGTGACTGAAGCGCGCACGCGACTTGCATGGCGCGCAGTAGCTCAGCGTTCGGGCGACTGCACCGCTGCGAACTAGCGCTTCAGGTCGTCGAAGATCGTCTGCCAACGCGCGCGGTCGCCCTGATAGGGCGCGTAGAAGCTGATGCGGTCGACGACGTCGGAGAACCGACGCTTCAGCTCGGCGGCCACGTCTTCGGGCTCTGCGACCACGGCGAACGCAGCGAGGATGTCCTCGTCGATGAGATTGGCCATGTCGACCCAGCGGCCTTCCTTCGACATGGCGTTCAGCTCCGTCTGCAGATCGCCCCAGCCGTGGCAGTCCAGCACTGGTCGGTACGCCGGCGTGGAGCCGTAGAACGCGACCTGCTGCTTGGTGGCCTGCCGCGCCGTGTCCATGTCCTCTTGGCTGTTGCCGGTCACGATGAACGACGGGCCGGAGATGGTGATCTCGCTGGGATCCCGGCCCGCTCGCGCAGCGCCCCGCTCGAGCGCCGGGATGGTCTCCTCGCGCAGGTACTTCTCGGTGGTGAAGCCGTGGCACAGGAAGACGTCGCAGGTCTCGCCGGCAACCTCGGTCATGAGCGGGCCGACGCCTGCCAGCGCTAGACGCGGCGGCCCGTAGGGGTTCTCGCCCGGTTCGAAGAACGGCGTCATCAGCGTGTGCTGGTAGAAGTCGCCCCGGAAGCTGAGCTTCTCGCCGTTGTTCCAGCAGTTCCAGATGGCCTTGATCGCCAGGATCATCTCGCGCATGCGGGCGGCCGGCTTGGACCAGTCCATCGAGAAGCGCCGGGTGATGTGCGGGCGGATCTGGCTGCCGAGGCCCAGGATGAAGCGGCCATGCGACAGCAGCTGGATGTCGTTGGCGCTGTAGGCCAGCGACATCGGGTTGCGTGCGAAGCCCACCACGATGCTCGTGCCTAAGTCCACCGTCGACGTCGCATGCGCCATGAGCGGCAGCATGGTGAACGGGTCGTGGCTGGTCTCGGGCACCCACAAGCCGTCATAGCCCAACGCTTCTTGATCTCGGCTGGACTCGATCAGGTGGTCGAATCCGCCGGTGACCCCGATGCCGCCGTCTACCTTCATCGGTCTGCCCTCATCTGCTCATCCTGTCTGCCTGTGTGTGTCGACTCGGTTCTGCGGTTCCTTCGTCACCGTTGGTCCGCGGTGGGCGCAGCCGCACAGGCGGGCGTGCATGGCGCTCGCCGCCTGCACCGTGAGCGCGCACCATAGTGGACCTCGGCAGCGGTTGCCGCAGGGATGGCTGCCGAGATGGCCGTCGGCGCTGGTGTCGAGAGCAGCGTCGAAGCCGGCTGACGCAGGTCGCCGCGCGGTCCGTTCAGAGGTGCGCCAAGGTCTGCTCAGACCGTTCGGCCAGCGCCGCGACGCTGTTCGGGAACTCGCGGACCTCGGGGGGTATGTCGGGGATGGCCCCGCCTGCATAACGGGCATGCACGCCTTCGAGGATGCAGGCCAGGCGCCAACTGGCGAACGCGAAGCACCAGCCGACGTCGCCGACATCCCGGCCGGTCAGCTCGCCATAGGCACCGGCCATCTGGTCGCGATCCCAGAAGCCTGCCGCAGTGGTGGCGTCATGGCCCAAGGGTGCGAACCCGTCGCCCGCCTCGACCCAGTAGGCGAGCAGTATGCCCAGCTCCGCAATCGGGTCGCCCAGCGTGGAGATCTCCCAGTCCAGCACCGCGGCCACGTCGCCGCCGATGGTCGACAAGCAATTGTCGAGGCGGTAGTCGCCGTGAACGAGCGTGGACTCGATCTGCGGCGGAATCGAAGCAGCCAACAGATCGTGGACACGCTCGATGATCGGCAGGTCGCGTGACGTCATGGCGTTGAACTGGCGGCGCCAGACGTGCAGCTGGCGGGCGACGTAGTCGTCGGGTCGACCCAGGGTGGCGAGATCGGTTGCCTCCAGGTCGGTGCTGTGAATGGCAGCGAGCACCTCCACCAGCCGTCGGCTGAGTTGCGCCCGGGCCTCGGATGTCAGCATCTGTGCGTCGGTGAGCGAGCGCAGCACTGCACCGTCGACGAACTCGGTCACATAGAAGTCGGCGCCGTTGACGTGGACATCGGTACACAGACCCACCACCGGGGGCGTGGGAACCTCGGTGGGGGCCAGCGCAGACAGCAGACGGTGCTCGCGCACCATGTCGTGCGCGCCGGCGAGCAGGTGTGCCAGCGGCGGGCGGCGCAGCGCCCAGCGGCGGCCGGCGGCATCGGTGACTCGGTACGTCAGGTTCGAGTGCCCGCCTGCGATGATCTCGAACTGCAGCGGGGGAGCGATGTGGGTCCTCTCCGCCATCCACGCGGTGACCGGCCCGCGATCGATGCCGGGAACTGGTTCATCTCCGCCGGCGATCACCGCACACACCGCCGCCTGCCGTTGCTGAGGCAGCACCGTTCAACACCACTTGCTGTGTCGTTGCTCGCTTCGATGCTGATTGCTTTGCTGCCGCTCACCGCCATGCAGTCCATCATGGCCGAGGCGATGTTGCGAATCGGCCAGGCGACAGCACCAATACGCTGCGGCGGTGCTGTTCGTGACGGTCTATGCCACGCAGTTCCTGGTGACTGCTTCGCTCGGCGTCGTGTTCGCCACACTGGCGGACCTCCAGGACCGCTACGGCCTCAGCCATCTGGAACTGGGTGTCATCGCGGCTGCCGGATTCGTTGCGGGATTGTTCTCGCAGTTGCTGCTGTCGCCGCTGGTGGACCGGGGCCGCCACCGCGTCGTGGCCTGGGCCTCGGTGCTGGCCGCGGTGGGGGCCTCCTTCGGGTTCGTCTTCGCGTCGGCCGCGTGGTCGCTGACGTTGAGCCGTGCGATGGCCGGCGTGGGTTTCGGGCTGTTCAGCCTGGTCGCGCGCAAGGCCTTGATCGGGCGTGACATCAGCGGCAGCGGCGCCAAGGTTGGCGGCCTGCTGTCGTGCGGCGTCGCGGGCTTCGTCACCGGGCCTGCCATCGGCGCGGCGCTCAGCGGCATCTCCTTCGAGGCGCCGTTCCTGCTCACCGGCGCGTCGATGGCTGTGCTCGGGCCCATCGCCGCGATGTTGATCTCCAACTCGCCGATCTCGGCCGTTCCGGTGGACTATTCGCACTTGGGCAACCTGCTGCGGCGGCCGCGAGTCCAAGCGGCCATCTGCGTGCACATGGGCGTCTGGGGCCTAGTCGGCATCTTCGACGCGACCGTGGACCGCTACCTGACCGATGTGGGGCTGTCGTCGGCCGAGCTGGCGATCGGACTGCTGTTCATCGGCATCCCGCTGATCGCGTTGCCGCCCTACACCGGTGCCCTCGCGGAGCGACTGGGCGGCGGCCGGGTCGCAGTTCCGGCGTTGCTGCTCTTCGTGCCTGCAGTGGTGCTCTACGGCTGGATCGGCGGCTTGGCGAGCTTCATCGCCATCGGCATCGCAGAAGCGATCACCGAGTCCTACAGCGTGATGGGCGCCCAAGTGCTGGTGCTGGAGGCCACTGGAGCTGAACACGCCGCCATGGGTGGCGGAGTGCTCGAGGCGATCGGCCTTGCAGTCGCCGGCACTGCTGCGCTGGCAGGTCCGCCGCTGTACGGCTGGGCAGGTCCGCGTTGGCTCTTCGGCGGTTGGGGCGTGGCCTGTCTGGCGCTCGCGGGCACCGCATCGCTGCGGCTGCGAGCAGTGAAAGTTCCGCCCAAGGCAATGGTGTTCACCCACAGCACGTGACCTGCGGCGCCGGGCCCGCCGAAACTGACAGTTGCTCACTCAGGCTGCCAGAGGAGACTGCCCGCAGAGACGGTCCGAATGGGAGTTGCGCTCATGGCGACGACGGATCCTGAAACTCGGACGGACTGGCGCGACGTCGCCTCTGAAACGGCCGCGTTTGCGCGTCGGGTCGGCTGGAAGCCGCTCGCCTTGCTGCTGGGCGCCGTCTGCGCGATCGCGGTGGTGGCCTTTCTGGCCGGCGTTCGCTACGGCGCTCCCGCACCCGTGGAGCTGCCGCTTGCGTCCGCCGATGCCCCGCCGCCGGTAGCGACCACGGCACCGTCGATGCTGCAGGTACACCTTGCCGGTGCAGTGCAACGACCCGGTCTCTCTGAGGTCCCGGCCGGCTATCGGGTGGGCGACCTGCTCGACGCAGCCGACGGCACGCATGCCGATGCCGACCTTGCGGCGGTCAACTTGGCCGAGCGCCTTCGTGACGGGCAGCAAGTGTACGTTCCCAGACAAGGGGAGCAGTCTCCGGCTGGCTTCGCCGGGTCCCGAGGCGCAACGGGCGCAACGTCGTCGGCACTGATCGACGTCAACACGGCGACTGCGTCCCAACTCGAGGAACTGCCGGGCATCGGCCCGGCTCTGGCAGCGAGGATCGTCGACTACCGCGACGAACATGGACCGTTCGCAACGCTCGACGCACTCGAGCGAGTGCCTGGGATCGGACCGTCCAAGCTCGCTCAGCTGCGTCCGCATGCAACCGTCTGAGGCGCCGAGCGCAGCAGTCGATCCACGACAGGTCGCCGCGGCGCGTGCAGCTCCTCGGCGCTTTGGGGCTCTGAGTGCCGTCGCCGACGGGTGGCTAGTGGCAGGTGCGTGCGCCGCAGCGTTGGGGGCGCTGTGGGCGCCCGAGGTGCCGAGGTGGTGGGGCACCGCGCTGGGCATGTGCCTGTGCGCGATGGGGATCGCGAGCCGTGCTCGGGTGCTGATCCCCGTCGGATTGATGATCTGGGCGGCGACAGCAATGGGGACCCAGCTCGTCGGGCTGAGCGCGCCGCCGAGCGGGAGCTTCGAAGGCGACGTGCTGCTCGCCGGTGATCCGCGTTGGCACCACGGGGCGCTGACGGTGCCGATTCGCGCCACCATCGACGGTGTCGAGCACCGCTGGGAAGGCCGGGCTCGTGGGCCGGCGGCATGGCGCCTCGAAGACGCAGCGATGGGAGAGCGCTGGCGCGTCAGCGGGACCGCGACGGCCGCCGAGCCGGCAGAGCGGCCGTTCATGTGGCCTCGTCATCTGGCGGGAACGGCAGACATCGACACTGCGCAACGCCTCGACGGCGGCGGTGCGCCGTTTCGCATCGCCAACTCTTTGCGCAGCCTCGTCGAAGCGTCCAGCGAATCGCTGTCGCAGCGAGATGCTGCGCTGCTGGCCGGTTTCGTGTACGGGGACGACCGAGGTCAGCTTCCGGAAGTGGTCCACGATTTTCGGGCGACGTCGCTCACACATCTGCTCGCCGTGTCCGGCTCGAACGTGGCGTTCGTCCTGTTGTTGTTCGCGCCATTGCTGACCCGGCTGCCGCCCCGGGCCCGACTGGTCGCCGTCGCGCTGTTGCTGCTGCAGTTCGCCGTGCTGACCAGGGGCGAGCCCTCCGTGCTGCGGGCCTGCGTGCTTGCCACGCTCGCCGTCGGCGCCCACGCAGTGGGCCGCCGCGCTTCGGCGCCTCGCCTGTTGGCGCTCGCGGTGACGGTGCTGGTACTTGCAGACCCGTTGCTCGTTCGGTCCGTCGGCTTTCAGCTCTCGGTTGCCGCGACGACCGCGATCGTGATCGGTGCCGGTCGCGTCTCGCGCCTGCTGCGGGGTCCGCAATGGCTGCGCCTGGCGCTTGCAGCCACGCTGTGCGCTCAAGCGGGCGTGCTGCCGGTACAGCTCGCAGTGTTCGGCTCGCTGCCGCTCGTCAGCATCCCGGCCAACGTCCTTGCCGGGCCCGTCGCAGGCCCGGCCATGGTCTGGGGGCTCATCGGCGGCTTGGCAGGCGGCATCGCCGGTGACGCCGTCGCTTCGTTGCTGCACGTGCCGACAGAGCTGATGCTGGGCTGGGTCGCCGGCGTGGCGCGCTGGGGTGCCTCGCTGGGTTGGCCGCAGATCGAAGTGCCAGAGCTGGTGCCGGCCGGCTTGGTGCTCGCCTGCTGTATCGGGGCCTGCGCGGTGGCGCAGCTGGTGGCGGGTCGGCGGGTCGAAGGCGACCATGCTGAGCGCGGTCGCGCTGTGCGCTCGCTCTTGGCCACCACGCGCCGGCTGGCGATTGCCGGTGCCGGCATCGGTGTCTGGCTTGCGGCAAGCGCCCATCGACAGCCGCCGCCGTCTGGTGCTCACCTGAGCGTCGTGCAGACGAATCCGACGATGGTGGTTGTGGACCGGCCCGATCCCGCACGAGCGCTTGACCGCCTCGCTGCGGCAGGCATCGAACACATCGAGGTGCTCGTGGCGCGCTCGGCGAGCCGTGCCGGTCGCGAGGCGGTGCGTGCCCTCGACGCGCGCGTCGAAGTCGCGTATGTTCTCGCGCCTGCAGGTCTCGGCGGCCGGGTGCCCTATGAGGCCGTCGCCGAGCCGGTCACCGTGGCAGGGCTGCTCATCGAGCCCGCAGGGGAGCGGCTGGCGGTCGCAGCCGAGCCGGCATCAGCGAACGGCAGTCGGCACCGCATGTAATGTTGGCGTCCTGCAGGTGTGCACTGCTGCAGCGGCAGACACCGCGGCTTGGGGTGGGGGCGTCGAGCGGTCCGAACTTCGGCAAGGGCAATGACACAAGCATCACGCAGAGCGGGCATCGTTGCGAGTAGTACCAGCGTGAGAGCGGGCCAGGCGGTACAGGCCGCGCAATGGGCGAGGGAACAGCGCTGATGCCCGGCGGAACGGTGCTGCTCATCAGCGGTGCCGATGAGATTCTGGCCGCCGAAGCGGTTCGAGCCGCCGTCGCCGAGGCAGCGGGCGAAGCCGACCGCATCGACGTGCTCGACGAGTACGCGGGTGAGGACTACACCCTCGACGACGTCGTCATTGCTGCCTCGACGCCGCCGATGCTGGCCACCCACCGTGTGGTCGTCGCCCGAGGCTGCAGCCGATTCGGCGCCGCGGGCATCGCCCCGCTCATCGCGTGGCTCAGCGACCCGTGCCCGACGACGGACCTGGTACTCGAGTGGGACTCGAGCCCGGTGCCACGCACGCTCGTCACGGCGGTCGAACAAGCCGGCGGCAGTCATGTCGCTTCCGGCGTGCCGGGCGGAGCACGCCAACGCCGATCGTGGATCGAAGAGCAGCTCGCCGCGGCAGCGGTTCAGCTCGATCCCCGGGCCCGAGCCAGCATTGTTGACCACCTCGGGGCCGAACTCAACCGGCTCTCGGCAGTGCTCGAAACGCTTGCGGCGGTGTTCGGCGAGGATGCCCGCCTCGGCGCCGACGACATCGCACCGTATCTCGGTGCGGAGGGCGACGTCCCGCCGTGGGAGCTCACCGACGCCATCGACAGCGGCAATGTCAGCACGACGCTCGCGGTGCTGCAGCGCATGTGGGGTGCAGACCGTCACCCGCTGGCGGTCACGGCATCCGTCGTCAATCACTTCACGCGAATGGCCCGCCTCGACGGCGCCGCGGCAGCAAACGAGCAGGCTGCAGCCGCGCTGCTGGGCCTGCGCGGCTCGACGTTCCCGGCTCGCAAGGCGCTCGCCGGTTGCCGACGGCGCGGCACGGACGGCATCGCGCGTGCCGTCGAACTGCTCGCCCAAGCCGACGTGGACATGCGCGGGCGATCAGGTCTGGACGCTCGCTGCGTCGCGGAGATTCTCTGCGCTCGGCTCGCCGCAGGTGCCGGCTGAGCGGTTCGCTAGCTCTCGTTCGCGCCGCGCGTCGCGGAGTGCACAGTGAGGCGGGACTTGCGCCGGCCTGCTTCGTTTCGGTGGATGACGCCTTTGGAGACGGCCTTGTCCAGCCGCGCCTGGGCCAAGCGGATCAGGTCGTCGGTGGGTTCGCCCGCCTCGGCTGCCTGCACGACTGCCTTCTCGCGGGTCCGCAGCTCTGAGCGCACGGCGCGGTTGCGCAGCCGACGCGTCTCGTTCTGGCGGTTGCGCTTGATCTGGCTCTTGATGTTGGCCACGAAGGCATGCTCTCCGTCTCGGAAACGGATTCGGAGGGTACCGTGCCACCTGCGATGCCCCACGTGCCCCAAGCGGCTGGTGTCCCGCTGGACGGCGCCGGCACCGGATCGATCCGCAACTTTTCCATCATCGCTCACATCGATCACGGCAAGTCCACGCTGTCGGACCGAATCTTGGAGCTGACCGGTGCAGTCGAGGAGCGGTCGATGCGCGCGCAGTATCTCGACTCGATGGAGCTGGAGCGCGAGCGCGGCATCACCATCAAGGCGCAGAACGTGCGGGTGAACTGGCGCGGCCACACCTTGCACCTCATCGACACGCCCGGCCATGTGGATTTCGGCTACGAAGTCAGCCGGTCGCTGGCAGCGTGCGAAGGCGTCGTGCTGCTCGTGGACGCCGCTCAAGGCATCGAGGCCCAGACGCTGGCGAACTGCTACCTCGCTCTCGAATCGGATCTCGCCATCGTGCCGGTGCTCAACAAGATCGACCTGCCCGCGGCCGAACCCGAGCTGTACGCAGCCGAGATCGAGCGAGTGCTGGGCATCGATGCGGGCGAAGTGGTGGCCATCTCGGCCAAGACCGGCGACGGGGTGGCGGCGATGCTCGACGCTGTCGTGGAGCGGATTCCCGCGCCGAGCGGCGACTCGCAGGCACCTCTGCAGGCGCTGATCTTCGACTCGTACTTCGACCAGTACCGTGGCGTGGTCTCCTCGGTGCGCGTCGTGAACGGCTGTCTGCGCGCCGGTGACCGGCTCCGCTTCATGCATTCGGGCGGCACGCACCTGTGCGAGGAAATCGGACTGCGTCTGCCTGCCCAGACCCCGGCCGACATGCTCGGCCCCGGCGAAGTGGGCTACCTGATCGCCGGCATCAAGGACGTGGCCGAGGCTCGCTCCGGCGAGACCGTGACGCTGGCCGGCGCCGCGGCCGAGGCACCGCTGGCAGGCTACGACGACCCGAAGCCGATGGTGTTCTGCGGGCTGTACCCGATTGACGGCGACGAGTACCCGGAGCTGCGCGATGCGCTGGGGAAGCTGCGGCTCAACGATGCATCGGTGACTTTCGAGCCCGAGACCTCGGGCGCGCTCGGCTTCGGCTTCCGCTGCGGCTTCTTGGGCCTGCTGCACATGGAGATCGTGCGAGAACGGCTCGAACGCGAGTTCGACCTCTCGCTGATCGCGACTGCGCCGTCAGTGGCCTACCGGGTTCGTACCGACGACGGCCGCGAACTGGAGGTGGACAACCCCTCGGAGCTGCCCCACGCGTCGCAGGTTGCCGAGATCGCCGAACCGATGCTGACGGTGTCGGTGCTGACGCCAAGCGCGTACACCGGGACCGTCATGGACCTGTGCCAGTCGCGCCGAGGCTCGATGACCTCGATGGACTACCTGTCGCCCGAACGCGTCGAGCTGCGCTACGAACTGCCCTTGGCCGAGGTGGTGACCGACTTCTTCGACCAGCTCAAGAGCCGCACCCAAGGCTATGCCAGCCTCGACTACGACCACGCGGGCTACCGCGCCGAGCGGCTGGTGCGGGTGGACCTGCTGCTCAACGGCGAGTCGGTGGACGCCTTCTCGGCGATCCGCCATCGCGATGCCGCATATGCCTACGGCAAGGCCATCACGGCGAAGTTGGCCGAGCTCATCCCGCGCCAGCTCTTCGACGTGCCGATCCAAGCCGCCATCGGCGGTCGGATCATTGCACGCGAGACAGTAAAGGCCAAGCGCAAAGACGTGCTCTCGAAGTGCTATGGCGGTGACATCACCCGCAAGCGCAAGCTGCTCGAGCGCCAGAAAGAAGGCAAGAAGCGCATGAAGGCCATCGGACGTGTCGAGGTGCCCAACGAGGCTTTCGTTTCCGCGCTGCGGCTCGACCAGTAAATCCTCTCGACCTGCAAGTCCTCGGCCGACCGGGCATCGGTAGCATCGCGTTGCCCGCAGCTGCCGATGAGCCGCGTGCGGCGTCGGCCGCGGAGGCGTGATGGACCAACGCAGAGCCACCGTGCTGCAGGCGGTGGTCGAGCATTTCATCGAGAACGCGCAACCGGTCGGCTCCACGGCGGTGTTGGAGATGACGCACTTGGACGTGTCGCCTGCGACCGTCCGCAACGAGCTCGCCGCGCTCGAAGCGGGTGGCTATCTCACGCAGCCCCACACCAGTGCCGGCCGTGTGCCCACCGAAGCCGGCTACCGGCACTTTGTGGACGCCCTCGGGCCGGGCTCACTGGACAACACCGAAGTTCGGCAAGTGCGCGCGTTCTTCGCTCACGCTCAAGGTCAGCTCGAGGAGCTGCTGGCAGATACCAGCCGCCTGCTGGCTGATCTGACCGAGTACGCGGCGATGGTCGTGGCGCCGCGCCACGACCAAGACAGCATCCGGTCCGCCCAGCTGGTGGACTTGGGCGGCGGCCGGCTGCTCGTCGTCCTGGTGATGTCCTCAGGTGCGGTTGATCGCACCTACGTCGACGTCTACAGCAACCGGGAGCTGGCGGACGCAGCCAGAGGGCCGGCGGTGGGCGCAGCCTCGGCAGTGCTGGCTGATGCGCTCGTGGGGCGTGCCAGATTGCGGTCGCAGGAGGTGCTCGAAACCGGCGATGCAACGACGGACGCTCTGGTGAAAGCAGCGATAGCTGCGCTGAATGACGACCCGCCGGCCCCGAGCGAGCTCTATGTGGGCGGCACGGCCAAAATCACGGAGCAATTCGAGGCAGCGTCGTCTTTGCGCTCCGTGCTGACAGTGCTCGAGGAGCAGCTGATGGTGGTGACGCTGCTGCGAAGCCTCGTGGACCGCGGACTGAGCGTTGCGATCGGCTCAGAGACCGGCATGAAGCCGCTGGCCGACTGCTCGGTAGTGGTCGCGCCCTACCAAGTGGACGGCCGCACGGTCGGCAGCGTGGGACTGCTCGGGCCGACGCGTATGGACTACTCGAAGGCGCTGGCGGCCGTTCATACCGTGAGCAGGCGGCTATCGGCCTCACTCGGGGACGGCGAGAGCGACCGCTCCTCAGCGCGGGCCGGCAGCACTGCGCACCGGCAGGCCCAGTCGCGGCAAGCCCGACCAGGACAAACACAGCCGAGACACCGATAGCCCTGCCGCCGATGCCCTCTGACTACTACGAGCTGCTCGACGTGAGCCGCGATGCCGGCGAGAACGACCTCAAGCGCGCCTACCGGCGCAAGGCGCGCGAGCACCATCCCGACGCGAATCCAGGAGATGCAGGCGCGGAGGCGCGCTTCAAGGAAATCAGCGAGGCCTACGCGGTGCTGTCTGATCCGAAGGCACGTGCGACCTATGACCGCTACGGCCACGAGGGATTGCGAGGCGGCGCGAGCGGGCAAGGGTTCGATTTCGACTTCAGCGGCAATCTCAGCGACATCTTCGAGTCGTTCTTCGGAGGGAATCCCTTCGGCGGCGGACGACGTGGCCGTGCGTCAGGCCCACCTCGCGGCGACGATCAGGAAATCGTGGTCGATCTCGAATTCGCAGAGGCGATCTTCGGCGTCGACCGGCCGATCGACATTGGCACGCGAGTCTCGTGCGCTGACTGTGGCGGCTCGGGCGCAGCGGCGGGAACAGCGCCGACGGTCTGTCGCGACTGCGACGGCGTCGGTCAGGTGCGCCAGGTACGCCAGAGCTTTCTGGGCCAGATGGTGACCACAGCGCCGTGCATTCGCTGTCGGGGCATCGGCGAGGAGATTGCGGCGCCGTGCAGGTCCTGCCGTGGCGACGGCCGATTGGCCGAAACTGTGTCGATCGTCATCCGGGTGCCGCCCGGCGTCGACACCGGTGCCACGCTTCGCCTCGGCGGGCGGGGACCGGTCGGTCCGCGCGGCGGACCTGCCGGCGACCTGTACGTACATCTGCGGGTGGCGGAGTCTGACGAATTCGTCCGCCAGGGCGATCTGCTGCTGGCGGAACTGCCGGTGACGATGCTGCAGGCAGCGCTGGGCACCACCGTGTCGTTCGACACGCTGGACGGGCCTCGGGAACTGGAGGTGAAGGCGGGCACGCAACCCAACGACACCATTCGTCTGAACGGACTGGGCGTCCCTCGCGCCAACGGGCGCGGACGCGGCGACTTGCACGTGGTGGTGCGAGTGGACATCCCGAAGAAGCTGTCGAAGTCGGAGACCGCCTTGCTCGCTGAAGTGGCCGCTGAGCGCGGCGAGCACGTGAACGTCAGAGCCGTCGCGACTGCGCATGTCGAGTCGCCCAGCGACGAACTCGACGGTGATCACCCCTCGGCGCGCCGCTGGAACTGGCGGCGCAAGCACTGAGATGCGCGTCGGCGCTCCGCAGGACTTCGGCGTCTACTGCCACATTCCGTTCTGCTCGCATCGCTGCGATTACTGCGCATTTGCGACCTGGACAGACCGGCGCCACCTCATTGACGACTACATGGCCTGCTGCAGCCGGCAGGCTCGGGAGCTGGCAGCCGACATGCCGGCGGTGACATCGGTGTTCTTCGGCGGCGGCACGCCGAACCTGGTGCCGCCGCCGTCGATCGGCGACGTGCTCGGGGAGTTGCCGGTCGCACCAGGGGCGGAGATCACCGTGGAGTGCAATCCGGACTTCGTCACCGCTGAGCAGATGCGCGAGTACCGGTCACTGGGCGTCAATCGGATCAGCCTCGGCGTGCAGTCCGCGGTTGCTGAGGTGCTCGAGTCGCTGGGCCGCCGCCACAGCCCCGCGATGGTGACAGCTGCGGTCGATGCCGTCCGCTGCGCAGGCATCGACAGGCTCAGTCTGGACCTGATCTACGGCTCGGTCGCGGAGTCGCCGGCTGACTGGCAGTACACGCTTGTCGCTGCCATCGACCTCGAGCCCGACCATCTGAGTGTGTACGGCTTGACTCCCGAGCCCGGCACTGCGCTCGGGGACGATCCGCAACGGCGCCCCGACGATGACGACATGGCCGACAAGTACCTGCTCGCGGACGAGCTGCTGGCCAGTGCCGGCTATGTGAACTACGAGATCTCCAACTGGGCGCGGCCGGGCGCGCAGTGCCGGCACAGCCTGCTGTACTGGCAGCAGGGCGAGTACGCGGGCATCGGCTGCGCTGCGCACAGTCACCGCAGCGGACGCCGCTACTGGAACCTCCGCACCCCGGAGCGCTTCATAGCAGCAGTCTCGACCGGTGCTTCACCTGTTGCGGGCACCGAGCAGTTGAACGTCCGCGAGCGGCGCGTGGAGTCGCTGCAGCTTGCGCTGCGCACGTCTGCCGGTGTCCCTGCCGAGGTGGTGCCCGACGATGTAGCGCACTTGGTGGCGCCCAGCACGCGTGGGCGAGTGAGGCTGACGGCACGCGGGCGACTGCTCGCCAACGAGGTGGCGCTCAGACTCGACCCGCGAGAGCGAGCTGGGTAGCCGGTTGGAGCGGGCTGCAAGACAGGCCAAGACGGGCTGAGCCAAGATGAGCACTGACCCCTCGCAGGCTTCCCGTCATCTTCGGCGCAGCCATGAAGCTGCACTGGCGGCAGGCTCGAATCGAGCGACCGTCAGACTCAGTTCGCCGTAGTGGACGACCAGCGCGTCGCACGCTTCCGGTGTTTCCTGACTCGCAGAGCCGTCCGGCGCTGAAGGCGCCCACGACCCGTCTGCGCGACCGGCAACTGCTGCTGTGGGTCTGACCACCGAGACTGCTGTGGCCTCGAACGGAACGTGAGCAACTCGCGTCGGCATGACCGGCTGTCCCGAGCGTGGCCACGAGCCGAAGAAGCTGACGATGCCCGTGCTCGGGCTGACGGCGGCCACCGTGGAGCGGCCGTCGCAGGCCCAGTTGCCGATGGCCACCAGATCGCCGACAGCACCGACGGTCCATTCGCCGTCAGGCGAGCGCACCCGCGCTGCGGGGGCATCAGCACCGGACGTCTCGACGTCTGAGTCGGTGGCAGGTGCGCCGACGTACACGGCGACGAGGCAGCCGTCGCCGCGGACGTCCGCGTACTGCACCTCCCAAGCAGCGTCAGCGGCATTGCCGGCATCGATCTGGCCGTTGTGTCGAGCCGTGTCGTCATCGCGGTCGGCGGTGCTCTCGTCGCCTGGCGCAACTGCACGGAGGTCTGACCGTTCCCTGTTGGCCGAACTGTCCGCGTGACCGACGGGCGCACGGGATTCGGCATCGAGCGGCCGGGCACAATCGCCGGGTGCCAGGTGTCCGGTGCGGCCGCCTTGAGGGCTGTCAGCGCTGCCGTCGTCGGTGCCGTAGATCAAGGTCGCGCCATCGGACCGTGAGGCCCGGACGCCGGCGCTGGTCTCGGTGGCCGAAGCCGAGCCGAGCAGATCGCGACCGTCGCCGCTGCTCGTGGCGGCGATGTGCGCGTCAGAGCCGTCGGTGCCGGCGTCGCCCATGCCGGCATGGTCTGCATCAGCTGCGGTGCCGACCCGCAGCGAAGCGCTCATGGCAGTCGACGTCGCGTCGTTTGCGGCCGGCCGGTCGGCGGCAGCAACACCCGCGCCACTGCTCACCAATGCACGCCACGCGACGAACGATGCGGCCACCAGCACCGCCGCCAGCGCTGCCCAAGGCACGACGCGGCGTCGTTCGGGCATCGCTGTTTCGTCATGACTCAGTTCGGTCGATGCAGCAGCGCGATCATGGGACATGTCCGAATGCGTGCCGTGCGTCCGATTCGTGACTTGGGTCCGCAGTCGCTCCCGAAGCTCGTCGCGAGGGTGTGTCGACGAGGGCGTCGGAGCGTGCGTTGCAGCGTGTGCCGGTTGGTCTGTCGCCCGGTGTGTTGAGCGTTGCGACGGCGCGTGTGCCCAAGTCTCAGCGAATGGCCGGGCAGGTGTGAAACCGCCGGAAGTTGACGGCGACTCGGCCCTGCGAGAGCTGCGAATGTGGTCCAGGCGTGCGAGCCACTCCGCCAACGGGTCGCTGTGGTTGTCAGCCGATCCCGCCGCCCGCGCAAGGCGCTCAGCGGCGACCTGCGCCTCGACGCAGCAGCGGCGCTCGCCGGACTCGGTCGTCGCGTCATGGGCGCGTGCGAGTTCGGAGGCAGCGATGACGGCGATGGCGGCGAGATCGACGCTCGTGGGATGCTGGGATTGGTCGGATGGTCCGGTGGCCTCGCCGAAGCCGCAGAGCACGGGGCGGTGCGGTGGCGCCAGCAGGACGTGTTCGGCGCGCAGCGCGCCGTGCCGAATGCCGCGAGCATGCAGCTGGGCGACGGTCCTGCCGAGTTCGATGAGCACGTCGAGCACCTCGTAGGCCCCAAGCGGCGGCTGCTCGGCGAGGGTGACCGCTTCGACGTACCGCAGTCGCAGCTCGCAGCGTTCGTCGAGTTCGTCCAGCCCGACGCATTCGACCACGCCTTCGAGCCGCGCAGCGCAGAGGACCTGGGCCTCGTGATGCAGGCGTCGCCGCATCGCGCCGACGGCATGCTTGACGAGGACGGCTTGGCCCGCACCGTCGCCGCGCACAGTCGGGCCTGCGAACATGCTCATCGGACTACGCGGAGAGTCGCATGTGCGCGACCGCTTCGGCCGCGACGGGCCGGCTCGACTGCCCGCTGACGTTCCCGATCAAGCCGACGACTCGTCGCGCCGAGCCGGCCACCGACACCCGCACCGCCGCCGGACCCGCCGTACGAAGGGTGACCGTCACCGATCCGGGCTCGAAGATCGCCGACAGCTGCTCACGCGCTCGCTCGCGGCTCCATCCGCTGAGCTGACGCAGTCGTGCGTCATCGAGTCGGTACGCGCCGTGCAGGCGAAGCCGGCGCTCGTCGACCGCGAGCGAGACGAGCTCATTGGCGAGCGAGGCGGCCGCAGCCTGTGCTTCGCGTTGCGCGAGGAAGGCAGCGGTGCTGTCGACCGTGATGCTTCCCAGCAAAGCCACGATGAGCACGCCGACAGGAACGAGCAGCAGCACGGAACCACGTTCGCCTCGCCGCCCGTCACCCAACACAGGGCGCCTTCCCGTCGAGGCTGTGCCGGAAGGGATCTACCAGCTCGCTGGATCGAGCGCGGACGACGACCGGAGACCAGCCGCCGCGCAGCAACGCGAGGCGCGGCACCTCTCGTACGGCTTCGAATGTCACCCGTTCGCAGCGTCTCAGCCGGGCCGCGCCGACGGGTTGCACCGAGCCTTCGCCACGGAGTCGATAGCCGGACATGGCCTGCACGCCGGCATCGACAGCGGCGTTTGCCGCATCGGCGGAGCGAGGCCCACGATGTTCCACGAAGGTCCGTGCGGCCTCCTGCGCGCCGGCGACAGCGGCGATCTTTGCGTCCAGCGCTGCCCATGCTTGGGCGAAGACCAAGGTGCCGCCGACAAAGACCAGCACGGCGAAGGGCAGCATCTCTGCACCGGTGAGTCCGTCTTCGCCACGCACCGCACGTCTCACCACACGCCGCCGAAGCGAGCCGACTCGCGCCTGATCTCGAAACGGCGCTCGACGTCTCGGCGGCCGATCACTGCCGATGTGTTGATGAGCACACTCGGCGGCCTTGCTGTCAGCTCCAGAGCAATCGTCTCAGCGGTGGCGGTCCAGCGGAGCGACATGATCTCGACGGCAGGTCCTATGCGCGATCGCAGCCAGCGCTCGGCATCGGCCCTAGCGGAGACGCCGCCGCCTCGGTGCGCTGCTCGATGTGCTGCGTCGTAGCCGATGGCGGTGACCACCGACGTGCTGTAGAAGTACACCGCTACTTGGACCGCGAGCATCAGGAACACGAGGTATGCCAGCACGGCCCAAGGCAAGGCGACCAGCCCGACGCCAAGCTCATCGCGCTGCCGGCTCATCTGCCGATCTTCACGATCTCGTCATTGGTCGACTTCTCGGCGCTCTCCCACAGCTCCTTGAAGCCGACCCACATGAGCGCGCCGAGCGAGGCGATGATCAGCACCGCGATCGCCGCAGAGATCACACCCTCGCCCCGCTCGCTTCGTGCCGTGCCACTGCGATCCCGGCCGACTGCTCGGGACCCACGCCAGCGATGCAGCGCCGTGCGGATGCCGACGACGGCTGCGCCGCGCTGAGCCGCGCAGTGTCTCGTCGCAGACACCGTCAGCGCCGCTGCCACCACCGTGGCCAGCGTGCTGCTCAGCCCGACGGGCACAGCGGCTGCAGACTCGACGAACCACTGCCGGAGGTGCGACGTGATCTGGAAGCTGAGGTGTGAGACGACGGAGGCGGTGTGCATGGGATGGTCCTTTCTGGGCCTGCGCTGAGGCACCGATGAGCAGATGGCGCCGTCACAGCGCCGTGTAGCCACGCAGGGCGTCGCTGAACGGAATCGCCAGCAGCACGCATCCGGGCACCAGCGCGGCGACGGTGACGGGAATCCACACTTGTTCGCTTCGGCGCTCGATGTGCGCGATGAGACGCCGGTGCGCCTCCATCCGCGAGGCTCGAGCTTCCTCGGACACCAACGCGGCCATGTCTGCGGTGTCCTCGTGCAAGGTGAGCACGCCCACGAACCTGCGGATCTCAGCTGACCCGGCTCGATCTGCCCACTCGGCCAGCGCAATCTCAGCAGGTACTCCGCCGGCAACGCGTGCGCCGACGGTCTTCAGACCGTCAGCGCAGAGGCCACGGCCGCGCCGAGCCGCAGCGTCCAGCGCGCTGGTCAAAGAGAGACCGCTGGCCAGCAGCATGCCGATCTGCTCGGCGACGATCGGAAGCTCCTCGGTGATCTGCGTTCGCCGTGCAGCAATCGACTTTCCGAGAAGCTGTTCCACGCTGCCGAACACGACAGCGGCCACGAACATCGCAGCAGTGAGCGCGAGCCATGGACGCACGCCGACAACACTCAGCGCCACGCCCGAAGCGGCGAGAGCGGCGGCGGCACCGCCAAGCTGTCGTGCACGGAAATCGAATGGGGATTGAGAGCTCCCCGCTTCGAGCAGGCGCTGAGCAAGCTGGACATCCGCGTTGGCCGCCATCGCGGCGCGCCGGCTGAGCGTCGGCGTATCGGCCGTATCGGCCGTATCGGTCATTGTAGGAACACCCGCTTGCGTGCGGGAATCGCCATCATGCGCCCGGCCCACAGCCAGCAGCCGGCCACCGCTGCCACGCTGAGTGCCACCAGCACTTGACCTCCGCCCGATTCGTAGGCCTGGCGCCCGCGCCCGATGCTCAACCCGATCACCGCCATGAACGCTGGTACGGCTGCCACGAAGCTGCGTGCGAACCGTGCGCCGGCCTGCTTCGCCCGCGCGTCGGCTCGCGCCGCGGCCTCCGCTTGGGCCGCTTCGGCCAGCGCGCGCAAGCGGGCCTCGATGCGCACGCCGCCGATCTGATAGGCGGCGAGCAGTGTCTCGCACACGGCGTCTGCGGTCGGATCGGCCAGTGAGGTCTTGAGCACGCGCAAGGCGGCTTCGAAATCCGTGTTCAACGACCAGCTGCGCTCCGCTTCGCCGAAAGCCGGGCGCATGTGGGCGGGGGCGTGAGCGCCCACAGCGAACAGTGCGGCAGGAATCGACTGGCCCCGCTGTGCCACCGAGATTCGAATCTCAGCGAGCAGTCGCGGCCACGCCTGCCAGCAGTCCCCAGCAAGCCGACGCCGCCGCCGGCGAGCACTCGACGGCGGGACGGCCCCGCCGATGGCGGCAACCAGGGCCGGTGCAGCCATGCCGCCGAACAACGTCCAGGTGCCGATCCATCCCGCTGCGCCGACCAGCGCGCCGCACAGCAGCCGCACCGCTGATCTCGGTGCCGCCGGCGCTGTTGATGCTGTGCGATGCATGACCGTCGGCCGTCGCAGGCGACGCCTCATCGTGTGAGGGCCAGCGGTGTACAACAGCCAGAGGCCAAGCACGGCGGCGGCTATGAGCGGCACGAAGATCATCGCGACCAACTCGCTGAGACGTCGGCCGTCACCAGGCTTCCGGCGGACGGTCGGCACGACGACGACCGCATCGGTCCGGCATCGTCCGGCTCAGCAGAGGCAGGCAGGGCGCCCAGCAGCGGAGCGAGCCGCCGGGAGACGTGCGCTGTCCTCACAGGTGACTGGCCCGGGTGCGCAGTCGCGTACAGCGTCGTCGTGCAGAACGACGCGCTGACGTGCTGGTCCGGCTCTTCGACCGCCACGACCTCGGTGACCGTCACACCGGCTGGTCCGCGCTGCAAGTACACCACGAGGTCGATGGACTCGGCCACGAGCTGGGTGATCGCCGCTGCGGACATCTCGCGGACGTCAGGCGACAGTTGACACATGAGGCGCAGCCGGCCGAGCGCTTGGCGTGCCGAGCTCGCGTGGATCGTGGCGTAGCCGGTGACGCCGCTGGACAGCGTCAACAGCAGCGGAACTGCTTCGCGGTCTCGTACCTCTCCCACGATGGCCACGTCGGGCGCCATGCGCAAGAAGCCCGTGACCAGGCGTCTCAAGTCGACCGCGGCCCGCTCGGTTCTGCCCGGCCGAGTTTGCATTCCGGCCACATTGGGGAGTCGTATGTCCAGCTCGAACACCTCTTCGGCGGTCACCACCCGCAGGTGCGGATCGAGTTCAGCGGCGCAGCATCCCAGCAGGGTCGTCTTGCCGCTGCCCGGCGCGCCGGCGAACAGCATCGACAGTCGGGCACGCACCGCAGCACGCAGAAACTCGGCGATGTCCGGAGTCAGCGTTCCGACGGCTGCGAGGTCACGGAGACTCGAGAAGGCGACGTCGGTGAACTTGCGGATGTTGAAGATCAGGTGGCCGCCGCGACCGATGTCGGGATGCACGATGTGCAGGCGGGCGCCGTTGTCGAGCTGCGCATCTTGCAGTCCCTCGCTGGGATCCAGCTTGCGATGTGATGCGGTGGCGTCGTCGATGATTCTGATCAGCGTGCGGCGGACGTGCTCGTCGTCGTGGAACGACTCGTGGTGCCGACCGCTTGGGCCGTCGTGGCGCTTGACGAAAATCTCTTGCGGTGCGTTGACCATGATCTCCCACACGTCGGCGTCGGCCAACGGCACTTCGAGCGGCCCGTAGCCGAGCAGGTCCCGCAGGACTCGGTCCGCCACGGCATCCACGTCGTCGATCGCGTAGCCGTGATCTCCATGCTTGAACGCGAGATTCCAGCGCCGAATCTCCTCGCGGGCGAGCGTCGCGATGGTGAGGTCCGCGCCCGGCGACCGCGGATCCAAGCCGAGACGGCGAATTCGCTCGGAGAGCGTCTGCTCGATCTCGGCCAGGTGCCTCGGCTCGGTCATGTCGTCGACGGGGACGAGGTTCCCCACGGTCGGATCAAGGTGATGGCACGCGCCTGCGCGGCGGCTGCCAACGTGATCGCAGCAGCGCGATCATGCACCTGCAGGGTGACGGTGATCGTGCCTGACGTCGGCTCGGTGCGCGAGTGGTCGTCCAGGTCGAGCACGACAGCGCCGACAGTCTCGACGCCGTCCGCAGTGTCGTGCGCGTCCATGAGACCCCCACTGATGACACGAGGATCGGTGACCACAGCCTCCACCCGTTCGCCGGCGGCGATCAGCCCGTTGAGGGCCGCCGGCCGCTCGAGTTCGACGGCGATGGCATACCCCGCACGTCGATCCGACGCTGATCGACGCGAATCGACGTCGCCTCGGGTCAGCAGCTCGCCGGCGTGGACAGCGTCGATCACCACGCTGCCCACGACACCGTCACCGTCGCTGAACACGGTTGCCTCGATCTCGGCCGGCAGGCGGACTGCGACGAGCGCCACATCGGCTTCGTCGATCACTTGGCCCGGTGCAAGGCGCGTCCGCGCGACGACGTAGCTGGCCGCGGCATCTGTCGCCGACAGCTCCAGCACCCACCACAGGCCGAGCGCTGCTGCCCCGCACAGCGCCCCGCCGACAACGAGACGTGACCGCGACGCGCGTCCCGCACGCCGGTGCGCCGCGGACGGCCCGAGTCCTCGGCGATCTGATGTCAGCAGGGGATCCGTCGTCACGCGGCAGACTCAAGCATCTTTCGCTGACATCACAAAATGAATATTGAAAGATATGGAAATATATTTGAAACTATGCATACGTATGCCGATACAGCGCGTAGCATCAACGGTGGCCGTTGACATCCGCATTGGACGCCAGATCGCGCACTAGCGTTGGTCGTCGGGGATGGATGATGTCCCTTCACGCGCCAACAGCCGACCGCTTGGGAGGTGTGATGATGCCTCAGGAGCCGAACGCGGAGCCGAACGCATCGGGCGACGAAGATGCTGCGGGCCAGGCACAGCACCGATTTCCCTACCGCGAGATCATCTGGCTGTCCACGCAGAAGGCTGCGAATCGCATCGGCATCACGACCCGAACGCTCTACCGCTTCATCGACCGAGGCGAGTTGCCCGCATACCGATTCGGGCGTGTCATCCGCTTGCGGCTCGACGACGTGGACGGCTTCGTCGAGCAGTGCAGGGTGGCGCCAGGCAGTCTCGAACACCTCTATCCCGAGGCGCGCGTCGCCGACACGGACATGACCGATGACGAAGCAGTCGACGATGCGAGCACAGAGTTCGCGGGCATCGCGGCCGCGGACGACGCCGACCCAGCAGATGCCGACGCGACAGTGGCCGACACCGCATGCTCAGACGCAACAGCCGCAGACGACACCGTCACAGCAGCAGTCGACACAGCACTGGCAGACGTCGAAGAAACAAACGGCGCTTGAACAGCGAAGTGCCGCCCATCGCTGACAGCGGGTGCGCGGAGGTCGGCGCACCACAGGGCCTGTGGAGTGCGATCAGCCCCCGATTCGGTGTGAGACCCGACTGGCGCCCAGCAGAACGACCAAAACGCTGGCCGGCGGGCCTCGCCCTCCTGTTCGTCATCGGTCTCGGCGGCTCAGTCGCCTTGCACGGTGCCTCCGTGCTCGCCGCGCGGACTGGCTACACCAACACGCTGGAAGCCGAGCTGCTCGAACTCGCCGTTGTCGAGCAGCTGATGCTGGTGGTGCTGTTGGCGCCTGTGCTCGAGGAACTGGTGTTTCGCCTGCCACTGGTGGCGCGCCCTGCTCTTGGCGCGATTGGTGCTGCAGGCGTGCTGGGCATCCTGCAGTTCGCGCCCGGCGGTGGACCCGTGCTCGTCGTCGCAGCCGTATGCGTTCTCCTCATCGGGGCATCGGGCGCGATGTGGATCCAATCGCTCGTCGTCCGGCGCCGGTGGGCGATGACATCCGTGCGGTCCAAGCATTCGGATCAGACGCGAAGCCGGCGGACCGTCGTCAAGGCACCGCGTGCATGTCTTGAAGATGCCGCCGGCGACGATTCGCGGCGCCCGATGCTCTGGCACGACTGCGTGACGAGCTGGTGGGCCGCCCATCCGCGCTGGCCGATATGCATCTCGATCGCCGCATTCGGCACGGTACACGTCTCGAACTTCGACGTGACGTGGTCCGCGGCCGCGGTGATGGCGATGCCGCTCGTCGTAAGCCCGCAGCTGTGGCTGGGCCTCATGTTCACCATTGCACGGGTGCGCTTCGGCTGGTCGGCCGGCTTGGTGCTGCACGCGTGTCACAACCTCGCCGTGTGGAGCATCATCGAAGCCCTCAGCTAGACCGCTGCGCCGCGTCGCTACTCTGCTCGGCGGAACGGCTCGGCGGAATGGCTCGGGCCTGGGTCTGACCGGGCCTGAACCGCCTGGGCCAGGTCGGTCGAGCCTGATCGGTAGCGCATATTCGGGGTTCCGGCACCAGTGAGCTTGCAGATCTACGACACGATGACGCGGCGCAAGAACGCCTTCGTCCCGCGGCGGCCGGGCGAGGTCTCGATGTACGTCTGCGGGCCGACGGTCTACGACGTGCCGCACCTAGGCCATGGCCGAACGGCGCTGAGCTACGACATGATCCGGCGCTACTTGGAGTGGGCTGGATTTGCGGTGACCGTGGCCTCGAACGTCACCGACATCGACGACAAGATTGTGGCGCGCGCGCAGCGCGAGCGTCGCTCCGAATCGGCGGTCGCCGCGGAGTTCACCGTCGCGTACGACTGCGAGATGGAACGTCTCGGCGTGCTGCCGCCCCATTCACGCCCGCACGCGACGCAGTTCATCTCCCAGATGATCGAGCTGATTGGGGAGCTGCGCTCAGCGGGTGCTGCCTACGAGGTGGCGGGCAAGGGTGTGTACTTCGCGGTGGAGTCGGCACCGGGCTACGGCGAGCTGGCAGGCCGCACGCTCGAACAGCTCGCCATCGACGCAGGCGCACGCGTAGACGTGGACCCCGACAAGCGCTCGCCGCTGGACTTCGCGCTCTGGAAGGCATCGCGACCCGGAGAGCCACGTTGGCCGACGCCGTGGGGGGAAGGCCGCCCCGGCTGGCACACCGAGTGCGTGGCGATGTCGCTCAGCGCGCTCGGGCAGGGCTTCGACATGCACGGCGGCGGAGACGACCTGATCTTCCCGCATCACCAGAACGAGTGGGCCCAGGTGACCGCGACCGGCAAGACGTTTGCGCGCTACTGGGTACACAGCGCCATGGTCACTCTCGGCGGCGAGAAGATGGCCAAGTCGCAGGGCAACTACACGCACCTGGCTGAGGCGATCGACGCTGTCGGCGCCCGTGCTGTGCGCCTGCTGGTGCTGCAGACGCACTACCGGCGGGCAATGGAGATGGGTCCTGCTGCGCTGGAGGCGGCACGCAGTGGCGTGCGACGGCTCGATGCGTTCGCTCGCAGGTGTGCTCAAGCCGGCATCCAGCTCGAAGCCGATGCGGTGCGGCGGCGACCTGACATCGAGCGCGGCCTCGGCAACGGCCTCGACCTCGATGCGGTGTCGGCGTTCGCCGCGGCCATGGACGACGACTTCTCCACGCCGAGCGCGCTCGACGTCGTTTTCCGGCTTGTGCGCAGTGCGAACACCGCCTTCGACGCCGCTGCCCGTGGCGAGGCCGCGGTTTCGGCACGCACGGCGTTGTGCCTGCTGGCAGTGCTCGGACTCTCCTTCGGTGCCGACGCAGACCCGCAGCATCCAGCCGGCGAACTCGCCGACACGGAGGTGGAAGCACTGATCGCACGCAGAGCGGCGGCACGAGCGGCGCGGGACTTCGACACCGCTGACCGCATGCGGGACGAGCTGGCGGCAGCGGGCATCGTGATCTCTGACGGTCACGACGGCGCCACTTGGCATCGCGGCTGATCAGAGGCGTCGGATCACCGTCACCACCTTGCCGTAGATGGTGACGTCCTCGGCTGGGCGCACAATCGGGCTATAGCTCTCGTTTGCCGGCTCAAGGACGATCTGGCCGTCGGCAGGCCGGTAGCGCTTGACCGTGCCTTCCTCGCCGTCGATTCCGGCGACCACGATGTCGCCCGATTCCGCCTCGGGCTGGTGGCGCGCCACGACGTAGTCGCGATCCCAGATGCCGGCGTCGACCATCGAATCCCCTCGGACTCGCAGCATGAACAGCTCGCCGTTTCCGGTGAAATCTGCCGGCAACGGCATCAGTTCCTCGACATTCTGCTGAGCGAGCACATCGGTGCCCGCCGCCACGTCGCCGATGAGCGGCACGTGTCGGGTGGGCCGCCGCTCGCCCTTGACGCCGGTTTGCCAGTCGAAGCTCACGATGAGGGCTCGAGGTCGTGAGGGGTCGCGCTGTACCCATCCGTCGGCTTCGAGCGCCTTCAGGTAGCGATGAACGGTCGCAGGCGACCTGAGATTGAGCTTCTCGCCGATCTCGCGCACCGACGGGGGGTAGCCCCGATCGCGTTGGGTCTCATCGATGAACTGGAGCATGGCCTGCTGTCGCGGGTTGAGATGCGCGATCCGCTGATCCATCGAGCCGATTTCGCTCATGTGTGGCCTTTCCTTCGAGTTCCCTGCATTTCGTTGAGCTGCTTGAGTTGCTCGGTTCCCGTGAAGCGCCGCTCACTTCGAGTGCAGCGCTCGTCGGACCGCTCTTGGCCGGCACGGCTGGGCATTCCGCTCAGGCGCAGGCACCGTCACGGCCAAGCTCCGTGGCGGTAGAACTGTCGTTCAGTAGCGCAGATTAGCAACACATGTTCTCACCAGCGCGCATGGACCTGCAGAGCTTCACCGCCGAGCGCGAGTCCAGCGCACGAACAACACGCCATCTCGGACCACGACCTGTTCCAGCGTGAAGCCGCGTGGCGCCGTCGCGGGTGCATCGCCTGACGCAGATGCAATCCGCGGCGAGTCGCGTCCCACCGCCAGGGGGGCGTGAGTCAGGTTCACTTCGTCCACAAGGTCGGCCGCCAGCAGGCTCGCGTTCAACGCAGGCCCGCCCTCGCACAGAACGACTTGCGCTCCCTGCGAGCCCAAGCGCGACATCAACACTGACAGGTCGACGCTGCCTTCGCCGACGCGCATCAGCTCTGCTCGGCCCGCAAACCGATCAGCGGCGGCGGCATCGGCATCGGTCGTGGTCACCACCAGCGGCAACGGTGCCGGCGGCGGATGCGAGCCGAACAACGGCAGATCCGAGCAGACGCTCAGCGTTCCGCTGACAACAGCAATCCTGGCGCCAGGTTTGCCGGCAGACCCGCCGCCGGCTCGTTGCGGCGGCCCGTAGCGCTCCGCGTTGGCAGTTCGGGCGCCGACCAGAATGAGGTCGGCGCGTGCCCGCAGCGCGTCGAACATCGCTCGGTCGGGCGAGCTGGAGAGTCCGCGTGAGCGGCCGTCGACTGCGGCGGCCCCGTCGATGCTCGCGACCATGTTGAGCAACAGCCAGGGGCGTTGCGCGTGCGACACGCGCCGCGGCCCGGACGCGGTCGCAGGATCGGTGGGCGATGAGGGCAGCGGGTACAGCCGATGCACGCGGCGAGTCTGCCTGAACATGCGCCCCGGACCTGTCACCCTGGACAACGTTTCCCCAGGGGCCATCGGTTGTACACAGGTATTGCCCAAGGATTTCCGATGATTTGCCCCCGCTGATCCACAAGCAGGCTGCTCTAAGGTCAGGACTTGTGGTGATGAGCGACGAGCAGCAGTTGCAGGGCGGCGGTGATCGGTGCTGCTCGGCCTCGCTGGAGGTGCATCGACATTTCACCGCTGTGGGCACCGACCCGTTCGACACCGTGAGCTGGCAGCGTTGCGATGCGATCATCACCAACGCCTTGGACGGGTCGGTCGCCTTCTCACAGCACGGTGTCGAGTTTCCCGTCGGCTGGAGCCCGACCGCGGTCAACATCGTCGCTCAGAAGTACTTCCGGGGCACGCTTGGAACCCCGGAGCGGGAGCATTCCCTGCGCCAGGTCATCGACCGCGTCGCAGGCACGATCGCTCGCTGGGCAGTCGCCGACGGCTACTTCGACTCACCCGACGAGGCGGCGACGTTCGAGGCTGAGCTGGCGTGGCTGCTGTTGCACCAGCGGGCGGCATTCAACAGCCCGGTGTGGTTCAACATCGGCGTGGCAGGCGTGCCCCAGCAGGCGTCGGCGTGCTTCATTCTCGCAGTCGAGGACGACATGGAGTCGATTCTGGACTGGTATGTCACCGAGGGCCGGATCTTCAAGGGCGGCTCGGGCGCCGGGGTGAACCTCTCGGCGCTGCGCGCATCGTGCGAGCCGCTGTCGGGCGGCGGGACGGCCAGCGGGCCTGTCAGCTTCATGCGCGGCGCCGATGCATCGGCCGGAACGATTCGCAGCGGCGGCACGACCCGGCGAGCCGCCAAGATGGTGCTGCTCGAAGCCGACCACCCGGATGTCGAAGCCTTCGTCTGGTGCAAGGCGCGCGAGGAGCGCAAGGCACGCGCGTTGGCGGCCGCCGGCTTCGACATGGACCTCGACGGCGCCGATTCCTTCTCGGTGCAGTACCAGAACGCGAACAACTCCGTCCGCCTGTCCGACGAGTTCATGGAGGCCGTGGAGGCGGACGGCGACTGGGAACTTCGGGCCCGCTCGAGCGGCGACGTCGTCTCGGTGATCCGAGCCAGAGACCTCCTCGCGCAGATCGCCGCGGCAGCCTGGGAGTGCGCTGATCCCGGCGTGCAGTTCTCCACCACCATCAACAGCTGGCATACCGCGCCCGCTCACGGCCCGATCAGTGCCAGCAACCCGTGCAGCGAGTACCTCCACCTGGACAACTCTGCGTGCAATCTGGCGAGCGTCAACCTGCTGGCCTTCCTCGGAGACGACGAAAACGGCAGCCGTGACGGCTGCGCATTCGACATCGACGGCTTTCGTCATGCCGTACGGGTGACGTTCATCGCGCAGGACGTGTTGGTCAGCCATGCCGACTACCCGACCGCGGCCATCGGCGATACGTCGCGGCGTTTTCGTCAGCTTGGACTGGGATTCACGAACATGGGCGCGCTGCTCATGGCCGCCGGCCATCCTTACGACTCGGCGCCCGCGCGCGCCTTGGCGGCATCGCTCACGGCGCTCATGTGCGGCGAGGCATACGCCACCTCAGCAGACTTGGCCGAGCGGCTCGGTCCCTTCGGAGGATTCGACGCGAACTCGCAGGCGATGCGCAACGTCCTGGTCAAGCACCGCGATGCCGTACACAGCATCGAACCCTGCACCGACGGCGCGGCTGTGCGCACCGGTGTGTCGGCACTGGCAGCACAGCTGTGCGACGCTGCTCGGGGGCGCTGGAAACGTGCCGTTTCGGGCTGTGAGTCCCATGGTGTTCGGAACTCGCAAGCCACGGTGATCGCCCCCACCGGGACGATTTCGTTCATGATGGACTGCGACACCACCGGAATCGAGCCTGACCTGGGCTTGGTGAAGCACAAGAAGCTCGTGGGCGGCGGCGATCTGCGCATCGTGAATTCGACGGTTCCCGTTGCTCTGAGGCGGCTGGGCTACTCGGCTGCGGAGATAGCCGACATCGAAGCACACGTGCTCGCGCACGGCCACCTCGTCGGCGCGCCGCATCTCGCGGACGAGCACCGGGCCGTGTTCGCCTGTTCGATCGGGGACGATGCCATCGCGCCGCACGGTCACCTCGCGATGATGGCCGCCTGCCAGCCGTTCATCTCCGGAGCGATCTCCAAGACGATCAACCTGCCCGAGACGGCGACCGCGGGAGACATCGAGGCCTTGATCGTCGAGGCTTGGAAGCTCGGCCTCAAGGCCGTGGCGGTCTATCGGGACAACTGCAAGGTCGCCCAGCCCTTGTCCGTGGGGCCGGCGCCTTCGGCCGACGCAGCGGCCGCAGTGTCGGCGGCTGCGCGGGGAGGACTGCCGATGCCGCCGCGCCGTCGGCTGCCGCGCAGGCGTCGATCGCACACGTTCTCGTTCCGCGTCACCGACTGTCACGGCTACATGACCGTCGGTGAGTACGACGACGGCCGACCCGGCGAGATCTTTCTGACCGTCGCCAAGCAAGGTTCCACGCTGGCCGGGATCATGGACGCATTCGCCATCTCGGTCAGCCATGGGCTGCAGTACGGCGTCCCGCTGCGTTCCTATGTAGAGGCGTTCACGAACATGCGGTTCGAGCCGGCCGGTCTCACCGACGACCCCGAGCTTCGGATCGCCACCAGCATCGTGGACTACATCTTCCGCCGCCTCGCACTCCAGTACCTCTCGCTCGAGGAGCGCAGTCAGCTCGGCGTGCTCAGCGTCGACGAACGCAGCGATCCGCCGCTTCCTGGGCTCGAGAGCGCCGCTGTCGCAAGTGCGATCGGTGCCGAGCCAGTGTCGGACCCGCCCTCGCACCGGGTTGAGACTCGAACCTTCGCCAACGCGCCGCTGTGCATGACCTGCGGGGACCGGATGGTGCGAGCCGGCACCTGCTTTGCGTGCCGCGCCTGCGGCGCGACCAGCGGCTGCGGCTGAGCATCGAACCAGGTTCCGACGCTGAGCAGTTGTGCCCCTGCCACTTCACCCGATCGCGCAGCACCCCGGCGCGCACACATCGGGACGCGGCCCCAAGCAGCCCGTCGTCGGCCGCGTGGAACGCAGGCCGGCGGTCTCCTCGATCAGATCCGCCAGCGCCTCGACGAACAGCGGATGCGTCCCCACGGTACGGGCGCGCACCATGGTCATGCCGGCGCGCGCAGCAGCTGCACGCGTCTTGGTGTCGAGATCTACGAGTACCTCCATATGGTCGGAGACGAAGCCCAGCGGCACTACCAAGACAGCCCGGCAGCCCCGTGCGCCGAGCTCACGCACGCGGTCGCTGACGTCCGGCGCGAGCCACGGCACGTGCGGCGGCCCGCTGCGGGACTGGTAGACCACCTCGAACCCGCCGGCGAGGCCTGCCATCTCGGCGACGGTCACAGCGGCGTCGTGCAGCTGTGCCTCGTAGTCGCATGACGCGGCCATCTGGCTCGGCAGGCTGTGCGCGGTGAACAGCGTGTGTACGTCGCTGCCCAGGCGTGCGCCGTGGATCGCCTCGCGGACGCGCTGCGCAGCCGCGCCGACGAATCCTGGATGGTTGCCGTAGACGCGCACGCGGGACAGCTGCGGAGCAGCGGGCACATCGACGGCAGCTTGGGCGAGGTCCTCGTTGTACTGGCGGCATCCCGAGTAGGAGCTGAAGGCGGAGGTGACGATGACCGCAGCGTGAGCGCACCCGTCGTCGGTCATCGTGCGCACCGTGTCCGCGAGGTAGGGATGCCAGTTCCGGTTGCCCCAGTAGCAGGTCAGCGTGATGCCGCGCCGAGCCAGTTCGCCGGACACTTCCGCCGACAGCGCACGGGTCTGCTGGTTGATCGGGCTCACGCCGCCGTGGCGCAGGTACTGCGCCTCGACGAGCGCCAGCCGTTCCGCGGGCACGTCGCGGCCCTTGGTCACGTTGCGCAGAAACGGCACGACGTCCTCGGGGCCTTCGGGCCCGCCGAAGGAGAGCAGCAGCACCGAGTCGATAGATGTCGGCCCCAGCGGGCTGCGAACAGGGACCGCCGGCGGGCTGCCCGACGTGGACGGCGACGGCGGCAGCGAGGTCGAGTCCGGTGGCCCGGGCTGCGCTGCTGCAACGCTCGGCGAACTCGCGCGCCCAGCCCGCCCGACGCTGCCCACGGTGGCCAACGGGCCCGAGCGGGCACGCGCCGCTGCCACCAGCACAGGCACCGAGGCCAGCGCTACCGCCATCGAGACCACGATGGCCGCCGGATAGCCGACGTTGTCGATGAGCAGGCCGACCAGCGGCGGTCCCACCAGCCCGCCGAAGCCCGCCGCGGTGTACAGCGCGCCGAGCACGCCGCCGAGGCCCGCTAAGCCGAACAGCTGCGTCGCCACCGCCGGGCTCAGCGCGATGAAGCCGCCGTAGCTGGCGCCCATCACCGTCGTGTACACGACCAGAGCGATGTAGCTGCCGCCGGCGAAGAGCCAGATCAGATAGCTGAGGCCCATGACCGCGAACGAGATCTGGTACAGCCGCATCAGCGGAAGCACGCCGCCGAGAGCGCCGAGGCCCAACCGGCCGACTACCGAAGCCAGCCCGATGACCGAGATCAGCCAGGCGCCCTGCGTGCCTCCGCTGTCTGAGACGTAGTTGTCGATGTAGACGATGGGGATGAAGAGGCTGGCGCTGAGCAGGAACATGGACAGATACAGCAAGCTGAATCGGCGGTTGCGCACCAAGCGGAGAATCGACGGGAACTCGCTCGCCGCAGGAGCTGCGGGCGGTCGTCTCGCTGCCAGCGCTGCCAACAAGAGCAGTCCTGCGGTGACGAAGGACAGCACTCGGTACGTGTCTCGCCAGCCGTAGCGGCCGACGAGCCACTCGACCGCCGGTGCGCCGACGAGCTGACCGAGTCCGATCCCGGCGACGGCGACGCCGAGCGCAGCGGTCCGGCGACGCTCGAACCACGCACCGACAGCGGAGACCATCGGCACGTAGGCGCAGGCCACAGCGATGCCCACGCCGAATCCGTAGGTGCCCATGGCCAGCCACAGATTCTGGGCGAGGCTGGTGAGCCACAGTCCAGCGCCCATGCTCGCAGCGCCGACGAGCAGTACCGGCGAAGGGCCGTGCCGGTCGCCGAGGCGACCGGTGAACAACCCCAGCACGAAGTAGATGAACGTGGAGCTCGCGAACAGCAGCGAGGTCAAGCCGGTGCCGATGGAGAACTCGCTTCGGATGGAGTCGAGCACCACGCCGAAGCTGTAGACCACGCCGAATGCCGAGAACGTAGCGAGTGCCGCGGCTGCCACGACCAGCCAGCCGGCGGGCGAGTCCAGTCGGCCGCTGCGAGCTGTGCCGGATGCCCCGCTGCGGAGTCTCTCGCACCCGAGGGTCCCGCGCTCGGCGGGCGAACAAGACATCTCCGCCATGCTGGGTGTGAGCCGCCCTTCGACATGTGCCTGCACCGCGCGCTCGACTGCGGCGCGATCGGGCACGCTACTGTCGTAGCGTTGCGAGCCGCAGACGCCGACAGCCGCGAGCATTCGGAGCAGCCGTCATCATTCGGGGCAGCCGCGAGCATTCGGAGCAGCCGCGAGCATTCGGAGCAGCACAGTGACCAACCAGATCCTCGTCAGCATCAGCACCTCCGCCCCGGGTGTTCTCGAGCGGCCCGACACCCGTGAGAGCGAGGGCGACCATGATCGTTTTTCGCACTACGTCAACAAGACGGCGCTGACCCGCTCGGCGGTGAGCGGCGAGGAGGTCATTGCGTTGTGCGGCAAGCGCTGGGTGCCCACACGCGACGGCGAGCGGTTCCCGGTGTGCCCGGCCTGCAGGGAGATCTACTCCGGCTTGCGATGAGGAGCTACGCGCTGTCCCTTGCCGAACGCGGCCGGCGGCTAGACTGATACCCATCGTGACCGACACGCAGGTTCGGATTCACGTTCCGGGCAATCACCTCATGGTCGGCGTGCTGGGTCAGCGCGACGAGCATCTGCGGCTGGTAGCGGACCACTTCGCGGATGCCGACATCCACGTACGAGGCAACGAGATCACCGTCGCGGGTCCCAGTGCCGCCTTGGTGGGACAGGTCTTCGAGGAAGTCGTGCAGGTGCTCGAAGCGGGCCAGCGGGTCGAGCCGGAGATGCTCGACCGGGTCATCGACATGGTGGAGGCGCACGAGAGTCCGAGCGATGTGCTCTCAGCGCCAATCGTGCGTGCCCCCAACGGTCGGGTGGTGCGCGCCAAGAGCGCAGGGCAGAAGCGCTACGTGGACCTGATTCGCTCCAACATCGTGACCTTTGCCGTCGGGCCGGCGGGGACGGGCAAGACGTGGCTGGCGGTTGCACTGGCCGTGGACGCCCTGATGTCCAAGTCGGTGCGCCGCATCGTGCTCACCCGGCCTGCGGTGGAGGCGGGCGAGCGGCTCGGCTTCCTGCCAGGAGACCTGATGGCGAAGATCGACCCGTACTTGGCACCGCTCTACGATTCGCTCTACGACATGCTCGACGTGGAGACTGCTGCCAAACTGCTTGAGCGCAAGACCATCGACGTGGCACCGTTGGCGTTCATGCGCGGCCGAACCCTCAACGACAGCTTCATCATCTTGGACGAGGCGCAGAACACGACGCCGGAGCAGATGAAGATGTTCCTGACCCGCATCGGCTTCGGGTCCAAGGTTGTCGTCACCGGCGACCGGACACAGATCGACGTGCCCGGCGGCAAGAGCGGCCTGATCGACGTGGAGCATTCGCTGGACGGCATCGGGGGCCTCGCCTTCGCACGGCTCGGCAGGCGCGACATCACCCGGCATCGCATCGTCGGCGACATCGTGGCGGCTTATGACCGACGCGACGCCAAACGCAACGGCGACGAGTGAACGAGTCGCAGAACGACCTTCGTGGTGGAGGCGTTGCCGAAACCGTGAGCACAGCCGACGACCGGTTGAACTGGCTCAGACGGCAAGTTCCGCAGCGCGCGTCGCGTGCGGACTCGGGCGGCGCACGGTGCGCGCACGAGGTGCTGGTGGAGGATCGCCAGACCGACGTGCGTCTGAAAGCCAGTCGCTATGGAGAGCTGGTGCGCTTGGTGCTGCAGGGCGAAAGGGTGCCGCCGGGCACCCAGACCGCCGTGGCCTTCGTCGGGCACGACGAGATGACACAGCTGAACGAAGCCCATATGGACTGCACGGGGCCGACCGACGTGCTGGCCTTCCCGCTGGACCTCGTGCCCGGCCCGCAGGTCGCGCCAGGCACTGCCGACGGCGCCCGCACAGGCGACGTGCTGGTGGGCGACGTGCTGGTGGGCGACGTCGTCGTGTGTCCGGCTGTTGCGGCGTCGAACGCTGCGAGCGGCATCGGTGCTCGCTCGGGCCACGACGGCAGCGTCGCGGCGGAAATCGATCTGCTGATCGTGCATGGAGTGCTGCACTTGCTCGGCATGGATCACGCCGACGCCGCTGAGGCGGCTGCGATGCAGGCCCGCGAGACGGCGCACTTGCGAAGGTGGTGGCGCTGCTCGTGAACTGGGTGCTCTTTGCCGTTGCGGCCGTGATCCTCCTTGCGACAGCAATGCTGCTGCGTTTGGTGGAGATCACCTTCGTGCGGCTGGGGCGCGCTCGCGCATCGGGACTGGACGATGCCAACGGCGCCGGCGAGCGTCGGTATCGCGGCCGCGACAACGGGCATGCCGGCGCGGGGCCGAGGGCTTCGCTCGAACGCCTCGTGCAGGACCGTGAGGTGGTGCTGGGCCCCGTCTCGCTGCTGCGAGTCCTGGCGCAGGTGACCCTGGTCGGCGCGGTCACGTGGATTGCAGCGAGCCGCACCGGGGCGGCGGGCGTGGTGGCGGCAATCGCCGTGACAGCTGTGGTGCTGTTCGGCGTGACCGAAGCGATGCCGCGGCGCTGGGGGGTCGAAGCCAACGACCGGATGGCGCTGGCGCTGGCACCGATCGCACGGGTACTCAGCCGTGCAGTGCCATTGGCCTGGGTTGCACGGCTGCTCGCATTGCCGGTGCGCGCAGTAGGCCCCGCAGGCGCGCAGGGCGACAACGACGAAGTCACCGAGGACGAGCTGGTGGCTCTGGCGTCGGCTGCAGCGCAGGCCAGCCTGATCGAGGACAGCGAGGCGGAGCTGATCGGCCAGATCATGGGGCTCGGCGACACGATCGTGCGGGAGGTCATGGTGCCGCGCCCCGACATGGTCACCGTCGGCGGCGGCGACAGCGTGGCCGATGCGCTCGAGCGCGTCATCGAATCCGGCTTCACCCGTCTGCCTGTCACCGCCGACAGCGTCGACGACATCCAAGGGATCGTGCTGGCGAAAGACCTGATCGCTGCCCACCTGCACGGTGGTGCCGCCGATGGGCCGGCGACCTGCGCACAGACGATGCGGCCGGCGACGTTCGTGCCCGAGACGAAGCGGGTCCACGATCTGATGCGCGAAATGCAGGTCACGAAGTCTCATCTGGCTGTCGCGGTCGATGAGTACGGCGGCGTGGCAGGCCTGGTCACGCTCGAGGACATCATCGAAGAGCTCGTCGGAGAAATTGCTGACGAGTACGACGCAGACGAAGCACTCATCCAAGTCGTCGGAGAAGGCGCTTTCGTGTTCTCCGGTCGCCTGCCGGCGTCGAGGCTGGCTGAGGTGTTGGAGCTTCGTCTGCCCGAAGGCGACTGGGACACGGTGGGCGGTCTGGTGCTGGACCGCATGGGTCATGTGCCCGAGCCGGACGAGACCACCGAGCTCGACGGCTGGCGCCTGTCCGCTTTGGAAGTCGAGGGTCGTCGCATCAGCCGCGTCGGAGCGCGACGCGCCACCGGCCCGGACAGCTCCGAGTGGTCTGCTGCAGCGCCGAAGGGCGACAGTCCGGCCGGCTCGGGCTAGCCGCGGACCAGCTCGTGCGCTCTGGCTTCGTCACGCTGGTCGGGCGTCCGAATGCCGGCAAGTCCACGTTGTTGAACTGCTTGGTGGGCGCGAAGATCAGCATCGCCTCCGCCAAACCGCAGACCACGCGCCTACGGGTCGCAGGCGTGCGGCACCGTCCCGATGCTCAGATCGTTTTCGTGGACACCCCCGGCATCGCCAAGCCAGTCACGTCGCTGGGCAAGCAGCTGAACGAGACCGCTCTGGCGGCCTTGGCGTCGTTGGAACCGCTGGACGTGATCTGCATGGTGATCGACGCGACTGCACCGCTGGGCCGTGGCGACCGAACGATCTGGCAGTCGTTGCCGACCGGCGCTCGCGCAGTGGTCGCGGTGACCAAGTGCGACCGAGCGTCGAGGGCGCAGGTGCTGGCTCAGCTCGGCACCGCAGCTGCGTTCGACGCCGACGCGTACTTTCCCGTATCGGGAGTGACCGGCGAGGGCACCGATGCGCTGCTCGAGCACCTGTTCGCCGGCTTGGTCGAAGGCCCTGCGTACTTCCCCGCCGAGACCATCACCGACCAGCCCGAAGCCTGGCGCATCGCCGAGACGGTGCGCGAGCAGCTGTTGGCGCGGCTGAGCGATGAGCTGCCCTACAGCATCGCGGTGCGGGTCACCGAATGGACACCGGATCGGATCCGCTGCGACATCGCGGTGGAGCGTCCGTCGCAGAAAGGGATCGTGATCGGGAGAGGTGGGCGGCTGCTGCGAGCGGCAGGCACGGCAGCACGCCGCGAACTCGGGCTCGAGGGCGTGTACCTCGAACTGCGAGTTCGAGTCGAGCCGGACTGGCAGCGCACACCTGACGCTGTCGCCCGGATGCTCGCTCCCCAAGCCCCCTCGGCCCCGCGCCGCTGACTGCGCTGTCCCGCACTCCTCACCGCACCGTCACGAGTGCTGCTGCCTGATGGAGCGCAGGAACTCGACGGCTTCGTTCCTGTCGACGCTGCGGCGCATGGGCGGCAGCGGTTCGAGCAGGCTCGAACGGTAGCCGGCGGTGGCCAGTCGAGAGTCGAGCACCGCTACGACCCCTCGATCGGTTGCCGTGCGGATCAGCCTGCCCACACCTTGGGCCAGCAGGTCGGCCGCATGCGGCACGTCGAAGCTCAAGAACGCATCGTCGCCGGCGGCTTCGCGCCGAGCTTCCGTGAGCGGCTCGTTGGGGCGGGCGAACGGCAGTCGGTCGATCGCGAGCAGCGACAGCGCAGGCCCGGCGATGTCCACTCCCTGCCAGAAGCTCATGGTGCCGCAGACCACGCTCGCCGGGTCGTCGCCCAGCGCATCGAGCAGCGCGGCGTTGGTCAGATCGCCGCCTTGCCGTAGCACTCGGATGCCGCCCAGTCGCTCAGCGAGCGCCTTCGCAGTCTCGTTGAGCGCGCGCCAGCTGGTGAACAACGCGAGCGTGCGGCCGCCGATCGCCGAGATCAGTGCGGTCAGCTCCTCGATTGCGGCTTCTCGGTAGGAGTCTTGGCGCGGCGATGGCAGGTGAGCGGCGCAGTACAGCAACCCATGGGTCCGATAGTCGAACGGGCTCTCGACGCTGAGGTACCTGTGGTCATCTGTCGGCACACCGAGCTTGCTCACGAAATGACGGCCGAGCGTCGCACTGGTGAGCACTGACGCTTGCCGACCCCAGAGCCGGTTCGCGAGGAGCTCACCCACATCGAGCGGCGCCAGCCGAAGCCGACGGCGGCAGTCTACCAGGATTGCGGTGCCCGTTGGCGGTTCCAGCGCTGCACGCAGCGCAGTGAGCGATTCCGCAGCCAAGCGCGCGACGCGAACCCGTTCGAGGTCCGCGTCGGCCGTGCTGGTCGGTCGCGGGTCAGCCCTTCGCAGTTCTGCGGTCAGATCCGCTACTCGGCCGTCGGCGGATTCGAGCACCGCTACTAGGTCTCCCGTGATGGCACCCAAGCGGGTGTCCCGCAAGGGTTCAAGCTCGGTGGCCAAGCGCGTCGCCACCGCTGCGACACCGTCCGCTGACGGGCCTCCAACGCCTACGGTGCGTGCTTGGGCGGCCAATCGTTCCAATCCGGTGGGGGTGATCTCCCAGCCCGCGACTTGCGTGACGACTGGCTCAAGCTGGTGCGCTTCGTCAACGATCACCGCGTCATGCGGTCCGAGCAGATGTCCGTCACCGAACAGATCGGTGCAGTACAGGTGCTGGTTCGTCACCACGATGGACGCCGTGGCGGACCGCGTTCTGGCCTGCTCGGCAAAGCAGCTGTCGCCGTGAGGACAGCGCTCCGCGCCGATGCACTCGGTGCTGGTCACCGACAGCGACGACCACACGTCGTCGTCAGGCGCGACTGCCAGCTCCGATCGGTCGCCGGTTCGTGTATGCGGCATCCAGTGCTCGATCGCGGCGAGCTGACGTTGCCGGGCCTGCCCTGCGAGCCCATCGCTGTAGTCGAGGAGCTGCTGGGCGTGCTGGGCGAAGCGGTGACGGCAGAGATAGTTACTGCGGCCCTTCAGGATTTCCCAACGCAGCGGGCGGCCGATTCGTTCCCTCATGCCGGCCACCACGAGCGGCAGGTCCTTGCCGACGAGCTGGTCCTGCAAGGCCAGAGTGGCTGTGGCGATCACCACACGTCTGCCCGTCGCGGCCGCCAGCACAGCCGGCACCAGATACGCAATGGACTTGCCCACCCCCGTACCGGCCTGGCACACCAGCATGGTCCCGTCGGAGATGGTCTCGTGGACGGCATGGGCCATCTCAGCTTGACCTGCTCGCCGCTCGCCGCCGCCGGGAAGCGCTGCCAGCACGTCGCCGAGGGCCGCAGTTACCTCATCGACGGGTGCGGCGCAGAGGTCGCAGGGCTCTTCGCAGGGCTCGTGAGACATCGGCCGCCCCTTCGTCGACGTTTCTCGCCGACCATAGGAGACCGACCGAGCGCTGTTGAGCCCATTGCTGCGTGGCCTGGCAACGGGACGCGGCGATGCATGGCTGCAGCGGTTCTACGCTTCGCGTCGTGAATCGCCGCTCGGAGGTCGATCCTTCGCGCCTGCCGACCCATGTGGCCTGCGTGATGGACGGCAACGGGCGCTGGGCCCAAGCCCGCGGGCTGCCCCGCACCAAGGGTCACACGGCCGGCGAAGAGGCCTTGATCGACACGGTGGAGGGCGCAGCCGAGATCGGCCTGCGGTGGCTGACCGTCTACGCGTTCAGCACGGAGAACTGGCGTCGCCCGCCCTCAGAGGTGCGCTTTTTGATGGGCTTCAACGAGTCGCTGCTGGTTCGTCGCAGCCACGAGCTGCACGATCAGAACGTGCGGATTCGCTTCGTCGGCCGGCCCGACGCGCGTATTCCCCGCCGTGTTCGAGACCGCATCGACGAGGCGGTACACCTCACGGCGGCGAACACCGGCCTGACCTTCACGGTGGCGTTCAACTACGGCGGCCGCGCCGAGATCGTCGATGCTGCAGCCGGCTTGGTGCGCGCCGGCGTGCCTGCCGACGCCATCGACGAAGCGGCACTCGCCGGTCACCTCTACGACCCGGAGATGCCCGAGGTGGACCTGATGATTCGGACCTCCGGCGAGAACAGAGTGTCGAACTTTCTGCTCTGGCAGATGGCCTACAGCGAACTGGTGTTCACCGACACACTGTGGCCCGATTTTCGACGAGACGACCTGTTCGACGCGATCTGCGCCTACCAGGCACGAGACCGGCGATTCGGCGGACTGAATCGCTGAGTGGAGACCCGCGCAGATGCAGTACCGGGACACAGGCGTGGTGCTGCGCACCGGCAAGCTCGGCGAGGCCGACCGGATCGTCACGGTCATCACCGCTCAGCACGGCAAGGTACGAGCCGTAGCCAAAGGGGCGCGGCGGACGCGCAGCAAGCTGGCCGGCCATGTCGAACCGTTGCGACACGTCGACCTGCAGCTCTACCGGGGACGCGGCGAGCTGGACATCGTCACCGGCGCTGTGACGCTCGACCGGTGGCCGGCCGTGCGTACCGATCTCGATCGGCTGGGCACTGCCATGACGCTGGCCGAGGCGGTGGACCAGTCCGCCCACGACCGCACCGAGGATCCGGTGCCGTACCGGATGCTCGTCGGCGCGCTGAACCGCCTGGATCGGGCACGTGCGGAGATGCTGCTGCCTGCGTTCTTGCTGCGACTGCTCGCGCACGAGGGAACGGCGCCGATGCTGGACGGGTGCGTCGTGGGCACCGACTGCGACGACGCCCCGCTGGTTGCCTTCGACCCTGCGCTCGGCGGAACGACCTGCGAGGTCCATCGTCGGGGTCGCACGGTGTCCAGCCGGACGTTGGAGGTGCTGCGCATGATCCTGGACGGACAGGTGAACGCCGTGCTCGATACCGGTCCGTCGGCGCAGACCCGCGAGGCGGCAGCAGTGGTGATGCACATGTGGGAGCACCACATGGAACGGCGGCTGCGAAGCGCGGACCTGCTGGGGTAGGGCCAGCCATCTGGCGCCCGGGTGGGAGAGGGCAGGGGCTTCCGTGCTCAAACAGTTGCGACGCTTGTGCTGGGCATTGGATGGGCTTGGCGTCGCAAAACTGCGCGCGGAGGCCCCTGCCCTCACGCGCCCTCGTTTGATGGGGTGCGGCGCTTGTTGTGCTGGAGTGGGTCAGCGGAAGATGCTGGTGGTCTCCTTGCGGCCGTCGACGCTCTCGTGCAGCCGCTGGAAGCGCTTCTCTGCTCGCTTGTCGGCCGTCGAGCGCCACCAACGGCGGCCCCGCCACACCGCTGCTGCCAGCGCGAGCAGTCCCAGCACCACTTGAGTGCGGGCCAGTCCGCGGCACAGCGGATGGCGGCTCGTGGGAGGCACGTAGCGCTCGCCGGTGGTGACCGATTCGGTCCGAGCGGCCGCGACGGACGTGCGAATCTCGTCGATGTCCACCTCGGGCGCGGCCAAGCTCGTCAGCGGCTTGGCGCAGGTCCATACGACGTCGTCCGGCCCGATGCCCTCGTAAGGACTAGAGAACGCCGTCAGCGGCACCAGCAACGCGGTGATGCCGAGAAAAGCGCAGATGAATGCCACCGAGGGGTCTCGCAGACGCACATCGCCGATCATAGGTCAGAGAACTTCGGCCAACGGCGCATCCCGACTTGCACGTGCTGAGGCTGCGAGGAGGCGCTCAGTACGCTTGCCGCTCGTGACTGCGCCCGCTGCCGTCGAAGCTGCATCGCCGCCCGTCCCTGCACCACAGCCGGGGCCTCATGCAGACGCCTGCGCTGATGCCGGCGCCGACCCCGGGCTGTTCGACAAGATCGTGAATCTCTGCAAGCGACGGGGCATTGTGTTCGGCTCGGCGGACATCTATGGCGGCTTCCGCAGCGCCTACGACTACGGGCCGATCGGAGCGCAGCTGTTGCGTAACGTCAAGGACGCTTGGTGGCGATCCATGGTGCAGCTGCGCGACGACGTCGTGGGACTCGATGCCGCCATCTTGAGCCCCCCGCAGGTGTGGGAAGCATCGGGTCACGTGACCAATTTCTCCGACCCGCTCGTGGACTGCACCAGTTGCAAGACCCGACATCGCCAGGACCAGCTCGACGACCCGGACAGCTGCCCTGACTGTGGCCGACGCGGCACGTTCACCCAAGCACGGGCGTTCAACCTCATGTTCCGCACCCAAGCCGGGCCGGTGGAGGGCGCCGGAGCGGAGGTGTACCTGCGACCTGAGACCGCTCAGGGCATGTTCGTGAACTTCAAGAACATCCTCGAGACCAGCCGCAAGCGACCGCCTTTCGGCATCGCGCAGATGGGCAAGTCGTTCCGCAACGAGATCACGCCGGGGAACTTCGTGTTCCGCACTCGCGAGTTCGAGCAGATGGAGCTCGAGTTCTTCGTTCCGCCGGCGGAGGCCCAGCAGTGGTATGAGTTCTGGCTGACGGAACGGCATCGGTGGTACGTGGATCTCGGCATTCCCCAGAGCCTGCTGCGGCTGCGCCCTCACGGTGCCGACGAGCTGAGCCACTACTCGAGCGGGACGAGCGACGTGGAGTTCCTGTTCCCGTGGGGCTGGGGCGAGCTGGAAGGGGTGGCCAACCGAGGCGACTACGACCTGCGCCGGCATGCGGAGCACTCAGGCCAGAAGCTGGAGTACTTCGACCAGGCCAGCGGCGAGCGCTACGTTCCGCACGTCATCGAGCCTGCTGCCGGGGCAACTCGCGCGCTGATGGCATTCATGCTGGCTGCGTACCGTGAAGAAACCGTCAACGAGGAGGTCCGCACGGTGCTGGGGCTGCACCCGCGGCTCGCGCCGTACAAGGTTGCGGTGCTGCCGCTCTCCCGCAAGGCACCGCTGCCTGCGCTGGCGGGCGAGGTGCTCGCCATGTGCCAGCCGCACTGGATGTGCGACTACGACGAGACGCAGGCCATCGGGCGCCGGTACCGGCGCCAGGACGAGATCGGCACGCCGCTGTGCGTGACGGTCGACTTCGATTCTGTCGACGACCGCTGCGTCACCGTGCGCGAACGCGACACCATGGCCCAGGACCGGCTACCGATCGGCGCATTGGTCGACGACCTCAGAGATCGCCTGGGTCTGTAGCAGCTGACAACACCCGCGCACTGACGCTGAGGGGACCGAGGGGGCACCGACGATGACAGGCTGTGTGGCAGGACTGACCGACCATCAGCGCCGTGCCGTGGCCGAGCTCAGTGTCGAGGAGCTGACTGGCGCACTGCATCCCGGGTTCGCCTGCGAGGCCGGCATCTTGCTGACCTGCGGGCTGGCCGCGTCCCCCGGGGCTGCCTCAGGACTTGCCGCCGTCGGATCGCAGGCTGCGCTGGACCTCGCATCGGCGGGCAACACCGTCATCTTGGTCGCCACCGAGACGACCCCCGCCGACGTGGCAGCCATGGGATTGTCGGCGGGCATCTTGACAGCTCGCGGCGGACTGGCGAGCCATGCGGCTGTGGTGGCGCGCGGCTGGGGCATTCCTGCGGTGTGCGACGCTCGCGAGATCACTTTTCACCACGACGGCTTCGCGGTCGGCGACCGGCGCATCGCGAACGGCGTGCCGATCTCCATCGACGGATCCACCGGCGAGGTGACGCTGGGTGAACGAGACATCGCCGGCTCGGCAACTGCCGGCACCGATCCGGACTTCGGCTTGCCGGCAGAGATGACCGACGTGCTCTCATGGGCCGATCGCCTCGCACGCGGGCGCCTGGCGGTGTTCGCAAACGCGGACAGCGCACTGGACGCGGCGACGGCACGCACGCTGGGGGCCCAAGGCATCGGGCTGTGTCGAACGGAGCACATGTTCTTGAGCCCGGATCGTCTGGAGATCGTGCAACATGTCATCTTGAGCGGGCACGACGAGCATCTCGACGATCTCGTGGCTGCTCAGCGGGCAGATTTCCATGAGCTGCTCGTGGTCATGGACGGCTTGCCCGTCACGGTCCGACTGCTCGATGCGCCGATGCACGAGTTCCTCGCCGGCGCCGACCCCGAATCGGCATCTCAATGGGAGGAGCACAATCCGATGCTCGGCGTGCGCGGCGTGCGACTCGGCTTGCTGCGCCCCGATCTGTACGCAGCTCAAGTGCAGGCGCTCGCCGGCGCCGTGGGCGACTGGCGTGCTGCCGGCGGCACTGCCCGCGTCGAGATCATGGTGCCGCTCGTTGCCACAGCCGGCGAGCTGAGCGCCGCCGTCGGTGCCGTGCGTACGGCTTGGGAGCATGCCCAGCGCGGGCCGGTACCGCCGATCGGAACCATGATCGAGACCCCGCGTGCGTGCCTCATCGCAGACCAGTTGGCGGCTGGTGTGTCGTTCGCGAGCTTCGGGACCAACGACCTCACCCAGATGGTGTTCGGTTTCAGCCGGGACGACACGGCGACGCGGGTCATTGCGCCCTACCTCGAAGACGGGCTGCTCGATGCCGATCCCTTCGTCTCGCTCGACCGTGCCGGTGTGGGCGAGCTCGTCAGCAGTGCGCTGGCACGGGGCCGGGGCATCAATCCCGAGCTGCGGGCCGGAATCTGCGGGGAGCACGGCGGCGATCCGACCAGCATCCGCTTCGCGATCCAAGCCGGCTTGGACTACGTGTCCTGCTCCCCGTATCGGGTGCCGATCGCCCGTCTCGCCGCTGCGCAGTCGTTGCTTGCGGCGGCGACCGAACAGGGCGCGCCCGGACCGATTCCGTCCTGATCGCGACGGATCGCACGAGGACGGCGTGACGGCGCCCCTGCAAGCTCATTAGCGTCGGACTGAAGATGAGCATTCGCGACTCCGACGTGCAGCGCGTACGCGAGGCGACGGATCTGGTAGCGCTCATCGGCCGCCGGGTCAGCCTCAGGCGGGTGGGCAGCCGCCATGTCGGGCTGTGCCCCTTCCACACCGAGAAGACGCCGTCTTTCAGCGTCAGCGCCGCCGACGGCTTCTACTACTGCTTCGGCTGCAAAGCCTCCGGCGATGCGATCACCTTCGTGCGCGAGACCGAACAGCTGGACTTCGTGGACGCCGTCGAACAGCTGGCCGCAGCGGCGAGCATCGCCTTGACCTACGACTCACCCGGCGTGCAACGCGCCAACCGGCGGCGCAGGGAGCTGCTGGACCTGCTCGAACGCGCCGCCCGCTTCTACCACGAGCTGTTGATGAGCGGTGCCGAAGCGAGCAAGGCGAGGGCGTACCTGCGCAGTCGGGGTTACGACCGCCATGTCGTGACCAAGTGGCGCCTCGGCTACGCGCCAGCGCTGTGGGATGCGCTGTGCGCGCACCTCGGTGCATCGGCAGACCAGCTGGCTGCGGCGGGACTGGCCTACGTGCAAGGCGGCAGAGGCGCCAGGAGCACCGCCGATGCGACTGGCACTGAGCAAACTGACCTCGGCCAGCAGGGCACTGGGCAGCAGGGCACTGGGCGGGCCGGCGAGACGGTCGCCGCGTCGGATTTCTTTCGGGATCGCATCATGTTCCCGATCTGCGATGCCGGCGGTCGAGTCGTCAGCTTCGCGGGACGCACGCTGCCACGACCAGACGAGCCGGCGCTGCCGGGTCCGAAGTACAAGAACACGGTCGGTACCGCGGTCTACGACAAGAGCAGCGTGCTCTACGGCCTGCACGCGGCCAAGCAGGCTGGCCGTACCGCCGAGCGGATGGTGGTCTGCGAGGGCTACACCGATGTCATCGGATGCGACCTGGTCGGCATCTCCGAGGCGGTGGCCACCTGCGGCACGGCGTTCACGGCGCAGCATGCCGAACTGCTGTCGCGTACGGCCAAGCACATCGTGCTGGCATTCGATGCAGACGCAGCAGGCCGAACGGCAACCGAGCGAGTACACCAGTGGGAGCGCACCTACGGGCTCAGCGTGTCGGTAGCGAGGCTGCCGCCTGGTGCGGACCCTGGCGACCTGGCAGCGACGGACCCGCCGGCGCTGCGCAAGGCATTGGACGACGCCCAGCCGCTGTACGCCTTTCGGGCCGAGCGCCTTCTCGAGCGAGCTGAGCTGGACAGTCCTGCCGGTCGCGACCACGCAGCAGAGCAGGCAGCCGAAGTGCTGGCGATGTACCCGCCGGACGTCTTGCTCGACGACGATCTGGCACCGATCGCAGGCCGCATCCCCATGGATGTCGGGCCGTTCCGAGATCGCGTTGACGCCGCTCGGCAGCGGCTGGACCAACGCGCCGCCGCCCAGCACCGACGGTCCTCGGCCCGAAGCTATGGGACCGATGACGCCGGTTATCCCGAGGACGCCTACCCCCAAGATGAGATGTACAGCGACGACGGCCCGTTCGACGACTACCGAGACGACGCCTACGCCGGGGACGGCTGGCTGCCGGGCGACGAGGGCATGTTCCACGAGGACGACCGCAGTGCTGCGGCGCCTGTTGCCGGCGCCATGCGACGACGCGCAGCAGGTCGGCGCAGAGACGACGCTCGTCGACAGGCTGAGCGGGATGCGGAGTTGCTGGCCGCGGCGTGCGCCGAGGGCCGCGCAGTCGAGCTGATCGTGCCTGCGCTGTACGCCACGCCCGAGGCGCGCCGGGCGTTCGCACAGATGCGCGCCGACCCCCATTGGCGCCGACGTGCCGCAGCCGCCGGCGCTCCGGGACCGACGCAGCAGGCTGGCTCGGAATCGTCTGAGGAGGACATGGCCGGCGGCGATCCCGCCGCAGCGATGCTGGCGGTCGCAGCCGCCGCCGGGGCCGACATGAGCGCCGAAGAATCCAACGACCGCGTGGCGATGGCCATGCTGCGTTTCGTGCGCGAGACCAAGGACCGTGTGAGCGCAGGCGAGGACGTGACGTGGTTGGAACTCGACTCGGGCCTGAGTGCCGACGACAGCCTGAAGGAACGCCACGAGCGGTTGCGTTGGCTCGGCGCACGCGAAACCGAACTGCTTGACCTTGATCGTCGAATCGCCGCGGTGCAGGAGCTGAGGGACCGGCTGTGCGCAGTCGAAGCTACGGCACCGCAGGAAGCATCGCAGTCTGAGCAGGCTGGGCAATCTGACGCCGCTGTCGCGGGCATCCCAGCGGCGGACGCCGATGAACAGCCGCTGCTTGCCGACCGCAATCCACCTGCCCTTGAGCCGAGCTAGCGGCGAGCAAGGCGGTCGGATGGCAGCGCCGACCGCAGCGGAGTGCTCCGGGGGTGGGGCTCGAACCCACGACAAACGGATTAACAGTCCGCTGCTCTGCCAACTGAGCTACCCCGGACCGGGACGAGCAGTCGAACCGTCGAACGTGCCCGGACGCGACGAGGAACGATACCGGCGCTGCGGCACGACGACCTGCATGGGCCGACCTGTACTGACGGATAGGTCCGTGGGCCGGGTGGGGATCGAACCCACGACCCAGCGATTATGAGTCGCCTGCTCTGACCACTGAGCTACCGGCCCGGCCGCACCGTACCCGCAGCGGCCGCCCACGGCGTGCGTGGACGGTCATGCCGAGAATGGCCAACAGACGTGCGTGGGTCTAGTAGGTTGCGCAGATTGCGCCGACGCGGCGTTCGAGGGGGAGTACCACCATGCAGAGATCCGATGCGCACAGAGTCGACACCGGAGACGACTCGAGACCTTCCATGGCCTGTCGCGGTCACCGCGACTGGTCGCATCGGACCGGGCGCCGCCTGGCCGTTGTGCTCTGCGCATTTGCCTTGATCGCCGCTGCCTGCGGCGGCACCGACGACAGCGACGCCGCCGACTCCGAGACGCCGGCGCCCGCCACCACCGAAGCGTCGCAGCCCGCATCGGTGACCACCGTGCCCGAAGCGCAGGAACAGGTCGCCCGCGACCGCGAAGCTGGGGAGGCCACTGGCACGGACACCCGGGAGGTCGAGACCGGCCCGGTCCACGGCGGCAAGCTGGTCTACGGCATCGAAGCGGACACTGCCAATCCGTTCGTCCACTACGCCTCGTCGTGCGCGATCAGCTGCCGGATGGTCTTCCGGGCTATCACCGACTCGCTGTACATCACCGATACCGACGGCGAAATCGTGCCCTACCTGGTGGAGTCGGAGGCGCATAGCGAGGACTACATGGAATGGACCCTCACGATCCGCGACGGCATCACGTTCCACGACGGCTCACCGCTCGACGGCGAGGCCGTTGCCTACAACATCAACCTGTGCCGTGTGAGCCAGCTCACCGGCCCGGCACTGCTCGGCATCGACAGCGTCGTGGGGGAGGGCCAGACGGTGACCGTCACGGCCAGCCCGGGCCAGCCGCTGGCGACCGGTCTCGCCCCGGCAGGCCGCGCGGAAGTTTGCGGTCAGATGTTCTCCAAGGCATGGATGGAGACGCTGCCGAACAATCCGCTGTACGTGTCGTCCACATCGCCGCTGACTGAGGAGATGAAGGAAGCAGCGCTGACCAACGCCGACGGCGATCCTTCCAAGCCGGTCGGGCTGGGTGCATTCAGGTTCGTGAGCTACACGCCGGGCCCCGGCAACAGCTTCATCGCGGAGCGCAACCCTGACTACTGGAGAGGCGAGAACGGCATTACCAGTGAGAATCTGCCGTACTTGGACGAGATCGAATTCGTGGTGGCGGTGGACATCCAGGGCCGGTCGAACGGCCTCAAGGCCGGCCAGTTCGACATCATCCATACCGCCAACGCCGACGAGATCGCCAAGTACATCGGTGACGACGATTTCGTGCTGCTGCAGGCCAACGACTACGGCGAAACCAGCCACAACCTCATCAACGTGGCTACTGGCGCGAATCCATGGCTGCAGGTGGTGCGAGGCGCCGCTGAGCCGATCCCGATGGATCCGCTGGACCTCAACGCCGCTAATCCGCTGGTGCATCTGAGCTGCCGCAAGTCACTGGCCCATGCATTCGACGGGGAACGCTTCGCGCAGGAGCGGCACCAAGGCTTGGTGACGGTCGCGAACGGACCGTTCCCGCCCGGCAGCATGGGCTACCTGGAGGACTCCGGCTACCCGGCCTACGACGTAGACGCGGCGCGCGCCGAATTCGAGCAGTGCAAAGCCGACAGCGGCCAGAACCCGGTGACCTTCGCATTCAACACCACCAATGACGCCTTCAACGTCGAGTCCAACGAGCTGATCGTGTCGATGTGGAAGGAGGTGTTCGGCGAGGAGCTGGCAGTGTCGATCGCGCCGATCGAGCAGGGCCAGTACATCAACCTTGCACTGGCCGGTGTGTTCCAGATGCAGGGGTGGCGCAACCACGGAGGCGTCGACCCGTCCGAACAGTGGTACTGGTGGAGCCCCTTCACGGCTAGCCCCGTGAACCCGCAGGTGCCGGAGCTGGCGCTCAACTTCGGGCGCTTCATGGATCCTGAGATTGCCGATGCGCTCAATGTGATCCGGCACGTCCCGGATCCCCAGGCCCGCAAGGCCGCCGCGGAGGCTGTCAACCGGGCGTTCGGCAAGAACGTCTGGAATCTCTGGACCTACTGGACGCTGTGGGGCATCATCGCCAACCCGCGAGTGCAGAACATCACCAATCTGCCGATTCCTGACAACGACGAGGACGCGTTCGCGGTGATCTCGGGCAAGCATCACCTGTCGCAGATCTGGTGCACTGACGGGAACTGCCAAGGCTGAGCGCGCCCGGCAGATCGCAGGAGTCGTCGTTGGTCGGCGCGCGCCAAGCCGTCCGCGACCAACTAGGTCGCATCATTCTGGCTGCGCTCGCGCTGACCGTGACTTGGGCCTGGTTCTGGCGGCCGCCGTTCAGCTGGACGTTCGCGGTGCTGATCGTGATCGGCACCGCGGGCGCGGTCGTCGCCGATCGAGACTTCGCGTTGCGGCGAATCGCCAGTGTGGTCCCCGTGCTGGTGGGCGTGTCGTTCGTGGTGTTCGCGCTGATGGCGAGCTTGCCCGGCGATCCTGCCATCAACATCTTGGGTCCTGCCGCCACTGCGGATCAGGTGGCGATCGTGCGCACAGAACTCGGCTTGGACGAGCCGTTCTTCAGTCGCTACGGCAACTGGCTGGGCGGGCTGTTGACCGGGGACCTCGGCAGCTCGATTGTGCTGCGCGAGGACATCGCGGACGGCATCTCACGCTCGCTCACGCCGACCTTGCAGCTGATGGCCTATTCGGTCGCCATAGCGCTGGCGACGGCGGTTCCGTTGGGCATCTGGGCCGGCTACCGGCAGGGCACCACGACCGACCGCAGCGTGAACAACGTGATGCTGGGCTTCTTGGCGACGCCCAACTACGTGCTCGCGGTGATGCTGGTGCTGTTCTTGGCCATCGGCGGACTCAGCGTGGCAGGCAACGAGATCGGATTCCGGGCCTTGCCGGCCGCCCGCTACATACCCTTCGGCGAGAACGTCGTGCTGCACTTCAAGCACATGGCGCTGCCGTCGCTGTCGCTGGCCATGGGCCAGGCAGCGGTGTTCATGCGCTTGCTGCGCTCCGACATGATTGCCACACTGCGCTTGCCGTTCATCGATTTGGCGCGCAGCAAGGGATTGCCGACGCGTCGCATCCTGTGGCGGCACGCGCTGCGGCCGTCCAGCTTCACGCTGCTGACCGTGGTGGGCCTGACCGTGGGCCTGCTCATCGGCGGAGCGCTGATCATCGAGTTCATCTTCACTATTCCCGGCGTGGGCGCGTACATCTTTCTGGGCGTCACGCAGCGCGACTTCATCGCGGTCCAAGGCGGCGTGCTGGTGATCTCCACGCTGTACATCGTGGTGCTCACCATGTCCGACTTCTTGTACTTGGCGCTCGACCCGCGGCTGCGCGGCGCAGAAGCAGCACGTCGTGCCTAAACGGCTGGGCATCTTCTTCTGGATTGCGGTGATCTATCTCTCCGTGCTCGCCTTCGCAGCAGTCTTTGCTGACCTCTTGCCGCTCAAGGACCCTTCGGCCACGTTCTCGGGAACATCGAAGCAGGGTCCGAGCCTCACACACTGGTTCGGCAATGACGGCGTCGGTCGGGACGTGTTCAGCCGGGTCATCTACGGCGCGCAAGTGAGCCTGGTGATCTCGACGGTGGGCACCGTGCTGGCGCTGGTGATCGGCGGCCTGCTGGGCATGGTCTCGGGCTACTACCGCGGCCGTGCAGACCGATGGCTCACCGCCACGCTGAATGCGTCGCTCGTGATTCCGCCGCTGATCCTGTTCTTGGCACTGGTGCTGTTCTTGGATTCGGAGGCGCAGCGGCGCATCTTCATCTTGATCTTCACGTTCGTGCTGCTGTCGATCGCGCCCATTGCTCGTGTAGTGCGTGCCGCCACCTTGTCGATCGCTCATCAGGACTTCGTGCTCGCGGCGCGCACCCTCGGGGCGCGTGACGGCCGGGTGCTCTTTCGCGAGGTGCTCCCCAATGTCGCACCGTCGCTGATCAGCTATGCGCTGATCATCATGGCCGGCTTGATCGTGGTGGAAGGTTCGGTGGCGTTTTTGGGCCTCAGCGTTCCGCCGCCCACACCCACTTGGGGTGACATGATCAACAAGGGCCGCACCAATCTCGACGTGGCTGCTCACATCAGCTTGATGCCGGCTGTCGTCATGTTCGTGACGGTGCTGGCGCTGAATTTCGTGGGCGACAAGCTGCAGCAGCACTTCGAGCCTCGGCAGGCGGTGCTGTGAGAGCCGGCCGGTCGTGAAGGAAGTCCGCTAGTGGCCGGCAGCGGCGACGCGCACCTGCGTTCGGAGGCGCTGCTGACTGCAAGGGACCTGACGGTGGAGTTCCCAGCAGCCGGAGGGCGGACGGTGCATGCGGTGTCCGGCTTGTCGCTCGACTTGACCCAAGGCGAGACGCTTGGACTCGTCGGCGAGTCCGGCTGCGGCAAGAGCACGACAGGCCGGGCGATCCTGCAGCTGCCGCGACCGAATGCGGGATCGGTGCGGGTCGACGGCCGAGAGCTGACCGAGCTGGACGACGACGCCATGCGCGCCGTGCGCCCGAAGCTGCAGATGATCTACCAGGACCCGATCTCGTCGCTCAACCCCAGGCGCCGCGTGCGCGACATTGTGGCTGAGCCCTTGCTGATCGCCGAGGAGAACCAAGCGCGTCGCTCTGCGGTGGCGGTGTGGCAGGAACGAATCGGTGCGCTGATGCACGACCTGTTTCGGCGCGCAGCTCGCCCTCTGCGCGTCGTGGGCTTGCTGGCTTCGGTGGCCTTCGTGCTGTGGATCGTGTCTGAGGCGGTCGAGGATCGTGCGGCTGAGCCGTGGCTGGGCTGGACCCAGGCGCCCGCCGCTGTCATCGGGTTCCCCGCGTTGGCCATCGCGCTCGCAGCAGCCGCAATCGGATTGGCGCTGGGCTTGGTCTGGGTGCTGCTCGCGCTGATGCTGCCCTTCGGGTTGATGTCGCGTGAGTTCGGCGACGTGTCCGGCGCGGTGGGCATTGCGGGCGTGCTGCTCACCGCAGGCGCGTGCGGGTTCTTGACGGTGCGGACGTGGTCCAGCTTCGGCGGATGGGCGCAGTGGCTGAACTCCGGTGCGCTGGTGCTGCTCACGGCTGCGTCGGTGCTGTGGCTCGCGGCGTCCCTCGACAAGCCGGAGCGGGCAGGTGCGGGCGGGATCGCCACGACCATCAGCGCCATGGTGGTGCTCCAGGTCTTCTACGTCGCCGGCTTGGACGGGGGCGCGAAGTTGTGGGTGCTTGTCGCTTCGATTGCGGTCGACGCGCTGCTGGGGCGGTGGGTGCTGCGGTGCTACCGGGTCAACCGTCAAGCCGAACGCGATCGGGCAGAACCCCGCGTCCGGGAGGTGCTCACCTACGTCGGCATCGACCCCGACGACGCCATGGACCGCCGGCCGTGGGAATTCTCCGGAGGTCAGGCACAACGGCTCTCTATCGCACGCGCACTGGTCAGCGTGCCGCAGATCCTCATCTGCGACGAGCCGGTCTCCTCGCTGGACGTCTCCGTGCAGGCGCAGATCCTCAATCTGCTCGGGGATCTCAAGCGGCGCATGGGCCTGACGATGGTGTTCATCGCGCATGACTTGGCAGTGGTCAAGAACGTGAGCGACCGGGTGGCGGTGATGTACCTCGGCAAGCTCTGCGAGGTCAGCGAGCCCGATGCGCTCTTCGACCAGCCGGCTCATCCCTATACCGAGCTGCTGCTGGAGGCGATCCCGCAGCCCGACCCGACCGCCGAGCTGGGGACTGCACGAATCGGCGGCGAGCTGCCGTCCCCGATGGACCCGCCGACCGGCTGCCGATTTCGCACGCGCTGTCCGCACGCCGTGCCGCGATGCACAACTGAGGAACCGAAGATGCGCGAGGTGGCGCCTGGACGCTACGTGGCCTGTCACGCCCCGCTGTTCGGCGAACCGGCACCCGAGCGAATCGAACCGGCCGCGGTCGCACAGGCTGCGCCGTGACCGACCGCTCGTTGGACGACCCAGTGCAGCATGCACTGCCCAACCCCGACGGTACGCGCGATTCGGCACTGCTCACCGTGGAGAGCCTGTACACCACATTCCACACGGCAGTGGGGCCGCTGCCGGCGGTCGACGGCGTCGAGTGGTCGCTGTATCGAGGTGCTCGACTGGGGGTGGTGGGGGAGTCCGGGTCGGGCAAGTCCGTGATGTCACGATCCATCATGCGGCTGCTGCCCAAGTCGAGAGTGACCTCGACGGGTGCTGTCAGCTTCGACGGCATCGACATGATGTCGCTTGGCCGCCGCGAACTGCTGGAGATGTGGGGTCCGCAGCTGGCGATGGTCTTCCAAGATCCGCTGGGATCGCTGAATCCGGTGATGAAGATCGGCAAGCAGGTGAGCGAGGGCCTGCGCGTGCATCGCGACCTGACCAAGCGCGCAGCCCGTGCCGCAGCGCTCGAACTGCTCGAAGAGGTGGGCATCCCCGAACCGCACCGCCGAATCGACGAGTACCCACACCAGCTCTCGGGAGGCATGCGCCAGCGCATCGTGATTGCCATCGCACTGGCGTGCAGCCCCCGCCTGCTGATCGCCGACGAGCCGACCACTGCGCTGGACGTCACGGTGCAGGCACAGATTCTGGACTTGCTGGAGGCGCAGCGGGCCGAGCGGGACATGTCGCTCGTGCTGATCACCCACGATCTGGGCATCGTTGCCGGCCGCACTGACGAAGTCATCGTGATGTACGCGGGCAGGATTGTCGAGCGCGCCCCGACGACGACGCTGTTCAGCGACATGAGGATGCCCTACACCGAGGCGCTGTTCCGCTCGATACCCAAAGTCACCGACGACAGCCACGCGCGCTTGGAGATCATCGGCGGCCAGCCGCCGCGGATGACCGATCTGTCGTCGGGCTGCAAGTTCGCTCCGCGCTGCAAGTACGCGCAGGACCTGTGCTACGCCGAGGAGCCGGCGCTCATGGAGGCCTCGCCGTCGGCGCAATCTCGACCAAGCACTGAGTCAGCCGCCGAGGCCATGCCAAGCGACGCGGCTGCGCATGTGTACCGCTGCTTCTACCCCGTGGGCAGCGACGAGGCGGACGAAGCGCTCGAGCGAAACATCGCTTCGGGGCGTGTCAGCGAATCTGGCATCGTCATCAGCGCTGCGCAGCAGCCCGCGTAGCCGACGCTCGCAGCAGCCCGAGCTGCCGCTTGGGCTTCTTCAGGAAGGTTCTTCGTCGTACCAGTCGTTCGCGTGGTGCAACAGGTAGTCGCAGATTTTGGTACACCGGTCGAAGGGCTCGCACATGTCGTCCTCGCCCTTGAGCAGCGACTGCAACGACAGTTCCCGGCGTGCCACGATGGTCAACGTTCGCTTGGCGGGGTCGGTGACCGAGGTGAGCGAGTCGATGGCCGACACCTCCACCGGCAGCGTCGTGCCGCCGAGTCCCGCCAAGTCAGTAGCGAGCACCAGCATGTCGGGGCTGTGATGCAGCGGCGGCATGGCCCAAGTGAACAGCAACGGCAGCCAGAACTCGTCTGGCGGCAGCTCGTCCTCGGGCGTGGCCCACAGGACCTCCTCGAATGACAGCATCGTTCGAGGATCGGCTTCCAGCGTGAGGTGCAGGTCGAGCGGTCCCCCGCAGGCTTCGGCCGGGTGCAAGTCGATCTCCCACGTCTGACGCAAGCTGTAGGTTTCGATGAACTGTCGTTCGTCGTGGATGTGAAAGCCGTGCGTATGGGCGTGGTCCTTCAGGCTTGCCACGTAGCCGGAGATGTCGATCGCTGCCATCGGGACGCTCCCCACGTGACGCCGGAGACGCTGCGCCGGAACAGTGTGCGGATGTTATAGCCGCGAGGTGACAGCCTTCGAGGCGATATGCCGAGTCGCGAAATACCGGGCCGTATGCCACCATGTGGCGCAATGAGGCTCACACGACATCGCCTCGCGTGAAACCGGCAGGCGACGACTGGCTGGCCATGCTGCGCCGCACTGCCGACGCAGTTGAGGCCGCACTCGCCGGATTCGACCGTTGGCGCGACGGCGGCGACCGCGCGGACCAGTACGCGCTCGACCAGGTTGCTGACGCGGCGGCGCTCGGGGTACTCGACGCGGCGGGCGTGGGGGTGCTGAGCGAGGAGTCCGGCTTGCGCGAAGGAGCGGGAGGCGAGACCGTCATCGTGGATCCGGTGGACGGCTCCACCAACGCCTCCCGTCGGCTGCCGCACTACTGCGTCAGCCTGTGCGTCGTGGACGGCTCAGCGCCTGTCGCCGGACTGGTTCGCCACCTCGTCACGGGCGAGGAATTCACTGCAGTTGCCGGCGAGGGAGCGCAGTGTGACGGCGCAGCGATCCGTCCGAGCAAGAGAACCACAGGTGAGCGAGCCGTTGTCGGTGTTTCGGGAAGGCCGGGGCCGCAACTGCAGGCCTGGCAGGTCCGCGTTCTGGGTTCGGCTGCGTTGGACCTGTGCGCAGTGGCATGCGGGCGACTCGATGCCTATGTGGACCTCAACGCCGATCACGGCGTCTGGGACTACGCCGCGGGAATCCTGATCTGCGCTGAGGCGGGTGCATGGATCGGCGAGGCGCGCGACCGGCAGCTCTTTCATCTCGACCACAGCCGGCGCCTCGGCCCTATGGCCGCAAGCTCCGCCGATTTGGCGGCCGTGCTCGGACACGGGGAGCCACAGCGTCGTGCCTTAGGCGACAGCTAGCCTGCAACGCTTGGCCGAGGGGGCGCTTAGCTCAGCTGGCGAGAGCACCTCCCTTACAAGGAGGGGGTCGCAGGTTCGAGTCCTGCAGCGCCCACCCGCCGCCCAACCGAAGAGAAAGTGCATGAGCCGATGAGACTCGACTGCGGTGATGCGTTCCCTGCGCTCTCGCTTCGCGACCTCGACGACCAGCGCGTCGACTTGCCCGGTGCATTCGGCGACGGCTGGGGCGTGCTGCTCGTCTACCGGGGTCACTGGTGACCCTACTGCCGTCAACAGTTGGTTGACTTCGACGGGGCGGGCCCGCTGCTGAAGATGATCGATGCCACCGCAATCGCATTCTCGGTGGACGACCGGGAGACGACGCGACAACTGGCCGGCAGCCTGCAGCTGCGTACCCTGCAGCTGCTCCACAGCGCCGATCCCGACGACATCGCCTCGATGACCGGTGCGTTCACCGAGCCCCGTCGGGGCATCCTTCACGCCACCGGCTTCATCTTGGCACCGGGTGGCGAAGTCGCCCAAGCCTGCTATTCCACCGGGCCCATCGGCCGCTTCACGGCCATGGACACGCTTCGCAGCATCCGCTTCGCCCAGAACTTGCAGCAGCAGCGCTAGCCGGCCAGCTCGGCATCGAGGGCCTCCACTGCGGTGTCCACGTCTGCTTCGCTGATGTCGAGGTGCAGCACCATGCGGGAGCGACCGAAGCGCCAGTCGACCAACACGCCGCGACCTTGGAGGCGCTTGGACAGCGTCGGATCATCGCGGTCGAGCCGAGCGAAAACCATGTTGGTGTCGCAGGCGGTGACGGTGATGCCGCTGATGGCATGCAGGCCGTCTGCCAGCCGCCGCGCATGGGCGTGATCGTCGGCGAGCCGGTCACGGTGGTGCGCCAGCGCGTACAGCCCGCCGGCGGCGACGATGCCGGCCTGGCGCATTCCGCCGCCGAGGAGCTTGCGCCACCGCCGCGCTCGCCCCACCAGTTCCTCGGTGCCGCAGAGCAGCGAGCCGACCGGAGCGCCCAAACCCTTGGAGAGGCACACCGAGACGGTGTCGAAGGGCTCTGCCATGGCTGCAGGCGACATGCTCAACGCCGCCGCCGCGTTCCACAGCCGAGCGCCGTCGAGGTGCATGCCCAGACCGTGCCGGTCGGCGACTTCGCGAGCTGCGGAGTGCTGAGCCGGCGTGAGCACCTTGCCGTCAATCGTGTTCTCCAAGGCCAACAGCCGGGTGCGGGCAAAGTGGGCGTCGTCGGGCTTGACGGCGGCATCGACGGCTTCGAGGTTCAGCATCCCGGTGTCGTCGGTCGGCACCGGCTGCGGCTGAATGCTGCCGAGCACGGCTGCACCCCCGCCTTCGTACATGTAGGTGTGGGCGTGATCGCCCACGATGTACTCATCGCCCCGCTCGCAATGTGCCAAGAGTCCACAGAGATTCGACTGCGTGCCGCTCGGCAGAAACAGCGCCGCGCGCTTGCCGAGCAGTTCAGCGGCGCGGTGCTCCAGCTCGTTGACGGTCGGGTCATCGCCCCAGACGTCGTCGCCCACCTCGGCCGATGCCATGGCGGCACGCATGCCGGGCGTCGGGCGGGTCACGGTGTCAGAGCGAAGGTCGATCACGAGGTTCAGCCTGCCATGCGACGGCGCCGGCGCCATGGCGCGGGCTCGGGCGCCCTTGGCATGTCGGCCTCAGCGAGCATGCCCTGACCTGACCTGCCGCCTGCCCGCGCTCGGGCAGCCTGCGTGCGTAGGGTGCAGTCATGAGCCATCCGGCACTGACAGACGAACTCATCAACCGAGTGACGTGGAAGATTCCGAATGCGCTCGCACTCGTCGGTTCGCGGGCGGGCGATGAGCGCAATGCCATGACGACGAGCTGGATCACTCAGTTGTCCATGGCGCCGGTGTTGATCGGTGTCGGCGTCGACAACACCGCAGTGACCCATCGACTCATCGAGTCTGGCGGATCGTTCACCGTCAACTTGTGGGATGCCGCCAACACGCGGCCGTTCGTGAAGTTCTCCAAGCCGGCGACCTACGAGGCTGCCGGCAACGGTGCCGGCGACAGCGAGGGCACAACGAGCGGCGCGCTCAATGGCTGGAGGGTGTACGAGGCCGCCACGGGCGCACCGGTGTTCGCTGACGCAGCGGCCTGGACGGACTGCGAGGTCCGCCAAAGCATGAATTTGGGCACGCACACGCTGTTCATCGGCGAGTTGGCAGCAGCCGGCATCAACCATGACGACGTACACATTGCCTCGATGTCGCACACGCGCATGAAGTACGGCGGGGTCAAGCGGCACTGAAGGCCCGCTCAGTTCGCTAGCGCCCGCCTCAGCGGCGGAGCGCACACGACCGTGCGCAAGAACTGTGGTTCGCCAACGAGCGGACGGGAACACCCATCCTGCGTCGGCTAGAGTTGAGCTGCCTGCTTGCGCTGTTGTCGCAACGGGCGACCAGCACCTGCCGCCTACCGAGGATCCTACGTGCCGAAAGTCAAAGACGACGCCATCTTGCTCGAAGGAAAGACCGTCGAAGCGCTCAAGGGAGGCCACTTCCGCATCGAGCTCGACAACGGCCGTGAGGTGCTGGGCCACCTGAGCGGCAAGATGCGCAAGCATCACATCCGGATCCTTCCCGGGGACCGTGTGCAAGTGGAAGTCTCGGCATACGACCTCAGCCGCGGCCGCATCACGTACCGCTACAAGTAGCCAAGCAGCCGAGATGACCGACACTCGTGATGCCTCGATGGTCGATGAATCTGCCGATGCTGCGATCATGCGGGTCGATGCCGCAATCGACGGACTGCTCGCTTCGTGCGACCCCGCCCACAGCAGCTACGGAGAGTTCCGAGCCGCGCAGTTCGACGCCGGCCTCGCGTGGGTGCATTTCGACGAAGGCCACGGAGGCCTGGGCGTCAGCCCCAAACTGCAGCGCCGAGTAGAGGAACGGCTGCGCAAGGCGGGCGCCCCGCCCATGAGGCCGATCATGTTCTTCATGCACCTCGCCGGACCGACCATCCACACCCACGGCGACGAAGCGCTCAGGCAGCGCTACCTGCGGCCAATGTTCACCGGCGAGGAGCTGTGGTGCCAGCTCTTCAGCGAGCCAGGCGCCGGCAGCGACTTCGCCGGCTTGGCGGCTCGGGCGGTCGCAGACGGCGACGAGTGGGTGGTGAACGGCCAGAAAGTCTGGAACACGCTGGCTCATCTGGCCGACTACGGGATGCTGGTGACTCGCAGCAATCCTGACGTGCCAAAGCACCGGGGACTCACGTATTTCGCGCTCGACATGAAGCTGCCGGGCGTGGAGGTGCGACCGCTGCGCCAGATCACCGGCGAAGCCGAGTTCAACGAGGTGTACTTGACCGACGTGCGCATCGCCGATGCCGATCGCATCGGCGATGTCGGCGACGGCTGGCGAGTGGCGTTGACCACGCTGATGAACGAGCGCAACGCCATCGGGGCAGGCGGTGGCGGCCAGGCCAAGCGAGCCTCTGGACCGATCTCGGTGCTGGTCAAGCTGTGGCGCCGGCGAGCAACTGCCGATCGCGACGCCGCCGCCCGGGACCGACTGACGAAGCTGTGGACCCGAGCTGAGGTGTTGCGCCTCACGAACCTGCGTGCAGGCGCCAACAGACGCAAGGGCAACCCTGGACCCGAGATGTCGATCGCGAAGCTGGCGTCAGCCGAACTCAACCAGGATCTGATGACCTGCGCGGTCGACCTGATGGGCGCGGAGGGACTCGTCGGCTACGACTACACGTGCCGACGTCCAGAGAACCTGACCGTGGACGGATCCGACGGCGGCATCCAGCACGGCTTCCTGCGCGTGCGCGCCAACTCCATCGAGGGCGGCACCTCGGAGATCATGCGGAACATTCTGGGCGAGCAGGTTCTGGGGCTGCCCGGCGAGCCGCGGCTTGACAAGGATGTGCCCTGGATCGACGTCCCTCGCAACTGACAGCTGCGACGCGCTGGCGTCGGCCGCTGTGCCGGCCTTCTTGGGCTGGCCTGTTGGGGGGGCTCTTGGCGCTCAGCTCTTGGCTTCGGCCAGCATGTCTTGCACGAGCAGGCTCAGGTCGCCCATCGGGGGGATCAGCTCCAGCCGCTCATACACCTCCGGCGGCGGGTAGATGCCCGGATCGGAGAGAATCTCCTCCGAGATGTACGGCGTCGCAGCCTCGTTCGGGCTGCCGTAGTAGGTGAAGTTCGTCAGCGCAGCACCGTTCTCGGCATCGAGCAGGAAGTTGATCATCGCGTGGGCGGAGCACACGTTGTCGGCATTGCGCGGGATGGCCATGGTGTCCACCCAACGGACGCCGCCTTGGACGGGAATCGTGTACACGTGCGTGTCGTACGCCTCGGTGTCGGAGAACGACTGGGCGAAGCCGCCGCTCCAGCCGTGCGACACGTCCACCTCGCCGTTGACGAGGTCGTCGCCGTAGGTCACCGAGTCGTACTTGACCAGTCGGTCGTGGGTCGCCTTCAGCAGCTCGCCGGCCTGACGGATTGCGTCCTCGTCGCCGGACTCGATGGTCTCGGTGATGCTGTAGCCCAAGTACTTGAGCGCGGCAGACACGGCTTCGGGCGCGTCGTCGAGCATCGAAATGCCGCCGGGAACCTGTGCCGCCGTGTCGGCGTCGAAGATGACCGCCCACGTCGACTCGCCGCCCAGCGTCTCGAGCATCTCCTGGGTCATGCCGATACCGGTCGTGCCCCACTGGTAGGCCGCGTGGTACCGATGCTCGGGGTCGAACGGCGGGTTCTTCCACTCGTCGCCGACGTTGGAGAAATTCGGGATCGCGTCGTAGTTGAGCGGCAGCAGCAGGTCCTCTTCGATCATCAGCGCGACCATGTAGTCCGACGGCACGACCAAGTCGTAGATGGCCGCCTCCGACTCGACCTGGCTGAGCATCTGCTCGTTGGAGTCATAGACGGTGTAGTCCACGCTGATGCCGGTCTCTTCTTGGAACGCCGCAAGCAGATCCTCGTCCATGTAGTCAGCCCAGTTGTAGAACGCAAGATCGCCGTCAGTCTCACCCGGCTCGCAATCGGCAGCAGTGTTGTCGCTGCCTCCCGAGCCGCATGCGGCGACCAGCAGTGCCACCGTCGCTGCGAATGCCAGCCAACGCACACGGTGCTTCGGCGCCGCGAGCTTCGTATGGCTGTTCATGGTTCCTCCCCTGTGGGTGCAATGAATGAGCGCAGCGAATGTCTCTGCGCTGCTCACAGTAGTGCCTGCGCGGCCGGTACGCGAACAGCCAGAAGCGCAAGGGACCGGGCCGTGCCTCGATGTCAGTTGCCGGCGACCCAGAGGCGCCGGCGTCATCGTGTGGTGCTGCCGCGGCGCTGCAGCGACAGCGACGCCATCACCAACGTGATCGAAGCAGCCAGCATCAGCGTGGAGATGGCATTCAGCTCGGGAGTGACGCCCTGACGGATGGTGCTGAACACGTAGACGGGCAGCGTGGTTGCACCCGGTCCGGCGGTGAATCCTGAGATGACGACATCGTCGAGGGACAGCGTCAGCGCCAGGAGTGCGCCCGCAGCGATGCCGGGCGCAATGAGCGGCAGCGTGATCCTCGTGAAGGTGCGCCACGGCGATGCGTAGAGATCACGCGCTGCCTCCTCCAGCGTCCGGTCGAACTGGTCGAGACGAGCGCGCACCACCACGGCGACGAACGAAATGCTGAAGGCGATGTGGCTGAGCGCCACGGTGGTGATCCCCAAGGTGAGCCTCGGGCCGATCGCGTCGATGAGCTTGAACGCCTCCGCGAAGAAGACGAGCAGCATGACGGCCATGGTGATGTCCGGGATGACGATGGGCAGGTACAAGGTGCCGTCGAGTGCTCGCCGTCCCCGGAATCGGTAACGGTCCAGCGCCAGTGCTACCGCCGTGCCCAGCAGCGTCGACACGACGGTCGAGCTGATCGCGACGATGAGCGACACGCGCAGCGCGCTGATGACTTGCGAGTTGCCGAAGACCTCGCCGTACCAACGCGGCGACAGTCCCTGCCACACATTGACCCGCTCTGAGTCGTTGAACGAGAACACCACCAGCACAGCGATCGGCACGTACAAGAACGCGAACACCAGCCAGGCGTTCGCCTTCAGCAGGTACCGCGCCAGCCTTCCGGCGCTGAGGGAGTTCGCCGGTTGCACGGTCAGGCGCCGCTCACGGCGCGAAGCCTTGGGTTCGCTCGGCGCGAGCGGCGTGCCGCTGGTTGAGCGCGACGGCAAGGAGCATGGCCACGATGATCAGCACGCTGAGCGCGGCGCCCAGCGGCCAGTTGCGGGCAGCTTGGAACTGGCGGGCGACATAGGAGCCGAGCAGCAGCGTCTTTGCTCCGCCGAGAATCTCCGGCACCACGTAGGCGCCGAAGCTCGGAACGAACACCAGTATCGTGCCCGCCACGATTCCCGAGCGCGTGAGCGGTACGGTCACGCGCCAGAATGCCTTGGCGCCGCTGGCATACAGGTCGCGGGCGGCTTCTACCAAACGCCAGTCCATGCGTTCGAGCGCCACGTAGAGCGGCAGCACCATGAAGGTGAGGAACCCGTACACCATGCCCAGCACCACGGCCGTGGGGGTGAACAGGATCCGAAACGTTCCCCATCCCATCGCCTCGCTCAGCGCCGAGGCCGGGCCGTTGGAGCCGAGGAGGAACCGGATGGCGAAGATGCGCACCAGCCCGTTGGTCCAGAAGGGGATCATCACCAGCACCAGCAGCCTGGCGCGCAGGCGCGGCGGACGAGTGGCCAAGTAGTACGCGAACGGATAGGCCACCACCAAGCAGAGCGCGGTGGTGAGCGTGGCGAGCCACGCCGAGCGGGCGATGACGCCCAGGATCACGTCGTCGGCGAGGCGCTCGTAGGCGTCCACGTTCCAGCCGCTCAACGAGGTTCGGCCCGTGGACGTCCGCGTTGCAAACGAGTACACCGTGATGAGCCCCAGCGGCGCAACGAAGAACACCCCCAGATACAGCGCGCCGGGCGCCGCGATGAGCGTGCCAGTCCGGCGTCTTCTTCGCTGGATGGCTGCCTCATCGGGCGACTCCGCCGGCGGGGCAGCGGGCTTGGCCTGTCGGTCCGACGAACGGCTCGCGCTATGCCGCCGCAGCATCAGTCCGTCACGACCGTGGTGGTGTCGGGCCGCCAGCTGACCGAGACCGGCTCGCCCGCGGCGAACGCCGCCGAGCCGATTGCGGCTCGGACGGTGATGACCTCGGGGCTTGCTTCGGCGCCGGATTGCCGGCGTCGACCTGTCTGATCGAGCGTCACCGTGTACACGTAGGCATGGCCGAGGTAGGTGGCATCGGCGACGATGCCGTCGAGGCTGGGCGCATCGCAGGGCGCGTCGCCGACGCGGTGCAGCTGCATCTGTTCGGGGCGCACGCTCAGAGCTACAGCTGTGCCTGCCGCCACGTCGTTCGCCGCAGTCACCACGCCGCCTGATCGGAGGCGGATCTCCGACGGTCCCAGCGTGGTGCCGTCGAGCAGGTTGGTGCGACCGATGAAGTCCGCCACGAAGCGATTGGCGGGATGCTCGTAGACCTGCGCGGGCGTCCCGACCTGGAGCAGTCTGCCTCGGGACATGACGCCGACTCGGTCGCTCATGGCCAGCGCCTCTTCTTGATCGTGGGTCACGAACACGAACGTGATGCCCACTTCACGCTGCAAGGCCTTCAGCTCGCCTTGCATCTCATGGCGCAGCTTCAGGTCCAGCGCTCCCAGTGGTTCGTCCAGCAAGAGCACCTTGGGCTGATTGACCAGCGCCCGCGCCAAGGCCACCCGCTGCTGCTGCCCGCCTGAGAGCTGCGACGGCCGGCGGTGCTCCATGCCTTCGAGCTGCACCAGCGCCGTCGCCTCGGCCACTTGGCGTTCAGCGTCGCGCCCGCGGATGCCGCGCATCGACAGCCCGAAGGAGATGTTCTGTGCAACCGTCATGTGAGGAAACAAGGCGTATGCCTGGAACACGGTGTTCACCGGTCGGCGGTCGGGCGGCCAGGCGGCGACTTCCTCGCCGAAGATGAGCAGGCTGCCGTGCGTCGGTATGTCGAGCCCGGCAATCATCCGCAGGGTCGTGGTCTTGCCGCACCCGGAAGGACCCAACAGCGCGAAGAACTCGCCGTCGCCGATGCGCAGGTTGATGCCGTCCACGGCCGTGACGTCCCCGAAGCGCTTGGCGATGCCGCGCAGTTCCACAGCCGGCGCGCCGGCGGCGCTGACTCTCGCCGCGGTGCTGTCGCTCACGTGCGTCCCAGCGGCGTGACCGGCACGCCGGCGCGCACTGCTCGGGTGCAGATGAAGTCGTGGGCGATGGTGGCTGCAGCGAGTGCGGTGATCTCTGACACGTCGTAGGCGGGCGCCACCTCCACCACGTCCATCCCGACGACCTCAACCGACGCGAGCCCGCGCACGATCTCCAGCGCTTGGGCCGTGGTCAGCCCGCCTGCTACGGGCGTGCCGGTGCCTGGTGCAAAGGCAGGGTCCAAGCAGTCGATGTCGAAGGTGAGGTACGCACGGCGGTCTCCTACCCGCTCTCGCACGACCTCGAGCACGGCGGCGGGGCCGTTGCGGTGTACCCACGGCGCGCCGAGCACCGCGAAGCCGAAGTCCTGTTCATTGTGCGTCCGAATGCCGATCTGCACCGACGCGTGAGGATCGATGATGCCCTCCCGCAGTGCCCGCAGGAACATCGAGCCGTGGTCGAGCCGGCCGTCCTCGTCAGGCCAGGTGTCGGGATGTGCGTCGAAGTGGATGAGCGACAACGGCCCGTACCGTGCTGCGTGCGCCCGCAGCATCGGGTAGGTGACGAAGTGGTCGCCGCCGAAGGTCACCGTGAGTACACCGTGGTCGAGGAGCGCCGCGCAGTGGGCCTCGATCCGCCCTACGGCTTCGGCTGGGTGGCCGTAGTCGATGAAGCAGTCTCCGTAGTCGGCGACGGCGAGATGCTCGAACGGGTCGAAGCCAAACGGGTAGGCGTCCAGCTCGGCCAGACCTGTCGAAGCTGCCCGGATGGCACGAGGTCCTAGGCGCGCGCCGGGACGATTGGACGTGGCCATGTCGAAAGGGATGCCCGAAACCACGATGTCGGCATCGGCGATGTCTCGGGTGTAGCGGCGACGCAGGAACGACAGCGTTCCGCCGTAGGTCATCTCGGGCGCACGCCCGGTCAGCTGCGAGGCGCGAAACGCCTGATCGCCGGCGAACGCAGTGTCGGCGCCTGCTGACAAGCCCTTGCCGCTCGGCTGCGTTGTCGAACCGTCGTTCATGTGTCGCGAAGGCGTCGCCGCAGCGAGCGGTTCACGGCCGAGTCGCCAGACGGGGGTTGCGCCACATGATCAGCGCAGCCCAGCTGTCGGTGGCGGGGTCGCTGAGGTAGTTCGGCAGCCCGCACACCGCCTCGAAGCCGTTGTCGATCTGGAAGCTCAGCGTTCGGTCGTACAGTTCGCCTGCCCGCACGCGGGCGATGTACTCGTCGGCGCTCATCTCCGCCTTGTGGTCGGCGTAGCCGGGCATGACGCCGCCGGCCACGATGCCCTCGAGTCCGAGATCGACGCAGACCTGCTTGCGCAGCTCGTACAGCTCGCCGCCGATGCCACGGCGGCGGTACTCGGGTCGGGTGGCGATGCTGGTGCCGTAATACCATCGGCCGGTCCGGAGGTGGCCGCTGCCGCTGTGGTCGCTGGGCACGATGTCGGCGATGGTGTGCAGCGGATCGTCCGGATCGAAATTGCAGCGGATGCCGACGCCCATCGCGACCAGGCGGTCGCCGTCGAAACCGGCAAAGCAGCCCTCGGGGAAGTCACGCGCCAGCTGATCGAACGCAGACTCGTCGTAGAGATCGTGCGGGTCGGCAGTCGGGTGGCTCGACAGCTCCAAGGCCTCGAGCTCAGCGGCCCAAGCCGGCTGGATCTGGGCATAGCGCAGGCCCGACTGCTTGCCCACCGATACCGCGTCGATGTGGCGCATTGGCAGCATCCCCTCCGGTACATCGGCATCCGGCAGCCTCAGCCGATAGTACAAGTGGCTGAAGTGGGCTGTTGACTCAACTAGCTTGCGCGCCATGGCACGCCTCGTCGGTGACCGTGCGGCAGCTCTCCGGTCGGCGTCGACGGTGCCGCTGTGGATCGACCGGCTCGAACCATCCGTCGCGCACCGTGCAGGACTCGAGGCCGACCTGGATGCAGACGTCGCCATCGTCGGCGGCGGGTTCAGCGGATTGTGGACTGCGTATTACCTGAAGCGTCTGGCACCGGCGCTGCGGGTGGTCGTCATCGAGCGGCACCACTGCGGATTCGGCGCCTCGGGTCGCAACGGCGGCTGGGCCATCGGGGAGCTGGCCGGCTCATATGCCGACTATGCACGGCGTTCGAGTCGAAGCGGATCTCCGGGTGATTCCCTGCGTCTGATGCGAGCGATGTTCGACGCAGTCGACGAGATCGGTCGGGTCGCTGCGGCCGAATCCATCGACTGCGACTACGCCAAGGGCGGCACCATCCGAGTCGCTCGAACCGCGCCGCAGGCGCAGCGACAGACTGCCGAAGCCGCTGAGGCCCAACGTCTCGGGCTCACCGAGGACGAATTCCGTCTGCTCGGCCCCGACGAGGCGTGTGAACAGCTGAATGCCACCGGCGTCCGCAGCGGCATCTTGGTGGGTCCCTCGGCAGTGGTGGACCCCGCCAAGCTGGCGACCGGGCTGGCCCGGACGGTTGAGCAGTCTGGCGTGGAGATCTATGAGCAGACCCGAGCAACCGCCATCGGCACGGCTGCACTGCAGGTGGTGCCGAACGCCCAAGACCGGGCACCGAGCAGCCGGCGCGTTCATGCGCCGGTGATCGTGCGGGCAACCGAGGCGTACACCCGAGACCTGCGAGGCTCGCGGCGGGAACTCTTGCCGGTGTACTCGCGCATGATCGCTACCGAGCCCCTGCCCGACGAGTTCTTCGATGACATCGGCTTGGCCGCGCGCCCGAGCTTCGCTGACGATCGTCGCATGGTCACCTACGGCCAGCGGACCGCCGACAACCGCATTGCGTTCGGCGCGACCGGCGTGCCCTACAGCTTCGGCTCGCGGATCAAGCCTTCGATGGAGGAACATCTGGGCATGCATCGGCGAATCTGGCGCATCCTGGCCGAGATGCTCCCGCAGCTGAACGACGTCGGCATCACGCACCGCTGGGGAGGTGCGCTGGGCATTCCCCGCAACTGGCTGCCTGGCGTGCGCTTCTGCCCGCAGACCGGGCGGGGCACGCTCGGCGGTTACGTCGGCGAGGGCGTGGCCGCGTCCAATCTCGCGGGCCGCACGCTGGCTGAGCTGATCGCCGGATGCAACACCGATCGCACCCGTCTGCCGTGGGTGGGGGTCAGCTCGCGACGCTGGGAACCCGAGCCGCTGCGCTGGCTGGGCGTGCGCTCCAGCCGGGCACTGCTGGGCGTGGCTGACCGACGCGAGCTGCGTTCGGATCGACCGGATCGCGTCGCATCAGGCATCGCGCGGGCGCTGCGCGGCGGCCACTGAACGGGCCGGCACAGCTCGGGTCAACCCGGTCGCTGCCGATCTGATCCGACTGCGTCGAAGCGCAGTCTGTAGGCATCGCCGTCACGCTCCATGATCCCGCCGGTCGGTGCGCCGAAGTGCGTCCCGATCAGGAGCGTCTCGCCGTCGGCCCAGTCCGGAAAGACCCGATGGCGCGTGGCTCGCGCCTCCTCAGGGTCGGTGTCGAACATCGAGCTGAGCTCCGGGTCCGCCAGCTGCAGGGGCGAATGCACCATGTCGCCGGTGATGACGGCTCGCTTGCCGCGGGAGGCAATCAGCACGGACACGTGTCCGGGTGTGTGGCCCGGAGTCGACCAGAACGACACTTCGTCGCATATCCGGTGGTCGGCAGCGACCATGCGGGCGAGGCCCGCATCGACGATGGGCTGCACTGAATCGCCGAAGACGTCGTCGCCGAAGAGATCCTCTGTCTGGGACCAGTGGTCGAACTCGGCGCGGCAGAACAGGTAGTGCGCATTCGGGAACGTCGGCGCCCACTCGCCGTCCACCAGCCGAGTGTTCCAGCCCACATGGTCTACGTGCAGATGCGTACACACCACATGGGTCACGGTCTCGGGCGGGAAGCCCGCATCGGCGAGATCGTCCAGGAAGGGACCCTGCTGTTGGTGCCAGAGGGGATGGGAACGCTGCTTGTCGTTGCCGACGCAGGTGTCGACGGCAATGCGGTGAGGCCCGGCCTCGATGATGCAGCAGTGAATCCGCTGGCGCAGGAAGCCCTCCTCGGTCACGAAGTGAGGGCGCAGCCAACCAGCAGCGTCCGCCCGGGCGAGCACGTCGGCCTTGGACACCCCGCGGTAGAGAAAGCGCGGCGACGTCGGCGTGTCTGATTCCGAGATCGACGTGATCGTGACGTCGCCGACCCGCCAACGCAGCGGCACCGGCCGGCCACCGGCCTCGTTCACGGCTGACGCCCGACGTAGGCCAAGTAGCGGTGCGCTATCGGGGCGTCGTCCGCGATCGGCACCTCGTCGCCGATCAGTCTCCATCTTCGCGCGGTCTCGCCCAGTGACTTGACGCGGGCGAGACTGACCTCGCACAGATCGTCCGGCAGGTCGAGCGAGGTCCCGCAGGCTTGCGCCAAGTCCCAGGCATGGGTCAGCGGGTCCCACTGCACCATGGCCAAGAACTCCTCGAAGCTCATCGAACCGAACCAGTAGTCGTCTTCCCGACCGAGGTCTGCACCGGCCAGCGCTGCCAACACGCCGTCACGAGTGGTGACCCAGCGACCGGCAGGGTCGTCGGTCTCTGCTGCCATCTGCGGTCTGTTCACTACACCGCTGCGGGCGACTTCGGCGAGTGCGTCGAGCACGCCGCATTGGTGTCGCAGCAGCTGCTCCGCATTCCAGTCCGCACACGGAGTGTCGTTGTCCCATGCATCATCGGGCACCGCCGCGACCACTGCATCGAACAGCTCCACAGCGCGCGTGAAGTTCGTGACGGTTTCGCTCATGGCGCCTGCATGCTCCTGACGTTCTCGGGCAGCTCTGGGGACGGTGCGACGGGGACGTGGTTGGTGCTCAGTCGTCATCCACGAGGTTGACACGCAAGCCGGCGAGCGCAACCTGACTGTCGTTCACGTAGCACTCGCAGCGGTGAGCGGCGGCCAGAACCGACTCGCGATCAGTGGTGGACACATCGATGCCGCCGAGGCCTTCGCCGCGTCCGTCCGTCTCAGGCACGAACCTGAGCGTGGCATTGTCGAGCCGGATCGTGGGGTGGCCGGCGGCGTCGGCGTCAAGGTCGACTTGGGCAATCTCGCTCCAGCGTTCGGCCAGGCGATCGGGTTCGGGGCTTTGCAGCTCTGCTGCTGCGATCCCGTTCACCCGATCAACGCACACGTAGGGTTCCCAGTTGGTCCCTGCGGGCGTCCAGGCACCTCCGACGGCATCGCCGCCGGGTCCGGTCATCTGATCCATCTCGAAAAACGAGCCACCCGTGTCGGCCGGATGCAACTGCATGCCGACATGGCCCTGATCGGCGTGGTTCATCTCGAAGGCGATGCGGATGCCCAGCCGCTCGACGTGCGCGCGCCGAGCACTCACGTCGCTGACCTGCGTGATGACCATGTAGCCGGTGTCGCCGCTGCGCCGTTGCTGATAGCGACCGGCCGCAGTCTCGGGTCGCGTCGGCGTCACGCATTCGAGAAACTGCGTGCCGATCGGCCACAGCACGTTTTTGAGGCCGAAGACGCCGACGCCTGGATCGGTGAAGCAGGGCTCGACGCCGAGCACGCTCTGGACGTCTGCCGCGGTCCGAGCAAGATCGGCGGTGGTCACGGCGATTTGACGAAGGCGCATCCACATGGCGGTCACCCTAATCGCCCGGCGGCGAGCCATTCGAGTCTGGTGTCTGCGACGATGTCGGCACAGCGTCGGACGGCGGACGGGACCGTGTTCGCCAGCGGTCCAGCAGTCGGTTCAGCTCAGCACCGGCGAGCAGTCCCATTGCCAGCAAGTAGAGCCACAGCAGCAGGCTGAGGGCACCGCCGAGGAGCCCGAACACCGCGTTCACGTCGTTCGAGGCCAAGCGGAGGTACGCACCGAAGCCACCCGAGACCGTCAGCCACCACACGGTGGCGAGCAGTGCGCCGGGGATTTCGCTGCGCCAAGGCAGCTTGTGCAGCGGCGCGATGCGATACACGGTGGCCGCCCAGGCGATCACCACGATCACCACCACGGGCCATCGCAGCCAGTCCCAAGCGGCGCTGAATGCCGATCCTGCCCCGAGTCGGTCGGCGAGATCGGCGCCGCTGCCGAGCAGCGGTCCGACGACCACCATGGCGGCGACTGCGGTCGCCGCGAGCAGCGTGAGGAACGTCAGCGCGAAGCCGACGAGCCGGGTGGACAGCCAGCTCCGCCTGCCGTGGTGGCCGCGGGAGACGTTCAGTGCTCGCACGACGGCCACGAAGCCGCGTGATGCCGCGTACGCGGCGACCGCCACACCAACTGTCACCACTCGGGCGTCTGAGCGGGCGAAGAGCTCTGCCACTGCTGCGTCCAGCGCGCTCTGGTCGCCGAAGGTGTCGCTGATGCGTTCGAGCAGCCATTCCTCGGTGCCGGTCGCCGCGCTCTGTCCGATCAGCACGTCCAGCGAGCCCAGCAGCGCAGCGAACACGATGACTGCGGGGAAGAGTCCCAAGAGTGCGAAGAACGCGATCTCCGCCGCGAGGCCCGCTATGCGGTGCTGGGTCCAGTCGTGCCGAACCTCGTTCGCGAGCCGCGTGGCATCGCGGGCCACCGAGCGCCACCGCGCCGTCGGCGTCGTCGCCATGTCACGACGCTGCAGCGGGCGCACGGGGCGGCGTCGGGGGACGTTGCCGGCGCGGCGCTAGCTCGGCTGCGCGCGCAATCAGGCCCCGACGATCGATCTTGGCGGTCGAAGCCAGCGGGATTTCGTCGATGAACCAGACGTAGCGCGGGTGCGCATAGGCCGGCCCGTTGGCGAGCGCGTACTGCTTGACGTCCTCGACGGTGAGCGTGCTGCCGGGTGCCAGTCGTACGAACGCCGCCGGAAGCTGGCCCTTCAGCTCGTCAGGAACGGGGACGACGACAGCCTGATGCACGGCCGGGTGCCGTTCGAGCAGCTGTTCGACCGCATCAGGGTAGATGTTCTCGCCTGCGCAGACGAACATGTCGTCGACTCGGCCCACGAAGTAGTACCAGCCGTCGTCATCACGCGTCATCAGATCGCCGGTGTGGTACCAGCCGTCGGTGAGTCGCTCGGCGGTCGCTTCGGGCAGGCGGTGATAGCCGGCCATGACGCCAGGCGACCGCACCCAGAGCTCGCCCGCGTCGGCATCGGCACCGGTGTCGGGGTCGACCAGCCGCAGCTCCACGCTCGGGTGCTGGTGTCCGACGGAGATCGCAGGCCGCGGCGTGCCGTCGGGATGGGGGCCGAATGCCAGCACCGCTTCGGTGGTGCCGTAGCCGTTGGACACGACAGCCTGGGGAAGCAGGCGCTGCACGTCGTCGTGCAGCGCCTCAGTGAGCGGTGCCGAGCCGATGAACGCGCGTTGCACGCTCGACAGGTCCGGCAGCTCGTGGCCGGCTGCTGCTCTCGCTGCGATCTCGGCGGTGACCAAGGCGAACATCGTGGGAACGCCTGAGCACATCGTCACTCGGTGCTGCTCGATGGCTTCGACGTAGCTCGCGGCGCTGAACTGCGGCAGCAGCACGACGGTGCCTCCGCTGGCGAATGCCAGCTTGGAGGACATCGATGCGTTCTTGTGATAGAGCGGCGCCGACACCAGCATCACCTCGCCTGGCATCGCGGCGCCGTACTCGAGCACCGTGAAGGTGATGTTGCGGTGCGTCAACAGGACGCCCTTGGGACGTCCGGTCGAGCCGGAGGTGTAGATGTGGACGGCAATGTCGTCGTCGTCGACTGCGGCCGGCGCCGTCAGCGGTTCGTGGCTGCACAAGGCGTCCCATTCGGCACTGCCGATGACGATGCTGGGCACCGCGGGCGGCACCAACGGCGCATGCTCTGCATCAGCGATGACCGTGTGTACGTCGGCGTCGTCGAGGATGTACGACAGCGAGTCGGCGGGAAGCCGAGTGTTGAGCGGCACGAAGACCAGCCCCGCCGCCGGGGCGCCGAACATCACGTCGTAGTACTCGCCGCAGTTCGCCGCGAGCAGCCCGACACGTGTGGACGGTTCCATGCCTCGGGCCAGAAGGCCGGTGCCGAGCCGCAGCACACGGTCCGACATCTGCGCAGCGGTGGTGTGACGCGGCACCGCTGCGGATCGGTCGATCAGCACCACGGCGTCGCCGTCGGGGGCGCGCTCCAGCAGCTCAGCGACGTTCATCGCGACTGCAGGCTAGAGCCACGGTTCGTGGTCAGGCTGCGGCCGGCCGTGCCGAGACGGCAGTGCCGGCATCGTGGCGTTGTGGCGGTGGCCACGCAGCTAGCTGGTGCCGAGCAGCGCCATGGCGACGATGTAGACGGCCAGCAGGAGGGCGCCTTGGACGCGTCCGGCGCGCCGGCCCTTCAGCACGCCGAGATACGCCAGCACCGCCACTACGGTCATGGCAGCGATGCCGAGGCCGGTCAGCGACGGCGAGCCGATGGCGCCGGCACCCACCAGCCCCATTGCCCCGCCGACGGCGAAACTGTTGAAGACGTTGGAGCCGAACAGGTTGCCGACGATCAGCTCGGCATGGCCCTTGCGCGCGGCTGCCACGACGGTGGCCAGCTCGGGCAGGGATGTCCCGAGCGCCACGACGGAAAAGCCGATGAAGCCGCCGGACAGACCCCACCGGTCGGCGAGATCGGTTGCACCCTGCACAGCCAGCTGCGCTCCGACGAGCACGCCGGCGAGACCCGCCGCAGCCCGCATCAGACTGCGCAGCGGCTGCTCCGCGTCGGACGCGTCGGCCGGCGGATCCACGCCGGGCGCGGGGGCATCGCGCGAGCTGCCGATGAGCCAGACCAACGTGAAGCCCATGAGCACGGCCAGTGCTCCGCCTTCGAACCGCGTGAGGTCGCCGTCCACCACCAACAACGCGAACACCGCTGTGGACGCGACCGACCACGGAACATCTCGCCAGAGTGCCGTGCGAGCGAACGGGATGGGCATGAGCAGCGCAGCCACGCCCAGACCGAGGCTGAGATTGGCCACATTCGAGCCCACGATGTTGCCCACGCCGATGTCGGGCTCGCCGTTGAGAGCAGCCAAGGAGGACACCACCATCTCCGGAGCAGAGGTGCCGAAGCCCAGCACCACGGCACCGATCACCGCAGGCCGGATGCGCAGCGCAGTCGCCAGACGCGACGCTCCTGCCACGAAGTGATCGCCGGCGGCCACCAACAGCACCAAGCCGGCCGCCAGCGCGAGCAGCGACCAGATCATCGAGGCCACATCGTTATCGAAGCCATGTCATCAGGAGGCCACGTCGTCGACATCAGGAGCGCTGTCAGCTCAGCGCTCGCGGCTGCGACCCGAAGTGGGGCTTCCGACGCCAAGAGTCGTACGCATCGCCCACAAGCTAGGTGTGCGGTGTCGGGAGGTTGTTGATGGGTACGGACCACATCGCCCAATATCAGCCGTCGGCGCTCATCCCATCACTGCTGCGATGAGCAGAACTAGTGTGGGTGATGCACAGGCTGCGCCGGAAGGAGAACTCCATGGACACCGATCCGACGGTATTGCTGGACTTGCACCGTCGTATGGTGCGCATCCGGCACTTCGAGGAAGCCGCCGGCCGGCTTGCCGAGCAGAATCGCCTGCCTGGTTTCCTGCACCTGTACGTGGGAGAGGAGGCCGTAGCCGCCGGGGTGTGCGCCAACCTCGACGACGACGACCAGATCAGCTCGACGCACCGAGGCCACGGGCACCTGGTGGCAAAGGGCGGAGACTTCCGCGCCATGATGGCCGAGCTGATGGGCAAGGCAACCGGCTACTGCGGCGGCAAGGGCGGCTCCATGCACATCTGCGATCTCGATCTGGGGATGCTCGGCGCCAATGGCATCGTGGGCGGCGGCGTGCCCATCGCGGTGGGCGCGGGATTCGCCAACAAGTACCGAGACAGCGACCGAGTCTCAGCGGTGTTCTTCGGCGACGGCGCTTCGAACATCGGTGCCTTCCACGAGGCTGCGAACATGGCTGCGGCGCTGTCGCTGCCGGTGCTGTTCGTCTGCGAGAACAACGAGTACGGCGAGTTCACACCGCGTGATCGCACCATGGCCATCACCGATGTCGTGGACCGTGCGGCAGGCTACGGCATGCCCGGGGCCATCGTGGACGGCATGGACGTGACCGCAGTGTGGGAAGCGGCGCGCGAGGCGATCGGCAGGGCTCGCCGAGGCGAAGGACCCTCGTTCATCGAGGCCAAGACGTACCGTTTCTTCAACCACCACGGCGTCCAGACGCTCGGCATGCAGTATCGCTCCGACGAAGAACTCGAGCAGTGGAAGCAGCGGGACCCGATTGAGCTGTTCGAAGCCCGGCTGGCTGCGATGGGCGTGCTCGAAGCCGGCGGTGCCAAGGCCGTACACGCAGACGTCGAGGCGGAGATCCAAGCAGCGATCGCATTTGCCGAGGAGAGTCCGGCACCCGAGCCTGACCGGCTGCTGACAGACGTCTACACCGCGGCAGCCGGAGCGGTCTGATGGCACCGGCGACGGCAGATCAGGACGCGGGCGGCAACGGCCGCACCCTCGCCTACGGCGCCGCTTTTGCCGAGGCTCTCGGCCAGGTCATGGAATCCGACCCGGATGTCTTCGTGGCCGGCGAGGACGTCGGGCGGGCCGGGGGAGTGTTCGGCTCATTTCGCGGACTGCACGAACGTTTCGGCGACATGCGGGTGGTGGACACGCCGATCAGCGAGCAAGCCATCGTGGGTCTCGGAACCGGCGCCGCGGTGAGCGGCTTGCGTCCGGTGGTCGACCTGATGTTCATGGACTTCATTCTGGTGGCCATGGACCAGATCGCGAACCAGGCAGCGAAGCTGAAGTACATGTTCGGCGGCAAAGCCACGCTGCCGATGACCATCACGACCAGCGCCGGCGCCGGCTTGTCGGCCGCAGCCCAGCACAGCCAAAGCCTCGAGGCGATGCTGTGCCACATTCCGGGCCTCAAGGTCGTGATGCCGTCCAATCCTCACGATGCAAAGGGTCTGCTGATCTCGTGCATTCGCGATGACAACCCGACGGTGTTCGTCAAGCACAAGCGCCTGCTGGGACTGCAAGGCAGCGTCCCGCCCGACATGTACGAGGTGCCGCTGGGCGCTGCGAACATCGTGCGAGCTGGAGACGACGTGACCGTCGTGACCTACGGGCGGATGGTACACGAGACGCTGTCGGCCGCCGACGCACTCGACGCTGAAGGGATCGGCTGCGAGGTGATCGATCTGCGCACGCTGCAGCCGCTGGACATCGACACCGTGGTCGAGGCCGTGCGGCGGACAGGTCGGGTGGCCGTGGTACACGAAGCAGTCCGGTTCGGCGGCCTCGGCGGCGAGATCGCCTCCCAGATAGCTGAGGCGGCCTTCGACTATCTCGATGCGCCCATCGAACGCATCGGCGCTCCGTTCAGCCCGGTGCCGTTCAGCCCGGCACTGGAGCAGATGTGGGTGCCGAGCGCTGCGACCATCGGGGAGCGAATCCGATCCCTCGCCGCCGCGTGAAGGTGGCTGCCGCGGCGACCGTGGGCATCGCTGCCAATCCGCTGGCCGGCAAGGACGTGCGGCGGCTGACCAGCGGGGCCGTGCCAGTCACCGATGCTGTGAAGATCGGCGCCGTCCGCAATGCGATCGTAGGTGCGATCGAAGCAGGCGCGCAGCGTGTCCTCGTGAGCGGAGACCGATCTGGCCTCGGAGACCGGGCGCTCGCAGGGCTCGACGACCCATCGACGGCTGAGGTGCTGCCGCAGCACGGCTGGCACACCGGACGCGACACCGAGCTGGTCGCAGAGCAGTTCTGCGCGCTGGGTGCAGGTGCGGTGATCGCGCTGGGAGGAGACGGCACGCAGCGCAGCATCGTCAAGGGCTGGAGGGATGTGCCCTTGATCCCGCTGGCGGTCGGCACCAACAACGTGTTCCCGTTACGACTCGAGGCCACTGCTGTCGGCTTCGCGGCCGGCGCCGTCGCCAGCGGACGTGCGAATGCGGCTGCGGTCACGTCGCAGGCCAAGATCATCGATGTGGAACTCGCACAGCGCCGCTGCGCCGACGTGGCCCTCGTCGATGTGTGTCTGGTACGAGGGTCCTTTGTCGGCGCGCGCGCCGTGTGGGACGCAGAGTCGCCGGGAGAGCTGATCGCCGCCATCGCCGAGCCTTCCTGCGTGGGCCTGTCGGCTATCGCAGCAGCTGTCTCCCCAGTGGGACGAACTGAAGACGGCGGAGTTCACGTGCGCATGGCGTGCGCGCGCGGGCCAGCTCAGCGCATACGCGCAGCTGTGGCACCTGGCAGATACGTCGACGCCGACATCGCCGACTGCACGCGGTTGCCCTTCGGCCGGTCGGTGACCTTGCGAGGCCCAGGCGTGCTCGCGCTGGACGGGGAGCGCGAGATCGTGCTCGACGCCGGCGATGCGGCGCACGTCACCGTCAACCACGACGGCCCGAGAGTGATCGATGTGGCCGCCGCTGTCGCGGCCGCACAACGACGCTTGTGCAACTTCGAGCCTGCGTCCGGCTCGTCGGAGCAGGGTTGAGTCCGGTGGCCGTCGAGTTCGGGATGCCGAAGCTCGGCTTGACCATGGAATCGGGAACGATCCTGCGTTGGCTGGTAGCAGATCGAGTTCACGTCGCTTCCGGCCAGCCAGTCGTACTGGTCGAGACCGACAAAGTAGAGACCGAGATCGTCGCCTCGGACGACGGCGTGCTGCATCAGACCGGCGAGGTCGGCCAGACCTACGAGTGCGGCGTGCGCATCGGATGGTTCACCGAGCCAGGCCAACTGCCGCCGCACGTCCCTTCGCCATCTGCGCAGGCGGGGGAGCGGGCCCCGGCCGACGCACCGCCGGCGATGCATCCGCAGCGCCCGACACGCCCAGCGTCATCGCAACACAGAAGCGCCGGCGGACGCGTCGTGGCATCTCCGGCTGCCAAACGGCTGGCACGCGAACTCGGCGTGGAACTCGCCGATGTCGCCGGAACCGGGGCTCATGGCCGCATCACCGAACGCGATGTCCGGGCTGTTGGCGCTCCGGCGCCGGCCGACGGCGGGACCGCCGCGCCGAGCCTCAATGCTGCAGCGACACCGCCGGCCACGCTGGCAGCTCGGCAGCTCGCCGATCTGCTGGGCGCCGACCTTCGTGCAGTGCAGCCGACCGCCGACGACGGACGCATCTCCCGTGCAGATGTGGCAGCCCACATTCGCCGAATGCTCACCCGCGCGGCCACGCTCGGCGACGTTGCGCCGTCAGCCGAGTCCGGCCAAGTCGCGCCGGCCGGCACCGCAGAACCGACGGCCCCCGCACCACTGGTTCAGCCGCCGACCGAACTCATCCCCTTGCAGGGCATGCGCGGCGTGATCGCGCAGCGAATGACGGACTCGCTGCGGTCCACAGCGCAGCTGACCCTGACCGTGGACGTCGATCTGAGCGCGGTCGCAGCGGAGCGGGGTTCGCGGGCAGCTGCGGGGCGCACCAGTACAGCCGAGGCAGGGCCGGTGCCGGGCTATACCGACTACGTGGTTGCTGCGGCGGCTGCCGCGCTGCGGGTTCATCCCAGGGTGAACTCTCAAGTGACCGCTGATGCGGTCGCGCTCTTGGGCGAGATACATGTGGGTCTGGCCGTGGCACTCGACGACGGGTTGCTCGTGCCCGTGATCCGCCATGCCGACCAGCTGAGCCTGGGCGAGATCGCTGCGGAGACGAAGCGCCTGGCCGCCGGTGCCCGGCAGGGCAGTCTCGACTACGCCGACTACCAAGGGTCCACCTTCACCGTGACTGCGCTGGGCGCTTTCGGTGTGGACGTGTTCACGCCGATCCTCAACTCGCCGAACACGGCAATACTGGGTGTCGGCCGAGTCCGCGAAGCGACCGTCTGGGCCGATGGCGTCCCCGCTGCGCGTCCGACGATGACGCTGTCGCTCACTTGGGATCACCGCGCCTTCGACGGTGCTCCGGCCGCACGCTTTGCCGGCGCCATTCGGGACTGGCTCGAGTCGCGTGAGCCGGCCTCGCCCTGAGCCAGCCCAACCCTGTCCAATCCAGCCGGCAACGTCCAACCGGCTCAACGCTCGAGGTAGCTGCGCTTGGCGACTTCCTCCAGCATGACCTCGGTGGCACCGCCCCCGATCGGCAGGATGCGGGCATCCCGGTACATCCGCTCAATCGTGGACTCGCGCATGTAGCCGACGCCACCGTGGAACTGTACGCAGTCGTACATGACCCGATTCACCACCTCGGCGCCGTAGGCCTTGAGACCCGAGGTCTCCTTGATGGCATCGACACCTTGTTCCTGAAGCCAGGCTGCGTGGTACATCGACGCTCGCACGGCATCCACCTCGGCTTGGTGCATGGCCATGCGCTGGCGAATGGCACCCAAGTCGAAGAGGGTGCCGCCGAAGGCTTGGCGTTGCTGTGTGTAGGCGTTGGTCAAGTCGATGGCGGCCTGTGCCGCGCCGATGCCCATCCCGACCAGCACCATGCGCTCATTCTGAAAGTTCTGCATGGTGGCGTAGAAGCCGCGATGCACTTCGCCCAGCAGGTGGTCATCGGACAGCCATACGTCTCGCAGCACCAACTCCGCCGTGTCCGAGCTGCGCCAGCCGTGCTTGTCGAGTTTGCGCGCTACCTCGAAGCCCGCCGCCGTTGCGGGCACCAAGAACATCGAAATGCCGTAGCGGTTGTCGGGGTCCGTGCGGGCCGCCAGAATCGACAGATCGCCGTAGACCGCACCGGTGATGAAGGTCTTGGTGCCGTTCAGGCGCCAACCGTCGCCGTCGCGTACGGCTGTGGTGCGCAGGCCGGCCACATCGGAGCCGGCATCGGGTTCGGTGACGGCAATCGACAGCATGGTGTCGCCGGACAGGACGGTCGGCAGCCATCGTTCGAGCTGCGCTTCCGAGCCGGCGTTGAGCAGGTGGGGCAGCGCCATGTCGGTGTGGACCAGCACGTTGGCCTCAAAGCCGGCGTAGGTGGACGTCCCGAGTGCCTCGGCGAAGGTGGCCGAGCTGAGAGGACCCATGCCCAAGCCGTCCCACCGCTCGGGCACGCGCAGCGAGAACATGCCGAGTTCGCCCATGCGCTTGTAGACCTCACGTGGCACTTGGCCTGCGGCTTCCCAAGCGTCGCCGACGGGAACGACCTCATTGGCGACGAAGGCAGCGGTCTGGTCGTAGATCGCCTGGAGCTCGTCGGTCATGTACACGTTGCGATGGACAGGAATGTTCACCGGAAGCCTCCGAGCGGTCAACAGAACGCCCTCCTAGGTCTACCGTCCGAATGTGGCCGCCGGCACCAGCGCATGCACTGCGCGTAGGCGCAGCCCACGTCTGTGAGGCGGTGACGAGGCCGTGTCCTCATGTCGCCGGGCATGTCGCCGAGTGCCTGCACCATGACAGACTCAGCGCCCGTGCAGAGGATCATCGCCTTGGACATGGAGGGTGTCCTGACGCCCGAGATCTGGATCGCCGTAGCGCAGGACACCGGCATCGAGGAGTTGAAGCGAACAACCCGCGACGAGCCGGACTACGACGTATTGATGCAGCACCGGATCGACGTGCTCAACCGGCATTGCTTGTCGCTGGCGCAGATCCGCGACGTGATCGCCGACTTGCCCCTGCTGGACGGAGCGCGGGAATTCCTCGACGAGCTTCGTCGGCGCTGGGTCGTGGTGCTGCTCTCGGACACGTTCGAGCAGTTCGATGATCACTTCCTCGAGCTGATGGGCTATCCCCATCTGCTGTGCCACCGGCTCCAGGTCGTCGACGGGCGAGTGACGGGATGGAAGCGCCGGCTCGACGATGCCAAACGACGCGCGGTGACGGCGTACCGCGCGCTGAACTACCACGTCACTGCCGTGGGGGACTCCTACAACGATCTCACCATGCTGCGAGCAGCCGACGCCGCGAGCCTGTTCAGGTGCCCGCCTGCGGTGGCTGCTGCGAACCCGGACCTGCCGTGTGCAACCGAGTACAGCGAGCTGCTGGAGTGGGTCGCCGCAGTCTGCGTGCCGGACATGCGCCATGACCGCAGTCTGCGGTGACGGCGCAGCTACGCTAGGAGTCTCGTACTCATCGAATACTCATCGACAACAAGAACGGAGCAGGGCCATGGCGATTGAGGTTGGCGACCGGATTCCCGATGTCACGCTGCGAGTGCTGGATGAGGGCGGGATGCCGGCGCCAGTGCAGTCCAGTGAGATGCTGGGCAGCGGGAAAGTCGTGCTGTTCGCCGTGCCGGGTGCCTTCACGCCGGGTTGCAGCAATGTTCACCTGCCCGGGTACATCAAGGGTGCCGCGGACCTGGCCGGCAAAGGCGTCGACAAGGTTGTGTGCGTCTCGGTGAACGATGCGTGGACCATGAACGCTTGGGCGCAGGCCGCCGGTGCGGAGGGCATCGAGATGGCTGCCGACGGCAACGGCGATTTCGCCGAGGCCATGGGCTTGGTGATGGACGGCTCCGGCTTCGGTCTGGGCTCTCGCTCGAGGCGCTACGCAGCCGTGATCGAGGACGGCACGCTGACCGCGCTCGAAGTGGAGCCCGGTGGTGAGATCGGCGTGTCGAGCTGCTCGTCGATCCTCGGCAAGCTCTGATCCGAAGCCCGCGGACGCGGTACTGCGACGCGCTGAAGCGAGCGCCGCGACGCTCCAGCCGATGAACGCGCTCGGCGCTGCCGACGGTGCGGCGACAACGACATCCACGCTGCACCTGGGCTTCGACGTCGGCGGCACCAAGATCTTCGGCGTGGCAACTGACTGCCGGGGTGCGCCGCACCGCACCTTGCGGCACGCGACACCTCACGGCGTCGAACCGCTGCTGGCCGCTCTGGCGCGGATGGCAGGCCAGCTCGGCAACGGGGCAGATGTCGCCTCGGTCGGCGTCGGCATGGCAGGCCTGATCACGCTCGACGGTCGAGTGACGGTCTCACCCAATCTGGTCGGCGTCGACGGAGCACAGATCGGACCAGGTCTCGCCCAGTTGCTGGACTGTCGGATCACGCTCGACAACGAGGTGAACTGCGCTGCGCGATGGGAGCTGTCCTCAGGTGCCGCCAAGGACCTCGGCCATGGAGTGATGATCTGTCTCGGCACCGGCATCGGGGGTGCGGTCATGCTGAACGACGAGGTACTCCGAGGGTTCACCGGACTGGCGGGGGAACCCGGGCACATGATCGTCGACGTCGAGGGCCGTCAATGCGGATGCGGCAGACGAGGCTGCTGGGAGATGTACGCATCAGGCTCTGCGCTGGATCGCATGGCTGCCGAGCGATTCGGAGATGCTCGCAGCGGCGGACCGGCAGTGATCGCGGCAACCCGCAACGGCGATGCAACGGCACGCGAACTGCTCGACGAGTTCTGCTACTGGCTGGCGCTGGGCATCTCGAACCTGTGCATCCTGCTCGATCCGGAAATGGTGGTGATCGGCGGCGGTCTCAGCGAGGAATGGGATCTGCTCGCGCAACCGACCGAAGAACACTTGGCGACGCTGCTCATCGGCCGATCGGCGGAGTCTCGTCCCAAGCTCGTGCCCTCCGAGGCAGGCGAACTGTCGGCGGCGCTCGGCGCAGCTTTGCTGGGCGCGCAAGGACACAGCGCAGCTTTGCTGGGCGCGCAAGGACACAGCGCAGCCTTGGACCCGCCGCAGGCACCGGCACAGACGTGAGCTGCGGCATCTCGCGAGCTGCGTGAGACCGCTGCGTGCAGCGCTGGTGGCGCTGCTGACTGCCGCTGCCGGACTGCTGCCGACCGTGGCGGCAGTTCGCATGAGCGCCTCGGCCAATGATGCCGCTGAGCGCGCAGCTTCGCTTCGCACGCCTGCTCTGCTGATTGCGCCAGATGCAGCTGCGCAGACCGAATCGCGCATCTCAGCGCCGCCGCTGCTGCGCGCCGAACGCGCTCCCGATGTGCTCTGGCGAGCGGCACAACAGCATCACATCGGCGAAGAGATGACGGCGTTCAGCGCCGACTGGCCGACGCCGAACTGCCTCGCCATCTGGATCGGCGGCACCGAGGTGTTCGCCGGCGGCGCCGAACCGGTGATTCCTGCATCGGTGCAAAAGCTCATCACTGCGGCAGCCGCGCTGACGGTGATGGACCCGCAGGAGCGCCTGGTGACGCAGGTGCTGAGCGACGCCGAGATCGTCGACGGAACCTTGGACGGCACCGTCTGGGTCGTGGGCGGCGGAGACCCCCTCATCATGACCCAGTCGTACGCGGACTCCCATCGGCGCCAACCGCAGCTGCGCACGCCGATGGAGAAGCTTGCCGACGATCTCGTCGGACTGGGCATCGAGACCTTCACCGGCAGGCTCATCGCCGACGAGTCCCGTCACGACACGGTGCGATTTCCCGAGACCTGGCCGCAGCGCTACGTCACGCAGCTGAACAGCGGCCCGCTGTCCGCACTGAACCTCAACGACGGCATCACGGGCTATACGACGACACTGTCAGCGGCGCAGCATCCGGCGCGCTGGTTCGTGTCCACCTTGGCAGACCTCTTGCGTGTCCGAGGCGTGTCGGTAGATGTCGAGATTGCGGTGTCCGCCGCGCCGAGCGGCCTCACCGAGATCGCTCGTCTCACGTCGCCCCCGCTCGCAGAAATTGTCCAGCAGATGCTGCGCGAGAGCGACAACACCACGGCGGAGACGCTGTTGCGCGAGATCGGACTGCGCAGTGCCGGGCAAGGCTCGACGCCCGGCGGTGCTGCGGCCGCTGAGCGCATCGTGTCCGACCTGCTGCCCGACCAGATGCGGCCGGCGGTCGTGGACGGCTCGGGACTCGACCGCCAGAACATGGTCACCTGCAGCTTTCTGGCCGCGCTGCTGAACCACTTCGGCATCGAGAGCAACTACGCGACCGGTCTGCCGACCGCCGCTCGTACCGGAACCCTCTCGCATCGATTCGGCGAGCACCCCGCGGCTGGGCGACTGCACGCGAAGACCGGACTGTTGAACGGCGTGAATGCTCTGGCCGGACATGTCGTGACCGACAGCGGGACGGTGACGTTCGCTCAGGTGCTGAACGGCGTGCCGACCCACGGCCGGCTGGGCCTGGAACTGCAAGAGTCATTAGCTGCTCAGCTGCTGCGTTATCCCGTGGGTGACGCAGCAGCGCTGCAGAGCCTGGCCCGGCCGGTCTCCTGACCGACCGGGTCGCTTGATCGACAAGGTCTGCCGGCCGGGGGTGCCTGCTGCCGACAGTGTGGCGAGAGCGCCCAGCCCGCGGTAGCGTCGTTGCCGGGTCAGGCGGCAGCACGTGCGCCGTGCTCCCTGCGCAACGGAACTGAGCGAACTGTGCCACAGCGAGCCTCCGGCCTGCGAGCCGAGATTTCCGAAACGGCGAACCTGCTGCGCGCCTATGTCGTTCAGGAGACGATCGGTCCGCTGCGCGGGCTCGGTCGGTACGTGATGTTCGGCGTCATCGGCGCTGTCGGGGTAAGCCTCGCAGCAGTGCTTGCGGCGCTAGCGCTGGTGCGAGTGCTCCAAGCCGAAACCGGCCTCTTCAATGCCAACTGGTCCTTCGTCCCGTACTTGGCAGGCAGCGCACTGCTGGCCTTGGCAGTGGTGCTCTCGGTTCGCGCCATCAGCACCCGACGACCCGATTCCTCGCCGGAACGAGCTTCGCCGGACCCAGCCGAGCACGCGACCGAAGACGCCGATGCCTGAACACCGCCCGAACTCGAGCCAGTCCTCGGGAGACGAAGGGCAGCGCATCACGCCGTCGGACGTCTCTGCGCGCGTGCGTGATCTCCTCGGCGGTGCCGGCGACACGGTCGAGCAGGTATCGAGCGCTGCGGTGGCGGTAGCTGCAGCCGTCGGCACCGGTCTGGTGCTGGCGGCGTTCTTGTTCGGACGTCGTCGCGGCCGCCGCCACAGCACCTTCGTCGAAGTCGTTCGGGTCTAGGACTCCGGGCGTGAGGCGGAAGTGAAGGCGGACGCGACGACGACACCGACGCCGGCGTCGCTGGCTGCACGCTTGGGACACCGAGCCAGCGGTGCGATATGGCGTCGGGCGCGCTCCGGCAATGGCCTGTGGTTGGCGGCGGCGTTCGTTGCGAGCGGGCTGCGGTTGCTGGTCCGATGGTCCCGACGCGAACGGGAAGTGGTGTACCGCAGCGAGCTGGCACCCGGCGAACAGCTTGCGATACGGGTGGTGTCGCCAACGGGCGACCGCGACGCTCACGCGTCGGAGCAGGGGTGAGCGAGCCTGGCAAGCTGAGAGCCGGAGAAGCGGTCGTCATGGTCGACAGCCGCAGGCGCCGGTACTTGGTGACGCTGCACTGCGACAGCGAGTTCCACACGCATGCAGGGGTGGTGCCGCACGACCAGATCATCGGCTCGCCCGAAGGCACGATCCTCCGCAGCAGTTCGGGTGCGCGCTTCACTGCATTGCGTCCGACCCTTGCCGACTACGTGCTCAAGATGCCACGCGGCGCGCAGGTGATCTACCCCAAGGATCTCGGCGCCATCTGGATGCTGGCCGACGTGCTTCCCGGCATGACGGTCTTCGAGACCGGAGTGGGCTCCGGCGCCATGTCCGCAACGCTGCTGCGCGGGGGCGCCTTGGTCACCGGCTACGAGCTGCGCGAGGACTTCGCCGGCCGGGCCCTGCGGAACGTGGAAGCCATCGCGGGTGCCCAAGCCCTCGCTCGTTACGACGTGCAGATCCGCGATGCCTACGAATCCGTTGACCCCCCGCGGCATCACCCGCCGCACGAAGCCTCGGTGACGACGGTTGCCGAGGCGGACAGCACCTGTCGACGCAGGTACGACCGGGCGGTGCTCGACATCCCCGAGCCTTGGCGCGTCGTGGCGCATTTGCCCGGACGGCTGCGCTGCGGAGGCATCCTCGTGGCCTACAACCCTTCGGTGACACAAGTGCAGCGTCTGCGCGCCACCTTGGAGGACGGGCCATGGGCACTCGCGGAGACCATCGAAGTCATGCACCGAAGCTGGCATGTCGAAGGCGTCTCTGTGCGGCCGGATCATCGCATGGTCGCACACACTGGCTTCCTGACGCATGCACGCTTGATCGCTGAGTGAAACGAATCACCGCCACGGACCTGCCGGCGGTGCTGTGGGTGGCGGCATTGATGCTTGCGATGACCGCTTGTGCACCGGATCCGGACGATGCGGGACGGGCAGAGGAAGTGCCGCAGACGCCCGTGACGTTCATCGAGCACGCTGACGGCTTGCTCTGGCTCGGTGCGCCGCCGGCCGCACACCAGCTCGGCGCGGCTCGGCTGAGCGTCGCCGCTCGCGGGATCGCCAGAGTGCGGGCGACGGGTTGCGGCGCGGCCGCGCATGGCACGGCATTCGCCGTCGCGCCGAGACTGCTCGTCGGCGCTGCACACGTCATCACCGGCGCATCGAAGATCGAGATCCACGTCGCTCGCGACGACACTGCCGAGCCGCTGCGCTTTGCGGCGGAGGTGGTCGGATTCTCGCCGGGCAGCGATCTCGCCCTGCTTCGAACCGATGCCGAAGTGCCGCCGATGGGTCTGGATCGTGCGCGGCTGGGTGCAGTCGCAGCGGTTCTGGGCTACCCCACCGGCTCAGCGCTCCAAGCGTCGCCTGCTCGTGTCGAGCACCTCGTGTGGGCGAGCGGGCTGTGGGGAGACGGTGTACGCCGCAAGGTCTACATCTTGGCTGCCGATGTGCGTGCAGGCCAGTCAGGCGCGCCGCTGGTGGATCGGCACGGACGCGTGGCAGGCGTGGCCTTCGCCGCCGCGAGCGGACGCGCCGAGATCGCATTCGCGCTGAGTCGCGACGAGCTGCTGAGCTTCCTCGTCTCGGCGGGGATCGACGCCCGGATCGACCATCGGGGTCGCACCGTGGTCAGGGCGAGTGCCGAACGACTCCGCCCAGTGGCCAACGGTGCGTGCGAATTTCGCTGACGGCTACGCCTCGATCGTTGCTTGTCGCTTCACCTCGGCTACGCCTCGATCGTTGCTTGTCGCTTCATCTCGGCTACGCCTCGATGAAGATGCACTCCCCGGGGCATTCTTCGGCGGATTCGATCACGGCGTCGAGTTGGGAGTCGGGAAACTCTGCGAGTCCCTCGACACCGCCCGGATCGGAGAAGACCTTGTCGCCTTCTTTCACGTACGCCAGACCGTCGTCGAGCAGTGTGAACACGTCAGGAGCAATCTCTTCGCAGAGCCCGTCACCGGTGCACAGGTCTTGATCTATCCAGACTTTCATCTCGTAGCGACCCTTCCTGCACGACACTTGTTGCACTTGCTGCGCGACCGCTTGCGCAACGGCCCCTCAGAACTGGGCCGACCATGGAATCTAGCGTGTCGGCGAGCGGCTCACACGGCACCATGGGGCATCATCATGTGCTGCACCCTGCGCTGCATCGTGTCCGGCATCGTGTCGTGCATGTCAGCGCGTCGCGTCCTGCGGACAGCATCGGGGTAGTGTCAGCCGCGCATGTGCCCAAGCGACGAGCAGATCCCGAGCAGCGACGCCACCGATGCGGGCGCGCTTCGCAGTCGCGTGCGCGCGCTCGAGGCAGAAGCAGCGCTCCTGCGGCGCAAGCTGGCCGACGAGCCAGCGCGTGTCAGCACGCTCGAAGAGCGCTTGCTCGAGGCCAAGAGCCAGCTGTCATCTGCGGTGTCGCAGAACGAGAAGCTGACCTACACGCTGCGTGAAGCGCGAGAGCACATCGCTGCGCTGCGCGAAGAGGTGGACAAGCTGACCCAGCCGCCTTCGGCATATGGCACGTTCCTCTCCCGCAACGACGACGGCACCGCCGACGTGCATGCCGGCGGACGCAAGATGCGCGTCGCCCTGCATCCCGACTTGGCGGAGACCGAGTTCGTCGAGGGCAGCGAGGTGGCGTTGAACGAGTCCTACAACATCGTGCTGGCACGCGGACCCGAGACCGCCGGCGAAGTGGTGACGCTGAACGAGGTGCTGACCGACGGATGTCGCGCATTGGTCACCGGACGTGCCGACGAGGAGCGCATCGTCGAACTCGCCGGGGATCTGCGCAGCCAGCCGCTGCGATCGGGAGACCATCTGCTGCTCGACGTTCGCTCCAACGTCGTGCTCGAACGTCTGCCGCGGCCCGAAGTGGACGATCTGCTCCTCGAGGAAGTGCCCGACGTCACCTACGGGGACATCGGCGGACTGGACAACCAGATCGAGCTCATCACCGACGCAGTGGAACTGCCGTACCTGCATCAGGACCTGTTCCGCACCTATGACCTGCCGGCGCCGAAGGGCATCTTGCTCTACGGCCCGCCCGGCTGCGGCAAGACGCTGATTGCGAAGGCCGTGGCCAACTCGCTGGCAGCCAAAGTCGGCGAGTTCACCGAACAGCAGGGCGCGCGCAGCTTCTTCATCAACATCAAGGGCCCCGAGCTGCTCAACAAGTACGTGGGCGAGACCGAGCGTCAGATTCGGCGCATCTTCGAACGGGCGAGGGAGAAGGCGTCCGAAGGCTGGCCGGTGATCGTCTTCTTCGACGAGATGGAATCGCTGTTCCGCACCCGCGGCAGCGGCATCAGCTCCGACATGGAGTCCACGGTGGTCCCGCAGCTGCTCGCCGAGATCGACGGCGTCGAGGGCCTGCGCAACGTCATCGTGATCGGTGCCTCGAATCGGGAGGACCTCATCGACCCGGCAATCCTGCGGCCCGGACGCCTCGACGTGAAGATCAAGATCAACCGGCCTGACGAGCCAGCCGCGCTGTCGATCTTCAGCAGGTACCTCACACCGATGCTGCCGATCGATCCGACGGAAGTGACCGATCTCGGCGGCGGCGACCCGCACAAGGCTGTGCGCGTCATGCTCGAGCGCACCGTCGAGGAGATGTACCGACCCGACGACCTGAATCGATTCTTGGAGGTCACGTACCAGAACGGCGACAAGGAAGTCATGTACTTCAAGGATTTCGCTTCGGGAGCGATGATCGAGAACATCGTGCGCCGGGCGAAGAAGAACGCCATCAAGCGTTCGCTCTCAGCCGGCACCACCGGCATCCGACTCGACGACCTGCTGGGCGCCATCCGCCAAGAGTTCCGCGAGCACGAAGATTTGCCCAACACCACGAACCCCGACGACTGGGCGAAGATCTCGGGCAAGAAGGGCGAGCGGATCGTGTTCATTCGCACGCTCGTCGATCCTGACGACAGCGATGCACTCGGCGGACGGGCGATTGAACGAGTGCAGACCAGTCAGTACCTCTGAGCGCCAGTGCCTCTCAGCGCCGGCTCGCCGGCGCGCTCCTGCCGCGACGATCTCACGCGGCGCGCAGGCGGCAGTACCGACATGTTCGAGAGCCTGACAACGAGAACTCCTGACAGCTAGAACGGTTGTACTCAGAACTCTCGTTCGTTACTGTTGCGTCCGTGGGTTTCACGAATCCGGGGATTCCTTGGAGCGAGCTGGAGCGGCGGCTGTCTGGCCGTGCGCGGTTGCCGGGCTGTGGTGAGCAGCAGGCCCCGGGCTGCCAGGCACCGGCACCGCAACCGTCGCGGCCGACGGGTCCGGCGGTGCCGTACGCGGAGCTGCACGTTCATTCGAATTTCAGCTTCCTGGACGGGGCTTCGAGTCCCGCAGAGCTGGTAGTCGAGGCCGCGCGGCTCGGACTGGACGCCTTGGCACTGACCGACCACCACGGGTTCTACGGGGTGGTGCGCTTCGCGCAGGCTGCCGCCGAGAACGGCTTGGCGACGGTGTTCGGCGCTGAGCTGACGCTCGACGCGTACAGCGCCGACAAGCCGGAGCGCACCGGGTGCGCCGATCCTGCGGGGTCCCATGTCGTCGTTCTGGCCCGCTCGCCAGCGGGGTACGCCTCGCTGAGCGAGCTGATCTCAGCGGCGCAGATGGCGGGCCGCAAGCATGCTTCACGTCTTGGCACCAGCGAATTCCTCGCCGCTGCAGCAACCCATCGCGACGAGTGGGCGATCCTCACCGGGCATCGCAAGGGCACTGTCTCCGCCGCGCTCGTCCGCGGCGGACGCGACGACGGCCCGCGTGCCGCATCTGCGGAGCTCAGCCGCCTCGTCGAAGCGGCCGGCCGTCACAACGTCTTCGTGGAGTTATGGGATCACGGCGACCCGCTCGACAGCGACCGCAACGACGCGCTGGCCGCGCTGGCCGCGCGAGCCGGTGTCGAGTCGATCTGCACCAACGGCGTCCACTACGCCGCCCCCGCCGGACGGCGGCTGGCTGCGGCTCTGGCAGCGGTGCGAGCCCGGCGCAGCCTGGCCGAGCTGGACGGCTGGCTGCCGCCGGCAGCGACAGCGCATCTGCGATCCGGCACCGAACAAGCCCGCCGGTTCGCCCGCTGGCCGAGTGTGGTGGACGCTGCTGCACAACTCGGTCGCGACTGCGCATTCGATCTGTCGCTGGTCGCGCCCGACCTGCCGCCGTTCCGATGTCCGGACGGTCACGACGAGATGTCCTACCTGCGACATCTCGCCACTCGTGGTGCGCTGGATCGATACGGCCCTCCCGACGCCGAGCGGGTGCAGGGTGCGTGGGCGCAGATCCGACACGAGCTGGACCTCATCGACCGGCTCGGCTTCGCCGGCTACTTCTTGTTGGTGTACGACATCGTGCGGTTCTGTCACGACAACGAGATCTATTGCCAAGGCCGCGGCTCGGCTGCGAACTCGGCGGTCTGCTACTCGCTCGGCATCACCAACGTCGACTCGGTTGCGCTGGGACTGCTGTTCGAGCGCTTCTTGTCGCCCGAGCGCGACGGGCCGCCGGACATCGACATCGACATCGAGAGCGGCCGCCGGGAGGAGGTCATCCAGTACGTGTACGAGCGTTACGGCCGGGCTCACACCGCGCTGGTGGCGAACGTCGTCACCTACCGGGTGCGCTCGTCGGTACGCGAGGCGGCACGAGCACTGGGGTGGGCGCCCCGTCAAGCCGATGCCTGGTCGAAGTCGCTGGACCGGCACGGCCCGTTGCCATGCTCGTCTGGCGGGCTTGGACACCGCAGTTCTGAGCGCATCAGTTCTGAGCGCAGCAGTTCTAGCACGGGTGGTTCTGGGCACGGCAGCTCCGGTGCTGCGACGCATTCGGGCAGCCCCCCACGTGCGCGGGACTGGCGCGACGCGGGACCCGAGCCACCGGCCGATGGCCATGACACCGGCATTCCCGCTGATGTGGCAGAGCTGGCTGCCGCGCTCGAAGGGACGCCGCGCCACTTGAGCATCCATTCGGGCGGCATGGTCATCTGCGATCGGCCCGTGACACGTGTCTGTCCTGTCGAATGGGCATCGATGGCGGATCGCTCGGTGCTGCAGTGGGACAAGGACGACTGCGCAGCAATCGGGCTGGTGAAATTCGACCTGCTGGGGCTGGGGATGCTGTCGGCCTTGCACCGTGCTGTCGACCTGATCGCCGACGGGCACGGCATCGCTGTCGACCTCGGCCGGCTCCCGCAGGAAGACGCGGTGTACGACATGCTCTGCCGGGCCGACAGCATCGGCGTGTTCCAAGTGGAGTCACGCGCCCAGATGGCCACGCTGCCGCGGCTGCGCCCTCGCTGTTTCTACGACTTGGTGGTGGAGGTTGCGCTCATCCGTCCCGGCCCCATCCAAGGCGGGTCGGTACACCCCTACATCCGGCGGCGCAACGGCGACGAGCCGGTCACGTACTTGCATCCGCTGCTCGAGAACGCGCTGGCCAAGACGCTGGGCGTCCCGTTGTTCCAGGAGCAGCTCATGCAGATGGCCATCGACGCGGCGGGTTTCACCGCGGCCGAGGCCGACGAGCTGCGCCAGGCCATGGGGGCCAAGCGGTCCCGTGAGCGGATGGGCCGCCTGCGCGAGCGCCTGCTGCGCGGCATGGCCGAGCGGGGGCTGGTCGGCGAGGTGGCCGAGCAGGTCTGGGACAAGATGGTCGCCTTCGCCGACTACGGCTTCCCCGAGAGCCACTCGGTGTCGTTCGCCCACCTGGTGTATGCCTCGTCGTGGATCAAGCTGCACTACCCAGCGGCGTTCTGCGCCGCATTGCTGAACGCGCAGCCCATGGGGTTCTATGCCCCGCATTCGCTGTGCCAGGACGCTCGCCGTCATGGTGTGGTGGTGTACACGCCGTGCATCAATGCATCCGCTGAGGCCGCCACGCTGGCGCCGTGCGAGCACTCCGCCGGCGAGGTGGCGGTGAGGCTCGGGCTGTCGTCGGTGCGTGAGGTCAGCGACGACATGGCACGACGCATTGCCGAACAGGCCGCGGCCGAGGGCCCGTATCGCAGCATGGAGGATCTGCACCGCCGGACCGACGTGAGTCTGCCGGCGCTCGAGGCGCTGGCTGCTGCGGGAGCGTTCGACTGCTTCGGGCTGTCGCGACGCGAGGCGCTGTGGGCAGCAGCGGCCGTGCATCAAGCAGGCCCGGACCGGCTCTCGGGGATCGTGACCGGCGCGGTGTCGCCGCCGCTGCGGGACATGTCCGCCGTCGAGACCGCTGCCGCTGACCTGTGGGCCAGCGGGGTAGCCCCTCGCGGGCATCCGACGAAGTTCCTGCGAACCGAGCTGGCTGCTGCAGGGGTGCGCACTGCCGGCGAGCTAGGGGCCTGCCCGGTCGGGAAGGTCCGCGTTGCCGGCCTGGTGACGCACCGTCAGCGTCCGATGACCGCCGGCGGCACGACGTTCCTGAATCTCGAGGACGAGACGGGCCTGGTCAACGTGGTGGTGTCCCAAGGATGCTGGCAGCGGTACCGCTCGGTTGCGCGTGGTGAGCCTGCGCTGGTGGTGTCCGGCCGTCTCGAACGCCATGAAGGTGTGGCGAACGTGATCGCTGAGCGGCTCGAAGCCCTCCATGTGCCGGCATCAGTGGCCAGCCGCGACTTTCGCTGAGCACAACTGAGCACATGAGCACCGTCGAGAAACGATTGTTTGTCTAGTCTGTGGTGATGGCTGCAGAAGCGGTGCGCTTGAGCGACATGGCCGTGGGTCGCCGTGACCGGCTGTTGCCGGTCGCTGACGAGCTCGTCCCGCTGCTGACGCAGCCGGGACTCATCAGGGGGTCGGTGCTGGCAGCGCAGGGCCCGGGGGCGCTGACCTTGGCCACCGCGTTGGTGGCAGAGGTCTCGCATGCCGGCGGCTGGGCGGCTGCGGTGGGACTCGGGCGCATGGGCATCTCAGCAGTGGCCGAGCGTGGCGTGTCGCTGAACCGGTGGGCGTTCGTGGACGAACCCGGCGATGCTGCGGCCGAGGTGTTGAATGCTTTGGTCGGCAACGTGGACGTGATCCTGCTGGCTGGTGGCATCCGGCTGGCTGCTGTCCACAGTCGGCGTCTTCGAGCTCGCCTGCGGGAACGCGCAAGCGTGCTGATCGAGATCGCCGAGGAGCACGCCGGCGCTCGTGGGGCCGGCGCATTCAGTCCAGACGTCACCTTGACGGTGGAGCGTGCGTCATGGACCGGTCTCGGGCAGGGTCATGGCCGACTGACCGAACGGCGGGCCGAGGTGGTCGCCGCAGGCCGCGGCGCGGCATCGCTGCCGCGACGGGTCGTCTTGTGGCTGCCCGATGCCGCAGGGCGCGTCATGACCGTTCGCGAGGCGACCGCTCCGGCGGGCGCCGACCGGCCTGCCGGTCTCGTGGATGCCTCCCGCAGCGCTGCTCGCGGTGCCGTCACCGGCCTCGACACCCACACAGACGCTGATGCAGTCGTGTCCGCGCTGAGCCGAACGGGGTAGCCGTGCGGGACAGTCGGGCCGATCAGCACCACTTTGCCGACTTTGGGGCCAACATCGGGGCTGGCACCGGGGCCGGCATTGGGTCGCGGATGCTGGTGGCAGAGGTCGACCATGATCCCGCGCTCGACGCTCGCGGTTTCGCTCCGGTGGTGGAAGCGTTGGAACGGCTGACACCGAGGGTCGAGGTGCTGGTGCCGGGTTGTTGCGTCCTCGCTGTCCGTGGCCCGTCGCGCTACTACGGCGGCGACGAGGCGCTGGCAGTGCTGGTACAGCGGACTGTCGCTGAGGCGCTGGCCGATGCACAGGTCTGCGTGCCGGCTGAGGTACCCGTCCGCGTCGGCATTGCCGACGGTCTGTTCGCAGCGGGCCTTGCAGCACGGATGGCGCCGAAGGGAGTGATGGTGGTGCCGCCGTGCGGCAGCGCGGAGTTCCTGAGCGGGCTGTCATTGGGGAAGCTGACCGAAGAATTCTCTCTGCTGACGGGTGCCGCCAACGACGGGACGACCGATGATCTGGTCAGCATGCTGTGGAAGCTGGGCTTGCGCTGCCTCGGCGATCTCGCGGCGCTGCCTGTGGGAGACCTCCTCGGCAGATTCGGCACACCAGGCGCATGGCTGCACACGCTGGCGAGCGGACATGACTCTCGCCTGAGCCAGCCCGCCGTTGCCCAGCCTGAGCTCAGCGCGGAAACCGAGATCGACCCGCCTGCTGACCGACTCGACACGGTGGCTTTCGTCGCGAAATCTCTGGCGGATCAGCTGGACGCTCGGCTGGCCCGGGAAGGTCGGGCGCTGGTGTGCGTGGAGATCAGCGCGCAGACCGAGCATGGCGAGGTCAGCAGCGGGCGGTGGCGACACGGATTCCGTTTCAGTCCGGCCGATGTGGTCGACCGTGTGCGCTGGCAGCTCGACGGCTGGCACAGCGCCAAAAGTCGAAACGGCAAAAGTCGCAACGTTCCGACTGGCCGCGTGTGCAGCGTGGGGCTGCGGGTGATCGAGACGCTGCCTGACGACGGGCGCCAGCTCAGTTTCTGGGGCGGCCAATCCGAGGTCGACGAGCGAGCCGAGCGGGCGCTGCAACGAGTGCAGACCTTGGTCGGCTTCGACGGAGTCTCTGTGGGCCGTCTCGATGCAGGCCGTCGCCTTGCGGACTACGAGCAGCGCCTGCCATTCGGCGACACCGCCGGTGCTCGCGGCACCGGCGCAACAGACACCGCCGGTGCTCGCGGCACCGGCGCAACAGACACAACCGGTGCTCGCGGCACCACACCCCCGTGGCCGGGACGGCTCGGCGCGCCCGCGCCCGCCGAGGTGCTGGCCACGCCTGAGCCGCTCGTGGTGCTCGACGCGAACGGCGAGCCGGTGGGTGTGAGCGGCAGAGCGCAGCTCAGTGCGCCTCCGGCTCTGTTGCGCCGAGCCGACGGGCGCTGTAGCCGCATTACGGCGTGGGCAGGGCCGTGGCCGTTGGACGAGCGCTGGTGGGATCCCCCAGCACATCGTCGCCAGGCCCGATTCCAGCTGGTGCTCGATGACGGCACGGCTCACCTGTGCGCCGTCGAACAGGGTCGCTGGCAGCGCGAAGCCACCTACGACTGAACCTGAGTGCCCAAACCTTGGGTGCCCGACACAACACGGCTAGGGTCCACGATGGTGGCGGTTCACAAGGTCGTCGGCATCGAGACCGAGTTCGGCATCATCCATCGCTGCAGTGGCGACTCGAACCCCGTTGCTGCGTCGTCGATGATCATCAATGCCTACGTCAACGGGTTCTTGTGCCAGCGCGTGAACTGGGACTTCGACGACGAGCAGCCAGGCACCGATGCGAGAGGCTTCGACGAATTCGACGCCTTGGCACCGGAGATCGAGACCCACCTCGTCAACGCCGTGCTGACCAACGGCGCTCGCTACTACGTCGACCATGCGCATCCTGAGCTGTCGACGCCAGAGTGCTCCGACGCCCGTCAGTGCGTGGTGTACGACCGGGCCGCGGAGGAAATCCTGATCCGCTCCATGGCAGCCGCCAACGACCTGCTGCCGGACGGGGAAGAGCTGGTCGTCCACAAGAACAACAGCGACGGCAAGGGCAACAGCTACGGCTGCCACGAGAACTACCTGATGGACCGTGAAGTTCCCTTCGGCCGGGTGGTGACACACGTCTTGCCGTTCTTCGTCACGCGCCAGATCTACTGCGGCGCAGGCAAGCTGGGCGTCGAGGTGCCGATGGGCGACCGGTCGCAGGCGCCGTTCGGGGACCGGCCGTTCCAGATCAGCCAACGCGCCGATTTCTTCGAGGAGGAAGTCGGGCTGGAGACGACGCTGAAGCGGCCCATCGTCAACACTCGCGACGAACCGCACGCCGACTCGCGCAAGTACCGCCGCCTGCACGTGATTGTGGGCGATGCCAACATGAGCGAGCTGCAGACCTTCCTCAAGCTGGGCACCACCTCGCTGGTGCTGGCGATGATCGACGACGATGTCGTGCCGGAACCCCTCACGCCGCTCGCGCCGGTCGCGGCACTGCGCCAGGTGAGCTTCGACACGGCGCTGTCGGGGCTGATCGAACTCGCCGACGGCCGTCGCATGCGTGCGCTCGACATCCAGTGGGAGTACCTGAACCTGGCGCGCACCTACGCGCAGAGCCATGGTCTGGAAGCGGTCGGCGGCGACCAGGTCGGCAACGACATCCTGGATCGCTGGGAATCGGTGCTCGCGACGCTCGAATCCGACCCGATGAGCCTTGCGACCCAGCTGGACTGGATCGCCAAGCTGCGCCTGTACGAGGGCTTCGCGACACGACACGGCCTCGACTGGGACGATCCGAAGCTCGCCGCGCTGGACCTGCAGTACCACGATCTGCGACCGTCGAAATCGCTGGCGCGACGCATCGGACTCGAACGCCTGACCACCGACGACGAGGTCAACGAGGCAGTCTCGGCACCGCCTCCGACCACCCGCGCCTACTTCCGAGGACGGTGTCTCGACAAGTTCGGCGACGAGATCGTGGCCGCCAACTGGGACTCGATGGTGTTCGACATCGGTACCGAGCCGCTGCGCCGCGTGCCGATGCTGGAGCCCCTGCGAGGAACCCGAATGCACGTGGATAGCTTGTTGCACGAGTGCCGCGACGCAGCCGAATTGCTGCGCCGTCTGGGCGGCTAGCCGTCCGGACCCGGCCTTGACGGCGTTCCGCACTCGGAGCTGTCACGCAGACGAGACTCAAGCAATCGACACCGGAAGAGGACCGAGATGGCAGAACGCGAGCAGATCCGGCGACCGGCGCCCAGGCAAGCCGAGAGCCCCACCGCCCACGGCACCGCAGGCGACGGGGCGTCGGAGCTGAAGGCGGAACTCGACGACCTGCTCGACGAGATCGACGACGTGCTCGAGACCAACGCAGAGGAGTTCGTCAAGAACTACGTGCAAAAGGGCGGCGAGTGACGTCGATGCCCTACTTCGCGGCCGGCGACGATCCCGGCGCCAGCTTCGTCGATCTGCTGCGGCGGACCGGCAGCGACCCGTTCGCCGAATTCGCGTCGGTCGCAGCCGACAACGCCTTGGCCGCCCTCGACGACGCCCACGCCACCACCGTGCTAGCCGTGCGCAGCGCTGAAGGCGTCGTCGTGGCCGGCGATCGCAGAGCCACCAGCGGCCACCTCATCAGTCATCGCGACATGCGCAAGGTATTTCCGGCGGACGCCTTCTCAGCAGTCGCCATCGCAGGTGCGGCAGGCCCGGCCGTGCAGATGGTGCGCATCTTCCAGCTGCAGCTGGAGTACTACGAGAAGATCGAGGGAAAACCGCTGAGCTTGGAAGGCAAGGCGAATCAGCTGGCCGAGATGCTGCGGGCGCACTTGCCTCAGGCCATGCGCGGTCTCCCGGTCGTGCCGATCTTCGCCGGATTCGACCCGATCGACGGGCGCGGCAGGCTCTTCCAGTACGACGTCACCGGAGGCCGCTACGAGGAACAGAATTACGCCACTGCCGGTTCCGGCGGCCTGCACGCGGGAACGGTGCTCAAGCTGGGCTACCGCGACGACTTGAGCGAGCAGGCTGCCTTGGCGTTGAGCGTGCAAGCACTGTGGCACGCGGCGGACGAGGACAGCGCCACCGGCGGACCTGATCCGGTACGCGGCATCTTTCCGGTGCTCGCAGCGATCGGCAGCGACGGCTTTCGCCAGGTGACCGACGGCGAGTCGGAAGCGGTCTTCGCGTCGCTGCAGGCCGAGCTGGCGGGCCGCCGCGGTGAGCGCGGCGATCCAGCCGATCCCGGTGTGGAATCCCGATGAGCATGCCCGGGCTGTACGTCAGCCCCGAACAGCTCATGCAAGACCGGGCGGACTACGCCCGCAAGGGCATCGCACGGGGCCGTTCGCTGGTGACGCTGGAGTACCTCGGCGGCATCGCGCTGGTGGCCGAGAACGCCAGCGCAACCCTGCGCAAGGTGTCGGAGATCTACGACAGGATCGCGTTCGGCGGTGTCGGCCGCTACATCGAGTTCGACCAGCTGCGCATCGCCGGCGTTCGCCACGCCGAGCTGAAGGGCTACCAGTACTCGCGATCTGACGTCGAAGCCCGAAGTCTCGCCAATCAGTATGCGCAGATGCTCGGGCAGTTCTTCACACACGAATTGAAGCCGCTGGAGGTGGAGATCGTAGTGGTGGAGGTGGGCATCGGCGGCGAACCCAACCAGATCTACCGCATCCAGTACGACGGCACGGTCATGGACGAAGAGGCGTACTGCTGCATCGGCGGCGATGCCGAAGCAGTGCGAGAGCGCGTCGCAGCGGGCTACAGCCCGGGCTTGGATGCCATCGAGGCCATCCGGCTGGCTTGCGCTGCGCTGGCCGGACCCGAACGCGAGATTGCCGCACCCGACCTCGAAGTCGCCGTGCTGGAATCGATCGTTCCCGATCCCACTCACCGTCGACGGTGCTTCCGGCGTCTCGACGACGCAGAAGTGCAGGCTGCGCTCAGTCGCGACGCAGCGCTCGACGATGCTGCGAAGCGGCCTCAGCGCAGACCGACGCAGCACGCACTTGCGGAGGAGGAGTCCTAGTTCGGAACTACCGTGAGCCTCGTGCAGCGCCGCATCATGGGTCTGGAGAACGAGTACGGAGTCACCTGCACGCTGCGTGGGCAACGACGCCTGAGTCCCGACGAGGTAGCGCGTTACCTGTTCCGGCGAGTGGTCTCGTGGGGGCGCTCCAGCAACGTGTTCCTCGCAAACGGGGCGCGCCTGTATCTCGATGTCGGCAGCCATCCCGAGTACGCCACGCCGGAGTGCGACACCGTCTATGACGTGGTGTGCCACGACCGTGCGGGCGAGCGAATTCTCGAACGGCTCGTCGCCAGTGCCACGCAGCGGCTGTCCGAGGAGTCGTTCAACGGCACGATCTACCTCTTCAAGAACAACACCGACTCGGCCGGCAACAGCTACGGATGCCACGAGAATTACCTGACCAGCCGCGCGGACGACTTCTCGAACTACACCGAGGTGCTGATTCCGTTCCTGGTGACCCGGCAGATCTACGCCGGCGCCGGCAAGGTGCTCAACACCGCCAAGGGCGCCCGTTACTGCATCACTCAGCGAGCGGAACACATCTGGGAGAGCGTGTCGAGCGCGACCACCCGCAGCCGCCCGATCATCAATACCCGCGACGAACCGCACGCCGACGCAGAGCGCTACCGGCGCCTGCATGTGATCGTGGGGGACTCGAACATGAGTGAGTACACGTCGTTCCTCAAGATCGGCGCAGCCTCGCTCATGCTGCGCATGCTCGAAGACCCGGCAGTCGTGCTGCGAGACATGACGCTGGAGAATCCGATCCGGGCAATTCGCGAGATCAGCCACGACATCACCTGCCGTCGCAACGTGCGCCTGGCCAACGGACGTGAAGCCAGCGCCATCGACATTCAGTCCGAGTACCTTGAGCGAGCATTGCGATTTGCCGAGACCAACGACCTCACCGACGAAGAATCACGTGCGTTGCGGATGTGGGAACACACGATGACCACCATCGCCCGCGACCCGTTCCAACTCGACCGCGAGGTGGACTGGGTCATCAAGCACAAGCTGCTCACCGACTACGCAGATCGAGCGCAGATCGGCTTGAACGATCCCCGCATCGCTCTGCTGGACCTGCAGTACCACCATGTCGACTCCCAGCGGGGCGTGTTCTACGTGCTGCAGCGCCGCGGACTGGTCGAGCGGATCCTGGATGACGCGGACGTGCGCCGGGCGTCGCAGGCGCCTCCGCAGACCACTCGAGCCAGGCTTCGCGGGGAGTTCGTGCGCGAAGCCAAGGCTCGACGCCGCGACTACACCGTGGACTGGGTGCATCTGAAGCTCAACGATCAGGCACAGCGGACCGTGATGTGCAAGGACCCATTCCGTTCACACGACGAGCGTGTGGACCAGCTGATTGCGTCGCTGTGATGCCGGTCGCGACGCGAGCACGCTGACCTGTCGCCAGATCAGCCGATGCCGCACCTTGCAAACTTGCGAGCCGCGAAGGTTCGCCACGTGAGACCCGGCTTGGCGCGCATCGCGCTTGCCGATCGAAGCGAGGCCTATGCGCTGACGGATCTGTGCGGTCCGGTGCAGGTCGGCGACATGCTGCTGGTGAACACCTGCGCGCTGGACCTGCAGCTGGGCAGCGGAGGCGCCCATGTCGTGCAGGCCAATCTCAGCTCGCCGCACCGAAGCACCGTGCGCAGCAGCGCTGCGGCGCGCACCAGCAGGGTTGTCAAGGCTCGCTACCTCGCCGAGCAGTTGCCGGTCGATGCCTATGAGGAAGCAACGGGCCCGATCCGCGACGATGCGGACACGGCGCCGCTTCCTGTGCTGGACCGCACGCGGGTGGTGCTGTGCGTGCTGCACAGCCACGCGCTGGCGCTTGCGGTCGCCCTGCGAGACGCCACCGGCACGGCGCCGGGATACGTCATGAGCGACGGCGGCGCGCTGCCATTCGTGCTCAGCGACTTGGCCGCCGACTGCTTGCAGCGCGGAGTGATCGCCGAGGCCGTGAGTGCCGGGCAGGCCTTCGGCGCTCCGATCGAGGCAGTCACCGTCGCCTCCGGTGTCGCTGCGTTGGCACGGCGCAACATCGAGCACATCGTGGTGGCGCCGGGCCCTGGCCACCTCGGCACTGGGCATCCGCTGGGCTTCTCCGGTCTGGATCTCGTCGGACATGCAGCCGTGCTGGACGCGCTCGGAGCAGCCACTGCGCTGGCTGCGCGTGCGTCCTCGATCGAGCCTCGGACTCGACACCGCGGCATCAGCCACCACACTCGGACCATGGCAGCGCTTGGCCCCGCCCGCACCGTCGTGCCGGTCCCGACCCGCCCAGCAGCCGAAACGACGGCCGGCGATGCTGCATGGATCGAGACACTGGGGCGGCGAGCCGTCCTCGTCACGCCGACCGATGTCGCAGACGCGCTTGCCCGGTCGGGCTTGAGCGTGACCTCCATGGGACGTCCGCTCGAGGGCGACGAGCTTGCCTGCGAGTGGATCGGCGCCGCTGCAGCATGGCTCGCTGCGTCGTCATGAGCGCTGCGCAAGAGTCGGGCGAGCCGGACATGCCCGACGCCGAATTGCCGCAGCCGCGCCAACCTCGCATCCGCCGTGCCATGAGCGGTCGGATGCGCAGCGTGCTGTCGTGGGCGTGGGTGCTGATCTGCGCAGTGCTGCTCGCGATGGTGATGCGTACGTTCATCATCGCCGCGTTCTACATCCCTTCGGCATCCATGTCGCCGGCGCTGGAGATCGGCGACCGGCTGCTGGTGTCCAAGCTCAGTTACCGCATCGGAGAGCCGCAGGCGGGCGATGTGGTGGTGTTCAGCACTCCGGCGTCCTTGCGGCCGTCGCGGACTGCAGAGCTCATCAAGCGAGTTGTGGCAGTCGGAGGCGAGACGGTCGAGGCGCACGCAGGTCAGCTGCTCGTGGACGGGAACCCGGCAAGCGAGGACTATCTCCCCGACGGGGTGAGGACCAGCGACTTCGGCCCCGTGCTGGTCCCCGACGGGCACGTCTTCGTCATGGGCGACAACCGCGAAGCGAGTCAGGACAGTCGCGTCTTCGGCACAGTCCCGGTGAGCGAGATTGTGGGGCGAGCCATTGCACGCTTCTGGCCTCCCTCGCGGCTCGGCGGACTGTGAGTCTGGCAGTCCTGCGCCGCAGGGCTGATTCGCCCGCTGCGCACACGATCACACAGACGGCTGATCACACAGACGGCTGCTCGCAGGCATCCATGTGCGAGTTCACCGTGGGTGCCGCAGGGGTGCCGATGCCGGCCAGCAGCCGGTCCACGTGGTCGCCGTACAAGCCGTCGAGACCCATCTCGCGCAACGCGGTCGCCACCCGGATGTGCTGGACATCCCAGGCAAAGCAGAGTCGCTCGAATCGGTGGAACAACGCTGCGAGGCCTCCGGTCCATTCCTTGGCCGGGAGGTTGACGGCGTCGATGCCGCTACGCGCCATGGCAGCGGCGTGACGTTCCGGGCCTTCCTTCATGCGCCGAACCCGAGTGGAGTCGACCGCTTTGGCGGTCGTGCTGTCGCGGACGTCCACGAGCGTGTCCCAGTGTCGGCTGCACAACCACAAGCGGTCCTCTGCGCCGGCGTCACGGGCGGCACCGATGACGGCCGGCGCTGCGGACGGATCCTTCAGGTCCACCGAGAGCTCTAGGTCGGTGCCGCAGGCCTCGTACATCTCCGAGAGCGTGGGAATCTCAGGTCCGATGCGTTCACGGGTCAGCGAGCTGAACGGGCGGCGCAGGCCCCGATGCCACACGACGCCGTCGTGATCCAGCATGGGATGCCCGTCGCGGCTCAACCAGACATCGGTTTCGAGTCCCGTTGCACCCATTTGGGCGGCCCGCGTGAACGTCTCCAGCGCATTGTCGGGGCCATGTGCCCGTCCGCCCCGGTGAGCGAAGGCAATCGGCGGTGTGCGTAGCGAGGGCAGCTGCTGCGGCGGCACGCCTCTATGGTGCCAATCCGTGTACCGCGGCGCGGGCATCTGCGCGTCGCGTCCGGGGCCGCCGAGCCGACGGTCGCACGCGGACAGGCACACGCGCTCGGCTGCGATCGCGCCGTGCAGTCCGGCGCCCTACAGTCCGGGCTGTGCCGATGATCTGGTGGCTGCCGGTCTCCGCGCTCGGTTTGCTGGCCGTTGTCAGCGTCGTCTTGATTCGTCGGCTGACGGCCGAGCTGCGAGCGGCGACACGTCGCGCGGCGTCCGTCGCCGATGCGGCGTCGGCAGTACACGCCGACGTCGTGCGGACTCGGGCAGCGATCGACAGCTTGGAGCTGCCGTCGGTACGCCGCGTGGCGGCCCACAGAGCACTCGGGTGGGCGACACGATGGGCGGTTCGACGGATGCTGCCCTAGAACCGGCGCGCCGGTGCGAGGTCCTACCATCGCACCGTGAGCCTGCAGCCGGCCGAGATGCTGATCATCGTGGTCGTAGCGTTGATCGTGCTGGGTCCCACACGCCTGCCCGGAGCGATCCGCAGCGTCGGCCGCGCCTTCCGGCAAGTGCGAGAGTTCTCGACCACGGTCCGACAGGAGATGGACGCCGCAATCTCGCCACCGGCGGTCGAGCCGGCATCGCCGCCCGCCCGCCCCGCAGCTGAGCCGGCCGCCGGAACGTCCGAGGCCGAGCACCGAGGCGGTGTCGATGAGCTCGACCGTGACGAGCGTCGCGATGCCGGCGACCAGGGTGACCGGCTCGACGACGAGAGCGCGACCAGCGACGGCACTGCGTGAGGCTCACGTGGCGCCGCCGGCCTCGGCCGACGACGATGGGATTCTGGGATCACGTCGCGGAGCTGCGCACTCGGCTCATCTGGAGCCTCGTGGCCGTCGGACTCGGCATGATCGTCGGGCTGATCGCGTACGACCGGCTGCTCAGCGAGGTGTTCCTGCCGCCGTACTGCAACGTGCTGGTATCCCAGGAGATCGACCGACCGTGCAGCCTGGTCATCACCTCGCCGCTGGAGGGATTTCGCACCAGAATCCAAGTGTCGGCGTACCTCGGCGTGGTGCTGGCGATGCCGGTGCTGTTGTGGCAGCTGTGGCGCTTCATCACCCCGGCGCTGGACCGGCGCGAGAAGCGCTGGGCCGTCCCGTTCATACTCGCCGGGTCTGTGCTGTTCGTGGCCGGCGCCGCACTGGCGTACTTCACCTTCGAGCGAGCGCTGGACTTCCTCATCGCGGTGAGCGGCGACGCGGTCGACCCCTTGCTGGGGCCGGGTTCCTACCTCGGCCTGGTGACGTTCATGATGCTGGTGTTCGGCATCGGATTCGAGTTTCCGATCGTGCTGATCTTCGCTCAGCTCGTCGGCATCGTCAGCAGCCGTCAACTCAGCCGCGCCCGCCGTTACGCCATTGTCGGCATCGTGGCCGGTGCAGCGATCATCACGCCCTCAGGAGATCCGATCACGCTCGCGGCCTTGTCGGTGCCGCTCTATGTGTTCTATGAGCTCTCGATTCTCGTCGGGCACCTGATCGTTCGCCGCCGGACTCGTCGATCCGACCCAGACACCCAACGGCCAGACGCTCAACGACAAGGCAGCCAACGATGAGGCCTGCCGATGGCCGCCGGCCGACCTCATGTGCGCAGGCACGTACGCAGGCGGTGTCCACATTGCCGGCGGATCTGCTGGCTGCGCGCGACATCACCCCGGACGAATTTCAGATCGAGGCATTCGCCGTGCTCGACCGCGGAGAATCGGTGCTGGTCACGGCGCCGACATCGTCTGGCAAGACGCTGGTGGCCGAATACGGGATCGCGACGGCATTGGAGCAGGGACAGCGAGCCGCCTACACAGCGCCGACCAAGGCGTTGTCGAATCAGAAGCTGCGCGAACTGAGCTCGTGGCTGGGCGCTGATCGAGTAGGCCTGCTCACCGGCGACAACGTCGTGCGCCCGCACGCCGACGTCGTGGTGATGACCACCGAAGTGCTGCGCAACATGATCTACGCCGCTTCGCACCACGTCGCGCAGTTCGGTCTCACGGTGCTCGACGAGATCCACTATCTCCAAGACCCGTACCGCGGCGCCGTCTGGGAGGAGATCATCATCAGCGCACCCGCGCACATGCGACTGGTGTGCCTGTCGGCAACAGTCAGCAACGCCCGAGAACTCGCCAGATGGATCGATGCCACCGCGGGCGCGTGCAGCGTAGTGGTCTGCTCGCAGCGTCCCGTGCCGTTGGAGGACCGCTTCCTGCTGTTCGATCGGCACAGCCGCCGGCTGGTCGATGTGCCGACGCTTCGAGACGGAGGTCAGAGCCCTGAGTTCGAGCGGGTGGCGGCACAGGCGAGCGTTCGCGCAGACCGTCGCCATCGGCATCGTCGCACCGGCATGCGGCCGGCCCGTCCACGACGCTCCGAGGTCGTCGAGCACCTGACGGCGGCGGGCAGGCTGCCGGCCATCGTCTTCGTCTTCTCTCGTCAAGGCTGCGACGATGCCGCACGGTCGCTGGTCGCGGGCGGGGTGGCATTCCTCGATGGACCCGAGCAGCATCGGGTGCGCCAGATTGCGACGGCTCACACGTCGCACTTCGAGCCGAGGGATCTGGCAGCGCTGGGCTACGACGACTGGCTGAACCAGCTCACTGCCGGTGTTGCGGCGCACCACGCCGGCTTGATGCCGGCCTTCAAGGAAGCCATCGAGGAGTGCTTTGCCGCCGGGCTGCTGGCGGTGGTGTTCGCGACCGAGACGCTGGCGGTGGGCGTGAACATGCCGGCGCGATCGGTGGTGGTCGAGCAGCTCAGCGGATACCGCGGTGAGGGCTTTGCGCTGCTGACGCCGGGTGAGTACACCCAGCTCACCGGTCGGGCGGGCCGCCGCGGCATCGACGAGGCGGGCTATGCCTACACGCTGTGGCAGCCGCATCTGGACTTCGCCGAGACGGCCCGGCTGGTCGCGAGCAACGAATTCGAGCTCGAATCATCGTTCCGGCCCACGTACAACATGGTCGCCAATCTCATGGCCAGCAGGACGCGGGACGAAGCAGTGGACCTCTTGGCGCAGTCGTTTTCCCAGTGGCGGGCAGATCGGCGGGTAGGCCAGTGGACGGAGCGGCTCGATGCCGAACGCGCCGAGCTGCGCACGGCCCGGGCGCGAGTGAGGTCGATGGGCGGCGGACGCGGTCGCCCACGGTCCCAGGCAGCAGCACGCGGCCCGTCGGCGCGTTCTGGCCGACACCGGCGCGGCGAGCCGTCATCGTCGCAGGGTCAGCGACACCTCATCGAGGCCGAACGTCACGTCGAGCAGGTTGCGGCGAGAGTGAGCCGTCTGAAGGAGCGGATCAAGCTCGCCGAAGGAGGACTGGTCCGCCGGCTCGATGCCGTGAGCGACGTGCTGAACGCCTTCGAGTGCGCAGACGGCTGGTCGCTGACGCCGACCGGTGACTGTCTGAGGGCGGTCTTCCACGAGTCTGACCTGCTCACCGTGCTGTGCCTGCGCGACGGCGTGTTCGACCATGTCGAGCCGGCGCAGCTGGCAGGCCTGGTGTCGCTGCTGACCTACGCGCACCGCAGCAGCCAACCGCCTCCCGCGCCGTGCTATCCGGACCAGGACTCTCGGACCCGAGCCGCGCACGTCTTCGAGCTAGCAGCCCAGATCCGCCGCGCCGAGCACCAGCGCGCCATGGCGACATCACGCGCGCCGGACGCGTCCTTTTTTGCCACGGTGTACGCATGGGCCGACGGGACGCCCTATGCCGACCTGCGCCTCAGCGATGCAGGCACCGACCAGATGCTGCCAGGCGGCGACTTCGTCCGCCAGATGCGACAGCTCATCGATCTGCTCGACCGAATTGCCGATGTCGCGCAGCAGCAACGTACGCGGCGTGTGGCAGCCGAAGCTCGCCAAGCGCTCGATCGCGGCGTGGTGGCCTCGGTGGTACACGTCGGCGACGACGCAGCAGCTATTCCAGCAGCCGGGCCAGTGTGGGCTGCAACGCACGGCGGACCGGACAGGTTTGCCCCGGTGCCTGTGGTGAGGCGCACACGCAGGCTGTCGTGACGATTCGACGCGGTGCCCAGTGGGGCGCCGGCTGCCCGCTGCCCGACGGGGCGCCCATTGCCGCGACCAATGCCGAGCTGCGACGGCTGGTCACCTGCCAGATGCGTGGCGACGCGCCGACCGTGCCCGTCGGCGTGGTGGGCGGCGATCTGTGGCGCGTGGTCGGCGCTCCGCCGGGCGGTGTCGAACGCCTGCGAGGTGCACGCGCCCGAACGGCGCCGATCGATCTCATCGAGGTAGCCATCGAGGGCCACCTCCGTTGGGCATGTGTCGGAGTCGTTGCGCGCCGCTCGTGGTGGCGCGGACCGGTGGTGGCGGCCGCGAACGTGGACCGGCTCGGGGAGTGGCGCATCGCTCCTGCAGCTCACCCCAACGACGGGCGTATGCACGTGGTCAGCACCGGAATCGACCAGCGTCCGCTCAGCGTGACCCAGCGGGTGCTGGCGCGGCGCCGGCTGCGGTCGGGCGCTCACGTGCCGCATCCGGCGATCTCCGTGCAGCGCGTGCGACGAGCCGAATTCCGGTTCGACCGCTCGCTGGCGGTGTGGCTCGACGGCGAGCGAGTCGGCGAGTGCCGCACGCTGACGGTCTCGGTCCGGCCCGGTGCTGCTGCCATCGCCTACTGAGCCGTGCGATGGTCCCCGGGCTGCGCGCCCACGGGCCGTACCATCACCGAGCAGTGCCGCACTCTTGCTCCAGGTGCCGGTGATCCGGTGATCCACTACGCCGCTGAGACGTTCACACCGGGCGAACGAGACGTGCTGCGGCGGTACGTGACGAACCTGCACTTGCCGGTCTTCGCACTCGTGAATCTTCCCGAGGTCGTCAAAGGAGCGCTCTTCGCGCGCTATTCCAGGTCGCACAAGACTCTGCGGCGGCTGCTGCTCGACGAGTTCGTGGACGACCTGGACATCTCAGGCGACGAGTCCATCGACGCCACCGCGGGAGTGGCCCGCGCCGAACAGCTGTACCAGCGCGTCTTCGTGGAGTACGGCGACGATTCGGTGGCCCAGCTCGGAGCAGTCCATCTCGCTTGCGAACAGGCATCCAACGTGCTCACCAAGGTGCTGGAGCGGGGACGGCTGATGTCGTACCTGGAGCAGTCCACCCGCTATTTGGCGTACGACGAACGCGTTCACGGTCGCTATCGGTACCACCGTCCTCCGGGGGTGACCAATTCGCCGGCCGGCACCCGCTACGTCGGCGACATCGACACGATGTTCGACGCCTACGGCGCGTTGGTCCGCCGGCTGGGCGCATGGCTCGCCGAACATCGCGGCGCGAAGGCGAGCCATGGCTCGGCGGGCAGCGCTGCAGCGTCTGGCGTCCCCGCCGGGGGGGATCTCGCCCGGCGCCGCGCCCTGCGGGCACAGGCGTTCGATGCGGCACGCGGCTTGCTGCCGGCGGCCAGCCTGTCCAATGTCGGCATTTTCGGCAGCGGCCAGGCCTACGAGGCGCTGCTGCTGAGAATGCGGTCACATCCGCTGCCAGAGGCGCGCAGCTACGCAGCGTTGATGCTGACTGAGCTGCGCAAGGTCATCCCGTCGTTTCTGCGCCGGGTCGACCAGGCAGAGCGCGGCGTGGTGTGGTCGGCGTACTTGGAAGCCAATCGCACGGCAATGGACGACGTCGCCCGGGAGCTGTTCGGCGACGAAACGCCGCAACCGGTGCCCGAAGTGGTGCTGAGCGACTGGGATCCAGCCGGCGAGGACAAGATGCTGACGGCGATGCTGTTTCCTCACACGGACCTGCCCGAATCGCAGATTGCAAGCCGTGTCGCCCAGATGACCGAGGCTCAGCGGCTGGACTTGGTGCGTCGGTACGTCGGCGAACGCTCCAATCGCCGGCATCGGCCGGGCCGAGCCCTGGAGCGGATCGACTACCGGTTCGACGTGCTGGCCGATTACGGGAGCTTCCGCGACCTGCAGCGTCACCGCCTGCTGACCATCGAATGGCAGCCGCTGACACCGCATCACGGCTACGTGGTCCCAGCACTCGTGGAAGCCGCCGGCGGAGGCGACGCCTACGACGACGTGATGGAGCTGTCGGCCGATCTCTATGGCGCACTCGACGAGGTCGCGGGACCGCTCGAAGCCTCGTATGCCGTTGCCATGGCCTATCGGGTGCGCTACAGCATGCAGTTCAACGCTCGAGAGGCCATGCACCTCATCGAGCTGCGTTCTCAGCCGCAGGGCCATCAGGATTATCGGCGCATCGTGGCCACGATGTATCACCACATCGCGGAGACCGCTGGTCATCGTGCCGTGGCTGCGATGCTGTCGCATGTAGACTTGTCCGAAGGCACCTTGGGGCGCCTGAGCGCCGAGCAGGACACGGTGCGACGGCGCTCGGCAGTACCTGCGTCGTCGCACCCAGCCTCAGCGAACACCCCCTCGCCGCCTGCAGCCGCGCGCACGACGACGGACTGAGGCTCATGGAGGTCACTGCTGTGCCGGCCGACGGGGAACACGTGGCTGCGCTGGCTGCGCTGGCTGCACAGGGCGTTGCCGAGCAGGCCGATGCCCGCGGCGGGTGGCTGTGGTCGCGCCGAGAAGTGCGCACAACGCCGTTCGGCGAGAGCTTGCAGGCGGCACTCGACGATCCTGACCAAGCCGTGTGGGTCGGACTGATCGACGGTGTGCCGATGGGCTACGCCGCCGTCGCCTTGGAGACACTGCACTCAGGAGAACGGCTCGGACGCGTCACGGACCTCTATGTGACCGCGGAGGCTCGCGACGTCGGCGTGGGGGAGACGCTGATCGGGGAGGTGCTGGCATGGTGCGAGGGTCAGAGCTGTGTCGGGGTGGACTCGTTGGCACTGCCCGGCAACCGGGCGACCAAGAACTTCTTCGAGACGTTCGGCTTCACTGCGCGCCTGCTGGTGCTGCACCGACCGCTGTCGCCCCAAGGCGGCTCGCCTCTCAGACGCCCGCCCCAGCCGCAGTGAGCGCACCTGTCCCTCACGTCTGCGTCGGCGGTGTCGCCGTGCGGGAAGCATCGGTGCTGTTGGTCCGCCGCGGGAACCCGCCCGCCGCCGGCCGGTGGGCATTTCCCGGCGGGCGCGTCGAGCCGCAGGAGAGCTTGAGCTGCGCGGTCGAACGCGAAGTCGCCGAGGAAACCGGGCTCGAGGTGCAATGCGGCGAGCTCATCGGCGTCGCCGAGCACATCAGCGACAGCCGGCACTACGTGATCTTGGACTACGCCGTGGAGTGCTCGCCCGTCGCCGTGCCGACAGCTGGCGACGATGCCGCAGAGGCTCGGTTTGTGAGCTTCGCCGAGCTGGAGTCCGGTTCGCTGCCGCTCTCAGTGGGGATGCGCGAGTTCCTGGACCGCTACGTCCTCAGCATCAGGCGCTGATTCGCCGGCGTCCGCGTTCTCGGCATCGGCGTTCTCGGCATCCGCGTTCTCGACATCCGCATGTCGGCGGCCGCTTCGCTTCGGCCGACGACGGCTCGCCGGCGCGGGCGCCACGCCGAGAGCAGCAGCAACCTCCGGCAGCCGGCTGGCGAACTTGCGAGCAGCCTCGAGGAGTTCCTCGGCAGGCGCCGCGGGGATGTTCGGCAGGACTATGTAGGGACGTATCGGCGAGAAGGCTGCCGCTTCGAGCACCACGGCAATCCGATGCTGCGAGTTGCCCGTCCCCAACGCAGCATTCGCCTGCGACGTCAGCTCCTCCGCGATTTCCGGCGGCAGCGGCGCACCTGCTTTGGGGGGCCGAGAACTGAGCCGCAGCGCTCGCACGACCCGGCCTTGGGCCAAGGTTTCGCGCAGCTCGAGGTGCCATTCCTGCTGGCTCTGTTCGACGCGCCGGTTCAGCCCGGCTCGGATCGTCTCGGCCAGCTCCCGCGTCTGGGCATCGCGGGCAAAGTCCTCAGCCGCCACGACCACGGACCGCAGATCGCGCAGGTCGACTCGGTCGATGCCTGCGAGCGCGGCATCGGCACGGTCTCGCCACTCGGCCATCTGCACCCGTCCGACCAGCGATTCTGCGAGTGACAAGAGACCGTCGGCGGGGACTTCGGACGCTCCGGCGGCTGCTGCCCTGCGGTTCTGTTCGGCGATCTCGGCACGCACAGCAGCGAGGCCACCGCGCGCAACCTGTTCCGCGACGATCCGCTGCTCGGCCGGCAAGGAGGCGAACAGCGCCTCTCGATGCATGCGCCCTGGCCGCAGCTTGGGCGCTCTGGGCCGTGACGGGCTGTCGGGCGACTCCGGCTTCGGCTGAGCGGAGTCGTGGCGGGTCTGCGATGCGCTTCGGTCACTGCTGTCGCGCTTGGGGCCGTCTCGCCGTCTTCGCGGTCGTTGTTCGTCGCGCTCGCCGCCTGGCACGGCGTCTGTCGAAGCCTCTCGACGCCGGCGCTGCGACTCGCGTGTGCCTCGTGCGCCCTGCGTGTTCCGATTCCCGCCGCGGTCACGCTTGCGTTGTCCGTCGGCGCCACGCTTGGGGCTGCCGCGGTCTGGGGCGTCGGTCGCCGAGGATGCGGCAGTGGATGTCTCCTTGCGCTGAGCCTCCTTGCGCTCGAACGTACCCAGCAGCTCGATGCGTTCGCTGGGCGGACGACCGCTTCGTGCCTTGGGCGGCAGGACCGCGGTGACGAAGATGCCGTCGATCTCGAACGCCGCGTCGACTCGCAGGACATCGCCCGCCGCAGCGTCGCTCGGCGCCAACTCGCCGTCGAGCAGGCCCTTGGGCTGCTTCGCGCCTGCGGCGCGCCATGTCCACGAGCCGTCCTCGCGTCGGCTGGTCAGCTCGATGTCGAGGCGCGGACTCACGGGAACTTCACCAGCACTCGCCGCAGCACTTGCCGAAGCGTAGTCCTTGCCGCAGCGGCAGCGACCAAAAGACGGTGCAGCCCGGCGTCTGGGCCGTACTCTCGCCCGCGAGCCCGTTTCCGCCTGCCGGCTTGTGCATGCGGGCACGAACGGCGGGCACGAGCGGCGCGCACGGTGGCCCGTCCGCTCTGCCGGTCCGCCCTCCACAGCCGAAAGGTCCCCGTCATGGCCGCACCTACCGCACCTGCTGAGATTGCCCGTGAGATTCGCGACACCGACGTCGCCGACGAGATGCGGAACTCGTTCATGCCCTACGCGCTGTCGGTGATGACGGCCAGGGCGATTCCCGACGTTCGGGACGGTCTCAAGCCAGTGCAGCGCCGGATCCTGTTCGTCATGGACGACCTGGGTCTGCGACCAGGGACACCGTTCCGCAAATCGGCCGGCGTCGTCGGGGAGGTGATGGGCAAGTACCACCCCCACGGCGACAATGCGATTTACGAAGCGATGGTCCGCATGGGCCAGAGCTTCTCCATGTCGGTGCCGCTGGTGGCGCCGAAGGGGAACTTCGGGAGCCTTGACGACCCTCCGGCTGCGTACCGCTACACCGAGGCTCGCCTCACGGAGGCGTCGATGACGATGGTCGCCGGCATCGACGAGGACACGGTCGACCTCGTGGCCAGTTTCGACGGCGAGCGGTCAGAGCCGTCGTGCCTGCCTGCCCTGCTGCCGAACCTGCTGGTCAACGGTGCGAGCGGCATCGCGGTAGGCATGGCGACCAACATGGCACCGCACAACCTGACCGAAGTCGCGGCGGCCATCAAGCTGGTGCTGCGCCGTCCGCAGCGCAAGCCCGGCACCGACGCGCTCATGAAGGTGCTGCCCGGTCCCGATTTCCCGACCGGCGGCATCGTCGTCTGCGACGAGCAGCTCACCGAGGCATACGAACGAGGTCGCGGATCGGTGCGCATCCGGGCCGAGGTCCACCTGGAACCGATGACGGCAACCCGGCAGGCCATCGTGGTGACCGAACTGCCCTACACGGTGGGTCCTGAGCGTGTGCTCGCCAAGATTCGGGCGCTGATGAAGACCGGTCAGCTCGACCAGGTCGGCGAGGCAGCGGACCTGTCGGACCGAGCCGGCGGGCTGCGTCTGGTCATCGAATGCCGACCGCACGCCGACCCGCACCAAGTGTTGGCCGAACTGTGGCGCAAGACGCCACTGGAGGAGTCGTTCGGCATCAACAACGTGGTGCTGGTTGGCGGAGTGCCGCAGACCCTCGGTGTCAGGGAGCTGTGCGAGCAGTACATCGCTCATCGGCTCGACGTCATCGTCCGACGCACGCAGCACCGTCTGGCGCGGGCCCGTGAGCGTGAGCACATCGTCGAAGGGCTGCTCATCGCGCTCGACGACATCGACACGGCCATAGCCGTTATTCGCAGCTCGGCCGACGTGGGGACGGCGCGTGCCGCGCTGACGGCGCGGCTTCGCCTCACCGAGGTGCAGGCCAACCACATTCTGGACATGCAGCTGCGGCGACTGACCGGCTTGGAGACCCAGAAGCTGCGAGATGAGCTGTTGGACCTGCGTGCTGCAATCGCTGCATACCTCGCCACGCTGGAATCCGACGAGCAACGCCGTCAGATCATCGCCGACGAGCTCGACGAGCTGGTCCAGCGATTCGGCACACCCCGTCGTAGCAGGCTGGTGGACCGCGCACTGCTCGATGCCCGAGCAGAGCGGCCTGCCGGTGCAGCGGCGCTGTCGGACGGCGGGGGAGGGGCCCAGTGCGCGTCGCCGGCGGGAACTGCTGCGGCGGGCGTCGGACCCGGAAGCGTCGTGGGTGTCAGCACGGTGACGCTGTCCACCTCGGGACTGCTCGGGCGCCGTCACGCCGAGGATCCGCTCTCGGCGAAGCCGGGCCGCCACGACGTGTTGGTCGCCTCAATCGTCGTGTCCGATCTCGAGCAGGTGACCGTGCTGACCGATCACGCGCGACTGTTCGCCATCGCCGTTCGGGACATCCCCGAGATGGCCCGTGGCAGTCGAGGCGCCTCTGCCGGCGAACTCCTCGACCTGTCGCGCGGCGAGCGGATCGTGGCGCTGTGGTCCGCCGACGCCGACACTGACCACTTGGCACTGGTGGCCCGCGGCGGCAGCGCCAAGCGTGTGGAGACAGCGGCGCTGCTGTCGCGTCGCGACGGCACCTCCGCTATGCGGCTCGCCGACCGCGACCGGCTCGTGGCAGCGTTCGCGGCGTCGGCCACAGCAGAGCTGGCGGTGATGTCGAGCGCCGGCCGAGTGCTTCGCACTGCATGCGAGGAGATTCCGCTGCGGAGGCCCGATGCCGGGGGAGTGAACCTCATCAGCCTTGCCCACGGCGCCACAGCGCTGGCCGCTGCGCCGATCGCCTTCGGCTCGCTTGCGGTCGCCGTCACCGACGAAGGGACGCTCAAGGTGACTGCAATGTCCGAAGTGCCGGCCCGACGTCGGGGCGGCGCAGGTTCGCCGGTGGTGCGCTTCGGCGGCTTTGAGACCTGCGTCGCCTACGCGTGGATCGGCCTGGACCGTCAGATTGCCGCGGTCGTCGCTGCCGACGGTGACGGAAAACGGCTCGACCCCACGCCCGCACGCCCTGAGCTGGTGCCTACCAAGCGCAACCTGCGGGCTCGGCTCGCCGGACCCAAGATCGTGGCCCTCGGCCAGGACCGGTTCGCATGACGTTGGCGCCGTCGACTGCGGTGGCCGACTACGACGCCGATGCCATCGAGGTGCTCGAAGGCCTGGAGGCGGTTCGCAAGCGGCCCGGCATGTACATCGGCGGAACCGGCACCGGGGGACTGACCCATCTGCTGTGGGAGATCATCGACAATGCCGTGGACGAGGCTGCCGCGGGCCATGGCCGACAGATCGACGTGACCTTGCACCCCGACGGCTCCTACGAAGTCGCCGACTGTGGCCGCGGTATCCCCGTGGACGCCAAGGACGGTGAGGTCACTGCGCTGGAGGTCGTGTTCACCGAGCTGCATGCCGGCGGCAAGTTCGGCACCGGCGCCTACGGTGCCTCCGGCGGCTTGCACGGCGTGGGCGCCTCGGTGGTCAACGCGCTGTCGTCGCGGCTTGAGGTCGAGGTGGACCGCAACGGACGTACCCACCGGCTCGAATTCCGGGACCGGGCGGCCGGCAGCACCGATGCCGCTGGAAGATTCCGCCGCGGCCATGCCCTCAAGATCGTCGGCAAGGTGCCGCCGAAGCGAACCGGCACCCGGATCCGCTTCTGGCCCGATACTGCGGTGTTCGACGGCGATGCTTCGATCAGCTACGCCGAGGTGCGAGAGCGCGTGCAGCAGACCTGCTTTCTGGTGCCCAAGGTGAAGATTGCGGTGACCGATCGCCGCAGCGAGCCCATGGTGCACGAGGAGCTGATGTCATCAGGCGGCTTGGCTGATCTGGTCGAGCACCTGAGCGGCGAGGCCGAGCCGGTGGGCGGCCTCGTCCAGCTGCACGGTGCCGACGAGTTCACCGAACAGGTGCCGGTGGACGGCAGCCTCGCCGAGGTCGTCCGCCGCTGCGAAGTGGAGGTGGCCATGCGTTGGAACGCCTCGTTCGACGCCCAGATCGTGAGCTTCGTCAACACCATTCCCACGCTCGACGGCGGGACCCACGTCGCCGGGTTCGAACGGGCGCTGACCACAGCGGTGAACGCCGCATTGACCGAGGCCGATCTGCGCAAGCTGCGCCGCCTGCGAGACGATGCCCGCGCGCGGCGCGACGACGCCCAGGAAGGCCTGGTGGCAGTCGTCCGGGTCACGTGTGCAGAGCCGCAGTTCCGGGGTCAGACCAAGCGCGAGCTGGGCACCCCCGCGGTGCAGCGCATCGTCAACAACGTGGTGCGCGACGGCTTGCGCGACTGGTTCTCGGGAGCATCGGCAGCCAGCAAACGAATCCACGTCAAAGCAGTGCTCGAGAAGATCTCCGATGCAGTGGTGAACAGGGTGGCGGCCAAGAGGACCTTGGACGAACGACGTCGGGCAGTATCGCTGGGCTCGAGCGCCATGCCGGCCAAGCTGGCCGACTGCCGCCTGCATCCCGACGGCGAGTTGCTGATCGTCGAGGGGGACTCCGCCGCCGGCCCGGCCAAGCGGTCCCGCGACAGCGCGTGGCAGGCCGTGCTGCCGCTGCGAGGCAAGGTGGTGAACGCCGGCAAGGGCACAGCCAAAGCCGTGCTCGACAACGCCGAGGCGGCGGCGATGTTCACCGCCATGGGCGGCGGCTCAGGCGCAGAGTTCGACTTGGACCAGACCCGCTACAGCCGCATGGTGCTGCTGGCCGACGCCGACGTCGACGGCAGCCACATCCGCTGCCTGGTGTTGACGCTGTTGTACCACTACATGCGCCCGCTGCTCGACGCGGGGCGAGTCTTCGCTGCACAGCCGCCAACGCACGCCGTCACCGTCGGCCAGCACAAGCACTTCGTCTACACCGCATCGCAACGCGACCGGCTGATCGCCGAGCTGGACGCCGCCGGTCGGCGCTACCGGCTGACGCGCTTCAAGGGACTCGGCGAGATGGACGACGACGAGCTCTTCGAGACCACGCTGAACCCCGAGACCCGAGTGCTGCGCAGGATCACCGTCGGCGACGCCGAAGCCGCGCAAGCGGCGTTCGAGGTGATGATGGGCACAGCCGTCGACCCGCGCAAGAATTTCATCATCACCCACAGCAGCAGCTACGGGCACGCGCTCGACGTCTGAGCATCACCGGCTGGGCATCAAAGGCTGGGCATCGAGCGCCGCTCGCTCGGCCAATCTCACAACGCCGATAATGCACATTATGTCAAGTTACCAACGTTGGCCGATGTTGGCCCGTGCTGGCCGCTGCCCAGCTCGCCCTCTGTGAGCGGTTTGCGAGTGCGGTAGCTTCAGCAGTCGGCATAGAAAGGCATCGCCATGGCTGCGAGCAATCCGGACAGCTACACCGGCCCGACGGAGGTCGATTTCCACTTCGACGTGATGTGCCCTTGGGCCTACCAGACCTCGTTGTGGATGCGAGACGTGCGGGACCAGCTGGGCTTGCAGGTCAACTGGAAGTTCTTCAGCCTCGAAGAGGTGAATCTTCGCGAAGGCAAGAAGCATCCGTGGGAACGCGACTGGAGCTACGGCTGGTCGATGATGCGGATTGGGGCGATTCTGCGGCGGGAGTCGATGGACCTGCTCGACGCGTGGTACGCGGCTTCGGGCAAGGCGCTGCACGTCGACGGCAACCGGCCGCATCACCCGGACGTGGCGCGCCATCTGCTGAGCCTCATCGGCGCCGATCCGGCCGTCGTCGACGCCTCTATCGAGGACCAGACGACCCACGAGGAGATCAAAGCCGAGCACCAGCGCGTCATCGACTCCGGCGGCTTCGGCGTGCCGACGCTCTACTTCGGCGACACAGCGATCTTCGGCCCGGTACTGCTCGACCCGCCCAGCGGAGATGCCGCGCTGCGCCTGTGGGACATCGTGCTGGGATGGCTCGAATTCCCGCATCTGTACGAGATCCAGCACGTGCCTCGCGACCAGCACAAAATCGTCGACACCTTTAGGCCGTACGTGCAGGCCCGTGACTGGGTGAGCATCAACCGGGGCGAGATCGTGGAGGTCGCTCAGTAATCGGAGTGTGTTGGCGGGTCGGCTCGGTGTTTGTCGGTCGATGTGAGCGACGATGCACTCAAAATCGGGTTGAGATCGGATTCAATGGTTCGCTGAATCGTGCGGTTAGCTTGCCGTTTGGCCGACCGCCGAAACTACGGGCCGGCGGGGGGTGGGGTGAAGTGTCGGGGTTTTCGTGAAGGTGCGGGATTGGGCCGTTTGGGGTCCGGGATGGTGAGCCGGTAGCGGTCGTGGCGTTTGGTGATGTGCCAGTTGTGGTCGTGGATGCGGTCGTGGCAGGACCAGCACACGAGCACGAGGTTGTCGAGCTTGGTTTTGCCGCCGCTGGTCCACGGGACGATGTGGTGGGCTTCGCATTCTTCGGGCGGCGCTGCACAGCCCACGCACGCGCCGTCGCGTGCGATCAGCGCGCGTCGTTGTGCCGTCGTGGGCGCTCGGCTCGGGGTGGTCTCATGGAGCGGTGTCAGGTCGTTTCCGAAGATGATCAGCGACAGGTCGTTGTTGCATGCGAGTCGCTGCAGCGTTGCGGCCGGGAGCGGCCCGCTGCCGGCGATCTCGACGCTGCCGCCCGCTTCGCCGAGGAGCGCGGCGAGGTCGGCACGCACGACGATCTGCGCGTCGGTGCGTGTGCGTCCCACACCGACGGGCTGGTCGACTACGTCAGCACAAGCACGGCAAGCCGCAGCAGCTACGGATGTGCCGGCGTTCGCGGCGGCTGGGCTCTTCTGGGCAGCCGCACGTGAACGGCACCCGCAACGCTGCTCGTTGCCAGCGTCGGCGACGGACGCGGCGACCCCGTCGGAAACCGGCTGCCCGACTGTGAGGCGGCTGTCGCAATCACGCGACGCAGAGCTCGTGGCCGAATCAGCCGACAGACAGGTGTCGACGGCGAGAAGCCGGTCGAGTGCGTCGGCCATGCGCTGGTCACGGGTCCGAACAGCGCCGTCCATATCACCGATGCCGCCGACGGCTGTTTGGTTACGCAGCCGGCGGCGGTCGTCTCGGCGCAGGAGTTCGGCTTCGCGGTGAAGGCGCCGGCTGATGCGGGCGCCCATCTCGACATCGAAGCTGCCCCGCAACAGCACCGACCCGTCATCGCCCTCGAACACCCGAACATGCCGATGGCGACGGTTGCGGCGATGCCGCGCAGCGAGTTCTTCGCCGTCTTGATGACGCAGCGTCCAGCGCCGAGTGGTCTGCGCGAACTGGTCCGCAGGCGGCGTCTTGGCCAGGTGAACCAGCTCGGCGCTGTCCTGGACGGCTTGTGTGCTGGTGCTGCGCGCAGCCTGCACCAGCCGCGCCGCGTTCGCAATGCTGATCTCGCCGGCTGCGACTCCGGCTTGCGCGGCGGGCAATTGTTCCAGCTCGACGGCAGTACGAACATTGCGCACAGCGTCCGAGCGTGTCAGGCCGCTGATCTGGTTCAACAGCCCGGCGCCGCCGTCGCCGTGACGCTCACGTCGAGCCACCAACGCAGCCGCCCGCGACTCCAACAGCTCCGCACGAGCACGCAAACATTTGCTCTCACTCAACACACGCCGCAGCTCACCAGTAGACACAGCCTCCAAGCAATCGAGCGCTGCACTCAGGCATTCCGAGGCTTGACGGACGTGCGAGAACATGCAGTAACGCTATCAGAAAACTGACTCAAACACAACCACATGGGCAATAGATTTTGACCAAATCTCGAGTCCCAAAATTGCCACCGAAAAGGACCGACATATAGCCTACTTTCGCACATCCAAACCGACTTACAGATCTGACCAAAGGCGACGGTTCGACAACGCTTCGATCGACTTGCAGAAGCCTGGACACTCAGAACAAGCGGTGATTCAACTCACACCACTCGCAGGTCTTCCCGCACGCCGCACCGGTATGGGCGCGTTCGTAACGGCACAACATCGTGCCGATGGTATAATCCACCCACGCGAGCCGCCGCAGGCCGTGACGCGCCGAGAAGCGTCAGCGCTTGGTGAAGGTCACGACCCAGTCACCGACAGCGTCGATCTCCAAAGCTAACTCACCCGGCGCGCAATCGAACAGATCGAACAGACCGTCACCTACCTTGATCACGCTCGATTCATTCGCTTCAGCGCCCATCGCCAGCGCCACGAAATCGCAGAGGCCACCGTCGCTGTCTAGGAGTTTGACGGTGAACTCTGCTCCGATGCCTAACTCACCCTCGTTGCCTTTCACACTCGATTCCACAACCCAGCGGCCTTCGGTGAGCGTCACGAACTCCACGGCATTGCCCGTGCCGGCGAAGTCGATGTCGACGGGCACATCAGCGGCTGTGCCAGCTGTGCCAGCGTCAGCGGCTGTGGTTGCTGGGGCGGCCGTCGTCGGCGCCACCGCTGGGGCCGGTACTTGGTCGTTCGCTGCCGATTCCCCATCGTCGCCGGAGGAGGACAATGCACCGCTGATGATGACGATGAGCACAATGCCGCCCACTGCAAACAGCAGCAGCCTCTTGAAGCCCCAACGACGTTTCTTCTTCGGCCGCTCTGCAGCGGCGCCGTGAGATCCTGGCGATGTCGCAAGGCTGTCGTCGGGCGGCAGCTCGGCGGGCTGGAGCGAGCGAGGCCTGTTGTCCTTGGGCATGGGTGGTTCCCTCCAAGCAGGAGACACGGGTGTGTGCGATCACCACCACGCCAACCACAAAGAGGGAACCTCGGAACCGGTTCCCCCGCTCCGTGGTTGGCAGACCTGTCGGCCCTAGGTGGTGATCGCAGCAGCCAACCTAGCAGCCAGCACCCGCAGCCCGGTTGCTGTCGCAAGCGCCCGCCGCGGCACCGGCCGATGACACTCAGCGAGCGGGCCACCGACGGCTCGGTTCAGCGGCGGTATCTCAGCAGTGCGGACACCGCTGCGCAGGCACGAGCGGAAATCGGGTGGAAGCGCCCCTGCTGGTCAGTGGAGCCTCAGGCGCCGGGCTGATCCTCTTCGTCGTCAGCGAGCAGGCCTCCGGCTGCGGCCAACGCCCCGGCCATCGCGACGGCGCGTTGGTAGACAGCCTCGAAGTAGTGCTCTGCTGCCGCTTCGCGTCCGGCGAGCGGCGGCTTGCCGAGCGAGCGCACGGTCGACGTCGGGTCGCTCGTGACCGTGATCGGACGGGTCGCAGTCCAACGGCTGTGCGAAGTCGGCGCGGCGGGCCCGATGCTGGGCTCGGCACCGGGTTCAACACTGGACACGTCCGTTGCCGGTGCAGCTGCGCCGTGCCAGAACGCCGTGCTCGCTTCGGCTGCTTGTCGCCGTTGCGCCTCGGTATCGTCGATACGACGCGTGCGGGACTGCTTGCGCCGCCGCTTGCTCATGAGCTGCCTGCGGTGACCGGCAGCCGCTCCCCGCTCGGGCCGTCGCTGTAGGGCGAGCCGTTCTCGATCCAGTCGAGTTCGTCGGCGAGCAGTGCATCAGTATCGATGCCCAAGGCTCGACGCAGCTGGTCGGCGTCGAGGTCGCCGATAGAGCTGGACTTGGGCAGGATCATGTCGGCGATGCGTCGCTTGCCGCTGACCACCTCTTCCACCCGTTCGTCAACCGTGCCAGGGCAGACCAGGCGGTGACAGATGACCGTGCGTTCCTGACCGATGCGCCACGCCCGATCGCGCGCCTGGTCTTCGACTGCGGGGTTCCACCAACGGTCATAGAGCACCACATGGCTGGCTGCGGTCAGATTCAAGCCGGTGCCGCCTGCCTTGAGCGACAGAACGATCGCTCCGGGACCGTCCTCGGCCTGAAACCTCTGCACCAGGCGATCGCGCGCGCTGCGGCCCAGTCCGCCGTGATAGCAGTCGATCTGCAGTCCGGTCCGCTGCGTCAGGTGATCGGCCAGCCGCTCGCCCCAAGTGGCGAAGTGGGTGAAGATCAGCGCTCGCTCGCCGGCAGCGAACACCACGTCCAGAATCTCATGGAGCCGTGCCAGCTTGCCGCTGCGTCCTTCGATTCGCGTATCGAAGTCGTCCGGGCGGTAGTTGAGCGGGTGGTTGCAGATCTGCTTGAGGGCGGTGATGGCAGCCAGCACAACACCCTTGCGCTGGTTCCCTGCTTGTTCGCTCTCCGCTGTGTCCGCCACCAACTGGTCGAGCACCGCTTGGTACAGGCCGATCTGCTCCGGCGTCATCGCGCAGTGCGCCAGTTCGTCGATGCGGTCGGGCAGTTCAGCGGCGATCTGCGACTCCGCCTTCGTGCGACGGAACACCAGCACCCCATTGAGCGCGTGCAACGCGGACTCGGCAGCCCCGCGTGCGTCGCCGAGCTGCTGCAGCTGAGCGATGAACGACGCTCGCGAGCCAACCAAGTCCGGATTGCAGAAATCCATGATCGCCCACAGATCGCCGAGCCCGTTCTCGATCGGCGTTCCGGTCAACGCGAGGCGAATGCGAGCCGACAGCCGCCGAAGCTGCTTGGCAGTCTCGCTCGTGTGGTTCTTGATGACCTGCGCCTCATCGACGACGATGCGGTCCCAGGCGATGTCTTCGAGCGCATCGATGTCACGCACGGCAGTTCCGTAGGTCGTGATCACCACGTCGATCTGCCCTGTGTCGATCCGCCCTGTCAAGGCGGTGTCTGCCCTGGCACGGACGGCGCCGTCACGATCAGCACCGTCGCGCAGGATGCGGACCAGTTCTGCTGCGTCGCGCCGGGCAGGTCCGTGATGCACGATCACCGACAGTCCTGGTGTGAAACGCGCCGCTTCGGCGGCCCAGTTGCTGACGACAGCCGGCGGCGCGATGACCAGTGCAGGAGCTTGGCGCAGGTCTGCTGCTATGCGAGCGAGCACCGTGGGGGTCTTCCCCAAGCCCATGTCCAACGCGAGACAACCTCCGAGGCCGGCACCGTCGAGAAACTCCAGCCAGGCCAGCGCCTCGGCTTGGTAGCTGCGCAGCGTTCCGACGAAGCCGTGCGGGCTCGTCCGCGGTGTACTCGAGATCGCGGCCGCCGAGCGCAGCAGATCGGCCGCCCAGCCGCTCCCGGCAATGGTGATGCCGCCGCGCACGGAAGGTCCTTCGAGTCCCAATGCCTGGCGCAGCATCTGCGAACCGGACAGGGCGGTGACGCCGGCCCGCTCGGCGAGTGCGGCGGCTGCCTCGGCGAGGTCGGCATGGTCGAGCGCAATCCACCGGCCTCGATCGCGCACCAGCGGTCGAGCCTGCGAAGCCAGCTCATGAATCTGATCCGCGGTCAGCTCCACGTCTCCGAACGCCGCCGTCCAGCTCACTGCGGTCAACTGCTGCGCACCCAGGCTGGCGGGGGCGCCGTCGGTTGCAGTGAGTCGCAGCGACGGTGCCGGACGCTCACGGGAGAGGTTGGGGACTTCGACCGTGAAGCCTGCTGACTGCAGCGCCGGTCCGGTCACCGACATCAGCTGCCAGGCCTCGTCCTGGCTGAGCACCACCTCGCCTCGCCGCTTCCCGCCCGGGCGCATCAGCACGGGCAGCAGCCGTTCGAGGCGGGTGAGCTGATCACGCACTTCGGTGCGATGCGCGCTGACGCCGCTCACCATGGCAACTTCGACAGGCTCGTTCACACCTTCGGGACTCGTGGCCAGCACCTCCATGTGCCATGCTCCGGCGTCGTCGGGCTCGTCGAGCCGCACAACCAGCGACTGTCGCGCCGCAGCGGTCACCGACCGCGCCCAGAGCTCGATGCGCCGGGCCAAGTCGGCGCCTTGGGCTGCCGAACCGACGAATCGAGTGCCGTCCAGATACGCGAGAAATGCCTCTGCCATCTCGGCGCGACTTCGAGGCTCAGGCGACGCGGCGGGCACATCCAGTCGTCGAGCAGCGCTCGTGACGATGGCATCGACGGTTCCGGCCAAGACGGACTGCACGGTGGCGCTCGGCTCAGCCTTCGGATCGGCCGCAGCCACAGCGCCCGGCAGGCACCCGACGAGCTCCTCCAGCCGCGCTGCTTCCAGCGACGCAGGCTGCCACTGCACCGAGAACTCCGCAGTGTCGGGCCGCTTGCGGTTGCGCCGCTTGCGGACGCGATGAAGCCGCGGCACGATTCGTCCGCCGGCAACCAGCTCCACGGCCGTCCTCGCCGCCGTGCGCAGCCACATCGCGCTGGCACCCAGCAGGAGATCGTCGCTCGGGTCCAGATCGGCGTCGTCACCGTCCGCTCGACGATCCCGGCAAGCACGGCTGGCCGACGGGCCGTCGAGGCCGACCAGCCAGCCCAGCACGTCCCCCACCTCAGCCACGAGCGACTCCGCGTGTACACCGCCTGGCAGTTCCAGATTCGGGCGGGCACACCAGACGCCGTCGGGCGCGCCGACGGCTGCCAAGCGGTCCATGACCCGCTCCGCGGACTCGGGCTCGGCGCCTGCCCCGCCGGCCCACGCAACGATCCGGCCCGGCAGCCAAGACAGCTGCAGGGCAACTGCTTCGGGCAGCACCTTGGATTCGCCGCGGTCGTCGGCGGCCGTCTTGGCGGTGCTCGCCGTGCCTGTCCTTGCATTGCCTGTGGCGGCAACGTCGGGGCCGGCATCTGCCTCAGGCTCGTCGACTGATGCAGTCGCATCACCGCCCGTCAGGCGTTCGTAGACAGCAGCAAGCTCAGCGAAGTCGACCTCGAAGTCCCGCACAACCTGCCGTCTGATCGGCCGCGGCAGACGACGTGCCGCCGCAAGGGAATCCTCAGTCTGATCCAGAAGGTCCAGCAGGACACGTTCTCGTCGAACCGGGTCAGTCTCGAGCGCGGCGATGTCCTGCTGTCGGGCGGTCCCCTGCGCGTCGGCCCAGACGAGACGCGCGATCTCAGACCAGCTCATCGTCGCAAGCGCCGACGAGGCAGTGCCATTGCGCCTGCCGCGTTCCGCAACCGCATCGCTGTCGCGCCAAGCGTCGGTTGCCGACGTAGTCCCGGCATGCACCGGCACGCTGTGGTTCGCAGTTGCGGTCAGAGTGTCGTGATCGCTCATCGCGTCATGTGATGTGCCGCTCCGAAGAGAGTTTCCATGCTTCGCAAGCCGTCTGCGGGCTGTGCTCGTTCAGCGTCTGGGCACCTGAGGTCTTGGCAACTGAGCGTGTAGGCGTGTCCGCGTTGTGGTGGCTCGTTGCTTCACGAAGTGCTGACCAGCGCACTACAGGACCCGTCCGGACAGAGCGAGGCTTGGCCCGACGCGTCGACGCAGCGCCGGCAGCGGACACTTTCACGGACACTTTCACCGGGGCCGTCACGGTGACTCGGGTCCGCTGCCATCGCTGCCCCTCCGAGGCAGCGTCGTCAGCACTGCAGCTGCCGACGGCGAGACATGAGGGTATCGGCAGCGTCGCTGGTCCCCACACCCCTACCCTGCCTCGAATGCACTGGTCTGACTCGTTCATCCCGACGCTGCGCGACGCTCCTGGCGACGCCGAGGCAGCCAGTCACCAGTTGCTCGTGCGAGCCGGCTTCATCCGGCAGTTGCACTCGGGCCATTACAGCCTGTTGCCGCTGGGTCTGCGGGTCCACAACAAGGTGGCAGATGTCGTGCGTTCGGAAATGAACGCCATAGGTGCGCAGGAGTTCCTGCTGCCGGCGATGCATCCGGCCGATCTGTGGCGGCGCAGCGGCCGCTGGCGCCTCATGGGCTCGGAGATGTTCCGGCTGCGCGACCGCAATGACGCCGAGGTCGTGCTGGGCATGACGCACGAAGAGGTGTTCGCAGCGCTTGCAGCCGAGATGAGCTCGTATCGGGAGCTTCCGCAAATCTGGTACCAGATCCAGACCAAGTTCCGCGACGAGCCACGCCCTCGCAGCGGCTTGCTGCGAGTACGCGAGTTCATGATGAAGGACTCCTACAGCTTCGATCTCGACGAAGCGGGCCTCGATGCCTCGTTCGAGGCGCATCGCCAGGCATACGTGCGCATCTTCGAACGGCTCCATCTCGAGGCCGTGGCCGTGCAGGCGTCCTCAGGCGCCATGGGCGGCGATGCCAGCGTCGAGTTCATGGTGGCATCGCCGGCAGGCGAGGACGACGTGGCGCGCTGCACCGGCTGCGGCTACCGGGCCAATATCGAGCGGGCCACAGCGGCGGTGCCGACGATAACCGATCCGCCCTCGGCCAAGGCGCCTGAACGATTCGCCACGCCAGGCGTCCGGACCATCGAGGCGCTCGCTCGCTTCGACGGCGGTGCCCCGCCGGAACGGCAGATCAAGACGATGGTGATGATGCTCGACGAACAGCTCACGCTGGCCATCCTGCGAGGCGACCATCAGCTCAGTCTGGCGAAGCTGGCCGGCCACGGCAAAGCGACCGCCGTGCGACCTGCCACCGCCCAAGAGGCCGCGGCTCAGCTTGGCGCCAGCCCTGGCAGCCTCGGCGCCGTCGGCGTCACCGACGTTCCCGTCTACGCCGATGTCGCACTGGCCGGCAGACGGTGCATGACCACTGGCGCCAACGAAGACGACTGGCACTTGCGCTACGTGGACGTGGAGCGGGACATCGTTGATCCGCGCTGGGCCGACCTGCGTGAGGTGGCAGCAGGCGACATCTGTGCCGACTGCGGCGAACCGCTCGACATGCTGCGCTGCATCGAGGTCGGACACATCTTCAAGCTCGGTCGCAGGTACTCCGAGGCGATGGGCGTATCAGTACTGGATGCCACGGGTGCAGCCCGCATTCCGATCATGGGCAGCTACGGCATCGGCATCGGACGGGCAATGGCCGCCGTGGCCGAGACCCACCACGACGAACGAGGCTTGTGCTGGCCTGTGGCCATCGCACCGTTCGAGGCAGTCGTCACGGTGTTGGAACCCTCCGATGCCGCGCAGTCGGCCGCCGGCGCTCGGCTGCGGCGGGAGCTTGCAGATCTCCGCATCGACGTCTTGTCCGACGACCGTCCGCTGCGCCCCGGCGTGAAGCTGGCGGACGCGGAACTCGTGGGCATTCCCTACCGGCTCACCATCGGTGCGCGGAGCCTTGCGCACGGCAACGTGGAGCTCACTGAACGCGCCACCCGCCAGACACGGATGATCGCCTTGGAGCATGCGGCTGCCGAGACTGCCCGAGCGGTGCAAGCCGCTCGCTGAGCACATCCCCCGCCGAGCTTCGCCGTACACTGCTGAGTCTTCGAGAGTTCAGGCTTCGAGAGCTGTATCTTCGCAAGTCTGCAAGCAATGCGATGCCCGGCGAGGGTCATCACCATGGCAAGGGGGCAAGCCCATGGCCGATGTGGCGATCGTTGGCGCAGCCGAGGCGGATGCCGGGGCTGATGAAGAGATCGACCTTGCCGCGCTCGGCGACGACGATCTCATTGCGCAGATGCACGACGATCTCTACGACGGTCTCGGACCTGAGATCGTCGAGGGCACCGAGCTGCTGCTCGGACGAGGCTGGCCTGCCGACAAAGTGCTCAACGAGGCGCTGGTCGAAGCCATGCGCATTGTCGGCATCGACTTTCGCGATGGAATCCTGTTCGTCCCGGAGGTCTTGCTCGCCGCCAATGCCATGAAAGCCGGCATGGAGATCCTGCGTCCGTTGCTGGCAGAGACGGGTGCCGAGCCGATCGGCAAGATCGTCATCGGCACGGTGAAGGGCGACATCCACGACATCGGCAAGAATCTGGTGAGCATGATGCTCGAAGGTGCGGGCTTTGAGGTGGTGAACCTCGGGATCAATACCGACGTGGACACTTTCCTCGCAGCGCTCGACGAACATCGGCCGGACATTCTGGGCATGTCGGCGCTGCTGACCACGACGATGCCGTACATGAAGGTCGTCATCGACACGCTCATCGAGAAAGGACTGCGCGACGACTACCTCGTCATCGTGGGCGGAGCTCCGCTGAACCAAGAGTTCGGCGAAGCCATCGGCGCAGACGCCTACTGTCGCGACGCGGCGGTCGCAGCCGAGACCGCGACCGATCTCATTCGGGCACGACGTGGCGCCGCAACGTGAGACGAGCCCCTCGGGGCCGGCGCCGCAGGGCATGCTGGTGCTTGCGTGCGGTGCGCTCGTCAACGAATTGCAGGCCGTCGTCCGCGCCGGACGACTCGACCACGTCGACGTGGAGTGTTTGCCGGCCAAGCTCCACAATCGGCCCTCGCTCATTGCAGATGCCGTCAGCGAACGCATCGCGCAGCTGCGAATCGACGGGCGTGCCTATGCGCGGATCCTGATCGGCTACGCCGATTGCGGCACAGCCGGCGCCCTCGACGAGCTCGTCGCTGAGCTTGCCGAGGACGTCGCCGAGGGCGGCCCCCGAGTGACTCGCCTGCCCGGAGCGCACTGCTATGAGTTCTTCGCAACGGCTCGCCGCTTCGCCGACTTGTCCGAAGCCGAACCTGCGACGTTCTACCTGACCGACTACCTGGCGCGGCATTTCGATCTCTTGGTGTGGAAGGGTCTCGGCATTGCCGACCACCCCGAGCTGGCGGAGCTGTACTTCGGGAACTATCGCCGTGTCGTGCTGTTGACCCAGACCTCCGACGGCACGCAGCGCGCTCGCATCGAGACCTCTGCGCGCGCCGGGGCGGATCGTCTCGGCCTCCCGCTCGAGATTGTCGAGACCGGCTGCGGGGATCTCCAGACCACGCTGGAGCACGCCGCCGCTTCCACGACTGCTCGTACAGCCACCTGTGCAAGCAACAGCGTCCCGGTGCAGCTGGCTGGGGTGAACGCGTGACTGACACCGTCATCAGCTCCGCGACGCGCGACGTGGTCATCGGCTTCGATCGCCCATTCGTCATGATCGGCGAGCGCATCAACCCCACAGGCCGCAAGATGCTCGCCGAGGAGATGCGGGCGGGCAATCTCAGCCGGGTCGAAGCCGACGCGCTGGCCCAGGTCGCCGCCGGCGCCCACATGCTCGACGTGAATGCCGGCGTTCCGCTTGCCGACGAACCGGCGCTGCTCGCTGCGGCAGTCAAGCTCGTGCAGTCGATCACCGATGTCCCGCTCAGCATCGACTCCTCGGTCATCGAAGCGCTCGAGGCCGGAGTCGATGCGTACGTCGGCAAGCCGCTGATCAACTCGGTCACCGGCGAAGCCGAGGTCATGGAACGCGTGCTGCCGCTCGTGGCGCGCGCCGGGGCCGCCGTCGTCGCGATCTCCAATGACGAGACAGGCATCAGTGAGGATCCCGATGTCCGCTTCGAGGTCGCACGCCGCATCGTGAGCGCAGCGGCCGACTACGGCATTGCGCGCCACGACGTGGTGGTGGATCCGCTGGTGATGCCCATTGGCGCTATGGCGACAGCCGGGCGACAGGTGTTCCGTCTGGTACGTCGGCTTCGTGATGAGCTCGGCGTGAACACCTCCTGCGGAGCATCCAACGTCAGCTTCGGCCTGCCGCATCGAAATGCCATCACCGGGACGTTCCTGGCGATGGCCATCGGTGCCGGCCTGACCTCGGCCATCGTGAATCCGCTCCATGCCGAGGTGAAGTCAGCGGTCATGGCGGGCAACGTGCTGGCCGGCAACGACGAGAACTGCGCGGCCTGGATCTCCGCGCACCGCGACCGCACCATGGACCGCCCTAGGTCGAGGGCTGACGATGCCGACGGCGGCGCCGACGGCGGTACACGGCGACGGGGCGGACGCCGCGCTCGCGCCGGCTAGCGCAGTCTCGATGCCTTCGGGCCAGCCGCTGCCGCCGCCAGCTCAGCCGACCGCTGAAGTCCCCGCGTCGTGCAAAGTGGTGTTCACTCCCAGCGGGCGAGTCGGCGTGGTCAGCATGGGCACCACCGTGCTCGATGCTGCGCGGGAGTTCGGCGTGGACCTCGACAGCGTGTGCGGCGGACGCGGCATCTGCGGACGCTGCCAAGTCGTGCCCGCCGTGGGCTCGTTCCCCAAATGGGCGCTCACGGCCAGCCTCGATTCGCTCAGCGCGCCGGACGCCACCGAACTCGCCTACAGCGGCCGGCGTCGGCTCGGTGCCTCGGCTCGACTGGGCTGCCACGCCCGCATCACGGCAGACGTCGTCGTGGACGTGCCTCCAGCCAGCCAGCTGCACGGCCCGGTCGTGCGCAAGACCGTCGATGTCGGCGACATCGCGCTGGACCCGTTGTCCACCCTGCACGCGATCACCGTTGCCGAGCCCACGCTCGACAGCGAGCGGGGTTTGGCCGAGACCGTGATCGACCGTGTCGCTGCTGAGTGGGATATCGCGCTGGACGGCGTCTTGCCCAGCGCGCTCGGCAGTCTCCATACCTCGGTGGCAGCCGGCACGCCCGACTTCAGCGGCGGCCGGGTGGTCACCGCAGCCGTGAGGTGGCACCGCGCCCAAGACGCCCGACGCAGCGCCAGCGTGGCCGCGCTGTGGCCCGGCGTGGTGACGACCGCGCTGGGCGTGGCCGTCGACGTCGGATCCACCACACTCGCCGGCCACCTTGTCGATCTGCACAGCGGCGAGGTGCTGGCCTCGGCCGGCCGGATGAACCCCCAGATCCGTCTGGGCGAGGACCTGATGAGCCGGGTCTCCTATGTGATGATGCATCCCGGCGGCGACCGAGAGCTCACTGCTGCAGTCCGCGACTCGATTGCTGCCTTGACGGTCGAGCTCTGCTCCGAGACCGACACGGCACCGTCCTCGATCCTGGAGGTGGTGCTGGTCGGCAATCCGATCATGATGCACTTGGTTCTCGGCATCGACCCGACGCCGCTGGGTCAGGCCCCGTTCACGTTGGCGACCGACGCGCCCGTCGAACTCGGCGGGCCCGCGCTGGGCATGCCGTGCCCCGCAGCTCGCGTGTACGTCGGTCCCGCAATCGGCGGTCACGTGGGCGCGGACACTGCCGCGGCAGTACTGGCCGGAGGCCCGCACCGCGCCGACCACATCACTGCGTTGGTGGACGTGGGGACGAATGCCGAGATCGTGCTGGGCAGCTCGAAGGGCCTGTGGGCCGCATCCAGCCCGACCGGGCCCGCGTTCGAAGGCGCCCAGATCAGCTGCGGCCAGCGAGCGACGCCGGGCGCGATCGAGCGCGTTCGCATCGATCCGACGACATGGACGCCGCGGGTGCGTGTCATCGGCTGCGACCTGTGGTCCGACGAGCCTGGCTTCGCCGAAGCAGTAGAACGCCAAGTCGCTGCCGGCGCTCGTAGCGCAGCCGCAGGGGTCACGGGCATCTGCGGCTCCGGGATCATTGAGGTCATCGCAGAGATGTACCTCGCCGGCATCCTGTCGTCCGACGGTGTCATCGCAGCCCCGCCCAGCGACGGCGAACACGCCTCGCGCATCGTCTCCGACGGGCGGACCTCGTCATACGTGCTCTACGAACCGCCGCCAGGCTCGCGCGGACCGACCGTCACGGTCACCCAGAACGACGTCCGGGCAGTCCAGTTGGCAAAGGCAGCACTGCGCGCAGGCGTCGATCTGCTGTGCGAGCACGCCGGCATCGATGCACCCGACCGTGTTCAGCTCGCCGGAGCGTTCGGCACCCATATCGATCCGGTGCGGGCCATGGTGCTCGGCATGATCGGCGACCATGAGCCATCTGATGTACGGTCCATCGGCAACGCCGCGGGCACCGGTGCTGTCCGGGCGCTGCTGTCGGGACGTCAGCGGCTGGAGATGGAACGGACGGTTCGCAGCATTCGCAAGATCGAAACGGCGGTCGAGCCGCGATTTCAGGAGTTCTTCGTGGCAGCAATGGCACTTCCCCACGCCACGGCGCCCTCTCCCCTGCTCGCGACCGCCGTGAGCCTGCCTGCACGCGAGGACACCAGGCGCCACCGGCTGCGCAGAACCCGCACTGCGCCACAATGACCAGGCCAGCATGAGCAGACCAGCGCGACGAGGCGGCGGTCGATCGGCACGTCAGGCTCAGCGAGCGGTGGCCGATGCGGTGCTGCGCACGCATCTGGCGCGCACGCTGCCGCCGGTACACGTGCTCGACGAGGAGGGCTTGGCGCAGATCGAGCAGAATGCCGAGACGATTCTGTGCGACGTGGGTGTTGCCTTCCAGGACTTTCCCCGCGCCCTCGAGCTCTGGCGCGCCGCCGGCGCCGACGTCGACGGCGAGCTGGTGCGGTTCCCGCGTGGCATGTGCCGCGAGATCGTGCAGGCCGGTGCACCAGCGGCGTACGTCCAGCACGCTCGCAACCCCGCACGGTCCGTGCCGATCGGCGGCGACGCCACGGTGTTCGCGCCCAGCTACGGCTCGCCGTTCGTGACCGACCTCGACAACGGCCGCCGCTACGCCACGCTGGCCGACTTCGAGCGGGTGGTCAAGCTGGTGTGGATGCTCCCGCACCTCCACCACAGCGGCGGCACCGTGTGCGAGCCGACGGATGTGCCGGTGAACAAGCGGCATCTGGACATGGTGTACGCGCACCTTCGCTACAGCGACAAGCCGCTGATGGGCTCGGTGACGGCGGCTCAGCGGGCTGCCGACTCCGTCGAGCTGTGCCGCATCGCGTTCGGCGGCGACTTGGGCGACCGCACGGTGCTGACCAGCCTGATCAACGCATCGTCGCCGCTGCGCTGGGACGCCACCATGCTCGGCGCCGCGGAGGTCTACGCGCGGCACAACCAAGCCTGCGTGATCTCGCCGTTCATCCTGGCGGGTGCCATGTCGCCGGTCACCGTGGCTGGCCTGGCGGCCCAGGCGCTGGCCGAGGCGCTGGCCGGCATGGCCTACTGCCAGCTGGTGCGCCCGGGCGCGCCGGTGGTGTTCGGAACGTTCGCGTCGTCGATGTCGATGGCCACCGGCGCGCCGACGTTCGGCACACCGGAAGCGGGACTGGCGATCTACGTCATGGCCGAGCTGGCGAGACGGGTGGGTGTGCCGTTTCGTTCCGGAGGACAGCTCACCTCCTCCAAGGCCGCCGATGCGCAAGCGGCCTACGAGTCGGCATCGACACTGCTGCCCACCATGGCCGCAGGGGTGAACTTCGTGCTGCACGCAGCGGGCTGGCTGGAGGGCGGGCTGACGCTCGGCTACGAGAAGCTGGTCATGGACGCCGACCAGTTGGGGATGATGGAGGTGTATGCGAAGGGCGTCGACATGACGCCCAACGGCCAGGCGGTCGAAGCGTTCGGCTCGAATCCCCACGGTGAGCATTTTCTGGGCCATCCGCACACGTTGGCGAATTTCGAGACCGCGTTCTACCAGTCGTCCATCGCGGACAACAACAGCTTCGAGCAGTGGTCCGAGGAAGGCTCGCTGGATGCAGCCCAACGTGCCAACCGCTTGATGAAGCAGATGCTGGCTCGCTACGAGCCGCCTCCCATCGACGACGCTGTCGACCAGGAACTGCGCGAGTTCATCGAACGCCGCAAGGCCGCAGAGCCCGACGCCGTCGTCTAGCGCAAACGCTGTTCTGAGCCCGCATCGCGTCCGGGCTCAGACGACTGCGAGGGGCGCACTCACGGCACGCCGGAACGAACGGCAAAGCGGCTGTGGTCTCGAGAAGCTCGAAGCACCCTCCATCTGGTCCAGCAAGCACGGGCCCAAAATAGCCATATGAGCTGTCCGAAACGGCGGCCTCATCGGCAACTCAGAGGACGATGAACACGGCAACCTCCACGACTTGGCGTAGGCGACGATGCAGGGCAACCCAAGCTCAGAGGGCGACGACCGCTGTGACTCCTGCGACAGCCGTTGCGATGCCCACGTACTGGCGGAGGCTGCTGGGATCGTCATAGGCCGCTCGGCCGACGAGGACGCTCAACACCGGGAACATCGATGCGCCGACGACGGTCGCCGGAGCGTTGAACCAGATGCCGACGATGTAGAAGGCGGTTGCCCCGGCGCTGGCCACACCGGTCAGCAGCGCAAACCCCATGACGTCTGCCGGCGGCAGAGCCGGAAGCCTGCGAGCGGCGACCAGCGCGGCCATGGCTGCAACAGACGTGACCCGTTGCCCGAATCCCGGCCATGCGCCCGAGTGCTCGGAGAGGTCCACCAGCACGCTGAGGCCGACGCCGTAGGCGACACCCGACAGCGCCGCCCACGCAGTGCCCGTCCGCAGCCGGGTGCCTCGCGTGCCACCCGCCGTCACCAGTCCGAGCCCTGCGAACGCAACGGCTGCACCGACGACCGCTAGGTGCGAAGGGTCGTGGCCACGCAGCGCGCTGTAGACGAACGGGATGACTGCCGACAGTGTGGCGACAACGGGCGCCGCTACTGCCGAGCCGGCCCGCTCAAGCGAGGTGTAGTAGCACGCCAGGCCCGCTCCCAGACCTACGCCGGACACGAGGCCGCGCGCAAAGTCGTCGCCCGTGAACGAGCCGGGCACGACGAGCGCGACGAACAAGGCAACCAGCGCCGCGCTGGCCTGAAAGGCGATCATCGCCGACAGCACGTGACACCGCATCACCACGCGTCGGCCGAACAGATCGCTGGTGCCGATGCTCGCCGCCGCGAGCAGACCGAACAGTGCTCCCATCAAGCCCTCAGCATCAGGCGCTCAACATCAAGCCTTGAGCTGGACAGCCGATCGCCGGCTTCTCGTCGCCGGCAGCCTCATCGGCGGCGCCTCAACAACGCGGCCACCGCAGCGGAGGCGCGGGCGGGAATCGGCAGAAAACGCCCTTGCTGGGCAACTCTCGGGCCCGCCACGAGCAGCATGCGGGCAACCACGAACAGCGCAATCGCAATGTGCGCCCCGGCCATGACGAAGTAGAACGCGTCGAGCGTGATCGACATCGCCAGCGCAGCGCAGATCGGACCGATGGTCGCGCCCACCCCGTTCATTCGCACCAGCACGGCGCTGGCGCCTGCCCGCTGGCCGTCCCGCAGCCAGTCGTTGGTCTGAGCCACGGCCAGCGAGTAGATCGGATACGCGAACGCCCCCATCACGGCCATGACCGCGACCCCGGCCACGCTGCTCTCCGCCAGTGCCGGCATGACCAAGCACGCAGTGCCCGCAATGGAGGCCGCCAGCACGATGACGATGCGCCGGGGCACGCGATCCGAGAGGCGTCCGAGCGGGAGCTGGCCGAACAGGCTGCCGATCATCGGCGCCGCCACGAAGGTTGCTACGCCCACCGGCGACAGTCCGCGCGCGGCGGCGTACACGGTGCCGATGGCGGAGATCGATCCGAGCGCGGCCCCGACCAGGAACGCCACGACCACGCCGGTCGGCGCAGTCTGCATGAGCGTTCGCAGGCCGACTCGCTCCGGGACGATCACCGGCGGGTTGGCCGACGCCGACAGCGACATCGGCACCAGGGCAAGCGATACCAGCACGGAGGTCAGTGCGAAGAGGGCGAATCCGTTGGCATCGGCGGCTGCCACCATGAACTGCCCCGTGGCAATGGCGCCCATCGTGATGACCATGTACCGCGCCAGCATCCGGCCGCGGTTCTCGTTCGTCGCCAGTTCGTTCAGCCACGTCTCGGCCACCACGAGCAGTGCAGCGAAACAGATCCCCCACAGGAACCGGCCCGCACCCCACACCAACGGGTTGACCCACACTGCCTGCACGAGCACCACGCTGCTGCCGGCCGAGGCCAGAGCGGCGAAGACTCGTACATGGCCGACCTGCCGCAGCAAGCTGGGCGCCGCGGCAGCTCCGACCAAGAACCCGACGAAGTTCATGGCCATCACCAGGCCCGCAACCGTCGAGCCGAAGCCTTCGGATTCCGCACGCACCCCGAGCAAGGTGTTCTGCAGGCCGTTGCCCGCCATCAGCAGTGCTATGCCGACGAACAGGGCCGTGCTGCGGGCGGCGGGCGAAGCAAGTGCCGGTCCGCCGGCGTGCGGTTCAGGGGTCGCCGCGCGTCCGGCTCTGCGAAGCTCGCGAGCGGCCAGTGAACGGGCGCGTTCGAGCGCACGAGTGCGGCGAGTGACACGAACCGTAGCGCTTCTGGCCGGGCCTGAGCTGACCGGGTCGGGTGGTGTTTCGTCGTAGCTCGGAGTGGGCGACTGCGATGGCGGCGGGGCCTGCGCAGACATCGACAGCTAGCGATCCGTCGACGGGGCCGCAGACAGATCGAGTGCCGGCGCATGCACGTATTGCCAGCCGAACCGGCCTTTGATGCACAGATGACCGCTGGTCACCGAATGGTCCGCCGGCGAGGTGACCTTCACGATGCGTTCGTCTTGGACATGCAGTTCGAGGTTGCAGCCGACGCCGCAGTAGGAGCACACGGTGGTGGTGACCGTCTGTTCGTCGGGACGCCACTCCCCCGCGGCGCGCAAGTCGAACTCGGTGCGGAACTGCAGCGCACCGGTCGGGCACACCGCGACACAGTTGCCGCAGTACACGCAGGCGCTCTGGGGAAGCTCGGTGTCGTACTCGGTGCGAATGCGTGCGTCGAAGCCGCGTCCTGCCACCGCAATCGCGAAGGTGTGCTGGGCATCGTCGCCGCAGGCTTCCACGCACTTGTAGCACAGCACGCACCGGTCGTAGGCCCGGATGTACAGATCGTCTTGCACGCGCACCGGCTCTTCGACACGTCGGGGCCCGAGTTCGTGCCCGTTGTCCGTTGCGTCTTCGGGCGCCGGCGCCGTCGTTGCCGCGTCCGCGCAGCTCTGATTGGCCAGGGCGCTTGGGTACCGTGACGGGTCAGCTCCGTAGTGCTGCGACCAAGCGGCGATCTCGGGTGCCTGCGAGAGATCGTTCGCAGAGCCGAGGAACTCCAGCACCATGCGCCGGCTGTGTCGGACACGTTCGGAGTCGGTGCAGATGCGCATGTCCGCTTCTGCGGGACGAGAGCAGGCCGGCACCAGCGTGCGCGAGCCTTCGAGCTCCACCACGCAGAGACGGCACGCGTTGGCCGCAGTGAGGTTGGGCGCCCAGCAGATCGTGGGCGTGTCCACGCCGGCTGCCGTGCAGGCAGCCAAGACCGAGGCGCCTCGTTCCACCGTCACGTCGCATCCGTCGATGCTCAGCGTCACCGGGTTCGCGGCTTCATCGGTGGCTTTGCCCGATGCAGCCGGGGCCACGTGCGCAAGGGCCGCATTCATGACGCCTGCTCGCTCAGCAGGTCCAGCCGCAGCGCAGAGCTCACCGCAGAGGCCGCCGTGTGGCCCAGTCCGCAGATGGACGCGTCGCCCATGGCGGCCGCGATGTCGTCGAGCAGTCTGCGCTGAGGCGCGGTCGGCCCGCCCGAACGTCGGATCTGCGTCACCAGTTCATGCTGGCGCACGGTGCCGATGCGACACGGCACGCACTGACCGCAGGATTCGTCGCGGAAGAACTTGGCCAGCCGCTCCACCACCGCACCCAGGTTGGCCGTGTCATCGAAGACCATGACTGCGCCTGAGCCGAGCGTCGTTCCTGCCGCACGTGCGCCTTCCAGCGACAGCGGCAGCTCCTCGGCGTCGGCGCCGACGAAGCTGCCTGCAGCTCCCCCCAGCAGCACCGTTGCCAGTGTGTCACCCACGCCGCCGGCCAGCCTCAGCAGCTCGCCCAGCGGCGTCCCGAAGGGCACCTCGTAGAGCCCGGGCGTGCGGACATGGCCCGACACACAGAACAGCTTGGTCCCCGGCGAGTCCTGCGTTCCCACGCTGCGGTAGGCGTCGGGGCCGATCCGCAGCACCTCCATGACATTCAGCAGCGTCTCCGGGTTGTTCACGACCGTGGGACGACCGAACAGGCCATGTGTGGTCGGGTACGGCGGCTTGTTGCGGGGCTCGCCTCGGTAGCCCTCCAGCGAGTTGAACAGCGCCGTCTCCTCGCCGCAGATGTAGGCGCCGGCACCCCTGCGCAGCTCGATGTCAAAGGGTTGTCCCGACCCGGCCGCGTCGTCGCCCAGCCAGCCGGCGTCTCGGGCCTGCGCCATGGCGTTCTGGAGCCGTTGCGTGGCCAATGGGTACTCGCCTCGGATGTAGATCCAGCCCTGCTGCGCGCCGACGACCAAGCCCGCCACGACCATCGACTCGATGATCGCCGAGGGCGTCAGCTCGCACAGCAGTCGATCCTTGAACGTCCCCGGCTCGGACTCGTCGATGTTGGCGACGACATGCTTGGGGCCGGGCGCATCGGCCACTGCGCGCCACTTGACGCCTGTGGGGAATGCAGCTCCGCCTCGTCCAGACAGACCCGCCGCGGCAATCTGCGCAATGATCTCGTCGGCGCTCAGCCGTAGGGCCGCGTCGATCGCTGCTCCCCCACCGCGCCGCAGGTACTCCTCCAGCGAAGCGTTCTCGTCGTGCGGTCGGCGCGGTTCGACCATCTGGCGCAGCACACTCGGCGCATCGGCATTCGACGCCGTGACGCTGACGACCGGTGACGCCGCCGCGCGCTCGTCGGCGGGCACGCGGTCGGGTTCGCGTCGGCCGTGGATGAACATCGCAGGCGCCCGCTCACACTGTCCGAGGCACGACGCCTCGTGTACCGGGAGGCCCTGCGTGCGCAGCTGGTCGGCCAGCAGCTCGGCACCGGCCAGCATGCAGATCGGATCGGCGCACACATGGCGAACACTGAGGCCGTCAGCGGCTGGGGCTGGAGCTTCGGTGCGGAACATCTCGTAGAAGGTGGCCACGCCGTAGGCCTCCGCCGGCGGCACCCCGAGCAGGCGACCGACGAAGTTGAGGCCGCCCGGGCTGATCCAGCCGGATTCTCGCTGGAGCGCATGCAGCGCCGGCAACAGCAAGTGCCGCAGATGCTTGCGGCGACGCGTCCCGCCGCGCACGGCTCGCGGATGCTCGACGACCACGGCGCCCGAGTGCGCATCGTCCAGGTCGAGCGCAGTCAGCACCGCGTGGCGCTCGGCCGCTGTCGGTGCTGCGTCGGAGAAGTGCAGATCAGCCACGGCGGCCGACGGTTCCCAGCAGTTCGATTCTCACAGCGGCCGCCTTGAACTCCGCTGTGCCGCTGCGAACATCGGTGACGTCGTTCGTGAGCAGATTCGCATCGGCGAGCTCCGGGAAGTGGAACGTGGTGAAGACCAGGCCCTCGGGCAGGCGAGCGGTGATCCGTGCGTTCGTGTCCACCGAACCTCGGGGCGAGCTGACTCGCACTGCGTCGCCGTTCGCAATCCCGAGTGCCGACGCATCCGCAGGACTGATCTCGATGGCATCGCCGGAACGGATCGGCGACGCATAGCCGGCGGACTGCACGCCGGTGTTGTAGGAGTCCAGCACGCGGCCAGTGGTCAGCCGCAGCGGGAACTCCTCGCTCAGCGCCTCAGCAGGCGGGCGGTGCGTGACCGCCGAGAAGGGCGCAGCCTCGTGGCCGTCCAGGTCGTGCTGCCAGAGCCAGCTGTGCAGGAACTCCGTGCCGGGATGCTCCTCGTGCGGGCACGGCCACTGCAAGCCGCCGCTTGCCTCGAGCCGGTCCCAGCTCAGCCCGCCGTGCAACGGCGACAGCGAGCGCATCTCATCCCACAGTCCCTGCGCCGAAGTCGCTCCCCACTGCGCGCCCATGCGCTGCGCCAGCTCCGCAATGATGCCGACGTCGTCGCGGGCGTCGCCTTGCGGGGCCAGCGCGGCGCGCACACGTTGGACCCGGCGTTCGGACGAGGTCACCGTTCCTTCACTGCACGCCCAGCCGGGCGCAGCCGGCAGCACGACATCGGCCATGCGAGCGGTGCGCGTCAGCGAGATGTCCTGGACGATCAGCAGGTCCAGTGCCCCGAGCAGCCTGCGAGCATGTGCCACATTGGCCTCGGAATCGGCCGGATTCTCGCCGATGACGTACAGCGCCCGCAGCTCGCCGCAATCCATGGCATCGAACATCTCGGTGAGGTTCTTGCCTGGCTCGGGATTCAGCGCGCAGTCCCAGGCGCGCTCATAACGCGCTCGCACCTGCGGATCGGCGAGCGGCTGGAAGCCCGGCAATCGGTCAGGCAACGCTCCCATGTCGCCGCCGCCCTGCACGTTGTTCTGGCCCCGCAGAGGCACCAGACCGCAGCCGCGACGGCCGACATGTCCGGTGAGCAGCGCCAAGTTGCACAGCGCCAGCACGTTCTCCACAGCAGTGTGATGCTCGGTGATGCCCAACGTCCACAGGATCTGCGCCCGGGGCGCTGTGGCGTAGGCGTGAGCCATTTCCGCGATGGCGCCAGCCGGGACTCCGGTCAGCCGCTCGCCCTCCTCCAGCGTGAACGGCGCAACCGACGACGCGAAGGCATCGAATCCCGTGGTCGCCCGTTCGATGAACGACTGATCGTGCATGCCTTGAGCGATGATCTCACGAGCCACTGCATTGGCCATGGCTATGTCGGTGCCCACGTCGAGGCCGAGCCAAAGGTCAGCGAACTCTGCCGAGGAGGTACGGCGCGGGTCCACCGCGTACAGCGCCGCGCCGTTGTCGAGGCCGCGCAGCAGGTGGTGGAACAAGATGGGATGTGCCTCTCGAGCATTGGAGCCCCACAGCAGGATCACATCGGTCTCGGCGAGTTCCGCATAGGAACTCGTCCCGCCCCCGAGTCCGAATACCGTCGCCAGACCGACGACTGACGGGGCGTGTCAGGTGCGATTGCACGAATCGATGTTGTTGGACGTCAGCACCGTCCGCATGAACTTCTGGGCGGCGTAGTTCATCTCGTTCGTGCTCTTCGAGCACGAGAACATGCCGACGCCGCCGGCGCCGTGTTGTTGAGTGGCGGCGCGCAGCCCCGAGGCGGCACGATCGAGCGCATCGTCCCACGTCGTCGGCCGCAAGATGCCCCCGTCGCGCACCAGCGGTGTGTCGAGCCGGGCAACAGGCGGCTCGCGACGTCTCGTCGGTGCAGTTGCGGTTCGTGCCGCGCCTGCTCGTGCGCTCATTCGTGCCGTGTCGCGTGCAGTGTCTCCCCGTTGCATCGTCACTCCCCGCTCATGAACGCGCCCGCGGTGAGGCCATCGGGAGCGCCATGCTGCACGCAATGCTATGAGCGCCGTGGTCGCCGCAATGGTGAACCCATGATGGACGTTGGGACGATCAGCAGCTGGACAACGAGCACGGCGTCATGTGCTCGTCGGACCGGACTCGCCGGACTCGTCGCGTCGGTCCCGCCGCCGTCGGATCTCGTCACAGACGGCCGGCACCACCTCGTGCAGATCCGCAATGACGGCGTAGCCCGCCTTGGTGACCATGTTGGCTTCAGGGTCGATGTTGATGGCGAGGACGTTCTTCGAGCCCATAGCGCCGACCCAGTGCTGAATGGCGCCGGAGATGCCGCAAGCGATGTAGATCTCCGGAGCAATCCGGGTGCCGGTCTGGCCGACTTGGTCAGCATGGGAACGCCAGCCGTTGTTCGTGACGGCGCGCGAACAGCCGACGCGTCCGCCGAGCAGTTCGGCGAGCTCTTCGAGTCGGGCGAATCCGTCAGCGGAGCCCACGCCGCGGCCGCCCGACACCACCACCGTCGCAGTGGACAATGTGATCCCGCCGGTGCGGTCCACCCGTTTGCGCACCAGAGTTCGCTCCGCAGCGGGCCCCAGCTCGGGCGCCAAGACGGAGACTGTCGCTTGAGCAGCATGCACATCGGGCGGGTCGGACGCGTCGGCGGCGACAGCGTGCTGAGCGACGGTCAGCAGCGGCAAGGGGGACTCCAGCGTCACATCCTCGACCAGCGAGCCGCCCCATTGGAGCCTGCTGACGGTCCACGGCGTGCCGGGCTCGATGCGCACGCAGTTGGCCACCAGCGGCACGTCGAGACGCGCAGCGAGCTGTGCCATCGCTTCGGCACCGCGGTCGGTGCCTGCGGCGACCATGGCGCTCGGTCGAGCATGCTCGGCAACAGCAGCCAGCGACATGCCCCAAGCATCGGGTCCGTAGTCGGCGAGCAGCTCGTGCCTGCAGCAGTGTACGACCGACGCGCCGTGAGCTGTGCAGACAGCAGTCAGCTCGTCTCCGTGCGCCTCGAACAGCGCATCGTCGCCGAGCAGGACGGCTTCGACGTGGGTGCCGAGGTCGGCTGCCAGCGTGTTGGCCACCCTGAGGGCTTCGAGGGCACTGCCAGGCACGATGCCACGGTGCTGCTCGACGAGCACAGCGACGCCGCTCACAGCACTCCCAGTTCGTCCAGCAAGTCCACCACCGCGGGTGCGGCCGCAGCGCTGTCACCCAGCACGACCGTGGTGCCGGCGGCTTCGGGCGGTCGGCGCAGACGCACCCGCGCTTGGCCGCCTGCTTCGGTATCCGACGCGCCGTCCAGGACTTGGATCTGCGCCCTGCGCGAGGCGAGCCGTCCCTTCATGGTCGGATAGCGGGGCAGATTGATGCCCTCCTTGACGCCGAGCGCGCACGGTGACTCCAGCTCATACACCTCGTGGCCGGCGTCGGTCTCACGCCGCGCTGTGAAGCCGCGCTCGTGCCGCTCGATCCCCTTGATGCCGTTGACGATCGGTCGCCCGAGCGCGTGGGCCACTCGGATGCCGACCTGGAAGTTGCCCCCGTCTGCGGATTCGTTGCCGAACAAGATGAGGTCGAACTGCCCTCCGGCGGCTTCGAGTTCTCGCACGGCTGCGGTGAGGGCAGCCGCCGTCCGCTGCGGATCCCAGTCCAGACCGCCGTTCGCGGCCACCAGCGCGAACTCCGTTCCGCCGACGCCGGCGGCATAGCGCAGCTGCTCGGTCGCGGCCTCGGGGCCCAGCGTGAGCACCACCACACCGTGGCCGTCGCCTTCGAGTCCCTCGACGATCTGAACGGCCTCCTCGAGCGCGCACTCCTCGTGCGGACTGGTGGTGAACCCCAAGTGCGCGGTGTCCACCTGCCGGCCGTCGGCGGCGACGTTGATGCGCGCACCCACCGCAGGCACCCGCTTCACGCAGACCAGGATGCGCACGAAGACGGCTCAGGCCTTCATGCGGCTGTCGTCCGGGTCGAACAGCGCCAGGTTCCGGCCCGCAGCAGCAACCTCGACCGGGTACCGCTCGTTCTGGTACATCACCGACAGCTCGGTGCCGACGGCGGCCAGCTCAATGGGCACATAGGACATGGCCAAGTAGTCGCCGAGCGACGGAGCGCTGCCCGCCGTGGTCACCCGGCTGACCCTGCCGTGCGAGTCCACGATTCGCTCTCCCGCTGATGTGAGTACCGGCTCGTTGCCCGCCCCCATGGGGAATCGGTCGTAGCCGGCGGCGCAGCGCAGGCTCGCAAAGCGCAGCATCACCAGCTGCGCCGCAGCCGGGGCTTCCCGAGCAGCCAGGTATGCCTCCTTGCCGATGAAGTCGTCCGCTTTCACCCGTGGTCTGGCCAGTCCCGCCTCGGTCGGTCCGTAGTCGTTCTCGAGTTCGGCGCCCATCAGCCGGTAGCCCTTCTCGAGGCGTCCCGTGGTGCCGTACACGCCGGCGCCCACAGGCCGCAGGCCGAAGTCCGCTCCGGCGCTCCACACGGCATCCCACAGCGCCAGACCGTTGCTCGTGGGACAGTAGATCTCGAATCCGGCATCGCCGACGTAGGAGATGCGCAGCATCTGCGCCGGGATGCCCGACAACAGCACGTCTCGTACGTTGCCGTAACCGAACGCCGCCTGCGACAGATCGCTCTCGGTCAGCGTCTGCAGCAGGGCAACGGCGTTGGGGCCCCACACGCCGAACGTGGCCAGCGCTTCGGTGCGATTCTCGAACGTCACGCCGGCGTCGGGCAAGTGCGTGCGCAACCAGTACTCGTCGCGGCCGCCGTCGAAGGCCCCGGTCACGACGCGGAACCGTTCCTCGGCCAGGCGCACAACGGTCACGTCGGAACGAATGCCGCCCGCAGGCGTCAGCACCGGCGTGTAGACCGCTCGGCCCACCGGCACGTCGCACGTGTTCACGACCATCTTCTGCATGTAGCCCAGCGCGCCACGGCCCGAGATCTCGAAGACCTGGAACGGCGAGATGTCCACGAGACCGCAGTGCTCGCGCAGGTGGAGGTGCTCCGCGTCGACGATCGGGCTCCACCAGCGGGCATCCCACTCGTGGGTGCGGCCCTCGATGCCGTAGTGCTTGACGAGGTCTGCGTTCGACTCGTACCAGTGCGGCCGTTCCCATCCGCCGGCTTCGAAGTAGACCGCTGCCAGCTCGTCGGTGCGAGGTTTCGCAGGGCCGCAGGTCACGTTGCGCCGCGTTGCCCACTGCTCGCGGGGATGCACGATCCCGTAGGTCTTGTTGAAGTGCTCCTCGGCCCTGGCCTCGATGTGGATCACGTTGCGGTCTTGGGGGTAGAAGCGCGTCACGTCGCTGCTGTGAGGATCGGTGAGCCGCGGGTAGCCGTAGGTCATCCATTCGGCCATCAGCCGGCCGACGCCAGGGCCCTCCTTGACCCACACTGCCGCGGCCGACCACAGATGGTCCACTTCGGTGGTCGGCCCGAGCACCGGCGCCGCATCGGGAGTGAGCGACAGCAGGCCGTTGATGGCGTACCTGATCTCGCCGTCGCCCAAGAACTCCATCAGCTCGACGGCCTGCTCCAGCTGTTCGTCGAAGTCGTCGGGCGTGAACGGCATCTCGGTCGGGCTGAGCGCCGCCTCGTCGTTGGAGGGGATGTCCTCCACCCGGTGCAGAATCGGCCGATGGGCGTAGCTGCCCACCTCCATGGAGCCCGAGGACTGGCGCTCGTAGCAGAAGGTGTCCATGTCGCGCACAATCGGGTACGCCAGCTCTTGATGGGTCTCGACGAGCACGTCGAACGGTCCGACGTCGACCATCTGGTGGACCGCCGGCGTGAGCGGAATGGTGGCCCCGGCCATCTCGGCGATCTTGGGGCTCCACACCCCGCAGGCGATCGCCACAGTGCGGCATGCGATGCGACCCCGATCGGTCACCACTGCCGAGACACGCCGACGACGGGGGCCGGCCTCGGTCTCGATGTCCAGCACCTCGGTGTTGGCGAAGGTCCGCAGGTGACCGGCTTGCTCGGCCTTGCGGCGCATCCGGGTGCCGGTCTCCAGCGAGTCCACCGCGGAGACGCTGGGAGTGAAGAAGCCGCCCAAGATGACGTCGGGGTCGATGAAAGGCACCAGCTCGACCACTTCGGCAACCGTGAGCAGTCTCGCCTCGATGCCCCAGCAGGTTGCCGACGTCATGCGACGACGGAACTCCTCCAGCCGTTCAGGGGTGCGCGCCACCTCGATGCCGCCGCAGGTGTTCTGCAACCCCAACGCCTCGTACTGACGCTGACTGTCGAGCGTCAGATCCACGATTTCCTTCGAGTGATCGACCGGGAAGATGAAGTTGGACGCGTGGCCCGTGGATCCGCCGGGATTCGGCAGCGGGCCTTTGTCGAGCAGCACGATGTCGCTCCAGCCGAGATCGCTGAGATGCCCGACCAGGCAGTTGCCGACGATGCCTGCACCGATGACGACGCAGTCGGCGCTCTCGGGGACACTGCTCATGGGTGACTCCTCCGCTCGCGAACCACAGCGTGCATCCGCATCAGCGCCGCTGCCAACCTACGGCCCGCCGAGACGCCGCGCCGCGCACCGACGACGCGAGACTGCGTACAAGCCGAGACTGTGTGCCAGCGCAGCGGCCGACCTGCCGGTGCCTGCCCCGGCGCAGAAGGGAGTGCGTGCAATGACCACCCGACGCCGAGTCCCGAGCGATCTGGACATCGCCGCAGCGGCGAACATCAGGCCGCTCACCGATGTCGCAGCCGACGCGGGGATTCCGCCAGAGCACCTCGAGCTGTACGGAACGGGCGTCGCCAAGGTTCGGCTCGAAGCTGCCGAGGCGATGGCCGATCGGCCCCGTGGCCGCTACGTCGTGGTGACTGCCATCACGCCGACACCGCTCGGCGAAGGCAAGACCACCACCACCGTCGGTCTCGGGCAGGCATTCAGGCACATCGGGCGCACCGCCACCATCGCCATTCGGCAGCCCTCGATGGGACCCACCTTCGGGATCAAGGGCGGCGCCGCGGGCGGCGGCTACAGCCAAGTCGTACCGATGGACCTGTTCAACCTGCATCTGACGGGCGACATGCATGCCGTGACGGCGGCGCACAATCTCTGCGCAGCCATGCTGGACGCGCATCTGTATCACGGCAACGAGGCCGGGTTCGACATCCACAACATCACGTGGCGCCGCGTGCTCGACGTGAACGATCGTGCCCTGCGCAACATCACGATCGGCCTGGGCGGTCGCCTCGACGGCATTCCCCGCGAATCCGGCTTCGACATCACCGCAGCCTCTGAGGTGATGGCGACGCTGGCGCTGTGTGCCTCCATGTCGGACCTGCGGACGCGGCTCGGTCACACGGTGCTGGGCTACACCGATGCCGGAGAGCCGGTGACCGCAGAGGACATCGGCGCGGCCGGCGCCATGGCCGTGCTGCTGCGCGAAGCCGTCAAGCCGAACCTGATGCAGACCCTGGAAGGCTCGCCGGCACTCGTACACACGGGGCCCTTCGGCAATATCGCGACCGGCAACTCCTCCGTCGTCGCCGACCACCTCGGCATCGGAACCTCTGAGTTCCTGCTGACCGAAGCCGGATTCGGCGCCGACATGGGCGCCGAGCGGTTCTTCAACATCAAGTGTCGGTACTCGGGGCTCTCGCCGGACGCCGCGGTGATCGTGGCAACGGTGCGGGGTCTGAAGGCTCATTCCGGCAAGCACCGGATCGTGGCCGGACGCCCCCTGCCCGCGGCGCTGCTCGAACCAAATCCCGACGAGGTTCACGCAGGCGGCGACAACCTGCGCAAGCAGCTCGAGAACGTTCGCATGCACGGCGTCTCGCCCGTGGTGGCCATCAATCAGTTCCCGGACGACCACGAGGCCGACCTCGCTGCGATAGCCGAGATCGCATCGGAGTACCACGCTCGCTCGGCTCGCTGCACACACTTCGCCGACGGCGGCGCGGGCGCTGTCGAACTGGCCGAAGCGGTCGCTGAAGCGGCCGAGGCACCGGCCCAGTTCTCGATGCTGTACCCGGACGACCTGTCGCTGAAAGACAAGATTCGCACGGTCGCGACCAAGGTGTACGGCGCAGCAGACGTGAGCTACACGGCGCGAGCGGATCGGGAGATCGACAGCTACGAGCGCAACGGCTTCGGACGGCTGCCAGTGTGCATCGCCAAGACGCACCTGTCCATCTCCTCGGACGCATCGCTCGCCGGCGCTCCCACGGGATGGACACTGCCGGTGCGCGAGGTCCGTGCGTCAGTCGGCGCGGGCTTCGTGTATCCGGTGTGCGGCGACATGCGCACCATGCCCGGACTGGGGCGAATGCCCGCAGCGCGCCGCATCGACCTTGCCGACGACGGCGCCATCGTCGGCCTGAGCTGAACCGCGATCTGCATGCACCCGCACACGAACTTGCTGACCCGGGCTCGATGGGAGCTGATTCCGCTGCGGAACCTGGCTGAGCAGCTGCCGTTCTTGCCACCGGCCTCGTCGGTGTCGGTGACGGCTTCGGCGTCCAAGACACTCGAAGACACCCTTGAGGTGACATCGGAGCTGTGCGCTCTGGGCCACCGACCGGTGCCGCACATTGCGGCTCGCATGGTCGCCAGCCGCAGCCACCTCGAAGAGCTGCTCGGCCACGTCGACTCGATGGGGTGCCACGAGATCTTCCTCGTCGGAGGAGACGTGACCTCCCCGGCCGGGCCCTTCGACGGCGCCGTCGGGCTGCTCGAAGCGCTGCGCGAGACAGCGCACTCGCTCACCAGCATCGGCGTCACCTCCTATCCCGAAGGGCACGCGCTCATCACCGACGCAGTGCTGCACGAAGCGCTGCACGTCAAGCAGGTCTTGCTGGCCGAACTGGGCATCGAAGGCCACGCCGCCACCCAGATGTGCTTCGACTCGAAGGCAATCTTGAACTGGCTGAAATCCGAGCGAGACAGCGGGTTCGCGCTCCCGCTGCACCTCGGCATACCCGGTGTCGTCGATGCTGCACGTCTGGCGCGCATCGGCGCCCGCTTGGGCATCGGCGCGTCGCTGCGCTATCTCCGCAAGAACGCAGGTGCCGTGCGGCGCTTGCTGCGACCCGGCGGCTACGACCCCACGAACCTGGTCCACCGAATCGCCCCGCACGCGGAACAACTCGACATCACCGGCTTGCACGTCTTCACGTTCAACGCCGTCGCCGACACCGTGGCCTGGCGCAATGCCGCTGTGGCGGGCCGTCGCTCTGGCGCGCCCCGAGCCAGCATCAGCAAGCGTTGATCAGCCGGAGGCCGTGGACCGCCTCCATCGCTGCGAGTTCCCGTTGCACCTCGGGTGACGGCTGACGCGACACGCTGATGGTGGCGACAGCGGCGTGATGGGTTGGGCCGGCCAGGATCTCGTTGCGCATCTGCAAGACGTTGATGCCGCTTGCCCGAAGAGCCATGAGTATCCCTGCCAGCACGCCCACCTGATCGCGGTGACGCACGACGATCGTGCATCGGCCCAACGGCCGTTCGGCTCGATTGACGCAGTTGACCACGTCGCCGGCCGCAAACGCCTCGAGCACCTCCACGACTCCTTCGGCGATGTCCTCGGAGGCCTGCGCGGTGGAAGCCCCGATGTGGTGGGTGCCCGTGACACGGGGGTGCGACGCCAGCGGCGAGTGCCAGTGGCGGTCGGCGCCGGACGGTTCCCCGCAGAACACGTCAAGCCCCGCACGCATGCCCCGCTCGTCGAGTGCGCGCAGCAGCGCCGCTTCGTCCACGATCTCGCCGCGGGAGGTGTTGAGCAAGATCGCGCCGTCGGGCAGCCTCGCCAAGAACTCCGCGTCCACCAAGCCGATGGTCTCCGAGGTTGCGGGCAGGTGTACCGACACGATGTCGGCGTCGCCCAGCAGGCTGTCCCAGTCAGCATGCACCTGCACGTCGAGTCGCTTCATCTCCGCACGCAGCGAACGTGAGCGACCGGAGCGGTGCAGCGCCGACAGCTCGATGCCGAATGCCGCTGCCCGGCGGGCGACCTCGATGCCGATCGCACCCATGCCCACGATCGCCATGCGACGGCCCTTCAGTCCTGAGGCACCGGCGTATCGCGCCTTGTCCCAGCGACCCTCATGCAAGTCCGATGTGGCCGCGGGAATCTGACGGTCGACGGCGAGCAGCAGTCCTATGGTCAGCTCGGCAACGGCTGCGGCATTGCGGCCAGGCACGTTGCAGACGTAGATGCCGAACTCGCTGGCCCCGTCGCAGTCGATCGAGTCGGTGCCCGCACCGGCACGCAGCACCATGGAGAGCCCGTCGGAAGCCTCGAAGACGGCACGCTGTACCTCGGTGCCGCGCACGACTAGGACTTCGGCGTCGTCGATGTGCCCGGCGAGTTCCTCCGCCGTCAGCTCGGGTTTGACGACGCACTCGTGGCCGGCAGCTTCCAGCCGGCCGATTCGCGCCGTGTCGATCCTGTCCGCAAACAGAATGCGCATCTAGCTCACCGACAGGTCCGGACGCACACCGACACAGAGATCATGTGCCGGCATGATCTTCCTGCATGGTCTTCCAGTGTGCCAGCGCTGCAGTGCGCCGCGACAACGGTGCAGCAGCGCTGCGGCGCGGGCGGCCTACAGCAGTTGTCTCACGTCCAAGACCACCAAGATCACCAACAGCACGATGATCCCGGCGTTGAGCAGGCTGACCGGCCACTTCCACCGGTGATCGGAACGCCAGTGCCGCCTGATGCTGGCGGCGTTCGCCCACAGCGCGACCAGCGCGATTGGCAAGCCGACAACAGGTCCGACCCCGGGTGCGAAACCGACCAGCGGTGCCACGAACGGCAGCAGCACGTACGCCAAGGTGCAGCGCACCCCAGAGATCAGCAGGGAGAACCGAAGCGTGCGCGCCGACGCGGCATCGTGTTCCGAAGCGGTTGCTGCTGTCTCGGTCACGGAGGTCCATTCTTGCAGCCGAGTCCCAGGCCCTGGCCTAGGCCCAGGCCCAGACATTGGCCCAGACTCAGGCGAATCGGCCATTCCGGTGCGCGAACTACCATCTTGGCCGCGTTGTCTCGCGGTGCGGTCTCGTGGTGACACCACCATGATCGACTCCGCCAAGATCGAAGGGGAAGCCATGGCCGGCGCACTTGCAGGAGTTCGAGTTCTGGACCTGTCCACACTGGTTCAAGGACCCCAAGCCGCAGCCATGTTGCATGGTCTCGGCGCCGAGGTCATCAAGATCGAGCTGCCCGATGTCGGAGACGTCGGGCGCCATGTCGATGTGCTGGAGGACTACGGCCACGCTTCGGTCTACATCGCGTGCAACCGCGGCAAGCGCTCGGTCGCACTGGATCTGCGCGTCGAGGCAGGTCGCGAAGCGTTTCTGGAACTCGTGAACACAGCAGACGTGGTGCTGTCGAACTTCAAGCCCGGAACGCTCGACGAATGGGGCCTCGGCTACGAGGACCTCGCCGAGGTGAACCCGCGTATCATCTGGGCGGCCGGCAGCTTCTTGGGTCCCTGCGGACCCGAGGCAGACCGCGAGGGCGCCGACATAGCCGGCCAAGCCTCCGGCGGTGTCATTGCTTCGAGTGGCTCTGACGGCGGGCCGCTGTCCACCTACGGCGCTCTGGTCGCCGACCACTGCGGTTCGCAGAATCTCCAGACCGGGATCCTGGCGGCGCTGTACGCACGCGAACGCACCGGACGGGGGCAGCGCGTCGATGTGAGCCTGCTGGGCGGCCAGATCTGGCTGCAGGCTGTGGAGTACACCCACCTGCTGCTGACCGGCGAGGAGGCAGGGCGCTCCAACAACGGCCACCCGCTGGTGCATGCGCTGTACGGCATCTTCCCGACCTCGGACGGCTGCATCGCTCTGGCGGGCTGTCCCGAGCACCTGTGGGCGGGCATGTGCCGCGTGGTCGAGCGACCGGACCTGCAAGACCATCCACACTGGAACGCCTACTTCCTGCCACGCGAGGTGGCGCTGGAGATGCGAACGTTCTTCGCCGAGATCTTCCTGACGCGCAGCACCCAGGAATGGACCGAACGCCTCGAAGCCGAGCAGCAGCGCTTCTGCGCGGTGCGCAGCCATTCCGACGTGGTGGCGAACGATCAGCCCTACGCCAACGGCTATCTGGTCAGAGCCGAGCACGACGAGTGGGGCGAGCAGACCTGGGTCGGTTGCCCGATCACCATGTCCGACACGCCGACGCGTGCCGGTGTCGAGGTGGCCGAACTCGGTCAGCACACCGAGGAAGTGCTGCTCGAGGCCGGCGCCTCCTGGGAGCACCTGGAGCGCTGGCGCGAGCAAGGCGCTTGGTAGCCGACGCAGCCGGGCGCCGCTCAGGCGCACAGCTCGTGATCGACCATCACCGGGCGGCCGGCCAGCACGGTGTGACGCGGTCGGCCGGTCAGCGTTTCGCCATGCCAGGGCGAGTTGGTGCTGCGTGACTGCAATGCCGTTGCGTCTACCGTCCACCGAACAGTCGGGTCGAACACCGCGATGTTCGCCGGACTGCCTGCCACGACCGGCCTGCCGTGCGCGGCGAGCCCGGCGATGCGAGCCGGTGCGGTCGAGACGACTTCGACGAAGCGTGCCGGCGTCATGGCACCCGTCGCGACCAGCTGTGACCACACCACCGCTGCCATCGTCTCCACGCCGATCATTCCCGGTGGCGCCTCCGCGAGCGACCTGTCCTTCAGCGACGGATGATGCGGCGCATGGTCCGTCGCCACCGCGTCCAGCGTCCCGTCGATGAGCGCCCGTCGCAGCGCCGCGACATCCGACGTGCGCCGCAGCGGCGGATTCATCTTGCCTGAGGTCCCGAGCCGCTCGACGTCGTCTTCGCTGAGCACCAAATGCTGGGGCGTCACTTCGGCGGTCGCTGCCACGCCGTCGCGTTTGGCGAGCTGGATCGACTCCGCAGCCGCCGCAGTAGACAGATGCAGGACGTGGTACCGACCTCCCGTTCGCCGCGCCAGCGCGAGATCCCGTCGCACCATCGAGACTTCCGCCTCCGCCGGCCGCCCCCGCAGACCCAGCCGCCGCGCGACCGCTCCGGCATTGACGGCACCGCCGGCCACCATCGCGGGATCCTCGGCGTGCTGGCTGATGACCGCGCCCGGCAATCGGGTCGTCAGCGCCAATGCAGCCTCCATGAGCGCGTCATCGGCCACGCAGTCGCCGTCGTCGGTGAACACTCGCACGCCGGCGGCGTACAGCGCCGCCATGTCGGTGAGCTGCCGACCGGCGCGACCTGCAGTGATCGCTGCGGAGGTCCTCACATCGCACGGAGCCTCCGCGGCCAGCGCCAGCACCTCGGCGACCATGTCCGGCGAGTCGATCGGCGGACTCGTGTTGGGCATCATCACGCAAGCGGTGACGCCGCCCATTGCCGCGCCCGCGGCGCCGGACGCGATGTCCTCGCTGTCGGTGGCGCCGGGCGTGCGGAAGTGGACCTGGATGTCGACGAAACCGGGCATGATCCACGCGTCGGCAGCATCCAGCGTACGCCGAGCCATCGGGGCCTCCCCAGCGGGCAGCACCGCAGCGATGCGCCCTGACTCAATGAGAACGTCGACGGGGTCGCCGCTTGCGGCGGACTCAGCCAGCCGACCACCGAGGATCACCAGCTCCGCGACCATGGTCTCACGCTAAGGACTCGGCTCAGCCGATGAGCGCGTCGGTGAGATCAGCCAGCACCCCGTCACCGAAGCTCCGCTCACCGAAGCCGACACTGGCCGCCCGATACGGTTGGGCACGATGCCTGCAGCAGCTCCACTTGTGGCAACCGGGCATCGCCGATGACCTCAGGCCCTCCGCCTGCGCAGCCGGACTTCTTCGCGGCGCTTGATGTCGTCGTGCGCCGCGAAGTGGCCGATTGCGCGGCGGTGACATCGGCCGAACGGCTCAGCGGCGGGGCCAGCATGGAGACCTACCGGCTGCGCTGTATCAGCGGTTCCGAACCTGAAGCGACGTTCGACGTCTGCCTGCGTCGCGGGCCCGACGGCCAGGACCGCGACGAGGCCAACGTCACCGGCGTCTCCGCTGAAGCCCTGTGCATGAGCGTGGCACGGTCTGCCGGGGTTCCCGAACCCGCAGTCCTCTACGTGCTGCAGCCCGAAGACGGCGTCGGCGCGGGCTTCTTGATGGAATGGCTGGACGGCGAGACGCTCGGATCACGTATCGCCCGCTCCCCGGCGCTGAACCATGCACGCAGCACACTCGCCTTCCAGTGCGGCCAACAGATGGCGCGAATCCACGGTGTCGATGTCGCCGCAACCGGCCTGGCCGACGTGCTGCACCGCTTCGAACCAGGCGACTATCTGGCGCAGACGTGGGATCGCTACCAGCTCATGCCCACGCCACAGCCGATGATCGACTACGCGGCACGTTGGCTGACCAACGAGCTGCAAGGCCGCGGACCGGTGGAACTCACGCTGGTACACAACGACTTCCGCAACGGCAACATCATGGTCGATCCCGTCGAGGGCCTCGTGGCCGTGCTCGATTGGGAAACTGCCCACATCGGCGACCCGATGCGAGACTTGGGATGGATCTGCACCAACTCGTGGCGCTTCGGCCAGCGGCATCTGCCGGTCGGCGGTTTCGGCAACTACGACGACCTGTTCGCCGGCTACGAGGACGTAGCCGGCTGCCCGGTGGACCCGGGCCGAGTGCAATACTGGGAAGTCTTCGGATCGTTCTGGTGGGCCATCGGATGCCTCGGCATGGCAGACCGCTATCGGACCGGTTCTGATGCCACCGTGGAACGGCCGGCAATCGGCCGCCGCAGCTCGGAATGCCAGCTCGACTGCGTGAACCTGATCATTCCGGGACCTGTCAATTTCCTGCCGACAGTCGCCCAACTCGGCCTGCTCGACGGCGACTCAGGCCGGCCACGAAGCGAGACCTCGCCGCTCGGCGGCAGCCACACCAGCGCCCAAGCGCATGCGGCGGCAGGGGACATGCCCCGCGTGGACGAACTCCTTGAGAGCGTGCGCGACTTCTTACACGGCGAGGCCCGCCGCGCTACCGAGGGCCGCACCAACTTCTTGGCACTCGTCGCCGGGAACTCCGTGGACATCGCCTTGCGAGAACGCATCATCGGCCCTGAACTGCGCCGCTACGAACTCGCCAGGCTCACCGAGCTGCTCGACCACCCGCTGCGACTGCGCGAGCAGCGCGCTGTCTCGGACGCGGCAATCGCAGAGCGTGTCACCGCCGGGCGTTGGGAACTCGTACGTCGCCTGCGAGACGGATCGATGCCGCTCGATGCGCCGGGCCTTGCGGAGTACCTGCGCACGTCTGTCGTTCATCAAGTGGCCATCGACCAGCCGAAGTACTCCGCCTTCCGCTACGTCGCCGGATTGCCCACGAAACCGGAGGGTCCATGAAGCCTGAGTGGTCGAGCAGCACGAGGGCGGCTGCTGGCTGGGTTGGGTCTTGTCCGGGCGGAGCGAGGGCAGGGGCCTCCGTGCTCAAACAGCTGCGACGCACCTGCTGAACGCGCGGGGTGCGTGACGGCACAGCTGCGAGCGCGGCTGTCGGCTGTGTCTCGTCCGGGCGGAGTGCGGGCAGGGGCCTCCGTGCCCGAACAGCTGCGACGCACCTGCTGAACGCGCGGGGTGCGTGACGGCACAGCTGCGAGCGCGGCTGTCGGCTGTGTCTCGTCCGGGCGGAGTGTGGGCAGGGGCCTCCGTGCCCGAACAGCTGCGACGCATCTGCTGAACGCGCGGGGTGCGTGACGGCCCGGCTGCCGGCAGTGTCTTGTCCGGGCGGAGTGCGGGCAGGGGCCTCCGTGCTCAAACAGCTGCGACGCACCTGCTGAACGCGCGGGGTGCGTGACGGCCCGGCTGCCGGCAGTGTCTTGTCCGGGCGGAGTGCGGGCAGGGGCCTCCGTGCTCAAACAGCTGCGACGCACCTGTTGAACGCGCGGGGTGCGTGGCGTCGCAGAACTGCGCGCGGAGGCCCCTGCCCACACTCCGCCCTCGCCGGTGAGATCATTCGCCGCTCGCTCGTCGGAGGCTCGCGGTGGTGGCGGCGACCTGTCGAGTATTGGGATGCCGCTGCCGCGCGGCACGCTCGGCCAGCGCAGCGCGACGGCGGGCTATGGGGCTTTGGTCCACCAGAAGACGCGGCGTATCGCGGACCAGCGATTGCAGGTCTCCGAATAGGCGACAACGCTTGCCCGCAGCCGATAGCCGGCGCCTGCCGCGTGGCCGGTGAGACTCACGGTGCGAGCCAGCGTCGGGCCAGCGGACTCGAAGGTGCCCGCCCCGACGCGTTCACCGGTGGTCACATTGCGCACCTCATAGGCATAACGAACGGTCTTCACCCAATGCGGCACACCCGCACGGGTGTACGCGCAACGCACATCACGCTGCACATCCGGCGCGGCAGCGGGCTTCGTCCAGGTGACCGTCACCCGACCCGGCTTGCCGGTGTCGACTTTCAGTTCCTGCACCGGCATCGGGCTCATCAACGGACGCCTCGGCGCAGCAGGCCGTCTGCCTTCGGCAGTGACCGTGAACGTGCGCGTCACCGGCGGCGAGAAGCTCCAGCACACAGCACTGTACGCCAGCACCTCCGCGATGTAGCTCACTCCCGGATCGAGGCCGGTCACCAGCCAGCTCGTGGTGCCCGACAGCACCAGCGACTCCGCCACCACACGCCCCACACCCGACCCGCCGCCACGAGACCGTTCACGGACACGCACCAGAAACCCCGACGCCTCACAAGCACCGCCGCCCGGCACCGACCACGACACCAACAGCACACCGCCGCCCGACACGACCCGCACCCCTGACGGCTGCCACGGCCTCCCAGACACCACCACACCACCAGAACCAACCGAACCGCCGGAGCCGCCAGAGCCGCCGCCGCCGCCGGAGCCTCCTCCCGACGAAGACCGCGGCGCCGCCGTCGTGCTGGTCGGCGCGGCAGTCGTCGTAGTCGGCGATGTCGTAGTGGTCGTCGCAGCAGTCGTCGTAGTCGTCGGCGCCGTCGTCGTAGTGGTTGTCGTAGTCGTGGTGGTGGTTGTCGTAGTCGTAGTCGTCGGCGCCGTCGTCGTGGTGGTCGTGGTGGTCGTAGTAGTGGAAGTCGTCGTCGTAGTGGTCGTTGTGGCAGTGCCGACGGTGAACGACGCCCAGTCCGACGCAGGCCCCGTGCCGGTCGCGTTCACCGCCCGCACCTGCATCCGCCACACACCCGCAGCCAAACCCCCCGACCGCCTAATCGTGTGCGACGTCGTCGACGCCCCCGAACCCCCAATCGAATACCAACCACTGTCAGACCCGCCCGGAGGCCGCCACTGATACTGCCAACCCGTAATCGACGCATCACCCGGATCACTCCACGTCACCCTCAACCGATTAGACGTCCCAACCCGCTGCAACCCCACACCCGACGGCTTCCCCGGCACCGGCACCGTCGTCGTAGTGGTCGTAGTCGTCGATGTGGTCGTGGTCGTAGTCGTCGCGGTAGTGGTGGTGGTCGTAGTCGTAGTGGTAGTCGTCGTTGTTGTCGTAGTGGTCGTGGCCGGCGCATTCGTGCCGTCGTCGTCGAGGACCTCCAATATCACCGATCCCCCCACTCGTGCGACACTGCTGCCGTACTGCGGAAACAGGTATGCCACTTCGCGCTTGTTCTCCTGGGTCGTGTCCCCCAGCACACTGAACACCAACGAACCCGTCGTCTCGCCCGCATCCACCGTGAGCGTGTTCCCGTTCGGCCAACAGATGTCAGCGTTCGCCGGATTCGGCGCCGAGCACGACGTCGCCGGCGTGTAATTCGAGTTCCACGTCAACGTGCTGGCCAACGCCAAGTTCTGCGGCAACGCGGACACCGTCACCGTCCGGCCGCCCACCGGCGCCGCAGCAGGCAACGTCACCGACAACGTCACATCCGTGCGGCCCGAGCTGCCCTCCCGCACCTGCGCAGGCGCCAACGACGCTGCGATCACATCGCTCGACGTGCCCGGCGTCTCGGCCACGACGTCCGACTGCGCACCCGGCCCGTTCGCGTTCACCGCCCGAACCTTCACATAGCTCCACCCCGTCGCCGGCGCCACGAGCGACGTCGTCGACGCACCCGAACCTTCCACGTCCACCCACACCGTCGAATCCCGCACCGCCGCAAGCGCCCCGGACCCAAAAGCGGTGCCCACCACGTACTGATACTTCGTGATCGACGCATCGTCCGGGTTCACCCAGTGCGCCCGCACCCCGCCCACAGCCCGCGCAAGCACAAAATTCTCCGGCTTCGCAGGCACCGAACCCTGACCAGCCACACCCACCGGCACCAACACCACCACCGACGCCGCAACAACGACTACTCCAACCAGACCCCACAACACACCACCACCAGCGACACGCGGCCGCTCAACTACGCACCGACCCCCCCCCGCGAAGTCGGCTCACCAAACGTCGCAGACGACCCGCATCAATCATCAGGACACCCTCCAGTCCCAAGCGTCGCAACGTCGGCACCTTCAACGCAGAACTCGCAGGCTACTCACACCCGCGCTTCGGCGGGTGCGGGGGTTGCGGAGGTTGCGGGCCGCCGGACACAGGGCGAGAGGGCGGGGTGGGGGCAGGGGCCTCCGCGCGCAGTTTTGCGACGCCACCCACCCCCCGACGTGCAACACATGCGTCGCAACTGTTCGAGCACGGAGGCCCCTGCCCCCACCCCGCCCGGACTCAACCCCAGACGCAATCGGAGCATCCACCGCTTGAACCGGGCACCGCCCCAACGAGCAGCGCTGGGCCGTACGATGGCGGCACCTCGAGGAGCCATCGATGGGCGAGATACCACGCACCGAAGACCGTCGCAGCCCGATCCGGCGCCTCGGGCGCTCGGTCGAGCCGATCCACACCGTCGCGTACTACTCGCCGGAGATCTACGGATTCAACGACGACGGGTTCAAGGGCTGGTGGCACGCCTATTTCGCATATCGCTCAGCGCCGATGGGTGCGGTCAGCGCTGCGGTGGTCACCGCCGTGTTCTACAACTTCGCCCCGCGCATGGTGGCGCGGGCCGTGCCTGGCTGCTGGGACATCATGTCGCCCGATGCCGTGCGAGCCCGCCAGACGGAGCTGACCGCTGCGTCTATGCAGCGCGCACTGGGCGACTACCCCGACCCTGACGACATCGGCGCGGCGGCATCGGCGCTTCGCAGCTTCGCAAGCGGCTTGCCCGCTGCGGCCCGGCCGCTCTACGGGGCGTGGGCCGCGGCACCGTGGCCGAGCCGCGATGCCGGCAGCGACGACAGCATGGACTTGTGGCACGGATGCACCCTGCTGCGCGAATTCCGGTTCGACTGCCACAACATCGCTCTCGCCGCCGGCGATCTCGACCCCGTCGAGTGCCACGTGATGATGTCCACCGGTGGTCACGGCAACGGCGCGACTATCCAGAAGATCCGCGGCTGGACCGCCGAGGAGTGGGAATCTGCGTGCCTGCGCCTCATCGACCGGGGCTGGGTCAGCGCAGACGGCGGCCAGACAGCCGAAGGCACGGCCGCACGCCGAGCGATAGAACGCCACACGGACGAGCTGTCCTCGCCAGCCGCCGACGCCTTGGCGGGCGACGAGTTCGAGGCCCTCCTCGACCGTCTCGAGCGCATCGTGTCCTACTTGGTCGCCAACGGCACCGTTGCAGGCGTCTGGCCGCCGCCCCACGTCGTCGTCGACGCGTGAGCCGCCGTGCCGTCACCATCCTCGGCAACGACGTCAGCGATTTCGTCGGCATCACCGGCACCGGATGACGCTGCGCGCGACTTCATCCGAGAGCTCATCGTCGAGGACCTCGCTTCGAAACGGTTCGCCGGCCGCGTCCAGACGCGCTTTCCCCCAGAGCCGAACGGATTCCTCCACATCGGGCACGCCAAGGCCATCTGTCTGGACTTTGCGATCGCAGTCGAGTTCGGCGGGCGCTGCCTGTTGCGCTTCGACGACACCAACCCCGCGACAGAGTCCCCCGAGTACGTCGACGCCATGGTCGAAGACGTACGGTGGCTGGGCTTCGAACCAGACGAGATTCGCTTCGCCTCGGACTACTTCGGGCAGCTGTACGCCTGGGCCGAGCACTTCATCGAACGCGGGTTGGCTTACGTCGACGACCAGCACGCCGATGCCATCTCGGCCGGCCGCGGCGGATTCGGTCGGGCGGGAACCGACAGCCCCCACCGCGACCGCACGGTCGAGGAGAACCTGCGTCTGTTCCGAGAGATGGCAGCAGGCGATCATCCCGAAGGCAGCCGCGTGCTGCGGGCCCGAATCGACATGGCGCACCCGAACATGCAGATGCGCGATCCCGTGATGTACCGCATCCGGCTCGCGCACCACTACCGCCACGGCGACCGCTGGTGCATCTATCCCACCTACGACTGGGCGCACGGCCCCAGCGACGCCATCGAGGGTGTCACCCATTCGCTGTGTACGTTGGAGTTCCGCGACAATCGCGCCCTGTACGACTGGTTCGTCGAACACCTGCCCCAGGGCGAACCCGGCTGCGCCGGAGATCGGCCCTACCAGACGGAGTTCGCCCGACTGGAGCTGTCGCACACGGTGACCTCCAAGCGGGTGCTGAAACGACTGGTCGACGCGGGCCATGTGGACGGCTGGGACGATCCTCGGCTGCCCACGCTGCGGGCGCTGCGTCGACGCGGCTATCCGCCCGCTGCCATTCGTGACTTCTGTGCGTTCATCGGCGTGGCGCGGACCAACAGCCGGCACGCTCCAGAACTGCTGGAGTCCTTCGTGCGGACCGAGCTGAATGCTGTGGCACCGCGCCGCATGGCCGTGCTACGCCCTATCAGGGTGGTGATCACCAACTGGCCCGCCGACGATGCAGGGATTCCCGTCGTCGAGTACCGGGAAGCCGTCAACAATCCGGAGGACCCCTCGGCCGGCACCCGGATGGTGCCCTTCAGCGGGTCACTGTGGATCGAGCAGGACGACGTCCGGCTCGAACCGCCGCCCAAGTACTTCCGGCTGGCACCCGGACGCGAGGTGCGGCTGCGTGCGGGCTACTTCGTTCGCTGCACGGATGTCCTCACCGATGCCGACGGGTCCATCACCGAGGTGCGGTGCACCTACGACCCGCACACGGCCGACGGCCGAGCGCCGGACGGACGCAAGGTCAAGGCCACCATCCACTGGGTGAGCGAAGCCCACGCCGTGCCTATCGGCGCAGCGCTGTACGAACGCTTGTTCGATGCCAAACTGCCGGGGGAACGCACCGGCGATCCGCTCGACGACCTGCATCCCAGCTCACAGCAGCTGCTCCATGGTGTGGCGGAGCCCGCGATCGCCGACATCGGGCCCGGGCAGGTGGTGCAGTTCGAACGGCTCGGCTACTTCTGTGCCGAGGAGGCCGGGCGCGACCGTTCCGGCCCTCTGGTGTTTCATCGCACGGTTGGCCTGCGAGACGAGTGGGCCAACATCGCCAAGCGGATGCAGGCAGATGATCGTGCTGCTGCGGGCACACAGCCGAAAGCGAACGCCCCGACGCAGTAACCGGCAGCTCCAGTGGCCGGCAGCGTCGCCGTCGACGACTGCGCTAGCCGACAGCGACGTCGCCGAGCCAGCTTCAGGCGCCCATCCAACGTCCCCAATGCACCACTCGACGACGCGCCGCGCTCGTTGTCGGCACTGCATCATCTGTCGCATCATCTGCGGGGCCGCCGCACAGGGAGCGTCGCGCACGATCGCGGCTCGCCGCAGGGTCATCGGCGGCTTCGGCGTCCAGATCGGGCCAGCCCAGCGCCAACGCGCCGATGGGCTCATGCGCCGACGGGACGCCGAGCGCCGCTGCGACTGCGTCGGCGTGGCCGAACATCCCGAAGAACAGCACGCCGAGGCCCTCGTCGATGGCGGCGTACTGCAGCGCCAGCGCTGCAAACGCAGCATCCACTGTCCAGTACGGCGTCGGCCAGGCCCCGACGCCGGCACCGAGCCCGGAGCGGGCCTTGTCCGGCTCGGCGTAACGCTCGAGGTACGCCTGCGGGTCCGCCCAGACCGTGACCAGGACCGGGCAGCTCCACAGCGACGCCCAGCGGAACGCGCCGCGGCGCTCCGGCGGCAGCGTCACCTCCCAGTAGCGCGCCGTCTCCTGCGCGCCGCGCAGCACCACGAAGTCGAATCCCTGCGCGTTGCCGGCCGACGGGACCCGGCGTGCCGTGTCGAGCAGACCACGCAGCAGCGCGTCGTCGATGGGGTCCGGCAGGAAATGCCGCGTCATCCGGCGGCGGCGGGCCAGCTCGCGGAAACGAGCAGTCACGGACTCACGCGCTCAGCAGGCCCAAGCGTCCATGAGCAGCGAGCGCTACAGCAGCTTCGCGAGATCTTCCCGACTCGCCCAGCCGAACGCGATCAGTGCATCGCCTGCGGCGGTGTCGAACCCGTCGAACAGCCCGATCACTGCGGGTTCGAGCTTCTCGGGCTTCGGCGCCGTGTGATTCAGCACGAATGACGGTCCGCCGTCCCCGCAGATCTTGAACTCGCGCGCCTTGTACTCGCCTTGCACGTCGAAGCGCTTGGCCAGCCGCCGACCCCACGCGCGGTCTTCGCCGTTCGGCTCGTAACCGGGGCGAGGCACCACCCGGTCGAGCTGCCTGAACGCCGTGAAGGCCGCTGCGTCGGCCATCTGGCACGCCACCAGCACGTCCTCGTCGGGGAACGCCAGCACTGCACGCCGCAGCTGGTCGGTCATCATGGCCCGCAGCGCGCTGTCGCGGCGGGCCGAACGGCGGGTGGCGCCGGCCCCCATCAGCACGCTCGGGTCTCCGCCGACCCGCTCGAGCGTGAAGAATCCGTACGCCGCCAACTTGGCGCCGTCGCGGACATGGGTGACGAGCACCCACGCGTCACGTTGCTTGGAGAGATGGCCGACATCGAAGTGAACATTCTCGCCGGTGACCAGCTCGGCCATCTCGGAGATCTCAGCGTCGCTGAGGGCCGTGCAGTCCTTTGTCTCAACTTCGAGCGCCATGTGATTCTCGCTCCCCGCTGTGCTCGCTGGTCGGCCCCGCCGGGCACGACCTGTCTTTGTCCTTCGGTGGCTGTCAGTGGCGGATCACAGGTAGACGCCGCCGCGCTTTGCGGCCGGAGCTCGGTTGGGCTGCTCTCCAGCCTCGAGCGCATCTCCTCGCATCGTGCGCAGCTGACGTTCTGCCATCATCTGCTGCGCGGACACTGCCGCCTGGATGCCGTGGAAGAGACCTTCGAGCCAGCCCACCAGCTGGGCCTGAGCAATGCGGAGCTCTGGACCCGACGGGACGTCCTCGTCGAAGGGCAGCGCAAGCCGATGCAGCTCGTCCGCAAGCGGCTCGGACAGCGCCGTAGCCAACTCGTCGACCGACAGGTGATAGACATCGCGCATCCGATCGCGACCTGCTTCGTCGAGTTCGGCGTGGCGGACTTCTTCGAGCAGCTTGCGAATCATGCCGCCGATGCGCATGAGCTTGGCCGGTTCCGGAACGACGGCCTCGTCCTCCACACTGTCGTCGCTCAGCGGTCCGCCCTCCAGCAACTCACCCTGCTGGGGACTCTGCGCTGCGTCGCGCACTGCACGGTCGACCACCCGCAGGATGCTATCTGGCGAGCATTCCTGCCCACCGAGCCGCAGTGGCAGTCGGCCTCACGACCGCGCTCGTCACAGCTGCGCGAGCGGCACCAGCATTTCCTCGGCAGTCAATCCGCCGTGGCGGCCGATGAGCGGGTGGCTGGGCTGAGGCTGGTTCGGCATCGTGAATGCAGCCAAGCCGCGGGGCACCAACGCGACATGGCCGAGCCGCGCTCTGGCTGCCTCGGTGACGTAACGGCCCAGCCATCTCTCGTCCAGCACGCGTTCCAACGAAGCGACGTCAGCCAAGCCGCGATAGCGCTCGCAGCTCGCCATCAGCTCGGATTCGGCACCGGCGTGCGCGTGCAGCCAGAGCAATCGGGCCTCGCCGGACCAACCCTGAGCCAGCGCCACGATGTCGTCGTCGATGACCGTCGGCGGCTCGAGCACCTCCACGACGCCGTGGTCGGCGGTGACCAGAAGCGGGATCTGCGCCGGCAGGGTGCTGCGCAGCGCGACAGCAATGTGCTCGGCCTCGGCCAGTGCCGCTCGGTAGCGCTCGCCCAAGCCGAACTCGTGCGCCGCCTTGTCGAGCGTGTCGTAGTAGGCGTAGACGAACGGGGCGTGCTCGTCGACGGCGCGGCGCACCGCGGCGACGAGACCGCACGCATCGTCCCAGCCCGAGAATGCGGCGCCCCGCAGGTGGGCGGCGCTGAAGCCGCTGCAGCGGAACGCCGAGCGGGTCACCACCGCTGCACGCCGGCCGCAGAAGGGCTCGACGGGCTGCATCTGCGCGGGCGGCAGCACAACTCGCATGTCCCGGCCGCCGGCGCGCCAGCGCAGCGCGTTGAGCAGGCCATAGGGCGTGGCCACGCGGTACCCCACCAGGCCGTGCTCGCCCGGGGTTGCCCCCGTAGTCAGCGATGTCAGCGCGGAGGCTGTGGTGCTGGGCGCCACGGTGGTGATCGGCGGCGACGCGTCGCTCGCCGCAGCGAGCGTGGGCGCCAGCCGGCGATGGCGACGCAGTTGGTGCCACCCCAAGCCGTCGACCACGAACAGCACCACGGTGCGTGCTCGCGCGACGGCCTCGCTGAGTATGTCCGTCTGCACGCCGGCCAGCAGCGCCGGCACCACCGCAGTCAGGCAGCCGTCGTCGTAGGCGGGCAAGGTTCGCTGGAGTGCCGGCGGCTCGGCGTCGGTGCCTGGCCCGAAGACGCCATCTCCCACGCAGGCGACACTATGCGCGGCAGCGTGCGCGTCTGGCTCTGAGACTCTGGCGCTGCGTGTCCGGCGCTGGGGCGCGCGAGACGCCGGGGCTACGCTGCCGGCGTGGCGGTCTCGACGCGGGGAGATTACGCGAGCCGCGCGCTGCTGTCGCTCGTCCTGAACGACAACGGGCGACCGATTTCGGTCAGGGACATCGCTGAGCGCACCGGTCTGCCGCAGCCGTACCTCGAACAGATCCTCCTCGCGCTCAAAGGCGCCGGACTGGTGCGTTCCAAGCGCGGTGTCGGCGGGGGCTACGTGATGGCACGCGATCCAGCCGAAGTCACGATCGGGATGATCGTTCGAGCGGTCGACGGTCCGATTTCCCTCGGCGACTTCGGCCAGCCCCATCAAGACGGCGCCTGCGACCATGAGGGGCAGTGTGTGCTGCTGGCAATCTGGGACTCCGTCGGCCAGAGCATGCGTGCACAGCTCGATTCCTACAGTCTCGCAGCGGTGGCGGAGGTCTCCCGGGGACGTGCCCCGTGGCCAAAGTGCGATGCCGAGCAGCCTCGCTGAGAGGTGTCGATGGCTGGGGGAAATTCGGCCGACAGAACTGCGGCCGACACGGTTGAGCCGAACGCCGTCAAGGCACGATCGAAGTCGGCGGGCATCGGCGCCTCGATGTCCACGTCCGCACCCGATGTCGGGTGGCGAAACGACAGCCGGCATGCGTGCAGGAGCGGTCGCCCGATGCCGACCGGATCCGGCACACCGTAGGCCAGATCGCCCAGCAACGGCAGTCCGACGGCCGCCAGATGCACCCTGATCTGATGAGTCCGTCCGGTTTCGAGCCGGCAACGCAGCAACGACGCTTCCACCGGATGCGTGAACATCTCCGCGACGCGGTAGTGCGTGCGCGCCCAGCGTCCGTCGGACGTCACCGCCATGCGCATGCGATGCGTCTGATCTCGGCCGATCGGCGCATCGATCGTGCCCGTCTCCGCAGGAGGTCGTCCGCTTGCGAGTGCTGCGTAGATCCGCACGACCAAGCGCTGCGACAGCTGTTCGACGAGCGCGTCATAGGCTGCACGGTTGCGGGCGCACACCAGCGCACCGCTGGTCCCGCGGTCGAGGCGGTGCACGATGCCGGGTCGGCCGGGCTGGCCTGCGTCGGCCATGTCGGGGAAACGCTCGACCAGAGCGTCTGCGAGCGTGCCGCTGGCGTGCCCGCTGCCCGGGTGCGTGACCACACCGGCCGGCTTGTTGACCACGACGACATCGGCATCAGCGTGCAGCACCTCGAACGGGACGGCCTCATGTCGCCGCTCAGCGGCCGACGTGGCCGACCGCTGCGGTGTCACCTCGACAGTCGAACCCGCCGACAGTCGAACGGACCTCGTGGTGACCTGTTCCCCATCGATCAGCACACGGCCCTGCGCGACCATGTCCGCCGTTTCGGATCGGGAACGCCCGGTCAGCAGCGACATTGCCCGGTCGACGCGTTCGCCTGACAACGCCTCCGGCACCGTCACGCGCTCAGATCGTTCGTTCACTCAGCCGCCAAGCGCGAGCCGCCGTCGCTGCGCCGCTCGCTCCGGTACAGGTGGACCAGCACGAAGACCAGCCCGACGCTGATGGCAGCATCAGCCACGTTGAAGACCGGCCACCATCCCAGATCGATGAAATCCACCACGGCGCCACGCCCCCAGGCTGCGTTGCGCACCAGCCGGTCGGCGAGATTTCCCAGCGCGCCTCCGATGACGCAGCCGAGGCCGATCTGGGCATATGGGCCTCCGAACCGCCGGCGAGACGACCACAGGAATCCGACGATCACGACTGCGACCAGTGCCAGTATCGGACCGAGGCCCCGCCCCGCCGAGAAGGCGATGCCAGTGTTGTACACGAGGCGCAAGCGCAGCGTCCAGATCACGTCGATGATGCGGTCGTCGAGCACTGCCAGCGCCCACGCCTTGGTGGCCTGATCGAGGCCGAGCACCACGCCCGCAACGATGGCGATGGTGAGGCTGCGCTTGCTCGTCACCTGCCATCGCGTCGGAACTCGGCGTATCGTCGGCAACGGCAACCGCTCAAGATCGCCGCCACGCCGGACCGCTGCTCTTCACCTCCACCCGCATCGAAGCGTGCGGAATCGCCTGCAGACGCGCCTTGGGGATCGGCTTGCCCGAGACGACGCAAACGCCGTACGTGCCGTCGTCGATGCGCGCCAACGCAGCGTCGATCTCCGCGATTTCCTCACGTTCGCGAGCGGAGATCTGCAGTGCTCGGTCACGCTCGACCGCGATGGAGTCCCCTTCGCCCGACTCCTCGTCGAACTGCACGTCGCCTGGCTCGCGCTCGCTGACCAGCTGTTCTGCTTCTGCTTCGTATCGTTCGGCGTGTGCGGTATAGCGACGGCGCTCAGCCAGCAGCGCTTGACGCTGCTGTTCCAGAAACTCCTCGCCGAAGCGCGCTGCGGCCGTCTTGCGGCGCGTCGCAGCCTTCTTCGCTGCCGCCTTCTTCGCAGCACCAGCCTTGCGAGCAGGCACCTTCCTGGCAGCGACCTTCTTGACCACAGACTTCTTGGCAGCCGCCTTCTTCGCAGCACCAGCCTTGCGAGCAGGCGCCTTCCTGGCAGCGGCTTTCTTGACCACAGACTTCTTGGCAGCCGCCTTCTTCGCAGCACCAGCCTTGCGAGCAGGCGCCTTCCTGGCAGCGGCTTTCTTGGCCACAGACTTCTTGGCGGCGGCCTTCTTCGCGGCACCTTTGCGGGCGGGCGCCTTCTTCGCAGCGGCCTTCTTGGCAGCAGCCATAGCCCCTCCCTACAGAAGCAGCGCCACAGTGTACGACTCGAAGCCCGAACTCCGCCCCCGCCGATTCGATGTCGGGCCGAATCGAGGCTGGATCGAGGCTGGGCCCACGGTGATGGGTACCCTCGCTGCTTCGTGCGCAGGCGAGTGAACTCGTCCGCATCCTCGGCAGGAGGCTGCGACCGAGTCCGCGGGAGGCGCTGGTGAAGCGAGAGCCGTCCGACACGGTGTACCCGCGCGTGCCCGCGCCGGCCGACTTTCCTGAGATCGAGGAGCGCATCCTCGAACGTTGGCGCGACGAGGACACCTTCAAGGCGTCGATCGCCAATCGGCCGGCCGACGACGAGTTCGTCTTCTACGACGGTCCGCCGTTTGCGAACGGTCTGCCGCATCATGGGCATTTGCTGACCGGATACGTCAAGGACGTGATTCCCCGCTACCAGACGATGCGTGGACGCCGCGTCAATCGACGCTTCGGATGGGACTGTCACGGCCTGCCCGCAGAAATGGAATCCGAGCGTGAGCTCGGTGTCAGCGGGCGGGCCGCAATCACCGAGTTCGGCATCGAGCGCTTCAACGCGCACTGTCGCGCCTCCGTGCTGCGCTATACCGCTGAGTGGCGCAGCACCGTCACCCGCCAGGCGCGCTGGGTGGACTTCGACGACGACTACAAGACCATGGATCTGCCGTACATGGAATCGGTCATGTGGGCGTTCAAGCAGCTCTGGGACCAAGGCCTCATCTACCGGGCGTTCCGGGTCATGCCCTACTCGTGGGGCGCGGAGACTCCGCTGTCCAACTTCGAGATTCGGCTCGACGACGCCACCCGGCCTCGACAGGATCCGGCTGTCACCGTCTGGTTCGAGCTGGCCGACACTGATGCCACTGCACGCACGGGCGAGCCGCTGCGACTGCTCGCCTGGACGACGACGCCGTGGACACTGCCGTCCAACCTTGCCGTCGCCGTCGGCGCCGACACTTCGTACTCGGTGGTGCAGGCCGAAGCGCTCGGCGGCGCTCGCTACGTCCTCGCCTCGGACTGTCTCGAGCGCTACGCCGCGGACCTCGAGCCCTGCACTGTCGTCGGCACGCTGACCGGCGCTGAGCTGGCAGGTCGCCGCTACTCGCCGCTCTTCGACTGCTTCAGCCACCGAACGGAGGCGTTCCGAGTGCTCGTCGGCGACTTCGTCGACACGTCCGAAGGCACCGGCGTGGTTCACCTTGCCCCTGGCTTCGGCGAGGAGGACCAGCTGCTGTGCGAAGCCAACGGCATCGAGATCGGCGATGCCGTGCCGGTGGACGACAAAGGCTGCTTCACCGATGCCGTGGCGTCGTGGGCGACGCTCAACGTCTTCGAGGCAAACCCGCAGATCATCGCCCATCTGAAGCACCGCGGCAGGGTGCTGCGCCACGACACCTACGAGCACAACTACCCGCATTGCTGGAGAACCGATACACCCATCATCTACAAGGCCATCAACTCGTGGTACGTCGAGGTGTCGCAGATCTCAGAGCGCTTGGCAGCGACCAACCAGCAGATCAACTGGGTCCCCGATCATGTGCGAGACGGCCGATTCGGCCAGTGGCTGGCCGGTGCCCGTGACTGGTCGATCAGCCGCAATCGTTTCTGGGGCTCGCCCATCCCGATCTGGATGAGCGACGACCCCGAGTATCCGCGCATCGACGTCTACGGCAGCATCGACGAGCTCGAAGCAGACTTCGGGGTGCGCCCGACCGATCTGCATCGGCCGTACATCGACGAACTCACCCGCCCGAATCCGGACGACCCCAGCGGCAGCTCGACCATGCGACGGGTGCCCGAAGTGCTGGACTGCTGGTTCGAGTCGGGCTCGATGCCGTTCGCAGCCGTTCACTACCCGTTCGAGAACACCGAGTGGTTCGAGCAGAACTTCCCGGCCGACTTCATCGTGGAGTACATCAACCAGACCCGCGGCTGGTTCTACACGCTCCACGTCCTTGCGGGAGCGCTCTTTGGCCAACCGGCGTTCCGCAACGTCATCTGCCACGGGGTGCTGCTCGCCGCTGACGGCGCCAAGCTGTCCAAGCGCCTGCGCAACTACACGGAACCCACCGACATCTTCGCCGACAAGGGCGCCGATGCGCTGCGATGGTACCTGATGTCCACCAACATCGTGCGAGGCGGCGACACGCGCATTTCCGACCAAGGCATCGACGAGGTTCTCCGGCAGGTCCTCATTCCGATCTGGAACTCCTACGCGTTCTTCACGCTCTACGCGAACGCGGACGGTTACGAGGCCAAGGTTCGCTACGACTCCTCCGATGTGCTCGATCGCTACGTGCTGGCCAAGACACGGGCCACACTGGAATCGGTCACCGCGAGTTTCGACGCCTACGACCTGCCCGGTGCCGCAGCCGAGCTGCTGACGTTCATCGACGCCCTGAACAACTGGTACATCCGCCGCAGCCGCGGACGGTTCTGGGGCGAGTCTGGCGCGGGCGCGACGCCGGTCCAGGCGCCTTCGACCGGCGACCGCGCAGCCTTCGACACCCTCTTCACGGTGCTGCGGATCTTCGCGGCCATGGCGGCGCCGCTGCTGCCGATGATCACCGAGGAGATCTACGGCGGCCTGACCGGCGGCGCCAGTGTGCATCTGAGCGACTGGCCCGACGCGGCGGCACTGCCGCGCGACCCGGACTTGGTCGAACGCATGGATGCCGTGCGGGCTGCTGCCTCAGCCGCGTTGCGGCTACGCGAGGACGCCGAGCTGCGGGTTCGCCTGCCGCTGCCACGCGTCACGGTCGCCGGCGCAGGCGCATCGCTGCTCGAGCCGTACACGTTCCTGCTGGCGGAGGAGATCAATGTCGCCGAAGTGGTAGTGAGCGAGGACCTGGGCGCGTGGGCCACGCCCGTGCTGCGCCCCCGAGGCTCGCTGCTCGGGCCCCGCCTCGGCGGCGCAGCTCAGCAGGTCTTCGCAGCGGCTCGCTCGGGCGAGTGGCGGATCGCAGCCGACGGCACCGCCGACGCCGGCGGCCATCGGCTGCAGCCCGATGAGTTTCAGCTGAGCCTGCAGCCCGTCGAACCCGCTACCACCGCTGTGCTGGCCAAACAGCAGCTCGTGGTGGTGCTCGACACCACGATCACTCCCGAGCTGGAGGCCGAGGGTGCGGCGCGGGATCTGATCCGCAGCATTCAGCGCAAGCGCAAGGATGCCGGGCTGGAGGTGACCGATCGCATCACCGTGACGGTTCGTTGGAGCCCGCCGAACGCAGCAGCAGTGCGGCGTCACGAATCGCTGGTGCGGGCTGCGGTCCTGGCGCAGCGGTTGGAGTGGCTGCCTGGCACCGCTGAACCCGAGATCCGCCTCGCACGGGTCGCAGCAGGCGGGCTCTAGGCGGTCAGCGGCGCCTTGCGGACGAGCGCGTCCAAGAAGGGGTCGTCGAGGTCGGAGAGGCTCAGGGGCGCTCGGTCTGCGTCGGTGCCGTCGATGCCGGCAGCGTCGCCGCCGAGGTCGGCCGTCGATGCCGACGCGATGACAGCACCGTCATCCGCAGGCTCAGGATGCTCGACGACTTCGCTGATCTCAGCGGCACGGGCCTCGGCAGCCTGGCTGACCTCGACGGTGTAGCCGGCGTCTCGCAACGTCCTCGAAATCTCAGCCCGCACGAGATCCGACAGTGCCTCGGTGAGATCATCGCTTGCCGTCTTGAATGCCTCGTCCACTGCCTGGCTGCTTGCCGCCTGCAATCCAGCCAGTGCGTCGGCGATCTGCGCGACAGTCTCGGGCGACAGCTGGACCTGCACCGGTCGCGACGGCGACGCCGATGCAGCGCGGTCCGTTTCGACCTTCGCCATGCGCTGGTCGATATCGGCGACCTGTGTGCAGAGCATCGCAAGCTGCGCGCCGATCGTCTCAAGCACGCCCCCGCTCTCGGCTTCAGGGGCTTCAGAAGGATGGGTCGACGAACTCGCCACGCGGCGCAATGTACCAGTAGCAAGATGTAGCAGCGTCTCAGACGGGAGAACTCGAACTCAACAGCCCAGCGGCATGCGCGCCACTTGCAGTCCGATGATCAGCACGATCGGCGAGAGGTCGAGCGCTATGCGGCCGAGCCGCACTGGAGGAAGCGCACGCCGCAGCGGTCCCATGACCGGCTCGGTGATCCTCACCAGCCATGTTCGAACCACGTTGACCGGGCTCTCTTGCGCCAGCGGGATCCAGCTGAACAGCACGCGCGCGAAGATCGCAAAGACGTACAGCGAAATCAGCGTGCAAAGCAAGCCCATTGCGCTCCTCGGCGTTCTGCGCTAGATCGTCTCAGCGACCGACGTCGGGCGCGGGAATCGAGCGATGCTCGTCCTGGCTCACCACGACGTTCGCGGGCACGACCATGTAGACGGCGTTCGCGACCTTGCGCATCTCGCCGTCGCGGGCGTAGCACAGCCCGCTGGCGAAATCGAGCAGTCGACGGGCGGTGTCGCGGTCGAGCCCCTGCAAGTTCAAGATGACGGGCTGGTCGCGCTTGAAGCGATCTCCGATCTGCTGCGCATCGTCGAACATCCGGGGCATCATCACGAAGGGCTGCGCCGACGACATCGCCACTCGGCGCACTGCCGAGGGCGGTGCAGCTTCGCCGGGGCGTGTCGAGGTCGCCATCGGCCGCTCCACGACCGTGACACCGCTGTGGCCGGACTCTTCGGCCAGCTCGTCTGCAGCAGGTGCCTCGCTCAGCGCGGCGCGCTCAGCAGGCGGTGCATAGCTCTCGTCTGGACCCAAGCCCAGATAGCTGATTGCCTGCTTCATGAACGATGCCATGCAGTACCTCGATGCAGAACTTCGATGCCGACAGACTGCGTCGGCCTACTGCCTCAATTGCACAGCGTACCGATTCGTCATCCGCGCATCAGCCAACGCGCCGGTGTGCATCCGCCGTCACGAAGCCTGCGGGCGACTGCCGAACAGCGCCGTCCCGATGCGCACCATCGTTGCGCCCGCAGCAACTGCAGTTTCGAGATCTGCGCTCATGCCCATGCAACGGTGCCTGAGTTCGTGCCGATCCGCGAATCGTGCAACCTCTCCGAATGCTCGTTCGAGGTGTGACGGCGAACCCTGCGGACCGATGGCCATGCAGCCTGCGACGGCGAGCCCCTCACCGCGGGCTGCCGCTACCACCGAAGATGCCTCCCCAAGCGGGCAGCCGCCCTGCGACAGGTTGCCGCTCACATTGAGCTGCACGAAGATCGTTGCACCCGGATCGTGATGTGCAATCTCGGTCACCATCCGCATCCGGTCCACGCTCTGCCACACATCCACGACTCCGGCAAGCCGGCGAACCTTGTTCGACTGCAGACGCCCGATGAAGTGAACCTCCATCGCTGATCTGGTCTCGGACGCGACCTGCGGCCACTTGCGGTGCAGCTCCTGGGCGTAGCTCTCGCCGATCATCGTCAAACCGGCAGCGGCAGCAGCATCAACAGCCGAGCTGTCGAAGCCCTTGGTCACTGCCACGATGGCGATGCGGGCAGGGTCTCCCCCGGCATCGGTTATTCGGTGCTTGATGCGCTCCGCGCCGGCGCGGACAGCTGCTCGGTCGATCATCGGCCGTGACTGCGTGGTGCGATGTCGTCTATGCGCACCAGCACAGCCGTGCGCTGTTGCTCCGCCCTGGCTCGGTGCGAGAAATAGCGCAGATCCGCAGCGGTGCAGCGCCCGATTTCGCTGTCGAGCAGCACCCCGTCTCGTCGCAGCAGCCAGCGTGCGGCCGCGCCCAAATCGAGCGCCGGGGCGCCCCAATGGGTGGTGCTCGCCACCGGGGCATCGACGGCTTGGCCAGCTGCCTCCAGCAGGGCCTCGCCGAATTCGTAGTGCAGCGCACAGACGTAGGGGCCGATCACGGCACGGACGTTGCAGAACCCGTGATGTCGAAGCTCAGCGATCGTTGCCCGCACGACGCCGTCGACCAGTCCTCGCCAGCCCGCGTGGATCGCAGCAACCGCACTGCGGCCGAAGGGATCGGTGCCGTACAGCGCAATCGGCACGCAGTCGGCAGTTCTGACGGCGAGTGTCGCTCCCGACATCGATGTCCAAGCCGCATCTGCCTCGGCGCCACGATGTTCCCCCGGTCGGGTGACCTGCACCACGCGTGTGCCGTGGACCTGCCGCAAGGCGGTGACCGAAGCGGGCGCGTCGAGTTCGATGTGGGCTTGGTCGCCGTCGGAACGCTCCGTGACCGCGACCGCCACCAGTTGGTTTCCGCAACGTCGGCGCAGCACGAGCATCCCCAAGCTCCGCCGGCACGGCCTAGCGCAATGCGCGGCTGCACACCCGCGCCCACAGCGGCGCCGCCGCTCGGCGCTTCACCGAAGGAAGCTAGGCACGTCGAACGACTCGTCGTCCTCGTCGGCATCGGCGAACGGGTCGGTCGCGGCGCCGGCATCGTGAGACGCCGCGTAGTCGCCCAGCGCGACGCTTGGCTGATGACTTTGTCGATGGCCGGGCGAATAGCGGTCAAAGCCTGCCGCGATGACCGTCACACGAATCTCTTCCCCGAGCGAGTCGTCGATGACGGTGCCGAAGATGATGTTGGCCTCTGCGTGTGCCACTTCGCGGATCACTTCGGCTGCCTCATTGATCTCGAACAGGCCGAGATCCGGCCCGGCAGCGACGTTCAACAAGATGCCTCGGGCACCGTCGATGGACTCTTCGAGCAAGGACGACGAGACTGCCTGTCGAGCGGCGTTCTTGGATCGATTCTCGCCGTGGGCCCGGCCGATGCCCATCAAGGCGGTGCCTGCGCTGGACATGATCGCCTTCACGTCCGCGAAGTCGGTATTGATGAGTCCCGGGGTGGTGATGAGCCCTGAGATACCCGAAACGCCTTCACGGAGCACGTCGTCGGCCATGCGGAACGCATCGATGATCGATGTGTGCTCGTTGGCGACGGTCAGCAGTCGATCATTGGGAATCACGATGAGCGTGTCGACCCGCTCCTTGAGGCGTTCAATTCCCTGCTCTGCTTGGATCTGCCTGCGTTTGCCCTCGAATGCGAATGGACGCGTCACCACGCCGATGGTCAGTGCCCCCACCTCCTTGGAGACCTCTGCCACGACTGGAGCAGCGCCGGTTCCGGTGCCGCCGCCTTCGCCGGCCGTGATGAACACCATGTCCGCTCCCTGCAGAGCCTCCGCGATCTCGTCACGATGCTCCTCAGCAGCCCGGGTGCCGACTTCGGGGTCGCTGCCGGCGCCGAGTCCGCGAGTCAACTGGCGGCCGATGTCCAGCTTGACGTCCGCGTCGCTGAGGAGCAGGGCTTGGGCATCGGTGTTCACGGCGATGAACTCGACACCGCTCAGGCCGACGTCGATCATGCGGTTGACGGCATTCGAGCCACCGCCCCCGACACCCGCCACCTTGATCACTGCGACGTAGTTCTGTGGTGAGGCCACCGGGCTCCTTGCATTGGCCGGCCTGCCGGGACAGCCCAGAGGCCGCTGGCAGCAACATCGTAGGGAAGATAGCGCAACCCGGCACGATACCGGCGCTTGCGGCAGCGGCCACGACGGCGCCGTGGCTCGCGGGCAGTGCGTGCGGACACGGAATCTCACACGCTGGATCTAGCTCGGCCGCTGGATCTAGCTCAGCGTCCGAAGCACCGGGAGGTGGGGAACGGACACGTCGATCACGACATCGGACACCGCGACACCGGACACGACGGCATCGGCATCTGACATCTCCTCGATGACTGCGGCTATCGCCGCCACCTTGGCGCCCACAGCCGAGTCGTCGCCCAAGGCGGCCTCGATCACGAGGCCGCTCGAGGTTTGCCGCACCCGAGCGAGCAGGTCGCCTCGCTGGTCCCTCCACAGTGCCATGACCGAGAATTCCCGCCGACCACGCGCTGCATTCAAGGCTGCCAGCGGTGCGTCGGCGTCGTCGCCCAAGTAGGCCCCAGGCTGCGGAGCGGCTGCGATGCCGGACAACCGCGGCAGGTCGGGCGGAGCCTCCAACGGTGCGGTGAGCACGCGTCCTTCACGATCGACCAGCACCCAGCTGCCCGGCGCGGCCAGCGCAATGGCGGCGCCCGAGCGCTCGACGACGTCCACGTCCACCGTCGCCGGCCACCGCCGTGTGACGCGGGCCTCGGCGATCCATGCCAGCGCCTCCAGCGAGTGCTCTGCTCGGCCGGCATCGAGCGTTCCCATGAAGTCGCCTACACGGATGCCTGCGGCCGCGAGGGCCTCGTCGTAGCTCACACGATGCAGGCCGCTGAAGCGAATCCGCTCCACCTCGAACGCGCCCGCTGCGAACAGGACGGCGGCCGCCGACGCGACGAACACGCCGACCGCCAATGCAGTCAGCCACCGCCGTGGACGACATCTGCGCCGCTCAGCGTGCGCGGTTGCTCGCCGCGCCATGAGTCACGACGACGCCGGCGGCGTGTCGAAGCCCACCATCTGGACCTCGGGCTGCAGGACCACGCCGGACGTCTCGGTGACACGGCGTCTGATCTCGGCAATGAGCGAGACGACGTCGGCAGCGGCGCCGTCGGGGTCGGAGACGATGAAATTGGCGTGCAGACGCGACACCTCCGCAGTGCCGACACGCAGGCCGCGCAGACCGGTACGGTCGATTCGAGCACCGGCAGACTCCTCCGGCGGGTTCAGGAACACCGAGCCGCAGTTGTGCCCGCCGGGCTGATGCTCCCTGCGCCACCGGACGATGTCGGAAATACGTGCCATCGCCGCCGAGACAGGAACCCGCCGTCCGTGCAGCCGCGCACGAACCACCAGCTGGTCAGGCTTGAGGCCGCTGCTGCGATAACCCAAGTCCAGACTCCGAGCGTCCACCGGAACCGGTTCGCCGACAGGTGCGCGGCCCAGCTCACCGTCGGCGGCAGTGATTCGCTGTTCGGTCGGCGGTGTGCCGCAGGCGAGGTCGACGACATCGGCATCGATCAAGCACGCCGCCAGGTCGCTGCCATGCCCTCCAGCGTTCATGCGAACGGCACCGCCCACCGAGCCCGGTATGCCGACGGCCCACTCCAGGCCGCCGATTCCCGCCGCAGCACACTGACGCGCCAACACCGGCAGCGGCACCGATGCCCCGGCGCTGACCGTTCCGGTCAGGCAGTCGAACTCGACCTTGCCGTATGCGGCCCCGAGGAAGAGCGCGATGCCCTCGAAGCCTCGGTCAGCCACCAGCAGATTCGATCCTCTGCCGACGATGAGCGTCTGCAGCCCCGAGACCGCCGCCGCCTCGCCGGCGCGTTGCACGTCTGCGTGGTCGTTGGCCACGAACCCGACCGCTGCGGGACCACCGACCCGCGAGGTCGTCAATGCGCCCAGCGGGGCATTGACGCGAGCACCGTCGCCCAGTACTGCCGCAGCACGCCGCACAGCATCAGGGTCCGACCATCGCTCAATCGACATGCAACAACTCGTCGGCGAGCGTCGTCAGGTCGCCTGCGCCCAGCGTCAGACACACGTCGCCGGGCCGCAGATGGGCACTCAGGTACGAGCGCAGCTCGGCCCGCGCGGGGATGTAGGCCACCGAGGCGCGCGGGTGCGCGTCGAGCACGGCGCCGAGCACCAGCTCTGCGGAGACTCCCGGGCGCGGCGACTCGCCCGCACCGTAGATGTCGGTCAGCACGACGCAGTCGGCCTCGACGAACGAGTCGGCGAAGTCGCGCCACAGCGCGGCGGTACGCGAGTAACGGTGCGGCTGGAACACGGCCACCACCCGCTGCCAACCGCCGCTGCGGGCAGCGGCAATCGCAGCTGCTACTTCGGCAGGCAGGTGGGCGTAGTCGTCGATGTAGGCAACGCCGTGGCGCTCGCCGCGGCGCTCGAAACGCCTCGCCACGCCCGCGAAGCGTCCGAGCGCCTCGGTCATCGCCGATGCGGCTGCGCCGAGCTCGAGCCCGGCGGCAAGCGCGCCGGCAGCATTGGTCACGTTGTGCAGCCCGGGCAGCGGAAGCTCGCAGCGGCCGACGGAAACCGCGCCCCGCATCAGCTCGAAGCTCGCACCAGTCCGCCGCGTGCGCGCATCGACAATCCGATAGTCGGCGTGGGCGGCCGTGCCGTAGCCCACGCAGCCGCCGACGCTGTCGGCCAGTCGTGCGGCCCCTCGGTCATCGGTACACACGATGCGCGGCCCCGCTGCAGCACCGGCGAACGCCTCGAAAGCGGCGGTGAGCTCCTCCAAGCCGCCGTAATGCTCGAGATGGTCAGCCTCGACGCTGGTCACCAGCACTGCTGCGGCGCCGAGCTGCAGGAATGTTCCGTCGGACTCGTCGGCTTCGACGACGAACCACTCCCCCGTCGGGTCCCACACGGCGCCGGAACCGATGTCGTTGACTTCGCCGCCGACGAGGAACGACGGGCGTTCCCCGGCGGCCACCAGGCACAACGCCAGCATCGAGGAGGTGGTCGTCTTGCCGTGAGTCCCGCCGACGGCCAGCGTTCGCTTGCGTGTGCAGATCGCCGACAGCAACGCCGCTCGGCTGAGCACGGGAATGCCACGACGTCGAGCCTCGACGAGCTCGACGTTGTCGAGGGGCACGGCGCTGGAATGGGCCACGACATCCGCGGCGCCGAGGTTGGCGGCCTGGTGACCGACGACGACGCGCGCACCGTGAGCAGCCAGACGCGTCACGCCTGGCCCGGCGCGCAGGTCGCTGCCGCTGACGCTGTGGCCCATCTGCGCGAGCACCAAACCGATGGCGTTCATGCCTGCGCCCCCGGCGCCGACGAGGTGAATGCTGCGACGCTCGGCCAACTCGATCGATGCGCCGTCCCGGGCTTCGCTCGCCGGCGGCGAGTCGGTCACCGGGCGTGCCCTTGCGGCGTGGCACGGGGACACTCGACCGTGCTCGGCACGGCCGCACTGTGACGAATGACGAGTTGGGCCACCCGCTGTGCAGCATCACGACGACCGAAGGTGGCCTCGGGGGCAGGCGACGGCGCGTCGGCGTCGCTGAGCGCCGCGATCTCCGCGAGCATCCGTTCGCTGTCGAATTCGTCATCGCTGACGACGCGAGCCCTGCCCAGCGCGGCCAGCTGCTCCGCATTGCGGCGCTGGTGGTCATTGGTCGCGATCGGCAGGGGGACCAGCACGGCAGGTGTTCCGAGCACCGCCAGCTCCGCCACGGTGGACGCTCCGGCGCGACAGATCGCAAGGTCGGCGGCGGCCAGCGCTATCGGCAGCTGCTCGTCGAACGGCACGGCGCGGTACCAGTCGCGCACGCGGGCCCCGTCGGGGCGCGGCGACGGAGGCGGGGGTCGCCCGAGCCAGTCTCGCTTGCCCACGACGTGATGCACGAACACGCCGTCTCGATCCCGCAGTGTCGGCAGCGACGCCCACACTGCCCGATTGATGCGCAGCGAGCCCAGCGAGCCGCCGAACACCACGACGACGGTGGCATCGTTCGGCCAGCCGAGCCGGCTGCGGGCGTTCCCCGCGTCGGTCGCTGCCTCGACGACTTGGGCGCGCACAGGGTTTCCCGTCACGACTTCTCTGCGCAGGCCGGTGCCAGGCACAGGCACAGCTGCTGCACGCGCAAAGCGACCCAGCAGGCGGTTCGTCGCCGACGCTACCGCGTTCTGCTCGGCGATCACCAACGGCACGCGCCAGATCACTGCGCCCACGGTCGCAGGCAGTGCTGCGTAGCCGCCCAGTGACAGCACCGCCGCGGGACGCCGACGCCCGACGAGTGCGACGCCGCGCAGCGTCGCCCACGCCAGGCCTGCCGCTGACCGGGCATTGGCGAGGTTCACCCGACGCGCGTTGAGACCTCGCCCGCCGAGCAAGGTCGCGCCGAACTCGGAGTCCACCAGCAGCTGTGCGTCCATGCCTCGGGCGCTGCCGACGAAGTGAATCCGCTCGGACGGCCAGCCGCGCTCAGCCAGCGCCGCCGCCACGGCCAGGCCCGGCATCAGATGCCCTGCGGTGCCGCCGCCCGCGATCAGCACGTCGGGAACGTCGGCAGCTCGGTCGCGTGCCCGCATGGTTCAGCCGGATCGCCGTGTCACGTTCAACAGCAAACCGGCCGCTGCCGCTGTCACCACCAAGGACGAGCCTCCGAATGACAGGAAGGGCAGCGTCACGCCGGTCACCGGCAGCAAGCCGACCACACCGCCCACGTTCACCAGCGTCTGCAGCACGATCCAGATCGAAATGCCCGCAGCGAGCAGCGCGCCGAACAGATCCGGCGCTTGCTGGCTGGTCCGAAACCCTCCGATGCCGACGACACCGAGCAGCCCGAGCAGCCCGAGCGCGCCGATGAGGCCCATCTCCTCGCCCACGATGACGAAGATGAAATCCGTGGACGCGTTGGGCACCCAGCCCCACTTGGCCTGACCCTGCCCGAGACCTGCGCCGCGCAGTCCTCCCTGAGCCAAGCCGACCAAGCTCTGGAAGGTCTGATAGCCGCTCGCGCCGCGCTCGGCTACCGGATCCAAGAAGCCGGCCAGCCGCGCTCGACGGTAGGGCGCGACAACCGCCAGCAATGGCGCCGCAACAGCGATCATCGCGGCGATCTTGCCCAGATCACGGCCCGGCAGGCCGGCCACGAACAGCATCCCGACCCCGATGCCCGCCAACAGGAGCGTGGTTCCCAGATCGGGCTGCAGCAAGACCAGCGAGCAGCCCGCCGTGAGCAGCAGCATCGCCGGGCGCAGGATGCGATCGGGACGTTCGATCTGGTCCTTGCGGGCATCGAGGAAGGCTGCCAATGCGACGATGAGCGCCAGTTTCGCGATCTCCGAGGGCTGAATGCTGTACTGACCGATTTGGATCCAGCGACGTGCGCCGCCCGTGCGGTCGCCCACCACCAGCACGATGACCAGCAGGCTCGCGCTGACGGCCGCCAAGGGCAGCGCCAAGCGTCGCCAGTGCCGATAGTCGATGCCCAGCGTGACCAGCAAGGCAGCAGTTGCGATCCCTGCGGACCACACATGGCGAGTGAAGTAGCGCATGGGCCGGACCGACGAGTCGATGCCGGTGGCTGAGGCAGCCGACAGCACCAGCACGACGCCGAGCAGCAGGAGCAGGAACGCCGCGCACAGCAGCGCCGCGTATCTGACCGAAGGTCCCGGCTGGGCACCCGATCGCGCACGCGGGGCGGCCGGACGGCTCACCGATGCGCCCCGTCGCCGCGTCGGGTACCGAGGCGTGCAGCCAGATCGGCCACGGCTGCGCTGAAGTGCCGGCCACGTTCGCGGTAGTTCGCATACCAGTCGAACGACGCACACCCAGGCGACAGCACCACGGCACGGTGCGGCTGCGCCATCCGGTAGGCGATCTCGACAGCTTCGGGCATCGATGCTGCACGGGCGACTCGAACCTGGCCGCAGCCCGGCTGACCGAAGCAATCCGCAACGTCATCGGCGGCCTCGCCGATGGCCACCACTGCATGAACGTGGCCTGCAATCGCAGCCAGATCGCCGAGATCGAGACCCTTGTTGCGGCCTCCTGCGATGAGCACTGCATCACGGAAGCCTCGCAGCGCAGCCACCGTCGAATGCGGCGCGGTGGACTTGCTGTCATCGTGGAAGTCCACCTCACCGATGCTTCCCGCCCTGGCCAGGCGGTGAGGAAGGCCGTCGAAAGCCTGCAGTTCTGCAGCTATCGCCTCGGCCGATGCGCCCATCTCCCACGCCACCGCAGTGGCGGCTGCAGCATTCGACAAGTCGTGAGGGCGCCGTCGAGGCATGGCGGCCAGCGCCACGACGCGCCGGCCGTGTGCGGTCAGCATCCCGCGTTCGTAGCGCACGTCGCAGCGCGCCTCGAGCTGCTCCGGCGTCGGGAAGGTCACACGCCGCGATCGGACATGGGCCGTCCATGGCGCGATCTCACGGTCGCCGAAGGGCACCACGGCGACGTCGTCGGTACCTTGCGCAGCCCAGATGCGAGCCTTGGACGCGGCGTAGTCGTGCAGGTCGCCGTGCCAGTCCAGGTGATCGGGCGCCAGGTTCAGCCACGCGGCCACTCGGGGCGCGAAGCTGCGTGCCCCATGCAGCCTGAACGACGATGCTTCCACGACGAACGTGGAGACATCACGGTCGATGGCCTCAACCAGGGCGATGTCGGTGTTGCCGGCACTGAGCGAGGTGATGCCGCTGCGGTTGAGCATTCGCTCCGTGAGCGTGGTGACCGTCGTCTTGCCGTTCGTGCCGGTGATCGCTGCCAGCGGCCGACGGTCCCACTGAGCGGCAAGGTCCAGCTCGCTGACCACCCGCAGGCCGGCTTGGGCCGCCAGCGTGTAGCAGAGGTGTCGAGGCGGCACGCCGGGAGCCGGCACCACAGCAGCGGCCCCCGCCAGCAGCGAGCGCATCTGCTCGCCGTCGCCGGCGTCGTGAACGGCGACCTTGGGCGCAGCAGTCTGCGCGAGGCGCACCGTAGCTTCGGCGGGACGGTCGTCAGCTGCGATCACCTCGTGGCCCCGTGCAGCCAACGCCGTGGCCACTGCGCAGCCGGTCACACCCATGCCGACGACGACCACCGGCCCCTGCGCCGGATGCAGCCCGGAGCGGTGCTGGTCGGACCGGTGCCGCCGGCCGGACGTGACACCGCTCACAGCGAGTCCGCCGGAAGCTCGATGAGGCCCAGGCTCAAGTAGTCGGCGTAGTACACGCCCAACGCGAGGGCGACGAGCAGGCTGTTCACGATCCAGAGCCGGATGAGCACGGTGGTCTCGGGCCAGCCGCCCAGCTCGAGGTGATGGTGCATCGGCGCCATGCGCAGCACGCGGCGTCCGAAGAGCTGAAACGAACCGACTTGGACGATCACCGAGGCGGTCTCGATGACGTACAAGCCGCCGATGACCGGCAGCAGGAGATCGACGTGCAACAGCATCGCGAGCCCTGCCATCGCCGTGCCGATTGCCAGTGAGCCTGTGTCGCCCATGAAGATACGGGCCGGCGGCGAGTTCCACCACAGGAACCCTGCGCACGCGCCGGCCATGGCCGCCGCCACGATGGCGAGGTCCAGCGGGTGCTTGACGTCGTAAGAGTTCGGGTGACGGAAGGCCCAGTAGCCGACGACGACGAACGCCGCAAACGCCAGCGATGCCGACCCGGCTGCCAGTCCGTCGAGCCCGTCGGTGAGGTTCACCGCGTTCGACGTGCCGAGCACGACGACCACCGCCCACAGCACCCACACCGAAGCCGGGATCCGCAGTGAGTTCCCGTCGAGGCGTGTGAAGCCGATCGCCGTGTCGATGTCGACCCACCACGCGCACGCAGCAGCGAAGCCTGCGCCCACAGCAATCAGACCGAACAGCTTGGCTCGCTTGTTGAGACCCAGATTGCGCTCGCGGCTCACCTTGATCCAGTCGTCGGCCAGGCCGACGGCGCCGGCGCCGCAGACGGCTGCCATCAGCACGATGCCCGAACGCGTGATGACGGTCTCTGCACGCAGGTGGCTCACGACGTAGCCGACCGCGGCCGCGGCAACGATTGCGGCGCCCCCCATGGTCGGCGTGCCCGCCTTGGTGATGTGGCCCTGCGGGCCGTCGAGACGGATGGGCTGGCCGACGCCCCGCGCTCGCAGCCACGGCAGGAGATAGCGGGTGCCCACCAGCGACACCACCATCGCGGAGCTGGCGGCGAGGAGCAGTGCTATCATCGCCGCGTTCGCCGACGCTGCTGCAGACGCCCGCCCGCCGCTGCCGCATCGTCGAAAGGCACCGTACGGTTCCCGATCGTCTGCGACGTCTCGTGGCCCTTGCCGGCAACCACGACGACGTCGCCCGCTCGGGCGTGGTCGACGGCGAAGGCAATGGCGGCGGATCGGTCCAGCTCGACGTGCAGACCGCCGCGTGCGCCAGGCCTGCGGCGGACGCCCTCGGCGATGTCAGCTGCGATGCGAGCCGGATCCTCGCTGCGGGGATTGTCCGAGGTCAGCACCACCATGTCGGCATGGCGGTGCGCTGCCGCGCCCATGGGTGCCCGCTTGGACTGGTCCCGATCTCCGCCGGCGCCGAACACTGCCCACAAGCGCCCTGCTGGAGCGCACAGCTCGCGAGCACTCCTCAAGGCGGCGGCGAGCGCGTCGGGCTTGTGCGCGAAGTCGACCAGCACGGTGATGTCGTCGTCGGTTCCGCTCACCGGCCACAGGCGCCCTCGCACCGGGGCAATCGCGGGCATCGCCGCAGCGATCGCGTCGTCGTCAAATCCGAGCGCACTCGCCGTGGCCGCCGCGGCCGCGAGATTGGCCGCATTGATCCGTCCCAGCAGGCGGCTTCGTACCGTGTGCCCGCGCCATCGACCGCTGATGCCGACGGGACTCACCGTGACCTGTTCGATGTCGGACGGCTGCCATGTTGCGACGAGGTCCGTGGTGCCGGCGATCATCTTCGACAGTCGGCGGCCCCACGCGTCGGCCACGTTCAGCACGGCCACGGCACTGCGGCCGTCGAACAGGCGCGCCTTGGCAGCGAAGTAGTCCTCCATGGTCCGGTGAAAGTCCAGATGCTCATGGCTCAGGTTCGTGAACACGCCGGCTGCGAAACGGGCGCCATTGAGCCGGCCCAAGGCGAGCGCGTGGGAGGAGACCTCCAGCACCACCATCTCCGCACCGGCATCAACCGCACGACGAAGGCGACGGCACAGCTGCGGCGCTTCGGGTGTCGTACGCGCTCCGTCGAGCGTCCCCATGACCTCGCAGGGGGTTCCGCACGCACGCGCGAGGTCGGCGACGGCGTGCGCCACGGTCGTCTTGCCCGACGTGCCGGTGACCCCGACGACCCTGCACTGTCGCCACGGCTGTCCCCAGACCGCCGCAGAGGCGGGTCCCAGCGCAGCTCGCACGTCGGACACGACAATCTGGGGCACGTCGAGGTCGAGCCGACGGGACACCAGCACAGCTGTGGCACCGGCGGCGAGCGCTTGCGGAGCGAAGCGATGCCCGTCGTGGTGCTGACCCACCACGCAGCAGAACAGCGCTCCGGGCGTGACGCAGCGACTGTCGTGCGTGATGCCGTACACGAGCGCACCCTCGTACGCAGCTTGGCCGGCCTGCGGACTGGACCCCGGGCTGGAGGGGCCGACGTACGTGCCGCCGACAGCTCGGGCCAGCTCCTCCACACGCGTGGCGCCGGGCTGCGGTGCTGCGGCCGTCGGCAGGTGCGTGGCACTGCTCATCGCGTTCGGTGCTCGTCGGGCGACACCCGCAGCATCCGCAAGGCGTACTCGGCGATCTCCGCAAAGACCGGCGCGGCCACGATGCCGGCCCGATGCTCTCGAGGTTCGTCGAGCACCACGACCACCGTGAGCTCGGGCCGGTCAGCCGGCAAGAACCCTGCGAACGAGCTGGTGTAGGCGTCGTCGAGGTAGCCGCCATCGGGACTGGCCTTCTGCGCAGTGCCGGTCTTTCCCGCAGCTCGGTAGCCCTCCACGGCAGCTCGTTTGCCTGTCCCCGTCTCGACAACCTCGGCCAGGATGGTCTGCATCTGACGAGCAGTCTCCTCGGACACGACTCGACGCGTCGACGCCGCAGCTGCGGGCTGCAACGTGCCGTCGCTGCCGACGCTGCCCACCACGAGGCGCGGCTGGACGTACTCGCCGTCGTTGGCGAGCGCATTGAACGCTGCTGTCAGCTGAATTGCCGTCACCGCGACCCCTTGGCCGAACGCGATCGTGGCCAGATCGGTGCCACGCCACTGCTTGGCGGGGCGCAAGATGCCGCGACTCTCGCCTGGCAGCGCAGGCGCATCGCCGCTGCCGGTGAGCCGTCCGAAGCCGAACGATCTCAGGGAGCGGTGCAGTCGCGCCGCCCCGATCCGCTCAGCGAGCTTGATCGTCCCGATGTTCGACGAATGAACGAGGATCTCCGATGTCGTCATCTGTCGGTCGAAGCTGGAGTAGGGCTCGACGAACTCTTTGTCGGCGAAGGTGTAGCTGGACGGCGTGTGGTGCAGCTCCTCGGGCGTGGTCAGCCCGGCGTCCAGTGCAGTGGCGATCGCGAAGCTCTTCGCGACGGAACCCGGCTCGAAGGGATGCGAGTAGGCCGGGTTGTAGGCCACGGGCCTGATCCGTCCGGTGTCGCGGTCGCGGGCGACGCCCGCCAGCGCCAGCACGTCGCCGGTGTCCACCGCCATCACCACCGCCATGCCGCCTTGCGCGCCGGTCTCCTGAACCGCCTCGCTGATGGATCGCTCGGCAACCCACTGCATCTGCGTGTGCAGGGTGAGCACGACGTCGTCGCCGTGGCTCGCCGGCTCGAAGAGCTGGGTGCCCGCCGGCAGGGGCATCCCGCTCAAAGCGATGCGCGCGACCTCGCGGCCGTCGGTGCCGTCGAGCAGCTCGGCGAACTGCATCTCGGCGCCGCCCAGCGGATTCTGGTCGATGTCGGTGCCGCCCAGCAGTCCTCGTGCGAAGTCGTCCCCGTTGGGCCGCAGCCTTGAGAGCTCGCGGCGCACCCCGATGCCGGCAAGCTGCATCTCCTGCACAGCCAGTCCGTCTTGCGGGCTCACTTGGCGCGCCACGTACACGAAGTGCCGATCGCTTGCGAGTCGCTCGGCAACGACCTCGACGTCGACGTCGAGCACTGACGCCAGTGCAGCAGCGGTGGCGTACGGGTCGGTGACCTGACGCGGGTCGGCCCAGATCGTGGGCAGGCTGTCCGACACCGCGAGCAGATTCAGATTCCGGTCCAGAATCGCGCCGCGTACCGACTCGATCTCCCAGTGCGCAGTCCCTTGGCGTTCGCCCAAGGCGGCATAGGTGTCGCGGTCGAGCCACTGCACCTGCACGAGGCGGACGCCGAGCGTGGCCAGCGCCGCAATCGAGGCAACGATCAGCAGCAGCGCCCGTCGACGCGGCAGCCCCGCACGCGCCGAACGCCGACGCGAGCTGGGCGATGCCTGTTCAGCGGCTCGCCGGCGCTGCGGCGCATCACGCCCTCGGGGTGCTCCCGCTGCGGGATGCCACCGCTGCTGTCGTGCCTGCGACGCGGCCGCTCGCGACCGACGGTCCGAGGCCGGGTCGCGGCGGGCAGCGGGCGCAGCCAGGCCCGGCGGCTTGCCCATCGACGGATGCCACTGCGCCATCGTGTCGGGGCGCTGGTGCTGTTCAAGAACGTCGGTCATGCGCGGTGGACGCGTCGGTCAGCAGCGATTTGATCCAGAGCCAGTCTCCGCTTTGATGAGCGACCGGTTGCGACTGGTCGGCTGCTGCGATGTGACGTGGCTGAATCCTCAGGTCGATCGGGTCGGCGGCGTTCACCAGTCCGAGCGCTCCGATCCCCATCAGCTCGATCTCCGCGGGACCATGGAGCGTCTGGAGCTCGTAGCGAAGATCGATCAAGCGCTCTCGCTCCACGGCGATCTCCGATTCCAGTTCGGACAGGCGGTACTGGCCTGCTGCCAGCATCGAGTGGAACGCCGCCAGCCCGGTGAGCACGGCGATGGCGCCAGCCGCGCACAGCGCGGCGACGCCCACGACTCGCAGGCCCACCATGCGTCGCGCCGGCGCCTGCTGCTGCGCCGGCGCCTGCCGTTGCGCGGGCATCGTGCTCGCAACGCCGAGGTGTGCGGCGACGACAGCCATGAGAGTGCTCGGGTGCTGACTCAGCGCCGGGATCAGCGATGTGCCGGCTCAAGGCGCTCCGCGGCGCGCAGCAGTGCGCTTGCGGCGCGCGGGTTGCGCTCGACTTCAGCGGCGCTGGGCCGTGTGACCTTGCGCCGCAAGAGGCGCACCGAAGGCTCGGCGCCGCAGATGCACGGCAGGGTGGACGGACACTGGCACACGCCGTCGGCTGCTTCTCGCAGAATGATTTTCACGATGCTGTCTTCTCCTGAGTGATAGGCGAGCGTTGCGAGGCGACCGCGTGGCGCCAGTCGCGAGAGCGCGGCTCGCAGGGCGGGGTCGATGAGGTTCAATTCGTCGTTCACTTCGATGCGAATGGCCGCAAACGTGCGCATCGCCGGATGTCTGCGGGCGCGGCGGGCGGCAGCGGGCACAGCTGAGGTGACGACGTCGACGAGCTGGCACGTGGAACACAGCGGCCGTGCCGCCACGATCGCCGCGGCGATGCGGCCGGCGTGGCGCTCGCCGGCATGGCGCCGCAGCAGCGCGCGCAGCTCGTCGAACCCGTAACGGTTCACCACATAGCCGGCGTCGCGTCCGGTGCGCGGATCCATCCGCATGTCCAGCGGAGCGTCGTGGCGGTGAGAGAACCCGCGCTCGCCGGTGTCGAGCTGGTGGCTGCTGACGCCGAAGTCGAACAGCACGCCGACGAGCGGACCGCACGCCGCCGCGTCGATCAGCTCGCCGAGGCGGTCGAACGGCTCGCAGCACAGGGTGACGCGGTCGGCGAAGGGCGCGAGACGTTCCCGTGCAGCGGCGATGGCCTCGGGATCTCGATCGACGCCGAGCAGTCGGCGCTGCGGATGCTGGCGCAACAGCAGCTCCGCATGACCGCCTCCGCCCAAGGTCGCGTCGACGAACAGCCCTCCGCCGACGGTCGCGAACACCTCGGCGATCTCGTCGACCATCACCGGATCGTGGAACGATCGATGAGTCTTCGGCGCCGTCATGTCGGCGCCGGCACGACGAGACTGCGCTCCGGTGCTTCCAGCAGCGATTCGCCTTGGGCATTCATGTCCTGCCAGCGCTCGGCATCCCAGATCTCGACCTGGTCGATGACGCCGATCACGACGCAGTCACGCCGTAGGCCGGCGAAGCGACGCAGCTCCTCGGGCACCGCAATCCGACCCTGCTTGTCGGGCATGACCCGAGCAGCGCCGGCGCCGAAGGATCGCTTGGCAGCGCGCGCAGGCGGGCCGCCGGCTTCGGAGCGCTCCGACATCTGACCGGCGATCTCGCCGAAGCGATCCGGCGTCATGAGCGCAAGACAACCCTCGCTGTGCTTGATCAGAAATCCGGACGGCTCGAACGCGCCGCGAAAGGCCGCCGGGAGCACGATGCGGCCCTTGGCATCGAGCGAGTGCTCGTGCTGGCCGACGAACAGACTCTCCACAGACCGGGCCTCCGCAGCATTCGGACGAGAACCTGGTGCGCATGGGCGGGTGTGCCTCTGCGAACCACTTCACACCACTTTATGACCTAATCGCCCCCCGTGTCCACCCCGCCTATGGACTTCTGCTCGCGGATGGCACAACGCCGACCCCAACGTCGCCGACCCCAGATGGGTGCCATGCGGTCGGCGGCGATGCGCCAAGCGGCGGCGAGCGCTGCCGTGCCGGCAGGTCGCCAGAGCCTTCAGGCTTCGTACGCGCTGATGTGCCTCACGAGCAGCTCCGCAATGTCCGCGGGCGAGCCGCTGACGCCCAGGTCGGCCCATCCCACTGCTCGTTCGGTCACCCGGGCAGCGGTCGCGGAGTCCATTGCGGCCGCCAAGGGCCCGAGCTCGAATCGTGCGGCAGCCAGGCACTGGAATCGGCACCCTTCACGAGTGCGGCGCTGCGAGATGCCGACCAGCTTCCTGCCCTCCACGCAGACCTCGCCCGGACCGAGGGAAGCGAAGCACACGAGGCCGTTGGACGGGCCGGCTTCGTAGGCGCCGCGATGCGGGCTTGCAGTCACGCCGAAGTCCGCGAAGGCCTGCGCCAGCGCGTGGCCCAGCCAACCGAAGGCCTCGCCGACGTCAGCACGCCACAGCGGATCGCCGGCCGGCACGAAGACGTCCACCCATGCGCACGACTCCGGATCCAGCCACACCAGCCCCCCGCCGCTGCGCCGGCGCACGACCGGGACGCCTCGGCTGGCCGCCCACCGCGCAGCACCCGCAGGCAGGAAGCTCGCCGAGCCCAGGATCAGCGCCGGGGCCGACGGCTGCAGCCGGCAGACGCGGCGTCGGCCGTCCTGGGGCATCGGGCGGGCGTGCAGCAGTGCGGCATCGGCCCGCCACTCCTCACGTATCCACGTGGACACCCGTCCACCCCCTCAGCACATCCGCGTCGACAGCGCAGTCAACCGGTATGCTGTGCCGCGCTACCGATGGAGAGTTCACTGCAGCGGCGCATCCGTGTTCGGCTGTTGTCGTGGCCCTTGGGACTCCGCGGTAGCATGGATGGAAGTTGCCGGAGTCCCTGAGGCTTCGCGGCAGCATGGATGAAAATTGCCGTAGCGCCTGAGGCTTCGCGGCAGCATGGATGGGAAATGCACATGTACCAGCACCACACAACTATGTCCCGAAGTCGTCTGCGTACGGCTGCGAGGCTGACAGCGGCAGCGGTGATCGCCGCAGCCTCCCTCGCGGCGGTAATGCCCGCCGCGGACGCATTCCTGAGGCAACCACCGCCGAAGCCGATCTACTCGGTCACGGCGCTCGACACCTCGGCCACCGTCTCCTGGCAGCACGGCCCGGCCAACGGCTGCGCGGTAACCCAGTACAACGTCTGGTGGGGCACCCGAAGCTCCCTTGGAGGCTACTTTAGAGCCCAAAAGACGGTGAGCGGCGACACGACCAGCGTCACCATGACCGGCCTGACCCCGAACACCGAGTATTCATTGGAGATCATCGCCACAGGTGACCCCAATGCAGGCGGCTGCCGGACCAGAGAACACGATCGCGTCCCTCAGAGCATCATATGGACCAGGTTCACGACGTGGCCGAGCGACAAAGTGGCCCCGGCTCGTCCCACTGCTGTCTCCGTCACGGAGGTCACCACCGGCGGCGGCAAGATCTCGTGGACCGCTGGCGCAGTCAACGGGTGTGCAGTCTCGAAGTTCAGGGTCCAAGTGAGAGAGGTTCAGCGGTCGGCCAACGGCGAGCGGCGTCTGGTGCTCGACAAGGACGTCTCCGCTTCGACGTCGCAGGTCACGCTGTCACAGCTCAATCACAACACGAGGTATCAGGCGCTGGTGCGCGCCCAAGGCAATAGCCCTCTTTGCTCGTCCCCGTCATTCTCGCTGTGGACGGTGCAGTATTTCACCACCAAGAGCATCCCGGCGACACACCCCCCTCAACCCTTCTATCCGAAGGTCAGCGAGATCACCTCTCACAGCGCTGCCTTCTCGTGGACGCCCGGCACAGCCACCGCGTGTCGCGCCGCGGGGCATCGCGTGCAGGTGAGCGAATGGCCGTACGCCCAACCTGTCGTCACCACCATCGACAAGAAGATCGCAGCGGGCACCAACAGCGTCAGCCTGACCGGGCTCAAGGCTGGTCAACAGTACCGGGTGAGAGTCTCCAGCTATGGTGCCGCAACCGACGAGAGGTGCCTGACAACCGAATCTGACGGTTCGCCGTTGCGCGTCAGCTGGCAGCATCAGAACTTCACCACCGATGCGGCCACGCCCTATCCGCCGCCTCGCGTGAGCGACCTCGCAGCTGCTCCGACGACAGGCGGCGTCGTCTTGACGTGGACGCACGGCACGCCCGCTGCGGACAACCATTGTCGGGTTGCCTCATATCGGGTCAGGCTCGTGACCATCGGCAACATACAGATCGTCCACGAGAAGACCCTGAGCGCGACTGCCACAACGCACACCGTTACCGGCCTCAAACAGGGCTACAACTACCGGGCGGAGATCGTCTCCAATGCACCCAGCGGCGACATTGCCTGCAAGCAGTCTCAGGGCGCCAGTCCGCGGGAGTTCACCACACGCGCCGCGGCCGCTCAGCCTGCGTCGATCACGGTCGGTCAGGTCACCAACACCAGGGCCACGGTCACATGGGAGCACGGGAAGAGCGTCCCGCAATGCTCGGTCTCCGAATACCGGGTTCGTGTCACACCGGTCGGCGGCACGCAGGCTGCGTACACCAGCACGGTCAACTCGGCTACGGTCGAGCACGGCGTTTCCGGGCTGGACCCGGAGACCGAGTACACGGTCACGGTCGGCGGCTACGGCTCAGGTGCCAACTGCGGTGACCCGTTCAGTCTGGGGTCTGCGACCTTCACCACCGCTGCAGATTCCATTGTAAAGGTGGGGTTGCCCGACGACCCGGTGACCCCGGGCATTTCCGTGCCGACAATCGATTTGCTGTTCATCGAATCGGCACCGGTCTCTGTCACCGAAGGCGACGACGGCAAGACCGTCTTGACGTTCACCGTCACGCTCAGCGACACACCTGACGCCGACGTGCGAATGACCGCCACAGCCCACGGCGCCGAGCAGCGGCGCAGTAAGCATGCCACCAAGCCGCCCACCGCGAGCGGCAACAACGTTGACTTCTACCAATATCACAGCCAGCGGAGCGTGGTGTTCGCGGCCGGCGCCACCGGCGACGCACTGTCCAAGCAGGTGCAAATTGTCGTCTACGGCGACACCGACGTCGAGGGCGACGAGACACTGGTGCTTCACATAAACAAGCTGCGCACAACCGACGAGCGAATCTATTTTGCAGGCGGCTCAACTCGATTCATGCGCGTCGAGGGCACCATCATCGACGACGACTGACCTCAGGCCGGCTGAGGCTGCAGGTCGGCGACGTACTCGGACCACTCGGTGCGCGAGTCGTCTCGCATCGCGGCCACCACGGCAAGCGGGTCCGGAGCATAGGGAACGCGAAGCAGCCGGTAGCGGCCCTCAGAGAGCAGCGAGTCGCCCTTGCTCACGTTGCAGGCGCGACAACAGGCAACCACGTTCTCCCATGTGTGCTCCCCGCCGCGGCTTCTGGGATGGACATGGTCGATGCACTCAGCGCGTGTGCCGCAGTACTGGCAGCGGTAGGCGTCGCGTGCGAACACTGCCCGCCGGTGCAGCGGTGCGCGCCGCCGAAACGGCGCCCGCGCGTGGTAGTTCAGCCGCACGATGGAAGGCACCGACATCGTCGTGCGCGGCGAGCGGACGCGGCCGGGTCCGGTGTGTACGACATCGGCCTTGCCCCCCAGCACGAGCATCAGCGCACGGCGCACGGTCGTAATGGACAGCGGCTGGTAGGTGACGTTGAGCACCAGCGTTCGTTCCGACAGCACGCTGCCAGGCCGCGCATGATCCGGCTGCAGGTGAGGTTCGTCGCGGCGCACTCGATGGCCGTTGACCGCGCCGTTGGAGCGAGCCGCATCGTCCGCCGGCACCAGTTGCCGCACGGCCGCTGCGGAGCTGCTCGTCTCACGGTCTCGAGATCGCATGTCGCCCCTCAGCGGTACGCCGACGCGGCTGCCGGCCACTGACGGCACCATTCCAGCCATCGGATCAGATCGGCGGCTTCGAGTGTCGTGCTGTTCTCACTGCCGAGGGCGGTCTGCAGCCGGAATCGCAGGTAGGCACGCGGAGGCACCGGCAGATACGGCGCTCGAGCCCACCAGCGCGGCGGGATCATCCGCAACCCGACGCGCGCGGCCGTACACCACAGCCGCGGCCGCATGGCGACTGCTGCCGGCAGCTTCCATACACGCAGGCTGCCCCATCCTCGCAGGCTGCTCCATGCATGCAGGCTGTACGGCGTCGGTGATCGGCGCATCGGGCCACTCTAGAAGCGGCAACTCCAACGATCAGCGACTCCACACTGCCTCTGCACCTGATGCGCAACGGTGATGCACAACGGCGACGCTGAGTAGCCTCGCTGCGTTCGCGCGCCCTGTGTCCGACCGGGCTTGTCTGGCAGGTCTTGTCTGGCAGGCCCCGATCGGCGGCAATCGCAAGCCGGAGAGCGAGTCGCTGTGCGCAATCACACTGCCCCGCATACGCACGCAGCCGATGCCGAAGTGTTCCGCCAGACGTTCGAGCGCATCACGGCCAATGTCGAGCGCATCATCTGCGGCAAGTCCGACGCTGTCGGACTCTCGCTGATGTGCCTGCTGTGCGATGGGCATCTGCTGATCGAAGACGTGCCCGGCGTCGGCAAGACCAGCCTCGCCAAGTCGCTGGCAGCCTCGATCGACGTGCCCTTCGGCAGGATCCAGTTCACGCCCGACGTGCTGCCGTCCGATGTCATCGGCGTCAGCGTGTGGGACGAGCGCGAGCGAGCATTCGACTTTCGGCCTGGCGCCCTGTTCTCCAGCATCGTGCTGGTGGACGAGATCAACCGAGCTTCGCCCAAGACCCAGGCCGCTCTGCTCGAAGCCATGCAGGAGCGCCAAGTCACCACGGACCGCACCACGCGGCTGCTCGGCGAACCGTTCATGGTCGTCGCCACCCAGAACCCGATCGAGCACGAGGGCACCTATCCGCTGCCCGAGTCTCAGCTGGACCGATTCTTGATGCGCGTCAGCATCGGCTACCCGGACGCGGACGCCGCAGTTGCGGTACTCGAGCTCCACAGTGGCACCGCTGACATCACGCTGGCGCCGGTCGCGACGGCCCAGGAGATCCTGGCCATGACCCGCACGGTCACCGAGGTCCACGTTGCGCCGGCTCTGCGCCGCTACATCGTGGCGGTGGCCGACGCCTCGCGGCGCCGCGGCACCATTTCGCTCGGCATCAGCCCGCGAGCCACGCTCGACCTGCAGCGTGTCGCGCAAGCACATGCGCTCGCCGCCGGCCGCAACTACGTGGTGCCCGACGACGTGAAGGCGGTGTCCGAGCCGGTGCTCGGGCACAGGATCCGCCTGAGCCCTGACGCGCAGATCCAAGGGCTGACACCTGCCGCCGCGCTGCGCGACGTCTTCGACACCGTCGCGATGCCCACCTCCGCCGGCTAGGCGACATCGCGTGCTGACGCGGCGAGGCTGGACGGTCGGCGTCGGTGCTGTGGCCGCCGCAGGCGCCGGACGGCTCTTCGGCACCGAGGAATTCTGGGTGCTCGCCGCTGCTGGGCTCCTGCTGATCTGCGGCTCCGTCGCTTGGACCCGGACGCGCCGCGTTCGCCTCAGGCTGCAGCGTTCGGTCCAGCCTGCACGCGTCCATGCGGGCGAGCAGGCACGGGTGCGGCTCGACCTCACGAATCTGGGTGGTCACGTGCCGGAACTGCAGCTGACCGACCCGGTTCAAGGAACGCTCGGCGCGCGTCTGCTCCTCGGCCCGCTGCTGCCCGCCGAACGTTTGCACACCTCCTACCTGGCGCCGACGCAGCGTCGAGGACGCTTCGAGATCGGCCCGTCGGAGGTGGACGTCGTCGATCCGCTCGGCTTGGCCCGCGCCCGCGTGGGCGCCGGCCCGCGAACGACCGTCGTGGTCTATCCCGCCATACAGGCGCTGGTGCCTCCACGCCTGGCACGCGGGACCCAAGCGCTGGGTCATGCGACCGACCACCACACGCTCCAGCGCATCGGCGAGGACTTCTACGCCTTGCGCGACTACTCCGCCGGCGACGACGTGCGCCGCATTCACTGGCCGTCCACGGCGCGGCGCGGCCGTCCCATGGTGCGCGAGGACGAAGCGCCCAGACGGCGCCGTGTCACGATCGTGCTGGACACTCGCAGCGCCGCGTACGACGAGGAGCGCTTCGAGTTGGCGGTGTCGGCTGCTGCCAGCATTGCGCTCGCCGGTGCCGCTCGTCGTGATCCGCTGCGACTGTTGACGACGAGCGGCGCGGACACCGGCATCGTGACCTCCCGCCACGGCTTGTCCCAGCTCTTCGAGCGCCTCGCTGACATCCGCCGTTCGTCGGAGCAATCGCTGAGCAGCGCACTGGCGACCGCCGCAGCGACGGCAGCCGGCGCCGTGGTCGTCGTGCTCGGCGCACTGGCGCCGGATGCGGCCCGCGACGCTCAGGCGCTCGCAGCAGCCTGGTCACGCGCACCGGCCATGACGGTGGTGCGGATCTGCACGCCGGGGCACGCGCCGCCGCCGATCGGACTGCGCACCGTCGACATCAGCTCCCCCGCAGAGCTGCGGGACACGTGGGCTGCGGCACAGACGTCTCCCCCGAGCAGTGTCATCCAGAGCAGTGCCATGCCGTCGAATGCGATACCCACGAATGGGGCACAGGCATGAGCAGGCGAAGCCTGTGGCAGGTGGAGATCACCCTGTGGCTGCTCACGCTGCTGACAGTGCTGGGCGCTCGCCGCCTCTTCGACGCTTGGGACTACCTGCCGCTGTGGCTCATGGCCGCGCTGGGAGGACACGCGTCGGCTGCGTTGACACGACGGCAGCGCTGGCCGGTCGCGGTCGCAGCTGCAGCGTCAGCCTTGACGCTGGTCCTCGTCGAAGGCCTGGCGCTGTACCCCAGCACGCTGTGGCTGCGACTGCTCCCGAGCACCGAGACGTTTCGCCAAGCGAGTGCCGACGTGACCGCAGCGTGGGACGCATTCGGCATCGTGGAGGCGCCGACACCGGCCGCTGCGGGGTTCTTGCTGGTCGGCGGCGCCGTCGTGTGGATCGCGGCCTTCACGGCCGACGCCTTGGCGCTGCGCACCGGCTCGGCGGGTTTGGCGCTGGTGCCTGCGTTCGCCATGTTCGCCTTCGTCGCGGCACTGGGCACCGATGCCTGGGGCATCCGAAGCGCCGCGGCGATGGTGCTGTGCACGGTGGCGTTCGTGGCTGCGCACGGCGTCCACCACAGTGCGGACCGGACTCGGGTGGGCTCGCTGAACCGGCGGCGCGCCACGGTGCCGATGCGCACCGCTTTGCGCCTCGGCACGGCTGCTGCGGTGTGTGCCGCGCTGACGGTCCCGCTGCTGCCCGGCAGCGACGCGCCGGCAATCGTCTCCTGGAAGGACCTCGACGGCACAGTGCCCGCTGCGAGAGTGACGATCAGCCCCTTGGTCAACGCACAAGGCCGTTTGGTGGGCTCGTCGGGCGCCGAGCTGTTCCGTGTCCGAGCAGATGCCCCTGCGTACTGGCGGGTGTCGGGCCTCAGCCGCTTTGACGGGAGGTTCTGGGGTTCCGAGCAGACGTACCGCAGTGCCGCTCGACACCTGCTCGCCACTGCCGACGACGAGCTGCTCAACCAGCAGTTCACGATCGGCGCGCTCGACAGTGTCTGGCTTCCCGCCGCGTACGAGCCGAGAGCCTACGACGGTCCCGATGCGCTGTACGACCCTGAGACGGGCACGCTGGTGACCGAGCACAGCAGCGAGCTGGCGCCCGCGATGACCTACTCGGTCAGCTCCAAGATCGACATTCCGTCTGTCGTCGAGCTGATGGCCGCCGGCGGCGACGTCCCGGCCGACGTGTCGGAGCAGTACTTGGCGCTGCCCGACGGCTTCAGCCCGCGCGTGGCCGACCTGGCAGCGGACCTCGCGGCCGATGCAGTCGGCCCGTACGCACAAGCTCTGGCGCTGCAGAACTTCTTTCTGGACAACTTCGTCTACGCACTGAGCGTGCCCGGCGGGCACGACGCCGATCGCATGGAGCAGTTCTTGTTCGACGAGCGCCGGGGCTACTGCGAGCAGTTTGCCGGCACCTACGCGGCAATGGCCCGGTCGATCGGACTGCCGGCGCGCGTTGCCGTCGGCTTCACGCCTGGTGAGCTGATCGACGGCGAGTACGTCGTGAGAGGTGAGCACTACCACGCGTGGCCCGAAGTGTGGATCGCAGGGCGCTGGGTCTACTTCGAGCCGACGCCGGGCAGAGGCGCACCCGGGGCGGTGACCTACACCGGCGTAGCCGCTCAGCAGGCGGTGTCGGGCGACCCCGATGCGGCGGGCGAATCCGGCTCAGGGTTCATCGGCGCGCTCGGGCTCGAGGATCTGGAAGGGCTGTCCGCCGACTTGGAGGGCTTCGTGGACGTCTTCGACGCGGAGGGCTCGCAGGCGCCTGCCGGGCAGTGGTCGGAATGGCTCGTGGTGCCGTTCTACGCGGCGCTGGCGGTCGGCGTGCTGTGGCTCGTCACCGTGTACTCCGCCGTGCGAGTCCGCAGGGTGCTGCACCATCGGCGTGCCCGCAGCGACACACGCGCCGGGGTGGGAGCGGCTTGGGGCGACGTGGCAGAGACGCTCTTCGACGTCGGCATCGATCGACGCGCAGCCGAGACGCACGCCGAGTTCGCACAGCGGGCCGGCCGCCGGCTGCGCATCGATTCGGGCGAGCTGCGAGAGCTGGCACACGTCGCACAAGCGGCGGTGTACTCAGCTGAGCCCCCGACACAGGCGGCGGTCGCTCAGGCCAAGACGGACGCACGCCGGCTCGAGTCTCGCATCCGGTCGCTGCGCAGCCGCTGGGATCGCCTCAGGACGGCGTGCGGTACAGCGGCACTGGTGGCTGGCCCCCGTTCCCGCCGACGGCACCGTTCAGCCGGCTACGGCTGGTCGTCCGACAGTCCTCGAGGCTGAGCACGAAGCGCTGCGACGTCGGCACTGCCCGCCTCCCACAGTGCGCGGGCGCTAGCTGGAGTCGTTGCGGAAACGTCGCCGAAGGCGGTCGCCGAACGAGTCGGCGTTGCTCGGGCGGGAGCGCTTGGCGATCGAATCGGAGACCTTCTCGATCCCTAGCCTGCCCATCTTGCGGACATTGCGCTCGATCACCACGGCACTGGCGAACACGACCAGAAATGCGCCGAACGCGAGCGCGAAGTGGACCTGCAGACCCAAGCCGACGCCGACCAGACCCAAGATCCCGCCGAGCACCGCCCAGCGGATGTTGCGCAACGCATGCCGGGTCAGCGTCGTCTCGGACACCTCCCGCGCGAACTCCGGGTCGGTGTCGTAGAAGTCCTTCTCAATCTCGAGCAGGATGCGTTGTTCGTCTTCAGAGAGCGGCACGCACGGACTCCAAGTGCTGTCTTGCCGATGTTGACACCAGTGTAGGACGACAGCCTGCACCACTTCCACGCACCCGTGCATCCACCCGTGGCCGGAACCCCACGGCGGCTGCTCGCCGGCCTGCCTGCTCAGCGCAGCTCGGGGCAGGACTGGGCAGTGCTGGCCCCGTTGGCTCAGCAACTGCGGCTGACTCGGCAGCGGCTGCTTACTGCGTCGCCGGTGCGATCACCCAGCCGCTGCGGCGATCGCCGGACACGGTGTAGCGGAACACGTGACCTCGCGGGGCATCGCCGTCGAGGTAGGCCAACAGCGGTTCGGCCATGTAGCTGTGCTGGCCTTCGAGCAGGGCCTCGATCTCGCCGACTCGCACCCAGCGCGCATCGAAGACGATGCCGTCGGGATCGGCGACGTCCAGTTCTCCGCTCCAGCGGCGCGCTCGGTGAACCTCGACCCGCAAGAACCAGCCGGGACCGTCGCGGCCATCGGCCTCGACGGTGTACATCGGACCGTCCCACGACGCCACCCGCAGGCCGGTCTCTTCCGCCACCTCGCGCGTCAGCGCCTTCACCGCCGTCTCGCCCCGATCCACCACCCCGCCCGGCGTCGTCCAGTCGGTGCGGCCGCTGCGCCGCAGGTTGTTGACCATCAACACGGTGCCGTCGAACTCGAGGATGCCGCTGGCGACAGACCATCGACGCGACCTGGACGGCATGGCGGCAGTATGTCACGCACGTAGTGCGGCTGAGCGGCTGTGCTTCTGGCCGTACCATGGCAGCGGTGAGCACGCACGGCGAGGACGCTCAGCCCGGCGACAGGCGCCGTCGTGGCCACGCGGGGGCCGCGGCCGCTCCCACTGCTGACGACGGCGCCGACGAAGCCATTCCCGCAGGCGCCGGCACCGATGAGACCAGAACGATCCGCATCGGGTCCACAGCGGCGCCGACGGCGTTGCCGTCGGTGCTGGCCAGAGCAGTGGCCTTCGGCGCCATCGTGGTGGCAGCGGTGTGCGGAGGCCTGGCCGGATACGCGACCAGCGCCCTGCAGTGCAGCGGCAGCTGCGCCGGCCCCACGCTCAGCGGAGCTGCTGTCGGCGCCTTGGCAGGCGCAGCGGGCGTGGCCGCGCTCGCCGCGCTGGTGCTCCGGTCCATGAGCGAATGGAGCGATCAGGCCTCACTGCGCCACCGCGGCAACCCGTCACGCGGACGCGCGCCGCGTTCCGGGCCGGACGCGGCTGCTTCGAGCTCGCTCGCACGGCGGTCGGGCGCGACGACGGTTCGACGGCGACCATGAACGTCCTCGCGGTCGAAGACGACGAACGCATCCGCACCACGCTGCGCCTGGCGCTCGAGGACGAAGGCTGGCAGGTCAGCGAAGCGGAGTCCTGCGAAGAAGCCCTCGAGCGCTTCGTGCCCGAGAGCACCGACGTGGTGCTCGTGGACATCATGCTTCCCGGACTCGACGGGTTCGAGCTGTGCCGATCCATCCGGCGAGTGAGTCACGTGCCGATCATCATGGTGACCGCCCGCGACGACACCCACGACATCGTGGCGGGACTCGAAGCCGGCGCCGACGACTACCTCACCAAGCCGTTTGCCCCCAACGAGCTGTTCGCCCGCATCAGAGCGCTGCTGCGGCGAAGCCGGACGGTGGACGGCAGCGGACTGCCCCGAGCATTCGGAGACCTCGAGGTCGTGCCCGACGAGGGCGTGGTGACCAAGTGCGGGCAGGAGCTGCACTTGACCAAGACCGAGTTCCGTCTGTTGTGCGAGCTGTCTGACCATCCCAACAAGGTGATGAGCCGCGAACATCTGCTCGAACGGGTCTGGGGCTACGACTACTTCGGCGACGGCCGACTCGTCGACGTACACGTGCGTCGGCTTCGGCTCAAGATCGAGGACGACCCTGCCGATCCTCGCTACGTGGTGACGGCTCGCGGCTTGGGCTACAAGCTGCGGGCCTCCGGCTGAGAGTCCGGAGTGAGTCTGGGCAGGCCGCGGCCCCTGCGCCGGCTTCCGCTGCGCGCGCGCGTCGTCGGTGCGTTCACGCTCGGCGCGACGCTGGCGGCCTTCCTGCTGGTGGTGATGACCTACAGCCTCTCGCGAGGCTCGATGCTGCGGCTCCGTCAGGATTCCTCACAGGCACAGTTCTTCGCGAACGCCACACAGGTGCAGAACTCGCTGCGCGCGGAGAGCCCCGACTTCGCGGTGCTGCTCGAGTCGCTGCCGAGCCTGGGCGGCAGCCGCTCCATCGTTCGCACGGGACCCGACACGTGGCGATCGCCGTCGCTGGTGCCCAACGATCTTCCGGCCGCACTCATCGAGGCGGTCGAACGATCCGGGCGGGCCCACGTGATGCGTTACCGACTCGACGGCGGCGGCCAGCTCGCGCTCGGTCTGCGCTTGCGCCCGGCCGCGGTCTCGCAGCTCAGCGAGACGCTGTACTTCGAGGTGGTTCCGCTGTCGGAGATCGAGGCCACGCTCGCCAGCCTGCGCCTGATTCTCGGCGGCGGCGCCGCGCTGACCGTGTTGATCGGGGTGGCCGTCGGTGCATGGGCCGGCGGACGGCTGCTGCGACCGCTGGCGACCGTGTCCGATGCTGCGAATTCCATCGCTCGGGGCCGATTCGACACCCGCGTCGATCCCAGCGACGATCCTGATCTCGCCGTGATCGTCAAGTCGTTCAACGACATGGCCGATGCCATGGAGCGCAGGATCGCCCGCGATGCGCGCTTCGCGTCCGATGTGAGCCACGAGCTGAGATCGCCGCTGCAGACGCTGCGGGCCTCCATCGACTTCCTGAACGGACACCGTGACCAGCTGTCGGCACACGCGCGGACTGCACTGGACCTGCTGGCCGCAGACGTCGACAGGTTCCAGCAGCTGGTGCAGGACCTGTTGGAGATCTCGCGGCCCGACGCAGAGAACTCGGTGCTCGAACGGGGTCTGGTGAACGTCACCGAATTGGTGCAGCATCGCGTCCGTGCCCTTGAGCCCGACGTGGACCTCGAGGTCGGCGCCGGTGCTGAGGACGCCGTGGTGATCGGCGACAAGCGCGGCCTCGCACAGGTGTTCGACAATCTGCTGCGCAACGCCGACAAGCACGGCGGCGGCGCCACCCGTGTAGCCATCTCCCGGCCCGGCAACTCCGTGCGGATCGCTGTCGAGGACAACGGGCCGGGTGTCGCGCCGTCAGAGCGCGAGCTGGTCTTCGAACGCTTCGCTCGCGGCGCAGCGGCGCGCAAGCGAGGCGCCGGCACCGGGGCTGGTCTGGGACTGGCCCTGGTGTACGAGCACACCCGACGTCACGGCGGCTCGGTGCATGTCGAATCGCTCCCCGACGGCAGACGCGGAGCGAGCTTCGTGGTCGAGCTGCCCATAGCGGGGCACGGGACTGCGGGACACCGATGAGGTCTCGCCGCGCCGGGTGGAGATCGTTCGGCGCGCTGGGGGCGTGCGTCGTCACGAGTGTTGCCTGCGGACTGCCGATCGACGACGGCCCGACCAGCGTCCACGTGCCTGCCGGCCTGTTTCCCGACGCCGCTGATGAGCCATATCGGCCCGTCGTCGGCGCAGCGGCCAAGACGCCTGACACGTCGCTGCACCCGGTGTACTTCCTGCGCGACGGGGTGCTCGTGGAGCTGCAAAGGTCGCTGGCTGCGCCGGTCTTCCTCGATGCGCCCCTCAACAGCCTGCTGGCCGGACCGACGCCGACCGAAGCAGAGAACGGACTCGAGTCCGCGATCCCGGCGGGCACCGAGTTCGTGGACGTACAGCTGCTGCGCAACAACGTCATCTCGGTACACCTCAACGACGTCTTCTTCGAAGTCGAAGGTGCGCAGCGGGTGCGGTCAGCGGCGCAGATCGTGTTCACCGCCTCGGCGCTCGCACGTGACAGTCAAGGCGTGAGGTTCTTCCTCGACGGAGTCGCCCAGTCGCTGCCCGACGGCGCTGGGGCCATCGCGCAGACGCCGCCGGGCCAGCTGCCTCGCGCCTTGCGCGTCGAGGACTACGGCGAGCTGATGCCGCCCGCGCCGCTGCGCTCGGCCGCCCTGCGTTGACCGATCAGCACGGTGACCGATCAGTGCGCCGAGACGGCCTGCGGGTAAGCCTGCGAACGCCGCGGCCGGTGGCGGGCCTGCTGTAGCGCGAGCGCGTGGCGGCTCGCGCCACGGCTGCGAACATCAGCATCGTCGGGAACACCTCCAGGCGGCCGAACAGCATCAACACCATCATCACCGGCCGCGACTGGCGTGCGAACTCCAGCGCCGAAGCCGTCGGCCCGGCCTCGCCCAGCGCCGGCCCGACGGTGCCGACGGCCGACACTGCGCCGGAGAACCCGGTCTCCAGATCGTTGCCCAAAGCGGTCATCACAATGCCGCCGACTAGGGCAAGCCCCAGATACAGCAGCACGAAGCCCAGCGCCCGCGCCGCAACGTCCTCGGCCACCGTGGTGTCACCGAGGCGCATCGGCAGCACCGCTCTGCGATGGCGGGCCCGAATGACCTCGCGGACGGCATAGCGGACCACGATCTGCAAGCGCAGCACCTTCATGCCGCCGGCCGTGGAGCCGGTCATGCCGCCCACGAGGAACAGCACCAGCAGCACCAGCTGCGCAGCAGGCGTCCAGCGCTGCGAGTCGGTGTAGTCGTAGAGGCCGTAGCCGGTGTTGGAGCCCAACGACACGGCGTAGAAGGCCGCCTCTCGAAGGTTCGAGCCGAGGCTCAGCCTGCCCGAGTTGAGCAGCGCCACAGCGATCGCTGCGCCGCCGATCAGGCTCAGGTACCAGCGCAGCTCTGAGTAGCCCCGCAGCTTCGACCGGGTGCGCATGATGGTGTGCCAGTGGATCGAGAAGCTGGCGCCGCAGACGATCATGCCGGTCATCACCACCAGCTCCACAGCCAGCGAGTCGAAGTGCGCGATGGATCCCGTGTGCGTCGAGTATCCCCCGGTGGCAACCGTGGTGAAGGCGTGCGCGACCGCGTCGAACACGCTCAGTCCGGCAGCCAGCAGCGCCGCTGCGACAGCCAGCGTGAATCCTGCGTACAACAGCCACAGCCGCCGCGCCGTGGCTGCAACGCGCGGCGTGAAGCGGTCTGCCGTCGGTCCGGGCGCCTCGTTGGCGATGAGCTCCAAGCCGCCGACCTTCAGCGCGGGCAGCACGCTCACGGCCAGCACAATCAGGCCCATGCCGCCGAACCACTGCGTCATGCTGCGAAAGAACAGGATCCCGTGGGCCACGCCGTCGATGTCGGCCAAGATGGTGGCACCGGTGCAGGTGAAGCCTGAGACCGACTCGAAGAGCGCGTTGTCGGCCTCGCTCCACGGGACCACGCCGCTGAACAGGTACGGCATCGAACCGGCCAGCGAGACGGCCAGCCACGCCCACGCCACCGAGGCGAAGGCCAGCGGCGAATCCGAACGCGCCGATGCGGTGGTGCTGCCCATCATGGCGCCGCCCACGCTCGCGGTGACCGCTGCGGAGGCGACCAGCGCGAAGGTGCCGCCTCCGCCGTCGACCAGTGCGACACCGGCGGAGATCGCCATGCCGGTCGCCACGAACACCAGCGCCAGCCCGCTCACGTGTACTGGCGTGGACTCGAAGCGTCGCCCCGCTCCTGTGGTTGGGCCGTTCATCGCAGCATGTCGCCCATGGACCTGCGCCGGACCCGCGATGCCCGTCGCCAAGCAGCAGCTGCCGGATGCAAAGCGACACTCAGCGCCACCAACGCAGCGGTCACCGACATCCGTCCGCACAGCATGAGCAGTCCTGCGGCGACGCGTCCCGTCCCGTCGAGCGACGCCAGATGCTCCGTCGAGCCGGCTGCGCCGACCGCAGGCCCGACCGTCGACAACGCGGACACTCCATAGCTGAGCGCGCCGACCACGTCGAGCCCGCTCGCCGCCAACACCACGGCGGCAGGGATGACCAGCAGCACCGCCAGCAGCAGCTCCCCCACGATGCGGCTCATGGTGGACTCCGAGACCGTCGAGCGTCCGAGCCGCAGCCGCTGTGCGAGGGACGGGTGTACGGCGCGGCGCAGCTCGCGCCCGATGTAGGAGGTGAGCGTCAGCAGGCGCACCACCTTGAAGCCGCCGGCCATCGAGGCGCCCATGCCGCCGATCGCCATGAGCGTCAACAGCGCCGCGACGGCGCCGCTGGAGAGGCCGACCAACGACGCGGCTTCGAAGCCGGTCGTGGAGATCGCCGACACGACGGCGAACAGCGACCTGCGAAGGTGCTCATGGCCGAAGTCGCCGCCAGACCACAGCGCCACCAACGCCGCAGCGCCGACGGTCAGCATCAGGTATGTGCGGAACTCGTAGCTGCGGACGAAGCGCGCCGGCTCGCGGCGCCGAATCGCCAAGTACATGAGCGGAAGGCTGACACCGGCGGCGGCCATGCCGAAGATCGCCACCCACTCGATCGCGGCGGATTCGTAGCTGCCCAGCGATCCGGCCTGGGTGGAGAAGCCGCCGGTCGAGGTCGTGGTCAACGCGTGCAGTCCAGCGTGCGCCAGCGGCATGCGAGCCAGCGCGTAGCCGACGGCCACCAGCACGGTGAGCGCTCCGTAGAGCAGCAGCAGACGGCCCATGGTGCCGGCGCTGCGCGGCGCCAGCCGGCGAGCCGAGCGTGTCGCCACTCCCCCGTCGGCATCGAGGCCGCCGACGCCCAGGTGCGGCAGCACGCGCACGAGCACCACGATGAATGCCGCGCCGCCGAGCCACTGCCCGACTGCGCGCAGGGCCAGCATGCCGCCGCCGAGTTCTGCCGGGGAGATCGCCGTGCTGTTGGTGCCGGTGACCGTGGCAGCGGCCTCGACGAACGCCGTCGCCAGCGCCGTGGGCGCCACCGCGCCGGTCGCCACGTGCGCCACCGCCACGGCCGCAACCGCTGCGAACGAGCCGATCACCAGCGCAGTGAATGCCTGACGCTCGCCGATGCGTCGCTCGAACCTGCACAGCCGCAGCAGACCGAGAGCGACCGCCGAGACGGCACAGCCCGCGATCAGCAGCGCCGTCGCATCAGCACCGGACTCGCCGCTCGCAGCCACACGCCCTCCCGCCACCAGATCGAACAGCGCACAGGCAACGAAGACCGGCAGCGAGCTGGCCAGCACCACCAGCGCCGTGACCGCCACGCTGGATTCGTAGGGCCCCCGTGCCCACCAGTGCAGCGCGTCATCGGCGGCGCGCGCGGCTCGCACCATCAGCCAGCGGAGCTTGTCGCGCTGCGGCGCCCGGCGAGCCGGACGAGGCGTCACCGAAAGGCCTGCTTGACCTCGTCCACGCAGTCAGGCGTCACGAAGGCGACCACGTGATCGCGTGCTCGCAGCTCGCTCCGGCCCCGAGCAATGCGGGCCTTGCCGTCGCGCACGATGGCCGCAAGCAGCATCTGGCCCGGCAGGTGCAGGTCCCGTACCCGCGAACCGTCGGCGCCCGAACCCGAGCCGACCTCGAACTCCAGCACCTCGACGTCGCCTTCGAGGAAGGTCGCCACGGCGGTGACGTCCCCGCGGACCATGCGCAGGACCATGTTGGCGCTCGCTGTGCGCGGAGACAGCGCCGCATCGATGCCGACTTGCTCCAGCAACGGCAGCAGCGACAGGCGATGCACCACGGCAACCGTCTCGCTGGCACCCTCGGACTTCGCATACAGGCACGCCAGCACGTTGGCGTCGTCCTCGCCGGTGACGGCGACCACGGCATCGAAGCTGCCGATGTCCTCCCGTGCCAGCACGTCGATGTCGGTGATGTCGCCGTGCAGCACCAGCGCCCCCGCGTGGCGCTCGCTGAGCTCGAGACAGCGCTCATGGTGCTGCTCGACGATGACGACCTCGATGCGGCGCTCCAGCAGCCGGCCGGCCAGCAGCCCTGCGGTCCTGCCTCCACCCAGGATCATCACGCGTCTCAGATCGGTTCGGTGCAGGCCCATGATCTCCATGAGCTCTCGCCGGCCTTGGCGCCGGCAGACCACCCTCAGCAGGTCGTTGGGCTGCAGCGTCGTGTCCCGACGCATCACCGTGATCTCGCCGTGGCGCGAGAGCGCGCCGAAGATGAAGTCCCACTCAGGCTCGTAGTAGGCCCCGACCTCGGCCATGGTCTTGCCGACCAGCGGCGCGTCCGGCGCGAGGTGCGCACCGACGACGAGCACCTCGCCGTTGGCCAGCTCGTTGATGTCGGACACCCCGTGGTACACGAGCAGATCCATGATGGTGTCGGCGGTCTGCTCGTCGGGATCGAGCACCAGGTCCACGCCGATGGCATGTCGCAGGCTGCGCCCTGGCGGGCCCCGCAGGTCGCTGTCGGCCAAGCGAGCCGCCGTCGCGGGGACACCCGCCTGCTTGGCTTGCATGCACGCCAGCAGGTTGACCTCGTCGGAGTCGGTGACCGCGACGACCAAGTCGGCTCGGGCGAGGCCCGCCTCAGCGAGCACCGAAGGATTGGTGCCGCTGCCGTTGACGGTGAGCAGGTCCACCTCGGACGCAAGCGTGTCGAGGCGTCCGGAGTGCCGGTCGATGACGACGACGTCGTTGCCCTCACGGCTGAGGCGCTCAGCGATGTAGCTTCCGACCTCGCCAGCGCCCACCACGAGAATCCTCACGGCGTGCGACCCTACTTCGATACCTCGGTACGGTCTGGTATCTCGAGGTCCGGTATCTCGAGGTCTGGCATCTTGAGGCCGGCCATCTCGGGCCGGGGCAACAGCGAAAGCAGGCGACATGGCCGTCGTGATCGCGATCGATGCCGGCACCACCGGCGTGCGCTCCATGGCCATCGACGAGACCGGTGCCGAGCTGGCCTACGCCTACCGACCGTTCCCGCAGCACTATCCCGGCCCGGGCCTCGTCGAGCACGACCCGAACGACATCTGGGAAGCCACGACGCTGACCTTGAGCGAGCTGTGCGCCGCCCTGCGGACCCGAGACGACGGGCGTCCTGCGGCGGTGGCCGCTGTCGGCATCGCCAATCAGCGCGAGACGGTCGTGGCATGGGACCGTCGCACCGGCGAGCCGCTCGCACGCGCACTCGTGTGGCAGGACGTCCGCACCGCAGGCCGCTGCGAGCAGCTGGAGGCTGACGGCCACCTGCCTGAGGTCCGTCGGCGCACGGGTCTGGTGCTGAGCCCGTACTTCAGCGGCACCAAGGCCGAGTGGCTGCTGCGCCACGGCGGCGTGCCCGTGCATCCTGATCTGGCTGTCGGCACGGTGGACAGCTGGCTGATCTGGAAGCTGAGCGGCGGCTCAGCGTTCGCCACCGATGCCACCAACGCTTCACGCACGCTGCTGTACGACCTCGCTTCGGGCGCCTGGTCGACGTCGATGTGCGACCTGCTGTCGGTGCCGATCGACTCGCTGCCACACATTCGCCCGTCGGCCGGTCGGTTCTGCCGCACGGCGGACACGACGGCGCTGGGGCCGGGGATCGCGCTGAGCGGCGTGGCAGGCGATCAGCAGGCTGCTCTGTTCGGCCAAGGCTGCCATGAGGCGGGCATGGCCAAGAACACCTACGGCACCGGATCGTTCGTCCTGATGAATGTCGGCGAGCGATGCCCGCAGCCGGTCGACGGGCTGCTCACGACCGTGGCATGGGACTTGGGCACCGGCCGCACCTACGCGCTCGAAGGATCGATCTTTGCCACCGGCGCGACCGTGGGCTGGCTGTGCGGCGTCCTGGCCGGGGCCGCCGACCCGGCCGGGATCGAATCGCTCGCCCGCAGCGTGCCCGACAGCGCCGGAGTGGTCGTGGTGCCGGCCTTCGCCGGTCTGGGCAGTCCCTGGTGGGATCCGAGCGCTCGTGGCGCGATCATGGGCCTCACGTTCGCGGCCACCCCGGCCCACATCGCACGGGCTGCTGTGGAGTCCATGGCACTGCAGACTCGCGACGTCGCAGAAGCGATGCATGCCGCGGTGGGCCGTCCCGTCGCCGAACTGAGGATCGACGGCGGCGCCGCAGTCAATGATCTGCTGTGCGCCATCCAAGCCGACCAGCTGGACGCCCCGGTGAGCCGACCCGAGGTGACCGAGACCACTGCCATGGGCGCGGCGATGCTGGCCGGGCTGGCCGAGGGCGTGTGGTCGTCCCCGGCGGACGCAGCCTCGGCCTGGAAGCTGGATCGCCGTTTCGAGCCCACCGGCGACCGTGCGGACGCCGACCGGCTGCACGCGCTGTGGCGACAGGCGCTCGAGCGAACCCTGCGCTGGTAGCAGCTGGCCCAGCCCAGGCGTCGCAGCCCGAGCGGCGCTCGAGTCACTCGGCGGGCGTCAGCAGGTCCAAGGCGCCGCGCAGCTGGCTGATGGCCTGGCGGATGCGATGCTCGTTCTCGACCAGCGCGAAGCGCACGTGACCCTCGCCGCCCGGGCCGAAGCCGACGCCAGGAGACAGTGCGACGTTCGCCTCGGCAACCACCAGCTTGCAGAACTCCACCGAGCCCAGGTGCCGGTACGGCTCTGGGATCTCCGACCAAGCGAACATGGTCCCTCGCGGAGGCGCCAGCGGCCAGCCGATACGGCCCAGCCCGCGCACCAAGACATCCCGCCGATTGCGGTAGGTCTCCCGAATCTCGCCGGGATAGTCGCGTTCCTCGTTCATCACCACCGTCGCTGCGATCTGGATCGGCTGGAACGTGCCGTAGTCGAGGTAGCTCTTGAGCTTGGCGAGCGCCGCCACGACCTCGGCGTTGCCGACGCAGAACGCGACCCGCCAGCCGGCCATGGAGAACGACTTCGTCAGGCTGTAGAACTCCACCGCGACCTCCATCGCGCCCTGCGCCTGCAGGATCGACGGCGGCTCGTAGCCGTCGTAGCCCAGATCTGCGTAGGCGAAGTCGTGGACGAGCAGCACTTCTCGTTCGCGCGCGAAATCCACGATGCGCTGCATGAACTCCAGATCGACGCACGCAGTCGTGGGATTGTGCGGAAACGACAGAACGATCACCCGAGGCCGCGGCCACGAGTACTCGAAGCGCTCGACCAGGCGCTCGAAGAACGTCTCGCCGACGTCGAGAGGCACCTCGCGCACGCTTGCGCCGGTCAACAGCGGACCGAAGAGGTGAATCGGGTAGGACGGCGTCGGCACCAAACAGGCGTCGCCCGGCCCCAGCACCGTCCACATCAAGTGAGAGAAGCCCTCTTTGGCGCCGATCGTGTTGATGATCTCGGTGTCGGGATCGAGTTCGACCTGCCACTTGCGCCGGTACAGGTCGCCGACGGCGGCACGCAGCTTCGGGATGCCGCGGCTGGCCGAATACCGGTGGTTGCGGGCATTGCGGGCCGCATCGGCCAGCTTGTCCACTGCCCGCTCCGAAGACGGCAGGTCCGGATTGCCGAACCCCAGGTCGATCACGTCGGCACCCGCACGCCGACGCTCGATCTTCAGCGAGTCGATGACGGTGAACACGTACGGCGGCAGGCCGCCGATGCGTCGGAACTCCATGGTGCTTGAGGTCGGCGCTCGCGCCCTAGCCGGCGAGATCGGCTTCGAGGCGGGCCGCGAAGTCAGCCAGCGCGGTGTGCGCGATGCGACGCTCCGCGCGGCGCTTGACGAAGCCGGGCAGCGGCACCGCGAGCTCCAGCGCGAGCTGGTACACGACCTCCGTGCGGACCGGCCCAACGTGAACGGACCCAGCTGCGGGATTGAATTCGTACCTGCCGTCGAGCTGCTTGACGACGTCGCCGTCGATCAGCTTCCAGGAGATGCGTTGCGGAGCGCCGCCATGGTCGTAAGCGAGCGTGTAGTCAGCGGTCCGCCCGAGCGCCGCGACGCGGAACGATGCCTGCGTCGCCCGCCCGTCGGGATCACGCGCTGTCACCGTGGCTGCACGAACGTCGGTCGCCCACTCGGGGTAGCGCTCGATGTCGGAGATGAGCGCGTAGCAGTCCTGCGGTGACGCAGCCACGATCGTGGTCATCGTCATCTCGTCGATCATTGCTGCGTCCCGCCTCCGCATGCCGTCTCGTTGCGGGTCGGTTCTCCGAAGATCGCGCAAGTGTACGCAATGCGCTCCCGGCCCGGTTAGGACAGCGCCGCTTCGAGTTCGGCGGCGAGCAGGTCCCAGGAGAATCGCTGCACGGTCTCGCGCCGCGCAGCAGCCCCCATCACCGCCCGCCGGCTCTCGCCGGACAGCAGTTCGTCGATCGCCTCGGCCACCGCGTCCACCTCGGTGGGGCGTTCCACGATCAGTCCGGTCCGGCCATGGACCACTGCTTCGTGGCTGCCTCCGGACCTGCCTGCCACGACGGGCACCCCGCACGCAGCAGCCTCGACGAACACGATGCCGAATCCTTCCTGCTCGAGTCCCGCCCACCGATTGCGGCACGGCGCGGCGAAGACATCGCCCATCGCCATGAACCGCGGCACCTCCTCGTCGCCGATTCGGCCCGAGAAGACGACCGCTGCGCCACAGCGGCGCGCCAGCCGCTCAAGGCGCCGACGGTCACGTCCAGCGCCGGCAACGGCCACCTGCAGCCCCGGATGCTCGGCCCGCAGACGCGCTGCAGCTTCGATGACCGCATCGAAGCCCTTGCGCGGGACCAGCCTGCTCAAGCAGACCACCAGCGGCCCTGCGTCCAAGCCGAATGCTCGTCGGACGCGCAGCCGCTCCTCGGCGCACAGGGGCACGAACCGGGCAACATCGACCCCCGGAGGCACCTCGCGCACCGGCAGCCGGCGAGATGCGCATCGCTGAGCTTCAGCCGCGGCGTACCCGCCGGCGGAGATGACGACCGAGGCGCCTTCGAGCACGCCGGACAGCACGCCGGAGATGCCCGGCAGCCTCGCCGGCACCGTGACTTCGGCGCCGTGCAGCACGACGCCGTAGGGAATGCCCAGTCGCGGCCCAACCATGCCGAGGGGAACAGCCGGGTCGAGCAGCACCAGCTCCGCGCCGACGTCGTCGGCCACCGCACGAATGCGCCTGACCAGGCTCGGACGCGGCAGCAGCACGCGTTCGCGCGTCCGCAGCACGCGCATCGGCGCGGCAGCGTCGAAGGGCGCAGCGCCGCGGTGCGGCGTGGTGAGCACGGTGGCGGCCTCCGGCGGCAGGCGGCGCCACAGCTCCCACAGGTAGCTCTGGATGCCGCCGATCTTGGGCGGGAAGTCGTTGGTGACGAGCAGGTGGGGCCGCATCAGCTCGCCGTGCGTGCCACGCACACCGGCCTGGCAAGTTCTGCGGCCACCAGACCGTCGGCGTCCCGGTCTTCGAGCCCGCCGGCTCGCGCTTGTGCCACGAGATCGTCGCGCCCCAGCCGACGCGCCGTCCACACCGCATGCGCAGCGATCATCGCATTCGGCGACGACAGCGCCCGACGCAGCACCTCCTCGACGGCCGGCGAGCCGGGGTCGCCCACGTTGCCGAGCACGACGAGCGCGTTGCGTCGCAAGTAGGCAGGCTGGCGACGCGGCACGTACCAGTGCCCGAAGGCCGCCATGAGCTCATCGTCGGCCATGCGAAGCATCTCGACGACATCGACGCTGCTGCGACGGTGACGAATGTTCACTGGCCGGGGCCGGCTGCGCAGAGGCTCGGCTGCGGGATCATTGACCGGGCACATGGCCTGGCAGTCATCGCAGCCATAGAGCCGGTCGCCCAAGGCGACGCGGTACTGGGCCGCAAAGACGCCCGGCGCCTGGAGCAGCCAGGCCAGGCATCGGTTCGCATCGAGCACTCCCGCCGTGTCCAGCGCTCCGGTCGGACAGGCCGACTGGCAGATGCGGCAGCTGCCGCACCCGTCGGTCTGCATATGGTCCGACACCGGCAGCGCAGCGGTGGTGATCACCGAGCCCAGCACGTTCCACGACCCGAGCTCTCGTGACAGCAGCATGGTGTTGCGGCCCAGCCAGCCCAGGCCGGCACGCACGGCAGCGGCGCGATCGACCAAGCGGTTGTCATCGCAGACCGTCACCGCGCGAGCGCCTCCGGCCTCCAGGACGCTGCAGACTCGGTCCAGCCCAGCTCGCAGGCGCACGTAGGCGTCGTCGGCCGCGTAGGCGGCCACCGTCCCGCTCCGGTGCCGGTCGAACCGCCTGTCGCCGGCGTCGGGCGGCCGGTAGCGGCGGGCGCACACCACCATGCTGCGCGCCCCAGGCAAGATGTCGGCCGGGGTCGTCGAACGCTCGGGCCGCCCATAGGTGAACCACATGCCGGCGTGCAGTCCAGCTGCCTTGCGTTCCTCGATCGCCCGGCGCGCATGTGTGAAAGGTGCGACGTCGGTGACCCCAACTGCGTCGATGCCGGAGTCAGCACACGCCTGGCGTATCGGTTCCAGCAGGCTCGACGCGGCGGCGGTTGCCATCGCTCAAGTGTGCCGTTGCACAGCCCCTGCTAGCGGCAGCCCGCGCTGCCGCCAGCCCCTATGCCGGCACTTCGGTTCTGCCGTTCCCTAAGCTGCGTCCGGCTCTCCAGCCGCGGCCGGTGCGATGTACGACAACCACACAGACGTCTGGGTCGGCCGCCAGTACGGCCCGTACAAGATCACCGGACTCCTCGGGCGCGGCACGGTCGCTCACTGCTACCGGGCGACGACGCCAAAGGGCGACGAGGTCGGCCTCAAGGTGCTGACGCCGTTCGCCGAGGCACGCGCGGAGATCCGCTCCCTGTTCGAGCAGGAGTACGAGCTGATGGCACGCCTCGACCACCCCAATGTGCTGGCCGTCCACGGCGCGGGGGTCATCGGCGGCGCCCACTTCATGGAGATGGAGATCGTGGACGGCGAGACACTGGCCGACCGGTGCGCAAGCCGTCGGCCGCCGAGCCTTGCCGAGGGCATCGCCGTGATCCAGCAGATCTGCGCCGCGCTGGATCACGTCCACCGGCATCGGATCGTCCACCGGGACGTGAAGCCATCGAACATCATGCTGGATGCTCGGTCCGACGGCGCGCCATCCGACGACCCTCAATCCAGCAGCCCTCAATCCAGCAGCCCAGACCGAGCCGTGCTCTTCGATTTCGGCTTGGCGCACGACCTCGACGGTCCTGCGTCGCCGCCGGGCCGGGTGTACGGATCACCCATGTACCTGTCCCCCGAGCAAGCGCTCGCGCAGCCCGTCGATGCACGCACCGACATCTACGGCCTCGGGACGACGCTCTACGCGCTGGCAGTGGGCTCGGCGCCCTTCTACGGAGAGCGCAACGACTTGCTGCACGCGCACGTGCGGACGCCCCCGCCCGATCCCGCGGAGCGGGGCGTGCCGGCCGATCTTGCGCAGATCATCCTGACCGCCATGGCCAAAGCACCCGACGCGCGCTACGCGAGCGGCGCCGACTTTGCCGCTGCGCTCGCTTCGGTCGAAGTGCCGGCGCCGCAGGACACGCGGCGGCGCGGACTCCTGCGCAGGCTGACCAGCCGCACCTGACGGTCGCAGCGTGCCTGCATGGTCGCCTCTGGCCGAGGGCACGCTCAGGGCACGCCATGGCGATAGCGCTCGACGACCTCGACGTCGTCGATGCCGTACACCAAAACAGTCTCGGCGGGGCCGCCGTCGAAGTCCACCACCGCCATGACGCGCCGGTCGCCGGGACGAACCCCGGTGACCACTGCCGTCGTTCCCACCAGCGAAGCACGGCGCTCATCGGACGTGTCGGCCAAGCGGACGACGTCGCCGACCCCGAAGGGCAACGACAGACCCACCACCACGCTCAAGCAGCCACGCTAGGCCGCGCCGTCGGCAGACGACGCTGAGGCCAACTCGTTCGTCAGCCTGACAGCAGACTCCAGCTTGGCCGCAGCGCGGCCGTCGGCCACCGCCGCGTGCGCCAGCTCGGCACCCTCCGCGAAATTCTCCGCCAAGCCGGCAACCACCAAGCCGGCACCCGCATTGAGTTCCACGATCCGGGCCTTGGCGCCGGTCTCCTCGCCTGCCACGATGGCTCGGAGGATCTCGGCGTTCTGTTGCGGTCCTCCCCCCCACAGCTCGGCTCGATTCACGCGTTCGACCCCGATCGATGCCGGGTCGAACTGGTACTCGTCGACGATCTCGCCGTCGCGCACCTCGTAGATGCGGGTGAGATCGGTCAGCGTGATCTCGTCGAGACGATCGGCGCCGTGTACCACCAGCGAACGCTTCGAACCGCGCGCCGCGAGCACCCCGGCGACTCGTGGCGCCATCACCGGGTCGCTCACGCCGAGCACCTGCCGCTTGACGCGGGCCGGATTCGACAGCGGTCCGAGGAAGTTGAAAGTAGTGGGCACGCCCAGCTCTGCCCGCACCGAGGCTGCAAAGCGCATCGCTGGGTGGAACGTCTTGGCGAAGGCGAAACCCAAGCCGATCTCCGACACACATCGTTCTACGCTCGGTCCGTCCAGCTCGGTCGCCAGCCCCAGCGCGGCCAGCGTGTCGAACGAGCCCGACGACGACGACGCGGCAACCGAGCCGTGCTTGCACACCACTGCTCCCGCAGCCGCAGCAACGAAGGCCGCCATGGTGGACACGCTGAGCGCGTGTCGCTGGCGAACCGGGGCGCCTCCGCTGCCGACGATGTCAATGGCGCCGGCGGGCACGCTCAGCGGCACGGCGGCGTCGTGCATGGCGTCCACCAGGCCGGTGAGTTCTGGGACCGAGCCGCCCTTCATGCCCAAGGCGATGACGAAGCCCGCCAGCTGGGCATCGGTGGCTCGCTGGCTCAAGATGGCGCCCAGAGCTGCCCGCGCTACTTCGGGGCTCAGATCGATGCCCGCGACGAGGTCCGTGAGCACCGCCTTCCACCCGCCGAAATGCTCGAGGGGGTGAGCATGGTGCGGATCAGCAGCGGCGCTGCCCATCCCTGCGCTGTCCATCAAGCGCCGTCCATCAAGCGGTGCTCATCAGTCAGGACGGGCCGACGACTGACCGTTGCGAGCACGCGCCGCAGCGCGGCGGCGTCGTCGAATGATGCGCACACGTTCCGCTGCAGTCTGCCCGCCCCAGACACCGTTCTTTTCCCGCACTGCTATGGCGTACTCCAGGCAGTCGCCCGATACCGAACAGACGGCGCAGACCGCTTTGGCCTCGAATGCGGTGTCGTCATGGTCGGTGTCGTCGCCGTCTGGCGGGAAGAAGATCTCGGCCCTCAGGCCCCGGCATGCCGCGTGTCGCTGCCACGCCAACAGGTCAGTCGTGAGTCCGCCGTGTCGGTCCACGAGGATCCGCATGGGGTCGCTCGTCGGCACACGCGCCAGTGTCGAAGGTGTGCTCGCCGATCCGGACGAGGAGCGCTCGACGGCAGTGGCGGAGGGCATCTGTGGCGCAATCTTGCCGATGCATCGCAGATTGTCAAGACGCAATGTTGCTGCGCTGTCCAGTGCAGTGAGCCCCCATGCGGTGAAGCCCAATGCAGCCAGGCACAATTGCGTCTCATGCGCAGCCTGCTGCAGATTTTCGGTCGCACCGTCGAGCCTCGAGCGGTGGTGGCGGGAGCACTGGTGTCCACCGGGACTGCGCTGGCAGTCGGCGTCGTGATCGGCACACTGGTGCGGGAACGAACCGCAGCCGCCTACGCCGTCAACGGACTGCTGTTCGCAGGACTGATCGCCGGAGGAGCAGTTGCCGCGGCCCGCTCGACGGCACACCGACTGACCGCCGCAGTGCTGAGCTCTGGTCCGGTGATGGTGCTGGCCGTGGTGGTGCAGCTGATCCGCCGATTCGGCACCGGCGAGGCGGTGGCACCGCTGGGCCTTCCGCTCGCGATGCTGCTGGCAGCATCGCTGGCGTCGTTGGGCGGTCTGCTGGCCGGCATGTTCAGCCGGCGACGGCCGTCGCTGACCGCCGACCCGCCCCGCAGCCGCAAACAGCCGCGCAGCCGAGACCAGCTGCGCAGCCAAGACCAGCACCGCCCCCGACTCCGATGAGCGCCTCGCGTCCGCAGCACCAACAGCGCTAACCTCACCGGCTGCGGTGAGTCGGCCGGGTGGCCGCGGGCTGCGCAGTGTCGACGGCACGCAACGAGCGTTGCCGCACGGGCGACGCAATTCGAGGAAGGTCGGGACTCCACAGGGCAGGGAGCTGGCTCGCTACCAGGCGCCGCAAGGCGACGGAAAGTGCAACAGAGAGCAGACCGCCGATGGGCTGGGCCACGTGCGCAGCCACAGGCAAGGGTGAAACGGTGCGGTAAGGGCGCACCATCGCTGGGGGCGACTCCGGCGGATCGGCAAACCCCTCCCGGAGCAAGGCCAAGCAGAGATCGGGCGGCCCGTCTCATGATCTCGGGTAGGCCGCTCAGATGGATGGCCACCCCGGCGGCAGCAGCCGACGGACAGAATCCCGCCTACAGGCCGGCTCACCGCACGGCCGACATCGCCGGCACGGTCCCGGCGGCCAAGACGCCACGGTGCTTCAGGTATCGCAGCAGCCGGTAGGTATCGCAGCAGACGGTGGGTCGCGGCAACGTGCGCATGACTGCTCAGGTGCGACTGCTCAGGTGCGACGTGTCGTTGAACGTCTGCAGGGTGGGCGCTCCGTTGCGGAATCCGATGCAGGTGATCTGCGCCTGGGCGACGTGCATCCGCCAGCTGATCTCCTCATCGGTGCCGAGCGCCCACCGCACTGCCGACTTGATCGGCGAGACGTGGGTGAACACGGCGATGTTCCGTTGCGAGGCCTGCGCCGCCAGCTCCTCGCAGGCGCCGGTGATTCGCACGTTCAGCTCCGCCAACGACTCGCCGCGCGGCGGAGCGAACGCGGGATCAGCGCGCCAGCTGAGCCAAGCCTGCGGCGGCACTGCAGAGATCGCAACGCCGTCCCAATCGCCGTAGGCCAGTTCAGCCCAGCGCTCGTCGACCGACGGCATCAGCCCCAGTTGCCGGGCGGTCGCCGCAGCGGTCTGGACGGCACGTGTCAGCGGCGAGGTGACGATTGCCTCCGGCCGGTGGTCGCCGTTCGCCAAAGCCATGGCGATCTGCTCCGCCTGCTGCGCGCCGACCTCGTCCAGCTCATGGTCGATGCGTCCCTGCAGCAAGCCCGCGGCGTTGGCACTCGTGCGTCCGTGACGCACGAGGATCAGCACCGGCGTCCGTGACGCACGAGGATCAGCACCGGCGTCCGTGACGCACGAGGATCAGCACCGGCGTCCGTGACGCAGGAGCCTCGATGCCGGCGTTCGCCGCGTGCGGACATCGCCATGAAGCCGGCGACGCAGCAGGTTCCTCATCAGCCGACGCTTCGCCCAGACCGCGGACTGCTGCTGTAGGCGAGCCGTCCGGTGCGCCAGAAGCGGGCGCGGGCTTGCGGGTCGCGCGACAGGTCGGACGAGCGCCAGATCCACCAGCAGCCGAGCAGTCCGGCGAGTTCCATCACGCAGATCAGCCAGACGCCACGCGAAGCCAGCGGCAGCGTCGTAGCAGCAGTGCTGCCGGCGAAGGGCCACCACAGCAGCGACGGCTGCATCCAGGCCCCGTCGAACAGCTGATGCCAGAACACGCCGATCGGCAGCGCCAGCCATCGCCGCCGCGGCCGCCGCCGCCCGATGGTGGCCAGCATCACGACGCCGAGCCCGCACACGGGAAAGACCAGCGAATGAGCCAGCGGTGCCCCTCTGGCGGCGGCGTGCAGCACGTCCGGCAGGAGTGCGCCCGCCACGATGAGACGATGATCGATCGCCGTGTCTGCGAACGTCCAGCGCATGGCTGCGAGCGATGTGGCCACGAACCACAACAGCATCAGCGAAATCGCTCGCAGCCGCGTCTGCTGCGCCCGCGACTGGCACCCACACATGGACTGCCGATCAGCCGGCCGGCACGCCACCGGCCAGCACTCAGCCGGCCAGTACTCAACGCACCAGCAATGCGCCGCACTGAGGGCATTCGGCGAGTTCGCCGGCCTCGAGCCCGACGATGCGCTCGTAGTCGATGGAGGCGATCCCGAGGTGACACGCGCCACAGGTGCGGCCGACGAGCCGACCGAGGACCGGCGCGCCGCGGGCGCGGGCTCGACGCTGCTCATAGACCGACAGCTGGGCAGGATCGGCGCAGGGCACCAGCGCTGCGCGCTCGCCGAGTGCGTGGTCTCTCTGGTTGGCTGCCTCGGCCTCAGCAGCACTGATGACGCTGTCGAGGCCGTCGATGCGTCCATATGCGGCCGACAGCCGACGTCCGAGCTGGGCACGGGTCTCGCCCAGCGGCTCCAAGCGCTCCATGAGTTCGAGCACATGATCCTCTACGGCTGTCTGGCGACGGCTGAGCGCCGCTGCTTCAGCCGTCAGCGCCTCGGCTTCTTTGGGCGACGTGAGTCCGCTGCTGTACAGCCGGGCAGAGTTCTCGGCCCGCTTGGCCTCGATGAGTTCGATCTCGCCCTCGTGCCTGCGCTGCTCACGTTCGAGTTCGGCGATCTGTGCATCGAGCGCCTCGGTCTCGGAGGCACAAGCGTCCAGCTCGGCAGCGATGTCGTCCCGGATCGCCCGTTCGGGCAGGTGCGCGACGCGGTGGGCGATTTGAGCGAGCTGCAGGTCCACGTCTGCGATCTGAGCGAGGCATTCCAGCCGATTGGCCAGCGGAGTCGGCACCTCGTCCTGGTCGTTCGGTGCCGAGGCGCTCGCTGCATGTGCGTCTGGACTCTGTGTGTCTGGGTTCATGAGTCTGGGTTCATGAGTCTGGGTTCATGGTTGCCGATCCGTGGAGCACGCGGTCATCAGGTGCCATCCTGCTCGCTTTCGTTCACGTCCGCTTCGGCACCCGTCTCGCCTGCATCGGACTCGTCGGCGCCCGTGCCGTCAGTGCCGTCCGGCCGCTCGGACCCTTCTGCATCCTCGGTGCCATCCTCGACAGCATCGTCCACCGGCTGCGTCGCTCGCGCCGCCAGCTCGTCAGCGATGCGAGCACAGCGAAGCCACTCCAGTCTGGTCCCGCCGTCGCCGGTCGGCACGGCAACATTGCACAGGGCATCGGCCAACGGCTCGAATTCGCCTGCCCCGGTGGGGCGGACCATGCTGCACGGCAGATCGAACTCGGCCGGTGACTCGGCGGGCGACACTTCGGCTTCGATCGAGCAGGTGTCCCCCGGCAAGAACAGGTACTGGCCGGCTCGCGACGGCGGAGGCGGCGGAGCGAACGCTCGCAACGGCGTCTGGCTCAGCGCACGCCCCATGTAGGCCGACCAGACACGCGCCGGAATCCAGCCTCCGGTCGCACGCCGTCCTTGAATCTCGCCCATCGGGACCTGCTCGTCGGGGTGGCCCATCCACACCGCGGTGGCCATCTGCGGCGTGTAGCCCACGAACCAGGCATCGTGGAACGACTGCGTGGTTCCGGTCTTGCCTGCGGAGACCTGCCCGCTCTCGAGCGCCGAACGCGTCCCGGTGCCGGATCGTACGTTCTGTGCCAGCACTGCGGTGACCCAGTCGGCCGTGGTCGATGACACCACCCGCCGGCCACGCGGCACGTGCTCATAGAGCACCTCGCCGAAGCTGTTCTCGATGCGAGTCACATAGTACGGCTCCATCCGCACCCCGCCGTTGGCGAACGTGCCGTAGGCCACCGCCTGCTCCAGCGGCGACATCTCCTGCGCGCCGAGCGAGATGGACGGGTACGGCAGGAAGCCGTTCTCGCCGGTCCGGCCGACCAGCCGATTCGCCGTGCCCACCACCTCGTCGAGCCCAGTGATCAGACCGAGCCGGACGAACGCGCAGTTCGAGCTGGCCGTCGTCTGGTCCTCCAGCGTCGCCACCCGTCCGGCGCTGCGGCCGAAGTTGTTCACCTCGTAGTCGTCCTGGGGCGGATTGGGGAACACGCACGGGCCTTGGCCGCTGATCGTGTCGAATGGGTACAGGCCGGCGCGCTCGATGGCTGCTGCGAGCACGTAGGTCTTGAACGACGAGCCCGGCTGACGCCGGCCCTGCGTCGCGAGGTTGAACTCCGAATCGCTGAACGCAGGCCCGCCGATGAACCCGTGTACTGCCCCGGTTGCAGGATCGACGCTCGCGATGGACACCTCGAACTCGCCGGTGCCTTCCGGCAGCACCTCCGCCACCGAGGCACGCATGGCGGCCTGCAGCTCCGGGCGCAGCGTCGTCCAGACCCGCAGACCGCCGCCGAACACTTGACTGAAGCGCGCCTGGTAGGTGTCGCCGAGCGCCGGATTCGCCAGCAGCGCCTGGCGCACCTCGACCAAGAAGTAGTCGCGCCGAAGCGCGACATCGGTGCGGCGAGGCGACAGATTGCGGCTCGGCAACGGCCGCCGTTCGAACGCTTCCTGCTCCGCTTCGGTGATGATTCCGGCGTCCACCGCCTGCTGCAGCGATCTGCTGCGGCGTCGCGTCATGGTCTCGATGTTCTGATCGAACCCGTCGAACAGGCCTGGGCTGCGGATCAGACTCGCCAGCAAGGCCGCATCGCCCACGTCCAGTTCGGAGACGTTCTTGCCGAAATAAGTCTCGGCCCCGGCCTGCAGCCCGTACGCCCCATTGCCGAGATACACCTCGTTGACGTAGAACTCCAGGATCTGTTCTTTGGAGAATTCCTCTTCGAGCCGAGCCGCGATCACCGCCTCGCGGATCTTGCGATTGAAGCTGCGCTCGCTGCCGACGACGCGCAGTTTCACGATCTGCTGGGTGATGGTGGAGCCGCCCGACGCGATCTGGCCGGCCGAGACGTTGGAGACCAGGGCACGTGCGGTCGCTCGCAGGTCCACGCCGTTGTGCAGCCAGAACTTGCTGTCCTCCACCGCCACGATGGTGGCGATCACGTCGTCGGGGACGTGGTCCAGCGTGATGATCTCGCGGTCGATGTCGTTCAGCAGAATGCCGATGGGATTGCCGTCGGCATCGAAGACCTGCGTGCGCTGCGCCCCAGGTCGCAGATCGATCTCGATGTGGTCGCGGTCGCGTTCGACGGCGTCGAACAGGCGAGCGGTGTGCGGCGCCGCGGCGCGCGTCCCGACGGTGACGAGCGCTACGCAGGCCGCGATCATCACGACGAGCAGCGGCAGCCGGGCAAGGCGGCGGGCAAGATCCACGTTGGAGTGCAAGGTACCGGACCGCATGCGCAGCCTCGGCGCGCCGCAAGACGGTCGCGCAGCGTCACACTGGTGACATGAACCCCGAAGCCGGCAGCGCTCCGTATGGCGACGGACAGCCCCGCGACGGCACACATCTCGACGCCCGCTGCGTCTGGATCGTCGACGGCGGTCCGAACGCCCCCCGCCGACATCCGCCCGGCGAGCCGACCTGCGTCATCGCCGTGGATCGCGGGCTGCATCACGCGCTGCGGCTGGGACTGCGGCCCCATGTCGTCGTCGGCGACTTCGACTCCGTCGACCCCCGCGTGCTGCAGCGCACACGCGATCAGTGGCCCGACGTGCTGGTGCGACGACATCATCGGGACAAGGCTCACAGCGATCTGGACATGGCGCTGAGCTTCGCCTGGGGGCTGGATCCGGCGGAGGTGGCATTGATCGCCGGCGGAGGCGGCAGGCTCGATCATCTGCTGACCTCGATGACCATGCTGGCGCGGCCTCGCTACGCCGTGCTGCCGCTGACGGCCTACGTCGATGCGAACGTGGTTCGGGCGGCCACGGCCGGCATGCGCATGGAGCTGCCGGTCGGCGACGGGAATCTGATGACACTGCTTGCCGTGGGCGGCACGGCGCACCTGCACACCAGCGGCCTGCGATGGAACCTGACCCCCGAGACGCCGCTGCACTGCGCGACCTCGCTCGGACTGAGCAACGAGTTCACCGATCAGTCCGCGGGCATCCTCGTCGAGTCCGGCACCGTGCTGGCGATACAGACCCATGGCGAATCCCTGCCCTAGAGGCACCCGCGACACGCGCACCTGCAACACCTCCGCCGCCAGGCGAGCTGCGACGGATGCGTCACGAGGCGCCTGCAACACTTGGGCCCACCGTGTCGCTGAGGACCGCTTCGCTGGTCCCCGTTGTGTCGGTCGCCGTTTTGCTCGTCGCCGTCTTGCTCGTCGTCTGGGGGCTCTCGTCGTTGCCGCGTGCGCCGTCGCTTGCTTGCTCTCTGCCTGCAGCGAGTCGGCGGGCGGGTCCGCTTCGGTGCGCGTCCTGACCCACCGCGACTTTCACCTGCCCGCCGACGCGCTAGCCGCCTTCACCGAGGACACCGGCATCGAAGTCCTCGTGTTCCGCGAGAATACGCCCGAGGACGTGATCGATCTGCTCGAGCGCAGCCGCGCCCACCCGGTGGCCGACGTCGTCGTCGGCGTCGACACGCTGGACTTGCAGCTCGTCATCGACAGCGGTCTCGTTCAGCCGTACGTACCGTTGGCGCCCGGTCCGTTGGTCGAGGAACTGGCGGTGAGCGATCATGCGATGATGCCGGTGAGCTACATCGATGCCTGCCTGAACTATCTGCCGTCGTTCTATGTCGAGCCGCAGCGATCCATCGACGAGCTGCCCGACACTGAGCTTGCGCCGCCGCCGGTGCCCGCCGGCCTCGATGCCCTCTGGGATCCGGCCCACGCCAACACCGCCGTGATCCCCGATGCCGAATCCGCCCGAATGGGCGTCTACCTGCTGGTCGCCTTGGAGCGGCGGTACCCGCAGAGCGGTGCGCCAGAGGCGATGCCATGGCCCCGAGTGCTCGACGAGATGCTGCGATGGGGCACCGAGCTTGCGCCCACTTGGGAGGTCGCCGTCTTCGAGCGCTTCGCTGGGGGCGAGCCTCCCCCGCAACTGCCGATCAGCCAAGACGAGTCCGGTCCGGTGACGCTGGAGTCGCTGGGCGGACGTCTGCCGCTGACCTGGGGCACGGCAGGCATGCCCTCGGTGTTCGCCCAGTACCAGCCTGGCTTGCCTGCGTCGCTGGACATCGCCGTGGTGACCGAGGACTGCGTGCGCATCGGCTTCTACGCCGGCATCGTGACCGGGGCGCGCAACGCCTCCCTCGCCGGTCGGCTGCTCGACGCGATGGGCGAGCCGCTGTTCCAGTTCGGCACCGGCAGTCGTTTCGGCGCCAGACCCGCCCGCAGCGACATCGTGAGCACGCCCGAGTGGACGGAGTTCGGCGTGACCGTGCAGCCGTACCGTCCCGATCCAGCCTACGTCGGCGCCAACTGGAGGCAATGGCAGCTGACGTGGGGCCAAGTGGTCCGCAACTTCCGCACAGGAACACCACCGCCGCCGCCAGAAGTGACGGTCACCCTGCCCTGAGCCCACGCCCATTGCCGCGACACAGCGGAACGACAGCGGAGCTGAGGCAGACACCACAGCGCAAACCGCACAGCCCGCTCGCGGACACGGCACAGCAACACGAGCGCGGAGCTGGGGCAGGGGCCTCCGCGCGCAGTTTTGCGACGCTAGGCACGCCCGCCGTGCAACACCTGCGTCGCAACTGTTTGAGCACGTAGGCCCCTGCCCCAGCTTCGCCCGGACGCAAGTAGCAGACCACACGCCACGCCGGACGGGAGGCTGCACTCAGCGACCGACGAGCGTCGGGTCGTACAGCACCGTCCGTCCGAGGCCGTCGCGGCCGACGAGGGTGCATGCGTACACCCCCTTGGCGCGCAGCACGTTGGTGGCCGCATCGTCTAGACGTTCCAAGCTGAGTCGCCCAGCATCCACCGCCGCCTCCAGCGCAGCGAACGCAGCAGCGGCATCCTCGACGCCACCGACAAGTGCGACATCCGCGCCGGCGACAATCGCCAGCACTGCCGCTTCGTTCACCGTCCACCGGGCTCGGATGGCACCCATGGTCAGCGAGTCGGTCACCACCAGACCCGAATGGCCGAGGTCGCCGCGCAGCACGCCGTCGATCGCCGCCGGGGACAGCGACGCGGGCAGCCCTCCGGTCAGGCCTGGGACGGTCAGGTGGCCTACCATGACCGCAGCGTCGGTGGCGCCGATGACGGCGGCGAACGGAATCAGGTCGCGCCGGCGCAGGTCCTCCAGCGACGCTGTCGCGGCTGCTCGGTCGTGGGTGTCGGCGCTGGCCGCGCCGTGGCCCGGGAAGTGCTTCACCACCGGCACGATCCCGCCGGCACTGAGGCCCTCCACGGTGGCCGTGCCGTACTCGGCGACGGTGGCAGGATCGTCGCCGAATGACCGGTCCCCGATGCCCTCGCCTGCCCCGACGTCGATGACCGGCGCGAAGTTCATGGTGAAGCCCAGTTCGGACATCTTGCGCGCGTGCTTCGCCGCCCGATCTGCCACCTCGGAAGGTGGCATCGCAGTCTGGGCCGCCGCAGAGGGGAGACGTCCCAGGACCTCGGCGAGTCGCTGCACTCGGCCGCCCTCTTCGTCGACGGCGAACAGCAGCGGCACACGGCCCGCGAAGTCCTGGACCTCGGCGATGCGACGCCAGACATGCTCGGTGACGGGCCCTTGCACGAGAACGCCGCCGATCCGGCGGTCCCGGGCCTCTTCGACGGCGAGACCCAGCGAACGCTCACCCAGCGTCGCCATGATCGTCTGGCCGATGCGCACCGGCAGCGACAGCTCGCTGGTGCATTGGCGGTCCACGTCGTTCCACCACGCTCCGCGGAGCAGCTGACGAACCCCCACTCCCGACAGCCATCCCAACGGCCGCTCCTGGCCCGTGAGCACCGTTGGACCCGGATCCCCGACAGCGACTTCCGACCCGTCAGCAAGCAGCAGCCACACGCCCAGCGCTCCGGGAGCACCCAGACGCGCCCCGACGACGGGTGCTTCCAACGGAGGCGGATCGCTGGCCGTCGGCAGGATCGAGGTGCCGACTGCTTCGATCGCGCCGTCTGCGCCGACCACCCAGTAGCCGACGCCCCCGGGGCCCCGCAACACAGCGACCACCGCAACTGGTGTAGTGGTCTCAGCGTCAGCGGGCAGCCCGTCGGGTGCCACCGTGACCAACGGCGGTGCCGTGGGCTGGTTCGAGGTCTGGGCAGTCGCGTGCGGCGCGGTTGCGAGCAAACCGGCGGCTGCTGTCAGTGCCGCGGCGAACCGCAGCGATCGCCGAAGTGCCGTCAAACGCACTCGGTTCAGTTCACTCGACCATGCAACCGCTAGGTGATTGCGCTCACCGCTGCGACGCACACGAGGATCTCCACCGGGAGCGCTACCTGCAGGTGTCTCAGTCTGCGTTCAAACCGTTCCGCTCGGGCGTCGGCGTCGCGGCGGTCCGCGTCGCGTTGAGCGTCCCGTTCCTTGCGGTCCTCTTCACGCTGAGCTGCGAGCTCTGCGGCCCAGCGTGCGATCACCGCACGGTCTTCCTCGCGCTGGGCTGTCAGTTCTTTGCGGTCTTGTTCGCGTTGGGCTGCGGCTTGCTTACGGTCCTGTTCACGCTGAGCCGTCAGTTCTGCAGCCAAGCGCGCTATCACCGCGTGGTCCTCTCCGCGTTGTGATGCCAGTTCTTTGCGGTCCTGTTCGCGTTGGGCTGCGGCTTGCTTACGGTCCTGTTCACGCTGAGCCGTCAGTTCTGCAGCCAAGCGCGCTATCACCGCGTGGTCCTCTCCGCGTTGCGCCTCTCGTTCTTTGCGGTCCTCTTCGCGCTGGGCTGCCAATTCCTTGCGGTCCTCTTCGCGCTGTGCAGTTTGTTCTCCTGCCCAGCGTGCGATCACCGCGTGGTCCTCTCCGCGTTGTGATGCCAGTTCTTTGCGGTCCTGTTCGCGTTGGGCCGCGGCTTGCTTACGGTCCTGTTCACGCTGAGCCGTCAGTTCTGCGGCCCAGCGCGCCATTACCGCGTGGTCCTCTTCGCGCTGCGCCTCTCGTTCTTTGCGGTCCTCTTCGCGCTGTGCAGTTTGTTCTCCAGCCCAGCGTGCGATGACTGCGTCGAGGTAGTCCTTGGTGACGAATCGCGACAGTTCCGTCTTCAGATCGTCCTTGGTAACGAACCGTGACAGCTCGGCGGCGAGATCGGCTTTCGTCGGGAACCGGGCCAGCTCGGTCTTCAGGTCTTCTTTTGTGGGGAAGCGTGCCAGCTCGGCGGCGAGGCGCTCGCCGGTAACGGGATCGGGCGGCGGGGCGAGTGACATCAGCAGTTTCGCGAACGGTTGGCCGAACTCGTCACACAGCTGAGCATAGAGCAAGGAGCGTTCCTGTTCTGTCACGGTCGCCTCCGCGTGTGGGTCTGTCAGGTCGATGCGAACCGTAGGAGACGGCGGCACGCAGCCCAAATGGGTTTCGTGCCGGCCGCAACGTCGAGGGGGGCGAGCGATATCGGCGGTTTCGTCAGCGGTGCGCCGAGCTGGTCACACGGTTGATCTTGGACCTTCTTCGGGGCCGGTCGCTTGTCTGGCTCAGTGTGCGTCGATCAGCCGGCAGCCGACACGACGACGTTCGTGGGGAACCGGGCCGACTCAGTCGTGTGCCGGTCGCACGGGTCCGCAGCGCGGAGCGCGCCAGTTCGGGGGGTCCGGTTGTCTCGGTCGGCGACTGCGCCGCGTCGTGCCGGTTTACGATCGCTTGCGGCGCTGCGCCGGGTGCGGGTCGGTTCGGCTGGTGGTGTGGTGGCTGTGCGGACACGGCAGCACAGGCAGCCCCTCTCCCCTGTTTTTGGGGTGGGGGGCTGCCTGTGCTGCGGTGCGGTGGTGCGGGGGGTGTGGTGTGGTCAGTATCCGTATGGGGTGCTGGGGACGTTGCCGGTGGTGACAGCGATTTTCTGGGCGCGGTTGTGGAAGTCGACCGGCTCGGTGCGGGGGCCTTTGCCGTAGGTGGCGTCGCCGTCGCCGTCGTCGTCGATCTCCGGCACGCGGCCGCTCCAGCTGTAGGTCGAAAGCAGGTAGTTGCCTGCCACGTGTGAGCCGGAGTCGGTGTCGAACTGGCCTCGGGTGCCGTCAGGCGCGTACTCGTAGAAGCTGCCGTAGAAGGTGACGACGCCTCTGCCTGAGCCGCTGGTCAGCGTCGGCAGCTTGGAGATGTCGGTGGTCGAGAACTGTATGCGGGCGGACTTGGAGGGCCGCAAGAACTCGACCGACGCTGAGTAGACGCTGCGCTCGGCGGGCTCGGGTGGTGTGGCGGCCCAGCCGGCGTCGGTCGTGACCACGGTGCGGGCGGTGATCCGGGCCGAAGAGAACGCGCCCGCGGTGCACGAGACGGGAGAGCCGCCTGTGTAGTGGCCGGGCACCAACGCGCCGAGCACCTGGCATGTCAGGGTGTTCGTGAGCACGGTGTGCACGAAGTCCTCCCAGGTGACCAGAATGCCGACGGTGGTGACGCCGCCTCGCATCTTGTAGCGGGAGCTCAGCCACTCCGGCACGGCGGCGAGCTTGCGGCCGCGGCGGGCGCAGTTGCTGTACTCGGCGGTGAAGCTGTCCGCGAAGGCTTTGGTGCCGGTCACCGCGGTGTGCATGTCGCCCAGGGTGGGGGTGCCCGCCAGGACCGTCACGTCGATCCTGCCGCCCCCGGCGGCGCCGATCCCGGGCACGACCCGCACGTCGATGTCGACCGGGTCGTCGGGACGGTGGAAGCCGCTGCCCGAAGCGCCCGCCGGGCGGCGCACGTTGACGGACCAGTCGTTGCCGCGTGCGCCGGCGGCGATGCCGTCCCAGCGGGCACGGATCTTGAGATGATCCCCGCTCTTGGGGCCCAGGTAGCCGATCGCGCGGCGGCTGAGATCGGCGTCGCTGCCCCACTGCTCGTCGGCGGGCAGCCCGCCGGTCAGGTCGTCGTCGGCGGGGTCGTCGTTGACGCCGGTGTCGGTCTTGCCGATCTGCACCGAGGTGGCCCCGAACTTGGGTATCCGCTTGGTGACCACGGTGCGGGTGTAGCGGGACTGAGCGCCGCTCTCGGTGTGCACGAACGCGCCCCGGTCGATGGTCACCACGTCGCCGGCCTGCAGCGCATAGCTGCTGCCCTTGGCTTCGTAGGAGTCGCCGGTGTCGCCGTCGCCGTTCATGTCGAACGCCTCCGCCAGCTTCCAGACGACCTTGTAGCCGTTGATCTGGTTGTTCGCCGCTGCGGTCTGCAAGGTGGCGTCGCCGAAGCTGAAGCGCGTCTTGATCTTCGCGCCGGCTTTGCTGACGACCGACACGGGATGGTAGTCGGCCGCATGGCTCGCGGAGTTCACGTCGTTGGGCCGGGTCAGCTCGCTGTCGGACAGCTGGGCGACACGCACCGCGGCGGAGTTCTCGCCCTCCACCGCGACCAGCTCCACGACCGGCACCACCGGCACCGTCGTCTTCAGCGGGACCGTGAAGCTCGCGGGCTGCACACGACGCATGTCGCCGGTCACGCCGAGCATCGAGCCGGACTCGTTGGGGCGCAGCTCGATGCGGTCCCCCGCCTTGAGCGTGTCCGACGAGGTGACCGTCACACGAGTCCCCGCGCCGCACGTGCCAGACGGCGGATAGTTCGTGTCGGCCTCGATGCCGTCAGCGGCGACCGCCATCGGGGCGCCGTTGAGGTACAGCATCGACGCGAGCCGGTCGAACCAGGCGTCGAACGTCGTCGTCGTGGTACGCGCCGCGGGGGTCTGGCTGATCTTGTCGCTGAAAGTGATCGTGAACTGGCGGTCCTCTTCTTCCTGCTTCGCTCTGTCCTCAGCGGACAGATTGCCGACGATGCGCCCGTCGCGTGTCAGCGGGTCCCTGGAGATCTTGGCTGTCAGCGGCGCACCCCCCGAAGCGGCCGCCACCGCGGCGGCCATCACCGACGCCGGCACCGCCGCGGTGCCGCCCACAGCAGCGATCCACAGATGCTGACGGGCGCCCGCCGCGTCGGCGACCGGGGTCGCGGCGAGCCAGTCCCGCACCGAGACGGGCAGCACCTCGCCGACCAGCAGCGCCGGCACCGGCTTGCCCGAACCGCCGATCCCCGCACCCAGAACGGGCGCGGCGGCCACGCCGTCCGCCGCGGACGTCGCGGACACCAAAGCCACACGATTCGTGTCGGTGCCTACACCCGCGCAGGCGCCCCACATCAGCCTCGCCACCGCGACCGACGTCGCCGCCGCATCCGCGCCGGCGACACGCTCGGTCCTCGCCCCCAAAGCAGTCACCTGATCCGCGACCGCAGCCGACACCTGATCGGTGCCGCCCACGATCACCACACGGTCGATCCCGTTGTCGTCGATGTACTCCGCCGCGGCGGCCGCCAGCGCGTCTGAGGGGGTGAGCAGCAGCGGCATCTCCAACGCGTACGCCAGCGGCCCCGCCGCGACCGCCGCGCTCCACGGGGCGGCGTCCCCGTTCGCGAGCAGCACCGCGTCGTCGTTGGTGCCGCACCAACGCGCCGAGGAGCGGGTCAGCTTCGCCATCGCCGCCGCGGTCGCATACCGGTCCGCCCCCGCGACCCTGGTGACTTTCGGGGACGACGCCAAGCCCTCCAGCTGGGTCACCACCCGCTCCGACACTGCCGCTGTGCCCCCGGCGACGTACACGGTGCGCACCCCCTGGTCCTCCACGAACTCCGCGACGCCGCGAGGCAGCCCGTCGGGGCGGGTCAACAGCACCGGCGCCTGCTCATAGCCCGCCAGCCCCGCAGCCGCCACGGCGTCCACCAGCGACGCCCCCGACGCGACGATCACCGCGTCCACCGTCCCAGGCGTGCCGTCGTCAGCGAAATGCTCCGCCAACAACAGCGCCGTCGCGTAACGGTCCCCCCCGGCGAACGCACGGCTGTCAGGACGCCCGTCACGGTTCGTGTCCACCAAGAACTCGCCCGCCGAGTTCGCCGCCCCCACCCCGGCGCCCGGCGCCACCGCCAGCATCGACCCCGCCACCGCAGCCGCCAGCAGCACCACAGCCGCCCGCCTGCGACCCGACAGCACCCACAGCCTCGCTCGACCCAACAGCACAGCACACCTCACAGCACAACCCTAGACAGCAACGACCCGTCGACCCGTCGCGGCGCCCGAACAGGCGCCTCACCAACACAACCGCACCCCGCCCCCCCCTGTGACACCCCCACCCCCCAGCCCCGCAGGACCCCCAGCCGGACGGGCGCCCCAAAGGCCGCCGCCGGCGAAGTCCCAGGGCCGGCCCGCGGACCCGCCGGCCGACCCCCGCGGCCGACCGGGCGCCTCAGGACGCCGCCGGCGGGGGGCCGCCGGGGCGGCGAAGACGATGCCGTCCCGAAGCCGTCGAGAGCTTCGGGACGGCAGCACACGAGGCGCCGGCGGGCGGGGGGGCTAGCCGAGGGGGTTGCCGGGACGCAGCGAGGGCACGTCGCCTGACACGGCCCGCACCCTGCCCGCGGCCGACGCGTAGTCCGCGGGCTCGCTGGTCGCGGTCTTGGCTTTGTCGGCGGCGCCGTCGCGGTCGTCGTCGATCTCGGCTGGGAGCCGGCCGGGCACCCCGAGGCTGGTGTCGGCGGCCTGGTCGGAGCCGTTCGCCCACAGGTAGCTGTACGCGACCGCGGCCGGGCTGCCGGCGAGCGTGCCCGCGGTGGTGGACCAGTACTCCCCGCCGAAGCTGACCACGCCTTTGCCGGCGCCGGTGCGCAGCCCGGGCAGCCGCTGCGGGTCGCGGGTGGTGACCCGCACATGGAACGTCTTGGTGGGCAGGCCGCTCGAGCCCACTGTCCCGTTGTCGGCGGAGGACACCACCGCCGTGTAGTGGTCGTGGTTCGCCGGCGTGTAGGGACGCGCCGAGTGGGTGAGCATGTCCACCAGCATGGACGCGTCACGGCCCACGGGGTCCCCGCCGGACTCGTTGCTCTGGATGTGACGCACCTCGCCGTTGGTGCGGAACCCTGCCGGCACATTGCTCAGGACATGACCGGGCACCAAAGCGGCGAGCACCTGGTCGCGCAGCTTCTGGCCCGTCGCGGTGCCCGGCAGGTCAGCGACCCAGTCGCCGAAGGTGATCTCGATGCCGACCGAGCTGACCCCCCCGCCGAAGAACGTCGGCTGGTTGCGGACCTGCTGGTCGCCTATCGCGGTGCCCGACGACGTCTCGGCCCATTCCTTGGCGTTCACCCGCACCCTGCGCCAGTTGCAGTTGTTGCTGAGCTCGCCGGCCTCGGGCGGATAGTACACGTCGAAATTGGCTGCGAACTCCTTGTCGGCCCGCAGAATGTCGTACACGTCGCCGAGCGTGAAGCTGCCGCCGACGAACGTGACCGAGATCTGCCCGCCGACGCCGGTCGCGTACTTGTTCACGTCCACGTCGAGCCGCTGCGCCCCGTTCGGGTCCCAGTCGGGGGAGAACAAGGTGCGCACCGTCCACTCGTTCCCCAAAGCGCCCGCCGCGTACCCGTCCCAGCGGGGCCGCACATGCAGATACGTCGTCGTGTTGGCCCGTCCGACGAACCCCAGCGCGCGGCGGCTGATCAGCGGCGTGGAGTCGTTCGCGTTCCCGTCCAGCGCCACCACCGCCGGCAGGCCCCCCGGCTTGGCGTCGTCGGCGGGGTCGTCGTTCACTCCCGTGTCCGGGCGGCCGACCCGCACCGAGGTGACCGCGAACTTCGGGACCCGCTTGGAGACCGTGGTGCGCGCGAACCGGGACTGGGTGCGGCTCGCGGTGTGCGTCAAAGCGCCCCGGTCGACCGTGACGGTGTCCCCGGCGCGCAGGAAATACTTCGACCCGGCGGCCTCGTTCGTGTCGGTCGTGTCGGAGTCCTCGCCCGGGTTCCAGTTGTACGCCTCGGCCAATACCAGGTTCACGTTGTACCCCGGGAACCCCGACGCGTTCCCCACCGACTCCAGGTCGTAGCCGTCGTCGGGCTTCACCTTCGGACCCGGCCGGTTCTTGAACCGTGCGGTCGTGACGCTGATCTTCCCCGCCGTGCCGTCGATCTGAGTGTTCACGTTGCCCCGGTCCGGATAGGAGTAGGCGTCCAGGTACAGCTGCATCTTGGTCTGGCCCTCCACTGCCACCACCGTCGGCGTCGGGTCCACCGACGCCGGCGGCGGCAGCGCCGGGAACACCGCGGAGGCGGCCTGCACCATCCGCCTGTCCCCCCCGGCGCCCAGCATCGAGTTCCGGTTCGGGCGCAGCTCCACCCGGTCCCCCGGCTGCAGCAGCCGATACCCCGGAGGCGCCGGCAAGAGCACCAACAGCTGCGTCCCCGCACCCGCCGAGCACGCATCAGGCGCCGTGTAGCCCTCGTTCACCGTGAAATTGTTCACCTCCACGTTCGAGCCGTTCACGTACACCATCGACGCCAACGCCTTCCGGTCCGCCGCCGACAACGCGTCGCTGCTCAGCCGCAGCCTGTCGCTGAACGTCAACGTGAACCGCGAACGTTCGCTCGTGTCGAAACTGATCCTCGCCGACAACGCCGGGGCTGTGCCCGCCGCGTCCACCGCCGCTGTCACCACACCAGCCGAAACCGCAGCAGTTCCCCCCACCGCCACCACCGCCAGATGCGTCTTGCTCCCCGCGCTGTCAGTGGTCGGCGTGCCCGCCAGCCAGTCCCGCACCGACCCCGGCAAGCTCTTGCCGACCAGCAGGATCGGCGCCGGCCGGTCGTCGCGGCCGATCCCGCGGCCCAGCACCGGCCCCGCCGCGACGCCGTCAGCAGTCGAGCCCTGCGACACCAACGCGACATGCGTGCGGTCCGCGCGCAGACCCCCGCAGCCCTCCCACATCAGCTCCGCCACCCGAACCGACGTCGCCGCCGCGTCCGCGCCCGCATAACGGTCCACCCGGGCGCCCAGCGCCGCCGCCTCGTCCGCGACCGCGTCGGACACCTCCGTCTTGTCGCCGATGATCACCACCCGGTCGATCCCGTTGCCGCGGATGAACTCCGCCGACGCCGCCGGCAGCCTGTCAGCCGCCGTCAGCAGCAACGGCGTCTGCATCTGATACGACAACGGGCCCGCCAACACCGCGGACGTGAACGGCACCCGGTCCCCGTTCGCCAACAGCACCGCCTCATCGTCAGACTCGCACCACCTCGCCGAAGGCCTGATCATCTTCGCCATCGCCGCAGCCGTCGCGTACCTGTCCGCACCCGCCACACGCCTCACCCGCGGCCTCGACGCCAACCCCTCCAACCGGGCGACCACCGCGTCGGACACCGCCGACGGGCCCCCAGCCACATACACCGTCCCCGGCCGCTGAGCGTCAACGAACTCCGCCACACCCCTCGGCAGCCGGTCACGATAGGTCAAGATCACCGGCGCCTCCACATAGCCCGCCAGCCCCGCAGCAGCCACCGCGTCGATCTGCGACTCCCCAGACGCCACAATCACCGCGTCCACCGACCCCGGCACACCCCCGTCAGCGAAATGGCGCGCCAACAACAACGCCGTCTCATACCGGTCCCTGCCCGCGAACCCCCGACTGTCAGGCCGACCGTCCCGATCCGAGTCCACCAGCCACTCACCAGCCGAGTTCGCCGCACCCACCGGCACACCACCCACCAACGACCCACCCAGCAGCGAACCCCCCAACAACACCACCGCCAGCACCACCCACCACGACCTGCGACCCGACACACGAACAGCCGACACAACACACCTCACAAAACCCGCAGCACCCCGAAACAGGCACCTCACACACAACAACCACACCACACCCGCACCTGTGACACCCCCAGCATCCCACAGCATCCGCGTCCGGCCGCACGCCCACCCCCGCCCCACTCCGACACGCAGCCGACCGCAGAACACTCCCCGAACCAGCCGCAGCCCCCAAACAAAGACGCCGGCCCCACAAGCCCGCAGCCCGCCGGACCGGACCCGGGCAGGCTCTGCCGCGGGGCCGCCCAGCCACGCCGGCGGACCCCACCCAAAGGAGTACGCCGGTGTGTCGCGTCGAGGGCGCCGCCAGGCTGCCGGCGCCAGACCCCCCGGGGGGCTAGTTGACGGGCAGCTCGAACTGGTAGGAGGGCACGTCGCCGGCGGTGACCCGCACCGTGTGATCAGGCGCCGCCCACTCCACCTGCTCAGTGAGCACCCCGGCAGTCTTGGACTGCTTCGCGTTCCCGTCGCCGTCGTCGTCGATCTGCGCCGGCAGCTTCCCCGGCACGCCCTGCGAGTCGTCCTCCACCTGATCGGACGCCGTCGGGTTCAAATAGCTGACCGGGAAACGGCCGTCCCAGTTGATGTTCCGGATCCCGAACGGGGTCTTGGCCGGCTCCCCTTCCCACAGGTCAACCAGCGTGCCGCTGTCGTCGTAATAGTAGCCGGGGAACATGATCGCCCCTCCCGACACGCCCGTACGCGGCCCCGGCAGCAGCGACGCGTCGCCGGTGGTGAACCGCAGATGCCACACCTTGATCGGCCGAGCCGCAGCCACGTTGCCGGTCTGATGGTGCGTGAACTTGCGCTGCGCCGAGTCCGCGACATAGTTGCTGTTGCCGTACACGTCCGCAGCAGCGATCAGGTCCGCGGCGTTGTCCGGGTTCCAGCCCGGCACCAGCGACCCCAACAAGAAATTGCGCAGCTCGCTGGTGTTCTTATGCGCCGAATGCCACTCCCCGAACGTCACCTCGATGCCGACGCTGGACACCCCCCCGATCAACGGGTAGAACCTGCGATGCCAGTACGTGTTCACCGCCGACTCGTTCGCCGGACGAGCCGTGATCAGCTTCTCGCGGTCCGCGCAGTCATAGGCCAGCGTGAAATTGTCGGCGAAGTCCCTGTCGGCGTTCAACGCGTCCGCAATGTCGCCCAACGTCGGGGAACCCGCCAGGAACGTCACCCGCACCAGCCCGCCACCCGAACGGCCCACATTGCGGCCCACCGTCACGTCGATCTCCACCTCCTCGTCCTCCAACGCCGCGCCAGGCGCCCAATACGCCTTCGCGTAGTCGAAGCGCACCGCCCAGTCGTTGCCCTTCGCGCCCGCCGCGATCCCGTCCCAGCGGGCATAGGCCTGCATCTCGCGAGCCACCGTCAACCCCGACGCCGGCCACGTGATCGACGCGGACGTCGAACCGTCGTCGGCTTTGATCCGCGCACGCGGATCGCTGAACGCCGCCCCCACCGGGGCGCCCATGTGCGCCACCGGACGCAGACTCAAAAACCCTGTCTCGGTCGGCTTGGGCGCCACGTCCCCCGGCAGACCGCCCGGCTTGCCGTCATCAGCAGGGTCGTCGTTCACCCCCGTGTCGGGCCGCCCCACCCGGATCGAGGCGACCTTCGGCTTCGGGGTGCGCTTGGCCACCGCCGCACGCTCCAGCCTCGACCCGACGCCGTCCAACGACAACGCGCCCCGCTCCACGGTCACCGTGTCCCCCGCAGCCAGGAAATACGGACTGCCCTTCGCCTCGTTCGTGTCGGTCTTGTCCTTGTCGCCGTTGAAATCGAACGCCTCCGCCAACGTCAACGCCGGATCGAACGCCTGCGTGTTCGTGCGACGGAACGACACGTCCTCCAAAGCCGCCACCGACACCTTCGCGCCCCGCTTCGAGGTCACAGACACCTTCCCGTTCGACAGCACCAGATCCTCATCGCCGCCCACCGCCCCAGTGGTCCGCAGATACACCTGCTTTTGGCCCTCCACCGCGATCACCTCCAACGGCGGCACCACCGACACCGACGCCTTCAACGGCACCGTGAACGACGCCGCCCCCACCCTGCGCATGTCACCCGACGCGCCCAACGCCGCGTCCCTGTCCGGACGCAGCTCCACCTTGTCGCCCGCCTTCAACGGCGCCAGCAAAGTCGCCGTCACCCTCGTGCCCGCCGTGCACGAACCCGCCGGCGGGAACGCGTCGTCCAGCTCCACCTTCGACACCAAAGCCGACACGCCGTTCACGAACAGCATCCCAACCAGCTTCGACAGATCCGCCCGCGTGGAGCGGATCGCGTCGCTGAACGTCACCGTGAACACCGACGGATCACCGGTCACACGGCCCGACCGAGACGCCGGCTGCGCGCTGATCGACGCCGACAACGAAGGCGCCGACCCCGCCGCAGCCACCGCAGCAGACACCACACCAGCCGACACCGCAGCAGTCCCCCCCACCGCCACCACCGACATATGCGTCTTGTTCCCCGAAGCGTCCTTCACCGGCGTCGCAGCCAGCCAATCCCGCACCACCCCCGGCAACTCCGCCCCCACCACCAAAATCGGCACCGGACGGCCGTCCCGATCCAGACCGCGGCCCATCACAGGCCCAGCCGCCACACCATCAGCCGTCGAGGACTCAGACACCAACGCCACCCGGCCCGTGTCAGTGCCCAAACCCCCACAACCGCCCCACATCAACTCCGCCAGCCTCACCGACGTCGCCGCCGCGTCACCCCCCGCATACCGATCCACCCGAGCCCCCAACGCCGTCACCGCGTCAGCCACACCCTCCGACACCTCCGACACGTCCCCGACGATCACCACACGGTCGATCCCGTTGTCCCCGATGTAATCCGCCGACACCGCAGGCAGCCTGTCAGCCGCCGTCAACAACAACGGCACCTGCATCCGATACGACAACGGACCCGCCAACACCGCAGACGTGAACGGCACCCGATCCCCGTTCGCCAACAACACCGCCTCATCATCCGAACCGCACCACCGCGCCGACGACCGCACCCGCCCCGCCATCGCCGCCGCCGTCGCATACCTGTCCGCACCCGCCACACGCACCACCCGCGGCTTCGACGCCAAACCCTTCAACTCGGCCACCACCGCATCCGACACCGCCACCGGACCACCAGCCACAAACACCGTCCCCACACCCTGATCCTCCAAAAACGCCGCCACCCCCCCCGGCAACCGATCACGATACGTCAACACCACCGGCGCCTCCACAAACCCCGCCAACCCAGCAGCAGACACCGCATCAATCTGCGACTCGCCCGACGCCACCACCACCACATCCACCGACCCCGGCAAACCCCCATCCGCGAAATGCCGCGCCAACAACAACGCCGTCTCATACCGATCCCGACCCGCAAACCCACGAGCATCAGGCCGACCGTCCCGATCCGAGTCCACCAACCACTCACCAGCCGAATTCGCCGCACCCACCGGCACACCCCCCACCAACGACCCACCCAACAACGAACCCCCCAACAACACCACCACCAACACCACCCACCACGACCTGCGACCCGACACACGAACAACCGACACAACACACCTCACAAAACCCGACAGCACCCCAACAGGCACCTACCCAACACAACCACACCACACCCACACCTGTGACACCCCACCCCACCAACCCACCACAGCCGCACTCAGGCGTTGCTGGTGGTGCGGCTGGCCCTGCGGGCGGTGCGGCGCGAGTCCACCACGCCCGTGTCGAATCCGGCGAGATGCAGACCGCCGGCAAACCTGGCGTGCTCGATCTTGAGGCAGCGGTCCATCACCACGTCGAGGCCCGCATCGTGCGCCAGCCGGGCGGCCTGCGGGCTCCACAGACCCAGCTGCGCCCAGAAGGCCTGCGCGCCGACATCGATGGCCTCGAGGGCCACGCCCGCGAGATCGGCGGGCCGTCGAAACACGTCCACCAGATCAGGCACTGCCGGCAGATCCGCCAGACGCCGATAGCACGGCCTGCCAAGAATCTCGTCGGCCGCCGGGTTCACCAAGTACACGTCGAAGTCCGTGCTGGAGCTGAGCAGGTAGGTGGCGACGAAGTGGGAGGGCCGGGCCGGGTTGGCCGAGACGCCGACCATCGCGACCGATTCGGTGCGCCCCAGCAGCGCCTGCCGCTGCGCAGCGCTCGGCTCGGCCCAGCCGTCTACGTCTACCGGCTCGCGACCGCGGCGCCGGTCGCTTGCGGGGCCGCGGCCGGTGGGGCCGCGCCCGAGCGCACCGTCGCCGATCATGCCGGCACGGCCTTCGCGAGCGCCTGGTCGAGGTCCCAGCGGATGTCTTCCACGTCTTCGAGTCCCACCGACAGGCGGATCATGTCCGCGCTCACGCCTCCCGCCGCGAGCGCTTCGTCCGACAGCTGCTGATGCGTCGTCGAAGCGGGATGGATGACCAGCGTGCGAGCATCGCCGACGTTCGCCAGGTGGCTGATCATCTGCAGCGATTCGATGAAGTCCGCTCCCGCTTGGCGCCCGCCGCGCACGCCGAACGTGAACACTGCGCCCGGTCCCCGCGGCAGGTAGCGACGAGCGAGCTCCCGATAGGGAGAGGACTCGAGCCCCGCATAGGCGACCCAGCTGACCGCCCGGTGGGCCTCCAGATGCTCGGCGACGGCCTGCGCATTCGCCACGTGCGCGTCCATCCGCTGGGCCAGCGTCTCGAGGCCTTGCAGCAACAAGAACGCTGTCATCGGCGACATCGCGGCGCCGATGTCGCGCAGCTGCTCCGCCCGCAGCCTGGTGCAGAAGGCGTACTCGCCGAAGTTCTCCCAGAAGCGCAGCCCGTTGTAGCTGGCGACGGGTTCGGTCATGTCGGCAAAGCGACCGCTGCCCCAGTCGAACCTGCCCGCCTCACTCACCACGCCGCCGAGGGAGTTGCCGTGGCCGCCGACGAACTTGGTCGCCGAGTGCAGCACGATGTCCGCGCCGTGCTCCATCGGACGGCACAGGTAGGGCGTGGCGAACGTGCCGTCCACGACGAGCGGCAGCCGGTGAGCGTGAGCGACGTCGGCGATGGCGGCCACGTCGGCGACCGAGCCCGACGGGTTGCCGATGATCTCGGTGTAGCAGAACTTGGTGCGCTCGTCGATGGCGGCCGCGTACGCGTCGGCGCTGTCCCCGTCCACGAATCGGGCTTCGATGCCGAAACGGCCCAGCGTCACGTCGAACATCGTGTGGGTGCCGCCGTACAGCGCGGTGGAGGTCACCAGGTTGTCGCCGGCGCTGCACAGCGCAGCCGCCGTCAGGAATTCCGCCGCCATGCCCGAGGCGGCAGCGACGGCGCCGATCGCACCTTCCAGGCTTGCCATCCGCTCCTCGAAGGCGTTGACGGTCGGGTTGGAGATGCGGCTGTAGATCGTGCCGTACTTCTGCAACGCGAACAGATCGGCTGCGTCTCGTGCATCCTCGAACACGAAGCTCGTGGACTGGTAGATCGGGACAGCACGCGCCCCCGTGGTCGGGTCGGGCCGGCCGCCGGCGTGCAGCGCACGTGTACGGAACCCGAACCGGTGGTCGTTCATCGTGCGCAGCCTAGAACGAGCCGGCGACCGTCTTCGAAGCGGCCCACGTCGCTCTGGTGCGCGCAAGACGACGGCGCGCAAGCCGTCGGAGACGCACCGGAGTCTTAGTCTTGCGGCGCGGCCTGCTCGCTCGGCGCCGCAGCCACGATCTGCGGCGGGCGGTACGACTCCACCGCCGGCGCGTCCTCGCAGCGCTCCGCTTCCACTAGGCAGGTGTGGGCCGAGGGGCCCTGGCCCAGCCGGCTGGTGCCGACGTCGGCGGTGAGCGTGTTGGGGTTGCCTGCACGGCAGGTGCCGTCGGGCGCAGGGTCGTACCACGCCCCGGTGGAGATCTGCACCACGTCTTCCATCACCGCTTCGTCGATGACCGCGCCGGCCAGGCAGGCGCCGCGGTCGTTGAACAGGCGAACCACGTCCCCGTGGCGGATTCCCCGCGCTGCTGCGGTTGCGGGATGCATGCGTGCCGGTTCGCGGCCGGCCACCTTGGTGGCTTGGCTGGGCGCTGCATGGTCGTACTGGCTGTGCAAGCGCGCCGCAGGCTGGTTCGTCACCAAGTGCAGACCGAAGCGGTCGCTGCGTGCCCCGCCCAGACGTTCGAAGGGCTCCATCCAGGCCGGGTGCGGCGGGCAGTCGTCGTAGCCGTAGGAGGCGATGGCTTCGCTCCACAGCTCGATGCGGCCGCTGGGGGTGCGCAGCGGCTTGGCAGCCGGGTCGCTTCGGAAGGTCTCCAGGAAGACTTGGCGAGGTTCGCCCATCAGCGCCATGCCCGGTGCCGGCTCGCACCCGTTGCGCACGAACTCTTCATAGGGCGGCGACGCGGGATGCGCCGCTTGCCAGATGCCGTAGATGGCCTCCAGCCACTCGTCGGCTGTGCGTCCCTCGGTGAACTGCTCGCCGAAGCCCAGCCGTTCGGCCAAGCGGGAGAATATCCAGTAGTCGTCGCGTGCCTCGCCCACCGGCGCGGCAGCCGCCGACATCGCGATCAGCATCGTTTCCGCGCCACCGATGTCGTTGCGCTCCAGCGGCGTGGTCGCCGGCAGCACGATGTCGGCACGGCGGGCCAGCGGCGTCCAGAACGGCTCATGCACAATCACCGTCTCGGGCCGCTGCCATGCACGCACCAGCCGGTTCAAGTCCTGATGATGATGAAAGGGATTGCCGCCTGCCCAGTACACCAGCTTGACGTCGGGGAAGCGGCCGCGCTTGCCGTCGAAGTCGAACGGCTGGCCCGGGCCTTCCAGCATCTCGGTGATGCGCGACACAGCGATCGTGGGCGGACCGGGCTGTCGCATCGGCACCGGCAGACCCGGTATCCGGGCGCGCACCTGGCCTGCGCCGGTGTTGCCCTGCGTCCCGAAACTGCATGCATAGCCGCCGCCTGCCACGCCCACCTGGCCCAGCACGCACGCCAACGCCAGCGCCGTCCAGTAGGGCTGTTCGCCGTGATGGGCCCGCTGCGTGGACAGGCTCAGGTTGACCAGCGTGCGCTTGGCGGCCATCTCGTGGGCCAGCGCGACGACATCGTCGGCCCGAATGCCGGTGATCTGCGACGTCCACGCCGGCGTCTTGGGCGTGTCGTAGTCCACTGCTCGGGCCCACGCCGGCTCAGCGAGCAGGCGGCCGCACGGTGCCGGTCCGCCCGCGGGAGGTGCGTAGCCTTCGCCCAGCAGGTAGGCCCGCAGCGAGTCCCAACCGTGGCAATGCGTCCGCAGGAACGCTTCGTCGGCGCGCCCCTCGGTCACCAGCGTGTGCATGACCCCGAGCATCAGTGCCACATCGGTGCCCGGGCGGATCGGCAGCCAGCGAGCGCCGACGGACGGCGCGAAGTCGTCTCGCAACGGGCTCACGTTCACGAACTGCACGCCAGCGTCGCGCGCCCGAGCGATCCAGTCGTTGTGATGATGAGGCCCTTGACCGCCGTAGGTGACGTGGGAGTTGGTGGCGCGCATGCCTCCGAAGCACACGAACAGCTCGGTGTGCGCGCAGATCACCGACCACGAGGTCTGGCGAGCGAGCGCCGCGTGGTAGCCCATGCCCAGCATGTAGGGGAAGATCGCCTCCGCAGCCGCGGACGAATAGGTGCCTTTCTGATCGGTGCAGCCGCCGAGCAACCGCATGAAGCGGTGCTGCTGAGCCGAAGCCAGCCCGAACCGGCCCGCTGAACCCCAGCCGTAGGCGCCGCCGAAGATCGACGAACGGCCATGGCGTTCGCGCACCCGAGCCAGCTCCGACGCAACCAAGTCCAAGGCGCGGTCCCAGTTGACCTCCACGAACGGCTCGCGGCCGCGTAGATGCGTCTGCGAGCCGGGCCCGTCGCGCAACCACGACTGGCGCACGGCGGGACGCTGCACCCGATGCTCGGCATAGTGCTTGAGCGAGTCCCCCAGATGCGAGGGCTCGGGGTCGGCGGGGTGGCCTCGCACGGCCAGCACCTCGCCGTCACGGGCATCGACGAGGAACGGTCCGAAGTGCGTCCCGAGCGCCGTGGTGCGCACGCCGCCTGGCGCCCCGCCGCCCGCAAGGTCGTTGCCCGCGACCTCTCTGCCAGCGAGGTCGCCGGGCGCAAAGTCGCTTGCCGGGCGTTCGTTCATGGGGCCGCGACAGAGACGGCGAGCTCAGCGGCAGGCGGAGCTGCTGCGGGCTCGTCCGTGCTGCGCTGCCACGCCTCTGCCAACAGCTCGAGGCTGGTGATCCGCTCGGCGAGGCCGAAGGTGGAGGTGTGTACCATCAACTCCGCGGCACCGGTGGCGGCCGCCAGAGCCTGCAGCCCGTCGACTGCCTCGGAGGGATCGCCCACGATGGCGTTCGTCGGCATAGCAGATGCGCGGTGCCATTCGGGATGCGACATCGCGTCGTCCGGGTGAGCCAGCGGCCAGAACCGGCCGGTGCGAATACCCCAGCGGCGCAGCAGCGAGGGTGCAGCGTGGTAGCCGGCAGTGTCGGAGTCTGCCGCGGTGACCAGGCCCACGCTCACCATCACGTACGGCGCATCGAGCACCGCAGACGGCTGGAACCGCTGCCGGTACAGGTCCACAGCGCCGAGCACGCCGCCCCCGTCGAAATGGTGGGCAAACGCGAAAGGGAGCCCGAGGTAGCCCGCGAGCTGTGCGGAGTAGCCGCTGGAGCCCAGGAGCACGACCGCCGGCGCCGAGGTGGCCAGCGGCGTTGCCCGGAAGTCTGTCCACGGGCCGTCGGCGGCGCGCACGTCTCCGAGATAGGCCATGAGATCGATCAGATGGCTCGGAAAATCGTCGATCTGCCAAGGGTCTGGCTGGGCTCGGTCTGGCTGGGACCGGTCTGGCGCAGGGTGGCCGTCGCTGGAATCGTGCTGGGTCGGGCCCCGAATGGCTGCCGCCGTGGCGCGATCGCTGCCCGGTGCGCGGCCGACGCCGAGGTCGATGCGGCCGGGGTGCAACGCCTCGAGCATGGCGAACTGCTCGGCCACCACTGCCGGACGGTGATTGGGCAGCATGACGCCGCCCGAGCCCAGCTTGATGCGCTCGGTGTGAGCAGCCAGATGAGCAATCAGCACCGCAGGCGACGTGCTGGCCACCGTGTCGATGTTGTGGTGTTCGGCTACCCAGAAGCGGCGATAACCCAGTCGATCCGCCGCACGCGCCAGCTCGGTCGTCTCCGCCAAGGCCTGCGCACTGGTGCCGCCCGCTCGCACGGTCGCCAGGTCCAGCACCGACAGCGGAACGGGTTCGCGCACTCCCACGGCATCAGGCTACGAACCGTGGGCGGTGTGCGTCCGGGCGGAGCGTGGGCAGGGGCCTCCGTGCCCGAACAGCTGCGAGCGCGACTGTCGGCTGTGTCTCGTCCGGGCGGGGTGTGGGCAGGGGCCTCCGTGCTCAAACAGCTGCGACGCAATTGTTGAACGCGCGGGGTGGGTGGCGTCGCAGAACTGCGCGCGGAGGCCCCTGCCCACACTCCGCCCTCGTTGGTGAGACCGCACGCCCCGAACGGCGGGTGCTGCTCGGTCGTTCGCCGTTCCGCTGCCCACGCTCCGCCCTCGTCGGTGGGACCGCTCGCCCCCGAACAACGGGCGCCGGTGGGTTGTTCGCTGCTTGAGCGCGTTGTCGCCGGTGGGACCGCTCACGTCCGACATCGGGTGCTGCTCGGCCCCCCGGCGGTTTGCCTGGCCGCGTTCCGCCCTGGTTGGTGAGATCGTTCGCCGCCCGCCAGATGCAGGCTCGCGGTGACCGCACCAGCCTGTCGAGCTGTCCAACAGCCGGCTGCCGGCCGGCGCGGGGCGCGCTCGGCCGGCGCGGCGGGCGACTGCGGCTATGAGGCTTTGGTCCACCAGTGGGTGCGGCGGATGGGGGACCAGCGGTTGCAGGCCTCGGAGTAGGCCACGACGCTTGCCCGCAGCCGATACCCCGCCCCTGCTGCGTGGCCGGTGAGCGTCACGGTGCGTGTCAGGGTGGGACTGTTGGACTCGAAGGTGCCTGCGGTGACGCGTTCGCCGGTGGTCATGTTCACCACCTCATAGGCGTAGCGGACGCGTCTGGCGAAGTGCGGCTCCCCCGGGCGGGTGTACGCGCAGCGAGAGTCGCGGCGCGCGTCGCTGATCGCAGCCGGCTTGGCCCAGGTGACAGTCACACGGTCGCGTCTGGACGTGTCCACGCTCAGGTCCCGCACCGGCGTCGGCGCCGCCAACGGACGCTTGGGCACCGCAGGCGGGTCGCCTGTGGCGGTCACAGCGAACGTGCGGGCGGCGGGCGGGGAGAAGCTCCAGCACGCTGCGCTGTAGGCGTGCACCTCCACCGTGTACCCGACGCCGGGCGTCAGTCCGGTGACCAGCCAGCTCGTGACGCCTGAGAGCACCAGCGACTCCGCCGCCACACGCCCCTTGCTGTCGCGTATGCGCACCAGATACCCCGACGCCCCGCAAGCGCCGCCTGCGGGCGCAGACCACGACACCAACAGCACGCCGCCCCCCGACACAGTGCGCACCCCCGACGGCGCCCACGGCCTCCCCGACACCGACACACCACCAGAACCACCGCCGCCCGAGCCTCCGCCCGAACCGCCGCCCGAGCCGGAGCCGCCGCCGCCAGAACCGCCTCCGCCTCCGGAGGGGACCCTCGGCGCCGCCGTCGTAGCAGTCGCAGCAGTCGTCGTCGTAGCACCAGCCGTCGTGGTCGTCGCAGCAGTGGTGGTCGTTGTCGTGGCAGCAGTAGTCGTGGTGGTGGTGGTTGTTGTGGCGCCGACGGTGTGGGTGGCCCAGTCCGACCACGGTCCCCACCCGTTGGTGTTGCGGGCCTGGATGCGCACCCGCCACCTGCCGTTGCCGATCGCCCCGACCGGGCCCCACGCCGCGGACGTCGTGGAAGCACCCGAGCTGGTGATGTTCACCTGCCCCGACCGCGACCCCGCCGGGGTCTCCCACTGGCGACGGTACAAATTGATCGTCGCATCGTTCGGGTTCGTCCACGTCATGTCGAACAGATTCGACCCCGCACGCCGCGAGAACGACAGCCCCGTCGGCTTCGCCGGCACCCCCGCCGCAACCGTCGTCGACACAGAAGTCGTGGACGTCGAGGTGGACGTGCTGCTGGTGGCGGACGTGGTGGTGGTGGCGGTCTCGCCCTCGCCTATGCGGGCGCTCACCCAGTCCGACGCGGCGCCCTCGCCGTTCGCGTTGAGGGCCTGCACACGCGCCCTCCAGGTCCCGTCGCCGATGCCCCCGCTCGGAGTGAACGCCACCGTAGTCGTCTCCGCGTCCGAGCCCGACACCGTCAACCACCCCAACTCCGTCCCGTCCGGTTTCCGATACCTGTACCGCCAGCTCGTGATCGACGAATCACCCGGATCGGACCACGACAGATCGAACGTGTTCGTCCCCGCACGCCGCTCCAACGTCACCCCCGACGGCTTCGGCGGCAACCGATCCGACGAACCCCCGCCCGAGGAGCCCTCGTCGTCGTCCACGATCACGAACGCCGCCCACCCCAGCACCGCCCCAACGTCCTCGTCCTGATACGCGGGACGCAGGTACACCGACTCGTGCCTGTCCTCGTCGACCTCGTCGCCCAGCACACCCAACACCAACGAACCCTGCGTCTCCCCCCGGGCGATGCTGATCGTGTCCCCGTTCGGCCAGCAGTAATCCGCACCCGACGACGGCGAACTGCACGACGTCGACGAATCGTAATTCGAGTTCACCGTCGCCGTCTGACCCGACACCGCCCTCACCCTCACCGACCGGCCCCCCACCGGCGCAGCCTCAGGCAACGTCACCGACAACGTCACATTCTTCGTCCCCGAATCGCCCTCCGTCACCAACACCGGACTCGCACGCGCCACGATCACATTGCCCGCCGTCCCCGGCGCGTCGCTGAACGGCTCGGTCTCCTCGCCGTTCCCCGCATCGTTCACCGCCCGAATCTTCACCCAACTCGCCGCAGACGCAGGCGCCAAAAACGTCACCGTCGACGCACCAGAATTCGGAATGTCCACCCACGCCGTCGAATCCCTCGCAGCCTGACGAGTGTTCGTCGCAGTCGGCAACACCACGTACTGATACTTCGAAATCGACGAATCACCAGGATCCACCCACAACAACCGCAACCCACCCACACCCCGCACAACCACAAAACCCACCGGCACCTCCGGCACCGGCGAATTCGCACCATCATCATCAACAATCAACAAACGAACGGTGCCTTCCAGAAAAGGCGTCCCGAAGGACTTCGCCTGTATGATCACAGCTTCTGTCTTGGCTTCCTCGGTGGTGTCCGCCCGCACGCCGATTACCAAACTGCCCGTGGTCTGCCCCTGCGCGATACTGATCGTCTTCCCGTTCGGGAAACAGACGTCAGCCGTCGCCGGGTTCGGCGCAGAACACGACGTCGACCCGGCATTGCTGTTCCACGTCCCGAGGTCGCCGTCGGATGGCGCCGCATAATCCAATACGACGCTGCGGCCGACCGACGTCGTCGTCGCAGACGGCAACACCACCGTCAACGTCACCTCCGTCGTGTCCGAGTTGCCCTCAACCACCGTCGACGGCTGCGCCGAGACGCTGATCGTGTTCGCCGACGTGCCCGCAGTGTCGCTCCGCACAGTCGACTGCGGACCCCCGCCCGCTGCATTCACCGCCCGAATCTTCACATAAATCGTGCCGGTGCCCGTCAACGTCGCCGAAGTAGTCGACGCACCCGAATTCGCTATGTCCACCCAGCTCGTCGAATCCGTCACCGTCTGCACAGCGGAACCCGCCACGTACTGATACTTCGTGATCGTCGAATCCCCCGGATCAGACCAATACCACCCGACACCGCCCGCGAAACTGTACACGACAAAACCCGTAGGCTTCGCCGGCACCGAAGCCTGACCGGCCACACCCACCGGCACCAACACCACCGACGCCGCAACAACGACTACACCAACCAGCCCCCACAACACACCACCACGGCGCCCACCAACCCCAGCCGCGGCACGCGGCCGCTCAACCAGCCAACCAGGCACCCGACCCCCCCCCCCCCGCAGAGGTGGCTCACCAAGCTCGCAACACGACCATCACCCGACATCGACACACCCTCCATCCGGCCGGCACTCCTGGGCACCTTCGACGAGACACCCTGTACGCAACACACAATCTACCCACATCGACCGCAGCACGGCACGCTGCACCCCTGAAACTGCCCATGCAGGCCCACCCGATACCGCCTGCAGCGACCACGTCCTCAGCCGAGTGCTCCTTCGGCTGCCGCTTGTGCGATCTGCTCGTCGGTCAGACCGAGCTCGCCGCTCAGGACGTCGAAGGTGTGCTGGCCGAGCGTGGGCGCCGCGAACCGCGGGCCGTGCTCGTAGCCCACGATCTGGTACTGATGACCCGAGTACGGCACGGTTCCCATCCGGGGGTGCTCCAGCCAGCGGTGGAAGCCGCTGTGCAGGTACTGAGGGTCCGCCAGCAGGTCGCTGCTGCGCTGCACCATGCCCGCAGCGATGCCCGCTTCTGCGAGCCGCCGTTCGAGCTTCACGGCCTGTTGGGTCGCGGTCCAAACGGAGATGCCGTCGTCGATGGCATCGTGGGCGGCCAGACGGCCCTCCAGCGACAACAGTTCCCGCGCCTGTGCCCAGCGCGGCGCACTCATCAGCTCCACCAGTGTCTGCCACTGCGCATCGTCGGCAATCGTGATGGCGCACCACTGGTCGTCGCCCGCGCACGGATACACGCCCTGCGGCGCCACGTCGGGATCCCGATTGCCGTTGCGGGTGGCCGCCGTGCCGCTGTGGGCGTAATCGGCGAGCTCGGGCGCCAGGAACTGCAGGCCGCATTCGAGCTGTGCTGCCTCGATGACGCAGCCCTCGCCCGTGCGGCGCCGGCGATCCAGCGCCGCGAGCAGCGTGGCGGTGATGATGCGCGGCGAGATGGTGTCGGTGTAGGCCAGGTACGGCCCGTCGGGCGGCAGATCAGGCCAGCCCACGACGGGATAGTAGCCGGCGATGGCCGCCGCGTGGTAGCCGAAGCCGCCCATCTTGGAGAGCGGGCCGCCGCTGGCGAGCAGCGACGTGTGGACCACGACGGCCGTCGGATTCAGCTCCGCGATGAGCGGGTCGTCGGCGATGTTGCGAGCGAAGGTGCCCGGCGTCCAGGATTCCACCACCACGTCAGCCCAAGCGATCATGCGGCGCGCGATGTCGGCGCCGGCAGGCGTCTTGAGGTCGATGTCGATGCTGAGCTTGGAGGTGTTGAAGCTGCCGAAGAAGTGCGCCATGTCGACGTCCACCACGTCGTCTTTGAACGGCGGATTCGCACGCAGGCCGTCGATGCGACCGCTGGATTCGATCCGCACCACCGTCGCGCCGTGGTCTGCGAGGGCCTTGGCGGTGATCGGGCCGACGCCGATCCAACTGAAGTCCGCCACCTTGAGCCCGGCGAACGGCAGCTTGCTCGTTCCGATGCTCCGCTGCGCTGCGGCGCTCGCCGGTACAGCAGCCGTCTCGCCGCCGGCGAGTCCGACGGATTCGTGGGCCTGAGCGGCTTCCCGGCGAATGACGTTGCCGTGTTCATCGAGGCGAGGCGGCCTCGGAGGTGTGCCGATGCGGACGCCGTCGATCGTCACCGGCCCGCCGGGCACCTCCACCTCTTCGGTGCCTGCAGTGCCGGCGAGCTCAGCCGTGCGCCAGAAGCCGCGCACCCGCAGGTGCTCGAATTCCGCTAGGTCGGCCACGGTGTGGATCGGAGCGATGGTCTCGCCTAGCTCCACCGACCTTTCGAGCAGTGCAGCGTTCGTGTGGCGCCGGCACAGTTCTGCCATCGCCTCGTAGAGCTCGTCGAAAGTGCGACTGACCGGCTCGCCTTTCGAGGCGCGCACATCGTAGGTATCCCAGTCTTCCGCACGCCAGCTCTCGTCGGCGAGCCCTTCCTCGATGTACCACTCCAGCAGCCGGCCGGTCGCCACGCCTCGTGCAATGCCGATCGCCCATCCGTCTTGGGTGCGATAGCGCATCTGCAGCGGGGCAGTGAGATTCACCACCGTGCCCGAGCGCTGGAAGTCCCGGCCGCAGATGGCATGGGCGGTCATGGCGTTCAGCAGCGTCCACGTCATGGCGGCCTGCGCGGACACGCAGACGTGCTGTGCAGTGCCGCACGCTCGCATGCGAGCATGAGCGACCAGCCCCGCAACGGCAGCTTCGGCACCCGCATGACGCCACGCCTGCGGGATGGAGGCCTTGACCGGCGCCCGCTCCGCGACGCCTTGCATGTGCGCGGCGCCGCCCAGCGCCGCCAGCGACAGCTCACTGGCGGCGTCGGCGCTGCGAGGGCCGTCGCCTCCGAAGGGCGTGACTTGCACGTGAACCAGCTGCGAGTTGAGCAGCCGCAGGTGGTCATGTGTGTACGCCACCTCGGCAAGCGTGCCCGGCACACCTGACTCGTAGACGAAATCGGCGAGCGTCACCAAGCGCTCGAAGACGGCACGGTCGTTGGCTTCGCGCAGGTCGAGCACGATGGAGCGCTTGTTGGAGTTGTAGGCGCAGAACTGCCAGCTGCCCCGATCCTCCGTGGCGGGGCCGGCTGGTCTTCGCGGCAGCGCTGCGCGAGCAGGCGTGCCGCCCGGCGGCTCCACCTTGATCACGTCGGCACCGAGCTCGCCCAGCAGCCACGGACCGAACTCGCCTCGGTGATCGGTGAGATCGAGCACGGTCATGCCGGCGAGCGGCACCGCTGAGGAGTCGCATGTGGCATCGAGCGCACTCATGGATCTCTCACCCCGCCCTGCCGACGCACCGTGCAGCGCGATCGGCACCAAGTGACGATACGCCAGCAGCCACCGTGAGACAGCAGCGAAACATCCGTCGGCCAAGACGCAACTAGCTTGTCCCGATGGCCGACGCTCCCTCGCCGCGGCAGCAAGGATCGCCGCCGGAGCTGAGTGACTGCTTGCTGGAGCGGATTCGTGCCGGCGGCTCTCACAGCGACGCTGAGCGAACTCCCGATGCAGGGGTGATCGCGGAGCTGGCCCGCTGCGGGCTGATGCGCCTGCTGGTGCCTTCCGAGCTGGGGGGACGCGGCTGCCACCCCGGCGAGTTCGTCGAGTTCGCCCGACGGATCGCCCACGAGCACCCCTCGACGGGCTGGGTCGCCATGACCTGCAATGAGGAAGCGGAGATATTCGCCTCCCACTTCGACGCCGCGACAGTGTCAGCGTTCTATGGCGCCGACCCGAACGCGGTCATTGCGGGATCAGGCGTGCCCAAGGGCGTCGCCCGGCCGACAGACTGCGGGTGGATCGTGGACGGCCGATGGCCGTTCGTGAGCGGGTGTGCGGCCGCCGACTGGTGGATCCTGACGTGTCTCGTGGACGGCCCCCGCCCCCGGCAGCTGTGCTACGTGCTGATTCGCGCCGACGCTGACCTGATCGACGACACGTGGCACACCGTGGGCCTGCGGGGCACCGGCAGCCACGATGTCGTGCTGAGCGAGCGCTTCGTGCCCGCCGAGTGGGCCGCGGTGGTCGACAGCTTCGCCTTGCCCAAGCCCAGCGGGCACCCGTGGTACCGACTGCCCTCGGGACTGCGCTTCCCGTTCCCGAAGACCGGCGTGGCGGCGGGCATCGCAGAGCGTGCGCTGGCGGAGTTCACCGAGCTGGCGGGTTCCAAGACGCCGTTGTTCGAGCACTCGTCGCTCGCCCACCGCGCCGAGGCGCAAACCGGCATCGCGCGTGCCACCGCACTGGTCGGCGCCGGCCGCGCCTTCGTGGACGCGATGCTGGAGGAGGTTTGGCAGGCTGCCTCGGCCGGCGGCGAAGCGGTGCCGGCCGGCCTGCACGCTCGGGCGCGCTTGGCATGCTCGTGGAGCGTGCAGAACTGCATCGCAGCAGCGGAGATCTTGGCGAATGCTGCAGGCAGCACCGCGAACTACACGTCGTCGCCGCTCGGCGGCTTGCTGAACGACGTGCGCGCGGTCGCGGGCCACTTCATGGTGGGCAGCCACCAGATGGACACCGCCGGGCGAGTGCTGCTGGGCCTCGACCCGGGCGACCCCCGCTTCTGAGCGCCGGTGCTTGTCACCTAGGCCTGTCGAAGGAGACCCCCCACATGAGACCGTTCGAGTAGGACCAGCCGAATGAGACCCATCGAATGAGACAATTCGAGAGCCGCATCGACACCCGCAGCGACGAGTTCGAAACCAACACCGCGGCCTACGCCGGCCTGCTCGCCGTGCTGCGCGAGCGACAGCAGTTCGCCATCTGCGGGGGCGTCGGCAGAGCCCGCTCCATCGAGCGTCACCACAGCCGAGGCAAGATCCTGCCGCGGGATCGCATCGATCTGATCTGCGACACCGATACGCCGTTCCTGGAACTGTCCACGCTGGCGGGCTGGGAGATGTACGACAACAGCGCCCCAGGCGCAGGCATCGTCACGGGCATCGGCGTGGTCTGCGGGGTGCCGTGGATGTTCATCGCCAACGACGCCACTGTCAAAGGCGGATCGCTGCTGCCGGTCAGCATCAAGAAGCACGTGAGAGCCCAGGACATCGCCGCGGAGAACGGCCTCGGCGTGATCTACCTGGTGGACTCCGGCGGGGCGTTCCTGCCGCTGCAGGACGACATCTTCCCCGACAAGGACCACTTCGGCGGCAGCTTCTACCGCCAAGCCCGACTGTCGGCCCAAGGCCTGCCGCAGCTCTCGGTGGTGCTGGGCGGCTGCACGGCCGGCGGTGCGTACGTGCCGGCGCTGAGCGACGAAGTGATCATGGTGACCGGCATCGGCCGCATCTACCTCGGCGGCCCCCCGATCGTGAAGGCCGCCCTCGGCGAGATAATCGAACCCGAGGACTTGGGCGGAGCTGCGCTGCACACCCGCGTCTCGGGCGTGTCGGACTACATGGCGCCCGACGAACGAGCCGCATACGGCAAGCTGCGCGAGCTCTGCGCGGCGTCCAATCAGCGGCCGGCGGATCACCGCGAGGGCTGGCTGTCGTGGGAGGCGCCGGCGCCTCCCGCCTACGACGCCTCGGAGATCTACGGCATCATCTCCGCCGACGACCGCATCGGCTTCGATGCACGCGAGATCATCGCTCGCCTGGTGGACGGCGCCCGCTACGCCGAGTTCAAGCCCGACTGGGGCACCCACATCGCCTGCGGCTTCGCTCGCATCTGGGGCCATCTCGTCGGCGTCGTCGCCAACAACGGCATCATCTTCTCGTCCGACGCGCTCAAGGCCGCCCACTTCATCGAGCTGTGCGAGCAGCGCCGAGTGCCGCTGCTGTTCCTGCAGAACACCACCGGCTACATGGTGGGCAGCGACTCCGAGGCTGCCGGCATCGCCAAGCACGGGGCCAAGATGGTGGCTGCAGTGGCGAACGCCACCGTGCCGCGCTACACCGTGCTCATCGGCGGTTCCTACGGAGCGGGGAACTACGGCATGTGCGGACGAGGCTTCCACCCTCGGCTGCTGTTCGCCTGGCCCAACAGCCGCATTGCGACGATGTCGGCCGAGACAGCGCAGACCGTGCTCGTGGACATCAGACTGGCGGGGATGCGCGGCCACGAGACCACCGAGGCTGAGATCGCTGCGATGCGGGCCGAGGTGGCCGACCAGTACGAGCGCCAGAGCGACCCGTACTACGCCACGGCGCGACTGTGGGACGACGGGCTCATCGACCCGGCCGACACACGCGACGCGCTCGGGCTCTGCCTGTCGTTGGCCGCACGCCAGGATGCCCCCGCCGCGGGCAACGGCATCGTGTACCGGATGTAGCAAAGCGGTGCGCCTGCGATGAACCAGACACTCTCGAAAGCCATACTGTGAAGCTGCTGGTCGCCAATCGGGGCGAGATCGCCAGCCGGGTGTTCGCCACGGCTCGACGGCTGGGCTGGCGCACGGCGGCGGTCTTCGCCGAGCCGGACCGCCACGCCCCGTTCGTGCGTGACGCAGACGAGTCCTGCTGCATCGGCCCAGCCGCGCTGGAGCACTCCTACCTCGACGTCGAGGCGCTGCTGAACGCGGCGACGCGCATGGGCGCGCACGCCGTGCATCCCGGTTACGGCTTCCTGTCGGAGAATGCGGGCCTTGCCCGGGCGGTCATCGACCGCGGGCTGGTTTGGGTGGGGCCGCATCCAGACGCCATCGCTGCGATGGGCGCCAAGATCGAGGCGCGTGCGCTGGCGCAGGCCGCCGGAGTGCCGATCATCCCGGGCGCCAGCGAAGGCGACCTGGCCCGCGCCGCAGCGCAGATCGGATTCCCGGTGATGGTCAAGGCCTCGGCCGGGGGCGGCGGCAAGGGCATCCGGATCGTGCGCTCGGCCGGCGCATTCGAGGCTGCGCTGGGAGAGGCGCGCACCGAGGCCATGCGCTCGTTCGGCGATGACCGGATGATCGTCGAGCGCTGCATCGAGCGGCCGCGCCACGTGGAGGTGCAGGTGGTCGGCGACCGCCACGGCGAGGTGATCCACCTTGGCACCCGCGACTGTTCCTCGCAGCGACGCTTCCAGAAGCTGGTGGAGGAAGCACCGGCGCCGAATCTGCCCGCTGCTGCCCGCGAGGGCTTGACCCGGGCCGCCGTCGCCCTCGCTCGGCACATCGGCTACGACAACGCCGGAACGGTCGAGTTCGTCGTGGATGCCGACAGCGGCGAGTTCTTCTTCCTGGAGATGAACACTCGGCTGCAAGTCGAGCATCCGGTCACCGAGGCCGTCACCGGCCTGGACCTGGTGGAGCTGCAGCTGCGAGCAGCGACCGGTGGGCCGCTGGGACTAGCCCAAGACGACGTCTGCTGGCGCGGCCACAGCATCGAGGTGCGCATCAACGCGGAGGACCCGCACGACGGCTTCACTCCCCGCGCCGGGCCGGTCGCATGCGTCTCGGTGCCCGACCGGGTTCGATGGGACACGTCGGTGACCGCAGGCAGCGAGGTATCGCCGTACTACGACCCGATGCTGGCCAAGCTGATCGTCACGAGCACCGACCGCGAGTCCGCGCTGGACGAACTGGGTGCTGCGTTGGACCGGCTCGTGCTCGGGCCAGTGCCGACGAACGCGGGCTTCCTGCGCTGGCTGATCGACCAGTCGGCGCTGCGGGCAGGCGACATGACCACGAACGCGCTCGACGCGCTCGGCATCGACGGGCTGCCGGATCCGCCGACGAGCGCTGAGGCAGCACCCGCAGCGGCTGCGGCCTGGCTCGCGCATGAGCGGGCCCTGCGCTCTGCGGCGGCTGGGAGCAGTCCGTGGGCTGCATTGAGCGGATTCCGGCTGACTCCCCACACGTCGCAAGCCGTCGTGATGCTGCGGGATGCGGCCGGGCAACTCCATGAGGTGTCCGCCGAAGCAGTGGCCGCAGCCGGCGACCGCCTCTGGGCCACGGCTGTCAGCACGACACGCGAGGCCACGTCATTCGACGCGGCAGCGAGTACACCAGCCAACGTGCCTGTCAATGTGCCTGTCAATGTGGCAGTCAACGTGGCTGGGCACACCGTCACCTTCGAGGTGCCCGAGCGGTCCGATGCGTGGGCAGCGGATGCATCGGCTGGCGCGGGATCGGTGAACGCCATCACTGCGCCCTTCCCCGCCGTCGTCGTGGAGGTGGCGGTATCGATTGGCGCCGCGGTCGCGGCAGGCGACACGATCGTGGTGGTGGAAGCGATGAAGATGCTGCATTCGCTCACTGCGAGCGGCGCAGGCATCGTCGCCGACATCCACTGCCATCCCGGCGACGCCGTCGAGGCGAACCAAGTCCTCGTCAGCTTCCAGGACGCGACCAGCAGTTGAAGCGCCCGCGCAACGAGAGTGCCGGGTGGGCGTAGGGTTCAACCCATGGCTGCAGACGCCACGAGCGCACCGCTGGACGGCGCCCGACTCGACAACGCTCAGTTCGGCGGCGAGAGCGTCGGCACGCTCACGGGCATTGCCGTGCATCCGATCAAGGGCTGCCGGCGCGTGGAGCTGAACACGGCCGCAGTGACCGCGACCGGCCTCGACGGCGACCGCGCCTGGCAGGTGGTCACCGCTCCCGACGAGGCGGGCGCTTTCGGCCAAGCCGTCACGCAGCGCAGCAACGCTGTGCTCGCCACCGTCGTGCCGCTCCCCACCGGCGATGGCCTGACCGTCAGCGCACCCGATGTCGGCACCATTCACGTGCAGCGGCCCGAGACCAACGACGTCGTCGTCCATTCGCTGATCGGCGACGAAGTGGCATGCGCCGACGCCGGAGACGAAGCCGCCGAGTTCTTCAGCGACGTGCTCGGCTTCCCGGCCCGGCTCGCAGCACTGACGCCCGAAACGTCACGGCCGGTGCGATTGTTCCGAGGGCGCTTGGCCGGCTTCGCCGACGCAGCCCCGGTGCTGGTCGCCAACACCGCTTCGCTCGACGACCTCGTGGCCCGAGCAGCCGAGCCGTTCGGCATCGAACGATTCCGCGCGAATCTGGTCGTCACCACCGATCAGCCGTGGGTTGAGGATACGTGGACCGCGTTCTCCATAGGGCCGGCGCAGCTGGCAGCGCGCGTGGCGTGGCCGCGGTGTGCTGTCCCGCAGATCGACCAGGACACCGGCAAACGCCACCGCGAACCGGCGCTGGTGCTGCGCGAGCACCGCTGGTGCTCCAACGCGGAGGGCTACTCGCCAGGCATGCGCTCGATGCTGGAAGGCAATGCCATCTTCGGCATCGCCTGCACCATCGATCCCGACGGAGCGCAGGTGTCGGTCGGCGACCCGGTCACCGTCACCGCCACCGGCGCGCCACTGCTGGCGCCGCCGCGCTAGAGCTGCCGCACGGCGGGCCGCGCCGACGCTCCAAGACTGCGCGCAATTGCTGTGCACTCGTGTCGTGCAGACATGTCCGGCTGTGCTAACCGTCGGAACGGAGTACGCCTCGCTTGGTGAGGTCTGCGATCTGCTCGATGGTGGCGCCGATCTCGGCCATGATCTCGGCGTTGTCCGCACCTTGGGCGGCTGCCGGCCGCAGCGCCGCCGTGGACTGCCCGTCGAATTTCCACGGCCCCCGCATCAGGCGCAGCTCGCGCCCTTCGGTCTCGACCGTGTAGTACGGCTGGACTGCCTCGGCCCATTCGGTGTCGAGCGCCTCGCCCGACGTCCGGATGCGACCGACGGCCAAGCCGCCCGCTCCGGAAACCTGATGCTCGAGTTCGTCGATGCCGGCGAAGGTGCGAATCCAAGCTGCGACCTCCGTCATCAGCTCGTCGTAGTGCTCCCTGCGCAGCTCCGGCGTCGTGTAACGGGGGTCTGCCTTGAGGTCGTTGCGGCCCATCATCGTGCAGTAACGGCCGAACGCGGGAGTCCACACCGGTGATGCGGCAATGGTGATCAACGAGCCGTCCGCCAGCTCGAAGATCGGCGACTCGGGTGCGCTCAGCGCTGCTGGCTCCCCCATCGGGTCCAGCTCGTTGGCCTCCATGTGCAACCGCTCGTTCACCGAGAGCATCGTGGCCATCATCGAGACATCGGCATGACTGCCGCGCCCGGTCACGCTGCGCTGGAACAGCCCGGCCACCGCAGCTAGCGCACCTTGGACGCCCGTATAGAGGTCGGCTTGGCTGGTCGAGTCCGTCGTCGGACGAGCCAGCAGATCCCCATAGTGCCGGAGATGAGTGGCTGTGGATCCGCTCTCGGCTTGCACCGTGGGAGCGAACGCGGGACGCGACGACCACGGATTGTCCTGGCCGTAGCCAGAGATGGACACGTACACGACGGCAGGATTGACGGCGCTCACCGACTCGTAGTCCAACCCGAACGTCGCCATCGTGCCGGGCCGGTAGTTCTCGACGATGACGTCCGCACGGCGGCACAGTTCGAACACGGCGGCGCGTCCTTCGGGGAAATTGAGGTCGATGCTCAGGTTCCGCTTGCCGCCGTTCAACTGCAAGTAATAGCCCGAAGTGGCACCAGCGGTGGGCGATGCTGCCCGGGCGATGTCGGACGCGGGCGGTTCCACTTTGGTCACGGACGCGCCCATCTCGGCGAGGATCCGTGTAGCCGTCGGGCCGGCGAGCACCCGTGTGAAATCGACCACCGAGATGCCTGTCAGCGGAGCTGCGTGGGCCACTGTGCCCGACCCGGCTGCCTCGTCCGCGTTGTCGCACGGTCCGCTCACGATGTCAACACTCCCGTCGTTCAGTTGCCCTCGAACACCGCTGTGCCTGGACCGTCGGCAAGCATTGCCCGCGTGCCGCGACCCACGTCATTCGACGCCCACATCGTCGCGAGCTCGTCGCTGAGCGCCAAGTCGGCAGCCCGTGTGCCTTGGCTGACAGCAATATTGACGATCCGCTTGATGACTCCCAAGGCGACGGTGGGCCCGGCCGCCAGTTGACGTGCCAGCGACATCGAGGCAGTTTCCAGATCGCTGTCGGGCACCACCAGGTTCACCACGCCGAGCCGCTCCAGTTCCGCGGGCCGATAGCGACGGCCGAGCATGGTGATCTCACGCGCCCGGGCCGGACCCGCTCGCGCCACCAAGCGCTGGACTGCGCCCAGCAGAGGCACGAGCCCCAACGTCACCTCCACAGCACCCACCTGAGCCGACTCGCCCGCCACGATCATGTCGCACGTCAGCGCCAGCTCGAATCCGCCGCCGAGCACGGCACCGTGTATCGCGGCCACGGTCGGCACCGGGATCGATTCGAGCCGTTGAAGCACGGCCGCGGGGTCGCCTGCAGTGCCGTTGTCGGGTCCGAGCGCCGCTACATCGGCGCCGGCACAGAAATGACGCAGATCGCTGCGCACCAGGATTGCGCGCGCTCCAGCAGCTACTGCGTCTTCTTGCGCGGTGCAGTAGCGCTCGATGAACTCGTCGCCGATCAGGTTGTGCGGCGGATGAGACAGCGTCACCACGCCGACCGCCTGGTCATGTCGCAGATGGATCATCAGCGCCTCCGAACACGCATGCGATGCCGATCAGACCAGTTCGTTGAGCACCTCGTCGGTGTGCTCGCCGAGGAGGGGCGCCCGCTTCCAGGCCCACCAGTCGCCGTCGGTGGTGAACGGCGACCCGGGCACGGTGAAGCTGCCGAGCACCGGGTGTTCCTCAGTGCGCCACCAGCCCACGGCATCGAGGTGCGGGTCGTGGCGCAGGTCGCCCACGGTGTTGACCGGGGTGATCGGGATGCGTCGCCGCTGGCCTTCGATGAACAGCTCCTGCTTGGTGAAGCGGGTCGTCAGCTCCTCCACCCAGGCATCCACTGCCTCCAGCGCTTCGCGCCGCACCACGATGTCGACGAAGATGTCGTCCAGAATCCCTTCATTGCCCGTGACCTCGTGGACCCACTGGGCCACAGCGTTCCAGTGCGTCGGCTGGATGGCGATGATTGCCACATGGCCGTCCGATGCCGGATACAGGCCCATCGGGCTCGTGACAGGACGCCGGTTGCCGGCGCGCGGCCGCGGCACCTGATCGTCCAAGTACAGCGGCACGCCTGTCTCCGGCGACAGCCACAGGCCCACCTCCTGCAACGACAGATCGATGGTCTGGCCAACGCTCGGGCCAGAGTTCTGCGTCGATGCCGCCTCACTCGCTGCGACAGCCTGATCGCGCGCCCGCAGCGACAGCATCGAGCCGATCACCGCATGCAGCGATGCAGCATGCATCAGCACGCCGATTTCTCCTGCCGGCGCCAGAGGCGGGCCGTGCGGAAAGCCCACGGTCGAGGCCAGCCCGCACGACGCCCAGCCGACGAGGTTGGACGACTGCCAGTGGCGGCGAGGTCCGGTCATGCCGAACGGCGTGATCGACACCCACGTCAGGCGTGGGAAGCGCTTGACGATGCCGGCGATGCCGAGACCGCCCTGGCCGCTGTCGGCCAGCCACGGGTAGCTCTCCTGGATGTGCGGCAACGCGTCGTCGAGGACGACGTCCGCGGTGCCGATCAGGCCGACCAGCGCTGCGGCACCGTCCGGGTGGGTCGGGTCCAGCACCACGCTGCGCTTCGTCGCGCCGAAGTAGGCCCACCACAGGCTGGCTTCGGGTCCTTGGTGACCCGGCGCCAGCGGCGGCATGCGCCGGATGGGATTGCCCTCAGTCGGCTCCACGCAGATCACGTCCGCTCCCAGCGCCGCCCACACTCGAGTTCCGTATGCACCCAACAGGCCGGTGAGATCGAGCACACGCACGCCGCTCCACGGCCCGCGCCCGTCGGCGCCTGCACCGACGGTTGGCGCGGCACGAGCTGCGTTGCCGCCACCTGCGCCGCCGCCTTTGCCGTTGCTGCCTGCGCTCACTGCCTGCCGCCTGGCGCGTTGCCCTCGCCGTCATAGAACTCGGCGAAGCCCAGCTCCTCGTACCAGCGGTCGAACGGACGCTCAAGGACAGTCTCGGGCCGAGCATCGGTGAATGCCGCGCCGTCGGTGACCAGCTGCGCCACCTCGGCATCGGAGTAGCCGATCTCGGACAGCACGTCCACGGTGTCGCCGCCCATGTTGGGGCCGGCCCGCGCCACGTACGGCGGGGTTCGGCTCATGCGCAGCGGATTGCGCACGAACAGGTCCCGGCCCAGCCTCGGGCTCGGCGCCACCGAGTACGGGCGCCGATCGTGGACTTGCGCGTCGGTCATCACGCCCCGATGGTCCAGCACCTCGTAGGCCGCGACGCCCAGCATCTGCAGTTCTGCGGCTGCTTGCGCCGGGCTCCGCCGCGCAGTCCACGCAGACAGCTCCGCGTCGATCGCGTCGTGATGGCTGATGCGGTCAGCAAGCGTGTCGTGCGGGTACCTCGACAGGGCAGGCCTGCCGCTGCCGTCGTGCGCCTCGATGCTGGACCACTCCGCCAGCTCGGCGAGCGACTGCCACGCCTCGTCGCTGGGCACCTCCACCGCAACCCAGCGGTCGTCGCCGGCGCAGCGGTAGATGCCCGCCGGAGCTGCCCACGGCACCCGGTTGCCATTGCGGCGCGGCTCGGGAACGCCGAGGTCCTGCCCCAGCAGGTACGGCCCCAGGAACGACACGGTCGTCTCGAGCTGGCTGATGTCGATGAAGCGCCCTGCGCCGGTGCGATCGCGTTCGCGCAGCGCCGTTACGATCGCCGCCATGGTGTGCAACCCGCCGATGTAGTCGGGGGGCGCGATCGACGGGATGCCGGCGGGCGCCTCGTGCGGGAAGCCGGTCAGCGCATCCCAGCCCACCAGCGGCGCCTGATTGGGGCCGAAGGCGCGGAAGGAGTAGTACGGCATCGCCGGGTCCACGCCGAAGCCGGTCATGCCCGCGTAGACGATGCTCGGGGACACCTCGGCCACCGACGCGTAGTCCAGGCCGAGTTCGGCGATGCCAGGAGCGGCGAAGTTCGTCAGGAAGACGTCGCAGGTCGCCAGCAGGCGCTTCGCGGCCGCCAGCGCTTCGGGCAGCTTCAGCTCGAGACCGACAGAGCGCTTGCCGCACGACATCTCCGGCACGTACGGGCTCGTGTCGCAGAAGACGTCTGCCAGTTCGGGGTCGCGAGCCCACGCCGAGCCGAAGGCGCGCGCCACATCGGGGTAGCTGCGGGCCTCCACCTTGAAGACCTCGGCACCGTGGTGCGCCATCGCCCTGCCGCAGCACGGCGCCGCTACCGCGATGCTGATCTCGAAGACCCGGACCCCTTCGAGAGGACGCCTGCTCGCGCCGGCGTGCTCGGGCCGGGTCTGGTCGGCCTGGGTCTGGTCGGCCTGGGCCATGTCGGTCAGCACCATGTCTCTGCCCCCCCGTGTCAACCAGCGCCGGCACTGACGACCTTAGATGCAACGAACCTTGAGGGCCAGACGTGGCCGCCGACCGGCGCAACGGCGCCGGCTCGTGCTTCGTGCTAAGACCATGCCCGCAGCGGCACCGTCCGGGGGCCGCCTCGTTGCGAGGAGCAGTGCAACCATGTCAGCAGCCATCTCCGACCGTGACCAAGCCAGCGCATCGCCGACCGAAGTCGTCGAGCGGTTCATCGCGCACATCGAGGCCAAGGATCTCGACGCGGCATCGCAGCTCGTGGCCGACGACGTGTACTACGACAACGTCCCGATCGGCGACATGAACGGCCGCGAGGCGATGCGCGAGTTCCTCGCACCGATGCTGGGCGGCGCCGGTCCGGTGGAGTTCGAGGTCGTCCGCCAGACTTGCACCGGCAACACCGTGATGAACGAACGAGTCGACCGGTTCCACACCGGCTCGGGCCGAAAGATCGAGCTGCCGGTGATGGGCATCTTCGAGGTGAACGGCGGCCTGATCACGTTCTGGCGCGACTACTTCGACAACGCCACCTTCATGCGCCAGGTCAAGGGCAGCTGAGCGATCCGCAGCCGGGCGGTTCGGGGTCGGTGGGTGCCTGCTCGTTCGAGACGATGACCTGGGCGAGGGCTGCGACGCCTTCGTGGATGTCCTCGATGGACAGGCTGCCAAAGCACAGACGCATCCGCCGCGCTCCCCAGGCACGGTCAACGGACCACGCCGCCCCCTCGTTGAACTGGATGCCGCGACTGGCCGCGGGCGCCAGGTAGCGCGCCGTGTCGACGCCGGCCGGAAAGGTCAGCCACACGAAGATGCCGCCCTTCGGATCGGTCACCTGCACCGGTCCGCCCAGCTTGCCTGCGACCGCCGAGCGCGCACCGAAATGCGTGTCCACCGCGTCGCGCATGGCCGCACACTTGGATCCCAGCGTGTTCCGCAGCTCGCGCACATGGTCCACGAAGTGGGCCGAGCAGTACTCGGCCAGCAGCATCTGTTCCACCGCGCCAGTGCCGGCGTCGTCCTTGAGTGCCACGAGCCGGCTCATCACCGGCGGCTCCGCCACCATGAATCCCACGCGCAGCGCCGGCGCAATGGATTTCGAGAACGATCCGCAGTACACGACGCGGCCGACGTCGCTGCCTTCGCGTGCCAGCGCCGCGATGGCGGGCGGGCGGACGCCTTGCCACATCAGATCGGCGTAGCAGTCGTCCTCGAAGATCACCACACCCCAACGCCGCGCGACGTCCAGCACGAGACGGCGGCGCTCGACGGGCATCACCGATCCGGTCGGGTTCTGGACTGTCGGGATGGTGTAGATCAGCTTTGGCAGCCGGCCTTCGTCGGCGAGACGGCCGAGCAGCGCATCCAGCGCTTGGGGCACGATGCCGTCGTCGTCGAGTTCGGCCGGCACCACCGCAGCGCCGGCCCGTCGAAGCCTGCTGAGCATCCCGCCATAGGTCGCCTGCTCAGCGACGACCACGTCGCCCGGCGCCACGAACGTCTCGATGACGAGGTCGAGCGCTTGCAGGGAACCGGAAACCACCAGCACCTCGTGTGAGCCGATGGGCAACGAGGCCTCCGCGGCGAGCTGCGCAGCGAGAAACTCACGCAGCGGCCCATACCCCTGCGGGTTGTCGCCGAGGTTGTAGGTGGCCAGTGCGGACCCGTGCCTGTTGAGCGCGTGGACCGCCGCCTCGGCCAGCCCGCCCACCGGCACGCTCGGCGCATCGTTGTTGCCGCCCACGAAGCTGAAGCGCAACGAGCCGGTCCATGCCGGCGCAGGGCCGGGCAGCCCGGAGGCCATCTTGGAGCGCACATCGAAGGGAGCGTGCGCGAGGTCGTCCTGCGCCGGGTCGTCCTGATTCGTTGCCACGGCGCTGCCCCACGGTTCGTCGGCGGGTGGCGGCCAAGCTAGCCTCAATGGCCGAGCCACGCTGGCCTAGCGTTGCTGGTTTCGGCACGGTGTGGACCCTGAACAGCGTGTTAGCCATGCTTAGCAGACACTCTGAAGATCGGTAACTGCTGGGCGATTCAAGAGCTTATACTGCGCGCCGTGCGCACAGTCCGAGCGCTGCGGTCACGACGAGACCTGCGACCCAGCGACCGCCGAGTAACCGACGACGGCGCGACCGGCGACAACGTGACTCGGGACCAGCCGCGGGACACCTCAGGCGAGGCTGACCGGCGGTTCGGAAGCGCCCGTCGAGGCCGAGGCAGGCACCACCATGAGGCGCGTTCGATCAGGCTCGACAACGTCACGCACGCGTACGGCCTTGGCAGAGGCACCAGCGCCCGAAGACTGGGCACGCGAGGCGCTGGAGGTTCCGGCGACCCAGACGATGCCGAACTCGACGCCGAGCACCGCAGCGCCCTCTGTTCGTTGCGCGACCTGTCGTTGCAGGTCGACGCCGGCGAGTCGGTCGCACTGCTCGGGCCCAGCGGGTGCGGCAAGACCACGTTGCTGCGGCTCGTCGCAGGCCTCGAGCGCCCGCTGGCCGGCACCGTCTCGTTGGGGCCCGAACTGGTAGCGGGCCGGTCGGGACGCAGCGCTGCGTGGGTGCCGCCCGAATCGCGCCGGGTGGGGATGGTGTTCCAGGACTGGGCGCTGTTCCCGCACCTGACCGTGGAGCGCAACGTCGGCTACGGGCTCCGTCGTTCGAAGCACACCGCCGGCCATGTCGCGGGGGCTCTCGAGCTGGTCGGTCTGTCCGGCCTGGCCGATCGCATGCCCTCGACGCTCTCAGGCGGTCAACAGCAGCGAGTTGCGCTGGCACGGGCGCTCGCCCCGCGGCCGGGCGTGCTGCTGTTGGACGAACCGTTCTCGAATCTGGATTCCTCGCTGCGCGAAGACGTGCGCAGCGAGGTTCGCCGGCTGTTGATCGAGTTGGGCATGACGACCGTGTTCGTGACCCACGATCAGGACGAGGCCTTTGTGGTGGGCGACCGAGTGGGCGTGATGTCCGAAGGGCGTCTGGTGCAGATCGGCACGCCCGACAGCCTCTACCGGCATCCTGCCAATGCGTTCGTCGCGAACTTCGTGGGCACTGCCTCGTGGCTGCCGGCTCGGGTGTCGAACGGTTGCGCACACACCGTGCTGGGTCGCCTGCCGCTTCACCGTGCCGCTGCGCCTGCCCGCAGCACCGGTCAGCGCCGAGCGGCGCCCTCGACCGGCGCGGTCGAGGTGATGGTGCGGCCAGAACAGCTCCGCCTGGCACCGGCCCACAGGGGACCTGGTTGCGCAGCCGACATCGAGCTGGTGGAGTTCTACGGACACGATTCGATGGTGGTCGTGAACCTCGAAGGCACCCGGCTGCGGGTGCGCTGCGGGCCCGACCCCGCGGTGCGTCGTGGCGACGCCGTTGCGGTGGAGTTCATCGGCACCGAAGTCGTCGCATTTCCGACTTCCGGCCATGGGTCGCGAGGCGCCGACGAAGCGGTGCCGGCGCGAACGGAGCGCCGCATCTCCGCTGCCCCAGCGGCACACCAACAACACCCGGTCGACAGCCTCACGGCACAACACCGCTAGACGTAGGTAGAGCCCTTCATCGCTCCGCGGTCCTGGCGAATCTCCACGTTGACCAGCGCCGGCAAGCCCGAGCCGAAGGCTCGCTGCAGCGCCGGCGCGATCTGGTCCGGCTCGGTGACGTGCTCGCCGTAGCCCCCCAGCGCCTCCACGACCTTGTCATAGCGGGTGTAGCTCAGCTCGGTGGCGACCACCCGATCTTGGCCGTACAGGCCGGCTTGCGGGCGCAGCATCTGACCCCAAGCGGCGTCGTTGCCCACCACGCCCACGATCGGCAGGCCGAAGCGCACCGCGGTGTCGTACTCGAAGCCGTTCAGACCGAACGAGCCGTCGCCGTACACGATCAGGACCCGCTTGTCAGGGTGTGCCTTCTGCGCAGCCAACGCGAACGGCATCCCCACGCCGAGCGTGCCGAGCGGGCCGGGGTCCATCCAGGTTCCTCGTCTCGGCACTCGGATCACCTTCGAGGCCTGCGCAACGATGTCGCCGCCGTCGCCGATCACGATCATGTCGTCAGTCACCGCGTCCGCGATCTCGCGACACAGCCGCAGCGGGTCGATCGGCACCTCGTCGCTGTTCAGCTCAACAGCGCGGGCCGCGTCCAGCTCGGCTTCGCGGGCCGCCAGCACCGACAGGTGCGCAGAAGCGTCCACCGTCGCATCAGATGCCTTGAGCAGTTCCGTCAGCGCATCGAGATTCGCGCCCAGGTTGCCGACGAGCCCTACGTCCGCGGCGCGGTTCTGTCCGATGAGCGTCTCGTCCAGGTCGAGCTGCACGATGCGAGCACCGGCGGGGATGGCGCGGCCGAACTTCATGCGAAAGTCGAGCGGCGTCCCGGCGAGGATCACCACATCTGCGCCGGCGAGGGCCTCCGAGCGCGTGAGCGACAGGAACGACGGATGATCCCACGGAATCTCGCCGCGGGCCATCCCGTTGACGTAGCACGGGATGGCGGTGGCATCCAGGAACGACGCGAGCGCGCGGCCGCCTTCGCTCCACTTCAGGGAGGTGCCGGCCATCACCACCGGCGTGGCAGCACCGACGATGAGCTCCGCCGCCGCGCCCAGCACCTCCGGCGGCGCAGCCGATGCGACTCGGTAGTCGCGAAATCGCGGCAGCATCACTGCGTCGAGGTCCACCGGCCCGTGCAGCACGTCCATCGGAATCTCCAAGAACGACGGCCCCGGCACGCCGCTCAGCGCCGTGCGCACCGCAAGCTCGACGTACTCGGCGATGCGACGGGTGTCCGCGCAGGCGCCGGACCACTTGGTCACCGGACGCATGAGCGACACGTGGTCCATCTCCTGCAGCGAGCCGCGCCCGGCGTGGCGGAACGGCCCTTGCCCGCCGAAGACCAGAATCGGCGAGTTCGCACGCCAAGCGTTCGCGACGCCGGTGACGCCGTCGGTCACTCCGGGGCCTGCGGTGAGCACCGCCACGCCGACCTTGCCTGGGTGCAGGCGCGCCCAGGCGTCGGCGGCATGCACGGCGGCCTGCTCGTGACGCACGTCCACGATGTCGATGCCTTCGTCAAGGCAGCCGTCGTAGATGCCCATGACGTGTCCGCCCGAGAGCGTGAACACGCAGTCCACGCCGGCGGCCTTCAGGGCCTTGGCGGCCAGCTTGCCGCCGTGGGCTTGGGACTCTGTGACGCTGCGCGTGCGTCGTGCGGTTTCGCTCATCTCGTTCTCCTGCTGCTCGCTCACGCGAGCCTGTGCTCGTTGCTGCTCGCTCACGCGAGCACGATGTTCACCAGCTTGGACGGCACGGTCACGACGCGTCGGACATCCCGGCCGGCGGCCAACTGCGCAATGCGGTCGTCGGCGAGCGCCGCCGCGGCCAGATCGTCGTCGGAGATGTCGGCTTCGACGCAGATGCGGCTGCGCACCTTGCCGTTCACCTGCACCGGCACTTCGATCGTCTCTGCTGCGAGCAGCGTCGGATCGGCCACCGGAAACGGGGCGCACACGACCGTGTTCGTGTGGCCCAGCTTGTGCCACAGCTCCTCGGCCAGGTGAGGCACCAGCGGGGCCAGCAGTCGCACCAGCACGCCGGCCACTGCTCGTGGCGTCGCGCCGTCGCGGCGGGTCAGCTCGTTGTTCAGCTCCGTGATGCGTGCGACAGCAGAATTGAAGCGCAGCTGCGACATGGCTTCGGTGACCGACGCAATCGTGCGGTGGACCAGACGCTCGAGGGCGGCGTCGGGCTCGGCCTCCGACACCGCCAGCTCGCCGGTGGCCTCGTCGACCAGATTGCGCCAGACGCGTTGCAGCAGGCGGTGCGAGCCGACCACCGAGTGGGTCTCCCACGGGCGGCCCTGGTCGAGCGGGCCCATGAACATCTCGTAGGTCCGCAGCGTGTCGGCGCCGTACGCCTCGTAGATGTCGTCAGGGGTGACCGCATTGCGCAGCGACTTGCCCATCTTGCCGAAATGGCGTGTCACCTCGGTGTCGCCGTGGAAGAACCTGCCGTCACGTTCGACCACCTCGGACGCCTCGACGTAGGTGCCGCGCCGGTCCTGGTACGCCGCCGCCTGGATGTAGCCCTGGTTGTAGAGCCGGCCGAAGGGCTCCGGACCCGACACGTGACCCAGGTCGTAGAGCACCTTGTGCCAGAAGCGGGCATAGAGCAGGTGCAGCACGGCGTGCTCGACACCGCCGACGTAGAGGTCCACGCCGCCCACGCCGCCTGCGGCGTCGGTCATCCAGTAGCGCTCGACCTCGGCATCGACGAAGGCCTCGTCGTTGGTCGGGTCCAAGTAGCGCAGGTAGTACCAGCACGAGCCGGCCCACTGGGGCATGGTGCTCAGCTCTCGCCGGTAGGTGCGCGGCCCGTCGCCGAGGTCGTAGACGGCGTCGGACCACTCGACGGCTCGGCCCAGCGGCGGCTCCGGATCCGACGACTCGTCGAGCGAGCGGGGCGCCCAGTCGATGAGCTCGGGAAGCTCCACGGGCAGCTCGCTCTCTGGCACTGCGAGCGGCAGGCCGGTCTCGTCGAACACGATCGGCAACGGCTCGCCCCAGTAGCGCTGACGGCTGAACAGCCAGTCGCGCAGCTTGTAGGTGACCGTGCGCCGACCGTGGCCGTGTCGTTCGAGCCAGTCGCACGCCGCAGCCTTGGCCTGAGCTGCGTTCATGCCGTCGAGGAAGCCGCTGTTGACGGCTGCGCCCTCGCCGGAGTAGGCCTTGCCGTCAAAATCCGGCGGCGGCTGCACCGTGCGGGTGATCCGCAGGCCGAACTGCTCGGAGAAGTCCCAGTCGCGCTGGTCCTCGCCGGGCACCGACATCACTGCGCCGGTGCCGTAGTCGACGAGCACGTAGTCGGCCACGAAGATCGGCACGCGCTCGCCGTTGACGGGCACGACGCAGTGGGTGCCCAGCCACACACCCGTCTTGTCGCGCTCGGTCTGGCGCTCCAGGTCTGACAGCGCCGATGCCTGGCTGCGGTAGGACTCGAGCGCTGCGCGCGGCGACGGCGCCCCACCGGTCCAGCGCGGGTCCGTGCCCGGCGGCCAGCACTCGGCGACCAGCTGGTCGGCGAGCGGGTGCTCGGGCGCCAGCAGCATGGCCGTGGTGCCGAAGACGGTGTCGGGGCGTGTGGTGAACACCTCGATGTCGGGGCCTGCGTCGGTGGCGAAACGGACCGATGCGCCCTCGCTGCGCCCGATCCAGTTGCGCTGCATGACCTTGACGCTCTCGAACCAGTCCACCCGGTCGAGGTCGGCCAGCAGCCGGTCGGCGTAGGCGGTGATGCGCATCATCCACTGCTTCAGCGGACGACGGAACACCGGGTGGTTGCCTCGCTCGGAGCGTCCCTGTGCGGTGACCTCCTCGTTGGCCAGCACGGTGCCCAGCGCCGGGCACCAGTTGACCGGCGCCTCGCCCAAGTACGCCAGACGGTGGTCGTCGAGCTCGGCACGACGCTCCACGTCGCTCATGTCCGCCCAGGAGCGGCCGTCCGAGGTAGGCCGCCGGCCGGAGGCGAACTGCTCGGCCAGTTCGGTGATCGGGCGTGCCCGAGCGGCCGCCGTGTCGTACCAGGAGTTGAAGATCTGTAAGAAGATCCACTGCGTCCAGCGGTAGTAGCCGACGTCGGTGGTGGCCAAGGTCCGCCGTTCGTCGTGTCCGAGGCCGAGCCGGGCGAGCTGGCGCGACATGGTGGCGATGTTGCGTTCCGTGTTGATCCGCGGGTGCTCGCCCGTCTGGCGGGCGTGCTCCTCGGCGGGCAGGCCGAAGGCGTCGTAGCCCATCGGGTGCAGCACTTCGTAGCCGCACATGCGCTTGAAGCGCGCGTACACGTCGGTGCCGATGTAGCCCAGCGGGTGCCCGACGTGCAGCCCCGAACCCGAGGGGTACGGAAACATGTCCATGACGAACAGCTTCGGCCCGGAGCTGTTGGCGGCCGGGTGCTTGACGGTCGGGTGCTTGACGGCCGGGCTCTCGGCAGCCGAGTCCAGAGCAGCCGGGCTCTCGGCAGCAGGGTCGGGCGAGCTCAGTGCGCCGATGGGATTAGCCGTGTGGTACGTGCCCTCCTCACGCCAGCGCCGCTGCCAGCGCAGCTCGATCCTGTTCGCCATCGCCGCGTCGTAGCGAAAGGGCGGCAGCTCGCTCGCGTCGGGGTGCTGCGATGCCGTCTGCGGACGTGGCTCGGCGTTCGACCTGCGGGCTGAACCGGCAGCGCTCATGACAGCAAGGATGCCACGAGGCCCGCCGCACGCCCCTGACCGTCGCGGCGCCGGCCCCGGCGCTCCGGCACTCGCCAAACAGGCCAGCGCTACCCTGACCAGCGTGACCGTGTCGCGGACACCCCAACTGCGCGAGTTGCGCGATCTGCTCGACGATTCGGGCTTCGCAGGCGTCGGCGAAACCGAGTGGGCGTCGGCGGCCGAGAGCGCTCTGCGCGGCGCAGCGCTGTCGTCGCTGGACACGCTGCTGCCGGGCGGCATTGCGACCGGGCCGCTGTACTCCCCGCACCGCCACAGCACCGCGGACGACCCTGTCGGCCTGCCTGGTGCCGCTCCCCATGTTCGCGGCGCTGCTGCGACCAGCGGATGGGGCAGCTGGGAGGTGCGCCAGATCCACGACGTCACGCTGGCTGGCACTCCCGACGCCGTGGCGGTGGACACCACCGCCGGAGTGGATGCGGTCACCGTCGCCCGCGGCTGGGACCCGCAGCGCCACGCCGATGCGCTCGCCGCCGGCATCGGCGACGCGGCGGCCGCCGGGGTAACGGTGCATCTGCAATCGGGAACGACGGCCGCCCACGTTGCCGCGCTGACCGATGCGTTCGAAAGCTGCGGCGCCGACGCAACACGACAGCGCTCGTGGCTGGGCATGGACCCGATCGCGGGCGCCGCGAGCGGCTGGTCCGGGCACGCATCCGCCGAGCCGACGGCCGAGCTGACGGTCGAGATGTGCAACGCGGCCCGGAGCGCGACAGACCTCGCGCAGCGTATGCCTCACGCAGTACCGCTGGAAGCCGACGGTTCGGTGTTCGCCGACGCCGGTGCGACCGACGCCACCGAGCTGGCTGCCATGTTGGCCACCGGCGCCGCGTGGCTGCGCGTCATCTGCGACCATGCAAGCGGCCCGGGCCGCGCCGTCGATGCTGCTGCGCGCCTGCTGGGCTTCACCGTGTCCGCAGGACCTGATCCATATCAGACGACCGCGAAGTGCCGCGCGCTGCGGTGGTGCTGGTCGCGGATGCTGGGCGCCTGCGGCGTGGGTGACGGCGCTCTGCGCATGCGGCTCCACGCCGTCACCTCCACGGCGATGCTGAGCGCTCTCGACCCGTGGATCAACATGCTGCGCGCCACGACGGCCGCGTTCGGCGCCGCGAACGGCGGTGTCGATGCGATCACCGTTCGACCCTTCGACCACGTCAGCGCCGGACCGACGTCGAGCAGCCTCGGATGGCGGGTGGCCGCCAACACGCAGCTGATCCTGCGCCACGAGAGCCGCCTCGGATCGGTGATCGATCCCGCCGGCGGCAGCTGGTACCTAGAGGAACTCACGCGCACGCTGGCACACGCGGCTTGGGATCGGTTCCGCAGCATCGAATCTGCCGGCGGTGTGTGCGCGGCGCTCGCCGGCGGCGCGCTCGCCGAGGCGATCGCTGAAGACCGCGCGCAGCGAGACGAGCGCATCGCCGCGGGCGACTACGTGCTCGTGGGCGTCACCGCCTTCACCGAACCGCGGGCGCACTCGCCGCACGACGACGCGCAGCGCCGCGCGTCCTGCCAGGCAGTCCAAGCGGTCCCCGCGGACACGCTCAGCTGCAGCTTGGGCACTCACCGCTGGGCTGCGCCCCACGAAACAGGCGACAGCCAGACCGAGGCAGCACACTGATGGGCGTCGTCGCCGATTTCGCCGAACTCGAGTTGGCCGGCGCCGCGCCGGCCCTAGCTGAGTCGGGCGCTGAGTCGCCCAAGGACGAACGAGCACCGCATCGGCCGAACGGTGCAGGCCCAATCGGCGCAGACCGAGCGAGCTGGGCATCGCAGTTCGCCGCAGAGAGCGGTCGGCCCCCCACTGCGCTCACGACACCCGAAGGCATCGACGTAGCGCCGCTGTACGTCGCCGCAGACATTGCAGACCTGTACGGAGCAAGCCTGTATGGCGCTGATCTGCATGAGTCTGAGCTGCATGGGGCCGACCTGGGTGCGCCCGCATCCGATGACGGCGCAGGCGGCTCATCGCAGCGCACTTACCTCGACGGCTACCCGGGCTTCGCTCCGTACCTGCGAGGCCCGTACCCGACCATGTACACGAGCCGGCCGTGGACGATCCGGCAGTACGCCGGCTTCTCCACAGCGGAGGACTCCAACGCCTTCTACCGGCGCAATCTGGCGGCCGGCCAGCGGGGCCTGTCGGTGGCGTTCGACCTGGCAACGCACCGCGGCTACGACTCCGATCACCCCAGAGTCGCATCCGACGTCGGCATGGCCGGGGTCGCCATCGACTCGATACTGGACATGCGCACGCTGTTCGAGGCCATACCGCTCGACCGCATGAGCGTGTCGATGACCATGAACGGCGCCGTGCTGCCGGTGCTGGCGCTCTACATCGTGGCCGCAGAAGAACAGGGTGTGGCGCCCGCCGAGCTGACCGGGACCATCCAGAACGACATTCTCAAGGAGTTCATGGTCCGCAACACCTACATCTACCCGCCCCAGCCCTCGATGCGGATCATCGGCGACATCTTCGAGTTCACCTCAAGAGAGATGCCCCGCTACAACTCCATCTCCATCTCCGGCTACCACATGCAAGAAGCCGGCGCCACGGCGGACCTGGAGCTGGCCTACACGCTCGCGGACGGCCTCGAGTACGTCCGCTGCGGCCTCGGCGCCGGCATGCGCATCGACGACTTCGCGCCGCGTCTCAGTTTCTTCTGGGGTGTCGGCATGGATTTCTTCATGGAGGTTGCGAAGCTGCGAGCCGCTCGGCTGCTGTGGGCCAAGCTGGTCGCTGCATTCGAGCCCGAGGATCCGCGATCGCTGTCGCTGCGCACTCACTGTCAGACCTCGGGCTGGTCGCTCACCGCCCAGGACCCGTACAACAACGTGGTGCGCACCTGCATCGAAGCCATGGCCGCGGTGGACGGGCACACGCAGAGCCTGCACACGAACGCCTTCGACGAGGCCCTTGCGCTGCCGAGCGACTTCAGCGCCCGAATCGCCCGCAACACGCAGCTGTTCTTGCAGCACGAGGCCGGTGCCACCAGGGTGATCGACCCGTGGGGCGGGAGCTACTACCTGGAGCGTCTGACCGCCGACCTGGCCGAACGTGCCGCGGCGCACCTGGCAGAAGTGGAGGAGCTCGGCGGCATGGCGCGCGCCATCGAGGCGGGGATCCCCAAAATGCGCATCGAGGAAGCCGCGGCGCGCACTCAGGCCCGCATCGAGTCCGGCGAGCGAACCGTGGTGGGCGTGAACCGCTACCAGTCAGAGCTGAACGCCGACATCGACATCCTGCGGGTCGACAACGCCGAAGTCCGCGGCGCCCAGCTCGCGAAGCTGGAGCGACTGCGTGCGGGCCGTGACGCCGCCGCCGTGCAGCGCTCGCTGGACGCTCTGCGCCACGTGGCACGCAGCGGCGAGGGGAACCTGCTGGCTACGTCGGTGGATGCGGCACGCTGCCACGCCACCGTCGGAGAGATCAGCGCCGCCATGGAGGACGTGTTCGGTCGGCACACGGCGCAGATTCGCATGATCAGCGGCGTGTACGGGAGCGAGCTGGGCGGCGACGCTGCCGTGGACGCCGGGGCTGACGGCGAATCCGGCGCGGGCCGCGACAGCGACCATGTCGCGAACCCGATGGCGGCTGCGGTGGATGCCGTGCGTCGGCGGGTCGGCGAATTCGACCAGCGGACCGGGCGCCGGCCGCGCATCCTCATCGCCAAGATGGGCCAAGACGGCCACGACCGAGGCCAGAAGGTGGTCGCCACCGCGTACGCCGATCTGGGCTTCGACGTGGACATCGGGCCGCTGTTCAGCACACCGGCCGAAACCGCCCGCCAAGCCGTCGAGAACGACGTCCACGTGGTCGGGGCCTCCTCGCTGGCGGCCGGGCACCTCACGCTGGTTCCCGAGCTCGCAGCGGCGCTCGCCGGACTGGGCCGCCCCGACATCCTGATCGTCGTGGGCGGCGTCATCCCGCCTCAAGACTTCGACGCGTTGCGCGCAGCAGGCGCCGCGGCGATCTATCCGCCCGGAACGGTCATCGCCGATGCCGCGGCCCAGATGCTGGACCTGCTCAACACGGCTGCCTGAGGCGGGGGTGTTCTGCGACGGTGTGGCGCGGCAGCGTCTTGAGCGCGCCGCGATTCAGCGGCGGCGGCCGCCCACGTTGCGCACCTTCTTCTTGGCCCTCGCCGCACGGTATGCGGTGCTCGACGCTGCTCGCAGGCTGCGCGGCGCGGCCACGAGCCGCGCATCGGCATCGTCGAGGTGCTTGTGGTAACGGCGATGCACCCACAGCTTCTCTGAGCCCACGGTGATCTGGCCCCATGCCGAGCCCCGAATCTCGAACGGCAAGGTGCGCTCGACCCGCCCGAGCAGCTCCACAGGCTTCGCTGGACGCAGCGCTCGGGTACGCATCACCACGATGTCCGCGTCGGTGAGCGCGAGCAGCCGGTAACGCGACATGCTCAGCACTGCAGCGGTCGCGAACACGGTGACGGAGATCAGCACGACCTGCACCCACGGCTGATTCACCGTCAGCACGATGCCGGCCAGCGCGGTCACGCCGACCACCAGCAGCGTGAACGGGTGGAGGCCGCCCTGGGCCGGCACCAGCGCATGCACGTGATCGCCGGTGCCGACGAACTCGTCCGCGGGATGCGATCGATCCCCGGTGCGCAGCCGCCTCAGCATGCCCATGCGGCCATTGTGCCCCAGCCAGCCGCCGCGCCCAAGCAATCGCGTCGCCGAGCGCACTTCGCGTCGTGGCCGAGACTCGACATCAGTCAGCCTCATTGCGGCCAACAGCAGCAGACCTTGCAGGGTCGATCAACGGCAACGGCATCTGCTGTTGCTCGTTCGGACGTGCGAGTTCGAACCGAGCACGTTCGCTTCGTAGCATGACAAATGGACTCCGCACACGCAACTGAAACTGTGCGGCAGCATTGGGTATCTTGATTCGATGCTTACTATTGCTGGGTCTTTCGTGGGTAACGACAGTATGGTTACCGGCGAGCGCTTGACCGACGACAAACGAATCAGCAGCCAAGGCAAACTGTGCCTTCGCTGCATCGGTGTAGTGTGTTGACTCATTTGCCCAGCGATTCACCTGTGATATCGCGTCAATGTCCGCGACAGTTGGTTCTGCTGGTTCTGCGAACATACTACGACGCAGACGCACCCAATCGGCAAGTTGGTCATCATGGCCAAGCAGTTCTTCGGCAATGGCATCAATACTGCAAACACTTCCCGCCTGAAATGCGAGGTCCAGCCACGCCCAGAATCCTGGACAAACGTCAAAGCTATAGTGCAAACGATGCGCCGAAATGAAGACATTAGCATCGAGCAGATAGGCCATTATACTATTCCGAGGTGTTGACCGAATCGTTCGATGACATTCGCGTTCTTGACATCGAGCAGTCGGTACGCCTCGGTGTACGTCGTCCTCCCTTCAAATGTGCTAGAGATGACATCGCGAGCGAACCGCTTCCCTACTTGAATTGACTTCATTGCATAGAAATTGCCACCCCGAGCCGACGAGTCTCGTTGTGTGGCATGATTCGCCGTACGCGCGCGCTCAATCTCGAGTTCGCGCATGCACTCATCCTGACCAATCAACCCTGCTTCGCGGCATCGGACAAGAACAGTCTGCGTCGACACCCTATAATGCCGCGCCAACGATTCCAGTTGCGAGCGAACGCCACGCCGGGAATCGAACCTCTGTCTGAAGTCGGCCATGGGCACCAACAGCTCTGCTGCCACAGCATTGCACCAGCGCTCTTGGTTCGCTTCGGCAACCGTTTGGTTACTAGTATCGGAAAGACCTGTCTCGCCGAGCAAGAGATGCGCCAGCTCATGGGCCAAGGTGAACATCTGCGCCGACTTTGCGTCTGCCCCATTCACAAACACCAGCGGGGCGCATTCGTCAATGAGCGCAAAGCCACTGAATTCGCTCGGATTCAGTTTGCGACGAGTGTTCGAGCCGACCGTTCCGCTGATCATCACGAGGACCCCAATATGCTCAGCACGTTCACGCAACTCCTTGAGCGCCTCTTCTTGGCTGCTAATGTTCTTGCGGAACTCACTGTCCCAACCGAGCGCCCCTCTCAGCAGGGATGCAGCATCAACGTGCGAAGTCGTCGTGGTCGCACTGCGTACCATCTCGACCGGCGATTCGTTGTAGAGGAGCTGGTTGTCCCGAAACCACTCTTGGCGAGCTTGGCACGCGTAGAGGGTGTCAAGCAAGTTTGCACTCGTGCGAGATGCGGCAGCACTCTTGGCGCGAGTTCGGAAATCCGCGATAGGGAGTGTCTCCGTCGGGGGCTCGGCGAGCAGCAGGAACCCGAACGGAGTGTAGGTCGTCGCGGCAAATTTCTGCAGCTGGCGAATCGTAGGCTGTCTCGTGCGGCTCTTCCATTCATCGAAGCGCGGGAAGAGCCTGCGCATCTTCTCGTCATCGACGCCGGAACGCGCTTGCGCCCATTCCAGCAGCGCCGGTTGCACCTTGACTCGAACGCTCACGCGGCGCTGCGGACCGGACCGGCCCTGCTCGTCGGCTGGCAGTTCCTTGCCTGCCTCGGCTTCGGTGCTCACCGCCCAAGTATCGCCTCGCTTCAGCGCCGCTGCATGCGCGACGGGGCGGGTTGTGCGCGGGGTACCTTGCTCGCGGTGGTTGCGCCAGCCTCGCACGGCGACATCGACGAACTCGCCGCCGGTGTGCGCGACGGCGACCGGGCGGCGATCGGCCGGGCCATCACGCTGGTGGAGTCTCGGCGCAGCGGCGACGCCGAGCCGACACAGGAGCTGCTCCGCGCACTGCTGCCCCACAGCGCAGGAGCACACCGCGTCGGCATCACCGGCGTTCCCGGCGTGGGCAAGAGCACGCTCATCGAGCAGCTCGGCACCACCCTCACACGAGCCGGCCATCGCGTCGCCGTGCTCGCCGTGGATCCCACCTCGGCGCGCTGGGGCGGTTCCATCCTGGGCGACAAGACGCGCATGACCTCGCTGGCGAACGATCCTGCGGCGTTCGTGCGGCCCTCTCCCGCCGCCGGCGAACTCGGCGGCGTCACGAGGGTGACCCGCGAGTCGATACTGGTGCTCGAAGCAGCAGGATTCGACGTGGTGCTCGTGGAGACTGTCGGCGTCGGCCAGTCGGAGACCGCCGTGGCCGACATGGTGGACTTCTTCGTCGTGCTCATGCTGGCCGGTGCCGGAGACGACTTGCAGGGCATCAAGAAGGGCATTCTGGAGATCGCCGACCTGATCGCGGTGAACAAGGCCGACGGCGACAACAAGGAACGGGCCGACGCCGCCGCGAACAATTATCGGCTGGCGCTCGCCATGACCCAACCCGTCTCGCCGACGTGGACACCCCCGGTCATCGTGTGCTCAGGCGTGACCGGAGACGGTCTCGACACGCTCTGGGGACACGTCAGCGCCCACCGACGAGTGATGTCGGACTCCGGCGAGTTCGACCTGCGGCGAGCCGACCAGCGGGTGCGCTGGATGCACGCCATGCTCGACGAACGCATGCGCGCCCGCCTCACTGCGGGCACAGCCGGACTGCTGGCCGATCTGGAAGCCGACGTGCGCGCCGACCGGCAGACGCCCACCGCCGCAGCGGACCATCTGATGGCGGCCTTCGAGCGGACCGCTCAGAACTCCTCGTCGAAGGCGACCTCGCCCTCGATGCCCATTTGGTAGCTCGCGACGGTGCGCTCGAAGAAGTTGGTGAGTTCCTGGACGTCCTGCAGCGCCATGAACGAGAAGGGATTCGTCGAGCCGTACATCTTGTCGAGGCCCAGCTGGGCGAGCCGCTGGTCTGCCACGAACTCCAGATACGCCCGCGTGTCCGCTGCCGACATTCCGGCCACGCCACCGGACAGCACATCGTGCGCGAACTGCGTCTCGACGTCGACCGCTTCAGTGATCATCTCCCGAATCCGGTCAGCGAGATCCTGATCGAACAGCTCGGGCTCCTCGGCCCGGATCGTGCGCACCACCTCGAAGGCGAAGTTCATGTGCGCCGACTCGTCCCGGAACACCCAGTTCGTGCCGGCTGCGAGCCCGTTCAGCAGTCCTTTGGAGCGCAGGAAATACACATAGGCGAACGCTGCGAAGAAAAAGAGCCCCTCAATGCAAGCCGCGAAGCAGACGAGGTTCAGCAGGAAGGCCTTGCGGTGTTCCGCGGTCGACAGCCGATCCAGCGACCACACGCTGTCCATCCAGCGGAAGCAGAATTCGGCCTTGGCGGCGATCGAGGGAATGTTCTCGACAGCGGCGAACGCCGCCGACCGTTCGTGCAAGTCCGGAATGTAGTGATCGAGCAGCGTCAGGTAGAACTGCACGTGCAGCGCTTCCTCGTACAGCTGCCGGCTGAGGTACATGCGAGCTTCGGGGCTATTGATGTGCTGGTACAGGTTCAGCACCAAGTTGTTGGCGACAATCGAGTCACCGGTGGCGAAGAACGCCACGAGACGGTTGATGAGGTGCCGTTCGGCGGGCGCCAGCCTGCGGTTCAGGTCGATGATGTCGTCGGAGAAGTCGATCTCCTCAACCGTCCACGTGTTGCGGATGGCGTCGCGGTACATGTCGAAGAACCGCGGATACCGCATCGGCCGAAGCGTCAGATCGAAGCCCGGGTCCAAGATGTTGCCGCGCCGAGGCGCAGTCTGGCCTGCTAGCGGGGCACCGTCGGGAGCGGGCTCGACGGCCAGCGGTTCGAGTTCGAGATCATGGGAGACCAGTGCCATCGGCACCCTCTTTCAGTCCTGTATCTGTTGATCGCTTGATCGCTGTATCGGTGTTGATGTGCTGCTCAGCGGCTGCGAGCGCGGCGGCGGCTCAGTCGCAGGCTTCGCAGGTCTCGGGGTTCTCAAGTGAGCAAGCAACTGCGTCGGCCGTTGCGGCGGCTGCGGGGTCGTTCATCGCGGCGACGGTCGCTTCGCGTGGGGGTGCTGCGTCGGTGGTGGTCTGGTTGATGCGGGTGGCCGGACGGGAGCGGAGGTAGTAGGTGGTCTTGAGTCCCGACTTCCAGGCATGCATGTACATCGAGGAGAGCTTCCCGATGCTGGGACTCTCCATGAACAGGTTGAGCGACTGGCTCTGGTCGATGAACGCGCCGCGTGCCGCGGCCATGTCGATGAGTGCCCGCTGGGGGAGCTCCCACGCTGTGCGGTAGACGCGTCGGACGTCTTGGGGGATGTCCTCGATGCCGGCGACGGAGCCTTCGGCCATCTTGATGCGGTTCGCCATCTGGTCGTCCCACAGTCCGCGTGCTTGCAGCTCGCGCACTAGGTACCGGTTGATCTGCATGAACTCGCCCGAGAGCGTCTCGCGCTTGAACAGGTTCGACACCTGCGGCTCGATGCACTCATAGCAGCCGGCGATCGACGCGATGGTGGCCGTGGGAGCAACGGCCACCAGCAGCGAATTGCGCAGTCCGTGCTGGCCGATCCGCTCTCGCAGCTCCGCCCAGCGCTCCGGCTGCGTCGGCTCGACGCCCCACAGGTCGAACTGCAGCACGCCCGCCGCCGCGCGTGTCTCGCCGAACGCCGGGTGGGGTCCGTGTCGGCGGGCCAGCTCGCAGCTCGACCACAGCGCCCAGTAGTAGGTCTCCTCGGCGATGCGGGCGGCGAGGCGGGCGGCCTCGGGCGAGTCGAACGCCAAGCCCAGCTGGAAGAACACGTCGGCGAGCCCCATGACGCCCAGCCCGACCGGGCGCCAGCGCTCATTGGAGCGAGCAGCCGACGGCGTCGGGTAGTAGTTGATGTCCACGACACGGTCCAAGAACGGCACCGCGGTGCGCACCACCTCGCCCAGCGCGTCCCAATCGAACCCTGCACTGTCCAGCCCAGCACTGTCCAGCCCAACACTGTCCAGCCCAGCACTGTCCAGCCCAGCACTGTCCGGCCCAGCACTGTCCGGCCCGGTGTCGGTGACGAGCTTGGCGAGATTCACCGAGCCGAGATTGCACACTGCGGTCTCGGCGCTGCTGGTGACCTCCACGATCTCGGTACACAGATTCGACAGATGGACGACGTTGCCCGGCTCGCCGGTCTGATTGGACTTGGCGTTGGACGCGTCCTTGAACGTCATCCAGCCATTGCCGGTCTGCGCCAGCGTGCGCATCATGCGGCTGTACAGCTCGCGGGCCGGCACCTGACGCTCGTAGATGCCGGCGGCTTCGGCGGCGCGGTACGCCTCCGCGAACTCCTCGCCCCACAGGTCGCACAGATGCGGCACCGCCTTGGGATCGAACAGCGACCACTGCCAGTCGTTCTCGACCCGCCGCATGAACTCGTCCGGCACCCAATTCGCCAGATTCAGATTGTGGGTACGCCGGGCGTGGTCCCCGGTGGAGTCGCGCAGCTCCAAGAACTCCTCGATGTCGGCATGCCACGACTCGAGGTACACGCACGCAGCACCCTTGCGTCGGCCGCCCTGATTCACCGCCGCGACCGAGGAGTCCAGTGTCTTCAGCCACGGAACGACGCCGTTCGACAAGCCGTTCGTTCCGCTGATCAGCGAGCCGCGCGAACGAACCCGATGCCAGCTCACCCCGATGCCGCCCGCGAACTTCGACAGCTGTGCGATCTCGGAGTAGCGGTCGTAGATGGCCTCCAGCGAATCGTCGGGGCTGTCCAGCAGATAGCACGACGACATCTGCGCGTGAGCGGTGCCCGAGTTGAACAGCGTCGGCGACGACGGCAGGTAGCGCAAGCTCGACACCAGCTCGTAGAACGAGACAGCCTCCTCAGCGGACCTCGACAGGCCGCACGCCACCCGCAGCAAGAAGTACTGCGGCGTCTCGATCACACAGCGCCGCTGCGGATGACGCAGCAGATAACGGTCGTACACGGTGCGCAGCCCGAAGAACTCGAAGTCGCCGTTGCGCTCCGGCGCGACCGCGTCGTTGAGCTTGCGGGCATTGGCCGCCACGAATGCCGCCACCTCAGCGCCGATCAGCCCGCAGCCGGCGCCCACGTCCACCGACTGGCTGAACGAATAGACGTTCTGGTTCTGCACTTCCTTGTCGATGTAGGTCGACAGCAAGCCGGCAGCCAGCTTGCTGTAGTTCGGCTCCTCGCAGATCAGCCCCGCAGCCGTGCGAATCGACAGCTCGTCCAGCTCGGTGGTCGTCGCGCCGTCATGCAGCCCGGAAATGGTACGCGTCGCGACCCGCATCGGATCCACCCCGGCCAGCCCCACCGCGCAGCGCTCCACCGCCCGCACAATCTTGTTGACGTCCACCGCCTGCAACGAGCCGTCCCGCTTGCGCACACGCATCCCCGGCGCGCTTGCGTTGCGCTGAGCAGCCACGGTCTTCAACGGCTTCGGGTTCGGCGACGGCTCAGGGTTCGCTTCGGTGATGCTCATCTCGGGCTGGCCTCTCCTCCTCCACAGCACACGCCGCACGCGGCACGGCTGCGCCCCCCTGTCCTGGGAAACGACATGGGTGTAGTTCCATGAATGTGAGCAACTGATATAGCGCGTCCGTGCCTATGTCGCAAGTGCCAGACTGGTGAGATGCCGCACAGGCCGGAGCGACCGCATCGCATCGTCGTCGTCGGCGCCTCGCTGGCGGGAGCGCGCGCGGTACACAGCTTGCGCGCAGCTGGACACGACGGCCCGCTGACGCTCATCGGCGCCGAAGCCCACCTCCCCTACGACCGGCCTCCCTTGTCCAAGGAGTTCCTCACCGGCGAGCTGGACGCCGCGTCGCTCATGCTGGACCCTGACGGCGCCTACGACGGTCTTGGCGTGGAGGTCATGACGAGCACGCACGCAGTGGGGCTCGATGTGCAGGCGCGCACCGTCGCCGTCGCTCCCGCGTCAGGCGGCAATGCCCGGACGGTCGAGACGGTGCCGTTCGACGGCCTCGTCATCGCCACCGGCGCGGCCGCTCGGTCGCTGCCGGCCACCGCAGGCCTCGCCGGTGTGTACACGCTGCGCACGCTCGACGACGCGGCAGCCATCGGGGACGAGCTTCGCGAGCGGGAGCGTGTCGCGGTCGTCGGCGGGGGCTTCATCGGGTCCGAAGTCGCCGCTGCGGCTCGAACCAGAGGCTGCGAGGTGACCGTCATCGAGGCGGCAGCCGCGCCGCTGGTGCGCGGGCTGGGCGCCGAGATGGGCCTGCGTGTCGGCGCGTTGCACGGCGACAACGGCGTCGCGCTGCGCCTCGGCGTCGGCGTCGGCGGGGTGCTGGGGACCGACCGCGTCGAGGCCGTGGCCATGGTCGACGGCAGCCGCGTCGAGGCCGACCTGGTGATCGTCGGCATCGGGGCGGCGCCGAACACGGCGTGGCTGGAGGGCTCGGGCCTGCGAATCGACAACGGCGTGGTCTGCGATGCGACGCTGAACTGCGGTCCTGCGGGCATCTATGCCGTCGGCGACGTCGCGCGGGTGCCCAACAGGTGGCTGCAGCCGTGGCTTGGGGAGCGACCGGTTCGGGTGGAGCACTGGACGGCGGCCGTCGAGCACGGCATGGCGGTGGGTCGCAACCTGCTGGCGCCAGAGGAAGCCAAGGCCTACGACTCGGTTCCCTTCGTGTGGTCCGACCAGTACGACGCCCGCATCCAGATCGCCGGGCATCCCGATGCCGGCGACGACGTCGAGGTGCTGGTGCGACCGGATTCCGACTCAGGGCGTGCGGTGGTGGCCGGCTACCGGCGCGACGGTCGCCTGAGCGCCGTGATGGCGCTCGACGCGATCAGACCCTTCGTGCGATTCCGTCGCCTGCTCCTCCAGCACCCGACATGGGAGGAGGCGCTGGAGCTGGCGGCCACGCTGAGCTGAATGCTGCTTGGCCGAGCAGCTCGCGTGGTGGTCGGGCTGAGAGGATTTGAACCTCCGACCCCTGGTCCCCCAGACCAGTGCGCTAACCAGACTGCGCCACAGCCCGTGTCGTCGGGCACGATACTGCCTCAGGCGCCACTGCCTCATGCGTGGTGGGCGCCGACCTGCGGCTCAGCGCCCTGTGCAGCCCGCCCGTGCAGCCCGCCTATGCGACGCCGAACCCGCCGGCGATCCACTGCACGAGCCAGACGACCCCTTCGACTGCGCGCCAGCCCAAGTAGACGGTCGCCATGACCACCACGAGCCAGAAATGCCACGGCGCCCCCTGCCCACGCGACGCCCGGTCCCGTCGGCGCCGGTGCCGGTCGCGTTCGACGCGAGGCGTGACCGCCGCCGGCCGACGCCGACTCGACCGCGCCGCACCGACGTCTGCGCGGCGCTTCATCGACGCCGAACCCGCAGCTTGACCGGCGTGGTGGCTAAGCCCAGCTCCTCGCGCAAGCGGCGTTCGAGGTACCGCAGGTAGGTGGCCGGCAGCTCCCGGTTCGCGAACAGCGTGAACGTCGGCGGCTGCGTCGCCCCCTGGGTGGCGTAGAGCACCCGCGCACCGCCGGGCGCCGGCTGCGCGGACTGCGCCAGCTGGACGATCTCGTTCACCTTGGCGGTGGGCGCCCTCGAGGCGTACGCCTCCATCGCGGCGGTGATCGCGGGCACCAGACGGTGTACGCCCCGACCGGTCAGCGCACTGATGCGCAGCACGGGGGACGCTCCGACGAAGTGCAGACGACGCCCGAGCTGGCTCAGCACGTCGTCTCGGTGTGAGGCGTCCAGCGTGTCCCACTTGTTGAGCAGCACCGCCATCGGGCAGCCGGCGGCGTCGATGCGCTCGGCGAGACGCTGATCCTGCGCCGTCACGCCGTCGCAGGCGTCGATGACCAGCAGCGACACGTCGCAGGCGTCGATAGCCCGCAGCGCCCGCAGGTTGGCGTAGTACTCGGTGTCCGCGTCGACCCGTGCCTTGCGCCGCATGCCGGCGGTGTCCACGAATCGCACCGGCCCGGCCTCGGTGTGTACGACCGTGTCGATGGCGTCGCGGGTCGTGCCGGCGCGGTCGTGTACCACGGACCGCTCGTCGCCGATGAGGCGATTGAACAGCGTCGACTTGCCCACGTTGGGCCGGCCCACGATGGCGACCGCCGGAATCTCGTCGTCGCTGATGTCGGCGTGAGACTCGTCGTCGTGTCTCCTCACGGCGGCGCTGGAGCTGTCTGCGCTGGTCTCCGCGGCGCCGGCGGCGCGCATGCCTGTCAGCTCGACCAGCCGATCCAGCACGTCGCCGACGTTGCGACCGTGCAGCGCGGACACCGCCCAGGCTTCGCCCAATCCGAGCCGGTCGAATTCCCAGCGTCCGTCGTCACGCGCGACGCTGTCGGACTTGTTGGCGATGACCAGCGTCGGACGCTCGCTGCGCCGCAGTCGTGCCGCAATCCGGGCGTCGGGCTCGGTGATGCCCACCGTCACGTCCACCACCAGCAGCAGCACGTCGGCCTCGTCCATCACACGTTCGCTCTGCTGGGAAACCTTGCCGTCGAGCGAGTCGCCGCCAGCCGACCAGCCGCCGGAGTCCACGACCAAGAACGAGTGTCCCCGCCAGGCGGCTTGGGCGGCCTTGCGGTCACGCGTCACGCCCGGTTCAGGCGCCACCACTGCTTCACGGCGTCCGACGAGCCGGTTGAACAGCGTGGACTTGCCGACGTTGGGCCGTCCCACGATGCCGACCACCGGCAGCGGCGCGCTCACAGCGTCGCCCCCACCGCAGCGGCCGCCGAGAGCCCCGGGCCGCGGCGGTGCGCTGCCGCGGCGGCGTCGAGCAGCCTGCGCAGCGCGGTGCCGTTCGTCGGCACGATCTCGACCTGGCGCGGCAAGTCCTGCGGGGAGGTGCCGTCCAAGAACCGTCCGCCGGACAGGCACACGTCGGCGAGCAGGTAGCGGTCCCCTGCAGGCTGGCTGCTGAGCACCGCTGCGATGTCGGCACCGGCCAGCAGCCCGGTGACGCCGATGTTGCCGCCGAAGAACTCGTTGGGAACCGGGATCACCCGAACGTCGAGTACCGCGTCGGGTGCCGCCGCGCCGCGGTCGCGCTCGGTTTCGGTGCGCCAAGCCTGCACCAGCGGACCCAGCACGGCAGCCCCGTAGGCGCCGGTGAGGATGCCGATTGCCTGGTCGTGGCCACGGCGGTCTCGGCGCCGCTGCGGCTGCACGGACAACGAGACCGGCACCGCCCCCGGCGAGGACGGCAACGCTCCGCCGCCGACTGCGCCGCTGCGATTCGCTCCGTGACCCGCCGCCCGCACAGCTCGGTATCCCACAGCGGGCGCACCGTCCACCCAGGAGAAGAACCCTGCAGCGGGCGCACGCGGCGTCGCTGGGGCATCGCTGCCGACAGCGGTGAACTCCTGCTCGAAGGCTCGGGCCATGCCGATGCCGTCCTCGTGCATCGGGAAGTCGCCGTAGGCATCCGCAGGCGGGAACGAGCGGCCCGCCAGCAAGTAGTACTCGTCGGCCGCGAACACCAGCCGTCGGCCGAGCACCTCGACGAAGCGCCGCTGCCACTGCTCGCACAGGTCCACCACCGCCGCCGCCTCGGCTGCGGTGTGAGGCCGCATCGCGGGTTCGCGCTGGTGGGCGCTGACGCCCAACGGCACCACCGCCAGCGTGGCCAGCGAATCGAACCGGTCCAGCACACCCAGCAGCGTGTCCGCCAGCACCGCGCCGTCGTTGACGCCTGGACACACCACCACCTGGCCGTGGACTTCGATGCCGCCTGCCAGCAAGGCGCTCAGCCAGCGCAGGCTCGTCGCGCCACGTCGGTTGCGCAGCATCCTCGCTCGTAGGTCCGGGTCGGTTGCGTGGATCGACACGTAGAGCGGCGACAGTCGCTCGTCGAGCACCCGTTCGAGATCCAACTCGGTGAAGCGGGTGAGGGTCGTGAAGTTCCCGTACAGAAACGACAGCCGGTAGTCGTCGTCCTTCAGGTACAGGCTGCGCCGCAGACCGGGCGGCAGCTGGTAAATGAAGCAGAACTCGCAGTGGTTGTCGCAGGTCCGCACCCGGTCGAAGATGGCAGCGTTCACTTGCGCGCCCAACGGGACCCCGGCGCGCTTGGACACCGTGAGCTCGACGCGGCGGCCGTCTCGCAGCACCGTGATGACGGGATCGGGCTCGTCCACCAGCATCTGCCAGGCAATGACGTCTGACGGCACCGCACCGTCGATGCAGAGCACCTCGTCGCCTGCGGACAGTCCGGCCTTCGCCGCCGCCGAGCCGGGCTCGACCGCCTCAACCACCGGCCGGGACATGGATGCAGGATAGGAAGATGCAGGCGGCCAGAACGCCGGTCACACCTGCACCGTCGGTAATGTCGGCGCCATGGCCGTCGACCGGGTGCTGCTGGCCGCGCCTCGCGGCTTTTGTGCCGGCGTGGAGATGGCCATCAAGGCGCTCGCCTGGCTGGTTCGTTCGTTTCCGCCGCCGGTGTACTGCTATCACGAGATCGTCCACAACCGTCTCGTGGTGGACCGGTTCGAGCGGCTCGGCGTGGTGTTCGTGGACGACGTCGACGAGGTGCCGCCCCAAGCGCCGCTGATGCTGTCGGCTCACGGTTCCGCGCCCGCGGTGGTGAACCAGGCCCGCCGACGCGGCGGCTACGTGGTGGATGCGGTGTGCCCGCTGGTCACCAAGGTGCATCACGAGGTTCGCGTGCGCGCCGCCAAGGGCTACCGGATCGTCTACGTGGGCCACGACGGCCATGACGAAGCCGTCGGCACGATGGCCGTTGCGCCCGATGCCATCTCATTGGTCTCAGCGCCCGCAGACGTCGACTCGCTGGAGCGCACCGAGGCCCCGGTGGCAGTGCTGGCTCAGACGACGCTGAGCCACCGGGACTGGGCCGAGGTCGCCGACGCCGCCGCATCGCGCTTCGGCGACGTCTGGATGGCGGAACGCTCGGACCTCTGCTTCGCCACCACCAACCGCCAGAGCGCACTCGAGCAGATCGCACCCGACTGCGACGCCGTCGTGGTCATCGGGTCGGCCAACTCGTCCAACACGATGGCGCTCGTCAACGTGGCCGTCGAGTCGGGCTGCGGACGCGTGCTGCGGGTGAACGGCGCCTCCGAGCTGCCCGAAGACCTGCACGGCACCGTCGGGGTCACCGCGGGGGCATCGGCGCCCGAAGAACTCGTGGACTCGGTGATCGAACGGCTCGCGCCGGCGCACGGCACCACCGAGGTGGCCATGACCGACGAGGACGAGTACTTCCCTGCACCTCGCGAGCTGCGCAGCCTGCTCGGCGCGCTGGAGGCTGCCGTTCACGCAGGTCTCGCCGTGCCCCCGCAGGCGAGACGCAGCACCTCGGATCGAACGACAGCGGCAAGCAGCGTTCTGGCCGGACTCGTCGCCTCCGGCGGCTGAGGCGCCGTCGGGAGACTCGGACCGTCGGTTCAGGTGTTGGGTGTGCCGACGTCGGACTGCGCCTGATCGAACAGCTCCTGAATGCGCTCACGCAGCTGAGCGGTCAGCTCGCGGACCGCTGGGCGCGGCACGCGGCCGTTCGGCCCCAGCGGCGGCGGCACCATCGGTTCGCCGACGATGATCTTGATGCGCCGCGGATACATGAACTTGGCGCCTCGCGGCATAGCGGCGGCAGTTCCGCCGATGCCGACCGGCACGATCGGAACCTGCGCCCGCGCAGCCAGATACACCGGCCCGTCCAACAGCGGCAGCACGCGGGGGCCGTCCTTGCGCTCGCCCTCGCCGAACATCACCACCGGGTCGCTGCCGTATCGCAACGCATCCGAGGCAATGCGCAGCGCCGTCCGGTCCGGTGCGTCGCGGTTCACCGGGAAGCAGCCGATGGTGGTGAACAGCCAAGCCGGAAAACGGTACTTCCACATCGAATCCTTGCCCATCAGCCGCATCCGCCGCGGAATTGCTGCGTGAATCGGTGTGTCGATGTAGCTGCGATGGTTGGGCACCCACACGCACGCGCCTGCGGGCAGGTTCGCCAGCCCGTCCACCGAAATCCGGTTCCACACCCGAAAGACGCCCCAGATCGCGTACTTCATGGTGGCGTAGGCGACCATGTTGAGGCGTCCGTCTCGCAGCTGCGGACCGGAATGCGAACCGGCGCCGCGCGAGTCAGCCGGCATGAGCGCTGTCACCCACGAAGCGCCCACAAAGTGCAAAGAGCGCCGTCACCTGCGCTACTGCTTGGTCTTGGGTCAGCTCGGTGGTGTCGACCACGACGGCGCCCGGCGCGATCCGCAGCGGCGAGTCGGCCCTGCTCGCGTCCAGCCGGTCCCGTTCGCCGAGCCCGTGGGCCAGCGCCGCAATGTCCTCAGCGCCAGGGCTGAGCCGATCAGGTTGATCCAGCCGATCCGGACACGCCGGCCGATCTGCGCCGTTGCCGGACACGACATGCTGTGCGGCCTGCTGCATGAGACGACGCTCAGCTCGCGCCTGGGGTGTGGCAGTCAGGAACACCTTCAGGGCGGCGTCGGGGAACACGACGCTGGCGATGTCCCGGCCTTCCATGACGCCTCCGCCCAGTTCGCCGGCCCAGCGTCGCTGACGCTCGACCAGGACTCGCCGCACGGCAGGGTTCGCTGCGACTGCGCTGACGCTGCGGTCCACCTCAGGGGTGCGAATCGCGGCGGCAGCGTCCTGGCCGTCTACGGTCACCTGCTGCGTGCCGCACACGCTGGAGATGCGGATCCGCGCGGTGCGTGCGATCTCGGCGACGGCATCGAGGTCGTGGGGGTCGATGCCGTCCCTCAACGCCGCCCACGCCACCGCCCGGTACATCGCGCCCGTGTCGAGGTATTCCATGCCGAGCGCGGCAGCCACGCCGCGAGCCACGCTGGACTTGCCTGACGCCGCGGGGCCGTCGATGGCGATGATCGGGCCTGCGGGCGCATCGGCGGCTGAACCTGCGCCGCAGGTCACCTCCGGCGTGCGGCGAAGCGTCTCGACCACGTCGAAGAACTCGGGGAACGTCTTGGCGACGCAGGAAGGATCGTCGAGCTGGATGCCGGCTACCCGCAGGCCCATCAGCGACATCGCCATCGCCATCCGGTGGTCCCCGTGGCAGCGCACCAGCCCCGCACGCAGCCCGAAGGGACTGGGGCGGACGGTGATGCCGTCGGGGTCCGCCACGGCATCGACGCCGCGCCGTGCGAGTTCGGCGGCCGTGTTGGCGATGCGGTCCGTCTCCTTGCGCCGGATGAAGCCGATGCCGTTGATCGTGGTGGCGCCTTCAGCGAATGCGGCCACCACCGCCAGCGTCTGGGCCGCGTCGGAGCAGTCGCGCAAGTCGAACGATCCGGCTCGAAGCGTGCCGCTCGGCGGCGCGCTCACCGCGATGGCGTGGTCGCCGACGGTGACCTCAGCGCCCATCTGACCGAGCACGTCCGCGAAGCGCACGTCGCCTTGCACGCTGTTGGCACCGAGCCCTTCGACGCGCACCTCCCCGCCGCACAGCGCCGCGGCGGCCCAGACATAGCCGGCTGCGGATGCGTCCGGCTCGATCGCATAGTCGACCGCTCGATACCCGTTTCGGGCAACGACGAAGCTGTCGGCGCTGGGCCGGTCGATCTTGGCCCCGAACGCCTCCATGACCGCGATCGTCATGTCGATGTACGGTCTGCTCACGGTGTCGAACGCGGCGTCGATCTCCACCGAGAGGCCGCCGAACAGCGGTCCGGCGAGCAGCAGTCCGCTCACGAACTGACTGGAGGTGTCGGCGCGCATTCGCACGTGGCGCCGTTGCCTCGGCTCGTCGGCACCGTCATCGACACGGTCATCGGCACCGTCTCCTGCAGCGTCGGAGATCACCTCGATCGGCAGGCAGCCTTGGTGGCAGAGTTCACGCACCGTGATTCCCAGCGAGCGCAGCGCGGCGAGCAGATCGTCCAGCGGGCGTGCGCGCAGCTGTGCATCGCCGTCGAGTTGCCAACGTCCGCCGAGGGCTGCGACGACGGGCAGGACGAAACGGGCCGTGGTGCCCGAGGACCGTGCATGCACCCCGCTCGCGGCGGCCGGCGCCTGCGCAGCGGCCCGCTCATGGCCGGGGTCCGGTGCCGGCGAGCTCGCATGGCTGAGGCCGTCGGCAACTGGGCTGGGAACAACTGGGCCAGCAACAACTGGGCCAGCAACAGCTGGACTGGCAGCACCGATGCCGTCGATGACCAGCCGGCGCTTGCCCCGGTTGATGCGTACCTCCGCACCGATGGCTGCAGCGGCCTGGATCATCGCCTCGGTGTCGTCTGCGAACAGCACGCCGTCCAGCGTGCTGCGACCGCAGGCCAAGGCTGCGCACAGCACCGCCCGGTTCGTGATGCTCTTGGAGCCCGGCAGCACAGCAGTGCCCGACGCGCCGTTGACGAAGGGATCGACGACCCCTGTCGCTCGACCGGCCTCGACTCGACCGACCCCGGCTCGGCTGGCGCTCATGCCAGCTCGCGTGTGGTGGGGTGATAGCCCTGCCCCGCCAGCGCCGCAAGGAAGCGCTGAGCATCGGTGCGGGCCACCACCAGCACGAGCACGCCGTGTGCCCCTTCGGGCGAGTGCGCCACTTCGATGTCGGCCACGTTCACGTCGCAGTCCGCGGCCAGCATGGTGATGCCCGCAATCTGGCCCTTGCGGTCCGGTATCGGCACCCGCACCTCCACCAGCTCCTGCGGCCGCACGTAACGGGAGGGCAGATTGGTGCGCGCACGCCGCGCCTGGGTGAGCACAGCACGCAAGCCTTCGCGGTCCGCTGCCGCCACGACCTCGCGCATGTGCGACAGCCGCTCGGTGAGCTCGTCGAGGACGTTCACGATGGCATCGCGGTTCTCGCCGCAGATGTCCAGCCAGACGCCGGGATGACCGGCGGCAATGCGTGTCATGTCCCGAAAGCCGCCGGCTGCCAGCCGCAGCAGCGGCGCATCGTCGAGCGCTCGGTCGTCCGCCAGGCACATCAGCGTCGCAGCGGCGAGGTGCGGGACATGACTGACCACGGCGACCAAAGCGTCGTGCCGTTGCGGTGTCATCGTGACGACGTCGGATCCGAAGCCCGTCAGCACTGCCCGGCAGACGCGCAGGCAGTCGTCGTCGGTGGCCTCATTGGGCGTGAGCGCCCAGACGGCGCCCGCGAACATGTCCGGGTTCGCGCCGTCGATGCCGTCTTGTTCTGAGCCGGCCATCGGATGACCCGGCACGTAACGAGGATCGGCGACGGCTCGGGCGACAGGCGTCTTGACGCTGCCGGTGTCGGTCACCACCGCGCCGGCGTCCTCGGTGTCGGCGAGTGCGACGGCGACTTGGCGGGAGAGCTGCCCCGGGGGCACGGCCACCACGCAGAACGTTGCCTGGGGATCGGTTCCCACAGCGTCCACGCAGCCGAGCTCAAGCGCTCGTTGTGATCGTTGGTCGACGGCGTCGCGCCCGGTGACGTGCCATCCCGACTTGCGCAGCGCCGCTGCCACAGAGCCGCCGATCAGACCTGTGCCCACGACCTGTGCCCGACGGGGCAACCCACCGGCGGGCAACGAGGGCGTCATGGACGCGTCCTCACGGTGATGCACACCTTGGCAAGCTCCCGACCGCAACGAGCATGAACGCAGCGAAGCCTGGCCACTCCGCGAAGGGTACCGAGCAGGCCGGCGCTGATGCCGACAGGCTCGCTGCGGCCAAGCGGTCAAACGCGCAGCGTCAGGGCCGCGACATGTTCGGCCAGCGCAGACCGGAAGGTCGCGACGGTGGCCATCTTGACCTGCTCGTAGCCGCGCACCAGCTGCGCCAGTTCCGCGACGGAGACGGCCTGCTCGTAGCGGGCCGCTCCGGCGTCTCGCTCCAGCGCTTGCAGCGCCGATTCGAGCGCCGTTGCGTACTCGGCGGGCAGCGCGCGTTCCGTCCGGCGGATCTGGGTGTGGCCGAACGGATCGCACCAGCGACCCCTGAGGCACTTGCCGCGCGCCAGCAGCGCGAAGACCGGTCGCCACGCAGCGGAGAATCGGATCTTGCGGCCACAGCCCAGCGCCCGCAGCATCGGCGGGTGCAGGTTCCACGACACGGTGCCGCCGACCGTCGCCGCCAAGCTACGCGCTGCGGCATTGGCCTCCGTGTCCGCCATCAGCCGGGCCACTTCGTACTCGTCCTTGTAGGCCGCCAGCTTGAAGTGCCCTGCTGCTGCGGCTGCGGTCAATCGAGCCGTGCCGTCGCCCGCCGCACCGTCGACGCTCGCCACGCGTTCGACTGCGTCCAAGAACTGCTCGCACAGGCGCTGGGACTGGTAGGCACCCAGTTCGGCTGCGTACCGGCGCAGTGTCTCACCGAGCCTGCCGAGGTCCGGTGCCGGAACGTCTGGTGCAGGTTCTGCACGGAGATGGCTCATCACCTGGTCGATGCGGACCGACAGGTGCTCAGGAAGCTGAGCGGGAAGGCTGCGGCTGACGGTGGCTGACTCGTGGCAGGACTTCTCGCCGTTCGCTGCCGCCGATGCACCCCCCGCTGCCGCAGCGGTCACCGACGCCGGATCGCAGATCATCGCTCGTCCCCAGCGGAACGCTGCGAGGTTGCGAGCGACGGCCACGCCGTTCAGCTCGATGGCGGCCTCCACGGCGGCCGGCGACACCGGCAACGCGCCTGCTTGGACTGCCATGCCCACGACGAACACGTTGGACGTCACTGCCGAGCCGCAGAGCGCATCAGCCAACGTGTTGACGTCTGCCCAGTGCCGTCGACCGTCGACCGTCACCGCAGCCAGCCGTTCGAGCAGTGCGTCGGCTGCCGGCATCGGGATGTTCGGATCGGCGACCATGGCGCCGGTGGGCGTGGGCGACGTCGAGCCGACGACCATGGTCCGCTCCGGGTCCGCGACCTCGAGTCCCGCGGGCGATGCCGCCACCAACAGATCGAACGCCACGATGACATCGGCTTGGCCGCGGCCCAGCCGCGCCGTGGCCGGTCCGCCTGCTCGCTGCAGCCGCAGGTCCCCCACGACGGGACCCGCCTTTTGGGACAGCCCGATCTGGTCCAAGCCGCGCACCTCGTAGCCGTCGAACATCGCCGCCGTCCCGAGCACCTGGGCAGCGGTCACCACGCCGGTGCCGCCGATGCCGCACATGCGCACCGACACCTCGTCGGGGCCGACGAGCGGCACCGGGTCAGCAAGCTCAGCCGGTGGCTCAGGCCGGGTGCTTTTGCTGCCGTCGCGTCCATGCGCGGTCTGCTGCTCGCGGGCCGCCAACAGCATGCGCAGGCGGCGGCGCAGCGGCCCGGGCTCGCTGACGGTCACGAACGACGGACAGTCGCCGTCGAGGCACGAATAGTCGAAGTTGCACGAGGTCTGATCGATGCGCGTCTTGCGGCCGAAGAACGTGTCCACCGGCTGCACCGACAAGCAGTTGCTCTTGGCGCCGCAGTCGCCGCAGCCTTCGCAGATGCGCTCGTTGATCAGGACGCGGGTGGTCGGCGTGGGCTGCGTGCCGCGCTTGCGCGCCCGCCGCGCCTCGGCGGCGCACTGCTGATCGTGGACCAGCACGGTGACGCCGTCGATGTCTGCGAGCAGTTCTTGCGCCTCCATCAGACGATCGCGATGCCAGACCTCGACGCCGTCAGGAAGGGCGCTGCGTCGGCGACCGCGGTAGGCGGCGGGATCGTCGGTGGTGATGAGGATCTTGGCCACCCCGCCCGCCAGCAGTGCCGCTGCCACCTCGGGCACGTCGAGCTGCCCGGCTGGGTCCTGGCCTCCCGTCATGGCGACTGCTCGGTTCCACAACAGCTTGTAGGTGATGTTGGCGCCGCTGGCCACCGCACCTGCGACGGCCAGCCGGCCGCTGTGGAAGTAGGTGCCGTCTCCCAGGTTCTGGAAGATGTGCCGCGTCTTCACGAACGGCGACATGCCGATCCACTGGGTGCCTTCCTGGCCCATGGCGGTCACGCCGGTGATGTCCCCCACCCGCTGAGGCGCCATCAGCAGCGCCATGGTGTGACAGCCGATGCCGGCACCCACCACTGCGCCGTCGGGCACCTGCGTGGATCGATTGTGCGGACAGCCGGAACAGAAGTACGGCGAGCGGGACTGCTCAGGCGACAGAGCCAAGGGCAGCTCGATGCGCACGCGCTCCGGCTGCGCAGGCGCAAGGCGTTCGCCGATGCGAGCCTCCAGCCGCCTGCGCAGCGGCTCGACGAGATCGTCGGCGGTCAGGGCGCCGTGGCTGTGCAGGAGCAGCTGATCGTGCTCGTCTGCTTTGCCGACGATGCGCGGATGGTGTGACTGGTTGTACAGCGCGTCCTTCAGCAGCGACTCGATGTTGGGGCTCTTCTCCTCGATCACGAAGACCTCGGTCACCCCGCGGGCGAAGCGGCGGGCTCGCTCGGCGCTGAAGGGGATCGGCATGCCCATCCGCACCAGCCGAATGCCGGCGTCCCGCACGGCCTCGTCGCTGTCGAGGCCGAGCCGACGCAGCGCTTCGCGCACTTCGCGGCAGGTGATGCCCGATGCCACCAGCGCGATCCAGGCGTCGGGCGGGTCGACGGCGGCGGCGTTCAAGCGGTTGGCGGCGGCGTACGCGATCGCCAGCTCGTAACGGACCTCCACGATCTCGCGCTCGAGGTCGACGGTGTGGGGCGTGAGGAGATAGCCGTCTGGTCGGTGCCGGTACGGCTCACCGTCGAGCAACGGGATGACCGGATCGAACCGGTCGGGATCCAGCCGCACCGTCGAAGCGCCGTCCGCCACGTCGGCCACGATCTTGAGGCCGGTCCACAGCCCCGTCGTGCGGGACATGGCGATGGCGTGTCGGCCCAGATCGAGCGCTTCGGCCGGCGTGCCCGGATAGAGCACGGGGATGTGCAGGTCGGCCAACGACCCGGCTGAGCTGGAGGGGATGGTCGAGCTCTTGGCCGCTGGGTCGTCTCCGGCGATGACCACCGCGCCGCCGCGTGGATCGGCGCCCGCGAAGACCCCGTGGCGCAGCGCGTCAGTGGCGCGGTCCACGCCGGGCGCCTTGCCGTACCACAGCCCGAGGACGCCGTCGTAGACGGCATCGGGCTGAACGGCGGCCAGCTGGCTGCCCATGACCGCGGTGGCGGCCTGCTCCTCATTGACGGCCGGCGAATGGACGACCGGCAGATCCGTCGTGCGTCGGGCCGCCTCGATGGCGGCGTCGTAGCCGCCCAGCGGCGAGCCCGGATAACCCGAGACGAACGCCGCAGTGCGCAAGCCGGCGCGCCGGTCAGCCCGCAGCTGCTCGAGCGGCAGGCGGGCCAGCGCTTGGAGTCCGGTCATGTAGGCGGTGCCGCGCTCGTCGGTGTAGCGGTCCGTCAGCCGGTACGTCTCGGCCAGGCTCATCGGCTCGGCCCTGTGTGCCTGCTGCGGTTCTCGCCGGTCATCGGGTCTGGCTCTCTGTCTGGCCTGCTGCATCTGGCCTGCTGTGCGTCACTCCCATTGTGGTCGCTGACGGCCGCCGTCGGGAGCGCGCGACGCGAACCGGCGCGTGGCGTCGCGGTGCAGCTCGCGGACTTCGTCATCGCTGAGCGGCCGAGACGCTCCTGGCCGCAGAGCCGGGTCGGTCAGCGACCCGATGCGAGTGCGCACCAGGCGGAGCACCCGATGCCCGACGGCGTCGCACATCCGCCGGATCTGTCGATTGCGCCCTTCGTGTACGACGATGCGCAGCACCGACGGCTGCGGCATCGACACTCCGGCGGGCGCCGTGAGGCCGTCGTCGAGCTGGACCCCTGCACGCAGCCGTGCGAGCGCGCCGCGGCCGGGCACGCCGTCCACGTGCGCCAGGTACTCCCGTTCGACTCCCCATGACGGGTGCGTCAGCCGATGCGTCAGCTCGCCGTCGTTCGTCACGATGATCAGCCCTTCAGAATCCGCATCCAGCCTCCCGACCGGATAGACGCGCGCAGCGGTGGGCACCAGTTCGGTCACGCAGCGTCGGCCCCGCTCGTCCGACGCAGCGCTGAGCACGTTCGGCGGCTTGTTCACCAGGTAATGGACCATGGCGCAGTCCCACGTGACGACTGCTCCGTCCACTTCGATGCGGTCCGTCGGGCCCGCCCGGTCCCCGATTCGGGCGACGGCGCCGTTGACCGAGATCCGACCGGCGGCGATCAGCTCCTCGCACCGGCGTCGGCTGGCCACGCCGGCTCGAGCCATGACCTTGTGCAGTCGCTCACTGTGGGTCATGGCCAGCGACGATCCGGTCCATGTCCGCCAACGCGTCGGGGTCGACGCGCAGCTCGGCCAACGAGGGCAGGTCGTCGAGACTGTCGAGGCCCAGCAGCTCCAGGAACGTCGGCGTCGTACCGAGCAACGCTGCATGACCGGGGCCCTGATCTCGTGCTGTCACGGCGATGTAGCCGTGTTCGGTGAGGGTGCGGACGACACCGTCCGCGTTGACGCCCCGGATGGCGCTGATCTGGGCTCGCGAGATCGGCTGCTTGTAGGCCACCACTGCCAAGGTCTCCAAGGCCGCCGCGGACAGGCGCGGCGATCGTCGGCTGCCTACGAAGCGCTCGACGTAGTCCGCGACTGCCGGTGCTGTCTGCAGCTGGTATCCGCCGGCCACCTGCACCACGGTGAAACCCCGCCCTGCTCGCTCGTACTCTGCGACGAGGTCGCTGCAGACCGCCTGCACCGTCGCCGCCGAGGCGCAGGTGACCGATGCCAGCACCGCCGTGGGCACCGGCTCGGTCGCGACCATCAGCACGGCTTCGACTGCGGCGTACAGCACTCGGTCATCGACGACGGGTGGCTCGCAGCTGTCTGCGTCCTCGGCACGGCCTGCGTCCTCGGCACGGTCTGCGTCCTCGGCGCGGTCGGCACCAACACGCGGCGGTGCTGCTTGGCTCGGACGCGCCGAGGGATGGGAACGGGAGTGCGGCTGGGCGGCTGGGGTCGGGTCTGGCGTTGCCGGACCTGGCGACGGCCGGTGCGGTGGCGCAGCCGGAGCGTCCGGCAGGGTTCGCCCCTCGTCGCTGACGAGCCGAAGGCCGCGGGCGGATCGGCCGGTCCGGCTGACGTTGCGACGCTTGCGGCTCATGCAGCATCTTCTGTGTCTTGCGACAGGCTGCGGGCGGCACTGCGCAACCCCGAGCCGGCGCCGATCCACTCCACGCCGATGTCGCCGAAGCGCTCGGCTTGGGTCAGCTCGACATGACCCGAGCCGAACAGCTCCAGCACCGCCAAGAAGTACACCACCACCACGATGCGCTCGGCGACCTCGCCGGTGAGCTCCCGGAAAGTCGCCGGACCCGACTCGGCCAGCCGCTCGGCGATCTGCGCCGCAGCTTCGTCCACTGTCATGACGACGCCTCTCACGTGACTGAGGTCGACGTGGGGTTCGGGCCGCGCCGTGAGCACTCGTTGGATTGCTGCGGCGAGGTCGTCTGGCGCAGCGCCTTCGAGCGCGTCCGGCGCGCACGCCCACAAGTGCTCGGGAGGACCTGCGGTGCGCGGCCACTGCAGCGTCGCGGCATTCCAGCGCTCGCGCAGCAGCCGTGCCGCTGCAGCGAACGTGTTTCCCTCGAGCAGCCGTGCCACAGCGGCGTCGCGTACCCCGTAAGCCGCCAGCTCTTCCTCCAGGTCCAGCTCGGCCGGCGGTGCAGGCAGCAGACGGCGTGACTTGAGCTCGATCAACGTCGCGGCCAGCAGGGCGAATTCGCTGGCGGCGTCGACGTCCACAGTGCTGGGCGCCACAGCATCGGGTTCCACAACATGGGCCTCGGCACCGTGGCGCCCCGCGGCGGCCAGGGAATCTGCAAAGCAGTCGGCCACGAAGTCCTCCACCAGTCGCGTCAACGACACTTCCCAGATGTCCACTTCTTGTGAGACGACCAGCTTCACCAGCACGTCCAGCGGGCCGGCAAAACCCTCGGTGCGAACTTGGTGCGCCACGCAGTCCGACGGTACCGCGGCCACCGACGTCGCGGCGGTACCGTCGGGTGCCATGACGCGAGTGCTCTCGGGCATCCAGCCCACCGGCGACGTTCACTTGGGCAACTATCTCGGAGCGCTTCGGCAGTGGGCGATCGGCCAGCACGACTCCGATGCCTTCTACTGCGCGGTGGACCTGCACGCGGTCACCGTGCGCCAGGACCCGGCCGAGTTGCGGGCCGCCACGCTGGGCACGATGGCCACGTTGATCTCGGTCGGCCTCGATCCCGAGGTCTGCACGCTGTTCGTCCAGAGCCACGTTCCCCAGCACACCGAGCTGTCGTGGCTGCTCGAGTGTACCGTGTCGCTCGGGGAGCTGCGCCGGATGACGCAGTTCAAGGACAAGGCTGCACGTGCCGAGGGGCGTGCCGAAGGGAGCGACCAAGGCGGCGACCACGTCTCTGCAGGCTTGTTCACCTACCCGGCACTGATGGCCGCGGACATCTTGATCTACGACGCAGACCGAGTCCCCGTGGGCGACGACCAGCGCCAGCACCTCGAGCTGACCCGTGACGTGGCACAGCGGTTCAACAGCCGCTACGGCGAGGTCTTCGTCGTACCCGAGGCTGCCATCCCGACGGTCGGCGCCCGCGTGATGGACCTGCAGAACCCGCAGTCGAAGATGTCCAAGTCCGCCGAGAGCCCCCAAGGCACCGTGGGGATCTTCGAGGACCGAGCCGACATCGCCCGCAAGTTCGCTCGGGCGGTGACCGACTCCGAGTCTGAGGTGCGCTACGACCCCGACGCGAAGCCGGGCGTGTCCAACCTGCTGTCCATCCTCGGCGCCGCCACGGGGCGCAGTCCGGCCGACGCTGCAGCGGGCTACCGCCAGTACGGAACGCTCAAGTCCGACACCGCCGAAGCGGTCATCGCCATGCTCGAGCCCATCGCCGCCAAGAAGGCCGAGCTCGACGCCGACCCTGCCGAGCTCTCCCGCATCATCGCGGCCGGGGCCGACAAGGCAGCAGCAGTCGCCGGCGGAACCTTGGCACGCGCCAAGGATGCGATGGGCTTCCTGCCGAAGTAGCCGCCGCCGGCGTTCCTCTGCTCAGAACCCCCAGGACTCCACGCGGCTCAGTAGCGAGCTCGGGGATGAGCCTGGCGGTAGACCTCAGTCAAACGCTCCTGGGAGACCGCGGTGTACCGCTGTGTGCTCGAGATCGAGGCATGACCCAACAGCTCCTGCACGCTGCGGATGTCGGCGCCGCCGTCGAGCATGTGGGTCGCGCACGAATGACGCAGCACGTGGGTGGTGAGCTGATCGGGCCCGAGTCCCACGCGTTCGCCATGGCGGCGCACGACCAGCCAGAGGCCCTGACGGGTGATGCGACGGCCCCGCGCACTCAGGAACATCGCTGCAGCGTCGTCGCGCGACCGCCACGACGCCGGCGTCATCGCCCCGCGGCCGGCGCCGCTCAGCCAGTCCCCGACGGCGGCTGCGGCGTGACGGCCCACCGGCACTACCCGCTCTTTGCCGCCTTTGCCCCAGACCCGCATCAGCCGTTCGCCGAGGTCGACGTCGCCCAGCGACAACGCTGTCAGCTCGCCGGCCCGCAGGCCCATGCCGTAGAGCACTTCGAGCATCGCACGATCCCGCAGCGCCACGGGACTGTCCCCGGCCGGCGACGCCAGCAGCAGCTCGATCTGGTCCCGGCGCAACGCCCGAGGCAGCCCGGCCCGAGCGCGGGGCACATCGAGCGCGCCAGCGGGATCGGACTGCGCCAAGTCCTCTGCGACCAAGAACCGATACAGACCGCGCAGGCTGACCGCCACTCGGGCGCACGTCGAGGACGCACGCCCCAGATCGTCGCGCAAGTGCGCCAAGTAGGCCGCCACCTCCGCCGAGCCGGCGCCCAGCAGGTCGGTCCCCCGTGCTCCGAGCCATGCCGCAAACCCGCTCAGGTCGGCCCGGTAGGAGGCGATCGTGTGCGGCGCTCGGCCCCGCTCGTTGGACAACCAGCCCAGGTACTCCTCGGCTTCGACCGCCAGTGCAGCCGACATCGCCAGCTCAGCTATCCGGTGCCCAGCGACCCAGTGCCCAGCAGTCCTGCTTCGGCGGATGCCGGCAGCAGCTGAGCCTCGCGTCCGTCGGCCCGGGCGAGTGCAGCGCCCACTAGGCCGCAGAACAGCGGCGCCGGGCGGTTGGGCCGGCTCTTGAACTCGGGGTGTGCCTGGGTGCCCACCCAGAAGGCGTGACCGTCGAGCTCGACGAATTCGGCGAGGCGGCCGTCGGGCGAGAGTCCGCTGCACCGCAGTCCGCCGTCTTCCATCCGATGGCGGTAGCTGTCGTTGACCTCGTATCGATGCCGATGTCGCTCGTTGACCAGCGTGTCGCCGTACATCGCCGCCACACGGCTGCCGGGCGCCAGCCTGGCCAGGTAGGCGCCGAGCCGCATCGTGCCGCCCTTGTCCTGGATGCCGCGCTGTGCATGCATGAGATCGATGACTGGATGCAACGTGTGCGGGTCGAACTCGGTCGAATTAGCGCCCAACAGGCCCAGCTCGTTGCGGCAGAACTCGATCACCATGACCTGCAGTCCCAGGCAGAGCCCCAGGCACGGCACGTCGTGCTGGCGCGCGTAGGCCGCCGCGGCAATCTTGCCTTCGATGCCCCGCGGCCCGAATCCGCCGGGGATCACCATGCCGTCGAGATGACCGAGCCGTCCAGCGGCCAGCAGCCCCTCGATCTCCTCGGAGTCGATCCAGTCCAAGTCGACATCGACGCCGTGATAGGCACCCGCGTGTCGCAACGCCTCCACCACCGACAGATACGCATCGGGCAGCGCCACGTACTTGCCGATGATGCCGATCCGCACCGTCGTTCGAGGCGCTGCGATGCGCGCCAGCATTGCCTCCCACTCGACGAGATCGGGCTCGACGTCTTCGAAGCCGAGCAGACGGCACAGGAAGCTGTCCAGGCCTGCGGCGCGCAGCACCATGGGAATCTCGTAGAGGACCGACGAGTCGGGGGCATTCACGACGCCGGCCAGCTCCACATCGCTGAGACTGGAGATCTTGTTGCGCAGGCCGTCCTCGATGGGACCCGCGCTGCGCAGCACGATGGCGTCGGGATGCACGCCGCGGCTGCGCAACTCGGTCACCGAGTGCTGTGTGGGCTTGGTCTTCTGTTCGCCTGACGGGCCGATGAAGGGCACCAGCGTGACGTGGACGTAGCACACGTTGCGCGGTCCGACCTCGAGGCGCATCTGGCGGATGGCCTCCAGAAACGGCAGGATCTCGATGTCGCCGACGGTGCCGCCGACCTCGGTGATGACCACGTCCACATCTCCGGCGGCCAGCTTGCGGATGCGTTCTTTGATCTCGTCGGTGATGTGCGGGATGACCTGCACTGTCCGCCCCAGATACTGGCCACGACGCTCGTCGGCGAGCACTTTCTGGTAGATCGAACCGGTCGTAGCGTTCGAGTCCCGCGTCAGCGACACGTCGATGAAACGCTCGTAGTGACCGAGGTCGAGGTCGGTCTCGCCTCCGTCGTCGGTGACGAACACTTCGCCGTGCTCGTAGGGGTTCAACGTGCCTGGGTCCACGTTGATGTACGGGTCCAGCTTCTGCATGGTGACCCGCAGCCCGCGGGCCGCCAGCAGCCTGCCGAGCGACGCCGCGGTGAGGCCCTTGCCGAGAGAGCTGGCAACTCCGCCGGTGACGAACATGTGCTTGGCCACGCGGCCCCCTCAGTGGGCTCGGTGCATGCGGGCTTCCGAGCCAGTGCCCGCGTGGACAGTGGACGCCCTCAGCGCTGAATTTGTTGCGAACTCAGCTCGCTGCCAACTCAAGCTACCGTCGGCTCAGCGATGGTGCGCGCTCCTCGCAGGCGATGCGTTGCAGGCAATCCGCTGCTCTGTCGATGCCTCAGCCGTCAGATGCGGCAGGGCGAGCCGAGTCTGTCCAGCCACCGCAGCAGCGGCACTGCGCCGATGACGCGACTGAACGACCAGCGCTCGCTCGCGAGGTTCAGCGCCGACAGCACCGCGAGCAGCAGCCATTCCCACGCGGCCGACGCCATCGCCACCGACGCCAGCCCCAGCACTGCGCCGGTCGCGTTCACGCCGGTGTCGCCCTGCATGTGCGCTTCGCGCATCTCGCTGCCGAGCAGCCCGACCGAGGCGCCCGCCGCACCTGCTGCCCACAGTGCCGGGGACTGCCAGGTCGGCCAGGTCGCTGCGACGGGCGCCAGCCCGATGAGCCACCACACCAGCGCAACCTTGGTCGCCCGCCCCGGCGCTCGGTCGAACAGATTCAACAGGTTGGCACTGAGCGCCGTGATCGCTGCGCCGCGCAGCAACGGCACGAGCGCAACGGTGCTTCCGAACAGGCCCGCCTGCACGCACAGCAGCGCCGCCGCACCACCCCCGACGGCCTTGTGCAGACCCGTCGTCAGCCTGCGCCGGCGCCAGCTGCGGCGGATGTGGGCCAGGAAGCCTCCCGATTCGCCTTCGCCACGGGTGTCGTCGCGGTAGCCCAGCCATCCGAACACCGCCAAGGCCAGCCCTGCTGCCGCCGCACCGATGGCGCCGGCGTTCGCGAAGCTGTGGGAGGTACGGGCCGGGGCCGCGCCAGCGGTGCCGCTGCGGTAGGCCATGACCGCCACGAGGGCTGTGGCGCCGACGCCTACGGCAACGACGAGCAGGCCCGAGCATCCGAAGATCGGCTTGCCGCGGGCGTTCTCCCGCATCCAGCGCGGACGCCGCATCCGCGAGCCGGCCAAGCGCCAGCAGATCGCGGCGGCGAGCGCCGAGCCGGCGAACACTGCTGCGAGGGCTGCAGCGGTCGGCACAGCGAAACCGGCGGTCATGGCCTGATGCCGGCGGGCCGAGCGCTGTAGCACTCGCTCATGGGCGCTTCATGGATGGACGCTTCATGGACGGATCACCGACGGCCGTTCACGAACGGTCTGGGTTTCGGCGCCGCCGCAGGCCGAGCCGCGACCGCAGACTTCCCAGCGTCGCGGCGCCCGAGCGTGCAGCGGCCTGTCGCCGCCGGCGCCACGCGGGCCGCCGGGCACGGACGCGACCCATGAAGCGATCACGTCCGCGACCAAGCGCGCGGCCGACAGTGCGTCCAGTGAGCGATGCGACCGCCAGCCAGAGGGCCTTGTGGGACCCGAGACGCGCCGCCGCAGCCCGGTAGACGTCTCGCCCGATGCGCGCTCGATGGGCGAATCCGCGCAGGTCGCGCCCTGTGGGCAGATGGCTGAAGCCAGTCTCGACCTCGCGGATGACGGCGCCTCGGCTCGCGGCGTCCAGCGTCAGGCCCAGCTCGAGACCGAACCTGGGCGCAAGCTGCAGCGAGCGCAGCAGCGGGCCCCGCACGGCGCGCTGGCCCGACAGCGGCTCGGCCAGATCCAGCCCCGTGTGCGAGCGCAGGACACGTCCCGCGAACGCCTTGACCAGCCCGAATCCGCTGCGCCGGCCGGGCGCCTCGAGCACGGCCACCGTCATGTCCGCTTGGTTGGTCGCCAACGGCGCCAACAGCGCACCGGCACCGGCGGCCGAGTCACCCACGTCGGCATCGATGAGCAGATAGGCCTCGGGCGCACCCGACGCTGCGATGCCCGCGGCCACAGCGGCGGCCTTGCCGCGATTGCGGGCCAGCTCGACGACGCGCGCTCCTGCTGCTGCGGCGACAGCCGAGGTGCGGTCCCGGGACCCGTCGTCCACCACGATGACCTCTGACACCTCGGGCACGGTCCGCAGCGCCGTCACCGTCGCGCCGACCGTGTCCGCTCGGTCGAACGCCGGCACGATCGCCACTGCATGCAGCCCCGACGACCGCACAGCCGGCAGCCCCGTCGGCGCCGGTGACTGGTCCTGGTTCCTCGATTCCTGCATCATCGCTGCTCTGGCATCATCGCTGCTCTGGCATCACGGCGGGCTCAGGCCGTGGTCGAGGTCTGCTGCAGAGAAATGATGGACCGCCGGCAGCCGCTCCAGCGCGGTCAGCAGCGCCAGATCGCCGGAGAAGCTCGCTGCGTCATCGACGCTCGAGAACGATTCGGCGAGCACCGGGTCGGATCGGACTCGTGCCACCACCGTGCCGACATCTGGGCTGGTTGCATTCGGGGCGGGCACCTCCACGATGACGCCGGTGCCGCCGTGCCCGTCGTCGGCGATGGCGGCCAGCAAGTCGAACACGAAGTCCTGGTTCAGACCGGATGCTGCGGCGTCGGTCACCACCACGAGCCGCAGATGCTCTCCGCCGAGCCGGTGCAGCGCGACAGCACCGGTGCCGTCATGGGTCACGAGTTCCAGGTCGCGCAGCAGCGTGAGCGCGGTGCGCGTCGGCGGGAGGGACGAGAAGCCAGGAGCGAAGCCGTCGAAGGTGGCGGCATCGGGCACGGCCGCGACATCGGCGGTCGACGTCAGACCGCTGCCGGCTTCGGCCGGCCTGAACAGCGCCTGGGGCATGAGGAACAAGAGCGCGCGGCGCACGGCGCTGCGGCTGTCGCCTGCCAGCGAGAACGCGTCGGCAATCTGGCGGCGGGCGCGTGGGTCGTCCAGGCGCAGGTCGTCGCTGAGCCACAGCACACCGCCTTGGCGCGCATCGGTGGCTTCCAGACGAGCCCGGATGGCCGTCACTGCGGCCCGGTCGACGGTCTCGGGCGCGATGATGAGGGTGACGTGGTCGGTCAGTCGCCCTTCGGGCAGGTGCGGCCGCACGAGGTCCTCCACGCCGAGCCGCACCGCCTCGACGTTGGCCAGCGCTGCATCGCGTGCGGTCTCCGCTTCGCTGAGCGCCTCCTCAGCTGCTGCCCGACGTTCGACGGCCGACTCCGTGTCGGCTTGCAGCTGGTCGACGCGGGACTCCAAGTTGCTGACCAGCACCGAGTCCACGAACGTGGACCCGAGCGCCAAGCCGATCGCCAACGCCAGGAACACCGCCGCTATCGACACGATGTGGTATCGGAGATTGATCATCGGAGGCTGGTCATCGGAGATTGATCATCGGAGGCTGGTCATCGGCCTGGTCCACAGGCCCGGCCTACAGGCCCATGTTGATCCACAGCGTGCGCAGCAGGAGCCGGCCCGGCTCGGTGACCGCCGCTATGACGCCGATGGTGATGAGCGCTGAGACGATCAGCATGGCCATGTCGCGCTTGCGCACCTGGGTGCGGTACAGGCGGCTCACGCCCTTCGCGTCCACGAGCGCAGAGGACACCTGCATTCGCGTCAGGAACGTGGACGCCATGCCTCGACGGCCCTTGTCGAAGAAGTCGACCATCGACGTGTGCGAGCCGACTTGGACGATCTGCTCGGCTCGCTGCTCGAACGCCAGCCGCAGGGCAAGGTCTTCGCTGGTCCCTGGTGCGGCGATGACGTCGTAGCTCAAGCCCGCGTCGTCGAGGCGGGTCGCCCCCGGCGCGCCGCCTTCGGGATAGCCGTGTACGATGAGCTGCGCTCCGCACCCGAGGGCTTGCGGCGACGCGGAGTCGAAGTCGCCGATGATGATGTGCGGAACGAGCCCGGCTTCGAGCAGCGCATCGGCGCCTCCGTCCACGCCGATGATGACCGGCCGCATGTCCGACATGTAGCCCGAACGGCGCAGCGCCGCCAGATCCTCCCGGTAGTCGATGCCGCGCACCACCACCAGCACGTGGCGCCGACGCACCTCGTGGCGCAGCGGCGGAACCTCCAGTTCCTCAGTCAGGATCTGCGGCTCGTCCTGCAGGTACTCGAGCGTGTTGCGGGCAAAGCTCCCGAGCTCGCTGCGCACCGCGACGCGCGCCGACTCCAGCACACCCTCGAAATACTGAGCGTCCCGGCGGTGACCGCTTCCTACCGACTGTTCGCCCTGTTCGCCGCGTAGCAGCTCATCGCCGACCACGGCGATCTCCTCGCCGTCTTCCAGCGATGCGAACACCTCCTCGCCGATGTCGTCGAGCACCGGCACGCCCGCCTGCGCGAGGGTGAGGCCACCCAGCGCCGGGTACCGACCGGTCATCGTCGGCGCCGCGTTGACCACCGCGATCGCTCCGGCTGCCAGCAGTCCGTCGGCGGCGACACGGTCGAGATCGGCGTGGTGAATCACCGCTATCTCGCCGCGCTCGAGGCGCCGGATCAGATTCTTGGTGCGACGATCCACGCGGCAGCGTCCCGAGAACTCCGCGCGGCCGCCACGCCGTGGGCGACGCGGGTGCTGACCGATCCGCCATCGGCGCGCGCCGGACATGATCACGCGCAGACGCTGCCACGCGCAGGGCCGGGCGCCGACGCGGCCACCTCCAGCAGTTCGCTGGCGTGCTGGCGTCCGCTCGCCCAAGCCGGCCGGCCTGCGAGCATCCGTGCCAGCTCGCTGATGCGATCCTCCCCCGTCACCGCACGCAGGTCCGACGCCACCGCCTCTCCGTCGTCGGTCTTGTGGACGGCGACATGGGACTGCGCGAATGCCGCCACCTGAGCGAGATGCGTGACGACCAGCACCTGATGGTGCTGCGCCACCGAGGCCAGCGCCCGGCCGACGGCCACGGCAGTCTCGCCGCCGATTCCGGCATCGACCTCGTCGAACACCAAGGTCGGCGGCCCCTCGGTCAGCACCAGCCGCAGCGCCAGCATCACCCGTGCAAGCTCGCCGCCTGAGGCGACCTTGGCCAGCGGACCCGGCTGGGCGCCTCGGTTCGCGCTGAACAGCAGCTCGACGCGATCGCTCGGCGCCTCGCCGGAGACGCTGACCTCCAGCGTGCTGCCGGCCAGTGCCAGCGATGTCAGTCGCTCCTGTACCGCAGCAGCGAGGCTCGGTGCAGCGGCGCGGCGTGCTGCTGCTACGACCTCGGCCTCGGCTTGCACGCGTCGCTGCGCAGCGTCGATGCCTTCCTCCAGCTCAGCGGCGAGTTCGGCGTGGCGCTCCAGCTGTGCGAGACGCTGCGCAGCCCGGGCGCCGAACGACGAGACGTCGCTGAGCGAGTCGCCGTACTTGCGAGTCAGCTCACGCAGCAGCTGGTGCCGTGCCCGCAGCTGGGCCAATGCCGCCGGATCGTCCTCGATGGTCTCAAGCACGCCCCTCAGCTGCGCAACGATGTCGTCGCACTCTGCGGCCGCTGCACGAAGACGGTCGCTGACGGGAGCAAACGCCCTGCGGTTGCTCAGCATGGCCGCTGCGCTGCCCAGCTGGTCGATCGCGCCGTCGTCGCCGGCGAGCGCATGGCGCGCCGCGTGACCGTCGCTGAGATGGGCTGCAGCGTCGGCCAGCAGATCCTCGCGTTCGGCGATCCAGCGCAGCTCGTCCGGGTCGTCGAGCCGTGCCGCGCAGATTTCGTCGACTTGGTAGCGCAGGAGGTCGATCTCTTGTGCCCTGGCGCGGGCATCGCCCCCGAGTGCGCCCAGCTGGTCAGCGAGCGCCCGCAGCTCGTCACGCGCCGCGTGCCATGGACGCGTATCGATGCCGCCCCAGCGGTCCAGCGCTTCACGCTGGGTGCGTGAGCGCAGCAGCGACTGATGCTGATGCTGCCCGTGCAGGTCGACGAGCTCTGACCCGAGCGTTGCCAGCTCGCCGGCCGAGGCCATGGCGCCGTCCACGTAGGCACGGCTGCGGCCGGCGGCGGGCACCACACGGCGCAGCACGCGCTCGCTGCCGCCGCCGATCACGAATCTGCCCTCGACCACCGCCTCGACTGCGCCGGCGCGCACCATCGCCGGATCGGCTCGCCCGCCCATCAGCAGCTGCACTGCCTGCACCACGAGCGTCTTGCCGGCACCGGTCTCGCCGGTCAGGGCCGTCATGCCTTCGCCGAGCACCAGACCGGCTTGGCTGATGACACCGAGATCGCGCACCGCAAGCTCGACGAGCATCAGCGGTCCTTGAGGCCGAACTTGTGCTTCAGCACGCGATGAAAGCTGTCGCCGCCGGCGGTGACGAACCGCGCGTCGTACGGGGCACGGGTCACGACCAGCTCGTCGCCGGTCGTCAGCATCGCCGCCGAGCGCCCGTCCACTGCGACCAGCGCCGGCCTCTCGCTGACGACGCGGATGCCGATCTCGGTGTCGGGCGCCAACAGCAGCGACCGATCGAACAGCATGTGGGGCGCGACGGGCGTGAGCTGCAACGAAGAGTGCGTCGGAGCGACGATCGCACCGCCGGCCGAGAGGCTGTAGGCGGTGGAGCCCGTCGGTGTGGAGGTGATGAGCCCGTCGGCCGCATACGTCGCGAAGACGTCGCCGTCCAGCCATACCTCCAGCCGGACGGTGTGGCCGAGATCGCGCTTCTCGAGCACGACCTCGTTCAGTCCCGTCCAGGTGCGCGTGCCGCGGGCATCGCTTCGGGCGTCGGCGTGGCGCTCGCGCTCGTCGCTGTCCGCGCGTCGGCGCACCCGTGCGCTGACCATCATCCGCTCCGAGATGCGAAGGGACCCGCGCAGCGCCGCCGCCACCGTCTCGATCATCTGCGTCGGCTCGAACTCGGTCAAGTACCCGAGGTGGCCGACGTTGACGCCCAGCACCGGCACACCGCCGGCCGCGACCAGATCGACAGCGCGAAGCATGGTGCCGTCGCCGCCGACGCTGACGGCGAGGTCCGGCACCGCGCGCCCCGCATGGTCGCAGGCGAGATCCGCACGGTCGATGGCCGCGGCCTCGGCGCCGCCCATGCTCGCGGCGTGACCTTCGGCTTCGAGCCAGGCCGCCAGCAGCTTCGACGCGGCCAGCGCCTCTGCGCGCTCGGCATGGGCGACGATCAGCACCGTGCTCATCGGCTGGCGCCGCTGATGCTGTTCGCGGCGAGTTTCGCGCCGGTCTCGATCGCCTTCTCGACAGCGCCGGCGAGATCGAACGAACGCGAGCCGTCGGGCAGCGGGCACTCGTGCGCTCCCGTGCTGTGAACGCTGTCGACGCTGTCGGCGCTCTCGGCGCGGTCGATGCGACGACAGTGCGCGAAGAACTCCACGTTGCCCGCGGTGCCTCGCAGTGACGAAGCCGCGACGCCAACAGGCACGAGTCCGTTGCAGGCTGCGCTGGCAGTCACGTCGCTGAGCACGCGTCGCCACACGTCCCGATCCCGCACGACGCCCTTGCCGCGTGAGACTTCGCGTCGTCCCGCTTCGAACTGCGGCTTGACGAGCAGCACGGCATGCCCGCCGAGTGCCGTACACGCAGCGAAGTTCGCCATCATCGTTCGCAGCGAGATGAACGACACATCGGCGGTCAAGATGTCCGCAGCGCCGCCGAGATCAGCCGGCCCGAGGTACCGCGCATTGCAGCGCTCCCGCACGGTGACCCGCGAATCGGCGCGCAGCCGTGCGTCCAGTTGGCCCCAGCCCACATCCACGGCGATGACCTCGGCCGCGCCCCGCTGCAGCAGGCAGTCCACGAATCCACCGGTCGAGGCACCGACGTCGACGGCGCGTCGACCGGCCGGGGCCACCCCGAGCTCGTCCAATGCCGCGTCCAGCTTGTCGCCGCCGCGCGACACGAATCGTGTCGGCTCGCCGCAGACATGCACGGCCTCTGCGGCCGAGACCATGCGCGAGGGCTTCAGCGCCACCGAACCGCCCACCAGCACCTGCCCGACGGAGACGAGCGAGCGAGCAGACGAGCGAGACGACGCAAGACCACGACGTACCAGCTCGTGGTCGAGGCGTCGTCGGACGGCCGTCATGCAGCCGAACGTACCAGCGCGCCCAAGGTCTGCTTCGGTCGAATCCGACGGAGGCGATGCTCGATCAGACGCGCCAGGTGCCGCGTGAACGCAGCAGCTGGGAGATGTCAGCGGCACCTTGCTTGTGCTGTGCCGCTGCCAGCTGTCGCGTGGCGGCCATGGCGTACTCGCTGCGCCGCACCGCACGAAACACCCCGATGGGCGTCGGCTCGAACGGCCCCCGTGCGAGGCGGGCCAGCATGAACGCGGTCGAGGGATCGTGCTTGGTTTCGTCGTGGACGAGCACGTCGTCACTGTTCACCTCGACAGTGTGGACGACTCGCGCGCAGCCGGATTCGTCGATGACGCAGAACTCGCCGTCAGCCCCGAATCGAATGGGCTCGCCGTGCCGCAACGGGATGAGGTTGGCATCGCGGTGCTGCTTCTTGGTGACTCCCTCGAATGCGCCGTCATTGAAGACGTTGCAGTTCTGGAACACTTCCACGAAAGCAGCGCCGTCGTGGGCGTGCGCTCGCCGGAACGTCTCCATCATGTGCTGACGATCCATGTCGTGTGTGCGCGCGACGAACGACGCTTCTGCGCCGAGCGCCACCGCCAGCGGGTTGAACGGGGCGTCGAGCGAGCCCATCGGCGAGCTCTTGGTGACCTTGCCGATCTCGCTGGTGGGGCTGAACTGGCCCTTGGTCAATCCGTAGATCTGATTGTTGAACAGCAGCACCTTGATCTTCACGTTGCGACGCAGCGCGTGGATGAGGTGATTGCCGCCGATCGACAGCATGTCGCCGTCGCCGCCGATCACCCAGACGTCGAGCTCCGGCCGGGCCATCGCCAAGCCGGTGGCGATGGCCGGCGCACGGCCATGGATTCCGTGTATGCCGTAGGTGTTCATGTAGTACGGGAACCGTGCGGCGCAGCCGATGCCGGACACGAAGACCGTGTTGTGCGGCTCGGTGCCCAGGCTCGGCATCAGCATCCGCATGGCAGTGAGGATGGAGTAGTCGCCGCAGCCCGGACACCAGCGGACCTCCTGGTCGGAGGCCCAGTCTGCGGGCTGCGTGGTCGGCGTGATGGACGTATCGGTCATGGTGGGCTTCGTCTCTCTGATTGCTCGCTGGGTGTACTCGCAGGGTGCGGGTGAGCTGGGTCTTCGATGGCTGAACGGATAGCTGAACGTGCAAGCGGCGCCGGCGCTCAGGCGCGGGCCAGCTCCTCAAGGCGCCTGCGGACAGCAGCGGTCACTTCCCCGGTCGTGAACGGCACCCCGTCGATCTTGCCGACGTGCTCGACGTCGATCAGGTACTTCGCTCGCACCAGATCGCAGAGCTGACCCTTGTTCATCTCCGGGCACAGGACGGCTCGGTAGCGCCGCAGCACCTCGCCGAGGTTGCCTGGCAGCGGATGGAGGTGACGCAGGTGTACATGGGCAATCGCAAAGCCTGCCTCGCGCAGACGTCCCGCAGCAGCGTCGATGGCACCCCAAGTGGAGCCCCAGCCCAGCACCGCCAAGTCGGCGTCGAGGTCGCCGTCGACCTCGACGTCGGGTACGTCCACACCGTCGATCTTGGCCTGTCGCAGGTCGATCATCAGCTGATGATTGTCGGGCTCGTAGGAGATATTGCCGGTTCGGTCCTCTTTTTCGATGCCACCGACGCGGTGCATCAACCCGGGTGTGCCCGGAATGGCCCACGGGCGGGCGAGCGTGTCAGGATCGCGCAGATAGGGCAAGAAGATGCCGTCGCCGTCTTCGTTGGTGCCGTTGAAGTCGGTCGCGAACTCGACGCCGATATCCGGCAGATCGTCGACCTCAGGCAGCAGCCACGGCTCGGAGCTGTTCGCCAAGTAGCCGTCTGAGAGCACGACGACGGGCGTCCGGTACTTCAGCGCGAGGCGAGAGGCCTCGATGGCTACGTCGAAGCAGTCGGCGGGGCTGCGCGGGGCCACGACAGGCAGCGGCGACTCGGAATGGCGACCGTAGATGGCCATCATCAAGTCGGCCTGCTCAGGTTTCGTCGGCAAGCCGGTGGACGGTCCGCCCCGCTGGATGTCCAGCACCACCAACGGGAGCTCCAGACTGACGGCCAGACTGAGCGTCTCGCCCTTCAGCGCCAAACCGGGCCCGGACGTCGAGGTGAAGGCGAGCGCTCCGCCGAAGGCCGCTCCGACCGCCGACGCTGCTGCGGCGATCTCGTCTTCGGCTTGAAACGTCCGCACGCCGAAGTTCTTCTTCAGCGACATTTCATGCAAGATGTCCGAGGCCGGGGTGATGGGATACGAGCCGAGGAAGACCGGCAGCCGCGCAAGCTGGCCGGCCACGACACAGCCCCACGCCAGTGCCGTGTTGCCGTTCACATTGGTGTACTCGCCGGGTGCCAGCGGTGCCGGCTTCACCTCGTAATGAGCCTCGAAAATCTCAGCTGTCTCACCGAAGTTGTAGCCTGCCTTGAATGCCGCCGTGTTGGCGTTGATGACTTGTTCGCGGCCGCGAAACTTGGTATTGATGAACTCCAGCGTCGGTTCGACCGGCCGGGTGTACATCCACGAAATCAGACCCAGAGCGAAGAAGTTCTTGGAGCGTTCTGCGTCGCGCGGCTTGACGCCATGCTCGGCGACGGCATCGCGAGTGATCTGGCTCATCGGCACCGGATATGAGCGGTAGTCGTCCAGCGTGCCGTCGTCCAGCGGATTGCTGGAATACCCGGCCTTCTCCAAGTTACGATCGTTGAACGCATCGGTATTGATGATCAGTGCGCCACCTTGCGCGAGGTTGTGCAGCTGAGCCTTCAGCGCTGCTGGGTTCATCGCCACCAGCACCGTCGGCGCATCACCGGGCGTCGTGATGTCGAAGTCCGAGATGCGCACTTGGAACGCCGAGACGCCGGCCAGCGTCCCTTGCGGGGCGCGGATTTCAGCGGGGAACTCCGGCAGCGTGGAGAGATCGTTGCCGAGCGCGGCAGAGATGCTCGTGAACTGGTCGCCGGTGAGCTGCATTCCGTCGCCGGAGTCGCCGGCGAAGCGAATGATGACCTCGTCAATTTCTTGCAACGGCAGTTCACGCACTGCGGTGTCGGTCACGGTGTCTCCTTGAGGGACGTACTTGGCGGGAGTCGGAGATGGAAGTCGGATTCTGGCTGGTCGGGCCTGGGCAATCGAGCGGTGTCAATCGAGTCTGGGCAATCACATCGTGTCACGGTGGCTCACGCCTCAGGCGATGGTCACTGCCGGGTCCAAGTACACATCCTGGATGGCACCGAGAAGTTCGATGCCCTCGGTCATCGGCCGCTGGAACGCCTTGCGTCCCGAGATCAGTCCGATGCCACCCGCACGCTTGTTGATCACCGCCGTGGTGACCGCTTCTGTCACGTCGGCGGCACCCGAACTCGCGCCGCCGGAGTTGATGAGCCCGACGCGTCCCAAGTAGCAATTCGCTACTTGCCAGCGGCAGAGGTCCACCGGATGAGCCGACGTCAGGCGCTCGTACACGCCGGGGTGGGTCTTGCCGAAGCCGGGCACGGCCACGAACGCGCCATTGTTCTCTGGCAGCTTCTGCTTGATGATGTCCGCTTCGATCGTGACGCCGATGTGATTGGCTTGCCCTGTCGCATCTGCTGCGACATGGTAGTCGACGCCACCCGCTTCGCCCGAGAGGTCGAAGGCGGAGTTGCGCAGGTAGCACCACAGCACAGTGAACATTCCCAAGCGGTGCGCCTCCTCGAACGCAGCAGCGACCTCGGTGATCTGGCGACCGCTGCTCGCCGAGCCGAAGTAGACGGTGGCGCCGACGCCGGCCGCGCCGAGTTCGTGTGCTCGCTCGACCGAGCCGAACATGATCTGGTCGTAGCTCGTCGGGTAGGTCAGCAGTTCGTTGTGGTTGAGCTTGACGATGAACGGGATGCGGTGCGCGTAACGACGCGAGACCGCTCCGAGCACCCCGAAGGTGGTGGCAACGGCGTTGCAGCCGCCCTCGATGGCCAACTGCACGATCGACGCCGGGTCGAAGTAGACGGGGTTGGGCGCGAACGACGCCGCACCGCTGTGCTCGATGCCTTGGTCGACGGGCAGGATCGACACGTAGCCGCTGCCGCCGAGGCGGCCGTGATCGAACAGGGACTGCAGATTCCGCATGACCTGCGGCGAGCGGTCGGTCTCGGCGACCACATCGGTGACGAAGTCAGGTCCTGGCAGCGTGAGCAGATCCCGCCCGATGCCGTCGCAGGTGTGCTCGAGCAGGTACGACGCCCGCTCGCCCAGGATGCGGGCGATGTCAGCAGTCACGGTCAGCCGCCACAGTCAACAGGCCACCGTCAACAGGCATCGTCAACAGCCACACTCAACAGCACCGATGAACGCACGGCCACATGAGATGCACATGCTATCCCTGCTCGGTCTGCAACATGCCCATTGCGCCGGAGCTGACTGCGTCAGGGCTGCGTGGGTCCGGTCTGGCTGCGTCAGGCGGCGATGCGCTGTCGTCGCGCACGCATCAGTGGTCAGCTCTGCGGGTCAGCTTCTGCGGGTCAGCTTCGGACCTCAGCGTCGCCCAGCGCCTTCAGCCTGTCGGCAGCATCAGCGAAGTCTGGCTCAACCTCGGCGAGCCGCGCGAATCCGCGACGAGCACGCTGCAGGTCGCCGACGCGGTCGTACAGGTCGGCGAGTGCGTACCACAGTCGCAGGTGATGCTCCTTGGGCCGCCGGTGACGCACCGGACCGGCCTCGAGCAGACGGATGGCGTCGCGTGGCCGGCCCTCGTCTGCGAGCGCACCGGCGGTGACGATCCGGCCCTCCGTGATCGTCTGCGCGTCCGGATCGGCGCTGCGCAGCCGATCCCACACGTCATGCACGTCATGCAGCCGGCCCAATGCGCGATAGCAGTCCGCCAGCACCGGCAACTGGTCAACCGCGCCGGTGAGTTCTTCGTAGCGCTCGAGCCGGTGCGATGCCGCAGTCCAGCGGCCGAGCCGGTACAACGTCAGGCCGTACAGCTCTTGCACGTCGGCGACTGCGGCGTACCTCTCCGCCAAGGGCCGCAGCGTGGCGAGTGCGTCTCCGAACCGCTCCACCAGGAAGTCCTCGGCGGCATCCTTGAGCCGGTGCGCGAGCCGTTGCTGCTCGGCAGCCGGCAGATCTCTCACCGAAGCCGGGTCCAGTCGGGGCAGCTCCACGCGCACGGCAGGCCGACGCCGACCCGGCGCCTTTCGCTGCGGTCTCGTGCTCTCGGGCTGGGCGGCGCGGGGCTCTTGGGGCGCCGGGGCACGCTGATCGCGACGCGCCGGAACGCCTGCGGCATACGCATCGCCGCCGCGGACGCCGGGAATCGGGCGCAGCAGCGATGCTCCCTTGCGAGCTACTCCGCCCCAGTCCGTCCGACGCGCCGCCTGTGAAGCAACGTCATCGGTCGGCTTCGGGCTACGGCCGGCGGACCTCGGCGAAGGTCCGCGGGCCGGTCGGCCGCGGCCTGCGCCGCGGCCGCCGTCTTGTCTGCTGCCGTCACGGCTGTCGTCACGGCTGACATCACCCCTGACATCACGTCTGCCGGCATCACGATCGGTGTTGCGCTTCCGGTCGGCATCCGATGAACGCCGGGGCCGGGTCGTTCCTCGCCGCGGCTGCGTCATGTCTCAAGGGTAGGCCCCGCACGCGTGTCCTCCACTCGTCCAACAGAGTCATCGGGCCGGATTGCTGCTGGGTAGGCCCGCGCACGTATCCCCCAACCTCAAAGACACCAAGGCTCAAAGACACAGGGTCCTAGGACGCGAAGAACCCCCGCCGCATACACGACGGGGGTTCGGGTTCCGGCAGCGACCTACTCTCCCAGGGGAACTGCCCCCAAGTACCATCAGCGCTGGCAGGCTTAACTTCCGTGTTCGGAATGGGAACGGGTGTGGCCCTGCCGCCATAACCACCGGAGAACTGCCGCTGCAGACTCCTGCACAGCGATGCACGGACAGCGCACGCACCGGCGCGCTTCCTCAAGACTGAGTACCGAGACCAAGCCCTCGGCCGATTAGTACCGGTCTGCTGAACGCATTGCTGCGCGTACACATCCGGCCTATCAACGTGGTTATCTGCCACGGGCCTTACCTGGCTGTACCAGTGGGAGATCTCATCTTGAAACAGGCTTCGCGCTTAGATGCTTTCAGCGCTTATCCTTTCCGCAGGTCGCCAACCAGCCGTGCTCCTGGCGGAACAACTGGCACACGAGAGCTGCGTCCATCCGGGTCCTCTCGTACTACGGACAGCTTTTCTCAAATCTCCTGCAGCCACAGAGGATAGGGACCGAACTGTCTCACGACGTTCTAAACCCAGCTCGCGTACCGCTTTAATGGGCGAACAGCCCAACCCTTGGGACCTGCTTCAGCCCCAGGATGCGATGAGCCGACATCGAGGTGCCAAACCTTCCCGTCGATATGGACTCTTGGGGAAGATGAGCCTGTTATCCCCGGGGTACCTTTTATCCGTTGAGCAACGACGCTTCCACACGCAATCGCTGGATCACTATGCCCTGCTTTCGCACCTGCTCGACCTGTATGTCTCACAGTCAAGCTCCCTTGTGCCATTGCACTCGACGACTGATTGCCAACCAGTCTGAGGGAACCTTTGGGCGCCTCCGTTACCATTTGGGAGGCGACCGCCCCAGTCAAACTACCCGCCTGGCACTGTTCCCGAACCCGATCAGGGTCCTGGGTTAGAGTTCCGACATGAGCAGGGTCGTATTTCAAGGGTGACTCCACGCATGCTGGCGCATGCGCTTCCTCGTCTCCGACCTATCCTACACAACACGTGCCACAACCCAATACCAAGTTATAGTAAAGGTCCACGGGGTCTTTCCGTCCTTCTGTAGCCAACGAGCATCTTTACTCGTACTTCAATTTCGCCGGGTCTGTGGTTGAGACAGTGGGAAAGTCGTTACGCCATTCGTGCAGGTCGGAACTTACCCGACAAGGAATTTCGCTACCTTAGGACCGTTATAGTTACGGCCGCCGTTTACCGGGGCTTAGGTTCACAGCTTCGCTCATCAGAGCTAACCGTTCCCCGTAACCTTCCGGCACCGGGCAGGCGTCACAGCGTATACATGGTCTTACGACTTCGCACGCTGCTGTGTTTTTAGTAAACAGTCGCTTTCCCCTATTTTGTGCCACCCCTTCCGGCTCGGGCAGCAAGTGCCGTTACCATCGTGGGGTCATCCTTATCCCGAAGTTACGGATGCAATTTGCCGAGTTCCTTAACCACAGTTCTCCCGTTCGCCTGAGTATGTTCTACCTGCCTACCTGTGTCGGTTTAGGTACGGGCACCACGTGAACTCGCTAGAGGCTTTTCTTGGCAGCATGGACTCAGTGACTTCGCCTGTAGCGGCTCGGTATCGCGTCTCAGACTTGATGGGGCCCGGATTTACCTAGTCCCCGTCCTACTCGCTTGCCCCAGGTCAACCATCGCCTGGGTTCACCTATCCTCCTGCGTCCCCTCATTGCTGTCCTTCATGTGGTGGGTCGGTTCGTCGTCCCCGAAGGGAAGACAGCCCCTGAGCAACCACATGTCGGACTGGGCGCGCACGCGGTGGTACCGGAATATCAACCGGTTGTGCATCGACTACGCCTCTCGGCCTCGCCTTAGCTCCCGACTAACCCTGGGAGGACCAGCCTTCCCCAGGAACCCTTGGGCTTACGGCGGAGGGGATTCGCACCCCTCTCTCGCTACTCATGCCAGCATTCTCACTCGGACCCGCTCGACTGGCGCTCACGCTCCAGCTTCGCTGCGGGCACGACGCTCCCCTACCCCTCAAGCTCGTCCGAAGACGAACTCAAAGACGCGGCTTCGGCGGTGTATTTAGCCCCGTTACATTATCCGCGCAGGACCACTCGACCAGTGAGCTATTACGCACTCTTTCAAGGGTGGCTGCTTCTAAGCCAACCTCCTGGCTGTCTGGGCAATCCCACATCGTTTGCCACTCAATACACACTTCGGGGCCTTAGCCGGCGTTCTGGGCTGTTTCCCTCTCGTCCAACGAAGCTCATCCCCCGTGGACTCACTGCCGCACTCTGGAGCCATGGCATTCGGAGTTTGACTGGGGTCGGTAAGCTTGTGGGCCCCCTAACCCAATCAGTGCTCTACCTCCATGGCTGAACGTGCGACGCTGCACCAAAATGCATTTCGGGGAGAACCAGATATCACCGTGTTTGATTGGCCTTTCACCCCTATCCACAGGTCATCCGCCCAGTTTGCAACCTAGGTCGGTTCGGGCCTCCACGGAGTCTTACCTCCGCTTCACCCTGCCCATGGATAGATCACACGGCTTCGGGTCTACAGCATGCGACTGTGCGCCCTGTTCGGACTCGCTTTCGCTCCGGCTTCCCATCACTGGTTAACCTTGCCACACACCGTAACTCGCTGGCTCATTCTTCAAAAGGCACGCTGTCGCGCTTGGGCACGAAGCCCAGTAGCGCTCCAACTGCTTGTAAACCAATGGTTGCAGGTACTATTTCACTCCCCTCCCGGGGTACTTTTCACCTTTCCCTCACGGTACTCGTTCGCTATCGGTCGCCGACACATATTCAGCCTTACGAGGTGGTCCTCGCGGATTCACGCCGGCCTTCACGGAACCGGCGCTACTCGGGAGCAATCCGAGGAGGCATGCAGATTTCGCGTACGGGGCTGTCACCCTCTGCGGCCCGCCTTTCCTGTGCGGTTCCGCTATCTGCAAGCTTTGTAACTCCTTGACCGATCTGACGCTCGGTCGGGGATGTCCCACGACACCGATCCGGCAACGCCGTCAGGCTGTACCACCGGATTCGGTTTAGGCTGTTCCCATTTCGCTCGCCGCTACTCCGGGAATCGCTGTTGCTTTCTTTTCCTCAGGGTACTGAGATGTTTCAATTCCCCTCGTTCCCTCTGCCTGCCGTAGAGATTCGGGCAGGAGTGACACCCGATGAAAGGTGCCGGGTTTCCCCATTCGGATATCCACGGATCAAAGCCTATTCGGCGGCTCCCCGTGGCTTATCGCAGCCTATCACGTCCTTCTTCGGTGTTCGGCGCCAAGGCATTCACCATTGGCTCTTCGTAGCTTGGTATCATCGATACTCAGTCTCGAAGAATCAAAATTCCTCAGTCGCACGCCGATCGACGACCAATCACAGACGACCAATCGCAGATCAAGCACGACGAGGATTTGATGCTCGTGCATCGCTATGCAGTTGTCAGAGTACTGCG
>NZ_OZ242038.1:2390000-2804331 GCF_965205175.1 Candidatus Poriferisodalis sp.
CTGCGCCGCAGCCGATGCCGCCTCGTCGCCGTGCACGATGCGCGTCACCTCTGCTGCCAGCCGCCGCTGACCCGCGCGTCGGCCCGGGTCGGCCAGGTGCGCTGCGGCGATGTCGCGCACCTCGGACACTTCGAGGAAGGTCAGCTGCGCCAGCAGCTTCGCGACATCGGCATCGTCCACGCCGATCCATGCCTGATAGAAGCGGTAGGGGCTCATGGCGTCCGCGCTCAGCCACAACGTCTCGCCGGCTGCGGTCTTGCCGTACTTGGCGCCGTCGCTGCGAGCGAGCAACGGCCAGGTCAGCGCATGGGCGGGACGGCCCAGCCGGCGCCGGATCAGGTCGATGCCGAGCACGATGTTGCCCCACTGGTCCGAGCCTCCGACCTGCAGTTCGCACTCGACGTTCTCCGCCAGCCACAGGTAGTCATAGGCTTGGAGCAGCATGTAGCTGAACTCGGTGTACGACAGGCCGTCGCCCTCGTCGAGCCGGCTGCGCACCGATTCCTTGCCGATCATCTGCTGCACCGTGACGTGCTTGCCGACGTCTCGCAAGAAATCGAGCACCCCGACGCCGACTGTCCACGCACGATTGTCCAGCAGCCGGGCCGCGTGCGGTCCGTCATCGAAATCCAGGAACTGGCGCAGCTGCGGAACGATGCCTTCGAGATTGCGGGCCAAGGCGTCGTCGTCGAGCAGGTTCCGCTCCGTCGAGCGCCCGCTGGGATCTCCGACCATCCCGGTGGCGCCGCCTGCCAGCGCAATCGGCCGATGGCCGCCGAGTTGCAGGCGCCGCAGCGTCAGCAGCCCCAACAGATTGCCCACGTGCAGGCTCGCGGCGGTGGGGTCGAAGCCGCAGTACACGGTGATCGGCCCCGTCCCCAGACGCTGAGCGAGCGCCCGCCGGTCCGTCGTCTGATGAATCAGTCCCCGTGCGTCGAGGTCCGCCAGCACGTCCACGCAGCCAGTCTGCCGGAGCGGGGTGCGCGAAACCAGCGAGCGAGGTCAGCCGGCTAGCCGCGCGGCGTCCAGCGGAAGCAGCGCAGCGTGATCAGCACTCCTACCACTCCCCAGGCCAGCATGATCGTCCAGCGCCACACCGGCATGGGCACACCCTGGCCGAACGGATCGAACGTGCGGCCCAGCGCCAGCGCCAAGTGCTTGATGGGGAAGACGTCGCCGATGACGCTCATCCAGCGCGGCGCTCCCGCTGAAGGGATGAACACGTCGGAGACGAAGTACAGCGGCAGCACGCACATGTTGGTGACCGCCGGCGCGGCCTGCTCGCTGGGGCAGGCGCAGGTGACGGCGAGCCCCAGCGCCGAGAACGCCGCTGCGCCGACGAGGAGCGTGATCAACAGGCTCGGCACGGCCGCGAGCTGGACGCCGACGCCGTAGCCGAACCGGCCGATGCCCACCACGAGCACCGTCATCAGCCCGGTCAGCGCCAGCGACGCGCCGACCTGTCCGCCGACGTAGACCCAAGGCGGCAGCGGGGTCGCCCGCATCGCCTTGAGCACGCCGCTCTCGCGCCGGATGACCGTGACGATGGCAGCGTTCATGAAGTTCGCCGAGACCAACGCCAGCGCCAGTATCCCCGGGACGTACATCGTCGCGACACGCGCGCCGGTCGAGCTGATGACCTCATTGCCGAAGATCGACGTGAAGATCACCAAGAAGATCAAGGGCAACAGCACCGTGAAGAAGGTGGCCGCCGCGCTGCGCCGGAAGCTGAGCAGGTTGAACGACACCTCGCTTCGCAGCTGACGCAGGCGTCTCATGCTGGATTGCTGGTTGGGGTGGGGCCAGTCGAGGTGGGGCCAGTCGAGGTGGGGCCTGCGAGGGTGGGGCCAGTCGAGGCGGGGCGGGTCAGCGCGAGGTACGTGTCCTCCAGCGTCGGCGGGGCGACAGCCAGCGAATCCAGTCGCACCCCGGCGCCAGCAGCAGCGGCGAGCAGCTCGCGCACCACGCCGTCGATGTCGCGGGTGGCGATCGCCGGCCGCTCCATGAGCTGAGCTGCGGTGCTCGGGCTCGTCGCTGCATCGGTCGCCAAGTCGGTCGCCCGGTCGGACGTGCTCGCCGAAACGAGCAGGTCTGCAAGACGTTGGGGCAGCTGCCGCCGGCTCAGTTCCGCCGCGTCCCAGCTGATGTGCGACGGCAGACAGACGCGTGCCGCCAGTTCGGACGCGGTGCCGTCGGCCACGATGCGGCCGCGCGAGATGACGATGATGCGATCCGCCAGCTGGTCGGCCTCGTCCATGTAGTGGGTCGTCAGCATCACCGTCACGCCCAGCGAGCCCAGACCGCCGATCATCTGCCACGCCTCGCGCCGAGCGGCAGGGTCAAAGCCGGTCGTCGGCTCGTCCAAGAACACCAGCTCCGGGTTGCCGACGAGCGCCAGCGCCACCGCCAGTCGCTGTCGCTGACCCCCGGACAGGCGACGCGTGCGCATACCGGAAGCCTCGACCAGTCCGACTTGGGCCAACACGTCAACAGGGCGTCGGGGCGCGCTGTAGTAGGCCGACCACATGGTGACGATTTCCTCAGCGGTGAAGTCGCCTTCGTGCGTTGCGCCTTGCAGCACTACGCCGATCCGTTCCCTCCAGTCCGGGCCGGCGCGCGCCGGGTCGGCGCCCAGCACCCGCAGCGTGCCCGACGTTGCGGTGCGGAGACCCTCGAGAATCTCGACGGTGGTGGTCTTGCCCGCACCGTTGGGACCCAGAAACGCCACGACCTCGCCGGTCGCGATCGTCAAGTCGACGCCGCTGACCGCTTCAAGCTCGCCGTAGCGCTTGCAGAGCTGGGTGACCTCGATCGCGAGGCGTGCCGCGGTCATCGCCCGAACGATGCATCGCCCGAACGCACGTCGTCACCCAGGCCCCAGTCAGTCTTCGGCATGAGTCTTCGGCATCAGCCGTCCGTATCGGTCGTCAGCATCAGTCGTCAGCATCAGTCTTCAGCGATCAGTCTTCAGCGATCAGTCTTCAGCGCCAGGCTCGGGGTCGGCGTAGCGGTGGGGCCAGCGCACTTGAGGTCGAACGGCCGCCGCATACAGCAGGACACCGAGCGGACCGCTGTAGACGATCAGCAGGATCCAGTGCCAGCGACGCTTGCCAGCAGCCCCGAACCGTTCGCGGCCGAGCCGCAGGATGTCGATGATCCCGGCGGCCATGATCAGCGCTGCCGACGCGCAGGCGACGACCAGCACGGTGCCGATACCCACGCAGCCACGCTACCGGCGCACGCGCCTTCGCTTGGCCGGCGCGTGCATCGGCGATGGGCTACTGGCGTCGAAGGGCCACAGCAGCGGCGAGCTCGAAGCCGTAGCGAGCCAGCCGACGCGTGCTGGCATCGAGATTCAGCCGAGGCTCATCGAGCTGATGGCGCCCGATCCACCGCAGCTGCTCGGACTCGTGGTTGCCGCTCGGCACGGCATGGCGAGGGGCGCGGACGAGGTAGCGCACGTCGAAATGCAGGTGGTCTGGCTCTGCATGCCCCTGGCCGACTGCCTGATGGCCGACAACCAAATCGCTGACAGCCAAATCGCTGACAGCCAGATGGCTGTCAACCAGACGGCTGACAACCAGATGTATGTCAATGTCGATTGGCTCTGTCCAGACCTCGAGGCCGTCGATGCCGGTTTCCTCGGTGGCTTCGCGCAGAGCAACCCCGGCGAGGGCTCTCTCGCCGTCGGCGTGTCCGCCCGGCTGCAGCCATCGACCGATCTTGCGGTGCAGGAGGACCAGTCCCTTGGTCGCGTCGTCGCTCACCACCCACGCAGACGCCGTCACGTGGCCGACTTCGCACGAGCGATGCAGCGCGTCGGGGTGACGGGCCATGAAGTCGATCATCCGACGCCGATGCGTCGCCTGGACGCGATCACGGGGCTTGAACGCCTCAGCCACCGCCATGGCGGCACCGAGATCGCCCGCTTCACGGACGACAGCTTCAGGGACGACAGCTTCACGGTCGACAGCCATATGGCCATCCCGCGACAGAGCGGCGGCGGGCAGCCTCGCGAACCCGCCGCGCCCGGGCGCAGCCGGTGCCGAACGCGGGCGCGTCGCCTCGAACTCGTTGCCGGGCATCCACTGCGCCGAACTCATCGCCTGCTGAGGTGCGCGCTGGAAGCGTCGTACCAGCGCCACAGCAGATCCGTGCCGCTGCTGATGCCGATGCGCGCCGACCGCGCGACGTCTGACGGCACCACGCCGTCGTCGCAGATGCTGAGGCCACTGGGCGACGTCAGGTCGCAGCCGTCGTGTTCGCCGCCGATGCCGAGTGCCTGAGTCAGCTTGGCCGGCCCCGAGCACAAGCTCCGGCAGTCCGCGACACGTCGGCGGACAGCCATGTGTCGCACACCGTGCGTCGGCTCGAGGGCGCGCAACAGCACTGCGTCACCGACGCCTGCCGGTGCGCACACGGCATTCGCACACCAGTGCAGGCCGTAGATCAAGTACACGTAGAGATGCCCGGGAGGCCCGAACATCGAGGCGTTGCGAGCCGTCGGGCCGCGGCGCGAGTGCGCCGCAGGATCACCGACGCCGCAGTACGCCTCGACCTCCACGATGCGTCCCGCCGTGCGAGTGCCGCTCTCGTGTACCAGCAGTTTGCCGATCAGGTCCGGAGCGACATCGGTGGCCGGGCGCTCGTAGAACGCCCTCGGCAGCGGGACACCTGCCGACACGCGCAGTGCCTGATCACCCTTGTGGCCCGCGGTCTGTGCTGCCGGCCGGCTCTCGCCCGGCGTCAGCCAGCCCGGCGCCGGCCAGCCCAGCATCGACCAGCGCCGTGTGGAGCCGTGCCAGCTGCACCGCCACGGCATCGGGGCCGCTCGCACCCGGCGTGTTGCGGCTGAGGTATGCGGCGCCGGGCCTCAGCAATCGGGCTGCTTCGGGTCCGAGCGCCGGGTGAACGGCCACCAGTTCGGTCAATCGGTCGGACGCGCTCGTGATCTGCGGCGCGACCGCTGATTCGGTGGACCCGACCTCTGGCTCTGCCTCCACTGGCTCTGCCTCGTCGAACGACTCGGCCAAGGCTTGACGCACGAGCCCGGCGACGAGGGCGTGGGCGTCGCGGAACGGCATGCCGGCCTTCACCAGCCATTCGGCCACGTCGGTGGCCGCCGCCAGCGGGTCGTCTGCGCCAGTCGCCATGGCCTCGGCATCGAATTCGACGGTCTGCATGAGCCCGTCGAACGCCACGGTCACCAGCCGCACCGTGTCGACTGCGTCATACAGCGGTTCCTTGTCTTCCTGGAGGTCCTTGTTGTACGCCAGCGGGAGTCCCTTCAGCGTCGCCAGCAGGCCGGTCAGAGAGCCGATGAGACGCCCGGCCTTGCCGCGCGCCAGCTCGGCGACATCGGGGTTCTTCTTCTGCGGCATCATCGACGACCCGGTTGCATAGGCATCGTCGAGCCTCACGAAGCCGAACTCCGCACTCGACCACACCACCAGCTCCTCACCGAGGCGAGACAGGTGGATCCCCACCATGGCGAGCGCAAACAACGTCTCGGCGACGAAGTCACGATCGCTGACGGCGTCGAGCGAATTCTCGAACACTGCCGCGAAGCCGAGTTCCGCAGCGGTCGCTGCAGGATCCAGCGGCAGCGTGGAACCGGCCAGCGCTCCCGCGCCGAGCGGGCACACGTCGGCTCGACGTCTCGCATCGCCCAGGCGCCCGACGTCTCGCAGCAGGGCCCACGCGTGGGCGGCGAGGTGATGCGCCAGCCCCACCGGCTGGGCCTGCTGCAAGTGCGTGTAGCCAGGCAGCCGTATGCCCGCAGCATGAGCCTCGCGGGCCCGCGCGGCGAGCGTCGCAGCCAAACCCAGCAGCAGCCCCGTCAGCTCGTCGATGGCGCTGCGCGTCCACAGGCGCAGGTCGGTCGCCACCTGATCGTTGCGACTGCGGCCAGTGTGCATCTTGGCGGCGGCGGCGCAGAGCTCGGTGGCTCGCCGTTCGACCGCGGTGTGAATGTCCTCGTCGGTCGGCGCCCACACCATCTGGCCTTCGGAGATCTCGTGCTCCACGTGATCGAGCGCAGCCACGATGTCGTCACGCTCGGCAATCGACAGCAGACCGACGCCTGCCAGCATCGAGACGTGAGCCCGCGACGCAGCGACGTCCTGCGCGAACATGCGCCGGTCGAACGACAGCGAGTCGTTGAGCATCGCGGCCGCCGCCGCAGGCGCCCTGTCGAATCGGCCGTGCCACAACGTGGCGGCACCGTCGGCGGACGCGCGGTCTGTCGGCATCGCCTGGGGGCTCACAGGCCCGCCAGCTCGCGGCAGCGCTCGGCGACGGCGCGGCCGCCGAGCTCTTCGCACGCCACGACCAACAGCGTGTCGTCGCCCGCCACGGTGCCGACCACGCCCTCGATGCCGTTGCCGCTGCGGTCGATGGCCGAGGCGACGACATGGGCAGAGCCCGGCGGTGTTCGCAGCACGACGAGGTTGAGCGAACTGCGCACCTCGAGCACCCAGTCGGAGAACACGCGGCGCAACGTGCCCGACCGCAGCGCCTCAGGAGCGTCAGTTGCTGGAATGGCGTACACTGTCCGCCCCGCCGTTCGCATCTTGGCCACGCCCAGCTCCACCAGATCGCGACAGACGGTGGCTTGGGCAACCTCCACGGAGTGTTCTGCCAACAGCTGGACCAGCTGCGCTTGGCTGCCGACTTCGTGGCTGGACAGCAGTTCGCGGATGAGATGCTGCCGCCGCATCTTGGCGCTCATGACGTCACGCTCATGACGTGGCTCCGGCCAGGAACGCCAGCAGACCCCGCGCTGCGTGCATCCGGTTCTCGGCCTGTTGCCACACCCGGCTGGCCGGGCCGTCGATGACCTCGGCGGCCACTTCCTGGCCTCGACGGGCCGGCAAGCAGTGCAGGAACACTGCACCGTCGGCGGCCTGCGACATGAGCTCAGCGGTGACCTGGTAAGCGCCGAACGCAGCGATGCGATCTGCCTGCTCGTCCTCTTGGCCCATGGAGGTCCACACGTCGGTACACACGACCGCAGCGCCCTCGACTGCCTCGGTCGGGTCGTCGGTGACGGTACACCGGCCTCCGACTGCGTCGAGCTGCGCCAGGGTCGCAGCAGCGGGTGCGTAACTGGTCGGCACCGCCAGCGCGCTCTCGATGCCCAGCATGGCGCAGCCGACCGCCAGGGAACGCCACACGTTGTTGGCATCGCCGACGAACGCCACTCGCTCGGTGTGCTCGAACCCCACGCACTGCGCAATGGTGAGCAAGTCCGCCAGCGCCTGGGTGGGATGGGCCTGGTCGGACAACAGGTTCACCACCGGCACAGCATTGCAGGCCGCCATCCGTTCGAGCTGAGCGTGACCGAAGACACGCGCCGCCACGATCTCGTGGTAGCAGGCCAGCGTTCGCACAATGTCCTCGGCGGACTCGCGCGTGTCCATCCCGACCTCTTCGGGCCGGATGTAGACGGGGTGTCCGCCGAGCTGCGTGACGGCCAGTTCCATGGCGTTGCGCGTGCGGTTCGAGGCCTTCTCGAACATCAAGGCGACGCCTCGCCCCCCCAGCACCGCAGACGCGTCCGCAGCGGGACGCAATGAGGCGTCCAGCACCCAGATCAGTTCGTCGCGCGAGAGATCGTCGACGTCGAGGAAGTGCCGCATCAGCCCGGCTGCCCAGTATCGGCAGGCCCAGTACCAGCGGACCCAGCATCGGCAGGCCCGCGACCGTCGAGCACGCTCGCGAAGATCGCCAGGCCTTCGTCGATCTCTTCGTTCGACACCACCAGCGGCGGTGTGAAGCGCACGGCGGTCGGAGTGACCCCGTTGACCACCAGACCAGCCGCCAGGCACTCAGCAGCAACCTCAGGGCCGCTGCGACCGAGAGCGCCGGCATCCAGCTCGGCCGCAATGAGCAGGCCGAGCCCGCGGGTGTCGACCACTCCCTCGACGCCCATGAGCTGGCCGGCCAGCTCCTCGCCGCGGGCTGCTGCCACGGCCGGCGCATCGATGGCTTCCATCGTGCGCAGCACCGCACGGGCCGCGCTCGCTGCCAGCGGCTGCCCGCCGAAGGTGGTGGCATGGTCGCCCGGCCGGAACGCGCTCGCAACCTCGCGGCGAGCCCACACGGCGCCAATCGGCACGCCGTTGCCGAGCGCCTTGGCCATCGTCACGATGTCCGGACGCGCCGCGCCGGTCGGCCCGCCGGACGGCTCGAAGTGGTGGTGCCAAGCGAACCACCGGCCTGTGCGCGCCAGCCCGGTCTGGACCTCGTCGATGATCAGCAGCAGCTCACGTTCGTCGCAGATGCGGCGAACGTTGCGCAGGTAGGCGCTGTCGGCCACGTTGACGCCGCCCTCGGCCTGCACGACTTCGAGCAGCACGGCACAGCAGCTGGGATCCAGCGCAGCTTCCAAGGCGTCTGCGTCGTTGTAGGGCACGTGGCGAAAGCCGGGCGGCAGCGGCTGGAACGTCTCGTGTTTCTCCGGCTGACCGGTGGCGTGCAGCGTCGCGAGCGTGCGCCCGTGGAACGACCGCAGCGCGCTGACCACGACATGGCGACCTCGGCCTCCGAACTTGCGGGCCAGCTTGATCGCGGCTTCGAGCGACTCGGCGCCGCTGTTGGCGAAGAACACTTGGCCGCCGCCGCCCTGCAGGCGGTCGATGACCTGGGCGACCTCGAGCTGCGGCTCGGTGCCGAACAGATTGGAGACGTGCAAGAGCGTGCGTGCCTGCTCGCTGAGCGCTTCGGCGACTGCGGGGTGGGCGTGCCCGAGCGAGGTGACGGCCAGCCCGGCCAAGAAGTCCAGGTAGCGCTTGCCGCTGCGGTCGTAGAGCTCGCAGCCGCTCCCCCGCACGAACTGCACGGTCGGCGGCGCATAGGTGGGCATCAGCGGGCTGTCGTGGAGGTCTGGGTCGCGGGTCATGTGGTCCTGGCCTTGTGGTGCTGGCTGCGTTGGTCGTTGGTGAACTTCGTCGTTCGTCACGGGGAGTTCAGCTGGTGGCCGCGGCGGCCGGCAGGCCGATCGGCGGTGATCATGGTGCCGACTCCTTCGTCGGTGAACAGCTCGGCGAGCACCACGTGGCGCACGCGGCCGTCGAGCAGGTGCGCGCTGTTGACGCCGCCGCGCACGGCGCTGATGCAGGCTTCGATCTTGGGGATCATCCCGCCGGCGACGCGCCCGGTGCGCAGTCGAGCAGCAAGCGAGTCTGCCGTCGTCCGCCGCACGAGCGAGCCCGGATCGTCGACGTCGTCGAGCAGCCCGGCGACATCGGTCAGGTACACGACCTTCTCTGCTTCCAGCGCGGAGGCCACCGCTCCGGCGACGGTATCCGCATTGATGTTGTACGCCTGACCCTTGGTGTCCGCGCCGATGGTGGAGATCACCGGGATCAAGCCTTCGGCGAGGAGACGCTCCAGCAAGTCGGTGTTGACGTCGGTCACCTCGCCCACGAATCCCAGCTCGGGGTTCCGGGCAGTGGCGGTGATGACCCGGCCGTCCTCGCCCGAGATGCCCACAGCCAGCGGGCCGTGTACGTTGATGGCGCCGACGATGTCGCGGTTGACCTTGCCGACGAGCACCATGCGAGCGATGTCCAGCGTCTCCGCATCGGTGACTCTCAGCCCGTCCCGGAACTCCGACGTCTTGCCGAGTCGCGCCATGAGCTCGCCGATCTGAGGTCCGCCGCCGTGTACCACCACCGGCGCCAAGCCGATCTGGCGCAGCAGCACCATGTCGGCGGCGAAGCCGTCGGTCAGCGCTGCATCGACCATGGCGCTGCCGCCGAACTTGACCACCATCACCTTGCCTCGCCAGCGGCTGATGTAGGGCAGCATCTCCACGAGCAGCTCGGCGCGTTCGGAGGCCGCGGGGCGCGGTTCGCCGATGCCGGCAGCGGCACCACCAGCCGCCGGCCCCTGGCCACGACGGTCGTCGCCGGCGTTCACGGCATCAACCCGGTCGTCGGCAAGCCTGCTGTTTCCGGCAGCCCGAGCGCGAGGTTGGCGCACTGCACTGCTGCGCCGGAGGCACCTTTGACCAGGTTGTCGATGGCGCTGAGCACCACCAGCCAGCCGGTGCGGCTGTCCACCCGTGCGCTCAGATGGCACGTGTTCGCACCGAGCGTGGCCTTGGTGTGTGGGGCGTCGCAATGCACGACCACGAAGGGCTCGTCCGCGTAGAAGGCGCTCAGCACGTCGAGCGCCTCCTCGGTGGTCAGCTCCCCGGCCGGCCTCGCGTAACACGTCGCCAGAATGCCGCGCACCATCGGCGCCAGATGCGGGGTGAACAGCACTTCGCACCCGGTGGCTTGCTCGATCTCGGGCGTGTGGCGATGGTCCAGCAGGCCGTAGGCCACGAAGTCCTCGTCGACCGCGGAGAACGTCGTAGCGGGCTTGGGCCCGCGGCCCGCGCCGCTGACACCCGACGCCGCATCGACGACCACACCCTCGGTCGAGATGTGCCCGTTGCGGGCGAACGGCGCCAGCGCCAGCGCAGCCGCAGTGGGGTAGCAGCCGGGCACGGCGATGCCCGCGGCGCCGCGCAGTGCTGCACGTCCGAGCTCGGGAAGCCCGTAGGGCAGCTCGCCCAGCAGCTCCGGCATCGGATGCTGCGCGCCGTACCACTTCGGGTACGCCTCCGCGTCCAGCAGCCGAAAGTCCGAGCCAAGATCGACCACGCAGCCCACCCGCCGGTACAGATCGGCCACGACGGGGGCGCTGGCCATGTGCGGCAGCCCCAGGAACACCACGTCGAGCCCGACGAACTCGCCAGGGTCATAGGTGCTGTAGCGCAGGCTGCCGTAGTCGGCGGCCAGGCTGGGATACAGGTCGCGCACCGCCGTTCCCGCTTGCGTGTCGCCAGCAATGGCCACCACGTCAAAGAACGGATGCCCCGCCATCAGCCGCATTAGCTCCGAGCCGGTGTAGCCGGATGCGCCCACGATGCCCACGCGAACAGACGAACCCGCGCTGTCGGACGATGCAGGTTTCGCTGCATCGGTCGTCGCGCTGGTCGTCGCGCTGTTGTGCTTCAGGCTGGGCTGTGGGTCCATGGCGTGGCGTCCGGCTCCCTCGTCGTCGGTTCGGCTGTTGTCGGCTCAGTTGTCGAAGCTCGGTTGTGAAGTCTCGCGTCGGGCACTGCGGTCAGGTCTGCGAGTGACTGTCGCTGGTGACTTCGCTGCCAGTCGCTGCAAGCCTCGGTCACGATACCAAGAGTTCGCATGTGGATTGCACCAATTTGCAAGCTTATTCACTAAGGCCCTGGATGCACTCGGGCACGTCTCGGCACCGGCACAGTCTTGTGGCCTTTGGGCGCATCGCCGCTACACTGCGCACGCTCTCAGGGCCAACGACGTCCCTGCAACCACCGAGAACCACCGATCTGAGAACCGCTGAGTCCCTGCTCGGGCACTCATCACGGGCACTCATCACAGGAATTGACTCATCTCACCGGGACGTCGCCCATGCCGGCCACTGAGACTGCCAATGCACACGCTGCACCATGTGCGTCCGGCCGTCCAGACGTCCGCACTGGTGGTTCTGCCGACGCCTGTGCCGACCCCTCGGCCGGCATCAGCACCAGCCCGTGTGACGGGCCGCCGCCGGCCCAAGGCCTCTATGACCCGGCGTTCGAGCACGACGCATGCGGCGTCGGCTTCGTCGCGGACATGTCCGGAGTGCCCAGCCGTGCCGTGGTCGACCAAGCGCTGCAGTGCCTGATCAATCTGGACCATCGCAGCGCCACCGGTGCCGAGGCCAACGTCGGCGACGGCATCGGCATGACGATCTGCGTGCCGGACCGGTTCCTGCGCGAGGTCTGCGCATTCGAGCTTCCGCCCGTCGGCCAGTACGCAGTCGGCATTGCCTTCTTGCCGCGCGAGGATCCCGACGGCGCAGCCGCCTCCATCGAAGCGATCATGGGCGAGGAGCAGCTCGAGGTGCTCGGCTGGCGTGAGGTGCCGACCGATCCGTCATCGCTCGGCTCGTTCGCGACCGACCCCATGCCGCTGTTCCGCATGCTGTTCGTGGCAGCGCCCGCGCATGAACGCCCCGGGGCGCCGGGCAGGCCGGCAGGACTGACAACGCTGGACTTGGAACGACGGGTCTATGTGGCCCGCAAGCGCACGGAGCGCGAGCTGCAACCCGCTCCCTACTTCCCGTCGCTGTCGTGCCGAACGCTCGTCTACAAGGGAATGCTGACCTGCAGGCAGTTCGCGGAGTTCTACCCCGACCTGGTGGATGCCCGCTTGGCCTCCACGCTGGCCGTGGTGCATTCTCGCTTCAGCACCAACACTTTTCCGTCGTGGCCGCTCGCGCATCCCTATCGCATGCTCGCACACAACGGCGAGATCAACACCGTGATGGGCAACCGCAACTGGATGCGTGCGAGAGAGGGCACGCTGTCCAGCCCGCTGTTTCGCGACCCTGACGGGACGAACCGACTGGAGCGCACCTTCCCGGTGTGTACGCCGGGCGCGTCGGACACCGCCAGCTTCGACGAAGTGCTCGAGCTGCTCCATCTCGGCGGCCGAAGCCTGCCCCACGCCGTGCTGATGATGATCCCCGAAGCCTGGGAGAACCACGCGCGCATGCCTCAGGACAAGCGCGACTTCTACGAATTCCACGCCTCGTTGATGGAGCCGTGGGACGGGCCGGCCAGCATCGCCTTCACCGACGGCACCGTCGTCGGCGCCGTGCTCGACCGCAACGGCCTGCGGCCGTCCCGCTACTGGGTGACCGCCGACGGACTCGTCGTGATGGCATCGGAAGTCGGCGTGGCCGACCTCGACCAGCGCCGCATCATCCGCAAGGGCCGCCTGCAGCCGGGACGCATGTTCCTAGTGGACACCTCACAGGGCCGCATTGTGGGCGACGAGGAGATCAAGCGCGATCTCCTGAACGCTGCGCCCTACGGCGACTGGCTCGCCGACGGACTCGCTCATCTGGAGGACTTGCCGCCCCGATTCAGTCTGACTCCGCAGCACTCCTCGGTGACGCTGCGGCAGCGCAAGTTCGGCTACACCACCGAGGAGCTTCGGCTGCTCGTGGCGCCGATGGCGCGCAGCGGCACGGAGCCGATCGGGTCGATGGGCACCGACACTCCCATCGCGGTGCTGTCGCAGCGGCCGCGTCTGCTCTTCGACTACTTCAGCCAACTGTTCGCGCAGGTCACCAATCCGCCGCTGGACGCGATCCGCGAGGAGCTCGTCACCTCGACGAAGGCCAAGATCGGCCCGGAGGCAAATCTGCTGCAGCCTGGCCCGGCGTCGTGCCGGCAGGTGGTGCTCCCTTCCCCGATCCTGTCGAATGAGGACCTCGCCAAGCTCCTGTACATCGACGAGGACCGGCTCGCCACCGACGGAGCTTCCGGCGCTGCCGACGGCGGCCGGCACCAGAGCACGCCCGAGAGCGAGCACGGCGGCGAGTGGCTGTATCGGCCTTTCGCGGTGGACGGCCTCTACCCGGTGGACGAGGGCGGCGCGGGCATGGAACGAGCGCTCGCTGAGGTCTGCGAGCGGGTGGACGAGGCCATCGCCGGCGGCGCCCGCATCATCGTCCTGTCGGACCGCTACAGCGACGAGCAGCACGCGCCGATTCCCTCGCTGCTGCTGACCGGCGCGGTACACCACCACTTGGTGCGCAATAAGACCCGCACGATGGCAGGGCTGGTGACCGAGTGCGGCGACGCACGCGAGGTGCATCACATGGCGTTGCTGCTGGGTTACGGCGCCAGCGCCGTCAATCCGTACCTGGCGTTCGAGTCGATCGACGACATGGTGCGAAGCGGCATCATCACCGAGATCGACGAGCGCACCGCCAAACGCAACTACATCAAGGCCTGCACCAAGGGCGTCCTGAAGGTGATGTCCAAGATGGGCATCTCCACGGTGGCCAGCTACACCGGTGCGCAGGTGTTCGAAGCCGTGGGCCTCGGAGCGGACCTCATCGACCGCTGCTTTGCCGGCACCACCTCCAAGCTCGGCGGCGTGGGCCTCGACGTGCTCGCTGCCGAGGTGGCCGCCCGCCACCGGTTCGCTCATCTCGACAATCCTGCGGAAGCCGCGCACCGCGACCTGTGGGCGGGCGGCGAGTACCAGTGGCGGCGCGAGGGCGAGTACCACCTGTTCAACCCGGAAACCGTCTACAAGCTGCAGCACTCCACACGCGCCGGCCGCTACGAGGTCTTCAAGGAGTACACGCGCCTGGTGGACGATCAGTCCGCCGAGCTGGCGACCCTGCGCGGCCTGTTCGAGCTCCGACCGGCCCCCGGCGGTCCGATCCCCATCGAGGAGGTGGAGCCGGTCTCGCGGATCGTGCAGCGATTCTCCACCGGGGCGATGAGCTACGGATCGATCTCCGCTGAGGCGCACGAGACGCTGGCCATCGCGATGAACCGCATCGGCGGCAAGTCCAACACCGGCGAGGGCGGCGAGGATCCCCAGCGCTACCGGCCGGACCCCAACGGCGATCTGCGGCGCTCGGCCATCAAGCAGGTGGCGTCGGGCCGCTTCGGCGTCACCTCTGAGTATCTGGCCAACGCCGACGACCTGCAGATCAAGATGGCCCAAGGCGCCAAGCCGGGCGAGGGCGGGCAGCTGCCCGGACCGAAGGTGTGGCCGTGGATCGCCAAGACCCGCCACTCCACGCCCGGCGTCGGGCTCATCAGCCCGCCGCCCCACCACGACATCTACTCCATCGAGGACCTCAAGCAGCTCATCCACGATCTGAAGAACGCCAACCCCGCGGCGCGTGTACACGTGAAGCTGGTGGCCGAGGTCGGCGTCGGCACCGTCGCGGCCGGCGTGTCCAAGGCAAAGGCCGACGTGGTGCTGATCTCCGGACACGACGGCGGCACCGGCGCGTCGCCGTTGACGTCGCTGAAGCACGCTGGGGCGCCGTGGGAGCTGGGCCTCGCGGAGACACAGCAGACGCTGCTGCTGAACGGGCTGCGCGACCGCATCGTGGTGCAGACCGACGGGCAGATGAAGACCGGGCGCGACGTGATCGTGGCAGCGCTGCTGGGCGCCGAAGAGTTCGGATTCGCCACGGCGCCGCTGGTCGTGTCGGGCTGCATCATGATGCGCGTCTGCCATCTCGACACCTGCCCGGTGGGCGTTGCGACACAGAATCGCGAACTGCGCAAGCGCTTCAGCGGCCGCCCCGAGTTCGTCGTGAACTTCTTCGAGTACGTCGCCCAAGAGGTCCGCGAGCACTTGGCAGCGCTGGGCTTTCGGTCGCTGCGCGAGGCCGTGGGGCGGGTGGACCGGCTCGACGCCACCGCGGCGATCGCGCACTGGAAGGCGCACGGGCTGGATCTGTCGCCGATCCTGGCGGAGCCCGAGACGCCCTGGCCCCAGGACCGCTACTGCTCCCAGAGCCAGGATCACGGCCTGGAGCGGGCGCTGGATCAGCAGCTGATCGAGCTGGCGGCGCCCGCGCTGGAGCGGCGCGAGCCGGTGAGCGCGCAGCTGCCGATCAGCAACGTGAACCGGACCGTGGGCACCATGCTCGGCCATCGCATCACCGCCGCCCACGGCGGCGACGGCCTGCCCGACGACACGATCGACCTGCGCTTCGTCGGGTCGGCCGGTCAGAGCTTCGGCGCCTTCGCTCCACGCGGGCTGACGATGCGGCTGTGGGGCGACGCCAACGACTATCTCGGCAAAGGGCTGTCGGGCGGGCGCCTGGTGGTGCGGCCGCCTCGGACGACGCACCCTGCATTCGTGGCAGAGGACAACGTCATCGCCGGCAACGTCATCCTGTACGGCGCGACCAGCGGCGAGGCATTCGTCCGCGGGACCGTCGGCGAGCGCTTCTGCGTGCGCAACTCCGGGGCTACTGCGGTGGTGGAGGGAGTGGGCGACCACGCGTGCGAGTACATGACCGGCGGCTTGGTGGTGGTGCTCGGCAGCGTCGGCCGCAATTTCGGCGCCGGCATGTCGGGAGGCGTGGCGTTCGTGTACGACCCCGACGACGTCTTCTGGAGGCGCCTGAACACCGAGATGGTCGACCTGGAGCCCCAGCTGGACGACACCGATGCGCAGACGCTGCGTTCGGTGCTGCGTCGACATCTCGCGGAGACCGATTCTGCGCCGGCGCAGCGCATCCTGGGTCGCTGGCACAGCGAGGTGCGCTGCTTCCGCAAGGTGATGCCCAAGGACTACCGCCGCGTGCTCGAGGCGCGGGCGGCCGCCGGCGAACTCGGCCAGGACCCCGACGAAGCAGTCATGGCGGCTGCGCATGGCTGAATCGCTGATCACTCGAACGCAGCGCAGCCGCCGTTCGACCAGCGCTGGGGCTGCGCATGGGTGACGTGCGCGGCTTCATGCGACACGGCCGGGAGCTGCCGACGCGGCGTCCGGTGCCGGTGCGCCTGCGCGACTGGCGCGAGGTGTACGAGCCCTTCGCCGATGCAGACCTGCAGACCCAGGCGAGCCGCTGCATGGACTGCGGCGTTCCCTTTTGCAACTCCGGCTGCCCGCTCGGCAACCTCATTCCCGACTGGAACGATCTCGTGTACCGCAATCGCTGGCGCGAGGCCATCGAGCGACTGCACGCGACCAACAATTTCCCCGAATTCACCGGCCGGCTGTGCCCCGCGCCGTGCGAGGGCGCCTGCGTGCTGGGCATCAACTCCGACCCGGTCACCATCAAGCAGGTTGAGGTCGCGATCATCGACAAGGCATTCGAGATGGGCTGGGTCCGCCCGGAGCTGCCCGCCCTGCGCACCGGTCGCAGCGTGGCAGTGGTGGGTTCTGGGCCCGCCGGGCTGGCAGCAGCACAGCAGCTGACCCGCGCCGGTCACGACGTGACGGTGTTCGAGCGTGCCGACCGGCTCGGCGGCCTGCTGCGTTACGGCATCCCCGAGTTCAAGATGGAGAAGCGGCACATCGAGCGACGGCTCGACCTGATGAGCGCCGAAGGAACGACGTTCCGCACCGGGGTGGACGTCGGCACGGACCTCCCGGCCGCGCAGCTGCAGGCCGACTTCGACGCGCTGGTGCTGGCCGGCGGTGCCACCGCGTGGCGCGATCTGCCGGTCGCGGGCCGAGAGCTCGACGGCATCCACCAGGCAATGGAGTACCTGCCTTGGGCCAATCGGGCCCAGGAGGGAGACCTCGACCCAGGCGACGTGCCGATCACTGCCCAGGGCAAGCGGGTGGTGATCATCGGCGGGGGCGACACCGGCGCCGACTGCCTCGGCACGGCGCATCGTCAAGGCGCTGCCTCTGTACACCAGTTCGAGATCTTGGCGAGGCCGCCCGACGAGCGACCCTCGGCCAACCCATGGCCCACCTATCCGATGGTCTACCGAGTCTCCTCCGCTCACGAGGAAGGCGGCGAGCGCGTGTACTCGGTGAACACCGAGGAGTTCCTGAGTGACGGCGCGGGCGCGGTGCGGGCCTTGCGGGCGCACGAGGTGGTGCTGCGCGACGGCCGGTTCACCAAGGTGGAGGGAACCGACTTCGAGCTCGACTGCGAGCTGGTGCTGCTGGCGATGGGCTTCGTCGGGCCCCAGCAGCACGGCCTGCTTGCCGAGCTCGGCGTGGAGACCGATGCACGGTCCAACGTGCTGCGCGACGACGACTACCGCACCAGCGTCGAGGGCGTGTGGGTGTGCGGCGACATGGGCCGCGGCCAGAGCCTCATCGTGTGGGCGATCGCCGAGGGCCGAGCATGCGCAGCGGCCGTGGACGAAGCGCTGATGGGCCGCACCGACCTGCCCCGGCCCATACCGCCGACGGCTCGGCCGCTCGGCTGACCGACCGCACAGCGGCGATGCGCAACGACGCCGCTCGACATCGCGTTCACCTTGTGCTGCGGTCCCCCAGACAAGCAGCTGTTCGGCCAGACTGTCCACCGTGAACGCAAGCACGTACGCAGTGGACGGCGAGCGCCTGTGGAGGACGCTGGCTGAGTTGGCCGAGATCGGCGCGACGCCGGCCGGGGGTGTGGCCCGAGTCGCGCTCACCGACGAGGACCGGGCGGGACGCGACCAGTTCGTTGCCTGGGCTCGCGAGCTGCGCTGCACCGTTCATGTGGACCAGATGGGCAACCTGTTCGCGCGCCGCGACGGCAGCGATCCGCAGCGTTTGCCGGTGGTGGTCGGCAGTCATCTGGACAGCCAGCCCACCGGCGGCCGATACGACGGCGCCTACGGCGTGATGGTCGGACTCGAAGTGCTGCGCGTGCTGCACGACCACGACGTGCGCACTGCTGCCCCGGTCGAAGTCGTGTCGTGGACGAATGAGGAAGGCGCCCGTTTCCCGCCCGCGATGATCGGCTCAGGCGTGTACGCGGGAGCGTTCAGCTTGGTGGAAGGCCTCGCCGCCCCTGGCATCGACGGCACCACGCTGGGCGCCGAGCTGGAGCGCATCGGCTACGCGGGCGAGGTGCCGTGCGGTGTGCCCGCGGGTGTGTCAGCGGGTATGTCCGACGGCGCGCCCCAGGGTGCGCCGGACGGGTCTGGACGCCGCCCGATCGGCTGCTACATCGAGCCGCACATCGAGCAAGGCCCGATTTTGGAAGCTGCCGGAGTGGCGCTGGGAACGGTCACCGGAGTGCAGGGCATCCGCTGGTATGACGTGACGATCAACGGGCAGTCAGCACACGCGGGCAGCACGCCGATGGAGCACCGCAGCGATGCGATGCTGGCCGCGGCACGGCTGGTGTGCGAAGTCGACGAGATCGCCGCTCGCCGAGCGCCGGAAGGACGCGCCACGGTCGGCACGCTGAACGTCGGCCCCGGTTCTCGCAACACGGTCGCCTGCTCGGTAACGCTGACCGTCGATCTGCGTCATCCAGATGCCGACGAGCTGTCAGCGATGCACGAAGAGCTGCTGGCCGCCGCGCAGGGGCCGTTGTTCGGACCACAGTCCAGTGGCGGCCCCAGCAACGACGAGGCGAGCGGCGCCGGAGACCTGCGTGGCCGTTCGCTCCCCCGTCCGCAGATCACGCCGATCTGGTACTCCCCTCCGATCGTGTTCGATCCGGTCGTGGTCGAGGCAGTGCGCGCCGGCGCTGCGGCTGCCGGTTTCGAGGCCATGGACATCACTTCGGGGGCAGGCCACGATGCCTGCTACGTGTCGAGGGTGGCGCCGGCGGGGATGCTGTTCATTCCCTGCGCCGACGGTCTGTCCCACAACGAGGCAGAATCGATCTTGCCGGAACACGCCACCGCAGGCGCTCAGGCCACGCTGCACGCCGTGCTGGCGCTGGCAAGCTGAGTCGCAGCTACGCGCGGGGCGCGACTGCTGGCTGCGTCGCGTCCGGGCGGGACGAGAGCAAGAGCTCTTGGCAGTCTCGCGTCCGGGCGGAGCGTGATCAGGGGCCTCCGTGCCGCGCTGAGCGTGGCCGTGACAATGGCGCGTCCGGGCGGGGTGTGGGCAGGGGCCTCCGTGCTCAAACAGCTGCGACGCATCTGCTGAACGCGCGGGGTGCGTGGCGTCGCAGAACTGCGCGCGGAGGCCCCTGCCCACACCCCGCCCTCGCCGATGAGATCACTCGCCCCAGACAACGGGTGCTGCTCGGTCGTTCACCGTTTCCCTGCCCACACGCCGCCCTCACCGGTGACATCACTCGGCCCGCACAGCGGTTACCGGTCGGTCCTTAGCCGCTCCGCTGCCCATGCACCGCTGTGGCTGACATGGCCGCCGGCTCCGTGCTACAGATGCTGCTCGGTCGTTCACCGTTTCCCTAGCAACATTCCGCCCTCGCCAGCGAGATCACTCGCCTCCAAACAACTGGCGCCGGTCGGCTGTTCGCTGCTTGAGTGCATTCTTTCCGCTATGGCTGGTGTGACCGTTCGCCCTAGGCGGTCGGGCTGTGTCTCGCGCCCATCGTGCTGCTCGCCGAAGCCGGTCCCATCGCGCTCCGCGTGCGGTGGGCTTGCTGCGGCGGCGGTGTGAGCTTGCTGGCGGTGCTGGGGGGTGTCATGGGGTGGTCCACCAGAAGACGCGGCGTATCGGGGACCAGCGTTTGCAGGTGTCCGAATAGGCGACGACGCTTGCCCGCAGCCGGTAGCCGGCGCCTGCTGCGTGACCGGTGAGCGTGACCGTGCGGGAGAGGGCGGGGCCGGCGGACTCGAAGCTGCCCGCGCCGACGCGTTCGCCGGTGGTCACATTGTGGACTGCGTACGCGTAGCGGACGGTCTTCACCCAATGCGGCACACCCGGACGGGTGTACGCGCAACGCACATCACGCTGCACATCCGGCGTGGCAGCGGGTTTCGTCCAGGTGACCGTCACCCGACCCGGCTTGCCGGTGTCCACTTTCAGTTCCTGCACCGGCATCGGGCTCATCAACGGACGCCTCGGCGGAACCGGCGGCCTGCCCGCCGCGGCGACAGCGAACGTGCGCGTCACCGCAGGCGAGAAGCTCCAGCACACAGCGCTGTACGCCAGCACTTCTGCGGTGTAGCCCACCCCGGGGGTGAGGCCGGTCACCAGCCAGCTCGTGGTGCCCGACAGCACCAGCGACTCCGCCACCACACGCCCCACACCCGACCCGCCGCGAGACCGTTCGCGGACACGCACCAGATACCCCGACGCCTCACAAGCACCGCCGCCCGGCGCCGACCACGACACCAACAGCACACCGCCGCCCGACTCGACGCGCACCCCTGACGGCTGCCACGGCCTCCCAGACACCACCACACCACCAGCACCACCCGAACCGCCGGAGCCGCCGCCCCCACCGCCGCCGGAGCCGCCCCCGCCGCCGGAGCCGCCACCCGACGAAGACCGCGGCGCCGTCGTCGTCGTGCTGGTCGTCGCAGCAGTCGTCGAAGTCGGCGATGTCGTAGTGGTCGTCGTAGTCGTAGTCGTCGGCGCCGTAGTGGTCGTCGTGGTCGTCGTAGTCGTGGTGGTCGTCGTGGTCGTGGTGGTCGTAGTCGTGGTGGTGGTTGTAGTGGTCGTTGTGGTGGCACCGACAGTATGCGACGCCCAGTCCGACACCGGCCCCCAGCCGGACGGATTACGAGCCCGAATCTGCAACCTCCACCTGCCATCAGTAATCCCCGACACCGGACCGAACGCCAACGACGTCGTCGAACTGCCCGAACTCGGCACATTCCTCCACGTCGAACGCGTCTCATCCGGATACTCCCACCGATACGCCCACCGAGTGATCGTCACGTCATTCGGATTCGTCCGCGACGCATCAAACGTGTTCGTGCTGCCACGCCGACTGAACGACAACCCCGACGGCTTCGCAGGCACCCCCGCCGCCGTCGTCGTCGTGGTCGTGGTGCTGGTTGTCGTTGTCGTAGAAGTAGTCGTCGTAGTCGTAGTCGTGGTTGTTGTTGTCGATGTGCTCGTCGTCGTCGTTGATGTTGTGGTCGTCGTGGTGGCAGTTCCCGCGTTCGTGCCGTCGTTGTCGATGATCTCCAACGGCACAACACCATATGCCGAAGTGCCGCCGATAGTGGCGTCGGCGAACAGGTACGCGACCTCTCTGCGGGCTTCCTGCGTCGTGTCCCCCCTGACGCCGATCACCAGACTGCCCTGGATCTCCCCCTCATTCACCGTCACGATGTCGCCGTTAAGGAGGCACAGATCAGCAGTCGCAGGAGTCGGATGAGTACACGCATTGCTGCTCGGCCCGGAACTGCCGGTGACGGTGTTCTCCGTGATAGTGCCGGTGCCCACCGTATCGACGGCGACTTCCACACCGCCCTGCGGCGCCGCAGTCGGAAGCGTGAACGACACCGTCACGTTCTTGTGGCCCGAGTCGCCCTCCACGATCTGCACAGGATCAACCTGCATCGAAATCACGCTGGCCGAGGTGCCAGCGGTCTCGGACACCGCAGCCGACGCCGTACCCGCACCGGCCGAGTTCACCGCCCGAACCCTCAATTCAATCGTCCCGCTCCCCGACACCTCCAACGACGTCGTCGACGCACCCGAACCGGTCACGTCAAGCCACGACGTGCCGCTGCTCCCTAACGCATACTGGTACTTCGTGATCGTCGAATCATCCGGATCCAGCCAAAACACCCTCACCCCGCCAACCGTCGGCACGATCTCCACCGCCGACGGCGCCGCAGGCACCGACGAACCCTGACCCCCCACCGACGACGGCACCAACACCACACCCGCCGCAAAAACAACTGCCCCCAGCAGCCCCCAAACCCGCGCCGCGCCACCCGACACAGTCAGCACGCGCAGACCCCCCCCCCCGGGAACGACGCACCACACGCGCTACGCGACCAAGACTCGACATCATCAAACTCCCAACCTCACAAGACGACTTCAGAGTGGCACATCAAGCGACAAACTGTCCGTAACAGCCCCGTCATCTGCCGTCTCTCATCTGCGATCCCGCATCAGTCGCCCCAGTCGCGTCGTCCCTCATCGGACACACGCGAACGCGCCAACAACCCAGCCGAGCCGGCAGGCAAGACAGAGCACTCAACACGCCGCACCTACGATACACCCCAACAACCAACCAGCTGGGCCTTGTCCGGACAGGCTGCGGGCCGGGGCCTGCGTGGCGCACTGCATGTGGCCGTGGCAACGTCGCGTCCGAGCGGGGTGTGGGCAGGGGCCTCCGTGCCCGAACAGCTGCGAGCGCGACTGCGGGTTGTGTCTTGTCCGGGCGGAGCGTGGGCAGGGGCCTCCGTGCTCAAACAGCTGCGACGCATCTGCTGGGCGCGCGGGGTGCGTGGCGTCGCAGAACTGCGCGCGGAGGCCCCTGCCCACACCCCGCCCTGGTTGGTGAGATGATTCGCCGCCTGCTCGTTGGGGGCTCGCGGCGGTGACAGCATCAGCCTGTCGAGCTGTCCAACAGCCGGCTGCGGCTGGCGCGGGGCGCGCTCGGCCGGCGCTGCTCGTGGGGTGGGGTTATGGGGTGGTCCACCAGGCGGTGCGGCGGATGGGTGACCAGCGGTTGCAGGACTCGGAGTAGGCCACGACGCTGACTCTCAGCCGATACCCCGCCCCTGCTGCGTGACCGGTGAGCGTCACGGTGCGTGTGAGGGTGGGGCTGTTGGACTCGAAGCTGCCTGCCGCGACGCGTTCGCCGGTGGTCATGTTGTACACCTCATAGGCGTAGCGGACGCGTTTCGCGAAATGCGGCTCCCCCGGACGGGTGTACGCGCAGCGAGAGTCGCGTCGCGCGTCGCTGATCGCGGCCGGCTTGGCCCAGGTGAGGGTGACGCGGTCGCGTCTGGACGTGTCCACGCTCAGGTCCCGCACCGGCGTCGGCGCCGCCAACGGCCGCTTGGGCGGATCGGGCGGGTCGCCTGTGGCGGTGACGGTGAACGTGCGCGCGGCGGGCGGGGAGAAGCTCCAGCACGCTGCGCTGTAGGCGTGCACCTCCACCGTGTACCCGACGCCGGGCGTCAGACCGGTGACCAGCCAGCTCGTGACGCCTGAGAGCACCAGCGACTCCGCCACCACACGCCCCCCGCTGTCGCGGATGCGCACCAGATACCCCGACGCCCCGCAAGCGCCGCCGGCGGGCGCAGACCACGACACCAGCAGCACGCCGCCCCCCGACACAGTGCGCACCCCCGACGGCGCCCACGGACTCCCCGACACCGACACACCACCAGAACCGCCCGACCCACCCGAGCCTCCGCCAGAACCGCCGCCCGAGCCTCCGCCCCCGCCGCCAGAACCGCCTCCGCCTCCGGAGGGGACCCTCGGCGCCGTCGTAGCAGTCGCAGCAGTCGTCGTCGTAGCACCAGCCGTCGTGGTCGTCGCAGCAGTGGTGGTCGTTGTCGTGGCAGCAGTAGTCGTGGTGGTGGTGGTTGTTGTGGCGCCGCCGGCGTACGACGCCCAGTCCGAGATCGGCCCCAGGCCGTTGCTGTTGCGTGCCCGTATCCGCACCTGCCAACCCGAAGGCTGACCGCCCGAAGGCGCATAACCGAACGACGTCGTCGACGAATTCGAGCTCAACACATTCGCCCACGGCGACTGCGTCCCGCCAGGAGTCTGCGTCTGATACCTGTACACCGTGATGGTCGCGTCATTCGGATTCGACCACGACACCGTAAACCGCTCCGCGAACGAATCCCACGACATCGACAACCCCGACGGCTTCGCCGGCACCCCCGCCGCAACCGTCGTCGACACAGAAGTCGTGGACGTCGAGGTGGACGTGCTGCTGGTGGCGGACGTGGTGGTGGTGGCGCCGATCTCGCCTATGCGGACGCTGGCCCAGTCCGACGCGGCGCCCTCGCCGTTCGCGTTGAGGGCCTGCACACGCGCCCTCCAGGTCCCGTCGCCGATGCCCCCGCTCGGAGTGAACGCCACCGTAGTCGTCTCCGCGTCCGAGCCCGACACCGTGAACCACCCCAACTCCGTCCCGTCCGGTTTCCGATACCTGTACCGCCAGCTCGTGATCGACGAATCACCCGGATCGGACCACGACAGATCGAACGTGTTCGTCCCCGCACGCCGCTCCAAGGTCACCCCCGACGGCTTCGGCGGCAACCTGTCCGACCGGTCCCCGCCCGAGCTGCCCTCGTCGTCGTCCACGATCGCGAACGCCGCCACCCCCAGCACCGAGGTGTCCCCGTCCGAATAGCCCGCCCGCAGGTACACCGACTCGTGCCTGTCCTCGTCGACCTCGTCGCCCAGCACCCCCAACACCAACGACCCCTGCGTCTCCCCCGGGGCGATGCTGATCGTGTCCCCGTTCGGCCAGCAGTAATCCGCACCCGACGACGGCGAACTGCACGACGTCGACGAATCGTAATTCGAGTTCACCGTCGCCGTCTGACCCGACACCGCCCTCACCCTCACCGACCGGCCCCCCACCGGCGCAACAGCAGGCAACGTCACCGACAGGGTCACATTCGTCGTCCCCGAATCGCCCTCCGTCACCAACACCGGACTCGCACGCGCCACGATCACATTCGCGGACGTCCCCGGCGCGTCGCTCTGCGGATCCGACTCCTCGCCGTTCCCCGCAGCGTTCACCGCCCGAATCTTCACCCAACTCGCCGCAGACGCCGGCGCAGTGAACGACACCGTCGACGCACCCGAACCCGCCATGTCCACCCACCCCGTCGCATCCCTCGCCGCCTGACGCGAACCCTGCGTCACCACATACTGATACTTCTCAATCGACGAATCACCAGGATCCACCCACAACAACCGCAACCCACCCACACCCCGCACAGCCACAAACCCCACCGGCTTCGCCGGCGTAGCCGGAGCGTTCGCACCATCATCATCAGTGATCAACAACCGCGCATAACCGATTCGAGTGTTGGATTCAATGGAAGTGGTCACCGCGAGATACATGTACTCGGTCGCGGCCTCCTCGGTCGTGTCCCCCAACACCCCCATCGTCAGCGTCGCCGACGTGCCACCCCCCGGTATCGTCACCTGACGGCCGTTCGGCCAGCAAATGTCAGCGGTCGCAGGAATCTTCAACGTCGTGCAGCTCGTCGCCCCAATCTGGTTCGAGTTGTACGTCCCGAACGAAGGATCACTGATGCCGATGGCCGGTTGCTCGATCGTCATGACCTGACCGCCCTGCGGCGCCGGAGACGACAACGACACCGTCAACCTCACAGTCTTGTGACCCGAGTTGCCCTCAGTCACCGTCGTCGGCGACACCGACAGCGACGGCGCAGTCGGCTGAACCACGGACGAGTCGTACACATCAGACGCCGCGCCGTTGCCCGCAGCGTTCACCGCCCGAATCTTCACATAATAGTCCGCATTCGTCGCCAACGACGAAATACTGAACGACGTCGACGACGCATCCGTGCCGCTCATGTCCACCCAACTCGTCGACGACCCAACAGCTGCTTCATCAGTCCCAGCCACATACTCATAATGCGTAATCGTCGTATCCCCCGGATCACTCCACCACAACTGCAACCCGCCCGCCACACCAAAAACAACAAAACCCTTCGGCTTCGCAGGCGCCGTGCCTTGGCCCCCAACACCCGACGACGACACCAACACCACCGAGGCCGCCAACACCACTATCCCAGCCAACCCCCAACCGCCGCGTCGCCAGCCGCCCACGACCGCACGGCGCCTACCGACCACGCCCTGACCCCCCCCCGAAGGCGGCCCATCGAGTTCGCAGTGCGGCCATCACCTAACGTTGACCCAGCTCCCATCGACCCAGCTCCCATCCCAGCTCCCTTCACGTGGTGTGCCAGCTGCTGCCCGGCACTGGCGGATCGTAGCCGAAGCTTCCCAAGCACAGGCAGAACTCTAGCTTGGACGTCCGCAGCGATGCTGCGTCTAGGCGCAGCGTGAGCGGGCGCTTGCGACACACAACTTGCGACACACAAGGTGACCGACGCCGTGGCGATCGCGTCCGGTCGGAGCGTGGGCGGGGGCCTCCGTGCTCAAACAGTTGCGACGCATTTGCTGAACGCTCGGGGTTTCCGGCGTCGCAAAACTGCGCGCGGAGGCCCCCGCCCACGCTCCGCCCTCTTCGCTGAGACCGCCGGACCGGCAGGCACCGCGGACTGCCGTCGCGCGGAGCCAGTCGGCGAACCAGACCGGAGCGGCGGCTAGGAGCGGCGGCTGGGACCGGCGGCAAGATGGCTTGTGTCCACCGTCCGTCAGGCCAAGTCTCGCAGCGAGAGGCACTTCAGGACCGCTCGAGCAGATTGCTCCATCGCGGTCCAAGCCGGCTGGTCGGCGACTTCGCCCCGCCAGCCCATCTGTGCCAGACGATGCGTGAGGCGCACATCTCCGACACCGACGTCGGCCCGTGCGATCCAGCCGGTGGCGGCCTGGGCGTTGCGCACCGCGGAGCGTCGAGTCTGGGTCCAGGCGAGCGGGTCCGCCTCCGGCAGCGGGTCGGCGGGAACGGCGACGATCATGGAGCGGGCGGTGTCACGCCAGCTGCGGGCGATCTCGACCGGCACCGAGGCCGGCCACACCCTCAGCAGCAGGTGCTCGACGCTGCGGTCGTCGGGGGACGCCCCTTGGACCACGCTGATGTCGACGTTGCTCAGCGCTGCCGCGGCCGCAGTGGTGGCCCAAACGTCGGGGCGGGGCGGCGCCATGCGCTCCCGCAGCTCAGCCAGCGACGCGGCGGCCTCCGGCCCGGTCATCCACGACATGAAGTCGCTGCGGGCGCGCGCCCGAAACATCTCCAGCCCGAACGTGTCGGCCCACCACTGCACCGGGCGCAGCAGGTGTGCCATGCGGGGGTCGAACTCCTCCCAGCGGCGGGCGTGCTCTTCCGACCGGAAGAGGTTCATGCCCGCTCAGCGGAACGGGCGGGTAGCGGCGTCGCCGCCGACCACGCTGCGGGTGTAGCCGACCATCGTGGGCGGCTCGACCTGCAGCAGCTCCTCGTCGCGCATCACGATCCGCAGCGGCTCGTCGCCGAGCAGGCACGGCGCATCCACCGTCACGGTTCGTCCCGGGAACAGCCAGCGGCACGCCAGCGCCTCGAAGCCGCACTGGGCGAACCAGCGCTGGCCGCCGGTGAGCTTGCTTTCGCTCTGGCTGGCAGTCTTGCTGTCGGCCTGGCTGTCGGTCTGGCTGGCGGCCTGGCTGGCGGTCTTGTGACCGAGTTGGCCGCCGGTCTCGCCGTTGGCTTCGGCGCCAGCCTCGTCTTGGGTCACAGCCTCGGCTTGGGCCTCACCTGCGGTCTCGTCTTCGGTCTCGCCTTGGACCTCGTCGGCGACGCTGACTCGGTACTGAGTGGGCTGATTGTTGAACGGCGGGAACGACGCGATGTAGTCGGTGCCCGGGTGCAGCCAGCCCGGCGTGAGGTCCATGATGCGAGCGACGACTGCCTTGGCACGCAGCGGGGGGATGCCGAGCGTGCGAGCCAGCTCCGCATAGTGAGGCGCAACGCCGGTGGCCACGATCTGTCCCATGATCGCGGCGTACGCCGCGTCGAGTTCGGGAAGCGGAAGCTGGGCTGGGTCTGTTGGTTCGGCGGTGTCGGCTGGTTCGGCGGTGTCGGCTGCCATGCCGCGACCCTAGATGTTGTCCGCGCCGGGATGCACCGGCTGGCCGGGGCTCGTGCCAGCGGAGGCCTGTGCTAGCTGGTTCCTGTTGCAAGCTGGCGCCTGTTCGGAATTGGCGGTCAGGTGCTGCGCCCGAGCTGGTAACCGCTGCTGCGCCCGAAGTGGAGACCGCGCCCGACTGCGCCAGCCGGGGCACGTGCCAGCCAGAGCCGGTGAGGACTCGGCCCGCGTGTGCCGATGCCATCCCTGGGCGGCTGGCCAGCCAGAGTCCATGAGGACTCAGCACTCGATGGCCCAGCCAGATACAGCGCCCCAGATGCTGCGCCCGAGCTGGTGACCGCTGCTGCGCCCGAAGTGGAGACCGCGCCCGACTGCGCCAGCCGGGGCGCGTGCCAGCCAGAGCCCATGAGGACTCGGCCCGCGTGTGCCGATGCCATCCCTGGGCGGCTGGCCAGCCGGAGCCCATGAGGACTTGGCACTCAGCGGCCCAGCCAGATGCAGCATCCCAGATGCTACGCCCGAGCTGGAGGCCGCTGCTGCGCCCGAAGTGGAGACCGCGCCAGACTGCGCCAGCCGGGGCGCGTGCCAGCCGGAGCCCGTGAGGACTCGGCCCGCGTGTGCCGATGCCATCCTTGGGGCGGCTGGCCAGCCAGAGCCCATGAGGACTCAGCACTCAGCGGCCCAGTCAGATACAGCGCCCCAGATGCTACGCCCAAAGTGGAGACCGCGCCGGACTGCGCCAGGCGGAGCGCGTGCCGGCCGCCGCATTGTCAGCTTCGTCGCTCGCGATGCTGCGCTGCCCACGAGGCCCGCCACCGACGACGCCGACCGCCCACGGTGCCGGCCCTGCACCGTCAGCTTCGGTCAGCTTCGGTGCTCGCGATGCTGCGTTCCGCACGAGGCCCGCCACCAACGACACCGACCGCCCACGGTGCCGGCCGCACACCACACCAGAGGGCTGCGCCTTCACCAGCCGGCGCAGCCGGAAGCTCGGCGACAGAAACTCCGCGGCAGCCTGCCACCGCTTGACCCGAAACGTGTGCTATATTGCCTGTGGCCCTGTGGCCCTGTGGCCCTGTGGCCCTGTGGCCCTGTGGCCCTGTGGCCCTGTGGCCCTGTGGCCCTGTGGCCCTGTGGCCCTGTGGCCCTGTGGCCCTGTGGCCCTGTGGCCCTGTGGCCCTGTGAGTAAACCTCCCGCGCGTGATTGCGTGCAATGACAGAAGGGCTGAATGTGATGAAGGCTGGTGTGAGGCTGCTGCGTGGTGTAGTGGTGTCGGCGCTGCTGGCAGGCACGGCGGCAATCGTGCCGCCCGCTGCTGCTGCGGCGCAGGAGACTGCGGTGTCGGTGGACGCCTCGGTGGAGCTGACCACAACAGCCCGTGACGGCGGCGTGTCGCTGGAGTGGACACGCGGCGACGAGCCCCGCAAGAAGCGCAACAAGGCAAACAAGGCGAGCTGCGCCACCTCGCACTACTGGGTGTATGTGTACGACAGCAGCGGTGACACGGTCGCCCAACACGGCGTGCCCTATCCGGGCAGCGGCCTGACGCTGGACCTGACAGGCAGCGGCCGGCACCAAGTGAACGTGTACGCCTACTCCAACGACTGCAATCGCTGGGGCAGCTCCGCATCAGCCAAGTTCAAGGTCGCCGCCGCGCCCCAAGCGCAGCGACAACAAGCCCAAGCGCAGCGACAACAAGACAGCCCAGCGACCACAACCTCCACTACCACAACCTCTACTACCACGACGACGACTACGCCGCCCACCACCACGACTACGACAACCACCACCACGACCTCGCCGCCCACCACGACGACAACGACGACTACGACCACACCCACTACGACCACCACTCCCGTCGCCACGACGACCACCGCGCCAGCACAACCAGCACAAACCGAGCCAGGGAAGCTTGAGCCAGAGAAGCTGACGATCTCCATTAGCGATGCCAGAATCACCGAGGGCGACACCGGTTTTGCCGAGATGGAATTCGACGTCAGGCTGAGCGGCTCACCGAGTCACGCAGTACGTCTGCGAGCAGCGGCGGTGTCGTTGCGCGACAGCACGGCGACGCCGGACAGCCCGGACGCAGAGGGCGATTACGTCGGATTCACCAAGCGACGCATCGAGTTTGCCGCCAATGCGACCGGCTGGGACCTCTACCAGACGGTCACTGTCGGCATCATCGGTGACAGCAAGCCGGAGCCGGACGAGACGTTCGTGTTGCGCCTCAAGAGGCTCAAGTCCGACGACAGCCGCGTCATCTTCGCAGGCGGAGGCCGCAAGCTTGACGCCACCGGCACGATCCACAACGACGATGCTGAGCGTGACCCAAACGAGGAGTCGGGCACGTCGCCTGACGAGACGCCTGACGAGACGCCTGACGAGACCGATGGCAGGCCGACGACACCGACGACCGGGTTTGCCGCTGTCGGTGTGGGAGAAGGCCATACGTGCGGTCTGCGCAACAACGGCACGGTGGTGTGCTGGGGCCGAAACTTCAAAGGGGAAACCGACGCGCCCGAGGGCACATTCGCGCGGATCTCCGTGGGCATGCACTCCGCGTGCGGACTGCGTGACGACGGCAGCGTGGAGTGCTGGGGAGACAGACGAAAAGGAAAAGCCGACACACCGGCAGGCGGCTTCGTCGCTATCGCCAACTGGGCCAACACCAAACCGGTGCGCTACTACATGACTTGCGGACTGCGCCTCAGCGGCACGGTGGAATGCTGGGACGACACCCGACGCGGCAGATCGATCAGCGCTGCCGGCAAGTTCACGGCGGTGTCGATCGGCTACCAGTGGGCCTGCGGGATCCGCACCGACGGCACCCTCGCCTGCTGGGGCGACCACCACGAAGGCCCTTGGCGCATCGCCGACCCGCCCACAGGCACCTTCACCGACCTGTCGGTCGGCACCGGCGCTGCGTGCGCAGTCCGCACCGACGGCACCCTCGCCTGCTGGGGCGACACGCGTCGACACCTAGGCAGCAGCTATTCCTGGCACCAAGTCCTGCGCTTCGTGCCCGAGGGCACCTACCGGGCCGTATCAGTCGGCGACTACAACGCCTGCGCGATCCGCACCGACCACACCGTCACCTGCTGGGGCAACTACGATTTGGGCAGAAGCAACCCTCCTGGCCACCAGTTCGCCTCCATTGCGGTCGGCCCCAACCACTCCTGCGGAGTCCGACGCGACAACCACGCCATCGCCTGCTGGGGCAGCGACAGCTGGGGCAAGACCACCCCGCCCGCATAGCGCTTCCGCTGCTTGCTGCGGCTGCGTCGGCGTGTCTCGCGCCGACAGAGCGGGGGTGCCCGCGCCTCGCTGAGCATCGCGAGAGAACGCGCCGACGCGGCATCGCGGCAACGAACTTGGGGCAATGAACTTGGCCTGCAAGGCGCCAGCACTAGCTTGCAGGCATGCCTGTGCAGACATAGATGCCGATACCGACACAGATGCAGACGCAGGCGCAGATGCCGATGCGGATACCGATGTAGATGCAGTGCGGCGATAGCCCGGCCGTAGGTCCAGCTACTGGCCCTACGGCCGGCCCGACTGCAGGCCTTGCGGCTGGCCGGACTGCTGGCCAGGCTGCTGACCTGATGGCCGAGCGCTATGCGTCGCTGATGGAGGTGATCCGGCTGCGCCGGTCGGTGCGCAGCTTCGAGCCGCCGACCGCGCCGCTGCCCTTCGAGGTGCTGCGTGGCATCTGCGAGGCAGGTCGCTGGGCGCCGTCGGGTGCCAACACGCAGCCGTGGCACTTTGTGATCGCAGCGGAGCGCACCGATGTCGTGGCGGTGTCGGAGGTGTTCGTGCGACAAGCCGACCGGTTGGTCGAACACTGCCGGGGCTTTCCGCATGTCCACAAGAAGCACTGGCTGCACAACTCGCTGGCCATCGTGCTGCTGTTCTGCGATCCACGATGGGTCGACTCCTATCCGGTCAGCGACCACGACGGCTGGCGCGACGAGTACGCCGCCAACAACGACAAGATCCTGCTGGCATCCGTCGGGGCTGCGGCGCAGAACATGCACTTGGCGGCGGCTGCGTATGGCCTGACGACTGCGTGGCTGAGCGGTGGCGGCGAGGACACGACCGCTCGAGAACTGCGCTCGCTGCTCTGTGTGCCAGAGCCGTTGGCGCCCATCGCCACCGTGCCCATCGGCTGGCCGCACCGACGCGCGCAGTCGCGTTATCGCCATCCCCTCGATGCGCTCATCCACTGGGGACGCTGGGATGCAACACGCACGCCGCTCGACGACGCCGTGCAGCTCTACATCAGCGAGTCCCGCCGCGACGCCATGTACCGCGAGAGCGAGACCGCGACCGAGGATGAAATGCAGACCGAGAGCGAGACCGCGAGCGAGAGTGAAGCACAAAGCGAGATCGCGACCGCACCCGACGCTGCGAGTCGGTAGCGCGCAGCCGAACCGAGTCAGACCGAGTCGGACCCAGCGCGAGCCCGACCGAAAGCAAGCCGCAGTCCGCCAGGGCGATGCGCACGAAGACTGCGCGAGCCCGACCAAACCAGACCCACAGCAAATCGGACCAAGCCGAGCCAACCCGACCAAACCAGACCCACAGCAAGCCGGACCAAGCCGAGCCAGCCGGACTGAGCCACACCAAACCAAGCCGGACCAAACCCTCGACTTGGCAGCGTCGCCGTGACAGTCAGCGAGCCGGGCCGAACCGGGTCGAGCCAGCCCAAACCAAACCAGCCCCGAGCAAGCACCGAACGAAGCACACCAAGAGTCGAACGTCCGCGCGAGCCCGACCAAACCAGACCCACAGCAAATCGGACCAAGCCGAGCCAGCCAGACCAAACCAGACCGGACCGAACCAGACCCAGAGCAAGCACCGAGTAAGCACCGACCGAAGCACGCCAAGAGTCGAACGTCCGCGCGAGCCCGACCAAACCAGACCCACAGCCAGCCGGACCAAGCCGAGCCAGCCAGACCAAACCAGACCAAGCCAGCCCAGACCAAATCAGACCAAACCAGACCGGACCGAACCAGACCCAGAGCAAGCACCGAGTAAGCACCGACCGAAGCACGCCAAGAGTCGAACGTCCGCGCGAGCCCGACCAAACCAGACCCACAGCCAGCCGGACCAAGCCAGACCAATCCCTCGGCTTGGCAGCGTCGCCGTGACGGTCAGCGAGCCGGGCCGAGCCGGACGAACTGGGTCTAACCGGGTCGAGCCGAGCCGAGCCAACCGGGCCTACCGGGACAACGGGCCTAGCGGGCCAAATTGGGTGCCTCTGTAGGTTGGAAGCATGGCAAGAAGTCGGTTCGGTTTCCGCCGCCGTCAGCGACCAACACCCGTGGTCCCGACGGCTGCACCACCGTCACGGCGAGCAGCACACGGCGCCGAAGGCAGCAGCAGACGCTCCGGCATACGTGCCACCGCCGATGCCGCCGAACCGCTGTTGGCGCCCGAGACCTACGGCTGGCTGAGCGAGCTGGACGCTGAGGTCCTGACGGCCCATGAACTGCAGCCCGATCTGACTTCCAAGGGGCTTGCGCAAGACCCGTCGTCGATATGCGTCGAGGTAGATGCCGACGGCCCGACACGGCCACTGCCAGACGGAGTCACGTGGTATGCGTCGAAACGGTTCTTGGTCCTCAAAGTGCCGCCTGGCGAGACTCGCAACTTGGTAGTGCTGAGCGCCGGACTCGCCCACTGCCTCGTCATGGGTGAAGGCACTGGCCATGCGGCACGCGGCGGCGACGGCGAGGGCCAGGCAGCGCGCGGCGGTGACGGTGACGGCAACGCGATTCGCGATGGCGGAGGCAATGGCGGTGCCTACCGTTCCGGCGCCGGAGACGGCCACGCGTTTCGTGATGGCGACGGCGATGGCGACGCCGTCCGTTCCGACGCCGGCGACGGCTTTGCGCAGCGGTGGGGATACGGCACGGGCCATGCGATCCGCAGCGACACCGGCGACGGCACGGCCGGGCGCGGCGGCGACGGCACGGGCAACGCCGAACGCTCGGGCGACGGAGACGGCAACGCATATCGCGCCGGTGAAGGCCACGGCCATGCAATCCGCAGCGGCAGCGGCTCTGGCGCAGCGGTTCGCCAAGGCGACGGACATGGCGATGCCTATCGCGAAGACGACGGGGGTGGGGATGCCATACGACGCGGTGACGGCGCCGGCAGCGCAAGCCGCAGCGGCGCAGGTCGAGGATCGGCTCTGCGAAGCGGCGACGGCAACGGCAAGGCTGTTCGCGAGGGTGACGGGGACGGGGACGCCGTGCGGACGGGCGGGCTCACCAGCTTGGACCTGAGCAACGGCATCGGTGACGCGGTGCGTCTCGGCGCAGGCAAGGGCATGGCGCTGCGGCACGGCGACGGCAAGGGCGACGCAACTCGCGACGGCGCCGGTGACGGCAACGCCATTCGACGCGGCGACGGCGAGGGAAACGCCCTCCGCAGCGGCGACGCCGACGGAGACGCCACCCGCGATGGCGACGGGAACGGCAATGCGACCCGTCGAGGCGCGGGCGCGGGCACTGCAATCCGCGAAGGCAGCGGCGACGGGCACGCGGGGCGCTACTGCTACCGCGATGAAGTCCATAACGGCCTAGGCAGCACGGGCGATGCGATTCGCCGTGGCGACGGCAAGGGGAACGCAGAGCGCATTGGTGACGGTGACGGCGACGCCATACGCGAGGGTGACGGCGACGGCATGGCGCTGCGGCACGGCGACGGCAACTGCAACGGCAACGCGGTCCGCGACGGCAAGGGCAACGGCCATGCGATCCTCAGCAGCGACAACGACGGTGATGCCATCCGCAAGGGCGACGGCGACGGCAGCGCGGTCCGCCGAGGTGCAGGCGACGGCAATGCCGTTCGTGAAGGCGCTGGACGCGGGAACGCAAGTCGCTTCAGCGACCGCGACGCAATCCACTACGGAAAGGGCGGGAACGGAGACGCCATACGCCGCGGCGACGGCGAGGGATCCGCGGAACGCGTCGGTGACGGTGACGGCGATGCCTTACGCGTCGGCGCGGGCGACGGCATGGCGCTGCGGCACGGCGACGGCAACGGCAACGCGATCCGGCGAGATGGCGGCAACGGCAACGCCATACGCGACGGACTCACCTTCAATAGCGGTACCGGCAACGCGGAACGCAGCGGTGCCGGCGGCGGTGACGCACTCTGCGGCGGCGCAGGCAGCGGCGATGCCATCCGCGACGGGATCGGCCGCGGCGACGCAGTCCGAGTGGGCGCAGGCCAAGGCGATGCGGCGCGTAGCGGAGACGGCTTCGGCAATGCGACCAAGAGCGGCAGCAGCTTCCCCAGGGTGCATCGCCAGGACGCGGCCAATGAACCAATCTGGACGTGGGAGCATGCCGGTGACGGCAACGCGCTCCGAAGCGGTGACGGCGGAGGCAACGCTGTTCGCGCGGGCACGGGCAAGGGCGATGCCATCCGCGTCGACTCGGGTGACGGTATGGCGCTGCGCTTGGGCGACGGTGACGGCAACGCCGTGCGCGACGGACCTGGCGACGGTGATTCGGTACGACGCGGTGACGGCGACGGCAATGCTCTACGCGACGGATCCGGTCATGGCAAGGCGATAGCTGCCGGCGACGGCCTCGGAGCAGCGCAGCATCGCGGCAACGGCGAAGCCATCAGTGTCCGCCGCAATCTGAACTGGAGGAAATCTCCAGACAATCGCGCCGCCGAACTGCCCTGAACCCAGCCGCAGCAGCGCTGGCCGGCCAGCGGCCGCCGGTTATGCTACGGTAGCAAGGCCAGCGCCTGTGCGTCCGCTGATGGCGCAACCTCCAGCTCAACCTCCGGCTCAACCTCATCGGACACCGAAGCAGACAGGCAACTCGTCACGAGCCTCAGCGAGACTGCCAGCATCTTTCGGCGAGCGCGACGCACCGCTGACAATGACGAGAGCCTCTTGCGCGCAGCCCGGCTCTGACGCTGTCGGGGTCTCGGCCGGCCAGTCAGCCGCCCCGCGGCCTCATCTTCATCGAGGCGATGCCCGAGTAGTTGCGCTCGAAGTGTCGGCGGCAGCACCGATGTCGGCTGCGGATTGTTCGGGCGGCTGGCGTGGCGGAAACTCACCTGGCGGTGGTGGGGTCTCGGCACCGGCAGGCGATTGTTCGGGCGGCCAGCGTGGCGGAAACTCACCTGGAGACGCCTCGCCGGTCGGTGCTGTGCCTCGCTGCGGTTGCGCTGCTCTGCTCGTCGCTGACAGCGATGACGCAGGCCGCGTGGCCGCAAGTTGACCGGATAGGGGCTGCTGGGCCTTCGGACCTGCTGGTGACGTCCGTCCCGCTGGCGATGTCCGTCCTGCTGGCGATGTCCGTCTGGTGGGTGGCGCTGTGCCTGGTGAGAGCCTGTCGGGTGGTCGCAGGTGGTAGCGGCCTGTTGTCGGGTCTTGTTGGACGGTGAAGCCGTCGTGGTGAATCTTGTGGTGGTGGCAGTGATGGCACACCGACACGAGGTTGTCGAGATCAGTGTGTCCGCCGTGCTGCCATTCCACGATGTGATGCGCTCTGCACAGCTCCGGAGCGGCACCGCAGCCGACGCAGCCCTGGTCGCGCACGGCCAGCGCGCTGCGCTGCAGCTCGCTGGCGCTGCGGCGGCGTCTGCCCATCCGCAAGTCGCCAGATGCTGTGTCAAAGATCATGGGCAGTATCCCGGCGTCTACGGCGAGCTTCGCGATCTCGCCGATGGGCACGGGGGTGCCGTTCGCTAGCCGCGCGTTGGCGAGCTGCTGATTGAGGGTGTCGTAGTCGGCGACGAGCACCAGCGAGGTGCCCGCGGGCCGCGACGTGTCCGGCTCGCACAGCAGCGTTGCGATGGCGTCAGCGGTGCGCTGCGCGGGCGTCGAGCGTGCCTTGGGGTCTTCATCGCGCAACAGGCGGTTCGTCGCGGCGTCAACTGCTGCGGCGATGCGCGCCCCGCTGATCGGGTCGAACTGGCCGTTCAGCACGGTCATGCCCGTGTCGCGGCTGGTGAACACCTGCGCCGAACGCTGCCGACGCTGCCGTTCCAGCAGCGAAGCGCCGTCGTCGCCGCTGCGCTCAGCGACATGACACGCCACGGTGCGGCGGAACTCGTCATGACTCTGCCGCTCGGCACGCTCAACCAAGAACTGTTCATCGACCGGTGCGTCGCCCGCGGCTCGAGCGATCAGCTGGGCATGCCCTGCTGGCACGGAGCCCGTCAACAGACCCTCACGGGTCGCCGCCAGCTCGCTGAGCGCCGCAGCCGTCCTCACGTGGCTGCGCGCCGCACGACCCGACACCGACAACGCTTGCGCCGCAGTGTGGCCCGCCGCGGCCTCGCCCTCACGCGCGGCCAGAGCGTTCAGAGCGTCTGCCTTGGCGACGGCCAGCTGCGACTCCGCGCGACCGATCTCCACCAGCCGCAACCGCAGACCGTCGGCATCCAACGCCGGCACGTCCACCCCCAGCCACGCAGCAGACAACACACCAGGCGCGCCCTGGACAATCCGCTCGCTCACAGCCACACCACCCACAGCACCGCTGACATGAAACCGGCCGCCGTCACGCCGCCCGCTGATAACGGGGTTCGCGTTTGCCTCACTGATCGACATAGCAGCAACCGTAGTGAAGGGGTGTGACACGCTCACCGACACGCCACCGTCGACCGGCTCGCACACCCGCCCGACACCGACGGAGCCACCACCAGACGCCACCGACCCAACAGCCGCGCCCACATCGCTACCGCAAACATCGCCGCAGGCGCCAGCATCAGCCATACGCATGAACATAGACAAGGGCTGTGACACACCCGCTGGCGTGCGACCGCCCGCCGGCCTGCGCAGTCGTTCGGCACCGGCAGCACCATCAGAAACAACCGAGCGCGCAGCGCTGCCGTGGTCGTCGTTGTCGTTGATGCAGGGGTCGACGCTGGCACCGGCCATGAGCGTGAACATAAGCGGAAGGTGTGACACACTCCCCGACACGCACCCGGCGGGCGGCCTGTGCAGCCGTTCGGCACCGACGGAGCCGCTAGACCCAGCACCGTTTCGCAGGCTCATGCTGTCGGTGGAGCGGTCCCCAGTCACAGCAGCAACCCTAGACAAGGGGTGCGATACGCTTTTCGGCGCGCAAGCGCCGGCTTGGCCGACGTCGCCCGGCGGCGCAACACCGCTCAATGCTGCATTGCTGAACTGACCACCAACCAAACTAGGCAGCCAGCAACCAAACCAAATTGGGCAGCCGGCCAACGGAGGGAGTCCGGACTCAACTCAGCCGTCTACGCTGTCCAACAAGCAGCAACGATACTAGCCAACTGACCCACTAGACCCGCCGCGAACATGGCACATACTCATGCCTATACCGAATCGATGTCGCACTTGACCGAACGATCCGCTATCGATTCTGCAGACGGATCGACCGACTCATACGCGTCGGCAGATACACTCGACATCGGAGCAGGCAACGTTTACTGGGCCAAGGCGACGCTTTACTGGGCCGTCCAGACCTACAGCGTCGAAATCCGATAGTGACCGATCAGATCGTCAACGGCGTGTGCTGGGCCGACCAGACCTACAGCGTCGAGATCAGCGTTCACGGTCCGACGGCACCGCTACCACCGGGCGTCAGGTGGAACGCATCCTCCAGGTGCCTCAGCCTCGACCTTTCTCACGATGAGAGCAACAACCTCGAAGTTCGCGGCGACGGGTTAGCTACTGTCGTGTTGACCGGCAGCGGCCGCGGCACCGCAATCCGCGACGGCAATGGCGATGGACGCGCGATTCGAGATGGCACCGGCAACGGACACGCGATCAGGCGCGGTAATGGTTGCGGAAGCGCATTCCGCACCGGGCAAGGGTACGGCCATTCCATACGCAGTCACGGTGGATACGGAGCCGCTATTCGAGACGGAGCTGGCGAGGGAAATTCCTTTCGAGAAGGAGCCGGCAACGGAAATGCAATCCGCCGCGGCAGCGGCGACGGCGATGCGACCCGCAGCGACAGCGGCGATGGTGACGCTATCCGAGCTGGCGATGGGAATGGTGACGCGATCCGCAGCGGCTATGGAACCGGTGATGCATCTCGATGCGGCCACGGTAGCGGAACCTCCGCGTGGCACGACAGAGACGAAGAGGACCAAGACTGGCACGACGACGAAGAAGATGACCGTGTCAATCACCACGTGCCCAAGTTTGAGCCGCCGAAGCGATACAGCATTGACGAATACAAATACGAATACGAATACCGCAGTGATGAGCCGATGAGATATGAAGACGAAGATGAGCCCAACAGCATCTACGACTACTGGTCGAATGACGACTACGGCTACTGGGATCTATATTACTATTTCTATCCGGTAAGCGAGCGTGCGGATCCGTGAAGCCAAGCACGCTGGCTCAAGGATCTCGCGTGCGCAAAAGGGCGGAGAAAAAGCGGAGTAGCGGCGCAACACCAACTGAGCCTCGTCGGCAGAAACATCCGCGCCGCCATATCGGGCGTTAGCTGTGGCCGGTTCACGCCACTGGGCCGATTACTGCGGGCGCTGGGCTCGCCGCCCGCCGGCACCCGCGGAGCCGCTACATCATGAAGCGGCCGGCGGTGGCGCTGGCCAGCCACATCTCGATGTCGCGGATCGCCTGTGTCATGGCTTGGCCGATCAGGTCCAGCTTGCGCACCTGCTCGATGCGGGGTCTCGCCTGCTCGAGCTCAGACTTGGACAGCAGCTCCCCGAAGATCCCGCACGCATCGGCCAGCGCGATGATGACAATGTCACGCGGGCTGGGGATCTCGTCGCTGAACAGCACGCCCATGATGCGCAGCTTGACCTCGCGCTCGGCCTTGCCGTCGATCATCGGGTAGCGGCGAGAGCGGAACACCCACAGATGACGGTCGTCCTTGCGCTCCAGAATCCCCCGGTCCACCAAGCGGGCAAATGCCTCCTCGCGGATGGCTTCGGCTCGTGACGCCACGTGCTCCACCCAGTAGCGAGCATCTCCCTCCCCCTGTTGCTCGGCGATGTGAGCCAGCGTGGGGTCCAGCAGCCCGTCGCCGATCGGCGCGGAGTCGATGAGCATGAGGTTCTCAAGATCGGTGTCGATGCGATTCTCCATCGCCAGGTCCATCAGCACGGCGCCCGCGATGACCCGATCCAACGTGCGCTCGGGAACGTGTATCAGCTTGCCGTCGTCGTCTCGCAGCAGCAGGAGCAGGATTTCTTCGGCGAATCTCAGCATGGTTCCGATCCGACTCTCGTCATGTCCAGTGGCGCATCGCCTGCGCCGCAGCGGCTGCTTCGCAGCGTAGTTGACAGCGACGCGATCCGATGCCGGCCGGTCCAGCAGTGTCAGCCGGGCCAGCAGTGCGAGCCGGGCCAGCAGTGTGAGCCACACCGCCCGGCGGCAGGCCGCGCATCCCGGGCAGCCCGCTCATCACCCGCCATCGCCGGCAATAATCTCGACCCGATCAGCGTCGTCAAGGCCGATGTCGAATGCCGGGTCAACCGGATGCTCGATGGCGATGCGATACGGACCGTCGGAGCTGTAGCGCTCGCATTCAGCGTCGGGCGTCGGCGGCATGCACGGTTCCATGTCCGCAGTCGACACGTAGGCGCCGGCGGCATCGAAGAACGTGATCTGCAACGGCAGCGGCGTGTCGCGCATCCAGAACGCGCCGGTGGTGTCGCTGTCGTACACGAACGCCATGGCGGCGTACCCGCCCAGCGCAGAGAAGTCCTCCACGCCCATCAGTCCCTGCCGCTGTGCCTCGGGCGTGTCAGCGATGATGATCGGCCACAACAGCGCCCCCTGGGGACCTTCCACGATCAACGTGCCTTCGCCGAAGCCGTCCGGCGGCGTCGCTGCCTCCAGCACATGCAGTGCATGCGCCAGCGGGTCGCGCACCCGGTCCGGCGCGGGCCACGTGGTCGCCGCGTCGGGATCGAGCCACTCCACGCCGTCCGTATCCAGCAGCGGGTCATCGAACGGCGAGTCGTCTGCATCGAACCACGAGTCGTCTACATCCAACGGCGGCTCGAGCGCGGTGGTGATGACGACGGTCGCGGGCGACGCGGCCGCTGCCGCCTGAGGCGGGACGAGTCCGCCGCCGCGAGTGGACTCCTCCACAGAACAGCCCGCGAGCGCCAACACCGCCGCAGCGAGCGGCGCTGCCCAGCGGCGAGCGCGTCGGCGCGACGAACTCACAGCGGCAGTCACCGCCTGTGCAGCATGGCGACGATGGCCGAGCCTGCGAAGCAGCCTGCTGCGATGAGTGGCGCCGCGAGGATGCGGTCGTGTGTGCCGGGGCGCTCGAGGATCGACGCTGTGAGGGTGCGAGCTGCTGCAACTTCGGTCATGTCTTGCGTGTCCGTTCGCCCCTGCCGTTGGCTGACCGCAGCAAGTATGCGACATGGATGTTGTCGGCGGACGCTGTGAGCCGTTCGGCGAGTTCTACGCGGGCGGTGGGGGTGTCCATGTCGGGGATGTCGGGGAGCGCGCTGTGGAGACGTCTCGGCAGTTTGCCTGAGCTTGCCTGCGACACAGTTTGCCTGCGCCGACGTGGACTTGCGTTGACTTGGCAGAGCCCGTCTGAACCGAGCCGGCGAAACCAAGCCCGTCCGAACCAAGCCCGTCCGAACCGAACCTGTCGGAACCGAACCTGTCGGAACCGAACCTGTCGGTGCGCAACAGCACGTCCAGATCGCCGCGCGCGTCAAGGTCCCCGTCGGTTATGAGCGCCGGCATCGCGACTGCGGTGGGCACGGCTGCCGACGCTGCTGTCGGATGGCGGGCGCTCCTCGAAGTCGCTCGACGTGAGCGGGCGCAACAACATGTCCGTCGCCGTCCACAGCGTTCTGGAGAACGGATCGAACAGCACGGGCGACACCACGCCGACTGGCAGCGCCACAGCGAGCAACGTGCGGAGCCCAGTGTCGGTCCCGAACACCAGCATGGCGATGACCACGGACAACAGCACCGCCGCTGCGCTGGCAACGGTGTTGAGTGCGACCGCGCCGAGCCAGTGACCCTCGATACGTTCGAAGCGCAGTCCACAGGTCGGGCACCGCTCACGAATGCGCAACATGGGCGACGTGAACAGGCCTCGCCCGCCGCACGCCGGACACGCCAACGTCAGACCGCGCATCAAGACTCGCACCGGCGCAGTCTGTCGCGACGGCTGACCCGCGCAGCGTTCGGCGCGGCTTGACGCCGAGTCTCGCACGCAGCGCCCTCACGCGCAGTCCCGTAGCAACGACCGACCTGCGCCAAGCCTGTCGTGGCACAGCGTCGTCGTGGCACCACGCTGCTGCGACACCACTGCGCAGACCGAACCGCAGGTCGATTCGCGTGCCGTGACGACAGCCGTAATGCAGAGTCCCGTCGGTCCCGAGTCCGAACCGCAGGTCGATTCGCGTGCCGTGACGACCGACGCGTGTCGACCTGTGTCGACCTGTGTCGACCTCGCGCGGTGGAATGAACGGGTCCTCATGGTGAGATAGGTCCCGTGAGCGACAGCACCACGACCCCCACGACCGAACCGACGACGAACTCCGCTACCGAACCCAAGACGAGACCGACGACGGCACCCGCCAAGACCTCCAGCGAAGCCTCAGCCAGGGCGCCCGGACCGCAGCACGAGGCGATGCGTTCGGTCGATGACGAGGGCGCGGTGCCGTTCGCGGACTTCGCCATCGGCGAGTTTGCCGACTTGGTGGCGATGAGCCGAGAGCTGAACCGCACCGGCGACTGGGTCGTGCGCACACCGTTCGGGCTGTTCGTTCACGGCTACCGCCAAGCCCGCACGATCCTGCGCGACCCCACCTGGATCTCGGTGCTCGCGGGCATCGCCATGCTGGACGGCCGGCAGCAGGCTGCGATGGACGTGAACGCACTCATGTCGCGAGTCCGTGGCGACACACCTGCCGCCGGCAGCAGCAACGGCAGCAACGGCGAGGCCATGCAGGCACGGCCGAACGTGCTGGCGATGGAAGGTGACGATCACCGCCGTCTGCGTCGGCTCTTCGGCCCCTCGTTCACGCCGGCTGCAGCCGACCGCCTGCGGCCGTTCATGGCCTCCCACGCTGGGCACCTGATCGACCCGATGGTGACCGAAGGCGACGGCGAAGTCGTCTCGGAACTGTGCGATCCGTATCCGGTGCCGGTGATCTGCCGCCTGCTCGGCGTGACCGACGATGACTGGGGTCAGTTCGGCCGCTGGGCCGAGACCATCTTCGGGCTGTTCGACGGCGACGCCGAAGCGGTGTTGGCCAAGCTCGGCGACATCGCCACAGCCCGAGCCGAACTCGGTGCCTACGTCGTCGACCTGATCGAGCGCCGACGCCGCGAACCCGCCGACGACCTGCTGACCGAATGGATCGACGCGAGCGACGAAGGCGACCGGCTGAGCGGTGACGAACTCATCGGCATGGTCGAAGCGTTGCTGATCGCAGGCGCCGACACCACCCGCAATCAGCTCGGTGCGATGCTCGCGGTGCTGGCGGACAGGCCAGAGCGCTACGCAGCGCTGCGAGCCGATCCCGAACAGATCCCCGCCTACGTCGAAGAGTCGCTTCGCTACATCGGCGCCGTGCGCACCGCTATGCGCATCACCACTGCCGACGTCGTGGTGGACGGTCTGCTGTTCCCAGCCGGCACGGTCGTCATGATCGGATTGCACGCCGCCAGCCTGAGCGGAAGCTGCCCAGCGCACGCAACCGACGTGTCGGCACCAGCGTCTTCGGGCCAAGCGTCTTCAGGCCAAGCGTCTTCAGGCCCGGCACCGCCAAGCCCGGACCCGTCGGCCCCAGACCCGTACGAGTTCGATCCGACGGTGACGCGCGAGCATCCGCACCTCAGCTTCGGCAGCGGCGCACACCACTGCCTGGGCGCGTTCTTGGCGCGGGCGGAACTGCAAGAGGCTCTGCGCGCCTTCGTCGAGCGGGTGGAGCGCTTCGAGCTGGCCGAACCGGTCCAATGGAAGCCGCTCTCGATGGGCATCTGGGGCCCGTCGCGCATGCGACTGCGGCTGCACGCGCCTGGGAACCTGCACGCGCCTGGGAACACGACAACGCCGGCGACCGCACCATCGCCGGGAGGGCGCGTGGAAGCCGGCACCTTGCCGCCCGCCGACACGCATATCGATGTCGGAACCTCGGCCCCCCAGGACCGCTACCTTGCGGAGGTGGCGCCGCTGCGGCGAGCCATCGCTGCAGGCGTGCCGGCGCTCGTGGAGCGGCCGCGATTTCCGCCGCTGGGAAGGCTGGTCGTCACCGCGGCACGCATCGGCTGGGCGGTGTACGCCGGCCGGATGCTGGACCGGCGGCTCGACCCCGAACAGCGTCGGGAGCAGACCTATCGGCGACTGCGGCTGGCAGCGACCAAGCTGGGACCTGCCTACATCAAGCTGGCACAGCTCATCGCTGCGGGCGAGGGCGTCTTCCCCGACGCGCTGGTGGCCGAATGCCGGCTGTGTCGTGATCAGGTGCCCGCGGCACCGTGGCCGGCAGTCCGCGGCGTGGTGGAGGCAGAGCTGGGCCCGATCGACGAACGCTTTGCCCAGTTCGACGCTGTGGCCACCGCAGCCGCGTCGATCGCCCAAGTACACAAAGCTCGGCTGGCCGACGGCACGCAGGTCGTGGTCAAGGTGCAGCGGCCCGACATCCGCAGGAGCGTCGAACGCGATCTCGCTGTGCTGGCGTGGATCGCGCCGAAGCTGGTGGGCCGCATTCCGATCGCTGCGCTGGCAAACCCGCCGGCGCTGGTGGAGCTCTTCGCCGAGACGATCTCCGAAGAGCTCGACTTTCGAGTGGAGGTCGCGAACCTCTTCGAGGTGCGCAGGGCGCTGCGCTCGGTCGCCACTGGCCGCTGGCAGGTGCCCGAACCGGTGCTTGACGGCGTGACCGAGCGGGTGATCGTGATGAGCCCGGTGGCAGGTCGTCCGCTCAGCGAGCTGCAGCCCGAGGACCTCGGCGAGGGCGATGCGGCTGCGCTCTTCCGCCAGATGAACGACGCGCTGCTCCACGGCGCATGCATGACGGGCGTGTTCCACGGCGACTTCCACGCCGGCAACGTGTTCATCGACACCGAAGGCACGCCGCCTGGCCAGCCGCCGGTCATCGGACTGGTCGACTTCGGCATCACCGGACGCCTCGAAGGACCCAAGCGTGTGGCGTTCCTGCGCTACGTGGTCGGCCTGCTCACCGGCGACCTGCAAGCGCAGATCGCGGGGATGATCGAACTGGGCGCATTCGGACCCGGCAGCGATCCCCAGCGGGTCATCGAAGAGCTGCGCCTCGACCGGCCCGACTTCGACCCCTTGGAGCTCAGCGAGGCGGAGTTCACTGCAGAGTTCAGAGCGCTCATCTCGGGACTGCTGGCCAACGGCGCACGCATACCCAAGGAGCTGATGCTGTTCATCAAGAACTTCGCCTACCTTTGCTCGGTGATCAGCGAACTGGAACCCGAGATGGAAGTGCTGGCTCAGTTCGAGCGCATCGCCTCGTCGTTCTTCGCGCGCAACGGGGTGCGCATGGCTACCGCGATCGGCTTCACGCCGGCACCTGAGGACGTGGACGAACGCGTCATCCGTCAGGCGATGGGCATCTCCCCCAGGCACGAACGCGTCACGTGGAGGCTCATCCGCGGCCGCCGCGAACGCCTCACCTCCAGGGTGGGCAAGCCGCACGACGTGACATGACGCGGTCGCTGGTTGCGGTGGCGCCCGACTGCTGGAGGCGGCCTGCGCTCGCCGACGCTGTCGTGCGAGGCGGAGGCACGCTGAGCGCGCCCGAGCAGGCCACCGGGCTGGTGTGGGCCGAGCCCGCCCAGGCACACCTGATCGGAGACTTCGTGGACGCCCACGGCGGCATCGACTGGGTGCAGCTCCCCTACGCCGGGATCGAGCCGGTGGCGGACATCGTGACCGCGCGGCCGTCAATCGAGTGGTACTGCGGCAAGGGCGTCTACGCGGAACCTGTGGCCGAGCATGCGCTGATGCTGACGCTGGCGGGTTTGCGCGGCATGGCCGCCTACGCCCGCACCGACCGGTGGAGCACGCCGCAAGGGCGCAATCTGCTCGGCGCATCGGTGACGGTGCTCGGCGGCGGCGGCATCGCGGAATCGCTGCTGCGGCTGCTGGCACCGTTCGGCGCCAGCGTGACCGTGCTGCGCAATCGGCCGCAGCCCATGGAGGGCGCGGCGCGGGTGGTAGGCCCCGCTGCGCTGGCGGAGGTGCTGGCGGGCACGGACGTGCTGGTGCTGGCGCTGGCGCTCACCCCCGACACTGCCGGGATCGTCGGCGCTGCGGAGCTGGCAGCACTGCCGGCGCACGCTTGGGTGGTGAACGTGGCACGGGGCGGTCACATCGTCACCGACGACTTGGTGACGGCGCTGCGTTCGGGCCAGATCGGCGGCGCAGCACTGGATGTCACCGACCCCGAGCCGCTGCCGCAGGGCCATCCGCTGTGGACGCTCCCCAACTGCCTGATCACGCCGCACATCGCCAACACGCCTGAGATGGGCTTGGCACTGCTCGCCGACCGCGTCGCTGCGAACGTGGCACGCAGGATCGCCGGCGAACCGCTGATCGGTCCGGTCTTCGTCGAGCTGGGCTACTGACCCGGTTTGGCTACTGAGTCGGTTTCGCTACTGAACGACAGCTTGGCTACTCAACGACGGCTCGTCGGAAGCTAGCTGGCTCGCCGGAAGCTAGCGGAGCTGGGCGCCGTGTTCGCGTTCGACGGCGTCGATGCAGCGCCGGCGCACCTCGGCCACGTGATCGTCGGTCAGCGTGCGGTCGTCGGCCTGCAGCCGGAGCCGATACGCCAGCGAGCGGGTGCCGGGGGGCATCTGGTCGCCCCGGTAGACGTCGAAGAGAGCCACCGATCGCACCTGCGGGCTGCCGGTGGCGCGCAGCGAATCGCTGACCGCCGATGCCGGCACGTGATCCGGCACGGCGAACGCCAGGTCGATGTCGCTGGACGGGTAGGTCGAGACCAGCCGATAGGGACGGTGCGCCGCCGCGGCTGCGGCTGCGAGCAGCTGCGTGACGTCGAGCTCCAGCCAAGCGCAGCGCTGCCCGAGACCGTGGCGATCGCACACGGCCGGGTCGATCTCGCCCACCACGCCCACGGCCTGCCCGGCGATCAGGACGCGAGCCGCGCGCGCAGGGTGCATGCCCGGGAGATCGCGTGCATTGGCGAGCGAGCCGTCGAGACCGTAGGCCGTTTCGATCAGATGCCACAGCTGCACTGCGGCTGCAGCACCGCTGTCGGCCCAGATGACGCCCAGCTGCTCGGTCTCGACCGGCAATGCCCCCGTAGCAGCACCCGCGGAGATCGCATCGACGGATGCGGGTGCGTCAGACGGCACGTCAACGGGAGGCCGAGCGAACACCACGCCCAGCTCGAACAGGCACACAGCATCGTTGCGGTGAGCGCCGTTGTAGGCGGCGGCAGCGAGCAGACCGGGACGCAGTGACGGGCGCAACACCGATTCCTCGGCCGCGAGCGGGTTCAGCAGCCTGATCGGCTCGGCCTTGGTCGGCTCGGCGTTCTCCATGCCGGCGCGACGCAGCGCGTCGGGCGCCAAGAATGGATTGGGCATGGCCTCGCTCGCCCCGGCCCCGACGACGACGCGACGCAGGTCGCGGCGCAGGTGCTGAGCCGGCGTCAGCCTGCCCGGCGCGGGCGAACGCGGGACCGTGCGTCCGAGCCTGCCGTAGCCGTAGTGGCGTGCGACTTCCTCGGCCACATCCGTCTCGGTGACGACATCGGGCCGAAAGCTGGGAACGGTGACGTCCAACGCGACGTCGAGTGCGTCGCTGGGCACACCGTCGAGCCCTGCGGCATCGCGCTCGGCCGCAACAGTGCCGGCCACAGCACAGCCAAATCCGATGGGATCGAGCAGCCCGCTCAGCTCTGCGGCGGCGAATGACCGCCCCAGCAGGTGGCTGATGCGACCCGGGCGCACGCGTACACGAGCAGGCGCAGCAAGCTCGCCACGCACGTCGAGTCGGCCGCGGCGCACCGACACACCGCCGGGGGTTGCGGCGTCCAGCAGCTCGCAGAACCGATCCAAGGCGACCGGCACCAGCTCGTAGTCGGTGCCTCGCTCGAATCGCATGGAGGCTTCCGAGCGCAGGCCGAGACGCTGCGAGGTGCGGGTGATCGACAGGCGGTCCCACGACGCGAGCTCGACGAGCACGGCAGAAGTCTCGGTGCTGATCTCCGTGCTCTCGCCGCCCATCACGCCGGCGATGCCGATCGGCCGGTCATCGCGATCGACGATGAGGCCGTCACCTGGTTGCATGTCGCGTTCGACGCCGTCCAACGTCACCAGACGTTCGCCACCAGTGCTGCGACGGGTCGCGAGATGTCCAGCGGGAACCCTCCCCAGGTCATAGGTGTGGTTCGGCGTGCCCAGCTCGAGCATCACGTAGTTCGAGACGTCCACGACGGAGTTGATCGGACGCATGCCGCACAGGGCGAGGCGAGCCTGCATCCACAGCGGCGACTCGCCGACGGACACCTCGCTGACGACACGAACGCCGAATCTGCCGCAGAGCTCCCGGTCGATGATCTCCGCCGAAGCAACGGCGCCGATGTCGTGGCCGGACTCGACCACGGTGGGCTGCGGAATCCGAAACGGCGCACCGAGCCGTGCTGCGAGATCGCGGGCCACACCGGCCACCGACATGGCGTCGGGTCGGTTCGGGTTCACCTCCAGGTCGTACAGCACGTCGCCTGCCAGCCCCAGCTGGGACATGAGCGGAGCACCGAGTTCCATGTCGCTCGGCAGGACCATGATGCCGTCTGCATCTGCGCCGAGCCCCAGCTCGGCTGCGGAGCAGCACATCCCCTCGGAGACCTCGCCGCGCATGCGGCGCCTGCCGATCTCCAGACCGCCGGGCATGGTGGTGCCGAGCGTGGCGAGCGGTATCAGATCGCCGACGGCCATGTTGAAGGCCCCGCAGCACACTTGCAGCGCTCCGCCGGTGCTGGCCCTATCAGCGCCCGCGCCATCGGCACTCGGAAGCTCGACGTCGACCAGCTGGATGCGGTCCGCGTCGGGGTGGGGCCGCAGACCGGCGACGCGGGCCACCACGACCCCGTCGAGCCTCGGCAGCAGGCGCATCTCTTCCACGGCCATGCCGAGATCGCTGAGGTGATCCGCCAGCTCGTCCGGTTCGCCCTCGATGGACGCGAACTCGCGCAGCCAGCTCAGCAGCACCTTCATCTGGCTCGGCCTCGGGTTCGCTCGTCTCGTTCGATTCGTTCGATACGCACGTCCGCGCGGCGCGCCGTCAGACCTGCCGTCGGTGTTGCCGTCAGGCCTGCCATCAGTGTTGCCATCGGGCCTGCCATCAGAACTGCCGCAGGAAACGGAGGTCGTTGGTGTACATCTCCCGCAGGTCGTCGATGCTGTGGCGCATCAGCGCCAGGCGGTCGATGCCGAAGCCGAAGGCGAACCCGGTCCATTCCTCGGCGTCGATGCCGCAGTTGACCAGCACGTTGGGATGCACCATGCCGCAGCCGCCCAGCTCGATCCAGCCGGTGCGCGCGCAGGTCTGACAGCCCGAGCCGTCGCACAGGCCGCAGCTGATGTCGAACTCGGCTGAGGGCTCAGTGAAGGGGAAGTACGAAGGTCGCAGCCGGGAGGAGATGGACGTGCCGAAGTACGCCGAGGTGAACTCCTCAAGCGTGCCCGCCAAGTCGGTGAAGGAGATGCCCCGGTCCACGACGAGACCTTCGATCTGGTGGAAGACCGGCATGTGGCTGGCATCTGCGGTGTCGCGCCGGAACACCCGCCCCGGGCAGACGGTGTAGATCGGCGGCGGCTGTGCCTCCATGACCCGGATCTGCACCGGTGAGGTGTGGGTGCGCAACAGCACACCGGACGCCCCCATGTCGGATGCGCCCATGTCCAGGTAGAGCGTGTCCCACATGGAACGAGCGGGATGTGCGACCGGCAGGTTCAGGGCTTCGAAGTTGTACCAGTCGGACTCGGCTTGGGGACCCTCGGAGACCGTGAATCCCATGCCCACGAACACGTCTTCGAGCCGTTCGGTGGTCTGGGTGACCACATGCAGGTGACCGCGCTGGGGGCCCGTCGGAATCTCGGTGAGGTCCATCCACTCGCGCTGCAGCTGCACGCTGCGTGCAGCGCAGGTGAGCTGCTCGGCTGCTCGCGCATGGGCTGCGCGCAACGCCTGCTGTGCCTCATGGAGCGCCCGCCCGACGGTAGCTCGCTGCTGCGCAGGAATCGAGCCCAGCGTCTGCTTGATGTGTCCCAGCGAGGACTTGCGCCCGAACAGCGTCGACTCCACCTGTGCCAGCTCCTCGACGCCGGCAGCCGCCGCTACTGCAGCCAGCCCTGCACCACGCGCCGCCTCGATCTCGGCGAGCAGCGTGGCGCCGGAAGCCTCGACAGCGGGCTCTCCGGCTGAGCCGCCGCTGCCATGGCCGTCCGTGTCGGTGCCGCTCACACCGAGCAGGGTACGAGACTGGACGAACTGCCGGCCACGCCGTCGCCGACCTCGCGTGGGCGCATGGCATACATCAGCACGGCGGCTGCCACGGCCACGTTGAGCGAGTCCACTGGCGGTTGCATCGGTATGGCGACGGCGATGTCGGTGCCGTCTACCGCCTGCGCGGAGAACCCGTGCGCCTCGTTGCCCACCACGAGCGCCATCCGCTCAGCGCACGGCACCGCATCGAGCCCGAGCGCGCCCGCGGGCGTAGCTCGCACCCGCATGTGGCCGGCGTCGTGCAGCGCGTCGAGCACATCGGCAGTCGACTGCCCACGGCATACCGACAGCCCGAAGGTCAGCCCTGCTGCGCCGCGCAGCGCTTTCGGGCTCCACAGGTCGGTCGTGCCTTCGGTGGCGATGACCGCGCCGAATCCCGCGGCTGCTGCGCTGCGAACCACTGCGCCTGCATTGCCCGGGTCCCGCACGGCCTCGAGCACCACCACCCGTTCGGCTTGGACTGCCGCGCTGAGGGACGTGTCCGCGAAGGGCGCTGTGGCCATGACGCCTTGCGGGTTCATGGCATCAGCGAGGGGGTCGAGCACGTCAGCGGGGACGGCGTAGATCGTGCCGATCCGCTGCCGAAAGCCTGCGCCGAGCCGACACGCGTCGGGATGGTCTTCGTCGAGGCCCCAAGGCGCGTAACGGTCCACCAGCTCGGGTTTGGCGAGCACGGCCTCGAGCGTGGCACCGCTGGCCAGCGCCCCATCGATCGCTCTGGGTCCCTCCACCACCGCCATGCCGGTGGCGTCTCGCCGGCGCCGGTCGCGCACCAAACGCGACAGCCGTGCGAGCGCGGCCTTCGAGGGTGCCGGGGCGCGAGTGCTCAGACTGCCTCGCTGGGGACGGCTGCCCCGGCCGCTGCAGGCTCGCGTGGCGAGGGCGCTTCGGAAACGGCTGCCTCGCTCGGCAGGGCTGTCTCGGAAACGGCTGCCTGGGCACGCTCGACGATCGCCGCGAATGCTGCGGCATCGCTCACGGCGAGGTCCGCCAGATGCTTGCGGTCGACGGCCACGCCTGCGGCGTCGAGCCCGTGCATCAGACGGCTGTAGGTCGTGCCGTTCTGCCGGGCAGCGGCATTGATGCGCTGAATCCACAGTCGGCGGAACTCGCCCTTGCGGGCCCGGCGATCGCGGTACGCGTACTGCCCGCTGTGCATGACCTGCTCGTTGGCGGCCCGGTACGACCGGCTCTTGTTGCCGTAGTAGCCCTTGGCTTTGCGCAGCGTCGCCTTGCGACGAGTGCGGCTGGCTACAGAACGCTTGACTCTCGCCACGTTGCTTCGTCCTTGCTAGTCGGGGTTGGGCTGGTCGGGGTTGGGCTGGTCGGGGTCGGGCTGGTCGAGATTGGGCTGACTAGTGCCTGCTGGGGCGTCTAGCCAGTGCTGGACTGGGCTGGGGCTGTGCGGAACGGCTCAGCGGCCCAGCATCTGGTTGACTCGCTTCGCATCGGCCGGCGAGACCTCGCCTTCGAGCGCCAGACGCCGCTTGCGCGCCGACGACTTCTTCTCCAGCAGGTGATTGCGATTTCTCCTGCGACGCACCAGCTTGCCGGTGCCGGTGGTCTTGAAGCGCTTCTTGGCGCCGCTGTGGGTCTTCATCTTGGGCATGGTGCTGCTGCTCTGCTCGTGTACTCAATCGCTGGGCGAGTCTGCTGCTCTGCGGCGCTGGCGCGATACGCGGTCCGGGCTGAGCAGCATCGTCATGTTGCGCCCGTCCAGTCGGGGAAACTGATCGACCTTGCCCACGTCGGCGACCTCCTGCGCGATCCGTTCCAGGATCTGGCCGCCGAGCTCAGGATGGAAGACCTCGCGCCCCCGGAACATCACGGTGACTTTGACCTTGTGGCCTTCCTCGAGGAACTTGCTGACCTTGGCCGTCTTGGTGCCAAAGTCACCGGACCCGATCTTGGGCCGGTACTTCATCTCCTTGAGCCCCGCGTGCGTCGACTTGCGTCGCGATTCCTTTGCCCGCTGCGCCGCCTCGTACTTGTACTTGCCGTAGTCCATGATCCGGCAGACCGGCGGCGCCGCGTTCGGCGCAACCTCGACCAGGTCGAGGTCCAGGTTGCGGGCGATCTGCAAGGCCTCAGGAACCGATGTGATGCCGATCTGCTCGCCATCGGGTGAAACCAAGCGAACCTCGCGGACCCTGATGTCCTCGTTGATTCGGGCGTCACCGTCGCTTGCGCGTGCTATGGCCGTACTCGCTTGTCCAAAGGATGCTCCTCGTCCAGTCGGAGTGTGTTGTGTGCCCAGCACCGAAACTCGCCCTGCGGCGGTTCGGTGAGGGTCAGACCCCGCTTGCTTGCGTGGTGAGCGCCGTAGGGTAACAGAGCCGAAGCCGCCCAGCACAGCCTCACCTCCGACCCCATCGGCGGCCCCAGCAGTTCCCGGCGATGAGGCCGCAGCGTGGCGCCGGCGACGGCAGGACGAGCGAGGAGAGCGCCGATGAGCACGTTGTGGACGCCGGGGGGCGAACATCGAGTTCCTCGCGAGACGCCCGCTGGGCCGTCGCCGGACCGTTCCGACGGCACCGCCGGCGGTGCGAGCGCATCTGGCGCCGATGCGTCACGCACGGCCGACGACCCAGGCGGTTTCGGCGCGGCGTTCGACATCGACCCCGAGACCGGGTACCCCATCGATCCGCGCACCGGTGAGCCGTTCGACCCCGAAGAGCTGGCCGAGATGAACGATCGGCTGCGCGAGGCTCAAGAGCAGCTGGTGTCGGTTCCCTCTGCGGAGATCGTCCAGAACCACATGATGGGGCTGTTCGAGCTGGCTGCACTGCATCTGCGCAGGGATCCGCCCGACCTGGCCGAAGCCAAGCTGCCCATCGACGCACTCGGACTCCTGGTGGACCAATTGGCAGACGAGCTGCCCGCCGCAGACACGCTGCGAGGCGCACTGCAGCAGATTCGCCTCGCCTACGTCGAGGTTCACAAGCACCTCACCGCTGCCGAGTAGGCGCCGACCGCGTCAGGCTGTCGAACATGCCGGCGCAGCGAACCGCGGCGAGGTGACCGCTCGCGTGAACCTGCTGACGCATCACCTTGATACTGGAGGCTGAGTCGACTGGAGGCTGAGTCGACTGGAGGCTGAATCGACTGGAGGCTGAATCGCCGAACAGCCTGGCCGACTGGGGCGTGCCGGCATGCCGATATGTCGGTCAGACCCTTGCACTATGTCGGTCAGACCCTTGCACTCGTTCTTGCAGATGACCAGCAGCGACATCGCGGTCCGTGCCCACCACCGAGGCGCGACGGCCGGTGTCACACCCCTTGCGTACGGTTTCTTTCGTGACCGGCGACCGCGCCCGCAGCAGCGACCGCACTGGTGACCAGCAGGGCAACGGCCAGTCCGCGCCCTCAAGCGGTCCGAGCAACGCTGTGCCGCCGTACGAACCGGCCAGCAACGTCACGCCGAAGGTCGTGTCACACCCCTTGCCTAGGTTCATACCCATGACCAACGGTGAGTGCAACGGCCAGTCCGCACCCTCAAGCGGTCCGAGCAACGCTGCGCCGCCGTACGAACCCGCCAGCAACGTCACGCCGAAGGTCGTGTCACACCCCTTGCCTAGGTTCATATCCATGACCAACGGTGAGTGCAACGGCCAGTCCGCGCCCTCGAGCGGTCCGAGCAGCGCTGCGCCGCCGTACGAACCGGCCAGCAGCGTCACGCCGAAGGTCGTGTCGCACCCCTTGCCTAGGTTCGTGTCCATGACCAGCGGTGAGTGCAACGGAGCACGTGACGGCGGGTGCGCGGCGGCGGGTGTGGGGTCGGGCACGGCGGGTGTGCTGCCCGATGCGTGGCTGGGCGTCGAGGTGTCGGGGCTCAGCGACGCGGGGCTGCGGTCGCGGCTGAGGCAGGTCGGGCACGCTCGGTCGCAGCTGGCAGCAGTCGAGGCTGCGGCATTGAGCGAGATCGCCCGAAGGGACGGCGAAGCTGCCGCCGCGCACACGGCGGCGCATGTGCTGTCGGTGTCGGGCCGTGCGGCGCGCAGCGACGTCAAGAACGCAGCAGCGCTCGGCAGCCTGGATGCGACTCGTAAGGGTCTGGTGTCGGGCGCGGTGCCCGCGGGGCATGCGAACATGATCGTCCGCGCCGCGGGCGACGCGCCGATTGACGAGAAGTTTCTGGCCGAACGCGCGCAAATCGAAGGCCACGACGATTTCCGTCGCACCGTCACCCGTCACGTCTCGGACTGCAGCGGCGACGACGGCGCTTCACTGCTGGAGCGGCAGCGCCGTCAGCGCGAAGCGTGCGTGTTCACGAGCACTAAGACCGGCATGACGGTGCTCAACGGCCGGTTCGACCCGATCACCGGCGCCCGCATCGCGGCAGCAGTCAACGCCGCAACAGCACGCCTGCTACGCGATGAAGACCCTGATGCGCGTCTCACTCCGGCACAGCGCGCCGCCGACGCGGTCGCCAAGCTCCTGTGCGAGCCGGACGCGGCTCGTCCTGCGGGCACCTCGCTGATGCTCGTCGCCGACTACGACACCGTCAACCAACAGATTGCGAACGCACGGCTCGCGAACGGCACCCCGGTGCCGATTTCTGAGATCGCCAAGATCGCCGTCGATGCGGGCGTGCTGCCAGCGATCTTCGACAAGGCCACCGGCGAGCTGCGCATGGGCAGACGCCGCCGCTCCGCCACCGAGCTGCAGCGCAGCGCGCTCACCGTGCGCGACCAAGGCTGCGTCGGCTGTGGAGCAGCACCTGAGCTGTGTCGTGCGCATCACATCGTCGAATGGCAGCACGGCGGACACACCGACCTCGACAACCTCGTGTCGGTGTGCCACCGCTGCCACCACCACAACATCCACCACAACGGCTTCACCGTCCAACACAACCCCGACACCGGCCGCTACCAACTCCTGCCACCCACCAAACCCCAACCAGCCGCATCGCCGCCAGCCGAACGACCAGATGCTCGCGGCCCGCAGCAACCCGACACACCGTCACCGGCCAACACGCCGCCAGCCAACAGCTCATCAGCGAAACCAGCCCCAATAGTCGCTGCCAGTGCCGCCGGCAATCAGCCACCAGCCAAGCAGCCAAGCAGCCGCCGCACGAGCCGGACGGACGGCCCACAACCGACACCAGTACCACCGCGGGCACTACAACCCGAGCCCCGCCTGCATGAACTTGGGGCCGACAGGTCCTGAGCTGCCCCTACCCGGACCCCAGGGTCATCGATCGAAAGGGTCAGCGGCACGGCGTCCTTGACCCTGCCCCCGCACCGCTCCGGACTGATGCGCGAGCACGGCTCGCAACTCCGATGGCCGAAACCCTGCGGCCGGCCCGCCCGGACCGATGCTCGCACACCGCCCGGTCTGATTCTCGCTCCTGACCACCACGAGAACAGCCTCCCCCGCCACGCCCCGACCGAACTGCTGGCAGCGCAAGGTCATCGCGCCGAACCCGCCACGCCCCGAGTACGCCCGGACCGCGCGCCCAACCACAGTCCAAAGACCGGCAGGCCGCAAGCCTCCCCCGCCACGCCCCCAGTGCGGCCCGACCGAACTGCCGGCAGCGCAAGGTGTCATGTACAGAGACTGGTTCGCGAATGAGCTTGAGGTACCGTTGCCGGCCGTGCTCAAGCTCGTGCTGCCCAAGGGCTCGCTGGAGGAAGCAACCCTCCAGCTCTTCGCAGACGCCGACCTGCCTGTTCGCCGGGGATCCGCAGTGGACTATCGAGCCACGATCGACGATCCGCGCATCGATGACGTGCGCATCCTGCGCCCGCAGGAGATTCCCTCCTACGTGGCCGACGGCCTGTTCGACGTGGGCATCTCGGGACGGGACTGGATCGAGGAGACCAGCGCCGACGTGTTGCCGTTGGGAGAGCTGCGCTATTCCAAGGCCACGTCGCGGCCGGTGCGCATCGTCGTGGCGGTGCCCGCGCAGAGCGACTACCAGTCGCTGGGCGATCTGCCCGACGGCGTGCGCGTGTCCAGCGAATACCCCGAGCTCACCCGGCGCTTCTTCGCGGATCGAGGCGTAGTGGCCGATGTTCGGCTGAGCTACGGCGCCACTGAGGCCAAGGCCCCCGAGATCGTGGACGCAGTGGTGGACCTCACCGAGACTGGCCGGGCGCTGCATGCCGCGGGCCTGCGCATCATCGACGAGATACTCGTGAGCTACACCGAGATTTTCGCCAATCGCGCCGCCTACGGTGACCCGGCGAAGCGTCGGGCGATGACGCAAGTCAAGACCCTGCTCGACGGCGTGCTCGATGCGCGAGGCAAAGTGCTGGTGAAGCTGAATGTGACCCGCACGCATCTCGACGCGGTCGTCGGCGTGCTTCCCTCGATGAAGGCGCCGACCGTGAACGAGCTGTGGGGAGGCGAGGCCTACGCGGTCGAGACCGTTGCACCCAAGCACGAGATCAACGTGCTCATCCCCGAGCTGATCGAGCGGGGCGCAACCGACATCGTGGAGATGCCGATCTCCAAGATCATCCCCTAGCGACAGCGATGTCGTCCACTGTGTCGTCCACCAGGTCGTCCATGAGGTGGCCCATGCGCATCTTCTTGGTGCGCAGGTACGCTTGGTTGTGCGGGTTCGCACCCGCCGACGTCGGCACTCGCTCGGTGATCTCGAGTCCGTAGCCGGACAGTCCGCCGATCTTGTTCGGGTTGTTGGTGATGAGCCGCATCCGCTGAACGCCGAGCTCGGCCAGGATCTGCGCCCCGATGCCGTACTCCCGGCTGTCCACCGGCAGGCCGAGTTCGAGATTCGCGTCCACCGTGTCGCGACCGCGATCCTGCAACGAGTACGCGGCGATCTTGTGCCCGATGCCGATGCCACGGCCTTCGTGCCCGCGCAGGTAGACGAGCACGCCTGCGCCTGCCTCGGCGATGGCCTCCAGCGCAGCGTGCAGCTGTGCGCCGCAGTCGCAGCGCATCGAGGCCAGAATGTCGCCGGTCAGGCATTCGCTGTGGACGCGCACCAGTACCGGTTCGGCGCCCATGACCGCGCCGAAGGTGAGTGCCAAGTGCTCCGTGTCGTCGAAGTCGCGGAAGACGTGCCCGGTGAACTCGCCGTAGATGGTGGGAATGCGGGCTTGGGCAACCGGGTCCACCAAGCGTTCGTTGATCCGTCGGTAGCGAATCAGGTCGGCAATGGAGATCAGCAGCAGGTCGTGCTGCCGGCAGAACTGCACGAGGTGCGGCAGTCGAGCCATAGTGCCGTCGTCGTTGACGACCTCGCAGAGCACGCCGGCAGGCTGGCAGCCAGCCAGGCGGGCCAGGTCCACGGCGGCCTCGGTATGACCGGCCCGCTTGAGCACGCCGCCGGGACGGTAGCGCAGCGGCAGCACGTGGCCGGGACGGTTGAAGTCGTTGGCACCCGATGTCGGGTCAGCCAGGAGATTCAGCGTGTGCGCACGGTCCGCCGCGGAGATCCCCGTCGTCGTCCCCTCCGCCGCGTCCACGGTCACGGTGTACGCGGTGCGCATCGACTCGGTGTTGACCGAGACCATCAGCGGCAAGGCGAGTTCGTCGAGACGGTCCCCCACCAAGGGAGCGCAGATCACGCCGGAGGTGTAGCGCACGAAGAACGCCATGGTCTCGGGCGTGGCGTGCTCGGCCGCCATGATGAGGTCGCCTTCGTTCTCGCGGTCCTCGTCATCGACCACGACCACGATCTCGCCGCGGCCGATCGCGGCGATTGCGTCGGGAATGTCAGCGAACGGCGATGCCTCAGGCGTGTCGTTTGCCGCGGATCGGTCGGTCATGGAGGACTCAGTCATCGTCGGTTGCAGCCTCAGTGTGCCCCAGCAATCGCTCGACGTAACGGGCCAGCACGTCGACTTCGAGATTGACCACGTCGTCGGGCTGCACGGCGCCCAACGTGGTCATCGACATGGTGTGCGGGATGAGGGCCACGGAGAACTCGCAGCCTCCAGCCGCATCGTCGGCGATGTCGAAGCAGGTGAGGCTGACGCCGTCGAGCGTGACAGCGCCCTTCTCCACGATGTAGCGGCGCAAGGCGCCCGCGGGAGGCACGGCGACACGCAGGTCGGGAGCGGACTGCAGGATCGTCGCAACCCCGTCGACGTGTCCTTGCACGAGGTGACCGCCGAGCCGGTCCGCGTAGCGCAGCGACCGTTCGAGGTTGACCGGGTCGCCCGGCTGCAGCGAGCCCAGCGCCGTTCGGCGAGCTGTCTCCGCGCTGATGTCGGCCTCCCACCAGCCGTTGCCTACTTCGACGACGGTCAGGCAGCAGCCGTTCACGGCAATCGAGTCGTCGACCGCCGAGTCGCGCAGGGTGACCTCCGCACTGAACCGATATCGCGTCCCGATCCTGCAGGCGAAGCTGCCGAGTTCTTCGACGAGTCCGGTGAACATCGGGCGTCCTCTCGGGCCGGGCCGGTCTGGTCAGGCCAGTCTGGTCTGGCCGGTCTGGTCTGGCCGGTCTGGTCTGGCCGGTCTGGTCCGGCCGATCTGGTCAACTCAAGCCAGGCCACGTCAGCTCGCGCTCGCAGCGAGCGGATCGGCGCCGACGGTAGCGGGGCACGCTCCGCCCGAGTGCTGCGCGGGCTGGGCAGCGAGCCGATGGACCACGAGACGCACGTCGGGACCCACCCGGCGGACATCGGCGATCTGACCGCGCCAGAGTGCGTCCATGGTGCCCGCGCCGGCGCCCGCCATCAGCGGCCGCCCGTCATCGCCGCCCATGAGCGCCGGCGCCACGTACACGACGTACTCGTCCACGAGGCCGGCGCGGTGCAGGTCGCCTGCGACGCGAGCGCCGCCTTCGACCAGCAGTTCCACCACACCGTCGGCTGCGAGCCGGCACAGCACCTCCGGCAGCGGTCCGCCGAGTTCGACGCAAGGCCGTATCTCGGCGCGCGCAGGTGCCGTGCCGAGCACGTAGCGGCGCGGATCGAGGCGAGCAGCCGCACTCGGCGTGATCGGCAGACGGCAGGTCGGCTGTTGCCCGTCGCGCAGCGCGACCAGCGGTCGGCGGGGATCGTCGAGGGGCAGATCCCGGACCGTCAAGCGAGGGTTGTCAGCGCGCACCGTCCGTGCACCCACGAGCACCGCATCGCAGCGTGCGCGCAGCCCATGAGCGTCGGCACGTGCAGCCGTAGCAGTGATCCACTGCGACGAGCCGTCAGGCGCGCCGGTGCGTCCGTCGAGCGTGGAGGCCAGCTTGAGCACCACCCACGGCCGGCCGGCGCGGCGCTGGTGCAGGTAGGGGCGCAGCGAGGCTTCGACTTCGGAGGCGCCAACCCCGGCGACGACCTCGATGCCCGCTGCGCGCAGCGCCTCAATCCCCGTACCGGACACGTTGGGGTCCGGGTCAGCCGTGCCGATGACCACCCGCTCGACTCCTGCTGCGATGATCGTTTCGACGCACGGTGGCGTACGGCCCGTGTGCGAGCACGGCTCCAACGTGGTGAACAGGGTTGCCCCGGCTGGGTCTGCACCGCGAGCGCGGGCCGCCTCGAGCGCCACGATCTCGGCGTGACGGCCCGGCGGCGGCTGGGTGGCGCCGTCGAATGCTGCGCCGTCGCGGATCGACAGCACAGCGCCGACCCACGGGTTCGGCGCTGTGGTGCCGCGCACCAGTTCGCCCAACTCGACCGCACGCCGCATCAGCGCGCGGTCGGCATCGGCGGACATCAGTGCAGTCGTTGGCCGGCCAGCAGCGCCAAGGCGTGCGGCAGCACGTCGGCCACGGCACCGTAGCACTCGACGCATCCGGTGGTTGAGCCCGGCGCATTCAGCACGATCGTGTGTCCGATGATGCCCGCCACGCCACGCGACAGGCGGCCGAGCGGATTCGCCAGCCGCATGGCTTCGGCGAGTCCTGGCGCCTCGCGCTCCAGCACTGCACGTGTGCCCTCGGGCGTGAGGTCACGCTCGGTGAAGCCGGTGCCGCCCGTGGAGACGACGAGTCCTGCGAAGCCAGTCGACATTGCTCGCAGCGCCTCGGCCACGGAATCGACGCCGTCGGCCACCGCCCTGCGCTCGATCACGTCGTATCCGTCGGCGGCCAACGCTGCGGCGAGTGCATCGCCGCTGCGGTCCTCGCGGGTGCCTGCGATCACGCCGTCGGACACGGTCAGCACCTTCGCTGCTCGCCCGGCCGCCGGAGTCTCAGCCTCGATCACCGGGCGACAAGCGTTGTCATCGGGTGCGTGGGTGCATGGTGGGTGTGATGGGGCGCCGCTTGCGGTTCGTCCACTGTCGCACACTGTCGCAGATTACCGCTGGCCTCGATGCCCGGGCGCAACGTGGGCAGGGGCCTCCGTGCTCAACCTCCTCGCTCAAACAGTTGCGACGCCATTGCTGGACGCTGGGGGTGGGTGGCGTCGCAAAACTGCGCGCGGACACCCCTGCACACGCTCCGCCCTCGCAGCCCGTCGGTCGCAGGCGTCTTCGCGCAAGGCACGCAGACACGTGGCGGACAGCACCTCCACCGCAGCGATCCGCTTGACGAACTCAGCAATCAGCATACTCTTGGCATGTCTCGTGCCTGCTGAGCACTCGTGCCTGTTGAGGAGCTTGGGCAACCGTGACCGAGGCAGCCGCCTGAACCGACATCACGAGGTCGACCATGACAGCAATCAGCGAAGTGAGCCGGGTCGTCGTGTTCGACTTGGACACGGTCCGTGTCGTGCTGCACGTGCTGGCGATCACGGTGTGGATCGGCGGCCAGATCGTGGTGGGCGCGGTCGTGCCGGTCGTCGGCCGCGCCTACCCCGGATCCGGCAAGGTCGCAGCGAGAGCCTTCTCGCGGGTGGCGTGGCCGGCATTCGGCATCGCGGTCGCGACGGGGCTGTGGTCGATGCTTGCCATTCCCAGCGAGCAGACGAGCAGGGGCTGGTCCATGCTGCTCGGCATCAAGATGCTGCTCGTGCTGATCTCCGGCATCGGAGCACTGGTGCATCAAAACGCCGGCGACCACCCGGCCAAGCGAGGAATCGCGGCCGGCGTCTCGCTGCTGTGCGGCCTCACCGCGCTGCTCTTCGGCGTGATGCTCTAGCTCCGTCAGCAAATTCTCCGCTCACGCGCTTGACTGGCGCGACCTTGCTTGACGGGAGGGGCGTACTGATGACCGGATCCGGCTACCGCTGCTTCGAGGTGGAGGTGCGCGACCATGTCGCTCGTCTCACGATGAACCGGCCGGAGAAGGCGAACTCGATGATCGCACCGTTCTGGCGCGAACTCCCGGACCTGGTGGAGGACATCTCCGCCGGCACCGATGCCCGCGTCATCGTGCTCGCCGCGCAGGGCCGCCACTTCTGCTCAGGCATGGACCTGTCGGTGTTCGGCAATGCGGGCGGGCCCGACAACACCGCTCATGGCGGCCACGGCAGCCGCATGCGGGCGCAATTCCGGGCGACCGCACTGAGGCTGCAGCACAGCTTCAGCGTACTCGAGCACAGCCGGCTGCCGGTCATCGCCGCAATCCAAGGAGCGTGCGTCGGAGGCGGCATCGACATGGTCTCGGCCTGCGACCTGCGCTACGCGACCAACGACGCCTACTTCGTCATCCAAGAGATCAACATCGCCATGACCGCCGACGTGGGCACGCTGCAGCGCATGCCCAAGCTGATGCCGGAAGGCGTCGTGCGAGAATTGGCCTACACCGGACGCGCCATGAGCGCCCAGGAGGCCCTCGAACGAGGATTCGTGAACGCCGTGTACGAGGATCACGCCGCCATGACCGATGCGGTCGACGACGTGGCGCGCCAGATCGCAGCCAAGAGCCCTATGGCCATCTGGGGCACGAAGCAGTCCATGAACTACAGCCGCGACCACTCCGTGGCCGACGGCTTGGAGTACATCGCCACGTGGAACGCTGCGATGTTCGACACCGACGACATGGGCGAGGCCTTCGCTGCGCAGGTGGACCGGCGCGACCCGGATTTTGCTGACCATCGCCCGCTGCACCACGGCATCGGCACATGAGCACCGCGCGCACACGGCATCACGCAGCAGCGCAGTACACAGTGGGGCACGGCGCGCTGCGGCGCGACACACGGCGGCGCGGCGCATGACACAGCTCTCGCTGTTGCCGCTGGAGTGCGGCTGGCTGTCCACAGCGGCCGCATCGGTGATCGCTGATGCGCCCGGCCGTGTGCGCCTGCCCATCCCTAGCTGGCTGGTGCGCCACCCCAGCGGCACGACGTTGCTGTTCGACACCGGCATGCATCCCGCGGTGCAAGACGGCGTGGATGCTCGCTACCCGCGGCTGGCAAAGTCGTTCACTGCGGAGTACTCGGCGGGCGAGGAGGTCTCCGCGCGGCTGGAGGGCGCCGAGGTGGACCCGGCCGAGCTGGACGTGGTCGTGTTCAGCCACCTGCACTTCGACCACTGCGGCGGTACCGGGCTGCTGCCCAACGCCCGGCTGGTCTGCCAGCGCGCCGAGTGGGAATCCGGGCACCACCCCAAGCTGGTGGAGCACGAGGTGTACACGCCCGACGACTTCGACCTCGGGCACGACGTCCTGCTCATCGACGGCGAGCACGACGTCTTCGGCGACGGCTCGGTGACGTGCATTCCCACGCCGGGCCACACCGCAGGACACCAGTCGCTGCGCGTGGAACTGGACAGCGGGCCCGTCGTGCTGACCGGCGACTGCGTCTATTGGGAGGACGTGCTCGACCGGATGCTGCTGCCGCCGTTCGGCTTCGACCACGAGATGCAGCTGGCATCCATGCGCCGCTTGCAGTCGATGCGCGACGAGCAGGGCTGCCGCCTGCTGTACGGGCACGACGACCGCCAGTGGGCCACGCTGCCCCACGAGGGCATCGGCTTGAGGTGAGCCCTACGGTGTGACCCAAGGCGGGAACCGGAAGCTATTGGGCCAAGCTATTGGGCCCGGACTCGCTGAAGCGGAAGTCACTGCGCCCGGGCCTGCGGTTCGGCTTCAGGCAGGCCGCTCCAGTCGGTAGAACCGGCGCGCCGTGCCCGCGAACAAGTCCGCTCGTTCAGCAGCGGTGTAGCCCGCCTGGTCGCAGATTCGCTGGAAGGCGTTGAACAGCACGGTGTACGAACAGCCCTGCCGGTCCACCGGGAAATTGCTCTCGAACATGGCGCGGTCGGGGCCGAAGGTCTCGATGCAGTGGCGGATGTCGTCGCTCCAGGTCGCCGCGACATGCTCCGACGACGGAGCTTGGGCCAGTCGCTTGAAGCCGGCCCCGTAGATGCTCATGCCGATTCCGCCGACCTTGACGGAGACCTGCGGATGGCGGGCAAGCGCCTCCAGCGCCGGCCGGACCACGGCACGCACCTCGTCTCGGCGGTCCGTGTAGGGGCCGATTCCCAACGGGCCGCCGAGATGGTCGAGCACCACCGGCGTGTCGGGCACGGCGTGCGCTAGCTCGACCAGCTCGGCCACTTGCGGGTGGAACATCCACGCATCAAAGCTGAAGCCCATCCTGCCAAGCGTCGCGAAGCCCGCCCGGAAATCTCGGTCGGCCAGCAGCTGCGGCGGCGGCTTGGTGTGACTCTCGCGGATCTGGTCGCTGGCGTCCCAGGCGCTGGCGTGCCGGATGCCGCGGAACAGTCCCGCGCCGGCCTCGTCGTGCGCGGCGAGCACTTCCTCGACGGCAGCTCCGAGGGTGAGGTCGGCGAAGCTGACGATGGCCGAGATGGTCGCTCCGTCGGCGGTCGCGGAGATCTCGGCTTGCTCGCGAACGAACTCGGTCTCGCCGACGGGGCGCAAGTGCTCGGGTCCGCTGGTGCGGTACCCGGCTGCGCACTCCACGAAGACCGTCTGGGTGACGTGGTGACCGGCACCGGTATCGGCGTGGAGCTGGTGCACCAAGTAGGTGCCGGTCGGAAAGTCCCAGAGGTGATGATGCGGATCCACGATCTCCTCGCCGGGATCGATCGGCTGCTCGACGGTGGCGGCCAGCCATGCCTCTTTGTCTTGCGTGTCGTGGGTCATGTTCACTCCTGCGCAGCGGTGTCGAATCGGGTTTCCTGCGCGAGGCGAGCGCCGCGGCGCCACGACGCAACGTCGAGTGCCGCTCGGCCGGCGGGCTGCACCGTGCGCAATCGGATCAGACCGTCACCGGTGACGACAGCGTCGTCGACCAGTGTGCCCGGTACGGAACCGGGGGGCGACGGCGCCAGCGTGGCCTCCCGGATGACGAACCGCTGACTGCCCAAGGTGGTCCACGCACCGCCGACGCGGATCTGACGGTCGATGTGGACCGCGGGCTGCGTCCAGTCGATCCGTCGATCGGCCGGGGTCAGCTTGCCAGCGAAGGTGGGCTCGCCGGCTTGCGGCTGCGGCGTGCCCAGACCGTCGGTGAGCGATGCCGCGAGGCGCTGCGCGCCCTCGTGTGCCAACCGGCGGCGCAAGCTCGCTGCGGTGTCCGTTGCTCCGATGGGCACCTCGTGGCGCCAGTACACCGGACCCGTGTCGAGCGTCACCTCCAGCGCCATGAGCGACACGCCCGTGCGGTCGTCACCGGCCAGCAGCGCCGATTCCACGGGTGCCGCGCCGCGCCAGCGCGGCAGCAGCGAGAAGTGCAGGTTGAGCATGGGGGTGACAGCGAGCAGCTCGCCGCTGATCAGCCGTCCGTAGGCCACCACGACGGCGCAGTCGGCGTCGCAGTCCCCGAGGTCCGTCGGATCGTGGCTGACCGACAAGCCCAGCTCCGCAGCGACGGCGGCCACCGGACTCGGCGTGGGGAGGCCGCGGCGGCTTCGGCGACGCGGCTCGCCGGTGACGACCACAGGCACCTCGCGGTCCGCCTCGACGAGTGCGCGCAGCGCAGGCACCGCATCGGCAGGCGTGCCGGCGAAGGCGACGCGGCGCGGCCGCGGCGGAACCGTCGGCAACGACCCCTGCGTGGGGGCCGGCGACGCCACGGCTCGATCTGCTCGCTGGATCAGCCGCTAGTGCCGGCGGCGGCGCTGTGGCCGGCCGGCGAGATGCTGCCGTTCGTCGGTGGGCTGCCGGCAGCCGACTGGCGCTGTCGGCGCCAGTCCCGCAGTGCCGCCTTGCGCTCGGTCCGCTCCAGATGATCGACCAGCAGCACGCCGTCGAGATGGTCCAGTTCATGCTGGAACAGGCGCGCTGCCAACTCGTCGGCTTCGATGCTGACCTCGTTGCCGTCGAGATCCAAGCCGACGATGTGGACCTGCTTGGGTCGCACGATGTCGAACGCCATCCCCGGCACCGACAAGCAGCCTTCGGTGAAGGTCCATTCGCCATCGCTCTCCACGATCTCGGGATTGACGAGCGTCTGGGGTCCGTCGCCCTCGTCGAGGTCGAATACGAACAGGCGCAGCTGAACGCCGACTTGGGGCGCCGCCAACCCGATGCCTTCGGCCCCGTACATGGCAGGCAGCATGTCCTCGACGATGCGTGCCACGCGACCGTCGATGTCGGTGACCTCGTTGGCACGCCGGCGCAGCACCGGATCGCCCATCAGCCTGATCTCGAAGGCGCCTGCCATGCGTCTGCGAGGCTATCTGCGTACGTGAGGCTGCGTAATTGAGGCTGCGCAATTGAGGTCGGGTCGCTCACGCCCGCATCGGGTCGACCGCTACCCGCAGCCGACCCGACGGTCGCGGCATCCGCGCCAGTGCGTCGAGCAGGGCCTCGCGCCGGCGGCTGCGAAGCCTCCAAGTGCTTCCCGCTGATCCGGAGGCGGCTTCGGCGACGTCGATCTCGCCAGATGCGTCGTGCTCGGACACGCGCTCGACGTAGGCGCCCGCTGCCGCGCCGGAGATCAGCGCCCAGGTGGACGCCGGGGGCAGCGCCATGGCCTCGCGGCGCGCTGTCTCTGCTCGGGCCCAGGCGGTCGGGTCCGCCTCGACTGCTGCGCGCAGCACCGGATGGTCCGCCAGGCGTGTCTGCACCAGGATGTGGCCGCCGTGGCTGCGCGGGCCGAGCAGTCGGGCGGCGCGCACGAGCAGTGCGTATGCCTCTTCGCCGGCGCGGTAGCGCGGCGCGGTGAGCTCTTGGTCGAAGTCCACGAAGGCGACCACGTCCGCGGACGGCACGCGGTGCAGCACCGCCTCGGTTCCGATGTACAGCGGCGCCTTGGAGGCGCTCTGTCTAGGCCCCCCGACGACAGGCAACGGCGCATCTCCCACCACCTGGACGACCGGGCGACGGGCCAGCCGCTCCATTTCGTCGGCGACGCCCTTCACCCCGACGCGAGCGCGGCGGAACTTCATGGCGCCGCACGCTTCGCACACCGCTGGGCGCACCTCGCCGCTGTCGGGATCCACAAACTGCTGGGCTTCGAGCCGCAGCGGTCGCCCCGTGCTGGGCGCGCAGGCCAGCTCGCCACAGGAGGCGCAGTAGGCCAGCCTGGCCCGACCGGTGCGATTGAGCACGCAGACCACGGTGCGACCGCTGCGCAGCACCTCGCCGAGCGCCTCGCCGCACCACTCGCCGGTGGCAGGGTCGTCCAGACGCCGGTCGGCAATCGCCACCCGTGGCCACGATTCGCGCTCGCAGGCTCTCGGAGCTGCGACGACCCGGCCGAGGCCTTCGGTGCCGCCCGCACCGGCCAAGCGCAGCGCGTCGGGCGACGGCATGGCGCCGACCAGCAGGCACGAGGCGCCGTCGCGCCGGGCGCGTTCGGCTGCGACGTCTCGGGCGTTCCAGGTCGGCGCCGCCTCGGACTGGTAGGCCTCGTCGTGCTCGTCGAGCACGAGCACGGTGTCCAGACGACTGCACGGTGCCCAAACTGCGGCGCGAGCGCCCACCACGGCCTGCGCGGACACCGCCGCGGCCCACTCGCGTGGCATCAGCGCCGTAGCGACGCCGGCGCGCCGCAGCCGGCCGGCCAACCGTGCTGCCCACGCCGCCGTCGGCGTCAGCACCAGCAGACGCCCTCGCCGCAGCGCCTCCGCGACGAGCGGCCAGGCGTCTGCGCACGGACCGAGGCGCACCGCGGCCGGCTTCGTCGCGCCGCGGGCGAACGCCGCTGCGACCCACGCCGTGTCGGGCCCGGTGCCGTCGTCGGCGTGCGGACCTTCGCGCGGTCCCGACACCGGGTTGGCTGGATTGGCTGGGCTGGCTGAGTGAGCTGGGTTGGCTGGCCGTGCGAGGTCGGTGCGGGCAAGGTCGGTGCGGGCGAGATCTTGGCGGGCAAGACCGGTGTCGGGCACGCCCGCCACCACTCGATCGGCGCTGGCGGTGCGCAGGAAGTGCACCCAGGTTCCGGCCCAGCGCCAAGCCGCCCAGCGCGCCAGTTCGACGACATGGGGCGGCGGCCCTACGCCGACCACCGAGCTGATGGCCGCCAGCTCCCGACTGCCGAGCGTCGGCGCATCGAGTTCGGTCACCCAGCCGCGCAGGCGGCGACGGTTGAGCATCACCCGCACCACCATGCCCACGCGCACTGGCACGCGACCCGATGCCAGCTCGGCAGGCAGCAGGTAGGTGAATTCTCGGTCGATGGCCGGCTCGTCGACCAGCACCCGCACCGCCTGTGGCATCGCCGCAGTCTGCCCCGCAGCCGGCGGCCGCGGCCCACCCCGTCTGGCAGCCAGATCTGCTACGACTGCCCGGCGGCCAGCTTCTCGCCGTACTGCGCCGTGGTGATCACGCCGCCCTCATCGTCGGCACGGCCTTGATCGCCGGGCCGCAGCACGTCTTGGACGATGTCGATGCGCTTCCAGGCCGGGTAGGGCGTGGCGCCGGCAGCGTCAGGCACATAGGGCGACGTCTCGACTCTGGTGTGCTGGTGAATGAGGCGAGCGCAGTTGAGATACACGCTGTCGACGCTGGCTCGCACCAACTGCAAGGCACCCGGATAACGCTGCATCTCGGGATCGTCGTCGACCAAGCGAGCGGTCGCTTGGATGCGTATCCGATTCGGTGTCTCGAAGTCGATGAACAGCAGACCGATCTTGGCGGTTTCGGCGATGTTCCCCATCGACAAGAACATGCCGTTCCCGTCGTAGTTGGGGAACACCACGGTCTGGGGGTCGAGCACGGTCACCAGTCCCACGGCGCCGCCCTTGTAGGACACCGTGGGCTCGCCTCGACCGTTGACCGTCGACAGGAAGAAGAAGTCGCGGGACTCGATGAACTCTCGGTGGAAGTCCTCGATGGCGTCCACGATGATGGTCTCGGTCAGCCGGTCCGCCAGCGGACGACAGTCGAATTTGGCCTGAACCTCTCGTTGGCTGTCGGTGTAGAACTCCATGCGGTACCTCCTCGATGCGAGTTCTCGTGGATTCGGGTGCCCACCGATGCGGGCGCTCTCAGACGGCCTCGACGCTCGGCGCGGCCCCGGCATCGTGATCGCCGAGGACTGACTCGAAGAGGCGTTCGCCGTCAGACGTCGCCGCGGCAACCGTCGGCGGACGGGGCGACCGGTCGATCAGCAGCCGGGTGACGTCTGGGCGGCTGTAGTGGCCCACCGGATCAGCCGCCGACCGGGCGATGGCTTGCAATGCCGGGTCGCAGTCGGCGTACAAGATGCCTTCCTCGTCCTCGGGCAGCGGTTCTGCCAGCGAGCTGCCTTCAGGTCCGTAGATGCGAGCGAAGCCGCCTCCGGGCTGCAGCATCTGCCGCTTGGCGTCGGTGTCGCAGAACGTGTCGAGCGCTGCTCGGCCCACCACGGCACACGGTGCAACCACGAACACTTGGCCTTCGACGGCGTAGATCATCGAGGCCGCGGTGTTGACCTCAGGCCCGAGTGCGTTCGCCGCCCCTCGGTAGACGGAGAACGACGGCCATGCTGCGCAGTGAATGTCCTCTCCGAGGCTGAACATCGCGTACTTGGTCAGCGGCTGGATGTGCTCCCAGCAGTTGAGCGCGCCGACCTTGCCGACCGACAGGTCGAACACGTCCAGGTCCGAACCGTCGCCCTCGCCGAAGACCGATCGCTCCACATGGGTCGGCTTGAGCTTGCGCCTGGTCCTGACGATGGCGCCGGTGTGGTCGATGACCGTTTGGGCCATGTACAGCGATCCGTCGGCGTTTTCGCTCAGCCCGACGACGACGTTGATGCCGTGGCGGCCTGCTGCGGCCGCGATGCGCGCGAGCTGAGGGCCGTCGGCCGCAGGCGAGTTGGCGTGGTACCGGGGCACGAATGCCATTCCGGCCGCTGGGCTGTCGAGCCAGATCCACCACGGGTAGCCGGGGACGAACGTCTCCGGGAAGGCGATCAGCTCAGCACCGTTGCCTGCCGCCTCGCCGATGAGGGAAATGGCCTTGTCGGTGGTCTGTTCCATGTCGAACCACATCGGCTCGGCTTGGACGGCAGCCACTCGCACTGTTCGCTGCAGCATGGGTTCCTCCCTTGATGTCTGTGACTTGATGGCTGTGACCTGATGGCTGTGACGTCTGGGCCGCTCAATCGAGCGGCCCGTCGGGTCACGGTCCGACGGCCCAGTTCCGGTTGTCCAGGTCCGGCTGTCCAGTTCCGGCGGTCCGGCCCCAGTTCACGCCAGCGGGGGCACCACGGTCTTGAACAACAGCGAACCGGTGGTGGCCAATTTGCGAACGCAGCGCGAGCCCGGCCCGGACTTGAGCCGGCCCATGTTCAGCCGGCCCGGCGTTCAGCCGGCCCATGTTCAGCCAACCCAGCGTCGAGACCTCGGCGGTAGTCACGGGGTGTCTGGCCGTGCATCGCCCGGAAGGCACGAGAGAAATGAGCGGCATCGGCGTACCCGTGATCCGCGGCGATTCGGGCGATGCTGTGATGTCTGCGCAGAGGGTCTGCCAGCGCCGCTCGTGCCCGAGCCAGGCGAGCCCGCCGGATTCGTTCGCCAAGGCCGCATTCGTCCTGGGCGAACAGCTTTTGCAGGCTGCGCGGCGACATGGCGAGAGCTGAGGCGACGCGGCTGACCGACAGTCGCGGATCGCTGATGTTGGCTGCCACATAGTCGAGCGCTTGCTGTCGGCTGTACGTCCTGGCGGCTGGTGCCGACGTCGCAGTGCCGACATGGGGGCTCAAGGCCATGGCAAGGAGGTCGACGGCGTGGTTGCCCAGGACGCGGCGATGCGGATCAGCGAATTCGATGTCGTGGCCTCGCAGTGCGCGCAGATAGCCGCCCGCGACTCGTGCGAGGCTCTCGCTGCCCAACGTCCGCAGGCCGACCGCAGCCGGAATGTCGATGTTGCGTTCGATCAGCTGCCGCCGAGGGAACTTCACGACGATCTGGCGGAATGCGTCGTCGAATGCCAGCTCGTACGGGAGGGTGGCGTCGTAGAGGGCCAGATCGCCTGGCCTCAAGACCGCTGTGCGGTCGCTCTGGCTGACTCTGCCGACTCCGGCGGTCTGGAGACTCACGAGGCAGTCGTCGCTCTCGCCGTCGAGGACCCGGGTGACGACTTGGCCGTCGGCCACCACCGTGGAGACCTGCACGTCCCCGAACGATGCGACATCGACGGTGCCGGAGAAGAGGCCGTCGCCTACCGGGTCGGCCTCAAGCCGGACGTAGACCCGGCAGATCACCTCGCGCCAGTACTCGAATCGGTCTGACGGCTCAACCGTCTCGGTGGTCAGCAACCCGAGCCCCCAAAGGATCGCTCTCCTGATGGGCAGCGTAGCTCAGGTGATTCTGGCCAGGGCCATCGTGTTCTGGGTCATCGGGGTCGGGGCCATCGGCGCGGCCGGCACCGTCGGCGCGACGCAGCTTCGTCGACCCCGAGGCCGCTCTCCTGGCGGCTCAGCTCACAGGCCCAGGGCGGACCTCACGTCCTCGACACGGTCCAGACGCTCCCACGGGAACGTCTCGCCGTGTGCCTCCCGGCCGAAGTGGCCGTAGGCCGCGGTGACCCCATAGATGGGCCGGCGCAGTTCCAGATCGTTCAGCAGGGCCGCAGGTCGCAAGTCGAACACCTCGGTCACGGCAGCGGAAATGGCGTCGGGGTCCACCTGGCACGTGCCGAAGGTCTCCACGAGCACCGAGATCGGCGCCGCTCGCCCGATGGCGTAAGCCAGCTGGATCTCGCAGCGGTCTGCCGCCCCGGCGGCGACCAGGTTCTTGGCCACCCAGCGTGCTCCATAGGCCGCCGACCGGTCCACTTTGGACGGGTCCTTGCCGCTGAACGCTCCGCCTCCGTGACGGGCGTAGCCGCCGTAGGTGTCCACGATGATCTTGCGGCCCGTGAGCCCGGCATCGGCGACTGGCCCGCCGTTGACGAAGCTGCCCGAAGGGTTCACCAGCAGCTCGAAGGGGTCGTCCGCGAACTGCTCCGGCAGCGTGGGCATGACGACCTGTTCGAGCAGATCGGGGCGCATCATGCGCTCGATCGAAGTGCCCTCGCGATGCTGGGCGGACACGACCACCGTGCGCAGCGCCGCCGGCTCGCCGTCGCGGTACTCCACGCTCACCTGCGTCTTGCCGTCCGGTCGCAGGTACGGAATGCAGCCCGAGCGCCTGGCCTCGGTGAGCTGCTCGGCCATGCGGTGCGCGATCTGAATCGGCAGCGGCATGTACGCGTCGGTCTCTCGACAGGCGTAGCCGAACATCATGCCCTGGTCCCCGGCGCCCTGGTCCGCGTTGCCGAAGACGCCCTTGGCGATCTCCGGGGACTGTTCGTCGAGCGCGATCATGACGCCGCAGGTGCTGCCGTCGAAGCCGAGTTCGCCGTGGTCGTAGCCGATGCCGGTGACCGTGCCGCGTACCACGGCGGGGATGTCCACGTATGCCTCGGTGGAGACCTCACCGGCCACGACGACCAAGCCGGTGGTGACCAGCGTCTCCACAGCCACGCGAGCGTCGCGATCCTGTGCGATCAGCGCGTCGAGGATGGCATCAGAGATCTGGTCGGCCATCTTGTCCGGATGGCCTTCCGTCACCGATTCTGAGGTGAAGGTCCACTGGCTCACCGTGGCTCCCGCTTCGGTCGTGATCGGCTCGTGGTGATCGGCCCGAGCGCGAGCGACTCCGTGCCGGTTCGTCGCCGCAGCAGCCCGCAGCCGCGTCGCAAGGCTAGACCAACGACATCGCAGCACAGCGGGCGTGCCGACGACCTGTCTCGATGCCGGCCCAGCGGGCCCGTCAAGTCGAGGCCGTCAATCCAGTGAGCGTGCTCGCTGCTGCGTCAGCTCGTGCGCGGCCCGGTCCGCAAACTCGTCCGCAACTCGGCAACGGCGTCGAGGACGGCATCGGCCACCTGCCGCTTCGAGCAGATCGGCAGCGGACGTGCGCTGCCGTCGGCCAGCAGGATGGTCACGATGTTGGTGTCGTGCGCGAAGCCGGCACCGGGGGCCGACACGTCGTTCGCGACCATGACGTCGAGGTTCTTGCAGGCCAGCTTGCGTGCCGCATTGTCCAGCACGTCGGCTGTCTCGGCGGCGAAGCCCACGAGCACCTGACCGGGGGGCTTTCTGGCGCCGAGCCCTGCCAGGATGTCGGCGGTGGGTTCCAGCTCGATGACCGCCGGCGCGCCGGCGTTTTTCTTGATCTTCTGCGGGGCGACGCTGACGGGCCGGAAGTCTGCGACCGCTGCTGCCATAACGATGACCTCGGCGTCCGCGTGGGCATGTACCGCAGCTTCCATCTCCGCGGCGGAGGAGACTTGGACCGTGCGCACCCCGCCCGGCGGCGGCAGCGCGGCGCTAGTGACCAGCGTCACCTGCGCGCCGCGGTCGCGCGCCGCGGCGGCGATGGCGTACCCCTGCTTGCCCGAGGACCGATTGCCGATGAAACGAACCGGGTCGATGGGCTCGCGCGTGCCTCCGGCGGCGATCGTCACGTTGATGCCCGCGAAGTCGCTTCGCGTCGCCGCGCGGGGCATCGTCGGTTGCGGCGCCACCGGTTCCGGCGTCGTCCATTCTGCGCGGGCGGCCAGCACGGCAGCGACCGCATCGAAGATGGCGCCGGGTTCAGCAACGCGGCCTGCGCCGACGTCGCCGCCGGCGAGCCGACCGGCTTCGGGCACCACGATGTGTACGCCCCGACCGGCGAGCACCTCGACGTTGCGCTGCACTGCGGGGTGCTCCCACATCTCGGTGTGCATCGCCGGGCAAATGATTACCGGGGCGCGCGTGGCCAGCAGCGTCGCGGTGAGCAGGCCGTCGGAGATGCCCGCCGCATAGCTGCCGATGACCCGCGCCGTCGCAGGCGCCACGACGACCACGTCCGCGGTCTGGCCGAGCGTAGTGTGCGGGATCGGATCGTGGTCGTCGAAGATCGACGTGCGTGTCCGCTCGCTGGCCAGTGCGTCGAAGGTGGCGCGGCCCACAAAACGCTGCGCAGCGTTGGTCATCACCGGGATGACATGCGCACCGGCGTCCACCAACAGCCTGCACAGCAAGACGGCCTTGTACGCGGCGATGCCGCCGCTGACGCCGAGCACCACGCGTCGCCCGGCAACGGGCGAGATCACTGCGTTCGCTCCGGCAGCATCTGCATCGGGGCCATCAACGCCCGACTGATCGATGCTCGGGCAATCAGCACCGGGGCGATTGGCAGAGTCGCTCACTGCAGCGACAGGGTAGGCGCTGCTTCCCGAGCGCGACACTGCGAACCCGCCAGGACATGGCCTTCAGCGACCAGGATGTGATGCGCGGCGCTCAGCAGCCAGCTCTGGTCGGCTGGTACCGAGCGGCGGACTAGTCGCAAAGACCCTCGAGGACTTCGAGCTGCACACCGTCGGCTTGCGCGGCTGCCAGCGCTTCGGCCGCTTCCCGCGCCCGTTCTTCCGGGTCGAATCGCTCGAAGGTGATCTTGTCGGCATCGATCTCCTCGAAAGCGATCGACAGCGGCTTGCGTGCGACCGACGCCACTTGGGGCGGCACGACGGCACCGATGCCGCCGTCGAGCTGGTTGTAGTACGAGTTGATCTGCCGCGAGCGCATGGCGGCGAGACTCACCAGCGTGAACCTCGAATCGACCTTGGAGAGCAGGTCTTCGAGCCCTGGGGTGATCATGGTGTCGGTTGACTCAGCCATAGCAGCTCGGAGGCTACCGGCGAGACTGCTCTCGGCGTGATCTGACGCGACCCACGAACGCCGCTATCTCGTCCACCGTGCCCGCGATGTCCCGATTCACCACGATGAGGTCAGCCATCCGATAGCCGACGGCCAGCTCTTGGTCCGCTTTGGCGAGCCGTCGAACCACCTCGCTCTCTGGGTCGCCGCGACGGCGCATGCGCCGTTCCTGCTCGGCGCGACTCGGGGGCAACACCATGATCACCTGCGCGCCAGGATCGCGTTCGCGCACCGACACAGCGCCTTGCACGTCGATCTCGAGCACGAGGTCTCGGTCGATGTCCGCAGGCGGCATCGGCGTGCCGTAGCGGTACTCGAAGAAATCGGCCCACTCCAAGAAACCGTTGGCGGCTATCGCGGCATCGAATTGCTCGTCGGTCACGAAGGTGTAGGCCTCAGCCGACTCTCCGACCCGACGCGGGCGGGTCGTCCAGGATCGGCTCAGCACGAGCGCCGGATCCTGTGCCACCAGCGCAGCCACGATCGTGCCCTTGCCGGCGCCGCCGGGACCGCACACCACATACACGTCGACACTGCACGGCGCGGCACAGCTCGCAGCGCAGCGGAGCGCCGGGTCGGTCATGTGGCCCAGATCACGCGCCTGTGTCGGAATCCTGTGCGAAATGGTCGCGCAGTCGGCGGCGCTGCGTGTCGCCGAGACCTCGCAGCCGTCTGCTGTCGGCGATGCCGACCTCCGCCATCAGGCGGCGGGCCCGAACCTTGCCGAGACCGGGCATCGACTCCAAGGCCGTGAGCGTCTTGATCCTTCCGACATGGTCGACCGTGTCGGCCTCGGCCAGCAGTTCGTCGAAGGTGAGCAGGCCCAGCTTCAACCGATGCTTGACGGCTGCGCGGACCTCTCGGGCTTCCTTGGCCTTCGCCAAGGCCTCGGTGCGCTGCTCGTCGCTCAGCTCCGGCAGCGGAGACGGCGGACTCATTGCGGGCAGTGTAGTTCGGCAACTCTTGGGCGCTGAGCGCTGCCCGCTGCCTGGCCTGCCGTGCCGGGCGCCGGGTCCGCCGGCTCGAGCACACGCGCTTGCGCGGTCACCTCGGCGACCACGGCTGCGGCTGTGGCGTCGGGATCGGCTGCGGCCGTGACCGTGCGACCGATGACGAGCAGGTCGGCGCCGGCTGCCAACGCCGATGCCGGCGTCGCGACACGTCGCTGATCGCCGAGTGCTGCCCCGGCGGTCCGGATGCCGGGCACTACCCGCAGGAGCTCGGGTGCCGCGGCGCCAATCGCAGCCAGGTCGCCGGCGGCGCACACCAGTCCGCCGCACCCCGAGTCGCGGGCCAGCGCCGCTCGCCCCGCCAACACCTCGGGCGGCGCGGTCGCGTCCGACGTGAGCACCGTGACACCGAGCGCGACGGGCTCGGGCCCGCTCGACGCAGCGTCCGAGCGCCCCTGCGCAGCGCCCTCACGGAAGCCACGCACGCCGGCGGCCAGCATGTCGGGGCCGCCTTGGGTGTGCAAGGTGAGCAGCCAGGCGCCCAGTGCGCCGGCACTGCGAGCTGCTCGCTCCACCGTGTTGGGTATGTCGTGGAGCTTGAGGTCCAGAAAAACGCGGCAGCCCGACGCCGCGATGTCGCGGACGATGCGGGGACCGGCGGCGACGAAGAGCTCGAGACCGACCTTCATGACGCCGAACGACGGTCCGAAGCGCTCCGCCAGCGCCATCGCGGCAGGCGCATCCGACACGTCGAGCGCGAGCGCCAGGCGATCACGCACCGCGAGGCGTTCAGCCAAGGCCGTCACTGATGCGCGCGGCCGGTCAAGTCGGCGGCGGCGCGCACGCCATGTCGGGCACACCAGCTCCGCAGCTGTTCGAGCACGCTGCCCGGCGCCCGAGGATCCCAGAACGACGCCGTTCCCACCTGCACTGCGCACGCGCCGGCTGCCATGAGCTCGGCGGCGTGCTCGCCGCGTGCAACGCCTCCCACGCCCACGATCGGCACGTCGCCGAGCGCCGCCCGAACGTCGTAGACGGCTCGCACGGCCACCGGACGCAGCGCGGGACCCGACAAGCCGCCGCCGCCATTGCCGAGCGTGGGCTGCGCAGTCACCGGGTCGATCGCCATGCCGAGCACGGTGTTGATCAGCGTGAGCGCTTCGGCCCCTGCCCCCAGTGCTGCCTCGGCGATCTCGACGAGATCGGTGACGTTCGGGCTCAGCTTCGCCCATACCGGCACCCCGGCAGCGGCCGACGCGCTGACCGCCTCGGCACAGGCGCCCGGATGGCAGGCGAACATCTGACCGCGGCCTTCCAGGTTCGGGCAGCTGAGGTTTGCCTCCAGCGCCGTCAGGCCGGCGCCGGCAAGCGTGGCCGCGGCTGCGGCGTAGTCGTCGGCGGTTAGGCCCCAGATGCTCGCCACGATGCGGGCGCCGGTGCCGCGCAGACGCGGCAGTTCACGCTCGACCCACGCGTGCGCACCCGGGTTCTGCAGGCCGACAGCGTTGAGCATCCCGGCGGGCGTGCCCACCACGCGCGGCCCCCGATGGCCGTCCCATGCGAACGGCGACAACGACTTGGTCACGACTGCGCCCAGCGAACCCAGATCGACGTATGCGCTGACCTCCGTCCCGTATCCGGCGGTGCCGGACGCTGTCATCACCGGGTTGGGCAGCTCCACGCTGCCGATCCGCACCGACATGGCGACGTCGGCCTCTCGGGCAGCTCGGGCGCGGCCCTCAGGCACCGACATCAGGCACCGGCATCAGGCACGGTCGCGTCGCATGGAGGCGTCGAGCTCAGCGTGGATCTCCTGCAGCGGCCGCACCCGGAGGTCGCTCGCAAGCCACTCGCTCAGGCCGGTCGCGGCAGCGCGTGCAGCTGCCACCGTCGTCAGGCACGGCAGGTGATGGGCACGGGCCGCCGCCCGGATATGGCGGCCGTCGAGCTGAGCGCCTCGCCCGCGTGGCGTGTTGACCACCAGCGCCACCCGGCCGGCCGAGATGAGCTGCACAGCGTCTTCGCCCCGCGACGACGCGTGGCCGTCCGCCGACAGCTTGGCCACCTCCACGTTCACCGCTACGCCGCGCGCTCGCAGGTAGGCAGCTGTGCCGGCGGTCGCGGCGATCTCGAAGCCGAGCTGCTGCAGCTGGCGTGCCGCCTCCAGCCCGTCCGGCTTGTCGCGGTCGGCGAGCGTGAGCAGCGCCATGCCACCCGACGGCAGTGCCTCGCCCGCAGCTATCTGGCTCTTGGCGAACGCCAGTCCGAAGCTGACGTCGATGCCCATGACCTCGCCCGTCGAACGCATCTCAGGCCCGAGCACCGTGTCCACCGTCGGAAACCGGCTGAACGGCAGCACTGCCTCCTTGACCGCGACGTAGCGGGGCGCAGGTGAGGCGCCAGGCAGATGCTGGTCGCGGGCCCACCCGGGCAGCGCTCCGGAAGCCACCAGCGCATCCAGCGTCTCGCCCGTCATCACTCGCGATGCAGCAGATGCGAGCGACACGCCGGTGGCCTTGGCCACGAACGGCACGGTGCGCGATGCCCGAGGATTGGCCTCGATCACGAAGACCTCGCCGGCCTTCACGGCGAATTGCACGTTCAGCAGCCCGACCACGCCGAGCGCCTCGGCCAGCTTGCGCGTGTAGGTCACGATGGTCTGCTGGGCAGCAGCGCTCAGGCTCGGCGGCGGGATGGCGCAGGCGCTGTCGCCCGAATGGACGCCTGCCTGCTCGACGTGTTCCATGATCCCGCCGAGCATCCAGGCACCGGTGCTGTCTCGCAGCGAGTCCACGTCGACTTCGACGGCGTCCTCGAGGAAGCGGTCCACCAGCACCGGTCGCTGCGCCGACAGTCCCCCTTCGCGTCCGAGCGAGGCGAACTGCGCCAGCTCGGACATGGCGGCGGCGAGTTCGTCCTGGTCGTAGACGACCGTCATCGCCCTGCCGCCGAGCACGTAGCTGGGACGCACCAATGCGGGAAAGCCGATCTGCTCGCAGACGGCGGCAGCCTCGGCGTGGCCGACTGCGGTTCCGCCCGAAGGCTGCGCAATGTCGAGGCCAGCGCAGAGCGCGTTCCAGCGCTCGCGGTCCTCGGCCAGATCGATGGAGTCAGCCGGCGTGCCGCACACCAACGCGTCGGGCAGCGCTGCTGCCAGCTTCAGCGGCGTCTGGCCACCGAGACCGACGATGACTCCCACCGGATCCTCCGCGTCGATGACGTTGAGCACGTCCTCGGCAGTGAGCGGCTCGAAGTACAGCCGATCCGAGGTGTCGTAGTCGGTAGAGACCGTCTCGGGATTGCAGTTCACCATCACGGTCTCGTAGCCGGCATCGCGCAGTGCGAAGCTGGCATGCACGCAGCAGTAGTCGAACTCGATGCCTTGGCCGATGCGGTTGGGCCCCGAGCCCAGGATGACGATGCGGGGGCGGGTGCCGGGGCGGATCTCGTCCTCGTCCTCGTACGTGGAGTAGTGGTACGGCGTGCGCGCATCGAACTCGGCGGCGCAGGTGTCCACCGTCTTGAACGTGGCGCGCACCCCGGCACGCAGACGCGCCGCGCGGACCTCGGCTTCGTCCACCCCCCACAGCCACGCCAGCTGCGCATCGGCGAAGCCGAGCTGCTTGGCCCGGCGCCACGAGCGGCGGTCCATGGCGTCGGGCCCGCGCACAGACTCCAGCGCGGTGCGTTCCTCGACGATGGCGAGCATCTGGTCCACGAACCATGGGTCCACACCGGTGGCCTCGCAGATCGCGGCCGGGTCCACGCCCCGACGCAGCAGCTCGCCCATCTCGAAGATGCGCTCAGGCGTGGCCACGCGCACTGCCTCGATGAGCGCCGACGTGGAACGCTGGGCGTACTGCGGTTCTCCGGCGTCGGCGTTCAGGCCGAAACGGCCCTGCTCCAAGCTGCGCAGCGCCTTTTGCAAGCTCTCGGCGAACGTGCGGCCGATGGCCATCACCTCGCCGACGGACTGCATCTGCGGACCGAGAACGGGTGCAGCGCCAGGCAGCTTCTCGAACGCCCAGCGAGGGATCTTGGTGACCACGTAGTCGATGGTCGGCTCGAAGCTGGCCGGAGTCTCGCCCGTGATGTCGTTGCGGATCTCGTCCAGCGTGTAGCCCACGGCGAGCCTGGCGGCGATCTTGGCGATCGGGAAGCCTGTTGCCTTCGACGCCAGCGCCGAGCTGCGGCTGACCCGCGGATTCATCTCAATGACGATCTGGCTGCCATCCTCGGGGTTCACCGCGAACTGCACGTTCGAGCCGCCCGTCTCCACGCCGATGCGCCGCATGCAGGCGAACGCCGCGTCACGCATCTGCTGGTACTCGACGTCGGACAGGGTCTGCGTCGGCGCGACCGTGATCGAGTCGCCGGTGTGGACTCCCATGGCATCGAAGTTCTCGATGGCGCAGACCACCACGCAGTTGTCGGCCCTGTCGCGCATCACTTCGAGCTCGAATTCCTTCCAGCCCTTCACCGACTGCTCGATGAGGATCTCGCTGATCGGGCTGGCGTCGAGGCCTGCGGCTGCCGCGGTCTCGAACTCTGCGGCCGTCGCGGCGAAGCCGGTGCCTTGGCCGCCCAGGATGTACGCGGGCCGGATGATGACCGGCAGCCCCACCTCGCTGAGCGCCTGGCGTGCTTGTTCGGGCGTGTGCGCGATGGCCGAGCGGGCGCACTGCAGTCCGATCTCGGACATGGCCTGTCGGAAGCGGTCGCGGTCCTCCGCGGTGTCGATCGCCTGCTCGGATGCCCCGATCATCTCCACGCCGTAGCGGTCGAGCACGCCGCCTGCCGACAGCTGCGTCGCAAGATTCAGTGCCGTCTGACCGCCGAGCGTGGGCAGCAGCGCGTCGGGTCGTTCGCGGGCGATGATGGCCTCGAGCACGGCGGCGTCCAGCGGCTCGATGTAGGTGGCGTCGGCGAACTCGGGGTCGGTCATGATGGTGGCCGGGTTGGAGTTGGCCAGAATCACCCGGTAGCCCTCTTGGCGCAGCACCCTGCAGGCTTGCGTGCCCGAGTAGTCGAACTCGCAGGCCTGCCCGATGACGATGGGTCCCGAGCCGATGATGAGGATCGAGTCGATGTCGTCGCGGCGCGGCATCAGCGGCTCGCCTCGGGGTCGGCGCCGGCGCCGTGCCGGCGTGGTGCGGTGCGCCAGAACGACGACATGAGGTCGGCGAAGCGGTCGAACAGGTAGCGCGAGTCATGCGGACCCGGGCTCGCCTCCGGGTGGTACTGCACGGCGAACGCCGGCACGTCGCGGGCCGCGAACCCTTCGAGCGTTCCGTCGTTGAGGCACACGTGGGTCTCCTCCACGCCGGGCACCGAGCCGGACTCGATGGCAAAGTTGTGGTTCTGGCTGGTGATCTCGATGCGGCCGGTGGCCTGCTCGCGCACTGGGACGTTTCCGCCGTGATGGCCGAAGGTCAGCTTGTAGGAGCGGCCGCCCAGGGCGAGCCCCAGCACCTGCTGACCGAGGCAGATGCCGAAGATCGGCACGATGCCCAGCAGGTCGTCGAGCGCTGCGATGACGGCGCCTGCCATCTGCGGGTCGCCGGGTCCGTTGGACAGGAACACGCCGTCGGGTTCGCGTGCGAGCACGTCGGCGGCAGTGGTGGCAGCCGGCACCACCTCCACGGTGGCGATGCGCCCGAGGCCGACCGTGATGGCTCGCTTGACGCCCAAGTCGTAGGCCACGACGCGCCATGGGCCGTCGCCGACGGTGTAAGGCACCGCAGTGGTGACTTGGCTGACGAGGTCTACGCCTGCAGTGCCGGGCTCGGCTGCGGCCGCTGCCGCGAGGCGCTCCAGCGCATCGTCGACATGGACCGGCCCGAAGGCGGCGGGCATCGAGCCGAACTCGCGCACATGTCGGGTCAGCCGCCGCGTGTCCACCCCGGCGATGCCGGCGATGCCGTGACGGGCCAGATACGCGCCTAAGTCGGCATCGGCGCGCCAGCTGGAACGGCGACGGGCCAAGTCCCGGACGACGACGCCCCGGCAGACCGGGCGGCGAGACTCGGCGTCAGCCGCTGCGGTGCCGTAGTTGCCGATGTGCGGGTACGTGAAGGCGATGATCTGGCCCGCATACGACGGATCGGTGATGACTTCCTGGTACCCGGTCATGACCGTGTTGAACACGACCTCGCCGGTCGCCATGCACCCTGAGGCGCCCGGCTCTGCGGTGCCCGTTGATGCTGCAAGCGGTGCGCCGATCATGTCGCCGTCGAAGACGGTGCCGTCCGCCAGCACCAGTGCGCCAGGTGTGGTCATCGAGTCGTTCCTGACGTGAGCGCAGCGACGGTGCCGACGTGGCCGCACAGCACCCCGTCAGCGACGACGGCGTGTCCGGCAACCACGGTCGCCAGCACCAGTGCGTGCATCTGGCGGTGGAGATGTGGCGTGTTGCGCGCCATGGAAGCGCTGCCGCGTGCAGCCGGCGTCCACGGCCGGTCGAGATCGATCACCACCAGGTTCGCCGGCTGACCGGGCTCAATCGCGCCTCCGCCGAGGTGAGCTGCACCCGCCAGTGCCGCGGGCCGCCACGCTAGCGCATCCAGCGCCGTCAACAGAGGGATGTCGGGGTGGTCCAGCACGATGGCCGCACAGGTCTCCAGCGCTGCGACGCCTGGCGGTGCTTGTTCGAATGGCAGGTCTTTCGCCTGAGGCGGCACGGGCGAGTGACCGCTGACCACCGCGTCGATGGTGCGGTCGTTCACGCCGGCGACGAGCGCGTCACGGTCATGCGCGGTGCGGTAGGGCGGATCGGCTCGCAGCAGCGTGTCGTAGCCCTCTGCGTCGGCATCGACGAACAGCAGGTGCTCGGCGGCGACCGATGCGGAGATGTCAATGCCTTCCGCCTTGGCTGCGCGCACCAGCTCGACCGTGCGGGCAGCGCTGATGCGATCCAGGTGCAGCCGCCCGTCGGTCATCCGTGCAGCACCGATGGCGGCGGCCGCCGCCAGCTCTTCGGAGGCAGCGGGCTCGCCGGCGAGACCCATGCGCGCAGAGACGGCGCCTTCGGCCATCGCCGCACCGCCTCCGAGCTGCGAGCAAGCCGGTCGCACCGACACCGTCGCGCCCAGCGGTCCGGCGTACTGCAAGGCGCGACGGAGCAGGCCGGCGTGCGCCAGCGGACCGACGTCGGTGAACCAGCGGACGCCGGCATCGGCCAGCTCCGCCATGGGCGACAGCCGGTGCCCTGCCCGATCGGCGCTGATCGTGGCGGCGGCGAGGACCGAGCAGCGCCCGCCGGTCGCTCGGTGGCGCAGCTGCGCCAGCTCGCCCAGCCGGTCGAGGGGGGGATCGGTGTCCGGCTGTGCGAGCACCGCCGTGAATCCGCCGAGCGCTGCGGCTGCCGTGGCGGTGGCGACGGTCTCGGCTTCCTCGTTGCCCGGCTCGCCGAGGCGGCAGAACAGGTCGACCAGACCGGAGCTCACCACGCAGCCCGCCGCGTCGATCACCGTGCCGGCACAGCGCGCAGCAGCTTCAGCGGTGTCGTCGTCTTGCGCGGCGGCGCTGCCGCGCTCAGTCGCGGACGGCGTCACTGCAGCGATCCGACCGTCGATCACGGCGATGTCGGCTCGGCGTCGGCCGGAGCGCTCGACGATCTCGCCGCCGGCGATCACCAGCGGAGCGCCTGTGCCCGGCGCGTGCGCCGCCGTCTCAGCCATCGGTCTCGTGCTCTATCACTTGACGCTCGGCCGTCGATGCCGATGACTGCCGATGACTGTTGTCAGGCACTGCTGTTCGGTCACTGCTGCTGATCGGTTCGGCAGCGGGCGTGAGGTCGGCGAGCGGTCCCGCACCGGGCAGCGCAGTGCTCGATCCGACCAAGCCGAACAGCACGGCCATGCGGGTCGCTACGCCGTGGGACACCTGCCGGGTGATGAGCACCCGGTTCGCGGCCAAGTCCTCAAGCACCGCACCCGCGATCTCGATGCCGCGATTCACCGGGCCGGGATGGGTGATGACGGCGCCTGGGCGCAGGCGCTCGGCTCGCTGCGCGGTGAGGCCGTAGCGGGCGGCGTACTCGGGAACAGACCCGATCAAGCCGTCTGCCATGCGTTCGCGCTGGCAGCGCAGCAGTCCCACGACGTCGAGCTGGCCGAGCACGTCGTCGAGACTGTGGGAGATGTCGACACGGGCAGCGGCGTCGGCCGGCAGCCATCCGTCGATCCACTCACGGGGCGCCGCAGGCAACAAGGTGGGCGGCGCCACGAGCACGACGCCTGCGCCCAAGGCGGTGTAGGCCTCGATGTCGCTGCGGGCGACGCGGCTGTGGACGATGTCCCCCACGATCCCGATGCGCCGTCCCCACAGCGTGGGCACGTCGGCCGGCGTGTCGGCGGGACTGGCGCCGTTCGACGTGGCGCTCTCGGGACGGTGACCGTCTCGCAGCGGGCTGAAGTGCCGCCACAGCGTGTAGGCGTCCTGCAATCCTTGTGTGGGGTGGGCGTGCCACCCGTCACCGCCGTTGACGACGGCAACTCGGTCGTCGGCCCAGCGCGCCATCTGTTCGGGCACGCCGGCGCTGCGGTGGCGGATGACCGCAGCGTCAATGCCCATGGCCTGAACGGTCTCGAAGGTGTCTCGCAGCGATTCGCCCTTGGCCAGCGACGACGACGCTGCTGCGAAGCTCAGCACGTCAGCGGAGAGTCGCTTGGCGGCGATCTCAAACGCCAGGCGGGTGCGAGTGGATTCCTCGAAGAAGAGTGTGGCCACGGTGCGGCCTCGCAAGGCGGGCACCTTGGGGATCGGCCTGCGGCCGACCTCGACGAAGCGATCTGTCAGCGCCAAGACGTCGGCAATGCCTTCGTCGCCGAGTTCGCGCAGTGTCAGCAGGTGACCGCTCACTTGCGCATCTCCCCCAGCAGCACGCCTTCGAGCGTGACGTCCACCATTTCGTCGCGGCTCGTGGGCAGGTTCTTGCCGACAAAGTCCGGGCGGATGGGCAGCTCTCGGTGACCACGGTCGATGACGACGGCGAGTTGGACGGCTCGCGGCCGCCCGAAGTCGTTGAGCGCATCGAGTGCGGCGCGGATGGTGCGGCCGGTGAACAGCACGTCGTCGACCACCACGACGGTCATGCCGTCGAGGTCGAACGGGATGTCGGTGACCGCCTCGGCCATGACCGGCCGCAGCGCGATGTCGTCACGGTGCATCACCACGTCGAGCGTGCCGAAGGGCACGTCGGTTCCTTCGATCTCGAACAGCAGCCGGACGATGCGCAGCGCGATCTGCACGCCCCCGGTCTGCAGGCCCACGACGGCGACATCGGCCAAGCCGCTGTTGCGCTCGACGATCTCATGGCCGATGCGGGTCAGTGCCCGGTGAACCCCGCCGGCGTCCAAGACGGTGGTTCGCGCAACGAAGACGCCCCCGTACGGGGGCGTCATGCGTCGTTCGCGGTCTGCCACGCGCAGGTCCTTCCTGTCCGTACGAGCCTCACGGGACTCGCTTCACGGTCAGACCGCCAGCCTAACCGCGCTGCCCTAACCCCGATGCCAAGTGGCGACGCTGCGTCAGGCACATGCGGGCACGCCGGCACCCGACAGATCCGCGACATCGAGCGCTTCGAGGCTCAACGCATGCCGGCCGCGTGCAGGCGTGAGGCCCCGCAGCATCACCGGCGCCCAGTCCAGCGAGACATCGGCTCGCACAGCATCGCCGCGCCGACACACCGTGCAAGCCGGAGCTGCGCAGCCCGGCGGCGGTGCGCACTGCCGGGTCGCACTGTTGCTGAGGGCGCACGCATCGAGCGTGGCTGTTGCCACCCGGCGCGCTTGGTCCGCTGCCTGGTTGCGCAGCCCGAGGGCCTGCGCAGTGTCTGCGGCAGCTGCACTGAACAGCGCGCACATCGTCGCCAGCGCCAGCGAGAGGATCGGTGCGCTCACTGCGGCGCTGCCAGATCGCCGGGCACGGCCGCCGCTGCCCGAGCCCGGACGGTGTCGGCGAACAGCGGCGACACCGACAGCGGGCAGTCCACTTCGACGCTGACGGCCGCGGGCGCGCCGTCGCTCCGCAGCCGATGCACGGTCGCTTCTACCTCGAAACCGGGATCAGCGGTGTCGCAATCGGACACTGCCGCAGCACCCACGATGCGCTCGGCGACGGCCTGAACGGCGCGCTGCATCTCGGCCGCATCGACGCCGTCTGGTGGCGACGCTACGGCGCCGGCGGCGTAGTGCGCCGCCTCGATGCCTGCCGCGCGAACGCTGTGAGAGGCACGGGTCGCGTCGCCTGCGTAGTCCACCAGCCAGACGCCGAACACCAGCACCGCTGCGACGCTGAGCATGCCGATGCTCTCATCCATCGACAGACACCCCTCGTGAGCAGGCTCGACCGAGCGAGTCCGCGTGCGCGTGCGGCATCAGCACGGCGGCGGCAGCGGTGCCTGCAACGCTGCGCCTCGTGCGAACGACGGACGGCGGCAGGCCACGCCCAGCGCCCCCGCTGTTGCGAGCCAGCCGTGTGATGCGACGCGGACCGACACGATCACCGAGCAGGTGCCGTCGGTTCGCACCTCGACCGCAGTTGGCGTGACCGACGCGAGCTGCGCGGCACGGCCGGCAGCGGCGCGGGAAGCGGTTGCGAGCGCGTCGGACGGCAGATCGGACTCGGCGCAGGTCCAGTCCGGTGGCAGCAGGTCGGTCACCGCGATGGCTGCCGCGTCGGCAGCGCCCTGCGCCACAGCTGCTCCGACTTGGCGGCCGAACAGCGAGATCACCAGCGCCATGAACACCGCCAAAACGCTGAACAGTCGCAGGATCGACAGCGAGCTACCCATGTCGCACCCGATGTCTCAAACTGTAGAGACGTTGACGTGTCGACCGGACAGCATCGTGCCTGCGGCGATGCAGCATTGGTCGGGCTACCCCTTGCACGCGCCGCCGGCCCAGTTGCCGCCGACGGCATCGCACAGCTGTTTCGTTCTGATCTCTGCGTATTCGACGGAACCGTCGGTTTCGGGGGCGTTTGCCCCGAGCGTCGTCCACATCACTGCCACGACCAGCACCGAAGCGGCGACGGCGGCGGCAATGAAGATCAGCTTGGTGACTGGTGAGTCCATGGTGGTGCTCCTTGTTTGTTTCGGGTGGCCTTCGGGGTTTGCTTCGGGTGGCCTTCGGGGTTTGGTTCTGGGCTGGCTGCGGTTCGCTTGCTGGGTGGCTGGCGTCTGGGCGGGCCTTTGGTCAGCTGCTCGGCGGCTTCGCTTGCTCCGGTTGCGCAGGGCCAGGACCGGCTGCCCAAGGCCAGACGCTCTGGGACGGCGGCTCAGACGGACGGCAGCGTCATCACGATCGTCACCATCACCATCGCCGAGGCCACGACGGCCAGCAGCGCCGCCGACGCGCCCACGGACCGGCCCAGCCGGTCGATGGCTTCGCGGCGGCGGTCGTCGATGGCTCGGACCACGCGGTCCAGCACACGGTCCAGCAGCTGAGATGCGGCAGCGCCGGACCGTTCCGCCACGTCGACGGTGCGCAGCAGCGACGTGGTCGGTGAGTCCGCCAGCTGCGCGGCAACGGCTGCGAGCGGATCACGGCCGCCGATCACCGCAGCGTTGACCGCACCGGCGGCCGGGGCGAATGCCGGGTCCACCACACGCTCGGCCGCGTCGAGCACGGCCACGCTGATGGGCCGACCCGCCGCAACGAACAGGCGGATGCGACGCAGCCACATCAGCACCGCTCCGTCTAAGCGACGACGATGCCCCGACAGCACGACGGCAGCGATCACCGCCGGCACCGCCCACGACGCAACCACCGCGGCCAGCAGCGCCCAGCCCAGCGCAGCGGCGGGTGCCGCAGTGCCCGCTGTGGGCAGTCGGCCACCGGCCACGAACCCGATGCCGACGGCCGCCACCGCGACAACGACGGTGATCGTGGCCAGGCGAGGCGCACTCCAGCCCAGCGCGGCCAGTCGTCGGCGATTGCGCTGCTTGCGTTCGCTCGTCGAGAGCGAGCTGAGCGCCGCCGCAGCACCGAGACCCGCCACGATCCACAGCGCGCCAACACTCGGCGGCGGCAGTATCCCGGTCATCGCAACATCTCCCACGCCGCGGCCAGCGGCCGGGCGCACACGGCCACCGCCACGACCGTCGCTGCGAGGCCAATGCGTTGACCCTGCGGACCGCTCAGCCACGCCCACGCGTCGGGGCTGACCAGCGCACTGCCCAAGGCAATTGCGGCGCCAAGCGCTGCGGCCAGCCCGAGTTGTGGCAGGTTGGCTGCAACATGACGATGAAAGTGCCGGGCCGTCGCAGAAGCCTCCGCTGCCTCGGCTTCCACGACTTCCAGGATCGGCACCCATTCGCCTCCGCTGGAGGCCGCTACCGCCACGGCATCGGCCAGCCACGCAGCCACTGCGCCCTGCTCGCCGCGTGCGAAGCGCACCGCAGCCGCCTCGACCCCGATGCTGCGGCATTCGGACACGAAATTGGCCACGGTGGGCCCAATCGGCCCAGACGCCAGCGGTGCCGAGGTCTCCAGCGCGTCCACGACGGTTCGCGAAACCTGTGCCTGGTTGGCCAGCACGGCGGCGAACTGCGCGACGGACTCCGCGGCGAGCACACGCTGGCGGCTGCGCACAACCACCGCGGCGCACCACGTACACATGCTGGCTACCGCGCCGGTCAGCCCGGCCGCTGCCGGGCCGAATGCCAGCCCGGCAACGAACGCTGCAACCCCGCTCGTCAGCCAAGGCCAGCGAACCGACGAACGCTCTGGGTGCGGTCCGGCGGCGCGCCGTTTCGCGCCGAGTTCGCCGAACAGGATCCACAGCGCGGCACCCGCGCCGACCATGCCGACAGCGACCGGCTTCAGCACGCCGCGTCCTCGGCGACGAGCGGCTCATAGGGCGGCGGGTTGTCGATGGGAACCAGCGGGCCCGGATCCCACATGACTTCGCTCCGCTCGGCTCGCTCGCACGACGGCGCGTCGAACAGCGGCCCGCTCAGCAGCGGTCCGTCGTGAGCGCCCCTAGCGCTGGTCGATGCGCTCGCATGCGTCCCTGCGCCATGATCTGTCGATCCGTTGCGCGCATCCGCAGCACCCACCGACACAGCCGCAGGCAATGCAACACCGTGAGGTGCCGACCCGTCGCGCAACGCTGCAGCGCGCACCGCAGCCGGCGAAGGCTGCAGCGCGCTGTCGGGAGCGGGAGCATCCACGATGCGCGAGAACAGCGTCGCGCCGATGGGAACGCCGATGTCGTCTGCCGCGACCCCGGCGGCTGCGTAGACCGCAGCCACTCGCCCCACCGGACGGCCGCGAGGCGTCGCCCAGCGGTCTCCCGGGTGCAGCGCCCACAGGCAGGTCGTGGAGATGACTCCCGTCATCTGGTCGATGCCAGTGAGCTGGGTGACGTCTGCGACAACACGATCGCCTGCGTCATTGCGGCCGAGCCACACGCACAGGTCCACTGCTGAGGCGATCTGGCGGCGGGCGTAGTCCGGCTCGGCGCCTTCCGAGCACGCGTACGCCACGAGCTTTTCGAGCACGCCCTGGCCGGGCTGGGAATGCAGGGTGACCAAGCAGCCGTCGAGCCCGGAGGACATGGCGTCGAGCAACGCCTCGCAGCCCTCGCCGCGGATCTCCCCCACCACCAGCTTGGCGGCATTCGCTCGCTTGGCGTCCCGGATGTGATCTGCCATCGAGTGGCGTCCGTGGCCGTCCTGATTGGGATCGCGGGTCAATCGCTCGTAGGTGTTCGGGTGGATGCCGTATTCGTGCAGGCGCAGCTCGGGCGTGTCCTCGATCGTGTCGATGCGCTCGTGAGCGGGAACCGCGGCGAGCAGCGCTTGGCACAAGGTCGTCTTGCCGCCGCCCATCGCCGCGGCGACCACCACATTGGCCCGCACGCGACCGGTGATGGCCTCGACCAGCAAGCTGTTGAGTTCAGGCGAGGCGACACCGAGCTCGTCGAGCCGGATGCGGCCGGCCATGTTGGAACGCAGCACCACGTTCGGCGGGCTGGTCACGAACGCCTCGGCGTGCAGGCGCCAGCGGTCTCCGACGCGCACGTCGAGACGCGGGTCCAGCTCGTCGAAGCGCTGCGGACGATCGCCGGAGTAGCCGGCGAGAAACCGCACTGCCTCGATGAGGTCCTCGTCGGCGCTGAACGGCGAAGGCCGACGTTCTACGCGGCCGCCGGCATATTGCACCAGCATCGACTCGCCGCCCCGAATCTGAAACTCCTCAACATCGGACTCGGCCAGCAGGTCCTCCAGTGCGTCGGTGGCAGCGCGTGCGGCATTGCGTCGCCGCACCGCACCGTCGGAGCGGTCCAGACGCTGAGGTGCGCATGCTGCGCCGGTCAAGGCGCCGCCCAGCCGCTGGACTCTGCGGGTGGCGCCGCGAGTGCCCAGCCGCTTGAGGCGCACGACCCGATCCGCCCTGAGCACCTCGGAGAGCTCGCCGGTGGGATCGCCTCGGCCGCCGCTGGGCGCAGGAAGCCACACCGCGACCCGCGGCACCGCGGCGGCCGCGGCCGCTTGCCATGCCAGCGCCCCATGGTGCCGATCGTCGCCTCGCGCCGCAGAGACGCCGACGCAGGTGCCGAGCAGCAGCACGATCTCGACGGCGGCTGCAGCGGCTGTGTGTATCGCGTCGCGCTCTGCGCTGCTCGTCAGCCACACAACGCACGGTTCGCCCGAGGACTCGGCAGGCGACATCGACGCCGTGTGGGCCCACACCGAGACCTCGCCGGCTGCGGCGGACATTCCTGCGCACAGCGCTTCACAGAACCAGTCGCGGGTGGGCACGGCCACGGCATCGTCACACAGCACGAGCAGCACGATTCAGCCTCCGCCGGCTGGAGCAACAGGGCCCGACCCAAACGGGTTCGGCACGACTCGGTTCGCAGACGTGGCGCCCGGACTGCGGCACAGCGGCCACCCATCGGGCGGCGCCGGCCAGACCACGAGGCCGTCGAGACCGGCGGCCGCTGCCAGCCGCGCCGCAGCGGGCGCATCGACGCGCACCACGACGCTGCCCTCAGCGCCGTCCACCAGCGTGGTCACCTGCAGTGCGCAGCCGCCCAGCACGTCGGCCACCACCGCGACGCTGCCGGCGCTGGGCGCTGCCGTCGGCCACGCGGAGGTGTCGGCCTCGAATCGCATCGCAGTCAGCCCGCCGCTGACACCGGCGGGGTCAGCGAGCAGTTCGGGCGTCACGAACGTCCCCGAGGGAAGGTCGTGGCTCGAAACGCTTTCCGCGATGGCCGTGAGGTCAGCGAACCGTTCGGCGAGCGGCTGAGCCACTTCGATCACCTCGAAGGCGCCCGGCGGCTGACCTGCGCTCCACGGCTCAGACGCAACCGCTACCAGCACTCCCGGCGGTTCGCGGTGGGGGCGACCCCACAGCCAGACGGCCGCGACCACGGTGGCGACGATCAGTGCGGCGACCGCGAGGCGCCACGGCTCCGGTCCTCGCCGCTGCGGACCGGCGGGCCCAGCGGCTGACCCTGTCGCGGGCATCGCAGGCCGCTCCTGGCCTGCGTACGCGGTCGGCGCAGTGAAGCTCACGAGCCGTTCCCGCTGCGGTCCAGGGTGATTCGGTCGCTGGCGTAGTCGCCGGTCGAGCGAATCCAGTCCACCCCCGAACCCGCCGGCATCCAGCACGCATCGTCGGCCGTCGGCTCGCCCGAGGCGCCGCGTGCGGGGCTCGGTTCGCCCAACGGTTCATCGGGAAGCTGCTCGAGCTCGAAGCACATGGCGGCGTGCCAGGCGTACGCCGCAGAACGCACCAGCACCCAGCCGCACGACGCCGCGGCGTTCGGCCCCGCCGCGTCCGCCACAGCGCACACGACCTCGCCGGGCACCGCTCCGGCCCGATGCCAGCGCCTGAGGGTGTCGCGTTCCTGCGCGCTCAGCAGCTCCCAACGCTCCAGCAGGTGCCCCATGCCGGTTCCCGCCCGCATCGCGTCGCGCTCAGCAGGCACCCACGGTCGCTGGTCCGCCCAGCCGACGCGCACCCAGGTGGCGATCCAGCGGCAGCCGGACTCGTCGACGTCGACTGGGCCTCGAACCTCGGCCCAGCCGCGGCCGGGTGCCACCTGCAGGTAGCGCCCGCCGCCGGGCAGGTGCTGCTGCGGGGAAGGCGCGCCGCCTGCCGATCGAACGTGGGAGCCCAGCCCCAGCGCCGCGAGCGCACGCTGTGCCGATGCCGGCGGCGGCATTGACGGGCAGTCTTCGTCCGATGGTGCCGGCGTGGCTGCGGGAGGCGGCTCGTGCGCAGGAGGCGCCGTGGTCCGCGTCGGCGGCTGTGGTCGGCGGAGCGGCACGGTGGTGCGGGTGGGCGCTCGCCCGGCGGCGGAAGGCACAGTGGTCGAGGTGCTGGTCTCGCCGCTGACCGCAGCAGTGGTCGATGTCGACGCCGTCGTCGTGGTCGATGTGGGGCTCGATGTCGAGGTGGTGATCGTGGACGTGGTCGTGGTGTCCGGGGAGGCCGCGTCGGGCTCAGCAGCGGGCAGACAGGCGTAGTCGTTGGAACCGTCGATGCGCGTTCGGACGTAGCGGGGCAGCTGGGCGAAGCTGGAGCAATCGAAGATGCACACGCGGTACGTCTCGGGGCCACGAACCCGGTGGACGTGCTCTTGAATCTCGGTCTTCGCCAATTGGCCGATGGCAGGGCAGTAGGTGCGAATCGTGGTCTTCTCGCAGTCGCCGGGAGACGTGCACTTGGTGAGCAGATCCGTCGGGGTCACGCAGCTGCCGCCATGGTCGGGCCGATAGCTGGTGCCGTCGATGCCGTCGCACACCTCCGGGTCGCTGTTCCACGTGCGTCCGGGCATCTCCCCGCAGGGCACGTACGACAACAGTCCATTGGCGCAGCGGTGTATTCCCAGCTCCGCCAGACGTTCGTCGCTCTCGCTCGCGAGGTGAGCGGGCGGACGTGCAGTGCCGTCACGCGAGGTCCCAGGACCGCCTTTGTCGTCGTGGTCGATGCCGGTGTCTGCGCCCGGCGCGGGCGTGCGACACGTCAGCGCGGACAGGCCGGCGCCGCCCAGCGCGTCGGCATAGCGCGGGACTGAACCCGCCGGGCAGCTCTGGCTCGCGGGAGCAGACGGGGCACCCAGCACCGTGCGCTGACACTCACTGCCGACGGTCCGCCAGCCTGCACCGCACGGGCCCAGCCGTGCGGGCGACGTCACCCAGCGGGTCGCGGTCTCCAAGACCCGCTCTGTCGTGTAGTGCCGGTTGGCCACGCGATCCCAGTAGCCGGTCTCCACCTCGCTGTACACCGGCACCTCGCGCCAGTAGCCAGGGATCGTGACCTTGGTCGAGAGCCGATACTCGTACACAGGCACGGTGCGACAGGCGTAGGACGTCAAAGAGATCGGGTCGAAGTTGCAGCGCCGTTTGGTGCCGACCCTCACCCGAACGGGTGGCACCAGCGGCTCGACGTAGGTGCGCGGCTTCACCCAGACACGATCGGTACCGGTGCGGACCCTCTTGGTGCCCGTCGGCATCCACACCCGGTCGTAGGTGGTGTGGCTGTAGACCTGCCGCGTCCTTCCGGTGTCCACGGTCGTGGTCACCCGATACTGGCACACCGAGCCGCCGTAGCGACCGGCGACCAGCGTCGAGCCGGCCGGACACCACGAGGAGCGGGCCACGGTCTGGGTGCGGGGCGTGAGACATCGTCCGCTGCCGCTGTCGAGCACCATGCCGCCGCTGCAGCTCAGCACGGGCGTCACCGCAGTCTGGGCTGCCGCGTCGTCGCCGCTGGCAGCGAGGACTGCGCTGCCGAGCGCGACGAGCGCCACCACGAGGTGCCACCCGCCGGCGCGTCGCACGCCGGCGGCCGACGGCGCCGGGCGAACCCAGGTCACGACGAGCCCCCAGCCGAGGGCAGTTGGGCCTCAGACAGCGACGCGGCGGCCGGCCACCAGTAGCGATCGGTCTGCGGCGGCCAGCCGGCTTCGGGACACGGCGGCATCGGCCGCGGGTAGGCGCGCTCGGACTCGGTGAGCGGCAGCGAGCCCGGCGGCCACGGCTTCTTTGCTCGCCGCTCCACTGGCCGTGCCAGCGCCTCATCGATGACGCTGGGGTCGCCAGAGCAGCCGAACACCACCTCGAACGACTTGAACGGCGAGAGGTACATCCGTTCATGCCAGCTCGCGCCGGGATCCCAGGCAGTGGCCGACAGCTCGGAGGTCACCGCAGGCGCCGCGGCGGCCAGCGCCCTCCACTGCGCAGACGTGCAGTGCGGCTCGAGCTCAGGGCGATGCAGCTCGCCGTCGACCAGCGTGCCGACAGGAATGCCGGCTTGGCACCACCACTCCAGGTGCCACCGGTGATCGCGGTGTGCCGTCCACGCCTCTCGCTGGGGCACGTCCACCCATTCACGGACGGCAACCCACCGATTGCGCACGCCCGAGGCCCACACCCGAGGCTCGCTCCAGTCGACCGACGCAGCGTCGGCTTGCTGGGCGTCGGCGAGCCACTGGCGCGCGCGCTCGAAGGCGTCGCCGTCGCAGCCGCCCTCGAACAGCTCATTGCGAAGCACCCTGAAGCTGAGGCGGGACCACGTGAGCCACATGGCTTCGACTTGCGCCGGATGGTCGGTGCCGGCGTCGAGGCGTTCGCCCGACGATGCGTCGACGAGGAACGACTGCCCCGGCGGGTGACAGATCACCGCCAGCGCCTGTCCGGCAGCGCTGAGGTCGCCAACCCAGGCCCGCTCGACCGGCGGGAAGGCGAACTCCAGGCGCAGGCCGCGCGCCCACAGCGATTCGAGCTGGCGCGTGCGATGCGATGCCGTGTAGACGCCCGGGATGATGGTGGCCAGGTCGCTGCAGGCTTCCCACAAGGACGCCGGGCCGGTGCTGACCGCGGCGTGGCCGACCAGCGAGTCCGTGACGGCGCCGTGAGCGGCCCTGAGGGTGAGCCAGCGCTTGGCCTGCGCTGACCAGTCGCCAGGGAAGAACCCCATGTCGGTCAGGCTGTGGCCGCCGAGCGCCAGCTCCATCGGCTCGCCGGGGCTGTAGACGAGCAGCTTGGCAACGTCGTTGACGGTCGTGCCCCACGAGTGCATCGGCCGATCTCCTGGCGACCGCATGCCCAGGATGAATGCCTCCACGGCGGCGGCTGCGCGGTCGCGCTGCTGGGCGCTGTCGCCGACGTCGATTCCCAGCGCCTGCGGTGTGGGATGCGGCGGGCACAGCGCTGCGTGGTCGTAGGCAGCGCTGCGATCTGCGGACAGTCGCGTCTGGTAGTCGAGGCCGGACGGGTCGATCACCAGCTCCCAGGCGGTCTCGGTGCCCGCACGTCGCCGCGCGATCCCTTCTCCTTGTTCCAGCGCGTCGCGTGCATCCGCCAGATACGGCGGCATCGCTTCCCATTCCCGACGCTGATCGACGACGTAGCGCAGACCAGCCGCCACGTCGTCGCTCAGAGCCGAGCGCGATCCTCTCGCGGCAGGCTCGGCGACGGGCGCCGCAGCAGCCTCTGCAGCGGCCAAGGCCTCGGGATACGGCGGCCAGGGCACCCAGATGCGCCCGCTGCCGATGTCGACGGCGCCAGGCAGCGGCGGCGACTGCAACTGCTGCTTGCGCACCGGAGTCGGGAAGCTGCCGTCGCCGGCGATGATCGGCCGTGCTTCGGTGACGTCTCGCGGGAGCGGCGATGCGTCGCTCGACTCGGTGACAGCAGTGCTGGGCGCAGCCGAGATCGGCGATCCGGTGTCGGCAGGCGCAGCCTGGTCGCCGCTGCATGCTGCGCCGAGCACCATCGCCGTCGCTGCGAACGCCAAGCGTCCGCCGCCCATGCCTGCGCCACCTGCGTTGCCTGCGCCGCCTGCGTTTCGCCTTCGTCGGATGACCATCGCACCGCTCCCCAGAGCTCGCTGCCCGCAGCCGTCTCGCTGAGTCGAGACCGACGCTGAGGCAATGCAGTGAGTTCTAGATGAGCGATGTCATGCATTTCCAATGGTTTTCAATGCTCACCGTTTCGCCGTCTCACGACGCTCAACGCTGCAAGACACCCAGCACTTCACGGCGCACAGGCTTGGAGACGTTCAGCGCTTGGACAGCACCGCCCCGGCCACGCCACGGCGGCCGGCAGCGCACCCAGCGACGGCTGCGGCGCTGCTACGGGCTGTCGAGGGTGTCGAGGCTGTCGAGCGCGGCGGCGAGCACGCCGTTCACGAATGCCCCGCTGCGGTCTGTCGCACCCAGCCGGTGTGCCAGCTCGACGGCTTCGTTGATGACGACTGCGGCAGGGGCAGCGCCGCGGTCCAGCTCGAACAAGCCCTGCAGCAAAATCAGCCGGTCGCAGGCGCCGAGGCGGCCCGGCGACCACCCCGTGTTCAGCAACTGCCCGAGTCGCGCGGTCAGCTGGTCTCGGCGGTCCGCGACGCCAGTGGCGAGTTCGCGCGCGAACGTGTCGAGGTCGCTGACTTGCTCGGCCAGCACCTCTGCCAGGCTGCAGGACTTCATCTCGGCCTCGTACAGCAGCTCCACCGAGCGCTGACGCGCCTCTCTGCGACGGGTCGGCTCGTCGGGCGCCGCGAACGGGTCGCTTGAACGGCTCATCGCAGGGAACCTGCGGTTCAGCTGCGGGCCCGCTCGATGTAGTCGCCGTTGCGAGTGTCCACCTTCAGCCGCTCGCCGGCCTCGATGAACAGCGGCACCTGGATCACCAGCCCGGTGGACATCGTGGCCGGCTTGCGGGCGCCCGACACCCGGTCGCCTTGCACGCCGGGATCGGTGTCGGCCACCTCGAGCACGACCGACGCAGGCAGTTCCACGCCCAGCACCTCGTCGCCGTGCCGCACGACGGTGGCCGTCTCGCCCTCGACGAGGAAGCTCGTGGCGCCGGCCGCCGCCGTGCGGCTGACCGGGAGCTGCTCGTAGGTGTCGGTGTCCATGAACACCAGCGTCTCGCCGTCCGCGTACAGGTACTGCATGTCGCGGTGGTCGATGACGGCTCGCTCCATGCGCTCGCCTGCCCTGAACGTGCGCTCGAGCGTGGCGCCTGTGCGGACGTTGCGCAGCGTGGTTCGCACGAAGGCGCCGCCCTTGCCCGGCTTGACATGCTGGAACTCCGCCAGCTGGAACAGGCCGTCGGCCAGCTCAAGCGTCATGCCGTTGCGGAAATCCGCCGTGGAGATGGCCATGTCAACCTCGCGGGGTCAAGCTCGACGCGGGGCCGTCCCGCACCGGGCGGTCGCTCAGGCTCATCGGCCGCAGTCCGGCAGCGTGCCGTGCGCACGATGAGCGACCAGACGGTACAGGCGACGCACCAGTGCCGACGCGCTCAGGGCGCGTGCGGAGGGTCGCCGGCAGCGTCGGGTGGCAGCGCGCCGGCCTGCGCGACGTCTGTTGCGGACGCGGCTGCGGCGACGGCCAGCTCCACCGCTCGCGGGTAGCCGGCAGCGCCCTCCCCCGCCACCCGCGCGCAGGCCAGCGGCTCGACCACCGACAGGTGCCGCCACTGCTCGCGCTCGCGGGGCTCGGACAGATGCAATTCCACGATCGGGCCCTCGAAGGCGGCGAGCGCATCATGCAGCGACCATCCGTAGTGGGTCAGCGCGCCGGGGTTCACCACGATGGCCGCGACCCGGCCGATGCCTTCGTGGACTGCGTCGACGAGGTCGCCTTCGTGGTTGCTGTGGCGGTGTTCGAGGTCCCATCCGTGCGCGGTCGCGGCCCGGCGTGCCGCCCGCACGTGGTCGAGCAGCGTCTCGGTGCCGTAGATCTCCGGTTGGCGGGTGCCCAAGAGGTTCAGGTTCGGACCCGACAGCAGCAGCACGACTCGGCGAGGCATGACGCCGTTCACATCCCTTCGAGCGCGTCGCGCAGCACTGCCGGATCGATGCGAGGGACCACTTCGAGGCCGTCGGGGCCGTCGAGCACGAAGGTGATGCCGTCGACGGATTTCTTGTCCCGCCCGAACAGCTCGATGATCTCGTCGTGATCGATTCCCTGCGGCAGAGCCGTCTCGAGTCCGTACGCGGCGAGCACGCGCTCGTGCTCGGCGACGCGCTCGTCGTCGATGCGCCCGAGCCTGCGCGCGACCAGCGCCGCGTACCGCAGCCCCACGGCTACGGCCTCGCCGTGGCGCAAATCGAAGTGTCCCGCTGTTTCGAGCGCGTGGCCCAGCGTGTGCCCGTAGTTCAGCAGGGCCCGCCGACCGCCCTCGGTCTCGTCCGCGCCCACCACTTCGGCCTTGACGGCGACGCAGGCAGCAACCAGCTCCGGGCGTTCCAAGTCGGCCAGTCCGACGCCTGCGGCCAGTCGGCTGCGCAGCTCGTCGCCCCGCAGTCCGCGCCGCACGAGCCGGTCGCGGCAACGTCCGAGCGGTGAGGCCTGGCGCCCGGCCGTGCCGTTCGCGCCGGGTGAGACATCTGCGGCGCCCGGCGCGGCGTCGCCGGCAGGCCATTGGACATCATGCGCGACTCGCTGGGGTCCGATCAGCGCGGCAGCCTGCGCAGAGCAGCCGATGAAGTGGTACTTGGCGAGCTCGCCGTAGCCGGCCAGCAGCTCTCGCGCCGGCAGCGTGTCGAGCACTGCGGTGTCGCACAGCACTGCGCTCGGCTGCCAGTACGCGCCGATCAGATTCTTGCCCTCGGGCAAGTTCACCCCCGTCTTGCCGCCGACGGCTGCGTCGATCTGGCCCAGCAGCGTGGTGGGGACATGCACCACGGCGACGCCGCGGTGGTAGACCGCCGCCGCGAACCCGGCGACGTCGGTGACCACGCCGCCGCCGACGGCCAGCACGACGTCTTGGCGGGTGAGGCCGAACCGAGCGAAGCCGCTGCAGAGATCCTGCACCGTCGTGATCTGCTTGGCGTGCTCGCCGTCGGGGATCGTGAACGTTCGATGCGCGACGCCCGGGTCCACCTCGACCTCGATGCCGCGTTGGGTGACCAGCGCAGCTCGCCGTGCCTCGGGCGGCATGACGTGCGACAGCTCGGCGCGCACACCCTCGCCGACGAGCACCGGATAGGAACGCTTGCCGAGCGGCACAACCACGATGATCGGTGCTGTCGCCGGCGCGGTCATCGCAGGCGAGGGTAGCGATGCGCCTGCCGCGGCTTCGAGGCTGGCTGCCTGCTCTGCATCGAGCTACCGGGACGGCATCGAGCCGCTGTACTGCCGTTCGGGTGACGCGCCGGTTCGACGGGTCGATGCTCAGGCGGCGAGGCCTGACGGCACTGTCCACCAGGCGGTGGCGAGTGCCCCGGCGACCAACGAGGGACCGAGCGCGAACCGGTGATCGGGGCTGTGGCCCAGTGCTACCACCCCGATGCCGCCGACCGCGGCTGCTATCGCGAAGCCTGCGAGCAGACCGGTCCAGACGGCTGCGAGCCCGCCAAGCCCCAAGTGCAGTCCGAGGTAGGCGCCGAGTCGCACGTCGCCGTAGCCCAGCCCGCCGCGTGCGGCGCGCCAGACGATGCGCATCGTCGCCCAGCCGAGCGCCGACCCGAGGCCCGCCGTCACCGAAGCGCGCCCCAGGCCCGCGATGCCGCCGTCTGCCAGTGCAGCAGCGCACACCAGCGGCACGGCGGCGCACGCGCAGGCGCGCAGCAGCCGCGTGGGGATCAGGTGCGTCCGCAGATCGATGGCCGAGATCAACACGCCGGCCCAGGCGAGTGCGAGCAGCGGCGCGAGGTAAGCGCTGTGGCCAAGACGCAGCGCGAAGATGGCGGCCACGGCGATGCAGGAAGCGACGACCGGCAACGGGTACGCAGCCACTCCGAAACAGCGCCTCGCGCAGCGAACGGCAACAAGGCCGGCTGCCGCCCCTCCCAGCCCTGCCGCTGCTGCCGCCGGAGCTGCGATGCTGAGTTCTGTCACCACCATGGTCATGCTGACTGGCCCCCCTACTGATCGGACTGCGGCCGGCGGGGCCGCTTTGCGCCCGGGGAGCAGGAGCTACCCGGCGATGGCGAGGCCGACGGCTGCTGCCATGGCATCGACAGGAGCGGCATGGCCGGTCCACATGGTGAACTGCTCGGCGGCCTGGAACAAGAGCATTCCGGTGCCGTTGAGCGTCGTCGCGCCCGCGCGGGCGGCAGCATCGAGGAACGGCGTGCGTTGGGGCCGGTAGATGAGGTCGGTCACGGTCTGGCCTTCGCCCAGCAGCGCCGGATCTGTCGGCAGCGGATCGTTGTGGGCCATGCCGAGCGGCGTGGCGTTCACGACGAGGTCTGCGTCGCGCACCGCTTCGGCCGTGCCGACGCTCACGCTGCCCTGTGACGTCCCTGCTGCGGAGGCGGCCACGTTCCCGACTTCGGCTGTGCGTTCCGCGGCAGCTGCCGAGCGATTCACCACCGTCACCGACGCGCCGTGGGCTGCCAGCGCTACGACGACGGCGCGCGCTGCGCCGCCCGCCCCCAGCACCACTGCACGCCGGCCCGTGGGTTCCATCCCCGCTTGTTCGCGCAGCGATCGGATGAAGCCGGTGCCGTCGGTGTTCTCACCGATCAGCCGGCTGCCGTCGCGGCGGATGCAGTTCACTGCGCCGAGCAGCATCGCCGTCGCGGACAGCTCATCGCACGCGGCGGCGGCAGCGTCCTTGTGCGGCATGGTGACCGACAGTCCCTCGATGCCCAACGCCCGCATCGCCGCCACGGCATCGCCGCCCGCGCCGGCGGGCACCTCGAACGCTGCGTAGACCCAGTCCAGCCCCAGTGCAGCGAACGCCGCGTTGTGCAGCGCCGGACTCAGCGAATGCCGCACCGGATACCCGATGACCCCAGCAACACGCGTCCGACCGCTCACCAACATCACGGCCCCATCCCTAGCAGCCCGACACCCGCCACAAGCGCAAGCAACGCGGCACTGGGCCACTCAGTCAAGCGTTCGGCCGCCGAGAGCGCCAACGCGGCCGCTGAGTCCAGCGTCGGGTTTGAGGTCGTCGCAGCGACCTACTGCGTCCGGTTGAAGTCAACACCGAAGGAACGAGGCGGGCCGGAGCCCGCCTCGCAACGTGATGCATATTGCCCCGCCAAGCGGGACTCTGCTTGTTGTTGGCAGCCGGAGCTACCGCCAACCATTCCCTGAGGACAGGCTATCGTGTGTTGCCCACTCGTTCACACGCACCGCTTGAGGGGGCAATCGCATGCTGCGACTCGGACTCGACTTGGGCACGAACAGCATCGGGTGGGTGCTGTATCGGCTGAACAATGCCGAGCCGGTGGAAGTCGTGGCCGGTGGCGTCTCGATTCACAGCGACGGACGCAATCCGAAGAGCCGAGCCTCGAATGCGGCCGACCGTCGCTCCAAGCGCGGACCGAGGCGCAATCGCGATCGCGTGCTCCGCCGGCGCCGACGAGTAGCAGCACGCCTGCGCAGTTGCGGACTGCTGCCTGACGCCTCAGCAGACCGAACGGAATGGCGCCGGCTCGACCCCCTGCGACTGCGAGGGGAGGCACTGGACCGGCCGCTCGAACCCAGTGAACTCGCGCGGGTGCTGCTCTCGTTCGCGGACCGGCGCGGCTTCAAGAGCAACCGTCAGACCGACGGCGGCGAGGACGGCAAAGTCCGCAAGGACAACGCCGAGCTTCAGCGCCGCATCGAGCAATCGGAGGCTCGAACACTTGGCGAGTACCTGTGGCGCCGGCGCCAACGAGGCGAGACGGTGCGCGCCCGGCTCGGCAACGGCCTCTACCCAGAGCGATCGATGATCGAGCGCGAACTCGAAGCGATCCAATCCGCTCAGGCACCTCATCACCCACTTCTGGCCGCAGGCGACTGGGACTTCGTCATCGCCAGTCTGCTCCACCAACGACCATTGCGCCCGGTCGAACGCGGCTGGTGTACATTGTTGGAGGGCGAGCGCCGGATTCTCAAGGCAGAACCGCTGTTTCAGTACTTCCGCATCCTCCAAGAAGTCAACAACGTGGAAGTGACGCCGCCCGGCGAATCCCATCGACCGCTGACTGATGAAGAACGCAGGCGGGCCGCCGACAAGCTGCGTCGCAGCGCCCAGCGCACCTTCGAACAGCTCACGATCGATGCTGGACTGCCAGAAGGCACCCGCGTCAACCTGCGATCGACGGCGCGAGAGAAGCTGGACGGCGACCTCACGGCTAAGGCGCTCCGTTCCAAGAAGTGCTTCGGGAGCACTTGGAACAAGCGCAGCATCATGGATCAGCAGCTCATCGTGGAGCGCCTGCTCGACGAAGCGGACACCGAACGCCTGATTGACTGGCTGATCGACGAGCACGGACTCGACGAGGCTGCAGCAGAAGGCGTCTCAGCCGCCAGGCTGCCGCCAGGCACAGGCAACCTGTCCAAGGCTGCGATTGAGCGACTGCTGCCTCACCTGAAAGCCGGCATGCGCTATCCCGATGCGGTGAAAGCTGCAGGACTGGGCCACCATTCGGATCGCCATGCCGATGCGAGTCATGATCTGCTGCCGTACTACGGCGAGGTGCTGGCTCGGCACGTCACCGGCGCCAAGCCTGGTGCGAGCAGCGACGCGGCACGCTACGGACGCGTCGCGAATCCGACCGTTCATATCGCGCTCGGACAAGTTCGCAGACTGTTCAATGCCATCGTCCACGAGTACGGCAAGCCCAGCCAAGTGGTGGTGGAGCTGTCACGAGACCTCAAGCAAACCGAGGAACAGCGCCGCGAGGACGAGGAACGGCAGCGCCAGAACCGCGCACGCAATGAACGCCTTCGCGACTGCGCGGCACGCGCCGGTTTCCCCGAACCATCTGCCCATCACATGCGCAAACTGCGGCTGTGGGAAGAACAAGGCAAAGCCAACGAGCGAATCTGCCCGTTCACGGGCACAGCACTCTCGATCGAGCGGGTCCTGTCCGCCGAGACTGAGATCGAGCACCTGCTCCCCTACAGCCGTTCTCTCGACAACAGCATGAACAATACCGTTGTGGCCATGCGTTCGGCAAATCGCGACAAAGCCAACCGGACGCCGTTCGAAGCTTGGGGATCTGATCAAGCACGCTACGGCCAGATTCTCGCTTGGGCCAAATCTCTGCCACGAGGCAAACGATGGAGATTCGAGGCGGACGCTATAGACACGTTCAAGAAGGACAACCGCTTCTTGGAACGTCAGCTCAATGAGAATCGCTACTTGTCGCGACTAGTCCGTGAGTACCTCGAGTGTGCAGTAGATCACCGCAATGTCTGGGTAACGCCCGGAAGGATGACAGCACTTCTGCGTCGAGCTTGGGGACTAGAGAGCGTCTTGACAGGTTCAGGCACCAGCGGAAAGAACCGCGAGGATCACCGCCACCACATGATCGATGCCGCAGTTGTCGGCATGACATCACGCTCGCTGCTCCAACGCATAGCCCATGCTTCCGGCCGCGGTGTCGATGTCGAACGAATTGCATCATACATCGAACCGCCGTGGCCGCAATTCCGCAGCGATGTCCAATCACTCGTCGATTCGTGCGTGGTCCGTCACCGACCCGACCATTTCACGGTACTGCAAGACAAGCCACAGCGCCGCACGTCTGGGCGGGATGTCACGAGCGGTGGTCTTCACAACGATACCGCCTATGGCATCGTTGACGGCCCAGACGACAAGGGAATGATGACGCTTGTGGAACGCAAGGACGTCAGTACCGTTGCTATGAATCCGTCGGATCTTGAACGAGTCCGCGATCGCGCGCTCAGAGTCAGGTTGCGTTCGCTCTGGGAACGCGTGCAAACACAACATCCGAGCGAGAGTGAACCTCAGCAGTGGCAGCGGTTCGTTGAGCACATTCGGAAGAAGCTGGGCATACGGCGTCTTCGACTGCTGACGAACATGAAAGAGTCCAGCTTGGCTTTCGTCAGCGACCCCTCTCGCGGCACCTACAAGGCATACAAGACAGACGGCAACGCCTATATGGACATCTGGCTTCTTCCGAACAGCAAGACTAAGGGTGAGACGGTCTCTCGATTTCACGCGCATGATCGTACCTACAGCTCAGAGATCAAGCGCTGTTACCCGACAGCGCGCAAGATCATGAGGCTACACCGCGATGACATGATGGCTGTGGGCACGGGTGACGGCCGCCAGATTTACCGAGTCTTGAAGCTCAGCGGACAGAGTGTGTTTCTCGTTGAGCATCAGCAGGGAGGTCCAGCCAAAGCGATGACCACTTGGAGCAAAAGCGCCGCAAAGCTGCAGGCTGACGGATTCCGAAAGATCAGCGTTGACATCTTGGGACGAGTGCGTGACAGCGGGCCGCCCGACGCGACGGCGCAACGGCGGCCTAAGGATTGAGTCCATGGAACGCCGGGTCCTCGACATCGCGAGCGGTCGGCGCTACCTGTCGAAGAAGCGGGGTTCCCTCGTTGTAGTCAGTCGATCTGATTCAGATGACGATTCGGAGCAGCTCGTGCCGTTCGACGAAATCGAGTCGATCATCGTGCATACGCCGCAAGCTTCCTACTCGAACAGCCTGGTCGTTGAACTCGCCCGCCGAGGCATACCGCTAGTCTGCTGTGACACGCACCACATGCCGGCTGCTTGGCTCTGGCCGATACAGAGCAACTATGAGCAGAGCAGGCGCATGACAGCGCAAGCGGCGGTGCCCGACAATATTCGCACTGCGATCTGGGCAGAGCTGGTGCAGACAAAGCTAGAGGCACAGGCAACGGTCCTCAAGTGCGAGCAGCGTGACCCTACAGCCCTCTACGACTTCGCCGCCCGTGTCTTGCCGGACAATTGCACTGCATTGGAAGCGCACGGAGCGCGGCAGTATTGGACAGCCCTCTTCGGCGAGAGTTTTCGCCGGAGACAGGACGGTTCACCTCCGAATGGTCTGTTGAACTATGGCTATGCTGTATTGCGAGCAACTGCGGCGCGAAGTATCTGTGCTTCTGGCCTGCACCCTTCACTCGGCCTTCAACATCACAACCGTTTCAATGCGTTCTGCCTGGCTGATGACTTGATGGAGCCCTTTCGACCCGCGGTTGACAGAATCGTCGTGACGCTGTGGAATGAGGGACATCGCTCCGTTGATGCCGAGACCAAGCCAGTGCTCGCAACAGCGTTGGCTCGCAGTGTGGACACCAAGCGTGGCACCGCACCGCTCAGCCGCTGCGTCGAATGGGCCGCGCAGTCGCTGACGAGAGCCGTGCTTGAGAGAGTACCCCACATCAGCTTGCCGTCGGGCGAGGCAATCGGCGGATGAGAGAATTCAGCGGGTACAGATTCATGTGGACGATGGTGATGTTCGATTTGCCGGTGCTCACGAAGCCTCAACGCCGACGCGCTACGCTCTTTCGGAACGACCTGCTTGATCTCGGGTTCGAGATGGCGCAATTCTCGGTCTACATGAAGTTCAGCGGTAGCCGGCCCGCCGTCGATGCGCTAGCATATCGGGTACAGTCACGAATACCGCCAGAAGGCAACGTCAGCATATTGTCATTTACCGATAAGCAATACGGTCAAATGCGAGTGTTCAACGGCGGCGCACGCCAAGAACGAGACACTTCACGAGGCCAACTCCTGCTGTTCTAACGGCACCGAGTCACCAGCGAATAGAATGGTCAGCTGCCAAAACGACAGACGTGTCGGTAGTGGCAGAGCCGGAACTTTAGCAGGTCAGGGAATGGTCGGCTGCCAAAACTACCGCGTGGAAGCAAGCAAATACAAGCGTACTTTAGCAGGTCAGGGAATGGTCGGCTGCCAAAACACTCTCGCACATTACAACCGCTTGCGCCGAACTTTAGCAGGTCAGGGAATGGTCGGCTGCCAAAACTGCAACTAGAACCGAGTTCAAGCGTAATCGACTTTAGCAGGTCAGGGAATGGTCGGCTGCCAAAACCCTAGGGGCAAGTACCTACAGCGCTTAGGGACTTTAGCAGGTCAGGGAATGGTCGGCTGCCAAAACAGGCGACGTGGACTGACCTCACTAGCTCACACTTTAGCAGGTCAGGGAATGGTCGGCTGCCAAAACCTGAGGATTCTTCCGTAAAACTGGGTAGAACTTTAGCAGGTCAGGGAATGGTCGGCTGCCAAAACGGCTGACGATGTGCCTCGATGCTCGGCTGACTTTAGCAGGTCAGGGAATGGTCGGCTGCCAAAACAACGGTGGCGGTATTGTGCGCGCAACGTATACTTTAGCAGGTCAGGGAATGGTCGGCTGCCAAAACTTATCAGAGAGACAAGCAGAACAGCAGAAAACTTTAGCAGGTCAGGGAATGGTCGGCTGCCAAAACTCATATGCCGAATGCCCGGCCATTCTGACAACTTTAGCAGGTCAGGGAATGGTCGGCTGCCAAAACAAATCAAACCAAAGGATACTCTGACAATGAACTTTAGCAGGTCAGGGAATGGTCGGCTGCCAAAACTTATGTTCGACAGTACCAAGTTTCATTTGCACTTTAGCAGGTCAGGGAATGGTCGGCTGCCAAAACCGACCGCAGCGGGGCTGGCCGGGCCTGCGATGTGCTGAATGGCCGCGTCGCTAGCGCTGTGTCGTGCCTCGGGAGGGGCGGCACTGGAGCACGCAACGAAGGCTGCGCAGGCGTTCTCCGCACGCTCGGCGGGCTCAGCCGCAGAGGCCTCGTGCTTGGCAGAGGGCCTTGTCGCGCTGGAACTGCTCGTCGGTCTCGGAGAACGACAGGGTGCCGTCCGCGTCGGTGAGCACGAAGTACATCCACGGCCCGTCCGCGGGATTCAGCGCCGCTTCGAGCGACGCGCGGCCAGGCGCCGCGATCGGTGTCGGCGGCAGCCCCGTCAGCACTCGGGTGTTGTACGGCGAATCCACCGCCAGCAGTTCCGCAGTGAGCTCCGACGTGCCCACCGCGTAGACGACGGTCGCATCCAGACCGAGCGACCAGCCCTGGGAAAGCCGGTTGTAGATCACCCTGGAAACTCTGGCTCGGTCCTCAGGCCGCTGAGCCTCCCGCTCGATCATGCTCGCCACGATCAGCGCCTCATAGGGCGTCAGACCCACCCGCCGCGGCGCCTCGTCATAGCCCAGCTCCGTCAGCACGGCGTCCAGCCGGTCGGTCATCAGCGCCACCAGCTGCTCCGCGGTGGTCTGAGAATCCACAAAATACGTGTCGGCGAAGAGCTGTCCCTCGGCAGGGTCGATGACCCCAGCGGGCAGCACGCTCGGCGCAGGCGCCACCAGCGAGAGCACAGCACGCTCCCGCACCGCCGCGCGGAACTCCGTGCCGCTGAAGCTCAGGTCCTGCGCTTGGTCGAACAGGTCGGCCATCTGCGCCACCGTCCAGCCCTCGGGAATGGTGAGCGACTGCTGATCGGCTTGCGCAATGCGACTCGGCCCCGCCTCGAGCACCGCCAAGGTCTCCCACACCGACGAATTGGCTTGGAAGGTGTACTCGCCGGCTTGGAACGCCGGTCCGCCCTTGATCCTCACGTACCACTCGTAGGCCCGCGAACTCGGCACTACGCCACGCTCGGCGAGCAAGTCCGAGATGCTCGCCGTGCTCGACCCGAGCGGCAGAGTCAGCACGATCTCGCCAGCGGGCTCGCCAGGGGGATCGAGCTGCTCGCTCACCCAGCGATACGCACGGCTGCCCGCCACCCAGGCAACCACAGCGAGCAGCACGAGAAACAGCACCGCTCCCCACGTGCCAGGGCCGCGACGGGTGCTGACCACCTCGTAGTCGACCCCGCGGCGGCCGCGGACGGCCTGCGCCGACTCGTCTCCGGCACCACCGGCGGCCGACGGGCTCGCCGTGCGCTTCCGCCTGGCACCAGCAAAGACGCCGGCGGGAGGACGCCCGCGGGCGCGGACCGGCGCCGCACGGGCTTGGGGCGACGGGTGTGAGGTGCCGCGGGCAGCCACCGATGGCGCCTGCTGACTTGCGCGGACTCGCACGCTCGGTGTCAGCCCCGGCTCGGCTTCACGAGCACCGTCGCCGGGCGGCATCAGCCCGACGACAGCACCCAGCCGCCCCGCCAGTCGGCGCGTCCCCGACTGCGGCGACGCCCTCACTCCCGCAGCGCCGCTGGCCGAGCTGCCCGAGCTGCCACCGCCGGCAGCTTCGGCGCCGTCAGTCACGCCCGTCGAGCCACGACTGCAAGATGACCGTGGCCGCCACCTTGTCGACGACTCTTCGCCGCGCTGGGCCGCGCACGCCCTGCTGGGCGAGCATGCGTTCAGCGCTCACGGTCGTGAACCGCTCGTCGTGCAGCACGACAGGCACCTCAAGCGCAGCGGCAATTTCCTCAGCCTCAGCGCGCACACCGGCTGCAGCCGGCCCTTCGCTGCCGTCGAGCGAGATCGGCAAGCCGATGACGACCACCTCCGCCCCCATCTCAGTGACCATAGCTGCGAGCGCTCGATGGTCACGGGCGCGCCCGCCGCTGCGTTCGAGCACTTCATAGGGCACCGCAACCGGAGCGTCTGCCGGTGCGAACGCCACGCCGATGCGCACCGCACCCAAGTCCACCCCCGCAGCCCGCATCAGCGGACGCGGCGGCTCACGCCCCGAGTGCCGCAGCTCGGGCCTGGGCCAAGGCGCTGCCGATGCCGTCAGGATTGCGGCCCCCGGCAACCACTAGCGGCGGGTCGCCCTTGGCGCCGAAGCCGCCGCCGACCGTTCGGGCCGCATCGCGCAGCAGATCGGCCGCAGACAACGAGCCGTCGGGGTCCACCGCTGCCACCAACGCCACTCCGCCCGCCGCTGGCGCAGAGGCCAGCACCACTGCGCGGATGCCGTTGCGGTCACGCACCGACACTGCAAGGTCTCGCAGCGCGTCACGTTCGAGATCGCCGAGATCAGCGACCACCACGCCGTCGTCGGCGTTGGCCGCCAAGTCCTCGGCCTGGCCTGAGGCGATGGAACGCTGCAGGTCCCGCACTTGGCGGCGCAGGTCGCGGGTCTCGTCCAGCCGTCGCTGCAACGCCCCAGCGAGGTCGTCGGGCGGCGCATTGAGCAACTGCGCCAGCGAGTCCAACGTGTCCTCAGCGTCGGCAAGCCGATCGACCGTCGCAAGACCAGTGACCGCCTCGATGCGACGCATGTTCGAACCGATGCTGGATTCGGAGACGATGCGCAGATGCCCGATATCGCCCAGGGCGTCCACGTGAGTGCCGCCGCACAGCTCCGTGGAATGCTCGCCCGCCTCCAGCACCCGAACGACATCGCCGTACTTGTCGCCGAAGAAGGCAATGGCGCCGATGGACTTGGCATGGCTCATCGAGGTCTCGTAGTGGCGGCATCGGCCGTTGGCGATGATCTCCGCGTTCGCGACGCGCTCGATCTCGCGCAGCTGACTTCGGCTGACGGCTTCGTAGTGACTGAAGTCGAAACGCAGGCGATCGGGGGCCACCAGCGAGCCCGCCTGCTTGACGTGCTCGCCCAGCACCTCTCGCAGCGCCCAGTGCAGGACGTGGGTGCCAGTGTGGTTGCGCCGAATGGCGGACCGCCGCTCGCCGTCGATCTCGGCTCGCACCAGCGATCCGGCCGCCACGCCCTCGCCCACGACCCGGCCGAGATGGCGGTGCAAGTCGGCCAGCGCGAAGGTGCAGTCGATCACCTCGATGTCCCCGGCGGGACCGGCGATGGTTCCGATGTCACCGATCTGCCCGCCGCTCTCGGCGTAGAAAGGCGTGCGGTCCAAGAACACCTCCACCAAGCGCTCATCCGCCCCGCCGGGCTGCGCGGCACTCATGTCGCCGCCGCCACCCGACGCAGCGTCGAACACCGCCAAGACGCGGGCATCGGTCACCGTCGACGCGTGCCGAACGAACTCGGTCGGCCCGAACTGAGACACCAGCTCCCGATAGCGCTCGTCGGCGAAGGTCGGGCCGCCGGCTCGCCCAGCGCGGGCACGCTCGCGCTGGCCCTCCATGGCAGCCTCGAATCCGTCCCGGTCGAGGCTGACGCCGCGTTCGGCCAGAATCTCCTCGGTCACCTCCACCGGGAATCCGAACGTGTCATGGAGGCGGAACGCCACGTCGCCCGCGAGCATCATCGAGCGCTCGCCCGCAGCGGCGTCGGCCTGCGAAGCACCCGACCCGGCGTCGGCGCCAATGCGCTCGAGCTCCTCGTCGAGAATTCGCTGTCCCGCAGCGAGCGTGGCCCGGAAGCGCTCCTCCTCGCGGGTCACGACGTCGATGATGAACTGGCGTTGCTGGACCACGTCGAGGTAGTGGTCGCCCATCACGTCCACCACCACCTCCACCAGCCGCGGCATCACCACCTCGGTGACGCCGAGCACCCAGGCGTGGCGCACAGCACGGCGGATGATCCGCCGAAGCACGTAGCCACGGTCCTCGTTGGACGGGAAGACCCCGTCGGAGATCAGCATCGCGGTCGTGCGCGCGTGGTCGGCGAAGATGCGCATCGACACGTCCGTCTCGGGATCGGCGCCGTAGGCGGTGCCGCAGATGCGCTCGGCCTCAGCCAGCAGCGGCGCGAACAGGTCGATGTCCCAAGCGGAGGGCACACCCTGCAGCACCGCCAGGATGCGCTCCAGCCCCGCACCGGTGTCGATCCCAGGCGCCTCCAGCGGCGTCAGCTCGCCGGCGCCGTCAGCAGCGAACTGCATGAACACCAGATTCCATATCTCGACGAAGCGGTCCTCGCCACCGTGCGCCGGACCTCCGTCGTCGCCGAACTCCGGTCCGAGGTCGTAGAAGATCTCGCTGCAGGGCCCGCACGGCCCCACATCGCCCGCAGCCCACCAGTTGTCCCCCTCCAGCCGCTGAATGCGCTCGGCCGGGACGCCGACGCCCGAGCGCCAAATCTCGGCGGCATCGTCATCGCTGACATGCACCGTCACCCACAGCTTGTCCCGCTCGAGGCCGAGCACCTCGGTGACGAACTCCCACGCCCACGGGATCGCTTCGGCCTTGAAGTAGTCGCCGAAGCTGAAGTTGCCCATCATCTCGAAGAAGGTGAAATGGCGGTTCGTGCGGCCGATGTCGTCCAAGTCGTTGTGCTTGCCACCCGCCCGGACACACTTTTGAATCGTGACCATGCGGCGCGTCGGCGGCACCTCCTCGCCGAGGAAGTACGGCATGAACGGCACCATGCCGGCCACGGTGAACAGCAGTGAAGGCTCGTGCGGAATCAGGCTCGCAGAGTCGCGAACTTCGTGGCCTCGTTCCGCCCAGAAGGAGCGGAATGCCTCACGCAGTTCGCCGGCGAGCACCGCGCAAGGATACTGACGCCTCGGCGCTGTCTCAGGCTGCCTCGTCTCAGGCTGCCTCGTCTCGGGCTGCGTCTCGGCGCTGGCGACGTTGAGCCCAGCGACGATCTCGCTCGTCGCGCAAGCGCTGCTCGGCAATGGCCATCTGGCGCTTGCCGTCCCGCCAAGCCGCTCGCAAGTCGCGGCGCATCTGACGGGCAGTGCCCATGACATTGGCCGTCCCTCGCACTGGTGCGTAACGATCCAGGAGCGAGCGAAGCCGCCGTTGCAGCCATAACGACGCGGCGGCGCCCAGTCCTGCGCCCAAGGTCATCCAGCGCAGCCGTTTCAGCATCTCAACGCTCCGTTTCCCGCCTATCGCCAGAAGTCTCGCTGCGGGCCGCGGACCCCCTGCCAGTGGGAGCATCACGCTTCGCCGCGCCGCTCGTGTTGTCGCCGGACTGCGATCCACGCAACGCGGACAGCGCCGAACGGACCTTGTCCACAGGCGCTGCGGCAACGCGGGCGGTGGCCGCCCCGGCGGACTCGGCCAGACCGGCGACCTTTTGCGCGAGGTTCATCAGGTCGCGCAGCCGGCCGATCTCGACTTGGGCCATCTCGGCAGTCTCCGCGAGCTGGCGCAACGCCGGCTCGACTCGGGCATCGAAGTCCTCCAGCTTGCGTCGGAACTCTCGAATCAACGCGAACGCTTGAGCCAGCACCGCGACGAGCGCGGCCAAGGCGACCAGCACGCACACGGTCACCACCACGGCTGCGAGGTCCCCGCCGGTCACGAGCGCTCCTCGCCGGACGTGTCGGCCGCTGTGCTGCTGCTCGCGTCGTGGTGCTCGTGGTGTTGTTCGTCGTCAGGTGCGACGACGGCAAGGCCCAGCTCCTCCAGCTGCGCCGCTGAGATACGGCTCGGGGCGTTGGTGAGCGGGTCCGCGCCGGACTGACTCTTGGGGAAGGCGATGACCTCGCGGATGTTCTCCTCGCCGCACAGCAACGCCGTCAGCCGGTCGATGCCGAAGGCGAAGCCGGCATGAGGCGGTGCCCCGAATCGGAATGCGTCCAGCAGGAAGCCGAAACGCTCCTGCGCAGCAGCGGGGTCGATGCCGAGCAGATCGAAGATCTGCTGCTGCACGTCGCTTCGGTGGATCCGGACGCTGCCCGAACCCAGTTCCCAGCCGTTGAGGACCAAGTCGTACGCCTGCGATCGCACGCTGAGCAGCGCGTCAGCATCCACGTCCTCGCCTCGTGTCATGCGCTGTGCTGCTGCTGCAACAGCCTCGAGGTCGTCGGGGTGAGGCATCGTGAAGGGATGGTGCGCCGGGATCGGAACGCCGTCGGCGCTCAGGTCCTCGAACAGCGGAAAGTCGGTCACCCACACGAAGCACAGGCCGCCTTCGTTCACCGGCGGGCGGCCCAGTTCCAACCGCAGCAGTCCGAGCACGCCGCTCGCCCGGCGCCAGGTATCGGCCACCAAGTAGCACATGTCGCCCGGCTCGGCGCCTAGGCGCTCCAGCACGCCGCTGACCTCGGCGTCGGACATGAACTTCGCGACCGGCGAAGTGACGGCCAGCCTGCCTGCCGCTGCGCTGCGGGCCCCGTCGGGCAGCGGCGCACCGGTGCCTACCCGCATCCACACGAGTCCCGGTGCGCCCCATCGTCGGCACTGAGCGGTGAGGTCGTCCACTGCGTTGCGGCTGATGCCGCCGCCGCCGGGAACCCGAATGCCGCGCACCGCAGGCGCCTTGAAGGCGTTGAAGCCGGTGTCGGCGAACAGATCGCTCAGCTCGACGATCTCCAGCCCGAAGCGCAAGTCCGGCTTGTCTGTGCCGTAGCGGTCGATCGCCTCCCGCCACGTGATCTCGGGCATGGCGCCGGGGCGCGCCCCGGTGATCTCCTGCACTGCCTGGGCCACGGCCTCGCTGATCACGGCCCGCACCTGCGGACCGTCGGCGAAGCTCATCTCCAGGTCGAGCTGGGTGAACTCGAACTGGCGGTCGGCCCGCAAGTCCTCGTCTCGCAGGCAGCGGGCGATCTGGTAGTAGCGGTCGATGCCGCCCACCATGCACAGCTGCTTGAACAGCTGCGGACTCTGCGGCAGGGCGTAGAAGCGGCCGCGGTGCAGCCGGCTGGGCACCACGAAGTCGCGGGCGCCTTCGGGCGTGGAGGCCACCAGCGTGGGCGTCTCCACTTCGATGAACTCCGCTGCTTCCACCGAGCGGCGGATGGCCGAGTTCACCCGCGCCCGCTTCACGAGGTTGGCGTGCATGCGCGGGTTGCGCAGATCCAGGTAGCGGTGGCGGATGCGCAGCGTCTCGTCCACTTCGGTGCGACCGTCGATCCGGAACGGCGGCGGCGCCGAACGCGACAGCACGTCCACGGTGGCGTTGCCGATCTCCACCTCGCCGGTGGCCAACTCCGGATTGGCGGTGTCGGCAGGCCGCTCACGCACGGTGCCCGTCACCGCCAGCACGTACTCCGGGCGCAGGTCGTGAGCGTGGTCCACCACGCACTGCACGATGCCGGTGCGGTCGCGCACGTCCACGAAGGCCAGGTGCTCGCCGTGCTCGCGGCGACGCGAGACCCAGCCGCACACCGTGACCTCCCGGCCGATGTCGGCGCGGCCGAGCCGTCCGCAGTAGTCGGTTCGCATGGGAGTGTCCACTGGGCTGGTCTTTCCGGGCTGGTCTTTGCGGGCTGGTCTTTGCGGGCGAGTCTCTCGGGTGGCCGGGTCGTTGTGGATGCGTCGTTGTCGGGTTCGTGGTGATCAGGCGCCGTTCGATTCGCCGACGACAGCGGGCGCCGGCGAATTCAGCGCATCGAAGACGTCCCTCAGCGTGCTCGCCAAGCTGCTCCGCTGCACGGTCTGCTGCGCCATCTGGGTGCCCGTACCGTCGGGACATCGCAGCGGGCGGACTGTGACGGTGCCTGCGGCAGCTTCGTCGGCCCCCACGATCAGCGCGATCTCTGCACCGGAACGGTCCGCGGCGCGCATCTGCGCACGCATCGACCGGTCGTCGAAGCAGCGGTCGGCTCGGATGCCCAAGCCTCGCAGGTAGTGGCTGAGGTCGCGAGCGGCCGCTCCCCCCGTCGTGTCGATCACCCACACCTCCGCTCGACGGTGTGGCACCTCGAAGACGCCTTCGGCGTCGCAGGCCAGCAACAGACGCTCGATGCCCAGCGCGAAGCCGATGCCCGGCGTCGGCGGGCCGCCGAGCGCCTCCACCAGGCCGTTGTAGCGCCCGCCGCCGCAGATCGCGTTCTGCGCGGCGTCGAGGCCGGTTGCACGGAACTCGAACGTGGTGCGGGTGTAGTAGTCCAGACCCCGCACCAGTCGGTGCTCGAGGTGGTGTTCGATGCCGAGTGCGTCGAGGCCGCTGCGCACCCGCTCGAAGTGGGACGCGGTCTCGGTGGTCAGGTAGTCGGCGATCCGTGGGGCCTCGTCCGCCACGGCAGCGGTCGCGGTCCGCTTGGAGTCCAAGATGCGCAGCGGGTGACGCTCGATCTTGTCTCGGTCTTGCGGATCCAGGTCTGCTCTGCGCCGGTGCAGGTAGGCAGTGAGCGCATCGCCGTACGCGGCGCGGGTGTCGGCGTCGCCCATCGAGTTCACCGCCAGCGGCGCTCGCTGCAGCCCGACCGCGTCGAAGAACGTCGCCGCGAGCGCGATGATCTCGACGTCCGCGTCAGGGTCGTCGGTGCCGAGCGTCTCGGCGCCGATTTGGTGGAACTGCCGGAAGCGGCCGGCCTGGGGCGCCTCGTAGCGGAAGAACGGTCCTTGGTACCACACCTTCCACGGCGTGGTCGGGCGGTGCTGTGCGAACGCGCGGCACACCGACGCAGTGCATTCGGGGCGCAGCGCCAGGTGGCGGTCGCTGCGGTCGAAGAACTCGTACATCTCCTTGCCCACCACGTCGGTGCCTTCGCCGATGCGAGCGAACACGCCGACATCCTCGAAAATCGGCGTCGCCACGTAGTCGAAGCCGGCCCGCTCGGCCGCAGCGACGAACGCCCCCATCAGCGCCACCCAGCGGCCCGACTCGGGCGGCATGAGGTCGTGCGTACCGATGGGCGTCCGGAACGACCTCGGCGCCGCCGCGTCTGCGACGCCGAGCGCGCCTAGAGAAGTGGGCTGCGGGCCGGACATGACCCGCGCAGGCTACGGCCCTGCGGTGACCTGCTCCGCCGGCGCCCCGGTCGGGCGGTTGCGCGCGTCGTTCAGTACTCGGTGCGGGCGAGGCCTTCGATGGTGCGGTACGCGTCGAACACGCCGGGCACGTCTCGCAGTGCCGCGAGCAGCTGGTCGAGCAGGATCGGGTCGCCGACTTCGACCTCGAACTGCATCACGGCCACTTGGTCGTCGCCGACGAACGTCTCGCAGCTGGCCACCGACAGGTCATGGCGGCCCGAGACCACCTGCACCACGTCGAGCAGCAGCCGGTTGCGGTCCAAGCCGCGGACTTCCAGCGCTGCGACGAACTCGCCCGCCCACGTCTCGTCCCATTCCACCTCGACTTGACGGGCGCCCGATGCCGTGGCCAGCTCGGCCGCATTGGCGCAGTCGGCACGATGCACCGAGATGCCGCGCCCGCTCGTCGCGAAGCCCAGCGTCTCGTCGCCGCGCACGGGGCTGCAGCAGCGGGCCAGCCGTACCAGTGCGTCGTCGTGACCCTCGACGTGTACGCCGGCGGAGCGGCGGCGCCGCGAGCCCCGCTGGCGTGCAGGACGCGCCGGCAGCTGCGCCCCGTCGCCTTCGCCTCGCAGGTTGCTGATGAGCCGCTTCGCCACGGAGTGCGGGCGCACATCGCCCTTGCCGACCGCTTCGAAGAGCTGATCCGGGTCGGCCCGGCTGAACTGCTGTGCCACGGCCCGCATCTCGTCGCCGTCGATGAGCAGCGGCGCAATGAGCCCTTCGGAGCGCAGCTCGTCGGTGACGGCCTCCCGGCCGGCAGCCTCCCACTCCGACCGCTCGGTGCGAGCGAACCAGCGTCGGATGCTGTTGCGGGCACGCGGCGTGACCGCGACGTCCAGCCAGTCCCGAGACGGCCGCGTGCCGGCATCGTCGGAGGTGAACGCCTCGACCGTGTCGCCCGAGCGCAGGCGCCGATCCAGCGGCACCAGCCGGCCGTCGATCTTGGCGCCGATGAGCGAATCGCCAATGTCGGTGTGGATGCTGTACGCGAAGTCGATGGGAGTGGCATCGGCCGGAAGCGTGATCACGTCGCCCTTGGGCGTGAACACGTACACCTCGCCGTGGCCGAGGTCGCTGGCGATAGTGCGCATGAACTCGGCCGGGTTGTCGGACTCGGCCTGCCACTCGACCAGCCGGCTCAGCCAAGGCATGTCGGCCTCGGCGGCGGGGCTGCCGTTGCGATCCGCCTTGTAGCGCCAGTGAGCTGCCACGCCGAACTCGGCACGCTGGTGCATCTCATGGGTGCGGATCTGCACCTCCACTGCGGTGCCCGAGGGACCCACCACGGTGGTGTGCAGCGACTGGTAGAGGTTGAACTTGGGCATGGCGATGTAGTCCTTGAACCGGCCGGTCACCGGCTTCCAGGTCGCATGAATGGAGCCCAGCGCTGCGTAGGCGTCGCGGATGGTCGGCACCACTACCCGTATGCCGACGAGGTCGAAGATCTCGTCGAATGAGCGATTCTTGATGACCATCTTCTCATAGACGCTCCAGTGGTGCTTCTTGCGACCCGTGACGGCGGCGTCGATGCGCATGCGGGACAGCTGCCGGCGGACCTCGTCCAGCACTTGGTCCACGTAGCGCTCATGGGTGGGCGCGCGCTCAGCGAGCATGCGGTCGATCTCGGCGTAGCGCTTCGGGTAGAGCGCAGCGAACGCGAGGTCCTCGAGTTCGTCGCGCACCTGCGCCACGCCCAGCCGGTCAGCGAGCGGAGCGTAGATGTCGAGCGTCTCACGGGCCACGTCGGCCTGCTTGGCAGCGCCGAGCGCCCCGATCGTGCGCATGTTGTGCAGCCGGTCCGACAGCTTGATCATCAACACACGAGGGTCGTTGGCGATCGCCACCAGCATCTTGCGCAAGGTGGCGGCCTGGCGTGCCTGCTTGGACGCGAAGCGCACCTTGTCGAGCTTGGTGACCCCGTCCACGAGCGCAGCTACCTCGGGGCCGAACTCGTCGGCCAGCCCGACCAGCTCCACACTGGTGTCCTCCACGGCGTCATGCAGCAGCGCGGCGGCAATCGAGGTGTCGTCGAGGCCGAGGTCGGCGACCACCCGGGCCACCGCCACCGGATGGGTGATGTAGGCCTCGCCGGTGCGGCGTCGCTGGCCCTCGTGCGCTTGTGCCGCCGCTTCGTAGGCCCGGATCACCAGCTCCGGCGACTGCTTCGGCCAGCGCTGCCGGTAGCGCTCCACCACCGGCGAGATGTCGGCGGCGATCGTGCTGGCGGAGCGCCGCCACGGCAGGACGCGCGACACCGCGGACATTGCCCTAGGCCTGCTGCTCGTGCAGGCGCGCGACGCTGGTCGGCCCGAGACGGCGCAAGCTCATGGGCTCATTCTGCCCTCGATCCAAGCCAAGATTCGCGCGTCCGGAGTTCGCGCATCTTCAAGGTCGCGCCTGGTGACGGCTGCCTGCTTGAGGTTCCGGCACCCGACCACTGGCGGGGACTTGCCTAGCCGTTGGTGCGGGCAGGCTCGGGGGCGGTGAACGCGAAGTCGTCGCCGTCGCATTGTTCGAGCTTTGCTTCGAGTGCGTCTTGCTCAACGGTGTCGATGGCGAGATCCCAGCGTGTCTTGACCGCGATCCAGTCCACTGCGTACTGGCAGTGGTACTCATCGTTGGGCGGCCACCACTCTCCCGGGTCGCGTGCGCCCTTGCTGCGATTGGTGGAATAGCTGACGGCGATGAGCGCCCGCGGATCGCCAAGGTCGTTGCCGAAGCGCTTCCACCTGTCCTCAGACCAAGCGTGGCCGCCGGAATCCCAAGCTTCCGCCAGCGGCACGAGGTGGTCGATGTCGAGCTGTGAAGCGGTCTCGACCACGGTGTTGTCGTAGGCGGAGTACCAGCTGCCGTCGGGCAGCTGCTCGTCGGCGAGGACATGCTGCCGCGTGGTCTTGCCGCCGCTGCGGCGCCAATCGCCGAACACCGCGTCTCGGTTGTATCCGCTGCGCATCTCCGCTTCGACCCGCAGACGCTCGAACAAGCCGATCACGCTGCGGCGGCGTTCGAGGTCGGCAGCTTCGGCTTCCGGGTCGCGAACCGACGCATCGGGGAACGTGACCGGCGGCAGCACCGTCGTCGCCACGGAGGTCGTCGGTGCAGCGGACTCGTCGCCGTTGTCGTCCCGCAGCAGCCTGAGGCCGCGCTCGGCGAGAAACTCCAGCACTTCGGTGCCGGGGATGGCAATGCCGAGCGTGCCCCCCTCGCCCTCGTAGCCGCCGGTGGGCACCCCGACCAGGCGACCGGTCGCGTCGAACATCGCTCCACCGCTGACACCCGAGTCCAGCAGTGCATCGACTTTTAGCTGCCGGTGACCCGCAGGACTGACACTGGTGCCCGAGAAGGTGCCGCTGGTCAGCGTGAGCGTCTGCTGGCTCTGGCCGAAGCCCGGATAGCCCAAGATCGTGATCTGTGCCCCCAACGCCAGATCGTCCCGCTCGACCTGAAGCGGTGGAGCGGAGCAGAGCCCCGCTGCGGACAGACGCAGCACCGCTAGGTCCCGAGCCGAGTCGTCGGCTTCGAGTTCGGCTGGCTGCCAGCAGTCCGGCGGATCCTCGAAGCGCTGTGCGAACCCGATGACGACATCGCAGACCGCGCCATCGGTCTCGGACCGCACGACGTGCGAGTTCGTCAACGCGAATCCGCCGTCGCCGACGACGATGCCCGAGCCGGCCTGGTCGCACCCCTCGGAGTAGACCTGTACCACCGACCGCGCAAGCCGCTCCCAGTCGGGCACCTCTTCGTCGGTGACGGCCGGTGTCCCGGGAACAGTGACGGCCGGCGCCTCGTCGGGCGGCGGGTCATCGCTGGGAGCGCTCTCGTCGTCCGGTCCGCCCAGCACCGTCGGCGCCGTCGGCGCTTCGCTTCCGGCGTTTGCGGGTCCGTCTGCCGGCGCATCAGGCTCGTCGCGTGGCAGTGAGGTGTCCGCAACGCTCGTCGCGACCGGAGTCGCTTCGTCACGCGACGCAGGCTCGGCACCAGCGGTGTCGCTGTCGTCTTCTAGAAGGGCGCCGGCGAAAGCGACCACCACCAACAGTGAGGCCAGCGCGCCCAGACCAGCGAGTACCGGCTTGCGCTTTGCCCAAGCCATGAACCTGCGCCCGCTGGTCCCGCAAGCAGCAGTGGGTGCTGGCGACCGCCGAGCGCGCGCGGAGGCGTGTCCTCGCTCAGGCGGTGGCGCAGCGCCTCGCTTTGTGGGCGGCGGCGCCGGAGGCGCAGTGTGCGCTGGCGGGGCAACGCGTGGCCGAACACGCGGCGATCGGTCGCCAGCGGGGCCTTGCTCTAGGTGCTGCCCCGATTCTCGAGGCGGCGGCCGACGCGAGGTCGGCTCAGGCCGCAGTGGATTGCCGCGGCCGGGTCGCGGTCGCCCGGGCCGTGGAGGCCTCGGCTCAGACAGCGACCCGCTCCGCGCTATGCGTCACGCCAACCGCAGTTGAAGACTGGCGCGCCAGCACCCGAACAGTCACGTTTGGCGCTGGGTCGGTGCATCGACCAGCAATACGCCCCGCGGCACGGTTGTCAAGTCAACCAGAACCGCACCGGCAATGCTGAGAGTGGCGCTCACCGACCCGGCTTGCCCAGCAGCACGGGGCTCAACTCGGGGCCGAAGTACGGCACAACGCCGGCAGCGGTCACATCAGCAGCGCTGCAGGCGCCTCGGCGCTGTCGGACGAGGCCGCATCGTCATCGGCGGCTGCGTCAAGTCGCGCGAGCGACGTCAGACGTTTGAGATCAACAGGTTCGGAGATGTCCACCCGCACTGCATGGAACAGCACCGTGCCATGCGCTCGCAGGTCGCGGCAACGATGCTCCGCCGGGGCCTCGCCTTCTGGCATCGCGACCGCTTCGGGCCACCACACCCGCGACTCGTACTCGGGCGGGGCCTCGATGCTCGGCGGCAGCGTGCCCGACGGCAGCCGCTTCTCCCCTGCCGGCAGCAGCTCTCCCAGCAGCTGTGGCAGCGTTTGGCGGCCGGTGCCGCTGCGGCCCAGCGACACGGTGATCCGATCTGACATGAAGGTCTTGGCCATCGCCCGGTTCAGCGCGTCCAGTGCGGTCTCGTGCAGCAGCGGGTCGAATTCGCCGGAGTACACACGCTGGGCGAAACGCCAGCGCGGCCCAGTGCCCTCGCCGCGCAGCACGGAGTCCAGCGGCATCGGATAGGCATCGTGCTCCGGCGGCGGCATGAAGCCGTCGGCGCCGATGCCGAATCTGGTCCGTTCGCTGCTGACGAACCGCGACGACATTCGGCGGTATTGCTCGCGCAGCCAGCCACTCGGTGCCAGCTCCGGCAACAGCTCGCCCAGAAAGGCGTCCCGTGTCTCATCGGTCAGCTGGAGGTCGAACATCAGCAGTTTGCGGACTGCCGGGGTCGGGTCCTGGGGAGGTGCTGCGGCGTGGTGCGAACCGAAGGGACGGTGCAGCAGCCGGGCGACTACTGCTGCTGTGGTCAGCCAGTGAGCCTTGAGCGTCTCCAGCGCTGCGGTGCGTGCCGCCGCCGCCTCGCACTCGTCGACCAACTCGTCGATGCGGTCCCGCCAAGCGCTCACCTGTTGCCGGTCGCGTCGGCGAATGAGCAACACCAGTCCGCCCGTGGCGACTGCCACGGCCACGGCAACGGTCAACAGCACGGTCAGCAGCCGCCAGCTGCGGTCTTCGAAGATCGTCGGGGCCGTAGCATCAAAGTTGAGCCCCGCGACGGCAATGACGAACGCGTAGACGAAGGGCACCGCTCCGGCCACACGATCCCCCACCAGTGCTGCCAGCGGACCAAGCAGGCCTCTGTCGCCGGCGAATCCGCTGTCGCCGGCGAATCCGCGGACCCAGGCTGCGATCGCCAACGCCATCACGCTTGACACCACCGTGATGGCAGGCATCCACTGGCCCGGCCGGCTGAGCCAGCTCTGCTCGATGGCCGATGCCGCTACCACCGTCACGGCTGCGGTCCCGGCGTAGACCGCCGCCACTAGCGTGAGGCGAATCTGTGCGGACCAGCTGCGACTCGGCGTCAGCCGAAGCATCGGCGGCACGGTGGCCGCCAGCGACAGCAGCAAGAACGAAGTGATTCTCTGATCCTCGGAGAGCCGGTCAGGCGTGAACACCTCGCGCAGCTCGGTCAAGGTCAACAACGAGCCGGCGCCGATCAGCACCGAAGCCAGCAAGGCATAGGCGACGAACGAGGTGACCCCCGGCTCGGGCCGGGTCTTCGGGTCGATGTGCTGCTGCAAGAGGCCGATGTGATGCTCGACGTCTCGTTCGGAGCGCTCGATCTCCTCGTCGAACTGGCGCGTCACTTCTGCGAGCAGCGTCGGCTCGTCTTGCCAGCCCGAGTCGCCAGCATCCGCAAGCGGCAATGTGCCCGATTCATCGTCTGATTCGTCGTTGTCGGGAGGGTCATCACCCTGCGCATCGCCGGAGCCCGAGTCTGGCGCTGCGGTGTTGATGCTGGCGCCGTCAGCCGCCGAAGACAGGTGCGCGTTCGGGTCGAGCATGGCAACGGCCTGCGTCAGCTCGTCGGCATCGGGCGCCAGCGCATCGGGGTCGACGACCACATAGCGGGCGCCGGCGATCTCGTCTCGCACATGGTCAGCGCCCGATGCCGCGTCCGCCATGCCGAACACACCGTCGAGCAGCGCGTCCCAGCCGTCGGTCGGCACACGTTCGATGGAGACCGGCGGGCGGCCAGCGTCCAGCAGTTGCTTGGCCTTCTGTCGAACACTTGACGACATGCTGCTGGTGTCGTCGAAATCGTCTGTGCCTTCGACGAGCGGTGCAGTCCACGGCGCAACCTGCGCAGTCTGTTTGACGTAGTCGTCAAGTCTCGATGCGGCTTGTGCCACGTCCTGATCGCGCTCGAGCGCGCTACTGATCGTCTCACTGGCGAGACGGCGTGCGCTGGCGGTCTGCGACAGCGGCATCAAGCTGCGCACCTCGCTGTAGGGCGTAGCTGCGGCCCCGTCAACTGCGTTGGCTTCGTGCAGGCTGCCGTCTGACATGTCGGCTGGCACGCGATAATCCCGCGGATAGATGTACGGCGCAGCAGCCCGAACGGTGTACGCAGGATCGGGGGCGGGCAGCTGCCCGGGTGTCAGCGGCAACAGCCCCGTGCCGTCTAGCGACTGCTCCGGCGACGGCGTGTGGATACGAGCGGCACGGCACATCGAGCGCACCAGCCGAACCAAGGGTCTGCCTACACCGCTCACGGCGCTTGGAACGAACTCGACCGGTGCGCCGTCCATGGTCGACCAGAAACCAGCTAGGGAGGCAACTTCGACGGCCACGTGCCACGCGTAGACCTCGTCATGGCTTGCATCGTCAGGTTCTCCGTCCCCCACAGGCATCGCTGCTGCGCGTTCGAACTGCCGATCCGACGGCAGCACCACCAGAGCGCTGTTGGCCTCAGGGCTGGCAAAATCCTCGCCGGGCACGAGCCCGTCATCGCCGTAACGAGGCACCCATACCCGGTGTGAAGCGACTCGGGTGTGCTCTGGCATGATCCGTTGCAGGTCGTGCCGCAGCATTCGGTCCGCCCGCGCTAGTTCGACCTGCTGTGTCGGGCCGAGGTCGGCTGTACAGACAGTCACGATGTCAACCCGGCTCAGCGCACCTTGACCGTGCAGCTCGTACATCAGCCCCACCGACCGCCATTCGCCCGCATGGAGCAGACGCGAAGAACGCCCAAGGTCCGGTGGTGCCGGATCGTCACTTACGGGCGCACAGCACTCCACGCACATGATCGGCGACAGCTGCAACGCCGCCGACAGGCCCGTCCAGACATCAAGCGCCGACACCATAGCTCCGTCGTCAGCGCGGTAGAGCACAATCGCAACGCCCTTCGTCCCATCTGCCGCACGAGAAGCGAAAGACAGATCCGTCTTACTGCTATCCTCGTGTTCCTCCGCCCCAACGGAGGCAATACTCATATCAGTAGCTCTCATCGGTCTATGCTTGAGCGCGCGTTTCGGCAGCCTGCATTATGTCTTCGAGTGCCGGTCTCATATGGCGCTGCCACAATCCCGTCCACTGTGGAGCATCAGAGAGTAGCGCCGGTTCGTTCCTCCAATCATCACGAAGCTTGGTGAATTTGTCGTCGTAAATGCGCATCAATTTGCGACACTCCTCCGCGACATGACTCGCGCGCCATTCCGGCGAAACAACAACGCTGTCCGATTCAGCATCAAGCCAAGCCCGGCATTTCGTACCAGCATCTATCTGGCCAAGCTCCACATACCGCAATAGTGACGCATTCAAGCGCTTGTATGCAAACAACTCCTGCACGAGTGACCCATCAACTCGGCTAGACACCGCCGCGCGTCCAAGATCTCTCAGCTCAATGTACGGTACAAGCGGACCCGGATCCGCCTGTCGATTTACTTCCAAGTAAGACAAGGCGAGCGCTTCTAGAGTCAGCGGCAACGCATCATCATCACCTTCGGCGCTCGACGTTGATAAGCACCCGGCTGAAAACAATTCATAGGCTTTCCGTTTCGAGATCCAGATTTCCCACATACGCTGTTCGACATCGAACCGTATCTGACCTAGCAACCGACCTGTGAACCAACCTCGCGTCATGCATCGAATCAGTGCCTGCGGTGCCGGTACGAAAGATTCTAATGGTTGAGCGCGACGATATTGCCAAAAGTTCTGGCGTTCCATCGAGGTACTACATTCAGCCCATCGTGCTACAATCGGTCGTAACAGTGAATCGACGACAAGCACCGAGATTGGCGGGTCGAGGATCGTCGTGATGTCGATGTCCTTTAGCGACCAATCATTTCCTAACGCTTCCTTAGCGACCTGGCTGTCGACTCCCCAGTTCTTTAGTGCTGCCAACACCTCATCTTGGACCACACTGCCAGCAAACGGAATCTCGGAAAGGTAGATCTTCGGGCGAACATTAGTCGCCTGTGCCGGTTGAACTTTACCCAACAGTTGCTGGTCAACGCTGACCAGAGGTGCAGCGCCTGCCATCGCAGCACCGAGTTGACCCATGACGCGTGATTGCCTCTGCGTTACGTTCGCAAAATTCGCCGCCGCTAGTACAGCACTATTGCCATCTCCGCCGTCCACAAATTCTCGAAGTGAGCAATTGATAAGACGTTCCCATACCGAGCCGGTGTCCCGTAGTCGATGATGGGCCCTCTTCTCAAGAGCATCGATACGCGTCATGATCGTCACCGACAGCGAAGAAGGTGGGCCATCCATTAACGCCCTATCTAGCGAAGGCAGTTCCGGATTCCAGTCCTGCTGAATATACACACAGGAACGCCAGTCATGGTGCTGTAGCTGAGATCCGTCCTTGAAAAAACAACCGGTGATGACATCGCTCCTGATCTTTTCGCGCTGGGCCGAAGTTGTTGTTGCCAGTCCGATATCACGCGCCAACAACTCATAAAATATGTCCGAATAGTGTGCGGGATCAATTAGCGAATAATCGCCCTTAGGTGGTCGCTCGCTGTCAGCCGGTGCAGCACCGTCCCAAGCTGGCCAAGCGTTTGTCTGCCGAAAATCCTGATCTAGGTCATCAGCTGCGGCACGTAACGCATTCGCCAAGGGCCGCAGAATGCCTTTTGCGATTTGTTCGGCCAAGTCAGCCGCCCGTTGGCCGAGTAAAGCGGCGCCGTCAAATTGGGCAAGATAAACGCCTTGTCTTATGGCTTCAGCAAGGCGCCGGTCGTTAGCACCAATTTTCCCTTTGATGTTAACCAACACCTGTGTGACTTCAGTGCCAACTGTGCTAGCCCACGCTTCGCGGCGCGAAGCCTCAGTACGCAGGGTGTGAACGTCATGAAACAGCTTATCAGCGATTGCATCAGACAGTTTCGCGGTCAAGCGTAAGCCGTAAAGGCCGATACAACGTTCGATTTCATCAAGTATCTGCGTTTGAATGATGCCGCGGCAAGCCATCGTCGAGGTATCGAGTTCATTACGATAATCCAACAAATACTTGTTCTTCGCCGCATCGATTGCAGCGACAATCTGCTCTTTCCATTGTGTCGCTTTCAGTTTCACAGTGGCATCACCATCGACTCCTGAGTTGCTTCGAACCGACCGCTCTAGTTCATCATCCAGTCGGCGAACTGGTTGCAGCTGACGAATGATCTGATGGTTCTCGAATTTGGTACCAGCGAGTCCGGTGACAGACAGGACACTTGTTAGCAGTAGCTCTGACATGGCATTCAAGATTTGGTCCGGGTGCTGACTCTTTAGCTTTTGGCCGGTCTGCGTCGCAAGATGAGAATCCGTATGAAACTTGGTTAGATGCCGAACTGCCTCGCGCACAAGACGCCGCTTAGCGAAGAGCCCAAAGTAATGACCACCGACTGACAGACGAGAGAAGCCAACAGCAGATATACACGGCGGGCCAACTTCGTAGGGCTTGCCAAGGTTAACCAATACTTCGCCTGCGCTTGCATTAGCCTTTGCAGCTGTTTGATCCCAGTTTGTCAACGTGTATCCACTGATGTGATTCCAGACGGTGTTATCTGTCACCCACGACAACATGGCACGCGCGGCGATCTCAAATACGCGTTCGGGCGTGCCATGGTCAACATTCCCTGATGACCTTCGGCCCACCAAGAAAGGATACTGAGGGCCGCTTCTCTTTTGCGGCTTCGGCAGCCCGATTTTGCTTAGTAGCGGGTTTGTCTTTGGTTCCGGGAGACCAGTAGCCTGTTTGACGCTTCCGTGCCACCATTGTCCGTTCAACATCTCGCAAATGGCGGCGAAACTGTTGGGGTAGACTCCTTCAGTTTGCGCGACATTCACAGCTTCGAACACTTCTGGAGTGTAGAGCAGTGCAACGATGCGCTCAGCAGCCGGCGTATTCATCGCTCGCAGCACGTCACAGACGGTCGTCAAGAGGCCAGAACCAGCGCCACCTGCTAATGAACCAACAACAATTATTGACATCACGGGTGCTTTGGTTGACCCGGCGAATAGTCCAGGATTAGCGTTCGCAGAAAGCTGAACCAGCTGGGCTTGAGCTTCAGGTCCAGTCATATCCTGAATTTTGGCTCTCAAGGAGTTGTGGATCGTCCGCGCGTACGCTAGCGCCACAGAGTGGCCGATAGCTCTCCACTGACCAGCGCCTTGATCAAGTTGCACTTGGACACCAGCTGGTTCTACGCGCCAGGTCCGCAATTCATCGATGATGGGGGGAGGCATGCCATCCAAGATGGTCTGCAACGACTCGAAATCCATACCGGGAGGAATGAGACCAAGATATTCATCGTCAGCAAGATTCGGTACGCGATCATCGATTTCTTGTCCGTCAGCCTGGGTTGGTGTATCAATATGCAGAAACTGCCATGCGCTGGGGATGGAACTGCCAGGGGAACGTGACGCTAGCCACGTTGCCATTGCGTGCTTGAGAAACCGAAGTGTCTTGCCACCGGACCCGCCCAAACCAACAAACAGAAACCTATTGTACACTTGTTATACTCGATTCTTATCTCTTTAGTTTACTTGAGAAGATTACTTATGAGTGCGCAGAGGGATGAGGAAGGCCATCGAGTCGTCGCTACTCAAGCCCGTGCCACCATATGACCTCAGTTTGTGGGCGACGGCGGTGGCGGCGGTGGGTCAGCGTCCATATCAGGCAGTTGCATTTTGGCGTCGCCAACGTCAGGATCACTAGCAGGACGCTGATTCATCTTGATATCAGGCTGACTGACATTGCGCACCTCGGCCGAGTCCATGATTTGCTCGAGCAAATTCGTCGCTTCAAAATTTTGGATCATTCCCATGTCACTAGCTTGTGGCAAGGCCAACCAGATGTTTGCCACGGCGGAGTTGCCGATATTGTCTGTATCTAGAATGCCCACGATCAGTAGTCGATCGAATTCCGCTGGAGCTGCCGCTACGGTCGAGCGCTTAGACTGCCTGCGGCCTTTCGGTGAAACTGCGATCACGCCATTGGCAGCTTGTACCTCGCTCCACGGTCCGCGTAGCAACCCAGGCAACCAAAATCGCGGGGAACGACGAAGCAGTACACTGATGCTGCTGGTTCCCGATTGTGATGCCGGACCCTTCCATCGCCGATAGCGAGGCTTAGTCTGGCCGACTACTCGCCCCAATATGGCTTCTCCAGGCGCTGACTGCAGCGCGGCTATAGGATCGTCTTCGAATGAGTGGGTCCGCCCGCCATTGCTGTGAATCCTCAAGGCGGCGCGATGCCACCGGAAGGCGGCTGGATTGGGCAAGCTGAAGGTTGAGCATAGAGCCAAGCAGAAAAGCACATAGCTGACCAGCAGACTGGCGATGAGCAGCAGGATCGTGAGCCAGCGCGCCACGCCCGAATCACTGCGCGCTGCGTATGAGGCATCGACCGGCAGGTCTGCGCGTTGGTCTGCCATTTGCTCAGCAGCGAGAGTGTTGAAGGCGTCATCGTCTTGGGCGGTCTGCCACTCGAGACGCAGCCGGATGACGCCGTCGATGCTCCAGTCACCGTTGGCCAGTTCGTCAGGAGTGACGAAATACAGCCGCATTCTGCCGTCGACCAAGTCGGCATCGGCATCGAGCCGCAGTGTCAGGCCGTCCTCACTGAGGGCCCCGGCATCAGGGCGGCCGTGCCGAGCGGAGTCGAAACGCCAATCAAGAAGTTGGTTGTCGTCTGCAGCGCCCGTGTCGGAGCTGTCAGACAGGTCAGGCTGCCATCGCGCGGTCAGCACCGCAGTACCTGTCTCCGGCGGCGTCAGATAGCAGGCCGACTCGCCGCGCAGGGGTTCGCGGGGAAGTTCGTCTTGCGCCGGTAGGACTTCCAGCGCGCTGACTCCGTCGGGGCCCGAATCGCAGGCAAGCGCAGGAGCACCGACGCAGTCGTACAACCGCTGGGCGGGTCCGACGACCCGAATCCGGACGTGCTCCTCTATCTGGCCAGGCCCGAACATTTCCTCGGTGAGTGGCGGTTCCCACCTGTACTCGAACGGTCGGGTGAAGTCGTACGGCTCTTGGCACTCAAGAGGTTTCAGCTCGAATACGACTCTTCGGTCGTCAACCTCAGCGCGGTCGTCGTCCTCAGCGCGGTCGTCGTCGCGCTCGCAATACACGCGGTGTACCCGTTCGTCGAGCCACTCGTCGGGAAGGTTGTCGCACAGGCCTTGCGGTGCAGGATTCACGATGATTCGACTGCCGTCGAGTATGGGACTCGTGACTCGACCCGATATGCCGACCGACTCCCGATCTTCGCCGCTGTCAAAGTCGCGTCCGTCGCGCGTCGCGCCGTCTCCCCGCCCGCCGTTCTCGTCGCTGGCAGGGCCACTTCCGTCGGGCTGTTCTCCGCTCTCGCCGTTGTCAGGGCTACCCCCGTCCGGCCTCTCACCGCTCTCGTCGTCAGGTGCAGGCCCCCGCTTGGGTGCTCGAATGACGTCTTCAAGCGGCTTTTCTTCCGGTCCAGGTCCGACAGCTTCGGCATCGACGTCTTGCCGGTCGGGGATGTTGCGGAGCACGTAGCATGTGACGAGCGCACCTTCATTGCCTGCGGTCTCAATCAGCAGGCGCCAGCCGGCGGCGAGGCCGGACAGCTCCTGACTGCGAATGCGAAGTGGTTCCGTGCCGCTGCCGCTGCCGTTGATCTCGGGTACGTTGCCCGCCGGATCAATCTTGTACCCATTGATTTGCGCCCCATCACGCGGGTATGCGACGATCTCACGGATGTACCGGCCTGCGGGCATCTCTTCTGAGAACGTTCCGGGGGCTAGGTTCGCACCGCAATCCGGCCATTCCTCTAGGTCGCGGATGGCTTGCTCCAGCTTCTCGATCAGCAGATCGGCTAAGCTTCCCAACTCGCTGCCACTGATGACTTCGCCGCGGCGGTCGGCCTGCGGGTCGTCGCTCCACTGCGCGCAGTCGATGCCGAGTGACTCCGGAAGACCGACCGGACTCGGCAGTCCTGCGTCGCCGGTCAGCGCGCGGAGTATCTGCTTGGGTGCGTCGGCCATCTCGTCCTTGGCGCCACGCTCGTCACTCTGCTCTTGCTGACGCCGGAAATCGTCGCCGATGAGCACGGCAAACGTCTGAATGCCCGCATCCTCGTAGCGACGCTTCAGCGGACCGCACACCTCATGCCGCAACTCCTCAGCTTCCTGCCTGAGCAACCGTTCATCCGGTGACCGCGAGGTCATCTGCCCCGTCGGGTCGTGCAAGCCGTCGGTGAAGAACAGCAGCACTTTGCACGCGTCGGCGGCACTGTCGCGCCGGAACGCCTGCTCGATCTCATTGAGCGCAGCGAGGTAGTTGGTGTGGCTGACGCGACGGCTGCCGTCCGCCCTGCGCTCGCCCAGCGAATCGTCGATCGCCTCGTCGGACGGATGCAGTGAGGTGATCTGCTCAAAGCCGGCCACCCGGGCCACACGAGTATCGAAACGCCACAGCGACAGCCGCACCTTGCCCACCTCGGCGGCCTCGTCGTCTTGCATCGCACGGAGCTCTTCGATCAGAGCGACCAACTTGTCGCGGAACATCCTCAGCGCCGTGCTGCGCTGCCGGCCGGCAGGGTCGCTGCCCGATCGCGGCGCGTTCAGCGACCCCGACGCGTCCATCATCACCAACACGTCGATGTCACTCTGATCGGGGCACGGCGTGTAGCCGCCGGACTGCGCGCCCGCGTGAGCACCGCCGGCGAGGGTCAACAACGGCGCTGCGATCAGCACAGTGCACAGCACAGCCAGCACGCGTCGGGCGCTACGGCCACTGTGGACGCAGCTGATGGGCAGCCTGTCGGTGCGGGGCGGGTGGCTCACGGCCTCGTCAGGTCCTGCGCCCAGTACCACAGGTGAAGCGCGCCGAACACCCAGCTGCCGAACGTGGCCCAGCCGACCATCTTTCGGGCGCTGGGGCGCCAGTCATTGTACCTCAGGGTGGCGCGGGCCTTGTTGTCGGCCTTCAAGAACAGGTACAGCGTCAAGATGCTGACGAAGCAGCCGATCAGGTAGCCGAGCGTGTTGAAGTCGACCTCGCGGCCGGTCGCGGCGATGCCGTACTCGACGCGTGCGCCCAGCAGGAAGCTGAGCAGGGTGCAAAGCAGCACCGCCACAGTCGCAACGAAACTCGGTATCGGCGGTCCGGCTGCTTTGCCGGCCGCCGCCGGACTAAAGGGTGGCTGGTGACCCCCCCCCCCCCAACTGCGGTGGGGCCAACCCTGGCTTGGGTGGCGGAGGCGGAGGTGGCGGTCCGGCTGCCAGCGTCACCCGTGGTCCCCTCTACTAGCAGCAGCCCACGGCTGCCTCCTTGCGGGCGGCGATACTAGCGGTCGGCTCGCTCGGTCGCATCGTCTCGGCGCGCCGCATGAAGCTCGACGGCGTGCCTCGCGCCTGCAGCCCGCCGAACATGAGCCGAACATGATGCGGGTTGAGGCGTCGGCTCGGCGCGCGGAAAATGCCGCCGGGGGTGCTGCTGGGGGGCGGTAGCTTGCGTGACGTGGAGCACGCGCCGTCGCTCATCCTCGCCGCCACCTTCGCGTTCGGCGTGCTCGGGCTGCTCTGGCAGAACCGCGGCGCCAACGCGCGTCACGAGCGGCTCGAAGCCAAAATCGACGCTCGACGCACCGAACTCAGCACCAAGATCGAACAGCGCACCGACTCACTGCGCACCGAGATGAACGAGGAACTGCGGCAGGTACGCCACGACATCACCGCCCAGACCGCAGTCATCTCAGACCTAGCCCAGCGAGTGTCCCGACTCGAAGGCGCAATTTTGGGCCCGGCCGCCCCGCCGGACATCGACACCGGTTCACACGAGCAAGCCGCACCAGCGCCCGGCGGCGGCACCGCACGAGCCTCCACCGGGTCGGCGACGGACCCGCAGCAGGCCGCCAACCCGGCCTGAAGCTCCGACTCCGGGGCGGCGCAGCAGGATCCCCGGGGACTGAACAACGGGTGCCGGCGCAGCTCGCAAGCCTCGGCGGCCGCGGTGCGCGTGCAGTCTCGCGTAGCGCGGTCCGAGAGCTGCAGGCACAATTGTCATATGTCCCTATATGAAAGTACCATAAATCTATAGATGCATGAGCAATATAGCCATACATGCATTCCCGTCATTTGCTAAAGTGTAACGGTGGCAGAAGCAGCAACCTTGACCATGCCCGGCTACCGGGATCGGGTCGCCGGTGCAGAGGTGGCAGCCGCCCTGCAGCGCCGAGGCGCTGTGCTGGTGCAGGGTGCAAGGAGCACCGGCAAGACATGGACATCGCGCAATCACGCCCGTTCCGAAGCGCGCCTCGACGATCCTGACATGCTCGCTATCGCCAACACCGACCCGGACTACTTGCTCGACCGCCCCGCTCCGCTGCTGATCGACGAGTGGCAGCATGCCCCCGCACTGTGGGACCGCATTCGCCGGGCCTGCGACGACCGGTCCGGCACCGGACACTTCATCTTGACCGGATCTGCCCGGCCGACCGATCTCATCACCCGACACACCGGCACCGGGCGCATCTCGCGGGTGCGGATGCGGCCGATGACGCTGAGCGAGTCAGGGGCATCGTCCGGCGAAGTGTCGCTGCGCCAATTGCTCACCGACGCCGCGCGACCTGTGGCCGAGAGCCATGCCGCGCTAACCGACGTTGCCGATGCCGTCTGCCGAGGAGGCTGGCCGGCCAACCTCGGACTCTCCCTCTCCGACGCAATCGCTGCGGCACGGGAGTACGTGGCGGAGTCGGTTCGGGCAGACATCGAAGATGCCGTCGGGGTGCGCCACAATCCTGATGCGCTCGAACGTCTCCTCCGCCTCATTGCGCACAGCTCGGCCGCTCCGATTTCCGCCGCCAAGCTTGCACGCGACATGAACCCGGCTTCGCCGCCGGCAGCTCAGACGATCTCCTCGTACTTGGACGCTCTGGGGCGCATCTTCGTCCTCGAGGATCTTCCGGCGTGGTCTCCGGAGCTGCGTTCAAGAGCCACAGTGCGCAAGGCGCCGAAGCGGCATCTCGTGGACCCGTCGCTGGCTGCCGTGCTGATCGGAGCGTCCGCGGATCGACTCATGGCAGATTTTTCCATGTTCGGCAGCCTGTTCGAATCGCTGGTCGTGCGCGACCTGCGGGTGTATGCGCAGCCGTTGGGGTTCAGTGCGTACCACTACCGCGATTCCGACGGCAACGAGGCCGACATGGTGCTGCAAGGGCTGGACGGCACGTGGGCCGCCTTCGAAGTCAAGCTGAACTCGGGTCCGCGCCAGATTGAGGAGGCGGCTGTGGCACTCAAGCGTCTGCGAGACAAGGTTCATCCGCGGCGAACGGGTCAGCTGGCGCTGCTCGCGGTCGTCACCGCCGTCCGCGCGGCCTACACGCGACCAGACGGCGTGGCTGTCATTCCCATCACTGCGCTTGGCCCCTGATCAGCCGGCAAGAGGCCAGCACCGCTGCGGAGTCTCAGCAGCGACGTCACGAAGGCTCAGCGGCGGCGGCCCTTCTTGCGTGGCCGGGGCGGAGCGCTGCGGGTGTAGCTCTCGGCGGCAAGCGCCTGGGCAGCAACCTCCATCGAGTCGTAACGGCCGGCGGCATCGGCGGCGACCTGCGCGCCGGCCCAGCCGGGCTCGTGGCCCTTCAACCATGCAACAACCGGCATCGCCACGAAGATGGAGCTGTAGGAACCGACGAGCAGGCCGATCAACAGCGCCGTCGCAAACTCGGCCAACGTGCCGGCACCGAGGAACCCGGCACCTACGACCAGCAGCGACAGCACCGGCAGCACCGACGTCACCGACGTATTGACCGAGCGCGTCAGCACTTGGTTGAGCGACACGTTCGCCAGCGCGTGGTACGTGAAGTGACTGCGTGCCGGCAACGACCGCTCATTGGTCTTCACACGGTCGAACACGACAATCGTGTCATACAGCGAGTAGCCCATGATGGTGAGGAACGCCACCACCGTCGCGGGCGTCACCTCGAACCCGAACAGCGCATATGCGCCGACGGTCAACACGATGTCGTGCGCTACCGCGACCAACGCGCCGACCGACATCTTCCACTCGAAGCGGAACCACAGGTACAGCGCGATCAGCACGAAGAACACCACGAGCGCACGGCGCGCCTTGCCTGCCACCGCATCGCCGAACGACGGACTGACCTGCCGTGACGACAGCCGCTCTACATCCACACCGACGGCGTCGGCCAGTGCTTGGGCAACGGCCGCGCCGTCTGCGCCGGGTCCGAGCACGCCCCGCACCCGAAAGATGTCCTCCGAGCCGGTCACCACCACGAACTGCACTCGCGCATCGGGCACGCCTGCTGCTGCGGCCGCCGCAGCGACATCGTCGGTGGTCAGCCCCGGCGCTGTGGCACCACCGGAGCCATCGCCGGAACCGGCACCGGCTTGCGCTGTTTCGGCATCGTCCGCATCGGCATCTGCCTGGGCATCGTCTGCGCCGGCGCCGGCGTCCGCGTCAGCATCCGTCGCTTCGTCGGCGCTGCCGGACGGCGCGTTCACCGGGATCTCCCACACCGATCCGCCTTCGAACTCGATGCCGAGATTCAGCCCGCGCGCCAACAGCGCCACCACGCACACCAGCACAGCCACTGCCGAGCCGATGAGCACCTTGCGAGCCAGACGCAAGACGTCCCAGCTGTTCTCGCCTCGATAGAAGGTGCGCAGAGCTGCGATCACGTTGTGCCTCCCGCGGGCACTGCTGCCGGCGCCGCATCACGCTCAACGCTCCGCTGCACGCCGAGGCGGCGGGGCTCCTCGTTCACGAGCCGTCGAGCGATGAACACCACCAGCGGACGCATGAAGAAGTACGACACCGCCAAGTCGATGAGCGTCGCCAACCCGAGGTACAGAGCGAAGCCCCGAACCGTCCCGCTGGTGAGCTGGTACAGCACGCCCGCGCCGATCAGCGAGGCCAAATCCGCCCACACGATGGTCCTGAAGGCACCGGCGAAGCTGGCATCGGCAGCAGACCGCACAGCTCGGCCGCGGCGGACTTCTTCCTTGATCCGTTCGTAGTAGACGATGTTGGAGTCGACCTGGACACCGATCGACACGATGATGCCGGTGGTGCCGGCCAGCGTCAGCGCCAGCCCGCGGCTCTCGCCGAGCCAGCTGATGAGCGACCACAGCACCGATCCGCTGATCGCCAAGCTGGCCACAGCCACGATGCCGAGCAGCCGGTAGTACAGCAGCATGTACAGACCCACGAGGATCAGCCCGACGATGCCGGCGATCACGCCCGCACGCAGCGTGCCCTCGCCGAGGGTTGCCGAAACGGTGCGCACGTCGTCCTGCTCGAACTCCACAGGCAGGGCGCCGAAGCGCAGTGCCACGGCCAGATCCCTAGCGCCCTCCTCGTCGAAGCTGCCCGAGATGACCGCTGTGCCCCCGAACTCGGTGGCTTGGATCACCGGAGCGGACTCGACGACGCCGTCGAGCACAATCGCCACCTGCTGTCCGTAGTGGCGGGCGGCCATGGCGTCGAAGCCCGCTGCGCCCTCGCCGGTGAGATCGACGTTGACCACCCATTCGTTGTTGAACGTTGCCGCCGCCTCAGCAACCGCGTCGCCGGTCAGCTCGGCGCTGCCCAGCACATAGCCGGTGAACTGGTCGCGGCCCGGCAGCAGCACCGCGCGTTCGGCAACGTCGGCCTCGGGCGCGGTGTACTCGGGGAACCCCGCCGCGTCGACCGCCTGAGCCTCAGCATCGGCCTCGGCGCCTTCGGCCGCAGGCCCGTCGGCGCCATCCGCGGCAGTGTCGCCGTCGCCCGCTTCACCGGCAGCCGCAGGATCGTCTGCAGCATCCCCGCCGGACGCTGCATCTTCGTCCGCGTCTGCGCTTGCATCCACGTCTGCATCGGCTTCGACCGGGCCGTTGTCCGCGTCATCGCCGGTGTCGTTGTAGGTGTTGGCGAGGTCCTGAGCGGAGCGGAATTCAGCCTCGTCGAAGGGGTTGAACATCAACAGCACGGGACGAAACCGAAGCTCGGCAGTCTGACCGACCAGGTCGACGGCCCGTTGCTTGTCCTTGACGCCAGGGAGCTGCACCACCACCTGCTCGCCTTGACGGGTGATGTCGGGCTCGGCAACGCCCAGGGCATCGACGCGGGATCGGATGATCTCGATGGCGCGGTCCAGCTGCTCGTCGTCGGCGGCAGACGCTGGGCTCAGCAGCACCTCCACGCCGCCCTGCAGCTGCACGCCGAGTACCGGTGCCCAGCCGGCGGCGAGCACGGCGGCCAGCGATCCGAATCCGACCAGGATCGCAAGCAGCAGCGAGACAATCTGCGAACGACGCACGTCACGCCCTCACAGCCGGAAGCAACCGCGCCACGCGCCTACGCAAGCCGGTCACCGTCGAGCATCGCACGGGCCCGATCTCTGCGGAGCTGGGTTCTGCGCTGACGCCAGGCTCATTCCGATTCGTTGACGCCGTCCGTTACGGCCGAGTCGCCGGCACTGTCACTGTCGGCGGCGGCGGAATTGAGAATTTCGCCTACCGCGCGTCGTTGCACTCGCAGTTCCACGTCCGTGTCCACCTCAAGGCACAGCACGTCGTTCTGTTCCTCGACCGCCACGATCTTGCCGATGACCCCGCCCACGGTCGCTACCTCGTCACCGATGTCCGCTGCACGAAGCATCGCAGCGCGCTCGGCTGCACGCTTGCGCTGCGGTCGGATCATGAAGAAGTACATCAAGGCAAACACTGCGACGAGCAGAATGATCGAACCCATGAGGTGCTCCTCAGCGTGGTGTCGTGGGGCTGGTGACGTTCGGCGTGTGGGGACGGGCACGCCTCGCCGGCAGTGGAGCGAAGCGTCCGCGATACAGATGCGCAGCAGTCTGCGCCGTGCCGGCAGACCCGGCGTGTTGCGCGCTGCACGGAGCGCACTGCAGACCCGAGAACGGCACGGCGGGTCAGCGTAGCGGTCTGGCCGCCGTCACAGCGGACAGCGGCTCACACCCACAAGTGCCGCCGCTCAGCCCCAGACGTCGTTGACCTGTTCGCGGAACGCGCCGAAACGGCCCGCCTCGATCGCCGCTCGCGCATCGCTCACCAAGTCGCCGAGAAACGCAAGGTTGTGCAGCGTCAGAATGCGGCCGGCGGTCGGCTCGTTCACGCTCATCAGGTGTCGGAGATAGCCCCGGCTGAAGCGGGCACCAGGAGGAACTCGGCCGCCGGTTCGCTCGCTGCGAGGGTCCAGCGACGCGGGGTCGCGGGCGAAGCGGGCATTTCGGATGTTGATGCGGCCCTGAGGCGTGAGCGCCGTGCCGTGACGTCCCAGCCGGCTGGGCAGCACGCAGTCGAACATGTCCACTCCGGCGGCGATGGCATCGACCATGCGCGCCGGGTCGCCAACTCCCATCAAGTAACGAGGCCGGTCCACAGGCAGCACCTCGGTGGCGGCACGCAGGGCCGGACCCATCTCGGCGCGGGATTCCCCCACGGACAGCCCACCGATGCCGTATCCGTCGAAGCCCATGGACGCGACGGTCTCGGCGCTCGCCTGCCGCAACTCGGGATCGACGCCTCCTTGGCAGATGCCGAACAGCGCTTGGCCCCCGGCGGTCCCGGCCCGACGCGCAGCCTCCATGGCCGCCGCGGCCCGAGCCGCCCACAGGTGGGTGCGTTCGGTCGCCCGCCGGACATCCTCGCAGGCAGCGGGCAGTTCCGGGCAGATGTCGAGAGCCATCTGGATGTCCGATCCCAGGCGGCACTGTGCATCCACGGCGTCCTCGGGCGTCAGCCGCATCCGCGCGCCGTCGTAGGTCGAGCGAAAGGTCACGCCAGCGTCATCGACGCTCGACATCGCATCCTGCGAACCCGGCACCTGCCGAGCACGGTCCGCTCGGCCGAGGGACATGATCTGGAATCCGCCGGAATCTGTCAGGAAGTGACCGTTCCAACCGGAGAACCCGTGCAGCCCGCCGAGCGCTTCCACGACATCGATACCGGGCCGCGCCAGCAGGTGGTAGGTGTTGGCCAGCACGACCTCAAGGCCGAGGTGCTCGTAGTCGCCGGCGTCGAGGTGGACGACTGCGCCCCGGGTGCCCACCGGCATGAACACCGGCGTCTGAAAGGTCCCGCGTGCGGTGGTGACCTGGCCGCGTCGAGCCGAGCCGTCGGTGGCCAGCAATTCGTAAGCAGCTCTGGACTCCGAACTCATGGCTCATCGCTGCGAGACAGCAGCATCGCATCGCCGAAGGACAAGAATCGGTAGCCCTCCGCCAGCGCCGTCTCGTACAACTGCCGCCAGCGCGGCCCGACGAATGCGTCGATCAGCAACAGCAGGGATGACCGCGGCAGATGGAAGTTGGTGAGCATCGCATCCACCACGTGAAACTCCGCACCCCGCCGCAGAAAGAGATCGGTCCAGCCGCACACGTCGACAGCGCCGGCATTGCCCACAGTCCGTGCTGCCGCCTCGAGCGCTCTCACCGTAGTGGTTCCCACTGCCACCACCCGCTTCGCGGCGGCGCATGCGGCAAGGGTGGCAGCGGGCACCCGAAAGTGCTCGGCGTGCATCTCATGTGCCTCTGCGTAGGTGGCCGTCACCGGAGCGAACGTTGCCAAGCCGACCGTCAGATCCACGGTCGCCACGCCGACACCGGCGGAGCGCAGTCCGTCGAGCACGCGCTGGGTGAGATGGAGCCCGGCGGTCGGCGCCGCAGCCGAGCCTTGCGACCGGGCGTAGACGGTCTGGTAGCGATCCGCCAACGCGGCCCGAGCCGCGTCGGCCCCGAGACGGCGGGCGATGGCGTCTCGTGCTACGACGGGATCGATGTAGGGCGGCAGCGGCGGCTCTCCCGCTCGATCCAGGAGCGATGTCTGCGACACCTCGCTGACCGGCACCTCCTCGACGAACACCTGCACCGCTCGGCGCTGGGTGTCCAGGCGTTCGCCGACCACGACTCGCACGCGTGGGTCGTGCTGGGACTCCAGCACCGTTCCGTCCCGAATCCGCCGAGACGGTCGCACCAGCGCCGCCCATCCCAGGTCGCCGCCATGGCGGACATCGCTGCGACTCGGACTGGCGGGACCATCAGTCTGCGGCGCCGACGCGGGCGTGGCGGCGGCGAGGGGCGCCAGCAGCAACACTTCGGCAGCTCCGCCGGTGCGCTTTCTCAGCGGCAGGCGGGCAGGCATCACGCGGGTCTCGTTGACGACGAGCAGATCACCAGCGCGAAGCAGCATCGGCAGATCGCTGACGCGGCCATGCTCTGGTGCCTCGCGCGGTCCGCGGTCGATCAGCAGCCGGGCCGCGTCGCGGGGCTCGACAGGCACATGCGCCACGGCGGATGCAGGCAAGTCGTAGTCGAACTCGGACATTGCTAGCTGCTGCTGGGCCGACCGCTGCGGCGGTTGAGGAGGCTGGCGCTGCAGGAGATGCTGCACGTTGCTGCGCGTCATCACCACGGCGTGCGGTCGATCGCGGTGTCGTCTCGCGTCACCGCATCCGGCATCGCCGGAGGCGCCGTCGCCGGGACATCCACCGGAGCATCTGTTGCGGCCTGGGCAAACGTGTCGACGGCGGCATTGCCGGGCACATCGAACAGGCTGACCGCGGCATCTGCGCCGGCATCGGTCACCGCATCGGTCTCAGGGGCGAGCGAGGCAGCGGTCGGCGGCACAGCGACTCCGAGGTGGGCATAGGCCGCCGCGGTGGCGATGCGGCCACGTGGTGTGCGCTGCAGCAAGCCGCGCTGAATCAAGAACGGCTCGTACACGTCCTCGACGGTCTCGGTCTGCTCGCCCACAGCAATGGCGAGCGTGGACAGCCCCAGCGGCCGCCCGGCATGGGTGACCGCAAGCGCACCCAAGATGGCCCGGTCCACTTTGTCGAGGCCGAGTTCGTCGACGCCGAATGCGGCGAGGCCCTCGCGCGCCACGTCCAGGTCGATTGCGCCGTCGGCTCGTACCTGGGCGAAGTCGCGCACTCGCCGGAGCAGCCGATTGGCGATTCTCGGCGTGCCTCGGCTGCGCGACGCGATCTCCGCGGCACCCTGCGCCCCGATGCGCACGCCGAGGATGCGAGCAGCCCGAGTCACGATCTTGGTCAGGTCCGCGGCGGAGTAGTAGTCGAGACGCTCGACCAGTCCGAAGCGGTCGCGCAGCGGCCCGGAGATCAGTCCAGTGCGGGTCGTCGCGCCCACCAGCGTGAAACGTGGCAGCTCGAAACGGATCGAGCGGGCTGCTGGGCCTTTGCCCAGCACGATGTCGATCGCGAAGTCCTCCATGGCCGGGTACAGCACCTCTTCGACCACCTTGGGCAGCCGGTGAATCTCGTCGACGAACAGCACGTCGCCGTCAGCGAGGTTCGTGAGGATCGCAGCGAGGTCGCCGGCTCGCTCCACCGCGGGACCGGAAGTGAGATGCAGTGCCGTTGCGAGCTCGGCCGCGATGATGCCCGCCAGCGTGGTCTTGCCCAATCCGGGGGGGCCGGCGAACAGCAGGTGGTCCGGGGGCTGATCGCGAGCCTGGGCCGCTTGCAACGTGATGGCAACGTGGTCGCAAACCTCGGTCTGGCCGACGAACTCAGCCAGCGACGCCGGGCGCAGGCCGGCGTCACCGTCGCGCTCCTCGCCGCGCTGCGGTGCGGGATCGGTCATCTCGCTGCGGCCGGCATCTGGGCGTGCGCGGGTCTCGGGCCGCCGGTAGCCCTCGGTGCGCGGCCCGCCGGCACCGGTCTGCTCAGCGCTCATCGCCTGCCTCGCTCGCTCAGCGCCGTGTTCAGCAGCTTGCCGGAGTCCGCTTGAGGGTCATCGGCTGCGGCAGCATTGACGGCAGTCATGGCAGTGCGCACTTCCGACGGGCCGAAGCCCAACTGCTTCAGCGCAGCTCGCACATCCGCGACAACCGAAGCAGTGCCGTCGCCGACGGCCCCGCCGACAGCAGGAGTCTCGGCGATCTCGGGAGTGCCCAAGCGCGATTTGAGGTCCAGCAACATCCGCTGGGACATCTTCGCTCCAATGCCCGGCACGAGTTGGAGGACTGCAGCGTCGTCGGCCGCAACAGCGCTCCGCAACTCGTCGGGCCGCACGTGGCTGAGCACCGCCAGAGCGAGCGAGGGACCGACGCGATGCGCGCCGAGCAACGCCTCGAAACACCGTCGCTCGTCGAGGTCGGAGAATCCGTAGAGATCAGAGCTGTCTTCGCGCACACGGTGGTGCACGTACACGAAGCACTCCTCTCCCACCGGAGCTGCGCCGGCCAGCGTGGACGGAGTGACAGCCACTCGGTAGCCGACACCGCCCGCTTCGATCAGCAGCTCCCCCGCCGGGTCCTTGTCGAGCAGCAGCCCGCGCAACGAGCCGATCATGGCTGCGGGTACGTCATCGTGCGATGGATCGCGAACGAGCCGCCGCCCGGTGCCAGCCGGTTCGCGACAGGTGGCACAGTGCCACCGCTGCAGCGTCGGCTGCGTCTGCGGGTATGGGCAGCTCGTCGAGCGCCAGCAGCTCGCACACCATGCGCTGCATCTGGGCTTTGTCCGCGCCCCCCCAGCCTGCGACTGCCTGCTTGACTTCGTTGGGCGCGTACTCGACGACCTCGGCGCCGGTGTCTGACGCCAGCGCCATCGCCAAGCCCGCCACTTGGGCCACACCCATAGCGGTGCGTGCGTTAACTTGGAAGAACACTCGCTCCACCGCGACCACAGCGGGACGGAACTCGTCGATCAAGCACCGCAGTTCGCGCATCTGCGTGGCGAGGCGCTGCGCCGTCGACTCGTTGGGCGCCGTGCAGATGACGCCCAGCCCGACAGCTTCCGAGCGCGCACGCTGCGAGCCTGCAGCGGGAATCTGTTCGACGACTCCGTAGCCGCAGCGGGACAGCCCGGGGTCGATTCCCAGTACGAACATCAGTACGAACCGTAGCGCGCACCGCCCCGCCCGCCTGCGATACGCACGGTCCCGAGCGCGCAGCGGGCGCTGCGCCGGCTGGCCCCGAACCGACCGGTCGCAGCCGTGGCAGCGTGATGTCTGCCGGCATGGCCGACGTCTTGGCCGTCGTCGAATGCGCCGCCAAGGCCATGCACATCGCTTCGCTCGGTGAGGCGCCCAGGCACGTACACAACATCGCAGAGCTGCTGCGGCACCAGCCGGCGCCGGTGCGAAGTGAATTCACTGCGCTCGCCGGGAGCGACGTAGACCTCGCGACGCTGCACATGTGGCGACAAGGGTTCACCTATGTCGCAGATCGTCCCGGCTTGCCCACCGAACGCGCGTTGCGCGCCCACGGCGCAGCCGCGCTGGCTATTGCATCAGCTGTCGTCGCCCGCACGCAGCACATGGGAATCGCAGCTGACGAGCTAGACCGCTGGAACGGTCGTATCCAGCATTGCCACGCCGTCCTTGACGGGCCGATCCGCCACCGCCACACACCGAGCCGCGGCGCCGATTCATAGCAGGCCCTCCCCTGCGCGGGTTCGCGACCTGCCAGTCCGACACAGCTAGTCGGCGATGGCTGCGAGGAGCGAATCGCTGATGTCGAAGTTGGCGTACACGCCCTGCACGTCGTCGTGATCGTCGAGAGCGTCGAGGACTGCCATGACCTGCTTGGCCTCCGACGCGCTGGTCAGCTCGATCAGGTTCTGCGGCACGTAGGTCAGGTCAGCGGAAGCAACAGCTATGCCCGCTGCCTCGACGGCCTCGCGCACCGTCATCGTGTCCGCGGCCGCACAGGTGACTCGCCAGATGTCGTCCTGCTGCACGACGTCCTCCGCACCGGCCTCCAGCGCCGCCAAGATCAGTTCGTCTTCGTCAGGCACTGCGCTGTTGGCCGCGGCGCCGTCGGGCTGCGGCCCCGTCGCCGATACCACCACGACGCCCTTGCGCTCGAACTGCCAGGCCACCGCACCAGGTTCCGCCAGCGACCCGCCGGCGCGCGTGAACAAGCGGCGGATCTCCGAGCCGGTGCGATTGCGATTGTCGGTGAGAGCGTCGACGAACATGGCCACACCGCCAGGCGCGTAGCCCTCGTAGGTCACCTGCTCGTAGGAGACGCCCTCCAGTTCGCCGGTGCCCCGCTTGATGGCTCGCTCGATGGTGTCCAGCGGCACGGAGTTGTCGCGGGCCTTCTGGTACATGGTCCGCAGGGTGGCGTTCGCCTCCAGGTCGCTGCCGCCTTCACGTGCTGCCACCTCGACTTGGCGGATGAGCTTGGCGAACAGCTTGCCGCGGGCGGCATCCGCAGCACCCTTGCGGTGCTTGATCGTCGCCCACTTGGAATGACCGGACACGACGTACCTCCCGAACGAGATGTGAGACAAGCAGCGCCGGATGACGCCAAGAACGGTGCAACCTCAAGTCTGGCGGACTCCGCCGGCTGACCTGTCTCGTTGGCTCAACTGGTTGGCTCAACTGCTTGACCGGTACGGCGGAGGCACCGAGCCGGCGCCGATGCCAGAGTCGCAGTCGCGTGGCGGAGCGGACGAGGCATCGGACGAAGCTCGGACCATGTCCAGGAACATCCGATGAATGCGGTCATCGGATGTCAGCTCCGGATGAAAGCTCGACACCAGGATCGGACCCGATCTGCACAGCACCGGCACCTCAGCGGCATCGTCATCGGCAGCCTCGCCGGCCGGTGAGCGGCGGGCCGGCCGCAGCGTCGCGAGCACCTCGACGCCGGTGCCGGCACGCTCCACCCACGGCGCCCGGATGAACACCGCGTGGAACGGCTCATCGAGGCCCTTCGCCGCCAGCTCTGCCTCGAAGCTGGCGATCTGGCGGCCGAAGGCGTTACGGCGAATCGAGATGTCGATGGCGCCGAAGCACCGCTGATCGGGCCTGCCGTCGAGTACTTCGGAGGCCAGCAGGATCATGCCGGCGCAGGTCCCGAATGCGGGCATGCCTTCGGCCAAGCGATCCGACAGCGCCGCGAACAGCCCGCTCGTTGCGAGCAGCCGCGACATCGTCGTCGATTCTCCGCCCGGCAGCGCGACGGCATCGACACCTTCGAGGTCTGTTGGCCTACGAACCTCCACAGCCGTCGCGCCCGCTCTGCGGAACGCCGCGAGGTGCTCGCCGACCGCTCCCTGCAGCGCAACCACGCCGATCAGCGGCCCTGCAGCACCCGCTGCGACCGTCTCTGGGGCCGCTGTTGCGGCGGCTGATCTCTCCGCGGCTGTTGCTTCCGCGGCCACGGGCGCCGGGCGATGCAGTGCCTACCAGCCGCGTTCGGCGAGCTTGGTCTCGAGGCCCTCCATTTCGAGCCCCGGCATGGCACTGCCGAGACCCCGGCTGACCTTGGCCACCACCGACGCATCCCGGTAGTGGGTCGTCGCCTCGACAATCGCTTCGGCCCGCGGACCCGGGTCCTCGCTCTTGAAGATGCCGGACCCCACGAACACTGCCTCGGCGCCGAGCTGCATCACCAGCGACGCATCAGCCGGCGTGGCGATGCCGCCTGCGCAGAACAGCGGCACCGGCAAGCGACCAGTCTCCGCGATTTCCTGCACCAACCCGAGCGGCGACTGCAGTTGCTTGGCCCAGTCGAACAGCTCGGCGGCATCGGCTTGGGTGATCTTGCGAATGTCGCCGGTGATGGAGCGCAGGTGGCGAACCGCCTCCACGATGTTGCCGGTGCCGGCCTCGCCCTTGGACCGGATCATGCAGGCGCCCTCGGAGATGCGCCGCAGCGCTTCGCCGAGGTTCGTGGCGCCGCATACGAACGGCACGGTGAAGGCCCACTTGTCAATGTGGTGCGCCTCATCGGCCGGCGTGAGCACTTCGGATTCGTCGATGTAGTCCACATCGAGCGCTTCGAGGACTTGTGCTTCCCCGAAGTGGCCGATCCGGGCCTTGGCCATGACCGGGATGGTCACCGCGGCTTGGATGCCCTCGATCATTGCCGGGTCGCTCATTCGCGCTACGCCGCCGTCACGGCGGATGTCGGCAGGCACGCGTTCCAGTGCCATGACAGCGACCGCCCCCGCATTCTCGGCGGTCTTGGCCTGGTCGGGAGTGACGACATCCATGATGACGCCGCCGCGGAGCATGTCTGCCAGCCCACGCTTGACGCGCACGGTGCCCACCAGGTGCGCTTCGGTCTGTCGCTCATCAGCGGACGCGGACGCGCCGACGCGGTCTGTGCTGGAAGGACCCGAGTTCATGTGTCCAGTGTAGGGAATGCGTCGAAGGGCGCCCGCAGCATGCCGCTGCACGGTCTGGCCGCGGCCGGCCGGCGCGCTCAGAGTTCGCGCAGCACCGCGATGCGCGTGTCGAGGTCAGAGCGGTAGTCGGGCAGATCGGCGGCGGCCGCCGCCGAATCGGCTCGCGGGTCGGCCAGCCACAGCGGCCAGGTCACGGCGGGCGCACCAGTATCGACGCCCGAGGCTGACATGGCGACCAGCCCGCTGGCCAGGCCCGGCGGATAGCGGGTCAGCCGCACGGCCTCGGCATCGTCGTCGAAGTCGTCGCTCGCGCGGGCTTCCCGCTCCACGCGGGCCTTGACGAGCGGCCACACAGCGGGCAGCAGCAGCGCCGGGAGCCCCACGGTGGTCACCGCTGTCGTTGCGCAGGCAGTCCGGCCGTCACGAATCTGCGTCAGCAGGCGCGCGGCCACAGCCTCCAGCTCGATGCGACCCAGCGAGTCGAGCAAGCCCTGCGTCACGACGATGGTGGCATGTGTCGGTCGCCGGCCGAAGGCTGTCGCGTTGGCGGCCGTCGTGCGGGCGACGACGAGCGTCGGCGGCGGCACCCCCACGAGCAGGCATACGCCGTCGACGATGTTCGCGAGGCGCGGATCGTCCACAGCAGTGCTGTGCGCCACGCCCGGACCAACGAGCGCGCGCCGCAGCTGCCGCTCGCCGACAGCGAGTTCCGCGGCGGCGAGCATGCACGCTGCCGCGAGGGTCAGCGGCAGCACCCACCAGCCGAGCCCGGTGAACAGGGCCGCCAGCGAGCCGAGGATCGCCGCTGCAACCAGATGCATGGCCCAGAACTCCGCAAGCAGCCTGTCGGCGCGGCTGCGATAGATGTCAGGCAGCGAATCCACTTGCCGCAGTCAATCGGCCACGGTCACCGGCAACACGCGACGCGGCGCGGAACATCCAACAGGTCAAACAGCCGGCCTGCCGGACGGCGCCGGCCAGCCGGTGCTTCGCTCCGCTGCGGCATCAGCGGCCCGCAGCGCTCCGGTGCGCTCTCGCGCGTTCGTACATGTCCACGTACGTGTCCGCCAATCGGGCCATCGAGAATTGCTCGGCTCGCTGACGACCGACGGCGGCCAACTCAGCAGCGCGGTCAGGACGCCGGAGCACGCTCAGGAGCGCAGAAGCCAGCGATGCCGTGTCGCCGGGTTTGACGAGCACGGCCTCGTCGCCGACGATGGCGACGTTGCGATAGCCGGGCAGATCACTGGCCACGACCGGCGTGCGGGCTGCCATCGCTTCCAAGAGCACGACTCCAAAGCTCTCGCCGTGCAATGACGGCGCGCACAGCACGTCGGCGCCTTTGATGTAGGCCAGCTTGTCGGCTTCGCTGACGCGGCCCAGCCATTCGATGCGCGTGTCGCGCTGGTACCTGCGCTGCAGTTCTTCAGTCTGCGGACCGCGGGACATCACCCACAGACGCACGCCCTCGGGAAGCTGCGACATGGCCTCGAGCAGCACCGAAAGGCCTTTGCGCGGCTCGTGGCGGCCGATGTAGGCGATCGTAGGCACCTTGGCGGGTGCCGCATCCGCGTGGTCGAATCGGTCCAGCTCCACGCCGTTGAACACCAGTTCGTACTCGCCGCCGAGACCGTCGCGGGCCATCGCCGCGGCGTCCGCGGAGACAGCGGCCCGAATGTCGACTCGCGACGCCAGCCATCGGGTCCCCGGCACGGAGTACGCGAGGCTGCCCCCCGCTGCGTGCCAAGTGCCGACGATAGGCGCACTGCGCAGGAACAGCGCGGTGTGCGTCGGTCCCGGGCACAGCGGCTCGTGCAGGTGCAGCACGTCGAATGCCTCGTCTCGCAGCGCACGCACCGTTCGCAGCGTGCAGGCGAAATCGGGGGCAATCGGGGCGACCGATCCGTTGGCGAAGGTGGGGATGCTCGCACCGAGCGGCGTGACGCCGGTCTGGGGCGGAGCACCGTCGCACGGCGCCAGCACTCTGGCCTCGTGGCCGCTCGCGGCCAGCGCATCGGCCAAGCCCAGTACTTGCACCTGGACGCCTCCAGCGCTGGTCAGGCTGTACGGCGAGATGATCCCGATTCTCACTCAGCCGCTCCTCGAAGCATTGCTGGAGGCATCGCCGGCCCGGTCGAAGGCCTCGTCTGAGGGCCAGTTCGGGCCGAAGAGGTGCCACTGGTGCGGGGCCGCGGCGATCAGTGTCGCGAGTTCGTCGGCGAGCCGCTGGGTGATCGCCGCGACGTCGTCGCGCAGACGGCCGCGCCGCTCGACGTGGATGGGCGGTCGCACGGTGCCGAGGTGCCTGCCGCGAGGAGCGAAGTAGACCGCTGTGGGCAACAGTGCAGCCCCAGAGCGCAGCGCAAGCAGCGCTGGGCCCGCAGGCAGCGTCGTGCGCTCGTCCCCGAAGGTCACCTCGACACCATCTCCGGTGAGGTCGCGATCGCACAGCAAGCAGACGATCTCGTTGCGTCCGAGCGCACTCAGCACCTGGCGTCCTGCGTTGCTCCCGAGCGGCACGACGCGCATGCCCAGCCGCTCACGGAACCCGGCGAACCACGCGAACAGATCGGGCGGATCGAGCGGCTCGACGACGACCGTGATCGGCAGCCGGTTGACCGTTGCCATCCAGAATCCAGCCCACTCCCAGCCGCCCAAGTGCGGAAGCGCCAAGATCGCGCCGTTGCCTCGGTCGAGGGCTTGTTCCACATGGTGGTATGCGGGGACGTCGATGCCGCGGTCCAGTACCGCCTCGCTCACTGCGGGCAGGCGAAACGACTCCAGCCAGTAGCGGGCGTAGGAGCTGAACGCGGCCGCAGCGGCGACCTGCAGGTTCCCGTCGGCATCCGACGCCGATTCCGACGGCGAGGCAGGGTCCGCGGCACCGGCGGCGATCCAGCGCTGCACCCGGGCCTGATGGCGCCTGACCATCGCCGCTCTGGCCGGCATCGACCGCGCCAGCACCGGTCCCGCCAGCGCTGCCAACCGCTCGCTGAACCACAGCGGCACCAGCCGTGCGGCCGATGCGCCCGCCCGGTAACCCAGTACCACCGCCCTGTTGCGCAACCGTCGGGTGCAACCGCCTGCAGCCGCTCGCAAGCGACCGCCGTGCGCACTCGCACGCGAGGCGCGCAAGGGCGCAGTCGCCCAAAGAGTCACCGCGAGATGTGGGCGCTCGCCTGGTGCCAGACCTTCGCGAAGCGCATCACCGCAGTGAGCGACGTCAGCGCTAGCAACAGCCAGAGCAACGGCACGAGCAGCACTTCGAATGCGACAGCGACCGCGAGCACCACCGTCCGCTCCGCGCGCTCCATCAGCCCGCCTTTGGCCTCGAATCCCAGCAGTTCGGCCTTGGCGCGTTCGTAGGAGACCAGCGCGCTGACGCCCAGCACCGCCATCGGCAGCACCGCCCACCGCCCGCCGTGCTCTCCTGCCAGATACCAGGCGATGCCGCCGAGCAGCAGTCCGTCGGCAACTCGGTCCGCGGTCGAGTCGAAGAATGCGCCCCGGCTCGACGAGCTCTGTTGTGCTGTGGCAACAGGTCCGTCGAACAAGTCCGCGAGCGCGGTCACCACCAGCAGCGCAGTGCCGATACCCAGCCAGCCGGTGCCGATGGCGATGGCACTCGCACCCGAGGACACCAGGCCGAAGCCGGTGAGCGCGTTCGCGGTGAGGCCGATCGCCGCTAGACCGCGCCCAACCGGGGCAGTGAGGCCGTCGACGCCCTTGCGAAACTTGCCGTCGAACATCGTCAGTTCCCGTCGGCGTTCTCCGAGGCCGCGCCGATGCCCGCCACAGCCTCGTCGGGGTCGTCGGCTTCAGGTTCGGGAGCGGTCGCGATCCACGTCTCGGGATTGTCTTCCATCCACTTCTCCAACACCGCGCCGTTCAGCGCGTCCACCAGCACCAAGCCCCGGCTGCGGGGCGGATCCTCGGCTGAGTACACCAGCACTCGCCACGTCGGGCGGCTCAGCCAGCCGCGCCAGCCGAGCTGAGCGCTGGCATGCCCGACGGCGAAACCGAGATCAGCGACTGCTGCGACCAGTGCCTCGTTCTCGTTGACAGCGAATCGGCGGCCCGCGACGTACTGGTAGATGCCGGCGAGGGCCAGCAGCGCCCCGCCTGCGGTCACGCCGCTGTTGAGCAGAATGGCGTCGCTGTCGGCTGCGAGCGCGGCCGTTGCCGCCCAGACGCCGATCGCGAAGCACAGCGCACCGGTGATCTTGCGCCGCGAGTTGTCCGGAAAGGTGTACGCGCCGACGAATCCGCGGTCCAGGTCGGCGGGAAGCTCGTCACGTGCCTCGCCGAGATCGTCTGGCTCGGCCATCGTCACCACGCTACTGCCGTCTCGGGCACAGACCCGGCTACAGCGTGACGCCGAGCAGTGCCGCCGCATCGCTGACCGGCACGCGGCGAGCTGCCGCCGCGTCGATCGCGTCGAGCGCTCCCGGGGTGTCGAGATCGTCGTCGAGACGTTCGCGCACCTGTGCCAGCGCTCCGTCGCCGCGGCCGGCGGCTCGCCACCGCTCAAGACGGCGCGTTGCCGTGACGACGCTGGCTTCAGACCATTCCCAATCTGCCCGATAGTGTTCCCCCAGCAGCGCCAGTCGCACGGCCATCGGCGCCCAGCGAGCACGCAAGTCGGACACGACCACCAGATTGCCAGCCGACTTGGACATCTTGGCACCGCCGCTGCGCACCATCGAGGTGTGCATCCAGTGGCGCACGAACCGCCGACCGGTCGCAGCCTCCGATTGCGCTCGCGAGCACTCGTGATGAGGGAACACCAGATCGCTGCCGCCGCCATGCACGTCGATGGTCTCGCCGAGATGCGTCAGTGCCAGCGCGGAGCATTCCACGTGCCATCCCGGACGGCCCAAGCCCCAGGAAGCGGACCACTCGGGCTCGCCCACCGAAGAAGGCTGCCACAGCACGAAATCGAGCGGCCGGCGCTTGTTCGGGTCATCGGGCCGTCCGCCGCGTCGGCGCGCCAGCTCCACCATCTGAACGCCGTCGAGACGGCTCAGCTCGCCGAAGCTCTGGGCCGCGGAGGTGTCGAAGTACACGCCGCCCGATGAGCGATACGCGTGCCCGCTGGACAGCAGCCGTCCGATAAGCCGCCGGATGTCAGGGATGGCCGAGGTCGCCCGGGGCTCGGCGTCGGCGCGCAGCAAGCCCAGTGCGTCCATGTCGGCATCGAAGGCTGCGAGCGATCCGGCTGCTAGGTCCAGATAGTGGACGCCCACAGCGCGCGCTCGTGCCAGCAGGTCGTCGTCCACGTCGGTGATGTTGCGCACACAGCGAGTGCGACAGCCCAAGTCCTGCAGTCTGCGCTGGAGCACGTCGAACGCCAAGAACGTGGCCGCGTGACCGACGTGAGTGGCATCGGAGGGCGTGATGCCGCACACGTACATTCGCATCGTTGCGCCGGGGCGCGCGTCGAGCGGCACCACTGCTCGCTGCTGCGTGTCGTACAGCTTCACGGACCGGCATTCAGGGCGCAGTGTCCACGGAGCGGTCGGGCAGGCTGGGCCCGCCGCCCAGCACGCTGATCGGCACGTGGTCCAAGCCCACGAGCCGCAGCGCGACTCGGGTGCGGTAGCGGGTGTTGAGCTGCATCAGCACCGCGGTGAATGCTTCGATGGCGGTGGCGTTGGACAGGTTGCCGCAGTCGAGCGCTCGTGCGCCGGGCATGCGGTCCACGATCTCCGCGATGTGCCAAGTGGCCTCGCGGTGATCACTGCAGATCAGGATGTCGCCGTGTACCGGCTCGTCGAGGTTGCCCAGCTCGGTCGCCGGCACGTGCTGGAGTGCCGCGGCAACCAGCGCTTCAGGCACGGTTGCCTGCACCGACGCCGCGACCGAGCCCCTCGGCGGGATGAGCGGCACGAATTCGTCGTCGACGCGTGCGAGCGCGTTGGACATCGTTGCAACCACCTTGCCGCGCAGATGTTCGGCTACGTCCCTCGCAGTGATGGCCGCTGCATCCCACGGCGTCGCGATCACCACGGTGGGCTCGGTGGCGGCGAGGCTGTTGGCGCCTGGCCGGATGTGCAGTCGGCGGTCTGGCCAGCGCTCGACGATGCGGTCCACCACCTCCATCGACCGGTACTTCGAGCGCGAACCCAGTGTCACTTCGCAGCCGATGTCGGCCAGCCGTGCGGCCAAGGCGGCGCCCGCCGGCCCGGTGCCGCCGATGATGCCGATTCGAGGCGCCACCGTGGCGTCTGCCACCTGCGCCGGCCCGACGCCGTCCTCGTCCGGCGTGACCGCGGCTGGGCCGTCCGCGGCCGTTTCGGGACTCGCAACTGCCGGCACGCGCGTCACGGTACGGCAGGGCGCAGAGTGCAGCAACGGCGCACGCCGAGTGGTGACAGCTGTCGGGGGTAGCGTCCGACAGCGCGCATCAGCGCAGGCTGCGGGGCTCTAGCGGGGAGCGGAGGCGACAACGTGACGAGCGGCGGATTCGTGCAAGACAAGAAGTTCCTCATCACCGGTGTGCTGACCGATGCATCGTTGGCCTTCGGGGTGGCGCGCCTCGCGCAGGAACACGGTGCGGAGGTGGTGCTGACGGGCGCCGGCCGAGGCATCAGGCTCACCGAGCGAGCTGCGCGGCGGCTGCCCGAGCCTGTTGAGGTGCTGGCGTGCGATGTCACGGTGCCTGCTGAGATCGAGGCAGTGCGTGCCGACTTGGAACGCAGGTGGGGCCGCCTCGACGGCATGCTGCACGCCATCGGCTTCGCGCCCGCGAGCTGCCTAGGCGGCAATTTCCTCCACGCGCCGTGGGACGACGTGGCCACAGCGCTGAACGTCTCGGCCTACAGCCTCGCGGCGCTGAGCGCGCCGATGGCGCCGCTGCTGGCACAGGCGAGAGGCTCGGTGGTGGGGCTCACCTTCGATGCGAGCGTGGCGTGGCCCGTCTACGACTGGATGGGCGTCGCCAAGGCAGCATTCGAGTCGACGGCGCGCTACTTGGCCAAATCGCTGGGGCCGCAGGGGATCCGGGTGAATCTGATCTCGGCTGGACCCATCCGCACCATGGCTGCCAAGTCGATCCCCGGCTTTGCGAAGTTCGAGGATGCGTGGACCGAACGCGCCCCGCTGGGCTGGGACATCACCGACGGCGAGACTGTGGCCCGCAGCACGCTGGCGCTGATGTCGGACTGGTTCGGCGGCACTACCGGCGAGATCGTGCATGTGGACGGCGGCTATCACGCGATGGGCGCCTGAGAACGATTCAGCCGAGTCGCTGCAGCGTCTCGTGACGTCCGATGAACGCGAGGTAGCTGCCGGCGCGCGGCCCGGTCTGGGCACCGAACAGCACCTGATACAACGCGCCGAAGACGAGCGCTGCATCGGCGCGCGGGTCGATCCCGATGTCGCGGGCGGATTCGAACAACGCGTCCTGGATCTCCCGGCCCTCCCAGTGCGGAAGTGCTGCGAGGCGCCGCGCGCATGCAGCGAGGAACTCGAGCTGGCGCGCATCAAGCGTCTCGCGCCGGCGCGCCGCGGCCGTCGCGTCGAGCATCCGGACGGTGCCGGCGAGGTCCGGCCGGTGCGAGATCAGCTGCCGAGCGGCGGCCTCCTTGCGACCGAGCCAGTCGGCATCGATGTGCGAGAGCTCGACCCCGAGCGAAGCTACGTGGTCCGCCAACCGCACGTGAGGCTGCTGCACGACGCTCAGCACCGAATCGAACGGCGGGCTGAACGTCGGCGCCTCGGGAACCTCAGCACCCGTGTCCGCACGCGAGACCGAGAACAGCTGGCGCTCGTTGGGGCCTGGCTCAGCGGTCGCAGCAGCCCGCCAGAGCCGTTCGAACTCGACGAAGGCCTTGGTGAGCGCGGGCACGTCGAGGGCGAAGTCGATGGCCCGGCGGGGCTGCGTGCGCAACACGAGGTAGCGCAGCAGCTCCGGCGGCAGCAGACGCGCCAGCTCAGACGCCGTGATGCCGATGCCCTTCGACGAGCTCATCTTGGCCCCGCCGAGCGTGAAGAACTCATAGGGGACCGCCACCGGCACGTTGCTCCCCAGCACCTGGCGGGCGAGGTCGCCGGACACCTCGTGCGATCCGCTGGCAGCCATGTGGTCCTTGCCGGCGCCTTCGATCGACACGCCGAAGAGCTTCCACTTAGCCGCCCACTCGAGCTTCCACGGCAGCTTGCCGTTGCCGCCGAACGGACTGATGCGACCTCGTGCCCCGCAGCCTGAGGCCCATTGCACCACGTCCGCGCTGCAGCGATATGCCACCGTCTCGCCGTCGTAGTCCGTGGCATAGGTGGTGCCGATTCGCCCGCACCGTTCGCAGACGGGCTGGAACGGCAGCCAGTCCGCGGGCCGCTGCGCGCCGCTGCGGCGGCGGTAGATCTCCCGCACCTTCGGGCTGGCACGCAAGAAGGCATCGATGGTCCCATCAAGCCTGCCCTCCGCGTAGACGCGGCTCATCGAGTAGAAGCCGGCCTCGACGCCGAGCATGCCGAAGGTGTCGGTGAACTCTCCGAAGTACGCGTGGGCCATGGACGCTGCCTCGAAGCCGGGTGGCGCCGGAGCCCTGAACAGCGGCTTGCCGAGGTGCTCGACGTAGTGTTCTCCGGTGCCGTAGGGAATCTCGTCGACCGCATCCATGTCATCGCAGCCGTACAGGAAGGTCGCGTCGAGGCCGCGCTCGCGCGCTATTCGTGCCAAAGCATCGTGGATCAGCACACCGCGCAGCGAACCGACATGAGCGCGCCCGCTGGGCGTCTTGGAATCGTTGATCACCACCTGCTGCGGGCAGCCGTCCAGCGCTGAGTCGATCCAAGTCATGGCGGTGTCGCGCGGCGGACTCGGCGGAGCCGGCGGCGGAACGCTCAGCCTAAGGAGCAGTGCCCGCTTGCGGGCTCATCGCTGCGTTCGCCGACGATTCCGCAGTCGCAGCCGAAGCCGGTCCCCCGATCAAGCTGCGCAACAGGTCGTCCAGCGCCACGACCCCGAGCGTGCGGCCGCGGGGATCGGCGACGACAGCGAGGTGGATGCGTGTGCGCTGCATGCGGCGCAGCCCCTCGTCCAGCGACATGTCGGGCGCGAATCGGAGCATCGTGCGCACGAGTCCGCGAGCCGACCCGCGCTCGGCCGCCACGAGCCGATCGGCCTGCCCCAGTTCTGCATCGCTGCGCGCGCAGGAGGCAGCCAGATCGCTGCTGTGCAGCATGCCCCTGATGTCGTCGGGACCATCGCCGAGCACGACGAGCCTCGAATGCCCCGAGCGTGCGAACCGCTGCTCCGCATCGCTGACCGACTGAGTCAACCGCACCGCTGCCACCTGCGACGACGGCGCCATCACGTCGCTCACCTGGGTGGCCCCGAAGCGCATCGCCCGTTCGAGCAGCGCCACGTCGGCGGCATCGATGTGTCCTTCAGCCAAGGAGTCCTGTGCCATCAGGCCCAGCTCGGCCGGCGTCGCCACCTCGGCGAGCTCGTTGGTGGGCTCTACTCGCAACAGCCGGGTCAGTCCGTTGGACAGCCCTTGCAGCGAACGAGCGACGGGCCGCGCGACGAACAGGTAGGCAGCCATCGGGCGCGCGAGCGCCAACAGCGTGCGCTCGGGGCCGATGAGCGCCAGGTTCTTCGGCACCATCTCGCCGAACACCATGTGGAGCACGGTCACCACTCCCAGCCCGATGCCGAATCCGATGGCATGCAGTGCCGCGTCGGGGATCTCGACGAACCCGTGTACCGCGCTCTCGACGAGCTGCGCGAAAGCGGGCTCGGTGAGTCGCCCGACTGCCAGCGAGCACAGCGTGATGCCCAGTTGCGCTGCGCCGAGCGTCGTCAGCACATCTGACTGCATGCGCTGGGCCGCCAGTGCGGATCGCTGCCCACGTTCGGCGCTGCGGTCGATCGATGCCCGCTTCGCGCCGATGAGACCGAACTCCAGCGCCACGAAGCCGCCGTTGAACACGATCAGCACGATGCCGACTGCAATAGCGAGCGCCGTCATGGAGCTGCCCCGTCGGCTGTGCTGTCTTGAATCGGACTGCTTTTTTTGGTGTCGCCGTCTCGGTGACCCTCGGGCGCAACGGTGAGCTGTACTTCTGCGATGCGCAGTCCGTCGAGCTCGGTGACTGTCAGCAGCCAACTGTTCCACTCGAATGACGCGCCGACCACGGGAATCGCACCGAGACGCTCCAGCACGAATCCCGCCAGCGTCTCGTAGGGACCATCGGGCACAGCGAGTCCGGTGGCAGCCTCCAGCTCGTCCAGCGTGGTCGAGCCAGGCAGCGTCGCCGATCCGCCGGCGAGGCGCGGAGTGAATGCGCCAGGCTCGTCGAACTCGTCCGCAATGTCGCCGACGAGCTCCTCGGCGATGTCCTCACGTGTCACGATGCCCGCAGTGCCGCCGTGCTCGTCCACCACGACGCAGAGTCGGCAGTCGGCCGCTGACATGTCCGCCAGGACCCCGTCCAGCTTGCGGCTCTCTGCCACCGCCACGATCGGTCGCATGATCTGGCGCACCGGCGTCCGGTCTCGCGCTGAGGCATGGACACCGAACACGTCACGCACTTCGGCGAGGCCGAGCACGTCGTCGGGGCTGGCGCCCAGCACCGGAAGCCGAGAGTGACCGCTTGCCCTGGCGAGCTCCACCAACTGCGACAGCGTCGCGTCGGCATCGACTGCTGACATTGCCGTCCGCGGCGTGAGCGCGTCAGCGGCGTCTTTCTGCCCGAGGCGCAGCGTTCGCACCAGCAGGTCCGCCTGCGCGTCGCTGAGCGTGCGTCGGCGTGACGAGCGAACGACGTACTCCAGTTCGTCTCGGGTCCGCACGATGCGAAGTTCCTCGGCGGGCTGCAGGCCGCATGCCCGAACGGAGGCATTGGCAATGCCGTTGAACAGTTTCGTGACGGGACCCGTGAGGAGTCCGTACAGCCGTAGCACCGGCGCCAGCACCAAGGCCGTTCCCATCGGCCGGGACACCGCGAGATTCTTGGGCAGCAGTTCGCCGAAGACCATCTGCATGACGGCAGCGGCTGCGATGGCGACCACAGCCACCACGCCGGTGGCCGAGAGCGTGCTGCCGGCGCTGCCGAGCGCCCATTCGAGCAGGCCGCCGATCGTGGACTCCGCGAGGATGCCCAGCACCAGCGAGGTCAAGGTGATGCCGAGCTGCGCCCCCGCGAGGTGGAAGCTGAGCCGCCTCAGCAGGGCGCGCACTCCACGGGCCCGACGGCTGCCCTCGGCAGACATCACCTCGACCTGCGAACCGTCGACCGCGAGCAGGCAGAACTCGCCCGCCACGAACACCCCATTGAGCGCAATCAGCACGACGACGAGTGCGAGTCCTGCGATGAGTCCCAGCGTCATGCCGGTGCGGTACACCCCCGAGCGCCCTGGTTGGCAGCAATCACGGTAGCGGGCAGCGCCGGCCCGGCGACGACCCTCGCCGGTAGTCTCGCCCGAATGCGGGTGGCCCCACCCACTGCGCCCGCGGAGTCCGACGCGCAGCCCGAGCCCCACGACACTGACGCGGACACTGGCGCGCAACAACCTGCCGCAAGAGCGCCCGGCCTCAACGGATCGGCGGCGCCGGCCGACGACAGCGCCGACGGGATCCGAGCCGATGCATCGCTGAGCTGGATCAGGCGGTTGTCGCCGCTGCTGCGCCGACACCGGATGCGCATCATCGTCTCACTGCTCGCCGCCGTGGCAGCCATGGGCACACAGGCCGTGGCGCCGCGGGTGGCCGGCTACGCCGTCGACGCGGCCGTGCCCGGCCCCGACGGCACGGGCTCAGGCCCCTTGTGGGCGTTCGTGGTGGCTTTGGTGGGGCTCGGGGCAGCGCGAGGCGTCTTCACGTACGCCTACCGCAACGGCCTGTTCTCCATGGGTCACCGCGTCGAGTTCCAGCTGCGCACACTGCTGTTCTCGCATTTGAGCCGGCTGTCGTTCGCGTTCTACGACCGCGTGCAGACCGGGGAGATCATCTCCCGTTCCAACTCAGACATCCGCTCGGTGCAGATGTACCTGGCTTTCGCCCCCATCGTGTCAGTGCAGCTGCTGAGCTTTGTGGTGGCGATCTCGCTGATGGCGTGGATCAGCCTGACGCTCACGGCCATCACGATGCTGATCATGCCCGCGGTCTATGTGCTCGGTCAGCGGCTGCGCCGCATCATGTTCCCGTTGTCATGGATCATCCAGTCGCGCAACGCCGAAGTAGCGACCGTCACCCATGAGAGCGTGAGCGGCGTGCGGGTGGTGAAGGCGTTCGCCGCCGAACAGCGGCAGGTGGAACAGATGGCGCGGGCGACTCAGCGGTTGCGCTGGGCCAACCTGATGCAGCATGACACCCGGGCCCGCTACACGCCGGTCATCGAGAACCTGCCCCGCATTGCGCTGGCCATGGTGCTGCTCGTGGGCGGGCACCTCATCATCTCCGACTCGCTCACCGTGGGCGACCTGGTCACCTTCTACCTGTACATCTTGCTGCTGCACGCGCCGTTCCGATTCATCGGGATGCTGTTCATCTTCGGCCAACGCGCCAAGGCTTCAGCGGAGCGCATCTTCGAAGTGCTCGACGAACCGGTCCTCGTCGCCGATCGCCCAGGAGCGATCGACCTGCCTGTGCGGCACACGTCGGCCGGCGCGCCGAGGGGACTCGAGGTGACCTTCGACAACGTCAGCTTCACCTACGGCACCGAAACCGTCGGAGGCATCGCCGGGTCCGCCGCCGTCGGGTTGCGAGACACCGACGCCGGGGCCGCTGAGGCCGGCGCCAATGGGGTCGGCAACCACGGAGGCGATGTGCCACGACGCGATGCCTCCGCACACGAGGTGCCTCAGGTGTTCAGCGGTCTGGACCTGAGCATCGGCGCCGGCGAACGGGTGGCGGTCGTCGGGCGCACCGGCTGCGGCAAGTCGACGCTGGCCCGGCTGCTGATGCGCTTCTACAGTCTGGACGACGGTGTGATCCGCATCGGCGGCCACAACGTGAACGACGTCACCGGCGACAGTCTGCGCCGTGCGGTCGGATACGTGCCCGACGAGCCGTTCCTGTTCTCGGCCAGCATTCACGACAACATCGCCTACGCACGGCCAGACGCACATCGCACTCACGTGGTCGCGGCCGCCGCTGCTGCGCAGGCTCATGAGTTCATCACCGAACTCGAATCCGGCTACGACACCGTGGTCGGCGAGCGCGGCTACGACCTCTCAGGCGGCCAGCGACAGCGCATCGCCATTGCTCGCGCCATACTCGCCGATCCCGCGGTGCTGATCCTCGATGACGCCACCAGCTCGATCGACGTTGCGCACGAGGCGAAGATCCACGACGCGCTGGTCGAGCTGCTGGCTGACCGCACGACCATCGTGATCGCGCACCGACTGTCCACCATCAGCCTGGCCGACCGAGTGGTCTTGCTGGAAGGCGGGCGCGTGGTTGCCGACGGCACCCACTCGCAGCTGCTGGCGAGCGAACCCCGCTACGTCGAGGTGCTTGCCGCCGACGGCGACACAGACGACCTCGACCGCGTGGCCGTCGCATCCAATGACGCCCTCGGGGACAGCCGATCATGGTGATGGTCGGCGGCCCTGGGCACGCCGGGCCTTCCGCCACCCAGGCCAGCGCGGCAGCGGGCCTGCCCTTCGCCGGCGTCCCCACAGAGATGCAGCGGGGCGCAGACCAGCTGCTGGCGCTCGAACCCGAGCACCCCGAGCCGGAGATCGATTTCGACTACGTCGCCGAACGCGCCGAAGCGAAACAGGCTCGCCCCTTCGGTCTGCGAGACATGCTGGTGCCCCACCGCTGGCCGGTCGCGCTCGCCTTGGTGCTGCTGTGCCTCGAGACCGCTGCGATGCAGACGGTGCCGGTGCTGGTCCAGCAGGGCATCGACCGCGGCATCCGAGCCGGCGACCGGACGGCGCTCAATTTGGTCGTGCTGGTCTTCTTCGGCGTGATCGCCGCGAGCATTCTGACCAGTCGCGCACGTCAGCGCCTGAACGGTCGCATTGCCGAGCAGGTCATGTACGACCTGCGACTGCGCCTGTTCGGTCACTACCAGCGGCTCTCGCTGGACTGGTATACGACGGCCAAGTCCGGCGTGCTGCTCAGCCGCATGACCTCCGACATGGAGTACGTGGCGCTGCTCATCAATGAGGGCTTCGTCAACCTGCTGATCCAGGTGCTCACAGTGGGCGTCGTGACCGTCGTGCTGTTCACCTACGACGTCACCTTGGCGGTGATTCTGCTCGTCGGCATCGTCCCGCCGCTGGTGGGGCTCACCATGTGGTTCCGTGTCCGCAGCGAAGCGGGCTACGGCGAGATTCGCGACCGCATCGCCGACGTGCTCGCGGATCTGTCCGAGAACCTGGCGGGAATACGCGTGATCGCGGCAACCGGACGTCGCTTGGCGAACACCGTTCGGCACACCGAGGTCACCGCTCGCTACCGCGACGCCAACCTGTCGATGTCGAGGGCGCAGGCGATCTACGGGCCGAGCACCGAGGCGATCGGCATCGCAGCGCAGGGGCTGGTGCTGGCAGTCGGCGGGGCGATGGTGCTACGCGACAGTCTCACCATCGGCGAACTTGGCGCCTTCGTGCTGTACGTCACGACGTTCTTCGCTCCCATCCAGCAGCTGGCACAGCTCTACAGCACCTACCAGCAGGGCCAGTCCGGTCTTCGCAAGATCAGCGGCGTGCTCGCCACGCAGCCGACCGTGCGCCAACGCCCCGATGCAGCCGAACTGCCGCCGATCAGCGGCCACATCCGCCTGGAGAGCGTGTCGTTCGCCTACGACGACGAAGCAGCGACTGCAGTACGGACCGACGAGCAGCCGAGCGACGACGCGCCCGAGGTGTTGAGCGGGGTGAGGCTGGAGATACGTCCGGGCGAGACGTTCGCTCTCGTGGGACCGACCGGTGCCGGCAAGAGCACCATCGCCAAGCTGATCATCCGCTTCTATGACCCGACCGACGGCTGCATCACGGTCGATGGCTGGGATCTGCGGGACGTCACGCTGCCGTCGCTGCGCGACCAGCTGGGTGTAGTGCCCCAGGAGCCGTTCTTGTTCCACGGCACGATCCGCGACAACGTCGCCTTCGGACTGCGCGGGCGCAGCGGCGCCGGCACCGACGCGCAGCTGGACGCAGACATCGATGCAGCTCTCGACTTGGTCGGACTGCGCCGGCTGATCGACCGTCTGCCGGCCGGCGCGGACACTCCGGTACACGAACGCGGGGTGTCGCTGTCGGCCGGCGAGCGTCAGCTGCTGGCGCTGGCTCGGGCATTCGTGGCCCGGCCCCGGGTGATCGTGCTCGACGAGGCCACGTCCAGCGTCGATCTCAGCACCGAGGCAGAGATCGAGGGCGCGTTGGACCTGCTGCTCGAAGGCCGCACCGCCGTGCTCATCGCGCACCGGCTGGCCACAGCCATGCGCGCCGACCGCATCGCCGTGATCGACGGCGGCGGCGTGGCGGAGCTGGGCACTCACGATGAGCTCGTGGCGCTGGGCGGGCGCTATGCAGCCATGTACACGACGTGGATGGCGCATGCCCGCGACGGCCACCCCGAAGACTGCTGAGCGCGTGCGCGAGCTGCCTCCTCGGCCCGAGCCACCGGACGACCAGCCCGACCGCCACGACCCACAGAGTCGGTCGAACCATCGTCTAGAGCACTACTCGAATGATCGAGCGGGCCGGCCGACGGTCTCACTGCAGAACGTGTCCGTCGTCTACGACGGAACCGCGGTGCTGGGACCTCTCGACTGGGAGGTCGCGCCGCACGAACGGTGGGTCGTACTCGGACCCAACGGTTCAGGCAAGACGAGCCTCATCAAGATCCTGTCGCTCTACCGATTCCCGACGACCGGCTCGGTCGAGGTGCTGGGCCGGCGATGGGGAGCGGTGGACGTGCGCGAGCACCGACGGCTCATCGGACTGGCCAGCTCGTCGCTGCGAGAGCAGTTTCGACCGAGCATCAACGCGCTCGAACTCGTCATGACCGCCCGCTACGCGGCACTGGAGACATGGTGGCACGCCTATGACGACGACGACCGGGCGGAGGCGAGCGCATGCTTGGAACGCGTCGGCGCTGGGCAGCTGGCCGACCGGGAGTTCGCCACGCTGTCGGGAGGCGAACAGCAGCGAGTGCAGCTCGCACGCACGCTCATGGGTCGCCCAGAGCTGCTGCTGCTCGACGAACCGACTGCCGGGCTGGACCTAGCAGGCCGAGAGCAGCTGGTGGCGAGCCTGGAATCGCTGGCGACCGATCCGTTCATGCCCGCAACCGTGCTGGTGACACACCACACCGACGAGATCCCCCCGTCATTCACCCACGGACTGCTGCTGCGCGCCGGCAGGCCCATGGCATGCGGTCCCCTCGACGAGGTGCTGACTGCGGCCTCGCTGTCGGAGTGCTTCTCGCACCAGCTGAGGCTGGAACGGCGCGACGGCCGCTGGCTGTCATGGGCGGCGACCTAGCACTGTGTTCAGCGCAGGACGATCCGACCCAGCGGCTCGCTGAGGTGCGCCCGGCCCGACGGGCGCTCCCCTTGCGCCGCTTCGACGTCCCAGACCATGACGTCGTCATCGAACGTGTAGAGCAGGAACCGGCTGTTCGGCCCCCAGGCCAAGTGTCCGAGGCCAACGCCGATCTCCGGTGAGTGGCGGCTCCAGTCTTGCGACAGGTCGATGACCACGATCCCAAAAGAGGCGCCGCCCCCGTGCATGAGCCGCAATGCGATGCGATTGCCGTCGGGCGACATCTGGCCCTGTTCGCTCCACCGGTCCGCTGTGGCGCCGAGCAGCGTGGCGGGCAGCTCGACCCGTCGTTCCGAGATCGCTCCGGTGGCAATCGGATAGCTCGCGCAGATCGTCGCGCAGTCCTGGGCTCGTTCGGCTTGGCCCGCTTGGCCGCCAGCCGCGCCGAAGCTCCCCGAGGCCTCCGCGCACACCTCGCTGCACCAGTCGCCACGACGATCGAGGCTGACCGTTGCGCTGAACGAGGTGTCCGTGATCTGGCAGCCGTATTCCTCGCATTGCAGCCGCACCACGTGATTGTCGCCGACGGCCAACACCCGACCGGCACCCAGCTGCAGCGCATCGTTGCGCCCGTCCAGCGCCATGACGCTGCCGGCCATCGACACCACGACGTGATCGCCCAGCGCGCCATGCACCACCGCTTCGTTGGGCATCTGCACAGCCGAGCGGAACACGCCGTCGGGGCCGACGACCCGAGCCAGGAGGTACTCGGCGCCTCGCACGACTGCGACAATCCCCGGCGGGTTGTACGCGGGCAGTACCTCGCTCACGTCGTCGGCGATGACGACGACATCCCCGCTGCGGGTATCGACACGCAGCACCTGACGCCCGATGCCCGCCACGATGGTGCCGTCCAGATCCATCAGCGAATGCGGCAGCCCCGGCAGCGGCACGTAGCGAACCGCTCCCGTCAACAGATCGAGCTGATACAGCGCGCCGGCCGCATCACCGGAGGGATGTTCGGCGAGCGTTCCGATGAGCTCGGCTGCAGGCCGCGCGGGCGGCAGGTCGCCGACCGATCCGTCAAGCGCGATGGGCTGGGGCAACGTTGTACGCGGTGGCCGTGGCATGGTCGTCGCTGTCGTCGCCGACGGCTCTGAGGTCGTGGTGGTCGTTGTCGCCGCCGATGAGGCAACGGGCGGGTCGTCGCTGCGCACCCAGGCCACGACCAGCGCAGCCACGGCCAGAGCCGCTGCGAGCATGGCATAGACCGCCAAGCGCGGCATCGACGACGGCCGCCGCTCGATTACCGTCTCCTGCACGCTGGCGATGTCGGCACCGCTGTCGGGCAGGATCACCAAGTCTTGCTGCAGCTCCGGGCCCCGCGGCGAATCGGGATCGGTCACCGCTTCACATTCTGTCCCGCCGGCAGGTCTGTCGCAGGTCGGTCGAGCCCTGTCCTGGGCTGCGAATCGCTACCACGAGGTGGCGTTGTGAGGCAGCTCCCGAAACGACGTCGCCGGGTCTGGGCCGGGCTCTCTGGGCAGACCCAACACCCGCTCGCCCAGGATGTTCCGCTGTATCTCATCGGTTCCGCCGTAGATCGACGGCGCGGGCGAGAACACCGCCATCTCCTGCAAGATGCCGCCGGTTGCCGCCGCCGGCCCCCACAAGGTCATGTCCGGACCCAAGATGGTGCCGGCCAGCGATCGAGCGCGACGCAGCGCCGCAGTCATGCGCAGCTTTGCGAGGCTGCCTTCGCCGCCGGTGCGCTGGCCTCGTTGTCGGCTGCGAGTTGCCGACAGCCTCATCACCTCCAGATCGGTGTGCAGCGCAGCAAGCGCTTGGCGCACGACCGGGTCGCTGTCGCGGCCTCGGATGCGGGCCTGCTCGCTGAGCTGGTTGAGCATGCCGGGCCCCACTCCCCCGGCTGCGAGCGGGAGACGCCTGCCGCGGAAGTCGCCCGCAGCCCGGTCGAGATGACCGGCCACAGAACCGGGATGCGCAGCGGCGAACGCGAGTCCGTGGCTGCCGCCGATGCCCGCCCGCTCAACGGTCAGCGTGGTGTTGGTCACCCTCCAACCATCGTTCAGCTCGCCGATGACATGCGCTTCGGGCACCCGTGCACCGTCGATGAACACCTCGTTGAACAGCGACCGGCCGGTCATTTCGCGCAGCGGCCGGACCTCCACGCCGTCTTGATCCATCTCGAACGCGAACCAGCTGAGACCTCGGTGCTTGGGGGCATCAGGGTCGGTGCGCGCAACGAGCATCCCCAGATCGGCGTGTGCACCCTCGGACGTCCACACCTTCTGCCCGGTGATGATCCACTCCTCGCCGTCGCGAACGGCCTTGGTCTGCAAGCCGGCCAAGTCGCTGCCCGCACCCGGCTCAGAGAAGAGCTGACACCACGACTCGGTGCCGTTCAGGATGGCCGGCACGAACCGCGCGACCTGTTCGGGTGTGCCGTGCTCGAGAATGGTCGGCGCTGCCAGCAGCATGCCCAGCCCCGCCGGCGCGCCGATGGCGCCGGCGGCACGCATCGCTTCGACCAGCACGCGAGTCTCGCTGCGGCCCCAGCCGCGGCCGAACGGTTCGACCAGCGTCGGATTCGACAAGCCGGCCTCAGCCAGCGCCTGCCACCAGTCGCGCACACGGAGGTCCGGATCCCAGTGGTCGGCGAGCCATGCGTCGAGCTCTGCTCTGAGTTCGTCAACCGGAACGGTGCTGGTCGATGCTCGCAGCTCGCTCATGGCTGCGAACGCTACTGCCCGACCAAACAGAGATTCCCCTGCACGACCAGCCGCTCGAGCCCCGGCACCCACAAGACCAGGTGCCGGCGAGACAAGGCGCCCGACAAGCCAAGTTCTAGTGTGGCGACTCCTGCAGGTAGCGCAGGAATATCGCCGTTGTCGGGGCGAGGAACATACGCCACGACTGCGCGATCCCGCCGTTCGGGCCGCAGATCATGCGCGTACACGAGCCTGCTGGGAGTTCGACGACGACCTTGGGACTGAAGAGCCACATCAGCTGCAGTCGCATCGTGTAGCTGCCGGGCCGCAGCACGAAGCGCTCGGACTTGTCGTCTCTGATCTGACCGACTCGCTGACCTTCGATGAGGACGTGGTAGCTGCGGATGGTGTCCCGATAATGGTGGATGCGTTCGAGCACCAGCTCGGCGCTGGACTCGTCGTCAGCGCCCGCCTCAGCAGCAGTCGGCTCGGCCTCGGCTGCCTGCGGGATGCCCATGGGACCTCGGGGCGCCTTCGCATTGTGATCCGCCATGGCGCGCCGCATCCGCTCCCACACCGACAGGCGCTCCGACGGCTCTTCGGCCGACTGGTCCGCAGCCGGAGAGTCCTCGGCAGCTGGTTCGCCCGGCACCGCGTCCGCGCTGGAACCGGAACCGTCTTGGCCCGAACTGGGCGGCATCGGCGCACTGGCGCCGCTGTCAGCCAAGGTGCGCCCCGTTGGTTGGCACCGCAACCTCGGCGGCTTCGGCCGACGAGGGCCATTGGCTGCCGGCGAGCATGGCCTCGACGACCGCCGCCACGCCGTCGTCCTCATTGGCCGGCGCGATGTGGTCTGCCACGCTGCGCACCGCGGCGGACGCGTTCGCCATGGCGACGCCGTACCCGGCCCAACTGAGCATCTCGATGTCGTTGAGGCCGTCGCCGAAGACCGTCACCTGCGAGGCGGAGATGCCGTAGCGCTCGCAGACGATCTCCAGCCCCGCGGACTTGTTGACCCCGGCTGCCGCAATTTCTGCCATGTCCAGCCCGGACGGACGGATTTCGGTTCCGAGCGGCATGCGCGGCGCGAGCAGTTCCACCATGGCGAGCGTGTCCAAGTCCGACGAGTGCACGAGCCAGGTCAGCACGGCCCCGTCGACCTCTGCAATCGCATCGGCGACGCGCACGACGCTGAGCTCGGCCAGCAGATCGGCCGGCATCCCCGGCGCAAACTGCGGTTCCCACAGGTGCCTGCCATCGGCCATGTCCAGCCCGAGGCTCGCTTTGGGCAGATGCTTGCGCACGATCTCGGCAGCCTCGACGGCTTCGACGTGGGTCATGGATCGATCAGCGATACGTTCGTTGGCAGTCGCGTCCATCACGGTGGCACCGTTCAGGCAGACGGCGTAGGACAACGTCGGCACTTGGCGAGCGACCGTCTCGGTCTGCGGCCACGGCCGGCCTGTGGCCAGCGCCGTGATGACACCCGCTTCAGAGAGCGAGGCGAGCGCCGTCGCGGTGCGCTCGCGCAAGCAGCCCTGCGGTGTGAGCAGCGTGCCGTCGATGTCGAACGCAACGAGGCGCGGCAAGCCCGACGGAGGCGATGCGAGCGTGCGGTGAGGCAGCCGGTACATGTCCTGCACGGTAGAGGCAGGATGCGACATCCGGCGCTGCGAAGGCCTCTGCAACGCCATCTCAGTCGGACCAGATCAGTCGGATCAGTCGAGATAGGCCGCTGTCGCGGTCGCGACCTGCAGCAGCCGATCGGATTCAGGAGCAATCTCGTAGATGCGCGTGCGGCTGGACACTGCATGCTCCGTGCGGGCGATCACCTCGCCGTCGACTCGGAACGGGCCGCCACGCGCCGGCGTCAAGTAGTGCATGTCGGCGAAGACGCAGCGCGAGCGCCGCGCATCCCCGCCGCACAGCCGCGCCAGGTGGGTGCTCATGGCGTCGGCGACCACGATCGACGCTCCGCCTTGCAGTGAGCCGAACGAGTTTCGGATGCGGTGGTGCATCGGCAGCTCTATGCGTGCCCCCTGCGGCACCGGGGTGAGCCGCACGTAGTCGTCGAGCTGCGGCCGGGGGTGCAGCTCGCGTTCCTCTCGGTAGTCGACCGTGTGCTCGCGGGTCATGGAGTTCGCGTGCGGCGTGTCGAGGCGTCGGGGAAGGCGCGCGTAGGTACACACGGAGCGCGCTATCTCGGTTCCCGTCTCGTCGATCACCGATGTCTCGGTGACGACTTGGTTGCGACCGACCCGCAGCGGCGCGCACCGGGCGGTCACTGCGGTCCCCTGCGCCCGGGCGCTCAGCACGGTCGAGAGGTGCAGCGTGGCACACCAGTCGGGAGACACTTGCGCAACGGCATGATGCCCGGCTGCAGAGTCCACCAGCGTGGCCACAGCGCCGAGTCTCAGCCAGCCACCCTGCGCCAAGGGTTCGTCCGCGAGGTCGTCGAGAATGGGCATGGTCGCCGTCAGCGTGCCGTCGTCGGACATCTGGTGGCTGAGACGGAGGTGCCGCAGGATGTGGTCCTGCGGCGGATAGCTCGCGGGCGGTGCTGTCGAGCTCACCTCGCTCGCTCCCGCGCGAGCTGCCTCAGCGCCTGCCACAGCTGGGCCACTGCCTCGGCCAAATCGTCCGCCCCGCCCGCGTTGTGGATGACGTAGTTCGAGACGGCGCGCCGCTGCTCGTCGGTTGCCTGCGAGGCGAGTCGTGCTCGCGCGTCTTCGGCGGTCATGCCGCGCTCGATGAGACGCTCGAGTCGCAGGTCCGGTGGCGATTCGACGGTGACCACCACTTCGTAAGGGAAGCGGGTGTCGCGGCCCAGCGAGCTCTCGACGAGCACGGCCAAGTCCAGCACCACGACTTCAGCCGGTCGGCAGGAACGAATCGACTCGATCCGTTCCTCGAGCAGCGCGTTGATTGCCGGATGGCTGATCGCGTTGAGCGAAGCCAGCTCGTCGGGGTCGTTGAACACGATCGACGCGAGCGCCGCACGATTGATGCCGCCGTCGGTGCCGCGCAGATGCTCGCCGAAGCGCTCGACGACGGGCAGCACCGCGGGGCCGTTCGGAGCAATGACCTCGCGTCCGAGCGCGTCCACGTCCACGACGGCCGCGCCGTGGGCGGCCAGCAGTTGCGCCACGGTACTCTTGCCGGCCCCGATGCCCCCGGTCAGGCCGACAATCAGCACCCTGTCCCCAAGATGCACAACCGCGCTGCGTCGACTGCGGCGTGCGACGGCACCGAACGCTTGCGCCCAACAGCACTCACGCGGCGCGACGGCTTGCTGCGTCCGTGGCCGGCCCGGCGAACGCTTGTGCGATGTCCATCCACTCGGTCGCGAGCGGTCCGGTGAGCGACAGCGTCGTCTCGGTGTGATGGCGACGCTGGGTCACTGCCAAGCAGAAGTCGTACGCGTCACCACGAACCACGTTCACGGCCTCCAGCGGGCCCCACGTCCACAGATCGCCGTTGGGGGCGGCCAGCTCCACCCGCACCGGGTCGCTGGGCACCTCACGGCCGCGATTCGCATAGCTCCAGCCGCGAGTGCTGACGCCGATGTGCGCGACGTGACGCAGTCGCTGCGTGCGCGGCAGCACTCGGCCGTGTGTGTCGGCGACGTCATGGCCGTGCGACCAGGTCTCCATCAGGCGAGCGGTGACGAATGAGCGGGCACCCATCGACGGCCCGAACCAGCCGATGCGGTCCTTGTTGCCGAGCGGACGCACCGCCTCGAGCATCTTGGCTCGCTCGGCGCGCAGCCACTCCCAGATCTGCGCACCGGACATGGGGGCGAAGTCGATGCCCGCAGCGCTGTGCAGCTCCGTCTCGCCGCGTGCCGCCGATGCCTTGATGTCCTCGAAGCGCTCAGGATCGGCGACCGCCGCCGTCGCCACCCAGTCCGTCATGCCCAAATGGATCATCGTGTCTCGGCTGTCCCAGCCCGCAGCAGGCGTCGGCAGGCGCCACTGCGCCTCGCTGAGGTCTTCGATCACGTCGCCAAGAGCGTCGGTCTCGGCCTCGAGGTCGTCACAGATGCCATCCATGGGCACCGACCTTAGTTGCGCGACCGCGATCGCCTTGGTGGACTCGACTCTGCTGGTCGAGGCTCAGGTGGGTTAGAACAGCGACTCGTCGGTGCGGCGCATCCCCTCGATGACCAGCACGGATGCCGCGGTGACCACCATGAGCACGACCGCAAGCGCCATGGCCTGGCCCCGCAACGCTGCTCCCGGCGTGCCGAGCAAGCGGTACAGCGCCAGCGGCGCAGTCAACGTGTCGGGTCGCCGGGGCAGGAATGCGGTTGCGCCGAACTCGCCGAGCGACACGGCGAAGGCGAATGCAGCACCGACGGCCAGCGCTCGTGACGCGATCGGCACGTCGACCTCGCGGCGGGCACGCAACGGAGTGGCGCCGAGCACCGAGGCTGCCTCCCGCAGACGGTGGTCGATGGAGCGCAGCGTCGGCACCAGCGTCCGAACGACGAACGGCATGCCCACCAAGGCGTGCGCAACGGGAATGATCCACCACGCTGTGCGGAAGTCCAGCGGAGGCACGTCGAGAGCCAGCAGCATGCCGAGTCCCACGGTCACCGCCGACACACCTAGCGGCAAGGTCGACCCGATGTCCAACACGATGCGCAGCCCGCCGCGGCGGCGAAGCCGTCTGCTTGGCCTGCCGAGTGCCCGCCGGGGTCGTCGGCTGCGGTAGCAGCCGGCCTGGGATTCCGCCTCGTCGGTTTCGCCGGCGCATGCTTCGATGGGTGCTGTTGCACGAAGGCGTCGGTTTCCCACGGTCCGGCCTCCGACAATGACGGACGAAGCCAGCGCGCCCACGACTGCAGCAATCAGTGCCGCAATCGCAGCGAATCCCAGCGAGTGGCCCAAGGCCTCGAGCGCTGTGGCCGGCAACAGCTGCACGCGGCGTGCAAGCGCCGTGAAGTTGGCGACGCCGTAACCGTCGCCGGTCGCGAACGCCCGCTCCACCAGCGACATCAGCGGCGCGCCCAGCAGGATCAAGCCCAATGCGGCGTTGACAGCGATCACGCCGCGGTGTCGCTGCGGCGCTGCGCTTCGGGGCGCGCGACGAACCGAGGCCCGCCGGCGCTCCACCACTCCCGCCAAGGCGACCAACGCCGCTACCGCTGCCAGCTGGCACAGGGCCAGCGCCGAGGCCGTCGCAAAATCGAGCCGAGTGATGGCGTAGCGGTAGATCTCGGTCTCCACTGTGGCGCGTGCGGGGCCGCCGAGTACCAGGATCACGCCGAACGAGGTGAACGAGAACAGGAACGTCACCGTCGCGGCCACCGCGACGGCAGGACGCAGCAGCGGCCAGGTCACGTATCGGAACGCGCGAAGCGGCGTTGCGCCCAGCACCGCCGCGGCGTCGACGTTGCGGCCGTCCAAGCCGGTCCACCAAGAGCCGACCGTCCGCACGACGACGGCGTAATTGAAGAAGACATGCGCCGCCAAGATTGCCCACACGGAGTGTCGCAGCGACAGCGCGCCGCCACGAAGGCCGAACCGTTCGAAGACTGCCTCGAAGGCGCCGGCCACCACCACCGTCGGCAGCACAAAAGGAACGGTGACGACGGCTCGCACGATCCGCCGTGACCTCGGTCGCAGGCGCGCCCACGCTGCAGCGGCAGGCACGCCGACGGCCAGTGTGAGCACAGTCGACACGACGGCTTGCCACACGGTGAACCACAGCACCCCGCGGATCGCCGGGCGCCCCAGCACCTCACCGAGACCGGCGAACCCGTCGGCCACGACGGTCAGCACCGGGTAGGCGAAGAACACTGCCATGAAGGCGATCGGCGGCACCGCGGCTGCGGTCCAGCCGAACGCTGCGACGGCGCGGCGGCGTCGAGGCAGCCCTGCCGAGGTCACCGCGCTCGGCGGCTCGTCAGATTGGGGGACGCTGCGCTCAGCGCAGCACGATGTCCGCCCACCGCTCGGTCCACTCGTCGCGGAACGCTGCGATCTGGGACGGATCGAGGCTCAGCGGTTCTTCCACCACGGCTGTGTGCGCGACGAACTCGGGCGGCAGCGTCGCATTCTTGATCACCGGGTACACGAACATGTTGAGCGGCATGTCGTTCTGCCACGTCTCGCTCAGCATGAAGTCGATGAGCGCCTTCGCGCCGGCCGGGTTGTCGGTGCCCGTCAGGATTCCGGCGTACTCGATCTGGCGGAAGCACGAATCGGTGAGGACGCCAGTGGGCGCAGTGTCGACGGACGGATCGGCGTAGATCACCTCGGCCGGCGGACTCGACGCATAGGACGCCACGAAGGGCCGGTCGCCGCCTCCGGCGATGAATTCTTGGTTGTAGGCCTCTTCCCAGCCGGACGTGACCATGACGCCGTTGTCGCGCAGGCCTTCCCAGTAGATCTCCCAGCTTTCTTGGAACGCAGCGATGGTGCCGAGCAGGAAGGCCAAGCCGGTCGAGGAGGTTTCGGGATGCGGCACGACCAGCTGGTCTGCGAACTCGGCGCGCGTCAACTGGTCCAGCGTGTCGGGCACCCGCGGCACGGCGTCCTTCCAGTAGTTCACGCACACATCGCCATAGTCGACCGGCGTGACCCGATGCCGCGCGTCGAGGTGCAAGTTGAGAGCTTCGTCCAGATTGGCGAGAGCTGGCGATTCGTACCGTTCGAAGATGCCGGCGTCGAGGCCGCGTTGGAGGAACGTGTTGTCGATGCCGAACAGGACGTCGCCCAGCGGATTCTCCCGCGTGAGGATCGCCTCGGAGACGAGTGTGCCCGTGTCGCCCACGGCAAGCCGTTCCACTGTCACTCCGGTCTTTGCGGTGAACTCCATGAGCGTCTCGTCGGACAGGCCGAACGAGTCATGGGTGATCAGCGTCACCGTCGTGCCCTCGATCGACGGCGGAACGGTTGTCGGCGATTCGGTCTGCGGGGCCGCCGCAGGCATGGCGGTCTCGGGACCGTCGCCGCCGCACGCTGCAGCGACCAGCATCGCCGCCGTGACAATGGCACCAAAGACGTGCGGCTTGCGCATTGAGCATGCAGTCATGTGCTTCCTCCGCTGGCATTACCCAGGTCAGGTTCTCGGGTCGGCCACAGCGCTGCTGCGGCCCTCTCAGCCCCGACGGGCTCCCCGGTCTGTGTTGCGACGATAACCCTATCGCGACGCTGCGGACACGCGATGCCCCATGCCGCAGGCGCGCTGCGCCGCGACGCGCTGCGCCGCGGCGAGCGCCAGCTCCGACTCAGAACCAGCGCCGTCCATCGCTGCGACGCGTGAGTGCAGGCGCCGTCGAGATGTAGTCCAGCAGTTCGAGCTGGTCTGCACTCAGGTAGCGAGTCCGGCCGGCCACTTCTGCTAATGGCGAGTATGCGATGCCGGTGGAGCAGACGCCCACTAGACGTCCCGAGCGGCCGCCGGCGAGCGCCTCCACAGCCCGAGCGCCGAGACGACTGCCCAACAGCCGATCAGCCGGCGACGGAGGGCCGCCCCGCTGGATGTATCCCAGCACCGTCGTACGCGTCTCGAACCCGGTTCGTTCGGCCAGCAGGTCGCCGACGAACTGCCCCATCCCGTCCAGGATGCGATTGCCCCACTCGTCGGTTCCCGTGTCGGGCGCCTCGACGCTGCCATCGGGAACGGCGCCTTCCGCGACCACGACAATCGACGCATTGCGGTCACGATGGTGGCGCGCGATGAGGCGCTCGGCGATCTCGTCGATGTCGAACGGCGTTTCGGGGACCAGGACGGCCGCGGCGCCCCCGGCGATGCCTGCGCCGGCCGCGATGTGCCCGGCTTCGCGGCCCATCACTTCGAGCACCATGATCCGATTGTGCGACTCAGCCGTGGTGTGCAGCCGGTCGACGGCTTCGGTGGCAACGCCGAGCGCGGTGTCGAAACCGATGCAGCTGTCGGTTCCGCACACGTCGTTGTCGATGGTCTTGGGTACCGCAACGACCGGGAATCCGGCATCGGACAGTCGCCGTGCGGTGATCAGGGTGCCGTCGCCGCCGATCGTCACCAAGCCCTCGACGCCGTCTCGCTCGAGCTGGGCGAGCAGCGGCGCCGTGCCCTCGGTCTGCAGCCGGCGGCTGCTGCGAGACGTGCCGAGCATGGTGCCGCCGCGCGACAGCACACCACGCATCGCCTCGGCATCCAGCGTGACGGCGTCGCCGTCGAGCACTCCGTTCCAGCCTCTGCGATAGCCGACGACACTGCGATCGAGCAGGTGCCCTGCCATCCGCACCACGGCTCGCAGCGCAGCGTTCAACCCGGCGCAGTCGCCGCCGCCAGTGAGCACCCCAATCCGCACGGACTCACGCTACTCCCCAGTTCGCCTGCGCAAGTACATCCTTCACACCGATATGCCAGCTTTAGGTTTATCAGGCCGTTTGCGCCCAGTCGCTCGGCCGGCACTGCATACTGACAGCCACGCGGGTTCTGAGTCGATTGCCAGCCGCAGAGGCCCAGGCGCGCCAGTAGACGCCCTATTGCTGGCATAGTATGATGCTCCGCTGCACCACGTAAGATTCTGCAACGACGATGCCAGTTGAAGGGCAATTCTATGCAACAGCAGCTTCCCGACTACACCGATGCAGTTCGTACAGCAGTCATGAAATTCTGGAGCGTGCGACGTTCGCAGCGCGACGCATCCGAGCATCGCGGAGTGCATGACCCCGGCATTCGGGCCGAGGTAACCGGTGGCCGCCACCTCGATGCGCTTCAGGAACTGATAGTAAACGTGTTCGTAGATGCCGGCATACCGGCCAGACTCATCGATGTCAAGAAGCGACCGATCGCTGGCTATTTCCGTCGCGACAAGAGCTGGGACATTGTAGTCATGGTGGCAGATCGAGTAGTCGGAATTATCGAACTGAAGTCAATGGCGGGAACTAGTCCAGGCCGGAACTACAATAACCGCACTGACGAAGCCTTAGGCCAAGCAATTGACGTCTGGAAGGCTGTGGAGCGAGACATCATCAGACCATTTCGTCCCTGGCTCGGCTATTTTATGTTCCTAGAAGACAACGTATCCTTCACCACAGCGGTAAGTTGCCGCTCCGCCGTTTGGGAAACAGATCCGGTCTTCGAAGCTGCGAGCTATGCGGACAGATATGTGATCTTCTTTGAGCGGATGGTTCGAGAGCGACTGCTAGACGCTGCATGCGTAGTACTCGCGGATCGGCAATCTGCCGCGACACGGTTCCCGTCAATATCTTTGAGCTTTCAGGCATTCGCAGCCGCAATCCACGGCAGGTGCCTCCAGTTTATCGCAACTAATTCGGACCTTGATTTGTCAACAGATTACGGCAAAACTTGAGCGTGCCATATCGCAGTCAGTCACCTCATCAACACCAACGTAGCTGTAGTCAGCCGAACGCCTGCGATACGCGCCTCATGTCACCGTTGCGGACAGGTCGCTGATGCTGATTCTATACAGAGGGGCAGCGGCGTCAGTGGCAGCAACGCGGTCTCGTCTTCTAAAGGCACTTGCGAGGGCTTCTGCAGAACCTGAATCGATTCCGGTGCCTAGGGGCACTCGGACCTTCCTAATGTACTGAGCTTGAAATCGGTATGTTCCGCCCCGCATCTTGACGCAATATGCGCCGATGAGGAGGTTCGTGAAGTCGGACAGCAGCAACCCTCCCAACACTTCTAGATCCCACGTGTCTGATACGATGTAGTACAAGTTGTGATGTGGATAGAATCCGCCCGCGTCCAGCACCGGATGAGAAGCAGGCTTGAGATCAGGCAAGAGAAGTTTCGGTTGCCCTTGCAAGTCCGGATCTACACGGTCAATGGTACGATACCAAGTAGCCGGGCGCTTGCGGGCCACGTACCGCGCCCTAATTCTCGCGTCATGACGCTGAAGATAAGCCGCTAGCCCGGGGTATTTCTCGAGGTCCACTAGGCGGCCAGACTCCCACGGATTCACAAGAAATCGTCCACCCCAGCGTGGTGTACCTGTAACAATATCGCGCGCTGTCAGCAATGGCAACAAGCGGCACAGTTCCACTCCTGTCGCCTCATTGACAACAAACACGTCGTCGCAACCGGTGGCCACTCCGATACCGACGCGTGTGCCTGTATGTTGGTCCTCCAACGGTGCAAAATTAGATTCGAGGTATGAAACCAACTCAAGCGTTCTCGTCGACCCAGATGGCCATTGACCGCTACCACTGAACCAGCCATTGAGTCTCGTAGCCTTGAAGTGGCCGTGAACCGAAGCGGGGTGAAGACCTCTGACCAAACCGTCAGCTACTGTGCGTCCGTCAAGTTCGTCGAATCCATCATCAGCCTCCACGATATGGGCCGTTCCCTGACTTCCGTTGCGTAGTACCGTGATCGCCGGATAGGCTGAGACCAGTTCTTCAAACGCATCGACGCGGTGCATCACAACGACTGCATCCATAGAATACTGAGCTGCCACCAAGGCCCGTAACCGTCTGCCATACTGATTGTGCATCCAGCGGTCCGCACAAATGAATGCAAGCCTGCCTTCGGCGGCAAGCAGAGATAGACCTCTTTCGAAGAATCCAATGTAGATGTCAGCTCTGCCTCGCATCGTACTGCACTGAGCACGATATGCTTCGCCGATGTCCGCAGGGACATCCTCGAGTCTCAGATAAGGAGGGTTGCCGACGACATAATCCGTCTTCATGCGACCGTCAGCATTCCAGCCCTCGAGCAAGAAATCCCGACGTGTTATCCACTGAGAACTTAGGCGCTTGGCTACATCGGCGCGTATGCCCAATCTCTTGAGGCATTCCTCCACTGATTCGCGCGACGCCTGGACATTGTGTTCCATCAGATCGAATGCCATAATGGCTGTACCCATGCCATCCAGGGACCGGCCGTAACGTGCGCAAGACTCCGCCAGTCGCTCAACGATCGGCACCAAGAATGCCCCCCTGCCACAGGCAGGTTCGACGATCACTGAACGCCCCAAGTCGGTTTCGGCCCGGTAGCCAGCAAGGTCGAGGACAAGATCCACGACCCAGCGGCGCGTGAACACCTCGCCCCGAGCCCCACTTGACGTGAAGGCCGTCCTCAGCACAGTCTTGGGATCCTTCAATAGCATGAGCTGCGACATTTCATCATAGCGTCCTTCGCGTCGACAGAACGATACGGCACCCGCTAGCTGCGGCAACGAGAATTATCGGCCTCAATCAGTTGAGCGCGGCGCGGACCGCACGGTGCGAAGCGCGGGCGGCCGCCGCCAAGCACTGCTTCCGGTTCCTTGGGTCAGTTCTGCGATCCGCTTGACTTCACCTGAGTCCATGCGTTTCGCAAGATCGCGTTGGCCGCATGACACTCTGCGCCGACAGCCGGTTCGAGCCTTCTTGCGCGGGCATCGACGATGGGAGGCAGAACGGCTCCGCAAGAAGATGCCACGATGAGATCAAGGCGCTCCCTGGCCCGACGCGGCGGCACGGCCTGTCAGCGCTCGATGAGGCGGCGCAAGCGAATCACGCGCCCCCCACCTCGCGTGGGCGATACAGGAGTCGAACCTGTGACCTCTTGCGTGTCATGCAAGCGCGCTAACCAACTGCGCCAATCGCCCCGCCAATCGCTTACCGGGCCAAGGCACGCTAGCACCGGCATGGTCGGTGCCGGAGCGGATGCCGGCGGGCGAGGCGGAGACCGGATTCGAACCGGCGTACACGGCTTTGCAGGCCGCTGCCTAACCACTCGGCCACTCCGCCGGCGTCTGCGCAGGGTAGTGGGCGACGACGCAGCCGACGCCATCCACCGCGGCGCACCTCGTCGCCCGTACACTTGCTCTCCAAGGCAGTTCGCCGCGTGGCTCCACTGCCCAGCGTCGCCGCTCCCGCACTCGTGGGTGCGAAGGCGTATCCCTGCGGGCCACGACCTTCGAAGAGACCCCCGTGACCACATTCAGCGACTTGGGCGTGCCTGCGCCCTTGTGCGACGCTCTGGCTGATCAAGGCATCACCGAGCCGTTCGCCATTCAGGAACTGACCATCGGCGACGCGCTCGCCGGCCGCAACATCTGCGGCAAGGCCAAGACGGGGTCCGGCAAGACGCTGGCGTTCAGCTTGCCCATGCTCGCACTGACGCCCCGCTCCGCCGACGGCCACCCGACCACGCTCATGCTCACGCCGACCCGGGAGCTGGCGAACCAGATCGCAACGGTGGTCGAGCCCTTGGCCAAGTCAGCCGACCTGCGGTCGATCGCCGCATACGGCGGAACGAACCTGGATCGACAAGTCGAGCTGCTGTCCGGGGGCATGGACGTCGTCATCGCCACGCCGGGTCGGCTCATCGACCTCATCGACCGGCGTGCCATCGATGTGTCCGGCATCGAGCGAGTGGTCGTGGACGAGGCCGACCGCATGGCCGACATGGGGTTCTTGCCCCAAGTGGAGTGGGTGCTGCGCCGCATCAACGGGCAGCACCAGACGCTGCTGTTCTCAGCGACGCTGGACGGTGTCGTGGACACGCTCGTGAAGCGGTACCTGCGAGACCCGATCTTCCACGAGGTGACCGAACGCGAAGTGACTGTCTCTGAGATGGGTCACCTGTTCTTGTCCGTACACAAGATGGACCGCGTGCGGGTTGCCGCCCGCATCATCGAGGCGAACGGCCGCACGCTGCTGTTCACCCGCACCAAACGCGGCGCCGACCAGCTCACACGAGAGCTGCGGGACGCCGACGTGCGTGCCGGCGCCATTCACGGCGACCTGCCCCAGGTCAAGCGAGAACGAGCGCTGGCGTCGTTCGCCCGAGGCAAGCTGACGGCATTGGTCGCCACCGATGTCGCCGCCCGCGGCTTGCACATCGACGAGGTCGACGTGGTGGTCCACTTCAACCCGCCGCCCGAGCACAAGACCTACCTGCACCGGTCCGGCCGCACGGCGCGAGCAGGTCGAAGCGGCACTGCGGTGACCCTGTTCTTGTGGGATGAAGAACTCGACGTGCGCCAGCTGCAGCGACGTCTCGGACTGCGGCTGCGGCTGCACGACGTCTTCTCCAACGACGAGCGCCTCGACGATGTCGCGGCTTTTGCTGCGAGCAGCGACAACCACAGCCCCTGACAGCCGCTTCGGACCGCCCAGAGGCGGCCGGTACCCTTGGCGATCCGACGGCAATCCGGCCGCGGCGCGAGGGCACTGACCGACGACGGCTCAGCTGTGGAGGCTCAGCTGTGGATACTGCCAGGCGCGCGAGCGCCCCAAGCGACGAGGCGTCGAAGTGGCCCCTGCCCGCCTCCGGTGCATGGCACCCAGGGCTCGGCGCAGCCGAGCGGATGTTCTTCGAACTCTCCCCCGATCGGCCGTTCACGCTGGAGGGCGGCGGAACGCTGACCGACCCAGTGCTCGCCTATGAGACATGGGGGGCGCTCGACGCCGACGCCGCCAATGCCGTGCTGGTCTGCCATGCGCTGACCGGGGACGCGCACGCACACGGCCACGCCCACCCGCCCTCGCAGCCCACCGACGGCTGGTGGAACGACTTCATCGGCCCCGGCCGCCCGCTCGACACCGACCGCTACTACGTGGTGTGCGCCAACGTGCTCGGCGGCTGCCAGGGCAGCACCGGTCCGTCCTCGGTGAACCCGGCCAGCGGGCGCCGCTACGGACCGGACTTTCCTGTCGTCACCAATCGCGACATCGTTCGGTCGCAGCGAGCACTGGGCCGCTGCCTCGGCATCGACCGCTGGCTCGCAGTGGTCGGCGGCTCGATGGGCGGCATGACCGCCTTGGAGTGGGGCATCACGTACCCCAGTCGACTCGGCGCGCTGGTCGTCATCGCGTCGGCAGCAGAAGCCTCCGCTCAGCAGATCGCCTGGAGCAAGGCGGGGCGCCAGTCGATCCTGGACGACCCCAACTTCAGGGGCGGCCGCTACTACGACGCGGCCGACGGCGAGGGGCCGCATCGCGGCTTGGCGAACGCCCGGCGGATCGCCATGATCCACTACCGCTCTGGCGACGAGTTCGACCGTCGCTTCGCCCGCCACAGCGAGAATCCGCTGCTCCCGTTGCGGCTCGACCACCGATTCGACGTCGAGAGCTACCTCGACTACCAAGGCGCGAAGTTCGTGCCGCGCTTCGATGCCAACACCTACCTCGTGCTGAACAAGCTGATGGACCTGCACGACGTGGGCCGCGGTCGGGGAGGCACCGATGCGGCATTGGCCCGGATCGTGGCACCGACGCTGGTGATGAGCGTCCGCACGGATTTCTTGTACCCCCGACCCCAGCAGATGCGCATCGTGGAGGCGCTGTCTCGCCGGCCCGCGATGCGGGTAGAGCATGTCGACATCGACAGCGACAACGGCCACGACGGGTTCCTGACCGAACCCGACCAGACAGGACCGCCGATGGGCGAGTTCATCGACGACGTCTACAAGAACAGCCCGCGGACCTTGGCGGTCTCCCGTTGAGCTACGCAGCAGCAGGGCTGCTGGCCGATGCGCACACCGCCGTGCCGTCGGAGGCTGTCGGATCGGGACTCGCCATGTGGTGGCTGGCGGTGATGCTGCTGGGCATGTCCACCGTGGCATTCGGCACCGGTTTCGTGCTGTACCTGCGACGGACGGCATCGCACCGAGCACAGCTCCCGACGAGCCCCACAGAGCCTTCGCCGAGTGTGCAGAATGAAGGAGATCCATGAGCGACGCGTTTGATCCCCAAGCGATGATCGAGCGCTTCGCGGAACGCGCTCGGGCAGTCCGCAAGCGGAATTTGCCCGCCGTCGGCGGCGAGGAGCGGCGACACTTCATTCGCCAAGCCGAGCTGGACTTCATGGACTACGCGATGATCGCCGATGCCGAGGCCACCTTCGTCGACGGGATGCTGCACCTGCGCATCGACTTGCGGCCCTCCGAAGACTCCACGGCCTGACAGCCCGGTCGCCAACCGCGCGTGCCGGGGGCCGCTTGCTACAGTGAACCGCCCGCGCGGATGTAGCTCAGTTGGTTAGAGCGCAACCTTGCCAAGGTTGAGGTCGCCGGTTCGACCCCGGTCATCCGCTCCCTCGCAGGTCATGCGATCCAGCACGCGTTGCCGCGTCGACACCACGGGCAGACCACGACAGGAGGACGACTATGGGTACACTTGATGGACGCGTCGTGCTGATCACCGGCGCCGGTCGCGGCATCGGTCGCGAACACGCGCTGCTCATGGCGGCGGAGGGCGCCAAGATCGTCGTCAATGACCTCGGCGGCTCTGCCGACGGCACCGGCGCGGATCAAGGACCCGCGGGCGAGGTCGTCGCGGAGATCGAGGCGATGGGCGGTGAAGCCGTCGCCAACGGCGACAGCGTCACCGACTGGGAAGGCGCCCAGCGGATGGTGAACCAGGCGGTCGAGGCCTTCGGCGATCTGCACGTGCTGGTGAACAACGCCGGCATCCTGCGCGACCGGGTCGTGGTCAACATGACCGAGCCGGAGTGGGACGCCGTCGTCGATGTACACATGAAGGGCCACTTCTGCCCCACTCGCTGGGCCGCCGCCTACTGGCGCGAGCAGTCCAAGGCCGGCAAGGAGGTCAGCGGCTCGGTCGTCAACACTGCCTCAGGCGCCATGCTCGGCAACCTCGGACAGTTCAACTACTCCGGCGCCAAGGCAGGCATTGCCGCCATGACGCTGGTGGCTGCGGGCGAGCTGGCTCGCTACGGCGTGCGGGTGAACTGCCTCGCGCCGATCGCGCGCACTCGTCTGACGCTGCAGACGCCTGGGCTCGAGGAAGTGGTGCGCGCACCCGACGACCCTGGCGAGTTCGACCTGTACGACCCGGCGAACGTCAGCCCGCTGGTGGCGTACCTCGCGACGGAAGACTGCCCCTTCACCGGGGGCGTGTTCCATGTGGGCGGCAACGAGGTGGGCCTGTACCAAGGCTGGTCGCTGGCCGACTCCGACATCATCGCAGCCGACGGGCGCTGGACGGTCGAGGGCTTGGCGCAGATTGCACCGCGACTCAACGACGGGCGTTCGAAGCTGGCTTCGGTGGCTACCTCTATCGGCGACACGTTCAAGGGATTCGGCAGGCGCGAGCCGACCTCGTAGCACGCTCTGCCGTGCGCGGCGCGCCACCCGGGATGGGCGGAGCGCGCGGCGGCGCGGCGAACTGTCGAGGTTCAGCGCGCGGCCGTCCCGGGATGGGCGGGGGCACATGCACCCATGCTCAAACATGCGCAGCGCCATTTGCTGAACGTTGGATGGGATCTGGGCGCTGCGAACTGCGCGTGGGTACATGTGCCCCCGCCCATCCCTGTTTGGTTCGGTTCTTCGGCCTGGCGCGGTCTCGGCGCGCCATGTGCTCGCCGAATTCGATGTGCAGGTGTGACAATGGTGCCGTGGATTCACGCTTGCTTGGCCGTTACGAGGCTCACGGCAATGACTTCGCCATCGCGTTGATGACTGAACCGCAGCTGCGCGAGTTCGATGCGGCGCTTGGCGGCCTTGGTCTGACGCGCAGCGATGTAGCGCGGGCGGTGTGCGATCGGGCTGATGGGGTCGGCAACCGCGCTGGCTATGTGCATTCGAAGGGCGCTGACGGCTTCATCGTCGGGGTTCACCACGCCGACGGCAGTGTGCCTGCGGGCTGCGTTCGCATGCATCTGCTCAATGCTGACGGGTCGTTCGCTGAGACCAGCGGCAATGGCGCGGCGTGCCTCGTGGCTGCCGCCGCTGACGCCGGCGTGGTGCGCGAAGGCGCCGTTGACTGCAAAACCGATGCCGGTGTGCAGCGATGCGAAGTCGGTCCGGCCAACATCAGTTCCAAGACCAGACCCAGCAGCGATCACGCACGTGCCGTTCGCATGTCCATGAACCGAGTGTGTGCGGGCCCGGAGATTCCCGCAGGTCTGATGCGGCGGATCCATGACGACTTCGGTACCGATCTGGCGCACGTAGGAACCGGCAGTGTGGGCAATCCGCACTTGGTGATCGCGCTGGCGCGGCCTCCGATTGCTCGTCTTGGAGGCGAGTCGAACATCAGCGCTGCGGCGCTGGGCTCAGCAGAGCCAGACAGCTACTCCGCGCGCAGCGCCGACACGGCACCGACCATCGACGCAGACGCGCTCGGCGATCGTGTCGCCGAACTCGGCTGTGCCTACGAGGGGTACTTTCCCGACGGCATCAATGTGGAGTTCATCTGGCCGTCTTCGCGCTCGGGTCAGGGCCAGGACTCACCCACACCATCGCAGGACCCAGACTGGCGGGCCGACGCGCTGACGATGTCCGTTTGGGAACGAGGCGCAGGACACACGGTCGCTTGCGGCAGCGGTGCCGTGGTGGCGGCGACGCTCGCCCATCGGTGGGGATTCGTGCGCAGCGCACAAGACCGGCGCGCAGCTCGGCGCCCAGACCACGGGCACGAGCGAGTTGACGTCGCCCCAAGCATGGACGCCATCGTGATGCAAACGGCACCGTTTCCCCGGTGCGAAGAGCTGCCTTTCGAGTACCGCGTGCGCACTGCATGCGTGTCGCACGACAACGAGCGCTCGCCCGAACTGCTGCTCGTTGCGGAGCGGATCGAGACCGACATTCCGCTTCGGCTGTCCGAGGCGTGCTCCACAGCGGAGTTCATCGACGCTGCGGCTGCGCGGCGCTGATGGGGAGCAGCGAACAGCACGCAGCCGGGCAGCGCGGCTCGGGCGCGCGGAGCCATCGGGGGGCATTCGGGGAGTTCGGCGGGGCGGAGTCCGGACTCATCGATCGCGCCTTCACCGAGCAGATTGTGCTGGTGGGCATGCTGTCGGCAGATCGCACTGCTGACGAGGTCGATGCCAATCTCGACGAGCTGGAACGCTTGGTCGACACCGCGGGGGCGAATCCGGTGGACCGGATTGTCCAGCGGCGGGACGCACCGGACCCGGCCACCTTCATCGGCCGCGGCAAAGCCAGTGAAATTCTGGATGTCTCGATGGCCCACGACGCCGACACCGTGGTCTTCGACGACGAACTCACGCCGGCGCAGCAGTACAACCTGGAACGACTGCTGAAGCGCACGGCACTGGACCGCACGGCGGTCATCCTCGACATCTTTGCGCAGAACGCCACCACACTCGAAGGCAAGGCTCAAGTGGAACTGGCTCAGCTGCGCTACCGGCTCCCCCGACTGCGGGGCCGCGGGCGACAGCTGTCCCAGCAAGCCGGCGGCATCGGAACGCGCGGACCCGGCGAAACCAAGCTGGAGGTGGACCGCCGCCGAATACAGCGACGGCTGACACGGCTCGAACGGGATCTGCGCGGACTGCGGCGCACTCGGCTGAATCAGCGCAAGTCGCGGCGTCGCTCCCGCTACCGCACGGTGGCAATCGTCGGCTACACCAATGCCGGCAAGTCAACGCTGCTGCGTCGCCTGACCGGGGCCAACGTGCTCATCGAGGACCGCTTGTTCGCCACGCTCGACGCCACCACCCGACGCCTGCAACTTCCCGGGGGCGAGACGGTGCTGGTCACCGACACGGTCGGATTCATCAAGAAGCTGCCGACCTCGCTGGTGGAAGCGTTCATGTCAACGCTGGAAGAAGTGGCCGAGGCCGATCTGCTCGTACACCTCGTCGACGCTTCGGCGGCAGAGCCCGAGATGCACATCGACGTCGTGCGCTCGGTGCTGCGTGAGATCGGCGCCGGCGGCGTCGAGGAACTCATCGCATTCAACAAGTGCGACGCAGCCGATGAACGCCTCGTGCATCGACTGCTCGGCGCCTACGAAGGCGCCCACGCGATTTCCTCGGACACCGGCGACGGCGTCGTGGAGCTCCTGCTCGCCGTCGGCGACCGCCTCCGACGACGCACCGAGGTGACCGAGCTGCGCATCCCCTATGCGCGCGGCGACGCGCTCGCAGCCGTGCATCGCGAAGGCGAAGTGCTCTCGGAGTCCCACGACGACCGAGGAACCGTGGTGCATGCGCGGCTCGACGAGGTCGCCCGCAGCTTGTTCGCCGAATTTGAGACCGCAGCCGACAACCGCAGCACTGCGGCCGAAGCGGCCCATAGCAGCAGGCAATGATGCGGCAGTGAGCGCACCTGCCGGATTCGTGCCGCCGCCCTATCCCCACGACCGGCTCGACGAGCTGAAGCCGCTGGCCGATCGCCATGTGGGCGGACTGGTAGACCTTTCGATCGGCACACCGGTGGACCCGCCGACGCCCGCCGTGCTGGCAGCACTGGGCGGATCGGATTCCGAACGCGGGTATCCGCCGTCGATCGGCACCCCCGAGCTCCGTGAAGCCGCGGCGCACTGGTACGACCGACGATTCGGCGTGCAGATCGACGCTGCGACGGAGATCGCTGCGACGATCGGTTCGAAGGAATTCGTGGCCGGGCTGCCCCATTGGCTGCGATTGCGCACCCCCGATCGCGACACCGTGCTGTTCCCTGAGGTCAGCTACCCCAGCTATGCCATGGGAGCTGCCCTCGCAGGCTGTCGGGCGGTCCCAGTGCCGGCGGACGATCAGTGGTCGATCCGGCTCGACGCCATTGCCGAGGCCGATGCCGAGCGAGCGCTGATGCTGTGGGTCAACACGCCGGGAAATCCCGCGGGCGGTCTTGACGACCTGGCTGCAGCGGCCGACTGGGGACGTGAACGGGGCATTCCGGTCTTCAGCGACGAGTGCTATGCCGAGTTCACCTGGGACGGACCGCCGCGCACGATTCTGGCAGCGGCGTCCATGTCCACAGACGCCGCTGCCGGCCGCGGCGGCACTCGACGAGCCGACACCAAGGGTGTCGTCGCGGTCCACTCGCTGTCCAAGCGATCCAACTTGGCCGGCGTGAGGGTCGGCTTCTACGCAGGCGATCCTGAGCTCGTCTCCTATCTGCGAGAGCTGCGCAAGCACGCCGGCTTCATGGTGCCTGGCCCGGCCCAAGCAGCTGCCGTCGCCGCGCTGTGCGACGACGTTCACGCGGCCGTGCAGCGAGAGCGCTACAGGTCGCGGCTGGATCGCCTGGCGAGCATCGTGGGATGCTGCGGTCCAGTGCCTCCGCTCCCACGCGGCGGCTTCTACCTGTGGGCGGCGGCACCGGGAGGCGACGCGTGGGCATTCACACACACCCTGCTGGTCGAGGCAGGAATACTGGTGGCGCCCGGCGAGTTCTACGGCCCGTCCGCAGCCGGCTGGGTGCGGGTGGCTGCGGTGCTGACCGAGAACGCCCTGGACATGGTCGAATCACGTCTGCGCTGAGCCGCCGGCTGCAGCGCCTTCGGCCGGCGATGCTCTCGCCGCCAAGACTTCGACTTCACGTTGAACCTGAGGTTGCCGGCTTCGAGCAGCACAGCTGTTGCACACGATCTGCCATGGCCGCCGGGTGCCCGTGCGCGATCCAGGTGATACGCGGGTCGCGTGCAAACCAGCGCCGCTGGCGTCGGGCGAAACGTCTGGTGCGCCGGACGATGACATCCGTCGCTTCCTCCAACGTGCAACTCCCGTCGAGATGAGCCCGCAGTTCCTTGTAGCCGAGCGCCTGCGCGGCAGTGCGCGACAGCGGCCGTGCGGTCAGCTGCCGCACCTCGTCGAGGAAGCCGTTCTCCAGTTGTCGGCGGCAGCGGTCTGCGATGCGCTGGTCAAGCGTCTGCAGATCGACGTCGATGCCCAACATGCGGAACGGCACGTCAGGATAGGTGCGCAGACCCGGCCCGTACGACGAGAACGCCCGGCCGGCGCCGAGGCAGACCGACAGTGCCCGCACCACGCGTCGCGCGTTGGTCGGTTCCATACGCGACGCTGCGAGCGGATCCAGCTGCGCAAGCCGACGGTGCAACGCCGCGATGCCCTCTGGATGCGCGCGCGCCTCGCTGTCCAGCTCGGCGGCGATGTCCGGGAACTCCGGCGGCGGCGTCAAGCCGTCGACCACCGCTCGCAGGTACAGACCGGTGCCGCCGACCAGCAGTGGGATGGCCCGACGCTCGGCGATGTCGGCCATCGCCGATGCGAACGCCTCGGCGTAGTCGACGACGGTGAAACGCTCCGCCGGATCGACGAAGTCGATGAGATGGTGCCGCACCTCGGATCGTTCGGCCGCGGTCGGCTTGGCGGTGCCGACGTCCATCCCTCGGTAGACCGCCATGGAGTCCACCGACACCAGCTCTGTCGACGAGGATGCACACGCGCCGTCGCGGGCGCGCCGCGCGAACTCCAGCGCGAGGCTCGACTTGCCGGACGCCGTAGGGCCGACGATCACCAGCGGCGCATCTGCGCTGTCGCCGCCCACGACAGCCCGCCGATCAGCGTGGGGCGACTGGGATGCGGGTGCGGTGGCGTGCGGGCCTCGTGACCTCGACCAAGTCGCCGCCGAGGTGAAATGCGGCGGCTCGGCGCACGCGCACCAGCGCGTAGGTGCCTGCTCGAAGCGGTGCCGGCGCGGTGAAGTGCACGAGCCGGTTCTGGCGGGTCCTGCCCGACAGCATGTCCGGGTCTCGCTTGGACCGGCCTTCCACCAGCACCTCCTCGATGCGTCCGATGCGGGACTCGTTCCCCAGCCGCGCCGAGCGCTCCACCACTGCTCGCAGCCGCTTCATGCGTTCAGCGGCGACCGGTGGCGGAACGAAGCACTCGGTCAGCTCGGCGGCCTCGGTACCTGGTCGCGGCGAGAAAACGAAAGTGAAGGCACTGTCGAAGCGGGCCTCGGCGACGACTTCGAGCGTCGCAGCGAAGTCCTGCTCGGTCTCGCCGGGGAACCCCACGATGACGTCGGTGCTGACTGCCAGATCCGCTACCGCGGCCCGGGCCGACCGGAGCCGGTCGAGATACTTGTGAGCGGTGTACCCGCGGTGCATGGCGCTCAGCACCGCATCGCTTCCGGACTGCAGCGGCAGGTGCAGATGTTCGCACGCCTCGCGGGTGGCCGCCATGGCCGAGATGACATCGGCTCGCAGATCCTTGGGGTGCGGGCTGGTGAACCGCACCCGTTCGATGCCTGCGACGCCGCCGACGGCTCGCAGCAGGTCGCCGAACAGGGGACGAGCTGTGCGCCGCCCGGCGGCCCATGAACCGCCGGCGCGCCAGTGAGCGTCGTCTCGGTCGCCTGAGCGCTGCGGTTCGGGAGCGCTGCGCAGCGACACGGTGATGTCGCGTCCGTAGCTGTTGACGTTCTGACCCAGCAAGGTCACCTCGCTGACGCCGTCGTCCGCCAAGCCGCGCACTTCGTCGACGAGTTCGACGAAGGGACGCGAGACCTCGCTGCCGCGCACCGAAGGCACGATGCAAAATGCACATGTGTTGTCGCAGCCGATCTGGATCGTCACCCACGCGGCATGCTGAGCATCGCGCCGAACCGGCAGCGCGGAGGGGAACTCGCCGGACTCGGGGAGGATCTCGGTGACGGGTCCGCCGGCTCGTGCGTCGCTCAGCAGCTCAGCGGCGCGGGCCACGTTGTGGGTGCCGAAGACCACATCCACATGGGGCGCGCGCCGTCGCACCAGATCTTGGTCCTTCTGCGCCAAGCAGCCTGCCACCGCAATCTGGACCTCGGGCCGTTCGTCCTTGAGGCGCTTGAGGTGTCCGAGCTGCCCGTAGAGCTTGTTGTCGGCGTTCTCACGGATACAGCAGGTGTTCAGGACGATGACATCGGCATCGGCCATCGTAGGCGCCGCGACCAGCTCGTCGGCTTCCAGCAGGCCGGCAATGCGCTCAGAATCGTGCTCGTTCATCTGGCACCCGTAGGTGCGCACGAAGTAGCTCCGCCGGCCGTCGCGCGCCTGCTGTCGCTCGTTCGCCGTCACGGCATCCAAGGCTAGGTGTCGATGCCGGCACCCTCGGACCGCGCCGCCTGAGCATGGTCGAGACGGTCCAGCACGTCGACGTCGTCGTCACCGAGGTCGACGTCGACGAGATCGCGCTCAACCCCCAAGCCGAGCGCCGAGCGGATGCGGCCGTCGATCTCCACCGTGACCTCGGGATTTGCGGTCAGGAACCTCTTGGCGTTCTCGCGGCCTTGGCCCAGCTGCTCGCCCTCGTAGGTGTACCAAGCACCGGACTTCTTCACGATGCCGTGATCGACCCCCACGTCGAGCAGCGAGCCCTCGCGGCTGATGCCCTGCCCGTACATGATGTCGAACTCGGCTTGGCGGAACGGCGGTGCCACTTTGTTCTTGACGACTTTGACCCGAGTGCGCCCGCCCACCACCTCGCCGTCGGCCTTGATGGCCTCGATGCGGCGAATGTCGATCCGCACGGACGAATAGAACTTCAGCGCCCGACCGCCCGACGTGGTCTCCGGACTGCCGAACATCACGCCGATCTTCTCGCGCAGCTGATTGATGAACACGCAGATCGTCTTGGTCTTGTTCAGGTTGGCGGTGAGCTTGCGCAGCGCCTGGGACATGAGGCGCGCCTGCAAGCCGACATGGGTGTCGCCCATCTCGCCCTCGATCTCCGCTCGCGGCGTGAGCGCCGCCACCGAGTCGACGACCACTACATCGATGGCGCCGGAGCGGATGAGCATGTCGGTGATCTCGAGTGCCTGCTCGCCAGTGTCAGGTTGCGAGATCAGCAGCTCGTCGACATCGACGCCGATGTTCTTCGCATACAGCGGGTCCATCGCATGCTCCGCATCGATGTAGGCGCACACGCCGCCGGTTCGCTGCGCTTCGGCCACCAAGTGCATCGCGAGCGTGGACTTGCCCGATGCCTCCGGGCCGTACACCTCGACCACACGGCCACGAGGAAAACCCCCGATGCCGAGCGCCAGATCGATCGCGAGGCTGCCCGACGAGATCGCCTCGACCGCCATGTGATGCTTCTCGCCCATCTTCATCACCGATCCTTCGCCGAACTGGCGCCGGATCTGTGTGAGCGTCATGTCCAGTGCCCGATCCTGTTGGGCGTCCTGTTGACTCATGTCGTCCTCCTTGTGGACTCACGTTCGGCCGCACCCGGCGTGCGATGCCGTCTTGGAGCACCGTAGGGCCGGGGTGTGACAGCACACTGCCGAATTTCTGTTAGCTGGTTTCGCTGGGCAAGTTTCGCTGGGCTGGCCCTGCTGACCGCTCAGCGTGACCACAGAATGACAACAATGTAGTTCCGAACATCAGTTCGTGTCAACATCAGCCTGTCGGCACAGACGGGCGGCACAGGCGGGCACCGAGCCGCAGCCGTGTGGCACGCTGCGCACATGAACTCAACGTCTCCGCGATCCGACGACCCCATGACCGACGGAGACTTCGCGCTGTTGCGCATCGAACGCGACGCGGGCGTCGCGTTCGTCACCATCGACGCTCCGCCTATCAACGTGATGACGCCGGAGCTGTTTCGTGAACTGGCCAAGTTCAGCGCCTTCGTCGCCGACGACGACTCGGTGCGCGTGGTCGTGCTGCGCAGCGACCACCCGGACTTCTTCATCGCGCACTTCGACGTGAGGGCGATCCTGAGCTTCCCCACCGACGGACCCGCCGAGCGGCCCGACGCCCACGTCGGGTTCCACGCCATGTGCGAGCGCTACCGGACGATGTCCAAGGTCACCATCGTGGAGATCGGCGGCCGAGTCGGCGGAGGCGGCAGCGAGCTGTCGATGTCGTGCGACATGCGCTTCGGCGCGCTCGGACGCACCGTCGTCAACCAGATGGAGGTGCCGATCGGCATCTTGCCCGGCGGCACCGGCACGCAGCGGCTGCCGCGGCTGGTTGGACGCGGCCGCGCCATGGAAGTGATCCTGGGCGGCATCGATCTCGATGCCCGCACGGCCGAGCAGTGGGGTTACCTTAATCGGGCGCTGCCCGCCGATGAACTGCGGCCCTTCGTGACCGATCTGGCATATCGCATCGCACGCTTTCCGCCGCAGGCCGTCGCACTGGCCAAGCAAGCGGTCAATGCGGCCGACGAGCTGCCGCTGCGCGAAGGGCTGTTCGAGGAGCGGTATCTCTTCGCGCAGCTCATGCGCACGCGGCAGGCCGCAGCAGCCATGACGCAGTTCTTGGAGCTGGGCGGCCAGACCCGCGACGGCGAACTGCGAATTGCCGAACTCGTGGCCGAGATCAGCACCGACGGCTGAACCCGGACGAACGGGGCCTATCGGAAATTCGGCGCCACCTCGCTGATGAACAGGTCCATGGAGTGCTTCTTGGCTTCCATCGGGCCGAACGTGAAGTCGGGGATGATCAGCTCCTCGACACCGACCTGTCGATACTGATCGACCATCTCGCTGACCTCGTCGGGCGTGCCCACAATGGTGGCCCGGCCGAGGTCCATGGCACGGAATCGATCCAGCTTGGCCGAGTCCTCACCGATGAACAGCAATGCGCAAGCGGACCGACTGATCTCGGCCGGGTCGCGGCCGATCGCCTCGCAGTGGGCGTCCAGCACACTGCACAGCTCGGCAATGTCTGCGGGCATGCCCCAGCAGTTCCACTCCGACGCCCAACGAGCCGTCGTGCGCAACGTGCGGCGCCGTCCGCCGCCGCCGATGAGCAGCGGCAGCGGCGACTGCACCGGCTTGGGGTCCAGCGGAGCTTCGGTCACCGTGTAGTGCTCGCCGCTGAAGCTCGTGCGGTGACCGCTGAGCAGTGAGCTGATGATCTCGACAGCTTCGTCGAAGCGATCCATGCGACCGCGCAGCGTGCCGAACTCGAAGCCGTATGCCTCGTGCTCGTTCTGCTGCCAGCCGGCACCGATGCCGAGCACCACGCGGCCGCCGGACAGATGGTCGACGGTGGTGGCAATCTTGACGGTCAGCGCCGGATTCCGATACGTATTGCCGGCCACCAGCGGACCGAGCCGCACTCGAGGCACCGCCACTGCCAACGCCGCGAGCACCGACCATGCCTCGTGAACCGGCTGATCCACGTTCGCCTCGTTGGGCATGAAGTGATCTGCGAACCACAGGCCGTCCCAGCCGGTGGCCTCCGCATGGCGGCAGCACTCGATGATCGCCGAGGTGTGCTGGTCGTTCTTGGTCCAAAAGCCGAAGCGCATGCCCACAGCCTGCCACCCGCGGCTCAGGCTGCTGGGACTTCGGTCACCGGCACCGAGCGAGACTGCGAAGGCCTAACGGCGGCCGGCCAGCATCAGGCGCAGCAGATTGAGCGCCGAGATGGCGCTGTAGTCCGCCAGCCGTTCGCGATCGCCGGGAAGGCGGATCTGCTCTGCTTGTTCGCGGGGCGTAACCGAGGAGGCATTGCCGGACGCTGTTCGCGACGAGATCGAGACAGCCAAGAAGGCCGTGCCGTAGGGATGCTCCGGCGTCGCCGACTCGCGCTGGTCCACAGCCGTGACCGCGAGCCCCACGCCGGCGCCGGTGCGCAGCCGCGCGGCTCGCGCGAGCGCTTGCGCACCCTGCAGGCTGGCGAGGCGGGGCGCCGGGCTGGCGGGGCGTCGCGCCGACCCAGTTTCCGACGCAGAGCGTTGCTGGAGTACACCGCTCGGCACATCACCTACAAGCGGTGACATCTGCGTCGAACCGTCTTCCAGCAACTGCTCGGCCAGTTGCGCCGAGCAGGCCACGATGCCGCCCGCAAAGCGGCGCGAACCCGCTGGAGTCGGCGGACCTGCTGGAGTCGACGGTTCGCCGACGGGCGAGACTGCCAGTCCGGCGTCGCCCAGCTTCGTGCCGCCGAGTGGCCTACCCGCTTGCATCGCAGCGTCGGCAGACGACAGCCGGTTCGCCATGCGACCGCCGGTGACGGTCTCGACCACAGCCAACGTCAGGCCCAGCCGATCCAGCTCGGCCAGCACCGCGGTCTCCATCGTGTCGTCGTCGTAGGCGAAGACCAAGTCGCCGAGCAGCGGTGCCAGCCGCGCCTGCTCGGCGTCGATGATCTGCCAAGCCTCGGTCGAGTCGGCACCCTTGGCGGTGATCCGAATCTTGATGCCCTCGATGCCGCTGGCCAAGAACGCGAGGGTCGGATTGGCGGCGCGGTCCAGTTCGGCGATGCGCCCGGCCAGCATTTCGGCCAGGCCTGACTCGCTCTGGCCCCAAGTGCGAAGCACCCGGCTCTCGATGGCAGCGCTGACGCCGGCGCGTCGCTGCAAGTCCGCCAGCACGGTGCCCTGCAGCATCTCGCGCATCTCGTAGGGCACGCCGGGCACGGCATACACCACCCGGTCCAGCGCCTCTGCGCCGCGGGGAGGCTGCACGCCGGGCCGCAGCGCGCCGATGCCGGGCATCCAGCGGATCGGTGCGACCAAGCCGGGCGCCGTGCCCGGTTGCTGGGGAATTGGCGAGGCACCGACGGGCACCATCGCTTGACGCAGGTTGTTCTCGGGCATCGGACGACTGCGGCTTGAGAACATGGACCGGATGCGCTCAGCGATGCGCTCGTCGAGCACCAGATCCACTCCCATGACCGAAGCAAGGACGTCCCTGGTGATGTCGTCCTGCGTCGGACCCAAGCCGCCGCACACGATGACGGCCTCGCTGCGGTCGAGCGCCAAGCGGAGCGACGCGTCGATACGGTCGAAGTTGTCGCCGACCTTCGTCTGGTAGTGGCTGTCGATGCCTGCCAAGGCGAGCTGCTCGCCCATCCACGAAGAGTTGGTGTCGACGATCTGGCCCAGCAGCAGCTCGGTGCCCACGGCGATGATCTCGGTCTTCACGGGCAGTGACCTTAGGGGCACGCGCCGAGCGCACGGGGCTGACCCAGCGTCGACTCAGCCGATCGCCCCGCCGCTGAGCTGTGCAGCCTCGAGCGTGCGAGCGGACCGCAGGTACGACCAGCCGGTCCACAGCGTCAGCACCAACGCCAGCCAGAGCGTCGCAGTGGCGACCCAGTGAGCCTCAGCCGCCAGCGGAGGTGTGACAGCAAAGCCGACCGCCCACAACTGGACGAACGTCTTCCATTTGGCCAGCTTGGTTGCAGGCACGGTGACACCGCGACGGCCCGCTCGTGAGCGATAGCCGCTGACCGCCAGTTCCCGCACGGCGATGACTACCACCGGCACCAGATTGAATTGGCCGTTCGCCACCAGCGCAGCCATCCCGCCGAGCACCAGCACCTTGTCTGCCAGCGGGTCCAGGAACGCACCGGCGCGTGTGGCGCCGTGACGGCGGGCGAGCAGACCGTCGACGTAATCGGTCATGGCGATCGTGAAGCCGACGGCAAACGTGGACCAGCGTGCCCCCCACAACACGACCATCGCGATGAAGACGGGCGAGGCGGCTATCCGCGCGATCGTCACCAGATTGGCCGGTGTGACCAGCGCCGTCGGCCCGAACGTCGCGGGCGTGTCCTCCCCGTTGGGAACCGCCATTGCCGCGTGAGACTACGCGAACCCGCCCGCCACGCGGGCCGGCGCGGGTCACGCCCGGCAGCGTTGCGATCGGCGTTCAATCCGCACGCCACGACGCGAGCCGGCACAGACCGCGTCGAGCAGGCCAAGGCGCAGGCACCGAGACCGGCACTGACCGGCGGGCACCCGATCCGCAGAGATGCACAGGTGTCCGAGGCATGGTCACCTAGTATCGGCGCGTGACGCACGGGACAGCTGTTGCGGCCGGCGATTCCTCCATGCCGGCCACAGCCGCGCCGGACCCGCGTCCCGGCCGACGAGTGCTCAGCACCGCCGAAGCGGTCGAACGGATGACGGCCAAGCGACGCGGCAAGCGCGGCTGCTACGCGATGTTCAGCTCCTACCTCGGAGGGGTGGTCACCGATCCTGCCGTCATGACCGTGCCGCTCGACGACCACATGGTCCACCGAGGTCACGGCGTGTTCGACACGTGCTCGCTGGTCAACGGGCGGCTGTACCGGCTCGGCATTCACATCGACCGCCTGCTCGTGAGCGCGAGCGGCGCTCGCATCGAGGTCCCGTGGTCGCGCGAGCAGCTCATCGAGATGGTCGCCGACACGGCTGCATCCTCGGGTGCCCGCAACGGCATCGTCCGCTATTGGCTGACCGCCGGCCCGGGCGGCTTCTCGTTCATGCCGTCGGAGTGTGAGGCGCCGTGCTTCTACTGCGTCGTGCTCGACCCGATGAGCTTCGGGGCCGACGGGTTCGATCCGATGAGGGACGGCTTTCGGGAGGCGACCGTGCGGGACACGCCGATGAAGCCGCCGCTGCTGGCGCAGATCAAGTCGAACAACTACCTGCTCAACGTGCTCACGCACATGGAGGCAGCCGACGGCGGCGGCACCTTCGGCATCATCGTGGACGACGACGGCTTCATCGCCGAGGCCTGCGTGATGAACGTGTGCAGCGTGAGCGACGAGGGCGTGTTCGTCACTCCCCCATTCGAGGGAATTCTCCACGGCACCACCATGAGACGCCTGCTGGAGATGGCACGCAGCGTGCTCTGCGCCGAGGGCCTGCTGCGCTCGGTGGAGCAACGACCGTTGCCCGCGGCGGAGGCCCGCGCGGCCGCCGAACTCATCATGTCGGGCGGCGACACGCACGTTTTCCCGGTGGTGGAGTGGGACGGCGCCCCAATCGGCAACGGTGTCGTGGGGCCGGTCGCCAAGCGGCTACATGAACTGATAGAAACCGAGACCACTGCCGGCAACGGCTCACCCGACGACTTCATCGCCGTGCAGTATGGCCCGCTCGATTGCGCGCAGCCAGTTGATGAGGCACATCCGGAAAATGCCATAGTAGTGCCAGCATCGGACAAGTGACATGGCGGCGAGATGACAAATGCTCCTGTACTGACTCGTGTGAGCGCGAAGGAGTTCCGCTCTCTCGAAAATGTGGACCTGCCCCTCGGTCCATTGACGGTCCTCGTCGGTCCGAATGGGTCCGGCAAGACCAACGTTCTGAATGTTCTCCGCTTTTTGGCATCAACAGTTCGATTCGATCTCGCAGCTGCTGTTGATGAATGGGGCGGTTTCGATTACGTCAAACGTCAAGGCGAGGGTTCGCCGCGAGCGCACGTCAAGCTAGAGATTGAAGGAATAGTCACCAACAATGCGAGCCGAACGGCGCTAGACGAATACAAACTCTCTTTTTCTTTGACTGCGAGAAACCGCTTGCGCCGCGAGGAGAGCTTCACATTCAAGCGTACACAGGGGCAAGGACGCCGAATAACCATCAAGGGCAGCAAGGTAGAATTCAGTAAGGATGATCCTCACGATTCCAGCCCACTCACGCGCGAACTCGCTGACGCACAACGGACCGGCTTAGCCACATTGCCGGATTGGTCTGATGAAGATGGTGGCGAGGGTATCCGACTATTAGCAGACTTTCTTTCCAGAAGACTTTCTTTCCAGAATTAGAGTCCTGGAGCCCGATGTTGAAGCGGCACGGCGCCCGTCTCGCATGATACCAGGTCACCTCGCTGACGACGCGAGCAACCTTGCGCCAGCGTTGCACCGCTTGTCTCGCGAAGATGCCGAATCTTTCAATACCCTCCAAGATGATCTGCGCGGGTGTCTATCAGGTCTAGAGGCCGTCGAATTTGAGTCACTTGGAGGACCCGGTAGAGGAATATTCGTCGTCCTTCGCGAACGCGGATTGCGCCGTCGAATTGAGCTCGCCGATGCATCGTTCGGGACAGTGCGACTGCTCGCGCTGCTCACCGCTTTGCATGAGCCAAATCCGCCGCCATTTACCGCGATCGAGGAGGCGGATCACGGCCTACATCCGCACGCTCTTGACCTGCTCGTGGACCGTCTCAGAGCTGCGTCTCAGCATACACAACTCCTGCTGACGAGCCATGCTCCAACCTTTGTCAATCGCCTCAAATCGCATGAGCTGGTCGTTTGCGATCGTGATCCTGCTACGGGTGCATCAATCATACCGTGCATACGCAGCGAAGAAGTTGCTGAGAAGATTGGCATCAGCGGCCTAGGGCCGGGCGAACTTTGGTTCTCGGGAGCGCTCGGCGGTGTTCCTAGCGGTTTTCTCGACTGAGACAACACAGTTGTCACCGCGGAATCGTCACAAATCACACCGGGCAGGATCCATCACAGGATCTATCCTAGTGTTTGGTGAGAGTTTGAACGATAGCCGGTCCATTGCGGCACTCATCGGAGCTATCTGCCCTGACTTGAAGGGCAGAATCAAGGCCATCACCAGGCCTCAGTCCATGCCACCAACGGCAGCTCCTGAGAAACGATCGAAATGGATAGAAAACGTGGCTAGAGTGGTGAGCACGTATCGTCCAGAGCCCCTCTGTGTCTTTGTTCATCAAGATGCAGATGGGCCGGATGCAGCAGCTACAACCGAACGCGATCTGCATCTCAACCTGCAAAAGGCCGATCTTACATCAGCACATGCTGTGGTACCAATCGAAGAAATAGAGTCATGGTGGTTTCTGTTTCCCGCTGCGACGGAGAGCTACCGAGAATCTTGGCAGAATGTCCTGAAGCGGAACGCGCACAACTGGGATGCTGTCAGCAATCCCAAAGAGGAACTGAAGCGGCTCACTGGTCAGCGCAGCGTTCGAAAGGCCTATGAGGAGGCAGATTCGCCGCGTATTGCAATCCGTATTGCGGACGCGATAGTCAGCGTATCGCGTCAAGTTGGAACGAGCCCCTCATTCGACCGATTCGCTGACGCAGTATCTGCATGCTGTGACAAGGCGACGGAGGATTGAGGCCGCGGCGCTGCCCGCACGTACCGGCTGCACGTGTACCGGTGGGTGTGACAGGGGCGTTCTAGGGTGCCGCTCGTGGATGCTGTCGAACTGGCCTGCGCCGATGCGAAGAACGCTCGACGGCTCGACCCGCGGCCGACTGCCACACGAGACCCCGCACAGGTGCCGATCACCATGGTCAGCCCCGACACGCTGGGCGACTTCGCGGATGCACTGGCCGCGTCTGCTGCGCGAGCGCTCGACACCGAGACGGTCTACGAGCCGCGCGGCCTGCAATCGCGCGGGCACGTGCCACGGCTGCGGGTGATCTCGGCAGCGACCCGCGATCGCAGCGGCGCCGAACGCGCCTGGGTCGTCGACGTCGCACACCACGATGCACGCGAACTGGCCACAGCACTGCATGCGGGCGTGGGAAAGCCCAAGCTGGCGGCGGACGCATGGAACGCGACCTTCGACGACCGGGTCATCGACGCACATCTCATGCATCCGGCCATCGCCGCCGGGGCGCAGGTCGAATCGTTGCGCTGGTGGGATGCGCAGCTGGCCGATGCACTGCTCCACCAAGGTCTGACCGGCTTCAGCTTCTTCCATGGGCTGGCATGGGCAGCAGAGCGCTACCTCGGATTGCGCGTCGAAGGCAAGGCCACGACGCAGCTGTCCTACTCCGCCGACGCGCCGTTGAGCGACGGGCAAGTGCGCTACGCGGCGGCCGACGCCGTCGAGACGCTCTGGGTATCCGATCAGCTGCGCTCGAGGCTGACCGACGCAGGACTGGACGAGGTCTGCCGACTCGAACAGGCAGCCCGGCCGTTTCTCGACCGCATGGAACGCGCTGGTCTCCCGTTCGATGCCGACGGATGGGAGACCGAGCTCGAAGGGCTCGAGACCCAGCGCTCAGCGGTGCTCACGCGCCTGGCCGAGCTGACTGGCGGCGGCCAAGGCGATCTGTTCGGCGCTGGACTCGAACCGAGCTGGAATCCTGACAGCGAGCCGCAGACGCGCGACCTGCTGAACCGCTTCGCGGCCGATCGAGTGGCAGCGTGGACGAACAGGACCGACGGTCGGCCCCGTGCGCTCGTGCCGACCGATTCGCTCAGCGCGTCGGCGCTGGCAGGCATCGGCGGCGAACTCTGCGATGCACTGCTGGCCTATCGGGATCTGTCCAAGACGTTGAGCACCTACGGGCACACGATGCGCGAACATCTCGGGCCCGACGGCCGGTTGCACCCGGAGTACCTGCAAATCGTCGGCACCAACACCGGACGGTTGGCCAGCCGCCATCCGAATGCGCAGAACTTCACACCGCGGCTGAAGCCCTACATCACCGCACCTGCAGGCCGCGTCTTCGTCTATTGCGATCTGAACCAAGCTGAGCTGCGCTTCGCAACCCAGCTCGCCGGCGACGAGGAGCTGCAGGCGGCCTTCAGGGAAGGGCGAGACATCCACACGGCCACTGCCCAACGGATGTTCGGCGTACACATGGACGGCCCGGCGGGGCTCGCGGCGCTCGATCGGGCTCGCTATGAGGAGTTCCGCACCAAAGCCAAGCGCATCAACTTCGGGATTCTGTACGGACAGCGCGGCGCGGGTCTGTCACGGGGCCTCACCGATGCCGGCGTGCCGACCAGCCGCGACGAAGCCGACGCCCTCATCGAGGCCTACCTCGATGCGTATCCCGGCATTGCTCGCTGGGTGGACGAGCGTGATCGCGCCATCGGACACTTCGCATCCACCGCCTTGGACGCCGATTGGCCGCTGACGCTGCGGCTCGGAGCGTTGTGGCCCCGTACCGACGACACTCGGCGGTCGCTGCGCAGCCAGCAGCGCCGCCATCACAGCGCGGAAGAGGTCCACGCTGCGCTGCTCGCCGCCGAACGGACCGCAGCCATCGATCCGGTGCGCATCTCCGGCAGGTCGGCAGGCAACCTGGGCGAGACCGATGCAGCCGAGGTGGCCTGGTCGTTGTCGTTCGCCGCGCCCGTGGTGGTCCGGCCCGACGGCTCGCCGCTGTCGTTCAGCTCCCGAACCCCCGCCGGGCGCCGGCAGCAGTTCACTTTCTCGGTGGACTGGGTGCTCGGTGAAGCCGCTGCTGTCGTCGGCTGCTCGACGAAGCCTCGGCCTGCGGAGCTGTGGCGCCGGGTGCTGGCTCGATTCGACCTCGCTCCGCCGCAGGCATCGGCTGCGGGGAAGCTTCGGCCTGCGGTGGACAAACTGCTGGAGCAACGGCACCTGCGACGCGCCGTGGTGGACGAGGTGGGTGCTGCCATGGGTGAGTCCGATCAGCGATTCTTGCTGCAAAAGGCGCTGCACACCCGGGTCGGCCAGATGGCCAACGCCTACCGCAATGCGCCGATTCAGGGGGGCGTTGCAGATGTCATGCTGGACGCCTACGGGCGGCTGCACGACCTGTTGGCGCGCTATCCCTCGGCCGACGCGGTGCAGACGGTCCACGACAGCGTCGTGGTCGAGTGCGACCGCGCCGACGCTCCAGCACTCGCTGCAGACGTCAAATCCGCACTGGAAGCGGCGATGGCGCGCTGGTGCCCGGACGTGCCCCCGGTAGCCGACACCGACATCCGCACCAGCCTGTCGGAGACCTCCATCCTCGAGCACATCGGCTGACTGGCCGGCGCCGGACTGGCCTGCCGGACGGTATGAGCGTTCACGGTTCCTGCCGGCATGGCGAGGTGCCGGTCAGGCAGTTCGTCGGCCAGACCGCCAGGCCGTCGCGACGTGTGCCGTCATCGCGGTGACGACCAAGATGCCCATGACGGCCAGCGCGGCGCGGACGTTGATTGCCTCTGCGAGCCCTCCCAAGGGCAAGGCCATGATGGCGAACCCCGCGAACGGCAACTGCACGAGCGACTGCACTCGGCCTTGGTACTCGTTGTCGCTCGCGCGCATCGCGAGCGTCTGACTCAACGACATGAAGCCGGTCGACGCTGCGCCGATACCCAGCGATACCAAGGCCGCAAACCAGAAGCTCGGCATGAGCCCCAGCACCGCCACCGTCGCCCCGAAACCGAATCCGAAGGCGACGAGCAGGCTGGCGGCGTGCGGACCGTCTGCGCGGCTCGCTAGCAGCATCGCGGCGACGACCGCGCCTACCGCGCTGACGCTTGAGATGAGCCCCACATAGGTCACCCCGAGGCCGAACTCGCCTTCGACCAACGCCGGCATGAAGGCGACGTAGTTGAAGCCGAACATCATCACGAACAGCGAGATGAGTATGGTTCGGCGCAACCTCCGGTGCGTCATGGCGTAGCGAATGCCTTGGCGTATCTCCTCCAGCGGATTGCGGCCCACCGCTGAAGCGAATGATCCGCCGCCGGTTGCGCGAGGCAGCGGCAACAGCAACACGAGGCTCAATGCAGCCAGAACCGACGCTACGAAGTACGCCCCCGCGAGACCCACGATCGCCCATCCGGCAAGGAGTCCCGCAACCGACGGTGCGATGACGCGACTGCCGCTCAGCGACAACGACGAGAGGGTGATCGCATTGCCCATCCGATCCCGGCCGACCAAGTCGCTGGTCATCGAGATGCGCGCAGGTCCGATCAGTCCGAACATCAGCCCTTGCAGCGCGCTCGACAGCGCCAGCATCCAGAAGGCAATGACCTCGGTCGCAAGTGCCGTGCCCATGCCGACCGCCGTCAGCAGCAGCACCGTCTGGCCGGCCAGCATCAGCGGTCGCTTGGGCAGCCGGTCGGCTGCTACGCCGCCGAACAGTGTGGCGATCAGCAGCGACACGCCGAAGCTGAACATCACGACGCCCAGCGCGCTCGTGCTCTGAGTGAGCTCCCATGCCAGCCAGCCGCGCAACAAGAACTGCATCTGGACGCTCATGAACGAGAACACGCCGCTCAGCCACAGAGCACGAAAGGCCGGCACTCCCAATGCTGCGAAGGTCGCCGTACGATCCTGGCCAATCCGATGCCGACTCATCCGATCCTGATCAACAGGTGCGTCGGCCGTTTGCTGCCCGCTTTGGAAGTGGTTGCTGTGGTGATGCGGGCCACCGATGTCGGGCGTTGGCACTCGTTCTCGCTTCATCGGGCTGAACCTGGGGCATGCCGAACGCCGACGCTACCGGTGAACGACGCGCGACTTCTGAGTGAAGCCCGGGCCTTCGTCGACCTGCGCCTGCGTCGAATCCGGCGGTAGTTTCGGGCCGCCGGCGGCCGCCACTCGAAACGGCGCCCCGGTCGGCACTCAGCGGTGTCACTCATCGACGTACCCGACCATGTGGAGGACTGCCCCATGCCGCGCCTTGATCTCAGCGGAGTCTCAGCCATCATCACCGGCGGAGCGTCGGGCATCGGCGAGGCCTGCGCTCGCCAGCTTGCCGAAGCCGGCGCTCACGTCGTCATCGCCGACGTGCAAGATGACCTCGGCGCCGGCGTCGCCGCGTCGGTAGGCGGTCTGTTCGTACACTGTGACGTCACCAGCGTCGCCGACGCCTGCGCAGCAGTGGATGCAGCTTCGGAGATGGGACCGCTGCGGGTACTGGTCAACTCAGCAGGACTCGGCCGGGCCGGGCGCACCATCAACCGCAGCAACGTGCCGATGGACCTCGAGCAGTTCCGCTTCGTGATCAACGTCAACCTGATCGGCTCGTTCAACATGCTCGCCCAGGCAGCGTCAGCGATGGCCAAGACCGAACCCGTGGACGCGGACGGCGCCCGCGGCGCGATCGTGAACATGGCCTCGGTGGCCGCATTCGACGGCCAGATCGGCCAAGCTGCCTATTCGGCCTCCAAGGGCGGCGTCGTGGGCATGACCTTGCCCATCGCACGCGACCTGTCCGCCACCGGCATTCGCGTCAACACGATTGCGCCCGGCCTCATCGACACGCCGATCTACGGAGAGGGGGAGCAGTCCGAGCAGTTCAAGGCGCACCTCGGGCGCAGCGTGCTGTTCCCCAAGCGGCTCGGCTACAGCGAAGAACTCGCATTCATGGTCATGGAGTGCATCACCAACCCGTACATGAACGGCGAGGTCATCCGCGTGGACGGGGGCATCCGGCTCCCGCCGCGCTGATCGACCGCGCTGAATCCAGCGCGCTGATCGACACGGCGCGTCGAGCTCGACCGAAGCTCAGGCGACCGCCTCGGCCAGAAACTCGGCGACGGCATCGTTGAACGCCACCGGCAGCTCTTGGTTGGCGAGGTGGCCGGCGCCGGCGATCTCGACGTAGCGTGCTCCGGAGATCCCCGATGCAAGCCGCTGCGACGCCCGCGGCGGCGTGACCTCGTCGAGCTCTCCGACCACCACCAGCGTCGGCACCGTGACGCGCCCGAGTTCGGGGCCGTGGTTCGCTTCAGCCATCGAGCCGCACGCCCACTGGTAGCAGGGCATGCGGATCGACGCAGTCATCATGTCGGCGACATGAGCGCGCAGCTCGTCGGGAGCGCTCGGACTCACGAGGCGTTGCGCCCGCGCAGCTGCGAAGCCTGCCGGACCCAGATTGACGAAGTCGGCGGCGCGCGCCCGCATCGCCTCAGCCCGCTCCGGCGTCGTGCCCGCACCGACACTCGAATCGGCCAGAACGAGCCCAGACACCAGGTCTGGATGGCGTAGCACCAGCCGGGTTGCGATGACACCGCCCCAGGAGACACCCAGCAGCAGCACCGGATCGGCGGACTGGGCCTTCAGCAGTGACGCGGCAGCGTCGGCCCAGCCGTCGATGCCGGGTGCCGCAGCTGGATCTGCCGAACAGCGATAGCCCGGAGCGTCCCAAGCAACGAGCCTCACGCCGAGCCGTTCTGCGAGAGTTCGCTGATCCGAGAACGCATCAGCGCACGAGCCGATGCCGTGCAAGCACGCCAGCACCGGTGCGTCTGCCGCACCGTAGGACCAGAAGAAGATGCCGCTCATCAACATGACCTCATCTGCACCGCTTGCTCAGCACTGCCGATCAGCGGACCGGGCTGCACCCGATCGGCAGCTGATGGCCGACCCGAGCGAACAAGTCTTGCAGCATGCGCAGTGTCAGGCCCCAGACAACCCGGCCGCGGCCGACTTCGATGCCGGGGAACTGCATCTGCGGACGCGGCGGGTAGCGGTAGTCGATGTGACGGCAAGGATCTGCCAGTTCTTCCACCGGCACCCACAGCGCATCGGCGACCTCGTGATTCAGCTGCAGTGACGGCCTGGCGCCCTCAAGCCAACACACGTGCGGAGTGACGCGCAGGCCCGAGTTCGACCAACGCGGACTGCCCTCGAGGTCGTCGAGTCGGCCGAGTCGGCGGACCCCGGCGTGCGCCGCGATGTCGAATCCGATCTCCTCGCGGCTCTCGCGCACTGCGGTGTCGAACGTGTCGTCGTCGCTCGGTTCGGTGCGTCCGCCGGGAAAGGCCATGTGCCCGGACCACGGATCGCCGACGCGGGTGGACCGTTCGATGAACAGCATCTCCGGCCCGGCGTCGTGTGCTCGCAGGACGCACGCAACTGCCGCGGTAGGACCCTGATGCGGGGCGTCAAGCGTGTGGTTCAGCACCTCGGCCAACGGCTGCGCCGCGAAGGCCTCTGCCAAGCCACCTCGTCGCGTCGCGCTGCCGAACACGCTGCCATAGCGTAGATCGCCGCTGCTACGGTCGTTGCGGTGAACCCGGTCGGCACCGCTGCGTCCGATGCTGCGTCGGAGATCAGTCACGACCAGGTCCCCGCCGACCCTCCAGCAGCCGGCGGCGAGACAGGCACGAACGAGACAGGCATGGACGCTGCGGCATTCGCGGCGTTGCTGGGCGAGATCGCCGAGTTCCGGGACACGATCGTGGCGCCCGGCGTCGCCCGCTGGGAAGACGACAAGCGCATGGCACCCGAAGCACTGCGGGCTGCCTCGACGCTCGGGCTGCTGTCGCTGGAGGTGCCGGCCGAGCTGGGCGGCTTGGCACTGACGTTCGCCCAGAAGTGCCGCGTCGTCGAGGTGCTGAGCGCGGTCTCCATGCCGTTCGCGTTCAGCTTGGTGAACACGGCGAACATCGCTGCCCGCGTGGCCCGCCTCGGTACCGCAGCCCACCGTGAGCGCTACCTCTCGGATCTCATGGCCGGACGTCGTTTCGGGTCTACAGCGCTGACCGAGCCGGGTGCGGGCAGCGACTTCGCCAACATCGCCACCACTGCAACACGAGTCGACGGCGGCTGGCGCCTCGACGGGGCCAAAGCCTGGATCACCAACGCAGCGCTCTCCGACATCGTCATCTGCTACGCGCAGACCGAGCCCGACGCCCGCAGCCGCGGCATCGCTGCATTCCTCGTCGACGGGACGCGGCCCGGCTTCGAGCGGCTGGCGCCCTACGCGTTGGCGGGCGGCCACCTGATCGGCACCGGCGGCTTCCGGCTGGACGGTTACGTCGCCGAGCACGATGATCTCATCGGTGCCCCTGGGGACGCCTTCGTCGCGGCCATGTCCAGCGTGAACGGCGCTCGCACCTACGTCGCTGCCATGTGCTGCGCGATGACCCAAGCAACGCTGGCGGGCGCCGTGCGCTACGGCACAGTGCGCAAAGCGTTCGGCGCGCCGCTCATCGGGCACCAAGGCCTCGCCTGGAAGCTGGCTGGCGTCCAGAATCGCCTCGAAGCTGCGCGGCTGCTGACCGATCGCGCCATTGAGGCAGTCAGCGAATCGCTGCGTGCCGGCGATGCCTCCGGCGCGATCCTGCCCGCAGCCCACGCCAAGAAGTTCGCTGCCGAGACGGCCGAAGCGGACATCGCTGCTTGCATTCAGGCCATGGGTGCCGAAGGGCTGCGCAGCTCGTACCCGTGGGGTCATCACCTCGTCGCCGCACGCATCGCGAACTACGTGGACGGCAGCTCGGAGATCCAGACCGACCGCATCGCGCGCTCGCTGCGCGAGCTGTACGCCGGAGGTTCCCACAGCTCATGATCGAACCGATGCCGACATCGAAGTCGCACGCGTTGTACCGACGGGCACAGGCAGTCATTCCCAAGGGCGTCTACGGTCACTACGGACCCGCCATCATCGACGACGGACCGGTCTTCTTCTCCTCCGCCGAGGGTGCCCGTTTCACCGATCTGGACGGCAACACCTACATCGACTGGATGTGCGCGTACGGGCCGAACATTCTGGGCTACGGCCACCCCCGCGTCGAGGAAGCCGCCGCCAAACAGGCGGCCGACGGCACCACGGTGAGCCTCGCGGCGCCGGTGCTGGTGGATCTGGCCGAAGAACTCGTCGACTTGGTGGCCGGCGCAGATTGGGCCTTGTTCGCCAAGAACGGCGCCGACGCAACGGGACTGGCCGTGATGGTCGCCCGCGCCGCGACCGGACGCAGGCGCATCTTGAAGATCGAGGGCGGCTACCACGGATCGGCGCCGTGGATGCAGGCGCCCGGCAGCACGGGCACCGTCGACGAGGACCACGACTTGGTCATCGAGGTGCCGTGGAACGACGCCGATGCGGTGAGGGCAGCCATCGCTGCCCATCCGGGCGACATCGCTTGCTTCATCTCCTCGCCGTACCACCATCCGGTGTTCGCCGACAACGAGCAGCCGGCCGACGGCTACTGGAGCGCAGTGGAGACAGCGTGCCGGGCCGCGGGCGTCGTGGTGATCCTCGACGACGTCCGGAGCGGATTTCGCATCGACTTGTCCGGTTCGCACGCTGCCTACGGGTTCACCCCGGATCTGTGGTGCTTCGGCAAGGCGCTCGGCAACGGTCACCCGGTTGCAGCGTTAGCCGGCAGCGCCGCGCTGAAAGACGTCGCCGGGGAGACGTTCTTCACCGGCACCCAGTTCTTCAACGCTGCACCCATGGCGGCGGCGCTGGCGACGCTGCGGGAACTGCGCGCCACCGATGCAGCCGCAGTCGCGACCGACACCGGCGGTCGCCTGCGGGACGCGCTGGTGGAGGTTGCGAACGCTCACGGGCACGAGCTGCGGGTGACCGGCGTGGCGGCCATGCCGTATCTGCGCATCACCGGCGAGGGAGGCACTCAAATCGGGGCTCGCTGGGTGGCCGAGTGCGTCCGCCGAGGCGCCTACCTGCTCGGCTACCACAACAACTTCGTGTGTACGGCGCACACCGACGACGACATCACACGCACCTGCGACATCGCGGATGCGGCGTTTGTTGCGCTGGCCTGAGCGTCGCGTGGCGCCGGCGCGTTACTGCTTGGCTCGGAAGGTGTTGCGCATCTGGCCTGCGTCATAGCCGCCGAGCACCTCGCCCTGCGTCGCGTACACATACAGCGCAGTCCTGAAGTAGACGCTCAGCGCACTGATGACCACAATCACCGTGACCACACCCGCGACTCCCACCGCCGTGCCGACCACGACTCCCACGGTGCCTGGCACGATCATGGCGATCAGCGCACCTGCGAGCACAGCGGGGAGGATCAGCACGAACCCGAGCAGACCGAAGCCCGCCTGCGAGATCAGATTCTCGCCCCAGGTCTGCTTCACCAGTGACGCTGACCGCTTGATGCCCGAGACCGCTCGCTCGTCGTCGACGACGATTGCGGGAACCACCAGATAGGTAGCGACAGCCCACGCAGCTTCGGCCACCCACGACAGGAGATGCCCCAGCCATCCGAGTCGCTCACGCAGGAACCGGATCACGATGCCCACGGTCACGGTGATGAGCGCCCAGCCGAACAGGCTGGGCAAGTGGGTCGCCGCCCGGCTCATGGCACTGCGGACGGTGGGGTCGCCGCCGGACATCCTGTCGTAGGCCCCGGCAACGAGCGCTCCCTCGAAGAACACCGCCACCGCAGTCATTGCCACCGCGAACGCGATGCCGATGACCGCCATCGAACCAGTGATGCCGCCTTCCTCGACATCGCCGACGGCGAATCCCACCACGATGGCCGCTGCGGCGAGGACGAGCATCGCCCCCATGCTGAGGACCGGCAGCCACAGCAGTTCCCGGTCCTGCTTCAGCAACGACCACGACGTCTTGGCCAGCCGCCAAGAATTTGCGAATCGGCCCATCGGGATGCTCCGTTCTGTCGAATCTGCTTGCGACCTGCTGGTGTGGCCAGGAGATCCTCGGCGCCCACAGGGGCCCGACGACGCGGCACAGCGTCTGATGCGGCGCGCTGTGCCGAGGGTACTCAGGGCGCAGGCGGCGTCGTGCGGATGACCATGGCGACCGATGCCAACACCGCCGCACCGCCGGCGAACTGCAGCAGCGTGACCGGCTCGCCGTGGATGAGCCACGCCGCTCCGACGGCGACGATGTGCATCGCCAGCACGTACAGCGAGGATCGCGCAACGTCGATGTGACCGTGACACCAAGTCATCAGCACATGGCCGAACACACCTGTCACAAAGGCCACGATCACGATCCACAGCCAATCCGAACCGCCGAATGTTGCGAACTGGCTCGGCGTCACCATCAGCAGCGTCGGCAGGATCGTCGCCACGAACGACCAGAAGTTGATTCCCGTCATCCACTCGATCGGGTCCACCGCGCTGGTCGATCGAGCTATGCGTGTCAGCACGAAGTACACCGTGAACGTCACCACCGACATGGCGGCGAGCAGCAGGCCGAACCCGCCGGCGCGGAAGTCTCCGCCTGCACCCAAGATCACGCCGACTGCGCCCGCCACGCCGATGAGCGTGAAGAGCATCTGGCGAGCGGTGACCCGTTCGCCGAGGATGGGACCGACCAGCGCTAGAAGCATCGCCGGCTGCAACGCCATCATCACCGACATCACCGAGATCGTCACGTGCTGCACGGCCGCGAAGACGAAGACCATGTTGATGCCGAACGACAGTCCCGGGAGTGCCGATTGGCGCCACACCTGCCGCGACAGCCAACGTCCTCGCAGTGCCAGCACTGCCAGCAGGAAGGGCGTGGACATCCCGAAGCGGATGAACGCGCTCACCATCGGCGGCGCGGTCAGCAGCTTGGATATGGGCGGTCCGAGCCCCCACGAGATGACGACGAGGCCCATGACGAACAGCGGCAAGGTGCCGCTGCTGGTCTTCACGCCTGCGCCGCCCGCCGGCGGTTGGACCGTAGGCACTACCTGGAACACCGCACCGACACCGGGGACGCCGGGGGCGCTCTTTGGTGCGCGGCCGTTCGCCGAGGCCAGCTGATCTGCGATCCTCACTCAGGCGAGGCTAGAACGCCTCGGCCCAACGAGCCTGCGAACACCACGAGAACGCTTTCGGCGCCGAGCTCGATGCTCCCCATCGTCAGCGACTTGGGCCGGTTCGGGCCGCCGCGGGCCAATACGCTGCACGCTGCGAGACACAGTCCGCAAGCGGGAACGAGGGGTCGGGAATGGACAACGACACCAGCACAGCAGCCAGTGCTGCGGAACCGGGCCGGCCCAGCTTCACAGCGCCGCAGTGGTCGGCGGACTTGACCGGGCAGACCGCACTCGTCACCGGCACGACGTCCGGGTTGGGGCGACGGTTCGCAACGGTGCTCGCATTGTGCGGTGCCAGCGTGGCCATCAGCGGACGGCGCGTCGAACGGCTGCAAGAGCTGGCCGACGAACTGGAGGCCGCCGGCGCCACCGTGCTGCCGATCCCGCTGGACGTGACCGACACCGAGGCGCTGTTCGGCGCTGTGGCCACTGCCGAAGCACAGCTGGGGACCGTGCGGATCTTGGTGAACAACGCCGGCAAGCCCGATGCTCGCTTGGCGCTCAAGATGGACCCGGCGTTCGTGGACGAGATGATCGCCACCAACCTCACCTCGGTGTTCCACCTGTCGTGCGAGGTCGCTCGACGGCTGATCGCTGCCGATCTGCCTGGGCGCATCGTCAATATCGCCTCAGGTGCCGCCTTCAGGGCGCCGCCGGGCACCTCGATGTACGCAATCACCAAGAGCGCCGTGGTGCGCATGACCGAAGTGCTGGCCCAAGAGTTCGCCCGCTACCACGTGAATGTCAACGCGATTGCGCCGGGAGCGTTCGAGAGCGAGATGATGGACGGCATGCTGGAACGCATGGGCGATATCACCAAGATGTTCCCCCGTCGACGGCTGGGCAAGCCCTCGCAGCTCGACTCGACGCTGCTGTATCTGGTCTCGCCGCTGTCGGAGGTCGTCTCCGGTGCCTGCATCACCGTTGACGACGCCCAAGGTGCCGGTTGAGCTCGTGCAGGCACCGCTGGGCGTCTCGCGCCCACCCGGCCGTGCCGTGAGCGCCCCGAATGCGCACGCGGCGGGTACCGCAGTTGCCGGCACGGGAATCGCCGACGTCGATGCCGCCGCGCAGCACTGGCGCGAGCACGGCTGGGTGCTCGTGGAGGGACTGGTACCGACCGCCGACATCGACTTCGCTGTCGAGGAACTCTGGGATCTCTACCCTCACCCTGACGAGTTTCATCGTGGAGATGCTGCTCATCGTGACCGATTCCGCAGTCGCAGCTACGACCAAGGGCACAAGCTGCCCGCTGCCGACACTGAAGGTGCCGCCTTTCGAGCCGACCAATTCCTGGGGCACATCTTGTTCCCCTACGAGTCGCCTCGCTTGAACAGGCTGCAGGTACACCCCGGCATCAGCGAGTTCGCCCGGCTGGCGATGGGCATGGACGACATTCGCATCTATCAGGCTCGCATCTGGGGCAAGTACACCGGCGTGACCAACTATGAGCAGCCGTTCCACCAAGACCGCAACCACAACGTCGTACCTGACCGTCTGGCGCCCGGATGGTGGAATCTAGAGGGATTCTTGTACTTGAGCGATGTCGAAGCGGATGTTGCTCCGACGGAGCTGGCGGGAGGCCCGGCGGACGCGTCGCGCCCCTACGACGGCCCGCCTGGAGGCGATCGGATGTCCGCCGCCGGCGTCCGCGGGAGCTTTCTCGCGTACCGGCCCGACGTGTGGCACCGAGGCGTCGACCTGACGCGTCCCGGCGGCAGCAGATTCTTGATGAGCGCGTCATTCAAGCCCGCCGGCGCCGACTGGATCGGCTACGACTGCGTGCAGCCGGTGACCGTGGGACGGTCGTGGATCAACTTCGCGGCCACCTGCTCACCCGCGGAGCTGGCGCTGTTCGGCGCGCCGCTGCCCGGCCACCCCTACTGGACGAGCGAACTGGTGGAGGCACTCGAGCGCCGCTACCCCGGCATCGACGTAACCCCGTGGCGCGACGCCTTGGCCTAGATGTGCTGTAGCGGGAGGGTGTTGACAGGTAGCTGATGGGTCGAGCGCCCGGCACGAGCGTGGTGTCGGTTCTGGACATCACGACGACAAGAGACTCGATGCGGCACGCCCATGCTCTGTTGAGGCCTGCGGGGCGGCTGCGGCTGGTGCAGCGGATTGAGGCTGACTGGACCCAAGCGGAAGCAACGCGGCAGATGGGCGTGCCGCGATCCACGGCGAACACGTGGTGGCAGCGTTATGTGCGCAGTCTGCGGCAACCGGGCCGCGAGTCGGGCTCAGGAGCTGCGGGCTGTTGTCGATGTCGATGCAGTGGACGCCGCTCGCGTCTACGTGTCGTCGGTCGAGGCGCCGCGGGCTGCTGTGGGCGCGGGTGCGCTGAGGGCCGCTCGCGTGTCGGGCTGCTGGGTGGGGGTTAGGGGCTGCGGGCTGTTGCCGGTGCCGGTGTGGTGGGGGCTGCTCGCGTTTCGGTGTCGTGGATGGGGGTGCTGCGGGCTGTGGCGGCTGCCGGTGTGGTGGGTGTCGCTGGTTGGTTGTTGGGGGGTGGGTGGGTGTTGTGGGGTGTGGGTGTGTCGGTTGCGGGTGAGCACGGTGCCGGTGTGGTGGGGCTGCTGGGGGTTGTGGCCGGTGCTCGTGGTTTGGCCTGCTGCTGCTGGCTGTGTTGTGGCTGGTGGGGTGCGGGTGGGTCGGGTCGGGGTTTGTTGTTGGGTGCGGTGGTGATGGTGCGGTGGCGGGTGTGGAGGTTGTGGTGGCAGGGTTCGCACAGCGACGCGAGGTTGGAGACCTCGGTGAGGCCGCCGTGCTGGTAGTGGGTGATGTGGTGGGGCTGGGTGTGTTCGCTGGCGGCGTCGCAGGCGACGCAGCCGCCGTCGCGTGCGGCGAGCACGAGCCGTTGCGCGTCGTTGGCGTGTCGGGTGCGTCCCAATGCGAGCTGGGTCCAGTCGGCGTTGAACACTGCGGGGAGCACTTTGGCGTGGAGGGCGTGCTCGGCGAGCATGCGTGCTGACAGGGGGGTGCCGTCGTCGAGGCGTGGCCTGCTCAGCCGGTCGTTCACGAGGTCGTAGTCGGCGATGATGATCAGGCTGGTGCCGGCCCGCCGCTTCGGGGGTGTGCCGGCGATCAGGTCCGCGATGGCGTCAGCGGTGAGCTGACCACGAGTCGGCCCCGCACCGGCGTCGCCGCTGCTGTTCGTGCCCTCGGTGTCGGCACCGCTGTCGCTGCTAGCGCTGCCGCCGGCGGAATCGTGGCCGCTGCGGTTGCCGGTGCTGTTGGTGTTGTGGCGGGCAGTGCGGACGGCTGCCTGGAGTGCGATGTTGACGTGTCGCCCGGTGAGGCTGTCCAGTGTGGCGCGCAGGTGCCACATGCCGTCGTCGCCTCGGCGCATGGAGCCGCTGCGCTGAGTCCGCTGCAACGCGAGCTGCGCGTCCAGCGGGCTGAGTCCTGCGGCTGCGGCCTCAGCGGCGAGGTCTGCTTCGACTTGCCGGCTCTGGTATGCGAAAGGGTGGCGGGCGATGAGATCGGACGGATAGGTGCGGCACAGTTCCAGGAAGTCGGATTCGCTGCGCCGATGCGGCTTGGGGGCTTCGCGTGCGATCACCCTCGCATGCGACACGCCGATGTCGCCGGTTTGCATCGCGTCGAGCGTTTCGGTGAACCCGTGTGCGACCAGGCGTTCACCGAGGTGCGCTTCTGATCGGGCTTGAGTGCAGTTCAGCCGTGTCCGGTCGCGCAAGATGTGAGCAGCGCACTGCGCTCCGCTGCGCGCTGCCAGCTCGCCCACCGCCGCCAGATACCGGCCTTCTGCACGGGCACGCTCCGCGGCCAATGTGATCACCAGCTCTTTCAGCTCGCTGTGGCCCAGCGTCCCCAGATCGACATCGCACCCGAACACAGCACCGGAGCCGGAACCGTCAGCAGCATCGGTGCCGGCCGACGCGACGCTGGGCGGCCGCCGGCCGCGCAGCACCGGCGCCACGCCGGGTGCCATGGAGCCGTCAGCGGTCTGCCGCAACGACCCGACACACCCACCAGACACACCCGAGCCGGCAACAGCCGATGCTCCCTGCGCTCCCTGGAACGACCCGACACACCCATCCTGCACGCCCGAACCCGACCGCGCATCGGCTGTCAAGCCGGACACCGACCCCAGAAGCGAATTCGTTGGCGAGCCGAACGGCGAATCCGGACGCGAACGCAGTTGCGCGCCCGACGACACGCTGTGACCGCCGCCGAGCGACCTGGCCGCCTCGGTGCGGTGATCTGAGCGACCGAACGGGCCGCCAGTCCACACCTGCGCCTCCGTGGGCCACCCCGAAACAGCCGCAGCGGCCCACACCGACGCTGCGCTGCCCGCCGCGTCTCCGCCCGAGCCGTGCAGTCCGCCGTCGCAGCCATCGCCGCCGGACGGGTCGCCGCCCACAGCAGCGAGCTCACGGACCACATCGCCGAACATCAGTTCAGTATACAGTCATCTGGCACAGATAGCAAACATTTGCGCGCACAAATTCCGGCAAACTGCCGGCAGCCCGAACGACGCCTCGTGTCGAATCGCGCTGGGTCGAGTCGCCTCGTGTTGAGCCGCGCTGGGTCGAACCGGCATGCGCATCGGTCCGCATAGTCGGTCAGCTCAGGCAGGTACCGCCGAGATCGAGCGCGAGCTGTCGCGCTGACAAACGGGCACGACATCGAAGAGCGCTACGGCCGCGAAGAGCAGCCCGCGCGCGGCGAAGATGCCCGCGGCGGCGCACTCCCGCAGCCTTCCATGCCTTGTGAACTCGCGCGCCGCTTCTCCAACGGACAGCAGAAGCCTCGCAACTGACCAAGCACGGAAATTCGGCGAGGAGAAACACCCCTCTCTCAGCGTCACGCCGGCAGTCGCCTGAACCTTGGCCACCCGAAACACTACTGACGCAGCTCTGCGACTCGCTCGAATCGGCGGGCGCGGCAGGACTACACCTGAGTTCGGGCACGAGCCGGCAGGCGCCGATTCAGGGTTCGGCCAGCCAAGCGGTGACGGCCGCGGGGTCGATGTCTTCGTCGGCCAGCAGGCTCAAGGTGCGCTCGGCGAGTGCCAGGTCGTCCTCAATGGAGCGCTTGTCGGAGTTGTAGACGCAGAACTGCCAGCTGCACAGATTCTGCGCTGTTGGGCGGGCTGGGTTCCTAGATCTCCGCCACCGTGCAGCGCGAGCAGGTGTGCCGCCCGGCGGCCAGATCAGTGGGTGTAATGCATCCCGGTCCAACCTCTTGAGTAAGCATTCTTGCAGTCGCCGGAAGCGGATACGTGGAAGTAATACTGGGTTCCGGTCTGCAAGGTAATCTTCGGCGTCCACGACGTACCTGTGGGATACTCTGTCACTAATGCAGTCCCAAATTGGGTGGCTTTGAGCTGGACGGCATAGCCTGTTGTCGGGCACTCACCGTCTTTTCCGTTCCCGCCGCTGGACCACGTGAACGTCACCGAGCCATTGCTCTTCTGAGCAGTCAGACTCGTCGGATCGCTCGGCGGTCCATCAGGCTGCGCTTCCGTGGTCGTGGTCGTCGCCGTCGGATCAGCCACCGGGAACTGGTTGGTCGTCTTCAGACTCTTGCCGCACGCGCCGTACGCGATCACTTGGGCCACGTACTCATGCCCTAGGACGATGTTGGGCACTTCCCAAGTCCTCGTCGCGTCCGTGACATTTCTCCTCACTTGAGTGAAGGTGCCGCCAAAGGCATACACAGTGACGTAGTACCTCGTGATCTCGCAGTCGGGGATAACAGCGTCGGTCCACGACACCGTCATCGTGGTGCCGGCCATCGTGGCTGTCACCACAGACTTCGTCTCCACCGCCGGTTTCGCCGTGGTCGTCGTGGTCGTCGTGCTGGACTGGGGCGGCGTGCTGGTGGTGCTGGTGGTGGTCGTCGTGCTGGACTGGGGCGGCGTGCTGGTGGTGCTGGTGGAGGGGGTGCCGCCTTGTGCGTCTTCGGCGTCGTCGTTGCGGATGGTGCCGGTCACCGCTATCGACGTGTCCCCGCCCTTGAACACCGCGCCGGTCAGGTTCTTCAAACGCAGCGTGAACGTCTCGTCCGGCTCGTCCACGTCGTCGCCGATCACCTTCACCTTCACCTGCTTGGTCAGCTCCACAGAGTTCGCCACGAACGTCACCGTCTGCTCGGTCGCCACGAAATCACGACCCGCGCCCCTGCTCCCCTTCGCGGTGCCCGGATACCACTTCGCGTTCGACCTCTGCGACTTCGCCACCGCCTCCATCGTGATCGGCTCCGTGTTCGTGCCCGCCAGCGTGACCTGGAAGACCATGTCTTTCTTGCCCGAACTGCCCTCAAGCATGCTCACCGGCTGCACCGACACCACCGGGTCGCCCTCGCCGGGCCCATCGTCGTCGTCAGTGATCGTGCCCGTCACCCTCAACCTCGCCACACCGCCCGTGAACTGCACACGTGCATCGTCCGAAACCAGCCCGTACAGCTCGAACCCGAACGTCTCGTCCGGCTCGTGCAGCGTGTCCCCGATCACCCCCACCGTCACACGCTGAGTCAACGCGTCCCCCGACGCGCCCGACGCGAACCGCACCGCACGAGAATGGAAACCAAAAAAATCGCGGCCTGCAGCCGTCGCGCCGCCACGCGCCGTGCCGCCCAACCGCGCCGCCCGCGCCCGCAACGACACATCAGCAGACGGCGAACCCGACAACACCACCGAAAACACCATGCTCGTCCTGCCGCTGTCACCCTCAGCCACGCTCACCGGCGCCACCGACACCGACAACGGCGCCTGCGCCGACCCCGCCGGCGCCAGCACCGCCACCAACGACCCCGCCAACGCCACAGCCGCCACAGCGGCAGCCAAACGACGGGCAGACAACCGCTGGCCCGCACCACGAACCGAAACACCCTGAACAGACATCAGCCACGACCCCCCCCCCCGCGAGAATTGCGGAAGAGAATCGACAACAACAACGCCCACAATCTACCACCCCCACCCCCCGCCCGACAACACCACACAACCCAACAGCCGGGCAACCGCACGAGGCCACCACACCCAACACACCCCACCACCGCCACCAACAGCAGCATCGCCACCGCACAAACACGAAGAACCGAGCACACAAGCCCCCACCCCAGCCGGCACCGCCGGACATGCCAGGGACAAAGCCGGGCAACCGCGCCCAGACGCGAAGTAGCTTCGGAGGGCGTGAGCTTCTTCGGGCCGGATCACTTCGAGACCATCGCTGAGGGCTTGTTCTTCCCCGAAGGACCGGTGGTGCTGCCCGACGGCTCGGTGGCGGTGGTGGAGATCGGGCGGGGCACGATCACCCGGATCGACGTTTCCGACGGCCGCAAGGATGTCGTCGCAACGCCGGGAGGCGGTCCGAACGGCGCAGCGCTGGGGCCCGACGGCGCCCTCTACGTCTGCAACAACGGCGGATTCGAGTGGATCACCGTCCGCGGGCGAACCGTGCCCGGCGAGGTGGCTTCCGACTACACCACGGGTCGGATCGAGCGCATCGATCTCCACACCGGCGAGGTGGACATCATTTACGCCGATGTGAACGGCGTGCCGCTGAAGGGCCCGAACGACCTCGTGTTCGACTCAGCCGGGGGCTTCTGGTTCACCGATCACGGCAAGACCCGCGCCCGCGACCGGGACCGTGGCGGCTTGTACTACGCCACCGCCGACGGGTGCCGTATCGAAGAAGTGGCTTTCCCGCTGGACGGACCGAACGGGGTCGGCATCGCGCCCGCCGAAGACCGCGTGTACGTGGCTGAGACCTTCCAAGGCGCCGTCTACGCATTCGATCTCGAAGGCCCCGGCAAGCCGGCCGCCGGTGTCCCGGCACGGGGCTGGTTCGTGGCCCGTCCCGGCGGCCGCAAGTACTTCGACTCCCTCGCGATGGATGCTGACGGCAACGTGAGCGTGGCCACCATCTTCACTGGCGGCATCAGCACCTTCACTCGCGAGGGCGAAGAACTCGAGTTCGCCCCGACCGACGACACCGTCACGACCAACATCTGCTTCGGCGGCCCCGATCTGCGCACGGCGTACGTCACCTTGTCGAGCACCGGGCGGCTCGCGGTGGGCAGCTGGCCGCGCCCCGGACTGAGGCTGGCATTCTGAGGCGCTCGCATTCCGACGCCGTGCCTGCGGACGGCAAACCTGTGAACACTGCCGCAGACGCGACGCTGAGCGAACGACTCGAGCAGACCGAGCGGTGGTTCGTGCGACGCGGCGTGCCGCACGTCATCGACGACTACCGCGCCACCACCGACGTGCTCACCCGTGCCGTGCCGGTGTTGGTGCTGGTGTTCTTGGCGGAGCTGTTCGGCACGTTCGGCGACCGGTTCACTGGCTGGGCCCAGTTCGGCGTGGTAGCCGCGGGAGCAGGGCTCGGCCTAGGCGCGGTGGCCGCCGTCAATCGGCTGCGAGGCCGGCGTCCGCTGCAACTCCCCGACCGCGTGGGGTTGGTGGAGGTGGCGATCTTCGTGTTCCTGCCGCCGCTGCTGCCTGTACTGCTGTCCGCGGCGACCTGGCGGTACGGCGTGGCGCTGGCAGCCGCGAATCTCGTCATCTTGGGCCTCACCTTCGTGACGGTCAGCTTCGGCTTGGTACCGATGGCGAGATGGTCGGCGGCATACGCCTTGCGGCAGATCGCACTCATCGGCCGGCTCGTCGGCCGGCTGCTGCCGCTGCTGCTGCTGTTCAGCGCCTTCTTGTTCATCAACGCCGAACTCTGGCAGGTTGCCCACGCCATGCCGCCGGTGTTCTACGGACTGTGCATCGCCACGCTGACAGCCATCGGGCTGGTATCGCTGGTGTTCCGGATCCCGGCGGAGCTGCGCGGCCTCGCCACGTTCGACGACTGGCCCAGCGTGATGGTTCATCTGCACGCGTCGAGTTCACCGCTGCAAGACGTGGTACAGCCGACGACAGGCACCCCCGCCCGGGTGCCTGCACTTGAACGAGTGGACCTCGCGAACATGGGGCTGCTCATGCTGGTCGCACAGGCCGCCCGCGTGGTGCTGGTCGGTGCCGTGGTGGGCCTGTTCTATGTCGGCTTCGGGCTCATGGCGATCCACTCGGCCACGCTGACGCAATGGCTCGGCACCGAAGAGCTGAACGTGCTCGCGCGGCTGCGGGTGCTGGGGCACGATCTCGAGCTGACGCCCGAACTGCTCGCGGTGTCGGGCTTCATCGCCGCCCTGTCTGCACTGCAGTTCGCCGTGTCGTCGGTGACCGACACCGCATACCGAGAGCACTTCTACGACGATCTCGCTTCAGAGCTGCGCAGCGTCTTGGCCACGCGTGTCCTGTACCTGCATCTCAAGCGGCTTGACCAGCTCGATTGAGCGACGGATACGGCGGCTGTTCGGCACATCGGCACGATCACGTCACCTACTGCGAGGGAGGCCATGACAGCGAAACGGAGCGGCGGATATCCGACCATCAAGGACATCTCGCAGCATGCAGGCGTCTCCAAGTCGCTGGTTTCGCGCGCATTGCGCGGGGAGGGGCACGTCCGCGAGAGCACGCGGCAGCGCATCGTCGAGTCGGCGGTGGAGCTGGGCTACCGAGCTCACGCCGGCGCACGCTCGCTCGCCGGTACAAGCAGCAACACGCTGGGGTTCGTGGTCACCGGGCTCTTCGACGCGTTCTGGGGCGAGGTCATGTTCGCCGTGGACGCCGAGGCCGGCCGGCGCGGCATGCGAACGCTCTACCTCTCGAGTCCGCCGGACGCCGGCGGCGAACGCGAGGTGATCGACCGGATGCTCGAGTATCGAGTGGACGGGCTTGCGCTGGGATTGCTCGGCCGGCGCGACGCGCCAGAGCTCGAGGAGTACGCCGATGTCGTGCCGACGCTGGCACTGATGTACGACTTGCGCTCCGCTCACTACGACACGCTGGTCACCGACGACGAAGCAGCCATGGCCTCAGCAGTGAGCCACTTGGCGGAGCTGGGCCACAGCAGCATCGCCCTCATCGGCGATGCGGACATGCCCAACGTCGCAGCCCGGAGCCGCGGCTACACCGTCGAGATGGAGCGACGAGGGCTGGGCGCGCACATCTGCTGCGAGCCTGCCGGCTTCCTGCAGGCAGATGGGCGCCAAGCCGCAGGCCGGCTGCTGCACCGTCCACGGCGACCGACCGCCATCGCGTGCGTCAACGACGCTCAGGCCCGCGGCGCCGTGCTCGCCGCGACCGACTGCGGCTGGCGCGTGCCCGACGACCTCAGCGTCACCGGGTTCGACGATTCGCTCTATGCCGTGGCCGGGCTGCCCGGACTGACCACGGTGCGGCTGCCCCGTGCCGACATCGGACGCACAGCAGTCAGCATGCTGAGCGATCGGCTGAACGGCCGGGACACCGCGCTCGTTTCCGTGCTGCATGCCGAACTCGTCGTTCGCGATTCCAGCGGCCCCGCCAGATAGGCCCAGCAGCCGAGGCGTTCCTGACGACGCCAAGACGCAAGGGTGAAGCAGAGACAGCTAGAGCGCAGGTTCCGTGATGGCGATCGGGCAACCTTGGCGCGCCGAGCGGGTGGCGGCCAGTGCGATCGCCAAGCACGCGCGGCCGTCCTCGAGCGTCACCGGCGGCGGGCGGCCCGCGAGCACACCGGCGAACGCAGCCCACTCGGCACGGTACGACTCGGCATAGCGCTCAGTGAAGAACCATGGCATCGCAGCAGCCGTCGCGCCTTCTGGCCCGAATCGGATGGCATCGTGGACAGTCGGGTTCTGTGATGTCATCGCACCGGCGGCGCCGAAGGCCTCGACCCGCTGGTCGTAGCCGTAGACCGCCTGTCGGCTGTTGTCGACAATCGTGATCGTGCCGTCGGCGTGCCGCAGCACGGCCGCTGCGGTGTCCCAGTCGCCGAGCTGGCCGATCGCAGCATCGATGCGCACGGCGCCGGCAGCGTAGACCTCGCACACTTCGGCGCCCACAACGAAGCGCGCCATGTCGAAGTCGTGAATCATCATGTCGGCGAAGATGCCGCCGGACGCGGCGAGGTAGTCGTGCGGCGGCGGCTGCGGGTCTCGGCTGGTGATGCGCACGAGGTGCAGGTCCCCGAGCTCGCCGCGGTGGGCGGCCTCGGCCACGGCTCGATGCGACGGGTCGAATCGCCGGTTGAAGCCCAGCTGAACAGCGATGCCGGCCTCGTCGGCAGCCCGCATAGCGCGCTCGGCCTCAGCTAGGTCCAGCGAGACCGGTTTCTCGACGAATGCCGGCAGACCGGATCGTGCGGCTGCCACGATCAGATCGACATGCGTGTCGGTGGGCGAGCAGACCGCCACGGCATCGACGTCGCAGCGGGCCATCAGCGCCGCTGGACTCTCGGCAGCCGGCACGTCCAGCTCGTCTGCCAGCGACGCCGACGCGGCCGGAATGGCATCGCACACCGCTGCAAGGTGGAGTCCGGCGACGCTGCCGATGTGACGTGCGTGCATCCGGCCGATGCGGCCGCAGCCGATGAGCCCGATGCCTGCCGACCGAGTGGGCGCCTCACCGTGCGCCGGCGATGCGCTCACCAGCCTCTGCGCTGCGCGGCCATCGCCTCGGCCATGCCGGAAGCAGCTTCGGCGATCTCGGCTCGGTGGCTGACCTCGGGCACGCCCACCTGCCATGGCGCGCCGCCCTGCGTCCATGCGTCGGGGTGCGTCCCGAGCACGATCACGCAGGTGCGGTCGGCGTTCTTGGCACGCTGCAGTGCCGCTTCCAGCTCTGCGATGGTGGCGACGGACTCCGAGCTGCACCCCAAGGACGCAGCGTGCGCGGCGAAGTCGACGCGCGCCGGCACCTGCGGGGGGCGATCCATCGAGCCTGTCGGCGCCGAGGTCATGGTGTCGGCAAGGAAGTTGTTGAACGACACGCCGCCTTGGGCCAGCTGCAGCCGGTTGATGACCGCGAAGCCGCCGTTGTCGCAGACCACGACGGTGATCGGGTGGCCGCTCAGCACCGAGCTGTACAGGTCAGAGTTCATCATCAGGTACGAACCGTCGCCCACGAGCGCCACGACGTCCCGATCTCCCAGCGCCTGCTTGGCTCCCCATGCGCCGGATATCTCGTATCCCATCGTGGAGTAGCCGTACTCGCAGTCAAAGGAGTGCTCCACGTCGCTGCGCCAGCCGTTCACGGTCTCGCCGGGCAGGCCGCCTGCGGCGGTCACCACGTAGGTCCGCTCGTTGGCCGATCTCGACACGGCGCCCACCACCTGCGCGTACGTCGGCGGGCCTGCCAGCGAACTGTCGGCTTCGGGCGCTGCGATCTTGTCGATGTACGCGTGGTACTGCGCCGTCTCGGTCTCAGCGCGTGCCGACCATTCCTCCGGCGCGATGTAGTCGCCGAGCATGACGCTCAGCTCGGCCAAGCCTTCGCGCGCATCGGCGACCAGCGGGCGACTGCTGTGCTTGGTCGCGTCGAATCGAGCCGTGTTCAGTCCGACGAACGTCGCGGCATGATCGAACAACGTCCATGAGCCGGTGGCGAAGTCGCCCAGCCGCGTGCCGACCGCCACGATCACGTCGGCAGAAGCCGCCAGTGCGTTCGCAGCGGCGCAGCCCGTCACGCCGATCGGCCCGCAGGCGAGCGGATGGCTGGAGGGCATGGCCGTTCGCCCGGCCACAGTCTCGGCGACCGGGATGCGATGACGCTCGGCAACCGTTCGCAGCTCCGCTTCTGCCATCGACCAGCGAACGCCGCCACCGCATACCAGCAGCGGCCGCTTCGCTGCGGTGAGCACCGCTGCGGCGGCCGCCAGCTCGCGTCGGTCAGGACGCGGACGTCGCACGCGATGGACGACGGGCTCGAAGAAGCGCTCGGGGAAGCGGCCCGCGTGGGCTTGGGCGTCCTGCGGCAGCGCGATGAACGCAGGACCGCAGTCGGCTGGGTCCAGCATCGTGGCCATCGCGTTCGGCAGGCTCGCCAGCACCTGTTCGGGGGTCGTGATCCGGTCCCAGTAGCGGACGACGGATCGAAAGGCGTCATTCACCGTGGTCGAGGGCTCGCCGAAGTGCTCCACCTGCTGGAGCACCGGATCGGGCAGGCGGTGGCCGAAGGTGTCTCCTGCCAGCAGCAGCAGCGGCATGCGGTTCGCGTGGGCCGCAGCGGCAGCGGTGATCATGTTGGTGGCGCCTGGACCGATGGAGCTGGTCGCGGCCATGATCCTTCGGCGTCTCATCGCTCGTGCGAACCCGACGCCCGCCAATGCCATGCCCTGTTCGTTCTGTCCGCGCCAAGTCGGCAGCACGTGGCGCCAGCGATGCAGCTCCGGACCCAGGCACGTCACGTTGCCGTGGCCGAAGATCGCGTACACGCCGCCGAACAACGGCACCGATTCGCCGTCGCCGATTGCCGACAGTCGGTCGGATGCATCGGGGTCCAAGTCGTCGAGCGCAATGCGCTGAGCCGCCAAGAAGCGGACGACGGCGCCGGCGGTCGTCAGCTCGATGTCAGCCATCGCTTGCCTCCCTGCAGCGGGATCTCGCTGCGTCCGCAGCGGGTCCGGCCCGCCGGCCGGTGACGCCGGCGGGATCGCGAGGCGCAAGCTCGTCGACGTTGCTCGAGGTGAGCGGGATCACCTCCGCCCAGGCACCGCTCGCCCAGCTCCGCAACAGCGCTGCCTGCACGCTGACGTAGGCCACAGCCTCGGCGAATCCGGCGTCGTGCGAGCGCCCCTCGCTCACCGCAGCGAGGTACTGATGATCCTCGAGCGCGATGAGGTCCTCGAACCCTATGGCATTGGCATCGCCGGGAACGAAGGCACGCTGGCCGGGGTGCCGCTCGCCGGCGCGCACCGTCATGTAGCCCCGCTCGGCCGCGCTCGAGTCCTTCGGTGCCAAGTACAGCTGCAGTTCGTTCATCGTCTCCAGATTCCAGCTCGCCGCGCCGTCGGTGCCGTAGATGTCGAAGGCCATCTGGCTCTCGGGGCCGGTTATCGTCCGACTGGCCTCGAAGGTGCCCCGCGAGCCGTTAGCGAACACGGCGAGCGCTGCGAAGTAGTCCTCGTTGGTGACCGGGCCCGTCGGATCGTCCGGCCGGCCTCGGGCGTAGTGGCTGGCGCCGGGCTGAGCGACCGGACGCTCGCTGACGAAGGTGGCACCGCTGCCGATCACCTCGGTGATCGGGCCGTTGAGCATCATCGCCAAGTCGACCGCGTGAGAGAGAATGTCGCTCGTCACGCCGTGGCCCGCCTGGTCCAGCTCGAAGCGCCACGACAGCAGGCCCAGCGGATCGGCGCCGAACATGGAGAAGAACCGCCCTCGGTAGTTGGTGATCGGCCCGAGATCGCCGCGGTCGATGAGCGCCTTCGCGTGGCGCACGAGCGGTGCGTAGCGGTAGTTGTATCCGACGCCGGTGATGCTGCCCGCCGCTTCGGCTGCCTCGAAGCAGCGAACGGTCTGCGCCGGCGTACCGCCCACCGGCTTCTCGCAGAACACATGCTTGCCGGCTGCGGCCGCTGCGGTGACGATCTGTTCGTGCACCATGTTGGGTGTCGTGACATACACCACGTCGACATCCCGACGGTCCACGGCCGCTCGCCAGTCGTCAGTCACCTCGCTGAAGCCGAAGCCCGAGCCGGCCGACGCTCGGCGCTCCGCGACCGTGTCGGCACAGACGACGAGCTCGGATGCATAGGACCGGTCGTCGAACAGGCTGGGGATGCGCATCACCGAGCGCGCGTGCGCCTGGCCCATCCAGCCGAATCCGACAACCGCGATGCCGAGTCGCCGTGGGATCACCGCAGTGGGCTCAGTGGGTCGCCAGCTCGTGCTGCAGCGCTTCGAGCTCCGCTCCGCCAGCCATCATCTGCGTCAGCTCGGCCTGCGAGATGTCCTCCTTGGAGAAGTTGCCCATGGAGTGGCCGCGATTGAGGATGACGAAGCGGTCGCCGACTGGGTACGCATGGTTGGGATTGTGGGTGATGAAGATCACCGCGAGGCCTCGGTCGCGCGCCTCGGTGATGCGCCGCAGCACGACACCGGACTGCTTCACGCCGAGCGCAGACGTGGGCTCGTCCAGGATCAGCACCCGGGCGCCGAAGTAGCTGGCCCGAGCAATCGCCACCGATTGGCGCTCGCCGCCCGACAGCGTGCCGACCGGCTGCTCGGTGTCGCGAATGTCGATGCCCATCTCCGCCAGCTGTTCCTTGGCGATCCGTTTGGCCTGTTCGATGTCGATCTGGCGGAACGGCCCGAAGCCCCGAGTGGGCTCAGCGCCGAGGAAGAAGTTCCGCCACACCGACATGAGCGGCACCATGGCCAAGTCCTGGTACACGGTGGCGATGCCGGCGGCGAGTGCTGCGCGAGGCGAAGAGAAATTCACCTGCTCGCCCTCCAGCAGCAGATCGCCAGCGTCGTGCCGGTGCACTCCTGCGAGAATCTTGATGAAGGTGGACTTCCCGGCGCCGTTGTCGCCCAGCACGCACGTCACCTCGCCGGGATCGACCGTGGTGGACACGCCCGTCAGTGCGATGATGTTGCCGTAGTACTTGGAGATGTCCCGCAGCTCGATCAGCGAGTCGCTCATCGCTCGGCACCCTGCGCAGCAGCTTCGTCGGACCTGCCGGCTCGCTCGACTCGGTCGCCGCTACGTTCCGGCGAGGGTGCTCGGGCAGGGTGGTCGCCGCCGGGTGGCTCGTCGTCGCCCGGATCTCCTCGCGCCGACTGGGAGCGTTCCGCCCGCTGACGCACGTAGTTGTTCACGATGACCGCCACCACCAGCAAGCCCCCCAGCACCAAGAACCGCCAGTCGGTGTTCCAGCGAGCAAAGCCGATGCCTTGGCTGATCATTCCCCAGATGAGCGCACCGATCGCCGCGCCGATGGCCGAGCCGTAGCCGCCGGTGAGCAGGTTGCCACCGACCACTGCCACGATGATGTAACGGAATTCGTTGCCGTCGCCCACGTTGGCTTGCACCGAGTTGAGACGGAAGGCGATGAGCATTCCCGCCACCCAGGCGCACACCGACACGAGCATGAACAGCGTCGTCTTGGTGCGGGCGGCAGGCACTCCGACCGACCGAGCGGCGTCCTTGTTCCCGCCTACCGCGAAGGTCCAGCTGCCGAAGCGAGTCCGAGCCAGCACCCAGGCACCGACGGCTGCGAACAACAGATAGAAGAGCACCGAGACGCGGAACCGTGTCACGGCCTGGGTGGCCTGCTCCTCGACGGTGGTGATGAACATCAGCTTGACGGCAAGCGCCAAGCCCGCAGCCGCCAATCCGACCGTCACCAAGGATCTGCCGATGCCCGCGCCGTCGGCGAACAGCAACCGCCAGAACGTGGCCAGCGCATAGATGCCGAGCGCGACCACTCCCCCTTTGGCCGCACCGGTCGACAACGCGTACAACAGACCGTCGCCGTCGACCAGTTCAATCGTTGCGAAAGACACGGCGTTCGCAGCGCCCGCTATGGCGGCGGCGCGGGCCCACGGACCCATCACCGGCGCCGGCACTGCTGAGCTTCGACGCTGAGCCAGGGCCTTGGCCACCGCTGCCGCAGCCAGAGCCAAGGCAATCAGCAGCAGCAGCGAGAACAGCTCGACACGCAGCTTGCGCGATGCCGATTCGGCCCGTACCACGAATGCGGCCACCGCGACGATGACCGCCGTGCCCATCGGCAGCCACAGCGACTGATCGTTACGCGCTCCCGTCAGCATCAGCGTGACCACTCCGGCGACTGCGAGTCCGCCGAAGAGCACCACCCGCGCGGCCTGCACCGTCATCATGAAGCTGACCGTGGGCACCAGCGCCACCGCCACCCCGATGACGGGAGCGCTCGTGCGGACGTGACCGGTCGCGGCCAGTGCGGCCAGCACGCCGGTCGCAGCAATGCCGAGCGCGAAGACCGCCCGCCCGAGACCCCCGCCGAGGAAGCCGAGCTGGTCCGCGTTCGTTGCATCCAGCGCGCGCGCCGCCACGATGGCCGCGACCACCGCTGCGACACCCAGTCCGATTGCTCTGTTCGTGCGGGAATCGGACGACCGCGTTCGACGCTGGACCGGCTCGTAGCGGGCTGCGCACCAGATGGCGACGCCAGCCAAGGTCCCCAGAGCGACCAGCGCCCCCCACACCAGATTCGCTTCAACGCCGTCGGTGCTCAGCAGCATGAAGAAGCCGAACAGCGGCGCGACGACAGCACCGGCAAGGCCGCCAAGCGCCGCCCAGCCGCTGACATCTGCTCGCCGCGCGTAGGTCATCTCCAGCAGTCCCAAGAACGAGGCCACGCCGGCGAACACCAGCAGTCCTGCCCAAGCCCAGTCCCGGCCGTCCCAGATGTGCTGGTTGCGGATCCACTCGGCACCGAAGATGTCGTCCCAGAAGGCGTAGCCGGCAGCGTCGTCGAGACCCTCCACGATGACCTTGTTGGTGAACAGCTTGCCGAAACCCAACTTCGCGCCGATGAGAATGAAGAACGTTCCCAGCGTCACGATGAAGCTCGGCAGCGAGGTCCGCTCGACGAGCGTGCCGTTGAACCAGCCGATCGCGAGCGCGAACGCCAACGACAGCGGCACTGCGAGGTGCAGGCTGAAGCCCGCTCCCCCGAGTTCACCCACCTCGCGGCTCATCAAGATGACGAAGATGGCCGTGGCGCCGGTCATGGCGCCGGCCGACAGGTCGAATTCGCCGCCGATCATCAGCAGCGCCACGGGCACCGCCATGATGCCAAGCAGCGCCGCCACGTCGAGAAAGTTGGCCGTCCCGCCAGCGGTGCCGAACGCTTCTGAGGTCAACCAGAACAGCAGCCACACACCGACGAGGCCGAGCAACGCGCCGATTTCAGGTCGGGTGAGCAGTTGCTGGATCGGCCCGCGGTACGCGAGCCGTTCATCGGCCCCGCCGGCGGCGGCTGCCATGAGACTGGACTACCTCGTGCCGGCGCTGACCAGCGCGGCGACCTCAGCTGCATTGTCGGGCGTGACGAAGCCGGGACCGGTCAGGATCGGCAAACCGCCGCCCGCAGTGTTCTGGTTCGTTGCCTGCAGGTGCATCAGGATCACCGGAAGGTATCCCTGCAGGTACTGCTGCTGGTCCACGGTGAACGCGATGTCGCCCGCTTCGATCGCAGCGATCAGGTCTGAGGACAAGTCGAAGCCGCCGATGAGCAGCGTGCGCCCAGCTGATTCTGCGGCATCGAGCGCTCGCAGTGGCACATTGGGCCCCACCCCGAGCACCGCGTCGATGCTGGAATCGGCGGTGAGGATGGAGGCGATGGTCTGCTCTTGCTCGTCGGGGTTGGCGTCGAGACCGATGAACTCCGACGTCACTTGGCCGCTGAAGGTGTCGGCGAGACCCTCGCAGCGCTCTTCGAGGCCGATGTTGGCCTGCTCTTGGCGAGCGCACAGCACGTGGGACGCACCCAAGTCGTTGAATCGCTCACCGGCACCGTTGCCGGCCACGATCTCGGTTTGGCCGATGTGGGTCACCGCGCCGAGTTCCTTGTAGTTGTTGACGCCGGAGTTCAGCGTGTACAGCGGAATGCCTGCGGCTACGACTGCCCGAGCTGCGGCCTCGAGGCCGGTCGGGTCCGCGAGCGAGATCGCAATGCCGTCCGAGCCGTCGGCGATGGCGCCTTCGATGGCTTGCGACTGCGCCTGCGCGTCATTGTTGGCGCCGAAGTAGACGACTTCGCAGCCGATGGCCTCTGACGCGTCCTTCACCGCCACTTCCACGACCGACCAGAAGGTGCCCGAATCGCCGTGAGTGATGACGTGGTAGGTCTTGTCGCAGTCGCTCTGGGTGAGCGTCACCTCGGCGCCGGAGTCGTCCGCGGAGGTCTGCACCGGGGTGTCCGGCTCGTCTGCGGTGTCGCTGTCGTCGCTCGAGCACGCTGCTGCGAACAGCGTGATGACGGCCAGCACGGCCAACAGTCTGGATATGCGCTTCATGGGTGCTTCCTCTCGAAGTACGTGTCAGAGATCCGCGCAGGCGCTCCTTATCCCCCGGGGCGCCGCAACGCGGCCTCGCATTGTTGCACAAATTCCAAGCTCCGCGCGACATCGCTCCGCAACCGTTCCACTGCACGGGCATCGGGGCCGCTGAGCGCGGCGTCTTGTTCGAGCACGTACCAAGTCTCCGAGGCATCATGCTCCAGCGTCTCGATGATCTCAGCCAGAGGCACCGCGCCGTGGCCCAATGGGGGAAACAGCCCGCGTTGGACTGCGGCCATCAGCGTGAGCTGGCCGCTGCGCAGGCGCCGTGCTACGCCGGCATCGACATCTTTGAGATGCACCAGCCCGATGCGGTCCCGGTGACTGCGGGCCAGTGCCGCCGGATCGGTGCCTCCCAACGTGAGGTGCGCAGTGTCGAGCACCAGCTGCGTGTCGGTGTGCTCCAAGACCGCGCGGGTCTCCACGTCGTCCTGGACCAGCGCGCCGACATGCGGGTGGAACGCATGATGCAGACCAGCCCGCGCCGCGATGTCGTCGATGGCTGCGAAGCCGCGAAACATCTGGTCCCACTGGGCATCGTCGAGCGGAGGTCGCTGCCAACTGTCGTGATCGGAGATCGGACAGCTGATGAACCACGTCCCGCCCGCCGACGCCATCTGATCCACGACCGAGGCCACGCGCGTCAGCTCTGCTTCGAGACGAACGGAGTCGTGGAGCACTACGGCGACGAAGCCGCCGAGCAAGGACAGCCCGTGTTGCGAGAGCAGTCGTGCCAGCTCCTCGCCGTCCGCCGGCAAGAAGCCGACGGGACCGAGCTCGGTGTGGGTGAAGCCGATCGCGGCCATGTCCGACAGCACATATTCGGGACTGAGCTGGTAGCCCCATCCCGGCACCTCGCACACACCCCACGTGATGGGCGCAGCAGCTAGACGCTCACGCAAAGACCCTCCCATGCAGTTCCTCCGATACCGGCGAGCGCAAGAATGCCTCAACCGCTCCACGAAACAGCATGCGTGAGCGCACTGCACACGCGCTCACGCCAGACAACGCGGCAACACGCCACCGTTGTAGGCGCAGGACCCAACTGGCCGCCTCCTGCCGGCGGCAACACCGCTCACGCCAGACAACGCGGCAACGCGCCGCCGTTGTAGGCGCAGGACCCAACTGGCCGCCTCCTGCCGGCGGCAACACCGCTCACGCCAGACAACGCGGCAACGCGCCACCGTTGTAGGCGCAGGACCCAACTGGCCGCCTCCTGCCGGCGGCAACACCGCTCACGCCAGACAACGCGGCAACGCGCCACCGTTGTAGGCGCAGGACCCAACTGGCCGCCTCCTGCCGGCGGCAACACCGCTCACGCCAGACAACGCGGCAACGCGCCGCCGTTGTAGGCGGCCATGTCCACGATCGCCGAGGGAATGCCCGGGAATTCGTAGCCGTCGGGAGCGCACTCGCGGTACGCGACATGGAGATTGCCTGCGAGCCGTTCCGGATCGGTCGCGTGGGCGTGGATGCCCAAGTCGGTCTCGCGAGCTTGCTCGAGCGGAGACCGTCCGGCGGAGAGACCCAGCGCGGCCACCTCCTGCACGAACTGCAGGTAGGACCGTTGCTCGTCGAGGACACGAGCGATGTCGCTGCGGCCGAAGTGCGGCCCGTGGCCGGGCACGATCACCTCAGCGTCGTAGCTCTCGATGACGTCGAGCGCTTCCAACGTCCCGGACACCGAACCGAACAATGCGAACGGGGTCCCTCCGTGGAACACCAAGTCTCCGCAGAAGAGCACGCCGCAGTCGGGCAGCCAAGCCAAGACGTCGCCCTCGGTGTGAGCCACGAAACCCAAGCCCGACAGCTCGATGCGGCGATCGTCGAGATGCAGCACGGTCGAGTCGTCGAAGGTCAGATCAGGCGCTCGGAACTGCAAGTCTCCCCACTCCACGCCCGGAAACACTGCGCTGTAGTCGGGCATGCCTGCAGCCACCATGACATCGCGGCACGCGGTGTGGGACACCACGGTGGCGTCGGCAAAGAGGCAGTTGCCATGGGTGTGGTCGGCGTGATGGTGGGTGTTCACCAAGACCCTCACCGGATGGGGCGTCACCGAGGCGATGGCATCGAGATAGGCACGCGTACGTCGCTCGGTGGAGGTTGCGTCGATCGAGACGACCGCATCGGCACCCACCACAAATCCCATGTTGTTGATGAACCAGGTGCCGTCCGGCTGCACGTAGCTGTACACGTTGGGCGCCACTTCGCTCAGCTGCGGGGCGCCAAGCGTGTCATGTCCGCTCACACTGCCTCCTCGTCGTCGCGCGATTGCTGGGCGGGGCGCGTGTGCTGCGCAGCGTAGGTGCGTCGCCTACGCTGCGCCAGTGGTAGGACTCCGCGCAGGACTCCGCTCCGTCGAGAGTCGTGCGCCGGGTACGAAGGGGGCCATGATGAACGCAACCGCTGACCTCGCCGGCGACCTGGACTCCTCGACGGTCGAGCGAGACTTCGACGTCTACGGCGACGCATACGTCCAAGACGCCTCGCAGATGTGGGCGCAGCTGCGCGAGGAGTGTCCCGTCGCTCACAGCTCCCGCAACGGCGGGCACTGGCTGCCGACGACATGGGACGAGATCGCAGCGGTCGCCTACGACACGGAGAACTTCAGCTCCCGCGACATCGCCGTGGCGCCGACACCAGAGGGCGTCGGCCTGCTCACGGCACCGCCGATCACCTCGGACCCTCCCTTCCACACCGATGCTCGCCGCTTGCTGTTGCCGTTCTTCGGACCCAAAGCCGTCGAGGACATGGTGGAGGTCACCCGCAGCATTGCACGCGAACGCATCGAGGCAATCGCCGCACAGACCGGAGCGGACGAAGGCGGCATCGGGGTCACCGACGCTGCCGACACCTACTCCAAGCACATTCCGGTGCGGGTCATCGCCCGCATCCTGGGGCTGCCCGAATCCGACGAGCCCAAGTTCACCCGCTGGGCGGTGGACGTGCTGCAGTCCACCGGCGACGAGTTCGAGCGGCGCGCCGGCGCGACGCGAGAAGTACTCCACTACTTCGGCGAACTCACCGAGCGGCGGCGGCAGGAACGGGCCGACGACCTGCCCTCCAGACTGCTGGACATGCGGCTGCCCAACGGCGACCCGCTGGCCAATCACCACATCACCGGCGCCGGCTTTCTGCTGCTGCTGGCGGGGATCGACACCACCTGGAGCTCGATCTCTGCCAGCCTGCTGCATCTCGCAACACACCCCGCCGACAGGGAGCGGCTCGTGGCCGAACCCGATCTCGTCCCGACGGCCATCGAGGAGTTCCTGCGCGCGTACTCGCCGGTCACCATGGCGCGGGTGACGGCGACCGATGAGGCTCAGATCGGCGGCTGTCCTGTGGCCAAGGGCGACAAGGTGCTGCTGCCGTTCGGCGCGGGCAATCGCGATCCGGCGAAGTTCGACCGGCCCGACGAGGTCATCATCGACCGTGCGGAGAACCGACACTTCGCCTTTGGCCTCGGTATCCATCGCTGCTTGGGCTCGAACCTGGCCCGTATGGAGCTGCGGGTCGCGATCGAGGAATGGCTGGCCCGGTTTCCGAGGTTCGAGCTCGCCGACGAGATCGGGCGGGGCGGGGTGGAGTGGGGCGGGGTGCAGGTGCGCGGCCCCCGCAATCTGCACCTGCGCGTGGGCTGGTAGCGCCGACCGGTCGGCTGTCGCTCTGGCGGCGTCACGCTCCGGGCGTCACTCTCTCACGGCGTCAGACAGCTCTTGGGGGGTCATCAGCACGTCACGCGCTTTGGAGCCCTGCGACGCGCCGACCACACCGCGCTGCTCGAGCAGGTCCATCAGCCGTCCCGCACGAGCGAATCCGACCTTCAGCTTGCGCTGCAGCATCGACGTGCTGCCGAGCTGGGTCTCCACGACGATGGCCATCGCCTGGCGCAGCAGCTCGTCATCGCCGGCGTCGCCGGTGGTGCCGCCCGGAAGTCCGGACGAGCCATGCGGCGCCGGCGTGCCCTCCACGCCTTCGACGTAGCGGACATCTGGCGATTGGCGGCGCCAATGGGCCACCACCTGCGCGATCTCAGACTCGCTCACCCAGCTGCCTTGAATGCGACGCGGGGTGCTGGAGTTGGCGGTCAGCAGCAGCATGTCGCCTTGGCCGACCAGTCGCTCGGCGCCGGGCTGATCCAAGATGACCCGGCTGTCAGCGAGACTGGAGACAGCAAATGCGAGCCGGCTGGGGATGTTGGCCTTGATCACTCCGGTGATGACATTCACACTCGGCCGCTGCGTCGCCACCACGAGATGGATGCCGACCGCGCGGGCCATCTGCGCCAGTCGGGTGATGGATTCCTCCACGTCGCGAGCCGCCACCATCATGAGGTCGTTCAGCTCGTCGACGACCACCACGATGAAGGGCATCGAGTCGCGCAGCTGACCCTTCGCCGCCAGCTCGCGCTCGTCGCAGTGCAATGCGCTGTCCAGCACGGCGGCGTTGAAGCCGCTGATGTCGCGAAAGCCCGCTTCCGACAAGACGTCGTAGCGACGCTCCATCTCCTTGACGGCCCACTCGAGCGCGTTCGCCGCCTTGCGAGGCTCGGTCACCACAGCCGTCAGCAAGTGAGGCAAGCCGTCGTACTGACCCAGCTCCACCCGCTTGGGGTCGACGAGGATCATGCGCACCTCGTCGGGCGTCGTCCGCATGAGCAATGACGTGATGACGGAGTTGATGCACGACGACTTGCCCGAGCCCGTCGCGCCGGCAATCAGCACGTGAGGCATCGTGGCCAAGTTGAGCATGACCTCTCGACCCGAGATGTCCTTGCCCATCGCCACGGCGAGCGGGTGCATCGCCTCGGCTGCGGCCTTGGCGGACAGGATGTCGCCGAGCGCGACCAGGTGACGGTCGGGGTTGGGGACCTCGATGCCGATCGCCGATCTGCCCGGAATCGGCGCCAGGATCCGGACGTCAGCCGCTGCCATGGCGTATGCGATGTCCTTGTGCAAGGCAGTGACCCGTGACACCTTCACGCCGGGTCCCAGCTTCAGCTCATAGCGCGTGACGGTCGGTCCGGGTTCCCAGCCCGTGACGTGCGTCTCCACGCCGTGGCTGGCAAGCGCCGCCACGAGCGCCGCAGCACCCGCCGACAACTGCGCCCTGTCGAACTGGCGGGCCCCACCGCGCTTGAGCAGGGACTGGCTGGGCAGCTTCCAGCGCGTCTGCGCGGCGGCGCTCGGTGCGGCGGCTGCGCGACGGGACTCCGCTGAGGTCGATGCCGTCGGCGGGCGGCCGGCGGGAGCGGCCGCCGATCGAGGCGGCGATGGCTCCAAGCCCGTCTCGCTGTCTGCAACCTCGGACTGCGGCCAATCCGCCTCGGACCGGGACACTGCGTCGCCCGCTTCGACAGCCAGGTCGGCATCTGGGACCAAGACGCCGCGGGGTGGGTCGGTACCGTGCTCGCCGTCGTGCTCATCATGGTTCTGATCCCGATAGTGATGAGCTTCGAACGAGGGCGGCTTGGGCTCTTGGCCGACTCGCTGCAAGCTGCGGGCACCCTTGGAGAGGGTGCCGCGCGCCATCCTGCCCGCCGCGCACAGTCCGGTCCAGAGCCATCGCAGAACCTGGCCGAGGCCGATGTTCGCCACGATCATGACGGCAAACGCCATGACGAGGATCAGCACCGCCCATGTCGCAGGATCGTCGATCAGGCGGCGCAGCGGCTCAGCAACCGCAGCGCCCAGCAGTCCCCCGCTGCGTCGCAGGTCGTCCAGCGAGCCGAAGCCCTCGGCAGGTCCCGACACGTGCGCGACACCAGCGAAACACAGCGTGAGCAGGCCCAGCCCGAACGCAACGCGGCCGCTTCGCTCCGAGGCCGACTTGCGTGCGAGCGCTACTGCAACCCAGACCAGCAGCACCGGCACCACGTAGCGGAACACGCCCAGCGCGGCAGCCAGCGTGCGCTCCAGGATGCGGCCTACCACGCCTGCTCGGTCGCCCAGCAGGCCCAGCGCGCAGATCACCGCAAGCGCGAACAGCGACAGCGCCACTATTTCGCGTGACCGGCCGCTCAGCCCATGGCGAACCGCTACGGAGAAGCCGCCGCCGGACGCTTTGGAAGACGCTTCGGAATTGGGCGGCCGCGCATCCGAGGACCGTGCATCCGACGACTGGGATGCGCCCGGCGGCCCGTCGGCACCGGTGACGCCACGCCTGCTCACTTCAGCGAGAGTACCGAGACACAGCAGACCGATCGCAGACCCATGACGTTCTCGCTTGGCCGGCATCAGCGCGCATGCGGCGTTCGGCTGCGATGCCGGCGGGCGGACTCCTGGGCGTGCGGGGTGCCGGCCCGCTCAGCTTGAGATGCCCGGCGCTGATTGCGAACAGTCTGCACCCCAACCAGCACCAGCATCACCACGGTGAACGGAATCGAATAGCGGCCGATGAACTGCACGATCGCTCCAAGCGGACCTGAGAACAGCTCGGCCACCCACCACACGAGGGCAAGACGCGTGAAGGTGCCCGCAAGATTCACCAGCACGAACAGCCATCGGCGCATCCGCGCAATACCCGACAGCAAGCACATCGGGTATCCGGGAACGGCGAACAGCAGGAGCCAGCCTGCTCGGGGGAACCAGCGCTCCAGCCAGTCCATGGTGCGAATGATGCGGCTGCGAGCACCGAACTCGGCAGCGAGGTACGCCCGCGCGTCGGGGCCGTAGTCGAATCCGAGCTGGTACAAGAACGGGTCGGTGATGAACAGCCGTGTCGCGCCGACGGCCATGAAGGCCCACAGCGGCGCCTGATGAGCCACGCCGAGCAGGATCGGATCGGTCGCGTTGAGCGACAACAGCGCCAGCGGCGCCCGGGTCATCAGCGGGGCGAAGAAGATCTGCCCCACGTAGGCCAACAAGGCAAAGCCCACAGGCACTGCTGCCAGCAGCTGCATCCGGCGTCGATCGGCATCGGTGATCATTGGGCGCGTCGCCGCCGCGTGACCATCAACCGCTCCAGCAGTCGCTGCATCATCGCCGCCGCCCTCGACCACCGCGGTGGAGGCTATGCGGCTGTGCCACTGGCGCGAGCGAGGCCCTGCGAAGCGGGCAGACGGGGCGCCAAATCGTGTCCTCTAGCCTTCGGCGTCATGGACTCGACGATGATGGACGCGCCGCTCACCTTGGACCCGATCTTCGAACGCGCCGAGTGGCTCTTTGCCGACAAGGAACTCGTGACCGCCACCGCAACCGGCATCGAGCGCACCAACTACGGACGCTGGGCGGAACGGACTCGGCTGCTCGGCGGAGCGCTCGACGATCTGGGCATCTCCTCCGACGGACGGGTGGCAACCTTTGCTTGGAACACCGATCGTCACCTGGAGCTGTACTTCGCTGCGCCGTGTTCGGGACGGGTGCTGCACACGCTGAACATTCGACTGTTCGCCGATCAGATCACCTACATCGCGAACCACGCACGCGACGAAGTGATTTTTGCCGACCGCTCGTTGCTGCCGCTGCTCTGGCCGATGGTGGAGGAGATGGCCACGGTGCGACACGTCGTGGTCATGGACGACTCCGGCGACAACTCGAGCGCTTCGGGCAGCAAAGGGACCGAGCTCCCCGCCGATCCGCGCATCGTCGACTACGAGGAGCTGTTGGCCGCAGCGTCCCCGGCAGGATTCCGGGTGGCCGACGAACGCCAAGCAGCGTCGATGTGCTACACCAGCGGCACCACCGGCGATCCCAAGGGCGTCGTGTACAGCCACCGCTCCACCTACCTCCACACGATGGCGGCGATGCTGGTGGACTCCGTCGGCGTGTGCGAAGCCGACGTGGTCATGCCCGTGGTGCCGATGTTCCATGCCAACGCCTGGGGTCTGAGCCACGCAGCGGTTGCGGCGGGCGCGAAGCTCGTCAATCCCGGTCCCAACCTGGCGCCCAAGCCGCTTGCCGAGCTGATCGAAGCGGAACGGGTCACGCTCGCCGCAGGTGTGCCCACCATCTGGATGGGGGTGCTCGGCGAGCTCGAAGGGCGCGACACCTCCAGTCTGCGTGCCATTCCGTGCGGCGGATCGGCGGTGCCCAAGGCACTGTCGGAGGCCTATCGGGAAGTCACCGGGCTGCCGATCCTGCAAGCGTGGGGCATGACCGAGACCAGCCCGTTGTGCTCAGTCGCCCACGTCCGCTCCGGCCAGCAGCACCTCGACGAGGACACGCAGGCGGACGTGCGCGCGACGGTGGGCACCGTGCTGCCGACCGTGGAGTTCCGCATCTGCGAGCCCGATACTGTCAACGAGATTCCCCACGACGGCGAGACGTCCGGCGAACTGCAGGTGCGGGGGCCCTATGTAACCGGGTCGTACTACCAGCGGCCCGACGCCACGGACTCCTTCACCGACGACGGCTGGCTGCGCACAGGCGATGTGGCTACCTGCGACCCGCACGGCTACATCCGGCTCGTCGACCGAACCAAGGACCTCATCAAGTCCGGCGGCGAGTGGATCAGCTCCGCGGAGGTGGAGAACGAGATCATGAGCCACCCCAAAGTGGCCGAGGCTGCTGTGGTCGCCGTCGCGTCGCAGCGCTGGATGGAACGACCCATGGCGTGCATCGTGCCTGTGGAGGGCGAGACCATCACCCACGCTGAACTGATCGAGTACCTCGCGCCGCGAATGGCGAAGTGGTGGCTGCCGAGCGCGACCCAGATCATCGACGAGGTACCCAAGACGTCAACCGGGAAATTCTCCAAGAAGACGCTGCGGGACCGGTTCGCGGACCTGGTCGTGGAGTGACACGAGCGTGAACGAGAGCGAATCAGTTGCGCACCGCACTGAACCTGTTGCGAGCGGTTCGCACCGCACTGAACCTGTTGCGAGCGGTTCGCACCGCACTGAACCTGTTGCGAGCGGTTCGCACCGCTCCGAACCGCTCCTGCTGGTGTGGCTGGCGTTGAGACTCAAGGGTCTCGGCGAGGTCGACGACATCGCGGCCGTCCATGGACTCGAGCCCGCAGCAGTCGAAACGCTGCTTGCCGAACTCGACGCGACAGGGCACTGCATGCATCGTGAGGTCGGCGGCGTGCCCAAGTTCATCCTCACGCCGACCGGTCGCGACGACGGTCAAGCGGCGTTGGCAGCGGAGTTGGATGCTCACGCCGCCCGAGACGCCGTGACCGCTGCCTACCGGAAGTTCCTTGAGCTGAACCCCGTGATGCTGCAGCTGTGCACCGATTGGCAGGTGCTGCCTGCCGGCCACCCGGCCGCCACCGACACCGGACCCGGCGACGGTCATCGGCTCAACGACCACAGCGACTCCGCCTACGACACCAAGATCATCGAGCGCCTCGAAGCGCTGCACCTCGAGCTGTCAGAAGTACTGACGGGGCTCAGCAGCGTCATGATGCGCTACGACAACTATGCGCCCCGATGCGCCGCAGCATTGGACAGACTGCGTGCCGGCGAGCTGGACTATCTCACCAAGCCGATGATCCCCAGCTACCACACGGTGTGGTTCGAGCTGCACGAGGACCTGCTGGCCACGCTCGGCATCAATCGGGCTGACGAGGGCAGCGTCTGATGCGCTCGACGCCTGCGGTGCCGTGCAGCCAAGCAGGCGCACACCTCGAGGCGTCGCGGGGGCCCGCGCCTCGGGTCGCCAAGGCCGCTGCTGCGCCGATGCAGCACTAGTCTCGCCGGCATGAGCGCCAGATTTGGACGGGTGGTTCCGGCGATGGTGACGCCGTTCGCAGCCGACGGCTCGCTGGACGTGGATGCCGGCGTGACGTTGGCGCGCTGGCTCGTCTCCGAAGGCGCCGAAGGGCTCGTCCTCACGGGCACGACTGGCGAGGCGCCCACGATCACCGACGAAGAAGACTGGGAACTGTGGCGCGCTGTCAGCGAGGCCGTCACCGTGCCGGTGGTGGCTGGGACCGGCACAAACGACACAGCGCATTCGGTGAGCCAGACCCGCAAGGCCGCCGAGCTCGGCGTCGACGGTGTGCTGGCCGTTACCCCGTACTACAACCGACCATCGCCTGCCGGGATCGCAGCGCACTTCTCAGCAGTCGCCGAATCCACCGACTTGCCGGTCATCATGTACGACATCCCGGTCCGCACCGGCCGCAAGATAGCTAAGCCGACTCTGCTGGAACTGGCGCAGATTCCCAACATCGTGGCCGTCAAGGACGCCGCAGGAGACCCCGGCGCAACAGCGAGCGTCATCGCCGAGTCACCAGCCGGCTTCGAGGTCTACAGCGGCGACGACAGCCTCACGCTGCCACTGCTCGCCGTCGGCGCCGTGGGCGTGATCAGCGTCGCAGCGCACTGGTCGATGTCCGAGCATGTCGCCATGTTCGACTCGTGGGAGGCGGGCGACAGCGCCACGGCCCAGCAGATCAACGCCACGCTGCTCGAGAGCTTCGAGTACGAATCCGGCGACGCGGCACCCAATCCGGTGCCGACCAAGGCGATGCTGCGCACGCTGGGGCTGCCCGTCGGCGAGCCACGGCTGCCCATGGGGCCCACGCCCGTCGGCTTGGAAGACCGCGCCCGCGAGGTCTACGCCCGGCTGAAGCAGACTTGAATCCGTCGAGGTCGGCGCCCGGCCCGTCGGCAGCAGGCGCATCGCGAGCCACCGTCAGGGTCACGTTTCTGGGCGGGCTCGGCGATGTCGGACGCAACTGCACGGTCGTGGAGTGCGACGGCCGTCTGCTGGTCATCGATTTCGGCGTCATGTTCGGCGACCCGGCGATCATGCCCGGGGTGCAGCACGTGCTTCCGGACATGGGCTGGCTGGCCTCGCGAGCGCGCGACGTCGTCGGGCTCGTCGTCACGCACGGGCACGAGGACCACCTCGGCGGTGTCCCCCACTTCCTGCGCACGATCGAAGTTCCCCTGTACGGGTCGGCGCTCACTATGGCGCTCGCCGAGCACAAGGTCACCGAAGCGCGCTTGGAGGACCGCACGTCGTTCAACGTCATCGAAGACGGCGAACGCCGCAGGATCGGCCCGTTCGACGTGGAAGCGGTGCCGATCACCCACTCGGTTCCTCAGAGCCTGTGCATTGTGCTGCACACCCCGGTGGGCGCACTCGTACACACGGGAGACTTCAAGATCGACGAATCACCGGTGGACGGTCGGCTGACGGATTTGGAACGGCTGCGGGTGCTCGGAGACGAGGGCATCGCCTTGCTGATGGCCGATTCCACCAACGCTGACCGTCCCGGACGCACCGCTTCGGAGACGCGCATCGGCGCCACGCTTCGGCGACTGTTCAGCGAGCGACCGGACCGGCGCCTCGTCGTGAGCTGCTTCGCCAGTCACCTGCATCGAGTCCAGCAGGTCTGCGACGCAGCAGTGGCACAGCGGCGGGTGGTCGTGCCCGCAGGCCGCTCCATGGTCAACAACGTCCGCATCGCTCGCGGGCTCGGCCTGCTCGACGTCTCGCAGAACTGCCTGTTCGGAGTCGAGCAGCTCGACACGTTCGACCCCGCCGAGGTCTGCGTGATCTGCACCGGCAGCCAAGGGGAGCCTGGCTCGGCGCTGGCGCAGATCGCGGCCGGCGCACACAGCCAGATCACGCCCGGCCCCGACGACACGGTGATCTTGTCCAGCCATCCGATTCCGGGCAACGAACGTGCGGTCTTTCGCATGGTGTCGCGGCTGGCGCGCAGCGGCGCCGAGGTGATCCACGACGGTCACGAGCAGGTACACACTTCCGGGCATGCTCAGCGCGACGAGCTGCGCGAACTGCACCAAGCGTGCCGACCGAGATGGTTCGTGCCGATCGAGGGCGAGTTCCACATGCTGGCCCGCCACGCTCAGCTTGCCCGAGAGCTCGGCATGGACGCCGAACGGGTGCTGACGCTGACCGACGGCGCCCAGATCACGCTCACCGGCAGCGACCTGCGAGTCGGCGCAGGCGTGCCTGCGCCGTACCACTACGTCGACGGGACGCTGGAAGATCCCGATGCCGGGGTCATCGAGGAGCGCTTGGCCCTGACGGCCGGCTATGTGCACGTGACCGTCGTGCTGGACCGCCACGGCCGTCTCGCGGCACCTCCCGACATCGCAACACGCGGCTGGCTCGACATGACCAAGCACCGCGACGTGGTCAAGGCCCTGACCGGCGAGGTAGCCCGAGCCGCAGAGCGGCACCACAACACGGCGCGGTCCAGACACGACACCGACGAGATCGAACGCGCAGTTCGCCGTGCCGCCGGTCGGTTCATCGGCACGCGCACGCGCCGTCGGCCCGCTATCTCTGCTGCGGTGATCTCGCTCGACTAGCTGCCCGCGTGCTTCGAGAACCGCGTCTTCACAGACCCAGCAATGCGTCGAGGCCGATGGTGACGCCGGGATGATCGGCGATGGTCTTGCAGGCGAGCACGACACCGGGCATGAACGACGCACGGTCCAAGCTGTCGTGGCGGATCGTCAGCGTCTCGCCGGCTGCGCCCAGCATCACCTGCTGATGCGCGATCAGGCCCCGCAGCCGCACCGAGTGCACGTGGATGCCCCCCGGGCCGGCGGCACCACGCGCCCCGGCAAGCACTTCGTCGCGGGTGGGATCGGGCACCCAGTCGCTCGAGGCCTCCGCCATGGACCGCGCTGTCTGCACTGCAGTGCCCGACGGCGCGTCGATCTTGTTGTCGTGGTGAAGCTCGATGACCTCAGCGGTGGGAAAGTACGGTGCAGCCATCGCCGCGAAGCGCATCATCAGGACGGCGCCGATCGCAAAGTTCGGAGCGATCACACAGTTGCTGGCGCCGAATGCCAACCGGCACCGCTCGTAGTCATCGGCGTCCAAGCCGCTGGTGCCGCACACAGCGTGCACGCCGTTGGCCGCGCACCACTCAAGATTCTCCCGCGCTGCTGAGGCAACCGTGAAGTCCACAGCAACATCGACGCTCGCCGGATCGACGTGGTCAACGGCGACGGCGACGGTGATGGCGTCGCCGTCACGCGGCGTGCTTGGGCCTGCTCTGGGGTCCACTCCGGCCACCAGCTCGAGTTCGGCATCGGCGACGATGGCTTCGCAGACGGTCGTGCCCATGCGACCGCTCGCGCCGAAGACGAGCACCCTCACAGCGGTCACGCTAGCGATGGCGGCGTCGGCGGGGTGCGCTGATCTGTCGAACTCTGCGGGCGGCTCCGAACGCGTCGGCAACCGTCAGCGTCGGCCGCGTCGGCGGCCGGATCCCCGTCCGGACTGCTCGAGTTCCGGTCCCAGATCGCCATAGACGTCCCGAGCGAGCTGTTCGAAGTGCTCGCCGAACGACACGTCCTCGCGGGCCGTGCCGCTCGGCGCAGGGGCCGCTCCGTTCGCAGCAGCCTCGTCGTCGCCGTCCCCGGCGGTGGCACGACTTGCCGGCGCAGCTTCCTGCGCGCTTGGCCGCGAGTGCCGTGTGCGGTGAGGAGCGCCGCTCCGATCGCTGCCGCGGGCTCGGTCGCGGCGCGACGCCTCGCTTGCGGGTTGCCCATCGTCCTCTGTGCCCCCCACCTGGGTCTGATCGGCGGGCGAGAGGCTGATCTTGCCGTTCGGGTCGATCTCCTCGATCACCACGCTCACCACGTCGCCGAGTTCCAGCACTTCCTCGACAGCGTTCAAGCGCCGCTTGCCGCCCAACTTGGAGATGTGCAGCAGTCCATCAGTGCCGGGCAACACGTTGACGAATGCGCCGAACTTGGTGATGTTGACCACTCGACCCTCATAGGTGGCGCCCAAGTCGGGCGTCGGCGGATTGACGATCAGGCGAATCTGCCGCTCCGCCTCCGCCACGACCGCGCGGTCGGTCGCGCCGATGCTGACGATGCCCACGGTGCCGTCGTCGTCCACGTTGATGTCGGCGCCGGTCTCCTCCTGGATGGAGTTGATGACCTTGCCACGCGGTCCGATCACCTCCGCGATCTTGTCGATCGGAATCTCGAAGCTGGTGATCTTCGGCGCCGTCTCCCCTACATCGGGCCGCGGCTCGGCAATCGCAGCTCGCATGACCTCGAGTATCTGCAGACGGGCCTGCCTCGCCTGCTGCAGCGCTTGGGCCAGCACCTCGGCGGGTATGCCGTCGATCTTCGTGTCGAGCTGCAGCGCGGTGATGGCGTCTCGGGTGCCCGCCACCTTGAAGTCCATGTCGCCGAATGCGTCCTCGGCGCCCAAGATGTCGGTGAGCGTCACGTACTTGCCGTCCGCATACACCAGTCCCATCGCCACACCGGCGACGTGATCGACGATCGGCACACCGGCGTCCATCAGCGACAGCGACGATGCGCACACAGACCCCATCGAGGTGGAGCCATTGGAGCTGAGCACGTCGGACACCAGCCGAATGGTGTACGGGAAGTTCTCCTTGGAAGGGACGACCGGCAAGATCGCTCGCTCCGCGAGCGCACCGTGACCGATCTCGCGCCGCTTGGGACCCCGCATGAATCCGGCTTCTCCGGTGGAGAAGGGCGGAAAGTTGTAGTGATGCATGAATCGCCGCCGGTCCTGGGGATTCAGCGTGTCGACGATCTGCTCCATTCTGGACATCGCCAAGGTGGTGACATTCAGCACTTGGGTCTCGCCGCGCTGGAACAGCCCTGAGCCGTGAGCGGTCCGGCCCAGGTAGCCGGCGATCGACCAGAGCGGCCTGACTTCGTCGGTCGCGCGTCCGTCAATGCGAAATCCGTCGGTCACGATGCGTTCCCGCACGATCTCCTTCGACAGCGACCTGACCGCTTCGCGAATCTGGTCCTTCGCGCCGTCGAGGTCCGCGAACTCCGCAGCGACTTCGTCGATCACCGCGTTCCCGGTCTCGGACTGCGCAGCCTCCCGCGTCGCCTTGTCAGCAATGGCCATCACCTCTCGCAGGCGATCCGACGCGACGCCGCGCACGCGCGCGAGCACGTCGTCGGAATAGTCCTTGCTGGAGGTGTACTCCATCTGCTCGATGGGACCGGATCGCTCCTCCACCTGCCGACGCAGCGATATCTGCAGCTCGCAGACGTCGCTGATCCACTGCTTGGAAGCCTCGAGACCGCCCGCGAGCACCTCCTCAGTGACCTTCGGTGCCCCCTCGGCGTAGTACTCGAAGGCCTTCTCGGTACCGCCGGCCTCCACCATCATCACGGCGATGTCGCCGTTGTCCAGCTGTCGGCCCGCCACCACCATCTCGAAGGTCGCGCCCTCGGACTCCTGATGCGTCGCGAACGGGATCCACTCGCCTTGGGTGGAGTAGGCGATCCTCACGCCTGCGATGGGGCACTCGAAGGGGATGCCGCTCAGCCACAGCGCGGCCGACGCTCCGTTCAGCGCCACGATGTCGTAGGGGTTGACGTGATCGGCGCCCAAGATCGTGCCCACGACATGGGTGTCATGGCGGTAGTCGCCGGGAAAGTTCGGCCGCAACGGACGGTCGATCAGTCGACACGTGAGAATGGCATCGTCGGAAGCACGCCCTTCGCGTCGGAAGAACGAACCGGGAATCCGGCCGACCGCGTACATCCGCTCCTCGATGTCCACGGTCAGAGGGAAGAACGACGCGCCGTCGCGCGGACGGTCCGATGCCGTGGCGGTGACGAGCACCTGCGTGTCCCCGATCCGGGAAGTGACCGCGCCGTTGGCAAGTCGGGCGAGGACGCCGGTCTCGAAGGTCATGGTCTTGTCGGTGCCCGCGATGGGGCCGGTGACCGAAATGGCTTCAGCCATGTCTGCTCCTGTTGTGAGGGTGAGAGTCAGCTCAGCGCCGCAGGCCGAGCTTGGCAATCAAGGCTCGGTAGCGCTCGATGTCGTTGGCGATCAGGTAATTCAGCAGCCTGCGCCGACGGCCGACGAGCTTCAGCAGCCCGCGTCGACTGTGGTGATCCTTGTGATGGGTCTGCAGGTGCGCGGTGAGGTGCTCGATACGAGCACTCAACTGCGCTACCTGCACCTCGGGCGATCCGGTATCGGCCTCAAAGTGACGATGCTCGTCGATCGCCGAGGCCGCTGGACTCGATCTCTTGGCACTCATGCCGTGGTTGTATTCCCTGTCGTTGCGGCACCGAGCGGCCGGCTGCAGTGTCTGCTGCCGCGAAACCCGCTGCGGCGACCCGGCTGGGCACCCCAGCCGTCGATGTCCTCTTCTGGTTGCGCCACGCAGACTATCAGCGATTCACGCGTCCAGACACTTGGCAGCGTCTTCGATGTCCCGTCGAAGCTGGGCCTTCAGTTCGTCGACGCTGTCAAAGCGCCGCTCGGATCGCAGCCGCCGGATGAAGCGCAGCTTGGCCGTCTGATCGTAGAGATCGCCGCGAAAGCCGATCAGGTGCGCCTCGATCAGCGATCGCTGCGCAAAGTCGACAAACGTCGGGCGGCGGCCGATGTTCACCGCAGCCGGGTACTGGGCGCCGTCTGGACACACGTACCACGCGGCATAGACGCCGTCGGCAGGGACCTGCAAGTCAGCAGTCGTGGGCAGGTTCGCCGTGGGCACGCCGAGCCGGCGCCCGCGGCGGTCGCCGCGCGTCACGATACCGCGCACCTCGAATGGCCGGCCGAGGAGACGGTGCGCTCGCTCCACATCGCCGCCGCAGAGCGCCTCGCGGATCGACGTGGAGGAGATGACATCTCCGTCGCCGGTCATCTGCTTCACCAGCGGCAGCCCGACTACTTCGTAGCCGTGAGCGCCGCCCACCTCTCGCAGCGTGGAGATGTTGCCTCGGCGATCCTTGCCGAAGTGAAAGTCGGCACCGACCACCACTGCGCGTGCGGACAGGCAGTCGACGAGAATCTCTCGCGCGAACCGCTCCGCGGGAACGGCCGCCTGCGCCTCGTCGAAGGTGATCACCAGAGTGAAGTCGACGCCGGTCTCAGCCAGAAGTTCCAGCTTGTGGTCCAGGTTGCACAGCAGCAGCGGGGCGGATTCTGGCCGCACCACGGTGGCCGGGTGCCGGTCGAACGTCACTACCGCGGTCGAGCATCCCCGCTCCGCTGCCAAACGGTGCATCTCGGAGATCACCGTGCGATGTCCCCGATGGACGCCGTCGTACTCCCCCAGCGTCACGACGCAGCCGTGCTCGAGCACCGGGCACCAGTCCAAGTCCCGAATGACCTCCATGCGGACAACGCTACTCACGCCGGCCGGCGCAGGTCCGGCCGCACGACGACTGCATCAGCCTGCCTCAGCCTTGCAATGGCAGCACGGTGGCCCGTATGCGGCCGTCGACGCGTTCGTGTACCCCGATGAGCTCGCCGCCGGCGTCGCGCAGCGCCCATGGACCGTCGCCTCGATAGCGGCGACCGGCCAGATGAGCGCCGCCGCGGGCCTTGGCGGCCTCGTCGTCGGACAGTCGGAGCTGGGTCAGGTCGCGCACCAGGTCACCAGCCGGGCGCAGCACCGCTTCGCCCACGGGCTGCGCATCGCACAGGGCGAACGATCCGCTGCGCGTTCGGCGAAGCGAGCGAATGTGCGCTCCGCCGCCCAGCGCGGTACCCAGATCCGCTCCTAGCGCCCTGACGTAGGTGCCGGCCGAGCAGTCGACCCATGCCCGGTACACCTGCTGATCCTCGGTAGGCCGCACCTCGAAGCGGCCGACATGGACCGCTCGCGGCGCTCGTTCGGCTGCCGCGCCCGCACGGGCGATCTCGTGCAGTCGCCGGCCGCCGACGCGAACCGCTGACACCATCGGCGGAAGCTGCGCAATCGCGCCGGTGAAGCGCTTCGCAGCAGCGGCGACATCGGCTGGGTCAAGCGACATCGGCCAGCACGCGACCGGCTCGCCGTCTGCATCCAGCGTGCTGGTTTCGACGCCGAAGACGATCTCGCACTCGTAGCTCTTGGTTCGGGCGGCGGCGAATCGCAGCAGTCGCGTGGCTTGACCGATGCCGGCCACCAGGACGCCGGTCGCGGACGGGTCCAGCGTGCCGGCATGACCGATGCGCCGTTCCCCGAACCGGCGTCGCAGCAGGACCACCACGTCGTGGGAGGTAGGCCCCGGCGGCTTGTCGACGATGACGCAGCCATGAACGGTGGCCGGGCGGCGTCGCGCCACGTCCTCAGCGCCGCCGATCCTGATCTGCGGTCGAGTCGTCGACAGCAGTGTCCGACGGCGGCAGCGGCACGACCGGTCTGTGATCGGCCAGGCCGGCCAACAGCTCCTCGATCCTGCCGGCGGCGATGGCGCCCTGATCACGACGGAAACGAAGCACCGGAGTGCGCTTCAAGCTGGTGCCCACGCCCACCGCCCGCTGCAGACGATGACCGAGTTCGTCGAATGCCGCGGCTGCGGCCTCTGCGGCATCGTCGTCGCGCACGTCGTAGTGCACCACCGCGACGCTCAGTTCGCGATCGATATCGACTGCCGTGATCACGACGCCGTCGAATGCCTCGTCGAGCCGCTCCATCTCCGAAGCGACGACGCTGCGCACCAGCTGAGCGACGCGATCGGTCCGCTCGAATCGGTGTGCCGTCGGCATGGTGCGCCGCCGACTGCGGGGGCGACGTGCCATCGAATGCGCGCCCCGTCAGGCGACGCGGGCAATCTCGCGTTCGGTGTACGTCTCGATCACATCGCCTTCCTTCAAGTCCGAGAAATCGCTCAGACCGATGCCGCACTCCATTCCCGCGGACACAGCAGCGACATCGTCTTGGAAGTGTCGCAACGACGCGATCGCACCCTTCCAGATAATCAGGCCGTCACGCAGGAATCTGACCTTCGCGCCGCTCGACACGCTGCCGTGCTCGACGACGCAGCCGGCCACCGGCCCGACTCCCGAAATGCGAAAGACCTGACGAACCTGTGCCTCGCCTACCACGACTTCTTCGAATTCGGGCGCGAGCAGCCCGACCATGGCGTTCTGAACGTCGGAGATGAGGTCGTAGATGACCTCATAGAGCCGAACTTCGACGTCCTCTGCTTCTGCGATCTGGCGTGCGTTGCGGTCGGGTCGCACGTTGAAGCCGATAATGGTGGCGTCCGATGCCGCTGCGAGCTGCACATCATTCTCATTGATGCCGCCGACGCCTCGGCTGACGAAAGCCAGCTTGACGTCGGATCGCTCAAGTTTGCGCAGGCTGTCGGTCACTGCCTCAAGCGAGCCGTGGACATCTGCTTTGAGCACCAAGTTGAGGGTGGCAGTCTCCCCCGCTTGCACCTGCTTGAAGATGTCCTCCAGCCGTGCACCGCCGCCTCCGCCGGCAGTGCCGGCCAAGCGTGCTTGACGCTGCCAGTGCTCGCGTGTCTCTGCCGCGTGGGCTGCGGTCTTCTCGTCCGGCGCCACGACGAACAGATCGCCCGCGCTTGCCACCTCGCCGAGGCCGAGCACTTCCACGGGTGTGGACGGACCAGCCTCGCTGATCGCAACGCCGCGATCATCGGTCATCGCACGCACACGTCCCCAAGCCGCGCCGGCGACCATCGGCTCGCCGATGCGCAGCGTGCCGCGTTGCACCAGCACGGTGGCAACCGAACCGCGGCCGCGGTCCAGATGCGCCTCCAACACGATGCCGACGGCGCGTGACTCAGCCGGTGCAGTGAGTTCCTCGAGTTCGGCAACGAGCAAGATCTGGTCCAGCAAGTCCTCGATGCCCTCACCGGTCATGGCAGACATGGGGACGGTGATCACCTCGCCGCCATAGGACTCGGGCACGAGACCGCGCTCGGCCAGCTGGGCCCGGACACGCTCGACATCGGCGCCGGGCCGATCGATCTTGTTCACCGCGACGATGATCGACACGTCGGCTGCACGTGCATGGTCGATGGCCTCGACCGTCTGCGGCATGACACCGTCATCGGCAGCCACCACCAGCACGACGATGTCGGTAGCTTCCGCTCCCCGGGCTCGCATCGCCGTGAAGGCCTCGTGGCCTGGGGTGTCGATGAACGTAATCGGGTGACCGTTGCGAACCGTCTGATGTGCGCCGATGTGCTGGGTGATGCCGCCCGCTTCGCCCTCGACGACATTCGTGGAACGGATCCGGTCCAGCAGCAGCGTCTTGCCGTGGTCGACGTGGCCCATGACGGTGACCACCGGCGGCCGCGGGCGGGCATCGTGGTCGTCTGAGGTGATCTCGAGCGCCCGCAGCAGCTTCCCTTCCTGCTCCGCGCCGGGATCGATGATGCGCACGTCGACGCCGAGCTCAGCAGCAAACAGCTCGATCATGTCATCGCTCAGCGACTGCGTGGCCGTCACCATCTCGTCTTGCTGCAGGAGGAATCGAACGACGTCAGCAGGCGAGCGATTCAGTCGAGGGGCCATCGCTTGAGGTGTCGATCCCCGCTCGATCGTGACCTCGCCTTCAGGCACGGGCGCATCGACCGGCGTGTAGGCAGTGACCTGCTGGGGCTGCAGCTCCTCGCGCTGACGCCGGCGACGACGACGCGGGCGCTGACCGCGCGGCCCCGGTGCACGTCCGCCACGCGGACCTGACGGTCGTGCGCCAGGCGGGCCGGGCGGACGTCCGCCCGGCATCGCAGGCACTCCGGGGTGAGCTCGTCCGCCGCCGGCAGCGCTGCGATGGGGACGGTCACCGCCCCCAGCGGGACGCCGGAATCCACCCGGGGGGCCCGACCGACCAGGGCCGCCGCTGCGCGCCGAGGTGCGAGGCGGGCTCGGTGGCGGGGGAATCGGCTTGCCGGAACCGGACCGAGGCGGCGGCGGGATCGGGCGGCCGTCGGACGACTTCGGCGGCAGCGGCAATCGAGGCGGCAGCAGAGGCTCTGGTGCCTGCTCCGGCGCCTCCTGGCGTGCCGAGGGCCGTCCGGACGGCGGCAAGACCGGCCGCGCTGACTCTTGGCCGCTGGAGGTGACGAGCCGCCGCGGCGGCGGCAGGTCCGGCGGTCCAGCTGTGGCCGCGACGGTGTCCGACGACGCAGCAATCTGCGACCCCTGACCCGACTGGCCGGCGCCGGAGGGCGTTGTGTCCCGCTGTGCTGCGCTCGACGGTGGCGGCATCGGCGGAGCGGCGGCAGCCGGCTTGACCGGCTGGTCCGGCTTCGGGGCGGGCACGTCGGCGACCTCAGCAGTTCGCGAGGCTGTCCGCGGCGCAGGCCCTTCCGGTGCATTCGGCTGAGCCGGCGCAGCCGAGGGCTCAAGATGGGCTGCCGCGGCAGTACCGGTGCGCGGCAGGGGATGTCGTGCTCCCGACGCGAAATCTGCGCCGTACTGACGACCGGCCGGCTCGGGTCGCTCCCGCTCCGAGGACGCAGACGACGATTCGCGACGTTCGTTCGCACGCCCGGAGGCGGAGACGGACCGCGCCGATGCAGCCCCCTGGCGGGACGCGGTCTTGCGTGAGGCGTCCTGGCGAGCGGGCGCCTGGTCACCGATCAGTCCGTCACGCTTTGCCTTGCGTCGGACGCGGTCGGCCTGCTGGTCCTCCATGCTGGACGAGTGCGTCTTGACGCCGATGCCCAGCGACTCGCACAAGTCGAGCACGTCATTGAGCCCAATGCCCAACTCCTTGGAGAGTTCGTGAACGCGGACTTTCTTGGGCAAGCGGTCGGTCCTTCTTTCGGCAGCCGACGTGTCGGCAGATGAGGGGACGCTGGGCGGGGTCCAGAGAACGAAACGGGGACGCGAGGAGCAGGCCCATCGGCCTCAAGGCGTCGTCGACTCCGACAGCAGGGTACTGGTGCCAGCCTCCGCAGGGCTCTGGGCGGCGTCGGCATCGTGCCGTTCGGCAGCCGCTTGGGTCCACTGACCCGCGGTGATTGCTTCGCTGCCGTCCGCGGGAACCCACGTCTGCTCGCCCGTGTCCGGGTCGGTCACCCACTCCCCCTCGGCCCATTCCTCGCCCGAGTAGCCGGCCTCTTCGTCAGCGATCTGGGTCTCGCTCTTGATGTCGATGCGCCACCCGGTCAGCCTCGCCGCCAAGCGCGCATTCTGGCCCTCCCGCCCGATCGCCAGTGACAGCTGATGGTCCGGAACCACCACCTCGGCAACACCCTCATCTGTGTGGAAGCGAACCTCGCGGACACGAGCGGGGGACAGCGCTTTGGCCACGAAGTCGTGGAGGTCGTCGGAGAACGGGACGATGTCGATCTTCTCGCCACGGAGCTCGTTCACGACCTGGCGCACCCGGCTGCCGCGGGCCCCCACACACGCGCCGACCGGGTCGATGTTCTGATCATTGGACCATACGGCGATCTTCGTTCGATGACCCGGCTCGCGTGCGCATGCCTTGAGCTCGACCACGCCGTCAGAGATCTCGGGGACCTCCAGCTTGAACAACTCGCGAATCAGCCCGGGATGGGTGCGCGACACCACGATCTGGGGACCCTTGGCGGTCTTGCGGACCTCCACGATGTAGGCCTTGAGGCGGCTGTTGGGCTCAGGCCGCTCGTAGGGAACCTGCTCGGACTGCGGCAGCAGCGCTTCGACTCGGCCTAAGTCGAGCAAGGTGTAGCGGGCGTCGTTCTGCTGGATGATGCCCGTGACGATGTCGCCCTCGCGCCCGGCGTACTCGTCGTACTTCATGTCCCGCTCGACTTCGCGGATGCGCTGATTGAGGACTTGACGGACCGTCTGAGCCACAATTCTGCCGAGATCGTCCGGCGTGTCGTCCCATTCCCGCACGACGTTGCCCTCTTCGTCGACGTCCTGGGCATAGACGGTGATGTTGAATGACTCGTCGATGATGACGTACGCCTGCTCCGCAGCGCCTTCGCGGCGCTTGTACGCGGATTCAAGGCCGTTCGCCACGGCTTCGAGCAGGACGTCGGTAGCCATGCCTTTCTCGGCCGCGAGCGCTTGAAGCGCCTCCATGATCTCCGGGCTGTTCATCGTCGGTGCCTCCCTGCGGCGGTTCGCCGGCGGAAGGACGCGTGCGCAGAGCCGACGACCAGCCGAAACTGTCCTGCGCTCGGGAGGCTAACAGCGCATCGGAATTCGACGTACGCGAGCCGGCCTGGCCGGATTCGGGACTGGCGACGTCAAGACCGACGACGACGACGGATGAGCGCAATGCGCTCATCGGCGTGGTTGACGTCGTCGCCCTGCTCGCTCACGAGTGCGGCGCGGTCCGCCTCAGCTGCTGCCGCCGCACCGGAGTCAGCACGGGCGAGCGCGGCCTCGATGCCGTCGGCCGCGACGATCCGAGCCCAGCGAACCAGTGCCGCGACCATCTCCTCCTCGGGCACCACCGACACGACCTGGCCCTTGACGAACAGATGACCGCGGCCCCGGCCTGCGGCGATGCCCAGATCGGCACTGCGGGCCTCGCCCGGACCGTTCACCACGCATCCCATGACCGCCACTTGCACGGGCAGGTCGAGTTCGCTCAAGGCAGATTGCGCTGCGTGGGCCACCGAGATGACATCTACCTCCGCGCGGCCGCACGACGGACACGCAATGAGGTCCGTGCCCGAGCGCTCCCGCAGTCCCAACGATTGGAGCAGCTGCTGTCCCGCCTCGGCTTCTTGGACCGGGTCCGCGGTGAGGCTGTAGCGAATCGTGTCGCCGATGCCCTCGTTGAGCAGGGTCGCGATGCCCGCGGTTGCCTTCACCAGGCCGCCAGGCGGCGGGCCGGCTTCGGTGACGCCGAGATGCAGCGGATAGTCCACCTCGTCGGCGAGCATCCGATACGACTCCACCATCAGCGGCACGTCGCTGGCCTTCACCGAGATCTTGACGTCGTCGAATCCCACGTCTTGGAAGTAGCCGAGCTCCCGCTTGGCTGACTCGACCAGCGCAGCAGGCGTCATGCCCAAGCGCGACTCGATGTCAGGATCGAGCGAGCCGCCGTTCACGCCGATGCGAATGGGGACGCCGCGATCTCGCGCCTCGGTCGCGACGGCGCGAATCTGTTCAGGCTTGCGGATATTGCCCGGATTCAATCGCAGGCAGGCCACGCCTGCGTCGAGCGCTGCGAGCGCGAGCCGATACTGGAAGTGGACATCGGCCACGAGCGGCACGGGCGAGCGGGGAACGATCCGCGCGAGCGCTTCGACGGCGGCCGCGTCGTTTGCTGTGCAGCGGACCACGTCGGCGCCGGCGCCGGCCAGCGCGTAGATCTGCGCGAGCGTGCCATCGACGTCCGACGTCTTGGTGGTGGTCATCGACTGCACCGAAATCGGTGCTCCGCCCCCGACAGCAACATCGCCGACCTGCACTCGGCGAGTTCGCCGTCGGGGGTAGGTCACCGGCGGACTCATCTCGCTTCGGCCACTGCGTCGCGCCTCCTACAGATCCACGGGATTGGCGACGTCCAGGTAGACCAGCCCGATCGCCAACAGGACGAGCACGGTCGCCACGACGACGACAATGGGCGTCAGCGCGCGCGGATCGCTCAGGTAGCGGCTGCGTCCGCCTCGTTCCCGCCAGCGCTCGTAGGTCGCAACGGCCGCGTGGCCTCCGTCGAACGGCGGCACCGGCAACATGTTGAACACGCCGAAGAAGACGTTGACCGCGGCAAACATCGTCAGCCGCTCGGACCACCCCCATCGGTTGTCGGCAGCCAGATCCACGATGCCCACGACGCTCAACGGTCGCGAACTGAGGTCGTCGTTGGCGGAACGATCGCCGGGCGGGGAGATAATTCGGTCCACTACCTGGCCGAAGTTCGCGGTCAGCGACCAGATGCCGCGAGCCGAATCGGCGATCATGCGCCCGACGTCGACGATCGCACGGCCGGCCGCAACGGGCAGTCCGGCGGTCCGGTAGGTCATCGCCTGGGCTGCCGCGATCCCGAGGCGGCCAGTGCCGCTGTCGGGGTCGGTGGCCAACGTCGTCTCGGCACCGAACAGCGCCCCGTCCCGCTCGATCATCAGCAACACTGATTCACCGGGTCGAGACTGCACCTCGGACTTGAAGACGCTCCAGTCCTCGGTGGCGATGCCGTTGACGCTCACGATGCGATCTCCCGGGCTGATGCCCGCGGCTACAGCGGGATGCTCGGCGCCGTCGTGCGGACCCGTCACCTCAGCCACCTGCCAGCGGGGGGTCGGCGCGCCGAACGCTGCATGCAAGAGCACCAGTGCGATCAGCGCCATCGCCACGTGCATCAGCGAACCGGCGCACACGACGAGCAGACGACGGGGGTAGCTCTTCGTCCGGTAGGCCCGGTGCTCGTCGCCCGGCTTGACTGCATCGCTGCTGGACATGCCGATGATACGGACGTATGCGCCGAGCGGCAGGGCGCGCAGGCCATAGGTGGTCTCGCCGCGGCGGAAGCTCCACAGCCGCGGGCCGAAACCCAAGAAGAAGTCGGTCACTTTCATGCCGACGGCGCGGGCGGCGGCGTAGTGGCCGAGCTCGTGCATCGCCAGCACGCCGGCCAGCACCGTCGCCACGCCGACGACGAACGGGGCACGCCACACCGCGAATGCCAGCGCCACGAGCGCCGCAATCGCGCCGACGGCACGCGCCGATGTGCCCGGCCTCGGCGCGTGGGATCCGAACGCGCGGGGCTCGTAGGCGTGACCCTTCATGCGCAGATGTCCGTCACGGCTTGAGCGGCAAAGCGGCGCCCCTCGCCATCAGCGGCGATGACGGCATCGACGCTGCTCGCGTCGGCGCCGTCGTGATGCTCCATTGCGCAGGAGATCACGCCTTCGATCTCGTGCCAACGCAGCCGACCGCCCAAGAACGCGCCCACGGCATGCTCGTTGGCGCCGTTCAGCCATGCGGGTGCGGTGCCGCCTGACCGGCCTGCGTCGTACGCCAGACGCAGGCAGCCGAAGGTCTCCGTGTCCGGCAACTCGAACTCCAAAGCGCCGACCGAGGACCAGTCGACGGTGCCGAACGGAGTGCCGATTCGCTCGGGGAAGGCCAAGGCGTAGCCGATCGGCAAGCGCATGTCCGGCGAGGAGAGCTGCGCAACAGTGCTGCCGTCGGCAAAGGTCACCATCGAGTGGACGACCGACTGCGGCTGAATCAGCACTTCGATCTGGTCGTAGCTCACGCCGAACAGCTCGTGTGCCTCGATGACTTCGAGTCCCTTGTTCATCAGCGTCGAAGAATCGACCGTGATCTTGGGTCCCATCGACCACGTGGGGTGCGCCAAGGCCTCCGCAACCGTCACGTTGCGCAGTTCGTCGACCTGACGGCCCCGAAAGGGTCCGCCGCTGCCGGTGAGCATCAGCCGCGCCGGTGGCGCCGACTGTCCGGCGAGGCACTGATGCAGCGCACTGTGCTCGCTGTCGACCGGAACGATCTCGGCCCCGGGAACTGACCGCAGCGGCTGCACCAGCGGACCAGCGGCAATGAGGCTCTCCTTGTTCGCGAGCGCCAAGCGGCGCCCAGCCCTCAGCGCCGCCAAGGTGACGCCCAAGCCCGCGAAACCCACCACGCCGTTCACGACGACCTCGGCCGTGCTCGCCAGATCGGCGAAGCTGCTCGGGCCGGCCAGCACCTCGACGCCGACGGGCAAGCCGGCTCGCAGCTCTGGCGCCAGTCGGGCATCACCGATGGCGACCGCTGCCGGCGCGAACTCCACGGCCTGCACTGCGAGCTCGCGCACCGAGCTGTTCGCGGCCAGCGCCACCACGCGGAACCGGTCCGGTTCGGACCGAACCACGTCCAGCGTCTGGGTGCCGATGGATCCCGTCGAGCCGAGCACCGCGACGGTCGTCGCGCCCATGCGTCTAGTCCGCGACGCAGGTGCTCCGTGCGCCGCACGCACTCGCGCACAGCTGCGCCGACGGAGCACTCATGCGGGCAGGTCCACGACGTTCATGCCGACGAAGTATGCGACCGGCAGCGAGAAGAGCAGTGCATCGAAGCGGTCGAGGACACCGCCGTGGCCGGGCAGCAGATTGCCCATGTCCTTGATGGCCACATCTCGCTTGACCATTGACTGCGTCAGATCGCCGAGCGGTGCCGCGAGCCCGACGGCGAGGCTCAGCCACAGCGCGTCGAGGAGACTTGCGGTCCACGGGAACACGCCAGGAAAGCGATTGAGCACAAGCGTGGTGATCACCACCGACAGCACGATGCCTCCGATGAGCCCCTCATGGGTCTTGTTCGGGCTGATCCGCGCGGGCAGGCGGCTCTGGCCCGTCGTGCGTCCGACGACGTATCCGCCGACGTCGTACACGACGGTCCCGATCACGGCGCCGATCAGCAGCGAGTCTCCGTTCGGTTCGCGCAGCATCAGCGCAGCAAAGGACCCCAGACCGCCGACCCACAGCAGGCCCAGTGCGGTGATGGCCATATTGGCGGTCGGATGCTCGCGTTCGACGCCGAACAGGAACCAGCAGAAGATCGTCGCAGCGGAGATGACGAGCACGATCGGGTACGCCTCGACGCCCCGCAGATGCACAGCTACCGTCAGGCTGGCTACACCCGCAAGGCCTGCGAGTGTGGCCGGGCGATAGCCCAGCGGCCGAGCAGCCCGGTAGAACTCCGCCGCTGCGAGGACCAACACGATCGCGATGAGCGCAACGGTGACAGCATCGCCCAGACGCAGCGCGCCGAAGAACAGCGCCCCAAGCACGACGCCCACCGCAGTAGCAGCCGGCAGATTGCGGCCGGAGCGGCCCGTGTCGTCAGGGGCATCGCGCACGACAGTCCGGGCCTCATCGCTCACGATTCCACGCTCCTCATAGTCTTGGTTCCCCTCGCGCCAGTGAGATGCGGACGCATCCAGCTCCGCCCACTGGGCGAAGCGATCGGTATCTGTCTGCACTGTCCCGGCAGCGGGCGACGGCACGTCTGCGGGGGGGATCGCCCGCACATCAGCCTGCGTCGGCGCCGTGCCAGTAGGCGGAACGGCTGGAGGCGAACCGTCTGTTGGCGAATCGAACAACGGCTGATAGCCGATGTGAGGATCAGAGATCGTCGCTGCAGCACCGTGGGCTTGGTCCTGTCCCGATTCGCTGTGTTCACCGGCCGAATCGCTCGGTTCAGCCTGATGGCCGGCCGCTGCGCTCGCTTCGGACAGCGCAGAAGCCTCGCCGACCAAGCGCGGGTCGTCGGGCAGCTGGGGAAACATGCGCGAGCCTCCGCGTCGTTGCGGCTTGGCAGCCGGAACGACTGGCTCGGCGGTGTCAGCGTCTCTGGCAGCGTCGAAGCTCACCAGCGGCTGCGTCGAGCCCAGCGGATCCTCGTCGCTCATCGGATCGTCGTTGCTCGTCGGAGCTTGAGATGCAGGATCGCTGGGCCCGGAAGCGGAGTGCGTCGGCGGATGCGCGCTGGTGTCGGACATATGCCTGCAGACCTGCTCAGTCACACTTCGAGGAGCTCTTGCTCCTTGGCTTCCAAGGCCCGGTCGATGTCTCCGACAAACGAGGCGGTGTCAGCATCGAGCTGTTGCTCGAAGCCGCGCTTCTGGTCGCCGGAGATCTCCTTCTCCTTTTCGAGGGTATCGAGATCGTGACGGGCACTGCGACGCAGGTTGCGCACCGCAACCCTCCCGTCCTCTGCCATCTGCTTCACTACCCGCACCAGATCTCGGCGTCGATCCTCGGTCAACGGCGGGAAGAGCAGTCGCAGGACATGGCCGTCGCTCGCAGGGTTGATGCCCAGTTCCGACTCCATGACTGCCTTGGAGATGGCATCCAGCGCGGCCCTGTCGAACGGTTGAATAACGAGCATCCGAGCCTCGGGCACCGAGAATCCGGCCAACTGCTGCAAGGGAACGGCAGCGCCGTAGTAGTCCACTTGGAGCTTCTCGACAAGTGCGGGCGAAGCGCGGCCCGTCCGGACGGTGGCGAAGCTGCCGCGGGCGTGTTCAACGGCACTGCGCATTCGATCACGAGCGTCCGCGCAGACCTCAGCGGCGAATTCGCTCACATGTGCCAGCGTACTCACGACCCGCGCATCTGCGAGGCGCATGCAGCAGAGACGATCAGCGCACCAGCGTGCCCAGTGATTCGCCTTCGAGGACGCGACGGAAGTTGCCCCGCGTCATCAGGTCGAACACCACGATAGGAGTGGCATTGTCCTTGCACACAGCGATCGCCGCGGAGTCCATGACCGCCAGCTCTCGCGACAACACTTCGAGAAACGTGACCTCGCTGAGGAGCTGCGCGTCGTCATCGGCCTGCGGGTCAGCCGTGTATACACCGTCGACACCGGAATGCGTGCCCTTCAGCACGACATCGGCGTCGACCTCTGCGGCGCGCAGCGCGGCTGCGGTGTCAGTGGTGAAGAACGGGTTGCCGGTGCCGGCTGCGAAGATGACCACACGGCCCTTCTCCAAATGGCGCACGGCGCGGCGCCGAATGTAGGGCTCCGCGATCTGCGCCATGCCGATGGCGGTCATGACCCGCGTGGGCACCTCTCTGCGTTCGAGCGCGTCTTGCAACGCGAGCGCGTTGATGACGGTGGCGAGCATGCCCATATGGTCGGACTGGGCGCGGTCCATGCCGCCGACCGAGCCCGCCATCCCGCGCCAGATGTTGCCGCCGCCGACGACGACGGCGATGTCCACGTCCATGGAGGTCCACACGTCGGCGATCTCTGAGGCCAGCCCGTCCACGATTGCGGCGCTGACATGGTTGCCGCCGACATCGGCCAACGCTTCGCCGGACAGCTTGAGCACCACCCGCCTCCACCTCGACGCGCCGTCCATGCGCCGGGCGCGCTGCGACGCCGGGCCCACAGCCTCAGCCACAGCGGTGCTCAGCGGCCGATCTCGACTTGAGCGAACCGCCTCACGATTGCCGACCCGAGCAGGTCGGCAATCGTTCGTTTCTCATCCTTCACGAACTTCTGCTCCAAGAGCGTGTGCTCCCTCAGGTACCCCTTCAGCCGTCCCTCGACGATCTTGGGCAGCGCAGCCTCGGGCTTGCCTTCATTTCGGCTGATGGCCTCAAGCGTCGCTCGCTCTCGGTCAAGGACCTCAGTCGGCACGTCCGAGCGGCTGACGTAGGTGGGACGACTGCTCGCGATGTGCAGCGCCACGTCATGGGCCAGCTCAGGGGCGGCACCTTCGATCTCGACCAGCACGGCGTTGACGCCACGGCCGTTCTGATGGTGGACATAGGCGTCGATGCAGGCACCCGGCAGGGCCGCGAAGTGCTCTACCTTTCCGACTGCGATGTTCTCCGCCAGCTGAATCTTCAGGTCGTCGATGTCGGCGGCGGCATCGGCGGCGGCATCAGGACCGCCCTCGATCACCTTGCTCAGCAGCTTCTCGGCCATCGCGCCGAATCCGTCGGACTTGGCCACGAAGTCGGTTTCGCACCGCAGCTCCACGATGGCACCGATCGAACGGTCGCCGTCGCGCACCACGCGAGCCACCACGATGCCGTCGGTGTTCGTGCGGCCGGCCCGCGTGGCTGACTTGGCGATGCCGCTCTCACGAAGCCACTGTGCTGCTGCCACGGCGTCACCGTCGCATTGCGTCAGCGCTTTCTTGGCATCCATCATCCCGGCGCCGGTCGCGCGGCGCAGGGCCTGAACGTCGGCGGCAGCGAACGTCGCCATGTCAGTCAGCTCCTGTTGATGCGACAGCGTGGGCGGCCGTGTCAGCGTCGTCGGCGTCGTCGGCCGCGGCCTGTTGATTGCCTTGCTCTGCGGCTGCGGCGTCGCCGAGGGGCAGGTCACTGTCGGCATCGGCGAACGCAGCACTGCCGGGCGGGGTCCGCATATCGGGAACGGCTGCTGCCGCCGCTGCCTTCTTCGCCTGTTCGGCGGCGATGCGGGCCTCGCGAGCTGCGGCCTCGGCCACTGCGGCTCGCTGTGCTTCGGCCTGCTTGGCATCGATGCGCGCCTGCTCTTCGGGCGAGCGCTCCCCGGCCGGAACAGCCGCGACGCCGCTTCGCTCGGCCATGTAGCGGCCTTCCATGGCGGCCTCGGCGATGACCCGGCACAGCAGCTCGGTGGAACGAATGGCATCGTCGTTGCCCGGGATGACGTAGGTGATCGGATCGGGATCGGAATTCGAGTCTGCAACGGCTACCACCGGCAGTTTCAGTCGGACAGCCTCGGCCACGGCGATGTGCTCGTTCGGAGTGTCGAGCACGAAGATGGCGTCCGGCAGCTTGTCCATGTTCCGGATCCCGTTCAGGTTGCGCTGCAGCTTGGCGAGTTCTCGAGTGTGTACCAAAGCCTCCTTCTTCGGCATATTGTCGAAATCGCCGGCAGCTTGCATCCGCTCGTACTCCAGCATCTTGGTGACCCGGCCGCGGATCGTGCGGAAGTTGGTCAGCATTCCGCCCAGCCAGCGCTGATTCACGTACGGCATGCCGCACGCGTGGGCATGCCGCTGGATGGGATGCTGCGCTTGACGCTTGGTGCCGACGAACAGAATGGTGCCCCCGCCGGCCACGCTGTCGCGCACGTATGCATACGCCTCCTCGAGCAGATCGAGCGTCTGGCGCAGATCGATGATGTAGATGCCGTTGCGCTCGCCCCACAAGAAGCGCTCCATCTTCGGATTCCAGCGACGTGTCTGGTGGCCGAAGTGGACGCCGGCGTCGAGCAGGTCGGACATGGTCACGACTGCGGTCATAGGTGCTCCTCCCCACAGTTGGCATCTCTGCGCCGGGGACGACGCCGCTTGGACAGCGGCGACTGTGGGGTCGCCCCGGCTGCTCAGTTGACATTGGGGACCTGGCAAGGGAAGCGTGGCCGAGCCGCCGGAGCTGGGTTTCCGGCATGATCGACTACCGGACACCCGGCCCGAGAGCACGACTGCCGGCGGCGAAGTGTATCCAGCGAAGCTGCAGCCGATACACCGGCAGCACGGTCGGCACCAAGCGCACACGGTCGGAGGCAGAGGCGCTTGCGCTTCGCTCGACTGGGCCGAAGATCGAAGCCGGGTCCAGGTAGACATCTCCACGGCGCACGCCGACATGCAGCCGCTTGCCCGTCGTGCCGAGCCGCCGGCCCTGCTCGACGTGCTGTCCCCGGCGCACGCCGATGGTCGCAACCCCTGAGTACGAGACGCGCAGACCGTCAGGGTGGCTCACGGTGACATGCAGCCGTCCGCCGACAGGCCCGGCGAAGCTGACCACGCCGTGCGCGGCAGCCCAGAAGGGCGAGTCGGGCTGGGTCGCGAACTCCCAGCCGCGGTTGCCGGCTCCCCAGCGCTCTGCCGGCGGGCGGAACGGATCGATCACCGTTCCCCGCACCGGTCGGATGTAGGCCAGCTGAGGCGCCGACTGCGTGGGCGCCTCAGGAGTCGGCGGTTCCGATTGCGCTGAAGCCGGATCGCTGCCGACCGCGAACACGGTCGCGGCGACGAGCAGCAGCGCCGCCGCTAGGCGCGCGGGTGCGCCGACTCGTAGACCTGTCGCAGACGCTCTTTGCTGACCCGTGTGTAGATCTGGGTGGTCGCGAGCCGCTGATGGCCGAGCAACTCCTGCACCACGCGCAGATCGGCGCCGCCGTCGAGCAGGTGCGTCGCGTAGGTGTGCCGCAATGCATGAGGATGCGTCGGTGCGGGAGAGCGTCGATCGATGATTCTTCGCACGTCGCGTGGCCCGAGGCGATTGCCGCGTCGGTTCACCAGCAGCGCTGCATGGTCCCGTTCGGTCGGTCCGCTCAGCTGGCGCGCATCGAACTCGTCGCTGCCGCCGGCCTGCCACGCGCCGAGCAATGCCATCGACGGCTCGCTGAGCGGCACCCGGCGCTGCTTGGCGCCTTTGCCGATCACCGTGACGTGCGCATCTGGCGGCGCAGCAGCGCCGCGATCGAGTCCGCAGAGCTCGGCGACCCGCAGGCCGCTGCCGTACAGCAACTCGAGCACGAGGCGGTCTCGCAGCTCGACCGGATCGTCGGGCACCGTGCCGTCGCCCAGCAGCTGGGTCACCTCGGCCGCGCTGAGCACGCGTGGCAGGCGTCCTTGGCCGGTCGGCGCGACGAGCCCCAGCGCCGGATCCGTCTCGTTGACGCCCTGCTGGACCAACCATCCGAAGTAACGCCGGAGCACGGATGCCTTGCGAGCCACCGAACGTCGCGCGAGGCCGCGAACCGACAAGAATGCGATGTAGCGTCGCAGACAGCGTCTGTCGATGTCGCCGGGCGAGTCGAGCCCTGCCCGAGCGGCCCACTCGGCCAGCTGGCACAGATCGCAGCGGTAGGCGCGCCTGGTGGCATCCGAGGCTGCGGTGAGCGACGTCACGAACTCGGGTACTCGCCACGACGGCGGCGCATCGGCCACTGACACCACGGTACCGAGCGGCATCGGCTGCATTCCACCCGACGCCACAACCCCTCGGAGCGCTCATCGGGTCTTCTCCCACCATCCGCCCGTCTCGCAGACCCAGCCCTGCAGCTGCAGTCGGGCCAGCGACGAGGTCAGCGCGGCGAGCGAGGCTTTCAGCGCCAAGGCCAGCTCGTCGACCGAACGCGGTCCGCTCACCAACTCGTCCAAGATGCTGCGGAGCAGCGGGTCGTCTGTCACGTGGTGGTCGACGGTCGTTGTGCACCCGGCAGCAGCGATGTCGCCTGCGGCAGCGGTCATGGCACCTGCGGCACGAGGACCTGCCGCAGTCGCCGTGCCGCCCAGCGCAACCAAGACATCGCTGACGCCGCACGCCGGTGCGCAGCCCTCGACGATGAGCCGATTCGTGCCGGCCGACGCAGCGCTGGTGATCGGGCCCGGCACGGCCATCACGAGCCGATCCCGTTCGGCCGCAGCGTCGACCGTGTACATCGACCCACCGGTCGGGCCTGACTCGACCACGACCAACACCTCGCACAGTGCCGCCACGATGCGATTGCGCGCGGGGAAACGCCATGGTGCGGCCGGCGTGCCGAGCGGGTACTCGCTGAGCAGCGAACCCGCTGCGGCCACATCGGTCCACAGCGTCCGGTTGGCCGACGGGTACACGCAGTCCAGCCCGCTGCCGACGACGCCGATGACCGGGCCGCCTGCGTCGAGTGCTGCGCGCTGCGCTATGCCGTCAATGCCGGTCGCCAGTCCCGACACCACCGCGACACCCTCCTCGGCGAGTCCTGCGCCGAGGAGCTTGGCCACCGTGCGCCCATAGGCGCTGCATCGCCGTGTACCCACGATGCCGACGCACCGCGGTCGTGCGTCAATCCGCTCGCCGCGGCCGAACAGCAGCACGGGCGGCTCAGGGTCTGCGTCCCACAGCCCGTCGGCGTCGGTGCAGGCGGGCCGATGCAACCAGATGCCCGCTTGTTCGTGGGCCCTGAGCCTGTCTTCCCCGACCGGCTGGTTGGTCGTCTCAGCTCGCCGCAGCGCAGAACCGAGACGGTCTCGCCAAGCTGCGACCAGCGATGCACTCACGCCGCGGCAGGCGTTCAGCGCTTCGAGGAGGGGCGCGCGAGCTGAGCACAGGTCCTCCACGGCGCTGACTGCCGTTCGGCCGTCGAGCACGACTCGGAGTCGGGCCGGCCCGATGTGCGGCAACGAGCACCATTCGATCAGCGCTGCGAGCTCTGCGCGCTCGTCGGCATGCTGAGCGGCATGCTGGTCGGCGAGTCCGTTCATGCGCTCGTCGCCGGGGCGTGCAGGGCACGAACGGTGGCTCGAAGCGCAAGGGCTTCGTGCAGCCGCTGCGCGTCGATCACGTCCTGGCCGCCGTCGAGATCGCACAGCGTCAAGGCGACGCAGCGCACGCGATGGAGCCCGCGACCGCTCAGCAGGCCGTTTCGCAAGCGCACGCGCAGTTCCCGCCGGGCTTCTGCGGTGATCGGTGCGTGGAGGTCGAGCTGATCGGGTGCCAGCTCGGCATTCGTCGCCACCCCACGATCAGCGGCCTTGGCGCGGGCCGCAGCCACCCGCTCTGCGACCGGCGCTGTGGATTCGCCGCGCGTGCCGCCGAGCAACTGGTCCGGGTCGGGGCGCTGAACTTGTACCCGCAGGTCGAATCTGTCCAGCAGCGGACCCGACAGCCGGCGCAGATACCGCTGACGAACGTTGTCGGAACAGCGACAGGCGTCGGGCCGTCCGGCATGACCGCACGGACATGGATTCATGGCTGCAACCAGCAAGAACCTGGCCGGAAACGTGCATGCCCCCGCCGCCCGGCTCACCCGCACCACTCCCTCCTCGAGCGGCTGGCGCATGGCATCGAGCACGCTCGGCGCGAACTCGCCTAGCTCGTCGAGGAACAGCACGCCTCGATGTGCGAGGGAGATCTCGCCGGGGCGAATGGCCGCCGTGCCGCCGCCGATCAGCGCCGCAACGGTGGCAGTGTGATGCGGGCTGCGGAACGCCGGGCGTGTCTCCAGTCCCCTCGGCAGCGGCAAGCCGGCAGCCGACTGCACTCGCGTCGCCTCCAGCGCGGAGCGTCGGGCGAGTTCGGGCAACAGTCCCGCCAGACGGCGCGCCAGCATCGTCTTGCCCGCCCCCTGGCGGGCCCAGCATCAGCAGGTGGTGGCCGCCGGCGGCAGCGACCTCGACCGCGCGGCGGGCGAGCGGCTGCCCGACGACATCACCGAGATCCGGCAGCGCGGGTGCTGGCGGCTGCGGCGGAGCAGGTGGTGCTGTGGGCCACCCGGCGCGGCCGGCGAGCACCGACGCGAGCTCGCCAAGCGTCGCCACGGCGTGAACCGCTCGTGGATCAGTCGCCAACGCGACATGGTAGGCATCGGTTGCCACCACCACGTCACGGTCACGAAGCGCGTCGGCAAGCGGCAGGATGCCGGCGGTGATCCTCACGGTGCCGTCGAGGCCGAGCTCGCCCAAGAACGCCTTGTCGCGCAACGACTCGATCGGCACCTGCTCGGTCACTGCGAGCACGGCCACCGCCATGGCAAGGTCCAGCACGGCGCCGCCCTTGCGCAGTCCCGACGGCGCCAGATTGACGGTGACGCGGTTGTCGGGCCACTTCAAGCCCGATGACAGCACCGCAGCTCGCACGCGATCGCGTGCCTCACGGCACGCCGCGTCGGGCAGCCCGACGATCGTGAACGACGGCAGACCGTTCGAGGTGTGCACTTCGACGGTGACGACGTGGCCGTCGACGCCGACGAGCGTCGCGGCCGTTGCAGTGGCCAGCATGGGCCTCCTCCCGCGGTTCGCGCCGGAGAAGTCCTTGCGAGGAACGGTCCGGCGGTGGCGAGGAGGCCCGCTCGGGGCCACGATCAGATGCGGTCGGCCACATCGGTCAGCGGCGCGGCACCGAGGTGGCGATGACCGCTGCACTGGCGAACGTGGCGCTCAAGCTAGACGGCTGCGCGACGGCGCCGACAGGAGTTTTCGCCGGACCGGCGCCGGGCTGCGAGCGCATGACTCCAGCGCTCTTGCGATCCGGCGATACTGCACCGATGGGCTATGACCCGTATCGCAACCGCCGCACGACCCAGCTCGACTACTGGCTGGTGGCTGCCGCCGCGTTCGTGGCGGCGGGTCTCGTCATATGGGCCCTGCTGGGCTGACCAACACACCGCACGAAACAGCCCCACAGGCGCGACGCCACGAGGGCGGCGCCGCCGAGAAAGCCTGGCTAGAACGCGCTGCAGCGCACCCTGACACCGTCACGCGCCACGGAGGCCGCGTCGAAGCGCAACGATCCCTTCCAACCGCCACGCCAGCGGACGTAGTGCGCGGCGAGACGACGAACCTGCTGCTGCTTGCGGGAGGTGATCGCCTCGAAGCCGGTGCCATAGCGATCGCTGGACCGTGTCTTGACCTCGCAGAACACCAACTGCGAGCCGTCTGACACCACGAGGTCCAGTTCTCCCAGCGAACATCGCCAGTTGCGTTCCAGGACGCGGTAGCCGCGCTCTGCGTACCAGCGCTCGACCAAGTCCTCGCCGTGCTTGCCGAGTGCCTGACGCCGATCGGTCACGCGCGTTCGGCCCTCGGGAGCGACCGACGGCGTGACCCTAGAAGCGCTTCTCGCGGATGCGTGCTGCCTTGCCGACCCGATCGCGCAGGTAGTACAGCTTCGCCCGGCGCACGTCTCCGACCGCGATGCGCTCGATCTTCGCAATGGTAGGCGCATGCAGCGGAAACGTCCGCTCGACTCCCACCCCGAAGCTGAGCTTGCGAACGGTGAACGTCGCGCTGATGCCCGACGAATGCCGTGCGATTACGTAGCCCTCGAAGACCTGGGTGCGCTGCCGGTTGCCTTCCACGACGCGTACATGCACGCGCACCGTGTCGCCGGGGCCGAAGTCGGGATGATCGTCCCGAAGACGGGCCTGTTCGACGACATCAGTGCTGCTCATGGCGGTCCGGCTCCGGTGATCGGCGTGACGAGTTCGGCAGGCTAGCGGTCGGCTCGTCGAGTTCGAGGCCGAACTCGGCGAGCAGCGCTCGATCAGCGTCGCTCACGCCTCGTGCCGCCAGGAGGTCCGGGCGCTGCGAGGCGGTGCGAACCAGCGCCATCGCCTGACGCCAGCGACTGACTCGACCGTGGTCGCCGCTGCGCAAGACCGCAGGCGCTTCGAGTCCGCGGAACGATGCCGGACGGGTCCATTGGGGATGGCCGAGCAGCCCCGCCGTGAAGCTCTCGCCGGAGGTCGATTCCGCGTTGCCGAGCACGCCGGGGACGAGCCTGCTGACAGCTTCCACGATGACCATCGCCGCGAATTCGCCGCCGGCCAGCACCACGTCGCCGATCGAGACCGAATCATCGACCAGCTCGGTTCGGATGCGCTCGTCGACACCTTCGTAGCGACCGCACAGCAGGCTGAAACCGCCCGAAGTCGCCAAGTCGGCAGCCATCGCGTGATCAAATCGCCTGCCGCCAGGATCGAGCAGCAGCAGCGGCCGCGGCGGCGCGACCGCTTCCACAGCGGCGAAGACCGGCTCGGGCATCAGGATCATGCCCGGACCTCCTCCGAAGGGAGCATCGTCGATCGTGCGATGCGCGTCGGTGGTCGCCAACCGCAAGTCCCAGCAGCAGATGTCGAGCACACCGCGGTGACGGGCTCGTCCGAGAATGCTCAGCTCGCACATCGCGTCGAGCTCTGCCGGAAACACGGAGAAGAGGCCGATGCGCAACAGCGCACTAGTCCTGCTCGCTCGGGGCCTGCCCGCTCGGGGCCTGTTCGCTCCGGGCCGGCCCAGTGGCGCTCTCGGCGTGCCGGCCGTGCTAGCCGAGCTCGAAGAGGCCATCGGGCACCTCGACATGGACGGCGCCGGGCTCACAGTCCACGACGAATGTCAGCGGCACGAGGTGTCCGGTGTCGAGTTCGAGCAGGTCAGCAGCGGGATTCGCCACCACACTCACGACCTCGCCCGCTCGGAATCCGTGCTGATCGACGACCGAACTCCCGCAGAGCTCGTGTACCCACAGTTCGTCGCGATCGTCCAACGGCTCGGCAAACAAGGTCGTACCCGTCAGCGCAACAGCAGCATCACGGTCGCAGATGCCCTCGAAAGCAATGAGCCACCGAGCGCCATCGCAGCGGGCCCCCACGATTGCCCGCTCCCCGCCGGCGGTCATGAGTCTCGAGCCGACGTCGAATCGCTCAAGCCGGTTGGTGATCGGATGCACCACCACTTCGCCGCGCACACCGTGCGCGCGTCCGACGGTGGCGATCTCCAGCAGGCCGGACGGGCGGCGGGGATCAGTCCCGGAAGTCGACTTCGACCTGGAGGCCATCGCGATGGGCTGCTGCGCGCACCAGCGTTCGGATGGCGTTGGCGACGCGGCCTCGCTTGCCGATCACTCGGCCGATGTCGTCGGAGCTCACCGTTGCGTTCAGGCTCAGCTTCGAGCCCGACTCCGCGATCTCGACTTCCACCTGGTCGGGATGCTCGACCAGCTGGGCGATGAGATACAGCAGCACTTCCTCAGCGGTGGTGGTCTCGCTGTGGTTGTCGGCAGGACCGTCGGTCACAGGACGCCTCCAGTGTCCGGTGCCGGCCCAGATCCAGGTGCGGGTGATCCGTGGGCCGTGGGCTCAGGCGCGTCGAGTACCAGATCAGGAGGCGCCGACGCCGGCTCGTCCGCTGCTGGTGTCGCGACCTCGGTGCCGGCGTCGACCGATTCCGGCGCGCGCAGGGAGCGGAACTCCTCCCATGCTCCCGAGATCGTCAGGAGCTTGGAGACGGTGTCGCTGGGCTGGGCACCGTGGCTCAGCCAGTGGACTGCACGCTCATTGACCATCGAGATCGCCGATGGCGACCGTCGAGGGTCGTAGGTGCCGATGACCTCCAGCACGCGGCCGTCGCGGGGTTTGCGACCGTCGACAGCGACGACCCGATACGTGGGCTGCTTCTTCTTGCCCGTGCGTTTGAGGCGAAGACGAACGGCCATGGTGCTCCCGTTGAGGCAAGTGAGTTGAAGGACCCCGTGAGCTGGAGACTCCGAGGGATCGTCGGGCCTGCGAGCGGGGCTCGACACGCTGCATGAGGCACGAGCCGCGTGAGCGCTGGAGTCTAGCGGCACACCGCCTCGCAACCGCCCGAGGGTCCCGAGGATTCAGCGCGCCGGGTTCGGCACGGCGAGTTCAGCGGCCAGGCAGCTTCAGGTCCAGTGCTTCCCAGTCGATCATGTCGCCGTCGCGCACAGCGGCGATCGTGCTCGGCGATGCTGCCTGCCGCGAGCCAACCCGCGTCCCGCCTGTGCGGGTGCCTCGCCCAGAGCGGGGCGCGCCCTTTCCTCGCTTGCGGGCAGTCCTGCTGGAGGGCCTTCGTTTCGAACCCATGCCCAACATGCCACCCATCATCTTGCGCATCTGCGTGAACTGCTTGAGCAGGTTGCCGACCTGCGCCGATGAGGTGCCGCTGCCGGCGGCAATTCGAGCCCGGCGCGACGCGTCGATGATCTCCGGCGACACACGCTCAGCCGGGGTCATGGACAGCACGATGGCCTCGGCGGTGGTGATGCGGTCGTCGTCGATCTCGGCGTTGCGGACCTGCTCGGAGATGCCCGGCATCATCGACACGATGCTGCGGAGGTTGCCCATCTTGCGCAGCTGACGAAGCTGGTCCACGAAGTCATCGAGTGTGAAGGTGCCTTCGGCGAGACGCTGCGCTGCTTCCTCAGCTTCTTGCTGCTCGAAGACCTGCTCTGCCTTCTCGATGAGCGTCATCACATCGCCCATGCCGAGAATCCGGCTCGCCATGCGGTCCGGATGGAACTGCTCGAAATCGTCGATCTTCTCGCCCACCGAGGCGAAAGCCACCGGACGTCCTACGACTTCGGCCACAGACAGCGCGGCGCCTCCGCGCGCATCGCCGTCGAGCTTGGTCAGGATGATCCCGTCCACTTCGAGCGTCGCATGGAACGCCTCTGAGGTTGCGACTGCGTCTTGTCCGACCATCGAGTCGACAACGAGGAACGTGTAGTGGGGTTCGACGGCATCGGAGATGCGGGCCACCTCAGACATGAGCTCCGCATCGATGGCCAGGCGGCCGGCAGTGTCCACGATCAGCACGTCGCGGCCCGCTTGCCGGGCGCGGTCGAGGCCGCCGGCCGCGCAGGCCACAGGATCGCCCGGTTCGCTCCACACCTCTACATCGATGCTGCGAGCGAGCAGGCGCAGTTGCTCCACCGCTGCGGGACGCTGCAGGTCAGCACCGACCAGCATCGGGTTGCGACCTTGAGATTTGCACCACTGCGCCAACTTGGCCGCAGCAGTCGTCTTTCCGGCGCCTTGGAGTCCGGCGAGCAGCACGACGGTGGGCGGCTTCGGCGCGAACTGGACGCTCAGCGGGCTGCCGCCGAGAATGTCGATGAGTTCCTCGTTGACGATCTTGGTGACCTGCTGGCCAGGCGTGAGGCTTGCGGCGACCTCGCCGGCCGTGCTCCGCTGTCGGACACGCTCCACGAAGCGGCGTGCCACCCCGACATGGACATCGGCCTCGAGCAGGGCCAACCGGATCTCGGCCAATGCCTCGTCGATGTCGGCAGTCCGCATCCGCGCCCGGCCGCGCAAGCTGCGCAAGGTGCCCGACAAGCGCTCCGTCAGCGAGTCGAACATCGTTCAGTCCTGCACCATCAGGGCTTCTCGGCCGGCCCGGGTTATGCCGTCATGGGCTGTGCCGTCCTTGGTTGCAACGTCCTGGGGTGTGCAGGAGTCTTGCGCACCGGTGCCGAGCAGTGCTTCGATGTAGCGGTCGGGGTCGAAGTCGACGAGGTCGTCGGCACCCTCGCCGAGTCCCACCAGCTTCACCGGCAGGCCCAGCTCGGCCTCGATGGCGAAGACGATCCCGCCCTTGGCCGAACCGTCCAGCTTGGTGAGCGCGACGCCGGTGACATCGGTGGCTTCAGCGAACGCGCGCGCCTGGCTCAAGCCGTTCTGACCGGTGGTGGCGTCGATGACGAGCAGCGTCTCGACGACCGCCCCGGGCGCCCGGTCGGCGACCCGGCGGACCTTGGCCAGTTCGTCCATCAGGTTCTTGCGGTTCTGCAGCCTGCCTGCGGTGTCTGCCAGCACCACATCGGCGTTGCGGGCCGCCGCGGCGCTGACGGCGTCATGCACGACCGAGCTGGGATCAGCGCCGTCGCTGCCGGAGATCACCTCTGCACCGCATCGATCGGCCCACTTCTGCAGCTGCGATGCTGCAGCGGCACGGAACGTGTCGCCCGCGGCCATGACGACGCGCCGGCCTTGGGCGGCCAGGCGGGCGCCCACCTTGCCGATGGTGGTGGTCTTGCCGACACCGTTGACCCCCACGAACAGCCACACGGGCATGACGCGCTCCGGTGTCGGCGAGTCCAAGCGCAGCGAGCGATCCGCGACGAGGGTCCGGCGCATCTGGTCGGCCAGCGCCTGGGTCAGCTGGTCTGCATCGACGATGTCGGTCTCCGCAGCGGTCTGCCGCAGGCGGTCCAGCGTGGCCATCGTCGTGGCGACGCCGACATCGGCGCCGAGCAAGGCCTCCTCCAGCAGCTCCCATGTCGTCGAATCGGCTTGGCGCCGCTGGATCGACGCCAGCCGATCGCGCAGCCTGCGACGCGCCGCGGCCAGTCCAGACGCGAACATGGCTTCACGCGGCAGCGGTTTCGCTTCGGCGGACGCAACACGATCCACTGCCGGCTCGTCGGCGTGCGGCGGCGCCGTGCCGGAGCAGTCCGCGTCATGTGGCGAACTCGCCCGGCCGCCCGTCGGCGCCGGCGATGTCGGCCGACGGCGGCGCTGCACTGCTCGCTGAATGAACGGAAGCGCACCGAGCAGCACCGTGACGGCGACCATGACGAGGATGAGCGTTGCCGTGCTACTCACGGACGAGCAGGCTACCGAGGAGCGGTTGCGGCCTCTGCCGGCCGCTCCGACACGACCACGCTGGTGCCGCCGGGGGGCATGGACACGCCATAGAGGACATCAGCCGCTTCCATGGTGCGGCGTTGATGGCTCACGATGATCAGCTGCGATTCGCGCCGGAACTCTGCGACGAGCCGCAAGAAGCGCTGCAGGTTGACGTCGTCCAGAGCTGCTTCGACTTCATCGAGCACGTAGAAGGGCGACGGCCGGCTGCGGAAGACGGCAAACAGATAGGCCAGCGCGACCAGCGAGCGCTCGCCGCCCGACAGCAGCGACAGGCGCCCGATGCGCTTGCCCGCCGGTCGGACGTCGAGTTCGACGCCGCAGGTCAAGGGCTCGTGGGGATCGGTGAGCGACAACGTGCCGGTGCCGCCAGGGAACAGCGTCTCGAACAGCTCGGCAAAGTTCCGGGCAACATCGTCGAACGCCAGCGTGAAGCTCGCGATGATCTCTTGGTCGATGGCGCGGATTACTTGGTTCAGCTCTCGGCGACTGCTTCGTACGTCAGCAAGCTGGCCGGCGACGAAATCGAATCGTTCCGAAGCGGCCTCGAATTCCGACAGGGCCAGCGGATTCACGGGGCCGAGACGCCGCAGGTCAGCGCGCAGTGAGGCTTCATGCGCCGCTGCAGTGATGCCGTGCGGCAGCAATGGCGGCGGTGCCGCGAGGGCTGTTGCGGGATCCGCAGCGAGCTCGGTGCGCAGCAGCGAGATCACGCTGTCTCGTCCGCCGGCTCGTTGTGCATCGGCAATGTCGAGCGCAGTCAGCTTCGTGCGCAGATGCTCTTGGTGGGCCTCCGCAGCCTCGCGTTCTCGACGGAGCGCATGGAGGCGCTCGGTCAGCCGGCGAACCAGCTCGGTGCGGCTCTCGTGACGTGCGCGAAGCTGCCGCTCCTGGGCTTCGAGGCGCTTCCGACACTGCGAGAGCAGCTGCGCGAGGCGTTCGAGGCCCGACACGACGGCATCGATTCGATCCAGCCGAGCCGATGCGTCAGCGCGAGCGCTCTCATGACGCTCGAGCCGTTGAGACACCGCCCTGAGCCGTTCGTCGAGCACCGATCTGCGCCGGCGCGCAGCAGCAGCGCGGTCCTGCGACGCTTGCGCCTCGGCAGCCTGTTGTGCGTCTGCGGCCTCCATTCGACGTCGCAGCGTCTCGGCGCTGCGCTGTGCCTGCGCGCAGGCGTCGAGGGCGGCGCGGTGCGCTTGGTTCGCCGAGGCCCACGCTGTGCCGGCTTGCCGATCGAGCAGCGTCAGTTCGTCGATGCGGGTGCGCGCTTGGGCCAGCACGGCGGCGGCCGCGGCGGTTCCGGCGGTGCCGATCCGCCAGCGCCGAGGCCCGAATCGGTCGCCGCTCGCGGTGACGAACACCGATGCACGATCCGCGAGCGCGCAGTCATACGCGCTGGTCCAGTTTCCTCGAACGCAGATGGCTGCGCCGACCACTGCGTCGAGCAATCTCTCGAGTCGGTCCCGGCACCACTGCGGTGCATCGGTGGCAACCTGCAGATGGGTTCGCACGAAGTCTCCCCGCGCATCAGCGTGCAGCAGCGACTCGCCGGTCCCATCGTTCTGGCAACCGGCCGGCGGCAGCTTCTCGAGCGAGATCACGGCGCCGCACATGTCGGCATCGGCAAGCAGCGCCAATGCTGCGGCTGCAGTTCGGTCGTCACGCACCACCACCGCAGACAACGCTCCGTCGGCGGCCGCCTCGGCGGCCGCTTCCCAGCCGTGGTCGATGGTCACCAGTTCACCGAGTACGCCTCCCACACCCGCCAAGTCCCCCAGCGCGGCGGCGCCCGTGTCGCTGCGTGCGGCGGCGACAGCCGAAGACAACGCTTCGAATCTTCCGATCCAGTGCTGCAGCTCCTCTGACGCGCCGCGCCGATGCTCGTCGGACTCGGCCAGCGCCGCAGCGGCAGCGCGCAGGCGGGCTTCGGCCTCGGCGCGTGCTGTCTCGGCTGCCTGCACGGCAGTCCACTGCACCTGCGGGTGGCCGGTATCGCCCGAGTCCACCGCGTCGCCCATTGCCCCGGTCGACGGCGTCTGCTGCGGCGCAGTTTCCAGCTCGGCCAGCTCGGCGGTGACGCGCTCGTGCTCGTCGGTCAGCGTCGCCATGACATCGGCGTCGAGCATGGCGTTGCGCTCTCGTTCAACGGAACGCACCCGCTCATAGGTCAGGCCGATCAGGCCGCGTGCGCGTTCCGACATCGACGCCACGCGCGGCAGGCGATCGTCTGGTCCTGCGGTGAGTTGGGCCAGCTGCGACTGCGCATCGTCGATTGCGCCGTCGATCTCTGCCATCGACGCTGCACCGGACTCGCGCTGCGCCGCCAGCTCGCCTCGCTGGGCATCGCATTCCGCCTGCGCCTGCTGAAGCTCTGCCAGCTCACGTCCGGCGTTGTACAGCTGGATCTGTGCGAGCTCCGCGCCGAGCTCTCGGTGCCGGCGGGCAGCGGCAGCCTGCCGTTCGAGCGGCCGCAGCTGACGTCGCAGCTCCCGCTGCAGGTCAACGAGGCGCGTGACGTTCGCCTCGGTGCGCTCGAGCCGCCGCTGCGCTCGCTCCTTGCGGCGCCGGAACTTCAACACGCCGGCGGCTTCCTCGATCAGCGCGCGCCGGTCCTCGGGGTGAGCGGCGAGGACCTGCTCGATCTGGCCTTGTGCCACGATGATGTGCTGCTGACGCCCGACGCCTGCGTCGTTGAGGAGTTCCTGCAGGTCGAGCAGTCGCCACGGCGTCCCGTTGAGCGCATACTCCGATTCTCCCGAGCGGAACAGCGTGCGGGTGATCGCGACCTCGGCTGTAGGAGCGGGCAGGGCCTGCGACTCGTTGTCGATGACCAACGTGACCTGAGCTCTGCCCAAGGCGCTGCGGCGATCTGTTCCCGCGAAGACCACGTCGTCCATCCGTTGACCACGCAGCACGCGCGGGCTCTGCGCGCCGAGCACCCAAGCAATGGCGTCCACGACGTTCGATTTTCCGCTGCCGTTGGGGCCTACCACCACCGTGACGCCCGGCTCGAAGGTCAGCGTGGCGCTGTCGGCAAACGACTTGAAGCCCGACAAGGTGAGGGAACGGAGGAACACGACAGCTCGCGACGCTCAGGCGGACGCTTACACTTGGTAGTCGCAGTAGTGGTGCGTCATGTCTCCGATCACGGTCGTCAGGACGTTGCCCCTGCCATTGCGGCAGCGCTCGCCTGCACGCCCGAAGACCTCCAGGTAGGGATCGAAGCCCCCGGACTTGCCGAAGATGTCGAGATGGCCTCCGGTTCCGGCGCCGCGGTACTTGATGGAGTTGTGAACCGTCTCGACGATGGCGCGGTAGAGCCGACGGACTTCCTGAGTGTTCAGCCTGCTGGCGACGCGAGCATGGGAGAGCCGTGCCGCATGCAGCACCTCGTCGGAGTACATCGGTCCGAGCCCCACAACGAAGCTCTGGTCCAACAGCAGTTCGCGGATGGTCTCAGAGCGTCCACGCAGCATCAGGGCGAAGTCAGTCCACGGCATCGGCATGTCGACCGGATCGAAGCCGAGGTCGGCTTGGCCCGGGAACAGCTTGAAGTAGCGCTTCCTCGCGAACACGCGCAGTATCGCTTCGGCACCAGTGTCAACTAGGCGCAGCTGTCCGCCCTTGGTGAAGGTCAAGACCACTTTCGTGCCGGGTTCATGAGGTGTTCTGGAGGTTGCTCGTCGAAACGAGCCGGTGGCGCCCAGACGCGCCACCATGATCTTCTCGGGTCCGAGGTCGAAGAGCAGCAGCGTGCCCTCGCGAGACACCGACTCGATCTTGCTGCCTTCGAGCAGATCGGCGAACTGCTGCTTCGACCGCATCGCGGGCAGCGTTTTCTTGGTCCCGGGAACCTCGACGGTCTTGATCCGGCGGCTGGCGATCTCCTTTTCCAGATCGCGTCGCGCAATTTCGATCTCGGGCAGTTCAGCCATGGACTCGCTCCTCAGGAGATACGGATTCGTCGGCCGCAGTTGCGTCAGCGCCGTCGTGCAGCAGTCGCAGAACAGCGGCCTGCGCCGCGCGACGCTCGGCGCTGCGCTTGGTGGCGCCCTCTCCACGGCCCCAGACCGTCGTGGCGACGCGCGCCGCGGCGACGAAGCGAGGTCGGTGCGCAGGCCCAGATGTCGACACGTCATAGGCAGGTTCGGTGCCGAACTGGCGAAACACGAGTTCTTGAAGGCGGTTCTTGGCCTCGCGTGCACCCGGTTCGCCTGCTGCGGTGGCGAGGCGTGCGCCCAGCAGGCGATCGGCCGCTTCGCGTGCTGCACCCAGGCCGCCGTCCAAGAAGATCGCGCCCAACACTGCTTCGAGCGCGTCGGCCAAGATCGACTCCTTGTCGGCACCACCAGTTGCAGACTCGCCCTTGCCGAGCATCAGCACACGTCCGAGCCCGCAGCTTCGAGCGGCTTGGGCCAGCGCGCCGGCGTTCACCACCGCCGCACGGACTGCACTGAGATCACCGGGGCCCAGATCAGGCCAGCGGGCCATCGCAAGCTCGCACATGCACAGGCCGAGCACAGCATCGCCGAGGAACTCCAGACGCTCATTGGAGACCACCCGCTCGTCGTCTGGCCGTTCAGCGTTGCGCTCATTGCACCAGCTGCGATGCGAAAGCGCCTCGGTCAGGAGTCCGGTGTCTGCGAAGCGATAGCCGACCCGCTCGGAGAAGCCATCGTGCTCAGCGAGTTCGGCACCAGCAACTGCCACCTCAGCCGACACGCTCCATCACATAGTCGATGGCATCTCGAACAGTCTTGAGGTCTTCGAGATCCTCGTCTTCGATGCGAAAGCCCACCGTGCGGTCCGCCAGCTCCTCCTCGAGCGCCTCGACCAGCTCAATCAAGGCGAGCGAGTCTGCACCGAGATCGTCCACGAACGACGACGACTCTGCGACCTGTGACGGCTCCAGTTCCAGTATGTCGGAGAGCTGGTTGCGAATGAGCTCGACGACCTCGTCTCGCTCAGGAGGATTCTGGCGAACATGGGTCTCGGCGGGCATGGCCACTCCTGCCTCGAGGCTTCCTAGCATCCCGGCAGCGGCGCATCGGGGCATCGTTGCGAAACGTCCGTGCAGCAGATGAGCCCGCAGCTTATCGGCGGCCCGCAGCGGACGGCGTGAGGCTCATCGCCTCCAAGGCACCCAACAAGTCGTCCTCGACCATGCGATGCGCGACCCTGATCGCACTGGTCACCGCTCGCGGGCTCGAGGCGCCGTGCGCAATGACACAGACTCCTCTGACGCCCAGCAGCATGGCGCCGCCGACATTGTCGGGGCTCATCTCGTCGGCCAGTGGGGCAAGGATGCGAAGCGCCTGCTCACCGGCAGCCCCGCCGCCGGCGAGGCGTTCGAGAATGAGGCGCACGAAGTACGAGGCCGTGCCCTCCAGCGATTTCAGCACCACATTGCCCGTGAAGCCGTCGGTCACCACGACGTCGACCGGGCCGTCGAGAACGTCAGACCCTTCCACGTTGCCGTAGAAGTCGAGGTCGTCGTCGGCTGCGAGCAGCTGGTGCGTCTGCTTGACGAGCTGACTGCCCTTTTCGGACTCCTCGCCAATCGACAGCAGACCGACTCGCGGAGCTGCCACGCCGAATCGGATGCGGCTGTAGGCAGAGCCGAGGCGAGCGAACTGGTGCAGCCACTGAGCATTGCAGTCGGCCATGGCGCCGGAGTCGAGCAGGACGCGAGCGATGCGACCGGCGGCGCCGGGTACAGGAAATGCAGCCGCTATGGCCGGACGGGCAACGCCGGGAAGTCGTTTCAGCCTCAGCAGCGCCGCCGTGGCGACGGCACCGGTGTTGCCCGCGCTGACCACCGCCGACGCCTCGCCGTCGCGCACGGCGTTCACCGCACGGCAGATCGAGGAGTCCTTCTTCGTCCGCACCGCGCGGCTGGGCTCCTCGGACATCTCGATGACCTCGGACGCCTCAAAGACGTCCAGCGACTCGCCGCCGGCGGCGACGATCGCCTCGCGGCGGCCCACGAGCACAACCTCGAGGCCCTCTCTTGCGGCCTCGAGCGCGCCGCTCACGACAGCTTGCGGAGCGTCATCGCCGCCCATTGCATCGACGGCGACCGGCAGCGTCATCAGCGTGCGTGCCGCCTCAGGCGATGTCGAGCGCCTGGCGTCCGCCGTACCAGCCGCATTGCCCGCAGACGCGGTGCGGCAGCTTTGCTGCAGCGCAGCGTGGGCACAAGCTGCGTGGTGCCTCGCGGAGGCGCCACGACGCAGCCCTTCGCGAACGCGTCTTGCTCTTGGATGTCTTCCTTTTGGGGACTGCCACTGCTGGTCTCCTCGAGCGCAGCGTGCAGTTTAGCCATGGCGCGGGCGCGCGAGGGCGCTCTCGCTGGATGACCAAGCGTCGGGCTCTTCATGGTGGCGGTTGGCCGCCAAGCCGGTCCCGCAGAGCCTCGAGGGCCTCCCAACGCGGATCCGCAGGCTCGGCCGCGTCGTCGGACGACGGCTCGTCGCTCGCCGTCGCGAGCTCGCCGGGTTGATTCGGGCACGGTTCGGGATGCGGGCAGCGAATCGCCTCGATCGGCAACGCCAGCAGGACGGACTCTCGCACCATGGGAGCGAGGTCCGCGTACTCGGAACCCAGCGCGTACTGCTCGCCTTCGCGCGGTGTGGCAGTGAAGGTCTCTCGCACCGCCACGCGCAGGTCGCCGTCGAGCGGCAGCCAGCAGCGTGCGCACGGACCTTGCCAGCTCGCGGTGATCTGACCCGCGACCCGCAGACCGCCGCTGATGAGTTCGAGCCTCAATGCCACGCCGACATGGCTGTCGAGCGGCACTTCGACGTCCGCGATTCGCAGTTCCGCCGAGTCGGCTGCGCTCGCGTCTTGAGCCTCCGCCAGCGCAGCGGCCGGCACCGTTGCAGACCACTCGAAACACTGACCAGGCGCGACACGTCTCAACGGCACACGCAGCGATGGCCGTGGTGTCTTGGGTTGACTGCCGCCGGGTTGACGGCTGATGTGTGGACTGCCGATACCGCTCATGGTCGCTCACAGGCCGCGAGAGCCCAACCTCGCCATTCGGTTCAGCGCCGTGACTTCGGGCGCACTGGACTCAAGTGCAACAGACTCAGGTGCGATCTTGGTCGAAGACCACCGGACGGGTGTCGGCGCCGCGGGCGGCAGGCCCATCCGCGGGAGCGCCTTCTGCTTCGGTGCCGGGGCGCTCGGGCGGGACGCTCGGGGCAACGGGGGCCGCAGAGCGCTTGGCCAGTTTGCGGCGCGCCGCTTGTACCGCAGTCTGGAGCTGGTCGACTGCACTCTCGAACTGTGCCAGCTGCCGTTCGCAGTACTCGTCCACCTCGTGACGACGACGCCGGGTTTGGATCAGGGCGTCGTCGAGCAATTGGCGTGCCCTTCGCTCCGCCGTGCGCACGACTTCGGTCCGCTGAACCATCTGGGCGACACGGCTGCGTGCCTCGTCGATAACCAGATTGGCATCCACGCGCGCACGGGCCAGCACCTCGTCGCGCTCGCGCAGGAGCCAACGTGCCTGGCGCGTTTCGTCGGGCACCGCTGCCAGCGCCGACTCGAGCAAGGTCATCACCTCGTCGCGGTTGATCATCACCGATGTGGACAACGGCATCGGCCGCGCAGCGTCGATGATGTCCATCGCTTCGCGAATGAACTGTTCGGCCGTCACCGACGCCGAACGCGCTACGAGCGTTCCTGAGGGGCGAACCTGGGGCGGCATCGGCGCGGCCTGGCTGTGCGCATCTTGGGCACGCGAGCCGGGCGCAAGCACCCCGGGGCCATGCGGAGCCGTGCCGAATGGCGAATGCGCCGCCGGCACCGTGACGGTGCTCTCGGTCATGCTCATGTGTTCCCCTTGTGCGCAGTGCGTTGGTGTGCGGCGTGACGGCCCAGCCGTGCGGCTACTGGAGGCGGGACGAGATGCGAGCAGTCGCCGCCGAAACTGGTGATCTCTCGGATGAAGTTCGATGCAACGAAGAGATGTTCGGTACGAGGAGGGACAAAGACCGTCTCGACGCCGCTGACCGAGTAGTTCATGTGCGCCATGCGCAGCTCGGACTCGAAGTCGCTCTGGCTGCGAAGGCCCTTGACGATGACCTCGACACCGAGCCGTTGAGCGAGGTCGATGACCAGTTCGCCGAACTGCACCACCGAGACGTTGCCCAGGTGGCTGGTCGATTCGGCGATCATGGCGACGCGCTCGTCGTCGGAAAAGAACGGCGCCGCCTTGGACGGATTCCGCATCACCGCCACGGTGATCGAATCGAACAGCCGTGACGACGCGACAATCACATCGAGATGCCCATTGTGCAGGGGATCGAATGAACCCGGATACATTGCCGTGACCACCGAGAACAGCTCCTCCGGGTCGGTTTGTCTCAGGTGAGCCGACCGTACAGCGCGGCGAGAGCGAAACGGGGGACCCTCAAAGGCCAGTCAATCCAGATCTGCGAGTCAACTGTGCCTATCGAACTCGGCACATCAACCCGGCCTGTCGAACCCGGCCAGTCGTGGCCGAGTCGGTTCACGGTCAACGGATCAGCCTGGGATTTCGGTGTCGGGCACCACGACGTCCCATCGATCAGCGCAGTCGACACATCGATAGGCGACGACGTCTCCCGGCCCGAAGCCCCAGTCCGGCTCGGGCACGCTCAGCAAGCGGCATCGGCCGCCGCAGTCCACGCACAGAATCTCTTCAGGCACCGTTTCGTCAGGCACCGTTTCTTCAGGCATCGCTGCATGGCCTGCCTTGCCGCCCGGCAGGTCTACCGGAGCAGTGCAATGATGCGCGGAGACGGACGTCTTCACCGTGTCGCATGCTCCTAGCTTGATGCCATGCGCGTCGTCGGCGGGACACTGGGCGGCCGCCGCCTCACGGTGGCCGGAAGCGACGCTGTGCGGCCGACATCCGAACGCGCCCGCGAGGCCATCTTCAACATGCTGGCCAGCCTCGACATGCCACGCGGCGCCCGTGTGCTCGACCTGTTCAGCGGCTCTGGAGCACTCGGCATCGAAGCGCTCTCGCGTCATGCAGCGCACGCCACCTTCGTGGACTCCGACGCCGGCGCGTGCCGCACAGTCACGGCAAACTTGACGGCTCTCGGCATCGCTGAGCGCGGCTCGGTGGTGCGAGCCGATGTCCTGAGCCACGTGCTCGCGCATGATGATCCGGTCGACGTGGCGTTCGCCGATCCGCCCTACCGATTCGATCGTTGGCGCGATGTCCTCGGTGGCGTCAACGCCGAGATGCTGGTGTGTGAGTCGGATCGCGCAATCGAGCCCGAGGTCGACGGCAGCTGGCGAACACACCGAGTACGCCGCTACGGCACGCCGGTCATCACGTTGCTGGTACGTACGCAGCTGACACGCACGTAACGCGTACTCGGCGAGTGCGTGGTGTCCGAGACAGCTGACACGGGGTGCAGACTCAAGACGCGGGCACTCGGCGCGGCGCGGCCTGCCGAGGCAACCGTCAGCTGCGCTGCAAGAAGTCGGGGTCGCGGCGGACGGCGAGCCAGGCGATTTCGTCGGCCAATGCCGGATGCGCATCAAGGTCCCCATCGGCTGCGACCAACTCAACGGCCGCGTTGCGAGCCGCCTGCACCCAGGTGCCGTCGCGCGCCAGCGATGCCAGCTTCAAGTCGCTGCGCCCCGATTGTCGTTCGTCGAACAAGGTGCCCTCGCCGCGCAGCTCGAGATCGCGTTCGGCCAGTTCGAACCCGTCGTTGGTCTGCGACAGTGCCGTCAGCCGCTGCGCGGCGGTCGGGGTCGGATCGTCGTCGCTGACCAGGAAGCACATCGATGCGTGGCTGCTTCGGCCGACGCGGCCGCGCAGCTGGTGCAGCTGTGCAATCCCGAAGCGGTCAGCAGACAGCACGACCATGACGGTGGCGTTCGGCACGTCGACACCGACCTCGACCACGGTCGTGGCAACGAGAACGTCCAGCTGGGCGGCACGAAATCGCGCCATCGCGCGCTCCTTGTCGGCTGAGGGCATGCGGCCGTGCAGCAGTCCGACTCGGCAGCCGGCGAGCACACCGGCGGCGAGTTCGGCGTACTGCTGTTCCGCGGCGTTCACCTCGAGGCGCTCGCTCTCGGTGATCAACGGGCACACCACGTACGCCTGGCGGCCGGACTCGACCTCGGCGCGCACTTGGGACCACATAGATGCCGCAGCCAAAGGACCCTGTACCCAATGTGTCGCAATGGGCGTGCGGCCCGGCGGCAGCTCGTCGAGCACGGAAATGTCCAAATCGCCGTACACCGTCATGGCTGCGGTGCGAGGTATGGGCGTTGCCGTCATCACCAGCAAGTGAGGGATGCGGCGGTCCTCGCGACCGTGCTCACGCAGTTGGGCGCGCTGTGACACGCCGAACCGATGCTGTTCGTCGACGACCACGACACTGAGCGACGAGAAGCGCACCGATTCCTCCAGCAGGGCGTGAGTGCCTACGACGATGTCCGCGTGCCCCGCAGCGATCTCTGCCAGCACCGCTGGGCGCTGTGCCGCCGAACGCGAGCGGCTGAGCACACACAGGCGCAATGGCCTCGTGCCGCCGAGTCGTGCGTCGTCGGGGACGACGAGGCCGTCGAGCAGTTCCCGCAAGGAGATGAGGTGCTGTTCGGCGAGCACTTCGGTGGGCGCCATGAGCGCTCCCTGATGACCGTTGCGCACCGCAATCAGCAGCGCGTGCAGCGCCACGAGGGTCTTGCCTGAGCCGACATCGCCTTGCAGCAGCCGGTGCATCGGCCGCGTCGAGCGGAGATCGGCGTCGATGTCGGCCATCACGCGTCGCTGCGCATCAGTCAGCGAGTAGGGAAGGCTGCGATGGAAGATCTCGATGAGACCGCCGGTCGGCTCGTGTTCGATGCCGAGTTCGTGGGACTCGCGTGCCAGGCGCTGACACCGCAGCATCAGCTGGACCCGCAAGAGTTCGTCGAACACCAGCCGGTCACGCGCTGCGGCCTTGTCGGACCACGACCGCGGATCATGAATGTCGGCCAATGCTGTCGCGCGGTCGACGAGATGCAGCCGAAGCCGCAGCCAGTCCGGCACGGGATCGGCGATGCCCCTGGCCGCACAACGCCGACGCGCTTCGGCGACCCAGTTCGCGACATCCCACGTGGCGACGCCGGCCGTCTCCGACTGCGGGTAGACGGGCACGATCTTGCCGGTGCGATCGCCGAGAACGTCCACCACGGGATTCGTCATCTGCTTGCGTCCGCGGTAGTGCTCCACCTTGCCGAAGACCGTCACCCAGCGGCCTTCGCAGAGCTGGCGTTCCCGCCACGCCTGATTGAAGAAGACGACGCTCATCACGCCGGTGGCGTCGCCGATGTCGACACGCACCAGCCGACGGCCGCCGCCCAGGCGTCGACTCGACACCGCCAGCACCTCGGCGGCGATCGTGATGTCGGATCCGACAACCGCATCGCGTATCGGCGCTTGGGCCGTCCGGTCGATGTAGCGCCGCGGATAGTAGGTGAGCAGGTCGAACACGGACTCGATGCCGAGCGCCTTCAAGGACTCGCATCGATGCGGTCCGACCCCACGCAGACGCGCCACGTCGATCGAGTCGAGATCCCGCAGCGTCAGAGGATCAGCCGGCGCTGTGCTCGGCGCGCCCGCTGCCGACACGTTCGAGTTCTGGGCCGTCGGCGGCGGACTCATTCGACGCCGACGAGATACCGATAGTGGTCCTGGCCGCCGACGTGGCGCTCAAGCGCGACATCAGGCCAGTGCTGCGACAGCCACGACTCGATGCCCGCGGTCTCGCTCGGCTGGGCGCCCGCCCCTTCGATCAAGCTGACGATCTCGTGCTCGGGTGCCAGCAGATGCTCAAGCAGCCCAATGGCAGCGTCAGCCGCCTGCTCGCCCGCAGCGACGATGCCGGAACCGTCGAGACCGATCCACTGCCCGGCTGCGACATGGCCGATCGACGCCGTCACCGAGCGGACCGCTCTGGTCACCTCGCCCGCCGCGACGGCGCTCGCTGCTTCGGCCATCAGCACCGCATTTCGCCCCGCCTCGACCGACGGGTCGTATCCGACCAACGCTGCGAGGCCCGCGGGCAGCGACTCGGTGGCCACGACCTCCACATGCTTCGCGGTCTGTGCATCGGCCTGCCGCGCCGCTGCGACGATGTTGGCGTTGTTCGGCAGCACGACCACTTCGGTTGCCGGCGCGGCCTCGACGGCTGCGAGCAACTCCGCCGTCGACGGGTTCATGGTCTGGCCCCCGGTGACGATCTGCTGAGCGCCCAGCGACGTGAAGAGCTCGTCGAGACCCGGCGCCGGCGAGACCGCCACCACCGCACAGCGCACCTGTGGCCGGTCCAAAAGCGTCGCGTCGGGGCCGGTTGTGTCGATGCCGGTCCCCTGGAGTCCGGCAACCTGCTCGTGCAGATCGGTGATCTGGATGCGGTGCGGTCGTCCCGCATCGATGCCGGCCTCGATGACCGGACCGATGTGGTCGGTGTGAATGTGGCAGTTCCACAGTCCGTCGCCGCCCACCATCACCATCGAGTCGCCGAGCGCGTCCCAAGCAGCCTTGAACGGTTCGATGTTCTCCTCAGCCGCCGCGAGCAGGAACATGACCTCATAGCGCGTGCTGGACGGGTCGTGCATCCCGTGATCACCGCCGTCGGGGAGGTGACGATGCAGCGCTGCGCGCTGCGCAGACGCCGCATCGGGCGCATCGCTCGTCAGGCGCCATCCGGCAGCTCCCGCGGCAATCGCCGCGGCCACATCCGTCGGCAGATCGACTTCGGACGGCAGCGGTCGCCCGTCGACCACGCACAGCAGGGCGTCGAGGAACAACAGATAGCCCGCGGCGCCCGCATCCACGACTCCGGCTTCCGCCAGCACCGGCAGCTGCATCGGAGTGGCTTCCAGCGCCTGCTGACCGGCCGCTTTGGCGCTCTCGAGCACGGCGACCAGCCCATCGGCATCGCCGCTGCGGCCGTCAGCGGCCAGCGTGTCCAACTTGCGCTGAGCCGCCTGTGCCGACACCCGCGCCACGCTCAAGATCGTGCCCTCCACCGGCCTCATGACGGCGCTGTCAGCGGCCGCACTGGCTGCCGCTAGGCCACTGGCCACCGATGCTGCGGTGATCGGTGGTTCGACCGCGCCAAGATCGTCACCAGGTGCCACAGCGGAAGCGAAGCCCCGCAGGAGCTGACTCACAATCACCCCGCTGTTGCCCCGCGCTCCCATCAGCGCGCCGTGGGAGATGGCGTGGCAGACCTCAGCTCTGCAGGCGCCGGACTGCGGCAGTGCATCGCTCACCGCCGCAAGCGTCATAGCCATGTTGGTTCCCGTGTCGCCGTCGGGCACTGGGTAGACGTTGAGCCGGTCGATGGTGGTCCGGTGCTGGCCCAGCGCCGCGCCGTAGGTGCGCATGACTGCGCTCAGCGCATCAGAGTCCAGCGTCGCTCGCGGCCGTGGCCAAGGGGCATCGTCCACGGGGCCGGCTCGGTAGCTGCTGGAACCTGCACGGGAGAACGGGCACTCCATGGTCACCTCTCGCTTCCCCGCAGTCGCCGGCCGCACTCGCTCATGGCCGATGGCCGCCCCGAGCACGACCTGTTCGCGCTCGGCCGCGGCCTGCCTGGCTCGGCTTCGTGGACCCCGAAGTTACCTCGCGCCCGAGGTGGCTGGTTGGTAGCGTGCCGGTCACTGTGCGAGCGGCCGCGGCGGCTCTGCGGTTTCCCGGCCACTGGAGGCGCAGGTGCAAGGCGTCATCAAGTCTTACGACCCGGCGTCGAGCGTCGGGGTCGTGACCGACGACACCACACGAGCCGAGCACGAGCTGGCCCCGAACGCCTTGGATGGCTCCATCTTCCGAATGGTTCGCCAAGGTCAGCGCGTGGTCTACGACCTCGACGAGCGGGGACTGGCCACGCGGCTGCGCCTCGGTTCGGAAGTGGACCTGGGAACGCCGGATTGGGTCGCGACCCGGGGGGAAACAGCGTGACCCGAGGTCGGAACGGAGATCCCGGCCGGCGATCGAGTCGCCAGTAGCGGATCGTGGGGAACACGCGCGAGATCCAGACCCGGAGGACGACTTGCCTGCTACCGCTCACCGACAGCTGACCGATTGGGTAGATCACTGGGCCGGCGTGCTGCGACCCGATGCGATCCACTGGTGCGACGGCTCGCAAGCGGAGTACGAACAGCTCTGCGCCACGATGGTGGAAGCGGGGACGCTCATTCCGCTCAATGCGCAGGCGCGTCCCAACAGCTACCTCGCTCGCTCCGATCCGGGAGATGTCGCCCGCGTCGAAGACCGAACCTTCGTCTGCTCCGAGCACGAGTCCGATGCGGGTCCCAACAACAACTGGCGGCCGCCGCCGGAGATGCGCACCGAGCTGCTCAGCCTGTTCAGCGGGTCGATGCGAGGACGGACCATGTACGTCGTGCCGTTCTCGATGGGCCCGCTCGGATCGCGCATCGCTCACATCGGGGTCCAGCTCACCGATTCGCCGTATGTGGCCGCATCCATGCGAATCATGACCCGCATGGGCCAAGCCGCGCTCGACGTGCTCGGGGACGCGCCATTCGTTCCGTGCATTCACTCACTCGGTGCGCCGTTGGCGCCTGGCCAGACCGATGTGCCGTGGCCCTGCGACGCGGAGCGAAAGTACATCGTTCACTTCCCGGAGACACGAGAGATCTGGTCGTACGGCTCTGGCTACGGAGGCAATGCACTGCTGGGCAAGAAGTGCTTCGCCCTGCGCATCGCGTCGACGATGGCACGAGACCAAGGCTGGCTGGCCGAACACATGCTCATCGTGGGGGTGACACCGCCCGAAGGCGAGACCGTCTACGTCGCCGCTGCGTTTCCGTCGGCCTGCGGCAAGACCAACATGGCCATGATGATTCCCACCCTGCCGGGCTGGAAGATCGAGACCATCGGCGACGACATCGCTTGGATGGCTTTCGGCGATGACGGCAGACTCCACGCGATCAATCCGGAGGCCGGCATTTTCGGGGTTGCGCCGGGAACGGGCGCTCACACCAATCCGAGCGCACTAGCGACGGTGTGGGGCAACTGCGTGTTCACCAACGTCGCCCAGACACCCGACGACGACGTCTGGTGGGAGGGCCTCACACCCGAACCGCCCGAGGGTCTGATCGACTGGCGCGGACGCCAGTGGTCACCCGATTCCGGCGCTCCGGCGGCCCATCCCAACGCCCGCTTCACCGCACCGGCTGCTCAGTGTCCCACCATCGCGCCCGAATGGGAAGACCCCGCGGGTGTGCCGATCTCCGCGATCCTGTTCGGCGGGCGTCGTGCGACCACGGTGCCGCTGGTGGCCGAAGCCTTCGACTGGGAGCACGGGGTGTTTCTCGGGTCGGTGATGTCCTCGGAGATGACCGCCGCCGCTGCCGGAACCATCGGCGAAGTGCGGCGGGATCCATTCGCCATGCTCCCGTTCTGCGGCTACAACTTCGGCGACTACTTCCAGCACTGGCTCGACATCGGCGCAAAGCCGGGAACCCGACTGCCCAAGCTGTACTACGTGAACTGGTTCCGCAAGGATGCCGACGGCCGATTCATCTGGCCGGGCTTCGGCGAGAACGCTCGCGTGCTCAAATGGGTGCTCGAGCGGGTCGCCGGCCACGGTGAAGCCGTGCCGACAGCTATCGGCCTCGTGCCGCCGCCCGACGCGATCGACACCAGCGGCCTGGACCTGAGCCCGGCACAGATCGAAACGCTGGTGGGCGTCGACGAAGACGACTGGCGCGCCGAAATCGACATGATCGAGGCTCATTATCAGAGGCTGGGCGAGCGGCTTCCTCCGCAGATGCGTCATCAGCTCGACCTGCTCGAGCAGCGTCTCGGCTTCTGACCGTCGGCTGCTGAGCTTCGGTTGCTGGGCGACTGCAGCTCAGCCGCCCAGGAACATGGCGCGAATCGACAAGCCCATGATGAACAGCGCGCCGAGACCGAACAGCTCGTAGCGGCGGTGCTCGAGCTGCTGGCGGTAGGCGTAGACGAACACGACCGTCACAGCGCAGCAGACTCCGTAGAACACGTGGAAGGCCGGGGCGTCCACGCCGCCGATCCGCATGACAGCGACGCCGACAGTCATCTGTGCGAACACCAACGTCCACGCGGCCCCGAGCAGCCACCACATGGCGCCGTGCCGCAGCGCAGGCCAGCGAATCGCGCCGATCGCCCACAGCCCGGCAGCGCCGTTGCTCAGCACCAGCACCCAGCCGAGCACCGTGTGCGTGGCGGCGAGGACCTCAGCGCTCAATGCTGCTCTGATCGCTCGCCACAGCCTCCATCCACCTGCGCTACGGCTGCGGTACAGGGCTCACTGCGGTGAGGGAACATGCTGTGTGAACAAGTGTACGAACATCAGCAGATTCCGCGCATCGCCGTGGCCGTTGGCCAGATTGAGCTCGCCTGGGCGTCGGGCCTCGGTGTCGCTGAGCTTGAGCACGTCCAAGGCCCGCAAGAGACCGACCGGTGCTCCGGACGACACCAGCTCGCTGATGTCTCGCACGAGGTGCCGGCCACGCAAGCCTTGCGCTCGAATGAGGCTGCGCAACAGCAGCCGTGCCAGCGCACACGCACTGGCCGGCGAGATCTCGGCGACGGCTGCTGCTTCGCTGTAGAGCGGAACCAGCTTGCGATCCAGCCCAGGCGGCGGTGCAGCATCCGGCTCACGGCGTTCAGGCTCGACGGCACGCGCGGGGTCATCTGTTCGGAGGCCGTCTGCTTCGGGGCTGCCTGCTTCGGGTAACGACCGCTGCGGCACCGACGCCGTCATCGCTGGGTCACGCTACTCGGCGAGGCCGACAGGAGCCCGCAGCGCTGCAGTGCCCCGATGACGGTCTCCCCCAGCCGTGCGATCGCCGCGGGCGTGCGTGCGCCCCACCAGAACAGGTCCTGACCGTCGATCAGCTGCGTCGGTGCGATGGCAGTCAGTTCGTCAAGGTGACGTCGGTGCCACGGATAGGGCTCGGTCGGCGCGAGCACGATGTCCACGTTCGCCCGTGCCGCTTCGTCGGGGTCGATCGTCGGATAGGCGCCGCGGCTGGCGAACGCTACCTCGAGGCCGCACCAAGCGAGCAACGACGCGCCGTAGGTGGGTGCGCCGATGGACATGAGGGGCCGACGCCAGATCGGCACGAAGGCACGAATCGCGCGACCCGAGGGATGCCACAGGGCGCCGAGCGCACGCGGGAGCGGATCGGCATGCGGGGTCACGCCGATCCGAGCCGCCAAGCGATCCAGCTCGGGCTCGACTTCGTGCAGCGATGCGATGTGCAGCACTTCGACCTCGATGCCTCTGGCGACGAGCGCGTCGTAGTCCTCCTTGCGGTTCTCTTCGCGGTCCACTACGAGGAGGTCCGGCGCCAGCGCGGCAATGGCAGCGATATCGGGATTCTTGGTACCGCCGATGTGCGGCAGATCCGGTCGCTCACAAAAGCTGGTGCAAGCGATCGGGTCGATGCCCCACGCGGCCAGCGTTTCGGTCACGCTCGGAACGAGGCTGATGATTCGCATGGTCGGCACGGCGCGCACGGAGCGAACGCCGCACCAGCGTACGGGCGCGGTGGCCTAGCTTCGCCCCCGTGGACAGTGCGGAATCGACAGCTTGGTCGCAAGCTCGGCCGGAGGAGGCGATGCCGACCGGCGACAGGCTCGATACCGCGCAGCTGGCCGCTGTGCGATCGGGTGCCGACGCCTTGCTCGTGGTGGCCGGACCCGGAAGCGGCAAGACCCGCGTGCTGGTACACCGCATCGCCTGGCGCGCCGCGACCGAGTCGATGCAAGCCCGACACGCCGTGGCCGTGACGTTCACCCGGCGTGCTGCGCGAGAACTGCGAACGCGGCTGCGCCGGCTCGAGGTCGACGACATGGGGCCAGTCGGCACGTTCCACTCCATCGCCCTCGCGCAGCTACAGCAGTACGATGCCGACCACGGACGAGCCGCACGCAAGCTCCTGGCGAGTCGATCTGCGCTCAGCAGCGAGCTGTCGGAGCATCTGCGGCATTCCTACGGCCCGCGGCCGCCGATCACGGTCGCCAGAGCGCTGCGCGAGATCGACTGGGCCAAGGCCAGCGACCTCTCGGTTGCCGAGTACCGCCGTGGGCCCGCACGACGCAGGCTCGAACCGGCGGCCGCAGATGCTGCGGCGTCGCTCTTTGGTCACTTCGAGCGCGTCAAGTCGCGCCGCCGGCTGCTCGACTTCGACGACCTGCTCGCCGAATGCACGCGCCTCATGCGTTGCGACGAACACTTCGCGGCAGCGCAGCGGTGGCTCCACCGTCACTTCTTCGTGGACGAATTCCAAGATCTCAATCAGCTGCAGTGGAATCTGCTGCAGGAATGGATCGGCGGCAACGACGCCGTGCGCAACGGGACTGCAGACATCTGCGCCGTCGGCGACATCGACCAGGCGATCTACGGTTGGAACGGCGCGGACAGCCGCTACATCGCCGAGTTCGACCGCTGGTTCGAGGGTGCAGCAGTGATCCGGCTGGAGCTCAACTACCGCAGCCACCCATCGCTGGTCGCCGCCTCCCGAGCGGTGATCGCCCCCGACGACGACTCCGCGCACGACACGGCGCGGGGGTCAGCACAGGCATCGGCTCGTCCGCACGAGCTGGGTCCTGCTCCGACCGTGACCGGCTTCGACGACGCCCAAGCAGAGGCAGCCGGCATCGCACGATGGATCGCCGAACGTCGGCTCGGCCGCGTGGGCTGGGATGCATTCGCCGTGCTCGCCCGAACCAACGCCCAGCTGCACGACATCGCGGCCGAGCTGAAGTCCCACGGCATCCCTGCTCGACTCGCAGGACAGCGAAGCGCGTGGTTGCAGCTTGCCGAGGTTCGCCGGCTGCTGGACCGCTACCGCGCCTCAGACGCACACATCTCCATCGTCATGGAGGATCTGCACGCCGAGGCACTCGCTGCTCTATCCGACGAACAGCTCCGCCCGGTGCTGGAACGAATGCTGGATCTCGCCCGCGTCTACGTCGCGGAGATGGCTCATGGCGCAGGCCGGCGCGTTCATCGTGGCGCCTTGCGCGAGGATCTCACCGCGCAGGCCTTCGTGTCCTGGGTGGAGCTGCTGTCGAACAGCCGGCGCGAGTTCACCGCCGACATGCTCGACGGAGACCGCTTGGGCAGACGGTTCGCTTCGCAGACCGGCGCGGTGACGCTCGCCACATTCCACACCGCCAAGGGATTGCAATGGCCCCATGTGGTGATCGCGGGCCTCGAAGACGGCCTGGTGCCCTTGCGGCGCCACGACCCGGAGGAGCGGCGGCTGCTCTACGTCGCCGTTTCGCGCGCCATCCGCACGCTGCACCTCACTTGGGCACGCAACCGAGCTGGGCACGGCGACGCCAGCGGGAATCGTCGTCCGTCGCCGTGGCTGGAGGCCATCGCCGCGACGACGACCGAGGCGCCGCCACTGCAGCCCGCCGACGCCGTCGCCCGCGTGGCAGCCGCTCGCAAGACGCTCGATGCCGTGGGCAATCCTTGATGGTCGCCGGCTCACTGTGAGATGTCAGCGAATACCGGAGCATGATCCGACGGCTTGGTGCCCTTGCGGGCGTTGCGGTCGATGAGGCAGAAGTGTGTGGCGGCGGCCACCGACGCGCTGGCGAGCAGCAAGTCGATGCGCAGACCATGACGCTTGTAGAAGGCGCCCTCTCGGTAGTCCCACCAGCTGTGCAGCCCGTCGGCGTCGTAGTGCGCTCGAAACACGTCGACTAGGCCCCAGTCGCACACCGCCTGCAGCGCCTCGCGTTCGCGGTCGCTGACGTGCGTGCGCGGCGCTGTGTTGTCGGGGTCCCACGCGTCCCGGCCGTCGGGGCAGACGTTGAAGTCGCCTCCGACCATCACCTGATCGGCCCGATCGCAGGTGGCCTCAAGGTGAGCACGCAAGCGCCCCAGCCAGTCCAGCTTGTAGCGGTAATGGTCGTGGTCGAGGGCGCGTCCATTGGGCACGTAGACCGAACTCACGGTGATGCCACCGCAGCGCGCTGAGATGATCCGGGCGTCGGGGTCTGGTTCGCGACCGTCGGCGAATCCGACGACCGGGTCCTCGATCCCGACGCGGGACAGCACCGCCACGCCGTTCCAGCGGCCCTGGCCGTGGTGCGCCGAGTCGTAGCCCTGGGCAGCGAAGTGCCCATACGGGAACTGCTGGTCGGACATCTTCGTCTCCTGCAGCAAGACCACGTCCGGTTCGGCATAGGCGAGCCACTCATCGACCCGCGCCAGCCGGGCATTGAGGCTGTTGACATTCCACGTGGCGATGCGCACCGATTCGAAGATACTTGCGAAGGTCGGTTACTGGCGCAGGTCGAAGCCAACCAGCAGTTCGAGCTCGCGCAGGGCTTCGTCCGGGTCGGTCACCTTGATGGCCGCCATGCCCATGGCCGCGGCCGGCTTGCAGTTGACGCCCAGATCGTCGAGATACGCGGTACGGGCAGGGTCATTGCCCAACTCGGCACACGCCAGCTCGTAGATCCGCGGATCAGGTTTGCGCAGGCCCACCACGGACGACTCGATCACGACGTCGAACAGCGCCATGACGTCAGCGATCGCCTCGGCAGCACTCGCATTCCGGGCCATGCCGGCCCCGTGTCCTGTTCTCACGTTGTTGGTGATGCACCCCAGCGGCAGGAGAGGCGCGAGCACACCGAGCGCATGCACCATCTGCGGACGCAGTGCGCCGTTCAGGCACGCCAGCACCTGCGAGCCCGACATGACGTAGCCACGGCCGGCGGCCTCCGCTTCGAAGAGTTCTGCGAACTCGTCGACATCGATCTCGCTGCGTTCGAGTCGTGCCCAGGCATTGATGTCGGGGTTGGTGGCGTTGATATGCCGTATGGTGTCGCGCGGCACGCCGATGCTGTCCTCGTAGCGGTTAAACGCTACGAACGGACTCTCGGTGACGACACCGCCGAAGTCGAAGATCACCGCATCCACGGTGCCTGTTGCCGCCGGATCGCACACAGCAGCAGTCCCTTCATCTCTCGGCGCCGCTTGAGTTCTGCGATGAGACATAGGGCACATCATAACGACATCTGCGCGTCATCAAGAGTCACGGCGGCACGGGCGGCACCTCTAGAGCAGCTTCAGAGTAGTGTCCATGCTCGCAAGACGATTCTTCGCCACTTCAACGTACTGTTCGTTGATTTCGTAGCCCACATAATGTCGGCCTACCATGAGCGCCGCTTCTGCCGTAGTCCCAGATCCCATAAAGGGATCTAAGACTATGTCATCCACATACGAATACAGGTGCATCAGCCGTAGTGGCAATTCCACCGGAAATGGGGCTGGATGCTGAGCCCGTCTGGCACTGGCCGACGGGAATCGCCATATGCTCTTGGTTTGCTCCAAAAATTCATCCCGGCCGATGCTGTCTTCCTGCACAGGGTGTCGCCTATAGCTCTCCTTGGAGAATACCAGTATGTACTCGTGTACATCCCGAAGTACTGGGTTACTGGCGGACATCCAGCTACCCCAAGCGCAGGATGTGCCCGCGCTGACGCCCTTATCCCAAATGATCTCCCCGCGCATCAAGAAGCCACATTCTTGCGCGATCTCGCCAATGTACATGTGTAGCGGAATGTAGGGCGTTCTTCCGACATTTGCGATGTTGATACAGGCCCTACCACCATACACCAATACTCGATACACTTCGTTCAATACGCCAGCCAGAAGTTCCGAGTATTCATTAAGTGTCAAGTCATCGTCATAGTCCTTTCCGACATTATAGGGAGGGCTTGTAACCATCAAATGAACCGAGCGACCTGGCAATTGCTTCATATCCCTGCTGTCGCCGAGATGGATCACGTCCAGCTGGTCAGGCGCATTGTTGGGTTCAAGCGCGTCGTCCGGCGATGTGACACCGATGCCCTGATACATGCGTTGGCCGTAAAACTTGCTCGCATCGTGGCCAACGCGGCTGCCCGTGCCAAAGCTGGAGGTTTCCGTCCGTTTCATCATTCACTCCGAGGCGCCAAGTATCGTTATCTATCGTTTCCCACGATTCTACCCAATTTGGTGCGTGATGTCCGTATACCGTTCGCAGCGGTATGGTCCCGGTGACTGCCAGAGGGACCCGGCCGTGCGGGGCTCAGATCCCCTGCTGTAGCCAAGCCGCTGAGCGCGGACAGAGCGGGCGTCGGCATCGCGCACGGCCCATTCGCCCGGCCTGATCGCGTCACGTTGCCACTTCCCTGCCCTTGCCGCGTAGCGCACCCATCCGATGTGGCGCCGATGCCGAGGTCGCCGAGGCCGTATCCCACCGGACCAACCGCAGCTTCTCAGGCAAGGCCGCCACAGCGCATCAGCGTGCGAAGTCAAGGCGCTTGTCATCGCAGATGTTCGCCCAGTTGCCACGCTCGCACAGCAGGCCAGGCCACAGGAGACTCGGCGCATCAACGAACTCCCAATACAACACAGATAGAGTGTCGCTTCATGATTATGGACACCTCGGCGTCAGCGGCATCGGATTCGGCGGCATTGGACGTGACCGCGACCGCTCCGACGAAGCGGCCTACGAGACGCACCAGATGGCAGAGCCGGGCGGTGTCGCGCACGGTGGATGCCGGCAATGCTGCCTACTGCGCCGTCTGTGACGAGTTCATCAAGTTCCGGGCACGCATCCGTGCCGAACAGATCATCTGTAATGTGTACGTGAACAACCGATGGGACCGCGTCGAGCACTATCACCCCGAGTGCTACGAACAGGCCGGCTTCCCCTACGGCAAGCCCCAAGCCTGACCGGGCTGCCTGGCCGGGCTGCTTGGGCGAGCTACTGGGCCGAACCGCCTGGCTGAGCTCGTTGGCCGGGCTAGAGGACTTGGCTCAAGAACAGCTTGGTGCGGTCCTCTGCAGGCTCGGTGAAGAAGTGATGCGGCGTGCCGACTTCCACGATCTCGCCGTCTTCCATGAAGATGATGCGGTCAGCCACCTCACGCGCGAAGCCCATCTCGTGTGTCACCACCATCATGGTCATGCCCGAGCGCGCTAGCTCCTCCATCACGTCGAGCACCTCTTTGATCATCTCGGGGTCGAGCGCCGAAGTGGGCTCGTCGAACAGCATGACGCGGGGCTCCATGGCGAGCGCACGCGCAATGGCCACCCGCTGCTGCTGGCCCCCCGACAGCTGGCCGGGGTACTTCTGCGCCTGCTCCGGAATGCCGACGCGCTCCAGCAGCGACGCAGCCAGTTCTTCTGCCTCGGGCCGCGACTTGCGACGAACCCAGATCGGGGCCAGCGTGATGTTGTCCATCACCGTCAAGTGCGGGAAGAGGTTGAACTGCTGGAAGACCATGCCGACCTCTGAGCGGATCTTCTCGATGTTCCGCAGGTCATTGGTCAGCTCGATGCCGTCCACGATGATCTGACCGTTCTGGTGGGCCTCCAAGCGGTTGATGCACCTGATCCAGGTGCTCTTGCCCGAGCCCGAGGGTCCGAGCACCACCACGATCTCCTGTTCCTTGATCGTCGCGGAGATGCCGTTCAGCGCCTGAAAGTCGCCGAACCACTTGTCGACACCACGGCACACGATCATGTCGGGGCGAGCGGCGAGTTCGTCCGATACGGCGATCGTCGCATCCCCATGGCTCGGAAGCGTGGGCATGATCAGCTTCTCCCTGTTGGTGACTGCTGCGTGTGCGGCCGAGCGGCACGCCACTGCGATGCCTGGTGCGGTGGTCCACGACGGGCCCTCATCGCTGGCCCAGTCCCACACGGCGCTCGAGCCGCTGGCTGTACTTGGACATGGCGAACGCAACAGCCCAGTAGACCGCCGAGACGAACAGCAGACCCTCGCGCCGCACTCCGAGGAACTGTGACTGGTTCGGTATCACCGAGTTGGCCATGCGCAGGAAGTCGAACAGCCCGATGATGGCGAGCAGCGACGTCTCCTTGAACGTGGCGATGACTTGGCCCACCAGCGGTGGGATCGACACCCGCAGCGACTGCGGCAACACGATGAAGCCTGTGCGCTGGGTGGTGGTGAGCCCCACAGCATCGGCAGCTTCGTACTGCCCGCGGCGAATCGACTGCAGCCCCCCGCGAACGTTCTCCGCAAGGTAGGCCGCAGAGAACAGCGTGTAGCCGAGAATCGCCGCCGCCAGCTCTGCCAGCTCCATGCCGTCTGGCAAGAACAGCGGCAGCACCACGGAAAAGAACAGCAGCAGCGTGATGAGCGGGACACCGCGGATCACCTCGATGTAGACGGTCGAGAGCACTCGGAAGATCGGCAGGCGCGAGGTCCGGGCGAGCGCCAGCAGCACGCCGATCGGGAACGACAGCATGATCGTCAGCACGGCGACCAGCAGCGTCACGCTGAAGCCGCCGATGAACATGTCGGTCGGGGTCTCCACCGTCGACGGCGCGTTGATGACGGTTGCGCCGTAGAAGAGGATCGCCACCACGAACAGCCACGCCCCGACCAGCTTCCGGCGCTGGGCAACAGCGCCCGCGAAGTTGGGCGCCAACAAGCCGGCGACGGCCAGCAGCAGGAAGGCGATGCGGGCGACCTGCAGCATCGGGTACCAGCCGAAGAACGCGGCGACCCAGTGGAATGCTGCAAGCAGCACCAGCCCGATCGCTGCCAAGCGCCCCGCTTCACCTGCGTCGCTGCGCGTCAGCCACCACAGTGCGGCCGAGCCACCTGCGGCGAACGCCAGCGCCAGCGGCACCATCGTCGAGAACACATGGGCGTAGTCGATGTGCGGGTCGCGCATGACCACCCAGTAGAGGAAGAACGGGCTCAGCACCCACGCCAGATTGACCGCCAGCCGCGTCTTGACCAGCGTGCCTCGCGGCAGCTCGTCGGCTGAGCCGCCGTCGTCGTCGTCAGTGTCCGAGGCGCCGGCTGTGGCGCGAGCCAACGCAAGCGCGCTAGCACGTGCGAGCCGTCCGAGCGCGAAGCAGCCCGCCAGCAGCAGCCACATGATCGTCCACGGCACCCTGGTGCTCATGGCCACCAAGCGACCGGGCTCGGCGATGAACTCGCCGCCGGTGAATCCGTAGTGCCCGTAGGGGACCGTCCACAGCGACACCACCAGCAGTGCCGGCAGGCCGAAGACGAGCCAGGCAACGGGCAACTCGGTGACACGGCGGCCGTAGTCGTCAAAGCTCCGCCACAGCACGAGGCCGAGTCCGACCAGGATGACGACGAGCACCCACCACACCCATCGGTCGGCCATGGCCGCAGCAAACGACTCGCGTACCAGTGCGCCGTCGTCGCGCACGGTCTCGCCAGCTGCGTCGATCAAGACGCTGGGCTCGCGGATCAGCACGCCGACAGCGACGAGCGCACCACCCGATAACAGCCAGCCCATCAGTCGCTTCACGGTCACGCCGCCCCAGCGAGCCCAGATTCCGGCGCTCAGGCCTGCGAGCGCCAGGACGATGCCGACCGACACCCACACGCGCACGTACTGGTCTTCCGGGTAGGCCTGCGTGAACATCAGCCGCAGATTGGTGCGGACCGCGATCCATGAGCGCTCTTCGCTGAAGGTGAAGTTCAGCAGGCCGCGGTAGGCGTACAGCGCAATGAGCACCGCCAAGACGGTGAGAATCGAGTTGCGGACGTTGGGAAAGAGGTTCTCGCGGATCCAACGGCCCGGCGGCAGGCTCGGGCGGTCGGGCGGACTCGTCGTCGGGCCTGCTGTCGGAACCACCGGATCGGCAGCGATTGCGGAGGGTGCGGCAGGCAGCACGGGATCGACCACTTCAGCGCTCCACGATGCGCAGCCGAATGTTGAAGAAGTTCACGACGGCGGAGATCGTCAGCGAACAGGCCAAGTAGAACAGCATCCACACCGCCATGACCTGCAGCGTCTTGCCCGTCTGGTTGTAGACGGTCTGGCCGATCTGCACGAGATCGCTGTAGCCCACGGCGATGGCCAGCGACGTGTTCTTGGTGAGATTCAGGTACTGGTTCCCCACCGGCGGCAGGATCACCCGGAGCGCTTGAGGCAAGGTCACCCGGCGCAGCGCCGTCGAGCGCCGCAGGCCGAGCGCCTGCGCAGCCTCGCTCTGGCCCTTCGGCACCGCCAAAATGCCTCCGCGCACGATCTCAGCGATGAATGCCGCTGTGTAGAAGACCACCCCGAAGTAGACCGCGGCAAAGCCGATAGGCAAATTCAAACCGGCCGGTCCGTAGTTGACGAAGTTGCCGGGCTGCACGATGTCGGGTCGCATGGCGTCGACCGGCAGCCCGCTGCGGCCGTTGCCGAACTTGTCCGCCAGCACGCCGAGGCCGTCGCTAGCAGAGTTCACCGCCCAGCTCGACAGTCCCGGCCACAGCACGGCAACGAACAGCACGACGAGCAGCGCGGCCACTGCGGCGAAGATCATGCGGAACCAGTCGTCGTCGGTGAGCCGCATGCGTCCAGCCGGAGTGCGATGCCGTTCCAGGAAGCGACGTATCCACCACGCCGCGACCCCCGCAGCGACGAGCGCTGCGAACAGCTGCACGGCACCCGGCGGGATCGAGCCCACGGCATCAGCCAGACCGCTGACGACGCTGCCGAGCCAGCCGAACACTGGATGCAGCCACCATCCCGCAATGGCGAAGGCCGCAATGATGCCGAACGCCCAGGCACCGGCACGCGTCTGTTGCCCGGTCTGGTCGCGTCGCTCCGCCAGCCTGCGGAAGGCGACATGGGCGACAGCAGCACCGATCAGCAAGCAGACGGCCCATTGGTAGAAGCCGTCCGCGAGGAACACACGCGGGATGGACAAGCCCTTGTTGGACAGGTGAATCCAGCCCGAGATCGGCCCCGTCCCGAATGACACATTCGGGAGCGACACCAGAACCGCGGCGTACACCAGAATCTGCACCAGCAGCGGGATGTTCCGCAGCGCTTCCACGTACACACCGGCCAGGCGCCGCAGCGGCCAGTTCGACGACAAGCGCGCCAGACCCACCAAGACGCCGATCACCGAGGCGAGCGCGATGCCGGCGACCGCCATCCGGATGGTGTTCACCATCCCGACCCACAGCGCACGGCCCCCAGTGTCGGGATTGGTGTCGATGCCCCAGCCGACCTTGATGCCGATGTAATCGGAGATGAAGTCGAAGTCGATGTTGGCGCCGCGAGCGCGCAGGCTGTCTCCCGCCTCAGTGGCCAGGAACCACATCGCTGCCAGGACTGCGATGAGCGTGCCGATCTGCGCGATCCAACGTACGACTGTCGCGTCCCGGTAGAACGGCGGACGAGCCCCCAACGTGCTCAGGGCAGCGTCACGCGCTGATGTTCGAGGATCGCTCACGGCGGGTCACCTTAGGTGATGGGTCCGCATCGTTGGGGCATTGTGCGCGAATACTCGGGCTAAGGCCGAACGCGCATCGGACCCCGGCCCGTCGAGGCCGGGGTCCGATGCGTCATGTCTTGGTGGACAACCGCAGCCTCAGACTGCGGTCATCCGACTGTCAGGACGGGAAACGAGCCCGCCCGACGCCAACGCGCTCAGCGAGCAGGAGGCGCGTAGATGAGACCGCCCTCGGTCCAGCGTGCATTGGCGGAGCCGTCGCGGGTCAGCCCGACCGGGCCGAGATTGCGTTCGTAGATCTCGTCGTAATTTCCGACCTGGCTGATCACGTTGTAGAAGGCATCGGCGCTCAGACCCATCTTGGTCTGCACTTCGCCCTCGCCGCCCAGCAGGCGAATCGCCTCTGCGTCGAGGTCGCCGCCTTGGAGCATCGAGTCGATGTTGTCCGAGGTGATGCCCTTCTCATCGGCGATGATGGTGGCGTAGACAGTCCAGTTGACCACATCGCCGAACGTCGACTGGTTCTGCGGGTAGACCGGCCCCAGCGGCTCCTTGGAAATCGGCGTCGGCGGGAAGATCACCCAGCTCTGGTCGCCCTCCTGCTTCACCTTGCGACCCACGAGCGCCGAGCCGTCGGTGGTCACCGCATCGCACGCGCCCGCGATGAAGTTCTCGGTCACGATGTCGAAGTCCTCAAAGGTCTCCAGCCGGATCTCGATGCCGGCCGCGTTGGCGGCATCGGCCATGTTCTTCTCGGTGGTCGTGCCGGCATTGGTGCACACTCTCGCGCCGTCGAGGTCTGCCACCGTCGAAGCGGCGGTGAATCCCCGATCGGCGCGAGCCATGATCTGCTGGCCGTCGTAGTAGGTCGTCGGCCCGAAGTCGAGGACGAGGTCGGTGTCGCGGCTCTGCGTCCAGGTGGTGTTGCGCACCAGCAAATCGATGTCGCCGCTCTCCAGCGACGTGAAACGCTCGGCTGCGGTGAGCGCCACGAAGGTGACCGCGTTGGCATCACCGAGAATCGCGGCCGCTACTGCCCGGCAGTAGTCCGCGTCGAAGCCGGTGGTGCTGCCGTCGGGTTGGGTCTCCGAGAAGGCCACCGCCGAACCGCTGACGCCGCAGTTCAGGCTGCCGCGGTTCATCACCGTCGCCAGCAGATCGCCGGCGTCCTGAACCATCGTTACCTCGGTGTCGGGCGCTTCGGTGGTGCTCTGCACCGCCGTCGTCGCAGCAGGGGTGTCGCTGTCGGCCTGCTGATCGTCGCCGGAATCGGAACCGCACGCGGCGGCCGTCAAGGCGAGCGCGGCGAGCACACCGCCGAGTCGCAGGGCTGACCGCCGAGACATCGGCGCGAATCGTCTAGTCATTGAGAACATTCCCTCCATTGGTTGTCCACGAAGTAGGCGCGTGGCATGCGCTGTTGACGCCGTCCGCCGCACCCGATCGCTGCGCAGGCTAACAGCCAAGTCAGTGCCAACAGCCAAGTCAGTACGGCCTCGCCACCTCAGAACCGGCAAGGAACATCTGCCACCGGCGCACCTGCACGGGGCACACTTGACCGATGGCGCGGCCCGACGACCACGAATTGGCGTCGAGCGTGGCCACCGAGACGGGCGCCTTGCTGGTGGAGGTCCGGGACCGGCTGTTCCGTTCGGGTGCCGGCACGTGGGAAGTCCGTGACACTGGCGATGCCGAGGCACATCGTCATATCGTGAGCAGGCTTGCCGAAGCTCGGCCCGACGACGCCATCTTGTCCGAGGAGGGGCGGGACGATCCGGCACGGCTGTCCGCGGACCGGGTGTGGATCGTGGATCCGCTCGACGGAACCCGCGAGTTCTCTGAGCCGGGCCGTTCGGACTGGGCGGTACACGTCGCTCTGGTCGAGAACGGCTCGCCGACCGCCGGCGCCGTTGCGCTGCCCGCGCTCGGCACGACGCTGTGTACCTGTCCACGGCCGCTGATGCCGGAGTCGGACGGCCGGCAGCCGCGCCTCGTGGTCAGCAGGTCGCGCCCGCCGGCGGCGGCGGTCATCATCGCTCAAGCACTCGACGCCGAACTGCTGCAGCTGGGTTCCGCGGGGGCCAAGGCCATGGCCGTGGTGCTCGGCATGGCAGACATCTACGCCCATTCGGGAGGCCAGTACGAGTGGGACAACTGCGCACCGGTTGCGGTTGCACGCGCTGCCGGCCTGCACACGAGCCGGTGCGACGGATCAGAGCTGGAGTACAACTTCGCCGACCCGTGGCTCCCGGACCTGTTGATCTGCCGCCCGGAGTTTGCCGACAGCGCCTTGGCCGCGCTGCGAAGAGTCATCGACGGCGCAGCCTGAGCTGGCGCAGTGTGAGATACAGAGGAGCCCATGGAGCTGAAGACAACGAAGTACTCGGTCGACGGGGCCGTCGCCACACTGACGCTGTCGCGACCGCATCGTCGCAACGCGTGGACCGGCCGGATGCACACCGAGGTACGTTGGGTGCTGGAGCAGGCAGAACAGCATCCGCAGGTCCGCGTGGTCGTCATCACCGGCGAAGGTCGTGACTTCTGCGTCGGCGCCGACGCCCAAGCGCTGGAGGGCCACACCAGCAAGGGCGGCTACGACGCCGGCACCACGGCGGACCTGGCAATGCCCGGCTACGGCATCGTCCCCGAGTTCGATCAGCATTTCGCGTTCATGATGGCGCTGGACACGGTGACGGTGGCTGCGGTGAACGGCGCTGCGGCAGGGGTCGGCCTCGTGCTCGCCTGCTACTGCGACCTGCGCTTCGCGGCCTCCGGCGCCAAGCTCACCACCGCGCACGGCCCTTTGGGCCTGCCGGCCGAGTACGGACTGTCGTGGGTGCTGCCTCGGCTCGTCGGCATCACGCGTTCGAATGACCTGCTGCTGTCGAGCCGCAAGTTCCTGGCCTGCGATACCGAGGGCTGGGGCCTGTTCAACGAGATCGTCGATGCCGGCCGACTGCTGGACCGTGTGTACGAGTACGCGCGGGACATGGCGGCTCGAGTCGCGCCGAGCTCGCTGGCCACGACGAAGCGGCAGATCTACCTCGACCAGCACCGCGACGTCGGCACAGCGGTTGCAGAGTCAGATCGGCTGCTGCGTGAGATGATCCCCAGTCCGGACTACCGCGAGGGCGTTCGCGCGCTCACCGAGCGCCGGCTGCCGCAGTGGCCGCCGCGCTGAAGCTCTCGGGCATCACAGCTCCAGCACCGTGATCACGCCGGTGTCGCCGTTCACCTCGACGAGCGCGCCGTCGGGAATGCGCGCAGTGGCGCCGGTCGCGGAGATGACGCACGGCAGCCCCAGCTCGCGGCTCACGATGACCGAGTGACTGAGCGCCGCGCCGACGTCCACCACCACGGCGCTCGCGCTGACGAACAGCGGCGTCCATGACGGGTCGGTGAGCGGCGCCACCAACACGTCGCCGGGCGACAACGCTGTGGGGTTGCTGCTGTCGAGCACGACGCGAGCACGCCCGCGAGCGATCCCCGGACAGCCCGGCAGGCCGGCCAGCACCTCCCCGGCGCCGAGCATCGCCGCATCGACAGCACCACGGCGCGGCCAGGTGGACATCGGCGGCGGATCCCCGACGATGACGAACGGTTCCTGGCGCGAGTTCGCGTCTTCCCATACCGCTCGGCGCTCGGCGATGACCTCGCCCCAGCCGGTCGGGTCGTCGAGCATCTGGTGGACTTCGGACAGCCGCAGCATGCCGAAATCGGTTGCGGTGTCGAAGTGGCCGCGCTCGATCAGCCGCTGGCCGAGCACCCGTGACGCAACGCGGCACTCGTTCACGTAGCGCACGCAGTTGGTCTTGGTGCGCTCTCGGCCCGGCAGATAGACCGCTGCAGCCCCGAGCGCCAGATTGAACTGCGTCTGCGTCTCGGGATCTGCCGCCAAGGCCTCGGAAATCTCGCCGGCAAGGGACTCACGCTGCGCCGCCAGTCCGGCACGCCGACGAGCCGGCTCAGCGTCGTCGGGCGCCAATCGCATGCGGTCGATGGCCGCGAGCGCGATGTCGGGGTCGGTCTCCCACGTCGGGCAGCTCATCTCCCATTCGTTGGGCCCACGTGATCCGAATTCGTAGACGAAGTCATCGAAGGCTGCTGTGAATGCCACTGTCTCGCCTGCTGGGTCCTCGGCGCCTGCGGCCGACAGACGATCCGCCAAGCCCGCCGGCCCAGCGTCGAACATCGCCCCGAGCTCGCTCGACCCGGCGACGAGTCGCCCGAGGCGCCACATCGCATCAGAAGGTGCCGCCGATGCCACGTCGCCGAAGCCGGCAACCAGCTTCAGCGTGTCTTCGGGCCGCCCCAGCGCCGCGCAGACCTGCTCGAGTGCTCCCAAGGGAGCAGCCGCCAGGAACGACACCCGCAGATGCCGGGCGAACAGCAGACGGAAGCCAGCACCGTCGGCGTAGTCGGAGTAACCCGACTCCAGAAAGTCGCTGATCCACTGCACGATCTCGTGATCGCCCATCTGGGTGAAATCCGGCCGCCGCGCGCGCAGCTCGGCGATGTTGCGCTCGTCGGCATGCACTTCGGGCAGCGCCGGCGCGGTGAACAGCTGCAAGAGCGTCGCGCCGATGCGCTGCTCGGCCTCGGGGCTGGCATCGTCGGGATGCGGCTCGTAGGGCGGGATGCCGGGCTGTTCGCCGAAGAAGGTGCGATCCACGGTGTCCACGTCGATGCCGGGCGCGCGGGCGCCGTACACCCGGCCGATGGAGGCGTTCAGATAGGTGTACCCGCCGAAGACCCCGAGGAACACGCAGTTGTCCGGGTCGAACTCGTCGTGCTCGAAAGCACCCATCTCTACGTAGGCGTCGCGGAACCCCAGCTCAGACAGGCAGATGCCGTCTTCGTTCTGGAACGCGAAGTCGAAGGTGCTCATCCTCACCGGATCGGGGAACACTTCGCCCACATTGGCGCGAGTCCAGATGGGAAAGCGCTCGGAGGGCTTGGTGCCGACGAAGTATCCGCCGCTTCGGTCAGTCAGGTTCGCCATGCTGTCTCCCTGCGGTGCCGTGTCCCGGCGCTGCCGAACCGGCCAGACGGTGAGCGGGCCGGGCAGCCGCATCCCCCTCGTGGCGGCCGCCCGGCCAAGCTGTGCGGTGATGCTAGACCGCGACGCGAACGTTCAGGCCCGCCTCGCAGACATCCGCTGGGGCTGACACCTGGGCCAGGCGCCCCGAACGCCTAGTTCATGCGGGTTTCCAGGGCGCCGGCGCCGGCATGCCCGCCTGCGCCACCTGTCCCGGCTGCGCCACCGTTCCCGTGGCCGCCGAACGAGGCACGCGCCCGTGCATGCACGCGCAGGAGCGCCGAGTGCCCAATCCTGCGTGGACTCTGAGGACGGTGTTACCCTTCGCGCGCACTATCCGACGCAGTGCCCGACGCAATGTGACGTTTGACGCGAGATGACGCCGTGGAGCGCGCCGCGCTATCCGGAGACACGCCCGTGAGACCGCAAACTGGGATGCCGCGACCGGCCCGCAGCCAAGCGCACCAGACGCGGGCCCGCGGACGTGGTTGGCACCGTGCGCGACGTGGAATATGTGCCACATTGTCGGTGGGCTTGATTGGTGCAGCTGCGGCCACTGTCGCTGTTCCGGCGGCGGGGATGACCGCGCAGGCGCGGTGATCGCTGGGAGGTGCTGGTGCCGGTAAGCCTCGAGCACTACCGAGACCTCGGCGACTTCGACTACGGCGCCTGCGACTCGGTGTCGCCGATGATTCGACGTGTCATCTGCAAGAACCCGACACCGTTCACCTATCGCGGCACCGGCACCTACATCGTCGGTCACGGAGAGGTCGCTGTGATCGACGCCGGGCCGCCGCTGGCAAGCCACTTGGGCGACATCCTTGCGGCGCTCGAGCCCGGCGAGACGGTCAGTGCCGCATTGGTCACCCACACGCACAGCGATCACTCGCCGCTCACTGGCGACCTGGTCGCTGCGACCGGCGCGCTCAGCTACGGCTTCGGGCCGCACGCCGGCGTCTGGAGGCTGGACCCCGACGACCGGGTCGATTTCTCCGATTACATCAGCGCCGCCGAGCAGGAGCAGTACCAAGCCGAGCTCGACGAGCTGCCCGAGGAGCTGAAGCGGGAAGGCGCCGACACGGACTTCGTCCCCGATGTCGCGCTGGTCGACGGCGACATCGTGGCCGGCGACGGCTGGACGCTGCGAGCAGTTCACACCCCTGGTCACTGCTCGAATCACCTGTGCTACGAGCTGCTCGAAGAGCGTGCGCTCTTCTCCGGGGATCACGTCATGGGCTGGGCAACGAGCGTCGTGGGCCCGCCCGACGGCTCGATGCGCGACTACATGGCGTCGCTGGCCAAGCTGCTCGACTTCGACCACGAACGGTACTGGCCGACTCACGGCCCCCCGATCCCCGAGCCCGCGGCGTACGTGCGCTCGTTCATTGCGCACCGCAACGACCGAGAGCGCCAGATCATCGAGCACCTGCGGCCGGGTCCGTGCCGCATTGCGGACTTCGTGCCGAAGATGTACGCGGCCTACGACAAGCGGCTGTGGTATCCCGCAGCCGGCTCGGTCTACGCGCACATGCTGCACCTGGTCGAGACCGGACGCGCCCGTGTGCTCGCTGCCGACGAGGGTGACGGCGGCGAGCCCAAGCTCACGTCGGTCTACGAGCTGACCTCGGCCGCGTAACGGCGTGCGGCTGGTCATCGCTCGCTGCACCGTCGACTACTCGGGACGGCTCGACGCGCACCTGCCGGAGGCGGTTCGGCTGATCATGGTGAAGGCTGACGGCTGCGTGGCCATTCACGCCGACGGAGGCGCCTACAAGCCGCTCAACTGGATGAACGCGCCCAACCGTCTCGTACACGAAGGCGACCTGTGGCGCGTGACCAACGACCGCGGCGAACGCTTGGAGATACGTCTCGTCGAGGTGCTCAGCGACACGTCGCACGACATGGGGATCGACCCCGGCCTCGTGCGCGACGGCGTGGAGACCCATCTGCAGGAACTAGTGGCCGCACGTCCTGAGACGCTGGCCGACGGTGCGGTGTTGGTGCGACGCGAGTACCGCACTGACATCGGCCCGGTGGACCTGCTGTGCCGGGACGGCAACGGCGCAACGCTGGCCGTCGAGATCAAGCGACGAGGCGAGATCGACGGGGTCGAGCAGCTCTGCCGCTACCTCGACTACCTGAACCGGGATGCTCGGCTGGCACCCGTGAGCGGGGTCTTCGCTGCCCAAGAGATCAAGCCACAGGCTCGCGTGCTCGCCGCGGACCGCGGCATCCGCTGCGTCATCCTCGACTACGACGAGCTGCGCGGCATCACCGCCGACGCCCTCAAGCTCTTCTAGCTATGTCATGCCAGCCGCGTGGTGAGCACGCCGGATGCAGGCTCAAGGTCGCCGTCATCAATGCCTACGGAAGGTTCAATTGACCGAGCCTGTTTTGCCCCCAGCAGACGAGGTTGCCGCCGAGCCGAATTGCGCATACATGGGCTGATCCAGCAGCGATCGCCGTGAACTCGCCGCCGGGCGGATCATACGGCCACAGCCCCCAACAAAAGATTTCGCCGGCTATTCCGGCGAACGAGTCCGTGCCTATGGCGCAGACATGACTCACGCCGACTGCGACTGCGATGAAGGACTGGATCAAAAAGCTAGGCATATCAAAGGGCGCGGTGCCTCCTCCCCAACACTCTATGCCGCCGAGAGTACGAGTCGCACACGTCAGTCCGGAGCCGACGCTGAGGTTGGCGTCAATATCGCTGAAGTTGCCAAAAAGCGGCGGTCCACGCAAGAATCCGACATCGCCCCAGCAAATGACTTTGCCGAATGAAGGGAGCGCGCAGGTAGAGTCCCAGCTGGCAGCTATGGCGCTATAGCGGGTAAAGGAGTCCTCGGGCGCGTCCAGCTGTCCTTCTGGTCCGTAGCCCCAGCAGACGATGTTCCCGAGGGCGCCGATAGCGCAAGAATGGGTAGCGCCTGCGGCGACAGCGCTATAGAAGCCGGCGGGTGCATACGCCTGCCCCAACCTGTTGTCACCCCAGCAGGTGACAGTTCCATCACTGCGTATCGCACACGAATGACCAAGACCCGCAGCAACAGAGGTGTAGGTGCCATCGGGTGCGGTGGCCTGTCCATGTTCGTTGTTGCCCCAGCAGACCAGCGTGCCGTCAACGCGTATCGCGCACGTGTGGTAGCTGCCCGCGTTGATGGCGACATAACGACTGTCGTTGGATGTGGAATCGCGGCCATCGCGGTCTTCCGTGTCCCGCTTGCCGCGGGAGGATGCGGTGCGGGCGCGTTGACCGACGAGGTCGGCAGTGCTCCATCGGTCAAGTCCGGCGATGCGTGTCATCTGCCGGCCGGCGACCTTGACCGCCGAGACTGCAGCTTCGCCGCCGACGATCCATCCACCGGCGATGGCATCGTCCAACCGTCCGCGTTGACTCATCGGCATGGCACTGTCGCGAGCACCGGCGAGCACGACGCAATCGGTGCCGAGGACCCCTGCGAACGTGACGGCGCTGTAGATGTCGGATTGAGCGGCAGCGTCTGAGCCAACCACGATGGGCACCGCTCCGGTGCAGTCGGAACCGAACCAGCCTTCTCCGCCAGCGACGTGCGCGCCTGCTGACTCGACCGGCACGAGCCTCGATCTCGATGGCACTCTCGGAGTCCCGGATGGGTCGGCGCCAACCGCGACAGCACCCACCCGCTGCGCGGTAGCCCACCGGTCCGCACCCGCAACGCGCACCATGTCGCGTCCTGCAACCTTCGCGGCACGCACTGCGGCAATCCCTCCAACGACGTAGCCGCCCGCAGCGGCCACATCAAGCCGGACGCGTTGGCTCGCGGGCATGACACGATCGCGTGCGCCGGCGAGCACGACGCAGTCAGTGCCAATCGCGCCTGCAAGCGTGATTGCGCTGTAGATGTCTGACTGCGCGGACGCATCGGCTCCGACCACAATCGGGAGGTCGCCTCGGCAGTCGGACTCGGTCCACGCTTCCGCTCCTGCGACGAATGCAGCAGCAGACTGGGCCTGCACGCCCATCGGCGTCGCCGAGACCAGCACGCCGAATGCAGCGACCGACGCGGCAGTAGCCGCGCCCAACCTCGCCGTCAGGCGTAGGTACACAGGCCGTTGTCGATGACGACGCGCTGCTCGTCGGTGCCCTGCTGAGCGACCGTGCGGTAGATGGCGCGTCCTTCGCCATCGTCCCAGACCTGAATGGTCAGCTCGTCGCCGGGGAACACCGGCGCTGAGAAACGCGAGTCCATCGACCGGAAGCGGGCCGGGTCGCTGTCGCACAGCGTGCGCAGCAGCGCCCTGCCGGTGAATCCGTAGGTACACAGGCCGTGCAGAATCGGCTTGGGGAAGCCGGCCAGCTCAGTGGCGAACCACGGATCGCTGTGCAAGGGGTTGTAGTCGCCGCTCAGCCGGTAGGTCAGTGCCTGGTCGGGGCGTGTTCGGTAGGTGACCTCGTAGTCGGGGTCGCGGTCGGGAGCGCTCACCAAGGGCGCTGTGCTCCCTGGCTCGCCCCCGAAGCCCCCGGAGCCGCGGATGACCACGGAGCTGCGCAGCTCGAAGAGGATCTCGCCGGAGTCGGCGTCGACCGCGCTGGCTTCGGTGTCGATGATGGCATTGCGCCCCTCGCCCTTGTCCCACATGCCCGCGATGCGGTCGGTGATCTCGACGGCGCCTTCGGTCGGGATAGGGCGATGCACGGTGATCCCTTGGCTGCCGTGCAGCAGCTTGCCCCAGTCGATGTCTCCAGCACCAGCCATCGCGCCCCCGGCGCCGAATCCGATGACGACTCCCTGCGTCGGGAACGACTGGTGCGCGATGTCCTTGGAGTTGTGGGTGGTGAACGCCAGCTCGGATCCGAATGGATCCTCCGCACCGGCGCCGATGCCCACGGCGTAGAGCAGCGAGTCGCGGAACGTCCACGACCGCGTGGTCGGCGTGCCGGTAGCACCTACAGCTTCCGGATTGAGCCCCATGTTGGTCTGCCTTTCTGGTCTTGTCTCTGGTTGAACCTGCACTTCGACAGCAGCGCTCTCACTTGACCTGGCACCGCGGCGGCACCGGTGCCGGCCGATGCGGTCGGCTCAGCCGGCGATGCCCCCGTCTGCCGGTTCACCGTTCATGCCGCTGTTGAGGCGAGCCTCGCGCACCAGCCCACGTGCTGCGTCGCCGATCTTCGTCGGATCGTCGATGGTGTCGATGGTGGGACCGCGCTCCCAGCCCTCCGCAACTGCGAGCAGCTGGCCGGAGGCCTCGAACACCCGTCCGGTGACGCCGGCAGCATCGGCGGAACACAGCCAGGTCACGATCGGTGCGATGTAGCGAGGATGCATCAGGGCCTGCTCCTCCTCGGAGGCTTGGCCCATGCCCAAGTCCTCAGTCATGCGCGTCAGCGCTCCCGGGGCGACCGCGTTGACCCGAACGCCGTAGCGCGCCAGCTCACGGGCAGCGATGATGGTGAACGCCGCGATGCCCATCTTTGCGGCGCCGTAGTTGGTCTGGCCCGGATTGCCGTAGATGCCCGAGACCGAGGTGGTGTTCACGATCGACGCGTTGATCTGCTCGCCGGCCTTCGCCCGCTCACGCCAGTAGGTGCTGGCCCAGCGCGCCGGCGCGAACGTGCCCTTGAGATGGACCTGGATCACGGCATCCCACTCGGCCTCGGTCATGTTCACCAGCATCCGGTCGCGCAGGATGCCCGCATTGTTCACCACCGCATGCAGGTCGCCGAAGGTCTCAATGGCCTGATTGACCAAGCGCTGCGCGCCTTCCCAGTCGGAGACGTCGTCACCGTTGGCGACCGCCTGTCCACCCATGTCGGCAATCTCGGCCACCACGTCATCGGCAGGCCCGGTATCTGCCCCGGTGCCGTCTCGGGCACCACCGAGGTCGTTGCACACCACCTTGGCGCCGTGCTCGGCAAGCATCAGGCAGTGTTCACGCCCGATGCCTCGAGCACCTCCGGTCACGATCACAACCCGACCCTCGCACAGCTTGCTCATAATGTCCTCTGTCCTTGTCTTGTCGCCGTCAAGGTGCGACGGCGCGTGTGCGCGGCCGGCTAGGCCACTGCCGCGGCGTGGAGTATCGCACGCGAGAAGCGCTGTCCGCAGCCGATATGTGACCCCTACGATCAACCCTCGTGCATTGGCCGACGTGGGCCCCTCGCTGGTCGATCATCACGGCGGCTGTGATCTTGGCTGCATCAGGGCTCGGCGCGGCCGTGCTGACGATCGCCAACTCCGCCGGCCCGTCCGACGCGACTGCTCCGGCAGCGTCGTCGGCCCCCGCAGCAACGACGCAGACCCCTGTCGCCCCGTCCGGGCCGGACACGCCGGCGGTTCCTTCGACCGAGCCAGCGACCGAGGTAAGCCCCGACGCCGTGGTCTTGAGCATTGCGGCGCTCGCAGCGGAGCTGGCAAGCACGCCCGTCGTGATTCGCACCTACGTCGGCGAGCTGACACTGACGGTGGACGACCTGGGCATCGCGCTGGAACCCGACGCCACCTTCGAGGCTGTGCGAGAACTGCGAACAGCGGGCGCCGAAATCGGCCTCAGCGCGACCCAGGCGTGGGTCGGCTGGTCGACCGACCCTCAGTTCTCCGAACGGCGCTACCGCGTCGACCGCTCCGCGGCCCGGGCCGCGCTGTCCGACGCCGCAGACATCGGCGTCACGGCGACGCCCCCGACGATCGTGGTTGTCAACGACACGTTGGCCGTCGACCTCGGCCTGCCCGGCCAAGTCGTTGACACCGATGCGATTGTCGACCGAGTGCTGGAGAGCGTCACGCTCGCAGTGCCCCGCATCGAGATCGCCGCAGAACTCATCCCAGGCGAACCGTTCGTCAACACGCCCGAGCTGCAACAGGCGGTGAACGCAGCTCACAGCCGCTACGGGCACGAACTCGTGCTCGCCTACGGCACCTCGACCCACGATCTCACCATGAACACCATCGCCGGGTGGCTCCAGCTCGACACGACGGCGACGCCCCCGACGATCTCGCTCGACCAGGCACAAGTGGGGTCGTACGTCGAGGAAGCTTTCGCCGCCGCATCGGCGCCGTCCACGACCGCCGCCATGGCGGTGGTCAACGGCACGCCGACCGTCGTCGCCGGTGACGGCAGCGTCGCGTGCTGTGCCGACGAGGTAGCCGCCGTGATCGAGGAGGCGCTGCGGGCTCGGGTCGCCGGACCGCTGACGCTGCCGCCGCGCCCGGCGGTGAGCCGACAAGAGCAGGCACTCTTGGAATCGCTGGGCATCGCCGAAGTCGTCGGCCGCTACACCACCAAGCACGCGTGCTGCCAAGGACGAGTCAAGAACATTCATCGCTTCGCAGATCTGATGCGCGGAGCGATCGTCGAACCCGGCCAGAGCCTCTCGTTGAACGATCATGTGGGCCGGCGCACCGCGCAGCGGGGCTTCGTCGAAGGCGGCTTCATTCACCATGGCGTGCTGGTCGACGACATCGGCGGCGGCGTGTCGCAGTTCGCCACCACCATCTTCAATGCCCTGATCCGCGCCGGCATGACCATCGACGAGTACCAGACGCACTCGCTGTATCTCAGCCGCTACCCGTACGGCTTGGACCCCACCATCTCCTACCCGGAGCCTGATCTCAAGTTCACGAACCCCACCCCCTACGGCCTGCTCATCTGGCCGACCTACACCGACACTTCCATCACGGTCGAGCTGTACTCCACCCGCAACGTTGCGGTCACCATCGGCGAGCCGACCGAGGTCATGCAGGAGTTCTGCCGCCGAGTCAGCACGGACCGAACGCGGGTGTTCTCCGACGGCACCGTGGAGACTGACACCTTCCGAGCCCGCTATCGGCCCGAACCGGGACGCAACTGCGACGGTACGCGTTCGGTTCCGAGGCAGTGCGTGGATCCGCTGCTGTCACCCGCCAAGCCGGTCGCAGACGGCCAGTCGCCGCAGAACACCCCAGACTCCGGCGATTCCGAACGCGCCATGGTCGACGACGGCACGACGCGTGCGGACGGGTCGGTGGTGGAATGTCCGCCGCTCGAGTGCGTCGAACAACCCGGCGAGCGCACGTCAGCGTCGCCCCGCTATCCGGACGATCCGTGCCTCGGCGTCGATCTGAGCACGCTGGGCGCCGACGGCGGCGATGACCGCACCGGGGACGGCACCGGCAGCGACGACACGAACGACGACGGCACTGACAAGACCGACGACAGTGGTGACGGCGCGACCAACGGCGACGACACGAACGATGGCAGCGACGGCGCGACCGACGACAGCGGCGACGACGGCGACGACACGAACGATGGCAGCGACGGCGAAGACTCCTGAACCGATGTCAGCCGTCGATGTCGTGATCGTGGGCGCCGGCCCGGCAGGCGCGTCTGCGGCGGTCTGGGCCCGCCGAGCAGGACTCGACGTGCTGCTCATCGATCGGGCAGCCAGAGGACGAGACAAGTGCTGCGGCGACGGCCTCACTGCACTCGCGCTGCGCGAGCTCGAATCGCTCGGCGTCCGGCCCGAGCTGCTGGCTTCGTGGAAGCCGGTGACGGCCGCGTGCGTGCGGGCGCCACGCGGACGAGTGATGCGGCTGCCGCTGCCGACGGGCCGCGGACTGTTCGCAAGCGTGTGCCGGCGCGCCGAGCTGGACGCACAGCTCATGGACCTCGCCGTCGCAGCGCGAGCCGAGGTTCGCCTCGGCGTCGCCTTCGACAGCTTCGCGAACGCCGATGCATCGACCGCTACGACCTCGGTTCGACTCAGCGACGGCAGCGTGGTAGCGACCCGGTTCGTGATCGGCGCCGACGGCGTCTACTCCGCTGTGCGCAAGGCGCTGGGCATCGGCCCGCATCGCTACCGCGGCGATTGGCACGCACTCCGCGGCTACCTGCGTTCACACGGCGACGCGGCGCACGACATGTGGGTGTGGTTCGAACCCGACCTGCTGCCCGGCTACGCGTGGTCGTTCCCCGTGGGCGACGGCCGGGTCAACCTGGGCTTCGGCGTGCCCCGCAACCGCCACGACACTGCCGACGGAGCTGGCACGCTGTCGGGCAAGCAGCTCGCCGAGGTCTGGGCGGGCCTCGCTGAGCGCAGCCACATCGCAAGCGTGCTCGGCGCCAGCGAGCCCGATGGCCCCATGCGGGCGTGGCCGATACCGGCGCGCCTGGGCGAGCTGGAGCTTGCCAGTGGACGATCGCTGCTGTGCGGCGATGCGGCTGGGGCCGCCGACCCGCTGACCGGCGAAGGCATCGGGCAAGCGCTGGGGATGGGGCGCATCGCGGCGCGTGCGATCGCACGCGGCGGCCCGCCGCGCAGCGTGGCAGCTCGCTACGCGCGCGAGGTGTCGGCCGGGTTCTCACTGGACCACCGACTGGCGCGAAGCCTCAGCCGGATCCTGGCTCACGAAGGCTTGGCCGCTGCGTCGCTGCGGGCGGTGGACTGGTCTGGTTGGACCCGCCGGCAGTTCGCTCGCTGGATGTTCGAGGACTACCCGCGAGCCGCTGCAGCGACACCGCGGCGTTGGCATCCCGGCATGGCCAGAGCGCGAGGTGCGTTCAGTTCCACGCCCATGTCGGCGACGGCGCATTGACCCGGTTGCAGACGAGGCCCCGCGCTGGCCAAGCTAGGCAGGTGACACCCGGCGCCGACACCACCGTGCCCGACATGCCGGCAGTCGACGCGCCGGCAGTCGGCCAGGCATCTTCCGACAGCGCATTGGGGCACGAAGCCGAGGACCGGCACTGCAGCTTCACCCGCGAACAGTGGGCGAAGCTGCGCGATGCCACGCCACTCTCGGTGACAGAGGCAGAACTCGAAGCACTGGCCGGCCTCGTGGAACCCGTGACGCTCGACATGGTGCGGGACATCTACCTGCCGTTGTCGCGGCTGTTGAACCTGCGTTTTGGCGCGAAGCGTCAGCTGCGCGCTGCCACCGAGCGCTTCTTCGGCAGGGTGCTGCCGCCCCGGCCGTACCTGATCGGCATCGGCGGAAGCGTCTCAGCCGGCAAGAGCACGACCGCACGCATCCTGCGAGCCGTGCTGGCCTCCTGGCCCGATCATCCCGAGGTGGACCTGATTACGACCGACGGATTCCTGCTGCCCAATGCCGAACTGACCGCACGCGGCCTCCTCGGGCGCAAGGGCTTTCCTGAGTCCTACCGCCGCGGCGAGCTGCGCGAATTCTTGCAGCGGATATCCAGCGGCGATCCCGACGTGGCTGCACCGGTCTACTCGCACAACCTCTACGACGTGACCGATGAGGTGCAGATCGTCAACCAGCCGGACATCCTCATCGTGGAAGGCCTCAACGTGCTCCAGACCGGTCCTCCGTCGAGCACGCCCTTCGTGTCGGACTTCTTCGACTTCACCATCTATGTGGACGCCGATGCCGCCGACCTCGAGGAGTGGTACGTCGAGCGCTTCCAACAGCTGCGCAAGACCGTGTTCCGCGAGCAGACCGCCTACTTCGCCCAGTTCGCGGAGCTGCCGGCATCCGCAGCTGACGCGGTGGCTCGCACCATCTGGCGCTCCATCAACCTCGTCAACTTGCAGGAGAACATCCTGCCGACCCGGGCTCGAGCCGACCTGGTGCTCGCCAAGGGTCGCAATCACGCTGTCGATCACGTCGAACTCCGGTACCACTGAGCAGTGGGGATGCCCGGTTGCACCTTTTGCTCGATCGTCGCGGGCTCAACGCCTGCGTGGCGCATCTACGAGGACGAGCACACCATTGCGTTCCTGGACCGACTGCCGATGACGGCGGGCCACAGCCTCGTCATTCCTCGCCGTCATGTGACTGATGTGTGGGAGCTGAACGACGCGGACGCTGCGCACGTGATGCGCGCAGCACGACGAGTGGCCGGCTTGGTGCGCGAACGATTGCGGCCGGCAGGCGTGAACCTGCTCAACAACAACGGCCGTGCAGCCGGTCAGACCCAGTTTCACTTCCACATGCACGTAGTCCCGCGTTACGGGCGCGACCATCTGCTGCGTCCGTCGGAGCGGACGCGCGCGCTGAGAGGCACCATCGAACCGGCATATCGGCTGCTGAGCGCGACCGCGGTGGCCGGCGCGGCCGACCGCTAGCTCAACTACTAGCTTCGGGCGCCATGGAGAACCGCTACGCAGCCTTCGCCGCGCTCGACATCACCGGTCCCGACGACGACGGCGTGCTCGAGATCGTGATCGACACGCCGGGCCGGCTGAACGCAGTCGACGCGGCCAAGCATCTGGCGCTGGCCGACGTCTGGCGCGCCGTCGACACCGATCCTGACGCGAGGGTGGCTGTCATTCGAGGCGCCGACGGCACCTTCTCCGCCGGCGGCGACCTCGACATGATCCAAGACATCATGGACGACTTCGAGACGCGTCAACGCGCGCTGCGCGAGGCGCGGGACATCGTCCACAACATGATCGACTGCTCCAAGATCATCGTCTCGGCCATCGAAGGCACCGCTGTCGGCGCAGGTCTGGCAGCAGCCCTGATGGCCGACATCTCGATCGCCGGCCGCAACGCTCGGATCATGGACGGACACACCAAGCTCGGCGTCGCTGCGGGCGACCATGCAGCGATTGTGTGGCCGATCCTGTGCGGCATGGCGAAGTCGAAGTACTACCTGCTGACGTGCGACACGATCACCGGCGCCGAGGCAGACGACATGGGCATCGTGAGCAAAGCTGTCGACGACGACGCTGTGATCGATGAGGCGTTTGCCGTGGCCCGCAAGCTCGCCAAGGGAAGCCAGAGCGCCATCCGGTGGACGAAGTACAGCCTCAACAACTGGATGCGAATGGCTGGGCCGATTTTCGACACGTCGTTGGCCTTGGAGATGCTGGGCTTCGACGGCGCCGATGCGCGGGAAGGCCATGCCGCCATCGTCGAGAAGCGCCGCCCGAACTTCGCCTGATCGCTGCGCCGCATGGAACCCGGAGACGACGTGATGACATCGCCGGATGATCGGCACCTGACCGCACACGAGCGGGCGGCCCCGATGGCAGCTGCGAACGCCGGCCCGCTTCGAGGCGTTCGCATCATCGACTGCACGCACGCACTGGCCGGGCCGTGGTCGACGATGATGCTCGCCGACTTGGGCGCCGATGTCGTCAAGGTCGAGCCACCGCGAGGCGAGATCGCCCGCAAGATGGCGCCGTTCACGCGAGAGGACACCGAACGGCACTACGGCGCGGGCTTCGCGAACTACAACCGCAACAAGCGGGGCATCGCACTCGATCTGACCGACGACGCACAACGCGAGCAGTTCCTGCAGCTGGTGGACACCGCCGACGCGCTCGTCGAGAACATGCGCGCCGGGGTGATGGACGCGCTCGGGGTGGGCTGGGAAGTGCTCCACGAACGAAATCCGCGGCTGGTCTACGGTGCCATCCGCGGATTCGGCGACCCGCGTTCGGGCGAGAGTCCCTATGTGGACTGGCCGGCGTATGACGTGGTGGCCCAGGCCATGTCGGGAATGGTCTCAGCGAACGGCAGCGGCCCCGACGACCGCCATGTCGTGGGTCCCTACATCGGCGACACCTACCCAGGCACCGTTGGTGCCATGGGCGTGCTGGCAGCGCTCTTTCACGCACAGCGAACTGGCGAGGGCCAGTTCGTAGACGTGTCAATGGTCGACGCGGTGATGGCGCTCTGCGAAGTCGGTGTCACCCGCTACAGCGTCATGGGAAAGCCCGACACCCCGCCCAGCGGCAACCAAAACCGGCACATCGTGCCATTCGACGTCTTCGCGACAGCCGACGGCGCGGTGGCGATTGGCGCGCCCACCGACAACCACTGGCGCGAGCTGGCTGTCGCCATCGGGCGGCCGGAATGGGCGCACGCAGACGAGACCCGCACGCTTCGTGCGAGATTCCATCACCGCGACCAGATCATCGACACACTGACCGAGTGGGCCGGGTCGCGCACCAACGCACAGGTGCTCGAGGCCATTGGCGGCAAGGTGCCATGCGGCCCGGTCAATCATCCCGCCGACCTGTTCGCCGACCCGCATGTCGCCGCTCGCGACATGCTCGTGGCCGTCGATCAACCAGCCGGCCGGCCGATCGTGCAGATCGCGCCGCCGATTCGCATGAGTGCCACACCTCCGGGCATCTACCGACGCGCCCCGAAGCTCGGCGAACACAACGACGAAGTCCTAGCAGAGCTGGCCGAGCAACGAGACTCGTCGCCCGAGCACCGCCCAGAGTGATCCGGCGAGGGGCGCGTCACAGCAGAGTGCGTGCCCGCCGGTAGCGTGGCCACGATGGGCAGGCGCAAGCGTCGGATGCCGGCTGTGCGCTCGAATTCGAATTCCGCGAACTTCCGGCCGGTCGTTGCAGGTGCCGTATCACCACGCCGCGAGGTACCGGCCGCCATTGAGCGGCCTCCGTACGCGCTCGCCGCAGCGTCGCGTCCACAGCCCAACGGCGTGCAGTTGGCTCAGGGCACCACGGTCGACGCCATGCGGCGTGCCGGCAGCGCGGCTCGGCGGGTGCTGGCTCAGATAGCCGCCGAGATTGCCCCGGGCGTCACCACAGACTGGCTCGATGAGGTCTGTCACCACGCCTGCATCGCTGAAGGCGGCTACCCAAGCCCGCTGGGATACCCCGGTCCGCACTCATCGGGTCTCGACGACGGCTCAGATGCCTTCCCGAAGTCGCTGTGTACCTCGGTGAACGAGGTCATCTGCCACGGCATTCCCGACGATCGGCCGTTGCGCGACGGGGACATCGTGAACTGCGATGTGACGATTTATCTGGGCGGCGTACACGGTGACCACTCTGAGACGTTCCTGGTGGGCGAAGCAGACGAGGCTTCGCGACGGCTCGTCGAGGTCACCCGCGAGGCCATGTATCACGGCATCGCATCGGTTCGGCCAGGTGCCGAAGTGCGCGACATCGGCCGCGCCATACAGGCTCGAGCCGAAGCCGAGGGCTACGGCGTGATCCGCGAGTTCATCGGTCACGGCGTCGGTCAGGTCTTCCACAGCCTGCCCAACATTCCCCACTACTACGACGCTGCTGCGCGCACGGCGCTGCGCGAAGGCATGACCTTCACGGTGGAACCGATGATCGCCATGGTGCGGCGGGGCGGCGGGAGCGTGCCGCGGGTCGGCAAGATCTGGAGCGATCACTGGACGGCGCCGACCGCTGACGGCAGCCGCACCGCCCAGTTCGAGCACACCGTGCTGGTGACCGATGACGGTGCGGAGCTGCTGACGGTGGAAGACGACGAGCCGCAGCCGTTTCGTTCAGGCGACGTCGCGAACAAGCTGGACTCCAGCACCTGGCCCCGGCAGCTCAGCACGGCCGGCGCCGACATCGGCTGAGCCATGGGTGGCCTGCGTGCTGCTGGGGCTCTCGTGGCCGCGGCGGCGCTGATCGGCGCCTGCAACTCCGAACCCGAGGCGGAGCCGATCCCCACGACGCTCCCTGTGCTCACCACCCTGCGCCCGCAGCTCACTACGACGACACTCGCCGCTCCGCCTCCGCAGCGCCGCATCTACGTCGTCCAGCCGGGCGACACGCTGGGCAAGATCGCCGTCGGCTTCGGCGTCACCGTCGAAGCGCTGATGGACGAGAACGGCAAGGAGGACACCCTGCTTCGAATCGGGGAGCAACTCGTGATCCCACCGACGGTTGTCGGCGGCCAGGGTTCCCCGTGACGAGACCCAGCGTCACGATGCTCGGCGCGCTGCGCCAGTGCTTGGCGACGTTGGCGATCTTCGCTGCGAGCTGCAGCTTGGCGATCGGCTGCACGACCGGAACCGAAGCGTCAGCGGCGAGCAGCCCGCCCATGACTACTCAGCCGGCTGCCGAGGCGCCTGCCTCCACCACCGAGCCGCCGAGGCTGACCCGGTACTCGGTGGTACGCGGCGACACGCTGATACGAATAGCCGAACGGCACGGCATTCACCTCAACGATCTCGTGCGAGCGAACAACATCGCGGACCCCACCGTGATCTACGTCGGCCAGATCCTGATGATCCCGCCGCCGCCGGACGCCGCGGCGGGTCCGGCACTGACCGTCGCTCCTGCCACCGATCCGATTCTCCCGCCCTTGCTGCCGACTACCTCCGCACCGCCGATCACGCTGCCGAGATCGCCATGACCGCGGCGTCGCCCGACCCGGACAACCTCGACGCTGCTGATGATCGAGGGGCGCCGGCACGTCAGCTGGCACGGTTCGACGCCGTTGTCGACGAGTGGTGGGAAGTGCTGCGAAACCGCGGGCTGCTCAACCGGGTGATGTACGGCGCCTCCGATGTCGGCGAGTTCAGCCGGCTGTGGCACGTGCTCGGGGCGATTCGAGCACTGGGGCCGCGCCGAGAGGCCGCCGATGCGCTGCGTTTCAGCGCGCTCATGGCGCTCGAGTCGCTGGTGGTGAACCAAGGCGTCAAGCGGCTGTTCGCGCGGCGCAGGCCGGGGACTGCGGCACAGAACCCGACCCGTCACCGCCTGCGCCAGCCGATCACTTCCAGCTTTCCGTCGGGTCACGCGTCAGCGGCGTTTTTTGCCGCTGCGGTCCTGTCGCGCGGGTCACCGTGGGCGCTTGCCTATCGCTTGGCAGCCGCCGTCGTGGCCGCTTCGCGCATCCATGTGCGCTTGCATCACGCCAGCGACGTCATCGCCGGCGCTGTGCTCGGCGAAGCGATGGGGCAGCTGGCCTGCCGGCTGCTGCAGCGCTGACTTGTCACCGGGTCAGGCTCGGGCGACGTCCTGCTGGGTCTTGGAGGCGGCCGGCAGATCGGCGGTCTCGTCGCCGCGTCGCAGCAGCGTCCGCACATCGAGCAGCACGTCGGTGACTTCGACCGACGAGACCAGCTCGCGGCTGAAGAAGTCTCCGAGCGCATGGTCGATGACTTCCAGCGCATCGGTGATGATCCGGGGCTCAGCAGTCCGAGTCGGTTCGGTGGTCTCGGTCACTCGTGGTTCCTCCCCCGCTTCCGACATCTGCCCTGACGACGTTGACGGTTGTGAACTGCACCCTATCTTGCGCCCGACGCCTGCCACCGTCAGTTCAGTCAGGTCACCCAGTTCGCCGACGCGTCACACAACCGCCGGCACCGGCCAAGAGGCAGACGATGTCGCCGGCCACGGTGTCAGTCTGCAACTGCAACGCCCACCGGACAAGCCAAGCCGGTGCTGCCCAGCCCGCAGTAGCCCCACGGGACCTTGTGCAGATACTGCTGGTGGTAGTCCTCGGCATAGAAGAATGGGATCCCGAGGCGGATTTCCGTCGTGATGCGGCCGAGCCCGGCACGGTCGAGCACGGCTTGGTAGATGTCCCTCGACGAGACGGCGACTTCTCGCTCGGCTTCGTCTGCAACGTAGATGGCGGATCGGTACTGCGTGCCGACGTCGTTTCCCTGCCGCATCCCTTGGGTCGGGTCGTGGCCCTCCCAGAACGCCTTGAGCATTGCCTCGTAGCTGGTCTTTGCCGGGTCGAACACCGCGAGCACCGCTTCGGCGTGTCCGGTCATGCCGGAGCACACCTCTTCATAGCTGGGGTTCGGCGTGGTGCCGCCCGCGTACCCCACGGCGGTGGTGTAGACGCCGGGCAGCTGCCAATAGATGCGCTCGGCGCCCCAGAAACAGCCCATGGCGACCAGGACGCTCCGGAATCCGGCGGGGAACGGCGGCGTCATCGGCGTCTCGAGCACGGTGTGCGCCGGCGCCACCGGCATCGCCTGGCTGCGCCCGGGCAGCGCCGCGTGCGCATCGGGGATTTCGAGCTTCCTCGACCACAACGCCACGGCATGTCCTTCCGCTGTGGCACAGACGCTACTGCTCTCGGGTCCGAACGAGGGTATTGGCCGCCGAAGAGCGCCAGGGTCGTCGGGCACGCTGGGCGAGGTGGAGGTAGCAACCAGCGTCGTCGAAGCCGGAGGCTGCCGAGAACGCCGCTACGCACGCCTGCTGACGCCGGGGACAGCTAGGGTCGGCCTGCCCTGCGGTGCCGACTGATTCCAGTGCCGGAGGCCTACGACTCCGCGCCTGCACGAGGAGATGCGCGCATGCATGACGAGCACACCGCATGAAGGTCGCTGTGGTGTTCCCGTCCATCGCGTTCCGTGAGGGCCCCGAGCGAGTGCTCGACTTGGCGCGAGCCATCGAGGACATGGGCTACGACGAGATCGCCGTGTTCGACCATGTGGTGATGGGGCACCCGGGCAAGGGCCGCACGACGATCTACCCCGCCAAGATGCCGATCCTCGAGGCGCTGATGCTGCTGTCCAGCGTGGCGGCGGTAACCACACGCGTGTCGCTTGCCACGGAAGTCCTCGTGCTGCCGCAGCGCCAGCCCGTGCTGGTCGCCAAGCAAGTGTCGACGCTCGACACCCTGTCGGGCGGGCGGGTGCGTCTCGGCATCGGGGTGGGCTGGCAGGACTCCGAGTACGACGCACTCGAGGAGGATTTCGGCACCCGCGGCAAACGCATGGACGAAGCCATCGACCTCTTGCGGACCTACTGGGCCGGCGGCCGCATCGAGTTCGCCGGCGAGCACTACCAAAGCCACGACATGGGCATGGAACCGGTGTCTCCTCAAGGCGCCGCTCTTCCACTGTGGATCGGCGGCGACAGCCCGGCAGCGCTGCGCCGTGTGGCCCGTGCCGGAGACGGGTGGATGGCGTCGGGCGTGAGCGACGAACGGGCGCTTGAGGCCGTGGCGGAGATCCGCCGCCGGGCCGAAGAGGAGTTCGAGCGCGATCCCGACGCCATCGGGATGCAGCTGATGCTGGCCCCGCCACCGCGCACGGAGGCCGACAAGGGCTTCTACGGGGACTTGGACCTCATCGGCGAGCGGGCCGCTGTGGTGGCGGCGTTGGGGTTCGACTGGACGTCGGTGAACGCGACCGCCGTCTTCCAGGCCGGCGCCCGCTCGGTCGATGCCATGATCGAACGCTTGGGCGAGATCGCCGCGCGCATCCGAGCCGAGACCGGCTGATCTCCGCGGCGAGGGCCCGAAACCGTCGAACGACACCGGAACGACACTGGACAACCCTGGAAACAGCACCATGAGCCAACCGCAACTGATCATCGACAACCTCAAGGCTTGCTGGGCGAGCTGCAACGAGCTCTACGGCTCGCTTGAAGGCGACCAGTGGCAGGTGCCCTCCCATTGCCCGGACTGGACGGTTCACGGCGTGCTGGCACATCAGGTGTCGGTGGAGCAGGCCCTGTCGGGCTGGCTGCCCGAATCGGCCGAGACACCCCCGCCGTTCGGCGAGGTCGCCGGCTACGTCTCCACGGCGATGGCCATGAGCGGGCCGGAGCTGGCGGGGCTGGCAGCCGAGGTGTGGGCGGCCCGTGCGGCCCAGCTCGAGGCGCTCGACCCGGAGGTCTTCGACCGAGCGTCGATCACACCGGTGGGGCCGGGAACCTATGGCCGCTTCATGGCGATCCGAGAGTTCGACCATTGGATGCACGAGCGCGACTGTCGCACCCCCTTGAGCATGCCGACCGACAACGGCGGCCCCGCGGCCGAGATGGCGCTCGACGAAGTTCACCTGTCGATCGGCTACATCGTCGGCAAGAAGGTGGGGCTGGCCGACGGGGACTCCATGCGTTTCGACATCACCGGTGCAGTGGAGCGCGACATCTCTGTGCTGGTGGACGGCCGGGCGCGCGAGGTGGACGATGTCGAACACCCGACCGTCACGCTGCACTGCGACTCGATGGCCTTCATGGACCTCGCGTGCGGGCGGATCGACCCCGAGGCGCCGATCGCTGCCGGCTTGGTGCGCTGGTCCGGGGACGCCGAGATCGGCGCGCACGCCGCTCGGAACCTGCGCTTCACCATGTAGCCGGCCGGCGGCTGAAGCGGGATTGGGCTGAAACGGGACTGGGCTGAAACGGGACTAGGGCCAGTGGTACGATCCGGCCATGGCTGCGGTCACACTCAACATCGAGCCGCTCGATGCCACCTTCGGCGCTTGGATACGCGACATCGAGCTCCGCTCCATCGATGACGCCACGTTCGAGTCCCTGCACGAGGCTTGGCTCGAGTACGCCCTGCTGATCTTCCCGGATCAGTTCTTGACCAACGACGAGCAGGATGCGTTCGCGGAGCGCTTCGGGAACCTCGAGTTCAGCGCAGCGCCCATCTCGAACGTGAGCAAAGACGGCAAGGTCCACCACGACGCCGGCGACGACTTGGTGAAGTCGCTGAAGGGCAACTGGGGCTGGCACCACGACAGCACCTACATGCCGCTGCAAGCCAAAGGGGCCGTGTTCACCGCCGAGCTGGTGCCCGCCGACGGTGCCGACACCGGCTGGGCGGACATGCGCGCTGCGTACGAAGCGCTGCCGGCTGCGGACCGCGAGCTGGTTCACTCGCTGGAGGCTCACCACTCGCTGTACTACAGCCAAGGCCGCATGGGTCTGTTGCCGCGCCGGCGTGACGACGGCTCCTACGGCATGTACGGCTACCACGACATGGACGTGTCGCTGCGGTCATTGGTGAAGGTCCACCCCGACACCGGACGGCCGAACCTGCTGATCGGCCGTCACGCGCATGACATCGTCGGCATGGATCCGGCCGAGTCCGAGGCCCTGCTGGACCGGCTGAATGCCGAGGCCTGCGTGCCGCCGAGGGTCTACCAGCACGCTTGGACCGCGGGCGAAGCGGTCATCTGGGACAACCGCCGGCTGATGCATCAAGGCGTGCCGTTCGACATGACCCAGCCCCGCAAGATGTGGCACACGCGCATCGCCGGCGAGCCGGAGTCCGAGCTGGCGCTCAACCACAGCGCCGAGTCCTTGAGGTTCCGGCACGAACGCGACGCGTTGCTGAACTCGGGAGGTTGAACTCCGGGGGCTGAACTCGGCGAGTCGAAGGGAGCATCGTGACTGCCTACGTCATCACGCGGGTCGAAATCACCGACCCGGATCAGTACGAGAAGTACAAGGCGCTGTCGCCTGCCGCTGCGGCGGCGAGCGGCGGAAGATTCATCGTGCGCGGCGGCGAGTCGTTCACACTCGAGGGCCCCGAGGAGGACCGCCGCATCGTCGTGCTGGAATTCCCCGACATGGACTCAGCCAAGGCGTTCTACGATTCCGAGCAGTACCGTCATGCCCGCGAGGTCCGAGCCGGAGCCGCCGACATGCAGATGATGGCAGTCGAAGGCGTCTAGCCCATTGGCCGCATCCCGTTGGCGGCAGCGTGTCCGAGAAGCCGCATCCCATCCGAGGAGGAGGGCGCCATGAGCCGCAGGTCGATTGAGATCGAGAGCTTCCAGCATGCGAACCCGATTCCCGCCGCAACACGGATCGGGCCGCTGGTGGTATCGAGCATCACCCCGCCGACGACTCCCGGCAGCCGGGACATCCCCGACTCCCTAGAAGAGCAGATCGAGAACCTGTTCACTCATGTCGGCCAGATGCTCGACGGCGCCGGGGCGACATGGGACGACATGGCGAAGATGACGTTCTACGTCACCGACCCGGCGGCATCGCGGCCGGCGCTGAACGGACCGTGGCTGGAGCGTTTCCCTGACCCGGTGTCGCGGCCGGCGCGGCACAACATGAAGGTGCCCGGCGGCGGGCCCGCGCAGATTTCCTGCACCTTCGTCGCCTACGTCCAAGACTGACCTGCACAGCGTCATCTTCGCGTAGTCATACCTACGCGTCATCATGCTTACGCGTAGGTACACTTGCGTGAACACGCACGTGACTCATGCTCGGCGCCGGGGCAGCGCGCTCCTCGCTCCGCGACGAGTCCCGAACCGGCAGGACACGACATGCTCATCGATAGAGAGGCAGAGGCGCAGCACTTGCGAGAGCTGGCCGATTCGGGCCGGTTCGCCTTGGCGCTGGTGCGGGGGCGACGGCGGGTCGGCAAGACGTACTTGCTGAACAGTCTTTGGCCGGCTGAACGGGTCCTCTACTACATCGCCTCCGACACTGGCGCTCAGGTCAACCGACGCGCCTTGGTCGATCAGGCGGCCCGCTGGTCCGGTACTGAGCTACGCGCCGATGACTACCCCACCTGGCGCACGTTGTTCGGCATGCTGCTCAGCCTGCGACCCGATGCTTCTACCGTCATCGTCATCGACGAGTTTCAGTACCTCTCCGAGGGTTCGCGAGGCCTCCGCGAAGTAACTTCGGAGCTGAACGCCGTGTGGGAGCTGCCACAGCAACGGCGAACTGCACCGTTGCTGCTCGTGCTGTCGGGTTCGTCATTGTCCTTGCTGGCAGAACTCGAACGCGGCGGATCACCGCTGTACGGACGGCTCGACGCGTCGTTGGTACTGACACCCTTCGACTATCTCGACGCCGGCCAGATGGTGCCGCAGTTCGCGGCAGCCGACAAAGTAGGCGCGTATGCTTCGTTCGGGGGGATGCCCGCATACTTGGCGCGCATCGACAGTTCGCTGGCGCTCGATCAGAACATCGTCAGCGGGCTGCTGGCGGACTCAGGGTCTGTCCGACATCTCGTGCATTCGGCGATCGAGCAGCAAGAAGGGCTGCGCAACGTGGCCCGCTACCGCGCGATCCTGGCAAGCGTCGGCGTGGGTCGGCCGACTGCGGGTAGCATCGCGGCCTCGATCGGTGTTTCGAGGGAGACGATCCGCCATCAGCTGCAGCACCTGGTCGATCTCTCGATGCTCTCCGCGTCTGCAAATTTCGGCACCGACCGCGGCATCCGCTACCGGCTCGCTGACCCGGCTGAGCGCTTCTACTACGGCATCACGCTGCCGCTGGAGTCGGCGATCGCCACCGCGGGCGCCGAGCAGGTGTGGCGTACGCACGTCATGCCTCAGCAGTGGCCGACCTACGTCGGCCAACATGTCTTCGAGGATGTCGCTGCACAGGCATACCAGCGCTGGGGCGCGGAGCGCGAGCTTCCTGCGGTGCCCGATTGGAAGCGCTGGAGCGGCCGAGACCGCACTGGACGGCACGTGGAGATCGACCTTGTGGGCCGCACACTCAATGGCGCCGTGATCACCGGATCAGTGAAGTTCCGCTCCCGTCCGGCCGATGCGCGCACCTATCTCACACATGTCGATGCGCTGCAGCGACTCGCCGACAGCGGCCACGGCTGGGCCCACGAGGCACTGGAGGCCGACGCTGCGTTCTACTTCGTATCGGCGAGCGGCTTCAGCGACTCATTCCGCGAAGTCGTCGAGCCGCGCCGCAGGGCGGTCTGCTGGACGCTGGACGACCTGTATCCGGGGGCAGGCTGACGGTGTCCGCTCTGCCTTAGGAGTTGGCTCAGTCGTCGCTGCTATCGACGGGACCGATGCCGAAGCTGATCTGACCGAGGGGTCCGAAGTCGGCCACGACGGCATCGCCTGGACCAATGGTGCGGGCACGGATGAACGAGCCCGACAATACGGCGTGGCCGGCGGACATGGCCACGCCGAACTCGTCGAGCTTGCGTGCGAGCCAGGCCACCGAGTTGAGCGGGTTGCCCATGACCGCTGCGGCGGTGCCGGATTCCTCCAAGTCGCCGTTGAGGTACAGCGCCCCGCCGATGTGGCGAATGTCGACGTCGGTCAGCTCGGTCGGACGTCCGCCCGCGATGATGAACCCGCACGAGGCGGCGTCGGCGATGCTGTCCACCACGCCTGCTTGAGTGCTGCGCCGGTTGTAGCGCCGGTCCACGACTTCGACGGCGGGCAGGATGAACTCGGTGGCCCGAATGACGTCGATGGCGTTGGTGTCGGGACCGCCGAGGTCGGACTTCAGCACGAACACGAGCTCGATCTCCACCAGCGGCGCGTTGAGCATGGAGGCGGGCACGATCGAGCCCTCGTCGAGGAACCAGTTGTCGAACAGCGTTCCGTAGTCGGGCTCGGTGGCGCCGGTGGTGGAGCGCATGGCTTTGGAGGTCAAGCCCACCTTGTGGCCCTTGATCACGCGACCGGCCGCAACCTTGGCGTCGGTGACGTACTGGCCGATGGCGTACGCGTCCTCGATGTCGGCGCCTGAGTAGGTGTCGGTGATCGGGTCGATCCACTCGCGGGTGTTCTCGGCGTGAAGCAGCGCAGCCGCTGCTTCACGTCGCTGCTGGTCAGTCATCGCCATGTCCGGACTCCATCGCTGTCGTTACGGGACGCTCGCCGCTGTCGGCGCGCCACCGTCTGCCTTTGCGCTTGCGGCTTGTGCGGCACCTGCATGTCGCGCACCGTGACTGTTGGCCGTGGGTGCAGGCGAGCAGCCGGCTAGCGGGTCCGCTAGTAGGTAGGGGTGCCCCACGTCTCGTCGAAGACGATGTCCGACAGCGGCAGGCGGTCGAGTTTGCGCGGGAAGGGCGTGGCCCGGTAGCCGACGGCGATGTGGGCGGCCGTAGCAACACCTTCGGGGATGCTCAGCATCTCTGCGACTTGGGGCTCGTACATGCACAGCAGCGTCGTGAGCGCCGTTCCCAGGCCGGCCTCACGGCAGCCGAGCAGGAAGTTCTGCACGGCGGGGTAGATCGAGCCTCCGCCCACGACGCTCAGCCGGTCCAGCTCGGTGTCGGTGGGATGCAGGCCGTCGATGTAGCCGCATGCCACCACGATGACCGGCACGTCGGCGAAGTGCTCAGCGAAGTGGTCGGCGCGGTCGAGCAGACGGCTGGTCTTGTCTCCGATGATGTCGATGTCGCCGGATCGTGCCATACCGAGGTAGGCCTTCCACGGCTCGAGGTACCACTCCTGCAGCTGGCGCTTCTTGGCTTCGTCGCGAACCACGATGAAGCGCGTCGGCTGACGGTTGCCCCCCTGGGGCGCGTGGCGTGCGTAGTCGAATGCCCGCTCCAGCGTTGCGTCCGACACCGGGTCGGTCGTGAAGTACCGCGTCGTCATCGAGGTGAGGACTGCTTCGCCGAGATCCATGGCCAACTCCGTTCTGTGATTCCTGCAGATCAGGGCTCATCGCTGCTGGCAGATGCCTGCTCGTTGCGCCTGCTCGTTGCGCTGGCTGCCGATAGCGGCTTCCCAACGCGCTGTCGCCCGAATGCTTCACAGTAACCGCCCCGCTCGATCATTGCTCAAATCCGCCAACAAGTTCGAGTCCACACAGAGAGCACCGTCAGGGCGCTCGAGGCTGGGTAGCTTCGTGTCGCGCTTCGTGTCGCGCTTCGTGTCGCGCTTCGTGTCGCGTGCCGTCAGACCGGTTTGACCCACTGGGTTGTCTTGACCCGCTGGGTTGTCTCGACCCCCTGGGGCGGCCTTCATTCGTAGGTCGAACTTCTGCTGCTGACTGAGCGCCGGAGTGGGAGCGGGACGGAACCCAGCCGTGCGGGCCAGCCACGAACCGAAAGCCGTGCTCGTGGAGGTGCTGATGGTGGGCGTGGCACAGCAGCACCAGGTTGTCCAAGTCGGTGGTTCCGTTGTTCGCCCAATGGACGACGTGGTGAGCATCGCAACGCGACGGGGGTGCATCGCAGCCGGGCCACTGGCAGTGCTTGTCGCGTGCGACGAGCAACCTCCTCAGCCGGAGAGGCACGGTACGCCGGGCACGTCCGATGTCCGCTGAGCCGCCCGGTCCCCTCAACACGATGGGAATGATCTCCGCATCGCACGCGAGGCGGCGCACGGTCTCGGGCTCAAGTTCGGTCCCCGCGTCGGTGAAGCCAGCCTCGTCGAGATGGCCGCGCAGTGCGTCGAGGCTGATGGTCACGCTGATCTGGCTGCTGCCCAGCCGCTGCATCGGCGCTCCCGCCGATACCGCCGATACCGCGCAGTAAGAGCCACACTCGCCTCCATCACCCAGGCCGTAAAGGGCGGCGCCCACAACTCCCGCCGACACCACCCTGTCAGAGCTGCGCTGGTCAGCTTGGCGGTCGCGGATTTGGCTGTGTTGGTCTTGCCGCGATTGTTCTTGCGGCGATTGCGCTTGCCGCGGTCGTTCTCGCTGCGTCGCGGGATCGAACAGTGGCCGACTCGCAGCCGCGGGCCGAGTGCCGGCTTGGAAGCCCATAAGCAAGTGCGATGCGGAGAACTGCGCGTCGGCCGACTCGACGCCACTCGAACCTCCAGCGTTAGCGGATTGAGTGCTCGGCCGGCCAGCAGCCGTCGTCCGGGCGGACTCGTCGCTGGCGCGCTGGTGGTCAGCCCGAGCACCGGCGCACAATCTCTCGACGATCGCGGCGTCTTCGGCAGTCAGGGTCACCCCGGCCAATGCGTATGCGAGCGTGTCGGCGTCGCGCTGGGCTGGTGTGCGCCTGTTCGTGCGCTGCAACTTGTCGTGGTGCCACAGGGCGCGCCGCAATGGATCCAGCGCCGCTTCGACGCGGGCGCCAGTCTCAGGATCGAAGCTCGCCCACAGCCGAACCATCCCGTCGTGGTTGCGACCCCAGCCGGCGCCACGCGCCGTGCGTTGGCGATCAAACCGTTGGGCAGCCGTCTCGACGCTGTGCTGCCGCTCGGCTTCGCGCACCTGTCGCCGTGTGCTGTCAGTGTTGCTCGCCGCGGCGGCGGACACGAGCCCAGCACGGACTGGCTCGGGCACCCTCGCATCGCACAGCACTTCAGCCTGCATCGGATTGATCGCCCCCTCGTTGAGAGCCTCACGAACCGCAGCGTGGTCACGCGCCTTTGCGGCGACGCGATGCAGCCGGCGTGCTTCTCGCTCGGAGACGCCGGTGGCATCGCGCACGGTCAGATGCGGCTTCGCATCGGGGACCGCACCGGATTGGCGCAGCTCCTCGAGCGCGCCCAGCACGTCCACCCGGTAGCCCGCCAGACTGTTCGCCAGCCGCTCGATGCTCGCCAGCACCCCTACCAGATCGTCGCGGGACAGCTCAGCGAGTTCACCCCCGCTCAAACGTCTCAGCGCCAGCATCTCCGGCGCTGATGTCGAGCCGCCTCGCTCCGTATTGGGCTCTCGCGTCGTGGGCACGTCTGCGACCAGCGTCCCCGGGCGCACGGTGGAGCGGCCGCTAACGCGGTGCGACTCGGGGGTGCGGGGAACCTCTGCGCTGCCGAGGCTGCAGGCTGCCCCCGCCCATTCGCTGCCGCTACCGGTCTCGTCGCCGGCTGCCGGTTCGAACGCATCTTGCAAGCGGCCGTGAACGCCGCTGGCATCGGTGCCCTTGGTACCCCGCAAGCCGCTCAAGCCACTTCTGAACATGCGGTACACCGTAGGAAGGGGGTGTGACACGACGATCTGGAGAACGCGCTGCCGGTGGACGCGCGGCCACGGGAGTCTCGTTAGCAGAAGGCGTCTTCGCCATCGCCCGCTGCCGGTGGACGCGCAGTCACGGGGCTGTTCACGTCGCAAGACTGCTGTCCCGAGTCCGTAGCCGCTGGAAGCCCGGGCGCTGAGTGAGCACCGGAGAAATGGCGGATTCCTGCAGAGCCGGGGGGGGGGGAGGCACCTATAGCGCTGGGCTGCGGAATACCTCGTCTTCGTGCCAGCGCAGGTGCTCTTGGCTGACCTTGGACTCGCCCGCACGTGGTGCCGCAAGGTGATGACCCGCCAACGCCATGACGATCTCCTCAGCAGCGTTGCCCCAGCCGACGAACTGGCCCGAGACCATGATGCAGCGGTCCTGGCGAATGCCGAGCACGCCGCGGTCGAACAGCTTGTGGTGCATGACGCACAGGCACAGACCGTTATTCGTTTCGTCGGGCCCGCCTTCCGCCCACCACCGCACATGCGCCGCTTCGAGTCCAACCGCTGCGGCATCGAGCCGGCCGTCGTAGCCGCACATCGCGCACCGGTAGCGATACGCACGCAGCACCTTCACACGGAACTCCGGGTCGCGTCTGCGCTCTGGCACAGGTGCTTCGCGCACGCGCTGAGCGGCGACCGCACCTTCGAGGGCTGCGATGTCGAGCCCGGCCAACGTGCAGACGTCCTCGTGGAGGCTGGGCGGCCAGTTGGCCTTGAGCAGCGTCTGCACAACATCGCACATCAGCCGACGGTCAGCCAGCAGCGCAGCCTCGAAGTCAGGTTGCAACTGCCCCACAGTGCCGAGGCGTCTCAGTTGAGCCGCGGTGGGAGAATGAGCGAAGCCTGTCGGCAGGCGGTCCTTGGCCAGCGCGATACTCGCCCTATCGATGTCAGTCGCACTCACCGTCCATAGGCCATCGCTCTGCAGATGCCAGAACGGTTGCTCGGGATGCGGCTTCTTGCTCGGTGGCCCGAAGTTACGCAGCAGCCGCAGGAGCGGCAGCTCAAGGCTCTCAAACGTGACGCGCGAGTGGTGATCGTGGAACAACCGCCCGATCGCGAACAGCAGGAGCAGCGGCTTGTGCGGCGCGCGTCGGCCGAATGATCGGCCTCGCTTGATCGCTCGGACGCGCTCAAGCCAAGCTTCGGCCTCGGGATTGCTCACGCATCCAAGCGTAGGACGCGGCTTTGCAGCAGCAAGCTGACCGTCTCGATTCAGACGCCGTGCCGTCTCAACAAAGACATCGTGGTGCTTGGCTCACAACCCATCTCGGATAACGACCTGTGCGAGAGCCTGTGCGGCCCGTGGGCATCGTTACCGGCTCGGCGGAGCGCGAAGCGTTAGCCCACCTGCCTGCGGCCCCACGCGGCGGCCTATTGCGACAGCGACGGCCCTACCTGAGGACGGACCCTGTTGAGAGCGGCGGGCCTCGGAAGACCGTCCGTTCGTGCCAGCGCCGATGCTGTTCGCTGACCTCGTCGCGCTTCGAGCGCGGCGCGGACACGTCGGCACCCACCAACGCTGTTACAAGCGCATGGTCAGCGCGGCCCCACCCGCGGAACTGCTCAGAGACCATGATGCGCCGATCCGCAGTAACGCCCAGCACACCACGGTCGAAGAGCTGACGATGTATGACACACAGGCACAGGCCGTTGTCCACAGAGTCCGGCCCACCTGCCTTTCGCCAACGCACATGCGCGGCAGCGAGGCCGACGGCGGCTGCGCCCAAGCGTCCGCCGTAGCCGCACATGGCACACCGATAGCTGTAGGCGTTCAGCACCCACTCCCGGAACATGGGGTTGTGTCGGTGTTCCGGCGGCAGGCTTTCGGGCATCCGTTGAGCAGCAACGGACTCTTCAAGCACGGCGACATCCAATCCGACCATCTCGCAGATGTCCTCATGCAGGCCGGATGTCCAGTTGGTGTCGAGCAGCAACAGCACCGCATCGCGCATGAACCGGCGGTCGCGCAACAGAGCAGTCTCGAAGCTGGGATCCAAACGCCCGATGGCACCCAGGCGCCTCAACTCTGCGGGTGTCGGAGTCCGCGCGAAGTCATCCACCGAGAGTTTCCGGCCAGCCGCATCGGCGTCGGCAGCACTGACCGACCACAGACCGTCGCCCTGCAGGTGCCAGAACGGCTTCTCGGGGTGCAACTGGGCCGTCGGCGGCCCGAATTCGAACAGCAACCCACGGAGCCGCTGCTCGATGCCTTCGAAGGTCATGCGCGAGTTGTGATCGTGCAACAAACGCCCGATCGCCAACAGCAGCAGCAGCGGCTTGTGTGGCGCCGGCTTGCCGAACGCCTTGCCCTGCTTGAGGTCTCGCAGTCGGCCAAGCCACACTTCGGCATCAGCATCACTCATGCTCCGCGTTTGGCCAGATACGGTCATACGGTAGGGAAATCAGGCAGCATCAAGGCTCACCTGTCCTCAGGCCGTCTCAGGCTGTGGCATCAATCCGACCTGCTGCATGCCGCAGGAAGCACTAGTTACCTCTGGTTTGCTGCCGAAGAGCTCGGAGACCGTCGCCGGATCCGGATCGCGTTTCAGTTTGTCGATCAGTTCTTGGTACGTCATCGACTTGCGCTCCAACATCGGTTCGAGCCGGTCCTCGACAGTATCAACACAGGTGAGATAGTGGACGTCAACCTCGTGAACCTGACCTATACGCACCACACGGTCAACGGCTTGGTCGTTCGTGGACGGGTTCCACCATCGGTTGAGGAACACTACTTGTGAAGCAACCGTCAGATTCAATCCCTCGCTGCCCACTTGCAGTGATGCAGCGAGCGCAATGCAGTCCGGATCCTCCATGAAGTTCTGAATTACACGGCCGCGCTCCATCTTGGACTGCTCTCCGTTCAGGAGCAAACACCCAGTGCTGCTGCGCCAAAGCCGCTCGCGAAGGTACCGCAGCGGGTCAAGAGTATAGGAGAACACCACCGTCTTGCGCCCACTTACAGCGGCCCGCTTCACCAGCTCGACGGCCCTGTCGATCTTGGAACTCTTGCCTGTCGCAGGGTCTGCGTCGCAGACTCGAAGCAGATTGTTGAAGACCGCCAAGTGCCGCGGGTCGGCCGCCCGCAGCGCCCGCTGGACGGCCTCCTCGTAGGCGACGCGCTGCTCGGGCAGGAGTTCGCACAGAACTCGATGCTCACGAGCCCGCGGCAGCTCGGGCAGGACCCCTTCTTTGGTGCGGCGCAGCAAGTAGGGGCGCGCACGGGCACGAAGCACGTCGGTCCCGAAATGCAGGTGATCGTCAATTGCGTACAGATTCGGCGCCAGCAGCGACAGCAGGCACGCCAAGTCGGCTGCGTCCCGCTCTACGGGTGTCCCCGTCAGCATCCAAAGCCGCTCGGCACGCAGTCGGCGCATCGCTTTGCTCAGCTGGGAGTCTGCCTTTCGGAGCCGATGCGCTTCGTCGGCGACAATCAGGCCGGGCAGCTTGCATGCCATATGCTCCCACAGGTCGCGCACGTCCTCGTGGCTGGCGAGGACGGCGTGCGAGCGAGTGACGAGGCTACGCCAGTGCATCCCTGAGAACTTGCCCCCGCACCGGTCAAGCTCGCATATGGCTAGCTCCGGCGCCCATCTTCGAAACTCTTGCGCCCAGTTGGCCAGGAGGGTCCGAGGCGCCGCCACCAGACAGGAATCCAATCGGCCAGCGCGATAGAGCCTTCGCACTGCGGCGATCACTTGGACCGTCTTGCCGAGCCCCATGTCGTCGGCCAGCACAGCGCGATCACTTCGCATGAGAAAGCGCACGCCGCGTCGCTGGTACTTGTAGAGGGAGTCGTCGATCCTGCGAGGCAGGAGGAGCGGCAGGACGCGCCGCAGCACTCGATCGTGGTCGCGCTCATGCCCCGGAGCGCAGTTGAAGTTCCACTCCAGCGGACCGGCGTCCATTCGCCGCACCTTGTGAACAACCGCAGCGTCATTCGTGAGCAGCCAGTTCACAGCAGCAACGGCACGTCGGCGCGTTGACACGTCGATCTTTGCGGGGGCGTCCGATTGCGCTTGGCGGATGCTGAGCACTCCTCGGCCGTTGCAGCGCGACAGCCGGGCCTCGACTGGCACGTCACTGACCAGCAGGTGCATTCGGGCGACCAGAGCAGCATGGCCATCAATCGGATCAGTCACCGCCGACGCCTCCTGCCACTCAATCGCCCACCTCCGCAGCACAGTGTCGCACGCTCAATCGAGCACGCCAGCTTCGATCTCCAGCCACATCGATCCATCCTCGCCGCTGGCATCGAGCGGCAGCAGCGCTTCCCATCTTGCACGTAGACCGTTCTCACCCATGATCTCGTCCTCGGACTGCGGGTCAAGTCCAAGCTGCCAGCGGATGATGCGCTCGGCTACACGCAGGCGTTCCTTCCGCGATTCGTTGGTGATGCGCCAGTTTTCGTCCTCGTTGCGAACGAGCAGCAGATGCCTCCAGGGCGGGGAGTGAGCCTCCCAGTTGATGCGGGCCAAAGGACGGAGCGCATCTGCCGTCGCTGTGACGTCTAACCGCACGGGAACGCCAAACGTACTCTGCCGGGCGATTGCTTCATCGAGCATATCGCGCGCCAAACTCACCACAAGCAACTGAACGATTGGCCAAAACAGCACATTGTCACGTGTTTCGTTTTCGCCATCTGCACCGTGGTCACGCATACACGACGGATCCTCGCTGAGGTCGGGTACCGCCTCAATGAACCCGTCCCAGCAGACCTTCAGCTCATCGTAGAGGGCATCAATCTCCTCTTCGGTCTCCGGGCGGAAGCGTTTGTAGTCGTTGAGCCTGTCGTGGCGAGCACCCCATCCGCTGTTGCGGCGCTCGGGAGTATTGAGAAACTCGATGTTGAGATTGTACAGCATCTCCAGACTGGTCCAATGGGTAGAGCCAAAGGTCACATTCTTGCCGGAACTCATCTTGATCCGGCTCGACACAAACTGGTCACTTCCAGATGTGAAGAAAGGATGCTCCGTGACCAGCCGGCGCGTGATGATCGCGAGTGCGTCATCCTCGTCCATCACAATGTTCTCGAACTCCGACATGTTCTTCGCATAACGATTGAGATGGCCGAACAAGCGGCGGTAGCGAACCATGAAATCTTCGATGCGTTCAAGCTGACGAGGAGTCACGATGACGATGGATACTTCTTCGTTTCTGAAGCCCTCCGGAGCCGACCATTCGCTGTCACCCTCTACTAGTGAGCGAATCGCAGCGAGGCGGTGCTGTCCGTCGAGCGCGTAGTATTGCTGACCTCCGTCGAAGGTGAGCACTCCGAACGCCTCCGTCAGCCGTCTGTCGCCGCGCAGGATCCGAAATTCGGGGATGTCTTCGACGCTGACGGGATACCATTGTGGTTCCCCGTCGATCGCAGCAACCACTAGGGAATTGAAGAATCGGTCCTCGTGCCTTGCGAGATAGCTTGCAATCTCACCCTTTGCCCGAGATTGCTTCAGCACCCGTTGTATTGCATCCGAGAGTTCGGTTGCGGCGTGGATTTCCTCGGCGAACTTCACATTTTCGGCGAGCTCGCGCATCGACATTCGCACCATGAAGTAATCCCATCGCCCCATCCTAGCTCGGATCGCTGGGTATATCTGGGTCATTTTGTCTTCTCCTTCAGGGAGCACTAAGCAAGTTGCTTCCGCTGGCCATTTGAATGCTGCGTGAGCGGTCAGATGGGCTGAGGCTCGCCCAATCGAGCGGCAATTGGTCTCCGACTGGGCACGCTGCGATTAGCGGGCGGCGACAGCACCGATATGAGCCTCGACTCGGCATCGCCGATCCACCCAGAGTAGTCGGCTTGGCGGTCACTCGGGACCATCGAATACGAAAAGCTCAAACGTCCGAATACTTCACGACAGCGATCGATCAGGATATTCTTCCGAGAAATACTTGCGTGCTCCAAGAAGCGCCGTCGAAGATTTTCGGAACGGCCGACATACAGGGCGTTGACCAAGTCTTCGGGTATCTGGTAGCGCTCGCCTAGGCCGTCCCGCTTGGTCAAGAGCAGATAGATGCCCGGACTTTCTGGTACGCTGTCACGAAAGAGGCCATCGAGAGGCAAACTGCGCCACTTCGCGCCATGCAGCACAGATTCCAGCTGACGCCATTCGGTTACTTCTAGCGACCAGCCGTCAAAATTCACCTTGTGACGACTCCTTAACCGTGACTGCGGGCAATCTGACCTGCTCCATGCGAGATCGGCCCGACAACTCTTGGGACTTCGCCTTGGCTCGTGCTGTCCGACCCCTGAGCAGTTCCGCTCGATGCCGGCTTGGGCGTATGCGCGTGCAGAGTGCGAACCGTCCTCACGCCGCTGAATCGTCGTCCGGGAATCCAGGCGACACCATGAGCGGGAGCCGCCGAGCTTGCGTGCTGACGAGTGCGATTCCTGAAGCTCTCGGCAACGAGTAACGAGACCGCGGAAGGGCCGTGAATCAGCAGTCCGATGCGCGATCCAGCTCGCGCTCCGAGGGTTCGCAGCGCATCCCCGAGGCGGCCGATCTCGGGCCCGCGCATCGAAGTCTTGCGCCAGATGACGGAGACTTTGGGACAACCGGAGGGTGACCGCACTTCGGCCAGCACGTTGTCCCCAAACCGGGCGCCGAGCGCAACCGACACCTCGGGCGGCACATTAGTCAGGCTGTAGCCGCGCAGATGGTCGCTCTCGACTTCGAACGTCCATACGAGGTCGCCGTCGTGCGTGACGGCATCGGCTACCCCTTCGAGATCGCCGCTTACCGTCGGACCCTCGGTGGCCTCCCGCACCCAACCGTGCTCGACCACAAAGGCCGGAGTGTTCAACGTTGCCCGAACGCTGCCTACCCCGACTCCGAACAGCCGCGGCAGCTCGTCGAGCAGTCGGCCGAGCCGCGTCGAACCGCCATCCTCCTCGATGCGCTGACGAATCTCGGCTGGGATGCCCTCGTAAACGTCGTCGACCCACTTCTCGAAGCCCCAAGTGGTCTTGGAGGCGCGCACCACGCCGTTCATGGAACCGAGAGCTCCAGCGATGCCAGTCACGGGCCCGCCGATCTCGGCGCCTAGCCGATCTGCGATCTCTTCCTTTGATGCCGGTCGGCCAATAGATCTCAGTGCGGCGGCTATCTGTGCCTGACGAGTCGGAGCGACCACAAGCATCCCGCAGACGCGCGTCAGCTCGGCGAGCAGCACCAGTTCGTCCCAGTCGTCAGCCCAGCGATGGCCTAGTTGGGTCTGTCGCAGCGCCCCCTCGTCGACGCAGCCGTAGCAGTCGGCAGCGGCGCGAGCGTGCTTGCGGAGGCTGCTCGCAGCAGCGATCGCATAGCTGTTGACCCAGGCATTGCACTTCTGCTGGTATCCGAGCTCCACCATGAGTCGTCGTGAGATGATCCGGTTGGCGAGGCCGCCCTCGGCACCGGCGAGAGCGGCGACAGCACCGTGTAGCCGGTCACCGCCGACAAAATCGCCCAGCCACACGGTGAGCGGCTCGGCTACCTGTGAGAGATACGGCTCAAGCGCTGTATTGATCTGAGATTGCAGCTTCCACTGGATACCGCGTATACGCTCCCCGGTTCGCCCTACTTGACGGCCGATCTCTGCCAGGGCGACGGGCTCGTCGGCTGCGATGCGCTGCTCGAGTACTAGCAGGCCGACGTCGTTGGTCTCTGCGATCAGTGCCTCTACGGCAACTATCGCGTTGCGGATGATCTGGGCGATCTCCGATTCGTTGCCGGGGCGCAGCCACTGGGCAGTTGCCACCGCCTCGGCCGTGCCGGTGGCTGCAGGATCGGCGCCAGCGTGCGAAGTGTCGTCAGAAGCGGTGGCAGCGCCAGCAGGAGCCGTATCGGAGCGATCGTCGCCAGCGTGTTGTGCGCTGCCGCCAGTGGTAGCGGGTTCAGTGGGCGTGGTCACAGCGCGCACACGGTGCATGGCTCGGTGTCGTCGTCTTCGTCTAAGGCGCCTGCCAGCACTTCGATAAGCGGGATGTTGCGGCGGGTGGTCTTGGCGCGTGCCAGAGAATCGGCGTGTCGGTCGAGGATCTCTGTGCGGCGGGCGCGGAGCTGCACGAGCGTCTCGCCCCCGCTCCACGTGTACTGGCGGCCCGTCATCGCCCGGTCGCCGAAATCGGCGTTGCCGTCTACGCCGGCGTCGAGCAGGACCTTCTGCTCGATGGCCACTGCACGATCGAACAGCTCCGGGTGACGGTCGGCGAGGCCGATCCACTCGGCTTTGCGCTGGTAGAAGCAGAAGTAGCAGCCCGAACGCGTGCGCCAGTCGTAGTAGGCAGGCAAGCCGATGCTGGCATCCGCGAGAATCTTCAGGACACCCTCGTGGTCGATACCGTCCTCGACGAACGGGAACCGACTCTCGATGTTGGGCTTGGTGGAGATATAGCCTTTGCGGTTTGCCTCGTCGGCCCGGATGGCGACGTAAGAGACCGCAGGCTCATCGCCGATCCACGCCTCGATCGGCTTGATCTTCATCACCTTGGTACACCAGCGCATCTGCGGCGAGGGCAACGCACCGCGAAATACCTCGAACCAGTGGTCAAACCCACGCGCCGAGTTCAGGCGCACAATCGGCTTGCCCAGCATCACCTCGAGGCGCGTCAAGAACTCGTATGTCTCTGGCAGTTCGGCGCCGGTATCGCAGAAGAAGTACTCCATCTGCGGGACGCGGTCGCGCAAGTGCAGTGCCAACGCGCTCGAGTCCTTGCCGCCGGAGATGCCGCAGATGTGACGGACCGCTGAAGTCATGCACCGCCTCCGGCAATCGCGACCGCGGGCGGTTCCACCTCAGCGTCTCGAGTGCCAGACGATGCCAACAACGCTTCGGCGAGCAATGCCAACACCACATGACGAGCCCGCTGCGCGGAACCGACCCGCTCAGCAACACGGTCGAGCAGATCCTCAACTGCCGACCCGATGAGCTCCCGCTCGTCATGGGCGACACCCACCAGACGCGCCTCTTCGGCACCCGACGGATCGGTCACGCACACCCGCAAGGCATCGAACGGCAGCCCGTCCGCTGCCCGTCGCTCGGCGTGCAGCGCTCTCAGGCGATTGAACGCCGCGAGCCGTTCGGGCAGCCGTGCACGCACGGCTGCCACGTCCCGGTCGGTCCATTCGCTCGGCGCCTTGCCCGCCAGCACCGTCGCGACCGATGCCATCCAGTCGTGGTCGTCGTCGTAGACATCGTTCGCGAGCGCCAGCACGAAGCTGCGCATCCGTGGGTCGAGCACTTCATCGATCAGCCCGACGGCCGGACCCGACACCGCGGCACGAGCGCGCTCGCCCGCTGCCGCAAGCAGCTCATCGCGCAGCTCCAGTACTAGTTCGCGGCAGCGTCCAGTGAGCTCGTCGAGACAGCGCGACAGGTCATTCGCGAACGCCTCGCCATGACCCCCCCCCCCCCCCGAATCTCGGTCGCGCCAGTCTCAGTCTGCGCAGCCGCGGCAGGAACCGACGGGTAGCCCAGCGCTTCGGGCAGCGCCTCGAAAAGCAGCACGTCGGGCTCGGTGGCTTGCGTGAGCGCGTCGCGCACGGCAAGCGCCCGCCGGCTCAGGTGCGACGTACACCGTGTCCAGCTCTCCAGCCGGCGAGTTCGAGCAGCGAGATGGCGTGTCACTGTCAACACATTACCGACCCGCGCGATTCCGATGCCTGGGTCGATGCCGAAACGAGCCGCAAGCGCGTCCAGCACCGTCCTACGCGGGCCCGTGACGTTGGCGAAGTGCTTGACCTCGAAATGGTGAGGGTTGCGCACCATCCGCTCGGACAATTCGGGCGAGAGTCCGAGCTGAAACGTGCCGTGTTCGTAGACGGCAATTCGGTCGGCTCTCGAAAGGAGCGCGGCGGTCACGATCACCGGAATCACGCCGGTCTTCACTCCGTGCGGCGGCGACGCCAGCCGGATGTACAGGTCCCCAAGGTTCAGGCGCGACGCCTTCGCCGCCGTAAACGCTGCCTCGATCGTCTCCCACACCGGCGAGAGACCGCCTTGGCCGCCGTGCTCGGTCTGCTCGGCGGCACCCGTCGAGGCGCTGCCGGTGCGCTTGGGCGGCCGTCCGAAAACGAACGCTCCGCCCCCTGCTCTGGCCCCTCTGCGCAGACGATGAACGCCCGAATGCCTCAGTGTCGCCTCGTACATCGCCACTTCAGGGCCGTAGCCCTCCAACCCCAGCCGACATTCGGCACCGCGCTCGATCATGGCTTCGAGCAACAGGCGGCGAGCCTTCGCACCCTGTGAAGTCAGCTCGGCACGGTTCAGCATCTCGTTGGGGATGTATGGCGCAGTCGGATAGGCAAGGTCCGCAGCCTCCGACAACGGCGCGCTCCCTCGCCCGGCCTGCAACGGAATGCCCGCAGCCCCGTCGAGCAGCGTCCAACGGCAGTCAGTCCCGTCGTAGGCCGACGACAGCGCCGCTTCCAGCAGCGATCGGGCCGAGGCCAGCCGTTCGCCGACCTCGCGGCGCGCCACCCAGTCGTCGCGGACCTCGGGCATCGACAGTACATCGAGGAGCGCAGCGGCCTCACGCGACGCACGCTCAAGCTCGGCGACATCTTTCGGCATCACGGCCACCACAGGCTTGGATCGCAGCTGCCAGCGCCGGCCGGAGACAGCGCCCCGGCGCGCCGCCGAACGAGCTGCCTCGTCGGAAAGCCGTGGAGGCGGGCCGGCGGCGTCGACGACGAGCAGCAGCTCGCCGTCGGCAGCGTCGAGCGCCGCTGGCGGGTCGACCAACTCGCCGCTCACTGCGAACCGACTCCGGAACCACCGCACCGTCTCGTTGCGAGCGCTGTGGCGCGCTGCGACGACAGGTTCAGGCTGGTACACCTCGCTGAGCAGCTTTGCCAGCGGCTGAGCAGCAATGCGCTCATACGCGGCCGCCGTCAAGTCGGCCAGATCGACATCGGTGCCCTGCCAGACGCGGTATTCGTCGGCAAAGGCCCGATAGGTGACCAAGCCACGACCCTCGAGATCGGTCAAGACGTTCCCAGCAGCTGGATCGACCAGTCCGAGCACCGCGGCGCTGGCGCGCGCAGGCCCGGTCGTTGCAACCAAGTTCAACAACGCGACCGACTTCATCAAGCGCCGTTCGGATGCCGAGAGGCCGACGGCGTCGCGGATCCGAGTCGCAATCTCCGTCCAACGTCCCGGACGCCCTACCGCATGCACGCCGGCACCGCCGATGTCCATGAAGTAGTCGTAGACGGCTTCGGGCCCGACAGCCGGCAGCGGCGCCCCTTCGCTCACTGCGATGCCCGCGGCGAGCGAGGCCACCGTGCCCGGCTCGCCTCCTGCTAGGAACGAGTAGAGCGTGCGCTCGTGCTGGCCGAACCGATTGCACAGCTCGGGCAGTACCAGCGTCGCTACGGGGTGCAGCGGCCAACAGGCTGCAATCGCTGCGGGATCGCTGAACTCGGTGATGCCGGCGGCTGCCAACCAAGCAGCATGCGATGCAGCCCACGCATCGACGCGGCGGCGCAGTCGGCGGTCGTCGACGTGCAGGGCTTCGGCCATCAGCGTGCGCGTCTGCGCAGCCGATTCGGTGAACGCGACGTCCACGAACCGGCCCTGCACCTTGGCCCAGTCGCGGCGGCAGCGGTCGTCCGCATCGGCGAGGTAATCCTCGAACGACAGATGCTGCAGAGTGACCACAAAGATGGGCAGCCCTGCACCTTGACCGGCTTCGGCAAGCTGCTGCAGCAGGTACGTGTCTCCGGCGGGGCCGTCGCTCGCGTGCTCGAGGTTCTTGCCGAACTCGTCGATGACCACGAGCAGCGGCGCTTGGGCAGCGATGCAGCACACAATCTCCATGAGTTCGGCGGAGGACGCATCTGCCGGTTGCTGCGCACTGCTGGCTCGCCGTTGCGCGAGCTTGAGCACCGACGAAGCCGGAAACTCGGCCGAACCGGGCACCTTGCCGTAGCGCCGCACCACCGCCCGGTGCACTCCGCGCAGCACCGTTCGGGCCACGGGCTCACGACCAGCCGTGACCGAGGCTCGGAAGAAACCGGCTGAGCCGCAGTCATGGCGTGACAGCGCGCGCAGCAGATCATCACCGGTGTGCGGCGCCGCGGCCGAGATCTTGTCGAGCGCCAGACCGCGCGACGTGCCCGCAGGGCCGAAGGCGGCATCGAGCAGCAACGCCAACGACGACTTGCCCGAGCCGTAGGGACCGGTGATGGACCAGGCACCACCGGCCGGACCGAGTGCCGCAGCGGTCACGCGTTCGACCACGTCGAGCGCCCGCGCCGTGGCGACGTAGCCGTCAAGCGGCTCGGCGTTCTCCGCATCACGCTCGAGATTCGCCGACCGGGCGAACTGGCGCCGCACGCTCAATACGTCGGCCAGCGTCGTCACCGCATTCGCTCCATGTCGGGCACGCGCCGGCGCCCTGCTTGGGCAGTGTCGCGCCGTGCCTGGAAGCTGTCCAGGCGCGTCAGCACGTCCGGCGTCGCCGCGCCGGCGTTCGATTCGTCCCCGAACGCCGCCGCCTCGTCCCCCGACGGTCCCGCCGCTGAATCCGACGAGGTCCTGCCGTAGTGGAGCGACAGCAGCTCCGCAGCGATCTCGCCAGGATCGCCGCGCCACGCCAGCTGAGGAACGCCGACCGGGGTTGCAATGTCCAACGAGCGCATCGATTCGACCGCCGGCACCAGGACGGCAAAGAGGTCGGCGGCGCTCAGCTTGAACACGTCGGCCGGCGAGCCGCGCTCGGCTGCCAGCCGCTCGAGCGTGGCCGTCTGTCCACCTAGCCCTGCGCGTGCGACCCAGTCGAGTACCGCGTGAGCCGCGACGGCGCCCGGCAGCGTCGGCTTTGGACCCAACTGGTAGCGATGAGCGCCGCTCGCTTCGGAGCGGCCGACCAAGCGCAGCAGGCGCAGCGGGCAGTCGGCAGCGTCGTCGAGCGACTCACGACTCGAACGCGTCGCCGGTCCGTAAGTGCGCACGAACGCCGTGACGTCTTTGTGGACGGCGGACTCGCTCGGCACCTTCCAGCCCGGCACGCTACGCAGCTGCGTGGTCACCGACGTGGCGAGGTCCTCTGCCTCGAACTCGACAGCGCCGAACTCGCACAGCGAGAGCCACCACACCGGCAGGCGACACGGCGGCGCCAGCAGGCGCCAGTGCAGCAGCCAGTGGGTGCCCGGGTCTTCCATCCATGGGTCCCAGCCGCCGGCGCCGAACAGCGCCTCGCCAAAGCGGGTCGGCACGACGAGCTTGGGCTTGCGACCCGACGAGGGCGCAGCGGGATCGGGCACCTCGGTGAGGACCTTCGACGCCAGCCCCCAGAAGCGAATCGACCGAACCATGTTCTTGCCCACGCCGAGCTGCACGGGTGCGTCTTCGCTCGCGAAGACATGCGGGTCGCGGGCGGCTGCCGCATAGGCCTTCCGAAACCAGCCGAATCGCGGATGGAACGTCTCGTGACGCGCGAACACCGGCTCAGCAGCTTCGCTCAGCCGCATCTCATGCCGCTTCGGTGGTCATGCTGCGAACGTAACGGACCGCTGTGACAACCTTCCCGACGGCAGCATTGATGTCGGCAGCGGTGGTGAAACGGCCGAGGCTGAAGCGCAGCGACTCGAACGCTGCTTCGCGCGACATTCCCATCGCGGTCAGCGCAGGCGACGGTTCGACCGCGCCAGCGCTGCATGCACTGCCCGTAGACACTGCGACCGGGTCCAGGTTCGCCATCACCGCGTCTGCATCCGCCCTGCGGAACCGCAAGTTGGCAGTGTTGGGCAGACGCCGGCCGACATCGCCGTTCTGCGCGACATCGGCAAGCTGACGCTGCAGTGCCCCCACGAAGCGGTCGCGCAGTGCCCCCACAGCTTGGGCCTCGGCTGCCTGTTCGCGGGCAGCGAGCTCCGCTGCGACCCCCAGTCCGACGATGCCAGCGACGTTGAGCGAGCCCGAGCGGAGGCCGCGTTCATGGCCGCCGCCCCAACCGATCGGGCGCATGGACGCCAACGTCTGCCGCGTGCCCACGAGCGCGCCGACGCCCGTGGGACCGCACATCTTGTGGCCGCTGAGCGAGACGAGATCACAACCGAGCGCCGACATGTCGAACGGCAGCCTGCCGATCATCTGCGTGGCGTCGCAGTGGAAGCGCCCGCCTGCTCGATGCACCAAGTCAGCTATCTCAGCAATGGGATTCAGCACGCCGGTTTCGCTGTTGGCCGCCATGATCGACACCAGCAGCACCCGTCCGACTGGCTGCAGCATCGCCGCCAGCGCTTCGAGATCCACGAAGCCGCCCGGTGTCACCGGAGCGCGCTCCAGCTCGCACCGGCCGGCTGCGGCGAGCGACTCTGCGGTGCGGCTCACCGATGCGTGCTCGACCGTTGAGATCACCAGCCGCGGTGCGAGGGGCCCTGGCGCCTCAGCCTCTGGTGTGACCAGCGACGGTGTGCGGGGACCCCACGTCTCAGCGTCCGAGGCAACCAGTCCGCCGAGCGCGAGGTTGTTGGCCTCGGTCGCGCCCGAAGTGAAGATCACTCCTGCCGGCCGGCCGCCGACCAAGGCGGCCACGTGTTGACGAGCCTCGTCGACAGCGGCCGCCTGACGTAGACCGAAGCGATGAACCGACGAGGCATTGCCGAAGCCATCGGTCATGGCCTTCGTCACCGCTTCGGTCACTCGCGGATCGCAAGGCGCAGAGGCGTTGTAGTCCAAGTAGATCTCGTTCACCCGTCACCCCGGGCAGCCAGCGTCTCGGCTGCGGCTGCTTGCGTAGCCAGCGAGCGTAAACCGAGCACCCGCCCGACCCGCGGACCCTGGGCCGTCTCCGCACTGGGCGCCCAGCACTGGCACGGCCCCTCTCGCTCCATCGGGCTAGAGGCCAACCGCCGGCCGATGCACCCAACCCGAGAATAGAACCGAAACGAACCGGAATAGAACGCGGGGCGGGTGCCAGCGGAGCAAAACCGCAGGTCACAGCGTTGTTACGAACAGACATTCGCCTCCCGAAAGGAAGCGGAATAGAATTCGGCAAGTGCCTGAGCGCCCGGATACGGGTACCTCGGTGAGGGCCGTCCGCCAATGCTCGCCCGCCGGCGCAGCCGACCAGCATGCACCCACGACAGGCGCCAGACCTAGAGACGGCGTAGCGCTCGCAATGACTGCGAACCGATCGCCGCCTCGGCGATACTGACAGGCGATGACACCCGAGGAGGTCGCAGACCTCGCACAGCAAGGCGAATCTGAGACGCTCGAGTTCAAGGCGTCCACCGGTCAACGGCACGAGGCGGCCAAGACGCTCTCGGCGATGCTCAACGGCCGAGGCGGGCGGGTCATCTTCGGCGTCAGCCCCAAGGGCGAGGCAACGGGACAGCAGGTCGGGGAACGCACCCTCACGGACATCACCAACGCTTGCAACAACATTCATCCGCAACATCCTCCGTCAATCGATCGCATTCCTCTTCCGGGCGCCGCGGACCTTGAGCTGATCGTGGCGACCGTCTCCGCCGGAGCGAACAAGCCCTACAGCTTCAATGGCATCCATTACATGAGATCTGGTGCTGCGACCGTGGGCATGCCGGACGAGACCCAGCTGTCGATGGTGCTCGAACGCGCTCACGGCCTGCAACGGTGGGAACTCGAAGCCTCAGAGTGTGACTTCGGCCACATCGACGAACGCGAAGTGCATCACTTCCGTGACGACGCCATCACGGCCGGGCGGGCAAGGTTCGAACCTGATGCCGACGTCCCAGAAGTGCTGCGAGCGTTGAACCTGCTCGACGACGATGGCCGGCCGAACCGAGCAGCGATCGCGCTGTTCGGGCACGTGGAGACACTCGCCGGCAGATTCCCGAGCCTCGGCTGCCGACTCGTGGCAGTCGACGGCACCGAGCTGGGCGAGGAATACCGAGACGGCGTGCTCTTGGAGACCAACGTGTACGCCTCGCTGCGCCGGGCGCAGGCATTCTGCGACGAGCATCTTCATCGGCCGTTTCGCATCGGGAACGGGCTGCAGGCATTGAGCGAGTCGGAGATTCCCGGCGCAGTCGTGCGCGAGGCGCTTGCGAATGCGTTCGGTCATCGCGACTACGTCATTCCCGGATTGGTTCAGGTGCGCGTATTCGCCGACCGCCTTGAGGTGACATCGCCGGGTCAGCTGCATTTCGGGCTGACGCCAGCCGACCTGTACCGACCTCACAGCTCGTACCCCTGGAATCCGATCATGCTCGGTTGCCTCTACCGGCGGGGCATCGTTGAGCAGCTCGGCTCCGGAACGCTGCGAATGGTGCGACAGTGCGCCGCTGCAGGGCTTGGCCGCCCGATCTTCACAGCAGACAGCACAGCGGTGACCTGCAGCGTGCCGCGTCGAGGACACTGGCTAGCGCCAGACGGGAAAGGACACCCGATCTCGGCACACGAAGCGGCTGTTCTGGCTGCGTTGGCCGAGGAACCTGCAGCGCGCAGCGAGCTTGCGGGGAAGCTCGACATCAGCGTGACCGATGCGCGTCGGATGCTCGATGACCTGCGGCATCTCGGTCTCGTGCGCGTCGTAGGGCATGGCCGTGGTGCGCGCTGGACGCTCGACATTGCCGTTGACGACGGACCCCGGCCTCAACGGCTCCTTTGATACCGAAAAGAACCGGAATAGAACGTAAGGCGGGTGCTGAAGGAGCAAAACCGCAGGTCACAGCGTTGTTGCGAACAGCCATTCGCCCCCCGAAAGGAACCGGAATAGAATTCGGCAAGAGCGTATGCGCCCGGATGAGGGCAGCTTTCAGCGGCCCTAGCGACCGCGTCGCTGTCTACTGCTGGGCGGAACAGCGGCAGCGTGCAACACTGGCGACGATGACCGACAGCACCGACGCCAACTCCAGCGAACCGCTCAGCGAAACCGACGCGCCAGCCGTCACCGCCCGCACCGCCCCCACTAGGCCGGGCATCGTCGGCGTGCTCATCATCTTGGCGGGCTTGGTGCTGGTCGCAGGCGGCATCGTGGGTACCGCAGCAGTGGCTTGGCCCTTCATCTTCCTGGTGCCGATCGGCGCGATCGCAGCGATTGCGGCAACGCCGGGGCAGTACTTGGTGCAGCCCAACGAAGCGCTCGTGCTGATCCTGTTCGGCCGCTACCGGGGCACCGTGGCAGAACCCGGCTGGCACTTGGCCAATCCGTTCACCCGCCTGGAATCGCGCAAGATTTCCCTGCGGGTACACAACTTCACGACCAGCGTGTCGAAGGTCAACGACGCCGAGGGCAACCCCATCGAAATCTCCGCCGTGGTGGTGTGGAGGGTGGTGGACACCGCTGCCGCCGTGTTCGAGGTGGACGACTTCGAGCACTTCGTGTTGGTCCAGAGCGAGACAGCCATCCGCCACCTAGGCACCCAGTACCCCTACGACGACTTCGAGGGGGACCGGGTGTCGCTGCGGTCCGACCCGGACACGGTGGCCGCCACGCTGCACGCAGAAGTACAAGAACGCCTGGAGCGAGCCGGGGTCGAGGTGATCGAGACCAGGCTCAACCACCTGGCGTATGCGACCGAGATTGCCGAGGCAATGCTGCGCCGACAGCAGGCCGCCGCAGTGGTGTCCGCCCGTCGAACCATCGTGGAGGGGGCCGTAGGCATGGTGGAGGACGCCCTCGAGCTCTTGACGCAGCGCTCAGTGGTGGAACTCGACGAAGCGGCCAAGGCGTCGATGGTGGCCAACCTGCTTGTGGTGCTCACCAGCGAGCAGCAGACCACCCCGGTGGTGAACACCGGCTCGAGCAGCTGACGAGCGGACGCCCGACTCAGCCGGCGGCAACGCAGCTCAGCCGGCGGCAACGCAGCGAGAGCAGCGGCCGTACAGGTCCACGCTGTGATGCGAGGGCACGTAGCCGGCAACGTCGGCGATGGCTGCCAGCGTGCCGGCCAGACGATGTTCCAGAGCGCTGTCCAGCTCGATGTCCGCAATCTCGCTGCAGTCCTCGCAGATGAGGTGATGGTGATGGCCGATCAACGACTCCGCTAACTCGAAGTAGGCGTGGTCGCCGCCGGCGTTCAGTCGCTCGACGACGCCGCAGCGCTCCAGCGCTTCCAGATTGCGGTAGGCGGAGCTGCGGGCAAGGTCTGGTGCAAGCGCCTCGATGTCGGGCAAACGCACCGGCCGTGCCGCTGCGGCAAGCACTTCCACCAATCGGCGGCGGCCACTCGTGTAGCGCTGGCCGGCCTCCTGCAATCGGGCCGTTGCTTCGGCGTGGACGACGTCGAGCCCAACGGTGTCCGCGTTCGTCGGTCCAGACTCGTTGGTCGCGCTCGCCACAGTGCGCTGACTGGTCGCTCCCGCTGGCGCAACAGACTCCAGCGGTGCAGTGGACGTCGGTTGCATGGTCACCATCGCTCACGCGGCCCGATCGACCACAGCGACTCGCCCGCGACATGGCTCACGCGACCGAAGCTGGAATCGATGCAGTGGTCGTGCTCCTCGAGAACCAATATCGACGAGGCACCGTTGCCCTCGCCCAGTTCGAGACGCGTCAGGGCGTTCTCGCCGAATGCCGCAGCAATGTTCTTCTCGCCCAGCACTTCTTCGGGTCGGCCGTCGGCCAGCACGCCGCCCTTGAGCAGCACGATCCGCTCGCACAGGCATGCCTCGCTGAGATGGTGCGTCGACAGCACCACCAGCTTGTTGCGCAACCGCTCGGCCTCGAGGACCTCGACGACGATGTCCTGGCTCGGAATGTCCAGTCCGGTGATGGGCTCGTCGAGCAACAGGCAGTCCGACTGCGACGCCAGCGCCGCAGCGATCAACACCCTCCGGCGCTGACCTCCCGAGAGCTGGCCGAAAGAGCGCTTGCGAAGGTCGCCGATGCGGAGCTGCTCCGCGGCACGGTCCATTGCTTGGTGATCCGACGAGCGCATCCGGCCGAGCAGCCCGCGCCGGCGATACCGGCCGATGGTGAGCACCTCGTCCACGGTCATCGGCATGTAGGCGTGAGGGCTGTGATCCTGACTCACGTAGCCGACGGTGATCTCACAGTCCTTGCACACAGCGCCCGTCGTCGGCACCAGCAAGCCTGCAAGCAGGCGCAGCAGCGTCGTCTTGCCCGCACCGTTGGAGCCCATCAGCGCCACTGTCGCACCCGCATCCAGCCGCATCTTGTCGACGGCGAGGGCGGTGCGGTTGCCGAACGCCACCGTGACATCGTCAAGAGTGAACACCGGGCCTGCTTTCGGTTCCAAGACTGCATCGGTTGCATGACAGAGCGTGCGCCTCAGCGCCGAATGCTTGAGCGCCGCGCCAACCGACGGAGTGAGCCGGTTGTTGGTGAGATTGAGTCTCACTATAGTGCCATCCATGCAATATGCTACGTCACAAACCACAGCTACGCCTCCAGATTGCGCCGCTCCCTCGTCGCATGGCCCTTCGCGAGGACGCCGCACCGCAGCGTGGACATCGCTGTTCGCAGCAGTGGCGCTCTTCGGTGCGGCCTGCACCGATGGCGATACCGAGACATCGAGCGCAGCAACGCCGACAACCGCGATGTCGAGCGGCGCGGAGGACGAAGAGCGTCCTCAGATGGTGGTGACCACGAGCATTTGGGCCGATGTGGTCGCGAACGTGGCATGTGACGGCATCGCAGAGGTCGTGACCGTCATGCCGCCGGGTGCGGATCCGCACACGTTCGAGGCATCGCTGCAGGACCGCTCGGTCATGTCGGACGCCCACTTGGTTGTGGCGAACGGTCTCGGCCTGGAGGAAGGGCTTGTCAACACGCTCGAAGCAGTCGAAGGCGAGGGGATACCTGTCTTCCGCTTCACCGATCACATCAACACGATCGAGGCCGCAGGCGGTCACCACGACCATGACGATCACACCGATGAGCACGACGAGGCCAAGCACGACGAGCACGAGGGCCACGACGACGAAAGCCACGACGACCATGACGATCACTCGGATGAGAACGAAGAGCACGACCACGAAGACGAACACGACAGTCACGACCACGAAGGCAACGAACACAACGAGCACGAGGGGCACGACCACGAAGACGAACACGACGAAGACAACAAACACGAAAGCCACGACCACGAAGACGACGGCCACGAAGGCCACGACCACTCGCACGCAGGCGGAATGGACCCCCATGTCTGGTTCGACCCGGTGCGAGTCGCGGCATCGCTGCCGGAGCTAGCGAAGGCGATCTCTGCCATCGAAGGAGTCGACGCAACCGAAGTCGAGGCGTGCTTGGAGGACTACACAGACGCCCTCAACGATGCGCACGACCAAGTGTCCCGCCTCATCGACCAGCTGCCGCCCGAGCATCGCAAGATGGTGACCAATCACGACGCCTTCGGGTATTTCGCCGACCGCTACGGATTCGAGGTGATCGGCACCGTCATCCCCTCCCGCTCCACGAGGTCCGAAGCGAGCATGGCGCAGCTCGAAGAGCTGTCGGAGATCATCGACGCCGAGGGCGTGCCGGCGATCTTCAGCGAGAACACCCACGAGACCGACACTGCGGAGGCCGTGGCTTCGGTGCTCGACGACATCGAGGTGGTGCAGCTCACAACAGGCAGCCTCACCGGCGCGGACGGCCCAGCGAGCACGTACATAGACATGCTCGTCAGCAACGCCGAACGCATCGTCGAAGCACTGATGCCGGCGAGCTGAGCTAGCGATCTGAACGGGCTGGGCTACACGGACCTGCAGGGACGCCGACATGCAGTTCTTGACCGATCCCATCGCCTGGTGGATCGATCCGTTCACCCAGAGTGCCTTCATGCGGAACGCGCTGTGGGCAGCGCTGCTCACCGTTGCGACCACGTCGGTCGTAGGCACTTGGGTGGTGCTGCGAGGCATGACCTTTCTGGGCGACGCCTTTGCACACGGCGTGCTGCCGGGCATCGCCGCGGCCTACATCGTCGGGTTCAGCACCACCTTGGGCGCGCTGGCGGCTGCCGTGGCTATGGCCGGGGGCATCTACCTGATCCGCAACTGCTCGCCACTGTCGGAGGAGACGTCCATCGGCGTGCTGTTCGTGGGCTTCCTGGCGCTGGCGGTGGTGGTCATGTCCAGCGGTGCGGGCGCGTACTCCGGCGACCTCACCCGTTTCCTGTTCGGCTCCATCACCGGCATCGACAACGGCGACCTCCGCCGACAGGCTGTCGCCGCTGCGATCTCGGTCGTCGGCATCGTGGTCGGGCACCGGGCGTTCTTCGTGATGACCTTCGACGAGACGCAGGCACGGCTCGCGGGCATGCGTCCGAGGCTGGCCCATGCCGCATTGTTGACACTGCTAGCGATCTCGGTCGTAGCCTCCTATGAGACGGTGGGCAGTCTGCTGGTGCTGGCCTTCCTCGTTGCCCCGGCGGCCACGGCGAGCCTGCTCGTGCGCAGGGTGCCGCGCATCATGGTGTGCGCCGTGGGCTTAGGCGCTATTGCCGCTGTCATCGGTCTGCTCGTGAGCTACCACCACGACACCGCCGCCGGCGCGACGATGGCGCTCGCAACTGTGGTGCTGCTGTTCTTCGCGATGTTGCTCACCAACGTGTTGCGCGCCGTTCGCCGGCCGGACCGCGAAGCGGCCGCAGCAGCCGAGCAGCACGCGTCGGCCTGAGACCGGCCGGCGGAGACGTTTGGCATCTCCTTCGGGCATCTCCAGGCGCGCCGCTTGGGCTGGGCCTCGCCGCTACTCCCCGCCGTCGGCGAAACTGCTCCGCAGCGTCGGATTCTCGAGATCTGCGAGTTGCCGGTTGCGGTGGTTCACGTCTGCGAGCAGCTCAGGGTGGGAGAGCACCCAGAACCTTCGCTCGTACATCGCCTCGATGACCTTGGCGGCAACCTCGGCGGGGTCCATGCCCCGTTCCAGTGCAGCAGCGATGTTGGCGTTGCGTCGACGGGCATCGGCGGTGTCCGACGCTGCCTCGTTCTCGGGTCGGCGGCGACGCTCCCGCCGCAGCTCGGCGGGACGGTTCCGCTGCGCCGTGGCGATGTTGGTTCGCACCACGCCGGGGCACAGCACCGACACCCCGACATCGGCATCGGGGTCCCGCGTCATCTCCAAGTGCAGGGTCTCCATGATGGCCACCACGCCGTACTTCGCCGCGTTGTAGGGACCGAGCCCGGGCACCGACATGAGCCCCGCAACCGAGGCAGTGCTCATGATGTGCGACTCTTCGGCTTGGATGAGGTGCGGCAAGAAGTGGTGGACACCGTGGATCACGCCCCACAGGCAGACATCCACCACCCACTTCCAGTCGACGAGCTGCTGGTTGCGCACCAGCCCTCCCCCGCCCACGCCTGCGTTGTTGCAGACCATGTGTACGGCGCCGAAGCGGTCGATCGTCGCTTGCGCCAGCGCACCGACCGAGTCGGCATCGGTCACGTCGGTGACCGCGCCGATGGCCTCGACGCCTCGCGCTGCGACTTCGGTTTCGGCCTCCCGCAGCGGCGCTTCCTCGATGTCGGCGAGCACGACGTTGGCGCCCTGTCCTGCGAATCCCAGTGCCAAGGCCCTGCCGATTCCCGATGCCGCGCCGGTCACGACAGCGACACGTCCTGCCATGGACTCCATCTGCGTCTCTCCCTCTCTTGCGACGACAGCCGAGCTGAGCCGGCGATGCCGGCCTCAGGCGTTGAGCTGTTCGAAGCGCTCCATCACGTCGACGTACTCGCTGACCATCTCCTCGATGACCCGCGTGGCCGAGATCGACTCGTTCAGCTGCCCGACCACCTGTCCCACGAAGTAGTTGGCCAGCTCGACGGCGCCCTTGTTGGCGGGATTCATCGCGGCTCGGTCGATGCGACGGCTGGCGGCGCCGACGAGCATCGGCTGCAGCGGCATCGGCAGGGTTCCCGGCGAGTTCTCGCCCTCCCACTCGTCGGTCCACGCCGAGCGGAGCTGGCGGGCGGGCTTGCCGGTGCGCGAGCGGGATCGCAGCGTGTCCGACGAGCCCGCTGCCAAGAATTTCTCCTTGACCACGGGGTGCGTCTCGGCTTCTTGGGTCGTGAGCCACACAGAGCCGCACCAAACCCCCTGCGCACCGAGCGCCAGCGCTGCGGCGATCTGGCGGCCGCTGGCGATGCCTCCCGCTGCCAGCACCGGCGTGGGAGCGATGGCATCGACCACCTCGGGCACCAGCACCATGGTGGCGATCTCGCCCGTGTGGCCGCCCGCCTCGTGGCCCTGCGCGATGACGATGTCCACGCCCGAAGCCACATGGCGCTCGGCATGCACCTTCTTCCCGGCCAAGGCACCCACGAGCACGTCGTTGTCGTGCGCCCGAGCGATCATGTCGGGAGGCGGCGGGCCGAGCGCATTGACGGCCAGACGGATGGGATACGAGAACGCCACGTCCATCAGCGGAACCGCCTGCGCGTACGTCATGGGCGGCTCGGCATCGCCGGCGATGGCGCCCGGCTTGTCGTCTGCGGGCAGCGGCGGCACGTCGTAACGCTCCATCATCTCGTCGAGGAACGCCCTGTGCTGAGGCGGGATCATGGCTTTCAGGTCCTTGACGGAAAGCTCGCCCTCGGACTTGCCCTCGTACTTCGCGGGCACGATGATGTCCACGCCGAAGGGACGGCCGCCCACCTCGTCTTGGATCCAGCCCATGTCGATGTCAAGCTGTTCAGGCGTATGGCCGGCTGCGCCGAGCACACCGAAGCCGCCTGCCTTGGTCACTGCTGCCACCACGTCCCGGCAGTGGGTGAATGCGACAATCGGAACATCGCAGCCCAGCATCTGGCACACAGGTGTCTTCATGGGGCGAACCTACCGCGCCACGAAGATGCTGCGCTGCGCCGGCAGTTCCGCAGTGGGCGCAAACGGGGCGGCGCAGGGCGCAAGGAGCAGGCCGCTTGAACTGGCAGGATGCGCCCATGAGCATTTCCGCCAGCATCAGCGCAGTCGGGCACAGCTACGTGGACGCAGCGACGGGCACTCGGCTCGACGCCTGGTTCCCGGCGGACGGCGCCGCCGATGCCCCGCCGCTGCGGTCGTGCCTCGCGGTCGAACTCGGCGTCAACGTCGGCGAGACGGTCACGGTCACCATCGACAACCTCAGCTCGCCGCCTGCCGACCTCGCCGACGCCTACCTGCGGCTGCACCTGCTCAGCCGCCGTGACATCCGGCCGCATGACGCAAACCTCGACGGCATCTTCGGTCTGCTGACGAACTGCGCCTGGACCAGCGCCGGCCCGGTGCTGCCCGAGCGCGTGGACGGTCTGCGAAGCGCGGCGGCGGCGCTCTGCCAGTCGGTCACGGTTTCGGCTGTCGACAAGATTCCGCGGATGGTCGACTACGTGATTCCTGCTGGTGTGCGCATCGGCGACGCGGACCGAGTGCGCCTCGGCGCGCATCTCGCCGACGGCACCACCGTCATGCACGAGGGATTCGTCAACTTCAATGCCGGCACCCTCGGCCCGGCGATGGTCGAGGGGCGCATTTCTGCAGGCGTCGTGGTGGGCGCCCACTCCGACCTCGGCGGCAGTGCTTCCACGATGGGAACGCTGTCGGGCGGCGGCAAGCAGCGAGTGTCGATCGGCGAGCACTGTCTGCTCGGGGCCAACTCCGGCATCGGCATCGCGCTCGGCGACCACTGCACGGTCGAAGCCGGCCTCTACGTCACCGCCGGCAGCCGCGTCACGATGCCCGACGGCTCAGTCGTGAAGGGCCGGGACATCTCGGGCCGCTCGGGCATGCTGCTCATCCGCAACAGCACCACCGGCGCCGTCGAGATGCGGATTGGCGACCCGGGCCGGTGGGAGGGCATCAACCCCGAACTGCACAGCAACTGAGCTCCGGTCGGGCCGGCAAAGCGGTGATGCTCAGCCGTGCAGCTCTGCCTTGCTGATCGGCGGTACCGGTCAGCCGTGCTAGTCGGTCCTAGTCGGTGCGAGTGTCACGGTGTTGGACAATGCACTGGTCAATCTGCTCGTCAATCTGCTGGTCATTTTTCGTTCAGATAACGGGATTGTCCTACATAGACTGGACTGATGAGGCCTCCTAGACGGAAGAACAAGCGGTGAATCGGGGCCGCCGACTAGGCGACCTGGCCGATACCCACCCGTGGATCGACTTCGACGCCAGTGTCGCGAACCGGCTCGACCACCGATCGTGGATGAGGCTCGGCGAGGCATACGCGCTGTGCAACGAGCTGTCCGGCACGCCGCTCACCCCGGCTGTCGCCGAGGAACTTCACCAGGTAGCACTGGTGCGCGGCGCGCAGGCAACAGTCGCCATCGAAGGCAACACGTTGACCGAAGAGCAAGTTGCGGGCATCCGCGCCGGCACGTTCACTGCGCCGCGTTCGCGTGCGTACCAAGAACGTGAGGTGCGCAACATCCTCGCGGCCTTCGATCGAATCGACGACTTGGTGACCGCCGACGGCAGGCCGCCGCTGAGCGTCGAGCTGATCTGCGAGATGCATCGCTGGGTCCTCGACGGTGTCGACCCTGAGGCCCCGTACACGCCAGGCGTCTTGCGCACCCATTCGGTTGCCGTGGGCCCCTACCTCGGTCCGCCAGCGCGGACCTGCGAGCGACTGCTGGAGCAATTGGCCGAGTGGATCGACGGCGAAGCGTTTCACCCCCAGGCCGCTGCCGACAGCGACGCCGAGCGGGTCCGCTTTGCGCTCACGGTGTTGAGCGCGCTGCTCGCTCACCTGTACATCGCGTGGATCCATCCCTTCGACGACGGCAACGGTCGAACCGCGAGACTGCTCGAGTACCTCATCCTGGCCCGCTCGGGCACGGTTCCTCTCGCCGCCGCGAATCTCATGGCGAACCACTTCAACCTCACCCACGACCGGTACTACGCGCGACTGGCAGCGGCCAGCCAGCAGCGGGACGTGCTCGGCTTCTTGGCCTACGGCATCGAAGGGCTCGTGGACGGCCTCAACGAACACTCGGCGTCTGTGCGCGAACAGCATCTCCGGCTCGCATGGCAGAGCTTCATCGCGGAGACCATGTCGCAGTTCCCCACCAGCCCCGCTGCCGAACGCCAGCATGCGCTCGTGATGGCGCTGCCACCGGACGAATTCGTCCCGAAGGCCGACGTAGCCGGGCTCACACCTCAGCTCGCGCAGATGTACGCGCGCACCGGACCGCGCACGCTCGCCCGCGACCTGAACCGGCTCGAAGGCGCAGGACTCATCGAGACCGACCGCCGCGGCGTGCGCCCCCGCGTCGATCGCATGCGTGCGTTTGTGTCGCCGACGTCCAGCTGAGCAGCGCGGCCAGCGGTAGCGCGCAGCTGTTGCGCCGGTGTGCCCGTCGTACGCGAGCGCTAGTTGCCGGTGAAGTTCGGCGCTCGGCGCTCCACGAAAGCGGCAATGCCCTCACGCCCGTCGTGGGTCCCCATGGCGGTGGTGATCGTCTTGCCTTCGAACTCGCCGGCTTGCTCGAGCGGCGAGTCGATGCCTTCGTACACCACCCGCTTGGCGTGGCCGAGTGCCCATGCCGGGCCGTCGGCCAGCGACTGAGCGAGTTCTGCTGTTGCCGCATCCACCTCGTCGTCGGGGACGACCCGGTTCACCAAGCCCCACTGCTCGGCTTCGTGCGCGCTGAGCACACGGTTGGTCAACGTCAGGTCCAGCATCCGGCGCAGCCCGATGTGGCGGGCCAGGAAGTACGACGACGTGCCGTCGGGAGTCACGCCCGCTCGGGTGTAGGCCATGGTGAACTTCGCAGACTCGCCGGCAACCACCAGATCGAACGATGCGGCCAGCGACAAGCCGGCCCCGCCGACGCTGCCGCCCACGCCGGCCACGAACGGCTTCGGCGTGCGGTTCATCTTGTTGATCGCTCCATGCAGGTCGATGACCATGTCGGCAGCGAGCTGGGGCAAGCCGTCGCCTGCGGAATGGAACTCCTTGAGGTCGCCGCCTGCGCAGAACACACGCCCTTCCGCGGTGACCGACGCTGCTTTGACCGCGTCGTCGAACTCGATCTCCAGCATGACGGCGCGCAGCTCTCGGGAGAACTGCGGATTGACGGCGTTGGCACCCTCGGGGCGGTTGAGCCGCACGTGGGCTACGCCGTCGCGTACCTCATAGATCATCGTTTCCAGTTCCATCGCTTCTCCTCGTGCGTGATGCAGGATGCTTTTGTCTGATCGAGCGCTTCAGCTGCGAGCCGCCGGAGCGAGATCCCGGGCGGCTTGAACCGGGTCGATGTCGCCGAACGGCATGATCGAGATGGCCGACACGTCGACGCCGTTCGCGTGGTAGCGGTCGATGTGCTCGCGGCATGCCGCCGGGTGACCGTGTACCAACAGTTCGTCCACCAAGCCGTCGTCGATGGCTTCGAGCGCGCCGCGGCGGTCGCCGTCTGACCAGCGCTGCCACATGCCGGCGAGACGGTCGCCCCGGCCGAGCCAGCGGTGGAACTCGGCGTAGACCGGGACATTGAGGTACGCCGCGATCGCGCGCTTGAAGCCCGCTCGCACCGCCTCGGCGTCGGTGTTGGGGCACACGAAGATGCGGGCGACGACTTCCTTGTCGTCGCCTCCCTCGTCGACGTAGGGACGGACGGTGGCCACGTCGTCGGCGGAGAGCCAGTTGATGATGGCGCCGTCGCCTTCGCTGCCCGCCAGCCGCAGCATGCCCGCTCGCAGGGCGGCCAGCAGAATCGGAGGCTGCTGCTCGGGCGGGCGGCCGAGGCGGAAGCCCTCGATGGCGAACGTGTCGTAGGTTTCGGTGACTTTCTCACCCGTGAGCGCGTGGCGCACAAATCGGACGGTGTCGCGGGTGCGCTTGAAGGGCTCGGCGAAAGGGACGCCGTTCCAGCGCTCGACGATCACGTTGGACGAGGCCCCGATGCCCAAAGCGAAGCGGCCCGGCGCTGCCTCGCAGATGGCGGCCGTCTGCTGAGCCAGCAGCGCAGGGCCTCGGGTGAAGGCAGGGATGATGGCGACGCCGAGCCGCACGTCGGGAACCCACTGGCTGGCGAGGATCAAGGGGGTGAAACCGTCGGTCCCGTCGGCCTCCGAACTCCAGAACTCCGTGTAGCCGAGATCCGCAAACTCTCGGTACAGGTCTGCTTGGGCGCGGAGCGGGTCGCCGAAGGGAACGGTGATGCCGTAGCGCCAACCGCCTCGATGGTCGTTCACCCGGCGCAGGCTAGTTGTGCGCCGGCAGGCGAGCGTGTCACACCCCTCGGTCACGCTGAGAGCATGAACAAACAGCTTGATCTCGCTCCGCCGTTGCGTCTGGTGACGACAAGCCGTATGCCGCACCGGCTCAGCCGAGCTACCCGTCAGGAAGGCCTGCGTGGCGTTGCTCGGGCTCGGGCCGCGTTGGCTGCGACACCCCAGCCGCCCCAGATCGATCTCCACGCCGCCTGATGGCCGCTGAGCCGGCCCACCGGCCAAGCAGGCAGTCCGCTGCCGGCATCGGTCTCGCCCATGTCGCTCCGCAGGCCAATATTGCTCTGCAGGCCAATATTGCTCCGCAGTCGGGGCGAGAGCGCAACTACAGTGCTGGCCATGAGCAACACTCCTGCGAACCAGCACCCCGACGACATCGTCATCGTGGATGCCGTCCGTTCTCCCATCGGCCGCCGCGGCGGCGACTTGAGCGGCATCCATCCGTCCGATCTGCTCAGCGATGTGCTGACTGCGCTGATGGAGCGCACCCAGGCCGACCCTGCCGACATCGGCCAGATCGTCGGCGGCTGCGTCAGCCAAGCCGGCGAGCAGACAGCGAACATCGCACGCACGGCCTGGCTCGGCGCAGGCTTTCCGCTGTCGGTCGCAGCCACCACCGTCGACGCGCAGTGCGGTTCGAGCCAGCAGGCCACCACGCTGGCGTACGGCTTGGTACGCAGCGGGGTGGTCGATTCGGCGATCGGCTGCGGCGTCGAGTCCATGACGCGCAACCCGATGGGCTCGAGCTATCGCAAGGGTCAGCGCACGGCAACCAGCCGCTACAAGGAGCACTACGAGTACACGACGCAGTTCCAAGGCGCAGAACTGTTGGCCAAGCAGTGGGGTATCAGCCGCGAGGAGTGCGACGCCTACGGCCTGCGGAGCCAGAACCACGCGGCTCGTGCTTGGGAGGAGGACCGTTTCGCCACCCAGATCGTCGACATCGACGCGCCGGTGCTCGACGAGGACAACAAGCCCACCGACGAGGTTCGCCACGTCGTGCGCGACGGCGGCATCAGGCCCACGACGGCGGAAGCGCTCGCAGGGCTCTCGCCGGTGATGGACGGTGGCGTACACACGGCGGGCAGCTCGTCGCAGATCAGCGACGGCGCAGGCGCGGTGCTGCTGATGCGGGCCGGTCATGCTCACGAGCTGGGCATGCGCCCGCTGGCACGGATCGTCGATACGTGCTTGGTCGGCAGCGACCCGGTGCTGATGCTGACGGGCCCGATCGAGGCCACCAACCACCTGCTCGAACGCAACGGCATGCAGATGTCCGACATCGACCTGGTGGAGATCAACGAAGCCTTCGCGTCGGTAGTGCTGGCGTGGCAGCGCGAGGTGAACCCCGACATGGACAGCGTCAATCCCAACGGCGGCGCGATCGCGTTAGGCCATCCGCTGGGCGGCACTGGCGCGATCCTGCTGACCAAGGCCGTGCATGAGCTGCACCGAGCTGACAAGAACACGGCGCTGGTCACCATGTGCTGCGGGGGCGGGCTGGGGACCGGCACCATCATCGAGCGACTCTGAGCAACGCATAGCCGCTTCCTCCGTCCGCGCACCGTTTCGCATCGCGGCGTTTGCCGTCGCATGTGCTGCTGCGTTCGGCGGCTGCGGCTTCGCCGATCACGCTGAGCCGGCAACCTTCGATGCCGCGTCACCTGCTTTCGTTCCGAACGTGTCCGACACCGTTGCTCATGCCGTAGAACCTGCGCTGGAGGCCAACGCCACGGTGCTCAGCGTGATCGACGGCGACACCATCGAGGCAGACCTCGGCGGACTTCGCAAGTTGGTGCGGCTCATCGGCATCGACACACCGGAGAAGACCGGCGGCTTCCTGGCTGCCGAGTGCGGCGGCGATGCGGCTACTCGGCGCACGTCCGAACTTCTGCCGCCCGGCACCCCCGTGCTATTGCAGCGCGACATCGAGCTGATCGACCGCTACGACCGACTGCTGGCCTACGTCTACCGAGCCGACGACGGCCTGTTCGTGAACCTCTACCTCGTGCTCGACGGTTACGCGGCGACCATGCACGTCGAGCCCAATACCGAGCACAAAGCCGTGCTCGACAGCGCCGAAGCCGAGGCGCGTGCCGCCCGCCGAGGCATCTGGGCGGACTGCGGCGGGCCCAACCGGCAGCTCGAACCCGCCCGTTAGCGTGTGGGCGTGGCACCGCTGCCGCAGCGGCTCGGTTACGGCCCCGACGACAGGCTGCTGATCATCAGCGCAGCCGGGCTCGGCGGATCGCACGCCATGAACGAAGGCGTGTACGCCGCTTTGCGCGACGGCTTGGCCACCACCGGCACGCTGCTCGTGCCGTGCCCGTGGGCGCGCGAGGCTGCAGCCAGATTCCGGGGCGAGGACATCGGCGTCGCGCTCACACTGAACGCCGAATTTGCGCTGTACCGATGGGGACCGGTCACCTACGCCCCGTCGTTGCTCGACGGCAACGGCGGCATGCCCGCCACGGTGACCGACGTGTGGGACCACGCCGACCTCGACGAGGTCCGGCGCGAGTGCCGTGTGCAGATCGAGCGAGCAATCCTGTGGGGCTTCGATGTGACGCATCTCGACAGCCATCTCGACGTGCTCAGCGTCCGCCCGGAATTCTTCGACGTGTACTTGGAACTCGCAGTCGAGTTCGGGCTGCCCGTGCGGCTGATCTCCTCCGACGCACGACGCCAGCTGGGGTTCCCCGCTGAAGAGCTGGTCACCTCCGCCGGCGTGGCGACCCCTGATCGCGTGGTGCGCATTCCGCCTGGGACCATCGGGCGCTACCGGCGCATCGAGGCACTGCTGGACTCGCTCGAACCGGGGCTGACCGAGCTGCAGCTCCAGCCTGCGGCTGACCTGCCGGAGCTGCGGTCGCTGACGGCCGAATGGGGCTCGCGGGTGGAGGACTTGCTCCACCTGCGGGACAACGCCGAGCTGCGAGCTCACATCGAACGCAGCGGGATCCGGCTGGTGGGCTATCGCGAGCTGCGGGAAATGCAGCGCTCGGGCACCGGCTAGTCGGACCCTGCGGCGACGTCAGTACAGCGTCAGTTTGGGGCCGCGAGCGAGCCAGCCGCCCGCCATGCCGGCAACAACTGCAGCCAGAGCGCCATGTCGCCAGAAACCTTGAGGTCGCCGGCCATGTAGTGGCGCGCCGGATCGCCGCCGCCGCAGACCACTTCCGCGGCGAGGCGCCACGGTGCCTCCAAGGTCAGATCAGCACCGCGGGTGGCGCCTGCCTTTGCCGAGGTCACCACGCCGGCTTCGAAGATCAACGTGACAGCGGCGTTGCCGTCTGGTCCCCCAACTGCCTTGAGCACGACCGTGCCGGACACCCCGGCGAGGGCGCCATCGCGGCCGGCGGCCCATTGCGCCAAGTACTCCTCGTCGAGGAAGTCCACCTGCCCGGTCCCCTAGACGCTGAGCCCGGAACTGAGCGGTCCAGAGGTGCGCAGGCCCGCGAAGAGATCATGCTCCATCTGCTCGGTCGAGATACGCGACTCAAGCAGCATGAATTCCTCGTAGGGATGGACGGTGTCGGCGACGTCGTCGGACAAGCCGAACCAGAACGGCGAGTCCGGGTCGACTTGGGTGGCATGGGCGAGCAGCGCCTTGCGCCGCACCGCATTGTCGACCTCGATGACCGCAGTGATGCGGTCGTCCCGACCCGGCCTGCCCAGCCACTTCTCATCGAACGGAGACTCCAAGCCCAAGTCCAGGAATGCCTGATGGGTGAGCTGCATGCGCTTGTGCGACCAGACCGGCGCGTACATCTTCATCGGCGTGAACGGCGGACCGCACTCCGGTCGCCAAGCCGCCTCGCCGGCATGAGCGAACGCCGGCACGCAGATGGCGGTCACCTGCAGATGATCGGGGTGGGGGTAGCGGGACTGCACGAGCGGGTAGGTCAAGATCACCTGCGGACGCACTCGGCGGATCACCGTCACCAACCGGGCGACTGCTTCGTCAAGGTCAGCGTTGGCAAAGGCGTCAGCGCGCGAGTTGGCCTCGGCGTCGGGCATGCCAGAGTCCCGGTAGCCCAACATCACCACCTCGTCGTAGCCGATGACTGCCGCAGAGGCGTCGAGTTCCGCGCGCCGGACCTCCTCAAGGTTCTGGCTCACCTCGGGCCGGTCCATCGCCGGGTTCAAGATGTCACCCTCCTCGCCTCCAGTGCAGCACACCAGCGTGGTGCGGATGCCTTCGTCGGCGTATCGGCGGATGGTGCCTGCCCCCTTCGACGCCTCGTCGTCGGGGTGGGCATGCACTGCGAGGATAGACAGTCCCGTGTCTTGCGACATCGGCGGTCAAGCTAGCGGGGCCGGCCAGAACTCCTCGGCCAGAGCTGCTCGTGGGTGCGCAGCGTCGCTCCAAGGACGCCGACTACGGACTCGACGGCTTTGCGGCCGGAGTCAGCTGCACGCGTCCGGTTTCCTCGTCGATCTGCATGAAGTAGCCGCAGACAGCCGCGAGCCGGTCGCGCCCCTCCTCGGGACCCGACGCCAGCAGCTCGTCGCCGACTTGGAGGCGCACCGTGCGAGTCGGGTTGTAGACGTAGCTGGCGGCGCGGCGAATGGCCAGCACGTGGTACCCGGGGTCCACCGCCAGCCCGAGCGACCCCAGGGTCGAGCCGTCGGCTCGCGACTCAGGCGCTACCGGAACCTGCACGACGACATCTTCGGTGTCGCCGAGCGCGAGCGCCAGCACCGGGTGAATGTCCTCGTCTTCCAAGATGAGCGACGTGATGTTGCGGGCCTGGTCCCCGATGTCCTCAGCCGCCTCTGCCACGTGCAGCAGTCCGCGCAGCGCCGCCGGATCGGCCTGGGCTGGGTCGGCACCCTCTGCCGCGGCACGCAGCACCCACGTCTGCATGGACACCTTCATGCCTTCGAGCAGCTCGTGCATGGAACGCACCTCGCGAGCCAGCGACAGGTCACGCAGCACAAGCGCCGAATAGGCCAGCCCGATCGCTGCCTCAGAGAGGTTCTTCATCTCGACCAGCGTGTCCACGGCCCGGTCGAGATCGTTCGGGGCCTGCGACTCGTCGGGCTCGGGCGGGTGCCAGCGCTCCATCGCTGCCAGCTCCCGCAGCCGAACGATGCCTGCCGGGTCGCCGCGCATGAACAGCACGTCGCCCGGCTCCACGATGCTGTCTCCGCCGACGTCGGTCAGCCAGTGACGGCCCCGCTGGACGGCCACGACACGCATGCCGACCGCCACCGGCAATTCCATGTCGCGCAGCGGCCGATTCGCGAGGTGGCTGCCCTTCGCCACGACCAGCCGGTGCGAGACTTCGGCTGCTTGGGCCAGATCCACGATGAGCGCCCGGGGAATGCCCAAGTGCTGCAGCACGATCTTGGAGATGTCCACCGCAGCGTTGGCGATCTGCTCGATCGACGACACCACCTGCAGCACCGAACTCATGCCGTCCACCTCACGCGGATGGCGCACGGCCAGCATCGCCAGCGAGCGCATTTCATGCACGAGCGCCGACATGTCACCTTCGAGGCCCAGGACGGCGTCGGCCATGCCCTCGTCGTCGAAGTACAGCGCCGCATAGGCCAGATCGACCATGAGCTCGGAGGCGTCCTTGGCCTCGGAGAGCATGGACTTCAGGTTGCGCGGCTTGTCTTCAGGATCTGATCGCATTGCAGGTCGTCAGCGAGCGACGCGACGGGCGCCGTTCGGCTCGGGGAGCGCGTGGCATCGCCGCGTCCAGCGTAGGCACGGTGACGCGGCGGGCCGGGACAAATTCACCACCGGCGATCGCACCGCGTCGGTCACGACAGTCCCACCCAGCCGATTGCCAGCACCAGCGCCGCAGCGCCGGCAAGGTCAACGGTGCTGTTCACGAGCGGGATGCCGATGGTGTCGGGGTCCACGCCGACCCGCGTTGCAGCCACGGTGCCGTAGTAGGCGATGAACACAGCCAAGGCCGTCGCAATCATTCCGCCGACCAGCGAGATGGCCACGAGCCGGAGCGGACCTGGTGTCGACAGCGAGAACGCCGCCGCCGCAACGTGCGCGAGCACGCCGTTGAGCAAGCACACCGGCGCCGTCAAGACGAACGCGAAGGAGATGTCGAACCGTGCACCTCGCTGCGGCAGCGCTCGAGGTTCGATCACGCCGAGATGCAGCTTGCTCGCCAGCCGGCCCGACAAGATGCACCCGATGGCGCCCGCGGCTGCTAGGCATGCCGGCACCAGGATCAGCACGGCCCGCTTGTCGATGAAGTCCTCCAAGCGATGTTCGATCACGACACCTGCGACGATGAGCACGAAGCCGCCGACGCACAGCACCGGCATCGACTCGCGCAAGATCGCCCAGAGCTGATCCAGGCCTGATCGCCACGCCCAAACAGTCGCGGCTGCAGCACCGATGGTGCTTACCGCTGCGAGGACTGGCGTGAGCGCGGTGATGCCGACCAGGTAGCTCGCCAGGAACAGCGCCGGGAGCGTGACGACATCGCCGACGGCCGAGATGACCGGAGCGCTGACGTTGTCGAGATCCCAGCCTCGGCGCGTCGACATCGTCGCCAGACCGAGGGTCACCATCAACACGACCACCGATGCCAACTCGGCGCCCACGACTGACACCACGATGAGGTCGGCGACGCCGATGATGCCCGAGAGCCCGAAGACTGGCGCCAGCACCTTGGTCATCACACCGAGCACGACGGCAGTGACGAGCGTCAGCACCGCAGCCGCGATGACGTTCTGGCCCACGATCGTGTCGCGACGGGCAGTCGCCCGAAACGTGCCCGCGTGAATGGTGGTGGCGAGACGACTGCCGAGCGCGCCGAAGATGTCGCCCCGCATGCCGATTGCGGCAGGAACGAGCACCAGCAGACCCGGCATGCGCTCAAGCGTGCCGGTGACGGCCGCGAGCAGCACTCCTGCTGCAGTGGCCGTCACGCTGCTGACAGCCAGCGCCGAGAGGCTCTGACGCGCACCGATGACATCGGGGCCCAGCAGACCCCGCAGAAAGCCCAGCGGGTGCAACCTGACGGCGGGTCGATGCAGCGTGCGCTCCGACGACATCTTGCGGACCGCTCCGACGCGCCGCTTGCGGGCAGGTCGGGGGTTCAACGCATGTGCGCCTGTTGTCAGGCAGCCGATTCGAGCAGCGCGCTGAACAGCGCCGCAAGATCCTGCGGGGCCACGCTGCCTGCGTGTCGCAGCGCCACCGCTCCGTCCGCATCCACGGCAACGAGATACGGCACCGATGCCAATCCGAATGCCTCGACCGCGGACCCTCGTGTCGTGTCGGCAACGACGGGATGCGCCCAGCCTTCGTCGCGCAGCCACTGCGCGGGCGGATGGTTGCCGCGCGAGGGGTCTTCGAGCACCGAGAGCGCGTAGAAGTCCACGCCGGCGGGCAGCTCGTTCGTCGCCAGCCACTCGGTGAGCGCGGTGACCTCGGCCTGGCAGTGCGGGCACCAGTGAGCGTAAAACGCCACCACCAGCGGACGCCCTTGAGCTTCGATGCGCACTTCGGCACCGGTGAGCAGGTCGGTGCCGAGCACCACCGGGGCAGCACGACCGATCGCGGCGTCGTTCGGGGATTGCGCGAACAACGGCAGCGCCCTGCCCGACACTTGCGTGGGACCCGCGGGCGCGTCTTCCGTGGTCATCGACACAGCGGCGCTCGTTGCCGTCGTTGCGGCCGCGGCGCCAGTCGCAGCGGACCCCGAAGGTTCGCCGCCGCACCCCACAGCCAGCAGCATCCAGAGCAGGGCGCACACGCCGAATGCGACTCGTCTCACAATGCTCAAGGCTAGGCACGACCCGGCCCGGCACCAGAAGGCACCAGCCATGCCCCTGAATGCGCGGCAGGCGTGATGGCAGACTTGGCCTGTGGAGACCCGTCAGCTCGAAACGACACCCGGTTTCGTCATCTTCGACCTGCCCGGCGCCCAGCACTACGTCGGAGAGGCGCGGCTGGGCAGCCGTCTGATCCCCGGCAATGCGACGATGCTGGCCCGGCACACCACCTACATCTTCGCGATGCTGGAACAGCAGCGCAGCGGTGCCAGCATCGGCCTGAGATCCGACGCCGCCGATGCCGCCGCCGCCGTCGAGGCACTGGCAGCCGAACTGGCCGTCGATTTCTCCAGCGGTCGGCTGTCGACCAGCCCGGGCCTGCGACTCGATGCAGAGCTGTTGGCACCCGTGCTGGCCCACGATCAGCGCAATCTCATCGGCAACGACGACCGCGACGGCATCTCGTTCAATGACGAACTCGTCGGCGTCGGCGCTGCTGCAGCAGCAGCCGGCCTGCTCGGCGACCTCGAAGGCAAGCGGGTGGCGATCGAAGGATTCGGACCCGCCGGACTCGGCATCGCGCGCGAAACGGCTGCGGCGGGAGCGGTCGTCGCCCGGATCGCGACCGCCAAGGGCTGTGCCAACGGAAGGTTCGACCCCGTGACACTCGCAGACGCGTGGGCATCGGCCGCAGAACGTTGCGTGGAGGCACTGTCGGGCGATGACGGGCCCGAGCAGCAATGGAAGATCTGGGCAGACGATGTGGACGTGGTCTTCTGCGGGTCGAAGCCCGGCGCGATGTCCGGAGAGGGGGCGTCGGTGGCCGCCTCAGTGCCGGTGGTCGCCTACAGCGCGGCCGCGGTGTCGTCCAAGGCCTTGGCGGTGCTGCGCGCCGCAGGCACTCCGGTCGCTGCCGACTTCGTGGCCGCCGCGGGGCCGGCGTTGTGCTGGTGGGCGGATGAGGCACTCACCCACGGCGACCTGCGTTCGGCCGTGACCGAGACCGTCGACGCAGCCATGTCCGAGACTGTCCGCCACGACGACGGCCCGTTCATGGCCGCCTGCTACCGAGCCGAGTCGTTTCTGCGGACATGGCAGGACGAGCTGCCATTCGGCCGACCGCTGGGCTGACCGCCGCGTCCGGCGCGGGTCGCTCAGGTCGCGCTCAGCGAACGCAGCGACTGGCCACTGAGTCCGCTGGTTACTGCTGCTGCTGTTGCTGGTGCTGGTGTGCCGCCTGCTGGGTGGGCACCTCGGGCGCAGCGTTCACTGCGACGCGCGTCTGCCTGCGGATCGGCTCAGTGACCATCGAGACCGGCGCCGAGGGCTGAGCGATGATCACCTCGGCGTCCACTTTGGCCTCAGCCGTGCCGTTGAACACCCCGCGTACCGGCGGCACGTCGTGGTAGTCGCGTCCGTGGCCGATCACCACATGCCGCTCGCCGACCGATCCGCCGTTCGTCGGGTCCAGCCCAAGCCATCCGGATCCGGGCACGGCAGCCTCGATCCAGGCATGCGTCTGCACCGAGATTGCCGTCGGGTCGGCAGACTTTGGACGTCGAGCCGCCGACTGGTCCCCGACAGCTGCGCCAGACTCGGCTCTAGCGTCGCCGCCTGCACCGGCGGTCGCTCGTTCGCGGCCCGAGCGCAGGTCTCCGTCTGGTCGTTCGCCGGCAAGTCGCGCGTCGTGTGGTTCGGTGTCGTGTGATCCTTCGTCGAGCCGGGTCTCGTCCAAGGCGAACAGGTATCCCGAGACGTAGCGGGCCGGTACACCGATGCACCGCAGCATGCCCACCGCGAGATGCGCGAAGTCCTGACACACTCCTGCGCCCCCGTCGATCAGCTCCTCCAACGTCACGCCGATCGCGGTGGATCCGCGCCTGTAGGAGAGCACGGTGGGCACCGCCCGGACGACAGCGAGCACCTGCTCGTACACATCGTCGGCAGCGTCGCGGACCGCCCATGACGCCACTTCGTCGACCAGGTCTCCCCACTGCACGTGCTGCGACGGCGTCAAGTACTCGAAGTGCTGGTTGATGAACGTCTGCTCACGCAGCCGTTCGCCAGTCACCGGCACGTGAGCGGCCGCAGTCGTTGCTGTCTCCACCGATGCTTCTGCCACCACCAGCAGGTCGTCGTGCGGCGAGCGAATGCCCAGATGGTCAACGGTGGTGCCGAAGTAGTCGCGGGTCTGCAGCACACGGGTCGCCGGCGTCGTCGTCAGCCGATACGACAGCACCTGTTGACGCACATCGTCGAGGGGCCGCACCCGGACCTCGTTCTGCGACTCCGCGACCGGCGCAGAGTACGTGAAGTGCAGCCGGTAGGCGATGTCCAGCCTCATCGCGATGCAGCCCTGCCGTCGCCCGGGCGCACGAATTGCGCATGCACCTCAGCAGCGTCCGACTTCGCCACCGTGCTGGCATGCACGGCGCCGGCAAGCTGGGCCAGCGCGCTGCTCAAGTGCGACAGCTCTGCCTCCGGCTCGCGCAGCAGTTCGTCGAGTTCGCCGTACTCCACGTGCGCCCGCAATGCGCCTGCGCGCCGTCGGGGAATGGCGACCGCGCCCGCGGCAGCTGCGAGGTCCTCAAGGCGCTGTTCGACTCTGCCAAGACACCACAGCACTGATCGTGGAAGATGCTCGTGCTGCAACAGGAACTTGGCCACGGCATGCCACTGCGGCGAGTGGCCCAGTTCGCGCCGGGCCGCCTGCAGCGAGTGCGTGAACGCCAGCAGGCGGTTGCCGTCGAAGACTCCGCCGCCGGTTCCCAGACCGGACTTGAGCAGCTCCACCGTCAGGATCGATCTCTCGAGCAGTCGGCCCGCCTGCATGAACGCGTAGCCCTCGTCTCGGCTCATCGACTCGGTCATCACGCCGCTGAGCGAGCGGCACCCCCGCCGCGCAGTGATGACCGAAACGCGGGATACCTCGCCGCCGGTCTGCTCTCGCGCCGAGGTACCGACCGACTTCGCGCTCTGCATGAGGATGTGCAAGCTGTTGGCTTCCTCCCACAGCTCCACCGGAATGCGGTCGCGCACGATGCGCAGGTTCTCTCTGACAGCTGCGACAGCAGACACGACCGAGCCGGGATGCGAGTCGTCGCAGACCAGAAAGTCCATCACTGCGTACGGGCCGGTGCCGACCTGCGCTGCGACGAAGGCGTCCTGCAGCCCGAGCGCTTGCACCAGCCGGCGAGATGCCAGCCGCGCCTCGGTCGCCTGCCGATGCATCACTGCGTTGGCCTCGACCGACACGCACCGAGCGATGGTGTCGGCTCGTTCCAGGTACCGGCCGGCCCACAGCATCGAATCGGCGTGGCGAGCGAGGATCATGTGCGCGGTCCGGGCGGCGGGCTGCGTAGGTGCTCGCGCGAGGCATCCTCGGGCGCGAGCACCCACGTGTCCTTGGATCCGCCTCCTTGCGAGGAGTTCACGATCAGGGAACCCCTTTGCATGGCGACGCGTGTCAAGCCGCCGGGAAACACCTGCGTGCGGTCCCCGGTGATCACGAAGGGACGCAAGTCGAGATGGCGCGGCTCGAGTGTGTCGTCGCACAGCGAGGCCAGCGTCGACAGCTCGACGACTTCTTGCACCACCCAGTTGCGCGGATCGGCCTCGATCTGGGCTCGCGCGTGCGCCAGCTCGGCGTCGGTGGCGTCGCGCCCGATGACGATGCCGTAGCCGCCCGACGCCCCCACCGGCTTGACGACCAGCTCGTCGAGCCGCTCGAACGCCGCCTCGCGCTGGTCCTGCTCCCACATCACGTAGGTCTCGACGTTGGGGAGGATCGGCGCTTCGCCGAGGTAGTACCGAATCAGGTCGGTCACGTAGGGGTGAATGGCCTTGTCGTCTGCCACGCCGTTGCCGACGGCGTTGCACACGGTCACGGTGCCGGCACGCATGGCACCGAGCAGCCCCGGCACCCCCAAGGTGGAGTCCGGGCGGAACGACACCGGGTCCAAGAACGCGTCGTCGATGCGTCGGTAGATCACGTCGACGGGCACCAAGCCTTCAATCGTGCGCAGGTACACGACGTGCTCGTCCACCACCAAGTCTGGGCCCTCGACCAGCTCCACACCCATTTCCCGCGCCAGGAAAGCGTGCTCGAAGTACGCCGAGTTGTAGATGCCCGGCGTCAGGATCACGATGAGCGGCTGGTCGCCGGCACCGGTGGGCGCCACCGATTCCAGCGCTGTTCGCAGCATCCGGCCGTACTGGCCCACCGGCTCGACGGTGTGATCCTCCCACACGAGGGGGAACGCCTTGGTCATCGCCGCCCGGTTCTCGATGACGTAGCTGATCCCGCTGGGATTTCGCAGGTTGTCCTCCAACACTCGGTACTGGCCCTGCGCATCGCGCACCAGATCTATGCCGGCGATCACGCAGTGCGCATCGTGGGGAACGCTGACCCCGTAGGCGTTGCGCTCGAAGCCGTCCGAGGACCGCACCAGCCATCCTGGCACCACGCCGTCTGCGATGGCGGCGCCCTCTCCGGTGTAGATGTCGGCGAGGAACCTGTTCAACGCGGTGACGCGCTGGGTGAGTCCCTGCTCGATCTCGCGCCACTCCGCGGCGGCGATGAGCCGGGGGAACAGGTCCATCGGCCAGGTCCGCTCGGTGCCGCGTGCATCGCCGTACACCGTGAAGGTGATGCCTTGACGACGGAACTCCTCTTCGATGACACGCTCACGGCGTCGCAGCTCGGCCGTGTCGAACTGTGAGAACCGCTTCACGATGGCCGCATAGAGCGGTCGGACTTCGCCGTTGAGAGCAAACGCCTCGTCGTAGGCCGCGATGCCCGGGTCGGGCCTGCGGAACTCAGCCACAGGGAATGTGATAGCGCATCATCGCCCCGCCGCGCGCCACCGCCTCCACGGCCCCCAGCCTCCCGAGGCGCACATTCACATCCCGCTGAAGAGTTCGAGAAGGCTGCTGGTGTGCCGTCAGGTCCAGCGTTCGATGCGGGGTGGTGACGCTGCGTCGAGCACTACTTGGTCGAGATCCTTGGCAACCAGCAGCTCGCCCGTGTATCCGCTCTCGCGGATCTGGCGCTCGTAGTCCCGTTCGGTGACCGAGTGGCCGGGCGCCGCGGGCGCATCCGTCTGCGGCGCGGGAATGAGGTGAGTGAGCACCAGCGTCGGGGTGTTCAGCGCTGCCGCTTGGCGGCCGATGAGGCGGGCATCGGCGTGATAGTCGAGAATGAAATGACGAGCAGGGGGGCCTGCGGTGATGCGGTCGAACAGCATCGCTTCGTACACCAGCACGTCGGCCTCAGCTGCCAGCTCGGCCACCTCGTCGCAGACCAGCGTGTCACCGGTGATGACGACGGTGCCGTCGGGAGTGCAGACTCGATAGCCGACCGCGGGGAACACCGGCTCGTGTCGCACTTGCGCGGCACTGACCGCGACATCCCCTCGACGCCACACTTCGCCGGGCGCGTTCGGCGGCTCGAACGACGTGATGCGCACCTGCGCGGGCGTCGAGCGCTGCGCGTGCTGTGCCCGCACCCCGAGGTCGTGGCGCCACGGATGGAGCATCTCGCTGAGGTAGTCGACGGCGGGTCCTCGGGGCGCCACGACCTCCATCGGCGTGTACTCGTCGCCCCGCGCCATCACCCAATGGCTGAGCACGACATCGGCCAGGCCAGTGAGATGGTCGCTGTGATGATGCGTCACGAACAACGCCGTGAGGCTCGGGCTGTGCATGCCGAGCGCTGCGAGCCGCTGCACGGTGCCGCGGCCTGCGTCGAATTGCAGCGTGACCTCGCCGCAGCGCACGAGCACCCCCGGTCCAGCGCGGTGAGCGTCGGGGATGGGGGAACCCGTGCCGGTAATGATGACTTCAGTGGTCATGGCCGCTCCCCAGCCTGATGAGCGAGCGGGTGCGCCGGGCGACGAGGCGCAGTGGGCGATACTGGACTCGAACCAGTGACCTCTGCCGTGTGAAGGCAGCGCTCTAACCATCTGAGCCAATCGCCCGTCGGCACCGATGATAGGCCCCCTCTACGCTGGCGAGCACGAGCAGGCCCTGACCGGAAGGCGCCATGAGCTCTGACGACGACAGCTCAGACAGCTACCACACAGCCCCTGTGGAACTCTCACCGGCACCGCCGGGGTGTCCCGTCCACGACAGCTGGTCGCCGCTCAGCGAAGCGTATCTGGCTGATCCCTACCCCGTCGCCGCCAAGTTGCGCGAGGACCATCCGGTCTTCTACGCCGCCGAGATGGGCCACGTGGTGGTGACCCGCATGGCGGACATCGAGGCGGTGTTCCTGGACCCCGATACCTACGCGTCGTCGAACGTACAGGACCCGATCTTCCCGCTGGCACCTGCTGCAGCCGCGGTGCTCGCTGCACCGGACTACGACCCGCAGGCGGTCATGTCGAATCGGGCCGAGCCGGATCACGGCCGCATCCGGGTACACACTCGGGGCGGATTCTCCATGCGGCGACTGCGCACGCTGGAGGACTACATGCGGTCGCGGGCAACCGAGCTCATCGAGGAGATGCTCGGTGGCCCCAAGCCCGCCGATTACGTCGCAGCCGTGGCCTTCCCGCTGCCGGCGGAGATCGTCTTCCGCTTCATCGGCTTTCCGCCCTCGGACGATCTGCTGCTCAAGTCATGGTGCGTGAACCGCAAGGCATTCGCCTGGGGCAAGCCGACGCCCGCCGAGCAGGCGCACATGGCCGAGGGCATGCTGGCGTACTGGCGCTACTGCCGGGAGTTCGTGGCCGAGCGCCATCGCCGCCGCGCCGATGACTTCTGCTCAGAACTGCTGGACGCGCACGATGCCGACCCTGACCCCCGAAGCGGCACCGGCCTCAGCTATCGGGAAGTCGAGTCGATCATCTACGGGATCTCCTTCGCCGGGCACGATCCGGTCACCAACCTGCTGTGCAACACGCTTCGATGCCTGCTGCCACGACGCGAGCAGTGGAGTGCGGTGTGCGCCGACCCGACGCTGATCCCCACCGCCGTAGAGGAGACCCTGCGGTTCGACTCCAGCCAGGTCGCCTGGAGGAGGGTGACCACCCGCGACACCGAACTCGGCGGCGTCCAGCTGCCCGCAGGCACGCGAGTGTTCTTGAACTTCGCGGCGGCGAACCGCGAGCCGTGCGCGTTCGCCGAGACCGACACGTTCGACGCCGACTCCTACGACATCGCTCGGCCCGACCCGCATCGCCACATCAGCTTCGGCAAGGGCATTCACTTCTGCCTCGGCGCGAACCTGGCCCGCATGGAAGCCCGCATTGCGCTGGAGATACTCACGCAACGGGTGCCGTCGCTGAGACTGCCGCCGCAGGACTACCGGACGTTCCCCAACATCACGTTCCGCGGCCCCGAGCAGCTCTGGCTCGACTGGGAGTAGTCGGCCCCGGCCGCCTACACAGCCGCCGGCCGGCGCCGCTCAGCTCACCGCCGGCACCCCTGCAATGGCAGCGGCAATCGCCTCGTCGCTCAGGTCGACGTCGGTCAGCGCACCCGACAAGTAGGCCTCATAGGCCGGCAGGTCGAGATGGCCGTGTCCGCACATCGCGGTCAGAATCGTGCGTTGCTGGCCCGCCTGCTTGGCAGCTTGCGCTTCGCGCAGTGCCGCGGCCACGGCGTGGGTGGGCTCGGGCGCGGGCACGATGCCCTCGGCGCGGGCGAACTGCACAGCAGCTGCGAAGCACTCCTGCTGCGGCAGCGCCAGTGCCTCCACCAATCCGAGGTCATACACGTGCGACAGCAGCGGCGACATGCCGTGGTAGCGCAGGCCGCCAGCGTGGATCGGCTGCGGGATGAAGTCGTGGCCGAGCGTGTGCATCTTCAGCAACGGCGTCATCATCGCAGTGTCGCCGAAGTCGTAGCGGTACTGGCCGCGGGTGAGCGTGGGGCACGCAGCCGGCTCGACGCAGCGAATGGTCGGTTTCATGCGTCCCGCCAGCTTCTCCCGCAGAAAAGGAAAAGCCAGGCCCGCGAAGTTCGAGCCTCCGCCGGTGCAGCCCACGATGACGTCTGGCACTTCGTCGACCTGCGCAAGCTGCAGCAGCGCTTCCTCTCCGATCACGGTTTGATGCATCAGCACGTGATTCAGCACGCTGCCCAGCGCGTAACGGGCGTTGGGGTCTGCGGCAGCGGTGGCCACCGCTTCGGAGATCGCCACCCCCAGCGACCCGGGATGCTCGGGGTCTGCGGCCAGCAGCGACCTGCCGTACTCGGTGACCTCGGACGGACTCGAATGCACCCGAGCGCCCCAGATTTCCATCATGGTCTTGCGGTACGGCTTCTGCCGGTAGGACGCGGCTACCTGCCACACCTCGCACTCAAGGCCGTACTGAGCCGATGCGAACGCCAGCGCCGAGCCCCACTGGCCGGCACCCGTCTCGGTAGTGAGCTTGGTGACTCCCTCAGCGTGGTTGTAGAAGGCTTGGGGCACTGCGGTGTTGGGCTTGTGCGAGCCGGCGGGGCTGACGCCTTCGTACTTGAAGTAGATCCTGGCAGGAGTGTCCAGCGCTGCTTCGAGCCGGCGGGCGCGGTACAGCGGGCTCGGCCTCCACAGGCGGTACACGTCGAGTACCTCGCCTGGGATGTCGATGTAGGACTCGCCAGTGACTTCCTGGGCAATCAAGCCCATCGGGAACAGTGGCGCTAAGTCGTCGGGGCCGATGGGCTCACGCGTGCCCGGATGCAGCGGCGGCGGGGGCGGCGCGGGCAGGTCCGGGATCAGGTTGTACCACTGGGTCGGCATGGCGGATTCGTCGAGCGTCACCTTGGTCGGGCCGTCATTGCGTGCTGTACCCATTGCGTGCTCCTTCTGTGCGCCCTGTGCGGCACGTGGTGCGCGCCATGACCGGCGCGGTCTCGGGGCATGAAGCCGTAGTGATGAGAATCGATGAGAGGCCGCATCGCCATGAGCTGGCCTCGCGCCATCTGCGACGCCGCAGTATCGCACCCAGATGTGGCATCCTGCGGTAACCCCTGATTCTCGAGTTCTCGAGGATCAGGTGCCCGCACTGCACACGAGGCGGCGTGACATGAAACTCGCTACCGGAGTCGGCTACTGGGCGGCAGGACCGCCCCCCGATGCGCTGGAGTCACTGCTGCTCGCAGAGCGACTCGGCTTTCACTCATTTTGGACAGCCGAGGCCTACGGCTCGGACGCGCTGACGCCGCTGGCGTGGTGGGGCAGCCGCACCGAGCGCATCGGCTTGGGCACCGGAATCGTGCAGATATCGGCGCGCACGCCGGCCGCCGCTGCCATGGCGGCGATCACCATGGACCACCTCAGCGGCGGCAGGTTCATCCTGGGGCTCGGCGTGAGCGGTCCCCAAGTCGTGGAGGGCTGGTACGGCCAGCCGTATCCTCGCCCGCTGGCGCGCACCCGGGAGTACATCGAGATCGTTCGGGCGGTACTGGAGCGGGACAAGCCCGTCAGCTTCAGCGGCGACCACTACCAGATGCCCTACCCAGGTGGGCTGGGGCTCGGCAAACCGCTGAAGTCCACCGTGCATCCTTTGCGCGCGGAGGTGCCCATCTACTTGGGCGCGGAAGGACCGCGCAACGTGGCCTTGGCAGCCGAGCTGTGCCAAGGCTGGCTGCCGCTGTTCTTCGCTCCCAAGGACAATCAGTTCTACGCAGACGCGCTGAATGCCGGGTTCGCGACGGCGGGCAAGCCGCTGATCGGCGCCGACGGCCGCATTCCGGCGGCATCCGGCTTCGAGGTGGTGTGCCCGGTCAGCGTCGTGCCCGACGACGACGTCGAGCGTGCGGCGAACCGTGTCCGCCCCATGCTGGCCCTGTACATGGGCGGCATGGGCGCACGCGACGCCAACTTCCACTACGACGTGTTCTGCCGCATGGGCTACCAGCACGTTGCCGACGAAGTGCAAGAGCTGTACCTCGACGGTCGCAAGCAGGAAGCAGCAGCTGCGGTCCCGCTCGAGCTGGTCGAGGCGGTGGCGCTAATCGGGCCGCTGGACAAGATCGCCGAGGATCTGCGGCGCTGGGATGACACGGTGGTGACGACGCTGCAGGTTTCCGGCCCGCCGCAGCTGCTCGAGACCATGGCCGATCTCGTCCGCGCCTCGGGCTCGGGCTGAAGCGAAAGGACCTCGTCGGAACATGGATTTGTCAGACAAGCTGGCCGTCGTGACCGGCGGGTCGGGCGACATCGGGCGCGCGATCTGCCAAGCGCTTGCGGCGGCCGGCGCGGAGGTGATCGTCACCTATGTCGGCGATCTCGAACGGGCCAACGCCAGCGCAGCACGGGTGCGCGAAGCCGGTCGCAAAGCCAGCGTGCTGCAGCTGGACCAACGCGACGAGGCATCCATCGACGCCGCAGCCGCCGCGGTGGCCGAACACGGGCGCTGCGACGTACTCGTCAACAACGCGGCATGGAACATCGGCATCCCGTTCCGAGAGCTCGAATCGCTCGACTCATCGACATGGGACCGAGTGCAGGAAACCAACCTGCGCGGCCCGTACTTGCTGACCCGAGCCTTGGCCGGACTGCTGACGGCCGGCGGCGGCGGCCGAGTGGTGAACATCGCGTCGGTGGGCGGCCTGTACCCCGCGTCGAGCAGCATCGCGTACAGCTGCTCCAAGGCAGCGCTCATTCACCTCACGCATTGCCTGGCAGTGGCCATGTCACCGGAGGTCACCGTCAACTGCGTCGCACCGGGCCTCGTGGAAGGCACCCGTATGGCCGCGCGGCTGCCCGATGCAGTCTCCGAAGGCGCTCGCCGAGGGGCGCTGCTCGGGCAGGTCGGCAACCCGATCGACATCGCGAACGCCACCGTGATGCTGTGCCAAGCCGATTCCATCACCGGCCAGACCGTCGTGGTGGACGGCGGCAACCCTGCCGCCATGAACTTCGGCTGAGCTGCGGCGCGTAGCCTGTGGCGACATGCTGACTACGCTGAGAGATGACATCGTGATGGACCATGTCGCAGTGGTCAGCGAGCGCGCGTGGGACAACGTCATCCGCTACGGGCGTGATCTCGGCGGCCGTTGGATCGGAGGACCCGACAACGACCCATCGTCGCACGCAGGTGACGACTTCTACTTCTGCCAGATGGTCTTCGACGCCGGAACCAAGATCGAGATCCTGGAGCCGATCGAATGCGAGGGCAGCGATTTCCTGCGCCGTTACTTGGCCCGTAACGGCCCGGGGCCACACCACTTCACCTTCAAGACGCCCGACTTTCGGGGCACCATAGGGGCACTGGCCGCTGCGGGCTACCAGGTCATCGGCGTCAACGAGGACGATCCCGACTGGAAAGAGGCGTTCCTGCACCCCAAGGACAGCTGGGGCATCGTCATCCAAGTCGCGTGGGACGGAGGCGGCGGCTGGGCCGACGCACCGCCGCTGCCACCCACTCGACACCGGCGCGCCACCGCCCTAGCCGGAGTGGTACACCTTGCCGCCGATGCCCAAGCGGCAGCCAGCCTGTTCGAAGGCCCGCTCGGCATGGAACGCGAGGACGAAGGCAAGGACCCCAATGTCGGCACTTGGGTGACGCTGCGTTCTGGGCCGTGGTACCTGAGGGTGATCCAGCCCACCGAGCCCAACATGACGCACTGGATGGGCAACCGGCCCGGACGTCTTCAGCTGCTGCATTTCGAAGTCGACGACCCCGGCCTCGTGCCCGGCGCGCAACGCGTCAACGTATGCGGGGCGGGTGAACGGCAGGAAGCAATGTTCGTCGTTCAGCCAGAGCACAACCTCGGCGTACGCCTGCTGCTCACTGCTCACGCTTGAGCAGCCGATCACTGGGCCGGCGGTGCCTCCGGCCAAGCGGGCCGGCGGCTTATGGGGCTTTGGTCCACCAGAAGACACGGCGTATCGCGGACCAGCGCTTGCAAGTCTCCGAATAGGCCACGACACTGACCCGCAGCCGATAACCGGCGCCTGCCGCATGGCCGGTGAGACTCACGGTGCGAGTGAGAGCGGGGCCGGCGGACTCGAAGGCGCCCGCCCCCACGCGTTCGCCGGTGGTCACATTGCGCACCTCATAGGCGTAACGGACGGTCTTCACCCAATGCGGCACACCCGCACGGGTGTACGCGCAACGCACATCACGCTGCACATCGGGCATGGCCGCGGGTTTCGTCCAGGTGACCGTCACCCGACCCGGCTTGCCGGTGTCCACTTTCAGCTCCTGCACCGGCATCGGGCTCATCAACGGACGCCCCGGCGGAACCGGCGGCCTGCCCGCCGCGGCGACAGCGAACGTGCGCGTCACCGGCGGCGAGAAGCTCCAGCACACAGCGCTGTACGCCAGCACTTCTGCGATGTAGCTCACCCCGGGGTCGAGACCGGTCACCAGCCAGCTCGTGGTGCCCGACAGCACCAGCGACTCCGCCACCACACGCCCCACACCCGACCCGCCGCCACGAGACCGTTCGCGGACCCGCACCAAGAACCCCGACGCCTCACAAGCACCGCCGCCCGGCACCGACCACGACACCAGCAGCACACCGCCGCCCGACTCGACGCGCACCCCCGACGGCTGCCACGGCCTCCCAGACACCACCACACCACCAGAACCACCCGAACCGCCAGAGCCGCCACCCCCGCCGCCGCCCGAACCGCCGCCGGAGCCGCCACCCGACGAAGACCGCGGCACCGCCGTCGTCGTGCTGGTCGTCGCAGCAGTCGTCGAAGTCGGCGATGTCGTAGTGGTCGCAGCAGTCGTCGTAGTCGTAGTCGGCGGCGTGGTCGTGGTCGTAGTGGTTGTCGTGGTCGGCGATGTCGTCGTCGTAGTCGTAGTCGGCGGTGCCGTGGTCGTCGTTGTTGTAGTCGTGGTGGTCGTCGTCGTAGTGGTGGTCGTCGTCGTAGTCGTAGTGGTGGTCGCGGCGGCGCCGACGGTGAAGCTCGCCCAGTCCGACGCAGGCCCCGTGCCGGTCGCGTTCACCGCCCGCACCTGCATCCGCCACACACCCGCAGCCAAACCCCCCGACCGCCTAATCGTGTGCGACGTCGTCGACGCCCCCGAACCCCCAATCGAATACCAACCACTGTCAGACCCGCCCGGAGGCCGCCACTGATACTGCCAACCCGTAATCGTCGAATCACCCGGATCGCTCCACGACACCCTCAACCGATTAGACGTCCCAACCCGCTGCAACCCCACACCCGACGGCTTCGCCGGCACCGGCACCGTCGTCGTCGTAGTCGTCGTAGTAGTAGTGCTGGTCGTCGTCGATGTTGATGTCGTGGTCGTAGTAGTCGTAGTCGTAGTAGTCGTGGTGGTGGTCGTCGTAGTCGTCGTTGTCGTGGTGGTGGTGGTCGTGGGCGTTGTGGTTGTTGTCGTCGTAGTCGGCGGTGCAGTCGTCGTCGTAGTCGTCGTTGTCGTGGTCGGAGCGTTGTCGCCGTCGTCGTCCGCAATCTGCAGACGCGCCGCGCCCCTCAAAGTACCGGCATAGGGATACAGCACCAGATACTCGATCGCTGTCTCCTGCGTGGTGTCCCCGCGCACGCCGAACGTCAAAGAGCCCTCCGTCTGCCCCTCAGCGATCATGATCGTGCCCCCGTTCGGCCAACAGACATCCGCATCGGCCGGATTCGGCGCCGAACACGACGTCGCCTTCGTGTAATTTAGGTTCCATTTCGCGGTCGCCGGCGCCGTCACCGACCGGCGCTCAATCGCCACCGTCGTGCCGCCCGCCGGGGCCGCCGCCGGCAGCCTCACCGTCACCGTCACGTCAGTCTCCCCCGAATTGCCTTCGGTCACCTTCGCCGGCGACACTGTCACCGTAATCACCGAACTCGCCGGCGTCCCTGAGCTCACATTAGACTGCGGGCCCGGCCCGTTCGCGTTCACCGCCCTAATCTTCACATACGTCTGGCGCGTGAACGACGGCGACAACAGCGTCGCCTCCGTCGACGACGCATCCGCCCCCGGCAGGTCCGTCCAGTTCGTCGAACGATTCACCAAAGTCCAAATGCTACCCGTCACATACTGATACTTCGTAATCGTGCTGTCCCCCGGATCATGCCAATACATCCCGAGTCCCCCCACCACACCGACCGCCACGAACCCGGCAGGCTTCGCAGGCACCGAACCCTGACCGGACACACCCGACGGCACCACAACTACCACCGACACCGCCAACACCACCACCCCCACCAAACCCCACAACACACCCCCACGCCCACCACCAGCGGCACGCGGCCGCTCAACTACGCTCCGACCCCCCCCCGCGGGAACGGCTCACACAACGCACAGTGCGACTACAACCCGGCATCGACACAGCTCCCATCCGGCAGGAATGTGCGCCGAGACTACCCTGTCCCATCACCCAGTCACCCGACACACGGGCCCCGCACGCGCTCCAACCGCTGCCGGATACACGCCACGTACCTCACGGCACCGCACCAATGACACGCCCGGCGGCCAATCCGTCGTGACAAGACCGCTCCACTGCCGCCGGCGCACCGCCTCTGCTCATGACGACGCGGGTGGCACCCATCGGTCAACGGGAACCAAGCAGAGCCGGCGCCCGGCGATCGGCGCTGCGTGCGCCTCGGCAGCGGGGTGGCGACACCGGTGGCTGGGTGACATCGTGATGATCTGGTCGAGCACGCCGTCGTTCTGGGGCCAGTCGCAAGGCACCGTCGCCAGTGCGCCGTCAGGTGTCGTCCAAAAACACTCGCCCACCTCGAACGCCGCCACCGGGGACTGATCGGCGCCATTACTCGCCGTCATGTACGCACTGGCCACGAAGATCACCAGCCCCACCACGGCGATGGCTAGCCACGGCAGCACCCGCACGACCAGTGCCGCACTGCGATGGCGCACCACGAAACCGCCAGGTCCCCCAGGTTCGTTTGTGGCAACGCCGCCGGCCGGCGCCTGTCCCGCGGTGCGTGCTGCTGATGGCGCCGACTGGGCAGTCTGCGCACGCACACGGTCGTAGGTGCGGCGCGACTCCGCGCTCCCCAGCACTCGCCATGCCTCATTGACCGCTCGCATACGCCGATCTGCGCGCTCGGTCTGCTCCGCGCTGGTGTTGCCGCGCCGATCCGGGTGATTTGCGCGGGCAGCGCGGATCCACGCTCGCCGAATCTCCGCCACATCGGCATCGGGACGCACGCCGAGCGCCAAGTAGTGGTCGGGCAACTGGGCCATCGGCAGGCCTCCCGCACGCGACGCTACTGGCGTGCCCGTCTTCGGTGCGCTGCGCCGGTGGTCGCTATCGTCGCATTGCGTCCCGTCCGCCGAGGCATGCGCAGAAGACGCGGCCGTACCGCCCTCACCCGCCAGCCGTGAACCGCCAGCCATGAAGTGCCAGCAACGAGGTGCCAGCCATGACCAGCGCCAACGTCGATCCTCGCACTCCGGTGCTTGTGGGTGCCGGACAGTTCAAACAGCGCCCCGAGGTGCCCGTCGAAGCGCTCGAACCGGTCGCCATGATGGCCGAAGCGCTCAACGCCGCCTTGGCCGACGCCGCGGCGCCGGGCTTGGCCAAGCGAGCCACCCACACGTGGGTCGTGAAGGGTGCTTGGCCGTATTCGGACCCTGCCGCGTTGCTCAATGAGCGCTTCGGCATCGCTGCGAGGACCGGATTGTCCACCGACGGCGGCCACGTTCCGCAGACGCTGGTGAACATGGCCTGCAATCGCATTGCAGCCGGGCAGGCCGATGTCGTGCTCATCGTCGGGGCCGAGGGCATATGGAGTCGTCGGCGTGCCCGCCGCGCAGGCCAGCGCATCCCGTACACCGGCCAGACCGACAAAGCCCCCGACGAGCTGCTGGGCGTCGACGTCGTCATGAACAACGAGGTGGAGATCGAGCGCGGTCTGCGCGACCCGATCAACGTGTACCCGCTGTTCGAATCTGCATTTCGGGCTTCGCGGGGCGAGACCGTCGACGGGCATCGCGACCGCATTGCGGCCATGTGGGAGTCCTTCAATCGGGCCGCTGTCGCCAACCCGTACGCCTGGGTTCGCACGCCGATGACCGCGCAGGAGATACGCGAGCCGAGCCCGACGAATCGGCTCGTCGGCTTCCCGTACACGAAGTGCATGAACTCCAACTGGGACCTGGACCTCGCAGCGGCGCTCATCATGTGCTCGGCTGAGACAGCGACCGCCGCGGGGGTGCCTGCCGACCGCTGGGTGTTCCCGCATGCCGGCACCGACGGCCGCGACACCGATCACGTGTCCAATCGCGACAACCTGCACAGCTCGCCTGCCATTCGCGTAGCCGGTCGTCGAGCAATGGAACTGGCCGGAGTTGCAGCCGACGACATCGAGTACGTGGACCTATACTCCTGTTTCCCGTCGGCCGTGCAGGTCTCGGCGACAGAACTGGGCCTCGGCCTCGAGCGCGAGCTGACGGTCACCGGCGGTCTCACGTTCGCCGGAGGCCCACTGAACAACTACGTCAGCCATTCGATCGCCACCATGGCGGGCAAGCTGCGCGAGCACCCCGGCAGCATCGGCCTGTGCTCCGCAAACGGCGGCTACCTCACCAAGCACGCGTTCGGCATCTACTCGACGACGCCGCCTCAGCACGGCTTTCGCCACGAGGACTGCCAACGCGACATCGACCGGCTCAGCTCCGTCGAGCTCGATGCCGGCTACACCGGACGCGCCACGGTAGAGGCATACACCGTCATGCATGGCCGCGAGGCGCCCGAAGCAGCGTTGGCCGCGGTGCGCACACCCAGTGGCCGCCAATGGGCACGCAGCAGCGATCCGTCGCTGATGGACGAGATGCAGCAATCCGAGTTCGTCGGTGCCGGCATCGTCGTCAACGACTCCTTCGAATTCGCGTCGGGCTGAACTGGGCATCGCCCGGCTGCGCTGTCGCCGGCGAGAGCCATGCCGTTCGCGTACGCTTGACAGCGCAAGGTGCCTTGCCCCACGGCCCCTGCGTCGGCCACTCCCCTCGTCCCATGCGTCGACCACATTGGGGCCTGAGCCGTCATGTCCGACGCCAGCGGGGTCCGAACATCTCAGCGCTATCTCAATCGAGAGCTGTCCTGGCTGGACTTCAACCATCGCGTCCTCGCTCTTGCGCACGACCGAAGGCTGCCGCTGCTCGAGCGCGTCAAGTTCGTCGCGATCCACGCATCCAATCTCGACGAGTTCTTCCAAGTCCGAGTTCCCACGGTGCTCGATTCGGTCGCAGCCGGAGTGCGCACAGCCGGCGCCGACGGGCTGACTGCGCGCGCACAGCTCAAGCAGATCAGAGCGGCGGCTGCCGATCAGCTCGGCTCAGCCTCGTCGCTGTTCGAGCACGAGCTGCGTCCGGCACTGGCTGCGGAGGGAATCTCGTTCGTCCGGCCCGAGGAGCTCGATGCCGCGCATCGCGCGTGGATCGCGGAGTGCTTCAGCGAACAGGTCTTTCCGGTGCTGACCCCCCTCGCTGTCGATCCGGCTCACCCGTTCCCCTACATCTCGGACCTGTCACTGAACCTCGCCGTGTTCGTGCAGCGCTCCCAGAACGGACCGTCGTTCGCCCGTGTCAAGGTGCCGCCGATCCTGCCGCGATTCCTGCGCCTGCCCGACGAGCACCGTTTTGTCCCGCTGGAGTCGGTGATCGCCGGCCACCTCGGCGATCTGTTTCCGGGCGTGCATCTGCTGAGTCACAGCATGTTCCGAGTCACACGCGATGCAGACCTCGACATCGACGACACCGAGACCGACGACTTGCTCAAGCACTTGGAGCTCGAGCTGCGCCGGCGACGCTTCGGCGGCGCGGTGCGGATCGAAGCCGCACCGGATTTGGCCGACGAGGCGCTGGACCTGCTGACACGCGAGCTGAAGCTGACCCACGACGACGTCTACACCTCGGCGGGGCTGCTCGGGCTGGCGGACTTGGCCGAGCTGTACAGCATCGACCGGGACGACCTGAAGACGCCGCCGCACAACCCGAGAACCCCCCTGCCGTTACGAGCCTCGACCGAGGACAGCGCGCTGCTCGCAGGCGGCACCGGGCGCCGGGCGGGAACCGCAGACGATGCCGAGACCGGCATCGACGTCTTCGGTGTCCTCAGGCGCGAAGACGTCCTGGTGCATCTGCCGTACGAGTCATTCACGACCAGCCTGGATGCCTTCATCCGTCAGGCTGCGGACGACCCCGAGGCGCTCGCCATCAAGATGACGATGTACCGGACCTCCGAGCGGACCCGCTTGGTGGACTCGCTGATCCGGGCCGCTGAACGCGGCAAGCAAGTCGTCGTCGTCGTCGAGCTCAAGGCGCGCTTCGACGAACACGCCAACATCGAATGGGCCCGGATTCTCGAACGCGCGGGCGTCCATGTCGCCTACGGCGTGGTCGGGCTCAAGACCCACTGCAAGCTGGCCATGGTGGTGAGGCGCGAGCCGCGCGGCATCGCCCACTACTGCTTCATCGGCACCGGCAACTTCAATGCCGACACCGCGCGCATCTATGAGGACTTCGGACTCTTCACCGCAGACCGTGACTTCGCAGCCGACGTAGCGGGGCTGTTCAACTCGCTCACCGGCTACAGCCGCAAGACCGACTACCGCAAGCTGGCTGTTGCGCCGCACAGCCTCGGCCAGTCGCTCGTCGAGCACATCGAGGCGGAGGCGGCCGAGCCTGACGGGCACATCTTCATGAAGATGAACGCCATCGTGGACACCGAAGTCATCGATGCCCTGTACGTGGCGTCGCAGCGGGGCTGTCGCGTCGATCTGGTGGTCCGCGGCATCTGCTGTCTGGTCCCCGGCGTAGAGGCCATGAGCGAGAACATCACCGTGCGCAGCATCGTCGGCCGTTTCTTGGAGCACAGCAGGGTGTACCGCTTCGGGACGTCGGACCGGGGCTTCACGATCCTGCTCGGCTCGGCCGACGCCATGCCGCGCAATCTGCGCTATCGCGTCGAGGCGTTGGCGCCGGTGGAATCGCCTGCACTCGTCGGCGAGCTCCGCAGGCTCACCGACATGTACCTCGCCGACGAAATTGCCCGCTGGGAACTCGGCAGCGACGGCACGTGGACCCGTCACCCCGGGAACGATCTCCACGAGCTGATGCTGGCGCTGCACGCCGAGCGGCGCGACCGCTAGCCGAGTGCTCGCCGCGACGTGCAGTTGCTCTTGCTAAGATCGCTGTTGTGATTCGCGTCTCGACGCACACCACACCGCATCCCGCATTCGGGCTGCTCCTTCTCGCCTAGGCGGGGACCGCTCCGGTCCTCGCCCTGCCTCCTGCGCCTCTGGCCAGGAGGTTTTTTGTTGGCCTGCCCCCAGCTCCCCCATCCCCAGCCCGCATTCCCGACCCTCACGCAATCCTCTGCCCGCACTCTCAGGAGGCTTCCATGGCAGACGTCAAGCGCATCAGCGCTCAGCAGCCCAGCTCGATGCCGTTCCACCTGTACGGCACGTACGCATTCGCGGCGCACCTTCCGGACCGCACCTGGCCCGACCGGCACATCACCGAGGCGCCGCTGTGGTGCTCGGTGGATCTGCGCGACGGAAACCAAGCCCTCATCGACCCGATGGACGTGACGCGCAAGCGGCGGATGTTCGAGGCACTGGTGGAGATGGGCTTCAAGGAGATCGAAGTCGGCTTCCCGTCGGCATCGGCGCCGGACTTCGAGTTCTGCCGCAAGCTCGTGGAGCAGGATCTGGTGCCCGACGACGTGTGGATTCAGGTGCTCACCCAGAGCCGACCGGAGCTGATCGAACGCACCTACGAGGCGATCGCCGGCGCCAACAAGGCCATCGTTCACCTGTACAACCCGACCTCGGAGCTGCAGCGGCGAGTGGTGTACCGGCTGGGCATCGACGGCATCGCCGACATCGCCGTCACCGGCACCCGACAGTGCAAGGAGCTGGCGCAGCGCCATGTCGGCGGCGCAATCCGCTTCCAGTACTCACCGGAGTCGTTCACCGGCACCGAGATCGGCGTCGCGCTGGACATCTGCAACGCGGTGCGCGCCGAGTGGGGCGCCACCGCCGAGGACCCGATCATCTTGAACCTGCCGGCGACGGTGGAGATGGCGACACCCAACACCTACGGCGACCTCATCGAGTACTTCCATCGCAACGTCGAAGCACGCGACGCTGTGGTGCTGTCGCTGCACCCGCACAACGACCGCGGCTGCGGCGTGGCGGCAGCGGAGTTCGGCGTGATGGCGGGTGCCGATCGAGTGGAGGGCACGCTGTTCGGCAACGGCGAACGCACCGGCAATGTCGACATCGTCACGCTGGCGATGAACCTGTTCAGCCAAGGCGTCGACCCCGAGCTGGACATCAGCCACATCGACCATCTGCGCCGCATCGCGGAGTACTGCAACCAGCTGCCGGTACACCCACGTCATCCCTACGGCGGCGATCTGGTGTACACCGCATTCAGCGGCAGCCACCAGGACGCCATCAAGAAGGGCTTCGAAGCGCTGGCCGACGACTACGACTTCTGGGAGGTTCCCTACCTGCCGATCGACCCGGCGCACGTCGGCCGCACCTACCAGGACGTCATCCGCGTGAACAGCCAGTCCGGCAAGGGCGGCGTGGCCTACGTGATGAAGAACAGCTTCGGCCTCGACCTGCCGCGGCGGCTCCAGATCGAGTTCAGCGGCGTGATCCAGGCCATCACCGACGAAGGCGGCGAGATCCTGCCCGAGGCCATCAAGAAGACCTTCGACGAGACGTACCTGCATGCGGAGTCGCCGTACTCCTATGTCGGCCACCGCAGCTACTTCGACTCGGAGTCGTCCGACGAGTCCGAAGTCGAGGCCACCATTGCCGGTCCCGACGGCGAGGTGCGGGCCAAGGGTCGAGGCAACGGGCCGCTGTCTGCCTTCAAGAGCGCTCTGGTCGACGCGCTCGGCGTCGAGGTCAGCCTCGTCGATTACCACGAGCACGCCGTGGGCGCAGGCGCGGACGCCGCCGCCGCCGCCTACGTGGAGATCGAGACCCCGTCTCGCGACGTGTTCTGGGGCGTCGGGCTGCACCCGAACATCGTCACGGCCAGCTTCCGAGCGCTGCTGTCGGCGATCAACCGCTCACACGAAGAGGTGCCGGCGCGCTGAGCCCGCTCGTCAGCTTCGCCGGAGGCGCCCTGTTCGGTTGCCAGGTGGGGACTGCGCCCGCCGCAGTGCTGTGCTTGCACGGATGGGGTCGCACGCATCGGGACTGGCTGGGTTGCGTCGACGGCCTCGATGCCATCGCGCTCGACCTGCCAGGCTTCGGTGCCAGCCCGGCCCCAGCACAAGCCGGCGGCGCCGCTGCATACGCCGACTTGGTGGAACCCATATTGGAGGACTGTGCAGCACGCGTCGTCGTGGTGGGGCACAGCTTCGGCGGCCGGATCGCCGCGGAGCTGGCGGTTCGCAGGCCCGATGTGGTTGCGGCACTGGTGCTGTGCGGCGTTCCGCTGCTGCGGCGCTGCGACCGCGCTGCAGCGAAGCCTCCCGTCGGCTACCGGCTCCTGCGCGGCCTGCATCGGCGCGGGATGCTCGGAGAGCACGCGATGGAGCGGGCGCGGCAGCGCTACGGCAGCGCCGACTACCGCGCTGCTGCAGGGGTCATGCGCTCGGTGCTCGTCGCTGCGGTCAACGAGAGCTACGAAACCCATCTGGCGCGCATCGCGCAGCCCGTCGAGCTGGTGTGGGGCCGCGACGACGACGCGGTGCCGGTGCAGACTGCGCATCGGGCATGCTCGATGCTGGCAGCTGCACGGCTGAGCGTGCTCGACGGAGTCGGCCACTTCGTGCCGACCGAGGCCCCGGACGCGCTCGCATCGACGATCCGGCAGCGGCTTGCCGAGTGCTCATAGACCAGTGCCGGTGAGACCCGCGCTCGTGAGACTGTGCTCGTGAGATTGCGTCCATGAGGCAGCGCTGATGAACCAGATCGTTCTGTGGAGTTCGGTGGCGGCGGGTGCGCTCGGCGCTTGCCGCTGGCTGCGCGTCGCTCAGCGCGAGCACTACGGCATCGGGCGCGCCTCACGCTTTGCACGGCGCTGGTGGCTGCTCGGCTGGCACAACCGCTCGCTGTCGCTGCTGGCAGTCGCCGGCGTCGTGCTGAGCGGGGCATTCTGGTGGGCGCCGGCGCTCACAGCGGCGGCGGTGGCGGCCGGTCCGCACGGTCTCGGCCTGCGCGGACGGACCGGCCCGCTGGCCTGGACACGACGGCTGGCGACGGTGGCAACGACGCTGGCAGTGCTGTGGGCGGTGCTGGTCGGCGTCGGGCTGCTGGTCGGGCTGGCATCACCGGTGGTCGCCGTGCTGCTGTTCGGCATGCCGCTATGGGTGGACGCCTCGCTGGCGCTGCTCGCACCGTTCGAAGCCGTGCTGTCGCGCCGCTGGGTGCGCCGGGCCCGCCAGCGCCTAGATCACGTGGATCCGGTGCGGGTGGCGGTGACAGGCTCATACGGCAAGACCACCATCAAGGGATACCTCCGCCAGCTGCTGGAGGACTCTCGTTCCGTGGTGGCCACGCCGGCCAGCTTCAACAACACCGCCGGCATCTGTCGCACCGTCAACGAGCACTTAGCGGCCGGCACCGAGGTGTTCATCGCCGAGATGGGCACCTTCGCCGCCGGGGAGATCGCGGCCATGACACGCTGGGTGCGCCCGTCGGTGTCGATACTGGCCTCGATTGGCCCCGTCCATCTCGAACGCTTCGGCAGCCTCGAGCGCATCGTGGCTGCCAAGACGGAGATCTTCGCCACAAGCAGGACGGCCATTCTCAATGTGGACGCGTACGGACTGGCAGCAGAAGCGGACCGTCTGGCGGCTTCAGGCCTACGCGTCATTCGGTGCTCGGCGCGCGATCCAAGCGCCGACGTGACCGTGCTCGCCGCCGGCACGGAGCCGGCTGCGCGTGCTGCGACCGCCGAGGCGCAGCTGCTGCTCGACAACTGCGACGGTCCCGACGACGGTGGCCTCGACGACCGCAGCGGCTCGCACATGCACACTCCCGCTGCTGCGACGGACGAGGCGGCCGGCACTGCGCCGCGTGTCACGTTGTTCGGCAGGACGATCGCCGCCGTGCCGCTCGGCGACGCGGCACCGGAGAACGTGGCGTGCGCCGTTGCCGCGGCATCGGTGCTGGGGGTGTCCGATGCCGACATCGCGGGTCGCCTCGCCGGACTGTCTGCGCCCGAGCATCGCCGCACTGCCGTGCGCAGCCCCAGCGGCGTCATGGTGATCGACGACACCTACAACTCCAACCCTGCCGGGGCACGCGCTGCGCTGTCGATGCTGTCCAGCACGGAGGCGGAGCGGCGAGTCGTGGTCACGCCGGGCATGGTCGAACTCGGACGCACGCAAGCGAGCGAGAACCGTCGCTTCGGCGAACTGGCCGCGCGGGTTGCCGACGACGTGCTCATCGTGGGCCGGACCAACCGGACGGCCCTGCTGGGCGGCGCAGCCAGCTGGGACGCTGCGACTGCGCGGCGCGCCACGCGAGGACGCTCCGCCCGCAGCCTCGTGCATGACCGCAGCACAGAGCGCGCCACGATCCGCTGCATGGAGGATCGCGAGGCGGCCGTTCGCTGGGTGCGCAAGCACTTGGGCGACGGTGACGCAGTGCTCTACGAGAACGATCTTCCCGACCACTATCCCTGAACGCATGCTGCCCACAGGAGCGCCGTCCATGAGTGCATCGTGGCTGCGCGCGCCGTCCGTGCGCATTCTGCCATCGGCACCCACCATCGCCGCGCACTCCCGCGGGTGCGCAATCCGCCCAGACGCGCCCCGGCCTTGCGCGTGCCGTTCTTGGGTATCCCGTGAGAACATGACAGGCGTGCTTGTGTGCCAACGTTCGCTCGTGAGATGCCAATGACTCGCGCCGGCGTGTGTTTCGGCGGCCCGTCGCCGGAGCACGACATCTCGGTTCTCACGGGACTGCAGGCGGTGCATGCGCTCACCGACGCCGGGCGCGACCCGGTGGCGCTGTACTGGTCGCCAGTCGGTGCCTGGCACGAAGTGCCTGCCGACATCGAGGCCTCCGCCTTCTCCCAAGGACTGCCGCGCTCGGCATCTGCCGTCGAGCTGACCACAGGCCCCAATGGCGGGTTCGTCCGCGCTGAACGACGCCGTCGCCCGGTGCCTGTGGATGTGGTGGTGAACTGCTGCCACGGCGGCCCTGGCGAGGACGGCGGCTTGTCGGCGTTGCTGGACCTCGCGGGGCTGCCCTACACCGGTCCCAAGCAGCACAGCGCCGCGCTCTGCATGGACAAGCTGGCGTTCGCGGGCACGGCGCAGGCAGCCGAACTCCACACGCTGCCGCTGTGGCTGCTCACCGAGCAGTTGCCCCGCGACGGCGCCATTGACGCGTTGGCGCAGGGACCGTTGATTGTCAAGCCGCGACACGGCGGATCTTCGATCGGCATCGAGATCGTGGCTGACCTCGCGACAGCGCGCGCGCTCGCGAAGTCATCACCGCTGCTGCGCGACGGTGCGGTGGTGCAGCGCTACCTCAGCGAGGTGGTCGACCTGAACGTCTCGGTGCGGACCTGGCCGCAGCTGCGACTGAGCGCCGTGGAGCGACCGCTGCGCGACGACAGTTCCATCTACGGCTACGACCAGAAGTACCTGACGGGTGGAGGCGGCATGGCGACTGCCCCCCGAGAGCTGCCGGCCAGCCTGCCGCCGCAGATCACCGAGGCGCTGCGCGATGCGGCGACTGCCGTGGCCGGTCTGGTGATGGCCCGGTCGGTCATGCGCATCGACTTCTTGTGGGACGGCGCGGATGATCCGAGCGGTTTGTGGCTGAACGAGATCAACCCGATCCCCGGCTCGTTGAGCTGGTACTTCTGGTCCCACGAGGGCGACAGCCTCGTTGATCTGCTGGACGATCTCATCGCTGAAGCACTGGCAGCGCCGGCTCGGCGCTTCGTGACCCACGGTGCCGACGGCGCTGCCCTGCGCTCCGTGGGGTCGATCGCCGCGAAGCTCGCGTGACGCTGCGCCGGGCGCTCATCGAGCCTGCGACATGGGTGGCGCTGTACCGGGCGCTCATCGGGTGTGCGCCTCGGGTGCTGCTGCGCCGGGCGCTCATCGGGCCCGCAAATCGGGTGCCGCTGCGTCGGGCGCTCATCGGGTGTGCGGCAGCAGTCGTGCTCTCGGCGGCATGCAGCGGTTCGGGGGACGCAGGCGCCGGCGGCGAGTCGGACCGCAGCAGCGACCTCACGATGTGCGAACGCGAGCGTTTGGCTGCTGCGTTGGGCTTGAGCGACCCGGCGGAGCTGTCGTTGCCGCTCGACCCTGGCGATGAGCCGCTCGCCGACATCGCACGGGATGTCTGCGCGCTGCGCAGCGACCCTCCCACGACGGGGGACGAGGCAGACGATGCGCAGTCGGACAATGTGCATTCGGACAGTGCGCCGTCAATCCGCCAGGTGCGCTCCCCCGCGCAGCAGCGCGACGTCACACTGCCCGCATCATTGGTGCGTGCGCCTGCGCTCTATGACCCCGACGACGCTCCGCCCGGCGACGATGCTGCACTGGACGAGTTGTGGACCCAGTGCGGGCAAGGCAGTGCCAGTGCCTGCAATTCGTTGCTGTTCACGTCGCCGGCGGGCAGCGACTACGAGGCGTTCGCCTTCAGTTGCGGAGGGCGCGAGAATCTGCACTGCAGCGTGCTGCTCGGCGACCGCGGTGCCGACGCCGGGCTGCTGGGCTTCGAGCTTGACCCCGACTCTGCCGCTCCGGGCACGATTCCCGACTTGGACCGCTGGTGGCGGGCTTGCGGCGGGGGCAGCAGCCGTGGGTGCGCGCAGCTGGTGCTGTCTGCGCCAGGAGGCTCGGTCTACGCCAGCTTCGGGTGGACCTGCGGCGGCCGCACCACCCGCGACTGCGCTTTGCTGGTAGGCGACGACGGCCCTCCGCCTGCGCTGGCCGGTCGTTCCCCTGAGAACCCGCCGCCCGGCGACGACAGCTACCTGGACCAGCTGTGGGACCGCTGCGGTGCCGCCGACGCTCTTGCGTGCCGCGACCTCGCCACCTTCGGCCCGCCGGGCAGCGACTACGAACGCTTCGCGCTGTCGTGCGGATGGAGAGCCGTGCGAGCCTGCGCCCGCCTCTTCGCAGAACTCGCCGCCGCCGAACCTGAGCCTTGAGCCAATACGAGGTCGGCAGTAGCGCTGCCGGCAAGTGGCGGCCCAGCTTCAGTACTGAGCCGATACGAAGTCGGACGCAATCGCGGCCAGCAAACGGCGGTCCGGCTTCGATGGGAGTGACGGCCATGATGGCCAGCGCTGCGCTCGACGCCCCGTGTGCTCGACACCCAAGAGGAAGCGCTTCGCGTGCTACGCGTCATCGTGCGCGGTGTTGCCGAACTGCCTTCTCGTCGTACTCGGTTGCTGCGGAAGTCTCATAACAGGACTGTGCTGCGCTGTGCCACTGTGCTGCGGGGTGAGCCCGCCGACACCAGTGCGTGGCCGACAGTGTCACACCCCCTCCCTACATTCACGTACATGACCAGCGACGGCGCCCATCGCTACGACTGTGATGCCGAGACGCGCAACACCAGTGAGCCTGCGCCCTCAAGCGGGCCAAGCGATACCGGGCGACCAAGCACGTCAGCCAGCAGCGGCACGCCGATGACCGTGTCACACCCCCTCCCTACGGTTGCTGCTATGTCGATCGGCGGCAACGATCCGGGTCTTGGCGGTGGCGGACGGCGTCATGGCATCCGTACCGCGGGCGTCGCTGCGCCGAGTGCACGAGCTGCTTCAGGTGCGCTGTCGGGTCGGTGGCTACGGGTGGACGTGCCCGCGTTGGATGCCGATGGCCTGCGGCTGCGGCTGGCCGAGATCGGTCGTGCCGAATCGCAGCTCGCCGCAGCCAAGGCGGACACGCTGAACGCGCTCGCCGCTCGTGAAGGCGAGGCCGCAGCAGGCCACACCGCTGCGCAGGCGCTTTCCGTGTCGGTTCGCTCGGCGCGCAGCGATGTCAAGACCGCCGCAGCGCTGAGCGAGCTGACGGCGACCCGTGACGGTCTGGTGTCGGGCGCAGTTCCTGCGGGGCATGCCCAGATGATCACCAGTGCCGCCGGCGACGTGCCGGTCAATGAGCAGTACTTGGTCGGGCGCGCCAAGCGCGAGAGCCATGACGAGTTCCGTCGCACGGTCGCCCGACACGTCGCTGACCGCAGCGGCGACGACGGTGCCTCGCTGCTCGAACGTCAGCGCAGTCAGCCTGCGGCACGGGTGTTCACCAACCGTGACACCGGCATGACCGTCGTGAACGGCCAGTTCGACCCGATCACCGGCGCCCGCATCGCCGCAGCCGTCGACGCCGCAACCAGCCGTATGTTCTGCAGTACAGACCCCAAGGCTAACGAAGGCCCCGAAGCTCAGGTGACTCCGGCTCAGCACACCGCTGACGCGATCGCCAAACTGATCTGCGAACCCGACGCAGCACGCCCTGCCGGCACCTCCTTGGTGCTCGTCGCCGACTACGACGCCGTGAACCAGCAGCTCGCCAACGCGAGGCTCGCGAACGGCACACCGGTGCCGATCTCCGAGATTGCCAAGATCGCCGTCGACGCAGGCATCCTCCCGACGATCTTCGACAAGGCCACCGGGGACCTGCGCATGGGCCGACGCCGCCGTTCAGCCAACGAACTGCAGCGCAGCGCGCTCGCAGTACGCGATCAAGGCTGCGTCGGCTGCGGCACAGCCCCGGAGCAGTGCAGCGCACATCACATCGTCGAATGGCAGCACGGAGGCAACACCGATCTCGACAACCTGGTGTCGGTCTGCCACCGCTGTCATCAGCACAACATCCACCAACACGGCTTCACCGTCGAACGCAACCCCAACACCGGCCGCTACCAGCTCCAGCCACCCGACATACCCCCACCAGACACAGTCCTACCCGAGAAACCGAAGCCAGCCAAACAGACATCAGCCGCACAGCCGGCCAAACGGGCATCAGCCGCGCGGCGGCCAAGCCCGGCAACTCCATCAACCGAGAGGCCGGCAACCAAGCAGCCGCCGCGCGAACCGCCCGCAGGGCCCCCAGCCAACACCGGCACAACCGCGGACGCTGCGAGCCGAGCGCCGCCCGCATGAACGAACGAACTGAGGCACCGAGCGAGAGGTCGGCAACCAAGCAGCCGCCGCGCGAACCGCCCGCAGGGCCCTCAGCCAACACCGGCACAACCGCGGACGCTGTGAGCCGAGCGCCGCCCGAGTGAGCATGGGTCGCGGCGCCCCCAAGCAATACCCAGGCCAACCAGAGCAGCGGGCGTGCAACTGAGCCCAGAGGAGCGCAGGAACAGCGATACCGCCAAGAAGCTCATTCTGCTCGCTGTCACTCAAGTACTGTCGGCTGCGTACTCCGCTCGGGCTTGTTCTTCGGGTACGTTCCGAGGCAGATACAAGAACACTGGAATACGCAGCTGGCTGAGCCGTTCTCGCAAGAGCGGACCGACGACAGTCCAACGCAGGCCGCCGTTCTCGCAGCCGAGCGCGGGCAGAGCAAGCGAAGTAATGTTCCATTCTTCGTAGTGTCGCTCAAGGTGGGCCAGACCGTTCTCGATATACTCGATTTTTGACCTGCCCCGCCAGTGCTGCTTCGTTGGGAAGTTGAGCACCCACGGCTCTGGCTGCACTTCAGGTGCCATTGGTTCGCCGGGATCGAAGAAGCTTCGTTGTTCGACAGTCTCAAGTGCGCCACTAGATTGCGGTGGAAACATGTACGGCTCACCGGGCTTCACTTCGCCATTGGTACATCGCCGCCGATAGTCACGGTACATCGCCGCAAAGCGCTCCTGTTCCCGAAACGCGAGCGCGACTCCCTTCCCCATCACACCGACGCAGTTGACCGTATTCACCAACGTCTGTACCCCAACGTGTTCACGATCAGCCGTGGAGACATCACCGTCGCAAATCAGCAGGATTCTACTGTCACTTGAATCTGCCGAGCATAACATTATGGATTTAGCGGAAAAAGAGCTGAGGTCGCTGGGGACCACAAACGATGTCTCGACCCAATTCCATATCTCGAACAGCTTGATACGTTGATCTGTCGTTGACATTGATCGCCGTAATATTCGAAGGCGCTATTGGCTTCGGTAGCAGCACTTCGGCCGCCATACGACGTTTGAGCTCCTTTTCGTTGTCTTCACCGAAGTCTCTCCACCACCCCCTGTGAAGAGTGCAATCTGGACAAACCTGAACAAAGTCGGTAGACACAGAATAGATCTTGGTACGCTCGCTCGCAGCATTCCCGTCACTCACAAGAGCATTGTGACGTTCAAACGTGTTCAAAGAAACCGATAAGATGCACACATCAAATCCATACTTACTAGTGACCTCATACAACATAGCATTTCTGGGATTGAAGTATAGACTAACGTACTGATCTAGTGGCCGCACAGGCTCGCCGTTCGACATCTTCGGGGTACGATTGGTGCGCTTACTTGGCACATCAGGGTTAGCGATCTGTTTTGGCTTGTACGGCTCAGCTAGACTACGACTCAGTATGCCTCGTTCGAATATTGAAGGCAAGTTGAGATAGTGGGTGATGTGGTACAGCTCACTAATGTCGGACATTCGCAAGCTCTTACAGGCTGGTATTCCGACAGGAATCTGTTGCACGATACAAGCTCGCTGTTGCCTCAATTTAGCAAGTGATCGATTGCCTAGAGCGGGTTGCGACGCTCTGGCCTGAGCGGCAGAGACTACCGTAGGCTCCGTTCGCTGTTGCGGTTCTACAACCCTAGATTTCAGTCTGTTACGAGCGACTTTGCCCCGAACATTGTCCGCTTGTTGGGTGTTCATGCTGGACGAGTGAGTTTTGACACTGATGCCCAGCGAGGCGCATGTGTCGAGCAACTCTCTGAGCGATATGCCCAACTCTTTGGATAGCTCGTGAACTCCGACCTTCTTGGGCACGCAGTGGCTCCTGCTGTCAGCAGCCATCTACGTTAGGCCGTCGGACACATCGTGCGAGAGCCCGGCGCAGTCGGCAGCGCATCTCTGTATCGCAGTCGTTCGGGTGCATCGTGGGCCGCGGGCATTCTCGCCAGGGTGCTGGCGCAGCTTGGCATGGACGCACCAGCACGCTGCGCCCCAGCTCCGGCGGGCCGGCGAGCATGTCGGCAGTCACGCGTCTCATGCGCGCCGCATAGTAGCGCGCGGCATCAGCGCGGGCTGCGTGCGGTGGGGCTGAGCGCGCATCGGGGGCTCGTTGGGGATAAACAACACGCCGTGATTGCCGAGGCCCTGGCACCCAAGCGCATCGCCATCACGGGTGCCACCGGTTTTCTGGGCACGGCGCTCGTGGAGCGGCTGCTGCGCTGCGTGCCTGACTGCGAGCTGGTGCTGCTAGTACGACCGGGCCGCCGCGGCGACCCAGACCGCCGAGTGCAGCGCGAGGTCCTGCGCAACGAGGCATTCGAGCGGCTCCGTGCAGCGTGGGACAGCGACTTCGACGACATCTGCAACCGGCGAATCACCACCGTGCCAGGTGATGTCGGCATCGACGGGCTCGGGCTCGCCCCAGCCGATCTCACGCTGCTGTGCAGCTGCGACGTCATCATCCACGCCGCCGCCACCGTCAGCTTCGACAGCCCACTCGACACATCGATCGAGACCAACCTGCTGGGACCGAATCGCCTGCTCGAGGCCTGCCAGCGCGAAGGCACCGCCCCGCACTTCATCGCCGTGTCGACCTGCTACGTGGCCGGGAACCGGCGGGGCTCAGCGGCCGAAGCCTTCCTGGCGGACTCGCCCTTCTCGATGGATGTGGACTGGCGGGCCGAAGTAGCCGCTGCGCGGCGAGCACGCGCCGATCTCGACGCTGCCAGTCGATCCCCGCAACGGCTCAGCCGCCTGCATCGAGCAGCTCGCGAAGAACTCGGCGCCGCCGGCCTGCCGCTGCTCGCCGCCAAGACCGAGCAACTGCGGCTGGAGTGGGTGGATGCCGAGATGGTGCTCGCAGGCCGCAGCCGCGCCACCTCGCTGGGCTGGCCCGACGTCTATACCTACTCGAAAGCGCTCGGCGAGCAAGCGCTGGTGGAGCTGCGGGGCGACGTGCCGGTCTCCATCGTTCGCCCGTCCATTATCGAATCGGCGCTCGCCGAACCCTCACCAGGCTGGATCCGCGGATTCCGCATGGCCGAGCCACTGTTCGTGTCCTTCGCGAAAGGCGAACTCGACACCTTCCCGGGCTACCCCGAGGGCATCATCGACGTGATCCCGGTCGACATGGTCGCAGCCGCGATCATCGCGGTCGCAGCACGGGGGCCGGTGCCCGAGCCGGAGATCTTCCAAGTGGCATCGGGCGCAGTCAACCCGCTGCGCTTCAAGGTGCTCACCGAGACGACCATGCAGTGGTTCCAGGACCATCCCGTCTACGACGCCAAAGGTCATCCCACCGCCAGCACCCAATGGCGCTTCGCCGGTGCCAGCGGCCTCGAAGAACAACTCGATCGAGCCATGACGCTGTTCGACGCAGCCGAGAAGGTCGTGCATCGCCTGCCGATACGCGGCCGCAACGAGGTCACCGTCCGGCTCGCAAAGCGGCGGGCCAGCCTCGAGCAGATGCGCGACTACGTACTGCTCTACGGCGCCTACGGCAGGTGCGAAGCACTGTACGAAATCGACCGCACAACGCAACTGTGGGAGTCGCTGCCGCAAGCCGACCGAGACACGTTCGGCTTCGATCCCCGCGTCATCGACTGGGCCTCCTACATCGCGGAAGTACACCTGCCGTCGGTCATCACCCAAGCACGCGTCAAGACCACGCCGCAACCCCGAACCGGGCCGAGCCGCAACGAGCGACTGCGGTCCGCCGTGCTGGACCCCAAGCGCCACTTCGCAGCGTTCGATCTGGAGAACACCCTGATCGCCAGCAACGTCGTCGAGACCTACGCCTGGCTGGCGACCCGACGGCTCGACACTCCCCAGCGGGTGCGCTTCGCCCTGCGCACCCTCGCAGAAGCACCCGGGCTGTGGCGACGGGACCGCCGCGACCGCACCGACTTCCTGCGCTACTTCTACCGGCGCTACAAGGGGGCACCGGTCAGCCGACTCGACGCCGACGCCGCAGAGATGCTCAGCTACCTGTTCTTGACCAAGGCATTCCCCGCGGGGCTTCGACGAGTCCGTGAGCACCGAGCAGCCGGCCATCGCACGGTGCTGATCACCGGCGCGCTCGAGTTGGCCGTGCAGCCGCTGGCACCGCTGTTCGACCACATCATCGCGGCCCGCATCGACAGCCGAAACGGGCGTTATACCGGCGAGATGATCGACGTGCCGCCCACCGGCGAGGTGCGCGCCCAAGTGATGGTCGACTGGGCCGCCCGAGAGGGTCTTGAACTGGCCCAAGGCGTGGCTTATGCCGACGCGGCCTCGGACATGCCAATGCTGGAGGCGGTGGGCTATCCGGTCGCCGTCAATCCCGAGACCCGGCTCGTGACCATCGCCGACAAGCGGGGGTGGCTGTGCGAGAACTGGGAACGCGCTCCTGGCGGTCCCAGGCCGCTGCTGCCGATTGCCCCGCCGTCCCGTGCGCGCGCCAAGTTCGACCGCAGAGTCCCCCGGCGCAGACAGCCGCACCGCACAGATGCCGGTCGCAGAGATTCCGGCACCGCAGACCCGCGGCACCTCTCGCGCCGAGCCCGAGCCGGCGCTGCCACCAGCGGCAGGCCGACTGGGCCGACCGGGCCACACCTGCCATGACGGCGTCGCGTGGCTGCCGTGACTGCACTATGACTTCGCAGTGCACTCTGACTTCGCCGCGACTGCACTATGACTTCAGAGTGACTGCACCATGACTGCCCGCAGAGGCCTCGTACTGGAGGTCGACCGCACGACTCCGCCGATTCTCTTCCACCACGGCGAAGGACTCCGGTTGGAGAAGCTGCCGATCGGCAGCCGCGTCGTGTACCCCAACGAGCCGCTGGAACCAGTGCGCGATCCCGAACTGGCCATCAGCGAGGCTCTGGCGAATCCGCTGGGAGACCGCGAGCCGCTCGCCTCCTACATGCGACCAGGCATGAAGCTGACGATTGCTTTCGACGACGTCTCCTTGCCGCTGCCGCCGATGGTCGCCCCCGACATCCGCGGCCGAATCATCGAGCAGGTGCTGGACCTGGCCGCCGCAGCCGGCATCGACGACGTCGAGTTGATTGCTGCGCTGGCGCTGCATCGCCGCATGACCGAGGCGGAGCTGCGACACGCGGTCGGCGATCGCGTCTACGACGCCTTCGCCCCCCACGGCCAGCTCTACAACTTCGACGCCGAGGACCCCGACGCGCTCACCCATCTGGGCACCACCGAAGCCGGCGAGGAAGCAATCATCTCCAAGCGGGCCGCAGAGTCGGATCTGCTGGTGTACGTCAACATCAACCTGGTGTCGATGGACGGCGGCCACAAGAGCGTCGCCACCGGGCTGTCGCCGTACACCGCGCTGCGCCACCACCACAACGTCCACACGATGCGCCATTCGACGTCGTTCATGGACCCGGAGCACTCCGAGCTGCACACCCGCAACTGGCGTCAAGGTCGCCTGCTGGCCGAAGCGGGCGTCAAGGTGTTCCAGATCGAGACGACGCTCAACAATGACACGTTTCCCGCCCAGTACGGCTTCCTGCAGCGCCGCGAGTGGGAGATGACCGCACGTGACCGGATGATGCTGATGGGAACCAAGACGGCGCTGGACCTGATGTCGCGCCGCCAGGCCCGACGCATCTTCCACGGCATCCGAGCGCCGTACGGACTGACTTCGGTGCAGGCAGGCGAGGTTGAAGCGGTTCACCGCCAGACGCTGGAGCACGTCTACCGCCAACATCTCGTGCGGGTAGAAGGCCAAACCGACGTGCTGACGATGGGTCTGCCCTATCTGTGCCCCTACAACGTCAACTCGATCATGAATCCGATCCTGGTGGCCTGCCTCGGCCTCGGGTACTTCTTCAACATGTACCGGGGCCGCCCGCTGGTGCGGCGCGGCGGCGTTGTGATCATGACGCACCCCACTCCGTGGGAGTTCCACCCCGTACATCACCCCAGCTACATCGACTTCTTCGAAGAGGTGCTTGCCGACAGCACCGATCCAGCCGTCATCGAGAATCGGTACGAGCGGCGCTATGCGGAAGACGAGTGGTATCGGCACCTGTACCGCACGTCATACGCTTACCACGGCGTACATCCGCTCTACATGTGGTACTGGTGTGCGCACGCGCTCGAGCATGTGGGCGGGGTGATCATCGTGGGCGGCGACAGCGCGGCGGTGGCTCGCCTGGGATTCCGGTGCGCTACCACGTTGCGTGACGCGCTCGAGATGGCGACCGACGTGGTAGGACGCGACCCGTCGATCACCCATATTCACAATCCGCCGATGCTGATGGCCGACGTAGTCTGAGCAAATGGCTGAGCAGATGGCTGGACAGAAGTCTGGGCAGCGGGAGCTGTCGCATCTGAGCACCAAGCGCAGCCGGCGCAAGCGAGCCTCGGTGACGCGCATCCTGCGCGGCGCCGAATTCCCGCTGCGGGCTGCTGTTGCCCCCCGTGGTCATGCACCGCTGCCGACTCACTGCGGGCCGAACTACGACACCGATTGGGCCCGGCGCTTCCCGGCCAGGGTTGCACGACGGGCGGCGCGCGACACGGTGGCGCGCGCGCTCGTGCGCTACTACGCCCAGCCCACGATCAAAGGGGTCGATCGTCTCAGCGAACTCGAAGGGCCGGCGGTGTTCGCCGCCAATCACCAGAGTCACGCCGATACTGCGGTGATCATCACCTCGATCCCTGAGCCGTGGTGCAATCGACTCGTGGTCGGCGCCGCAGCCGACTACTTCTTCGGCAATCGAGTGACCTCGACCATCTCCGCGCTGTTCGTCGGCGCCATTCCCATCGAGCGCACCGCACTCAACCGCCGCACGATCGACAAGGCCGTCGCGCTGCTGCGCAATGGCTGGAGTCTGGTGATCTACCCGGAGGGAGGCCGGTCCCGCGACGGTTGGGGCCAGCAGTTCCGCCCCGGCGCGGCATTCTTGGCCAAACGAGCCGGCGTGCCGGTGGTGCCAGTACACATCCGAGGCACCTTCGACATTCTGCGCAAGGGCCGTGCCTGGCCCAAGCGAGCCAGCGCCGTGGTCAACTTCGGCCGTCCGCTGAGCTTCGGTGCGGAGGAGAACAATCGACGCTTCACGCACCGGCTGCAAGCCGCAGTGGAGAGTCTCGCCGACGAGACCGCCACGGGGAACTGGTTCGCTGCTCGGCGGCGCTTGCACAGTGCCGACAGCCCCGACCTCAAGGGTCCTGCGGTGTCGGCTTGGCGCCGCCGCTGGGCGCTGACCGAGCCCGCATCGTCGGACCGTGCCGCAGGGCGATCAGCCGCCAAGCATCGCTGGCCCTTCGTGTAGCGCTGCACGCAGCACCAAACAGCAAGCAAACAGGCAGCACCAAGCAGCCCCGTGTACCAAGCAGCCCAAGGTGTTGCGTGAACAGCCACCTGTTCAGCCGGACGCAGGCGTCGTCTGCCTCACCGATTCGCGGTGCTCTGCCGGGGCGCTCGTATCGTTCGGATCGTGTGGTTTGGATCGTGATGACGGCCTCAGCTCACATCACGTCAGCCCGCGGCACCCCGTCTCACGGCACCTTGGAACTCGCCATGTCGGATCTCGCTGCCGACGGAAACCGGTCAGACGGACTGCTGGCGGTCGGACGCGCTGCAACAGGTCAGCCAGCAGCCGGACTGTTGGACACCAGACTGTTGGACACCAGACTGTTGGACACCGAACTGTTAGACACCGGACTGTTGGACAATCGCACCGAAGTTCCGCCGGACAGCGAGATTGGCAGACCACCGGCAACCGGCAGTCAGCAGTCGGCAGCCAGCTCGGGACGGCTGGCATCGCAGCCCCGCTGGCAGAGTTGCCGCTGGGCGATCGCAACGGTGATCTTCGGGTTGACGAGCTTGGTGTCCACCGGAGCGCTCGGGGCGTCGATCTCGGCACCGGAAGCCACGGCCGAACAGCCGATGATCGCACCGTCGGCACCTCAGGCGACCGTCGACGAACCCCAGTCGCGTTGGCGCGATCCGACGCCCGCAGTTCCCGCGGGTGCGCAAGCGCTGACATTCCCGCACTTCACCGGTCCGGAATTCAACGCACTGTTCACTACGGCGACACTGGCCAACCTGCTGCCGATCTCGGCCCTGCCGACGATCACCGATTCGGCCGAGCTGGACGCGCGCATCCGCGCCGTGGCCACCGAACGCGGCTACCAGCGTCGGCCCCTGCCCGCCGACAACGCGCAGATGTTGCTCATCGACGACGGGCTTGCGCTGCAGCGACCCGCTGCCGCAGCGTGGCGAGCACTGCGCCAAGACGCCGCCGACCACGGCTTCGCGCTGAGGCTTGACTCGGCCTACCGGGGCCATGAGTACCAGCGCCAAGTGTTCCTGCGGCCGCTGCGGGCGCCGTATGTGCTCGGCGACCTCGCAGAACGGCTCAAGCTGTCGGCACCGCCCGGCTACTCCAAGCACCACACGGGCTATGCGATCGACATCGGCCAAGTCGGCTATCGCCACTTCGGCAGCTCTCCTGCCTATCGGTGGCTGTCGGACGACAACTTCGCCAACGCCAAGCGGCATGGCTGGATTCCGAGCTACCCGCCCGACGGGGGCCGGCAAGGCCCGGTGCCCGAGCCGTGGGAGTTCACCTACGTCGGCGTAGAGGCGATCCTGTGCTTCCACCAACCGCTCCGCACCCTAGATGCACTGTGCGCAGGCTGACCGTGACCGCCGGCTGCCCGTCACCGCCGGCTGCGCGCTATGCGCAGCTGCGCTGTCAGAGTTACTTGGCCGAATTACTTGGCCGCAGTGCCGCAGTAACGTGACCCCGATGACCATGTGGCCACGATGACGTCTGCTGCGACTCGTACTGCGGAGCGACGCGAAGTCGATCCCGACCGCCTGAAGCAATTCTCGTTCCAGGTATGGACCTACAAGAAGGGCGAGATGGTGTCGGCGCTGCTGCACATCGGCGACCAGCTGGGATTGTTCGCGGCCCTCGCCGCAGCGCAGCCCGCCACGAGCCATGATCTCGCGGCGGCGACCGAGCTTTCCGAGCGGCTGGTGCGGGAGTGGCTGTACGGCGTCGCGGCGGGCGGCCTCGTCGAGCATCACGACGGTGCCTTCACGATGTCGCCGGAAGCCGAGGCGCTGCTGGTCGACGAAGAGGGTTCGCTGCATTTTGCCATGGGCGCATTTCGTGGAGGGCTCGGCGACGACGCGCTGGAGTTGATCCTGGAGTCGTTCCGCACCGGCATCGGGATGACCTACGAGCAGCAGGGTCCCCGTGCGGCTGCCGGGTTGGCACGCACCACCGGGCCCTTCAGCCGCCAGAACCTCACCTCGGTCATCCTGAGCGGTCTCGACAGCGTGACAGCCAAGCTGGAACGGGGCGCCAAGGTGCTCGACGTTGGCTGTGGCGCCGGCGTGTCGGCATGCCTGATCGCACAGGAGTGGCCGAATGCCGAAGTCGTGGGTCTCGATCCGTCGGGCACCGCCGTGCGCCAAGCACAGGAGCGAGCCCAGAGCCACGGCTTGGCGAACGCCACCTTCGTCGAGGCCGCTGCCGCCGAGGTGCCTGCCACCGGTGATGTAGACTTAGCACTCGCCTTCGACTGCCTCCACGACATGCCCCGACCGGACGTGGCGCTGCGAGCGATCCGGGCCGCGCTGGACGGCGACGGCACGCTGCTCATCAAGGACATCCGTTCGAAGGGCGACTTCGAGCTGGACCGACGAAATCCGATGCTGGCAATGTTCTACGGCTTCTCGGTGACGAGCTGCCTGCAGTCCGCGCTGAGCGAGCCCGACGGCATGGGACTGGGAACGCTGGGTCTGCATCCGCAGGTAGCGCGGGAGATGACTACGGCCGCCGGCTTCACACGCTTCGCCGAGCACGATTTCAACGACGCCGCGAACCTCTACTACGAAGTTCGGCCTTGAGGTCCGGGCCGGAAGTCCGGGCCGTAGTTTGGAGGGCAAGCAAGGCAACCGAGTTACTGGCAACGACAGAGAAACACGGGAGGGCGAATGGCCGTTCACGCGAGCACGCCGATCGAGCTGATCGAAGCGGTATACGCCGGCTTGGCGGGTGCCGTGACACACGGCCGCGACCAACTCGGACGCGCGCTCACCTTGTCCGAGAAGATCCTCATCGCGCACCTCTCCCACCGTCGCCAAGAACTCGTGACGGGCGTCTCCTACGTGGACCTCGCGCCCGACCGCGTCGCCATGCAGGACGCCACGGCGCAGATGGCGTGGCTGCAGTTCATGACGGCGGGGCTGGACGAGGTGGCGGTGCCTACCACGACGCACTGCGACCATCTCATCGAAGCCCGCGAAGACGGCAAGCGCGACCTGCTCGCAGCGGCCGACAGCAACGAAGAGGTCTACGATTTTCTCGAGAGCGTGTGCGCTCGCTACGGCGCGGGCTTCTGGAAGCCGGGCAGCGGGATCATCCACCAGGTCGTGCTCGAGCAGTACGCATTTCCTGGCGGCATGATGATCGGGACCGACAGTCACACGCCGAACGCTGGCGGGCTGGGCATGCTGGCAGTCGGCGTGGGCGGCGCCGACGCCGTCGATGTGATGACCGGCTTCGCGTGGAACGTGCGCTGGCCGCAGATCATCGGCGTGCGCCTCACCGGCGAGCTGAGCGGCTGGAGCGCCCCCAAAGACGTGATCTTGAAGGTGGCGGAGATCCTCACCGTGTCCGGCGGCACCGGCGCGATCGTGGAGTACTTCGGCCCAGGAGCGGAGTCGCTGAGCGCTACCGGCAAGGCAACCATCTGCAACATGGGTGCCGAGATCGGCGCCACGACCTCGCTGTTCGGCTACGACGCAGCGATGGCCCGGTACCTGTCGGCCACCGGCCGCGCGGAGGTCGCCGCTGCTGCCGACGCCGTCGCTGAGCACCTGCGGCCCGACGACGAAGCCATGGCCGACCCCGCTGCGCACTACGACCGGGTCATCGAGCTGGACCTGTCGCAGCTGCGGCCCCACATCAACGGCCCGCACACCCCCGATCGTGCCCGCGAGGTGCCCGCGCTGGGCGCGGAGGCTCGGGACGAAGGATGGCCGCTGCGCATCAGCGCGGCGCTCATCGGCAGCTGCACCAACTCCAGCTACGAGGACATCACCCGTGCCGCCGGGATCGCCCGGGATGCGGCAGCGAAGGGTCTGCGGGCGCGAACTCAACTGCTGGTGACCCCTGGCTCGGAGCAGATACGCGCCACGATCGAGCGCGACGGGCTGCTCGGCGACTTCGAGGCACTGGGGGCGGTGGTTCTGGCCAACGCCTGCGGGCCGTGCATCGGCCAGTGGGACCGCTCCGGTGACGAGAACTACGTGGCGGGCCAGCCGAACGTGATCGTCACGTCCTACAACCGCAACTTCCCCAAGCGCAACGACGGCGACGCCGCGACACTGGCATTCGTCACCTCGCCCGAGACCGTGATGGCGCTGGCGCTGGCCGGCACGCTCGACTTCGATCCGGTCGACGGCGTGCTGCACACCGATGCGGGAGAACCGGTCACACTGCCGACGCCGGTGGGTGTAGAGCTGCCGCCGGACGGCTTCGACCCGGGCCGCAGCGGATTCGTGGCCCCGCCGACGGATCGTCGCAGCGTTGACGTGCGGGTCTCGCCGACGTCGAGCCGCCTGCAGTTGCTCGAGCCCTTCGAGGCCTGGGACGGCAATGACTACCACCGCCTGGCCGTGCTGGTCAAGGCGAAGGGCAAATTCACCACGGACCACATCTCGATGGCCGGTCCGTGGCTTCGCTACCGGGGGCATCTCGAGAACATCTCCGGGAACCTGTACCTCGGCGCTGTGAACGCCTTCGACGGCTACGACGTCGGGCACGGCAAGAACCAGCTGACCGGCCAGACCCAGCCGTTCCCGCAGATTGCCGAGGCCTATCACGCTGCCGGCGTGAACTGGGTGGTGATCGGCGACCAGAACATGGGCGAAGGCTCAAGCCGCGAGCACGCCGCCATGGAACCTCGCTTCCGGGGCGGCCTGGTTGCGCTGTGCCGCAGTTTCGCGCGCATACACGAGACCAATCTCAAGAAACAGGGCATGCTGCCGCTCACCTTTGCGGCGCCTGCCGACTACGACCGCATCGACGAGGACGACCGGCTCTCGTTCCTCGGGCTCGCGGAGCTGGCACCCGGGCAGCCCGTCGAGGTGGAAGTACACAAGCCGTCGGGAGACACGATCTCGTTCGAGGCCCGCCACACCTTCAGCGACGACCAGCTCGAGTGGTTCAAGGCGGGCGCCGCGCTCAACATCATCCGACAGAGGCGCTGACCGGGGCGCGCCGAGCAGGCAGTGCTGAGCAGGCCGCTCTGAGCAGACAGCGCGGAGCAAGCGACGCAGGCAATGCCATGCTCGTCGGCGCCAGCCATGGTCGTCGAAGCCAAAGTAGTCCAGCACGCGAGGGAGCCGGCCCGTTCATTGGGCCGGCTCCTTCGCAAAGGTCGCTCGGCGTGGGGTACGCTTCGACCTGTTGCCGGCCGGAGAGGGGGGACTCCGAACCGGCAATCGCCCGCCTGGGTGGGGGGACACCGTGCGGCGGTGCGATATGTGGAGCGGCTTGGGGTGACCGCTCAATGATCAAGCTACCCAGCCTCCCGCTATCTGACCGGCAGTTAGCACAGATAATCTCAATCTCTTTGAGCGATGGATTAGAGTCGGCACTGCTAGTGTGGGCCTGATGGATTTGAAGTATCTCGACGCGCTCGCGGCAGTGGCCGCGCACGGCCGATTCTCCGCAGCGGCGCGTGCGCTGCACACGGTGCAGTCGAACGTGTCCAGCCATGTCGCCAAGCTCGAGCAGGAGCTGGGCGCTGTGCTCGTGGATCGCGCAGTCGGGTCGTTGACACCCGAGGGCGAAGTGGTGCTCGCGCGCACCAAGCGCATCAACGGCGAGATCGCCGCCATGCGCGCCGACGTGGCGTCCATGACCTCGCACGTGACCGGCGACGTGCATCTGGGCATCATCGGCACGCCCGGACGCTGGCTGCTGCCGCCGTTCTTGGACGAACTCCGGCGACGGCACCCAGACGTCGACGCAACCGTCGTCGACTCGACCACGCTGGCGCTCACTCGCCTGCTCGGAGGCGGCGAACTCGATCTCGCGGTAGTGAACGCCCCGCTCGAGCACGAGGAACTGGTGGCGACCCCGCTGTTCACCGAAGAGTTCGTCGTCATCGCGCCCGCCGGCCACGAGCTCGCAGCGCTCGGCGACAGGGAAGTACACTTCGCCGAACTCGAGCAGCACGAGCTGCTGCTCGGGCCGCCCGGCTCGGTCATGCGTGCGCTCATCGACACGGCAGCGGCCCGACAGCGCGTGACGCTGCGAACCATGGCGCAGCTCGACGGGATCCGGCTGACCGCCACGCTGGCCTTCCAAGGCTACGGCCCCGCGATTGTGCCCATCACGTCGATCCCGGCTTGGACCGAGCGGGGCGACTGGAGCGTGCTGACCGTTGCCGATCTGCCTCCTCGCCGGGTTGCGCTGGCAAGCCGTCGACGCGGCATGCTGTCTGCGCCGGCTGCCGCCGCGCGCGACATCCTTCGCACGGTGATACAGCGCGTGTCGCGCCGCATCCCAGGAGTCACAGCTGCGTAAGCCGGCGATCCCGAACTGCTTAGGCCGGAGACGCCGGAAAAGTCGGCCCATGACTCCCCCGCACGAGCCATAACCTCCTAGCAGTGGACCTGCAGCTGCGCGCCGGCGCGCACGGGCACGTCACTGCCGGCATCGCCACCATCGGGGAGCGGGCAGCCATGCTCATCTCCGCCGACAGTGCCCACCGGCGCGGTGCCCTGTCGCCTGCCGACAGCGAGACCATCGTCGCCGGCCTGCAAGCTGCGCTCGCCAAGCGGCTGCCGGTCGTGCTCATGCTGTCGTCCAGCGGCGCGGACGCGCACCACGGCGTCGCTGCACTGCACGGATGGGGTGAGGCCGCTCGCGTGCTCGTGCAGTGCTCGGGCGTGGTCCCGGTCGTGGCCGGTGTGCAGGGACAGGCCATCTCGGGCATCGCCCTGCTGATCGGACTGGCCGATGCCGTGGTGATGTCGGACGACGCATGCGCGTTCGTCAGCGGACCAGTTCCGGTGCGCGAGATGACCGGCGTGGCCATCGGGCCGCACGAGCTGGGCGGTGCCCCGATACATGCCACCGCCTCGGGTACTGCATCGGCGGTCACCCACGCCGATGCGGTGCTCGACAAGCTCACCGAAATTCTGAGCTATCTGCCGTCGCACTGCGACGAGCTGCCGCCGCGTATCAGCACGAGTGATCCGCGTGGACGTCCGACTCCACGCGCCGGCGAACTGCTGCCCGGCACGCCGACGGGCGCCTATGACGTGCGCGACATCATCGTCGAGCTGGTCGACAACGGCTGGCTCACCGAGCTGCGGGCGCAATGGGCGCCGAATCTCGTCACGGGCTTCGCCTCGCTGGGCGGATGGTCGGTAGGTGTGCTGGCGAACCAGCCGATGAGCGTCGCCGGCACCCTGGACATCGCCGCCAGCCAGAAGGGCGCTCGCTTCGTCAATCTCTGCGATGCGTTCGGCCTGCCGCTGGTCACCTTGGTGGATACGCCAGGTTTCTACCCTGGCAAGGACTTGGAATGGCGCGGCATGATCCGCCACGGCGCTCAACTGGCCTTCGCCTACGCCCGCGCCACCGTGCCGCGGGTGGCGGTGGTGCTGCGCAAGTCCTACGGCGGTGCCTACATCGTGATGGACTCCAAGACGATGGGCAACGACGTGTACTTGGCGTGGCCCAGTGCAGAGCTGGCCGTCATGGGTGCCTCCCAAGCGGCCCAGATCCTCCGCCGCGGCGCCGATGCAAGCCAGCTCGCACAGTACGTCGCCGAGTACGAGGACACGTACCTGAACCCGTATGTCGCCGCGGAACGAGGCTACGTCGACGGCGTCATCGACCCCGCCGACACCCGTCGCGAGCTCATCGACACGCTCGGGATGCTGGCCACCAAGCGCGAACGGCTGCCGCGGCGTCGCCACGACAACGCCCCCCTGTAACCGGCGCGTGCCGTTCGGCGCGTGACCGTGGTGTCGCCGGTGCGTCACGCTGGCGCGCAGCCTGGCCGGACGGCCGAGATCATGCACCGCGTCGCGGCGACGCGTTGGGTACATTCGGCGGCATGAACAAGGGGGACGAATGACGCAGGACAGCTTCACGATCACCGACAACCGGACCGGCGACTCGGTGACCGTGCCGGTGGTCGACGGCACCATCTCCGCAACGGCACTGCGCGAGCTGGATCCGAGCCTGTGGTTCTACGACCCTGCCTATCTGTCCACGGCCAACTGCAACTCGAAGATCACCGAGATCGACGGGGACGGCGGCGTGCTGCGCTACCGCGGCTATCCCATCGAGCAGCTCGCCGAGCAGTCCAGCTTCCTCGAAGTCGCCTACCTGCTCATACACGGCGACCTGCCGACCGAAGCCGAAGCCGCCGAGTGGATTCATCAGATCACGTTCCACACCTACGTCCACGAGGACATCACGCGCTTCATCAAGGGCTTCCGCTATGACGCCCACCCGATGGGCACGCTGGTCTCGACCATCGCTGCGCTGTCCACCTTCTACCCCGAGGCGAAAGACATCGACGATCCCTACACCCGCCTGGTGCAGATCATCCGACTGATGGCCAAGATGCCCACGATGGCGGCATTCACCTACCGCAATCGAGTGGGCCTGCCCTACGAATACCCGGTCAACCACCTCAGCTACACGGCGAATTTCCTGCGGATGATGTGGAATGTGGCCGATCCCGACTACGAGCCCGACCCGACACTCACCAGAGCGCTGGACGTGCTGCTCATCCTGCACGCCGACCACGAGCAGAACTGCTCGACCACCACGATGCGAACAGTCGGCTCCAGCCGGGCCGATCCGTACTCGGCGGTGGCGGCGGCCACTTGCGGGCTGTACGGGCCACTCCATGGCGGAGCGAACGAGCAGGTCATACGGATGCTGCACCAGATCGGCAGCTTCGACAATGTCGCGGCCTACGTGGAACGAGCCAAGGCCGGCGAGGTTCTGCTGCAGGGATTCGGACATCGGGTGTACAAGAACTACGACCCGCGCGCCAAGATCATCAAAGAGACCGCTGACGCTGTGTTCAAGGTGACCGGCACGAACCCGCTGCTGGACATCGCGATGAAGCTCGAGGACGTTGCGCTCAGCGACTCGTACTTCAAGGATCGGCGGCTGTATCCGAATGTGGACTTCTACTCGGGTCTCATCTACGAGGCGATGGGCTTCCCGCTGGACATGTTCACCGTGCTGTTCGCTATCGGGCGCACGCCTGGGTGGCTGGCGCACTGGGTGGAGATGCTCGGCGATCCCGAACAGAAGATCTACCGGCCCCGCCAGAAGTACACCGGGCCAGCAATGCGCGACTACCTGCCGATCGACGTTCGCTAGCTGGCATCGCTCAGTCGGCGCTTGAGCAGGAGATGCTGTCGGCTGCGACGCATCTGCTGAACGCGCGGGGTGGGTGACAGCACAGCTGCGAGCGCGACTGTCGGCTGTGTCTCGTCCGGGCGGAGCGAGGGCAGGGGCCTCCAGCAACGTCTCGTCCGGGCGGAGCGAGGGCAGGGGCCTCCGTGCTCAAACAGCTGCGACGCATCTGTTGAACGCGCGGGGTGCGTGGCGTCGCAGAACTGCGCGCGGAGGCCCCTGCCCACACTCCGCCCTCACCGGTGACATCACTCGCCCCGCACAGCGGTCACCGGTCGGTCCTTAGCCGCTCCGCTGCCCATGCACCGCTGTGGCTGACATGGCCGCCGGCTCCGTGCTACAGATGCTGCTCGGTCGTTCACCGTTTCCTTGGCAACATTCCGCCCCCGCCGGAGAGATCAGGTGCCCCCCCAACAACTGGCACCGGTCGGCTGTTCGCTGCTTGAGTGCATTCTTTCCGCTATGGCTGGTGTGACCGTTCGCCCTAGGCGGTCGGGCTGTGTCTCGCGCCCATCGTGCTGCTCGCCGAAGCCGGTCCCATTGCGCTCCGCGTGCGGTGGGCTTGCTGCGGCGGCGGTGTGAGCTTGCTGGCGGTGCTGGGGGGGGTTATGGGGTGGTCCACCAGAAGACGCGGCGTATCGCGGACCAGCGTTTGCAGGTCTCCGAATAGGCCACGACGCTGACCCGCAGCCGATAACCGGCGCCTGCCGCATGGCCGGTGAGACTCACGGTGCGAGTGAGAGCGGGGCCGGCGGACTCGAAGGCGCCCGCCCCCACGCGTTCGCCGGTGGTCACATTGCGCACCTCATAGGCGTAACGGACGGTCTTCACCCAATGCGGCACACCCGCACGGGTGTACGCGCAACGCACATCACGCTGCACATCGGGCATGGCCGCGGGTTTCGTCCAGGTGACCGTCACCCGACCCGGCTTGCCGGTGTCCACTTTCAGTTCTCGCACCGGCATCGGGCTCATCAACGGACGCCTCGGCGGAACCGGCGGCCTGCCCGCCGCGGTCACAGCGAACGCGCGCGTCACCGGCAGCGAAAAACTCCAGCACACAGCACTGTACGCCAGCACCTCCGCGGTGTAGCTCATCCCGGGGTCAAGGCCGGTCACCAGCCAGCTCGTGGTGCCCGACAGCACCAGCGACTCCGCCACCACACGCCCCACACCCGACCCGCCGCCACGAAGCCGTTCTCGGACCCGCACCAGAAACCCCGACGCCTCACAAGCACCGCCCCCCGGCACCGACCACGACACCAACAGCACACCGCCGCCCGACACGACCCGCACCCCCGACGGCTGCCACGGCCTCCCAGACACCACCACACCACCAGAACCGCCGGAGCCGCCACCCCCGCCGCCGCCTGAACCGCCGCCGGAGCCTCCACCCGACGAAGACCGCGGCGGCGCCGTCGTCGTCGTGCTGGTCGTCGCAGCAGTCGTCGTAGTCGGCGATGTCGTAGTCGTAGTCGGCGCCGTGGTCGTCGTCGTAGTGGTGGTCGTCGGTGCCGTCGTCGTAGTCGTAGTTGGCGGTGTCGTAGTCGTGGTGGTTGTTGTGGTCGTCGTGGTGGTGGTGGTGGTCGTGGTGGTTGTTGTGGTGGTGGTGGGGACGGTGAACGACGCCCACGACGACACCGGCCCCAGCCCGCTCGCGTTACGCGCCCGAATCTGCAACCTCCACCTGCCCGCAGTGATCCCCGACGGCGGACTGAACGCCAACGACGTCGTCGAACTGCCCGAACCCGGCACATTCCTCCACGACGACTTCGTCCCCGCAGGAGTCCCCCACCGATACGCCCACCGAGTGATCGACGCATTGTTCGGATTCGTCCACGACGCATCGAACGTGTTCGTGCTGCCACGCCGACTGAACGACAACCCCGTCGGCTTCGCAGGCACCGGCACCGTCGTCGTCGTCGTCGACGACGTGGTCGTAGTAGTGGTCGTAGTAGTCGGCGGCGCCGTCGTAGTCGTAGTGGTCGTGGTCGTGGTCGTGGTGGTCGTTGTGGTTGTTGTCGTCGCCGGCGTCGTAGTCGTAGTGGTGGTAGTCGGCGGTGTCGTCGTAGTCGTAGTGCTGGTCGTCGTTGTCGTAGTCGTGGTGGTCGTTGATGTTGTGGTCGTAGTGGTGGTGGTGGTCGGGACGTTGTCGCCGTCGTCGTCCGCGATCAGCAGACGCGCCACGCCCCTCAAATCACCGACATAGGGATGCAGCACCAGATACTCGATCGCTGTCTCCTGCGTGGTGTCCCCGCGCACGCCGAACGTCAAAGAGCCCTCCGTCTGCCCCTCAGCAATCGTGATCTTGTCCCCGTTCGGCCAACAGACATCCGCATCGGCGGGCTCCGGCGCCGAGCACGACGTCGCCGGCGTGTAATTGGAGTTCCACTTCGCGGTCGCCGGCGCCGTCACCGACAGCCCCTGCATCGTCACCGTCGTGCCGCCCGCCGGTGCCGCAGCAGGCAGCGTCACCGACAACGTCACATCCGTCGTCCCCGAATTGCCTTCGGTCACCTTCGCCGGCGACACTGTCATCGTCATCACCGAACTCGCCGACTCTCCTGAGTCCAAAAAAGACTGCGGGCCCGGCCCGTTCGCGTTCACCGCCCGAATCTTGATGTACGTCTCGTTCGTGAACGACGCCGACAACAACGTCGCCTCCGTCGACGACGCATCCGTCCCCGGCAAGTCCTTCCAGTCCGTCGAACGAGTCGCCGAACCCCAAGTGGGACCGGTCGCATACTGATACTTCGTAATCGTGCTGTCCCCCGGATCATGCCAATACATCCCGAGCCCGCCCACCACACCGAACACCGAGAACCCGGCAGGCCTCGCCGGCAACGGATCATTCGCGCCGTCGTCGTCGGTGACGAGCAGGCGGGCATAGCCGCGCACATTGCCCGGCGTCGCATCCGCCCGCAAGATCAGATACTCCGTCGCGGCCTCCTGCACCGTGTCGGCCCTCACCTTGAACACCATCGACCCCGTCGTGTTGCCCTGCGCGATCGGGAACGACACCCCGTTCGGCCAGCACACATCAGCAGACGCCGGCGACGGCGCACTGCACGACGTCGAACCCGAAGTGTTCGTGTTCCACGTCACCTTGTCGCCGCCCCCCTCCACACGGCTCAACGTCACCGTCGCGCCACCCGACGGCGCCGCAGCCGGCAACGTCACCGAAACCGTCACATCAACCGTCCCCGAATCGCCCTCCGCCACCGTCGCAGGCGCCACCGACACCGTCAGCACCGATGTGGGCACCACCGTCGCACGAACATTAGTCGCCGCGCCCCCCACCGAACTGAACGCCCGGATCTTCATGCGCACCGTCCCCGACAGCCCCGACAGCGCCGCCGACGTCGACGACCCGTCCGTGTTAGGCAAGTCCAACCAGTTGTCCGAACCCGTCGCATACTGATACTTCGTAATGCTGCTGTCCCCAGGATCATCCCAAAACAACTGCACCCCACCCAACACACCAACCATCACAAACCCCGTCGGCGCCGCAGGCCCCGACGAACCCTGACCCCCCACCGACGACGGCACCAACACCACCCCAGCCGCCAACAGCACTACCCCAACCAACCCCCAAACCGAACTGCGCCAACCGCCGGCACCAGCGCGCAGCCCATCAGCCACCCAACACCCCCCCCCCCCCGAGGACCACGCACAGAACGCACTACACGCCCAACACTCGACACCATCAGACTCCCAACATCGCCAAGACCCGAGAACTACCGCACGACACAAACCCGACAACTCGGCACGGCGTGCCAGCGAAACTGTAGAACACTAGCTCACATCCAGCAGGATCTTGCCGACGTTCGCGTTGGTGGCCATGTACTCGTGCGCTGCTGCGATGTCGTCGAGGTCGAAGCGGGAGTCGATGACCGGTCGCAGCGAGCCGTCGTCGAACCGCGGGAGCAGCTCGGCGCAGAATCGCTGGTTCGCCTCGATCTTCTGCTCGATGGGCCGCGAGCGCAGCACCGTGCCGATGAGCGCCGCTCGCTTCGGCAGCAAGGCGCCGAGCGGGATCGTGGCCGCAGGCCCGCTCATGACGCCGACTTGGACGATGCAGCCTTGGACTCGCACCGATGCGATGTTGCGAGCCAAGTAGTCGCCGCCGATCACGTCGAGCACGACATCTACGCCTCGACCGGCGGTCCAGTCGCGGACAGCGTCAGCAAAATCGGCCTCGGTGTAGTCGACCACCAAGTCTGCGCCGAGTGCTGCGCATGCTTGCACCTTGGAGGTCGAGCAGGTGACGGCAACTCGCGCGCCGATGGCTCTGGCGATCTGGATCGCCGCTGTGCCGACACCGGAGGCGCCTGCATGCACCAGCGCTGCGCCGCCGGATGCGAGGCCGCCTAAGGTGACGAGCGCATCGTGCGCCGTGACGAAGACCTCTGGAATGGCCGCAGCGTCGCGCAGGCTCACCGAGTCTGGCACGCGTTGCAGCATGCGCTCGTGGGTGACGACGAGTTCTGCCGCGGCACCTCCCGACACGATGCCCATGACCTCGTCGCCGACTGACCACGCGGTGACGCGCTCGCCGAGCGCTGCGATGCGTCCGGCGAACTCCAAGCCGGGTATCTCGTGTTCGGGGCGGGGTCCCGGTGCCGGGTACAGGCCCATCCGCTGCAGCAGGTCAGCTCGATTCATGGCCGAGCACACCACCTCCACGAGCGCTTCGTCGGGACCGGGGACCGGATCAGGGACGTCGCGGACCTGCAGCACCTCGACGCCGCCGTACTCGGGGATGACTACTGCGCGCATGGGTGACGACGGTAGCCCGACCGGGTCGGTGTGCGAAGGTGGTTTCCGAACTCGGCGGCACTGCCTGCCCGATACCCGTCCCGCCAGGAATTCCGTCTGTCGATAGTCTGCGAACCCGTGCGCCGAGAAGCCGTGGTAGCGCTGGAAGGCGCGAACAACTGTCGTGACTTAGGCGGCTACCCCGCTGCAGGCGGCCGCCATGTGCGTACGGGAGCACTGTTCCGCTCGGACCGCTTGAGCGCGCTCAGCAGCGACGATCTCGAAGAACTGGCCAGCCGTGGCATCCGCACTGTGGTCGACTTGCGCGCTGCGCCGGAGACCGAGCGGGACCGTTCGCGGCTGTGGCGAGGCGTGACCTCACACGTCTCACTGCCCGTCGGTGACACCGTGGACGGGGACATCTCGATGGTGGACCAGATCCTCGAAGGTCGATTGCGGTCGATCAGCGAAGCCGACATGGCCGCGTTGTACCTGAAGATCGTGGCCGAGCACGGCGAGCGGTTCGCTCAGCTCGCTGCCGTGGCGGCCGATGTCGACCATCTGCCGCTGCTGTTCCACTGCACCGCTGGCAAGGATCGCAGCGGCATTGCCGCAGCGCTCCTGCTCGAAGCCCTCGGCGTGGCCCGCGAGGCCGTGCTCGACGACTACTGCCTTACGAACGAGCTCCGGTCGCATCAGCGCATCGCGGAACTGACGCCGCAGTTCGAGCGCGCCGGCATCGCCATCGACGACGTGCGGCCCATTCTGAGCGCTCCCCGCTCAGTGATGGCCACCGTGCTCGACGAGCTGGACAACCGCTACGGCCAACGCGAACTGCCCAACGCGTCCGGGACGGGGCGGAGCCGGGCCGGGCAGAGCGAAGGAGAGCCGCCGGTAAGGCAGAGCCAAGGGCAGGAGCCGAGCAGGCACGACCTGTGGGATACCCACGGTGTGCGCAGCGGCGCCGAGGGCTACCTGCTGCACCACGGCTTCGACCCAGCCGCTCTAGAGATACTCCAAGCCAACCTGCTGATCTGACCCCGCCCGAAGCCTCCCGCCTAACGGATCGAAACACGCCAGCGCTGGATACCATCATGCGATGTTCGTTGTGCCTCCCAAAGCGTACGCTGACAGAGAGTTGAGCCGAGCCGAAACCATGAGCTGCATCTGCTCAATCGCAGAGATGGACGTGCAGGAATGAGCTTCCGACAGAGCACACCACCACAGAGAAGCCGAAACAACTAGCCCGTGCAGTCCGTGTCGCCATATGCCGAAATCGGGGACTGCGTTCTCTATCTTGGCGACTGCATACAGGTGATGTCCGTCATGCCATCTGGTAGTGTCGACATGGTGTTCGCTGATCCACCGTACAATCTGTCGAACGACGGCACTTCGGTTCACGCGGGTCGTCGAGTCTCGGTGAATAAGGGTAGCTGGGACAAGAGCCGCGGCGTTGCAGAAGACTTCGATTTTCACTATTCATGGATCGAAGCATGCCATCGTCTATTGAAGCCCGATGGTACGCTTTGGGTTTCGGGCACCTATCACAGCATCTACGCTTGTGGACACGCTTTGCAGGTTCAAGGATGGCGTATCTTGAACGACATCGCGTGGTTTAAGCCAAACGCTCCACCTAATCTCGGTTGTCGGATGTTCACTGCTAGCCACGAAACAATCTTATGGGCCAGCAAGGGCAAGACAGCCAAACACACATTCAATTACCTTGACATGAAGCGCGGTACTTTTCGGGCCGATTTCATCAAGAAACCTAACAAACAGATGCGAAGTGTCTGGGCTATAGCTACGCCAGGAACATCTGAGAAACGTTACGGTAGGCACCCGACACAGAAGCCATTTCGCTTGATGGAGCGCATCATTACGGCCAGCACGGAGCCCGGGAACCTGATTCTTGATCCCTTTTGTGGTTCGGCTACGACAGGGGTGGCCGCAGTAAGCGGGGGGGGGGGAGACGGTTCATTGGCATTGAATCCAATCAAGGATACTTGGACCAGCTTGCCATCCCTAGACTTCGCGATGCTATTCAAGAACGTCAAAGCCGCTTCGTATAATGGAGCGGCATCTTGCAGTAGCGAAGCTGAACCAACTTATTGGAACCGATGTCCACGTTCTAGCCCGCACACACCAGGTCAACGTACATGGTCCAACCGGGAAGGTCAACAAGGGATGGGCAGGACACGCTCTCGAACGGTACTTAGGTCTTCAGCTCAACTCGGCACGAGCGCCGAATTTTGGATCATGGGAACTCAAGGTCATTCCCATCAAGCGACGCAAAACGGGCTATCTGGCATTCAAGGAAACTATGGCCATAACCATGATCGATTCCGTACATGTTGTCACCACGCCCTTTGAACACAGTCATCTCTTGACAAAGCTTCGCAAGGCCGTTCTCGTGGCGCGAATCGTAGGTGATGATGTCATGTCGCCGTCCCCCATACATGCAGTTGTGACGCTTGACTTGACTGGCGCAGCCTATACGATTGTTGAGCGTGACTATGAGCTGGTGCGGGAGTGCATCGCTGACTCAAGGCGCGGCTTTGATGCACTGACAGGGAGGATGGGCACCTACATCCAACCGCGAACTAAGGGCACCGGACACGGCAGCACCTCCCGCGCATTCTACGCACGCAAGTGTTTTCTGGGGCTATATTGCAGCCTCAGCGAGTCCTAAACGTAGCAGTGTTTCTTGGGTAACGGGCTTCGATCCGAAGGGCAACACCGCAAAGGCGTCAACTTCGGGCAACGGATCTAGGCGACGAACACTGCAGAGTTTGTGGCCGTGACTCGAAGGTCTGCCCCAGTCGTCACGTGAGATTTGGCCGGGGTTCATGGCCCGTCCGACGGCAGTGCCCGTAGCGAACGACGGCACGCGTAGCAGCGAACATGGCGCGAATCGTCTGATGGCCTACACAACTTCGATACGCCGAGTGGCCGCGCCGGCACGATGCACCGACATGCCCGCGAGCGTGTCACACCCCGTAACGCTCCTGCTTGCCATCTTCGGTGGTTGCCGACATACCCGCGAGCTTGTCACACCCCCTGCCTACCGTTGTCCCCATGGCGATTGACGCTTGTGGCAGCGAGTACGATGGCGGCCAACCCGACGCGCGACATCAAGGCGGCGACGAGCTTGCGCCGTTGAACTGCCCAACTGGCATCAACCTTCGCGGCGAACTCGCCAACAGCGGCGAAGCCCTGGCAACCGTGTCACACCCCCTGCCTACCGTTGTCCCCATGGCAATCGGCGTACCGAGTGGGGACCGTGGTATCGGCAAGCGTGGCGGCGGCAACCGTGCTGCGGATGCCGCTCCGTCGGCTTCACGAGTGGCGTCGGGTGCATTGTCGGAGAGGTGGTTGCGAGTGGACGTGCCTGCACTGGATGCAGACGGCTTGCGGTTGCGGCTGGCACAGATCGGACATGCCCGGTCGCAGCTCGCCGCAGCCGAAGCATCCGCTCTGTGTGAGATCGCCCGCTGCGAAGGCGAAACCGTCGCCGCGCATACCGCAGCGAACGTGCTGTCGGTGTCAGTTCGCGCTGCCCGCGACAACGTGAAGACGGCTGCAGCACTCGCAAAATTGGACGTTACTCGTGAAGGTCTGGCAGCCGGGTCGGTACCTGCTGGACATGCGCAGATCATCGCCCGCGCCGCAAGCGATACTCCGATCAACGAAGGGTTCCTTGTCGAAATCGCTCAGCGGCAAGGCCTCGACGAATTCCGTCGAACCGTTGCCCGTCACGTAGCCGACTGCACCGATGACGACGGTGCCTCCCTGCTCGAACGGCAGCGCCAACAGCGTTCAGCGCGCGTGTTCACCAGCCGCGAGACCGGGATGACGGTGGTGAACGGCCAGTTTGATCCGATCGTCGGCGCCCGCATTACCGCAGTCGTCAACGCCGCAGTAAGCCGCTTGTTTCACGACGAAGACCCCAAGTGTCGTTCGACGCCCGCTCAGCGCACTGCGGACGCAGTCGCCAAACTCCGCTGCGAACCCGACACATCCCGACCAGCGGGCACTTCGCTGGTGCTCGTCGCCGACTACGACGTTCTCAACCAACAGATCGCAAACGCGCGGCTCGCGAACGGAACTACGGTGCCGATCAGCGAGATTGCCAAGGTAGCCGTCGATGCAGACATTCTGCCGATGATCTTCAACAAGGCAACCGGCGATTTGCGCATGGGCAGACGCCGCCGTTCAGCCAGCGAGCTGCAGCGCAGCGCGCTCGCTGTTCGCGACCAAGGCTGCGTCGGCTGCGGCGCATCACCCGAACTCTGCCGAGCACACCACATCGTCGAATGGCAGCACGGCGGCAACACCGACCTCGACAACCTCGTCTCAGTCTGCCACCACTGCCACCACAACAGCATCCACCAACAGGGCTTCACCGTCGAACACAACGCCGTAACCGGCCGTTACCAGTTGCATGCGCCAGGCAAGCTCCCAGTAGGTGCTGCACCAGCGACCGGACCGCCAGCAGGCGAGCTGAATTGGGCAGGACAATCGTCATCCGACCTACTGCGGAATACTCGGCTCGGGCAGGCATCAGCGGCGCCGCTGTCGAGCGCCTCGCCGAAACGAAGCACAGCCCAAGCCGGTGGCCCGGCGGTCACGTCTTCTCGGGCGCCGCCTTGACGAATTGCGGGCCGACAGGCCCTGAGACTTGCGGGCATCGGCCCTGCGCCCCCGAGTCCGCTGAACCGTCGTGAAGTCCCGCTGATATTGATGTACGGCACGAAGTCTGTAATGGACCTCCGCCGCCGAGTCCGGTGAACCGTCATGAAGTCGGCTAGGCAAGTGGCGGATGCGCTGCCTGCGCCCCCGA